>NZ_CP150326.1:10900000-13463336 GCF_051530145.1 Sorangium sp. So ce302 | reverse complement strand
CGCTGCTCTGAAGTCCGCTCCACGAAAATAGGTTTCGGGGGCGACCGAAAGAACCGTCGCCCCCAACTTATCCACAGGTCTCACAGCGAGGACTCGCCTCTAACTCCTGGAGATCTCTATGTTATTCTGAATGTAATCGAAGGGCGTGTCGACTTTTCAACAGTCCGCCCACGGCCGCTTCGTCCTCGGGGAATCGTCCGCATGCTCCCGCCAACTGCGGGTGAACAGTACAGCCCTCCTGTACCAGGGCCCGGCCCGGCTGCAGCCGAGCACGCCGATCGAGGTGGGGGTACAGCCGTCGCGTCGAGGTCCATCGCATTGAAAGACAGATCGGCACAGCCGTCCCCCATACCGCCTCACAGAGCTCGGTAACCCGCAGCGCCCCTTTCGAGGCCACCCTTTGGAGGACCCGGTGCGGCACGGAACCGCCCCGAGGACGAATCGGAGGTAGCACCGGGTGAGTCCGGGCGTCTATCCCCAACTGCGAAACTTGGCTCAAGTATCCGATAGTATTGTTATAAATTCAGTCCCTGACACACTGCGAAGCCGGCTTCGCGTCGACCGAGCTCTGGCTGCCGGACACGAGGCGCCAAAACTCCCGACGCGGGGCGGTGATTTTTACGACGCGCTCACGATTGCAGAGCAAAACCCGCTCATCTCGTCGTCAAGAGCCTCGACGTGGCGGGTTTTCCAGCTTTTTGAGGAAGACGAAGTTCGTCCAGCACAGAGCGACCGAGGTTCGCCGGTTTTCAGGAGCCGAGAATTTGCCCCCGGGGTCCAGGTGTGCGGTATGGCGAGGCGATGTCGTCAGGGATCCGGTTGACAAGGGGGGCACTCCTGGCGCAGCGGCCGGAGGGGGCGTCGCGCCGGGCGGCGGCCGCCCGGCGGGCCGGGGCCCTCTCGGCGGCAGGCGCGCTCCTGATGGCGTCGGCCGCAGGGCCGGCGGCGGCCGACGAGCTGCCGCCCCAGCTCGCCTACGCCTATGGGGAGAATGAGACGCCCCGCGCCGCGGCCTTCGGGGGCGCGCTGCGCGCCCTCGGGAACGGGACGTCGGCCGTCTTCCTCAATCCGTCCGCCATGGTGGAGACCCGCGTCTATCACCTCCAGGCGCTCTTCCAGGGGAGCCCCGAGGCTGGCCGGCACGCTTACGGCGGCGTCGTCGTCGACTCGGTCACCGGCAAGCTCGCCGGGGCGCTCTCCTTCGTGGGCGGCTTCGTCGACATGGACGACGGCGGCATCAAGCGCTCCTACCTCGACGCACGCGCAGGCCTCGCCTACCCCCTCACCGAGCGCGTCTTCGTCGGGCTCACCGGCCGCTACGCCAAGATCACGCAGGACGGGACCCTGCTCGAGGGCGGCCTCGGCGACAGCTCCGTCTCGGGCGGGCTCCGCGCGTGGGAGAACGGGAAGCTCGTCGGCCGGCACTCCTTCGTCGACGGGTTCACGTTCGACGCCGCGCTCACCGTCAAGGCGACCGACAGCCTGTACATCGCGGTCGTCGGACAGAACCTCACCTATCCGGACCACGGGCTGCTCCCCACGACGGTCGGCGGCGGCATGGGGCTCGGCACCGCTGACTTCTCGATCGAGGTCGACGGGCTCGCCGACTTCAACTCTTACCGCGACACCACCTTCCGCTTCATGGCCGGCGGCGAGTACCTCGTCGCCGATCACTTCCCGCTCCGCGCCGGCTACCGCTTCGACCAGGGCGCCGACCAGCACGCGCTGTCGTTCGGCCTCGCCTATGTGGGGACCCAGTTCGCTGTCGAGGGCACCGTGCGGCGAGCCCTCACCAGCGGAGGACCCACCACCTTCGTGCTCGGGCTCGCGTACCACCTCGAGTCGAGCGGGCTGACCCGCGGGTCGTCCGACAGCTTCTAGAGCGGCGGTCACCCGCTTCGGAGACGGGCCCATCTCGACGTTTTCGGTGCTCAGCGCACTGGAGTGCGCTTCCGCGCCGAAAACGCCGATCTGGACCCGTCTCCTGTGCGGGTGACCGCCGCTCTGCGACGCTTCCAGAGCGACCTCCGACGGCCGATCGTCGCGCCCGCGCCGACCTCGAAGCCCGCCTCCCCCTTCTCGCCGCGCCGCGCCTGCTCTAGGTCGGCCCTGCGTGCTCTGCCTGACCCTACCGACCGACCCACGCTGGGCTGACGTGGCGCTCGCCGATCTGCCGGCGCTCCTGACCGATCACGCCCACTGCGAGATGAAGGCGGCGTCGAACGCCCTGTCCCTCGCCGCGCGCTGGCCGTCGCTCCCGCGCCTCGCGCGGGCGCTCGTCGACCTCGCCGAGGAGGAGCTCCGGCACTTCCGCGCGCTGCTCGACGTGATCGAGCAGCGCGGCCTCGCGCTCGGCAAGCCGGAGACCGACGTCTACGCGAGCGAGCTGCGCAAGGCGGCCTCGAGCACCTGCGCGCGCAACGCGAAGGCCGCGCTCATCGATCGGCTGCTCGTCGGCGCGATCATCGAGGCCCGCTCCTGCGAGCGCTTCAGGCTGCTCGCCGACGGGCTCGCGGCGCGCGAGCACGAGCTCGCGCCGCTGTACGAGGAGCTCTTCGCGTCGGAGGCCCGGCACTATCGGACCCTCGTCGACCTCGCCGTCGAGGTCGCCGGCGACGAGGGCGCCACCCGAGTGCGGCTGGCCGAGCTCGCGCGCGCCGAGGGCGAGATCGCCGGGCGGCTCGGGACGGCACCCGCGGTGCACGGATAGGTGACATGGAGATCGATCTGATACGCCTCGACCAGGACGTCGCCCGCGCGGAGCGCGCGTGGCGCGCGGCGCACGGCGACCTCGCCCGGCGCGGTCCGGCCCCTCCCGCCGCAGACCAGGACGGCCCGAGCGCCGCCGAGGCGAGGGCCAGGCTCGAGAACCCGCTCGATCCCTTCCGGCGCGTCAGCTCGCGGACGACCTACCTCGAGCTCACCGGCAAGACCCCGGGCCTCGGCGCGGAGCTCGGGCTCGCGAGCCCGACGTCGCCCGCCGCGCCGGATCCGACCGGCCTCGCGGCCCCCCTCGCCGACTGGGTCTACGCGCTCACGCTGGAGCGCGTCGTCTGGGCCGACCGCGTCCGGCTCGCCGCGGCCTGGCACGCGCCGCTGGTCACGATCGACCTGCCCGAGCCGGCGCGGATGTCGCCCCACGAGGCGCGGCTCAGGCTGCTCGCCGACCCGACGAGCGCCGGACGGCAGATCTTCGCCGAGGCGCTCGCCCGAGGCTCCGGCGCGGTCGCCGACGCCGCCCGCGTCCTCGCCGAGCGGAGGCACGAGGCGGCGCGGCAGCTCGCGGAGGAGGGCCTCCGCGCGATCGAGATCCCCTGCGACCCTCCCGGCGCGGCGATCGGCGCCGCGGAGGCGCTGCTGCGCCGGACCGAGTCGGTGATCGAGCTCGAGCCGACCTGGCACGCCGCGCTCGGGCGCGCCGTCGGCCGCGACGCGTCGTCGGGGTGGCCAGCGCGGCTCGGCCCGCGGTGGATCGAGGAGCTGTTCCGCGCGACGAAGCTGACCGAGGGCGTCGCGATCGATCTCGGACCGTTGCCGCGGCCGCTCGGCGCGGCGTCGTTCGCGCGCGCGCTCGCCCGCTTCGGCGCGGCGCTCGCGCGTGGTGATGGAGCGCGCGGGCCGTTCGCGCTCTCCCACGCGCCGTTCGATCTCCGGCAGGCGCGCCGCGCCGCGCTCTTCGGCGGCCTCGTCGCCGATCCCGTCTTCTGCGCCCGCGCGCTCGGGCTGGGCCGGGGCCGCGCGCTCGATCAGGCGCGCGCCACCGCGCGCAGCCTCCTCCTCTCGCTGCGCCTCGACGCCGCGACCGTGGCGCTCGTGTTCGGCGCCGGCCAGGACGGAGGCGGGCACGTGCTGCTCCGGGCCTCGCGCGATCGGAGCGACCGCTTCGAGGAGACCACCGCGCGCGCGCTCGGCGCGCCGATCCCGGGCGCGCTCGCCGGGGTCGTCCCGGCGCTCGATCCCGGCGCGGCGGTCCGGCTCGCCGGGGCGCTCCTCGCCGCGCGCGATCGGCGCGGCCTGATCGAGCGCTTCGACGAGGACTGGTTCCGCAATCCGCGCGCCGCCGAGGCCATCCGCGACGAGGACGGCGCGCGCGCGCAGGCGCCGCGCGCCACCGAGGGAGATCTCGAGGCCGGCCTCGGCGAGATGATGCGCGCGCTCGCGAGCCTGTAGCGCGGGCGCGTCGTCAGGAGACGTGATGTTAAAGAGGGGCTCGTCCGCTCTGCGAGAACCCTTCCAGCTTTGACTGACACGTGCTAGTGCCGGCTCGCGAAATCGCCCCCTCGGGGGGCGTGGGGCAGCGAGCGGCTCGCGCTGCGCCGCCCTCGTCGCCGAACAAGCACCCGTGAACCCGAACGCAATGCACCCTCTCCTCGCGTCCGGCGCCAGCGCCATCGCCGTCGACTTCGATCTGACGTTCCTGGCGCAGGTCGTCCTGTTCTCGACGTTCGTCGTCGTGCTCAAGCCGCTCCTGTTCGATCCGCTGCTCCGCGTCTTCGAAGAGCGCGAGCGGCGCACCGACGGCGCCAAGCGGGAAGCGCGCGAGATGGACGAGCGCGCCGGCGAGCTGCTCACCCGCTACGAGGCCGAGATCGAGAAGGTCCGGCGCGAGGCCGGGATCGAGCGAGAGCGGCTCCGCGCCGAGACGGCGAAGATCGAGGCGCAGATCATGGCCGAGGCCCGGGCCGAGACGGCGCGCATCCTCGAGGACAGCAAGGCGAAGATCGCGGCCGAGGTCGCCCGCATGCGCGGCGAGCTCTCCGCCGCCCAGCCCGCGCTCGCCGCGGAGATCGCCGCCAGCATGCTCGGCCGCGAGGTGCGCCAGTGAAGAAGCCGCTCCGCCGCTCCTCGCTCGCGCTCGGCCTGGCCGCGGCGCTCGCCGCCGGCACGGCGCTGGCTCAGACGCAGCCGCCGGGCTCCGAGCCGGCGCTGCCCCCCGGGCACCCGCCCATCCCGTCGCCTGCCCAGGCGCAGCCGGGCTCGCCGCAGATGCCGCAGCGCCCGCGCGACGCGCAGCCCGGCCGGCCGCTCGGGCCGGGCGGCCGCCAGCTCCCGCCGGGCCACGGGCTCCGGCCGCCGGGCATGCAGCCCGGCCGCGCGCGCCCCACGCCGCCGCCCGCGCAGCCCGAGCACGCCTCCCACGGGGAGGGGCACTGCCCCGGGCACGGCCCGACGGATCCGCCGCCGCACGTCAACTGGTGGCACGGCCTCATCGGCGTGAACAACGAGGCGGCCGCGAAGGGCGGGATCAACGCGCTGCTCTGGCGCTACCACAACGAGCAGAACCCCTGCGATCCGAAGAACGAGCCGCCGCCGTTCCTCGCGTCGGTCCTGAACTTCGGGCTGCTCGCGCTCATCGTCGTCCGCTTCGGGAGGAAGCCCATCGCGGAGGCGCTCAAGAAGCGCAAGCAGACGATCACGCAGGAGCTCGACAACGCGTCGCGCCTCAAGCAGGAGGCCGAGCAGCGGCTCGAGGAGTACGAGGACAAGCTCACGCGGCTCGAGGAGACGCTCGCCGAGCTCAAGGCCGAGCACGCGGCGCAGGCGGAGGTCGAGAAGGCCCACGTGCTCGCCGAGGCGGAGCAGCGGCGCGTCCGGATGCGGCGCGACGCCGAGTTCCGCGCCGAGCAGGAGCTCAAGGCGGCGCACACCATGCTCCTCCAGGAGGCGGTGCAGAACGCCGTCGCCGCGGCCGAGGAGCTGCTCCGGCAGCGCATCGGCCAGCAGGACCTCGACCGGGTCAACGAAGAGTACCTGAAGGCCATCCCCGCGGCCGTCTCCGCCGGCGCGCGCCGCGGAGCCCAGACCACCGGAGCAGCGACATGAGCTACGAGTCCGTCGCCCGACGCTACGGGCGCGCGATCTTCGAGATCGGCAAGGAGACCGGGACCCTCGCGGCCCTCGCCAGGGAGATCGGGGACGCCAGCGCGATGTACTCGGCGAGCGAGGAGCTCCGCCTCGTCCTCGACAACCCGCTCATCCCGGAGGCCTCGCGCGAGGAGCTGCTCCGCGAGATCGGCGGTCGCGCCGCCTTCTCGGACGTGACGAAGAACACCCTCCTCCTGCTGGCGCGGCGCCGGCGGCTCGCGGCGCTGCCCGAGATCGCGCGGCAGCTCGCGCTCCTCGTCGATCAGGACCAGAACGTCGCCCGGGCCGTGGTGACGAGCGCGGGCCCGCTGAGCGACGGCTACCTCGACCGGCTCCGGGCCGAGCTCGAGAAGGCGACCGGGAGGAAGATCTCGGTCACCCACAAGCAGGATCCCGCGCTCATCGCGGGCGTGGTGACCCAGATCGACGATCAGGTGATCGACGGCAGCCTCCGGACCCGGCTGTCGAGCTTCCGTGACAACCTGCTCCGGACCTGAGGGGACGCGAGCAAGCCCCCCTGTTTCATGTTGGGTCGTGGCCCGGCGCTCAGCGCCCCCTCGACCTTGACGACGTTGACTCCGCAGCCCAAGCGTCTCCCGACAGAGGACTCCGCATGCAGCTCCGCGCCGAAGAGATCTCCCAGATCATCAAGAAGCAAATCCAGAATATCGACAAGGCCGCTCAGGTCACCGAGACGGGCACCGTGCTCACGGTGGGCGACGGCATCGCCCGCGTGCACGGCCTGAGCCGCGCGATGGCCGGCGAGCTCGTCGAGTTCACCGGCTCGGAGGGCGGCAGCCTGATGGGGCTCGTGCTGAACCTCGAGCAGGACAACGTGGGCGCCGCCATCTTCGGCGACACGAGCTCCATCAAGGAGGGCGACGCCGTCAAGCGGACCGGGCGCATCATGGAGGTGCCCGTCGGCGAGGCGACCCTCGGGCGCGTCGTGAACGCGCTCGGCATGCCGATCGACGGCAAGGGGCCGCTCGAGACGAAGGAGCGCCGCCGCGTCGAGGTGAAGGCGCCCGGCATCATCCAGCGCCAGCCGGTCACCGAGCCGATGCAGACCGGCATCAAGGCGATCGACGCGATGATCCCGGTCGGCCGCGGCCAGCGTGAGCTCATCATCGGCGACCGGCAGACGGGCAAGACCGCCGTCGCCGTCGACGCGATCATCAACCAGAAGGGCAAGGGCGTCATCTGCGTCTACGTCGCGATCGGCCAGAAGCTGTCGACGGTGCGCCAGGTCGTGGACAAGCTCGATGCGCACGGCGCGCTGGAGTACACGATCATCGTCGCCGCGACGGCGAGCGAGACCGCGCCGCTCCAGTTCATCGCGCCGTACACCGGCGTGACGATCGGCGAGTACTTCCGTGACAGCGGGCGCCACGCGCTGTGCATCTACGACGATCTGTCGAAGCAGGCGGTCGCGTACCGCCAGCTCTCGCTCCTGCTCCGCCGCCCGCCGGGCCGCGAGGCGTACCCGGGCGACGTCTTCTACCTCCACTCCCGGCTCCTCGAGCGCGCCGCGAAGATGGCCGACATCTTCTACGTCGTCTCGAAGGGGACGAAGATCGAGGGCGGCGACGCCTCGTACCGCGGCGTCGACGGCAAGGCGCACGTCGGGGCGCACGGGATGCACTCGGCGAAGGACTCGCTCTGGAAGACGATCGACGGGGCCCTCTTCGAGAAGCTCGAGCAGGCCCGCAAGGACGAGAAGAAGGACGAGATCAAGAAGCTCGAGCAGCAGCTCTCGGACAAGGCGAAGGCGAGCGACTACGAGATCGTCCGCGATCCGAAGTCGGGCGGCTCGCTCACGGCGCTGCCGGTCATCGAGACGCAGGCGGGTGACGTGTCGGCGTACATCCCGACGAACGTCATCAGCATCACGGACGGGCAGATCTTCCTCGAGGCCGACCTCTTCTACTCCGGCGTCCGCCCGGCCATCAACGTCGGCATCTCGGTCAGCCGGGTCGGCGGCAACGCGCAGATCAAGGCGATGAAGTCGATCGCCGGCACGCTCCGCCTCGACCTCGCGCAGTACCGCGCCATGGCGGCGTTCTCCCAGTTCGCCTCGGACCTGGACGCGAAGACCCGCGCGCAGCTCGAGCGCGGCGCGCGCCTCACCGAGATCCTGAAGCAGGGCCAGTACGTGCCGCTGGCGGTCGAGAAGCAGATCCTCATCATCTACGCCGGCACGCAGGGCCTGCTCGACAGCCTGCCGGTGAGCTCGCTCTCGCGCTTCGAGGAAGAGCTCTACAAGTTCATCGAGGCGAAGCACCCCCAGATCTTCGTGGACATCCGCGAGAAGAAGGTCCTCGACGACGACCTCAAGTCCCGGATGACGAAGGCGATCGACACCTTCAAGAAGCGGTTCGCGGTGGAAGCGAGCGGCGCCTCGACCGCGGCCGACGAGGACGGTGCGGGCGACGAGGAGGAGGAGGCGCCGGCGCCGAAGGCCAAGTCGAAGAACGGGAAGAGCGCCTCGAAGGCAAAGGAAAAGTAGGCAGCCGTGCCCAGCCTCAAGTCCATTCGCAAGCGGATCTCCAGCGTCAAGTCGACGCAGAAGATCACCCGCGCCATGAAGATGGTCGCGGGCGCCAAGCTCAACAAGGCGCAGCAGCGCATCACCGAGCTGCGCCCCTACGCCGTGAAGGTGCAGGAGGTGCTCTCGGCGATCACGCGCGACGCGGCTCCCGCGGCCGAGGCGCTCGCGGCGGAGGGGATCGGGGCGGAGGGCGAGGCGAGCGCGCCCGCCGGGGGCGAGCAGGCGCTGCACCCGCTGCTCGTGACCCGCCCGGAGCGGCGCGTGCTGCTCGTGGTGCTCACGAGCGACCGCGGACTTTGCGGCGCCTTCAACACCAACATCAACAAGCGCGCCGAGCGCGAGTGGAAGAGCCGGACGGAGGCGGGCCAGGAGGTCCAGCTCGCGATCATCGGCCGCAAGGGTCGGGACTACTTCAACCGCCGCGGCGCGCCGATCCTCGAGTACCTGGCCGGGGTCTGGGACAAGCTCAACCTCGAGACGGCCCAGGCCGTCGGCGCGAAGCTCCTGGCCCCGTTCAACAAGGGCGAGATCGACGCGATCTACCTCGTCTACAACGAGTTCAAGAGCGCCATCACGCAGACGGTCGTCGTCGAGCGGCTCCTGCCGCCCGCCGGCGGTCCGGCGAAGGAGCAGGAGCAGGGGGACGAGGGCGGCCACGGCGCGCCCTCCGCGGCGTCGGAGTTCCTCTACGAGCCGGACAAGGGCGCGCTCCTGGAGCGGCTCGTGCCGATGTACGTGGACATCTCGATCCTGCGCGCGCTCTACGAGTCGATGGCGAGCGAGCTCGGCGCGAAGCTCACGGCGATGGACGCCGCGAACAAGAACGCCAAGGAAGTGATCGACAACCTGACGCTCGAGTACAACAAGGCGCGTCAGGCGGCGATCACCAAGGAGCTCATGGAGATCATCGGCGGCAGCGAGGCGCTCAAGGAGTAGCCAGCAGCGCTGCACGCCGGGATCTTCGATCTCCGCCTCAAGCCGCTCGCGCGTGCGACCGGCTTGCGTCTCGGGGCTTCGCCCCGCCTCTCTTCACCCGCAGCGCCCGCACCCGGCTGCCCGGCGCTGGTCGTATATCCAGGCAGCCAGCACTGGCGGAACCGACCGGGCGGCCCCATGGTTGCGTTCCCGTGCTCCAGCCCATCAACCCCGATCACCCGGAACCCCGCAAGATCGCGCGAGCGATCGATCTCATTCAGAAGGGGGAGGTCATCGGCTACCCGACCGATACCGTGTACGGGTTCGGGTGCGACCTGATGAACAAGGCGGCTATCGAGCGGGTGTATCAGATCAAGGGGATGCGCCAGAACAAGAACCTGGCGTTCATCTGCCCGGATCTGAGCGACATCGCGCGCTATGCGATCGTCGAGAACCAGGCGTACCGCATCCTGAAGCGCTACCTGCCCGGGCCGTACACCTTCATCCTCCCCGCGACGCGCGAGGTGCCGAAGTACGTGCACCTCAAGCAGAAGACGGTCGGCATCCGCGTGCCGAATCACCCGGTCGCGCTCGCGCTGGTCCGCGCGCTCGGGCGGCCGCTCATCAGCACGACCGCGGCGCCTCCCGGGGAGGATCCGATCATCGATCCGGGGGAGATCGACGACCGGTTTCCGGGGCTCGCGCTCGTCCTCGACGCTGGGACCGGCGGGTCGGTACCGACGACCGTGATCGACCTGAGCCAGGGCGAGGTGCAGATCGTCCGCGAGGGCGCGGGGCCGATCGACGAGCTCGTCTGAGCCGGGGTGAGAGGAGGAGAGGGGCATCCGAGCTGCCCAGCCCGGGGACAGGGAGCTCGCCAGGGTCCAGTCAGGGCGCTCCGGCTCGCTCTCCGCGGCTGGAACGGACTCGTACGCCGTGTACACGATCCCCTCGCGGTCGAGCCGCTCCCGCGCCGTCGCGAACGCGAGCGGGCTCCGGTCGCCGCCGACGAAGCGGCGGCCGAGGCGCGCGGCCGCGACGAGCGTGGTGCCGCTGCCGCACATGAGATCGGCGACGGTCGCGCCGGGCGCGGAGGACGCGCGGACGATGCGCTCCAGCAGCCGCTCCGGCTTCTGCGTGGGGTAGCCGGTGGCCTCGCGGCGCAGCGGGGTGTTGGCGACCATCCCGGGAATGTCGCTCCACACGCTCCCGAGCCGGCGGCCCTCGTCGGCGTAGTACCGGTACGCCTTGCCGCCGAGGATCCGCTCGCGGTACAGGCGGCCGTCCTCGTCGCGGTGCTTGAAATGCATCGCCAGGCTGGTCTCGGCGTACGGCTCGCGGAGCGTCGGATCCGCGGCGTTGTAGACCACCTGGCCGCGCTCGCTCGCGGCGCGCGCGTAAAGGAGGATCGTCTGGTGCGTGACGGAGAAGCCGCGCGCGCCCCGGCCGCCGTTACCGGGCGCCCAGATGATCTCGCCGAGGAAGGCGCCGCGGCCGAACAGCCGATCACACGCGACCTTCGCGTCGTGGACCGCGCGGTGATCGAGGTGCAGGTACAGCGTCGCGCCCTCGGTCATGCGATCGCGGATGGCCGCGAGACGCGGCGCGAGCATCGCCACGAGCGCGTCGGCGCTCGAGCGATCGTCGTACGCGTCGGGCCCGCTCTCCGGCCTGCGCCGGCCGCGCGCCTGGCCGCGCGCCGCCCGCGCGGTCATCGTCGTCCCGACGCCGAAGGGAGGATCGAGGTAGACGAGATCGAACCGCACGTCCGCGGGGAGCGCCGCGCAGACGTCGGCCGCGTCGCCGTGCGCCAGGAGGTGGCTCACAGCGCGCTGTCGGGAGCCGCCACGCGAGAGCCCGCGGCGGCGCTTCCAGGCAGGAGGTCGTCGAGCAACGCAGCGGCGAGGTCGCCGTCCGACGGCGCGATGAGCTGCGGCACCGCCGGGAGCCACGGCCACTGCGGGCCGCCGCCGAGGCAGCCGGAGAGGGTTTCGTCCGGCGTACACGCGACGCGGAGGTGGATGTGATCGGCGTGCGCCGTGCTGTCGCCCGGCTGGAGCAGCACGCTCTCGGCATACCAGATGAGCTCCGGGTCCTCGCCGAGCGCGCGCGCGTACTCGATGAGCAGCGCCTCGAGCCAGCGGGCCAGGAAGAGCCACTGGACGTGCGCGTCGGGCGAGCGGACGAGCGACTTCACGAGCAGCCACTCCCGCTCGACGTCGAAGCGGACGTACTGCGGCGGGCCGGCGCGCGGCGACGCGGGCTCCTCGGCGCCATCGCTGATCCGCCCGAGCCCGTCCGGCCCGAAGGCGACGAAGCCCGGCGATCGCACAGGGCGGCCGTCCGGGGTCAGCGAGTAAAGCAAGAGGTCGGCGTCGCGCCCGGTGCGGTGGGACCGGTGCCCCCGCGTCGCGCCGCCGTAGCGCGCGGAGAGGTCGCCTACGACGAGCGGCTCGCCGCCCGGCCGCGCCAGCGCCACCTCCGCCGCGGCGCGCTGGACCGCGGCGACCAGGCGCGCCGTCCCCCACCGGATGCCGTTGCTGCGAAGCAGCCGGTAGCCCGGGCCCTGCCTCGGGAGCTCGACGGCGTCGGTGATGACGCCGTGGTGCGGGACGCCGATCGAGCCGCGGAGCGCAGGGGCGAGCGGCGTGGGCGAGGAGCCGACGCAGGCCGCGCAGCAGAGCGCGACGAGCCCGAGGAGGAAGGTGGCGAGGAGAGGACGGCTGGGCATCACGACGAAAGAGAGGAGGGCCGCGGCGCCAGGCACCGGACGGACGAAGCTGACAGCCGCTCGTTAGCCTCGCCGGCGGCGGAGGGGAAGTTCTCGGCTCACCCGGTGCCCGGAGCGCGGCGCGCGCCGCGAACGTGGGTCCAGCCGGCAATGCAGATGAGCTCGCCTGCGCGCGTGCGCTCCCCATGGTTGTTCAGGTCGTTGATGATCCATGGAGGGGCCGTGTCGGGAGGCCCGTCGTGGACAAGATCGGCCTGGTTCAAGCGCACACCGGGATCGGGAACAAGATGGCTGTTTCGGTGATCGCTCGTCCTCCTGGCGGAGGTGATATCGCAGGGTCCTGCGTCCCGAAATGGTCGCTCGATGGCTTATATCGAGCATCGATGGATATCCGCACGACTCAGCGCGTGCGGACCGGCGTCGCGCCACGCAGAGGCGGCCAAACTGCCACATCGATCTGGCGCCGCGACAAGGCCCCTGGAAAGGGCGCCACCGGACACGCGTGAGAGGGGACAGGCCGCGGGGATGCGTTCCGGCACGTCCAGCGCGCAGGGCACCGTTCGACGCGGGCACCTCCATCGTCCCACGGTGCCGCCACGCAACATGCCTGTGCGCGCGCGCCCCAGCGATTCCACCCGACGAGGTCGCGTCCCATCGCGAGCTCGCGCGCAGCGGCCGCGCTCGCGGCGCTGCGGGGCTTACGCTCCCCCTGCCCTCGCGGAGCGATCAGCGCTAACACCCACGCCCCATGGATCCCGAGCAGCGCGCCACCCAGCGGAGCACCAGCCAGGGGAGCACGGGCGCAGATCGACAGCCGCCGCCAGCGGACGAGCCCGAGGGCGTCGCCTGGAAGGGCGCGCTGGCCGTCGCCCTCGTCGTCGGCGGCCTCGTGGTGTGGCGCGCCTGCTCCACACCGGGAGGCGCCACGAGCGACGCGCCCGCGCCGCCCAGCGCGAACCCCGCGGCGTCCGCGCCGAGCGACGCCGACGATGCCGGCGCGGCGCCGCAGCCGACGCCCCCGCGCTGCACGCCGGCGAGCCCGCCGCCGTTCGTCATCGGCGACGCACCGCCGGCCGCGCGCGGGGCCGAGGAAGGCGCGGGGGGCGGCGACGCGGACAGCGCGGACAGCGTTGAAGACATCGCGCCGTTCGCCGTCGAGGTCGGCCGCGGGACGACGTTCTCCGGCGGGTTCGCCGTGGGCGCCCAGCGAGAAGCCGAGGGCGGGACCGTCGCGATGGTGGCCACGCTCTCGGCCGACGGCGCCCAGGGGAAGCTCGTCCGCCTCGCGCGATCGCGCGGGGACATGGATCCTCCGGTCGTCGCGGGCGCCGGGGGCGCGATCCTCGCCGCGATGCTCGAGCCGAACGCAGGCGGGCGCGCGATCAAGGTCGCCAGGGTCGAGGGGGACCACGTGACGTGGGGGGCCGAGCTCGCCGAGGGGCGCGACGAGTCGCTCGCGCTCGACATCGCCGCGTCCGGCGAGCGCGCGGTCATCGTCTGGGACGACGTGACCCGCGACGGCAAGCGATCGCGGATCATGCTCGCCTCCGCCGACGTGGGCACGCTGCGCTCCGTGACGTCGGCCCGCCCGGTCTCCCAGCCGAGCACCGACGCCGAGATGCCGCGCGTGCTCGGCCGGCCGGGCGGCTACTGGCTCGCGTACATCGCGCGCGCCGAGGAGCCGGCGCGAAAGGCCGCGACGAAGAAGGACGACGGCGACGAGGACACCGCCGCGGCAGGCGAGACGATCACCCACCAGTGGATCGAGGTGGTCCCCCTCGACGAGGCGGGCGCGCTCACCGCGACGCCCCGCGCGGTCACCCCCAAGAACGGACACGTGCTGGCGTACGACCTGACGCTCGGCGACGACGACGGGCTCATCCTCGCCTTCCGGGACGACGACACCCCGAGCGGCTCGATCGGAGGGCGCATCAGCGCCGTGCTGGTGCGGCTCGGCGGCGCCGGCGAGCCGCACGTGCTCGTCGGCGGCGATCGCGAGCAGGACGCCCCGCCCGAGGCCACGCTGGGCCTGGGCGCCGGGGTGCCGGCGCTCCTCCCCGGCGCTCGAGGCCCGGGCGGGCAGGACCCGGCGAAGGCCGCGGGCGCAGCGGCATGGCTCGCGATCGCGAACGCGTCCGGCCCGACGCAGCTCGCGGCGCTCACCGCGAGAGGCGAGCTCGAAGGCGGGCTGCAAGCCGAGCCGGCCCTCGGGCGCGGCGAGCCGATCGCCGCCTCCGCGGAGGCGCTGCTCGTGGCGCACCCTGCCGGAAAAGCGATGAAGCTCGCCTTGCTGCGCTGCGCATCGACAGCACCGTTCAACAAGTAGGTCGCCCCTGTATCGGAAAGGGCGCGACGCCAGCGAGCAGGCGCATCGACTGTAGATCGAGGGCGCGTGGATGTGTAGCATCCGCGGCGGTGGCCCACGGGGACGATCCGCAACACGAAGCGTCGCGCCGGCCTGGTTTGCCGAGCCTGTCCGGATCGCCGGACGAAGGTGGCTGGGAAGCCAACGCCGACAACGCTCAAATGACGCGCGCGAGCGCGCAACCTCAGCCCGGCGCGAAGACGCTGCTCGTCGGCACGAGCACGTCGATGCCCGGCGCGCCGTCGAGCGCGAGCGCGCCGACAGGCGGCGAACCGCTGCCGGCGGCCGCGAGCGCGCCGACAGACGGCGAGCCGCTGCCGGCGGCCGCGAGCGCGCCGACAGGCGACGAGCCGCTGCCGGCGACCGCGAGCGCGCCGACAGGCGACGAGCCGCTGCCGGCGACCGCGAGCCCGCTGCCGCCGCCGAACCCGCCGCCGCTGCCGAGCGCGCCGCTGGCATCGAGCCCGCCGCCGCTGCCGAGCGCGCCGCCGCCAGGGCCGAACAAGACGCCGGCCCCGAGCGTACCGCCGCCCGTGCCGAGCAGGCCACCGCCGCTGATCCGCCGCAAAGACGGCAGCGTCGCGAGCGGGCCGCCGCCGGCGCCGCCGTCGCTGGCGCCGCCGTCGAGGCCACCGCCGCCGATGCCTCCAGGAGGCGCGTCCAACAAGACGACGGCGGCGCCCTCTGGATCCAGCCCGGCCCGCCCTCCGGCGCGCGGCCCAGGCCAGCGCCCGCCGAGCCCGAACCGCGCCGCAACGCAGCCCGCCCCAGGCTCCGCCGCGAGCGCGGGGAAGCCGGCGCCTGGCTCCCAGCCGGGCGGCGCGGCCCAGGCGATCGCCGCCTTCGACGCAAGCACGACGCCGATGCCCATCTCGGTCGAGCCGACCGCGACGCCGCTGCCCATCTCGGTCGAGCCGACCGCGACGCCGCTGCCCATCTCGGTCGAGCCGAGCTCGTCGCCGACGCCCATCTCGGTCGACTCGCTCGAACCGGCGCCCGCGCAGAGCGCCACGCCGGCGCCCGCGCAGAGCTCCGCGCCAACCGCGACGCGCACGCCGATGCCAGGCGGCGCGCACGCACCGAGCGCCACGCGCACGCCGATGCCGGGCGGCGCGCCCACGCCGGGCGCCCCACGCGCGCCGCTGCCGGGCGGCGCGCCCACGCCGAGCGCCACGCGCACGCCGATACCGGGCGTCACGCCGAACGCCGCGCATGCGCCGGGCGCCACGCCTGCACCGAGCACGGCCGCGCCCGCGCAGAGCGCCGCGCATGCGGCGACCGTCCTGCACGCGCCGAACGCCGCGCATGCGGCGACCGTCCTGCATGCGCCGAACGCCGCGCCCGCGCCGAGCGCCGCGCACGCGCCCGCCCAGCCACCTCCGGCGCCCCGCTCGCAGCCGAACGCGCCCGAGGCGCCCGCGCAGAGCCCGCAGCTCGCCGCTCCGGACCTCGCCACCGAGCTCCAGCAGCGCGCCGAGCGGCTCAAGGGCAGCGATCCGGTCGGCGCGGCGCGCGCCCTCGTCGAGCTCGGCATCCATGAAGAGCGGGTGCTCAAGAACCCCGCCGCCGCGCGCCGCTCGTACGAGCGCGCTCGACAGCTGTCCCGCACGCTCGAGCCGGCGCTCTCGCGGGTCCACCGCGTGCTCGACGCGCGCACCGAGCTCGCCCTCGCGCTCGAGGTCGTCGAGGACAAGCTCCGCGTCGCCGAGACCGACGCGCTCCGGGCCGACCTCCTCGCCGAGCGGGCGCGCCTGCTCCAGGCGCTCGGGCGGACGCCCGAGAGCTGCGAGGCCTTCACCGAGGCGCTGCGGCTCGTCCCGCTCCACGCCGCGTCGCTGCGCGGGCTCGAGATCGCCCTCCGGCGCGAGAGCGCCCGCGGCGCCGAGCAGGCGGCCAAGGACCTCGCCGCGCACCTCGACCGGCTCTCCGCCGCCTACGCCCCAGGGCGCGGGCGGCCGGACGGCGACGGCCAGCTCACCGCCTGGGTCCACGTCGAGCGCGCCGCCGTGCTCGATCGGAAGCTCTACAAGCCGGAGCTCGCCCTCGCGTCCCTCGAGGGCGCGATCGCGTTCGATCCAGGGCCTGGGCCCGTGCGGGAGGCGCTCCGCCGCCACCTCGTGCACCACGACGGCATCGTCGGCCTCGTCAGCGCGCTCTCCCTGGAGGCCGATCACGAGAGCGACGACGACCGCGCGGCGCGGCTGCTCTACACGGCGGCGCGGCTGCTCATCGACAAGATCCGCTCCCCGGCGGACGCGGTGCCCCTCCTCCGGCGCGCGTCGACGCGGGCCCCGGCCGGCTCGCCGACCGCGCGGCGCGTGGTCGGCGAGCTGATCCGCCTGCTCGAGGCGAACGGCATGCTCGAGCTCGCCGCCAACGTGCGCCAGAAGGAGCTCGCGCTCCTCACCGACAGAGAGGCGATCATCCACGAGCACGTCCGCCTCGCGGAGATCTACGACACCCTCGGGGACGCAGAGCAGGCCGCGCTCCACGCGACGCGCGCGCTCGACCTCGATCCCGAGGACAGCTCGACGCGGGAGCGGCTCGACCGCGCCCTCCAGCGCCTCGGCCACCACGCCGAGCGCGTGGAGGTGTGGACCGCCGTCGCCAACGCCGACCGGCCCGCGCCCGTCCGGGTCGCGGCGCTCCTCCGCGCCGCGGACATCTCCGAGCGCCACCTGAAGCGGCGCGACGAGGCGCTCGCCATCCTGCGCGCCGCGTGGGCGATCGAGCCGGGCAACAGCTCGGTCTTCGACGCGCTCTCCGCCCTGCTCACGCCGGACGCCCTGGCCGTCGAGGAAGATCCGCGCGGCGTGCAGGCGCGGCTCGACCTGTACACGCAGGCCGCGAGCGCGACGGAGGACCCCACGCGCAAGATCGGGCTGCTCGAGAAGCTCGTCTCCATCTGGGAGGACGAGCTCGCCCAGCCCGCCCGCGCCGTGGAGGAGATCGAGAAGATCCTCGCGATCGACCCGGAGCGGCGCGCCGCGATCCTCGCGCTCCAGCGCAACGCCGCGCGCGCGGGCGACGCGCAGCGGCTCGCGCGCGCGCTCTGCGCCGAGGCCGAGCTCACGAGCAGCCCGCGCGAGCAGCGCAGGCTCCTCCTGCGCGCCGCCGACGTCACCGAGCTCCGGCTCGGCGATCGCGACCGGGCCTCGTCGCTGGTCGATCGCGCGCTCGCGATCGATCCGGCCGACCCCGACGCGCTGCGCGCGCGCGTCCGCCTCGACGAGCGCGCCGGCCGGTACGAGGAGGCGCGGCGCGCGCTGCTCAAGCTCATCCAGCGCGACCCCGCGGGAGACGCGGCGTTCAGCCTCTGGATCGAGGTCGCGGGGCTCGACGAGCGGCGCCTCAAGCGGCCGCACAGCGCGGTGGAGTCGTACCGCGAGGCGGCGCGGAAGAAGCCCGCTCACCCGCTGCCCCGGATCGAGATCGCGCGGCTCCTCCGCGAGACCGGCAACTACGAGAAGCTCGTCGAGGTGCTCAGCTCGCTCGCCGACGAGGCGCAGCGGCCCGACGACCACGCGCGGCTGCTCTTCCAGGCGGCCGAGGTGCAGGAGCTCGCCCTCGGGCGCGATCAGGACGCCCTCCGCCTCCTCGCCCGCGCCGACGCGGCGCTCGCCTCGGGCCAGCACGATCCGGCGATCCTCGACGCGATGGAGCGCATCTACGTCCGCGCCGGCGGCGCAGGCGTCGGCGTCGGCCTCGGCGCGCCCGTCGCGCAGCGGCCCGCGACCGGCGCCCGCGCGTCCAGCCTGCCGGGGATGTCCGCCTCCATGATCGCGAGCGAGCTCGCGGGGCTGTACGCGCGCTGGCTCGAGCGCAAGCCGCCGGCGCTCGTCGATCACGCGCTCCGGATCTCCCTTGCGCTGGTCCTCGCGGACAGCAGCCCGCGCCAGGCCGTCGAGATCCTGGAGGGGCTCGTCGGGGTGGTGCCGAACCACGTCCCGGCGCTCCGCATGCTGGAGCAGCTCTACCGGCACCTCGAGGCGCCGACGTCGCTCGCGACCGTCCTGCGCGCGGAGGCCGACGTGTTCACCTCCGCCACCGCGCGCGGCGGCGCCCTCTGGGAGATCGCGTCGCTCGAGGAGCAGCTCGGGCCGGGCGCCGCGCTCGAGGCGCTCGCGCGCATCGTGAAGGAGGCGCCCGACGACGCGGCCGCCCACATGGCGATCCTCCGCATCGCCGCCAAGGCGAGCCCCGCGGATCCGATCGCGCCGCGGGCGCAGGCCCTCTTCGCCAGCGCCATCCGCGACAGCCGGGAGCTGACGCCCGATCCCATCGCGCGCGCCCTCTACAGCGTCGAGGAGGCGCTCCTCGCGGAGGCGCAGGCCGACGCGGACCCCGCCGCCGCCCGCGCGGCGCTCGCCGGCTTCCGCAACGCCCTCGGGCTGTGGCCGGAGAGCGTCATCGCGGCGCGCGGGCTCGATCGGCTCGCGCAGCGCCTCGGCGACCGCGCGAGCGTGATCGCGGCCCAGCTGGCGCTCGCCGACCTCGTCCTCGGAGCGCCCGCGCGCGCCATGCACCTCGTGCGCGCGGCGGAGCTCACCGCCGAGGACGCGTCCCCCGAGGGCCGCGCGCGCGCGCTCGAGCTGTACGAGAGCGCGCTCCGCGCGGATCCGGGCTGCGTGGCCGCGGCGCGCGCGCTCGCCCGGGAGCTCGCGGGCGATCCCCAGCGGCTCACCGACCGGCTCGGCGAGGCGCTCGGCAAGGCCGCGAGCCGCGAGGCGATCTCGCTGCTCGGCACGGAGATCGCCCGGTCGGTGCTGCAGCACCACGGGCGCCCGGGCGCGATAGACGCCGGCGTGGGCATCGCGGCCGTCCGGCGGGTCATCGAGACGCTCCCGAACGACGCGGCCGCGCTGCTCCTGCTCGCGCGGCTGCTCACCGCGCAGCGCGTCTGGCTCGAGGCGCGCGACGCCCTGAAGCGCGCCGTGGCCGCGGCGACGGACGCCGAGACCAAGATCGCGGCGCAGTTCCTGATGGCCGACCTGTACGAGGGGCCGCTCGCGAACCCGGCGCTCGCCCAGGACGCGCTCCAGGCGGTCCTGTCGCTCGACGCGCAGAACCGTCCCGCGCTCGAGCGGCTGCACAAGCTCGGCGTCACGCGCGGCGACCACGCGCTCGCGCTGCGCGCGCTGGGGCGCCTGGTCGAGCTGTCGCCCGACCCGGGCTCCCGCGTCGAGGCCGCCCTGCGCCTCGCGGACGCCTACCGCGACGCCGGCGACACGGCCGGCATGGTCCGCACGCTGTGCGACGCGATCGTGAGCGCGCCCGGCGGCGACACGCGCGGGTGGGTGGCGCTCGCCCGCCTGTACCGCGTCGACACGAGCGAGGGCGCCGCGGCCTACGCCAAGGCGCTCGCGCAGCTGCTCGAGGTCGCCGAGTCGCGCCGCATCCCGGCCGATCCGCGCTGGCTGACCACGCTCGGCCTGCTCGAGTCGACCCTGCTCGTGCGGCCTCGCGACGGGCTCGCGCGCCTCCAGCAGGCCGTCGCGCTCCCGGGCGCGCCGCCCGAGTCGCGCACCGCGCTCGGCCGCGGGCTCGAGGCCGCGGGGCGCAACGCGGAGGCGGTCCAGGTGCTGCGGGACGTCCTGACGCCCGATCCGGAGGTCTTCACGCGGCTCCCGGACCTCGGCCCGGCGCTCGCCGCGCTCGAGGCCGCGCTCGCCAAGGACGGGCGCGCGGAGGAGCGGATCACCGTGGAGGAGGTCCGCGCCTGCCTCGGCGAGGTGTCGCTGGACCGCATGGCCCGGCTCAGGGGCCGGCGCGTCCCGTCGGAGGCGCCGTACGCCGGGGCCTTCGCGGGCCCCGAGATGGGCCGGCTGCTCCTCCCGGAGGCCCGGAGCCCGTGGATCGACGTGGCGCTGGCGATCGCGCCGATCGCCGCGAAGGCGATCCGCTTCGAGCTGAGCAACTTCGGCATCAGCTCGCGCGAGCGGATCAGCCCGCGCGACAACCACCCGACGCGGCAGCTCGCCGAGCGGGTGGGCCGCGCGCTCGGCATCGAGGCGTTCGAGCTCTACCTCGTCCCCTCGTGGCAGGGAGCCGCCCGCGTCTTCCCGGGTGATCCCCCTGCCCTCGTCGCGCCGACGTCGTTCATGGAGCTCCCGGAGCTCGAGCAGACGTTCGCGCTCGCCCGCCTCTTCGCGCGCGTCGCGGTCGGCTTCACGTTCCTCGACGAGATCCCGGCCGAGGCGACCGACGGCCTGCTGCTGGCGTCGATCCGCACGATCGATCCCGGCTTCGGGTCAGGCGCCATCTCGCCCCCGCGCGAGCACGCCACGCAGCAGATGCTCCCCGGCGTGCAGCGGGCGATCGGGCGCCGCCAGCGCAAGATGCTCGAGGAGCTCGCGTCGACCGTCGCCGTGTCGTACGACGCGCGCGCCTTCGTCCTCGGCCTGCGCCGGAGCGAGCACCGCATCGGCTACCTGCTCTGCGGCGACGCGCTCGCCGCGATCGACTACCTCCGCCGGTACGATCGCGACATGGCCCGCTCGACCGAGGAGCCCCGCCTGCTCCTTCAACATCCGGTGTCGAACGAGCTCCTGCGCTACGCTCTCTCGGCCGAGGCCTACGTCGAGCGCCGGCGCGCCGGCTCCATCTGGCCCGCCGTTTGAGCGGCACGCGCCCGCTGCGGATACGGGCCCACCTCGACGTTTTCGGTGCTCGGCGTACGGGAGTACGCCTGCGCGCCGAAAACGCCGATCTGGGCCCGTCTCCTGTGCGGGCGCGCGCCGCTCGGCGGGGCGCGATCCGGGGCGGATGAGCTCGGCGGGGCGCGGTCCGGGGCGGATGAGCTCGGTGGCGACGATGCTTCACTGAGGATGAGCTCGGTGGGGGCGCGCCACGATGGATGAACGAGCGGTGGTGACGCGGCTTGGCATGGTGTGTTTCATGACCGGTGAAGTTCGATGTCGAGAAGATATCGGTGCTTCTGCGGTAACAGGGACGTACAGGGGGCCGGTGATGTTATGTGGCTACCGGGGTCGCGGTGGGCAGCCGAACATCCGTGTTGAAAAGATCACTGCGCTTTTGCGGCGACAGGGACGTACACACGAGCACCTATGTCGTATGGCGCGCCGGGGTGCGCGGTGCTGCGTCGAACACGTAATTGTCCGACCGGAGCGGTGTTTGAGCGTCTGAGGCGCGCGGAGAAGGTCGGGAGGACGGCGCGTGGTATCCTGATCTCCGCGTGAGCAATCCGCTGATCCCGGGCGCCCTGGTGGCAAGTCGCTATCGGGTCGATCGCCAGCTGGCCGAGGGAGGCATGGGGGTCATCTGGGCCGCCACCCACCTCGCGAACGGCGAACGTGTGGCGCTGAAGCTGCTGCGCCCCGGCACGGCGGAGGACGCGTCGACTCGGCGGCGCCTTGTCCGGGAAGCGCGCGCGGCGGCGGCGGTCGATCACCCGAACGTGCCATCCATCCACGACGTGCTCGAGCTCGACAACGGGACGCCGTTCCTCGTCATGGATCTGCTCGAGGGGGAGTCGCTCCGCGACAAGCTGCTGCGCGAGGCGCAGATCCCGCTCCCCGAGCTGTCGCGCATCCTGCTGCCGGTCATCTCGGCCGTCGGCACCGCGCACGCGCTGGGGATCGTCCACCGCGACCTCAAGCCCGACAACATCTTCCTGCTCACGCCCGCCGCGGCCGCGCCACGTGGTTCGCCCGGCGCAGCCGCTCACGCCGCCGCGGTGCCCCCGAGCGGCGCGCCGGCGCCCGGCTCCGCGGACTCCGGGGATGCGCCGGAGGCCGCGCAGCACGACGCCCGCGTCAGGGTGCTCGATTTTGGCATCGCCAAGGTCACCGCGGCGCCCGGCGAGACCAGCTGGTCCTGGGGACGCACCGGGAGCGGCGAGATGCTCGGGACCCCGTACTACATGTCGCCCGAGCAGATCCTCGGCGAGCACGACGTGGATCACCGCGCCGACATCTGGTCGCTCGGCGTCATCCTCTACGAGTGCCTCACCTCGGTGCGGCCCACCGAGGCCGAGAACATGGGCAAGGTGATGAAGCGCATCCTGACCGGCTCCATCCAGCCGATCGGGGAGAGCGCGCCGACGCTGCCCGCCGACGTCGCGGCCATGATCGATCGCATGCTCAGCCCGGACCGCGCGCAGCGCCCGGCCGATCTCCGCGAGGTCGGCGCGCTCCTCGAGCGCTACGCGGCCGTCGCCCTCCGCCCCTTCGGCCCCCCGGCGGCGCCCAGGGTTCCGGAGAGCGACTCGCTCGTGCCCGCCGCCCGCGCCAGCGACCCGCTCGTGCCCAGCGCCCGCGTGAGCGGCTCGCTCGCGCCCGACGCCCGCATCAGCGACGCGTTCCCGGCCAGCGCCGCCGATCTGGACGGCGAAGCGTCGACCGCGACGCTGCGCGCAGGCAGCCTCCTGCCAGCGCCCCCCTCGAGCAACCGGCCGCGCGCGCGCGGCGCCGGAGCGGCCTCCCTGGAGGCGCCGCCCGACGCCGCGGCGCTCTCCTCGCCGGAGACGGCCGACGCCACCGCCGCGCTCGCCGAAGAGGGAGCGGTCGCCTCGTCGGCAGGGGCGCGCCGCGCGAAGCGCGCAGGGATCAAGCTCGTCGCCGCCGGCGTGCTCATCGCCGCCGGCGCAGGCTTCTCCCTGCTTCGCTGCTCCGCCTCGTCAGCGCAAGAGTCGCCCCGCCACCCCGTCATCGCGCCAGCGACGCGCGCTCCATCGAACGAGGAGTGATCTGGTCGACTCCGGATCTGCCGGAGAGCCATTGAGGGAGCTGCCTGAACGAGCCAGTGTCGAGCTCGCCCTGATCCGGCTGTGACGCGATACGCCAGCGTTCTGCCGGGTCGGATTCCTGTTGCGCCGGGATCTTGAACGCGGCGACGCTCCCTCACCTCAGGAGAGCGTCATGCCCAGCGATGTCATCGTCCGGATCCGTTCGCCCCGAGGGTTCGTCGACCTGCCTGGCACCGTGGATGCCGTCGGGCCAGCCGCGTCGTCCGCCTTCGAAGAGCGAAAGTCCGCGCCAGGCATTCACCTGCTCGCGGTCGCGGTGAGCGACAGCGATTATGCCATCTCGCTCTCGGCGCCTGTCCCCGGGGACAGCCTTGCGGCGCTCCGGGAGGGCGAGGGCAAGGCGGTGCTCATCGTGTTTCCCAGCCACTCGCCCGTGCGCCGACGGCTGCGCGCCGTCGCCGTCTCCAACGTCGAGGTCGTACCGGATCCGGGCGTGGCGTCGCAGGCGGCGCCGATCGACCTGAACGCGGGGCGCGAGGGCGCCGCGCCGCTCTGGCTCCTGCCCGCCGGGGTGTTCAGCGCGAGCCCGACGCTCGGCCCCGACGGGCCCGCCGCCCGCGATGCCCTCGTCACCGCGGCCCGGTGGATCTCGTCGCGCCGGACGAGCACCCTCACGCAGCTCTTCCCGCCGAGCGCGTTCCACCCGGAGGAGCCGGTGCGCAAGGAGCGGCTCTCGGCGCGCCGGGGCGCGGCGCTGCTGGATCAGGCGCGCGCGGCGCTCGAGATCGCGGCCGTGGGCGGCGAGGAGGCGAGGCGCGATCCGACCGCCGCCGCGACCCTCCGCTCGGCGGCGACGACCATCCTCTCGCACCTCATCGCGACGTCGCTGGACGACCGCGGCTTCGCGCCGGTCGCGGAGCGCGCCGCCGAGGAGATCCTCGCGCTCATCGAGAGGGAGGCGGGCGACGAGACGGCCCGGCCGGCGCTGCGCGCGCACGCGATCCACCTGCTCCAGCTGCGCGCCCCGGGGCTCACGGCGGCCCAGCAGGAGCGAGCGCGGGGGCTCGTCCGCGGGCTGCTCCGCGAGGCGCCGCCGTACGACGAGCTCACGGGACCGTGGAACCTCGCGATGTGCGGCGCCTCGGAGTTCCACGAGGGCGAGTGCAACATCCTCGTGTCGACCCACGGCTTCAAGGAGATCGCCCTCCCGCCCGAGGCGCCCCCGTCGCCGAACGGCTGGAGCCCTTACCGCGCCTTCGAGGCCCCCTTCAAGACGCCCGCCGGCGAGCCCATCCGCGTCTTCGCCCGCGCCGCGACCCCGCGCGACGAGAACCTCGAGATGGGGATGGCGTTCTTCATCGGGGTGCTCATCAACCGGCACGCCCAGCTCGGCGCCTTCGACCTCCGCGCGGCCGCGGTGCAGGTGAAACAGGAAGGGTACAAGCTGATGATGAACTCGCAGTGCGCGGGGCTCACCACGCGCTTTGCCGTCTCCCAGATGTTCCCGGACGCGGACATCTACTCTTCGTGGGACTCGACGTATTTCAGGACCGGATCGGACGGGGTGGTCACCGCGTCCGAGGGGGTCGACTGCTTCGTCGCCGCGCTGCGCGGGATGAGCAAGCGCGCGTCGCACGCCGAGCTCGACGCGCGCCTCCGGAAGGCGCAGTGGCCCCACCCGCAGGCGCAGATCGCCGGGTTCTCGCAGTTCGTCGGGCCCTCGCACCCGCTCGTCGTCGCCCGCTACTCCGACGTGAACCGGGACGGGCGCGCGGATTACTACGACGGCTTCCTCGACTTCCAGCTCGCGGACATCGCCGAGGACATCGAGGCCTCGATGACGCCGCGCGACCCGGGGGTGAGCGCGTCGCAGATCGGCGGCGACGGCGCGGCGGGCCTCAACTGGGCGGCGGGCAGCCTCAATCGCGTCGCGCAGTACTCGGACATCTGGGCGGGGCTCGCGGGCCAGAGCGAGCTCTACTATGCCTTCCAGTCGGGGGGCTTCTTCAGCCACCGCGAGCCGCCGCACGACGTGCCCACGGGCGGCGCCGTGCAGCAGGATCTCGGGCGGCTCCCGGCCGTCACCCGCTTTCAGCAGAGCAACGAGGCGCTCGGCGGCCTCTCGGTCGAGGTCATGTTCCACAGCCACCTGAGCCACGCGGCAAAGGAGCTGAAGCGCCTGCTCTGCGCGGCCGACGCCATGCGCCGCGCCCTCGATCTCGGCCACCTCTCCGGCGGCGATGCGCTGTCCACGCCGAGGGGGCAGCGCTGCGCCATGCTCCTCACGATGGCCGGCCTGCTGGAGTTCCCCGCGGACCAGAACCGCATCGACGGCCTGTGGTCGATGGCGCTCAAGGCGCTGCGGCTGCCGCAGATCTCCCGCAGCGCGGTGCGCGCCTGCATCACGGACGAGGATCACGAGATGTCGAACTACTACGGGTCGCGGCGCGGGCTGGCGCAGCTCCTGGCGGCGCTCGAGAGGAGCGATCCGGGCGCGTTTCAGCAGCTCGGGAGCGAGGATCCATTCGTGGGGAGGCTTTCGGAGATCGACCTTTCGGCCGAGGGGAAGCCGGAGGACTGAGCTCGAGAGGGCAGGTCGGGGGCTGAGGCGGTCGTCGCGCGCGTCGTGCTGGCGCAGCTCATGACCGCCGGACGGAGACAGGGCGAGGGCAGCGCACGCCGGAGCGCCCGCCCCCTGTCAGTGAGCCCACATCTACACCTCGATTACATCGCGCCCCCCCCGAGCGCTTGACCGCAGCTTGAGGCCGCCCTGCTCAACGTCGTACAATAGACCAGAATGAAGTTTTTCCAGGCCATCGCTCGGATGGGGCTGAAGTCGGGCGACGATCCGAAGGTGCGCCAGCACAAGAAGATCCTCACGCTCACCGCGGCGCTCAAGGCGTGCGCGTGCCCCGTCTGGGTGATCGCCTATGGGGCAGCCGGGGACCACCGCTCGGCGGCGATCCCGCTCGGCTACATCGTGTGTACCGGCCTGAGCCTCGCCCACTTCGCCAGGACGAAGGAGTTTGCCGGGTTCCGCTTCCGTCAGGCGCTGCTCATCTTCGCCCTGCCGTTTCTCATGCACGCGAGCCGGGGAGGGTTCGTCGGATCGAGCGGCGTCGTCCTGTGGGCGCTCCTCGCGCCGCTGACGTTGCTGCTGTTCCACGGATCGCGGGCGTCCATCCCCTGGTTCATCGCGTATACGCTGCTCGTGATGGCCGCCGGCGTTGCCGACCCGCTCCTCTCCGGCGTCGCGCCGGAGGCGCCTCCGAGCCTCCTCGCCGGCTTCTTCGCGATGAACCTCCTCACGGTGTCGGCCATCGCGTACGCAGCGGTGCATTATTTCGCGCGCCAGCTCGCGGAGGAGCAGGAGAAGCTCGCGGAGCTCGTCGTCTCCTCGGCGCAGGCGCTCGACGACATCGCGAGGTGGTCGTCCGCCGCGGCGGCCCAGATCGCGGAGGCGATCGGCGCCCGCGAGGTCGCGGTGTGGAAGGCCGAGGAGCAGGTGATGGTCAGCCTCACCGCGACCACCACCGAGGCGCCGCACGTCGACGCTCTGCGCCAGGCCGCGCTGACCCAACACTCCTTTCCGAGATCCGCGGATGTCGTTGTCCCCGTCCTCGGCATGTCGGGCGACGTCCACGGCGCGCTGGTCATCGTCGGCAGCGGCGTCGTGTGGAGCGATACGACCGGACGGCTCGTCCGCTCGTTCGCGCACCACCTCGGCAGCGCGCTCGAGCTCTCGCGGCTGCGCAAGGATCTCGCGAGCGCGGCGGAGCGGCGTGCAGCGACGCTCGAAGACATGGTGCGCCGCGGTATCGATATCCTGCAGATATGCCCGAGCTGCCAGCGCTGTTACGATCAGCGTGTGGAGCGATGCCTCGATGACGGCGCCGCGCTGAAGAGGCCGCGGCCGTTCCCCTATCGCGTGGCGGGGCGGTATCGCCTGACCCGGGCCGTCGCGGAAGGCGGCATGGGCAGGGTGTTCAAGGCCCACGACGAGCGGCTCGGGCGCGAGGTCGCGATCAAGACCATCAGGACAGAGCACTTCAACAACGAGGATGTGCGCGAGCGGTTCGCGAGAGAGGCGCGCCTCGTCGCGCGAATCCGTCATTCGTCCGTCGTCGAGGTGTACGACTCGGGCGAGCTCGAGGACGGGACGCTCTTCATCGTGATGGAGTGGCTGGACGGCTTCACCCTCGCTCACGCCATGAGGTCGCACGGGCCCGGGACGCCAGCCCAGGTGGCGGTGCTGCTGCGCGAGGGTGCCTCGGCGCTCGGCGCTGCGCACGCGGCGGGGCTCGTGCACCGCGACGTCAAGCCGGAGAACATCTTCCTGCTCCCGTCGACGGGGCCGGGCGACTTTCACGTCAAGATCCTCGACTTCGGTATCGCCAAGGAGCTCTCCGCCGACGTGAGCGCGACCTCGACGGGCATCTTCCTGGGGACTCCGCTCTACATGGCCCCGGAACAGGCGCGCGGCAGGTCGGTGGACACGCGCAGCGATCTCTACTCCTTCGCGGCCGTCGCTTACCAGGCGCTCACCGGACGGCGCATCGCCGCCGGAGAGGACCTCGCCACCATCCTGTCGAGCCTCTCGCGCGCCCCTCCGCCGCCCGTCTCGTCGCTGCTCCCGGAGACGCCGCCGGACGTCGACCGCGCCTTCGCGCGGGCGCTCGCGCTGTCGCCCGACGAGCGGCCTCAGGACATCGAGGAGTGGGTGAGCTCGTTCGCCGGCCTGCTCGACAGCCTGCCCAAGCGGAGCCCGGGCTGGCGCATGTCAGGCGACGCGCCCGACATGGAGGAGCTCTCCAGCGCCGAGACGGTCCTGATCCACGAGCCCAGAGCGCGGATGCCGTCGGACATGTCCCGCGCGTCGTGATCGCCCCGCGCGCGCCTTCGCGAGGCGCGATCACGACGCGCACGTCGGGTCTTGCAAAAGGGGCGGGGGAAGGGCTATCCCCGAGAACGGGACCTCATGCTGTGCCCTCGTTGCCACCGGCGGTACGCGGATGACCACCGCTTCTGCCCGCACGACGGAGAGAAGCTGGTCGCGAGCCACGACATCCGGCGGATCCGGTCCCAGCCCACCGAGCACGTGGGCGCGATCGTCGCCGAGCGGTACCGGGTGCGGGGCCTCATCGGCAGCGGCGCCATGGCGCAGGTGTTCCTGGCGGAGGACACGAAGAGCGGCGCGCCCGTCGCGCTGAAGCTCCTGGAGGCGAGGCTCCGCCGCGAGCCCAAGGTGAAGGCGCGGTTCCTCCTGGAGGCCAAGGCCGCGGCCACGGTCGTTCACCCGAACATCGTCGAGGTCCTCGACATCGGCCTCCATGAAGGGTCGCCTTACCTCGTGCTGGAGTTCCTCTTCGGCGAGTCGCTGAGCTCGCTGCTCCTGCGCGAGAAGCGGCTGTCCCCGGAGGCCGGCGTGCCCTTCCTCCTGCAGGCCGCGGCCGGGCTCGGCGCGGCCCACCGCGCGGGGATCGTCCACCGCGACGTGAAGCCCGCCAACGTGTTCCTCGTGGGGGAGAAGGGCGACGCCTGGGCGGCCAAGGTCGTCGATTTCGGGTTCGCGAAGCTGTACGAGCACTCGGGGCTCACGCAGGCCGGGGTGACCGTCGGCACCCTGGAGTACATGGCGCCGGAGCAGACCGTCAGCGACCCTCCCGACGGGCGCACGGACGTCTACGGGTTCGGCATGCTCATGTACCGGATGTTCACCGGCCGGCTCCCCTTCAGCGTCGCGCGGAGCTCCTCCCCCGCCCTGGCGCCCGCCATGGACGAGGCCGTGGTGCTGGCCAACCAGCTCGTCACGCCGCCCCCGCCGCCCAACCTGGGTGAGAGCCCGGCGTCGCGGGCGCTCGAGGCGGTGATCGCGAAGTGCCTGCGCAAGCGGCCGGAGAACCGGTATGCCTCGATGGAGGCGCTCGGCGAGGATCTCGCCCGGCTCGGGCGGCCAGGCGCGCTGGCGGCGCACGCGCCGATCGCCTCGCCCGACGTGTACGCGGCGCAGACGCCCTATGGAGAGCACGCGGCGCGGTTCCTCTACAAGCAGCTCGGCAGGGTGTACGGCGGCGCGCCGTAGCCGCGGCATGCCCGGAGCGCGCTCCCTCGCGCGACGCCGCGCTCCCGCGCTGGCCGCTTGCGCCGCCGCGCTCGGCTCGCCGCTCTGGCCGCTCGCCGCGGGCGCGTCGCCCGAGGAGCCGCGGCAGGCTGCGCCGGCGGCCGCCGCCACGGAGCCCGACATCCGCCCCACGCTGGCGTGGCTCCTCGTCCAGCTCGTGCCGAGCCCCGAGCTGTGGCTCGAACCGGGCGGGGCGCGCTTCGGGTTCCGCTGGCAGGTGACGCCGCTGCTCTACTCGTTCGGGATCAACCGCGAGCTCTCGCCGTGGCGCGCCTTCATCGCGGAGCCGCTCACGCGTCACGCCGGCTCGATCGAGCTCTTCGGCTCGCCCGGGTACGTCGCCCGTCCGGGCGCGTTCGCCGATCGCTGGCTGATCCGGGGCGGCGTCCGCGCTTATTTCCCGCTCCTCGATCGCGGCGACTACCTGTCCTGCTCGCTCGGCGGATCAGCCCTCTATGCTCGAGGGCAGGTGGCGGCCTCGTACGAGGCGGGGGTCTATACCCTGTTCGGCGCCCTGGGCGCGCAGGTGGCGGCCACGCCGACGGCCGCCTTGCGATCGACAACGATCACGCTCAGCATCCGCTACTTCTGACGCCGCGCATGGCCACGCGCTTCTCCTCGTCGCCAGCTCGCCTGTCCGCCGCGGCGCTCCTCGCGCTCGCGGGCCTGTCGTGCGGCGTGCCCGCGCGCATCCTGGAGAGCAACGTGGCGAGGCTGTTCGCGAGCCCGCTGCCCGTGCCGGACAAGGTGCGCGCGCCGTACCGCCCCGAGGCGAGGCTCGCCGCGCTCTGGGTCGGGCACGCGACCGTGCTCTTGCAGATCGACGACCGATGGATCCTGACCGACCCCGTCTTCACGTCGACGGTGGGCCTCATGGTGAAGCGGCTCGTCGAGCCGGGGCTCGCCCCGGAGGACCTGCCGCCCATCGACGCCGTGTTGATCTCGCACATGCACCTCGACCACCTCTCGCTCGGCTCGCTGTCGATGATCGAGCCGAAGGTCCGCGCGCTGCTCGTGCCTCGGGGCGGGCTCATCTACGTGCCCAACCATAGCTTCGCGTCGTTCGAGGTCCCGACCTGGACGACATGGCGGCAGGGCGATCTGAAGATCACGGCCGTCCCGGTGCGGCACTCCGGCTATCGCTACGGGCTGGACCGGGACTGGATGACGGAGAGCTTCACGGGTTATGTCGTCGAGTACCATGGAATCACGGTCTACTTCGGCGGCGATACAGCCTACGACCGCGATGATTTCGTGAAGACGCGCGCGCGATTCCCCTCGATCGATCTGGCCCTCTTGCCGATCGCGCCGGTGGGGCCGCGCGAGTTCATGGAGAGCAAGCACCTCGATCCGGCGGAGGCGGTGCAGGCCTTCCTCGACCTCGGGGCGCGGCGGATGATGGCTATCCATTTCGACACCTTCATCAACAGCACCGATACGTTCGGAGAGGCGCCCCGCGAGCTCCGGCGCGTCATGGCCGCGCGCGGGCTGGGGCCGGATCGGGTAGTCCTGCCCAGGCACGGAGAGCAGCGGATCCTCATCACGAGGGGCGAGCCCGGGGGCGCGGCGGCGACGAGCGCGCCGGCGCCGAGCGGCGAATAGGCCGGGTCAGTCGAGCTCGCGGAGCGCCGCCGCGTAGTCCTCGGGCGTGTTCAGGTTGCGCAGCGATCGCAGCGCCGGATCCGCGGCGCGGAGCCGCGGATCCGCGAGCAGGAGATCCGGCTCCGCGACAAGGGTGCGCGCCCGCTCGAACAGGGTGGAGAGCCGCAGCCTGCCCTCGGCGAGCAAGGCCGCCACCTCGCCGCGCACGGAGCACGCGTACACCGCGGCGAGCGGGTGATGGTGCCCCTCCGCCCGCGGCACCGCGATGGCGTGGCCGCCCGCCTGGAGATCCGCGAGGCGCCGCGCGAAGGCGGGGTGCAGGAAGGGCGCGTCGGTCGAGGCGACGTAGGCCCGCTCGGCGAGCGGCGCGATCGCATCGAGCCCGGCCGCGATGCCCTGCAGCGGCCCGCGGCCCTCCACCGGATCGCGCACGAGCAGCACCCCCTCCGGCAGCGGCGGCAGCTCCTGCCCCGGCGCCGCGACCACCACGATCGGCCAGGCCGCCTCGCCGAGGCGCCGCACCACCCGCTGGAGCAGCGCCTCACCCCCGAACGGCAGCCATGCCTTGGGGCGCCCCATCCGGCGGCTCTGCCCGCCGCACAGCACGACGCCCGCGAGGCCGGCCACGCGGCCCGCCCCGTCGCCGGCCTCCGAGGGCGCCGTCATGAGCTGCACGCCGTCCTGCATACCACCCCCGCCCGGAACATGCGCCCGCGGCGCGCGCCGAGCGCCGCCGCCGGTGCGCTCGTGCCAAGCCTCAAGGCGCCGGCAGGAGGACCCGCGCGCCGCGGGCGAGCGTCACGCCGTCCACGTGACCCATCAGCGGTCGCTCCGGCAGGACGACGTGAAAGTGCGTGTTCGACCCCATGTGCGTGAAGACGCCGTGGTGGCGCTTCGAGAAGAAGCCCACCAGCACCCCCTCGGCGGCGGGGAGCGCTCCGTTCACCGACGCCCGGACATGGTCCGCGTGACCGCCGCCGGGGGCGAGCTTTCTCCCGTCGATGACGTGCCAGCGGAGATCGCGGAAGCCGCCGCGCACCTGGACCGGGACAGCGCCCTCCGCGTCGAGCCCGCGTTCCCGCAGCAAGGCCTCGATGCGCGCGTCGATCTGCCCGTCAGGCACGTCGGCGTCGAGCGTCGCCTCCTGCCAGCGCGCGACGTTCGCCACCACGAAGAGCGTCGCCGCCTCCTCCGCCCCGGCGGGGCGCACGTCGAGGGTCCCGTCGTCGCGCGCGTAGGAGGTCCAGATCGCGTCGTCGACGACCGTCACCTCCCCGCGCAGCTCGCTGAGCGCCCCGATCCCGAACGCGCGCGGGCCCGGCACCACATCGCCGATGCGCACGGCGGGCCCCGTCTGCCCCTCGTGCATGATCGCGCGCAGCGCGCCGAACGAGCGGACCTGCACCGCCGCCGGCGCGCCCGGCGCGGGTCCCGCAGCGGTCTCGCTGGAAGGCGTGCAGGAGGCGATCGGAGGCATCAGGAGAGCTCCGACGAGCCCGAGAAGAACGCTAGGGAGAGTCGCTCGCATCGCTCGCATGGGGTTGCTCCTCTGTCGCGCGCGTCACGCGCGAGAGCGCGCGATTCAGGACGTGCAGCGCGCGCACCACCGCGGCGCGCTCCTCGCAGGGGATGGCGTCCACGATCGACTGGAACCGCAGCAGGCTTTGCCCCTCGAGTCGCCCCGCCATGCGGCGCCCGGTCGAGGTGAGCCGCAGGCGGCGGACCCGCCCGTCTTCCCCGCTGACGTCCTGCTCCACCCGGCCATCCTCGCGAAGGCGCTGTATCAGCCGGGTGACATTGCTCTTGTCGATGCCGAGCGCCCGCCGCAGGTCGCTCTGGGAGAGCTGCTCTCCCGCCCGCTCGGCGTCCGCCAGGACCGTCAGGGCGTGGGCCTCGCGCGGCGCCACCCGGACGCCGCACGGCGTGCGCTCCTCGTCCAGGAGACCGAAACCGCGCACGAAGGCGCGGACCTCCGAGCGGAGCTCTCTCGTGGTCACCCTTCGAGGAGACCACGGATGGTTGCGCTGCGCAACCAATTTGGGGCAGGGGCGTTCCGCGCCGCGGCTACCTCCGGCAACACGGCCGGCGACTGCCGAGTTGTTATGTTTCTGCGGCATGAGGCCGCGCCGCTCGGCGGCTCCAGATAGCCGACGAGGCGGTCAACCACGAGGATCGACGCCATGGTGCTGCCCTCGGCGGGGAGCACGACGTAGGGATCTCAGCGGCTGGCGCGGCGCTTCCAGCAGCGCCGCGCCCCGCCGGCGGCCGCGCCGCCCAGGTCAAGGCAAGGGCGCTCGCCCCTGCTCCTCCGCGCTCGAGAGCGCGATCTCGCCGAGCACGCCGTGGTTCGCCGCGCCGAACAGGTTGTCCGGATCGACGGCCTGCTTCACCTGCTGCATGAAGGCGCGCGCGCCGTCCGAGTAGATGTCCTTCACGAAATCCTGCCGGATCTTGCCGATTCCATGATGGTGGGACAGCGACCCTCCGGCGGCGAGGATCTCCTCTCGCGCGGCGTGCTCCATCTCGGCGTAATGGCGCACGGGATCGTCGACGCCCTTGGCGTAGAAGCCGAGATAGAAATAGATGCAGACCCCCGTGGGGTAGACCTGGGTGATGCGGCCGGTGAAGAACGGCTTGCCAGGCAGGCGCCGCTGCTCGTGCTCGCGCAGGATGCGCTGGCGCACCCGGTCGTAGAGCTCGAGCGCCCGGCTCCACGGGACGCTCGTCTCGAAGCTCTCCGCGATCGCCCAGTGCTCGAACGTGAGATCGCGGATGTACGCGATGCCGAAGGTGAGCTGATAGCCGCGCTCGCCGTTCGCCGCGCCCGCCTTCATCCCGCCGTGCTGCGCCGCGATGCGGTAGAGCGTCTTCTCCTGGAAGTCGACCTCCTCCTTCGTCCCCTCGAACACGAGGGTGGCGACGGCGAGCTGGTGCGGATCGAAGCCCTTGATCCGGGTCACCACGAGCTTCTCCGCCTGGCTCTTCACCCGGGCGAGCAGCCCGGACTTCTTCGGCTTGAGCGCCTGACCGAAATGGAACTGCGTGTTGTCCATGACGCGCACGCTCGCGGGCAGCGCGCCGGCGCCCTGCAGGTCGTAGAGGAACGCGAGCCCGCGCGCGAGGTCGGGGAAGATGACGCTGCCGTAGCGCTGGACCTCGGGCAGGGGGAACAGCTTGACGACAGCGCTGGTGACGATTCCATAGTTGCCCTCGCTGCCGAACATGCAGTTCTTCGGGTTGGCGCCGACGCTCTCGCGCGGGGCCACGTGCGGCCGCTCGACCACGCCGCGCGCGGTCACGACCTGCATGTCGAGGACGAGATCCTCGATGTTGCCATAACGGTTCTTCTTCATCCCGCTCGCGTTCGTCGCGATCCACCCCCCGAGCGTCGAGAACTCGAGGCTGTCGGGCTCGTGCCCCATGGTGAGCCCGTGCTTCTCGAGCTCCGCGACGATGTGCCGCCCTGTCGCGCCCGCCTCGATGCAAGCCATGCGGTTCACGGGATCGAGCCAGAGGATCCTGTTCATGCGCCGCATGTCGACCGCGATCACCGTCCGCTCCTCGTGGATCGACAGGCGCAGGGCGTCCGTGACGTTGGTGCCGCCGCCGAACGGGACGAGGCACGCGCCGTGTTGCTTGGCGACCTCGGTGAGGCGCACGACGTCGTCGTGCGACGCGGGGAACACGACGAGATCCGGGACGCGCTCGAGGCGCTCGTAGCGGATCGCCCAGATCTCGGCGCCGGTGTGGCCGTGGCCGCGCCGGAGGCGCACGAGCGGGTCCTGCGAGATCTGATCGTCCGCCAGGAAGCCGCGGAGCGCGGCGAGCAGCTCGCTCGCGACCTTGGCGTCGGGGATCCGGGGCGGGTAGTGCGGCTCGTTGCGGTTCTCGTACGAGAGCGGCGCGGCGAGCGTGGCCGACATCCACGGGAGCAGCGACGGCAGCTCGACGTTGCTGATGCTGTACCGCGTGCCGGTCAGCACGACGCTGCCGCTCGGCTTGACCACGAACCGGGTGTCGGCAAAGCCCCAGCCGTCCTTGCGCTCCTCGTCGCGCGCCTCGTCGCGCGCCGCGGGGCCCGGCACGATGCGCGTGCTCGACGGCGTCGCGCCGCGCGAAGAGAGCAGCGTCGAGCCCGAGGGAGTCTCACGTCTTCGATTCACCATGGAGATAAGGCCTTCCAAGCAACCCGCGCACGAGCGCGCGTCCAATCCCGAGTAGGTCGCGCTGGAGCGGGCCGGACGTCCATCGAGAGCGCGCGGCCGCCGATCGACGCCGCGGCTTTTCTGGGCCTGCTCAACGCGCGGCGATGGTGGCACGAACGTCGGCGGGCGTACCACCGGATACTTGGGCGCGGCCGCGGGCCCGTGGATAATGCGCGCCGAGACGCCGCTCGCGATGCGCCCTGCCCCTTTCTTTCTCGCGATGTGCGCAGCGGCCGCGCAGATCGGCTGCGAGCGGTCCGCCAACGTGGGCGCCGGGCTCGCGCCTCCGCCCGTCGTCGCGCCGGCCGCGCCCCGCGACGCCTCTGCGACAGCCCGCGGCGCTCCCGCCGCGCCGGCCGCCACCCCCGCCGCGCCCAACGCTGCCCCCGCCGCGCCCAACGCTGCCCCCACCGCGCCGGCCGACGCGATCACGCTCCTCGCCGGCGGCGACGTCTGCCTCGGCAAGGCGCTCGGCCAGGAGCTGCTCCGCGATCCGGCGTACGATCCGTTCGCCTCCGTCGCGGCGCTGTTCGCGTCCGCCGACGTGCGCTTCGTCAACCTCGAGAACCAGCTCAGCGATCAGGGCGGAGAGACCCAGCACGCGCGCCAGCCGCTCGTGTTCACGGGCCCCCCGGCCGGCGCGGACGCGCTCGCGCGCGCCGGCATCGGCGTTGTGTCGCTCGCGAACAACCACATGTGGGACTACGGCAAGGGCGCGTTCCTCGAGACGCTCGGCCACCTGGAGCGCGCGGGCGTCGCCTACGTGGGCGCCGGCCGGACGCGGCTCGAGGCGTACGCGCCGGCCGTCATCGAGCACCGCGGCTTCCGCGTGGCGCTGCTCGCCGTGACCGGCATCTGGAACCAGGGCTCGCTCTGGCAGCACCCGGCGCGGGAGTTCGTCGCGGCCGCGGAGCGGGACGGGCTCGCCGCCGCGGTGCGCGCCGCGCGCAAGCGGCCCGGCGTCGACGCCGTCGTGGTGAGCTACCACGGCGGCACCGAGTACCTGGACACCCCGCTTCCTCAGGCGCGCGCGCTCGCCAGCGCCGCCATCGACGCGGGCGCCGACGCCTTCCTCGGCCACCACCCGCACGTGCTCCAGGGCATCGAGCTCCGCCGCGGCCGGCCCATCTTCTACAGCCTCGGCAACTTCATCATGAAGGTGAAGAGGACCGGCCCCGCGGCCGAGCTCGCGATGCTCGCGCGCCTGCGCCTGCGGCGGGGCGCGCCGCCCCTCGCCGAGATCTGCCCGGTGCGCAGCGAGGGCCTCGGGACCGTCCCGCTCGCGGCCGACCCGCGGCGGGCCGAGACCGAGGCGGCGTTCGCCGAGCGGATGCGCCGCGTCTCGGCGTTCGTCAAGGGCGAGCCGGCGATCGGCCCCTTCGCCGCCGACGGCTGCGCGCCGCTCGATCCCGCCGCGGAGGCGGCCCCCGCCTCGCCGCCGAGGGTCGCCGGCCCGATCCGCTGAGCGACGCTTCGCGGCCCTGCGGCGGGCACGCGCGCGAATCGCTCGGCACCGTCGGTCGGCGCCGGCTGTTGGGCGGAGGCCGCCCGAAAGGGCGCCCGCGAAGCGGATCGGAGCGAAGCGGGGAGCCTCGATGGCGTCGAGCACGGCGCCATCGAGGCATTCGACGGGCGTTCGCGCCGTACACCCACGAAGCGCTCAGGAGCGCCACATTTTCTTTGGATCAGGGCGTCGCGTTCCAGACGCGACCAGCTGCAGTTCCATTGCTACCGGGGTTGAACACCTCGACGGCCAGGACCTGATAGGTGGGATCGTCGCTCGCATCCAGGTTGTTCATGTTCGGGACAATCCAGCCGGTGTCGGCCCATGCTTTCAGGTGATCGGCGAATATGATCTTGTGGTCCTGTCCGAGGGCCTGCGCCCGAGCAGGCTTGCTCCAGTATTGGTAGAAAGTGGAGCGACCATTGATAGAGGGCTGCTGCTGCCGCGTCGAGCGGTAAGTGGAATATTCGACCCCATCGCTCGTGAAGGTCTTGCCAGCGGTAGCACCCTGGCTGGGATCATAGCTCCATCGCTGCAGGATGTAATACTCCACCAGGTGTGCCGCGTTTGAAGTGGGCATGCTCTTGTCGTACCCCCAGCCGTACAGAGCGATGTAGCTCGCGCCGCTGTCGTTATTGAGGCGGTAGCCGATCACCCTCTTCTCATCTCCGTAATGCCATCCGGGACCACCGACATAGTTATAGCCACCGCCCTGCCAGGTCACGCTGAACTCACCATTCGGGTCCACAGTCAAAGATGTCGAACCGCCATCTTTCCAGTGAGTGAAGAAGAAATCACCGACGTGACCCGTCGCGTGATTCGAATTGATCACAGTCTTCTCGGTGTATCTCTGAGTGTAGGCTGAGTACTTGGAGAAATCGGGGAGGGGCGTGACCGTTGTATCCAGCTCTCCATCGTTGGAGAAAATAGCAAATCCTGCGATGGTGGGGTTATCTACACCCTTGATCAGCTCAATGGTGACGCTGCCGTCATTCACCGCAATATCCGCGAAGGTCTCCGTGTGGCCCACGTCATGACCAACTTCGGTATAGATATCCAGATCACTGATAACGGTGTTACCTTCGATCGCAACGCCAAAACTGCGCGAGCCAGCGCTGGTCTTATCGATTTCCGCAAAATGCAACTTCACGGTGTATTTGCCGTTGGCGGTGACCGGAATTTCATAACTGAATGAGCCATACCGCTCTGTTTGGTAAAGCTGCCCACCGACGACAGCGTCTTGCGTGCTGTTGGGCGTACCACCGCTAGCGTATTTGTCCGCCTGGTACTCCACGCCGTCGACCATTGCGCTCGAAGTACCACCGGAGTTGATGGCGACCACCAATGCGAGATCGCCACCAGACGAGCTGGAGCTGCTCGAAGACGAGCTGGCGCTGCTCGAAGATGAGCTGGAGTTGCTCGAAGACGAGCTGGAGCTGCTCGAAGATGAGCTGGAGCTGGAGCTGGAGCTGGAGGAGGAAGAGCTGCTAGAAGACGATGAGCTGCTCGAGGGCCCTGTGGGATTGGTATCATCGCCGCAGCCAGCTAGCGCGACTGACGCGAACGCCAGTAGGGACCAACGAGAGAATTGATTCTGCTTTGACTTTGTCATAGGTATTTCCAATGTTTCCCGAAGATGCGCACGAAGCGACTCGCCTGCCATGGACTCTCTGTCGCGCATTGAGACCAGGGGACAACGACATTCGAAGTTGATCACACAGGATCACGTAGCGTCATTCGCAGAGTCCGAAACCTTATCCGGACACCCATGCTCTCTCTGGAAGATCATGTGGTTCTTCGACTGGATTTATACGCCATGGAGCGACCGCGACACAACGCCATTTTGCGCGGTTTCATTGCTCGTGTTTCTCACCTAACGTTGGCACAGAGGGGGCGGAAAATGCCAACAGGATTGAGACAGGCCGGACGAGAATCCTATGAGTGGATCGCGCAGAGAGGCGCGTTCCGGCTCCAGCCAACGGTCATGCGACTGAGCAGGTCGAGGACGACGTACAGGCAGTAGAAGACCCCAGGCAGCGGCCCGCGCAGCTCGGTGATGTCCCACGTCCAGATCGGGTTGGGGCCGTGGCGGTGAGCGTCGGCTTGGCGTGCTTCATCAGCGCACGCTGGGCGCGCTCGCCGGAGGCGCGAGCAGCCGGTACATCGCGCGGATGGAGGCGAGATGGACGCCGCGCGACAGCAGCGTCGCGCAGACCTCCGGCGGGGGCTGGTCGACCTCAGGCCCCCCCGCGCCGCGCGCCGTCCACCTCGTCGACCGCCTCGAGCGCGCTCTCGATCTCGCGGACGAGCTCGTCCGCCGCCTGCTGCTCCCTGTCGGCGCGCGCCTCCACGGCCGACGCGTCGACGCGCAGCTCCACCCGCCGCAGCACCTCCGCGACCCGCTTGCCCTCCGTCGAGGCGGCGTCCACACGCCGCCGCTTCAGCGCGCCCAGCGCGGCCTCCACAGCCGGCACGAGCGGCGCGGCCACGACGGGGTCGGCGGCCCTCAGCTTGGCCCGGGTGCGCTTCGCAAGATCGAGCAGGCGGCCGCGCGGCGATCGGGCGCGCCGGCGCTGCACGACCCACCCGATCGACACGAGCACGGAGGCGCCGAGCAGCACGGCCGCGCCCTGCACGTAAGGAACGGCCGCGGGCGCGACGGGCGGGAGCACGGCGTCCGGCACCTCGACCGTGATGCCCCCTTGAAGGCAGCTGCCCAGCTCCTGCGCCGTCTGGAGCCGCGAGCGCGCGAGCGGCAGGAGCCGGAGCGGGAGGCACGGGGCTTCCACGCCCGCGAGCGCGCACGCTGGGGCCGGATCCCCTGTCGCGATGGCGTGGACCTCGTGGGTCGCGGGGTCGCGGCTCGTCATGTGAAAGCCGCCCTGCTCGAGGTCGACGAGCCCGCCGCTGTCGACCGACGCGCCGCCCGGCGCGCCCGCGGGCCAGGTCGTCGTCGCCGCGTCGATGACCGAGGCGTCGGTCGAGCAGACCAGCTTGCCGCGGAGGACGATCTCGCCGCCCGGCGCGACGTCGACGTGCTGCGCCGCCACATCGCGCCGGAGTGTGAATGTCTGGGTCATGTCCGCCCCTCGGCTCCGCCGGTGCATCGCCCCTGCGCCATCGTGCCCCGAGCCCCGCCCTCAGTGAAGGTGCGTCCGCGAGGCCGTCTCGAGCAGCATCGCCAGCACGAGCGGATCACCCAGGCCGCCCGCGGCCCCGGCGTGGCCGCGGAGGCGCGCGAGGCGGGCCGCGTCCTTCAGGAAGAGCGGCTCCCCGAGCGCCTCGGCCGCGGCATGCAGGATCCCCTCCCGCTCGGAGAGCAGCGCGGCGGCGCGGGCGCGATCGCCGAGCGCGATCTGGCGGGCGGCCTCGGCCAGCGTCTCGCCGGCGGCGAAGCCCTGGATCGTGCGGGCGACCGACGGGTCGGCGCTCGCCGCGCTGTCCGCGTCGCCGGTCGCGTACGCGACCCGGAGCGGCGCCTCGTCCACGACGTTCTTCTTGGCGACGCGGTCCTTGTACTTGAGCTCGATCGCCGCGATTGCCCGCGTGTCCGCGCCCGCCGGGAGGCCCAGCTTGAAGAGCATCGCGTGGCTGTCGTCGCGCGAGAACGCCGGGATGAAGAACCGCATCCCGCCCTCGGCGTCGTCCTGCCGGTCCCGCTCGATGCCGTCGCGCCGCGCGGACTGCGCGTCCGCCGCGGCCTCGATCGTCCGCACGCGCGCCGCCTCCACGTCGTTCAGCCGGCGCGACCCGTAGACCTGGAGCAGCTTCACGTCCGGCTTCAGCCGCACCCGCAGCTCGACCGCGGTCGCGACCGGATCGAGCCGCCTGTCGAGCTCCGTCGCGAGGGCCGGGGCGATCTGATCCGGATCGCGCAGGTAGTAGTACCCGCCCGCGCCGTCGCTCGCGATGGCGCTCATCAGCGCGCCGTCGTAGTCGGCGCCGAGCCCGAACGTGCTCGTCTGGACGCCGCCCTGGAAGGCGTCGAGCGCGAGGCGCGAGAGCCGCTCCGAGCTCGTGATCCCGGAGTTCGCGCGCCCGTCGGAGAGCAGCAGCACGACCTTCACCGCGCCCTCCGGGATGCCCGGCCGGGCGGCCTGCGCGTAGCCGAGCGCGAGGCCCTGGCCGATGTTGGTGCCGCCGCCCTCGCGGATGCCGTCGATCGTCGCCTTGATCGCCGCCCGCCGCGGCCCGACGGGCCCATCGTCGATCCTGACGTCGGCGCCGCTCGAGAAGGTGACGAGGGAGAAGTCGTCGTTCGCGTCGAGCTTGTCGACGAGCGCCCGCGCCGCGTCGCGCGCCCGCGCCATGGGCTCGCCCTGCATCGACCCGCTCACGTCGAGCACGAGGTGCACCGACAGGTGCGGCCGCGCCGCGGGCGCCTGCGCCGTCGAGCGGAGCGCGACGCGCACGTGCACCGGGCCGCCGCCGGGCGGGACCCGCGTGCGCTCGAGGTCCGTGCGCAGGGCGAGCGCCGAGCCCTTCGGGACGTCGATCGACGGGGCGTAGCGGGCGCCGACGTCGCTGACGAGCTCGCGCCCGTCGGGCGGGACGATGCCGCGCGCGACCGCGGACTCGAACGCGGCGAGGTGGCCGCCGCCGGGGCGGTACGTGGTGGCGAAGCGGCCGTTCGGGTCGAGGCCCGCGGCCTCGGGCGCCGCGGCGCGGGCCGCGCCCTCGCCCGGCGCCGCGGTGGCCGCCGGGGCGGGGACCACCAGGCCGTCGGCGCCTGCGCGCCCCTTCCCGCCCGCCATGTCGAGCCTGGGGGCGGCGGGCTCACGCGCCACCAGGAGGGGTTCGGCGGCCGACGCCACGGCCTCGCGCTTCGCCTCGGCGGCGTTCCCGAGCGGCATCGACGCCGGGGACGCCTCCGACGTCGCTGGGGCTTCCTTCGTGCTGCACGCGATCCCCGCCCCCGAGAGCCCCAGCGCGAGCGATCCGCCGAGGAGCGCTCGCTTCACCCACACGATTCCGAGTTCGTTCATGGTCTTCCCCTCCCGCGGACAGAGCGGGTGCTCGGTCTGACGGGTGAGCGCCGCATCTGTTCTGTCGCTCCGCTCCGGAGCGACGGCGCCGGCCGCCGCCGGGCGCTCCAGCCGGAGAGACAGCGGCGATCGCGCATTGTTCGGCAGGAGTCGCCCGTGCGCCGGCGGAAGGCCTCCGCGCCGGCCGCCGCCCGGCCGCCGCCGCCCGCGGGTGCGACAAGGCCGGGGGCGCCCGGCGTCCTGCGCGGAGCGCGGCTGCCGGCCGGGCCCGCCTCCTCGCCTCAGCGGATGTTGACCCTGAGCCTCGTCGGGCGGCCGTCGCGCTCGACGACGACGGAAAGGCTCTTGTCGGAGCGCATGCGCGAGTAGGCCAGCATGGCCTTCTGTGGGTCCGTCAGGTCGATGCCGTTGATCGACTTCACGATATCGCCGCTCTGCACCCCGAACGACTCGAGCACCGAGCCTGGCTTGACCATCATCTTCAGCCCGACCACCTTGTTGTCCCGCATCTCCGGTATCGCCGCCGAGGTCTGCGTCACGAGCTCGGGCTGCGCGAAGATCTTCTCGGCCGCCGAGCGGTCGATGTCGATCTCCGTGTCGCTCACCCGCTGCATCCGCGAGGCGATCTCGGGCGGGACATCGCTCTTGCTGCTCGGGCGGTACGTGGCGCGGGGCGGAGCCGGCGCTGCCGCCTGCGGCTCGGGCTCCTTCTTGCCGCCCTCTCCGCCCTTCTTGCCGAGCTGCATCTGGCAGCGCGCGCCCCCCGAGGTCGAGGTCATCCACACCCGATCCCAGGCGATGTCCTCGACCTTGCGGCCGGCGATCTCTCCGCCTCGCCGCCCGAGCGCCGTGTGTCCGCCGTCGCTCTCGACGGCGGCGAACGACCATTCGGGGTCCTCGGACATCGCGATCAGCACGACGCGGCCCGTATCGCAGGGTGGAGCGAGGTAGGGGTCGAGCTGCGAGAGGTCCGCCGGGCCGGCGGGCGCGGCGCTCGGCGGGGGTACGAGCGGCCCTGTCGTCGAGTCGAACGGATTGCGCTCCAGGATCGGCGCCGCGCTGGGCGGGGGATCATCCTCGGAGAGCGGCACGTCGACCGGATCCATGACGAGGGGGGCGGAGGCCTCGCCGTCCCGCGTGATCTGGTGAGCGATGAGCTGAGATACCCCGGAGGCCTGAAAATACGCGGAGACCGCGACCAATCCTCCCAGGATGAATGCGAATCGGCGCTTGACGAACGCGTCCGGGTTCATGAGTAACGCTCCTCCTGGCCGGAGCGCGCCGGGGCTCGCTGCGCGAGTGTCCCTTGCCGCCGCGGCGTTCGCGGCAGTGCACGCCCTCGCCACCGGCAAGACCGCGCCTCAGGGCGAGCACCGAGCGTGCCTGCGCGAGAGCGAGCGCGACGCGCGTCCCCATGGGGCAGGGACTGCCGCTCTGACTGGACCGCTCAGCGCCGGTCGCGGCTCGTCCGATACGGACACGGAGCGCGCCCCGCGCGCATCACGCGCGTCGCCCGGTGGAACAACCGGAAGATCCGTCGATCAGGGGAGAGCTGGCGGGCAACGGGGACGGCGCCATGAACGAGCTCGCGCGCTCGCCCTGGGGAACGGGGCCGTGAAGGGCGCGCTCGGGGTTGAGGAGCGCCCTTCGCGCGGCTCAGCGGAGCGTGTACTCCAGGCCCCAGATGTCCACGGAGCTCCGCGCTGGGTAGTACACGGTGAGCTCGTCCGAGGTCTCGAGTCGGGCGGCGTCGATCAGAGGATCGGAGAAGAACCGGCCCGAGTCGGCGGCGTCGAGGAGCGTCCAGGTCGCGTAACCGTCGCTCGGGGAGGCGCCGGCGATGCGGAGATCGGGGAGGATCGCATAGACGTTCTCGGTGGAGGAGATCGCGAGCTTGCCCCGGAAGTTCTGGACCACCCTCAGGCCGATGCCGTGGCGCGCCCAGGTCCCGTCGGTGTCGCGGAGATAATGGAAGAACTCGCTGCGCGTCCGGGCGCTGGTGAAGTTCGAATTGTCGGTCTCGGCGTCGGGGAGGTGCGAGAGCAGCACATGGACGCGGCCGCTCGCGTCGACCGTCATGTGTTCCTGGTTGATGAGCCCTCGGTTCTGGCCGATGGGCCACACGGAGAGGCCCGTCGTGCTCCGTGTCACGAAGGAGGCGCCGGTCGTCGCGACCGTGGCGCCCGCGTTGTTCTTCCATGTGCGCCCGTGATCGTCGCTGTAGACGTACAGGAGATCGTGGTTTGTCGTCGCGTCGGGCGTGTCCCGCCAGCACCACGCCGCGTGCAGGCGCGAGCCGCCGCGCGTGTACGACAGGCCGTGCAGGTAGGCGTTCATGCTGGCGTCGGTGCCCTCGATGTACTCGCCGAGCGCGCTCCAGGCGTGCGTCGTGGCGTCGTACTCCCACAGGTGCTCGTCGCCGCTACCGCTCTCGCCGATCCGGGCGCTCAGGAGCATCTTGTCCCCGCCGGGCTCGGTGACGAACCGCGGGTACGTCACGAGGGACACGCGGGTCGATCCGACGAGCGCGCTCGAGACGGCGCCGAAGCTCGAGGCGGCCCAGGCCGCGCCTTCCGGGTCCGTCAGGAGACCCGTGACCGAGCGGCGGTAGTGCAGGTTGCTGCCGTGGTGATCGAACGCGAGGTGCAGCGTGCCGTCGCCTGGCGCGATCCCGAGAGAGATCGTGTTGTGGGCGTCGTCGGCGCTCAGCCGGTAATCCTTGAAGTCGAACTTCTCCCAGGCGCCTGCCGCTCCGCCGGGGCTCGCCGGCAGCCGGCGGCGCGCGAGGACGACGTTGCGGTTGGTGTTCCAGAAGGCGGTGTACTGGAAGCCGCCGAACGACACGATCGCGTCCTGCTGGAACGACTCGCCGTTCAGGTAGCCGCCGTAGGACACCACGGTGAGCCCCGACTCCGCGAGCTTTCCCTCGCCGAGCTTGACGATCCCCGGCGCGACGGGCTCCGCCCCTCCGCCGCCGGTCGTCGTGCTGCTGACGGTCGTGCTGCCGATCGTCGCGCCGCTGGTCGTCGTCGTGCCGCCCCCCGCGCCGGTGGCCTCGGAGGTCGTCGCCACCGCGCCGCCGCCCGGGTTCGCGCCGCCTGAGCCTGAGGACGTCGACGATTCGGGCGTCGAGGGGCGCTCGCCGTCGCTGCAGCTCGTCAGCCAGGCGACCGGCGCAAGGACGGGCAGGAGGGAGAAGATAAGTCGGAGGGTCATGCGTTTGCCCGAGGATACTGCCGTGCCGCGGCGCTACCAAGCGAGGCAAGCGGTGGTCGCTCAAGGATTCGCGGCAAACAGCGCTCCAGCAATCGCATTGCGCTGTCATCGCCCACCGACCCGAGCGGTCCGAAGTGGACGCTCCACAGGAAGACCTGGCAGCGCAACGTGCTGTTCGAGCCGGTGAGGGGAAAGTGAGCGGTCGTTCGGCGTAGATCATGGCAGAAGCTGGCGGTCGTCCTCCGGAACACCCCGATCCGACGAGAGCGATCCGATCGACCGGTTCCCCGGGAAACCCATCAAGACGCTGGCGCGAGCGCCGCTTACACAAAAACTCACATGATTTCGATCACTTGGCAGCCACGCTCTGCGGCGCATCGCCCCGCGCTGGTCCTCGCTGAGCGGCCCCTCCGCGGCGCGGCGATGCGCTTTCTCCGGCGATCCACGGCAGCCGCAGCGCTGCTCGCGAGCGCGCTCGCGCCGTGCCTCGCCGCCGCCGCGCCTGACACGCCGCTGCCCCATGCAAAGCCGCCTGCGGAGCCGTCCGGCGATGCGCCGCCTGCAAAGCCGTCCGGCGACGCGCCGCCTGCAAAGCCGTCCGGCGATGCGCCGCCCCCCGATGCGCCGCCGGCAGCGCTCGTACCACCATCGCCGCTCACGCCGCTCGGCGCCGACTACCCTGCTGGGGCGCATGGTGACGCGACGGTCCACCTCGTCCTCACGGTCAACGCGGAGGGCACCGTCCGCTCCGCGGTCGCCGAGGATGGCGTGGAGCCGTTCGCATCGGCCGCCGTGGCCGCCGCAACGTCGTTCCGCTTTGCGCCGGCCACCAGGAACGGCGCGCCGGTCGCCGCCAGGATCCGCGTCGAGGTCCGCTTCACCGAAGCCGCGTCGCCCGCGCCGCCCGGCGCCTCCGCAGCCGCGCCGCCCGGCGCCTCCGCGCCCGCGCCGGAGCGCCCGGCGACGGCAGCCGGGCCGGCGCCGAGCGCGCCGCGCGCGATCGAGGTCACCGTGCGCGGCGAGCAACCGGCGCCCGGCGTCTCCAGCTTGAGCCGCGGCGAGGTCAGGATCGTCCCTGGCGCGTTCGGCGACCCCTTCCGCGCCCTCGAGGTGCTCCCCGGGGTGACCCCCATCGTCTCGGGGCTGCCGTTCTTCTACGTTCGCGGCTCACCGCCGGGCAACGTCGGCTATTTCCTCGATGGCATCCGCGTCCCCTACCTCTATCACCTCGGGCTCGGGCCCTCCGTGGTCCATCCCGGCATCGTCGATCGCGTCGACCTCTACCCTGGCGGCTACCCCGCGCGTCACGGTCGGTACGCCGGCGGCATCGTCGCGGGCGAGACGACGCCGCCGCTCCCATACTGGCACGGTGAGGGCATGCTGCGGCTCGTCGACGTGGGCGGGCTCGTCGAGGGCCCCTTCGCCGGAAACCGAGGGGCCGCGCTCGTGGGCGGCCGCTACTCGTACACGGCGTTGCTCCTCTCGCTCGCCGCCCCCGAGGTCGCGCTCGATTACTGGGATTACCAGGCCCGGCTGTCCTACGAGGTCGTCCCGGAAGGCCGGGTGAGCCTCTTCGCGTTCGGCGCCCACGACTTCCTCGGGAGCGAGGAAGACGGCGAGGAGACGACCCTCTTCGACACGACATTTCACCGGCTCGATCTCCGGTACGACCAGGCCTATGGCCAGGGCAGCGCGCTGCGCGGCGCGCTGACGCTCGGCCACGACGAGACGGGGATCGGGGACGGCCAGAAAGCGCTGACTCGGAGCCTCGGCGCGCGCCTCTCGCTCGCTCACCGGCTGCGCGACGAGACGATGATCCGCGCCGGCATCGACGCCGTGGTCGACGACAACGAGCTCGATCTCGCGACCGGCGCCGACGACCCGGGCGACGTCGCGCCGGACGATGACGACGACGTCCCCGTCGACGATCTCCTCTTGAGCCGCGTCGACCTCACGGTGGGCGGCTACATCGAGTCGGACATCGCGATCACCCCGCGCCTGCGCATCACCCCCGGGCTCCGGCTCGATCTCTACCACTCCGACGGCACGGTCGCGCTCGCCGTCGATCCGCGGCTCTCGGCGCGGCTCTCGCTCGGGCGCGGGGTGACGTTCGTGCAGGCGCACGGCATCGCCTCCCAGCTGCCGAGCTTCGTCGTCCCGATCCCCGGCTTCCGCCCGCGCCTCGAGGACGGCCTCCAGCGGAGCTTCCAGTCGAGCGCCGGCGTCGAGCTCGCGCTGCCGGCGGACATCACGGCCACGGTCTCGGTGTTCCATAACGCGTTCTTCAACATGACCGACGCGCTCGGCTCGCTGGGCCTCGAATCGGTCGAGGACGCCTTCACGCTCCGCGCGCTCGGCGCCGCGACCGGCGTGGAGCTGTCGGCCCATCGGCGGCTCACGCGGCGCGTCGGCGGGTTCGCGTCGTACACGCTGTCGCGCTCCACGCGGAGCATCGGCCGAAGCCGGCAAGTGAGCGCGTTCGACCGGACCCACGTGGCGAACGTCGCGCTGACCTACGACCTCGGTCGCGGGTACAGGGCTGGCGGGCGCTTCGTGTTCTACTCCGGGCTCCCCCAGAGGATCGGCGGCGCGACGCTCCCGCCGATCAGCGGCATCCCCGGAGGCTCCGGATCCCTCGCCGGCGGAGCGCCGCGGTGGGAGCGGCTGCCGCCGTTCTTCCGCCTCGATGTCCGCCTGGAGAAGCGCTGGTCGATCGGGAAGGCGGGCTGGCTGGCGGTCGTCCTCGACGTGCTCAACACCACGTTATCGAAGGAGACCATGCCGGGGATGTGTGATGCGTTCTCGTCGTGCGAGCCGACGACGTTCGGGCCTGTCACCGTCCCGAACCTCGGCCTGGAGGGCGGGTTCTGACGCCCCGGAGGCGCGGCGCCCCAGGCTGGCGATGGCCCGCGCCCGCTCCGGCGGGAGAAGAGGATGCTTCAGGGTCGACCGACCACGGCAGGCACAGTCACCGCAGCTCTCCTCGGCGAGGGGGAAATGCGGGGATGCCTCAGGTTACCACTTCAAGGCTTCGATCATCTTCTCACCATAACGCGTGCCCATGAGAACGACGGACGCATGATCGAAGTGGTACTGATCCATGACCTTGGTCCCATCCTGAGAGACCCAGTATCCATCAGGCAACATATCGGCCGCTTGGTGCACGAGGCTGTTGTGACCGCTGCAACACCCGCCCGCGGGGAGCTCTCCAAGGATGAAGGGAACGTCGTAGTCGACACCCCAGGCTTCTTTCACCTCGTTATAGAGCTGAACGACCTTGCCGGGCCATGAGCTCTGGCCGCTGTCGGACTCACCCTGGTGGAAGATGATGCCCGCGAAGCGCGCATTCTCGGCCGTCTTCGCCTTGGCGATCTTGTTCAAGATCATCTGGTGATGCGAGCCGCCAGAGATGAACGTGTTGATCGACTCACCGCTCTCAGCAGTACCGACCAACCCGATCGTATCCCCCTCAGGCAGCTTTCCGAGCAGGGTCTTGCCGAACCAGATGCCTGGGTCGACCGCCGTCGACAGGTTCCACCCCTTTTCACCGGGGCAATCGTTGAGCGGCGGATTGGCCACGTTCCACTGTCCGGCCGGCTGGTTGCATCCGCCGAGGACCTTGAGCCGCTGGTCAGAGTTCTGGTCACTGGCCTGTTTGTCCGCGACGCCAGCCATGTTCGACTGACCCATGAGCATGAAGACGTGGAACGTCGGACGTGAGTTCGGCGCGCCGCCGGTGCCTGCCCCGCTGCTATCCGATCCGGTCCCTACCGTGGCGCCGCCTCCGCTCCCCGCGGTCGTGCTGCCCGTGGCGCCGCCTCCGCTCCCCGCGGTCGTGCTGCCCGTGGCGCCGCCTCCGCTCCCCGCGGTCGTGCTGCCTGTGGCGCCGCCTCCGGTTCCCGGATCGGCCCCCCCGGTGTTGTCGACCTCACCGGTCGCGCCAGGCGAAGAGGACTCGCCACAACCCGACGCGGCGATGATGGCGAGAAATGGGAGGAGTAGGAATCTGGCAGTGCCTCGGAGTGTGCGGTTCATCTGGGTCATGGTCGTTACCTCGTCGCGCCCGGTCGCGATCAGAACACAAGAGCGGAATTGGGGGGCCGGCCGTGCGGTGCCGACAGGACGAACGTCGCCCGCAAAGAGCTCAGCGCCGAGGCCTAACCTATCGCATCTTGGGTGCCCGGCATCCAGGATTCGGCCCAGGATGGCGCGCGGAGAAGACCGCTGTTGATGGAATCTTTCATCATCGGCGGCGTTCGTTCTCCCTGCCCCTCAAGCGCGGACCGGCCCTCTCGAAACGAAGCGGTTTCATGGTCCCGGATCTCGGAAATTTGAAACGGACGCGCCGCGCTGGCAACGCAGGTGACTCATCACGAGGCAACCGCGTTGCCTCCGCGCTTCACCGCGCTCGCGGGGAAGGCCGCCAAGCGCTCATCGATGTCGTTCGGACCACGCTCAGCATCTTGGTGAAGCACGCCAACTCGACTTGTACCCGGCTCCGCCCGGCGGTAGACCCCGCCGCCTCACGCGTCGTAGAGCAGCACCTCGACCTCGGCGCCCTCGCCGATCACCGCCTCCTCGGCCTGCACGATGACCACGCCGTCCGCGCGCGTCGTCGACGACAGGATGGACGCGCCGCTCGTCGCGATCGGAAACACCCGATCTCCCTCGACACGCACCCTCACGTAATCGACGCGCCCGGGCTGGGAGGCGATCTCGCTCGCCACCACGCACCGCCGCCGCCGGTGCGGCCACGCGCGCGGCAGCCCGCCGAGGGCGCGGATCGACGGGCCGGCGAAGAACTCGTAGGCGCAGAGGCACGACACCGGGTTGCCCGGCAGCAGGAACACCGCCCGCCCCCCGCGCAAGAAGCCGAACCCAGCGGGCTTCGCGGGGCGCATCGCGACGCCGTGGACCACCACCTCACCCAGCTCCGCGAGCACGAGCGGCGCATGGTCCTCCGAGCCGACCGACGAACCGCCGGAGACCAGCACCACGTCCCCGCCCGCTGCCTCGAGGGCAGCCCGCACCGCCTCGCGCCGGTCGGGGACGTACGCGACGGCCACGTCCTCCGCGCCGTCACGGCGCGCGAGCGCCGAGAGCACCAGGCTGTTCGTGTCGACGATGCACGCCCCGCTCGGCGCGCTCCCCGGTGGCAGGAGCTCGTCGCCCGTGATCAGGATCCGCACCGACGGCCTGCGCACCACGCGCACCTCGGCGACCCCGGTCGAGGCGAGCACGCCGACGTCCTGCGGGCGCAGCCGGCGCCCCGCCGGCACGACCTCCGCGCCCTCCAGCACGTCCTCGCCGATCGCCGCGACGTGCTTGCCGGACGGCACCGGCTCGCGCGCCCGCACGACCGCCGCCCCGTCGCGGCCCGCGCCCTCTTCCGCGCGCTCCGCCACCAGCACCGCGTCCGCCCCCTCCGGCACCGGCGCCCCGGTCGTGATCCGCACCGCCTCGCCCCGGCGGATCGCGCCCGCGTGCGGGCGCCCGGGGAACGACGCGCCCACGAGCGCGAGCTCCACCGGCGCGAGAGCAGCCGCGCCGGCGGTCGCCTCGCCGAGCAGCGCATAACCGTCCATCGCCGCGCGGACGAAGTGGGGCACGCTGATCCGCGCGCGCACGGGCTCCGCCGCCACCCGCCCGACCGCCTCGCCGATCGGGACCAGCTCGTCACCGAGCCGCTGGATCCGCCGCTCCAGGACCTCGAGCGCGCGCTCGACCGCCGTGTGCTCGCGAAAACCCCGCATCCGGACGTCGCGCATCGGCTCTCCGTGGAACGACGGCCGCTCAGACCGCCGCGGAGGCCTCGAGCGCGCCCCGGTACACCTCGTCCACATCGAGCAGGGCGTCGATCGACGCGAGCCGCGCGCGCTCGCCGGGCCCGGCCTCGTAGAGCGTCCACGTGCCGTCCTCGTTGCGCCGGAAGACCTCGATCCTCCGGTGCGCCTGGGAGACCAGGACGTACTCCCTCAGCGAGGGGATCCGGCGGTAATGCGCGAATTTCTCTCCCCGATCGTACGCCTCCGAGGAGTCCGACAGCACCTCGACAAGCACCAGCGGGTTGACCACCGCGTCCTTGTCCTCGGGATCGCGCGCGATCGGGCCGCAGACGACGCTCACGTCGGGGTAGGTGGCGAGGCCCGTCGCGAGCACGCGCACGCGGAGGTCGGACGAGAACACCTCGCAGGGGCGCCGGCCGAGCTGCGCGCCGAGCGCCACGGTCACCCGCGCCGCGAGCCGCGCGTGCTCCGGCGTGCCGCCGGCCATGTCGAAGATCTCGCCGCCGAGGAACTCGTGTTTGGTCGGGCTCGCCCGCTCCTGCTCGAGGTACTCGGCGTAGGTGAAGGAGAGCCGGCGGGCGGGCGCGTTCACGTCATGACCTCGTCCGGGAGTATGCCACGGGAACCGCCCCGCCGGTGCGCCCCCCTCCCGGAGCGCCGCCGCGCGGCCTACCGCCCGCCGCGCGAGCCGCCCTTCCGCGGCCGGCTCGCGCGCCGGAGGGGCGCGATCAGCGCAAACATCCCGAGCGCCATCACCGACAGCTTCGGCCCTCGCTTCTTCCTGGCGCTCGACTGCCGCTCGCCCGCGATCGAGCAGTCCTCCGACTCGGCGGAGTCGTCGGTGTCCCCGCTGCAGCCATCGTCCTCCGCGTAGTACTCGTCCTCGGACTCGCTCGTATCGCCGCTGCAGCCGTCGTCCTCCGCGTAGTACTCGTCCTCGGACTCGCTCGTGTCCCCGCTGCAGCCGTCGTCCTCCGCGTAGTACTCGTCCTCGGGCGCCGGCTCGCTCGTATCGCCGCTGCAGCCGTCGTCCTCCGCGTAGTACTCGTCGTCTTCGACGTCCTGCGGATCGACGTCGTCCACGACCACCGTATCGGCGGTGCCGGAGCAGCCGCAGCCCACGTCGGCGGCCGGCTCGTCGTAGTAATCGTCCGGCGGCGGGTTCCCGGCGCCCGACGAGCCGCTGGTCGGGCTCGATCCGCCGCTGCCCGGCCCGCCGCCCAGGCCGTCGGGCCCGCCCACGCCCGACGAGCCGCCCGCGCCGCCAGCGCCGGCCTCGCCGGAGCACTCGTCCACGAGGACGCGCCCGGCCCTCACGACGGGCGAGATCGCGGAGCCCTCCCCGAAGGTCAGCGGCCAGTCCGCGCCGGGCTGCCCGGCCGCGAGCCGGAGCGAGACGCGGGTCAGCCACACGGACGAGGGCGCGAGCCCGGAGAGCCCCACCGCGAGATCGTCGGCGGCCGGACCGCAGCGCAGGAGGTCGGGATCGGTCTCGTCCCTCCGGGGCGCCTCCGCGCAGTCCAGCGCGCCGTCGACAACGCCGTGCGCGGCGCGCGGGCAGCTCGCGGCGACCTTGAGGCTCGACTCCAGCGCGGCCGCGGCGACCGCGGCGCACGTGCCCGGCGCATCGCCGATGTCGCCGTACGCGCTCGCGCGCGCGAAATAGGCCTCGATCACGCTGTCCACGCTGTCGCTGCCGAGGGAGATGCGGCGGCTCAGCGCCTCGTGGCCCGCGCCCTCGACGAGCGCCCCGTGGAGCCCCGCCTGGCCGAGGGCCCCGGCGCGGAGCTCCGCATAATCGCTGCGCTGCGCGCTCGCGTCCCAGCGCAGCGAGGCCGGCGGGAGCGTCACCGGCGCCGCGCCCGAGAGCGCGCCCCGGCCGTCGCCGAGCAGCCACGCCGTCACCTGCACGTCGCCTGCGCCCGCCCCGGCCAGCGACAGCGGCAGGATCGGCTCGCCGCCGCCCATGGCGATGCGCAGCGTCCTCGTGACCGCCGCGCCACCGGGAGCGTCGAAGCGGGCCGCCGCGAACCGCATCCCTTGCAGACCCCCGAGCTGCGCGGCCGCCTCGGAGGACAGCGCGAGCCCGGCCGACGCCGCCCAGCGCGCGACCGCGTCGGCGTCCTCGAGCACCGTCACCTCGACCGGCTCGAGCGTGGCCTCGTGGGCGAGCCGCCCTACCGTCTCGAAGGGGTTCGGCGCGCCCGCCTCCCCCGGGCAGTACGGGTCGACGCCCTGGGGCGGGAGCACCCGGGGCGCCGTCGCCGCCTCGAGCGCCTCGAACCACGCGTCCGAGCTCGTGTCGAGCGCGGCGAGCGGCGGCACCGGAACGACGAGGGCCACGGGCCCGCTCGCGCCCTGGAACCGCAGGCTCGTCCAGAGCGTCGTGCGCTCCGGCCCGGCCGCGACGGCGACGCGCTGCTCGACCGACGCCTGTCCGGCGCCGGGCAGCCACGCCCCCGCGGCGAGGGCGTCGCCGGAGAGCGAGAGAAGGACCGATGAAGAAAGAGCGACCGCAAGCGACCGTCGGGGCATGCGAGGCCGATTGGCAAGCAGCATGCCCCGCAGAGTACGCCTTGTTCGAGGCCAACTTCCACGCGGCCGCGTCCGGCTGAGAACGCCGGTTCACGACGCCCCGGCGCCACACGGGCGCGACGGCCGACCGGCGAGGATCACCCCTCGTGGACGATCACGATGTCGTCGGGGTGGAGGTGGCAGAACACCCGGTCTCCGACGTGCAGCGCCGCCTGGCCGGAGCTCTCGTTGGCGACCACCGCCGTGAGCACGAGGCCGGCGTCGGTCCGGAGGCGCAGCTGGTCGGTGGCGCCCTTGAACAGCTCGTCCTCGACGCGCGCCTCGAAGCGGTTCTCCGGCGCGCCCTGCGGCTCCCTGCGGAGCGCGATCTTCTCCGGCCGGATGGAGACAAGGGTGCTCCCGGCCCCGCCCGCCAGGTGCTCGGCGTTGACGAGGAGCTCGAGCCCCCCGTCGAGCTGGACCCGCGCCCGCTCGCCGCTCCGCGAGAGGACGGTCGCGCGGAGGATGTTGGCCTGGCCGATGAAGCTCGCGACGAACGTCGTCTTGGGGCGGTGGTAGATCTGCGACGCGTCGCCGAGCTGCTCGATCCGGCCCTTGTTGATCACGGCGATGCGGTCGCTCATGGTGAGCGCCTCTTCCTGGTCGTGGGTCACGAACACGAAGGTGATCCCCAGCTTCTTTTGCAGCTCCTTGAGCTCCACCTGCATGGCGTGCCGGAGCTTCGCGTCCAGCGCCGAGAGGGGCTCGTCGAGCAGCAGGACCTTGGGGCGGCACACGATGGCCCGCGCGAGCGCGACCCGCTGCCGCTGCCCGCCGGACAGCTGCGACGGCTTGCGCTGCTCCATGCCCCCGAGCGACACCATCGCGACCGCGGCCCGGACCCGCTCGTCGATCTCCGCCCGGGGCACCTTCTTCATCCGCAGCCCGAAGCCGATGTTCTCCTGCACGGTCATGTGAGGGAACAGCGCGTAGCTCTGGAACACCTGGTTCACGTCCCGGCGGTACGGCGGCTCGTGGGTGACGTCCTTGCCCTCCAGCAAGACGGCGCCGCTCGACGGCGTCTCGAAGCCCGAGATCATCCGGAGCAGCGTCGTCTTGCCGCACCCCGAGGGGCCGAGGAGGGTGATGAACTCGCCCGCCCTGATCTGGAGGTCGACCTCGCTCACGGCGTGGAAGGCGCCGAATCGCTTGGTGACCGCGCGGAGCTCGACCATCACATCCATCGATTCACCTCGGAGGGCCGGCAAAGCGCGCGGGGGAGGCGGAAGAGGCGGAAGAGGCGGAGACGAGCGGCGCTGCGCCACCCCGCGCGACGGCGCCGCATCAGGCCTCCGGCTCCTTGCGCAGGCCGAGCAGGAAGAAGAGCGAGAACAGGAGCAGGAGCGCCATGCCGAGCGCGGCGCCGAAGGGCCAGTCGCGCGCCTGACCGAACTGGTTCTGGATGACGTTGCCGATCATCGGCACGCGCGATCCCCCCATGAGATCCGTGATCGCGAACATCCCGAGCGCCGGGATGAACACGAGCAGGACGCCCGCGAGGATGCCCGGGCGGGTGAGCGGGACGATGACGTGCGAGAACGCGGACACAGGCCCCGCGCCGAGATCGAACGCCGCCTCGATCAGGGCGTTGTCGAGCTTCTCGACGCTCCCGTAAATGGGCAGGATCATGAACGGCAAATACGAGTAGACGAGGCCGATGACCACCGCCGTCGGCGTGTACATGATGTCGAGGGGGCTCGAGATGATCCGCAGGTAGAGGAGGAGCCCGTTGAGGAGCCCCTCCGACTTGAGGATCGACATCCACGCATAGGTCCGGATGAGGAAGCTCGTCCAGAACGGCACCATCACCAGCATGAGCAGCCGGTTCCGGACGCCCTCCCTCGCCCGCCCGATGAAGTACGCCACCGGATAGCCCGCGACGAGGCAGATCGCCGTGGTGATGGCGGCGTACTTGATCGAGCTCAGCAGGATCTTGAGGTAGGTCGGGTCGAAGACCCGGGCGTAGCTCGACAGCGAGAGCTCGAAGACCACCTGCCCGAGCTCGTCCCGCTCGCAGAAGCTGTAGACGAGCATGATCGCGGTGGGCGCCACGACGAAGGCGAAGAGCCAGAGCAGGAGCGGGGCGAGCAGCAGCCACCCGCGGACGCCCGGCCTCCGCCGGGCGCCCTGGAGCTCGACGACCTGCCCGGTGGCCGTGTTCATGACGCCCCGCCGCTCACTGCGACGCCTTGAGGTCGGTCACCAGCTTGTCCACGTCCGCGGCCACCTTGCCGATGTCGTGGAACGTCTCCATCCCCGCGAGCGGCGGGTAGCTCGCCGGGTTCGCGAGCTGCTCCGGCGTGAGCAGCTTGCGCGCCTCCGCGTTGGGGTTCGTGTAAGGGAACTTGTCCGAGATGATCTTGCTGACCTCCGGACGGAGGATGTAGTTCATGAACATCTCCGCGCCGATCTTGTTCTGTGCGCTGTCGGGGATCACCAGGCTGTCGATCGCCTTGTGTGTCCCCTCCAGCGGCAGGACGAACTGGAACTTGTCCTTGTCCTCCTGGTAGAGCAGGGCCGCCTCCCCGCTCCAGACGACGCCGATGTCGACGTCGCCGTTGAGCAGCGCCGTCTTCGGGCTGTCGGAGTCGAACACCTTCACGAGCTTGATCCACTCCGCCAGGGTCGGCTTGACCTTCGCGAGGCTCTCGGGCGTGACGTCGTTGGGGTTCATCCCCATCGTCACCATGACCCAGGAGACCATCTCGCGGTTGTCGTTCAGGGCCACGATGCGCCCCTTGTACTTCGGCTGGAACACGTCCTTGAAGCCCTTCACGGGCTCCTTCACCTTCTGGGTGTTGACGACGATGCCCACGACCGTGCCCATCCACGGGACCGAGTACTTGAGCTCCGGGTCGTGCGGCTGGTTCCTGAACGCGGGCGCGATGTTCTTCAGGTTCGGGATGCGCGATGGTTCGAGCAGCTGCAGCTTCTTCTGCCGGATGAGCGCCTCGACCGCGTACTCCGACGGCTGGATGAGGTCGTACCGGGTGCTCCCCGCGAGGAGCTTCGACAGCATCTCCTCGTTCGAGGCGAAGGTCTCGTAGTTGACCTTGATCCCCGTCTCCTTCGTGAAGCCGTCCAGGACCTCCTGCGGGACGTACTCGGACCACCCGAAGAGGTTGAGCTCGTCGCCGGGCTTCGGCTCGGGCGCTGGGGCGCTGCCCGAGGCGGCCGCCTGCTGCGGCGCCGGGCTCTCCTTCTTCCCGCAGCCGAGGAGGCAGAGGAGCGGGACGAACATCAGTATCAAGAGCGCTGAGATGCGTTTCATTGGCCTTTTCCTTGTCTCGCCTGCGCCGGCGCAGGCCCCCGCGTTCGCGCCGCGCGCCGCTCCCCTTCAGCTCTCGTCGGGGAGCCGCCTCGCGGTGCCCTTCAGCGACTCGGCGATCACGACGAGCATCGCGGTCGCTGCGATGAACACCGTCGAGATCGTGTTCAGCATCGGGTTCAGACCGACCTTCGCCATGCCGAACACCTTGATCGGCAAGGTCTCGGACTTGGGCCCACGGGTGAAGTAGGTGACGATGAGCTCGTCCATCGACAGCGTGAACGACATCAGCGCACCGGAGATGATCGCGGGCAGAAGGTAAGGCACCATGATCAGGAAGAACGCCTTGAGCGGCGTCGCCCCGAGGTCCAGGGCGGCCTCCTCGAGCGACGGATCGAGCCCCGCGAGCCGCGCCTGGACGGCGATCAGCACGAACGGGAAACAGAAGGTGACGTGCGAGATGATGACCGTCGTGAAGCCGAGATCGAGCTCCACCGTCTTGAAGAAGATGAGCAGGCTGATCCCCATGATGATCTCCGGGATGATCATGGGAATGAAGATCAGCGTCGTGATCGACCGGAGCGCGGGGAACCTGTACCTGTAGAGCAGGAAGGCGCCCGCCGTGCCGAGGGCGACCGAGAACGCCGTCGTGATCGCGGCGATGATCACGCTGTTGCTCAGCGACTCGATGAGCGGCGACCGCCGCTCGTCGCCCAGGTGGGCGACGAGCTCATCGAAGAGCTGCCGATACCATTTGAAGGTGAACCCCTCCCACACCACGCTCATCCGCGAGTCGTTGAACGAGTAGGCGACGAGGAGCAGGATCGGCAGATACAGGTAGAGGAGGACGAGCCCGCTCCAGCCGCCAAGGAGCCAATTCGACAGCTTGATGCCCGACATCGTCCGGAGTCGCATGCGGCGGCCTCGCGATCCGACAGGATCGCCGCGCGAGCTTATCGCTTGCAGAACGCCGCGCGCAACACATTGCCGAGTGGAGAGGAAGGGCGCGACGCAGGTGATCGCGGCCACGCTGGCTGTCGTTCGCGAGGACGCGCCTGCGCCGGCCGCACGCCCGCACGCAGACCCCACGCCCCACCGAGCGCGCCCTCGCCGCGCGCGCTGCTCGCGCGCTGCATGCGGAGCGCGCGCTGCATGCGGCGGGCGCGGCGGCTCCTTCCGTAGAAGCCCTTGACACCGCACTCTCCTCCGCTTACCGGCCCTGCATGACCGGGTCGTCGCGCCGCCCTTCAGGTGAGGTCCCGTGAGCACTTCCCGCATCTGGACGATCGAAGAAGCGAACGCGCTCGTCCCGCGGCTCTCGTCGATGATCGGCCGGCAGCTCGCCCTGGCGAGCGACGTCGAGCGCTGCTGGCAGGAGCTCGTGCAGGCCGTGCAGAACCCGGCCGCGACGCCGGATCAGCTCATCGAGATGGCGCGCAACGGCAGCGAGCAGGCGCGGGCCCGCGAGCGCGAGCTCTCGGAGAAGATCGCCGCGTACGAGTCCGGGTGGCAGGAGATCGAGGAGCTCGGGGTCGTCGTGAAGGACCAGCGGATCGGCCTCTGCGACTTCTACGGGCGCCTCGACGGCGCCCTCGTCTGGCTCTGCTGGCGCTACGGCGAGCCGGCCGTGGAGCACTACCACGGGCTCGAGGCCGGCTACGCCGGGCGCAAGCCGATCACCGCCGAGAGGCGCCGGCAGCTGCTCAACTGACGAGGCCCCTGGTGATCGATCGGAAGAGAGCGGCGTGGGCGATCGAGGAGTTCCTCCGCGCCCTCGGGCGCGACGTCGAGGGAGACCTCGCGGGCACGGGCGAGCGGGTCGCCGACGCGTGGGCCGACGACCTCATCGAAGGCGAGGCCATCGACGCGGCCGCGGTGCTCCGCGAGGGCGCCATGGAGACAGGCCCCTTCGAGCGCGGCCTCGTCGTCGCTCGCGATCTCGCCGTGACCACGATGTGCCCGCACCACCTGCTGCCGGGGCACGGCACCGGCACCATCGTCTACCTGCCGGGCGCGCGGGTCGCCGGCATCGGCACGCTCGCGCACGTCCTCGACGCGCTCGCGCGGCGGCTGACCCTGCAGGAGCGCATCGGCGGGCAGCTCGTCGAGCTCCTGGTCCGCGAGCTCGGCGCGCGCGGCGCGCTGTGCAGGCTCACGCTGACGCACACGTGCCTCATCGCCCGCGGCGAGCGCAAGGCGGGCGCCCTCATCGAGACCCTCGCCGTCGCCGGCGAGCTCGCCGAGCCAGGCCCCGAGCGCGATCTCGCCCTCGCCGCGCTCTCCGGGGGGAGGGCGTGACCGACGTCGCGGTCGTCACCGGGCCGAGCCGCGGGATCGGCCGGGCGACGGCGCTCGCGCTCGCGCGCCGCGGCCTCTCCATCGCGCTGCTCGGCCCGCCGAGCCCGCGCCTCGACGAGGTCACCGACGAGGTCCGCCGCCTCGACGTCGCCGCGCTCCCGGTCCCCTGCGACGTCGCCTCCGAGGAGCAGGTGGCGCGCGCCTCCGCCGAGGTGGTGGCGTGGCTCGGCGCGCCCCGCGTCGTCGTCAACAACGCCGGCATCGTGAGCCGCGGCGCGAAGGTCCATGAGACCGCGCCCGCCGCCTGGGACGAGGTGATCGCGGTCAACCTCCGCGGCCCCTTCCTCATCTCGCGCGCGTTCCTCCCGGCCATGCTGAAGCAGGGGCGCGGCCGCCTCGTCCACGTCGGCAGCATCTCCTCGACCCTCGCGTGCCCCGGCAACGCCTCGTACGCCGCGTCCAAGTGGGGCCTCATCGGCCTCTCGAAGAGCCTGGCCGAGGAGCTGCGCGGGACAGGGCTCCAGTCCGTCGCCGTGCTCCCCGGCTCGGTCGACACCGACATGCTCGTCGGGAGCGGGTTCCCCCCGCAGATGAGCGCCGACGAGGTGGCGCGGCTCCTCGTGTACGCCGCGCTCGACGCCCCCGACGCCGTCACCGGCTCGGCCATCGAGATGTTCGGCTGACGGCGCGCCGCGCTCGCCTCCGCGGAACGCGCGCCAGAACGCGGGCCGGCGACGGCGGACCGCCGAGCCCGATGTGCATGTACGTGGCGCCGCCACACCCCACCCCCCGCGTGCTACCCTGCGGCCCGTGGATACGACGCCTCCGCGCCCGGGCGACCTCAGTGGGGCATTGCCCGAGCTGCCGCTGTTCCCGCTGCCGCAGACGGTGCTCTTCCCCGGCGCCCTGCTGCCGCTCCACATCTTCGAGCCGCGCTACCGGGCGCTCGTGCGCGACGCCCTCGGGACGCACCGCATCCTCTCCGTCGTCCTCATCACGGACCCCCGCGCGATCGACGCGCACGGCCACCCGGCCATCGCGCAGGTGGCCGGCGCCGGCGAGATCATCGATCACGCCGAGCTGCCCGGGGGCCGCTACAACATCATGCTGCGGGGCCGCGCCCGGGTCCGCCTGGCGGAGCGCCCGTTCGTGCCGCCGTACCGCACGGCCGCGGCGACGGTCCTCGAGGACGAGCCCGGGGAGGTCTCGGCCCAGGATCACGCCGCGCTCATCTCCACCGCGGCCTCGTTCGCGGCGCTCGTCCGGGATCGGGACAGCAATTTCGAGTTCCGGCTGCCGCGCGACGCGGCCACGTCGCTCGTCGCGGATCTCTGCGCCCACCACCTCATCCTCGACGCGCGGGAGCGGCAGACGGTGCTGGAGACCCTCGACGTCGTCGCGCGGGTGCGCCGCGTGACCGAGGCGCTCGCGCTCCAGCAGCTCGCGCTCGCCTCGGCGACGCGCGACGTCAACTGAGACCCGAAGCGCCGGCCTGCCCGCATGGGCCGGCGCGGCGCACCTGAACACGGGTCCAGAAGGGGCTCCGGGGCGGGTGCGGTCGTCCCAAGATCGAGTAGGCTGCGCCGCCTATGGCGACCTCTCGTTCAACGGAACCCTCAGCCCCGATCATCGTCAAGCACCCGGGGTGTCCCCAATGGGGACTCGGATACCTCGTCGAGGAGCGCGACGAAAAGCGCTTCTACGATTTCGAGGATGGCCTCAATCACTCCATCGCCAAGGCTTTCTGGTCGAAGCTCGAGCCGGTGCAGCTCGGCGACGACGAGGCGAGCGCGCTCGAGGCCAGGATCCGCGGTCTCCGTGACCGGCCGTCGGCCGCCGCCAAGAAGCAGCGCGCCCGCGTCGTCGCGCCGCCGGTCACGAGCTTCGACGAGCAGGTCGCGAGCTTCGAGTCGCAGTTCGAGGGTGGGTTCGGGGGTCCGCAGTTCATCGCCGAGGAACGAGGCGCCGCCGGGGGCGAGGGGGCCGAGGGCCCGGCGAGCGGGGCGAAGAAGAAGAGCAAGGCCTTCAAGCAGGGCGCCATCGAGACCGCGCGCGCGCTCCTCGCCAAGGGCGAGCTCGAGGCGCTGCTCGCGGCGGGCAACCTGAACGATTTCATGGAGCGGATCACCAAGGTCCACAAGGCCGCGACCGGCCTCCTGCACCCCCTCGGCGATCTCATCCCCTTCAACAAGATGCCGGCCGAGCACCACCGCGCCTACGCCGAGGCGGTCGTGGATCTCCTCTATGGCGCGGGCGACTACGCCGCGCGCTTCGACCGGCTGGCCGGCGTGCTCGCCGCGGCCAAGGTCGTCACGTGGCCGCTCGTGACGATCCTCGGCGCGCTCGTCTACCCGGGCGAGCACGTCTTCGTGAAGCCCTCCTTCTACGAGAAGCAGGCCGCCGTGCTCGGCTTCAATCTCGCCTACGATCGCGCGCCGAGCGCCGAGGGGTATGCCCGGATGCAATCGCTGGCGCGCGAGCTCGAGCGGCGCCTGCGCGAGCGCGGCCTCGCCCCGCGCGATCTGATGGACGTCTACGCGTTCCTCTGGCGCACGATCTCCCCGTCCAAGCCGGCCACGAAGTCCTGACATCCCGCGTCAGGCCGCCCTGCGCGACGTCGTGCGACGCCGCGTTGGGCGGTCCCCGGCGCTGCGCGAGGCGGTGCGGGCGCAGCCGGCGGCCCTCGACCCTCGACGCGCGGCGCTGGCCCGCCTATGCGACCTTCCCAAGGAGGGTCTCGCATGAAGGCTGCCGTGCTCGAAGCCGTGAAGAAGATCGCCGTTCGCCATGACGTCGCCCCGCCGCAGATCGGCCCGCGCGACGTCCTCGTCCGCGCGAAGGCGTGCGGCATCTGCGGGACCGACGTGCACATCTGGGAGGGCGATTTCTTCCCGACCTTCCCGCTGATCCCCGGGCACGAGCTCGCCGGCGAGGTGGCGGCGGTGGGCGACGAGGTCGAGGGCCTCAGGCCCGGCGATCGGGTGATGGTCGACCCGACGGTGACCTGCGAAGAGTGCCACTTCTGCATGATCAACCGGCAGAACCACTGCCTGAAGTGGAACGCGGTGGGCGTGACGCGCGACGGCGGCTTCGCCGAGCTCGTCCGGGTCCCCGCGAAGAACTGTTATCGCTTCGAGCGCGTCTCGTTCAGTGAGGCCGCCTTCTGCGAGCCGCTCGCGTGCGTCGTCTTCGGGCAGGATCGCGCGCGCATCGAGATCGGCTCCGAGGTCCTTGTCCTCGGCGCCGGCCCGATCGGCCAGCTCCACCTCCAGGCGAGCCTCGCGAACGGCGCCGCCGCGGTCACCGTGGTCGACGTCGTCGAGTCGAAGCTCGATCTCGCCCGCCAGCACGGCGCCACCGAGGTGGTGCTCGCCGACAACGCGCTCCAGGCGAAGCTCAAGAAGATCGCGCCCTACGGCTTCGACGTCGTGATCGACGCGACGGGCATCGCCCGGGTGCTCGGCGACTCGGTCCAGTACGTCAAGAACGGCGGCCGGTACCTCGTGTTCGGCGTGTGTGGGCCGCAGGACAAGGTCGAGATCTCGCCGTTCGAGATCTACCGGCGCGATCTCGAGATCATCGGCAGCTTCGCGATCAGGCGGACGTACGACCGGGCATTCAAGCTGATGGAGCGCGGCGCGATCGACGTGAGGAAGCTCCTCTCCGAGGCGATGCCGGTCGAGGAGCTCCCGCGCGGCCTCGAGATGATGAAGAAGGGCACCGCGCCCATGAAGCTCCAGGTCGTGTTCTAGCCGCGCGGCCTTCGCGCTCACAAAGCTTACGATTTTCTCGATTAGTTAAGAGTCATTACGAAGATCACCGAAGTAGACGAAACTGCAAAAAGGACGCTTTCCATGGCCATCGTGATCGGAATCGACGTCGGGACCAGCGGCCTCAAGGCCATCGCAGTCGAAACGGAGCGCGGCGCGGCGGTCGCGTCGGCGCACCGCGAATACCCGCTCTCCACGCCGCACGCCGGGTGGGCCGAGCAGGATCCCGAGGACTTCGCCGCGGCGGCGCTGAGCGCCCTCGGCGAGCTCGCCCGCTCCCTCGGCCCGCGCCGCGACGACGTGCGTGCGATCGGGCTGACGGGGCAGATGCACTCGGCGGTCTTGCTGGACGAGGCGCAGGCGGTCATCCGGCCTGCGATCCTGTGGTGCGACACGCGCACCACGGCCGAGTGTGAGGCCATCCGCGCGAACCCGAAGGTCGGCGACGCGGGGCTCGCGCGCCTGGTCGGCAACCGCGCGCTCGAGGGGTTCACGCTGCCGAAGCTGCTCTGGTTGCGGGCGAACGAGCCCGAGGCGTTCGCCCGCGTCCGCGCGGTGCTCATGCCGAAGGATTTCGTGGGCTTGCGGCTGACGGGCGAGCTCGGGACGGACGACAGCGACGCGAGCGGCACGCTGGCGTTCTCGCCCGGGGATCGCTCCTTCAGCGCCGAGCTCCTCTCGGCGGTCGGCGTCCCGCGCGCGGTGTTCCCGCGGTCGGCGCCCTCGAACGCGCCGCTCGGCCAGCTGACGGCCGAGGTCGCCGCCGCGACGGGGCTGCCGGCGGGCATCCCCGTCGTGCGGGGCGCCGCGGACAACGCGGCGGGCGCGGTGGGGCTCGGCATCGTGCGCCCCGGCCGGGCGATGGCGTCGGTCGGCACGAGCGGCGTGATCCTGGCGCACACCGACTCGTGGATCGTGGAGCCCGAGATGCGGCTCCACAGCTTCTGTCACGCGGTCCCGGGCCGCTTCTACCTGATGGGGGTGATGCTCGCCGCCGGCGGTGCGCTGCGCTGGTACCGCGACGTCCTCGGCGACGGGGAGCGCATGGCGGCCGAGCTCCGCAAGGTCGATCCGTACGAGATCATCTCGGACACGGCGTCGACGGCGCGCCCGGGCGCGGGCGGCGTCGTCTTCCTGCCGTACCTGATGGGCGAGCGCACGCCGCACAACGACGCGGCGGCGCGCGGCGCGTTCGTGGGGCTGAGCGCCCGCACGACGAAGGCCGATCTCTCGCGCGCGGTGCTGGAGGGCATCACGTTCGGGCTCGCGGACTCGCTGGATCTGATGCGCGGCGTGGGCCAGACGAACGGCGCGTCGGCGGTCTCGATCGACGAGATCCGCCTGACCGGCGGCGGGGCGCGGAGCCCGTTCTGGCGCCAGCTGATGGCCGATGTCTTCGAGGCGCCGGTGGCGATCACGACGTCGACCGAGGGCCCGGCCTACGGCGCGGCGCTGCTCGGCGCGGCGGGCGCGGGGCTGTTCTCGTCGGTCGAGGAGGCCGCGGACGCGTTCGTCCATGTCGTGTCCCGGGTCACGCCGGACGCGGCGCGCTCGGCGCGGTACCGGGAGATCCACGCGGTGTACCGGGGGCTCTACAACGACCTGCGCGGGCGGTTCCGGGAGCTCGGAAGGCTGGCGTGATGGGGTGACAGGATCCGGGCGGCTACGGTGACGCGGGCGTTGTCCCGGTGGGCGTGAGGTCTTGCCGGGTCGCCCGGCGCCCAGAGAGGGGGGTCTCCGCGCGGGGTGGGGGCCCCGCCGAACTCGCCTGAGTCATCTCTCCTCCGGCTCCGCCGGAGGAAAGATGACTCAGGCTCAAACATCGGCCCATCCCCCACCCCGCGCGGAGACCCCCCTCTCTGGGCGCCTACCGCTCACTTGACTGATCCAACAGACAGACCAGACAAACATCGGCCCATCCCCCTCGGCGAACTCCCTCTCTGGGTGCCTGCCGTGGGCGGTGGGGCCTGGGACGAGCTCGGGGAAACGGCGCTAAGGCGGCCCCGGCAGGTAGCAGAGGTGCATCCAGGGCCGACTCGAGGCGGTCACCGGCGCGATCTCGCTGGTGAGGAACTGAGTCTGCGCGCCATCACGCGCGCGGAGCAGCATCCCGTGATCCTCCTTCTTGCCGCTGAGCCAATCCATCACGAGGCCGGTCACGTCGAACGAGAGGATACTGAAGGTGCTCACGCTGGCGGTCTGATTGCCGGACGTCGCGACCGGGGTGGCGTCGAACCCGTCCTTTCCAAAGGAGACCCAGGACTCGCTCTCGTCCCATTCCTTCACGACGCGGTGCACGCTGATCGTCCCCGGCTCGCTCGTGCTCCCTATCATGAGCCCGAGGCGGGCCGCGAGGAGCGTGGCCCCTCGGGGGACCGCCGTGAGATCGAAGCGGAGCAGGGCGTTGCGGATCGCATTCGTGTTCGGCGGTGCCCCCACGAGCAGCACGGCGCGCTCGCCAAAGCTCTGATCGGGCTTATCGCTCGCGATGTAGGTATCGAGAACCGGGCCGAGGGAGATGCCAAGGCGCTGGATGATGAGGCCCTTAAGCATGGATTTCTCGCCGGCGAGCACGTTATCGAGAAACTCGTCCCGGATGGCAGGAAAGGCGACACGCCCGAGCGTGCCCGTGATGTCGCAGAGCCCGAGGCCAGCAGCAGATGAGGTAACACCAGCGACGACCTCGACGCCGCCCTGCGGGATCAGCGCGGGTCCGCCGCTGTCGCCGGCGCACACGCCGCCTTGCTCGTTCGTCTGACCGAGGGCGAGGGAGAGCGGCGTGACCTCGCTGACCCGCGCTTTCGCCCTCCGGCGAAGGTTGTTTGTCGCCGGGGAGGTGCCGTAACCAACGATCGTGACATCGCTGCCGACCGTGAGGCCGTCAGCCGCCGACACGATCGGGATCGGCGTGACCTCGAGCGCGCCCGCGTCTTTGACCGTCACGACGCAGACATCGTAGTCACGGTCGAACGATCCCTCGCGTTCATCGAAGCACGGGTGATTCTGGAATGAATCGACAGGGAGAACGAGCGACGGATCGGCGAGATCGAAGCCGATCCGGACCTCCTTGGGCGGAGAGGACTCCCGGCAGCAGTGCGCGGCGGTGAGCACGTAGACCTTGTCGCGGTCGGCGCTCCGTCGAACGATGGTGCCGCTGCAGCGCGCATCCTCGGAGTGCAGGGAGACGACCGCCCTGTGGGTGCTGTCCGGGCGGGCGCCGGCGCCGACGACCGCTGACCGCTCCTCCCCGCTCTCCTCGAGCGAGCCGTTCTCGGTCGGTTGCGCGCAGGCCGCCGGCAAGAGCGCCGAGATAGCCATCCAGGCCACGATGAGCGTTCTCATGATTCAACCTCCCCCAGAACACCGACGCTCGGCCGGCGCGCGCGCCGCCGCCTCGCGTTCTCGAGCCTTGCCGCGGTCGATCCGCCCGCGAGGATCTTGGTGGCGGTTCGGGCATCGTCAATCGATCGTGCAGCGCTGCCGCGCTCGCGCTGCACCCCGCGCCCAGCAGGATCGGCGGCCCCGCTCAGCTCGGACCTGATGCGCGGCACGGCGAAGGCGGAGGGCGCGGCCGCGGTCTCCCGGGTGAAGAGCTCCGGGCCGCCACAGCACAGCGCTCAGGGCGGCCCCGGCAGATAGCAGAGGTGCATCCACGGACGGCTCGGGTGATATAAGAGGGCTGCATCGCTGGCGAGGAGCTGGGTTTGCTCACCATCGTCCGCGCGGAGCAGGATCCCGTGATCGTCTGTCTCGCCGCCGAGCCAGCTCGCCACGAGCCCGGTCACGTCGAACGAGAGGACCCCTTCAGCCTTCACGCGGGCCGCCTCGTTGCCGGAGGTCGCGACCGGGGTGGGGTCGAACCCGTCCGGTCCGAAGGACGCCCAGGACTCGCTTTCGTCCCAATCCCTCACCACGCGGTGCACGCTGATCGTTCCCGGCCCGCTCGTGCTCGCCACCCGGAGCCCGACGCGGGCCGTGAGCAGCGTGGCCCCTCGGGGGACCGCGGCGAGCTCGAAGCGGAGCAGAGCGCTGCGGAGCGCGTCGGTGCTGGGCGGCGTCCCAACGAGCAGGTCAGCCCGCTCGCCGAAGCTCTGCTCGGGCTGGTCGCTCGCGATGTACGTATCGCGGACTGGACCAGGGGTGTCGCCACTGCGTTGGATCCAGAGGCCTTGGAGCCTCGATTTTTTGCCGGCGAGCACCTTGTCCAGGAACTCGTCGCGGATGCCAGGAAAGGTGACGCGCGCGAACCCACCCGCGACGTTGCAGAGCTCGCCACCGGCGACCAACGTGATGACACCAGCGACGACCTCGACGCCGCCTTGGGGGATCAGCGCGGGACCGCCGCTGTCGCCGTAGCACAGACCGCCTCGTTCGTTCGTCTGATCGGTGAGAAACGTGAGCGGCGCGACGTCGCTGACGTGCGCTTCGATCTTCCGGCGGATCGAGTTCGTCACGGGGGTGATGCCGTAACCCACGAGCGTGACGGCGCCGCCGACCGTGAGCTCGTCCGGCGCCGATGCGAGCGGGATCGGGGTGACATTGAGCGCGTCCGAGCCTCTGGCCGTCACGACACAGACATCATAGCCATAGAGCGTCGTGCCGCGATCATCGTAACATGGATGACGATCGAACGAGTCGACAGGGAGAATGACCGACGGTTCGTCGTAATCGAAGCCAATCCGGATTTCCTTGGGAGGAGACGAGTCCTTGCAGCAGTGCGCTGCGGTGAGCACGTGGACCTCGCCACCTTTAGCGCTCCGGTGGACGATGGTGCCGCTGCACTGGTCGCCGCGTTTCCCGCGCGTCGCAACGACCGCCACGCGCGTGTTGTCTGCACGGGCGCCAGCGCCGATGATCGCGGCTCGCTCCTCCCCGCGCTCCTCGAGAGAGACAATCTCGGTCGGTTGCGCACAGGCCGCCGGCAGGATCACGAAGATCACCAGCCGGGTCACCGCCAGCTTTCTCATGATTTGACCTCCCCCGAGACCACCTGCGCTCGCGCCGACGCACGCGCGACGCCATCACGCGTTCTCGACCGTTCCCGCTGTTCATCCGCCCGAGAGGAATCTTGCTGGCGATCGGTGCGCTGTCAATGTTCGGCAGCGCTACCACGCTCGCGCTGCATCCGCGCCCAGCACAACCGGCAGCTTGGAAAACTCATCTTCACCCCTCTCGCAAAGAACGAGACGGCGCGCATTCTCCAGAGATCGCCCATTTCACGTCGCAAGCGTATCCCGCCCTCTCCACGGCAGGAGCCGCTCGCGTCAAGCCTACGCCGCCCGCACCCATCCTCGCGATAACGTGCCTGTCGGATCGCAGCGCGCGTCGTTCTCGTGCGCGACCGCGAGCGGGACGCGCCTGGCGGGTCGCGGGCTACCGGGGCCTCGGGCCCGTGCCGAGGATGTAGCGAATCCAGATCGGGAGCGCGGTGTCAAAGTCCGGCGAGAAGGAGTGCTGTTGCTGCTCGGCGTAGGGCTTGTGGAAGACCTCGGCGCCGAGCGCGCGCAGCCGCGTGGCGTCGCACTCGGCGAGCCGGACGTTGCCCGGCGACTCGCCGGCGCCGACCACCACGACACAGCGGCGCTGGGCGAGCTCGGGCGAGCGCGGCACGCCGCCGAGCGAGAGCTCGGTGACGGACCCGGGAGACATGACGACGGCACCGGCGTAGTGGCGCGGATCCCGGGCCGCTATCTCGGCGGCCATCTGGCCGCCCTGCGAGAAGCCGATCAGGATCACCTGGCCGGGGGCAACGGTCACCCGGTCGCGCACCTCGGCGAGCGCCTCGTCGAGCCGCGCGCGGTCGCGCGCGGGCGACTCGGACCATACGAACTTGCGTGGTCCGCGCGGCAGGGTGCCGCTCACCGAGACGAAGGCGACCGAGAGCGCGTCGGCGGCGCGCTGGACGCTCTCGTCCATGAAATCCTCCGGCTGCGACCCCAGGCCGTGCATGCCCATCACGACCGGGATCGGCTTGCCGGTGCGATAGCCCTTCGGGAGCACCAGGAGCGTCTTCTTGATCCCGGACTGCCCCCAGTAGCGCCCGGCCCGCGCCAGGTAGGGATAGACCGTCGCCCATCGCGCATCGCTGCGCAGCGCCTCCAGGTCGGAGTCCCGGGCCGCCCAGTCCGGGTCGACGCCCTCCTCGACCGCAGCGCGCTCCAGCCAGTGGAAGGAGGCGTCGATCTGCCCGGTGCGGGCGTAATAACACGCCAGGTCGTATCTCCCGTCCACCCCGCCAGCCACGGCCCAGTGCTGGATCTGCGCCGCGGCCTGGTAATCGCCGTGCGCGGCAGCCCTCCGCGCTTCCATGAAGAGCCGCGCGGGCTCGTTCTTGCGGAGATCGTGGCCATCGCGCTGCGCGGGCGGCTCGGGCGGAGCCGGGAGCGCGAGGGGGCGCTCGGGGAGCGCGCGCTGGGGAGGCTCGGGCGGCGGCGGCTCGAAGGAGCGAAGCATGGCCTCGATGTCCGGGCGCACCTTGGCCATCGCCTCCGCGGGGACGATGCCGGCCAGGTGATAGCCGATCTGGTCCTGGACGAAGACGCCCGTCATCAGCTCGACGCGGCGCGCGTCCTTCTGATCGCGCGCGTGGACGACCACCCCGCCCGCGGCGCGGCCAGGGAACGGCTCGCGGCGAGTCTCGTCCAGACCGGGCATCCCATCCCGCATCCTCTGCACGAAGGTGTTCGCGACGTCATCCGCGGTGAGCGCCTCGTTGGCGACGGGAAGCACCTTCACCGAGAGCGAGGCGGACGTAGGCTCGTGAAGGAACGCGAGTTCCACGCTCCCGTCCTGCGCGGACGGCCCCCGATCGATGTGAATCCTCTTCCATGCAGGGCTCGCCGGCGTGATGCGGTAGCGCGCGGCGATGCCCTCGACGGCCGCGCCCGGGCGCGCCCCGGATTCGACGGCGCCGCTGTGCGCGGTCGGGCTGGGCGGCGAGCCCTCGGGGCCGCCCGCAGGCCGCGCGGTCCACCAGGACGTCAGGCCGACTGCTCCCGCGACGACGAGGGCGATCAGCGCGATCCTGGCATTCCCTGGGCGCGGCAGCGCTACGGGCGGCACGCCAGAGCGTTCACGGGACGAGCTCTTTGTGCGGGGCGGGGCCAACGTGACCCCATGCTACGCCCACCGCGGCGCGCAGCGCGCGAGATTCAAGCGAGCGGCGTGGCCGCCGCGCGCAAAGGCGCAAGGTCGCAAAGGCGCAAGGAGAAGACTCTCTTTTGCCTACGCCGCCCGCACCCAGCCGCGCGACGTCTCCTCGAAATGCTCGGTGCTCGCGACCCCGAAGAGGCCGCCTCCCGGCTGCCAGAAATACCGCTCGATATGGATCTTCTTCCCATCGACGCGGATCACATTGAAGGCGTTCTGCTCGCCCCGGCCACGCGTGGAGGTCGCGGTCCCGGCCTGGACGATCAGCGAGGAGTGGCCGCCGACCTCGAAGCGCTCCGCGGAGTGCCCCGTGTGGCTGAGGTGCAGGTGCCCCGACAAGATGACGTCGACGCCGCAGCCCGCGAGCGCCGCCATCGCCTGCCTCGCGCGCCCGACGATCGCATGCGGCGAGTTCTCCGGCAGATCGAACGGGTGGTGCGTGACCACGATCTTCGTGATCTCGGGCCCGAGCTCGCACATCCTCGCCTTGATCCCCTCGACCTGCCGCGCGTTGATGCGCCCCTCCTTGATGGTCAGCGAGCGCGCGGTGTTGATGCCCAGGATGGCGATCTCCGCGTCGAGGTGGAACGGCGAGAGGTCGTCCGTGATGTGGCTCCGGTACCTGTCGAGCGGGCGGAAGAACCGGTCGAACAGGTTGTAGAGCGGGACATCGTGGTTGCCAGGCACCACGATCTGCGGCGAGGGCAGCGCGTCGAGGAAGGCGCGCGCCTCGGCGAACTCGGCGTCGCGCGCCCGCTGGGTCAGATCGCCGGAGATCACGACCACGTGCGGCTCGAGCCCCCCTATCCTGTCGATCAGCGGGCGGAGGATGGCCTTGTCGACGCGGCCGAAGTGCAGATCCGACAGGTGCACGAGCGTGCGCACGGCGCCTCATCCCCCCAGCGCCGCGACCGGGCGAGGCGGGTCCTCCTGCCGCCGCGAGCCCGCGCGGAGCTCGGACGACAGCGGCACGATGACGCGCAGCGCTGCAGGCCGCACGCGATAGCAGAGCGGCGGCGTCATCCTGAGGACCTCGCCGTCCGCGGCCACATGGAGGCGCCGGTGGGGCGCCTCCACCCGGAGCTCCGTCGTTCGTAGGATACTGAAATCGTTCGATTGATGAATGCGCCCGACGGCCGCGCTGGCGATGAGCTTGATCGTGGAGAGGCGGCTCTCCGCGTGCGCCACGCACACACCGAGCTCACCCGAGCACGGCGGGCGCTGGCGGCCGATGTCCACGTCGCCAAGCTTGAAATCGTTGTTCGCGACGAACACGAACGGCGTCTCCAGCTCGACCTCCTGCCCATCCAGGACGAGCCGGAGACGGACGCTCTCGTGCCGCCGGATCCCGGAGATGGTCGACAGCGCCAGGGCCATCCACTTGTTGAGCCCACGCCGCTTCCGGAGCGCCTCGCGGGCGCGCACGATGCCCGGGTAGATGCCCAGCGTCGAGTTGTTCACGAAGACCCGGCCGTTGACCTCGCCGACATCGACCCGGACGCGCCGCCCCTCGACGAGCGTGCGCACGGCGCCCTCGAGGGACAGCGGAACGCCGAGGTGCTTGGCGAAATGGTTCACCGTGCCGAGCGGAAGGACACCCATCGTCTTGTCCGTGCCGGCGATCGCGGCAGCGACGGTGTTCACCGTCCCGTCGCCGCCGCCGGCCACGACGAGGTCGCAAGGCCCCCGCGCCACACGGCGGGCGAGCTCCCCGAGCTGCTGCCCCTTCTCGGCGCACAGCACCTCCGCCGTGAGGCCGCTCTCTTTCAGGAGCTCCCCGAGCCGCGCGCGCTGCGCCGCCGCGCGGTTCGACCGGGAGGAGCAGTTCAGGAGGATCGCCATGGATCGATGTTTCACCGTCGCGCTCCCGGCATGGGGCAAGGGCCCATGCCCACCCGACAGCGAGAAAGCAGATCGCGCGCCACCGCCCCGCGGCGAGCGGCCGCGACGCTCCGGCTCCGTCAGGCGGCGCGGAGCGTGGCGGATTGCCACGCTCGCCTCGCGCCGCGCGCGCCGCGCCACAGCCGGCGCTCCTCAGCGCATGCCGAGCCCGCCGTCCGTCTCCATCCGAGGCCAGGTGAAGAAGAACGTGGCGCCGGCGCCCTGCTCGGACTCGACCCACACACGCCCCCCCTTGCTGAGCACGATCTTCTGGACGATCGCGAGCCCGATGCCCGTCCCCTCGATGTTGTCGCGCGCGTGCAGGGTCTGGAAGATCTCCCATACCTTCCCGTGGTATCGCGGGTCGATCCCGGGTCCGTTGTCCTTCACCGAGAACTCCCAGAGATCGCCCAGCGCCCGCCCCCGCACATCGACGCGCACGTCGGGGCGTTCGGCATACTTCAGCGCATTGCCGATCAGATTCAGGAACACCTGCTCCAGCGGGATCCGCTCGGCGAGGAGCGTCGGCATGCCCGTCGCGACCTCGATCGACGCGCCCGCAGGGACGGTGAGCAGGGCGACGACGTCCTCGAGGAGCTTCTGGACGTCCACGATCTCGGGCTTGTCGCGGAGGCGTCCAGCGCGCGAGTAGCGCAGGATCCCGTCGATGAGCGCCTCCAGCCGGACCACGCGCGAGCGGAGGAGCTCCATGTACTGGCGCGTCTCCGGCGTCGCCTTGTCCACGAGATCGTCCTCGATCCACTGCGAGAGGTTCGCGATGGCGCGGAGCGGCGCCTTCAGGTCGTGGCTCGCCACGTAGGCGAAGCGGTCGAGCTCGTTGTTGCTCCGCTCGAGCGCCTGGATGAGCTGCTGCGCCTTCCGGAACAGATGCGCGTTATCCATCGCGATGGCGGCCTGAGCCGCGAGGCCGACCACCAGCTTCTCCGCCCGCTCGGTGAAGACACCCCGCTCGGAGTGCCCGAAGAACAGCCCGCCGATGACATGCCCCGAACGGGAGACCACCGGCACGGCAAGGTAGCTGACGACAGGCAAGTGGCCCTTCGGCATCCCGTGGTAAGGGGCGTTGTTCCCGTAGCGCGGGTCCTTCGTGACATCGTCGAGCCGCACCACGCCCTCTCCGTTGAAGGTCGGCGCGAACACGGCCGTGTTGCGCGGCATCGGGAACCCGGAGAAGTGCTCTCGGGGCACGCCAGAGATGGTGTAGAGCATGTAGCTCTTCCCCTCGGCGTTCGTGACATTGTAAAAGAACGCGCCGAACTGGGCGCCGCTCAGGCGGGTGGCCGCGTCGGTCACCGCCTGCACGAGCTTCTCGAGATCCAGCTCGGCGGCGAGCTGCTTGCCGGCGCGATTGAGCAGCTCGAGCGTCTCCCCTTCTTCCTGGAGCCTGTCCTCCGTCTGCTTGCGCTCGGTGATGTCGAGGACGATCGTCCCCACACCCATGACGGGCCCGCCATTCGCCCGTACAGGAGCGTAATTGACCAGCCAGGAGCGCGGTCGCTCCGACGCCCGCGTCGTCCCCGTCACCTCGGCGGTGAACGCCTCGCCCGTCTCAAGGACGCGCCGGAGATTGGCGACGATCACGTCGCTCATCTCCGGGAGCAGCTCGGGGATCGTCCTGCCGAGGTGCGCCTCGAGGGGGATCCCGTTGATGTCCGCCAGCGCCTGGTTGAGCCGCACCACGCGGAGATCGCGGTCGATCACCGCCAGCCCCGCGGTCGTGGCCTGGAAGAAGGCGTCGACCAGCGCGCGGTCCGCGGGGGAGTCGTGCAGCGCGAGGCGCTCCTGATCGAGCCGCGCAGCCCCCGCCTCGCCGCGCTGCAGGGGCGCCGCAGCGGACTCTGCCGCCGCGGGCGAGGCCGCTTCGGAGAGCTCCGCCGTTTCTTGACGCGAATCCGTGTTCTGCATGGACCTCGTGGACACAGGCTGTCCCCACGACCTTAGCGCTCGAGTGCAAACGCGACATCCGCCGTCTGTCGCCGTCTGTCGCCGTCTGATACCAGGCCGTTCCCCGGCGCCAGCGCTGCGATGCGGGCTCAGCAGCCAAACACGGCCGGTCGCCGCGTCCGACCGCATCCCCCTGCGCGCCGGCGACCGCCGGCTACCCGCCAGCGACGACTGGCCGGGCGAGACGGAAGCCCACGGCGCTGAAGCGATCTTCCGGGCGCGCGGCGAAGCGACCTGCCGCGCGGCACACCGCGGGGGGCCCGGAGCTCCACGCGCCCCCGCGGATCGAGCGGAGCCCCGGAGCCGCCGCGTCCGCTGGCTGGAGGCGCGCGATGCGGTCGACCACCGTGGGGCCGTCGGGCATCCACAGCTCGGCGCACCAGTCGCGGATGTTGCCCGCGAGGCCCCGGGCGCCGTGGGGGCCCTCGTCCGTCGGATGGTCGTCCACCGGCGCCGGGCTCGCGGGGCCGGGGCGGCCGCCCACCATGCAAGCCCACGTCGGCTCGGGCTCGTCCCCCCAGGGGAAGAAGCGCCCGTCGACGCCGCGCGCGGCCTTCTCGCGCTCGAGCTCGCCGACGAGGCGCCACGGCGCGCCGGTGCGCGCCTCCAGCCAGGACGCGTAGGCGACGGCGCTGCGCCAGTCCACCGAGGCGACCGGGTGCCGCGCCTGCTCCGCGCGCGCCTGCGGGCCGAGCACGAAGCGCCCGTCCCCGTCGCGCGCGAACAGCGGGATGTCCACGTTGCCGGCGATCGCGCGGGCCGCGCGCGGGCACGCCGCCGCGGCCTCCGCCTCGCGCCCGCGCGCGAGCAGATCGTTCAGGAAGGCGAGGTACTCGGCCTGCGTCACCGGGTGCCGCCGCACCACGAAGCCGTCGACCCAGATCCGGCACGCCGGCAAGCCGTCGCCGGCCTGCGGGTCTCCGCCGGCCGAGAAGAAGCCCGCCGGCACGTAGACGTCCTCTTCGCCGAGCGCCTCCGAGGGCAGGAGGGGCACGACGAACGGCTCCGCGCCGCCCGGACGCACGCCGTCCCAGTGCTCGCCGCGGCCGATCTTCACGGGGTACGACGCATCGCGGTACCCGGGCGCGCGGATCGAGAGCAGGTAGCTGCCGCGCGCGAGCGGGACCTCGCAGAGCGGCGTGTGACCGAGGAGGCCCTGGGGCTCGGCGCGAAGCCGGCGCCCCTGCTCGACATAGCGGAGCAGCCAGACCTGCGCCCCCTCGGGGTCGGTCCGCAGCGAGAGGGCCCCGGTGCCGCGGAGCAAGACCGCGTGCCGCTCGCGCGCGTGCGCCCTGAGGAACGCCTCGGCGCGCGCCGCGGCCTCGGCGTCGCGGGCCTCCTCGGCGGCCCGCAGATCGGCCAGGTGGGCGTCGGCGAGCGCCGCGTGCGCTTCGTCGAAGTCCGGGGCCTCGTTGAGCGCGGCGCGGAGCTTCTGGTGCCAGGTCGCCTCGTCCAGGGCGGCGGCGCGGTCGAGCGCGCGCGCCTCGTCCTCGAGCGCCCACCCCTGCGCCTTCTCGGCGGCGGGCGCGAACGAGTCGAGGCGCCCGAGCACCGCCTTCGCCTCGGCCCGGAGGGCCCGGGCGCGCGCACGCAGGCCCTCGATCTGCGGCGCCAGCGCGCGCGACTCCTCGACCAGGGCGCGCGCCCGCTCGCGGCGGCGGGCGCCGTCGAGGAAGCCGCGGATCTCCGCGGCGAGCACCTCGGCGCTCGCGTAACGCGAAGGCGGCTCGCGCGCCATCGCCCGCTCGCAGATCGCGATGAGATCCCGAGGGATCTGGTCAGGGCACCGGACGGCGAGCCGCTCGGGCGACCGCTGGACCACCTGCGCCAGGACGGCCAGCGCCGTCCCCCGGAACGGGGGCTCGCCGCAGAGGAGCTCGTACAGGACGGCCCCGAGGGCGTACACGTCGCTGGGGGGCCCGAGCTGCTCGGCCTCGCCGCGCGCCTGCTCCGGGGGCATGTAGACCGGCGTCCCCAGGACCAGGCCCACGTGCGTGTGGTGGCCGCTGTCCGGGAGCGCGTCCGCCAGCGCGCCGCGCGCGGTCGCGCGGGCGATGCCCCAGTCCATCACGAGGACCTCGCCGAACTCGCCGATCATGACGTTGTCCGGCTTGAGATCGCGGTGGAGGACGCCCTGGCCGTGCGCGTACGCGACGGCCTCGCAGACGCGGACGAAGACGTCGAGCACGCGGCGCAGCGCCTCGGGCGAGGGGCCCGCCTCGCCCGAGGCGTGGAGCGCGCGGATCAGCGCGCTCAGCGTGCGGCCGCGGACCTCCTTCATCGTGAACCAGAGCTGGCCGTTCGGGAGCATCCCGCAGTCGTGGACGGGGACGATCCCTGGGTGCTGAAGGCACGCCGTGAGGCGCGCCTCGTCGAGGAAGCGCGCCCGGCCGTCCGCGTCGTCTTGCCCCTCGATGCGCAGCAGCTTCATGGCGAGCACGCGGCCCATCACGCGATCGCGCACGCGCCGCACCTCGCCCATGCCCCCGCGGCCGATGAGCCCGAGATCCTCGTAACGGTCCCAGGGCCACGCCGCGACCGGCGCGTGGACCGCCGGAGGCGCGGCGCTCGGGCGGCGCTCGGCCGCCGCCGATGCGTCCCCGGTCAGCCCGGGCGCGCCCCCGGCCGCCGCCGGCGCCTCCCCGCTGGGCCCCGGCGCGCTTCTCGGCGCCGCCGGCGCGTCCCGGACCACGGTCGCCGGCAGCTCTTCCGTGAGGCTGCGCGCGGCGTGCTCGGCGAGCGCCCGCTGGATCTCCGCGCATGCCGAGGGTGACAGGTGCAGCTCACCCGCCAGCTTCCTGAGGAGTGCCGCGGGATCGCTCATGGGGGCCTTGCCTTCGACGCCGTTGATGTGGTCGGCGGCAGCATCTTACGCTGCATCCATGGCGGTCTTGAAGCATGAAGCCCACGGCGTTCGCGTGACGCTCCCGGCGCGCGCGCGGGTCGGCCGAGCGCGCGACTGCGCCGTGCGCCTCCGGGACCGCTGCGCCTCCGGCGAGCACGCCGTCCTGTTCTGGGACGGGGCTCGCTGGTGGATCCGCGACCTCGGCAGCACGAACGGCACGCACGTCAGCGGCCGGCGGCTCACGTCCGCCGAGCGGGTCGCGCTCGACGCGGGGACGGAGCTCGTGTTCGGCGGCGACGCCGAGCGCTGGACCGTGGAGGAGGCCGGCGCGCCCGTCACGAGCGCGCGGGCCGAGCTCACCGGCGAGGTGCGCCCGGCGGAGGAGGGCCTGCTCGCGCTGCCGGACGCCGCCGACCCCCGGGTGACGCTCTTCGAGGATCAGCACGGCGTCTGGCAGATCGAGATCGACGGGAGCACGCGCCCGGCCGTGGATCAGGAGCGCATCGAGGCCGGCGGCGCCTGGGTCCTGCGCGTCCCGCCGCAGGCGCTCGACGCCGTCGTGCCGACGACCGCGTCGAGCGCGGCGAGCCCCAAGCTCCTCGGCCTCACCGTCCTGCGCTTCGAGGTGAGCCACGACGAGGAGCACATCACCGTCGCCCTGGTGCAGGGGGAAAAGGTCATCCAGCTCGCCGCGCGCGCCCACCACGAGCTGCTCCTCATGCTGGCGCGCTCCCGGCTGCGCGACCGGGAGACCGGGCTGCCCCCGGCCGAGCGCGGGTGGCGCTACGTCGATGACCTGCTCGGCAAGCTGCGGCTCGACCTCCATCACCTCAACGTCAACGTCTTCCGCGCCCGCCAGCAGCTCGCGCGCGCGGGCGTGCTCGACGCCGGCTCGCTCGTCGAGCGCCGGACGACGTCGCGGCAGATCCGGCTCGGCACCGAGGCGGTCGAGGTGGTCCGGTACTGAACATCGGGCCGCGGCCGGAGCGCGCCGGCCCTCGCGCGTGACCGCCTGTCATCGACGCCGCGGCCGGGAGGATCCAGGTTTCCTTTCGTCGACGCCGGGTGAGGCCGCGCGGGTCGCGCGTCGTGAACACACACGCGCGACCGCGCCGCCGCCGGAGCGCGGGCTGGGCAGGGCCTGCGCGCTGCGATCGATGCTGTCGTGATCGTCATCCCAGGAGAGAGCGCAACCATGAGCAACGATGCAGACTCAACGTTCGGTGCGCCCGCCGCCGGCGCTTCCATCTCGACGCGCAGCCCGGCGAAGGCCAAACCGGGCTCCGGTGTGACCGACCAGATCCCGCCGGACGTGAGGCTCAGGATCTTTTCGAACGCGGATCTCGTCCGGATCGTGGCCCTCGGGAGCAACGGTGTTTCCAATGGCCAGCTCACCTTCCAGGCGCAGACGGAGTACTGGCGGTGGGCGAACACGCTCACCTTCTCGAACACATTGACCTTCACGTCCGAGGTGATCCCGAGCTTCACGGCGCCGGCGCTCGACGCGTTCCTGGACGTCGTGAGCCCGAGCAACCAGTTCACGGCCCCCCGGAACCCGACCCAGGGCGACTGGACGCAGGGGACGCGCTCCGTCCCGGGGACCCGCACCGGGTACCTTTACCGGTTGCCGAGCCCCGACGACAGCCAGGTGAAGATGGGAGTCCTGTTCGAGAAGGACAACCAGACATCGGCCCTGATGGCGGCCGCCTGGTACGTGAATACGCAGGCGCCGAGCAACGGCCTTGCGTTCAACAAGAAGATCTTCACGCGCACGCTGACCCGGGTGAGCGGGACGCACCCGAACGCCATCGAGGTGGGCACCTGGTATTATCTCCTGATGGGCACGCCCTGACCTGGCGCAGGGGCGAGAGGCGGCGCGGCGGGGTCGCCTCCGGGCCCTCTCGAACGCGCGCGCCGCCTCAGAGGAACGGGGTAGAGCGCCGCTCCGGCTCGCGAAGGGGGATATGCAGCTCGCGCTGGGGGATCGGGACGACGATCCCCTCGGCGTCGAGCCGCTCCTTGAAGTGGCGCGTGAGCTCGAGCCGCGCCGGGAAGAAGTCGGCGGGGAGGGTCCAGGCGCGGACGAGCAGGTTGACCTTCTCGTCCGCGAGCTCGACAACGTCGACCGACGGCGCCGGCTCCGGCAGCACGCGCGGCTCGTTCGAGAGGACGTCCCGCAGCGTGGCGATGGCGTGAGCGATGTCGGCGGTGGCGCTCACGCCGATCGTGAGGTCCATGCGCCGGCGCTGCGCCCGGGTGAAGTTCTGGATCTTGGCGGACCGGACCTTGGAGTTCGGCAGCGTGATCGGGACGCCATCGAAGCTCGTCAGCTTGGTCTGGAACACGTCGATGGCGTCGACGACGCCGGAGGTCCCGTCGACCTCGATCGCGTCGCCGACATCGAACGGACGGAGCACGAGCAAGACCAGCCCGGCGGCCACGTCCGACAGCGTGTCCTTGAGGGCGAGGCCGACGGTCAGACCCGCGGCGCCGAGCACGGCAAACAGGCTCTTCGTGTCCACGCCGAAGCGCTCGAGCACGGCCATGGCGGTGACCGTCAAGATGGTGAGTCGGCTTACGCTGGCCAGCAGGGGGATGAGGGTCGCGTCGACCTGCGTCCATTTCTTGCCGAGCGACCGCACGCTCCGCGCGGCCCAGGCCGCGGCCGTCCACCCGACGACCGCGATGAACAGCGCGCTCGAGACGCCGGGCCCGTGGCTCTCCAGGAGCTCGATAGGCGTGCCCCACGTCGGAATCCCCTGCTCCACTGCGCATCCTCCTCGGCTTCGACGCAGCGCGCGACGCCGCGCGCGGCCCAGCGCCGGGGTGTCTCCGCGCGCGGCCGGCGGGAGTCAACCCGCGAACGTGACGAGGCGGCGGAGCCGCTGCGCCGCGAGCTCCATGCCGTTCACGAGGCCCCGGAGGAGGTGGGCGGCGACGTCGTCCTTCGCCGCCCGCGTCGCGCGCATCGGGCGCGCCGCGAACCACGCGAGCTCGTCGGCGACCGCCTCGACCAGAGGCCTGCGCATCGACAGCCAGCGCGCGCACCACGCGGCGAGGGGTGTGTCGCCCTCCACGGTCGCGACGTACTGGAGCAGCTCGACGAGGTCGACGCCGTGCCGCATCCCGAGGAGCGTGCCGCGGTAGGACCTCTCGGTGCTGAGCAGGTGATCGGCGAGGTGATCGCGCAAGGCCGAGAAGGCCTCTCCCACCATGCTGCCGCCCGCGCTGATGGGCAGCCCGCGCTCGCGGAGGAGCGGGCGGACCTCCGAAAGCGCGGCCTCCGCGTGGGTCGAGACCGCCCGCATGGCGTGCGCCGGCGGCACATCGCCGAGGCGCTCCGCCTCGATCCGCGGGTGGATCATCGCCGAGCGCTCCGTCTGAAACAGCTCCCGGACAAGGGTCGTGAGGAACGCGCGCCCTCTCCGGCTCTCTACCTGCGGCCCGGACTCGTCGCCCAGCAGGCCGCCCTCGCCATTCGTCGCTCCGTTGCTCTGAAGTTCCTGCATGGTCGCCCCCTCTCCTCTTCTTGCCGGGGCGTCAGGACCCGCTCGCGGCGCGCCGCGCTCCGGTCCTCGCCCCCGAGGTCGTCTTGCGCGAGGCCCCGCGCCGCGCTCCGGTCTTCGCCCCCGAGGTCGTCTTGCGTGAGGCCCCCGCACCGCCGCGGCGGGCCGTGCCCTGCGCGGCGCGGGAGCGGCCGCTCGTCGACGTGGCCGAGGAGCTGCGCGAGCGAGCGCTGGACGCGGCGCTCTTCTTCGCCCTCGCCGGCGCCTTCTTCGCGGCCGTGGTCCGACCGGCGCTCGCCGCGGCGTTCCGCTTGCGGGTCGCGGCCGCCTTCTTCGCCGCCGCGCTCCTCGCGGCGGCCGGCCGCGCCTTGGACGCGGCGCCTCCCTTGCGGCCCCCCTTCTTCGCCGGCTCCTTGTTCACTGGCTTGCCCACCCCCGATCCCGACTTCTTCCCCCCGCCGGTCATCTTGTTGACGGTCGCCCAGGCCCGCCGCTCGGCCTCTTCCTCGGAGACCCCGCGCTTCTCGTACCCCTCTTCGATGTGCTCGGCCTGCCGCTTCTGCTTGGTCGTGTAGCTGGATTTGTCGCCTCTAGGCATGGTGCCCTCCTTGCGCCCGCTCCACCTCGCGGGTCGGCAGCTTCGTCGGAAACGCCGGCTCGCCCCGTCGTGAGAGCGTGAGAATCGCGAGATCGTTCGAACGTGGGAACGTGCGGAAACATGCGGGGAAGACAGACCGTGCGTGTGGCCCGGGTCCATCGAGCCGCGATGTCCGTTGCGTCGGTTGCGTCGGTTGCATCGACTGCGCCTGTTTCGATGGACGAGCAACGGCTGTGCCGTCGGAGAGCGCGGCGCCAGCCGCTGGCGGCGCGTCCGGGCCGGGCGCCCCGTCACACGCGGTTTCCCCGCTCCGCGGGCGGCCGGGTGACGAGGGCTCGTAGCGTGGCAATCGGCCCCGGATGTCGAGGAACGCCTCGGTCGTACCGCGCGAGGAGCGCGGCGCGCCGGAGGCTCAGAGGGACTCGAGGTAGGCGACCAGATCGTCCAGCTGCGCGGGGGCCAGGCCGGAGATATCGCCGTGATCGTCGCCTCCGCACAGCGGATCGAAGCGATCGTGGAGCGTCGCCGCGCAGCCGTCGTGCATGAACGGGGCGCGCCCGGAGATGCCGAGGAGCGAGGGCACCTGCAACCGCTCGCCCTTGCCCACGTCCTCGTTCCGGTTGTTGGTGAGCATCGGGCCGCCGTGGCACTCCGCGCAGCCCACCTGCTTGTCATGGAAGAGCACCTCGCCCCGCGCCACGGCGGCGTCGTCCTCGGGCGGCGACGCCGGGAAGGCGGGCAGGCTGTCGATGTAACGGGCCATCAGGTCGAGCCGCCGGGCGCCGGGCTGCTGGCCGCCCATGCGGGAGACGAACACCTCCCCCATCAGGCCCTCGAGATCCTGCAGATCCCCGCTCCAGTGGAGGGGCGCCGTCTTCAGGATGCCGCCGCCCAGCGCCTGCGTCCGCCGCAGGCCCACCGGATCGAAGTCCCACGTCCGCCCGTCCTCGTGCCCTTCGGGGTGGCACGACGCGCACGCCACGGCGCTCACGCCGTTCGGCGGGCGGTGGAACATCTCGTGGCCGGTGTCTTTCACGCTCGCTCCCGGAAGCGCGATGATGCGCCGGCCGACCAACTCCAGGGCTGCCGGCTCCCGCAGCTGCACGACGATCCCGCCCTGGCCGTCGAAGGCCACGGCGACCGGCTGCCCGCTCAGCGCGTTCGCGGTGACCTCCGGGCTGCAGCTGGCCGTCTCGGCGTCGCGCTCCAGATTGTCGACGGTCGCGCTCACGACGGTGCGTCTGCCGGCCGCCACGATGGCCATCCGCGCGCCGTCGGGCGCGACCGCGATGTCGACAGGCAGCGAGACATTCGGGATCGCGGCCGCGGGCAGCGAGGGGATCGATGTGTCAGGAACGTCCGCCGGGTCGATCCTGCTGACCGCGGCGTGCACGATGTTCCCGTCGCAGTCGGCAGACTGGTAATAGCCGCCCGGGCTGAGGGTGACCTTCGACGACATCGCGCGCTGGTGCACCATCAGCGCACCTCCGCCGGCGAGCGGCGCCATGCGCCAGGCCACGGACGGCGCATACTCCGAGTTGGCGAACCCGTTCGAGTAGAAGACGGGGAGCGTGCGGCGCGAGAGCACCGCGCCGTCGGGGCCCACGACCAGCGTCTCCGCGGACCTGAAGCGGCTGACCAGGAGCCGGTCGCCCTCGACCACGACGTCGCGCAGGTCGGGGGCGAGGCGGAGCTTCCGGACGGCGGGGCCGCCGGAGGCCGGGAGCGTCACGAGCTCGCCGCCGGCGCAGGCGACGTGGAGGGCGTCGCGCGAGGCGTCGTAGGCGACCCCGCGCGGCGCGCGGCAGACGTCTCTGCGTGCGATGACCGACCGCGCCTCGACATCGAGGGTCACCACCGCGCCGGCGCGCCGGAGCGCCACGTGAACCCGGCCGCTCGCGTCCTCGACGAGGCGCCCGGGCTCGTCGCCGCGCTCCAGCAGGACCGCCGTCGGCTCGCCGCCCTCGAGATCGACGATCCAGACGCGATCGCGGTCGGCGTCCGCCGCCACCGCCGTGCGACCGTCGCCGGCGACGATCAGCGTTCCGCCGCTGATGGCCGGCGGTGGCACCTCCGTCACCGTGATCTCCTGATCAGGGTCGCCGACAGGGGCCCCGGCCACCGGGGATGGATCCCCTGGGCCGCACGCCGTGAGAGCTGACGAGAAAACGCCCGTGGACAAGAGCCCTGCCACGACAAGAGAACGAGAAAGGCGCAGACGCATGGGTTCCTCCGTTCGCCGCGCGCGCGAGCTTAGCAAGGAGGATTCCAGGCAGATGTCGAGATTTGGACGGCGGCGATCCCCGCGGGCGGCGCGCCGTCCGGAGGTGGGAGCGGGAACGCGTGTTCTCGTGCGAGGCGCGAAGGGCGTCACGCGCCGCGCACGCCGGGGCGGGCGCTCGACCCTGGGGTCGCGACGGCGCCACGGAGGGCGCCGAGCAGCCGGCTGGATGGATGGAGGCCCGAGCTCGCGAGGCCCGAGCCCGGGAGGAAGGCTGTCAGCGATAGGCGCCGTATCCCAGCTCGTGCTCGATCTTGACCAGCTTGTTGTACAGGCCGATCACGAGCAGAGATGGCGCCCACTGGCCGATGAAGTTCGCGATCTGCTTCTTGCCCGCCAGCATGAAGCCGGCCGAGACCGCCATCGAGCCGATCGCCAACCCGAGATAGGCGCCGGACGGAATCCTGCCGGTCCTCTCCTCGATCTTCGTCGTGATCTTGCCCTCTTCCTTCTGGACCATCTGCTTCTGCATCATTGGCTCGGTGGTGGTCATCGTGGCTCTCCTTCCGCAGCGCCTGGCCGGCGCTGCCCTGGCCGGCGCTGCCGCGGCCGGCGGGAGCCGGTGCGACGACCGGGCCAGAAAAGAGGGCGTCCGGACGAGAACAAACCGCGCAGCGCTCTCTTCTGCCGCCGACGCTGCGGCGCGCTGTACCCTCCAGTCGACCCCCGCCGGAGCGAAGCGCAGGGGGCAGCGACAGCGACGATGGCAGGGCTCGATCGCGCCCGACGCTCACTGCCACGTCGATGCACACGCCGGCTGGTAGGCCGCTCGATCGCCGGCCTCCGGCGCCGGGCCTGCCCGGGCGCCCGCGCCGCTCAGATCCGCGCCGTCACCGCGCGCAGGATCTGCCGCTGGGCCGCCGCGAACACGAGGAGCACAGGCAGGCTCAGGATCACGTTGCCGGCCATCACGAGGTGCCAGCGGACCCCTGTCCCCTGCTCCCGGAGGAGGGCGATCGCGAGCGGCAGCGTGCGCACCTGGTCGTCGGTCGTCATGACGAGCGGCCAGAAGTAATCGTTGTAGTGAAAGACGAAGCTGAACAGGAACAGCGCCGAGAGCGTCGGCCGCAGCATCGGGCCGAGGATCAGGTAGACGATCCTGAGCTCGCCAGCCCCATCCATCCTCGCCGCCTCGATGATCTCGTCAGGGACCGAGAGCAGCGCCTGGCGCACGAGGAACGTGCCGAGCGCGCTCACCCCGAAGGGCAGGATCAGCGCCCCGAACGTGTTCACGAGGCCGACCGAGCCGAGCATCGTGAAGACCGGCACGAACGTCACCTGCGCCGGGATGAGGAGGCACGAGAGCACCAGGACGAACGCGGCGCTCCGCCCCACGAACCTGAGCTTCGCGAGCGCATAACCGGCCGGGAGCGCGAGGGCGATCTGCAAGAGCGCGATGGCCGTCGCCATGAGCACGGTGTTGACGAAATACCGCATCACCGGCACCGCCTGGAGCACCTCGCGGTACGCGCCGAGCTGGAGGGCCTGCGGCAAGGGGTAAGCCGGAGCGCGGGTGATCTCGGGCAGCGTCTTCAGCGAGGTGATCGTCATCCACGCATACGGCCCGAGCCACACGATGGCCACCACGACGAGCACGGCGTCCGAGACGAGGCGGCGCGAGCGCGAGTTGAAGAGCCCCGCGCCGGCGCCGCCGCCCTGCCCCGCCGTCACGACGACCGCCTCGCCTGGCGCGGCGCGCCCGCGCGGAGCGCCCAGAGCTGCAGGACCGTCAACAGGAGCAAAAAGACGAAGAAGATCACGATCATGGCGCTGGCCCGGCCGACCCGCAGGTTCACGAAGACGTGCTCGTAGATCGCGTAGACGAAGAGGGTCGTCGCTTTGACCGGCCCTCCCTGCGTCATCACGCGGATCACGTCGAACGCTTGAAAGGAGAGGATGAGGCTCGTCGTCGCCACGAAGGCGGCGCTCGGACGGAGCAGCGGCCATGTCACGTGGCGGAACCGCCGCCACGGGCCGGCGCCGTCGAGCGCGGCCGCCTCGTGGAGCGCGCGGGGGATGTCCTGGAGGCCGGCCAGGAAGATGACCATGGCATAGCCGGTGATCTTCCAGACGCTCACCGCGGCCAGCGCGAGCAGCGCCGAGCGGGGATCGCCGAGCCAGCTCATCGTCGGCAGGCCGAGCCAGCGGAGCGCGACGGTGAAGAGCCCCTCGGCGTCGAGGATCCACATCCAGAGGAGCGCCACCGCGACCCACGACACGACATAGGCGCTGAACACCGCGCCCCGCACGAAGGCATAGACCGGCCCAGGGCGATCGAGCGCCACCGCCAGCGCGAGCCCCAGGGCGCCGGAGAGCGCCACCACGACGGCGCTGTAGCCGAGCGTGCGGAGCAGCGTGCCGGCGAGCTCGCCGCTCTCGAGGAGGACCTCGTAGTTCCGGAGCCCGACGTACCGCGGGGGCGTGAGCAGGTCCCACGCAAAGAAGCTGTTCTTGGCCGCGAGCAGGAGCGGGACCAGGAAGAACACCGCCAGGAAGGCCGCCGTGGGCAGGAGGAGCAGGTAGGGCGAGAGGGGGTGTTTGGGCTTCATCGCTCGCGCGCCGCGCGGACGGCCTCGGAGAGGGTCTCGGCGGCGTCGCGCGGGGCGAGCACCGCCTCTTCGAGCCGGGGCTGCACCGCCTCGCGCTGGACGCGGAACAGGTCCGGAGACCAGGGCCAGGGCGCGGCGTGCGCGAGCTGGTCCACGGCGACGCGGTCGTTCGGGTGCGCGGCGTAGTAGCCGCCCTGCCTGAGCACCTCGAGGCCGCGGCGCGAGACGGGGATGTAGCCCGTCCGCGTCGCGAACGAGTTCGCCTGCTCCGGCTGCATCATCCAGCGCAGGAACGCGAACGCCGCCTCCTGCGCCGCCGGCGCGGCGCCCCGCGGCATCACGAACATCGTCCCGCCCGTGGGCACCGAGGCGCGCACGTCGCGCGGCAGCGGGGCGGCGCCGACCTCGAACCTCCCCGCGCCCGCCTGGCTCGCGTTGTCCTCCAGGTATCGAAGGAACGCGGTCGACGTCCAGATCATCGCGACCCGGCCTGCCAGGAAGTCGGTGTTCGTCACCTGCCACGCGTTGTAATCGCGCCCAGGCGGCGGCTTCATCGTGCGGTCCTCGTGCACGAGGGTCTGCCAGAACCGGAGGGCGCGCACGCCCGCCTCCCCGCCGAGCGTGGGCGTGCCGTCCGGGGCCACGACGTCGCCGCCCGCTTGCCCGACGAGCGCGGCCCAGAACCACCAGTCGACAGGGCACTCGAAGCCCCACCGCCGCGTGCTCTCGCCGTCGCGCACGACGAGCCGCGCGGCCGTCGCGCGGAGCTCCTCCCAGGTCGTCGGCGGCGACAGCCCGAGCTCGCGAAACACATCCCGGTTGTAGTAGGCGATCGGCGTCGATCGGTTGAACGGCAGGCACACGAGCGGGCGCTCGCCGCCGCCCACGAACGTCCCCGACTGGCCGAGGGCCTCGACCACGTCGAGGTCGCCGCCCGGCGCGTCGGCGAGGAGCCGTTCGAGCGGCTCGAGCACGTCCGCCTCGGCCAGGTAGGGCACCACCTCGCCGACCACGTGCGTCAGGGCGGGCGCCGCGCCCGCCGCGAGCGCGGTCCGCAGCTTGGCGAGCGCCTCGAAGTAGTCGCCCTGGTACACGGCGTCGATGCGGTAGCGGCCCTGCTCGCGGTGGAACTGGTCGACGAGCGACAGGAGCACCTCGCGGTTCTTGCCGCCGTACGCGAACCACAGCGAGGCCTCGGCGCGCGCGTCGACGACGCGCGCGCGCCGCGCGCAGCCGATGGATCCCGCCGCGGCCGCGGCGAGCGACGCGGCGAGCGCCCGGAGCGCGTCGCGCCGCGAGCGCACGGCGCGGCCTTCCCCGTTCATGACGCCGCCCGCGGCGGGGCGATCCGCGCGCCGGAGCCCGCGTCGAACCAGAGCACGTCGCGCGGATCGAGCCGCGCGCGCACCGCCTCGCCCGGCGCGGGCGTCGCGAAGCCGTGCGCCCGCGCCCGCAGCCGCGTCCCGCCCGCGTCGAGGTACAGGAACGTCTCGGCGCCGAGCGGCTCGGCCACGACGACGCGCGCCTCGACCTCCACCTCGCCCTGCGCCCCCGCGTCGCCGTGCGATCCGCGCCCCGGCGCGACGCGCAGGTGCTCGGGCCGCACGCCGGCGATGGCCCGGTCGGGGAGCGCCACCCCCGGCGGAGCGGGCAGCGAGAGCGCCGCGCCCTCGTAGCGCTCGCCGGAGCGCTCGAGCGGGAGGAGGTTGATCGCCGGCGTGCCCAGGAACCCGGCCACGAAGGTGTTCGCCGGCGCCTCGTAGATGGCGCGCGGCGGGCCGACCTGCTGGAGCTCGCCGGCGCGGAGCACGGCGATGCGGTCGCCCATGGTCATGGCCTCGACCTGATCGTGGGTCACGTAGACCGACGTCGTGCCGAGGCGGCGCACGAGCGCCGCGAGCTCGACCCGGAGCTCGGCGCGCAGCGCGGCGTCGAGGTTCGAGAGCGGCTCGTCGAAGAGGAACGCCGCGGGGGCGCGCACGATCGCGCGCCCCATGGCGACGCGCTGGCGCTCGCCTCCCGAGAGCTCGCCGGGGCGCCGTTCTAACAAGTGGCCGATGGCGAGCAGCGCCGCCGCCTCCTCGACGCGGCGCGCCCGCTCCTCCCGCGCGACCCCGCGCATCCTGAGCGGGAAGCCCATGATGTCGCGCGCGGTCATGTGCGGGTAGAGCGCGTAGCCCTGGAAGACCATGGCCACGTCGCGGTCCTCCGGCGCGACGCGGCTCACGTCGCGCCCGCCGATCGAGACCGTGCCGCCGTCGGGGCTGTCGAGGCCCGCGATCAGCCGGAGCGCCGTCGATTTGCCGCAGCCCGAGGGGCCGACGAGGACGAGCAGCTCGCCGTCGTCGACGTCGAGATCCAGGCCGGCGAGCGCGGGGCGCTCGGCGCTCGGGAACCTTCGGGTCAGGCCTCGGAGCGAGAGGGTGGCCATGGCAGCGGCTCAGGTGGCGAGCAGGACGAGCCCGGGGATCGTACCGGCGACCGCGAGCAGCTTGGGGCTCGGGGAGACCGCGACGGGCACCCGGGCCGTCCGGAGCAGGGCGGCGTCGTAGGCGCTGTCGCCGAAGGCCGCGAGCACCGCGAGCTCGGGGAAGATGCGCTGGAGGGCGCGGATCTTCCCCTCGCCGTAGGTCGCGGGCGCGCCGAGCTCGGGGGCGAGCCGGCCCTCGCGGACGGCCGGGGTCATCGCGGCGATGCGCTCGGCCGGGACGCCGAGGCGCGCGACGGCGCGCACGATCACGGCGCGCGGCGACGCCGAGACGACATAGACCGGGACGCCGCGCGAGCGCGCCCAGTCGAGGATCGGCAGCAGCGCGGGCCGGATCCGCCCGGCGTGGCCCCTCTCCTCGAGCACGCGGTCGACGAGCGCCGCGAGCTCGTCCTCGCGCCACCCCGCGAAGGCCCAGGCCATCATCGCGAAGGCCCTGTCCTCCGGGTAGCGCTCGGCGTTGAACGCCGCGTAGAGCGCGCTCGCGATCTCGTGCGCGCCGCCCTCCGCGGCGACGCCGAACGCCTCGGCCTCGCGGCGCAGCGCCGCCTCCGCCTCGGGCCGCGCGCAGCGCCCCGCGAGGAACGCCTCGAAGAGGTCGACGCCCACGTCCCCTTCCCAGAGGGTGCCGTCCGCGTCGAACGCGAGCGCGGGGGGCGTGGCGTACGTGCCGTGCGCGGCCTCGATCCGCCGCAGGATGTCCGTCGTGCTCTCGCGCTGGATCGTCGCGCTGCCGTCGAGGTGTGCCGCCGTCATGGTCTCCCCGGGGCCGGACGCCTGGTCCGACCGAGGCCTACGCCTACTGCGGCGCCCGCGTCGCGTCACGCCTGTCAACGTCGCGTCACCCGGCAGGAACACCGATCACGTCGAGGATCCGGGAGAAAACAACAGGGAGGCGAGGAGGCGAGGAGGAAGAGAAAGAAAAATCTCCCCGTCTCCTCGCCTCCCTGTGAATCGCTGCTGTTTCTCGAGGTTCAATCGGTTCGGCGCGCCAGGGGGCGTCACCGCGCCTTCTCGAAGAGGGAGTGGTGCAGGACGCCGACCGCGGAGGCGACGTGCGCGTCCTCGATGACCATCGACAGGTTGACGCTGCCCGTGGCGTAGCTGAGCATCTCGACGTTGACGCCGGCCTGGGCCATCGCGTCGAGCACCTGCGCGGCGACGCCCTTCTGCTTGGGCATGCCCTGGCCGACGATCACGAGGGTCGTCCGGTTGGGCAGGACCTCGCAGGCGCCGAACTGCTCGAGCTCGGGGAGCGCGCGGCTGAGCTTCCCGAGGTCGTCGGTGGTCATCGAGATCGAGACCTCGGACGTGGTGATCACGTCGATCACGACCTCGTGCCGGGCCAGCACGGCGAGCACCTGCGCGAGGAAGCCGACCTCGCCGAACATCCGGGTCGAGCTGATCTTGAGCACGACCTGCCGCTCGCGGTAGGCGATGCAGGTCACGGCCGGGGACGCGGCGTCGGTGTCGAAGTCGATGACCGTGCCGGGGTGGTCCGGCCGGTTCGTGTTGAGCACCCGCACCGGGATGCCCCTCTCCATGGCGGGCAGGAGCGTGGAGGGGTGCAGGACGCGGGAGCCGAAGAACGCGAGCTCCGCGGCCTCTTCGAAGCGCATCGTGGGGATGTTCCGGGCCGTCTTCACGACGCTCGGGTCGGCGGTCATCACGCCGTCGGTGTCGCTCCAGATCTGCGCCTCCTCGGCGCCGAGCCCCGCCGCGACCAGCGTGGCCGTGAGATCGCTCCCGTTGCGGCCGACGGTCGTGATCTCGCCGGCCTCGTTGCGGCCGACGAAGCCGGTGACGATCGGCACGATCCCCTCGGGGACGCGCTCGGCGAACATGGCCTTGATCCGGGCGTCGAAGCCGGGCAGCGGGCGCGCGCGGCCGAAGTTCGCGTCGGTGATGAAGCCGAGGTCCCAGACGTCGTAGGCGCGGGCCGGCACGCCGCTCCTCGCGAAGAAGTCCGCGATGCACCGCACGGCCATGCGCTCTCCGAAGCTCGCGATGTAGTCGAGGCTCCTCGGGCTGAGCTCCTTGACGAGGCTGATGCCGCGCAGGAGATCGGCGATCTCCTCGTAGAAGGGCGCGAGGAGGTCGGGCGCGCAGCCGAGCGACTCGGCGACCGCGCGCTGCTTGTTCACCGGGACGGAGGGATCGAACCGCCCCGTGGCGGCGGCCTTGGCGGCGTTGATCAGCGCGTCGGTCATGCCCTTGTGAGCGGAGCTCACCACGACGGGGCGGCGGGCCAGGCGAGCTCTGACGATGTGAAGAACCTTCTCGATCTGCGCGCGGCTCTCGACCGAGCTGCCGCCGAACTTCATGACGATCATGCGCGTGCCTCCATGGGCCAGCTGGCCCGGTGGGCGCGAGAATAGTCGCGGTCGGCGGTGAAGCGAGCCCGGCCTGACGTTGACGCGAGGTGCTAAGAGCCTGTCTCGGTAGCGGACCCAACCAGGCGGGCGATGGGCCTATGCCTCGGTCGCCAGGAGGGCCCGGAAGCTCTCGCGCTTCGTGAGCAGGAGCCAGCGCAGGTTCTTCATGAGCGTGCCTTGCTCCGAGAGGGCCGCGTGGCTCAGGAGGACGAGCTCGGCGACGCTGATGCCCTCCCGCACGTCCTCCAGGGAGACCTTGACCCTGCCATCCGCCGCGGCGCGGCAGCGGGCGAAGCGGGAGATCACGACGGTGGCCAGCGAGAGGTCGAGCACGGCCGCCAGGAGGTGCCTCGGCGCCGAGAAGATGTGCCGGCGCTGGAGCACGAGGCGCAGGTAGTCCTTCACGGCGGCCCCCTCGTCGCCGGCGAGGAAGCGATCGACCGTGCTCACACGCTGGAGCTTGAACGGCCTGGGGACGAACATCATATCGACGGTGCCTCTCCCGAGCATCCAGGCGGCCTTGTTCCCGAAGCTGCGCAGCGCCTGGAGCTCCGTCCACGAGGCCTTCTCGACCCGGTGGGGCTCGCGGACCCGCGACGGATAGCAGAGGTTGCCGAGGAGATAGGCGAACAGCACCCGCGCATAGAAAGAGGGCTTCTTGCGGGGCGCGAGCGGCTCGGGCTCCTCCTTGCCGGCCTGCCCGAGGGCGGCGTCGACCGAGGCGTCCGTCGCGCGCCCTTGGCCCTGGGGGAGAGCGCGCTCGAAGGCCGCCGTCCAGTCGTAGAGCCGCGCCAGCGTCGACGCCGGCGACGCGCCGGTCGCGAGCTGCTCTTCCCAGTGCCTCGCGGCGCGCAGATAAAGCGGCTGGGCGAGGATCACGCCGCTCAGCGTCGCCAGCGCCGTCGACATCCGCTCCGTGTCGCCTCGCTGCTGGAGCTTCGCCTTCAGCTGGCGGTCCACGGGCTTGCCGTAGTTGTCGCGGATCGACGGGCACAGCTGGGAGAGCTGCGCGACGACGACCTCCTTCTCGTCGCGGACGAACCCGAACGGGAACGCCTGGCACGACTTCGGGATGTACTCGTGGCCGAACCGCTTCTGCATGCTGCAGAGCATGTCGTCGTCGAGGAAGACGCACTGGAGCTGGCGATCCCGCTCCCGCACGGGCAACACGCCGCGCCCGATGACGAGGGCCCCCTCTTCCCCGACGCGCTCCCGCACCCAGGGCTCGGCGAGGTACCGCCTGGCTTCGTCGCCGCTGAAGCGGATGTTCCACGGCATCCGGCAGCACCGAGCTGGGCAGTCGCGGCACTCGAACTTCTGATTCGGGGGGTGGCTCGAGGGAGCGATGAGCTTCGTCGCCATGGGGCGGCGGGACCATACAACGCCACGGAGATCGGCGCTCGATCCCCGCGTGCCGCGTGTCCATCGCGCCCGGCGTGGCGCAGCGAGCCAGTGGGCTCAGGCGTGGCGACGGCGATCGGCGAGACGACGCGAAACGAGGACCGACAAAAAGACAGCGCCGCCGGGGCCTCAGGGGGGCGAAGGCCACGCCGGCGGCGCTGCCTACCATGAAGCACTGACCGTGCCATCCGGACGACCCCTAGGTAGCACCCCGAATTGCGGCCATGCGTCAGGGACATCCCCTACAGGGTTTCGTTTTTGAAACGTCACGGTCTCAGCATTGAACGATTGTAAGGGTTCTTTTCTTACCACCGTATTTCGTTCCGGACGTAACAATTCCAGTCAATCCAGGCTCTTTTTGCTGTTGTCGCAAGTTTTGCTGCGTTCCGTGGTCGAGCGCTGTACCTCTCTTTCAGGAGAACGACATGCGACTTGCTCTTCCCCTGTCAGCGGTCACAGCGATGTCTCTCGCGCTCGCCGCCTGCGGCGACGACGATGAGATCTCTCCGTTGGGAGCGGCGTCCAGCGCAGGCGGCCAGGGCGGCCAGGGCGGCCAGGGCGGTGACGGCGGCGAGGGCATCGCGCCGGACGGGAAGGCGGACGGCGCGGCCTGCGCGGTCAACGAGGACTGCCTCGGCGGGCTCTGCTTGACCGAGGAGGAGTTCGGCTGGGCGGGCGGCTACTGCACAAGGCTCTGCGACACGGCGCTCTTGCCCTGCGGTGAGGGCTCCGAGTGCCTGCCGCAGGGCAGCTTCTCGCTCTGTCTCAAGTCCTGTGAAGAGACGTCCGACTGCGGGAGGGCGGGGCATACGTGCGTCGACGTGACCGACGACGGGTGGACGATGTGCTTTGGCGGCTGCGACGACGACGCGCAGTGCAAGAGCGCCTGCGACGAGGACTCCGCGTTCTGCGTCTCGACGGGTGAGATCTGCGACAGCGCCGAGGACGAGGACAAGGACGGCCTGCAGGACTGCGAGGAGCGCGACTGCTCGACGAAGGCAGCGTGCGTCGAGGGCGTCGCCGCGGCGTGCGCGGAGGCCACCGACGTCTCGGAGGGCGGGAGGTTCACCGGCACGACGGAGGCCGGCACCAACCTGTTCGCGGCGCTCTGCCCTGGTATCACCACGTCCGTCACGGGCACGGGCATGCGAGAGCGGGTGTTCCGGTTCGTCGCGCCGGCGAAGGGCGCGGTCCAGATCGCCGCGACGGCGACGGCGCCGGAAGCCGACTTCGACTGGTACATCCGGGAGAGCTGCGACGACGAGGCGACGCTGCTCGGCTGCGTCCCTGCGTTCGGACCGGAAGACGCCCCGCTGGAGCTGCTCGCCGAGGCCGGTCAGACCTATTTCATCTTCATCGAGGGCAAGAACGGGATGGACGCGTCGTATACGCTCGACGTGTCCTTCGCGGAGGAGATCTGCGGGGACGGAGCGCGCGTCGGCACGGAGGAGTGCGACGACGGAGACGCCGTGGATGACAACGTGTGCAGCGGCGAGTGCAAGGTGAACCTGGAGCCCCTGTGCGCGGCCGCGGCGACGCTCACGGAGGCAACGACGGTGGGCGACACCTCCGAGGGCACGCAGGGCGTCACGGCGTCGTGCGGCGGCGAAGGCGGGGAGCTCGTGTACCGGTATACCCCGGAGGAGAGCGGCGACCTGACGATCACCGCGACGCCGGAGGGCCACGCCGATGTCGTCCTCTACGCGCGCAGCGACTGCGCAGACCAGGGCAGCGAGCTCGCCTGCGTGGATGATCCCTTCGAGTCCGGGTGGCCCGAGTCGATCACGGTGACGGGGACAGCAGGCCAGCCGATCGACATCTTCGTCGACAGCTACAACGCCGCCTCCTCGGGGCCGTTCACGCTGACCATCACCCCGGCGGAGTGACCTGAAAACGCGGACCGGCCGTCCAGGAGGCTCCGCCTCCGGACAGCCGGGAGATCGCCGCTGGCGCTGCGCTCGCTACCGCAGCGGGAGATCGGCCTCCTTGCCCTTCATGCTGGGCAGGTCGATCACCTGGAGATCCGCCGTCTTGACCTCGCCCGCCTTCACTTGCACGCCGGTCCCGATGCTCGTCGACTCGACGTTGATGATGTAGCCGCCGGCCGGGAGCCCGGACGCGCGGAACGAGCCGTCCTCCGCGGTGACGGGGTAGAACATGCCGATCGCGCCGTCGTCCCCGATCTGGGTGGCCATCATGAGGCGAGCCCCCGGGAGCGGCTTGCCGGCCACGGTGACGCGGCCGCGGATCTCCCCGGTGCCCCGGGGCGCAAAGGCGATGTCGTGCTGCGTGTTCTTCCCCTCCTCGATGCCGACCGCCGCGAGCATCACCTCCTCGCCTCGCCGCATCATGACGCGGAGCTCGCCGGGCGGGACCTGGTCGAAATTGAAGCTGCCATCCTCGTCGCTCACCGTGTTCACGAAGCCGATCGGGCGGTGCATGAGCGTGAGCCGGGCGCCGGCGACGGGCTTGCCCTCGGCGTCTCGCGCCACCCCGGAGAGGCTCCCGCCGGGCGACATCACGAGCTTCACCGGCTTCAGGCCGTCGCAGCCCGCGACCTCGATCTCGGTCGAGCTCACGGCGTTGCTGCCGTCATAGCCGCGGACGACGATCGTGCCCTTCGGCACGTGCGGCAGGCTGAAGGAGCCGTCGTCCTCGGTCTGCGCCTGCGCGGCGGCCTCCATGGACAGGCTGCTCAGCTCGCCGACGGCGAAGAGCGACTCGGCGTCCACGTACACCCCGGGCAGCGGAGCGCCGGACGAGTCCACCGCCTGCCCGCTCAAGGTACATCCCTTCGAGAGGGTCAGATCCATCTTCTCGACGTCTCCGGCGCGCACGTTGACGTTCGTGGAGAACGCGGGCGCGAACTCCGCCGCCGTCGCCCTGACGACGACGTCCCACGAGGGCAGCTGATCGACGCGGAACGAGCCGTCCGGGCTCTCGAACGTGCGAGAGAACAGGGGCGGCGTCGCCGGCGTCTCCGCCGTCACGGCCGAGAGGATGTCGATCGAGAAGCGGCGCACGGGCTCGCCCCGCTCGTCCAGCACGCGCCCCTCGATGACGCCGCTCTTCGGCAGCACGAGGCTCACCGCCTCACCGGGGCGCGCCGTGGTCGACGTGGTCCCGTACCCATCGACGCTCGCGCTCAGCTGATAGGTGCCGTCCGGGAGCGTGAGCTCGAACCGCCCTCCATCGTCGCTCTTCACGGAGCCCGCGGTCGAGAGCACGTTGCCGGCGACCTCGAAGGTCATGGCGACGACGGTCGCTCCGGCGAGGGTGTTCCCGTCCGTGCCATAGACGAGGCCGCTGATCGTGGGCCGCGCCTCCTCCTTCGCCGCCGGCGCCGGGCCGCGCACGAGCGCCCTGTTGCGGTAGCGGACGTGCTTCTCGGCCCCGGCGGCCGGGCCACTCGCCCCGGCGGTCTGCTCGTCCCCGGAGCGGAAAGCGAGGAAGAGGGCGACGCCGGCGAGGGCGGCCAGGAGCAATCCGGCGGCGATCCACAAGGGCCGGCGCGAGGGGTTCCGTTGCGACGAACTCGGTTGCATCATTGTTCCTCCAGACAAGTTGACCTGGCTAGAGCCCTGCGGCCGGGAGCTCGGCAGAGGCGGAGAAGAGAAAGGGGCCGCCGGCGTTCCGCCGGCGCCCCCTCCCCAATCCGCACGACGCGATCGACGAGCGCCTCCCCGACCTGCCCGGGGCCGTTACTATGGGCTTTCTGCAGGGAGGCTCTCGCCGATCGGTCGGACGCCGGGCGCCGTCTCAGAGCCCAGTGAAGACCGGTCTCAAAGGCACGCCGTCAGTAGCAGTGCGGGGCGTACGTGACCGGCACGGGCATCGACAGCGCGGAATAGAACTGAATCGTGGCCTTGATCGTGCCGGTGAAGTCGTCCTCCATCCCCACGAAGTTGCAGATAGGCGCCTTCTGGAGCCGTGAGGTGATGCCGGTGCTGGGCGGGAACGCCACGGTGCTGGGCGGGATCGGCACAGAGGGCAGGAGCGAGATGCTCCCGTCCGTGAAATAGAAGGAGTTCCAGTCGCAGTCGTTGCTCCCGATCGTCGTCTGCTGGCGAAGGAAGATGTTGGCGGCAACGGCGGCGCCCGGGGCCGCCACGACGCCCCACTTGCACACGTAGCCGCACTCATCGTTGAACGGGGTGCCCGCCTGCTCGGCCAGCTGGCAGACGGTCGTACCGACCGGCACCTTCCTCAGGCCGGTCTTCATCGACACGTTATAGATACAGTCGTTCCGGATGGCCAAGGCGCTGCCCGAGATCGACGTGACGGTTGCGAAGGCGAGCACCCAACGAGCGAAATTCTTCATGAGAAATACCTCCGAGGAATCGAATCTGTGGTGAAGTTTGATGCAGATACCTATCCAGATCGTCACCCAAGGGATGCAATCCCCCGGGGCCAGCGCCAGGAGAGCGGTGCCCCGACGGGAGCGACGCACGTCGTCGTCGTCCCGTCACGGTCACGCTCCCGGAGGAACCCGCCCCGAGGTCATGACGCGAACAACAGGAGACTATTCTCCCCGCGGTCTCACGCAAGCACTTTTGACTGGCATCTTTCCGGTCAAAAACAGGACGGAGTTAGAACCAGGGAGAATACCGGCACTCCTCGACAATAAACTCATGTCCTCTGCCTCGAACGCACCCCGCGGGCTCCTACATCCAGCCGAAGTATCACGCACCCGCGCGATAGAGGCGATGTACGCCGGCGCCGCGAGGCGCGGCCGAGGGCGGGAATCGCCGGGCGACGCCAGGGCGGGCGCGCGCCGGGGGCGCGGGCGAGGCAAAAGGCAGCTCCGTGCCGCCCCCGGCGCTCGATCTACCTACCTACCTACCTACCGAAGACGCCTCGCGAAGGCGCTTGTGGGTATGGCCCCCCCATGCGGCTCCGATGAGGACCGCGGAGCCACACCGCGCGGCGGCGCGCGGAGCGCGGCAGTCTCGCGATGATGGGATATCGAGACATCGAGTCGCCGAGCGGCGGCGGGTGCGTCCCGGCCTCCCGGCGGCGCCCGGCGCGCGGCATCGGACGCGCGGCGGCGGACACGCGCCGTCCCGGCCGGACGGGGCCACCGGTGATTCAGGACGTCCGGCGGCGTCCGCGCTCGTCAGCGGAGCGTGACGGCCAGCCGGTACTCGAAGAGGGCCGCGGTGCCCGAGGCGCCAGACGCGGCGCGGACGCGGAGGAAGTACCGCCCCGCCGGTAGCGCGTGAGCCCCGGGGTGGCGCGGGGCGTCCCCGGCGCCGTCGAGGAGCGAGCAGTTGCCCCGGCCGCCGTCGTCATCGTCCGCGATGAGCGAGCCCGCGGCGTCGAACAGCGACAGCCGGCTGTCGATCTCGAGCGACTCGCACGCCTCCTCGCCGCCCTCGATGATCTCCGCGCGGATCGACCGGCCCTCCGGGACATCCACGGCGTAGAAGTCGAAATCGTCGGTCGTCCGCGCGCCGGCGATGAACCCGTCGGATCCGACGGATTTGCTCGCGGTGGCGATGGTGCCATTCGGCTCTTCCTCGGCGCCCGCCGGCGCGAGGATCTTGGCCTGGAGGAGGTAGAGCGGAAATTCCGCGCCGCCCTCGCGCGCCGCGACCTCGACGTCGTGGTCGCCGGAAGGCAACGCCACGACGAGCGCCGAGCATCCGCCGATGCCGCCCGCGTACGCTGCGTCGGAGAGCCCCTCGTCCGTCGCGACCGTCCCGCCCGCCGCGTCGAGCACGCGGAGCGTCGTGAGGAGGCCTCCCTCGCAGCCCGCCGCGGTGCCGTCGAAGACCTCGAGGCGCACGACCGAGGCGACAGGCAAGCTCAGGCGGAACACGTCCCTGTCGCCGCCCGCTGCGAGGCTCGCCGCGAGGAGCGCGTCGCCCGAGATCACGAGATCGCTCGCCCCGGCCTGCGCGGGGGTGTCGTTCGGCTCGATCTCGGCGGTCACCGCCTCGAGCTGGCAGGCGGGGCTGCACCCGTCGCCGCCCGCGGCATTGCCGTCGTCGCACCCCTCCGGCGCGTCGAGCAGGCCGTCGCCGCAGACCGGGAGCCTCTCGCAGCGGGCGCTGCACCCCGCGCCGCCGTCGCACTCCTCCGCGCCCTCCCTCACGCCGTCGCCGCACGAGGCGTCGAGCGAGACCCGCAGCGTGTAGCGGGCCCCCGGCTGCTCCGGGAAGCCGCTGACCCGGACATGGTATGTCCCGGGATCCAGGCGGCGCGCCGCGGCCCCGCCGGGGCTCCTCGAGTCGATGAGCGAGCAGGCGCCGATCCCGCCGTCGTCGTCGGAGGCGAGCACGGTCGCCCCCTCCGGGGAGAGGAGGGAGAGGACCGTATCGACGCCCTCGGCGCACCGCGCTGGGCCGCTCGAGTCGAAGGTCTCGAGCCGGAGATCGGATACGGTCGTGACCTGCAGGGCGAACAGGTCGACATCGCTGTCCGGCTCGATCGCGCCGGACACGAGCGCTCCCGGCGCAACAGCGCCGTTCGCCTCGGCCTCGGCAGGGGTCGAGTTGGGCTCGATCTCGGCGATCGCCCCCTCGATCCGACATGCGGCGTCGCAGCCATCCCCGCCTCCGGTGTTGCCGTCATCGCAGACCTCGGGTTCGTCGATGAAGCCGTCGCCGCACACCGGGACGCGCTGGCACGTCGCCCCGCACGCGGCGCCGCCGTCGCACTCCTCCAGGCCCTCGACCACGCCGTCGCCGCAGAGGGCCGTTGTCCGCGCGCGCACGGTATATCCAGCGATGGAGTCTCCTCCATAGTCCTGGACGCGCATGTAGTAGACGCCCGGCGCGGTGACGGCGGCGCGGATACGGGAGCACCTGGCTTCGCCGCCGTCGTTGTCCTCGGCGATCACGGCGCCGTCGGGCCCGAGGAGCTGCACCGCTGTGTCGATGCCGCGGCACGACGTCGGGCCGGTCGCGTCGAAGGTCTCCACCTCCAGCTCGGCCAGGCCGGGGACGTCGACGGCGAAGAAGTCGGCCTCTCCCGGCGGAGAGATCGACGCGGTGAACAGCGCCCCCGCCGCGGTCGCCCGACCCGCGGTGGCCTGGCCTCGCGCGTCGTTCGGCTCGATCTCCGGGAGGGTCCCCTCGAGCTGGCACGCGGCGCTGCAGCCATCTCCGCCCTCGGTCCCGCCGTCGTCGCACGCCTCGCCGCCGTCGATGGCTCCGTCGCCGCACACCGGGATCCGCGCGCACCCCGAGGAACACCGCTCCCCGCCGTCGCACGCCTCGCCTTCCTCGATCACCCCGTTGCCGCAGAGCGAGGTGAAGGCGACGAGGAGGTCGTACCCGGGGATGGAGGCGTCGTTGTTGAACTCCTCGACGGTCACGTAATACGTGCCCGGCTGGAGCCGTGTCGCCCTGTCGTCGACGCTCGAGTCGATGAGCGAACAAGCCTCGGGGCCGCTGTCGTCGTCGCTCGCCAGCGCCGTCGTGCCGTCCACGTCGAGCAGCTGGAGGAAGGTGTCGACTCCCTCGACGCACTCGTTCAGCCGCCCGGGGCTGAACGTCGCGAGCTGGACGTCCGCGAGGCCCGGCACCTCGAAGGCGAAGACGTCGATATCGCCGAGGGGCTCGATCGCCGCCGAGACGAGCACGTTCGGCCGGAGCACGGCGCGCCCCTCCGCCTGCGCCGCGGTGTCGTTCGGCTCGACCTCGGGAGAGCGGAGCTCCAGCTCGCACGCCGCGCTGCAACCGTCACCGCCGGTCGTATCGCCGTCGTCGCAGAGCTCCGGATCCTCCAGCACGCCGTCGCCGCACACCGAGGTATCCAGCGTGAGGGAGAGCGTGTAGTCGAACGTCGCGGGCTCCACTTCAGGGGAGATCTGCACGCGCACGAAATACTCGCCAGGGCTCAGCTTGCGCAGCGCCAGGAAAGAACAATAATCGTCGTCGGCGACATCGTCGTTGTCCTCGATGCTCGCCAGGCTCGCGTCGAAGATCGTCACATGGGTATCGACGCCGAGCGAGCTGCACGTCGTGCCCAGCGGGCCATCGAGCGTCTCTGCCTTGATGCGCCCTACCGACCCCTCGGGGACGGTCACCGAGAACACGTCCACGTCGGATTCGGGGTCGATGAACGCGCGGATCCGACCGCCGGGCGCGATGGCGAAGGCGTCGTTGGCCGAGGCGAATCCGTCGTTCGGCTCGACCTCACAGCCGGACTCGATCTGACACGCGCGCGAGCAGCAATCGCCGTCCTTGTCGCCGCCGTCATCGCAGGTCTCCGCGCCGCCCAGCGCGCCGTCGCCGCACCCGCTCGTACACACGCTCGGCGCCCCGGCGCACGCGAACCCAGGCTCGATCGCGCAACCCGGATCGCACCCGTCGCCGGCCGTCCGATTCCCATCGTCGCACACCTCGGCAGGAGCGCTGACCGCCCCATCGCCGCACACCGGGCCGGCCGCGCCGCCCTGCCCACCGCTGCCGCCTTCTCCGCCGCTACCGCTCTCTACGCCGCTGCCGCCTTCTCCGCCGTTACCGCTCTCTACACCGCTGCCGCCCTCTCCGCCGTTGCCTCCGGCTGCGGGTGCGTCGATCTTGCTGCGGTCCGCTGAGACGAGCAGCTCGCACCCGCTCAGTGAAATCAGCGCCAGACCGAGGAACCATGGGAGAGCGGTCCTGGGGGAGAAAATCATGGTTTATGAGGCCTCTGCTCGGCAGCACCGCGAGGATCACGGCGATCGCGGCATTCGTGGCGATCACCGCAGGCTGGCCACGACGGCGGGGGCGGCAGCAGACCGATGCTCCGCGGCTGCGTCAAGAGATGACGACCGCGCCGCGCCCTCAGTACGTCACGACGATCGCCTTGCGGAGGTACTCTTCGCTCTCCAGCTGGGAGAGCATGAAATACGCCAGATCCTCGCGCGAGATCGTGGGGCCGCCAAAGAGGTAGCCCTCCGGCGGCGAGGGGTCGACTTCGGCGCGGCACTCCTTGGTGAGCCGCCCGTCGGTGAGCTTGGGGACGCGCACGACGGTCCAGGCCACATCGCTCCGGCGGAGGGCCTCTTCCATGCGCAGCATGTCGGAATACCTGTTGCGGAGCATCGGCTTGACCAGGAGCCGGAACCAGAGCGCAGGCTGCTGCTCCTCGCCGATGCCCGCGGCGGTGACGGCGATCAGGCGGCGGACGCCATGCTCCTTCATCGCGCGCAGGACGTGGACGATGCCGTCCGAGTAGACGCGCGTCGGACCCAGGCCGCGCGATCCCAGGGCCGAGAGGACGGCGTCGTGGCCGGACACGGCGCGCGACACCTGCTCGGCATCCATGATGTCGCCGCGGAGCGCGCGCAGCCGCTCATGGTGCGGGACAGGGATGGTGGCGGGCGTGCGCGCGAATGCCGAGACCTCGTGTCCAGCCTCCAGCGCCTGACGGATCAACGCGGCGCCCGTGCCGCCGGTCGCCCCCAAGATCAGCAGCCTGCTCATGTGCCGCCAGCCTACCCGGTCCGCCGCAGCGGGTACAATTTGCGCGCGAATGCCTCATCCATCGAGATCTGCTGGAGATCCGGGCGAGCGGGGCCCGCCCTTCAGGCGCCGAGCCGCAGCCACGCGGCCACGCCGTGGTGATCCGAGCCGGAGAACGGCGCCCGCTCGCAGCGCGTGATCGCCCACCCCTCGCCCGGTTGAACGAAGACATAATCGATGCGGCGCAGCGGCAGGCCCGCGGGCCAGGTGCCGCCCGCTTTGCCGGGGTGCGCCTGCGTCCAGGCGTCGAGCCAGGAGCCGTTTCCGGCGCTCGCCTGGAGATAACAGACCGCCTCTTCGCTGGGGAGCGCGTTGAAGTCGCCCATCAGCACGGCGCCGTGGCTCCCCGACTTCTGACGCTCGCGCGCGGCGAAGCTCACGAGCTCACGCACGGTGCGCGCCCGCGCGCGCTTCGACAGCGAGAGGTGCGTGACGAGCACGTCGACCACCGCGCCGGCGTGCCGGATCGCGGCGCGCAGGACGACGCGCTGGCTGTCGCGCTCGAACGGGTCGTCGCGATCGAGCGTGAGCGCCTCCACGGAGTGATCGAGCACCTCGATGTCCTCCCGGCAGAGCAGCGCGACCCCCTCGCACTCGCCGCTCGCGGCGACCCTGCCCGGCGCGAACCAGGCCCGGTATCCGCCGGCGAGCCGCGAGAGCTCCCCGGCCTGGCCGAGGTCGCCGCTCGCCGCCGGCGCGTGCACCTCCTGGAGCCCGAGGAGGCAAGGGCGCAGATCGCCGATGAGCCTGGCAAGCATCGTCCGGCGCCGCTCCCAGAGGGCGACTCCCCCCCAGATGTTCTGCGTCAGGACGACGAGATCGCGATCGTGGCTCAAATGCCTCCTCCTCGGGCGTCAGTCCGGGGATGTCTTGACCAGCTTGTCGAGGAGGCTCAAGGCCCCGTGAGCGAGCCAGTCCGCGGCCTTGCCCCGGAGCGACCGCGCCGCGAGCGTGCCCCGGGTCACCGGCCGCGAGTCCGCCCTGTCCCGCGAGAACAGGTCCGCCACCTGCGCGACGAACGCCGGATCGAACACGAAGAGATTCACCTCGTTGACGGCGCTCAGGCTGCTCGGGTTCGCGTTGAACGTGCCTATCGTGCACCAGTCGCCGTCGACCAGCGCGAACTTCGAGTGCAGGACATCCCGCTGGTACTCGAAGATCGTGAAGCCGCGATCGAGCCACGCGGCGTGCTCGGCGCGCGCGGCGCGCTTGATGATCGGCAGATCGGTCTCGCCGGGGAGGATGATCTGGACGTCGACGCCGCGCGCGGCCGCGTCGACGAGATCCTTGAGCATCCCGGCGGGCGGGAAGAAATAGGCGTTCTCGATCCAGATGCGCTCCCGCGATCGCCGGATCGCCTCGCGGTAGCGGGCATAGACGCGCGCGTTGTCGTCCGGCGTGTCCGCGACGAGCTCGAGATCCGGGTACTTGCGCCCCGTCGCGTAGTCGCGCACCCCCTCGGATCCGCCGTCGGCCTCGCGCCAGCGCTGCTCGAAGAGGAAGGCGAAATCTTCGACGCAGGGGCCCTCGAGGCGCATACAGACATCGTGCCACCCCCTGCCCCCACGCCGCTCCGGGAGCCACTCGTCTCCCCACGCGGCGCCGCCGGTGTAGGCGTGATCGTCGATCACGATGACGCGCGAGTGATCCCGCGGCAGGAGCCCGCCGTGGCCGAGCCCGGGCGCCATGGGGCGGTAGGCGCGGACCTCGATGTCGCGGCGCCGGAGCTCGTCGAAGAACGGGGCGTCGGTCTCGTGCGAGCCGAGCGGATCGTAGAGGAGCCGCGCGCGCACCCCGCGCGCCGCGGCCCGCCCCATGACGTCGGCGAACGCGCTCCCGAGCACGTCGTCGCGGTAGATGTACGTCTCGATGTCGACGCGCCGCTCTGCGCGCTCGACGTCGCGGAAGATCGAGCCCAGCACCGCCTCCATGCCGGGCAGGAGGGTGAGCGCGTGCTGCGCCGTCAGAATGGGGCCGATCGGCTTCGACGCGCCGCCGCCGGAGCGGCCCGCTGGCGGATCGCCCGGAACAGGCGAGCTGCGTCCGTCGCCCACGGGGCTCAGCAACCGGCGGTCACGGGAGATCATCGCCGAAGTGTGGAGGATGCGCGGGGGAAGACGAGCGCTACCCGGCCCGCCGGCGCTGCGCCGCGCGCGGGCGGGCGCGTTCGCTCACTTGAGGGAGAGCGGGCCCTCGCCGGGCTGGGCGCCGCCCTTCATCTCGTGCGAGTTGGGATCGTACTTCGAGGTGCACTTGGCCATCACGAGGCTCGCCTCGAAGTCGCCGCCCTGCGAGAGCGCGCCCTCGACGGTCACCTGGACGCCGCCGCTCGGGACGTCGCGGAAGGTGTCGGGGATGACGCACTGGGCGTAGCGCACGGGCAGCGGCGCCTGCGTGCCGTGGATCTGGAAGCGGTACTCGCAGGGCGAATCGCGCTTGACCAGCGTGCCGGGCACGAGCTCGCCCTCGACCCGGACCTTGCGGCCGGCGAGCTTGTCCTTCGACGCGAGCAGCTGATCGACGGGCGTCGCGTAGACGGCCGCTTCCTTGAAGCCGACGAGGAACAGGGCGACGAGCGCGCCCACCATGACGAGCAGCGTCGCCAGCAGGCCGAGGCTGCGCGACGGGCGCGGCTTCGGCGCCTGGCTCGCCGCGGCCGGCTTCACCACCGCCGGCGTATCCTGCTGCTCTGCGAGAGACAGCGCCTGGGCCAACTCGTCGTCCAGCTTCTTGCTCATCGGGGATAGGTACAGGCTAGCCCGCGCCCCGCGGACGGTCGAGCACCACCTGCACGGCCTCGGGCCCGGCCGGCGGCGTCCTCCCGTTTGGGCGCCGCGGCGGACAGCCGTACCGGAGTTCTCCCTCGCGAGCGGACCCGACGAACCCGCGCGCCCGCTCGCGGAGGGCCGAAGCGCGGGCCGAGTCCTCGGACGCGAAAGCAACACCGAGGCCGCGCGGCCCCTCGACGCCCCTGCCGCGCGCGCCCGTGCGGGCCAATGCCTGGGCCCTCATGGGCTGTTGATGGCCGCCTCGATGGCGGGGAGAAACACGGCGTGAGGGAACGCCGCGCGGAGCCGCTCGGCGCGCGCGCGGGCGTCGGCGCGCCGCCCGGCCTGGACGAGGGCCTGGATGGCCAGCGCCTCGCGCAGCTGGGCTCTCGGGCTGCGCGGGTAACTCCGCTCGTGCAAAGCCAGCACGTCGAGCGCCTCTGTCGCCTTCCCTTCGCTGAGCGCAATTCCGGCGCTGCTGAGCAACGCGCTCTCCTCGGTCGTGTGGTGCTCGCTGGGCGGAGCCGCCTTGCGGGAGGGGGCGCGTGACGGCCCTGCTGCCGCGATCTCGACAGCCGCCGGGGATCCAGCGCTCCCGACGGTCGCGGCCACGGCGCGCCCGTCCGCGGCGCCCCCGCTGCGCCCGGCCCCGGCGCGCTCTGCTCGCTCGGGCGCGGCGCGCTCGGCTCGCTCGGACGCGGCGCCGTCGGCCTCGGCGCGGACGGACACCACCGGCGCCGCAGCGGGCGGCGGGAGCATGGCATAGACGAGGCCGGCGCCGGCCCCGGCGCCCCAGACGAACAGCGCCGCCCCCGCCTTGATGAGCCTGGATCGCGCGATCGTGACGACCGGCGGCGTGCGCTTCTCCCCGGTGGCACCGGCGGCCTCCACCGCGTTCCCGGGGCGGCGCCGGTGGGACGACGTAGCGCCTGCGTCGGGCTGTGTTGCAGGGGCGCCGGCGAGGCTGTCCGCGCCGCGGGCCAGCCCTCCTGTCAAAGCGAGCGACCGCTGGAGCCGCGCCCAGAGCGGCCCGGCGAGGTCCTGCGAGAGGCCGAGCCGGACCCCGCCTGCGTCGAGCAGCAGGGGTCTGTCGGCCAGGGCGAACGGCGCCAGGGCGAAGCGCAGGCGGCGAAGGCCGAGCGCGTCCGGGTCCCGCGCGGAGAGTCGTTTGACCGCGGCCGTGAACTCGCTGCGAGCGCGTCTCAGCCGATCCCATGCGGTGTTCACGGGGATCTGGAGGGCCTGCGCGACGTCGCGCATGTCGCTGCCCTCGAGGTCGTAGAGCACGAACACCGCTCGTCGTTCCCTCTCGATGCGCTGGATGAGCTCGCGGACGATACGCTGGGTTTCGACCTGTGCGACCCGGCGCTCGGCGTCGAGCCCGGGGTCTGCGAGCTCGATGGGTTCGCCATCGTCGAGCGCGAGCAGCTCCCGCTGGTTCCGGGCGAGCTCCCGGTGGCGAAGGGCGACATGCGCGCTGATGCCCGCGACCCACGACTTGAGCGACAGGCAAGGATCGTGGTCCTCGAGGCGCCGGTGAACGACGAGAAACACCTCGTGAGCCACGTCGTGAAGATCCCGAGACGCGACGCCGAGCCGCCAGAGCACCGCCAGGACGTATGGAAGCAAGGTCTGATAGACCTCCTCGAAAGAGGGCCGCGGGGACGACCCGATGGCGGACGCAGGCTCCCGATCGGGGACGGCGAGCTCGGGGTCGGGCGCCGGCGCCGCCTCCTGGGCGGGTGCAGGCGCAGGCGCCGCCTCCTGGGCGGGTGCAGGCGCAAGCGCCGGGTCGGGCGCAGGAGGGGGCGCTGGGCGTGCTCGGGGCTCTTTCATGGATAGGTAGTCCGGCGACGCCGCCCGGCTCGTTGCGAAATCGTACACGGGCTCGGCGCGACCGGCCGAGCGGGTGCCGAGCGAAGGCCTCACCCCGGCAGCAGCGTCACCGAACGGCGCCCTCACCGAACGGCGCCCTCACCGAACGGCGCCCTCACCGAACGGCCACCTCGGTGAGGCGAGCCTTTCAGCCAGCGCCCTCCTGGCGCGACGCAACCGGCTGGCGGCCGAATTGGGGTTCATGCGGCGCGTCCGTGCCCAGGCGACGAGGCTGAGGGGCCCGGCCGCCGCGAGGAGGACCTCGCGATGGCCCGCGGGGAGCGCGGCGACCTCGCGGAGCGCGGCGCGGGCGAGGAGCTCTCCCTCGATGTCGACATGCGCCTGGCCGGCGGGCGCGGGCGGCGCGCCGCACAGGATCTCGCGGCGGACGGAGGCGCGCTCCCGGTAATGGGACACCTGGCGCCAGACGACGCCGTGCAACCATGCGCGCAGCGCGGCGCGCGGGTGCCGCCGTGGGTCCGGGCGGTACCTGCGCGCTCGGATGGCTTCCCAGGCGCCGAGGAGCACCGTTTGGCGGAGATCCTCCAGGTCGCGTGCGGGGACGCGGAGGGCGCGGAGCAGGAGGGCGACGAACGGTCGCTCGGCCCAGAGGACCTCGATCGAGGGCGACACCACCGGGTGGAGCGCCTCGTTCGGCGCGCTGCGCGCGCGGTGGCGCGCCCGGGGTTCCAGCGCATCGGAGGACAGGCGGCGGCCTTCCCGCCGGCGGGGGATCGGCAACGGGGTCTTCATGGGAGCGGAGTCCGGGACCGCCCCGCTTCTCGCTGCACAATCGACAGGCCCGCGTATCGGTGGGGCGCCGGAGCGCTCGTTCTGGCGGCAGGCGGGGGACCGGCGCACGACGGGGACAGCTCGGGTCCTCGTGAAGGGCGACTTCCCTTGCGGCGGCCCCGAGGCTCCCGCGATTTCGTTCGTTGCCCCTACTGGGTGGGACGGGACATGCACCTCGGTGAATGCCGTCGAGGGGTCGCGGAAATCATCGCCGGCTTCCGTGCTGCGCGGCGAGCTCTTCGCCGATGCACGCCCTCCGGACGATATTCACTCCTGCGGATTCTCGTCGTCCTTCAACCTCAGAATGGACACCAGATGCCCCTGCCGCATGGCACCGTCCCACTCGGCGGACGTGGGCCCGCTGGTTGCGTCGGTCGCCGGTACCATGCGAATCGTTCCAACGGTTGCCGCCCTCGTTTCTCTCCATGGAGTCGCTCTATGTGTTGCATCTTGTATCGTGCACCCATCAGAAAATGCCGATGAGAGGGAGACCGACACACCAACCAGCGAGCCAGAAGCTGACAATCTGACACTTGACGACGAAACGGAGGACGTTTCCACGACCGAGCCGGAGGCGATCGGCAGCTTCAAGATCATCCGCTGCAAGAGATATGAGCACGGCGCTGACTGCATGATGAAGTGCGCCGATGCAGGAATATCTTGTCAGGCCGGACGAAAACACCCGTACAAATCCAACGTCAAAACTGGACTACTGTGGCAGTGCAGAGGCCTCGGCGTGGCCACCAGCTGCTGGTACTATTACGAAAACGGAGATAGCTGTACGTTCTTCTTCGGAGCTCCCGTCATGTGCCGCTACCTGGGTGGAACTCCTGATTGAGAGAGCGCGCGCAGAACGCGGCTTTCCGCGCCGCGCGCTGCCAGTCCGGTCCGAACAGAGACTCCATGGATCGAAGAGCGAGCGGGCCGAGCTCGGGCGACCGCTCACCGCCCGAGAGCGCAGCGGAACCCAGTTCGCGGAGTCGCCGCATCCGCTCGATGTCTTCCGCGGTGATGGCCGTAGGCCCGTGCAGGCGACCGCGCATCTGCTCCACCATCGCCCCCTCGGCGGCGGTCAGGGTGTTTTCCCACGCCACGGGATCCACCTGGAGATCGGCGTCGCCGCGCTCGATCGCGTCGGCGAGGATGCGGATGTAGCCGGCGGCGTAGACCGTGGTCATGGTTGCCCAATCGAGCAGATCCTCGTCCTCTTCGCTGAGCAGAGGCTCTTCTTCGTCGTCGTTGGTGAGGGGCTGATCCGGGTCAGACATGCCCGGAGTCTAGTGCAGTCTCACGATGCGGAAAGGCGCGGCGGCGTCATCTCGTCCGAGGACGGTCTGGAGCGCGATAAGAGAAGGTCACCGCGCACCAGACCGCGCCTGGCTCCCCTCGTCTGCTGATGGGGGCGCACGGCCAGGCGGACTCCTGGCGCCGCACCTCGCTCGGTCCGCTCGCCCCTCATGCGGGGCAGGCGGGGCAGACACCCTGGCATGACGTTCGCGCTGTAACTCCCGCGCAACGCTCACCGTTGCGCCGGAGATGGCTCCGCGCAGCAGGATCGCCCCGGCCATGGCTGCCCTCCTGGGAGCGCCAGCTTGCGGGGTGGCGGACGAAGCGAGTGATCCAGATCGGAGCGACGTGGAAGACGTCGATCGGCGCGCTGCATGCGCGGCGGCGCGTCCGGGGTCCCGGCGCATCGGAGGCAGGCGGCAGCCCTCCCGCCGGGGAGGGATCGGCAATGGGGTCTTCATCGGCGCGATTTCCGGGACTGCCCCGCTTCTCGCTGCACAATCGACGGGCCCGCGTACCCAGGGGGCGCCAGAGCGCTCGTTCTGGTGGCAGGCGGGAGCACGACGGGGACAGCTCGGGCCCTCATGAAGGACGACGCGGGCTGTCGCCTGGCGAAAGATGAGAAAAGTATCTCGGGTCTTCGTAATGCGATCGAACGGGGGTGGTCTACCCCGGGGTTGGTCTGGCGGCGTCCTGGGGTCCCCTGGTAACGTGGCCGCACTTACGGCGGCGCGCCGTCAACGGCGCCGCAGATCATGAGGAGCGGCGATGGCGGCGCGGGTGCGACGTTGGCAGCGTGGGATCGTGGCGGTTTGCTGTGCGAGCACGCTCGGGATCGGGATCGGGGTCGCGTCCGGCGGATGCGGGACACCGACGGCGTACCTGTGCCCGTGGGATGAGGACCAAGGACCCAAGGGAACGCCTTGTGAGGTGCTCGATCCCCCCGACGCCGGCGGAGCTGGCGGGTGCGGGGGTGGCGGCGATGGCGGCGATGACTGCGCGGCCGAGGACGACACGGATGTCGCCATCGCGTCCGATTTCGGCGACCTGATCCCGGCAGCAGAGGTCTGCGCAGGGCAGTGCGTACCGAAGGAGCCGCTCGGGTGGTCCGAGCCTGCGCTGCTCTGGATCGGCTCCCCCGACGGCGTGCCGAGCTGCCCTGCGACCGCGCCGATCGTCGGCTACGAGGGCTACGCGGATTTCGCGGCTCCGGCCCCGCACGAGTGCCCCGCCTGCGCATGCGACCCGCCCGAGGCGACGTGCGAGGTGCCGATGGAATGGAGGGCCTACGCCAGCTTCCCGTGTGGCGGCCCCGAGGCTCCCGCGACCTCGTTCGCTGCCCCGGATGGGTGGGACGGGACCTGCACCTCGGTGAATGCCATCGAGGCCGGACGGACCTGCGGTGGCGCCCCGTGCGTGCAGTCGCTCGCGATCCAGGCGCCTCGCGTCGTCTCCGCAGGTTGCGCACCGAGGGTCGCGGAAGCGCCGGAAGAACCCAACGAGCCCGGTGCGGCTGGAAGCTTCGCGATCGTCGCCCGGGCGTGCACCGGAAACGCGTACCCCCCGTGCGCAGATCCGGGCATGACCTGCACGCCGGCACCGCCGATCGGCGACGCCGCGCCGCCGGAAGGGTTTCTCACGTGCATCCACCGCGAGGGAGAGCATGAATGCCCCTCCACGTACCCGGACCGGCACGTCTTCTACGACGGCGCCGAGGACACCCGCGGCTGCGCGCCTTGCGGCTGCACCGAGCCCGCCGGAGCGACCTGCAGCGTCCTGGCCTCTGCGTTCAGCGACGAAGGGTGCTCGCACCTCGTTGCGGCCCAGGTGATCACGGCCGACGCCCCCTACTGCGGGACGGTCGCGACCGGCACGGCGTTCGGAAGCAAGTCGGTGAGCGTTGTCAGCCTCGATCCCGGACGATGCGAACCGTTCGGCGGCGAGCCGGTCGGCAGCATCGCGCCGACCGCGGCGGCGACGTTCTGCTGTCACCGCAGTTCTGTACCGGCCTGAGTCGGCGGCTCATTCCGGGCGCAACAGCGTCCTCGCCCGGGGGTAACGGCCGCGAGGGACGCGCCCGCGACTCCGCGCGCTGCACGCGCTCGCAACCGCCTCTTGGGAATCGCCCCAGCGGGCGCGCTTGCTCCTTGGCGAATGCGCACGGAGGTTCACAACAAAGCGACCAGGCGGAAAGCCACTGCAGGCGAGATGGGCGCTGCCTTCCACCCTGCGCCATCGATCGGTCGAAAGTGCGGCCGAAGCGTGTTGATCAAGAGGTCGCCGGTGAGCTGCCCGGCGAGGCGGGCCGAAAGTTGCACCTCCAGCCCCGCACGAAGCCCGAGCCCTGCGTAGGGCAGTGCGAACTCCCTGCCGGTGCTGTCTCTGACGTGCCACACCGCGCCTGCGGTGGCGACGGCGCAGCCGAAGAACCAATCCGCGTGACCGCACGGAACGAGCGAGCCGCTCAGCCCCGACACGCCGATGGTCCAGCCGCGGTAGGGCTCGGCATCGATCGGAAGATCCCCGCGAGCCTCCAGCGAGAGCGAGAACCTCTCCCAGCGGACGCCGGCGAACCCCGAGAACCCGACCGCCACCGACGGCGCCACGCCGGCGCCGAGGAGCACCCCGGCACCCACCTGGAGGCGCGGGCGATCCGGCGGCGGCCTCGGGCGCGGAACGGGTCGGGCCGGCGCAGCGACCGGGTGGGGCGGCTTCGAGGCCGGCGCCTTGGGCGGCGCGTCCGGCGAGACGGGTGGCGCGGCGTCTCCCGGCGCCGACGGGGGCGGCGGCCCTGAGGGCGGCGAGGTGGGAACGCTCCCCGGTGCAGGCCCTGGTGGCAGCAACGGGCGCATGACGGCGCTGAGGGCGAGGCCGATGTCCCCCACGAGCACGCCGCAGATCGGGCTCGAGAGCTCCTGGCGGCCGAGCGCCCGGCCATCGCGGTCGTGAAGCGCGATCTCTCCCTGGAACGCCGGCCCTTTGCGCCGGATGACCACCTCGATGTGCCACGCGCCGTCGCGCACGAACGGGTCGACCCCGCCGAGCTGGCTCGCGACGATCTCCCGGAGGCTCGGCTCCTCGGGGCACCCCTCGGTGTCAGGGCCCCGCGTGTAGGACAGGCGCGCGCCGCGCGGCGCGACCTGCGCGAGCGCCACGGGCGCCGCCAGGAAGAGCGATGCGGCGAGCGGCAGCGCGGCGCGGTTCATCCTCCGGATCCGGTTGCGGGCGAGGAGCGGGCCGGACATGAGCGAAGCGCCGTCATCCGTCACCTGTCGTCATCCCCACTATTTCCGGGAAGGTCCCCCGGATTGTTGCGAAATCGTGCGCCGGCGCCGAAAAAGAGTGCGCGAGGTGTACCGGCGACATCTCCCCCCAACCTGAGAGAGATGTCACCTGGAATTGGGACTGGAGCGGCGTTGCGAGGTGACCGGCGAACGGCGCCGTCCTCGGGCGATGGGTGGGATGGCCGGTCGCGTGCCGGCGGACGTGCGAGGAGCGGCGCTATCCGATCGGGTCGGGCTCGGGCTCGGCCTTCTTCCTGGCGCTGGCGGCGCGGGCCCGCTGGTCGGCGCGCCGCTCTTCCTCTGCCGCGTCCTCGTAGGGCGAGAGCAGCCGGTCCCGGAGGAGCGCGTGCGTCTCGTCCTTGTCGTCGTCGTACTCGGCATGGGCCTGGACCAGGAGCGTGCCATAGGCCTCGTGCCACGCCTCGACCGCCTTGACGGCCGGATCCGCGGCCTTCGCCTCCGTGACGCCGAGCTTCTTGCCGTACAGCTCCGTCCAGCGCTGGAGGCGGCCTACCTCGGCCGAGAGTCCGAGACGCTCGACCGCCGCCTTCACGTCCTTGCCGTCGAGCGCCTTGATCATCGCGCTCATGCGCACCCACTGCTGGGAGTAGACGAGGCGGATGAAGTCGGTGCCCGACGACAGCACCTCCGAGCGCACCAGCAGCGCGTCGCGACGGCGCGCCGCCTCGTCATCGGTCAGCGGCAGGATGTCGTCGTGATCGAACGCGCGCTCGATGCTGGCGAGCTGGCCGCTGAACGCTCCGATGCACCGGTCAGTGCCGCGATCGATCTCCACCATCGTGGCGTCAATGCTCCCGAGCGCCTCGAGGGCCTCGGTGGACGCGATGACCGACTGGACCGCTGCGTCGACCTTGGCAGCGAGCTTGATCTTCTTCGATTTCAGGGCCTCCCGGTGAGCGGCGAGCTTCGTACCTGCAACAATACACCCGCTTGGCGTGAGCCGGCGGGCGAGTAATGCGGCTTTTCCCATCAGACCTGGCTATCGGGCTGGCGATGGCCGGGCAAGGCGACAGCATGGTATCGACGCGCCGCAGCATGCCGGCCGGCGTGCCCCCACGCCCCGCCACACGCCGGCGGGCGTCCCCCCACGCGCCGCTGCATGCCGGCCGGCGTCCCCCCACGCGCCGCTGCATGCCGGCGGGCGTCCCCCCACGCCCCGCAGCATGCCGGCCGGCGTCCCCCACTCCCCGCCGCACGCCGCACCCCGCCGGGCGTCCCCCCACGCCCCGCCGGGTGGAGTCCAGCGTCGCTGGCCTTCCGAACCCCCGAGGCGCGGCCCCAATCGCGCTGAATGCCTACCGAGGATTCTCGGGCGGCTCAGTCGGGAAGACTGGGATCTGGCTGCTGCCATGTGGCCGCCGCTGGAGGCGGAGCTCTGATCAGCAAGCATGGCATTGCCCGCGGCTTCGACGGCTCCGAGATCGCCAAGAGGTCGGCAGGGCCAGTCGACAGGGGGTCGGACGGTTCAGGAACGCGAGGAGCACGCTCTGCCAACGCTATGCGAGCTCCGAAGCTCATACGTTGTCCTGAACGATCGGATCATCAGATCCACTCGCCTCATGTCGATGAGCCGAGCATCCCCGGAAAGCACGCGCTGAAGCTCGTGGTAGATGTCGAAGATCATGATCTGTTCGAGCGCATCGCCGAGCAATACCGGAAAACTTTGGTTACGCATGCCTGTTGTGACGCAAACCGCTCGGCCGTGAGTGACCTCCAGAAAGCAGATGGCATGGTAGTTGTTCTTGGAGTCGGCTCCGATGATGAAACTCGGTGCCGGTTCAAGACACTTGCCGGCCTCCGACAACGCTCGTATTTCCTGCTGGATGTCGAGCGTCAGCCATAGGGGGAATCGTCGCTTGTGATCCGACCATGTGACGAAAAAAGCTGGTTCAAACGGCTCGTCCCATGGAACGAGCCCGTTCTCTTGAGCATCCTCAAACGCCTGGGCAGCAAACCAGACGTCCACGAACCAGCTCAGCAGGTCCATGCCGCGGTACTTCTTGGTCAGGTGCCGGGAGTTGATGCGTAGGAGGGGAAACTGGAACCGCTCGCAGAGCGCGTTCTTCTTCACGTCCCGCCGCTTCTGTTCCTCGTAGTACCGGTGAGAGGCGCCATCGAACTCAACCGCGAAGAGAGGGATGCTGGCGCGGTCAACAACCACGAAGTCGAAGTGGGCCTGGAGAGCATAACGGAAGAGCTCGAATGGCAGGCCGCTACCCTCGATGGGCAGGACCTCCTTCAGTCCGACCTTGGGGCACACGCGGGCGCCGAGCCTGCTGCACGCCTCTTGAAGCCTGGCGTCGGTGACCTTCTCGTAGTCGTCGACCAGGAGCCGCTTGAACGTCGGCGGCTTCGACGCGTCCTTGGGGAAGGGGTCGGACATCCGGGGCAAGCCTACCACGGGTACGGCCGGGCAGCCTGGACCTGTGGACGAAGCCCGAGGGACGTCTACGACCCGGGCCGGTGGTCGACAGATTCACGACCCCACGCCGCAAGCTTCGGTCCGTCGAGAGGCTCATGTTCAGGAATCAGGAAGGTAGCGCGTCATAGGCGACGCGAACGCGATTCCCTTTCCTCTTGATGCTCAGGACTCGTAGAACGGAGATCTCGGACAGAGCTCGCACGTGGGTTCCACCGCAAGGTATCGGAGGGAAGTCCCCGATCTGGATCGCTCGCGAGCTGTACGGATCACCCGTCACCTTGACCTCGATGGGTTTCGACAGGAGATCTCCCAGGTGTCTCGAGAGCTCTGTGGCAAGCCCATCAACGCAGCAAGCCTCCGCCTGCCCTTCGAACTCGACGCGCGCTTCTCCTGGCCACTGATGACCGGCCACGGCGGTCAATCCATGCTGAAGACTTTCCACCAGCCCGGCGATCAGGTGCCCGGACGAATGGTAGACCGAATTCAGCCTCCGCCAGGCGGAGTCGACTGCGAAGCCGTAGGTTCCCCCGACGGACAGGCCCGCGAGCGAGTCCACGAAATGGTCCACCATGCCGCCATTGTGAGCCACATGCAGCACGCGCGCTGGACCCATGGTGCCTCGATCGGATTTTTGACCGCCCCCCTGAGGGTGGAACCAGGTCTCAGCCACTCGGACGACGGGGCTCTCACCTGCGATGAGCTCTGAGACGACAACATTCCCTGTCGCATCGGCGCGCTCTAGATAGACCTTTTTTGTACTAGACTCCATCTCCCCTGCACCTCGCCCCCCTTGGTGTCCTCTCTGCCATTTCCGAACCAACCGCGAGCGTGCGGACGGCGCCCGCGCTAGGCTCGGCCGCCGCCCCGGGCAGCCACGCGGACAGGAGACCCGAGCGCGAGCGAAGGATGCGTCGTCCCCGATCCCCCCTCTCCCCCCGATCCGTCATCCCCGCCCTGCTCGTACCGCTCGCCTGCGGCGCGGGCGCATGCTCCGGCGGCTCCCTGCGGGACGCGCCCGCACAGACCGGCACCGCGGCGCACGCGCCCGACACAAGCCTGGCCCCGGCCCCCGCCTCGGAGAGCGCGCCCTCCATGGGCCCCGCCGCGACCGCCTTGGCGAGCGTGGCTCCTCCCGGCCGCACGCCGCTCGGCACCGCGACGGTGGAGCCGCTCCCGTTCACGATCGAGCCGTCGCTCGACCGCCGCTCGGTGCTGCTCCTCTCCAAGCTGTCGTCGGATCGCGCCGGCTGGGTCAGGCGGCTCGACGCTGCCACCGGCGAGCTCGGACCGCCGCACCTGCTCCTCGACGAGGACCTCGCCGGCGCCCACGCCTCCCCGGACGGGACCACCACCCTGCTCACCTCGCAGGGCGGCGAGCTCTGCGTGACGGCCATCCTCCCCGGCGAGGCCTCGGCCGCATCGCGCACGTGCGCCCCGATCCGAGCGCACGCGATGGCCGCCGTGGGCGAGCGCGTCGCGCTGCTCGAGCTCGCCGAAACCGCGCCGCGCGGCAGCTCCGCGACGCCGGCCCAGCGCGCCGCGCGCGAGCGCTCCGCCGCGGCGAAGCCCGCGCGCAAGGCCCCCGGCCGCAAGGCGACGGTGGCGAAGCCGAAGCCGCCGGCAAAGGCCGCCGGCGCGAGCGGCAAGGCCACGCGGAAGAAGCGCGGCGAGCGCCACGGGCGCGACGGTCGGCCCGCGAAGACCGCGCGCCCCGCGCCCCGGCCGAAGCGGCCGGACCCGTTGCCCGAGGTCGAGGTGCGGCTCCGCTGGGTCTCGCCGTCCGAAGGGATCGCGGCCACGTCGTCCCCCACCGGGCTGCGCTTCCGGCCGCCGCTCGACGGCATGGGGCTGATCGACGCAGGTGGGCGGCCAGGCGCGATCGATCTCTTATTTTACGCGGCGAGCTCGAAGAAAACGAGCACGTCGTGGCTCGGGAGCGCGCAGATCGCCATCGCCTCGCTCGGCGAGGACGGCAAGCTCGATCCGGGCCGGCGCGCCGTCGTGGTCGAGGGCGACCTCGAGTACGGCGCGCTGCGCGGCCACCAGGATCCGCGCCTCGTGACGGCGAGCGCAGGCGCCGTGGTCGTCGACGTCACCGGCCGCAACGGGGCCTGCCAGGCGACGCGCGTCGCGCCCTCGCTCCAGCGGCTTGTCGCCGGCGCCGCGCCCAGGGCGGTCTGCTCCGTGGATCCGGCGCGCCTCGCGGACGCGACCCCGGTCACGCCGGCCGAGATCGGCGCGCTCGAGCGCATCGCCGCGAGCGGCGCCCGGCGCGCCGCGGGGCAGCCGGGGTACGATCCGGGGCTCGCCGCGTGGGCGGGAGATCGCGCGTACTTCCAGACGATCTCCGGCGGGCTCTTCTCGGCCTCGCGCGCCGACGGGCAGCCGCGCCGGGAGCCGGACCCATTCCCGGCGCGGCGCGCGCGCATCGCGTGGGGCGCGCTCGCGACGGACGGCGAGGGGCTCGCCTTCGCCGCGGGGCAGCTCCACCGGCTCGACGCGCGCGCCCTGGTCACCGCGGCGGCGGCGCCGGAGAGCCTCGGCGCAGCGCCGGCAGGCGCCGCCGGCGGCGCGCCGGGCACGCCGATCGGCGAGCCGGAGCGCCCCACCGACAGGCGGCGCGCCGCGCGCATCGGGTCGTCCTGGTGGCTCGCGAGGACCGACGTGGCGCGGCTCCTGCCCGAACCGCTCGTGGTGCCCGCGCTGCGGGGGCGCGCGCACGAGGACAGCACGGCGCTCGTCGGCGGGCACGAGCGCGGGCTCTTCCTCGAGGTGCTCGGCGACAGGCTCCAGATCACCGGGATCGACGCCTCGGGCGCGCTCACCGGGCTCGGCGCTCAGGGCGGGCTCGCGCCCGTCGCGCCCGGCGCGCCCGACCCCGACGCCGCACGCCGCGCGCCGCCCGCCCTCGCCATCGCGTCGCCGGTGCGCGCGGGGTTCGACGCATGCGAGCGCCGCGGCGGCGGCGCCATCGTCGCCGGCGTGAGCGCCGCGGATCCGCGCAAGGTCGTGGCGCTCTCGATCGACGCGCTCGGCCGGCCCGGCGCGGCGCGCGTGACCTCGCTGCCGATCGCCGAGGGCGACCTCGCGGTGCGGCTCGTCGCCCTTCCCGAGGGGGGCGCGCTGCTCAGCGACGCGGCCCGGCGCCACGTGGTGTGGCTGGACGACGAAGGCGTCGAGCTCGCGTCGCAGCCCTGGCCGGCCGACGACACCGGCGCGCTCTGCGTCGACGGGCAGCCCGCGCGGCGCGCGGTCCCGACCCCGGCGCCCGGCGCCTTCGTGACCGTCCCGGAGCTCGCGGCGCCAGGCGCCTGCGTGGTGGGCGATGCGGTCTGGGCCTCCGACGGCAGCCTGCGGTGGTTCGGGAGCGCCGTGAGCGGCCTCGACGCGCAGGCCGAAGCCGGCGTCGCTCGCCCCGCGCTGCCCGCGAGCGCGGGCGCGGCGCGCTCGGCCGCAGGAGAGCCCGCGGAGGCGCCCGCCGCCGCGCTGCCGGGCGCGCCCGCGTGTCCGGCGGACATGGTGGCCATCGACGGCGGCCGCTTCTGCGTCGATCGCTTCGAGGCGATGCTCGTCGACGGCGCCACCGGACAGGCGCTCTCGCCCGACTACCCGTCGACCCCGAACCTGCTCGAGCTCACCCTCGCCGACTGGTCGACCGGCCTGCGGCGGATCGGCGACGTCCACGCGCGCGCCTTCCCCCTGCCGCTCCTCGCCGCCTGGCAGCGCGGCCGGGCGATCGCCGCCCTTGCCCGCTCGCGGTCGGGGGTGCGGCCGAGCGGCTACGTGACCGGCCTCGTGGCCGAGAGCGCCTGCGCCGCGGCCGGCAAGCGGCTCTGCTCGGTCGAGGAGTTCGTCACGGCGTGCCGGGGCGAGGACGACACGCTCTACCCGTACGGCGACACGTTCGAGGAGGGCGCGTGCAATGTCTACCGGCCGGCGCACCCCGCCGCGCTGCTCCACGGCAATGCGTCGATTGGCCACCTGGATCCCCGGCTGAACCGCGTGCGCAGCGCCCGGGAGCCGCTGCTCCGGGAGACGGGCGGGAGCCCGCGGTGCAGGAGCCGCTGGGGCAGCGACGCGGTCTACGATCTCGTGGGCAACCTCGACGAGTGGGTGAACGAGCCGGGCGGAGCGTTCGCCGGCGGCTTCTACGCGCGCTCGACCCGCGCAGGCTGCGAGGCCCTCATCACGGCCCACCCGAGGAGCTACCTCGATTACTCGACCGGCGTCCGGTGCTGCCAGGACGGGCCCTCGCCCCCGGCGACAGCGACGGACGCGCCGCCGGGCGCCCCGGCCGCTCCCGCCGGCTCAGAGCCGCGGCCGCCCGGGCATCTGCCGTAACATCCCCGTCACGGCGAAGGCGGCGGAGATCACGAGGAGCGCGGGGGTCCACGGGTGCACGGTCAGCACACCGACCACGGCGAGCAGCCAGGTCAGCAGCGAGAGCAGCACCACGCTCCAGAGCACCACATCGGTCCAGCTTCTCATTCGTGCCCCTTTCGATGAGGTCCGTCCGGGGATGAGGCGAACGGCGTGCCACCCCATCGCTGATGCGCGGCCGCGCGTGCTACGTTGGGCCGCGATGAGCGCGTCATCCTCCGCAATGGCAGGCGATCTGGAAAACCCGACGGAAGAGCACCGGATGCTGCGGCAGATGGTGAGGGATTTCGCCCGTGAGGTCGTCGAGCCGCAGGCCGACGAGCACGACCGGAGCGCCACCCTGAACGTCCCCCTGATGCGGCGGCTCGGCGAGCTCGGCCTGCTCGGCGTGACCGTGCCCTCGGAGCACGGGGGCGCGGGCATGGACGCGGTCGCCGCGGTGATCGTCCACCACGAGCTCGCGAAGAGCGATCCCGGGTTCACGCTCGCGTACCTCGCCCACGCGATGTTGTTCGTGAACAACCTCTTCCACGCCGGCAATGACGAGCAGCGCGCGCGGTACCTGCCGAAGGTGCTGTCCGGCGAGTGGATCGGCGCGATGGGCATGACCGAGCCGACGAGCGGGACAGACGTCCTCGGCATGAAGACGTTCGCCCGGCGCGACGGCGATCGGTACATCCTGAAGGGGCGCAAAGCGCTCATCACGAACGCCCCGGAGGCCCAGATCTTCCTGGTCTATGCGACCATCGAGGGCCGGGTCACGACCTTCGTTGTGGAGCGGGGGTTCCCCGGGTTCTCGACCGACGAGAAGACCCCGAAGATGGGAATGCGGGGGAGCACGATGAGCGAGCTCCTCTTCGACGACTGCGTCGTGCCCGCCTGGAACGTCCTGGGCCCGGAGGGGGGCGGCATCCGCAACATGATGAGGAACCTGGAGCTGGAGCGCCTCACGCTCGCGGCCATGAGCCTGGGTATCGCGGACCGCTGTCTGGAGATCATGATCCAGTACGCCGGAGAGCGGAGGAGCTTCGGCAAGCCCATCGCCGAGCACGGGCAGATCCAGCGCTACATCGCGGAGAGCTACGCCAAGACCGAGGCGGCGCGCGCCCTCATCTACGCGGTGGCGCGCAACGTCAGCCCCGAGCGGAGAAACCGGCTCGGGACGGACGCGGCAAAGCTCTTCGCCGCGCCGGTGGGCAAGGAGGTGGCCGACAACGCCATGCAGGTGCTCGGCGGCTGGGGCTACTGCACCGAGTACAAGGTGGAGCGGTTCTTCCGTGACGCCAAGCTGCTCGAGATCGGCGGCGGCACGCTCGAGTCGCACCAGAAGAACATCACGCGCGAGCTGATAGGCCGCATCAGCTGACGCTGCCCGGCCGCGCCGATGGGCTCGCGTGGCCTCGGCGCGCGTGTGTCGGCGACGGATCTCACGTACCACCCCGAGTTCGTACCGGCCATCACGGTGTGTCGTGGGCGATGAGGGGCTGTCACGCCTCGGTTGCGAAAAGTCAGCGCTGGGTTTGCGGTCCGGCCATCGAGACGCCACGCGGTTCGATCAGCATGGCCATCCATGGATTGGGGAGATCTGGCGACGGTCGCGCCGACGGCGCTGTCATCCATCATCTACGCGACGATCCAGACCTCCTTCCTCTGGAGGATGGCGCGGCACCGGCTCGTGGCGCCGGTCGAAGCGTCGCGGCCGTGCGGGGCGACCCCGTTCGTCAGCATCCTCAAGCCCGTCGCGGGCGTCGACGACGGGCTCGCCGACAACCTCGAATCCTTCGCCCGGCTCGATTACCCCTGTTACGAGATCGTCTTCGGCGTGGCCTCGAGAGAAGACCGGGCGGTGCCGGTGATCCAGGCCTTCCTCGCGGCGCACCCCGAGCTGAACGCGCGGCTCTGCCTGACGGATCCGAGCGAGGCGTTGAACCCGAAGGTGGCGCAGCTCCTTGAGCTCGAGCGCAGGGCCGAGGGCAGCGTCCTCGTCATCTCGGACGCGAACGTGTGTGTCCGTCCGGACTACCTCCGCTCGCTGCTGTCGATCTTGATGCGGCCGGGCGTGGGGCTCGTCTCGAGCGTCGTCGTGGGCACGGGGGAGCGGACGCTCGGCGCGGTGGTCGAGAACGCGCAGCTCGGGGCGTTCATCGCGCCCGGGGTCGTCGCCGCCGCCGAGCTCGCGGGGCGGTCGATCAGCGTGGGCAAATCGATGGCGATGCGGCGGGTCGATCTCGCGCGGGTGGGAGGGTTCGAGAGCGTGGCCCACGTGCTGGCGGAGGACGACATGCTCGGACAGCGCTTCAGCGCGCACGGGTTCGTGGTCGATCTCTGCCTGGATCCGATCGAGAACCGCAACACGAGCGGCTCTCTCACGCGCATGCTGGATCGACACACCCGCTGGGCGAAGATGCGGCGCACGCTCGTTCCGCGCTGCTTCGCGGCGGAGCCGTTCAACTCGCCGCTGCTCATCGCGTGGCTCACATTGCTTCTCAACCCGACGGGCCTCGCGCTGGAGATGTGGCTGTTCGCCTGGACGCTCCAGAGCCTGGGGACGTTCCTGGCCCTGAAGATGCTGCGCCCGGCGCGCTCCAACCTGGCGCTGGTGGCGGTGGAGCCGCTCCGGACGCTGTGCTGGTTCTTCTGCTGGCTGAACGCGTATTCGAACCGGCGGGTCGCCTGGCGGGGCAACGCGTTCCACATCGGGCCCGGGACGGCGCTGGTGGCCGCGGAGGAGCCGTCTTCCTTGCGATCACCCGCCAGGTAGCGGGGGCGAGGGATCCCGGGCTGCTCCCCGGGCGCGGGCACGGCGAGGAGGGGCCGGAGCAGCGAGGAGCGCCGGCTCAGACGTGAACCGACGCGACGCCGATGACGGCGCCGGCCAGGATGAGCCAGAGCGAGCTCACGCGGTACCGGATGAGCAGGAGCGCTGCCGCGATGGCCAGAGCGCCCGTGAGCCAATCGACCACCGCCGCGCGGGCGAGGCGGAACGAGACGACCGCCATCAGGGCGAGCGACGCCGCGTTGACGCCGTCGAGGAAGGCCGAGGCCACGGGGGAACGGCGGACGCGGGGGATCAGGGGTCCGCTCAGCGCGACGAAGAAGAACGCAGGAAGAAAGATGCCCGCCGTGGCGACCAGCGCGCCCGGGACGCGGCCCAGGAGATAGCCGATGAAGGTGGCCGCCGTGAAGACGGGGCCGGGCGTCACCTGGCCGACCGCCACCGCGTCGAGCAGCTGCGCCTCCGTCATCCACCGGTATCGCTCGACGAGATCCGCGCGGAGAAACGCGAGGAGCACATACCCACTCCCGAAGAGGACCGAGCCCACCTTGGCGAAGAACAGGAACAGCGGCAGGAGCCCGAACGGCACGCTCACCGCCGCCGCGGCCGTCGCGGCGGCGCCGCTGGCGAGCGGGACGGCGAGCGGGACGGCGACGGCGGCCGCGCCGGGAGGCGGACCCGCGGGGCGCCCGGCCGCCAGCCGGTGCGACACGGCGAGCGCGCCCGCGCCGGCCAGGACCGCGAGCTCGTGGATCCCGAAGAGGCTCGCGCCCGCGCAGAGCGCCGCGAGGCCGAGCGAGCGCCGCGAGCGCAGCCCGGCGCGGCCGAGGCCCCAGAGCGCCTGGGCCACGACCGCGATGATCACCGGCTTCACCCCGTAGAGGAGCGCCGACATCTCCGGCACCGCGCCGAACCGGACATAGGCCCACGCGAACCCGAGCGTGATGAGCGCCGCCGGCACGATGAAGCACCCTCCGGCCACGAGCAGGCCCGCCCAGCCGGCCCGGCGATGCCCGATGTGGATCGCGAGCTCGGTCGAGCTGGGTCCCGGGATGAGGTTCGTGGCACCATAGAGATCGAGGAAGTCCTCGCGCGTCATCCAGCCGCGCCGGCGGACCACCTCGTCCTCCATCATGGCGACATGGGCCGCGGGGCCGCCGAAGGCCGTGGCGCCCAGCCGGAAGAAGAGCCGCGCGAGCCCCCAGAGCGCCGCGCCGCGGGCCTCCCCGGACGTCGGCGCCCCCTCGATGCCAGAGTCTTTGCTCATGATACGTGCCGCGTGAAACAGGCCTCGCCGGGCCTCCAGGGAGCCGCGAGCGCCGGATGCTCATCAGTCGATGGGGGGCACCGGGATCTCCGGCGGGACGAGGAAGAAGACCTTGCGGGTGCTGAGCGTGGTCACGCCGTCGCCGGTGACGACGATGTTCGCCGTGAACACCTGCGGCTCCGTCGTCGGAGGCACCGAGACGTTGGTCTTCGGAATCACGTCGAAGCAGACCGTGGGCCCGGGGAACACGTTGGTATAGGTATCCGCGACGCCATCGACGTTCTTGTCGATGACCCTGAAGCCGGTGGTGCAGGGCTCAGGAGCGCTGTTGTTCGCGATGATCCTGTCGATGAACGCGCTCGCGGCGTCGACCGCGTCGGTCTCGTCCGCCACCGCCGCCGCCGAGATGTCGAGCGTGACATAGGTCGTGAGCACCTTGATCGCCTGCACGACGGCCAGGTTCAGCCCGTCGCCGCTGCTGGCGACCCGGAACACGAGCGGGCATTTGCCGCTCTCGATCGTCACGCCGCTCCCGTTCTCGCCGACGCAGCACTGTCCCACCGCGCACCGCGGCGGGCGCATGCCCTCCGGTCCCCACGCCGCCGGCGGGACCACCGAGCCCGTCGCCACCGCGCCGGCCGTCAGGTCGGCTTGCGCCTCGACAGAGCTGGAGGCGACCATGCCGATGAGCCGGCCTCCCACGCCCGTCACCGCCTGCAGCGCCTCCGAATGGGTCGGCGACTCCACCCTGGACCTGGCGTAGTTGTGCTGCACGAACGTCCCGTTGTGGCTCGGCGTGTCGGTGATCATCACCACGATGGGCAGCGAGCCGAAGCGGAAGCCCACGCCACCGATGGTCCCGACCGTCTCGCCCGCCGGGGTCATGCCCGGCGGAGCGCTCAGCGGATTGAACATGGGCACGTCGGCGCCGCCCTCGTTCGTGCCCGCCCCGGTGGCGATCTGATAAAGAGCCTCCCAGCCGCTCTCCGGGATATCGCCGCCGGCCTCGGCCTTGAGGTAGTTCACCGCGTCCTGCACCGACTCGCGCCCTGCCGGCGTGAGGACGCTCATCACCCGGTGCTCCAGGTAGAACGGCTGGTCTTTGGGGCCCCCGTAGGAGTCGATCGGGAAGTCCTTGTACTGAGTCACCCCGATGCCGATGTTCGGGATCTCCTCGGCGAGCTGATCGATCATCTCCTGGAGCGCGCCCTTCAGATGAGTGATCTGGCCGCCCATGGTCGCGGTGGTATCCATCGCGAACACCACGTCGGCCTGCGAGATGTTGGTCGAGAAATCCAGCGTGTCCTGCGCGGGATCCGGGCGGCTCTGATAAGGCACGATGAACACGAAATCCCCGCTGGCCCGCGGGTTGTCCAGGTCGTCGTTCGGGTCCGTGCCGGCGGCCTGCTCGATGAGATCGTTCACGCCGTCCTCGTCCGTGTCCTCGCTCGCGGTGCTGGACTCGCCCGGGTCGAGCACGCCGTCGCAATTGAGGTCCTCGAGCTCGTCGAGCAGGCTGTCGTTGTCGCTGTCCAGGTCGAGGAAATCGCCCCCGCCGTCCTTGTCGCTGTCGCTGGGCGGCTGCTCGGGCTCGCCGTCGCCGCGCTCGATCGAATCGGGCCGGCAGTCACCGTCCGAGTCGAGATCTCGAAACGCCGGGATCCCGTCGCCGTCGGCGTCGAACTCTCTCTCGAACCGATCCAGGATGTCGTCGTCGTCGGAGTCCCTGTCACGGAAATCAGGCCAGCTGTCGCCGTCGGTGTTCACCGGATCGAGCGGGTCCGACCCGAGCTCGACAACATCCAGGAGGCCGTCGCCGTCATCGTCGAGATCCACATAATCGGCGGTTCCATCGCGGTCGCGGTCGCTGTCGCCGTCGTCCTCGTCGGGTAGCCCATTGTTGTCGGAGTCCTCGTCGCGGTAATCAGGCACCCCGTCGCCGTCGCTGTCACGCGGCTCCGCTTCGCCTGGGAAGGGAGCGCCCTCGATCTTGTCGGACAACCCGTCGCCGTCGGAGTCGGTGTCCTCGAAATCCGGCTGACTGTCGCGATCCGTATCGACCGCATCGCCGCGCCCCTCCTCCGCATCGCTGATCCCATCGCCATCCGTGTCGACGCTCGGCAGCCCCGCCGGCGTCTCGTCGGGCGGCGGCCTGTTCGCCGACGTGGCGTCGCAGCCGATCGGCACGGAGAGCAAGAGGCAGCAGAGCAGAGGGTGAAGACTGCGACGCATAGGAGCTCCCGCGCGAATGTGGGCGCGAAATCCTAGACGCTCCACGCAATCCGGATCAACCGACATTCCATGGTGCGCCGGGGCTCTCCGCCCGTCATCAACCGCAGACGGATTGCCGCCCGCGGCCACCGCGGAACGCCGGCGCGCGCGTGCGCAGCAGCTTCTGCGATACCGTCACAGCGGCGCGTTGCATGGCGCCGCTCGCCGCGATCCGCCGCGGAGGCTCGACCTCTGCACCGGGGTCAGGGGAGCTTCAGCCGAGGCAGCGCGACGGTGATCGACTCTGCCGGCGCCTTCTCCCGGTAAGGGCAGTGGCGGCACTTGGAATTACAGCAGTATCCCCGTTTCAGGTGATACGCCTCTGTAAAAACCACCCGGCCTCCCTCGAGGTAATAGTCTTCGCCTTCGACGGCCCTGGGAGGCTTCGGCCCGCTCATCTACGCTCGATCAAGCTACGCCGAAAGGCGCACCGGCGCCATCCGGCGCGCGGGCGGTTGGATGGCGCGCCGGCCCCACGACGCCCGCCCGCCGCCCGTGCTACTCCTGCGCCGCCCGCCGCACACCGGTGCGCCGCCGGGTCCGCCCGCGATGCCCGATCGATCCTGCTCGAAGCTCCTCCGCGCCCTGCTCCCGCTCCTCGCCGCCGCCGGCTGCGATGGCTGCCCGAGCTCCAGGCCGTACACGCCCTACACGCTCGGCTCGGCGGCGCCCTCCGGCTCCCCGCCCCCGCTGAGCGGCGTCGGCCCTGGCGCGGCGACCGCCGGCCCCGAGGCCGACGCCGGCGCTCCGGACGCCGCCGCGCCTCGGTTCGCGGTCGTGCCGAGCGTCCCGGCGCCAGAAGGCGGCAAGCGATGGCCCCTCGAGGGCGGCCCCGTGGCCGCGGCGCCGACCGGGCGCACGTTCGAGACCGGGCTCCTCCTCGACGTCGACGGGGACGGCGCGCGCGATCTCGTCGCCTGGGCGCGGTCGCCCGACGGCCTGCGCGGCGAGCTCCTGCTCGCGCCCGCCGCGCGGCCGCAGGCGCTGCGCACGCTCGCCGCGCTCCCCGGCGATCTCGACGCGCAGGGGTGCACTCCGCGCGTCGGCCTCAGCCAGATCGGGCCCTCCGCGCTCGCCTTCGATTTCGCCCCGCAGTGCGGCGGCGCTCACCGCGGCGCCGCGGGTACGGGCCCCACGCGCTGGATCGCCGTGATCCGCCTCCCCGGGCCCGCCGCGGGCGCGGGCGCGCCGCCGGAGCTCGCCCTGGAGCTCCGCCTCCGCGCGCCGCCTGCGGAGGAAGCGCTCTCCGCCTCCCTTGAGGTCGCCGACCGCGACGCGGACGGCCGCGACGACCTCATCGTCTCGGTCGGCCTCGCCGGCGCCCTGCGCCCGTTCCCTGCCCCGGCGGGCCCAGCGTCCGAGGTCCGCGCCCCGCTCGTCTTCCTGGATCGCCCCGCCGGCCTCTCGCGCGACGCGGCCCAGCCCGGCGAGGCGCTGCGCGCCCTCGCCGCCTCCCTGCTCCGGGACGCGCGCGGCAAGTCGACGGCGCCGGCCGTGGCCGCCTCCGCCCAGCGGCTGCGCCGGTTCCACGCCGCCCTCTGCGCCGACGCCGAAAGCGGCGCCGGAGCGACCACCGGCCGCGACGCCGCGCGCGCCGGCGAGGCCCTCGTCTGGACGGGCCCTGGCCCGGTGCGCTGCGGCGAGCCGCGGCTCGCGGCCGCCATCGACCACGCGGAGGCGGTGGCGGCGTCCACGCGGGGCGCGCCGATCGCGGCCATCGCGGCGCTCGACCGGGGCGGCGCCGAGGCGCGCACCAAGGAGGACGGCAAGCTCCTCGCGAAGCTCGCGCCGCCGGCGACCGCCGCCGCCGTGTACCGCACCGCCGCTGCCCCGCAGCCGACCAGGACCGGCGCCTTCGGCCCGCTCGCGTTCGAGGCGAGCGGCGCCCTGCTCGTCAGGACCGCGCAGGGCGTCGTCCGCGTCGACCCGGCCACGTCCACCGAGTCCGCGACGGACATCCCTCCCTGGCCCGCCGCCGTCCACGCCGGGCCCGCGGAGCTCGTCGCCGTCGAGCGGCGCTGCGACGCGCCCACCTTGCTCGCGCTCTTCCGCAGCTCGCCCGATGCCGTCGGCGAGATGCAGGTCCCGCTCCCGCTGCTCCGCGGCCAGGGGCCTCGCTCCCGGCCCGGCGCGGCCGCGCCCGAGCGCTGCGCCGGGACGGAGCGCCTGCCGTTCGTCCCGCTCGCCGCGTCCGAGCGCGGCTTCGACATCGCCCTCGGCGCCGCGCTGATCTCGATCGACCTGCGGGCGGCCGCGCCGGCCTCGTCCGCGCTGTCGTTCCCGCTCACGACGCCCGCGCCTCAGGGCGCGGCGCGGTCGCCGGACGGCGCCACGCTGGCGATCCCCGCCGCCGGCGGGCTCCTCGTGGCGACCGCGGGCGGCGCCGCGCGCCTCTGGACGGGCGGCGACCTCGCGCAGGCGACGGCGTGCGCGCCGGCCAACGGAGGAGCCCGCGTCGCGTGCGTCGCCGGCGCGGCCGCCGTGATCTTCGAGGCGAAGTGACCCTCGGCGGCCGTGGGCGCGCCCCGCCCCCGGAGGGTCAGCCGAGCGTCAGCCGGGGCTCAGCCCTTGTTGACGCGCTCCAGGTACTTGCCGTCGGTCGTGTCGATCTTGATCCACTCGCCCTCCTTCACGAAGAGCGGGACGTTGACGGTCGCGCCGGTCGACACCGTGGCGGGCTTGGTGGCGCCGCTCGCCGTGTCGCCCTTGACGCCCGGCTCGCTGCTCACGATCTGGAGCACCACGTGCGGGGGCATGCTGACGCCGATCGGTAGCCCGTTGAACAGGGTCACGTCGATCGACATCCCGTCGCTCAGCCACTTGGAGTCATCGCCGATCTTGTCGCCGGGGACCGTGAGCTGCTCGCCGGTCGCCGCGTCCATGAACACGAAGTCGGTGCCCTCCGGATAGATGTACTGGAGGCTGCGCTCCTCCACGTCCGCCGGCTCCAGCTTCTCGCCCGATTTGTACGTGCGCTCGAGCACCGCGCCCGTCGCCATGTTCCGGATCTTGACGCGGGTGAACGCCTGCCCCTTTCCCGGCTTGACGAACTGGAAGTCGATGACCGAGTAGGGCTGGCCGTCGACCATAAACTTGAGGCCTTTTCGGATGTCGCTTGTGTCCATGGGGAGAGCTTCCTGGTAGCGTAAGGGCGGCCTGTCGGCGAGGCCGGGGATCCGCGTCCGCGGCACCCTGGCGCGGCTCGGGGGTCCGCGTTCGCGGCCCCTTCCACGGGTCGGGGGTCCGCGTTCGCGGCCCCCGTCTACAGGTCGGGGGTCCGCGTTCGCGGCCCCCTTAGCACGAGCACAGCCTCCTGCACAGGGCACGGTTTCAGGACCTGAAAATGCACGACTTCGACGACGAGCTCAGGGAGATCAAGCGTGAGATCGTGGAATCCCGTGGGCTCATCATCAAGACGAACAACCTCACGAACGCCCTCGCCGCGGATCTGAAGAGCATCTCCAAGCGCCAGATGGCGTACGAGCGGCGCGCCTTCTGGAACAGCGCGAGCGCGAACCTGCTCTTCGTGATCGTGGTGATCGGCGTGGTCAAGCTCGCCTGGGACGCACGCGTGGACGCCGTCCAGGCCGAGACCAAGGGCGCGCGCGACCGCATCGCGAAGCATGAGGCCGATCTCAAGGAGATGCAGCAGCGGAGCGACGCGCGCGCCAAGGCCGAGAGCGACGCCGCGGCGTTCTACGAGCTCATCCGTGCCGAGCGGCGACAGGAGGTGATCGAGGGCTTCGAGGCGCTGCGCAAGGCGCCGCTCACCCGCGCCGAGCTCGCGTTCTTCTCGGACTCGGTCGACAAGTCGCGCTCGGAGCTCTCGATCAAATCGTACCAGACGGGCCTCGATCACATGCGGACGGGCCGCTGGCACGAGGCCGCGGTCGCCTTCGAGGACGCCATCCGGCAGAAGGAGACGGCGTCGCACACCCCGTCGGCCCGCCTCAACCTGGCGCGCGCCTACCGCAGGCTGAACCGGCAGCGCGACGCGATTCCGCTGCTCATGACGCTCTCCGAGGCGTCGCCCGATCGGGAGGTCATGGATGACGCGACCTTCCTCCTCGCCGAGTGCCTCCTCGACATCCAGGCCTGGAACGACGCGAAGACGACGTTGCGGTCGTTCATCCGCCGCTTCCCGGACAGCGCGTACATCAACGACGCGCGCCTCGCGCTGGCCGACGTCTCGCTCCGGCACTGACGCGCGCCGCCACGACCGGCCGGCGCCCCCCACGCGGCGCCGCGGCGGCGGGACGACGTCAGGACCCGCGCCGCACGTCGATCCGGCGCGGCTCGTCCTTCTTCGTGAACCAGCTGGATCGGAGCTGCCGGCGGAGGCCTGACGCGAACAGGCAGTCGCGGAACGCGTTCTGCTCGAAGGTCACCGCGCTGTGCGCGAGCGGGACCTGGATGAAGATGGCGCGGCCGTCCAGGAGCTGCTTGCGCGTGAGCTCGCCCGGGCGCCGCTCGTGAAGGCAGGCGACGCCCTGCGCCTCGAGCGCACGCTCCAGCTCGAGGTTGAGCCGCCGCACGTCGCCGGCGACGAAGTGGCTGATGAGCTTGTGCCTGTCCCGCCCCGTTCGGCCCTTCCGCTCGAGCACCCAGTCGCGGAACGCGTCGACCTCGCCGTACAGCGCGTCGAACAGGTACACCTCGTTCACCTCGCAGCCGCCGTGGCGCAGGCACGCGGCCGCGACGCGGTATCCGCCCGAGTGCGCCGACAGGCAGAGCGTCCCGAGCCTCGCCTGCCGCGGGATGGCGCGATCGCCGAGCGCCCGCCGCGCCGAGGGGCTCGCGAGCACCGACGCGAGCTCGCCGCACAGCCGCCGGAGGCCGCCCTTCTGCCCCAGCTTGCCCGGGGGCGACTCCGCCGCGTTCACCGCGCACTGCGGCACCACGAGCACCGCGTTCTGCTTGCTCTCGTGGAGCTGCTCGCGGAGCTTGTGCGCCGCGATGGCCCGCTCGGCGGTCGTGACGTGGCCGTGGAAGTGGATCACGAGGTCGAGCTCATCGCTCTCCGGCGCGCGGTAATGGGCCGGCACGAAGACCATCGCCGTGGCGTCCTGGTAGGGAGCCCCGTCGCAGGGAAACGGCGCGTTCGACAGCTCGATCTTCAGCGTCACGCCGATGTCCGACGCCTCGACGGCCCTCACCCTGGAGGCCGCCCTGGCGAGCGCCGGCGCCGGCGCCCAGAGCCCCGGCGCGGCCAGGGCGCCGCCCGCCGCGCCGAGCGCTCGGAGAAAGGCCCGGCGGCCGAGCGCCGGTGTTGCGATTCGGGACATCCTGGCGACCTCGTCCCGCGCCTATCACCGACGCTCGACCCCGGCCAAGAAACCGCGGCTCGTCAGGGCTGGCTGACGGCGGCGGAGCTGACCTGCGCGAGCAGATCCTGGATGCGCCGGACGAGCTTCGCCGGCTCCTGGACCACGCCCTCGACGAGGAGGGCCTGGTCGAGGAGGAGCTCGGACCACTGCTTCACCCGCTCCGAGCCGGCCTCGCGCCCCGCCAGGATATTGAGGTTCTTCACCACCGGGTGGCCCGGGTTGAGCTCCAGGATCCGCTTGGATTCCCCGGTATTCTGGTCGATGAGCTTCATGATCCGCTCGAAGTTCGCCCCTGGATCGCCCTCGGCGGCGACGAGGCAGCTCGCGCTGTCGGTCAGGCGCCGCGAGACGCGCACGTCCTTCACCCGGTCGCCCAGCGCCGCCTTGACCGCCGCCACGGCCGCGTCCACCGACGCCTCCGGCTCGTCCTTCTTCTCCGGTTCGGCGCCGAGGTCGACATCGCCGTGCATCACGCTCTTGAGGCGGCGCTTGTCGAACTCGTTCAGCGACTGCACGAACCACTCGTCGACCGGATCCACGAGGAACAGCACGTCGTAGCCGCGCTTCCGGAACGCCTCGAGGTGCGGGCTCTGCTCGACCGCGTGGCGGCCGAGCCCCGTCACGTAATAGATCTCCTTCTGCGCCTCCGGCATCTTCGCCACGTAGTCGCGGAGCGAGATGACCTTGCCGGCCTCCGTGTTCATCGACTCGAACCGGCAGAGCTCGGCGATCGCGTCCTTGTTCTTCCAGTCGTTGGTGACCCCCTCCTTGATGACCCGGCCGAACTCCTTCCAGAAAGCCGCATAGCGCTCGGGCTCCGACTCGGAGAGGTCCTTGAGCGACTTGAGCACCTGCTTGACGATCTGCTGCTCGATCTGGGAGAGCGTGCGGTTCTCCTGGAGCATCTCGCGAGAGACGTTCAGCGAGAGGTCCTCGGAGTCGACGACGCCGCGCAGGAAGCGCAGGTACATCGGCGTCAGCTTGTCGCAGTCCTCGACGATGAGGACCCGCTTCGCGTAGAGGCGCACGCCCCTGCGGTCCTTGTGGAACATGTCCGCCGGCGCCTTCTCGGGCACGTAGAGCAGGGCGTGGAACTGCACGGGCGCGTCGATCGACAGGTGCACGGTGAGCAGCGGCTTCTCCCCCTCGTAGCCGCCGGTCACGTGCCGGAAGAACTCCGCGTGCTGCTCCTCGGTGATCTGCGACTTGGGCAGCGTCCAGAGCGCGGCCGAGCGGTTCGCGACCTCGTCGTTCACCTTGATGGGGAAATGAACGAAATCCGAGTACTTGCGGATGATCTCCTTGATCCGCCACACCTTCGTGTACTCGCGCGCGTCGTCCTTGAGGTGGAGGACGATCTTCGTGCCCGGGTGCTCGCGATCGCCGGGGGCCACGGTGAAGGAGCCCGCGCCGGACGAGCGCCACAGGACGGGCTCCGCGCCCGGCAGCATCGAGCGGGTCTGCACGTCGACGCGCGCGGCGACCATGAACGCGGCGTAGAAGCCGACGCCGAACTGGCCGATGAGCTGGAGCTTGCCGCCGTCCTTCTTCTGCTTGGCGGCCTCAGCGTTGGCCTTCAGGAATTCCAGCGACCCAGAGCGGGCGATGGTGCCGAGGTTCTGCACCACCTCGTCCCGGGTCATCCCGATGCCGTTGTCCTCGATGGTGAGGGTGTGGGCGGCGTCGTCGAGCGTGATGAGGATCGCGGGCTCGCCGGCTTGTTCAGCGACGCCTTCGCGCGTGAGGGCCAGGAAGCGGGCCTTGTCGAGCGCGTCCGACGCGTTCGAGATGAGCTCGCGGAGGAAGACCTCCTGGTTTGCGTAGAGCGAGTTGATGACCAGCGCGAGGACCTGCTGCACCTCGGCCTGGAAGGGGAGCTCGACCGCGCCGGCGGCCTTGGCCTCCTCGGACGGGGTCGACGCGGGCGTCTCCGGGCCCGGGGCCGCACCCGAAGGCTCGGCAGAGGGCGTGGAACCGCTGGTTTCGGGGTTCGGGCTTTCCGTGTTCATGTCGGCGACCAAATGGATCCGATTTTCGAAAGGGCAATCCCCCGGCGCGCCGCGGGGCGTCCCCAAGACGCGCCGCGGTGTGTCGCCTCGCTCCGAGCGCGCTCCGCGGCCAGCTCGAAGCCTCACCGCCGCGGCGCCCCCCGGCCGAGGTAAGGGGCTCACCAGGCCGCGGGCCAACGCCTGCGTCGAGGTCGGGATCTGCGCGCCGGGTCGTCACGTTCAGGTCGCTGTGCGCGATCCCCGCATCCCTGCCCGGCTTTTCCGGTGGGTAAGGGTTTCTTCATCAGGTCGCCGGAGCTAGATTCACCGGCGTTGCACCCTCGCCGTCGTGGAGATCTGTTGTGGTAGCACTTCTCCGTGCAGTCCTCCGTGTTCTCCCGGCAATCGGCGTGCTGGCCGGGGTGCTGGCGCTCGCGGGGTGCGGCGATCGGGGCAAGACGGCCGATCGGGACGTGAAGCGTCCGCCCGCTGTGCTCCAGTTCGACGGCTATGTCTACGTCCCGACCGGGACGAGCGATTTCAAGATCCTCGAGCGCGTGCGGACGCAGACGCGATCGGTGTTCACGGGGCTGCGGAAATCCCGGGTGATGGTGAGCCGGCGCGAGGTCCAGGGCGCGACCACGGACAACTTCGCCAAGGAGGCCGTGACCGTCGTCGACGCCGCGGGGCACCGCACCCTCGCGCTCCGCGTTCGGTACCGCTTCGTGGCCCGGCCGGAGGTCGCGAACGGCATCGACGATCGCAAGGAGCTCCCGCTCGGCCTCCTGCACCGGGAGGATGACGAAGTCGCGGAGCGCATCCACGAGGAGTGCACGCCGCCCCAGGAGCGGAGGAAGGGGGGCGCCAGCGCCGTCGGCCTCGACTTCGATCCGTCCCTTCCGAGCTGCAAGGCCGCGATGGCCGCGGAGCAGGCGGCGATCGACGCGGCGCGCGCGAAGGTGCCCGAGCTCGCGGGCGGGCCGCCGGCCTCCGTTAAGGACACCGTGGTCCCGATCGAGGAGGCGCGGCGCCTGTATATCCCGACCCAGGTGACCGTCGAGCTCCGCGATCGGAAGCCGGGCGAGGTCGCGCCGCGCTTCGTCCCGGTGGATCGACCGGAGGAGGACGCGCGGGTCGCGACCGCGGAGCCGGGCGGCGCCGAGCACCCCGAGCGGCTCGAGCCGGCGGTGGTGCTCATCGACCCGGATCTCAAGATGGAGCGGACGCCCGAGGAGAAGGCGATCGCCGAGGGTACCCTGCTGCCGAAGATGCCCGCGACCGGCGGCACTGGCGTCGCGAGCGGCGCGAGCGGCGCGAGGCGAATCGAGGTCGTGAGCCCCGCGGTGGCGCAGGCGCAGCAGCGCAAGGCGGAGGCCGCGACCGCGAACGAGCGCTTCGAGATCCCGTTCGAGACGCTGACCGACCCGAAGTTCCTGGTGGTCTGGTTCAGCCTGCTGATGGCGTACCCGATCCTCCGGGGCGATCCGCGGAAGAAGCGCTGACGCGCGCCGCAACGCGCGCCTCGCCGAGAGGAGCGACGGCGCGGCGCTCGGACCGGCGCGGGCACAGGACGCCGCGATCGCGGGAGGCGTCCGCTACGATGCCCGCCACGCGCCGGAGTCGTCGAGCGCCCAGGGGGCGACGCGACCTCATGCGGCCTGATGCGGAGCTCGCTCCGGGGTGCTGCGAGGCGAGGTGGTTGCCGTGAGCGGGCGGCGCGCGTAGGGGATCGCGCCGTGAGGCTCGCGTCGAGGGCCCACGGAGGAGACGATGACCCCTTCCCAGGACCTGGTCGAGCTGGCAGAGCGGCTCGCGGACGCCAGCGGCGCCGTGATCCGGCGCTATTTCCGCAAGGGCATCGAGGCCGACGACAAGGCGGACGCGAGCCCTGTCACGATCGCCGACCGCGAGGCCGAGGCGGCGATACGCGAGCTCCTTGCCGCGCACGCCCCGGGCCACGGGATCGTGGGAGAGGAGTTCGGCCGCCAGAACGAGGGGGCGGAGCTCGTGTGGGTGCTCGATCCCATCGACGGGACGAAGGCGTTCATCACGGGCAAGCCGCTCTTCGGCACGCTCATCGCGCTGCTGCACCGGGGCCGGCCGGTGCTCGGCGTCATCGACCAGCCCGTCCTCGGCGATCGCTGGCTCGGCGTCCTGGGCCGGCAGACGCTCTGGAACGGCGCGCCGGCGCGCGTCCGCGCGTGCGCGGGGCTTTCGCTCGCGCGCCTCTCCACCACGGGCCCGCAGTACTTCCCGCCGGCGAAGACCCGCGCCTTCGGGGAGGTCGCGTCCCGGGCCAAGCTCGTGAGCTACGGCGGCGATTGTTACCAGTATGGCCTCGTGGCGAGCGGCAGCATCGATGTGGTCGTCGAGTACGGCCTCAAGCTCCACGATTTCGCGGCGCTCGTCCCGGTGATCACCGGCGCCGGCGGGGTCATGACGGACTGGGAAGGGCGCCCGCTCGACGCCGCGAGCGCCGGTGACGTGGTGGCCGCCGGCGACCCGCGCGTCCACGCCGAGGTGCTCGCCGCGCTCCGCGCCGGCGATCCCCGGCAGGGCGCGCGCTGACGCGCGCCGACGTTGGAGCGCCGGCGCCTCACGCCCTGAGCCCTCGGAACTGGAGGGCGAGGGAGCTCTTCAGCACAGGATCCAGCGCGGCGCCGAGCGTCACGAAGCCGCTGAGCCAGGACAGGAGCGCCGCGAAGTAGAGGGCGAACACGTTGTGCGCCGCGGCGAGCGGGTCGATGTCGCCCGCGACCTCGCCGCGCGCCTGTGCGTCGCGCACGAGGCCCGCGATGCGGTGCAGGAACGCGAACGTGAGCGCGTTCAGCCGCTCTCCGTTCGGGCCCGACGCGGCGGGGAAGGCCTTCACGAACGCCTGCGAGACGAGCGGCTGTTCGCCGTACATCGCGAACAGCCGCTGGAACACGTGGAGCAGCTGAGCGAGCAGGGGCTCTTTGCGCGGCAGCGCCTCGAACGCCGCGTCGACAGCGGCCGCGAGCCGGTCGTGCATCACCATCATGAGCAGGTCGGGCTTGTCGCGCGCGTGCACGAACACCGTCCCCGTCGCGACCTCCGCGCGCTCCGCCACCGCCTTGGTCGTCGTGCCGTCGTACCCGAGCTCGGTGAAGAGCGCCCACGCGGCGTCCCGGATCCGCCGGCGGGTGTCGAGCTTCTGCTGGGCGCGCCCGCCGCGCTCGGGCGCCGAAGCGATCGGCGCGGACGCGACCGGCGCCGGCGCGACCGGAGCTCGCGGCGCCGCGGCTCGCTTCCGGCGTTTCGTCGCGTCTGGAATGACCTTGCTCATCGACCGGGCAATCTGTTGCCGCGGATGCTCCCACGTCAAGCGGAGATCTCCTTGACAGAACGAGCGCGAAGAATGACCATGATCAGTGACTGAAGTCATCGAACGAGGGTGGTGCCATGGCTCTGGTGCATTACGACGAAGGCCTCACGATGCGGGAGGCGCGGGCGCTCTACTTCGAGGTGAACCGCTTCGGCGCGGACGGCGGGTACGGCGACGCGTGGGTCGATTTCAAGCTCGGTCCGCTCCCCGTCCCGTTCCCGAACACCCGGGCGCGCGTGCGCGCCGTGCGTTACCACGACCTGCACCACGTGCTGACGGGCTACGACACGAACGCGATCGGCGAGTTCGAGATCGCGGCCTGGGAGCTCGGCGCCGGCTGCAAGGGCTTCGTGGCGGCCTGGCAGCTCAACCTGGGCGGCCTCTTCGCGGGGCTGCTCTCGGCCCCGCGCCGGACGATTCGCGCGTTCTTCCGCGGCCGCCGCAGCGAGAGCCTGTATGGCCGGCCGTTCGAGGCGCTGCTCGATCGAGAGGTCGGCGAGCTGCGCAGGGAGATGCGCGTCGATGAGCGCTCTTCGTCCGGTTCCAGCCCGGCGGCGCTCGACGTGCTCTGGCTCGCGCTCGCGAGCCTCGCGGGGATGGTGGTCGGCGTCCTCGGGTTCGCGACCGTGCTCTTCGTGGCGCCGATCGGGATCGTGAACCTCGCGCGGCGCCGGCACCGCGCGCGCACCGCCGCAGAAGCCGGGGCCTGAGGCGAGGAGCCGCCCGGCGTTCACGCCCCGAGCAGGTTACGAGGGTTCAACGAACCCCCAGCACCTTCTCGCATACTCCACGACCACCTTTGCGACACCGTGCTCAATCGATGACACCTCCGCACGAACAAAGTCGCCCTTGAGAGGCCCACCGGAAGCAAGGACAGTATACGGGCCGTTATCGGACGGACCTCTACCACCATCAAGCTTTATGAGGACGATCGCCCCGTCGCTGCGCATGCGCTCCAGGATCGGGAGGACCGCATCGATTCCTCTCCACTGCGCTGAAACTGGGCTCAAACCAAGGTAGCTTGCTACCATTGGAATGAGGCTATAATCACCTGTAGCCATGAAAACCCCTGGGGTGTGACACAGTAGCCTCGTGTCAAAACGCAGTCTCGATAACCTTTACGAACGGGGTTCCGAAGAAGTCTGAACCGCCAAGATCGTCGACAACCTCCGAGTACGGTACGCCACCGGGCCCAAGAATGCCTCGCGCACAGCATCTGTGCGCCCGTCCGGCCGCCGACCCGCCCCCTGGCGAAGCTCGACGCGCGCCCCCGGCGCATCCCGCCCTACCTCTCCCCAGCTTGACCTGGCCCCCGCGACGCACGAGGATCCGCCTCGTGCCCCAGCGAAAGCGCTACCTCTTCGTCTGCGTCAACCGCCGCCCCGACGGCGTTCCCAAGGGCTCCTGCGCTCAGCGCGGCGCCGAGGGCATCCACGTGCAGCTCAAGGCCGCGCTCGCCGAGCGGGGCCTCGCGAAGGTCGAGGCGCGCGCCTGCTCCGCGAGCTGCCTCGACGTCTGCTGGGCGGGCCCCGTCATCGCCGTCGAGCCGGACGGCTACTTCTACGGCCGCGTGACCCCCGCCGACGTCCCGGAGATCGTCGATGCCCTCGCCTCCGGCCGCCGCGTCGAGCGGCTCGTGCTCCCGCCCGAGGATTACACCGAGGCGACGGCCGCCCCGCCGCTGCCGGCGCCTCCCCGGGGCGCGCCCCCGCAGGCGTGATGGGCGGAGGCGTGATGCGCGGCTTCGAGTTCTGCGAGACCATGGCCGGGAGCTTCCACCTGGTCGACTCGCCCTCCGACGAGCGGCCCATGTCGTTCACGATCCGCGCGCGCTCGCGCGGCCTCCTCGCCTTCCTGCGCAAGCCCGAGGTCGAGATCGAGGGCGAGATCGACGCCGAGGGCTTCGCCGACCACCGCTACCTCTCCGGGCGGCTCGGCCTCGACGTCGTGCGCACCGGCACCCTGCCCTACTCCTTCGAGTTCACCGCCAACGACGGCCGCCGCTGCGCGTTCGCCGGCCGGAAGACCGTGCGCCCCGGCGATCTCATGACGTCGATGACCGTCCTGCCCGGCGTCCTCGTCGGAGACGGCGGCGCCCTGATCGGCGAGGCGCTCCTCCGCTTCGACCTGCGGAGCGACCTGCTCCGGTTCCTGCGGAGCTTCCGGGCCACGAGGTAGCCACCATGCAAAGGATCGAGCCCACAGACAGCGCGGTCATCGTCATCGACGTGCAAGAGAAGCTCGCCGGCGCGATGCCGGCGCCCCAGATGGACGCGCTCACCCGCGCGGCCACGGTGCTGATCGAGGCGGCGCGGCGGCTCGGCGCGGCGGTCATCGCCACCGAGCAGTACCCCGCAGGCCTCGGCCCGACCGTCGCGCCCATCGCCGAGCGGCTCGCCCAGGCGGGCGCGCCCGTCATCCCCAAGATGGAGTTCTCCGCCTGCGGCTCCCCCGAGTTCGAGCGCGCCTTGCGCACGTCGACCGGGCGCGCGCCCCGCGCCGCCATCGTCGTCGGCGTGGAGGCGCACGTCTGCGTCTTCCAGACCGTGCGCGACCTCGCCGCGCGCGGCGTCCTCGTCCAGGTCCCGCTCGACGGCGTCGCCTCCCGCCGCGACGACCACCGGCTCGCCGGCCTCGATCTCTGCCGCGCCGCAGGCGCCACCATCACCACCGCGGAGACCGTCGTCTTCGACTGGCTCAGGATCGCCGGGACGGACGACTTCAAGCAGCTGTCGAAGCTCATCCGCTGACGGAGCCCGCGATCTTCGCGGGCAGCGCGCGGGACCAGGTCGGCGTGTCAGTTTGTCAGGCGCCGGCTCGGACGTTGTCAGACCCGTGCTCTCCTGGACATGCCGCCGACGCCTGTGACACAGTGGCGCATGGCTGACGATCTGGCACAGGTCCCCCCGAGCGCGCCGCCCGCTGGCCCCGTCGCGCCGCCGCCCGGCGCGCCGACGGTCCTCGTGGTCGATGACGAGCCGTCGAACGTCGCCTCCATCGAGAAGATCTTCCAGCGCGACGGCATGCGCGTCATCACGGCGGACAGCGCGAAGGCGGCGCTGGAGATCGTGCGCAGCCGCCGCGTCGAGGTCGTCCTGACCGACCTGATGATGCCGGGCGTCAGCGGCCTCGAGCTGCTCCGCGCGCTGAAGCAGCTCGCGCCCGACACCGAGGTCGTGATGATGACCGCCTACGGGACCGTCGAGACCGCGGTCCAGGCCATGCGCGAGGGCGCCTACGACTTCGTGGAGAAGCCGCTCAAGCGGATGACGATCATCAAGAGCGTGCGCAAGGCGGCCGAGCGCCAGTCGCTCGTCGCCGAGAACCGCTCGCTCCGGCAGGAGATCAAGCTGCTCACGAAGCGCGAGATCGTCGGATCGAGCCCGACGCTCCGCCGCGTGCTCGACATCGCGACCCAGGCGGCGCCCTCGAGCGCCACGGTGCTCGTGCTCGGCGAGAGCGGCACCGGCAAGGAGCTGCTCGCGCGCTTCATCCACGAGCGCAGCGCGCGATCGCGAGGGCCGTTCGTCGCGGTCAACTGCGCGGCCATCCCGGAGACCATCCTCGAGGCCGAGCTCTTCGGCCACGAGCGCGGCGCGTTCACCGGCGCCCTCGCGAAGCGCGACGGCCGCTTCGCCAAGGCGGCCGGCGGCACGCTGTTCCTCGACGAGATCGGCGAGCTCTCGCCCGCCGTGCAGGTGAAGCTCCTCCGCGTGCTGCAGGAGGGCGAGTACGAGCCCGTCGGCGGCGACACGGTGCGCGCCGACGTACGCGTGGTCGCGGCCACCAACAAGGACCTCCGCGCCGAGGTCGCCGCCGGCCGCTTCCGCGAGGACCTGTTCTACCGGCTCAACGTGATCGCGATCACGGCGCCCCCGCTCCGGACCCGCCGCGAGGACATCCCGCTCCTCGTCGACCACTTCCTCGGCATCTACTGCACGAAGAACAACCGCCCCCGCCTGGAGGCGCCGCGCGACGTGCTCGCGCGCCTGACCGACTACACGTGGCCGGGCAACGTGCGCGAGCTCGAGAACGTGATCGAGCGCGCCGTGGTCCTCTGCCGCGGCGACCAGCTCTCCGTCGACGACCTGCCCGACTTCATCCGCGAGGCCGCCCCCGCCGAGCCGAGCTCGCTCACCTTCTCGGTCGGCACGCCCCTCGACGAGGTCGAGCGCAGGCTCATCCGCGAGACGCTCCGCCACGCCCGCGGGGACAAATCCGTGGCCGCGCAGTTGCTCGGCATCTCCACGCGCACCATCTACCGAAAGCTCGGCGAGCTGGAGTGACGCCGCGCGCGCCGTCCCGCGGACACGGCGCGCTCCCGTGCGCCGGCACCCCGCGGAAATCCATTTGTCACTTTGGCAACGAAGGGCGTCCGACGCGGCTGGGGTGCGTCACCTTGGCGGGACAGCTTCCGAATTTCCGAGAAGACGCGGCGAACCACCGGCGATTGACCGCTGGCATGAAACTCGCCTAGAGGAGGATGGGCGCATGGGCATCGACGCGATCCTGAAGCGGTATTTTCCCTGGGTGCTGGGCGCGCTGATCGCGCTCGCCGCCTATTTCCAGGCGTCGGGCATGGGTCAGCTGGTGGTCTCCAGCGTCGCGATCGACGCCCCGCCGGCGCCGCCCAGCCCTCCGACGCGCCCGGCGTCGTTCGGGTCGACCGCGAGCAGCACCGACCACGCGACGAGCGCCGCGGCGATCCTCTCGCGCAACCCGTTCGACTCGGTGACGGGGCCGCTCGACGGCAAGCCGGTCGAGATCCCGAGCGCCCCGCACGAGCTGCCCAACAAGGACCCGTACGCGGACCCCTCCTGCGACGGCGCCCGCGTCCTCCTCATCACGCAGGCCGACGATCCCGCGTGGTCGTTCGCGGCCATGGCCGGCTCGGACGGCAAGGCGATCTTGCGCCGGCAAGGGGATGAGATCAGCGGGCAGACCGTTTACTACGTGGGGTGGGATCGGGTCTGGCTGACGTCCGGCAGCTCGCGGTGCCAGGCCATCGTGGGCAGCAACCACGCCGTCGCCCGCGCCAGCGCGACGCCGTCGCCGGCGCCCGCGACGCCGTCGACGAGCGCGGCGTCGAAGCCCGCCGCCCGCGGCGGCAAGAAGATCCCGCCGGAGCTCGCCGCGAAGATCCAGCGCGTGAGCGAGAACGAGTTCAACGTGGAGCGCAGCGCCGTCGACCACATCCTGGAGAACCAGGGCGAGCTGATGCGCTCCGCGCGTATCGTCCCCGAGAAGGAGGGAGACAAGGTGGTGGGCATCCGTCTCTTCGGGATTCGCCCGGACTCTCTGCTGGGGACGCTCGGGCTGGAGAACGGAGATCGGCTGTCCAGCATCAACGGGTTTGAGATGAGCGATCCGCAGAAGGCCCTCGAGGCCTACGCGCGGCTCCGGACGGCGGACCGGCTCACGGTGAGCATCAACCGCAAGGGCAAGCCGATGAACATCGACTTCAACATCAAGTGAGCGCTCCGGACTGAATCCAGGGACGAAAGCAGGGTAGCGGCATGGCGCGATGGATAGGGACGCTGGACGAGGGGAGCCTGCTCCGGCGGACGCTGATGGTGATCGGCACGTTCGTCCTCGGCTCGCTCACGTTCGTCGGGGTCATGAGCCTCGTCCTCGTGTCGGTCGCCAAGGCCGTCCTGCCGCCCCACGACAAAGAGTCCGCGACGGACGCGACGGAGGAGGCCGACAGCGAGGCCTCCGCCGGCGCGAGCAAGACCGCCCTGGGCAAGACCTCCCGCTCGAAGCGGCCGCGGCCCTCCTCGCCGGCCGCGCGCGAAAGCGCGCCGAACGCGCCGAACGCGCCGAACGCGCCGAACGCGCCGAACGCCGACTGAGCGGCGCCGCCTCCCCCTACCAACCCACGCAGAGAATATCGAGTCGACTGATGGTGATGACGACCCTCGAGCGATCCTGCTGCCTCCGGAGGAGGCTCCTCGCCGCGCCGGTGGCGGCGCTCGTGCTCGCCGCCGCGGCGCCGCCCGCCGCAGCGCAGCCCGCGAACCGCGGCGTCCCCGTGCTGCGGACCCCCGGCCAGGTCCCGCCGCCGCCCGCCCGCCCCGCGCCGGGCGCGCCGGGCGCCCCGGCCGCAGGCGCTCCGCCTGCTGGCGCGCCGGGCGCAGCCGCGCCCGCGCCAGGCGCGCCTGGCGCCCCGGCCGACGCCGGGGACGACCCGCTCGCCGCGGTCAAGCAGGGGGTCCAGGAGATCGAGTTCAAGCCGAAGCCCGGCGGCTACAAGGTCAGCTTCAACCTCGACGAGGCCGACCTCCCCGAGCTCGTGAAGGCTATCAGCAACATCACCGGGCGCCGCTTCATCTACGGCGGCAAGCTCCGGCAGATCAAGGCCACGGTGTACGCGCCGGAGAAGGTGACCGTCGCCGAGGCGTACAGCGCGTTCCTCTCGATCCTCGCCTCGAACGATCTCACCGTCATCCCCCACGGCCGCTTCCTCAAGATCGTGGAGACGCCGGGCGCGGTGTCCGAGACGACCCCCGTGTTCGGGGCCGCCGCGCCCGTGCCCGCGGAGGACCGGTTCGTCACCCGCATGTACCGGCTGTCCCATATCGACGCCAACGACGCGGGCGGCGTCCTGAGCAAGTTCAAATCGAAGGACGGCGACGTCACCGTCTACCCGCCCGGCAACCTGCTCATCATCACGGACACCGGGTCCAACATCCAGCGCATGCTCCGGATCGTCGAGGAGATCGACGTCGGCGGCGCCGGCGATCAGCTCTGGGTGCAGCCCGTTCATTACGGCTCCGCGGCGGAGGTCGCGACCAAGCTGAACGAGATCGTCGACCCGAGCAGGGGCGCGGCGGGCGGCGGCAGGCCCGGCAGGGGCGGCGCCGGCGGCACCGGCGCCCGCATCATCGCGGACGACAGGACCAACTCCCTCATCATCACCGCCACCGAGCCGGACTACCTGCGCGTCCTCGGCATCCTGAAGCGCCTCGACGTGGCGCAGACGGGCGAGGGGCAGGTCCACGTGCTCTCGCTCCAGCACGCCGGCTGCAAGGAGCTGTCGGCGACGCTGAACCAGGTCCTCGGCGGCGGGAGCGGCGGCGGCGCGCCCGTGGGCGGCAGGCCGGGCGCGCGCGCCGCCCCCGCGGTGCCGGGCTCGACCGACGACATCTTCGAGGGGCAGGTCAAGGTCACCTGCGACGAGGCGAGCAACAAGCTCCTCATCACGTCGTCACCCCACGATTACGCCCAGCTGCGCACCGTGATCGACCAGCTCGACGAGCCCCGGCGGCAGGTGTTCATCGAGGCCGTGATCATGGACGTGAACGTCAGCCGCTCGCTCGATTTCGGCATCGGCTACCACGCCGGCGCGCCGTTCGACGGCCTCGACCCGAACGACAGCGTCGTCTACGGCGGCAACAACATCCGCCAGTCCGTCATCGGCCTGCCGGCGCAGCTCGGCGCGCTCGCGCTGGGCATCAAGGGCCCCGCGATCACGGGCTCGAACAACATCCTCGGGACGGGCATCTCGATCCCCGCGTTCGGCGTCGTCCTCCACGCGCTGGCCCAGGACGGCGACTCCAACGTCCTCGCCACGCCGCACATCCTCGCGACCGACAACGTGGCGGCCGAGATCTCGATCGGCCAGAACATCCCGCTCCAGACCAACGTGGGCGGCGGCGGGCTCAACCAGCTCGCGAGCCTGGCGGGCGGCGCGGGCGCCGCGGCGGGCGGGCTCGGCGGGCTCGCCGGCCTGCTCGGCGGCCTCGGCGGCGCCGGCGGCACCGCCGCGCGCCAGGACGTCGGCACGAAGATCAAGGTCGTCCCCCACGTCAACGACTCGGACCAGGTTCGGCTGGAGCTCTCCGAGGAGATCTCCGACGCCGGCGCCCCCCTCGAGGGCGCGCTCGGCGCGATCCCCATCAACAAGCGCACCGCGAGCACCACGCTCGTCGTCCGGGACCAGCAGACGGTCGTGATCGGCGGCCTCATGCGCGACGGCATGACCACCTCGGAGACGAAGATCCCCGTGCTGGGCGACATCCCGGTGCTCGGGTTCCTCTTCCGGCAGCGGGTCAAGACCAAGACGAAGACGAACCTCCTCCTCGTGCTGACGCCCTACGTGATCCGCGACCAGGACGATCTCCGGACCATCTTCGAGCGCAAGATGCAGGAGCGGCAGGAGTTCATCGACCGTTACTTCGTCTTCAGCGAGAGCGCCGCGTGGGAGCCGCCGCGCGACTTCGGCCGCGCGAACGGGCTCCTCGAGGACATCCGCCAGTCGATGCTGGCCGAGGAGGAGCGGGCGCGCCTCGAGGAGGAGGCGCGCCCGAAGGGGCCGCGCGAGCACGTGCCGGTGGATCCGGTCGGCCTGCCGACGTTCGGCGGCAAGGCCACCGGCGCCGCGCATATGCAGCCCGGCGCGGTCGACATGGAGGGCGAGCCGGCCCAGCTGCCGCCGCCCCCGAACGGCGCCCCGCCGCCGCGGCCCACGCGGCGGCCGCCGGGCGGCGGACGGCAGATGGAGCGCGTGGAATGAGCCTGCAGCAGCAGCAGTACCTCGGCGAGATCCTGGTCCGGCGGGGCGTCGTCCCCGCGGAGCGGCTCGTGCCGCTCTACGACACCGTCCGCGAGCGCGGTCAGCAGCTCGCGGAGCTCATCGTCTCGTCCAACATCGCCGACGAGGCGAGCATCGCCAAGGCGCTCGCGGAGGAGTGCGAGGTCGGCCTCCTCCCGCGCATCGACATCGACGCGGTGCCGCTCGAGCTCGCGAGCCGGGTGCCGATCACCTACGCCAAGCAGCACAAGATCCTGCCGCTCGCCGAGCACGACGGGGTCGTCTACTGCGCCGTCGCCGACCCCCTCGACACGACGGCGATCGACGACGTGCGGGCGCTGTTCGGCAAGCCGGTCGAGATCGCGGTCGCCACGAGCGACGCGGTGCTGAACGCGATCAACCGCATCTGGGAGCGCAAGGAGGACGGCGGCGCGAAGCTCGAGGGCGACACGGCGCTCGAGGAGGACAACCTCGTCGACATCATCGACTCGGACGACGACGCCCCGATCATCGCCTGGGTCAACGGCCTCTTCGCGCAGGCGGTCCGCGAGCGGGCGAGCGACATCCACATCGAGCCCGAGGAGCGCGACGTCGTCGTCCGCTACCGGATCGACGGCGAGCTCTACGTCGCGAAGCGCGCCTCGAAGCAGTTCATGGCGCCGATCATCGCCCGCGTGAAGATCATGGCGGCGCTCAACATCGCCGAGAAGCGGCTCCCGCAGGACGGCCGCATCACGCTGAAGATCGCGGGCAAGAGCGTCGACATCCGCGTCTCGACCGTGCCGACGAGCCGCGGCTTCGAGCGGATCGTGATGCGCATCCTGCACAAGGCGTCGGTCCTGCTCGGGCTCGACGACCTCGGCTTCGCGCCGCGCGAGTACGCCGTCATGGACGCGCTCATCCAGCGGCCGGACGGCATCATCCTCGTCACCGGCCCGACCGGCAGCGGCAAGACGACCACGCTCTACGCCTGCCTCAACCGGATCAACGAGCCCAGCCGGAACATCCTCACGGCCGAGGACCCGGTCGAGTACGAGATCGGCGGCATCCACCAGATCCACGTCCACCCCGGGATCGGGCTCACCTTCGCCTCGGCGCTCCGCGCGTTCCTCCGCCAGGATCCGGACGTCATCATGGTCGGCGAGATCCGCGACAAGGAGACCGCCGAGATCGCCATCCACGCGTCGCTGACCGGCCACCTGGTGCTCTCGACCCTCCACACGAACGACGCGGCCGCCGCCGTGACCCGCCTCGTCGAGATGGAGATCGAGCCGTTCCTCGTGCGGAGCAGCGTGATCGGCATCCTCGCCCAGCGCCTCGTGCGCCTGCTCTGCCCGGCGTGCAAGGTCGCCTACCGCCCCTCCGATTACGAGCTGCAGCAGCTCGGCCTCGACGAGGACCGGCTCGCCTGGAAGGCGCGGCGGAAGCTCTCGAACCGCTACAGCGTGCACGGACAGAAATACGATTACATCGGTCAGGACATCGACCGGGCCGTGTTCTACAAGCCCGGGGGCTGCGACGCCTGCAACCAGAAGGGCTTCATCGGCCGGCGGGGCATCTATGAGCTGATGGTCGTCGATGACGCCGTGGGTCCGCACATCCTGAAGAGCGCGGACGCGCAGACCATCAAGCGGGTCGCCATCTCCCAGGGGATGGATACGCTCCGGGATGACGGGGCGCGCAAGGTGCTCAAGGGCATCACCACCGTCGAGGAGGTGCTCGCGGCGACGCAGGAAGACGTCATCGTCGACGAGTAGGGAAGGCCGTGGCGGTATTCGAATACAAAGGCATCCTCGTCGGCACCGGCAAGCCGGTCAAAGGGGTCCGCGACGCGGAGAACGCGAAGGCCCTCCGTGCCGCCCTGCGCAAGGACGGCATCATGCTCACCGGCGCGACCGAGGAGCAGGCCGCGAAGGCGAAGGCGAAGCGCGATCTCAAGATCTTCGCCTTCGCGGGCCGCCCCTCGACGTCGGACGTCGCCGTGATGACCCGCCAGCTCGCGACGCTCATCGGCGCCGGCATACCGCTCTTCGAGTCGCTCAACGCGCTCATCGAGCAGGTCGAGAAGGAGTCGCTGAAGCGGGTGCTCACGCAGGTGCGCGAGCAGGTGCGCGAAGGCACGAGCTTCGCCAAGGCCCTCGAGGCGCACCCCTCGGTCTTCCCGCCGCTCTACGTGAGCATGGTGCGCGCCGGCGAGGCGTCCGGCACGCTCGAGGGCGTGCTGACCCGCCTGACCCTGTTCATGGAGAACCAGGCGAAGCTCGTGGGCAAGGTGACCGCCGCCCTCGCCTACCCCGCGCTGATGGCGCTCATCGGCATCGGGCTCATCTCGGTCCTCATGGTCGCGGTCGTGCCGAACGTGACCGGCATCTTCGCCTCCATGGACCAGGCGCTGCCCTGGTACACGGCGGCGCTCATCGGCACGTCGGCGTTCGCCTCGAGCTACTGGTGGCTCGTCCTTCTCGCGCTCGTGGGCGCGGTGTACGGGTTCCGCCGCTGGGTGCGGACGCCGAAGGGCCGCCTCGCGTGGGACACGTTCGTGCTGCAGGCGCCCATCTTCGGCAAGCTCATCCAGATGCTGTCCATCGCGCGCTTCGCGCGGACCCTCGCGACCCTGCTGTCGTCGGGCGTCGCGCTCCTCAGCGCGATGGATATCGTGCGGAGCGTGCTGGGCAACGCGGCCCTGGAGAAGGTCATCGTCGACGCCATCGCGTCGATCCGCGAGGGCCAGAGCATCGCCGATCCGCTGAAGCGGAGCGGCCGGTTCCCGCCGATCGTCACCCACATGATCGCCATCGGCGAGAGGAGCGGGCAGCTGGAGGCGATGCTGGAGAACGTCGCCAATGCCTACGACTCCGCCGTGGAGACCCGCGTCCAGGTGCTCACGAGCCTGCTCGAGCCGCTCATGATCGTCATCATGGGCGGCGCGGTCGCGTTCATCGCGATATCCATCCTCATGCCACTCATCCAGATGTCGAGCTTCGTCGGGTAGGCGGCTATGGGGCGGCGCAGGCAGCGAGAGAGCACGATCTTCTTCCCCTGGGAGCGCGGCGGCGGGCTCTTCCGGCGGACCGGCATGGCGCGGGCGAGGCCCTTCGCCGCGGGCCTCGCGATGGTGGTCCTCCTGCTGCTCCTCGGCGCGCGCGAGCGGCGGCTCGTGGGAATTCGATCGACCCGCGCCACGTTGTCCGTCGTCCACGGGGCGATCACCCTGTACCGCGCGGATCACGAGCGGCGGTGCCCGGGTTCCCTGGAAGAGCTGAAGCGCGAGGGATACCTCGCGATCGACCCGGTCGACGCGTGGGGCAGGCCGCTCCGGCTCACCTGTCCCGGAAGGAAGGATCCGGACGGATACGATCTCATGAGCGACGGACCGGACGGCGAAATAGGCGGCCTTGACAGGGTGGAGTGAGAGATGGAGACGAACAGAGCAAGCAGCGCAAGAAGGATTCGACGGCTGAGCCGGAAGCTCTCGCGGGGCGTGACCCTCGTCGAGGTGCTCATCGTCGTGACGATCATGGCGATCATCGCCGGCGGCGCCACGCTCGTGGTGTGGCCGAAGCTCAAGCAGTCGCGCGTCAAGAGCGCCTATACCGGGGCGACGATCATCAAGAGCGCCGCCGAGCAGTACCAGCAGCTCGGGGCGGGCAGCGAGGGGTGCCCGACGATCCAGGCGCTGGTCAGCGCGAAGCAGATCGACGGCAACAAGACGGACGATCCCTGGGGCCAGCCCTACAAGATCAAGTGTGACGAGAACAACGACGTCCATGTCGTCTCGTCCGGCGACGACAGGAAAGAGAACACGCCGGACGACATCCGGGACGACATGAAGCAATCGGATCTCAACAAGATCGCGGAGATGTAGCGCCGCGCGGGAGCAGGAGCGCCCATGACACGCCGTCGCACGAGGGGACTCACGCTGGTCGAGGTGCTGATCACCGTCACGGTGATCGCGCTCATCAGCGGCTCGGTCATGCTCGGCATGGGCGCTGTCACGAGCGCGCGGCTGAAGCGCAGCGCGGCGCTGCTCGCGGGCGCCGTCCGGGTCGCGTACGCCCACGCGAACGCGAAGTCGAAGCCGGTGCGGCTGGTGTTCGATTTCGAGGAGCGGATGATCGTGCTCGAGGAGTCCGCGGGGGATCTGCTCGTCGAGCGGAACGACCGGGCCGGCGGCGCCGCCGCGGCGACGGAGGCCGAGAAGGCGGCCACGGCGGAGGCCGAGGCGATCCTGAAGGGGCCGCGCGCGCCGCGGCCCTCGTTCGAGCCGGCGAAGGCGTACGGCTTCAACCCCGAGAAGGACAGGCCCGGCAAGGAGCTGTCGAGCGGCGTGCGCTTCCTCCAGGTGGAGACCGGACACCAGGACGAGCCCGTGACAGAGGGGCGGGCGTATCTCTACTTCTGGCCCGGAGGCCAGACCGAGCACGCCGCGATCCAGCTCAGCCTGGGCGGCGGAGAGACCGAGGACGCGGTGATGACGGTGCTCGTCTCGCCGCTGACCGGCAAGACGGACATCCGGAAGGGCAAGGCGAGCATGCCCAGGCCGCGCGACGACGCCGAGGCGTCGGAGCGCGAGGACACGGGGCTCTGATGCGCGCCCGCGGCTTCACCCTGCTCGAGGTGATGGTGGCGGTCGCCATCCTCGGCCTCGGGCTGACGGCGATCCTCTCCGCGCAGGCCGGCGCCTTCTCGGCCGCGGCGCACGCGAGGAACCTCAGCCTCGCGAACGGGCTCGCGCGCTGCAAGATGACCGAGCTCGAGGAGCGGCTCGCCAAGGACGGCCTGCCGGCGCTCGACGAGGCCGACAGCGGGCCGTGCTGCGAGGGCGACGAGTCGCCGAACATCAAGTGCAGCTGGCGCATCGAGAAGCCCGAGATGCCCGAGCCCAAGTACGGCGATCTGGACCTCGACACCAACCTCGAGGGGCTCGGGGCGCTCGGCAAGCCGGGCGAGTCGAGCGGCACCGCGGCCCCGAGCGGCGACATCAACGATCTCGCGCAATCGCTGGTCGGCGGCGGCGCGGGGGGCGGCGAGTCGGGCGGCGGGATCTCGGGGCTCCTGCAGCCGTTCGTCGACATGCTCGCGCCGACGCTCCAGCCCATCTTCGAGGCGAGCGCGCGGCGGGTGACGGTCAAGCTGACCTGGAAGCAAGGGTCTCGGGAGCACGCGTTCGAGCTCGTGCAGTGGGTCACGATCCCCCAGATGGGCCAGCCCGACGAGGGCGCGGGCGGTCAGGGAGGAGGGAGTTGACCGTGGCGACGCGAAGGCCAAGCTCTCCCCGCAGGCGCCGCGGCCGCTCGCGCGCGGTGACCCTCCTCGAGGTCCTCGTCTCGGTCGGCATCCTGGCGCTCATCGGGACGCTCATCTACGGCGCGTTCGACGGCATGAGCCGCGCGCGCTCGGGCATCGCGCGGATGGGCGACCGCTACCACCAGGGCCGCGCGGCGATCGCCCGCATCTCGCGCGAGCTCCAGACGGCCTTCCTGTCCAGGCACCAGCCGGCCGACAAGAACATCGTCGTGCGGCTCACCGCCTTCGCGGGGGACGACTCGTCGCCCGCCGACCGCGTCGATTTCACCGCGTTCGCGCACCGGAGGCTCCTCCGGAACGCGCACGAGTCCGATCAGTGCGAGATCGGGTATTTCGGCGCGCGCGACCCGGAGCGCGACAGGCTCGATCTCGTGCGGCGAGAGGCGAGGACCATCGATACCGAGCCGACGAGGGGCGGAGTCGTCAACGTGCTCGCCGAGGACATCGAGAGCTTCAATCTGCAGTACCTCGACCCGATCACCGGGGAGTGGGTCGACTCGTGGGACTCGACGCAGCCGGCGGCGCAGCTCGACCGGCTCCCCTCGCAGGTGTGGGTGACGCTGGTCCTGAACGGCGGGCCGGGCGGGGAGCCGATCAAGTTCGAGTCGAAGGTGCCACTCCCGATGCAGGTCCCCATCGCCTTCGGGGCCAACTGAGCCATGAGCCGCCCGAGGAGCCCCCACGCCGAGGACCGCGCCGCAGAGAGGCCAGCTTCCGGGCGCGCGCGCCGCCGCCTCCGGAGGCGGCGCGACCGGCGCGGCGTGGCGCTGGTCATGGTGCTCGGCGCGATCACGGTGCTCACCGTGTTCCTGACCGAGCTCCAGGAGGAGACATCGACCGAGCTCTCCGCGGCGCTCGCCGATCGCGACGCGCTGCGGGCCGAGTACTACGCGAAGAGCGCCGTGAACCTGTCGCGGATGCTCATCGCCTCCGAGCCGAGCGTCAGCACGGCGATCGGGCCGATGCTCGCGATCGTCGGGATCAGGGGGAAGTTCCAGGTGCCGGTCTGGAAATTCACCGACATGTTCCTCGGCCCCTTCAACGCGCAGCTCGCCGAGGCCGAGGGCAGCGCGGCGCCGCCCCCCGAGGCGGCGGGCGAGGGCAGCGCGACGGGCAAGAACCTGGGGCTCACCGGCGGCGGCCGCTTCGAGCTCAAGATCGTCGACGAGGACTCGAAGATCAACGTCAACCGCGCCGCCGACGACGTGGGCGGCATCTCCGATCAGATCGCGGTCGGGAACCAGCTGCTCAGCCTGATGAGCGACGCGCAGTACAACACGCTCTTCGAGGAGCGCGACGGCGACGGCCAGTTCTCGGACCGCGCGACCATCTGCAGCGCGCTCATCGACTGGGCCGACCCCGGCGACCAGACGTTCGCCTGCGACGCGACGCCGAACGCCCCGAGCTCCACCGGCGCCGAGGACAGCTTCTACCAGACGGTCGGCCTCTCCTATCAGCGCAAGAACGCCCCGTTCGATTCGGTCGACGAGCTGCGGCTGATCCGGGGCATGAACGACGACTTCTGGGCGACGTTCGTCGACCCGGATCCGAGCAACCCGGACAAGCGGGTCCTGACCGTCTGGGGCAGCCGGAAGCAGAAGGTGAACGTCTCGTCGGCGAACGCGCTGACCCTGCTCAGGCTCACGTGCACCGCCGATTTCGTGGATATCGCGACGACGACGCTCTGCACCGACGTGAACCAGCAGACGGCGTTCCTCACCGTGGCGTCGCTCGTGCAGAGCATGACCGGGGGGCTGCTCTTCCCCACCCCGAAAGATTATGTCGATGCGATGACCCAGAAGGCGGGCAGCTCGCTCGGGGGGATGCTCGGGCAGCAGTTCAAGGCGATGGGCGTGGAAGCGGTGAAGTTCAAGCCGAACGTCACGAAGTCCCTCGGCAACAGGACCAACTTCCTGAGCATCTACGCCGATGGCATCGTCCCGGGGAACAAGCGTGAGACGCGCGTACGCGTCCATGCGGTGGTCGATCTCACGGGGGCGACGAAGCTCGACGATCCGGTCAAGGATACCAAGGACCCCGCTCAGCCCAGCACCCCTCCGACGCCGGAAACGTACGAACAGCAGGTACGATCGAACCCTGCCGGGACGATCATCTACTATCGCATCGACTAGGACACCCCTCCGGGAAGAAGCGCGCAAATGCACAGGCTGCTCGGGATAGATGCTGGAAAATCCGTGGTGCGGGCGGCGCTCATCCGCACCACGTACAGGAGGGTCTTCGTCGAGGCCCTCGGCGAGGCGGCCGTCACGGACGGCGTCTCCGAGGCCGAGGCCATCCGCGCCGCCGTGGGGCTCCACCGCCCGGACGCCGCGGCGATCGCGCTCTCCGGGGAGAAATCGTTCTACCGCCGCCTCGACCTGCCGGCGGCCGCGCAGAAGGAGGTCGAGAACGTCCTCGGCTTCGAGCTCGAGGCCACGGTGCCGTTCGAGATGGAAGACGCGGTCTTCGACCACCGTCTGCTGAAGCGGCCGCCCGGCGTGGAGACGCTGCCGGTCTTCGCCGCCGTCGCGCGCGTGGACGACGTGCGCGAGCGCATCGCCGTCGTGAAGGAGGCGCTCGGCTTCGAGCCGGAGCGGGTCGCGCTGGGCGCGGTGGCGCTCGCCAACCTCGAGGCGGTGATGCCGGAGCTCGCCGCGCCATCGCCCGCCAGCGCGCCGATCGCCCTGCTCGACCTCGACTACCTCACGTCCGAGATCGTGATCGTCTCCGGCGGCGAGCCCGTCTTCGCCCGGACGCTGTCGCGCGGGACGGCCGGCCTCCCCGGCACCGCGCCGGCGCTCGCGCGCGAGCTCCGCCAGACGCTCGCGGCGTGGCGCAACCTCGGCGGCGAGCCGCTCGCGGGGCTCTACCTGGTCGGCGGCGGCGCCACCGCCCAGGGCGCGGAGATGTTCCTGGCGACGCAGCTCGGCCTCACGATCCTGCCGCTGCCGACCCCTCGCATCGAGGGGCTCACGCCCGAGCAGGCCGCGGCGCTGCCACGCTTCGCCAAGGCGCTCGGGCTCGCGCTCGGGCTGACGCCGAAGACCAAGGGGTTCAACCTCCGGAAGGGCGCGCTCGAGGCCGAGCGCAGCTACCCGTTCCTGCGCGAGAAGATCCCGATCCTCGCCGGCCTCGGCACCGTCATCGCGCTGAGCTTCGGGTTCTCCATCGTCGCGGAGCTGCGGACCCTCGACGCGGAGCGGGAGCTGCTCGCCGCCTCGCTCGCGACCGCCTCGCACGACGTGCTCGGCGAGGAGACGAGCGACCCGCAGAAGGCCCGGGAGCTGCTCGAGCAGGGCCCCGGCGCGGCCGACGAGGATCCGATGCCCCGCGTCGACGCCTTCGACGTCATGGTGCAGCTCTCGAAGGCCGTGCCGAAGGAGATCACGCACGACGTGCTCGAGCTCGACGTGAACCGCGGCCACGTGACCCTCCAGGGCGTCGTCCCGTCGGTGTCGGACGCGCAGATCATCGCGGATCACATGAAGGAGCACCGCTGCTTCCGCGACGTGAAGGTCGGCCGGACGAGCCAGTTCACGGAGGGCAAGCACAAGTACGTCCTCGAGCTGGATCTCAAGTGCGAGGACAAGACGAAGAAGAAGAAGACCGGCGCCGCTGACGCGGCGGAGAGCGCCTCGGCCGGCGCGCCGGAGAAGCCGGAGGGATCGCGATGACGCTCCGCGAGCGACTCGACAAGCTGGAGCCGCGCGAGCGCAGGCTCCTCACCATCCTCCTCGGATTCCTGGCGGTGATCGTCCTCTTGCTCGTGCCGATCGGGCTCGCGAGCGTCGCGTCCAGCAAGCGCGCCGAGAACCAGGAGATCCGCGACCTGCTCCAGTCGATCTACGAGGCATCGGGGAAGGTCAGCGAGCGCAAGGCGCTGAAGGACGCGCTGCTCGCGCGCTATTCGCGGCCGGCGCCCGCGCTCGCCGGCTTCATCGAGGACGCGGCGAAGCAGCAGCAGCTCACCGCCGCCGAGTCGCAGGATCGCCCCGACGTCCCGCACGGCAAGAAGTACACCGAGCGGATCACGGTGGTGAAGATGCACAGGATCGGGATGCTCGGGCTCGCCAAGATGCTCGAGCACATCGAGGGCTCGGGCCACCCGGTCGCGGTGACGAAGCTGAACCTCAAGCCGCGCGCCGGGGAGCCGGACTCCTACGAGGTCGAGCTCGGCATCTCCGCGTTCGACCGGAAGGGCGAGCCCCAGCCGGCGACCCCCGCGCCGTCCGCGCCCCCCGCCGAGGAAGAGGAGCAAGAGCCATGAAGGCGCGGCTCATCAAGATCGCGAGGTGGGCGGCCTACCCGCTCTTTTACCTCTTCTGTCTGGGGCTCTTCGGCTACCTCACGTTCCCCTACGACCGGCTCAAGGACCGGCTGATCGCCGAGTTCGACCGCACGCAGCAGAAGCGGGGCCCGAGCCAGGCGCAGCGCCTCGAGATCGACGAGCTCGACTCGTACTGGTTCACGGGGGTCGAGATGAAGGGCGTGCGGCTCATCCTGCCGCCGGGCGAGCTCGGCACGAGCAGCAGGCCGAGCGGCGCCGCGGCCTTCGCCTCGGGCGACGCCGCCAAGGACAGCGCGCCGAAGCCGAGCGTCATCGAGATCGACGAGGCGCACGCGCGGGTGAAGATCCTGCCCCTCCTGATCGGGCGGATGCGGGTCTCGTTCTGGGCCAGCGTGTTCGGCGGCGAGATCGAGGGCGTGGTCCCGATGGGCCGATCGGGCGGCGACGTCCACGTCGAGGTCTCGGACGTGGAGCTCGCCAAGGTGGGTCCGCTCGGGGACATCCTTGGCCTGCCGATCGCCGGCACGCTGAGCGCGAACCTCGATCTCAGCGCGCCCGAAGGCAAGTTCAACAAGGCGAACGGCGCGCTCGAGGTCTCGGCCAAGGAGGTCTCGGTCGGCGACGGCAAGACGAAGATCCAGGGGCTCATCGCGCTCCCGGAGGCCAAGCTGGGGGAGCTGCTCCTGTCGGCGGAGGCGAAGGAAGGGGTCCTCAAGGTCACGAAGATGTCCGCGAACGGCCAGGATCTCGAGCTCGACGGCGACGGCAAGGTCAACATGCGCGAGCCGTGGAACAACTCGACGGCGGATCTCTACGTGCGCTTCAAGTTCACCGACGCGTACCGTTCGAAGAGCGATCTCACCAAATCGCTGCTCGGCGCGCCGGGGTCGAGCGTGCCCGGGCTGATCGAGATGCAGCAGCCCAAGATGAAGCGGTCGAAGCGGGCGGACGGCTTCTACGGCTGGCACGTCCACGGCCCGCTGAAGCGGCCCCGGTTCGACCCGCACGCGGCCGAGTCGCCCGCCGCGCGGGGCCGCGGCACGCCGGGCGCGAGCCCGGCCACGACCACGAGGAAGCCCGGCGGCGTCAACATGCCCCTCGGCGCTTCCGAGGCCGCCCCGAGGGAAGGCGAGGAGCACGAGCCCCCTGTGATGCCCCCGCCTCCGCCCCCGCCCTCCACCGAGGACGAGTCCCCCACACGGCCGCCGTCACCTCCGCCCGTAGACGGCGAGGGCACGCCTCCCGTTGAATAGAGCGGGGTGCAGCTTCGTGCGACGAAGACGCGCCTCGCTCTAGGACCCGGACCCACGCTCCAAGGACTCGTTGATGGGGGATCCCAGCTGGCAGCAAAACCGGCGCATTTTGCTGATCGACGACGACGCGGCGATCCACGAGGATTTCCGCAGGATCCTCCGATCCGAGGCGGAGGGCTCGACCTTCGCGAGCCTCCAGCCGACGCTGTTCCGCGAGCCGCCCGCCCGGCGGCCGGTGAGGTTCGAGCTCACGTCCGCGACCCGCGGGGAGGAGGGGCTGGCGAAGGTCCGCGAGGCGCTGCAGAGCGGCGCGCCGTACGCGCTCGTGTTCGTGGACGCGCGCATGCCGGGGTGGGACGGCGTCGAGACGCTCTCGCGCATCTGGAAGGAGGACGGCGCCATCCAGGCGGTCCTCTGCGCGGCGGACTCGGGTGACTCATGGGAGGAGATCGCCGCCCGGTTCGGGCAGACCGACAACCTCCTCATCCTCGCCAAGCCGTTCGACCCGAGCGAGGTCCGCCAGATGGCCTTCGCGCTCACCGAGAAGTGGAACCAGCGCCGCGCCCTCGCCGAGGCCAATTACAAGGTGTCGGCGCAGTACACCGTGACCAGGATCATGGTCGAGTCGACGACGCTCTCCGAGGGCGTCCCGGCGCTCCTCGGCGCGCTCGGGGAGATGCTCGGCTTCCGGTTCGCCGCCCTGTGGCTCGGCGACGACGAGAGCGACGGGCTGCGCTGCGAGCACACCTGGAGCGCCGCGCCCGACGACTCGATCGCGCTCGAGGCGGCGACCCGGGGCGCGCGGTTCGCCCGCGACGCCGGGCTGCCCGGCCGCGCGCTCGCCCAGGGGGAGCCGACCTGGTTCAGCGACCTGGACGCCGAGGCGGACGACCCGCGCGCGCAGGCGGCGCGCGGCGCCGGCCTCCGCTTCGCGGTCGAGCTCCCCATCGCGGTCCGCGCCGACGCGCAGGTCGCGGCCGTGCTGGAGCTCATGGACGCCGAGCCGCGCGCGCCCGATCCGGGGCTGCTCGACGTCCTGCTCGCCATCGCCGCCAAGGCCGGCCACTTCATCGGCAGCAAGCGCGTGGAGGCGGCCCTGCGCCGGAGCGAGGCGAACAACCGCGCGCTGCTCTACGCCATCCCCGACACGATCCTCCGGATCAGCAGCGACGGCATCTGCCTTGATTTCAAGGCCTCGCGGGACCCGAGGCCGTCGCTCCGCGCCGAGGATCTCCTGCACAGGCACGTCGCCAACGTGTTCCCCGCCCACGTCGCCGAGCAGATCACCGGCCTCGTGGCGCGAGCGCTCGCCGACGAGGCGACGCACGTCTTCGAGTACCAGGAGCAGCTGGCGGGCGGCGCGCGCGACTACGAGGTCCGGATCGCCGGCAGCGATCGGGCGGAGGCGGTGGTCATCGTGCGGGACATCACGGAGCGAAAGCGCGCCGAGACGGAGACCGAGGCGCGTCGCTCCCGGGAAGAGGCCCTCCGGGCGCAGAACGAGATCCTCGCGGCGCTGTCGACCCCGCTCATCCCGATCAGCGACGACATCGTCGTGATGCCGCTCGTCGGCGCCCTCGACAGCCAGCGGACGCGCCGCGTGCAGGAGACGCTGGTCCGCGGCGTCGCCTCCCGCCGCGCGCACGTCGCGATCCTCGACATCACCGGGGTGCCGCGGATCGACGGCCCGTGCGCCGACGCGCTCCTCGGCGCCGCGACGGCGGTGCGCCTGCTCGGCTCGGAGGTGATCATCACGGGCCTGAGCCCCGACGTGGCCAGGACGCTCGTCGAGATCGGCGTCGACATGAGCGGCATCGTCACGCACAACACCCTGCAAAACGGCATCGCCTCCGCGATGACCTCCGCGAACGCGCGCGGACGGCGCCGCCGGCGCCGCGCGAGGTCGCGCGGGTAGCGGCCGGCGGCCCGACGTTGCCGGAGCGTCAGCGCTTGCTGGTCTGCGCGGCGTGCTTGTCGAGGGCGGCGAGGACGCGGTCGTAGTCGGGCGGCAGCGCGACCGGCGGGTTGGCGAGCCGGCTCGTCACGTCCGCGAGCGCGCGCTCGTGGTATTTCACCTTGAACTCCGTGAACTTGAGGCCGTTCGCGGTCGAGACCACGACGACCCGCTGGCGCTTCTCCACGAGGCCCTTCTTCACGAGCTTCTCCAGCGCGGCGAGGGCGACCGCCGTGTGCGGGCAGGTGTACATGCCGGTGCGATCGGCGCGGGCCGCCGCGTCGCAGAGCTCGTCCTCGGTGACCTCCTCCGCGACGCCGTCCATCGCCTTGAGGGCCAGCATCGCCCTCGGCGCGCTCACCGGGTTGCCGATCTGGATCGCGCTCGCCAGGGTCTCCCCCGCCTTCATCGGCACGACCTCGCTCCGCCCCTCGGACCACGCCTTGAAGAGCGGGTTGGCCCGCGCCGCCTGCGCCACGCAGAGGCGCGGGAACCGCGTCGTCAGGCCGAGGTCCTTCAGCATCTTGAAGCCCGCGTAGAGGGCGTAGGCGTTGCCGAGGTTGCCGCTCGGGAGGATGACCCAGTCGGGCAGCGTCCAGTCGAACTGCTGCACGATCTCGATGGCCACGGTCTTCTGGCCCTCGAGCCGCAGGGCGTTCATCGAGTTCGCCAGGTAGACGATGCCGTCGGCCGAGAGGCGCTGCACGATGGCCATGCAGCCGTCGAAGTCGGTGTCCAGCGAGAGGACCAGCGCCCCCGACGCGATCGGCTGGACGAGCTGCGCCGTCGATACCTTGCCCCGCGGCAGCAGCACGACCACGGGCAAACCGGCCGCCGCCCCGTACGCCGCGAGCGACGCCGAGGTGTCCCCCGTCGACGCGCACGCGATCGCGCGCACCTCGAGGCCCTCGCGGATCGCCTTGTTCACCACCGAGACGAGCACCGTCATGCCGAGGTCCTTGAACGACCCCGTGTGGCTGTTGCCGCAGAGCTTCACCCAGACGTCATCGAGCCCGAGCGTGCGGCCGTAGCGGTCTGCCCAGAACAGGTTCGAGCCGCCCTCGTCCATCGACACGATGGCCTCGTCCGGGACCCCGGGCGCGACCCACTCCCGCTTGCCCCAGACCCCGGAGCCGTAGGGCCACACCGTGCGCTTGTAGCGCTCGTCGAAGAGCTTCATCCACGTCGCGGGGCTCCGGTCACGGAGCGCGTCGATGTCGTGGGCGACGTCGAGCAGGCCGCCGCAGGTGGGGCAACGGTAGAGGGGCTGCGTCAGCGGGTAGCTGCCGGCACAACCGGTCAGGCATCGGAATGCAGCAGAGTAGGCCATGGCAATCGAATCTCCTGGGTGGCGGGAAGCGCCCGCGGGAGGTGGTGTCGGTTCAGTCAAAGCGTGGGGCTTCCATGCCGAGCCGCCTATAGAAGTAGATCGCCGCGTTCCTGGCAAACGATCCCTGCGGGACATAGACATCGCTGGGCTCCCGCAGCGGCTCGTCGGCCGAGAGCGGCCCGTCCCGGTCGCCGGCCAGCCGCTCGAGATCCTCGAGGAACGCTTCCATCGAGGGATAGCGGTTGTTCGGGCTCTTCCGGATCGCCTTCAGGATCACGGACTCGAGCAGCGGATCGAGCCTCCGGCGCTTCTCCGAGGGGCGGGGCGGCGGGGTCACGAGCTGCCGGGCGAGGAGCTCCGACTGCTCCGAGCGCGGGAACGGGAGCTCCCCGGTGAAGGCCCGGAACATGACGACGCCGAGCCCGTAGACGTCGGTGCGGGCGTCGGGCAGGTCGCTCACGACCTGCTCGGGCGCCATGTACTCGAGGGTGCCCACGGCGGTGCCGGTCGCCGTGATGAGGTCGGCGGCCTGGATCTTCGCCAGACCGAAATCGAGCACCTTGACCGCGTACGGATCGCCCTGCGGGCCCACGAGGTAGATGTTGTCCGGCTTCACGTCGCGATGGATGATCCCGGCCCGGTGCGCGGCGGCGAGCCCGGACGCGGCCTGGGAGAGCACCGGGATGGCGAGGTCCGCGTCCATGCGGCGCTCGCGCCGGAGCCAGTCGCCGAGCGACTCGCCGAAGAGGTACTCCATCACGAGGTAGGGCGCGCCGTCTTCCGAGCGCGTGCCGGCGTCGAGCACCCGGACGATGTTCGGGTGCCCGATCGTCGCGGCGCTCTGCGCCTCGCGCACGAACCGCTCGCGCGTCCGCTCCGCCCGCGCGGCGAACTCCTCGAGGACCTTGATCGCGACCGGCTGGCCCGTCTCGATCTCGACCGCGAGGTAGACGCGCGCCATCGCCCCTTTGCCGAGGTAGCCGCGCACCTCGTAGCGCTCGCCAAGGACGGTCCCGCGCAGCCGGGTCGGCTTGTACCGGAACAGGTCGACGCGCCGGCCCTCGGTGAGCTCCGCGCCGTCGTAGGGGCAGAACCGATGGCCCGCGTCGTACTCCCGGTGGCAGCGCGCGCAGAACATGGCCCCGCATCGAATAGCGCCCCGCGCTCCGGCCACGCAAGCCCGCTCGGCGGGCGCCCCCGCGCTAGCCGCTCTAGCCCGCCTTGCGCGGCGAGCGCCCCGTCAGCTTGGTGTACGCGTGATAGCCGAGCCAGCGGAGCGGCTCGGGCGGGACGCCCCGGAGGGGGGCCATGTAGAACGGCAGATCCCGCCACCGCGCGTCGTCGCCCGCGTAGATGTCGCAGAGCACGCGGCCCGCGAGGTTGGCGAGCGTCACGCCGTGGCCGCTGTAACCGAGGGCGTAGTACACGTTCCGGTGCTCGCCGCGCACCCCCATGCTGCAGAGCCGGCTCATCGTGATGCCGAGGGTGCCCGTCCAGCGGTGCGCGATCCGCAGCCGCTCGGCCGCAGGGAAATAGCCGGTGAGCCGGCGCCGGATGGCCTCGAACGCCGGCCCTGCCGACCCGGGTGTGCCCGGGTAGGAGGTCTTGTTCCCATAGAGGTAGGCATACGCGGCGTTGCTGCCCCCGCCGAACACGAGCTCACCGGCCGGCGTCATGCTGGCGTACGCGATCCGGTCGCGGTCGTCGCTGAAGCCGGCGACCTGCCCCCAGCCGAGCGCGGCGCGCGCCTCGGCGTCGAGCGGCTCGGTCGCGATGACGTGCGAGTGCAGCGGGAAGATGCCGGTCTTGAAGTAGCCTAGGCGCGGCGTGTAGCCGTTGGTGGCGAGCACGATGGCCGCGGCCCGGACGACGCCGCCCGGCGTTGTCAGCTCGATCGTGCGCCCCTCCCGGATCCCGAGCACCGGCGTGTCCTCGTGGACGGCGACCCCCCAAGCGAGCAGCAGCGGGCGCAGGCAGCGCAGCAGGTCGACCCCGTTCAGCTGCCCCTCGGTCGCGTCCAGCACGGCCCCGGCCGCGCCCTGGATCCCGAGCCGCTTCGAGAGCGCCGCGCTGTCCAGGTACTGTAGCGAAATGCCCCAGCTGGCCAGCTGCTCCACCCGCGCGTGCGCCGCCTCGGCCCGGCGCGCGTCGGTGAGCACCTCCATGCATCCGTCGCGGCGGTGGCGCACCGGGAGGTCGTGCTCCTGGATCATCCCGACGATGCCGTCGATCCCCGCGCGCGTCGTGTCGTACACGCGGCGCGTGAGCTCCGGATCGCGAGAGCCCACCCCGTTGATCCAGTTCAGCATCATCCCCCCGTTGCGCCCGCTCGCGCCGTTCGCGAGGTGGCGCGCCTCGAGGATCATGACGCGGAGGCTCGGAAATCGGCGGATTAGATGGTATGCGGTGGAGATCCCGGTGAAACCTCCTCCGATGATGGCCACGTCGGCCGTCGCGTCCGCGCGCAGCGGAGGGACGGGCTCATAGACCGGGCCCGCCTCGCTCCACACGGAGCGCGCGGAATCGATGTGCGTGTGCGTGTACGTGTCAACGAGCGCTGCACGAGCCACGATGATCACCTATCAGAGGGATGCGCCTCTGGCACCATGAACCCCGGGAGCCCTGCTTGAAGCGACGTGTCCGGCTCTGCATGAAGGATCTCTTCCACCAGGACGTGGTGGAGATGATCGAGCGCGAAACTCGCAAATACCAGATCTGGTCCATCGAGGATCCTTCCGACCCGGACTTCGACGCGGCGTATCAGATCCTCTGGGACTGCTTCGGTCCTCATGGAGAGATGGAGCGCAAGGAGGCGATCGAGGCGTTCCTCCGCGACGACCCGTTCACGCCCGAGCCGTCGGGCACGTACATGCGCTACTTCCTGCTCGTGGCGCGAGACGCGGACGGAAAGGTGCGCGGCGTCCGCGACGGCACCGTGCTCATCAATCCGGCGTACGCTCCGGACCTCTGCGTCATCTACCTCGCTCATATCTTCATGATCCCCGAGGCGCGCGGGACGGTGCTGTCGTACTGGCTGCGCATCTCGCCGGTCGAGCTCGCCATGCAGTACCTCACCGACCTCCACGCGATGGGGAAGATCACGCTCCCCGCGCCGTCGGCCCCGGGCAAGTACTTCGGGATGAACGTCGATCTCGCGGCCGAGGTCGAGTACTTCACGCCGGAAGAGCGCCTGTCGTGGCAGCGCATCCTGTTCTACGGCCGAGGCGGGTTCGACGCGATCAACCCGCGCCACTTCCCCTACCGCCAGCCCGACTTCCGCGATCCCGAGGTGATCCGCGCGACCGGCAACCAGCCGTCTCCCTTCATGGTCCTCGTGCGGCGCATGGGCCGCGAGCGGCAGGCGCAGCTGCCGATCGACGAGGCGAGGGCGCTCATGCGGCTCCTGTACGACGATTTCGCGGATCACTGCGCGCCGCACCTGCTCGAGAACAGCCTCCAGCTCGTCCTCGACCGGCTGGAGGAGCGGGCCAGGCGGAAGAGCTTCGTCGAGCTCTTGCCGCTCCCGACCGGGCCCAGGGATCTGCACCGGCTGAAGCCGCTCTTCCGGCACAACGTGTTCACGAAGTACTACCCGGACAGCCCCGACATCCGCGGTTACCTGAACAGCGGCATCCGCGAGAGGCTGCTCGCGAACCCGCGCCACCTCGACGAGGAGCTCGCCCGCATCGCCCGGGAGCTGGAGACCCGTCCGCCGTTCGTCTACGGGAGCCGGGACAAGACCGCGACCTGGGAGGGCAACCCGCTCGCTCCGGGCTCGGAGCCGCTCGCTGACGGGCCCGACGCGGGCGAGATCACCCGCGAGGTGCCGGCGCCGCCGTCGACCCTGCCGCCGCGGTGATCCCCCACGGCGCCGTGATCACCGCGCCTCAGGCGGACGGGCGGCGCCGCCGCTCCCGGGGCCGGCCGTCGCGGCCCGCGCGCGCAGGGCGCCCGCGCGGAGCCTTTGCACCGCCGCGGAGGCGGCCTCGTGGGCGTCGAGCGCGCCGCGCAGCACGAGCGCCCGCCCCTTGGCCGCGGCGGCCTCTCCGAGCGTCCCGTCGAGCACGCCCTCGGCGAGCCGGACGAGCGGGCCGATCTCGGCGAGGTTCCGCGCGAGCGCCCGGGCCTCCGTGGCGAGCCCGGACGCCGCCTCGCAGGGCGAGGCGCTCGCGATGGCCGCGGCCTCCTCGCAGAGCCCCTCCGCGACGGGGCCCATGTCGCGCCAGCACGACACGGCCGCGCGCAGGCTGGCCGGCGTGACGTGCGTCGCGCGCGACGCGTCGATCCCGCGCGCCGCGTCGACCCGCGGCCCCGCCGTCGCCGCCTGCGCCGCGGCGATGACGGGCGAGAGGGCGAGGAGCGCGCGCTCCAAGGCGCGGGTGGCCTGCTCGACGCGGACGAGGCGCTCCTGCACGTCGGCGCTGGCCAGCGGGGCGTCGCTCAGCGTGAGCGCCGAGAGCCGGCCGGAGACGTCGATGGCGAGCTGCTCGAGGGCGCCGACGATGCGCTGGTCGAAGCGGCGCGGGACGACGTCGAGCACGCAGAGCGCTCCGAGCACGTGCCCGTGCGCGCGCACCGGCACGCCCGCGTACGCGCGGATGCCGTAGCTCTCGACGAGCTCCTTCGGGACGCGCTCGTCGCGCAGCGCGTCGTCGACGATGAGCGGCACCTCGTCGAGCACGACGAGCTGGCAGAAGGAGTTGCTCCTCGACGTCGCGCAGCTCACGGCGAGCTCGAGGGGGAGCCCGTGCTGCGCGCGCAGGAGCTGGACATGGCGCACGAGCAGGCTGACCACGGCGATGGGCGACCGGGCCAGCTTGGCGGCCCGCACCACGCAGGCGTCGAGGATGGCGTCCGCGTCGGCGCGCAGCAGGGCGCCGCGCAGCTCGGCCAGGCGGGCGGCGTCGTTCAGGTCGGCCATCGCGCGATGCTACCCTGCCTGCCGGGGTGCGGGTCGGCCGAGGTCACCCCGGGCGCGCCGCCGCTTCCCTCGCCCGCACCGCCGCGATGAAGGTGCGGAGGTGCACCTCGACCACCCGGCTCACGTCGGGCGTGTACCCACCCGCGAGCACCCACGCGATCGGGACGCCCCGCTCGAGCGCGGCCCGGAACACGATCTGGTCGCGCGCGTGGAGATCGTCGTGCGTCAGGTCGAGCGGCGAGTACGGGTCCTCGCGGTACGGGTCCGCGCCGGCCTGGTACAGGATCAGGTCGGGCGCGGCGCGGTCGATCGCCGGGCCGAGGTGCCGCTCCAGGATCTCGAGGTAGGCGGCGCCGCCGCTCCCGTTCGGGACCGGGACGGACCAGCAGTTCTCGGTGTCCGGGGCGCGCTCGCCCTCGACGTCCCGGTGCGCCTTGTTCTGCTTGTACCAGCTGCCGTAGATGGAGAGCTGGAACGCCCAGGGGCGCGACGCGAGCAGCGAGGCGGTGCCGTTGCCGTAGTGGAGGTCCATGTCGACCACCAGGCCGCGGCGGATGCGCCCCTCGGCGCGCGCGCGCTCCAGCGCGACGACGAGGCCGTTGAAGGTGCAGAAGCCCTCGCCGTGGGCCTCGTGCGCGTGGTGGAAGCCGCTCGCGAGGTTGCCCGCGACGCCGTCCTCGAGGGCCGCCGCGGCGGCGGCGACGCAGCCGCCGTTCGTGAAGCGCACCGCCCCGGCGAGCGCCGGCGACCACGGGAGCTTCTGCGACTCGGCCAGCGCCCGGGGCTCGCCGGTCGCGATCGCCTGGACGTACCCGGGCGCGTGGACGCGAAGGAGGTCCTCGTCACAGGCCGCCTCGGGCTCCTCGATGCGCGCGGGCAGGCCGCTCCGCTCGATCGCCTCGCGCACGAGGGCAAACTTGCGCATCGGCATGACGTGCTCGCCGATGTCCGCGAAATAGCGCGGCGTGTGGAACACCCGGATCGGCGGCGAGGCGGCGGCGTCAGAGGTCACTTGCAGACCGACTCGAGGTGGTCGAGCGCCTCGCCGACGTGGCGCGGGGCGAAGATCAGCGCCGGCCGGAAGCGGAGCGTGCGCTCGCCCGAGCCGCCCACCTCGAGGCCGCGGTTGCGGAGCGCGGTGAGCGCCGCGTCACGCCGGGCGGCGTGGGGGAAGTCGACCGCGGCGAAGGTGCCGCTGCCGCGGGCGCCCGAGAGCACCCCGGGGTAGCGCCGGCAGAGGTCCTCGAGGCCGGCGACCAGGCGCTCGCCGGTCGACCGCGTGTTCTCGAGGAGCCGGTCGCGCTCGATGACCTCGAGGATCACCTCGAGCTGCGCGCCGCGGAGCGGGTCGCCGAGCCAGGTGTTGAAGACGCGCAGCGGCTCGATCGGCGCGAGCTCCTCGCGGCAATAGAAGCCGCCGAGCTGCATCTTCTTGGAGAACGTGACCATGTCCGGCGGCTCGGGCAGGTCCCACGCCTCGTGCGCCCAGAGCGCGCCGGTCCCGCCGCCGCACGTCTGCACCTCGTCGATGATGAGCGCGACGCCGCGCTCCGCGGTGAGGCGGCGGAGCGCCTGGAAGAAGGCCGGGCTCGCGTGGCGGTCGCCGCCCTCGCCCTGGATCGGCTCGACGATGACCGCGGCGACCTCGTCCGGGTGGGCGTCGAGCGCCGCCTCGACCGCCTCGAGCGAGCGCGCCTCGGCGGCGCGGTTCTGCTCGGCGTGCGCCGCGAGGGGAAAATGGCTCGCGGGGAACGGCGCGACGGGCCAGTCGAACGCGGGGATGTCGAGCTTGTGGATCGGCTTGCTCCGCGTCGCCGAGAGGGCGCCCATGCTGCGGCCGTGGAAGCCGCCATCGAAGGAGAGCACCTTGAAGGCGTTCACGCCGGGCTGCCGGTTGAGCATGGCGGCGGCGAGGTCGCCGTCGCTCGGCTGCGCGCCGCCGCGCCGGCGCCGGGCGAGGCGGATGAACGCGGCCTTGAGCGCGTTCTCGACCGCCTCCGCGCCGGTCGTGAACGTGAAGACGCGCGTGTGCCCCTTCGGCGCGACGCGCATCAGCGTCTTCTCGACGAGGTCGACCCACTCGGGCGCGGGCGCGACGCCGAGCGCGGAGCGGTAGCCGGCGCACCAGTCGAAGCGGCCGTCGCGCCACGCGGCGAGCAGGTCCGGGTGGTTGTAGCCGATGGGCACGGCGGCGATGTGGCCGTACACGTCGAGCAGCACGTTGCCGTCCACGTCGACCATGTAGTTGCCCAGGCTCTTGCGCGCGTCCTGATAGAAGTGGATCGGTCGCGCGTCCTGGTAGCGATGGTGGCGAGCGCGGAGCGCCTCGGACGCAGGCCCCGGGATGGCGGTGCGCATCGAGGCGCGCTCGGGCTCGCCGGGGATGGGCGGGGGGATGTGGGTCGGGGCGTTCATGGTCGGACTCCAATGCAACGGGGGCGGCGGAGCGTCACGCAGATCCGTCGGTCGCGACCGCCGCCCGGACGCGCACCACGATCGATTTCGACGCGGGCGTGTGGCTCTTCTCGGCGATGCTGCCGAGCGGCACGAGCACGTTCGCCTCGGGGAAGTAGGCCGCGACGTTGCCGCGGGGGATCGTGTACGGCACGACGCGGAACGCGCGCGCGACGCGCTCCCCGTCGGAGAAGCGGCTCGTGACGTCGACGAGGTCTCCCTGGGCGAGCCCGCGCTCGGCCGCGTCCTCGGCGTTCATGAACACGACGCGGCGGCCGCCCCGGACGCCGCGGTACCGGTCGTCGAGCCCGTAGATGGTCGTGTTGTACTGGTCGTGGCTGCGGATCGTCATCATCAGGAGCTCGCCCGGCTCGAGATCGTGCCGCGGGAGCGGGTGGATCACGAAGTTCGCCTTGCCCGTCGCCGTGCGGAACTCGCGCCGCGCCGCGGCGTTCGGCAGGGCGAAGCCGCGCGGGTCGCGGATGCGCGCGTTGAAGTCGTCGAAGCCGTCGATCGTGCGCTCGATGAGATCGCGGATCCTGTCGTAATCGGCGGTGAGCTCCTCCCACGGCACGCGCGAGCGCGCGCCCAGCGCCGCGCGGGCGAGGCCCGCCACGATCGCCACCTCGCTGCGCAGCAGCTCCGAGGCGGGGGGGAGGTTGCCGCGCGAGCTCGAGACGACGCCCATCGAGTTCTCGACGGTGACGAACTGCGGCCCGCCCGCCTGCGCGTCGCGCTCGGTGCGGCCGAGGCAAGGCAGGATGAGCGCGCGCCTTCCCGTCACGAGGTGCGCCCGGTTCAGCTTGGTCGAGACGTGCGCGGTGAGGTCGCACCGGGCGAGGGCGCGGGCGGTCAGCGCCGTGTCCGGCGTGGCCGAGAGGAAGTTGCCGCCCAGCGCGAAGAAGACGCGGGCGCGCCCCTCGGCCATCGCCGCGATCGCGGCGACGGTGTCGAGCCCGTCGCGGCGCGGCGGGGAGAAGCCGAAGTTCTGCTCGATCCGATCGAGGAGCTCCGCGGGCGGGCGCTCCCAGATGCCCATCGTCCGGTCGCCCTGCACGTTGCTGTGCCCGCGCACCGGGCACGCGCCCGCCCCGGGCCGCCCGATGTTGCCGCGGAGGAGCAGGAAGCTCATCACCTGCTGCACGTTGGCCACGCCGTTCTGGTGCTGCGTGAGGCCCATGGCCCAGCACGCGATCGTGCGCTCGGAGCGCATCGCGATCTCGGCCGCCGCCCGGATCCGGTCGCGCGAAACCCCGCTCTGCGCGACGATGTCGTCCCAGGGCGCGCCGCGCACGGCGTCCGCGAACGCCTCGAAGCCGTGGGTGTGGCCCGCGATGAACGCGCGATCGAGCACGGCGCCCGGCCTCCGCTCCTCCTCTTCGAGCATCTCCTTGATGATCCCGGTGAAGAGGGCGACGTCGCCGTTGATGCGCACCTGGAGGAAGAGCGTCGAGAGCGGCACGCCCGAGCCGACGAGATCGAGCGGGTGCTGCGGGTGCTGGAAGCGCTCGTTGCCGGCCTCGGGGAGCGGGTTCACCGTCACGATCTCGCACCCGCGCAGCCGCGCCTCGCGCAGCGCCGAGAGCATGCGCGGGTGGTTCGTCCCCGGGTTCTGCCCGACGACGAAGATGGCGTCGGCCAGCTCGAAATCGTGAAGGGATACCGTCCCTTTGCCCACGCCGATGGCCTCGCGCAGGCCGACGCCGCTCGACTCGTGGCACATGTTCGAGCAGTCGGGCAGGTTGTTCGTCCCGAGCTCGCGCACGAAGAGCTGGTAGAGGAACGCCGCCTCGTTGCTCGTGCGGCCCGACGTGTAGAAGACGGCCTCGTCCGGCGAGCCGAGCGCGCGCAGCGACGAGGCGACGACGTCGAGCGCCTCGTCCCACGACACCGGGCGGTAATGCGACGCGCCCTCGTCGAGCAGCATCGGGTGGACGAGCCGCCCCTGCTTGCCGAGCCAGTGGTCGGACTGCCGCGAGAGCGCCTCGACGCTGTGCTCCCGGAAGAACTCGGGCGTGACCCGGCGGAGCGTCGCCTCCTCGGCGACCGCCTTGGCGCCGTTCTCGCAAAACTCCGCGAGCGAGCGCTTCTCCTCGGGCTCGGGCCACGCGCAGCCGGGGCAGTCGAAGCCCTCGCCCTGGTTCACGCGGAGGAGCGTGCGCACGGCGCGCGCGACCCCCATCTCGCCGACCGCGTGCCGGAGCGTCGCGCCGACCGCCGGGAGCCCGCCTGCCGCCGCGCTGCGCTCGCCGATCCTGGGCGCCTCGGGCTCAAGAGGCGGCTCCGCCTGCACGTCGCGCACTACGTCGCGGGCCGTCACGACGCAGCCTCCGCCGCGACTACGACGCGCTCCCGGCCCGCGTACACGTTGAACCGCCCGTCGCGGGCGAAGCCGACGAGCGTCATCCCGTGCGCCCCCGCGAGCTCGGCGGCCAGGCTCGAGGGCGCGCCCACCGCGACCATCACCGGGATCGAGGCCCGGAGCGCCTTCTGCACGAGCTCGAACCCGGCGCGCCCGCTGACCATGAGCACCGCGCCCGGGTCCGGCAGCCGCCCGGCGAGCAGCGCCGCGCCGATCAGCTTGTCGACGGCGTTGTGGCGCCCGACGTCCTCGCGGAGGTCGGCGAGCGCGCCGCTCGCGTCGAAGAGGGCCGCCGCGTGCAGCCCCCCGGTCCGCCCGAACACCGGCTGCGCGCCGCGGAGCCGCGCGGCGAGCCCGTGCACGATCCCCGGCGCGAGCCGGGGGACGCCCCGCGCGAGCGGAGAGGGCGGCGCGAGCGCCGCGACGTCGATCGACGCCTTGCCGCAGACGCCGCAGCTCGCGCTCGCGACAGCGAGGGCGCGCTCGGTGCGCCCGAGATCGACGGCCACGTCATCGCCGAGCGTAACGCGCACGAGGTCGCCCGAGGGGCCGAGGGCCTCCTCGACGGCGACCGCGTCGGCCGCGCGGGAGATGACGCCCTCGGCGAACAGGAGGCCGACCGCGAGCTCGCGGTCGTTGCCGGGCGTGCGCATCGTGATGCCGAGGCGGCGCTCGGCGCGGCGCGCGTCCCCGAGGGCGCGCGCGACGACGACGATCTCGAGCGGCTCCTCGACGGCGAGCAGATCTTCGGCGTCCGAGGCGGCCTCGTCCGTGATCCTGCGGATCGAAACGGTGGTGGTGCTTGACGGCATGGCGGCGTGTCCGGCGCTCTCAATCGTAGCCCGCGGCGACCCGCCGAGCAGGATTCGCGTGGAGCCGCCCGCCTGGCCGGCGCCGGCCGCGCTCCGACGCGCCCCGGGCGGAGCCCTCGCAAGGATCTCCGCCGAACAGCCGGCGCCTACGATGGGGCGCGGAGCCCCGGGGCCTCCTGACCCCGGCTATCCCGAGGACCACGCCGCGCAGAGCCTCTCGAGCTCCCGGTCCGGCACGTCGAGCGGCGCCTTGCCGCGCCACACCGGCGGGAACAGCGGCATCACCGCGCTCCGGAGCACCGGCGCGAACCCCGCGACCTCCGCCGGCCCCCGCGGGATCCGGATCAGGGGCACGCGCTCGCCCGGGAACGCCGCGAGGCGCGCGAGCGCGTTCTCGCGGATCGGCGCGAGCTCGCCCTGGCTCACCTCGCGCGCGTGGACGGCCTGGTAATGGCGCAGAAACGACTCGGCCCGGGCGCGCGGGATCTCGTCGCGCTCCTCCTCGCCGACCTGGCGCACCACCGCGAGCAGCGGCAGCGGCACCGGCGTGACCCCGAGCGCGGCGATATCGCGGAAGTCGGGCTGCGCGTACGGGAGCACGTCCGGCGGGACGATCGCGAACCCCGCGCGCCCGTACGCGATGAGCCGCACCACCGTGTCGCGGTCGTCCGGGTCGACGGCCTCCATCTCGGCGGCGAGCATCACCTCCGCGCCATCGCCGCCGGCCCCCTTGCCCCCTAAGAGCCCTGCATCGTCGATCGCGCGGCGCGCGAGCGCGACGGGCGCCGCGCGCAGCAGGGCGGCGAGCCCGGTGCGGCGGAAGGCCGGCAGGACGAGCGCGTGCGACAGGAGCGCCACGCAGCGCCGCGCCGCGCGGTCCAGCGTGACGTAGCAGTCGCGCACGCCGGCGAGGCGCCCGTCGTCCACGCTGCGCGCCAGCAGCAGGTGGTACGTCGCCGTGATCGGCGCCCCCGCGTCCGTGTGCGCCCCGGTGAGCCACGCCCAGAGCACCTCGCGGCGCTCGAGCTCGCCCTTCGGCCCGAAGACCGCGTCGAGCGCCCGGTAGCCCTCGTCGAACGCCGCGCCGTCCTGCGCCTCGTCCACGGAGAACTGCGCGAGCGCCCGCGCGACCTTCTCCGGCCCCTCCCCCGGGCAGACGTCGCGCGGATCGACGATCATCCGGCCATCTCGCGCAGCACCGCGTCGAAGACGCCGATCGCCTCGTCGACGTCCGGGACCGTCGTGATGAGGTGCGGCCGCAGCCGCACCGAGCGCGTCCCCGTGTAGCTCGCGAACACCCCGCGGCGGAGCGCGCGCGAGAGGAAATCGTCGCGCGCCGCGGTCGTCGGCAGGTCGAACGCGAGCAGGAAGCCGCGGCCGCGCGGCTCGCTCGCGAGCGCGGGGTAGCGCTCGCAGAGCTCCTCGAGCCGCGAGAGGAAGTGGCGGCCCGTCGCGCGCACGTTGCCGAGCAGGTCCTCCGACTCGATCGCGCGGAGCGTCGCCAGCGCGATCGCGGACCGCGCGCGGTCGCCGTTGCGCGTCTGGTACATGCGCCCGAACTGCGCGACGTCGTACGCCGACGTCGCGAAGAACCCGCCCATCTGCATCTTCTTGCCGAAGCACATGAGATCGGGCGGGCGCGGCAGCTCGAGCTGCTCGTGCGCCCAGAGCGCGCCGGTGATCCCCATGCCGGTCTGCACCTCGTCCAGGATGAGCGCCGCGCCCGCCTTCCCGGCGAGCTCCTGCACGCGGCGGAAGAAGGCCGCGCTCGCGTGCCGATCGCCCCCCTCGGACTGCACGGGCTCGACGATCACGGCGGCCACCCGGCCGTCGTGCGCGTCGAGGATCCGCTCGAGCGCGGCGAGCGCCTCCGCCTCGGCGCGGTCGTTCTCGTCGGCGAAGCGCGCCAGCGGGAAGCGGCTCGCGGGGAAGGGCGCCGTCGGCCAGGGGAACGCGGGCAGGTCGGCCTTGTGGATCACCTTCGAGTGCGTGGCGGACATCGGCCCGAGGCCCCGGCCGTGGAACGCGCCGGCGAACGACACGACCACCGCGTCGGTGCCCGCGTTGTCGAGGATGCTCTTCTGGAGCTCCTCCGGCAGATCGAGCGGGTTCCTCGGCAGCCCGGCGGCCTCCCGCCGCCGCTCGCCGTGCCGGATGAACGCCGCCTTGATCGCGGACTCGACGCCCTCGCCCCCCGCGTCCACGCAGAAGACGCGCGCCATGCCGCGCGGCGCGAACCGCTGCTCGAGCGCCTCCACGAACTCGAACCAGGCCGGCGTCGTCACGAACGGCGTCGACGTCGGGTTCGCGACGGCGCGGATGAAGGCCTCGCGGTGCGCCACCTCGACCAGCGCGGGGTGATTGTAGCCGAGCGCCCCGAGCGCGAAGTTCGCGAACAGGTCCAGGAACACGTTGCCGTCCACGTCGACGAGCGAGCACCCGCGGCTCGCGATGTCATCCATCACGACCGCGCGGTACCTCGACTGCATGTCGAAGCCGCCGCGCGCCATCCAGGCGCGCGCCTTCGGCCCGGGCAGCTCGGTGACGACTCTTCGCGGAGGGACGGACGGGAGCGTGGGGCGATCGGAGAAATCCATAGGCAGCGCGAGTATCCCGCACGCCGGGGCGGGTGTCATCGCCGCTTGCCGCGCCCGGGTGCGCGGGTCTACGACGGGGGCATGGGTGACACGCGCGAGACGGTGAAGAGGCTTTGGATCGACAACGCCGAGCGGGAGGCGCTCTCCGGCGAGACGTTCGAGACCGCGAACCCCGCGACGGGCGGGGCGCTCGCGCGGCTCGCCCGCGGCCGCCGCGAGGACGTGGACGCCGCCGTGGCGTCCGCGCGCGCGGCGTTTCCGCGCTGGGCGGCGATGGATCCGAACGAGCGCGCGCGCATCCTGTGGAAGGCGGGGGAGCTGATCCTCGCGCGGTGCGAGGAGCTGGCGCGGCTCGAGGCGCTCGACACGGGCAAGCCGATCACGGCCGCGCGGACGATCGACGTGCCGCGCACGGCGGACACGTTCTTCTACTTCTCCGGGTGGGCGACGAAGCTCGGCGGCGAGACGATCCCGGTCCGGGGTCCGTTCCTGAACTACACCGTGCGCGAGCCGCTCGGCGTCATCGGCGCGATCATCCCCTGGAACTTCCCGCTCTTGCTCGCGGCGCGAAAGGTGGCGCCCGCGCTCGCGGTGGGCAACGTGGTGGTCATCAAGCCGCCGGAGGAGGCGAGCCTCACGACGCTGGAGCTGGCGCGCATCCTCGCGGAGGCGGGGGTGCCGCCGGGCGTCGTCAACGTCGTCACGGGGCACGGCGAGGAGGCGGGGGCTGCGCTGGTCGAGCACCCGGGCGTCGCGAAGATCTCGTTCACGGGCGGCACGGAGACGGGCAGGACGATCATGCGCGCGGCGGCGGGCACGCTGAAGAAGCTGTCGCTGGAGCTGGGCGGCAAGAGCCCCAACATCGTCTTCGCGGACGCTGACGTGGAGAGCGCCGCGAAGGCGGCGGTGACGGCCATCTTCTACAACCAGGGCGAGCTCTGCACGGCGGGGAGCCGGCTCCTCGTGGAGCGGGCGGTGCACGACCGCGTGCTGGAGGTGGTCACGAGCGGCGCGCGCCGGATGGTCCCTGGCGATCCGCTCGATCCGTCGACGCAGATGGGCCCCCTCGTCTCGGAGGCGCACTTCACGAAGGTGCTCGGCTACATCGACCGTGGCGCGGCCGAGGGGGCGCGCCGCGAGACCGGCGGGCGCCGCGAGGGCCCGGGGTTCTTCGTCGAGCCGACGGTGTTCTCGGCGGTCTCTCCGTCGATGAGCCTCGCCCGCGAGGAGATCTTCGGCCCCGTGCTGGCGGTCCTCCCCTTCGACGACGTGGAGGAGGCCGCGCGCGTCGCGAACGCGACCGAGTTCGGCCTCGCGGCGGGCATCTGGACGCGCGACGTCGGCAAGGCGCACGCGCTGGCCACGCGCCTCTCGGCGGGCACGGTCTGGATCAACACGTACAACCGCTTCGACGCGGCGAGCCCGTATGGCGGAACCAAACAGTCCGGCTTCGGCCGAGAGAACGGCCGCGCGGTGCTCGATGAGCTGACGCAGCTCAAATCGGTCTGGGTCTCTCTCGGCTGAGCGGGGCTCATCGGCGCTGACGACGCGCCCCGCTCTCGTCTCCTTCTCCCGTCCTCGCCTGCGGCCGACTACTTCGGCGGCGGAGCGGCCTCCTTCGTGCCAGGCGCCGGCGGCTGCGCGCCCGCGCCCGCCGGGCCGAGCTTCTGCGAGAGCGCCTCCGCGTCCTTCAGGTGCTTCTCGATCGTCGGCCGGAGGTCCTTCTCGACCATCGCCTTCAGATCGGCGTTCTTCGCGTTCGGCAGCGCCTTCCTGTCGAGGAAATCGAGCGTGTTCTGGTGGTCCTTGATCATGGTGGCCACGAACTGCTGATCGAAATCGGCCCCTTGCAGCGCCTTCAGCTGCTCGAGCGCGCTTTGCGTCTCTTCGGTGAGCTGCTTGCTCTTGTCCGAGTCCGCCGCCGTGATACCGAGCTTCTTGACCAGCTTGGCCTGCTTCGCCTTGGCCTCGGTGTGGTGCTGGGCGATGACCTTGGCATAGGCCTTCACGTCCTTGCTCTTGGCCTTCGTCTGCGCGAGCTGGGCCTCGTCGATCTCCTTCTTGTTCGAGGCGTCGAGCACGGCGAGGATCTGCTCGTCGGTCAGCGGGGCCTCTGCCGGGGCGCTCGGCGTCGTGGCCGTCCCCGGCTGCGTCGTCCCCGCCTGCGGCTCGGTGCCGGGCGGCGGAGCCGGCGGCGTCGCGGGAGGGGCCGCCTCCGGCAGCGGCGGGGCGGCGGTCGGGGCCGGCTGCGGTGGTGCTTCGTTCGTGTTCGGGCTGCTCGCCGGGGGCGGGTTGGAGCAGCCGACGCCGACAGCGAGACCGATCGTCAGGACGAGAGCGTTGCGCGATGCAACCATGGGTAAAGACCTCCTCACGTGGATTCGAGTGCCGGCCCCGTGCAAGATCCGGTGCACGGCACGGGTGCCCCCTTTTCTCCCGAATCCACGCGACTGCCCCCCTCCCCGCTGTGGCAAGTTGCCACGGGAGTGGGCGAATCTGCCTCATCAGTCCGCTCAGGAGGATGCCTGTGGCGGACTCGACGGTTGCGCGGCGACGCTGTCGCGCGACAGCCCCGGTAAGGCCGCGCGGCATGGCGCGATGACCTCGGCGAGCACCTCGCGGCGCAGCGCCCCGAGCGCGCGCGCCGGGAGCAGGCCGAGCGTCTCGTGCACGGCGGGCCCGGGGGCCGGGTCGACGGCGTAGCGGGCGGCGGCGCGGGAGAACGCCCGCTCCGCCGCGGAGCGCGCCGGCTCGCCGAACGTCGCGAGCATCCACGAGAGCGCCCTCCACGAGAGCGCCGCGTGCCGCTCCTCGTCGGCGGCGATGCGCGCGAGCGTGGCCGCGAGCGCCGGATCCCCCGCGCGCTGCGCGATCTCACGGCCCTCCGCCGCGCCCAGCGCCTCGCCCACGCAGCCCTCCTCGACGAGCGCCTCCACCACCTCGGCGACGCTGGCGCCGAGCGGCGCCGTTGCCGCCTCGAGCAGCGGCCCGGGGCCGATGGCCCGGCCGGCGAGGCGGGAGGCGACGCCGTAGGCGAGGCGCGCGTGCTCCACCTCGTCGAGCGCGGCGCGGTGCGCCTCGCCGACGAGGGCGGCCGGCGCGCCGAGCGTGAGGAGCTGGAGGGAGAAGCGGGCGAAGCTCGCGATGGACGCGTGCTCGAGCGCGGCCACGGCAGCGTAGTGCGCCGCGGCGAGCTCGCGCACCTCGGGCGAGAGGGACGCGACGTCGAGCTCGGCGGGAGCGCGCCAGTCGTCGCGGGCGGCGCCCTGCGCGGCGCGCGGCTGGCCGTCGACGACGAACGGGCGGCCGATGGCGCAGGAGATCCCCGCGCACTCCCAGCGCGCGCTCTCGGCCTCCGGGTCGGTGACGACGCAGGCGGCGCCGCGGTTCTCGTCAGAAGATCGGCAGTCCGCGTCGCGCAGGCAGGTATCTTCCTTGGTGCGGCAGGCGAGCGTCACCTGCTCCCAGCAGCCGTTGAAGTACGCCGACAGGCCGCAGGTGCTGCCGGGGCAATCGGCGTCGACCGAGCAGAGGGCCTTTGCGCAGACCGAGTGCTGCTCCCGGAGGGCGCCCGTCCCCTTGCACACGCAGGCCTCGGACGCGCCGCACTCCGCGTCGCTCTCGCAGGAGTACTCGCAGCCGCAATACGCGCCTATCTGCCCGAACGAGCTCACGCACGTTCCGCGGGGTCCCTCCTTGCAATCGGCGTCCGTCCTGCACTGGAACGTCCGCTCGGTGCCGCTGCACGCGCGCTGGTCGATGGTCGCGTCGCACCGGACCCGCGTGGCGCGGTGCACGGTGCCGTCCCGCTCCTCTACCCAGCCCACGCCGCGCGGCGGCCGAGGCGCCGGCGCGGCTTGTTCGTCCGGGACGCCGGCGTCGCGGGGCGTGGCCGCCTGCGGCTCGCCGAGCGTGACGACCGCGATCTCGGGGCTCTTCGCGTTGGAGCAGCCGGCGGCGCCAGCGGCGAGGAGGAGGGTCATGCGGAGCGAGCGGTGGCGTTCCATTCGCGGCAGGGTAGCAGAGGGGCGCGCGAGGCCGGATCGATGGGCTCGCGGCGTCGCGGGAGCTGAGCGTCGATGACGAGGCAGCGCGCCGCGGGGGGCGGACGCACGCTGGCGCGATCCGGTGCGATGCTGGCCCGGTGACGAGACCCTCTGCCGCGATGCGAACGATCGTCGGCCGAGCTGGGCGGTTCGCGCCTGGACATCGCCCCTCGCCGGACCTGTCGTCGACGGGGGACGGACGGCTCACGTCCATCACGTCGTTGCGGCGAGCGCCGGCCGTACGCGGGAATTGATGGCGCTCGGCACCAATGATACGGCCGCTTTCGATCGCGCCGCTCAGCGCGCTCGCCCCTCGCACAGTCCGGAATCGAGCGGCGAGATCATGGCTTTTCGGAGCAGGGTGGCGAAGTACGCCCCTTGGGTTCATCCGCAGGCAGCTGGGACGCATCGAAGCCTGTAGCGAGCGGAAGCGCGAGAGTCTGAGGAAGCCGATCCAGAGGCGGTGTTCCACCGCAGCATCGCCTTGCGGAGGCGTCTGCCTGCCCCATGTTTCGAGCGACGCCGAGCTCGCCGGTCCCCGCCTCGATCCCGGGTTTGCAGCGGACGTCGGCAGGTGATCCCGCGGCTGGCCGAGAGGGGAAAATGTCTCACCGTCCCAACCCGCATTACCACCCCGTGTTGGTCGTCGTCGTGTCGGTTCTCGCAGCGAGCACTGCCCTCGCCGCGAGGCCATACTGGGGTCGTTTCAAGGACGATGGTTGCCGGGCAGCCAATGCCAGGCAGTTCTCCTCGGTCCTGCATGGTATCCCGTCGGGCCAGTCCTGGGAGGACGCGTGCTGGCGCACGCCAGGCCTTCACGGCAGAGTGCCTGACCGCTGCATCACCACCGACCGCATGTGGGGCGAGTGGGATATCCCGATCCCAGCTGCCGCCCATAACGCAGCCCATCGGCCCTAGCGCAGCGCCGGTCGATCGCTGATGGGTTCCCGCTCAGCCGAGGTTATCTCGGCTGTCCCATGCCATCCGCGCGATTGTCGCCTTCTGCGTGGTCTGGTCCTGCCTGTCGGCTTGCCCGGGTCTCGGCCCGCTCCGACTCTCCACCGCAACAGCGGCATCGTCGGCACCGGCGAAGCTCCGCCCACTTCCGCCAACGTCCTGCGCCACCTCCGGCCAAGCCCCGCCCGCTTCCTCCGGCGTCCCGCGCCACCTCCGGCCAAGCCCCACCCGCTTCCCCCGACGTCCCGCGCCACCTCCGGCCAAGCCCCGCCCGCTTCCCCCGGCGTCCCGCACCACCTCGTTCGAAGCCGCGCTCACTCCTCAGGTCATCCGTTTCCCACGCCTCCTCCCCCACTACCCTATCGCCCGCAGGTGCCTGAAGGAAACCGCACGACCTTGCTCCAGAACCCCGCCCATTTCGTGCTCACACGCGACATTCCCTCCCGCGCGATTTACTCATTCTGTTTATGCCTAAACGGAAAACCCCGAACAAATCAGGGACACCCGCCGTTGAATCCACCCAGCTTCACACCGCGGAGGCGGCCTTCCAGCGCCTGCAGCCCGACCTGGACGCCATCCCGCTCGCCGGGCTGGAGGTGCCGCGGCTCGATCTCCAGGCGGCCGCCGTGCAGGCCATCGGCGCGGCCGAGGCGCTCGCCGCGCCGAAGCTGCGCCAGCGCATCGCGGCCATCGCCGCCACAGGCGCGCTCGATGCCACGCTGATCGACAGGCTCGAGGGCGTCGCCTGGGCGACATGGTTCGCCCGGTACAAGTTCCTCCTGACCTCGGCCACCCACTCCGGGGCGGCGCTCCCGGCCACCCTCGTCGAGCGGGCGTACGAGACGCGCGCGCGCATGCTGAAGACGCTCGAGTATCACCTCGACGGCGACGCGGAGGCGGTCGCGCAGCTCGCGCACCTGCGCGCGGGCAGCGGCCACCTCGACCTCGCCAACGATCTGTCCGGCGCCGCCGAGATGTACCGGAAGCACCGCGAGGCCATCCAGGACGACAAGCGGAACTTCCGCAGCGAGGACGAGCAGGACGCGGCCGCGCTCGCGGCGCAGATCCTCCGCCTGCTCGGCGCCACGGCGACGCCCGAGCAGACGCTCTGGAAGGGCTACCAGGCGCGCGCCGCCAAGCTGCTCTTCCGCCATTACGACGAGGCCGTCCGCGTCGGCCGCTTCCTCTTCTACTACGACGATCCCGAGGGCCGATTCCCCAACCTGTACACGGCGACGCGCGCCACGCCGACGCCCCCTCGGACCGAGAAGAAGCCGGACGCCAGCCCCGTGAAGCCCGAAGCCGTCACCGTCGATCCGCCGGTCGGCATCGCCTGATCCGGACGCTCCCGACAGCCGCGTTGACCAACGTCGTTCGGTCGCGCTCAGGGCCCGAAGCCCCCCCCACCATCACTCACGAACGTGAACGTGGTCGAGATCGTCAGTGGTCGTCAACGGTAGGCCGTGAACGACCACGACCACGACCACGACCACGACCACGACCACGACCACGTTCACGTTCGGGGCTAGGAGAACGCGGCGCGAAGACTGTTCGCAGCGCTGCTGCGCCGGCATCGCGCCGGCGCGGCGGCTACCTCCTCGCCCTGCGCCCGATCCCGCGCGCGTCGCGCCCGATCGGCTCGCCCAGCTCGAACGCCGGCTCGCCGGTCCTCGCCGGCGGCGCTTGCGGCTCGCCCGCCTCGAGCGGGCCGTGCGCGTGCTCGGCGTCGGCGATGGATGGATAGCGCTCCACGTCGCCGTCGACCTGGAAGCCCCCCTCGCGCGCCGGGCGCACCACGCGGCCGAGGACGAGCCCCTCGTCCCAGATGCCGCGGTGCTCGACCGCGATCGCAGCGCCCACCGCAACCTCGGAGAGCCGCGAGAGCGCGCCGTCCGGCCGCTTCGGCGTGGGCCGCCAGCGCAGGATCGTGTCCTCGTGAAGCACGACCACTGCGCGCTCGCCGGGCAGCTCGGAGATCCCGAGGGCAAAGCGCACGCGGTGCCCCGGTGCCCCGGAGCCCGCGCCGCGCCCGCCGCGGGCATCGCTCTCCGCCTCGTCGATCGCGGCGAGCTGCTCCGGTTGCGGATCCTCGAGCGGAGCCATGCGCCGTGTCCTCCCCCGCAGATCTCGGACGAGGTCGCCGTGTCGTCAAGCCCGCTGCGTCGCCCGCCTCCTCGCACGCGCCGGCTCGGACGGCGCGCGTCTTCCAGCCTCCAGCGCGCGCCGCGCACACCCCTCGCGCAGCGCCCGACGCCCACGACGCACAGCGAGGGACGCACAGCGAGGATCGGGCTCGAACGCCGCTCCAGGCGAGCACCGCTCCAGCGTCGAACGCCGCTCCAGGCGAGCACGGCTCCAGTCGAACGCCGCCCCGGACGGCGGTGGCCAGCGCCGTGTCCGACGCTTGACGTCCGCCGGACCTCCGCCCATCCCCTCGCCCGATGGTGTCGTTCGATCCGTTCCCCGCCCTGATGACGCCGCGCCTCCGCCTCCGCGCGATCGAGCCCGCCGACGCCGCGACCATCCTCCGCATCCACTCCGACCCGGAGGTGACGCGCTACTTCGGCCGCGCGCCCGACAGCTCGCTGGCCGACGCGGAGCAGCGCATCGCTTCCATCCTCGCCGGGATCCGCGACGCCACATCCATCCGCTGGGGCATCACCCTCCACGAGAGCGGAGAGCTCATCGGGACCACGGGCTTCTGGCGCTGGCACACCCCCCATCGCTGGGCGGAGATCGGCTATGAGCTGCTGCCCGCGCTCTGGAACCGGGGCATCATGACCGAGGCGCTGCGCGCCATGCTCCCCTTCGGGTTCGACGTGATGGACCTCCACCGCATCGAAGCGCACATCGATCCCGAGAACCGCGCCAGCATGCGCGTTCTGGAGCGGCTCGGCTTCGTGCGGGACGGGCTGCTCCGCGAGAACTGGTATTACAACGGGCGGTACACCGACACCGCGATCTACGGGCTCCTGCGCCGCGACGCCGACGGCGCCGCGAGGTGACCCGAGATCGCCCGAGCAGCCTGCGCGCGCTCCCCTCCCGCGCTATCTCGGCGCCGGCGCGCCCCTGCTGCCCGCCGGCGCCGCGGTCCCGGCCTCGCCCTTGCGCGCCAGGTTCAGCTGGATCCGCGCGGGGGACTCCGACGTGATCTGCACCGTCTGCGAGACGCCGTCGCTCGATCGCACGTCGACCGAGAGCGACACCCCCGGCATCGGCCGCGCGATGACCTGGCTGCCCACGCCGAGCACAACGCCGTTCAGCCGCACGACCGCGGCGCTCGGCTCGATCTGCACCGCGATCGGATCCACGAGCGACCGCTGATCCCTCGGCCGGCTCAGCGCGACGAACATGAGCGAGGCCACCGCGACGCCCGTGGACACCGAGGCCACGAGCCACGGCAGCGCCACCGGGCGCAGCGCGTCGCCGCCGGCGCGCATCAGCCCGCCGAGCCCCCGCCGCGGCTCCGATCGCACGCTCCGCCGGCCCTCGGAGGGCGGCCCCGCGGACAGCGTCGCGCCCGGCTTCGGCCGCCACCCCGCGCGCTGCTGCGGGGCGACGGCGGCCGCGATGCGCTGCCGCTCCTCCTCCATGCTCTCCCCGCAGCGCTCCAGGAGGAGCTCCGCCACGTGCGCGGGCGTCACCACGCCCGACCTGCGCATGAGGAAGTCCTCCAGCGCGCTCGCCATCTCGCCCGCCGTCTGGAAGCGCTTCCGCGGATCGCGCGCGAGCGCCTTCACGATGATCTCCTCGAGATCACGCGGGCAATGCGGCGCGATCAGCGTGGGCCGCGGCGGCTCCGGCACCCCGGTCTGCGGCAGCACGAGGTCGTGCAGCACCTGGAACGGGAGCGCGCCCGTCACCGCCTCGAAGAGCACCACGCCGAGCGAGAAGATGTCCGAGCGGCGATCGACCGGCTGGCCCTGCGCCTGCTCCGGCGACATGTACTCGCCCTTGCCCTTGATCTCGCCCGTCTGCGTCGTGTCGCCCAGGCGCTCGAACGCCTTCACGATCCCGAAATCAGCCACCTTCACCGTGCCGTCGCGATCGATGAGGATGTTCTGCGGGCAGACGTCGCGGTGCACGATGCCGAGCGGCTCCCCGCGGTCGTCGTGGAGGTCGTGCGCCGCGTGCAGCCCGTGCGCCGCGTCGGCCACGATGCGCGAGGCGATCGCCGGGGAGAGCGGCATCGGACGGAGGCCCGGCCGGAGCAGCTGCTGCATCGTCTGCCCGTCGATCCACTCCATCACGAGGAAGAGCACGCCGTCCGTGTCGCCGAGGTCGAGGATCTCGACCACGTTGCGGTGGTGGATCTTCGAGGCGAGGTTCGCCTCGTCGAGGAACATGCGCTGGAACTGCGGATCACGCGCGAGCGCCGGGATGAGCGTCTTCAGCGCGACGACCTTGTGAAAGCCGCGGGAGCCCTCCATGCGCGCGGCCCAGACCTGCGCCATCCCGCCTTCGCCGATGAGGCGCAGAAGCTCATATCGCCCGAGACGCTGCCCCGGAGCGGGGTCCTCGGAGATCCGCATGGCTCACCAGATGCTGGTGCTCGGGGAGCCGCGCCCGCGGTCCCCAGGAGCAGCCCGGCCGCGGGTCGCGGCCCCTCTCTCCAGACGATCACCATAGCCAAGCGCGACCGCGCCGGAAAGGCTCGTGTGGCGCGCCCGCGCCCGCGACGCCTCGATCCCGGCGTCCGCGATGCCCGCGACGCCCCGCGCGCGCCCTTCTCCGCTTCCCCTCGCCCGCGATCCGCGTCGCTCCCACGCCTCGCCCCTGCTATGGCCGGAGCACGATGACGAACGCGACAAGCGCTCCGCCCGCCCGCGCGGACCGGGCCCCCGCCTCCAAAGCCCTGTTCGATCGCGCCGCCGCCGTCCTGCCGGGCGGCGTGAACAGCCCCGTGCGCGCCTTCCGCGCCGTCGGCGGCGACCCCCTGTTCATCGCGCGCGCCCAGGGCGCGCGGCTGTTCGACGCCGACGGGGCCGAGTACATCGACTACGTCGGCTCCTGGGGGCCGGCCATCCTCGGCCACGCGGACCCCGCCGTCATCGAGGCCGTCCGCGAGGCAGCGCTCGGCGGCCTCTCGTTCGGCGCGCCGACCGAGCTCGAGGTCCGCTTCGCCGAGAAGATCCGCGAGCTCTACCCGAGCATCGACATGCTGCGCTGCGTCTCGAGCGGCACCGAGGCCACGATGAGCGCCATCCGCGTCGCGCGCGGCTTCACGCGCCGCGACACCATCATCAAGTTCGAGGGCTGCTACCACGGCCACGCCGATCACCTGCTCGTCAAGGCGGGCAGCGGGCTCGCCACCTTCGGCGCCCCCGACTCCGCCGGCGTCCCCGAGAGCATCGCCCGCACCACGCTGTCCTTGCCCTACAACGACCCGGCCGCCCTCGAGGCCGCCTTCGCCGCGCGCGGCGGCGACATCGCCGCGGTCATCCTCGAGCCCGTGGTCGGCAACATGGGCTGCGTCCCGCCCGAGCCCGGGTTCCTCGCCCTCGTCATCGACCTCTGCCGCAAGCACGGCGCGCTCTCGATCTTCGACGAGGTGATGACCGGCTGCCGCCTCGCCCGCGGCGGCGCGCAGGAGCGCTTCGGCCTCCGGCCGGATCTGACGACGCTCGGCAAGATCGTCGGCGGCGGCATGCCCCTCGCGGCCTACGGCGGCCGCGCCGACGTGATGCGCGTCGTCTCGCCGCTCGGCCCCGTGTACCAGGCGGGCACGCTCAGCGGCAACCCGCTCGCGGTCACGGCGGGGCTCGCGACGCTCGATCGCCTCACGCCCGCTCTCTACGAGCGGCTCGAGAAGCTCGGCGCTTCCCTCGAGGCGGGCCTCCGGGCCGCCGCCGAGGGCGCCGGCGCGGCCGCGTGCGTCCAGCGGGTCGGCTCGATGATCACGCTGTTCTTCACGAAGGGCCCGGTCCGCTCCTGGACCGACGCCGCCACGTCCGACACGAAGCGCTTCAGCGCCTTCCACGCGGCGATGCTCGCGCGAGGCGTCTACTGGCCTCCGTCGCAGTACGAGGCGGCGTTCCTGAGCGGCGCGCACTCGGAAGAGGACATCGAGCGGACGATCGCCGCCTGCCGCGAGGCGCTCACGGCCTGAGGGCCGCGCTGGCCTTTCCCAGGAGGACACCGCGACGGCGAGGCCAGGACGGCGAAGGGCCGACCGCCGCGGCGATCGGCCCTCCCCGCGCCGGCGCTCCTTCTTCAGCGCCGGCGCGCGAACGGTCCTCGGAGCGTGTCAGTCCGCCGCGCGGACCCAGCCGTTTCTGTAGTAGTTGCCGCGCGCGGTCGGCCAGAGCAGGCAGTTCGTCGCCGATCCCGGCACCGTGTACACGTACGTGTTCGGCTCCGGGTCCGCCCCGTCCCACCCGATCTCGCGGAGCGACACGACGATCTCGATCGTCCCGTCGCCGTTCACGTCGGCGAGCGTCGGCACCGGCATCGCGCCGAGCCGCGGCAGCGCGATCTTGTGGAGGATCGTGCCGCCAGCGTCGAGGACGAAGAGGTGGCTCCTGTCCTCCTCGGTCGAGTAGGTGTTGAACACGACCTCGGGGATGCCGTCGCCCGACAGATCCCCGACCACGACGCCGCCCGTGAGCACCTGCGTGTCGTCCGTGTAGGTGACGTCCCAGAACTCGGTCTTGTCGGCGTAGACCGCGTGGATCCGCCCGTCCAGGCCCGCGAAGATCATCTCGGGCCCGGCGTGCGTCGCGTCGAGATCGGCCACGGTCACCTGCTGCGTCATGGCCACGATGTTGCCGTCGAAATCCTCGCCGCCGGACAGGTAGTCAGGCGCGTAGAACGGGCTCTCCCACCCCTCGATGCGGCTCGCGTCGTTGCGGACCGCCCACAGGCCGACGCCCTGGGACTGGTCATTCATGGCGACGTCCTCGGCCGCCGCGAGCATGATGATCTCCGGCGTGCCGTCGCCGTCGAGGTCCGCGATCGCAGGGGCCGAGTTCTTGAAATAGGCCTGCAGGTCGCTGCTGTCGCCGAAGCCCTGCTGCGCGAGCTCGAGATCGTGCATGTACCGCACGCCCGGCGTCTTCGGGCGGCCCTCGAACATGGGATTCGCGTCGAAGGCCTCTCCCGTGCCGTGGTAGAACCCGGCATAGGAGTTATCCATCGGCGAGACGATGTCCTGCGATCCATCGCCGTCGAGATCACCGATGGCCAGGTTCTGGTCGTAGGCGCCCACGATCCAGCACTCGGCGTCGTCGCTGCGGCGCGCGTCGCAGCCGATCGTCTGGCTCTCGATCGGCGGGAAGCCGGCGACCGCCGACCCGCTCGCGTGGAAGGCCATCAGGATGTCGGAGTAGTCGGGGGACCTGTCGGAGCTCGCGGCGACGACGTCGAGCTGACCGTCGCCGTCGATGTCGCCCGCGGCGAGGGAGCGGATCTCGTCGTTCCAGGTGACGGGCCAGCCGCTCACCAGCTGGCCGCTCGCGTCGAGCATGTAGATCGTGGTGCGCGCCGCGAAGACCACCTCGAGCTGCCCGTCGCCGCGGAAGTCCGCGACGATCGGGCTCGCCCAGATGCGGCCGTTCTGGCGCGACTCGTCGTACCGCCACTTCTGCTCGCCGTCGGGGCCCCAGACGACGACGTTGCCGTTGTGCGTCACCAGGATCTCCTGCTCGCCGTCGCCGTCGAGATCGGCGACCACCGGCGACCCGAGCCACGCGCTCTCGTCGTCGTCGGACAGCTGGAGGAGGAGCTGGGGCTCCGCGACGTCGGAGGAGCCGCTCGACGCCGGAGCGCACGACGCGGCGGCCGGCAGCGGCTTGGAGCCCCCACCGACGGGGGGGCGGTAGCCACCGGAGCCAGAGGAGCCACTGCCGCTGCCGCTGCCGCTGCCGGTGGTAGGAGAGGTGCCGTCGAGGTTGCCGAGCTGCCCTTCGCAGGCCGCGAGGGCGAGGACGCTGGTGAAGAGAGCGATTCTACCGGGAATTACAAAACCTCGGTTGGAGACAAGGGAGTTCATCATGCCAGGGAGCTTACCAGCGCTCCGGGCCCTACAAGGAGGTGGAAGCGGAAAATTGACGCAGTCGCGCACACGCCGAACGGTACGTTACGCTCCTCCTTCTGGCGCGCAGGTGGCACACCTCATTGCAGGAGGGAGGCAAGTACACGTTCGTGACGTAGCGCGCACGCGCCCCACCCCCGTTCCCGTTCCCCACCTCCGCTCGCGCCCCCGCGCGATGTCGGAGACGCATGGCGGGGGTATGGGTGCGGGTAGGTGCTGTGCTAGGCTCCGCCGCCATGAACGTATCGCGACGGCTTTGGATTGCTGGCGCCGCATGTGCCCTCCTGATGGGGACGACGGCGCTTGGCTGCAGCTCGAATCCCGCGCCCAAGACGGCCAAGGTGCAAGCCGGTGACATGCCCGAAGGCGGCGACTGGACGGGGGTCTATTACAGCGAGCTCTACGGCTACCTGCACCTCGTGCAGGACAACGACGCCATCGAGGGGCGCTGGATCCGTCCGGTCAAGGATCGCTGGGGCGTGCTGCACGGGACGGTGACAGGCGACCTCATCAAATTCACGTGGACCGAGCACACCATCGGCGCGATCGGGCAGAGCGCGACCAAGGAAGGCCGGGGGTACTTCAAGTACACGCGGCCGGAGGGAGAGAACGTCGACGACCGGCTGGCGGGCGAGATCGGCCGCAACAAGGACGAGGTCGGCGAGCCCTGGGAAGCGGTCAAGCAGCGCAACATGCTCCCGGATCTGAAGTCGATCGGGGGCTCCGGCGCCACGGACATGGGCGGCGGCGACTGGGACAGCGCGAACCAGGAGGAAGGCGCGCCCGAGCCGCCCGCCGCTCCCTCTGACGAAGCACCTGCCGAGCCCCCCGGCCTCTGACATAACAGCCCCCGATGACCCAACCGCAGCCTCGAGGCATTCAGTTCCGCGAACCCCCCATCTTCGAGCGTGGCACGCCGGGCAGGACCGGCGCGTCGCTCCCTCCGCTCGACGTGCCCGAGGTCGAGCCCGCCGCTCACTACGGCGCGCTCGCCCGCAAGGAGCCAGCCGGCCTGCCGGAGGTGAGCGAGCCGGAGGCCTTCCGGCACTTCATCCGGCTCTCGCAGTGGAACTTCTGCATCGACGGGCAGATGTACCCGCTCGGGTCGTGCACGATGAAGTACAACCCGAAGATCAACGAGTGGGCCGCGCGCATCCCCGGATTCGCGAAGCTGCACCCGATGACGCCCGACGAGCTCAGCCAGGGCTCGCTCGAGGTGATGTGGCGCCTGCAGGAGGCGCTCTGCGAGGTCAGCGGGATGGACGGCTGCTCGCTGCAGCCCTCCGCGGGCGCGCAGGGCGAGCTCGCCGGGCTGATGATGATGCGGGCGTTCCACGAGTCGAAGGGGCGCTCGCCGAGGAAGGTGTTCATCCCGGAGAGCGCCCACGGCACGAACCCGGCGAGCTGCGCGCTCAACGGGCTCGTGGCCGTCCGGATCGAGAAGACCGCCGACGGCATCACCCACCCCGAGCAGGTCCTCGCCGCGATCGAGCGCGAGGGGTCGGACGGCGACGTCTGCGGATTGATGATCACGAACCCGAACACCCTCGGGGCCTACGAGACGCACCTGCCGGCGATCATCAAGCTCATCCACGACAAGGGCGGGCTCGTGTACGGGGACGGCGCGAACACGAACGCGATCATGGGGCACGCGCGCCCGGGCGACGTCGGCATGGACGTCATCCACATCAACCTGCACAAGACGTTCACGACCCCGCACGGCGGCGGCGGCCCCGGCTCCGGGCCGGTCTGCTTCAAGAAGCACCTGGAGCCGTTCCAGCCCTCGCCTGTCCTCGTGCGGCGCGGCGACGCCTTCGCGTGGGACCGCGACCGGCCCCAGAGCGTCGGGCGGCTCCGGGCCTTCACGGGCAACTTCGGGATGTTCATCCGGGCGTACACGTACATCCGCGAGATGGGCGGCGACGGCCTCACGGCGGCGAGCAGCCTCGCCGTGCTCAACGCGCGCTACCTGTGGGCCAAGCTGAAGGACCACTACCTCGCGCCGGTGCCGCAGCCGTGCATGCACGAGGTGGTGCTCTCCGACAGCCAGCTGGAGAAGGAGACCGGGGTCAAGACGCTCGACGTCGCCAAGCGGCTGCTCGACTACGGCTTTCACGCGCCCACGGTCTACTTCCCGCTGGTCGTGCCCGGCGCCCTGATGATCGAGCCGACGGAGACGGAGACCCGCGAGACCCTCGACGAGTTCGTGGCCGCGATGCTCAGCATCCTCAAGGAGGCGCAGGAGACGCCGGAGGTCGTGAAGCAAGCGCCCCACGGCACGGTGGTCGGCCGCCTCGACGAGGCCCGCGCCGCGCGCCAGCCGCGCCTGCGATGGTCGAAGGCCTGAGCTCCCCGGAGGAGGCGGCCCGCGGTCGGCCTCCTCCGGCGGGCGGCGCCAGCCGGACGCGCGCTCCAAATTCGCGAATCTCCGCCAGACGCGACTACAATGAGCGCCGAGGGACCGCAGTGAGGCACCTCACGGGACGAGCGACGCGTGGCCGATACCGTTGAGAACGAAGGCGACATCGAGACGATCAGCCAGACCACCCCGGTCTCGGTCGGAGACAGCGTGCGCCTCGTGTTCCGTGCCTACGACGAGGCGACCCCGCCGTTCAACATCAAGATCCGCTCCCCGTCCGGGAAGATCATCATCGAGCGCGTGCTGCGCGATCTGCCCACCGGCAAGCCGCAGAGCGCCTCCCCCGTCGAGTTCAGCGCGTCGTCCCCCGGCGAGTACAAGATCGAGATCAAGCAGCTCTACGGCAAGGCGAAGGGCACGGCCGTCCTGCGCGTGAAGCCCTGAGGCGCTCCGCGCTAGCTCGCAAAACCAGGGAGCAGCATCGCGGTCATGCGGTCCGGGCTGACGATGCCCTGCTCGTGCATCCAGCCGTTCGCCGCCTCGACGGCGGCGCGGCCCTCGTCGCCCTTCAGCAGCTCGCCGTGGCGGCGCCGCGCCGCCGCGGCGTAGAGGGCCATGCCGGCGGCCTCGAAGCCGCGCACCGCGTCGGCGAGCTGCTGGACGGCCGCCTCTCCCTCGCCGCGGGCCGCGGCGATCGCGGCGCGCACGGCGGCCGCGAGCGGGTCGGCCCAGGGCATGTGCTCCGCGTCGATCTTGCGGGCGGCGCGCGTCGCCTCCTCGTACAGCGGCTCCGCGTCGGCCGGCGTGGACGCGGCGGCGGCGGCCAGCGCGGCGCAGGCCCGGAGGTGGGTGATGATGATGCGCACGGCCTGGATGCGCAGGACGAGCGAGCTCTCGAGGCCCGCCCGCTGCTCCGCGAAGAGGCGGTACGTCGCCTCGCCCTCGCCCCGGTACAGGCCGATGTGCGCGCGGGCGACGAGATCGAAGTAGCTCTGCAGCTGGAAGCCCGCCTTGGACCAGCTCCGGATGGCGTCCTGCGCCTGGCGCAGCGCGGAGTCGGGGTCGTCGCCGACGAGCCAGTAGGCGTTGCTCTGCGAGGAGCGGAGGCTCGTGGCGAGGTAGCGGTCGCCGCGCTCGTCGGCCGCCTGCAGGTACATCGGGACCCGGCGCATGAACTCGCGCGTCTCGCCGCCGTACCAGAGCGCCCAGACCGAGAAGGTGTGCGCCCAGCTCCGCTCCCACGTGACGCCGGTGCAGCGCTCGCGAAAGATGGTGTCCGCCCGGTCGAGATCGGCCACGCCCTGCTGCCAGCGGCCGAACAGCGTCGCGGTGACGCCGCCGACGAAGCCGACGAGGCCGAGCGCGTGAGGCCTGCCGATGCGCGCCGCGATCGCGCTCGCCGTCGAGAGCAGGTCGGCGACGCGGGACGCGGACGGGCCGCCGTCGATCGCGAGGTAGGTCGCCTCGAAGGCGAGCGCGCGCGTCACGCGGTACGGCTCGCCCGCCTTGAGCGACAGGAGGAGGTTGCGCGCCTGGAAGTCGGCGCCGCGCGTGGGATCGACGATGGCGAGCCCCATCGCCGCCGACCAGCAGACGTCGATGCGCATGAGGTCCTCGGGCGAGACCTCGTCGGCGGGGCGCTCGACGAAGTTGAGCCCGCGCAGGCGCACCTGCGCGCGCCGCAGCATCAGCGACGCGACCGCGAGCTCCGGCGTCTTCGGCACCTGCATGCCGACCGCGCCGAGCACCGAGCGCAGGCCCGCCATCCCGGCGTCGACGTAGCCGGCGCGGAGCAGGTTCTCCGCGGCCCGGCGGCCGAGATCGATCGCCTCGGACTCCGGGGCGCCGTCGCTCGCGGCCATGTAGGCCTCCGCTGCCTTGGCGCCGCGCCCCGCGCTGCTCAGGGCGTCGCCGAGCTTGGCGAGCACGACCCGCCGCTCCGCCGCGCCAGGCAGGTGGAGGTCGATCGCCATGCGGTAGAGGCGCGCCGCGTGGTCGAACGCGAACGCGGCCTCGGCGTGCTCGCCGGCGCGCACGGCGTAGCCAGCGGCGCGCTCGGGGTCCCCGGCGGCGCGCCAGTGCTCGGCCAGCGCCTCGAGCTCCGCGCGCCCCGAGGCCTCCAGCGCCAGCGCGAGCCGGCCGTGCCAGCTGCGCGCCGCCTGCTCGTCGAGCCGGCTCGCCACCGTCTCCCGGATGCGGTTGTGGAACGGCTCGAGGAACTCGTCCTGACCCGAGCCGCCGGTCCGCACGAGGTTCGCCGCGCGCAGGGCCGAGAGCACCCGCGTGAGCTCCCCGAAATCCGCCGCCATGGCGTGCGCGGCCACCGACGTCAGCACCGGCGCGCCGGCGCACACGACGAGCTCGAGCAGCTGGCGCGCCCGCGGGTCGAGCCGGCTGATCCGCGCCCAGAGGACGTCATCGAGGCGCACCGGGCCGCCGTCGGCGTCCGGGGACATCATCCTGTGGCGCAGGAGCGCGTCGATGAACAGCGGGTGGCCGCCGGCCTCCTGCGCGATCGCCTCGATGCTGAGCGGGTGGCCGACCTGGGCGCCCCGGAGGAGGAGCGCGCAGAGCTCCTGCGCCTCCGCGAGCGACAGGCGGTGGACGATGATGTGCCCGAGCGAGTCGATCGGCACCCCGAGCTGCCGCGAGACGGGCGGCGCGGTCTCCGAGGCGGTCCGCACCGTCGCCACGAGCATCATCGCGCGCGGGCGCGAGGGGTCGACCAGCGCGCCCGAGGACACGGGCCCATCGAGGCCGGCGAACGAGCCGGGCCTGGTCGCGGCGTGGAGATCGGCCTCGGTCCACGGGCGCATCACCTCCGAGAGCAGCGCGACGCTGTCGGCGTCAGCCCACTGGAGATCGTCGATCGCGAGCACGAGCGGCCGCTCGGCCGCGAGCCGGCCCAGCAGCTCCCGAAGCGCGGCGAAGACGAGGGCGCGGATCTCGGGCGGGTCGATCGCCTTGCGCCGAGCGCGCGCCTCCGTGATCGCCGGGACCGTCCGGAACACCGGGAACACCGTGCCGAGCAGGCCCGCGTTGGGCGGCAGCAGCGCCTTGACCTGCTCGGGGGGGCGGCGCACGAGGTGCCGGCTCAGCCCGTCGATGAGCTCGTCCACCGCCTTGTAGGGGACCGCCTCGCGCTCGTAGCAGCGCCCCGCGAGGACGAGCGCCTCCTTGTCGATGCGCTCCAGGAACCGGCGCAGGAGCGCGCTCTTGCCGACGCCCGACTCGCCCTCGATGAACCGCGTGACCGCGCGCCCGAGCTTCGCCTCCGCGAACGCGCCCTCGAGCGCGGCGAGCTCGCTGCGCCTGCCGACGAAGCCGATGCGCTGCGAGAGGACGGGCGGCTCCTCGATGAGCTCCTGCACCTGCAGCCGGCGCAGCACGTCGCGCGCCGTCGGCCGGGCGGCCGGGTCGATGCGGAGCATGTCCACGCAGAGCTCGTCGATGTCGGCGGGCATGTCCTCGACGAGCCGGCTCGGCGGCGGAGGCTCCGCTCGCCGCATCATGTCGAGCGCCGCCTTGGGCGCCGTCTGGAACGGGTAGACGCCGGTCAGCGCGAGGTAAAGCATGACCCCGACACTGTAGATGTCCGCCTCGGGCCCGGCCGCCTTGGCCTCGGCCTGCTCGGGCGCCATGTAATGGAGCGTTCCGACGACGGCCTGCTCGCGCCCTGTGCCGCTCGCGTCGGCGACGAAGCCGAAGTCGAGGAGGACCACCCGCTCTTCCGCGGTGACGAGGACGTTGGAAGGCTTGATATCGCGGTGAACCTTGTAAGCCGCATGCACCGCCGCGAGCCCCTGGGCGAGCTGCGCCAGGGCCGAGCGGAGGCGGGCCTCGTGGAAGGGGCGCTTGATCCGGGGCTGTGGCTCCGAGGCAGGGCCCTGCACAGCAGACCACATGGGGCTCGACGGCAAGGTCGAGCGGCGCCCGACGCCCGCGGGCTCGCCCCTCGGCCCGGCGTCGCCCTCCTCGTGGACCCGCACGTGGACCACGAAGTCGACGCCGCGGATGAGCTCCATCGTGAAGAAGAGCTGCCCTTCTTCCTCGTGAAGCTCGCCGAGGCTGACCAGGTTCGGGTGCTGGATGTCCTGGAGCGCGCGGAACTCGTTCTTGAACCGGAGGCGCGCGTCGGCGCTCAGATTCCGGAGGATCTTGAGCGCGACCCGCCCCTTCCGCTCGCGGTCGAAGGCCTCGTAGACAACCCCCATCCCGCCGCGGCCCACGACGCGAACGACCTGGAAGCGACGCGTGCCTCCAAACTCGGGTCTCGCGTTCCTCAGGCCCATGCGTGGGACCAAGAAATCACCGGCGCCGAGCGGTGGCAAGCAGCGCGTGGGGAACGCGCAGCGAACGCGCGGGGAGCGCGCAGCGAAGCGCGCCCGGACGCGCACGGGAAGCGCGCTCCGAACGCATTGGGCGCGCTCCAGCGACGCGCGAGCCCTGCGCGGCGCTGCAGCGCGCCGCGAGCAGGATCGGCAGAAAGGTGGCACGCCCAGGGGAAGGGCGGTAGCGTACGCCGCCTGCGAGCGAAAAGAGCCCGGCCGGGCGCGCGCCGCTCAGCCGGTCAGCCCGGCGCGCGCCCAGTTGACAACGGGAGGGCATCATGGTCTGCGTAGTACGCTCCGAGGCTTCGGAAGCGGTTCGGAAAGCGCCACGCGCAAAGGGTTTGCTGGGGTGATCCAGAGGTTGAGAGACTTCTTCTCGTCGTCGGGGCAGCGCAGCATGGCGCCCCTGACCGAGAGCGCGGCCGACCGCAACCCGGGATGCAGCCTCGTTGTAGAGAACGTCAGCAAGAGCTTCGGTAAGACACAGATACTGAACGACGTGTCGTTCACGGCGGAGGCCGGCGAGTTCGTCACGCTCCTCGGGCCTTCCGGCTGCGGCAAGACGACGCTGCTCCGCATCATCGCGGGGCTCGATCGCGCCGATCGGGGGCAGATCCTGCTCGCGGGCAGGGCGGTTGACCACCTGCCGGCGAACCGCAGGCCGGTGAACACCGTGTTCCAGAACTATGCGCTGTTCCCGCATCTGACCGTGTTCGAGAACGTGGCCTTCGGCCTGAGGTCGCGCAGCTTCCCTGATGCCGAGGTGCGCGAGCGCGTGCGTTCGAGCCTCTCGATGCTGAAGCTCGATGACCTCGCGGAGCGGTATCCGCACCAGATCTCGGGCGGTCAGAAGCAGCGAGTCGCGCTCGCGCGCGCGGTCGTCAACGAGCCTGAGGTGCTGCTGCTCGACGAGCCGATGTCGGCGCTCGACGCGAAGCTGCGCGCCGAGGTGCAGCTCGACCTGCGCCGGCTCCAGCGCGCGCTCGGGAAGACGTTCGTGCTCGTCACGCACGATCAGGACGAGGCGATGACCGTCTCGGACCGCATCGTGCTGATGAACAAGGGCCGCATCGAGCAGCAGGGGGCGACGGCCGAGGTGTACGAGCGGCCGCAGAGCCGCTTCGCCGCCGAGTTCTTCGGCGCGGCCAACCTCATCTCCGCGCAGCGCGTCGGCGCCACGCTCGTCTTCACGACGGTGGGCGCGCTGAGGGTGCAGACCAAGCCTCAGTGGGAGTACGGCACGCTCGCGATCCACCCCGAGTGGATCGAGCTCTGCGAGAACGAGCCGGCGGAGAACGGCGTGCGCGGCGTGGTGAAGGAGAGCTTCTACCGCGGCGATCACGTGGAGCTCATCATCGAGCCCGGGCCGCTGCGCGTGCAGCTCAGCCCCCGCTCGCGGCTCAAGCCCGGCTCCTCGGTCTGGCTCGCCCTGCCCGCCGAGCGGCTCGAGGTGCTCAGTGACTGAGCCGACGGTCTGGTATGGCCAGCTCACGACGCGGCGCAGGCTCCTCGCGCGGGGGTCGCTGCTCATCGCGGGCGGCGTCTCCTGGCTGTCCGTGTTCCTCCTCTTGCCGAGCCTGGCGCTCCTCGTCGTGTCGTTCCTCAAGCGCGACGCGGACGGCGCCCTGCTCTGGGAGCTGTCGTTCGAGTCGTTCGAGCGCATCTTCGGCTCCGCGTCCGGCGAGAACGCGCGCATCCTCATCAGGAGCATCGTCCTCGCGCTGGTCGTGACGACCGCCTCCGTGATGCTCGCCTATCCGATGGCCTTCTTCATCGCGCGCGGCTCGCGTCGCCGGCGCTTCTTCTGGCTCGCGCTCATCATCGTCCCGCTCTGCACGAACCTCGTGATCCGCACGTTCAGCTGGAAGCTCCTCCTGTCGGCGCAGCTCCTGCCTGCCAAGCTCGCCGCCTGGCTCGGGTGGATCGACCCGGGCCGCGACGTCTATCCCAGCTGGACGGCGGTCACGATCGGCCTCGTCGCGGCCTCCCTCCCGTTCGCCGTGGTCCCCCTCTACACGAGCATCGATCGTCTCGACTGGTCGCTCGTCGAGGCCGCGCAGGACCTCTATGCGTCGCGGCTGCGCATCTTCCTCGCGGCGATCCTGCCGCAGACCCTTCCCGGCCTCAGCGTCGCAGTCCTCCTCACGTACGTCCCTGCGATGAGCGTCTTCGTGGTGAGCGACATGCTCGGCGGCGCGAAGCACTGGCTGATAGGGAACCTCATCCAGCACCAGTTCGGCCCGGGGAGGAACATCCCTTACGGCGCGGCGCTCAGCCTGGTGCTCATCGTTCTGACGCTGGGCGGCGTGTCCCTTTACCGCCGGAATGGGCGCTCCGTGGAGATCCTGTGAAGCTCGGCCGGGGCCTCTGGCGCGCGCTGACGACGATCGCCGCCTTCCTCGGCTTCGCGCTCCTCTACCTGCCGCTCTTCGCGGTCGCCGTCTACTCGTTCAACGCCGCGGAGCGGGGCCTGCTCTGGACCGGCTTCTCGGTTCGCTGGTACCTCGATCTCTTCGCCGATCCCGAGACCAACCGGCGCGCCATGGAGATCCGCGAGGTCGCCGTGAACACCCTGATGCTCGGCGGCGCCTCCACGCTCATCGCGACGGTCCTCGGGACGCTGCTCGCCCTGGGGATGCACTTTCCGTGGCCGAGCTCCGTGAGTCGCGTGTTCGAGTCGATCGTGGACATCCCGGCGGTCGCTCCCGACATCACGTTCGCGGCGGTGCTGGTCATGGCGTTCAACGTGCTCCGCCGCGTGGTGGACCATTGGTTCGAGCCCAGCATGACGACGATGATCATCGGTCATGTGACGTTCGAGATCGCGTTCGTGACGCTCATCGTCCGCAGTCGGCTCGTCGCCATCGGGCCGACGCTGAGCGAGGCCGCGATGGACCTCTATGCGTCGCCGTGGATCCACTTCCGGAGGGTCACGCTCCCCCTCCTGTGGCCGGCGATCATGGGGGGCGCCATGCTGGCGTTCACGCTGTCGCTCAACGACTTCGTGATCAGCTTCTTCACGTCCGGCCCGCGCTCGGTCACGCTCCCGCTCTACGTCTACCAATCTCAGATGCGAGGCGTGCGGACCGACCTGTTCGCGATTTCAACGCTCCTCCTGATCGGCGTGGCGGTGTCCATCGTGCTCCTGGAGCGGCTCACCCGCTGGAGGCACAATTGAGCCGCCGGCCCGGGCTCGCGGCGGAGGCGGCGGAGCTCGGTGGAGGCGGCGCGCCGGGCGGCCAAGGGGCTTGCGCGCGCCGCGCGGAGCCCGGCGGACTCCTGCGCGTCAGCGCAGCGATGCACCGCCCTTGTTCACCTTGGCGCTGGGCCTGACCAGCGCTCCACCTCGCTCTGGCTCGCGCGGCCCGGCCCCGGGGCGCCGAGCTCGAGCGCTTGCCTGACGGCGCCTCCTGCGGGGCGCCGGGCCCCGACCGCGCGCCGCCCCGGGTTTCGCTCACTCTGTCATGCGCTCCGCGCACGGCGCCTACACAGCGGCGTCCACGCCGGCCTGAGGTCCCCGGCCGCCTGTGCGAACAGGTTGGATCAGCTGACGGCTTACGGTAAGCTGACCCGGCAATGCGGCTGTTTCGTCCCAAGCTCGCCGGGTTTTTGCGTGACGGCTGGACCCGGCGGACGGCGCTTTGCGCTCCACTTCGACCGTTGGGAATCGAGATCGAAAGATGAGCTTTCGTCGCTCCGCACTCCTACTCATACTCGTAGCACTCCTCACATTCTCCGGTCGGCCTGCCTGGGCGGATGATCTGGCCGATGAGGCCGATCTGCACTTCAGGATCGCCACGGAGCGCTATTCGGCGCGTGACTACCGGGGCGCCCTGGAGCACTTCCTGGTGTCGAACCGGCTTGTCCCGAACCGAAACGTCATCTTCAACATCGCCCGAACTTACGAGGCTCTCCAGGAGTATCCAGACGCATTTCGCTACTACGTTCAGGCGCTCGATCTCGAGCCCAACGCCGCGCGCAGGCCGGCCATCGAGGAGGCGCTCGCGCGCATCCGGCCCAACGTCGCCGTCATCAACGTGACGACGGACCCGCCCGGAGCGACGGTGTACATCAACCGCCGCGATCTCGGCGGCCGCGGCAACACGCCCCGCCTCCTCGGCTTCCAGCCCGGCAAGCACAAGATCATCGTCGATCTCGAGGGGTACGAGCCGGCGGAGGTCGAGAACGTCGAGGCGAAGATCGGCGAGCAAACGAACGTCGCGGTCAAGCTGAAGCGCATCGTCGGGACGGTGCGCGTGGTCGGTGAGATGGCGGGCACGACGGTGCGGGTCAACGACGCGAGCGGCCCGCCGGCGTGCACCGCGCCGTGCGATCTCACGCTGCCTCCTGGCCGGCACCGCCTCTACCTTTCGCAGGAGGGGTATCAGCCGTCGGAGCAGGACGTGAACGTGGCGGCCGCGAGCACGGTGACCGCGCGTTACCGGCTCAACCCGCTCACCGGCAGCCTCGTCGTCAACGCGGATGAGCGCGACGCGCTCGTCGAGGTCGACGGAAAGCCGATGGGCTTCACGCCCGCGGTCCTCAACGTGCAGAGCGGCCAGCGCCGCGTGCGCGTCTCGCTGCGCGGCTTCCGCCCGGTGGAGCAGACAGCGAACGTGGTGGCCGCACAGCAGACCCGGATCGACATCTCCCTCCGGCAGCTCGAGGAGGTCGAGGCCGCGTCGCGTACGGCGGAGGCCGTCGAGGACGCGCCCGGCTCGGTCACGATCATCTCGGGCCAGGAGCTCCGCGCGATGGGGTATCCGACGGTCGCCGAGGCCTTGAGGGGCATGCGCGGCGTCTACACGACGTACGACGGCACCTACTCCTGGGTTGGCATCCGCGGGATCAGCATCCCTGGCGACTACAGCAACCGCGTGCTCGTGCTGCTCAACGGGCACTCGATCAACGACACCTGGGACGGCCTCGCCTTCGCCGATCAAGCCGCGCGCACCGACCTGGAGGACGTCGAGCGGATCGAGGTCGTCCGTGGCCCGGGCTCGCTGCTCTACGGTACGGGCGCGTTCGTCGGCGTCATCAACATCGTGACCAAGGGCCGCCCGACGTCGTTCGGCGCGGGCGTCGGCGTGGGCGCGGCGCAGCACGGCTTCATCCGCGGCCGCGGCCAGGTGCAGGTGCCCTTCGGGCGCGACTCCGGCATGTGGCTGTCGGTCGCCGGCGGCCACGGTCAAGGGCGAGACTACTTCCTGCCGATCCCGCCCGGACTCGAGAACAAGTGGAAGGACGGGGATGCCAACGCCCGCGACGCCGACCACTTCAATGTCGGGACGGTCCAGGGGCGGCTCTGGTACAAGTCCCTCTCGGCGCAGATATCCTACAACGATCGCAAGAAGGCGCTCCCGACCGGCGCCAACCTCACCATGGTCGGCGACGACAGGACGTTTTACCGCGACAGGCGCGGGTTCGTCGAGCTCACGTTCTCGCCGCGGTTCTCCGATAGCTTCTCGATGACGACCCGCGTGGCCGCCGACATGCAGCTCTACAATGACACGCTGTGGCTGTCCGAGGCCTCCGACGCCGGGACCAGCACGATTTATGACGTCGAGCAGTACCAGGACACGTGGCTGCTCGCGGATCAGCGATTCGAGATCTCACCGCTCCGCGAGCTGAAGGTCACCGTCGGCGCCGAGGGCCAGATACACCTGCTCGGCAGGATGCGCATCGAGGAGAGGGAGTGCGGTGTTCTTCCGTGCACCGACAAGCTCGTCCTGCCCGTGCCCGAGCGCGAGGGCGAGATCCTCGACCCCGACAACGAGGATCTGTTCGACTCGCACCCTTATCAGATCCTCGCCGGCTACGGCGTTGTGGACTTCGTCCCGTCCGACCGCATCCGCGTCTCCGCGGGTGCTCGTATCGATTACTACAACTATGGGGAGGACGGTCTCAGCTTCAACTCCGGGATCAGCCCGCGTATCGCGCTCGTCGTCAAGCCCTACGAAGGGGGCAACTTGAAGGTCACCGGCGGCCGCGCGTTCCGCGCTCCGCCCATCTACGAGCTCTTCCTGCAGGTGCCCTCGAGCAACTTTGCCCCGGGGTACGACCCGGAGGAGGGCGCGTCGGTCGATCCCGAGAGCGTGCTCTCGGGAGAGGTCGAGTTCACGCACCGGCTCTCGTCCACGCTCTCGTTGCTCGGCGCGGGGTACGTGAACTACATGACCGACATGATCGCGCAGACCGGCGATTTCACCGAGGCAGTGCCGGGACGGTACGACAACACAAAGGAGCCGATCCTCGTTCTGGGCGCGGAGGCCGAGCTGCGCCGCGAGTGGCGTCAGGGCTGGATGGCCTCTCTCTCCTACTCCTATTCACGGGCGAGGTACCTCGAGAAAGGAGACGTCGACGAGGTGCTCAAGAAGGTGCCCAACTCGCCGGAGCACATGGCCGCCGTCAAGGGGACCGTGCCGCTGTTCGGAAAGGCCCTGATGCTCTCGACGCGCCTCACCGTCGAGTCGCCGCGCATCGACAAGACCCTGGAGGAGACCGACGCCGCGGTGATCTGGGACGTCGTCCTCTCCGGTCAGACGGAAGTGGCCGGCCTCCGCTACAACATGGGCGTCTACAACGTCGCCGACTGGGAGTACGAGGCCCCCATCTCGCCCCAGTTCACGGCGACCAGGATGCCGCAGGCAGGCCGCACCTTCCTCCTCTCTGCCAACCTGAACTTCTGATCATCGCGCGGCCGTCCTGGCCGCGCGCTCTCCACCTCACGCCCATCACCTCTCGGCGCTCCGCCCCCGCGCCGCTCTGCTCGACCGCGGCGCAGGGCGGCCCGCGCAGCGCGCAGCCTCGCGCCCCGAGTCCATCGACCGGCGTCGCCCTGGCGGCCACATCCATTCCAGGCGTGGCGCAAGCCACACCTGCGGTACCGTTCCACTCTGGCAGGAGCTCCACCGCTGCGCGCGGTTCGCGCCACGCTCGAATTCAGCGTCTCACGTGAACTCAGCGCCTGGGCCGGCCTCGCGTGTCATGCAGCGCTCTCGTGTGTTTCCTTGCCCGACGCAAATCGTGCGCCGTGGCGCAAATCACGCACGTTCCTCCGCAATCCACGATCGAGGCGCGATGGTGTGGAGCGGTGCGTTCGCTTCATGGCCGTCGCCGGAAACGCTGCGATCTGACGGCGCGCGGCCGCGCGGCGCGCGCTGCGCGTCACGTGTCACGCGCCACGTAACCAAGTGACCACATCATCGGACGCCCGCACACTCTTGTGACAATCTGCGCGGTCATGATTTTGCTTGAAAGCAAAACATCGCTTGTCCATCATGGTCACTCGTGAATATCCGCTCCTCGACCTCGGATCACGCGACGCACGGCGCGCGCGGTCCGGAGCGACGGCGGAACGACGGGCGCGCCGCTCGGCGGAGCGCGCCGCGAATGGGAGCGATCAGGAGAGCGATGGGCGCCGATTTTCGCGCCGAACCGTAGGCCACGAGAGGAGCGCGCGTCGGGTCTGCCACCCGCGGCGCGCCGTCTCGGCGGCGTTTTTGCCAACCTGACGATCGTCAGCCAGCCCGAGCAAGAGGTCCATGTTGCCCGACCGCCCGATCGATGTCCCCGAGCAGTCGTTCGCTTCCGTCTACGACCGGCGTCGCCTCGCGGCCGCAGGGGAGATGTTGCCACAGATGTGGGACACTTTACCTGACTGGCCGAGCGTCGGCGGCGGACGCCGTGTCATCGTGCTCGGCGGCGGGATTTCAGGGCTGTGCACCGCATGGTCGCTGCGGAAGGCCGGGTTCGACCCGATCATCCTCGAGCGGAATGACCGTGTGGGCGGCCGCTTCTACACGCTCCGGAACCACTTCGGCGACCAGTACGCCGAGCTCGGCGTCACCCGGATCGCCGACACCCACGTCCTCACGCTCGCCTATGCGCGCCACTTCGGGCTGGAGATCCTCGAGTATCCGCTCGACGCGACGCAGCTGTACTACGTCATGGGCCATCGCTTCCTGAGCACCTCGCGGGGCAAAGCGCACTACCCTGCCGACTTTCCGCTCTCTCCGGAAGAGCGGGACATCGACGCGGAGTCCCTCAACCTGCAGCTCGCGGCGAAGGCGTTCTCGGTGATCGGCGACCCGCGGGACACGCAGTGGCCACCGGCCACCGTCCGCAAGGACTTCTCGGGCGAGACGTTCTACCGCAGCCTGGATCGGACCGGGGCCTCGCACGCCGCGAGGGAGATCTGCCGCGCGTACGAGGGGACGGAGATCGAGATGTTCAGCGGCCTCGCCTGGTCGGCGAACCAGCGGCTCGACGCCAAGTGGTTCCACACCTACGCGATCGCCGGCGGGAACGACCGGCTGACCACCGCGTTCGCCGACGATCTCGGCGATCGCATCCTCAAGGGGGCCCATGTGCAGCGGGTGATCTCCCGCGAGGACGGCGTGACCGTCGAGTTCCTCAGGAACGGGGACCCCGAGACGATCGAGGGCGACTTCGTGGTGTGCGCGCTCCCCCACCGCATCCTGCTCGAGGTCGCGTTCGACCCGCCGCTCTCCGGCCCCAAGCACCGCGCCGCGTCGGAGATCCCGATGTTCACCGTCACGCGCCTCAACTTCCAGTTCTCGCACCGGTTCTGGGCGGATGAGGGCATCATCGGGCTGCTCGCGGCCTGCACGACCACGCCCATCGAGCGCCTGTGGGACCTGACCTCGCTCCAGTCCGGCTCCTCGGGCATCCTCACGGCGTACGTGCAGGACCGCAACGCCGCGGCGCTCGACGAGCTGCCCACCGCGGCCGATCGCATCGAGTTCGGGCTCAAGACGATGGAGTCGTTCTTCCCGAACGCTCGGCAGTACTTCCAGAAGGGGCTGTCGTTCTCGTGGCACCACCAGCCGTACACGCGAGGCGGCTGGCCCGCGTACCGGCCCGATCAGACCGATCTGATCGCGGATCTCCAGCGCGGCGAGGGGCGCATCGTCTTCGCCGGCGATCACACGTGTCTCTACACGGGCTGGGCGCAGGGTGCCCTCGAGTCGGCGCACTTCGCCACGGCCGAGGTGATCGCGGCGGCTCGCGGGTCGATCGAGCCGACCACCTGAGCGAGCTCGCCAGGCGCCCCCCGGCGCGACGTTCACGACGCCCCTCGAACGCACGCCGCAGAGGGGGTGTATAACGTCGCTTGTATGGCTCGCCTCCTCCACGTCATCGGAGTCCAGTCCCGGCCCGTGCCCGGCGACCCTGCTGCGACGCTCGAGAAGCTCGAGCGCGAGGTGCAGACGCTGGGGGTCTCGTTTCCCGAGGCGCAGCTCTACCTCTTTCCCGAGCTGTGGCTCACGGGGGATCACCCGTTCCGCCACACCTCCCCGTCGCACGAGCTCGCCCAGCCGATCCCGGGGCCGCTCACCAGGCGGCTCGGCGCGATCGCGCGCAGGGCTGGGAGGTGGCTCTGCGCCGGGTCGATCTACGAGCGCGCGGGGGACAAGCTGCACAATACCGCGCTCGTCTTCTCGCCGAGCGGCAAGCTCGTCACCCGGTACCGCAAGCTCTATCCCTGGATGCCCTTCGAGACCTGTGCGCCGGGCGATGAGCCCGCGCCCGTGTTCGACATCCCGCGCGTCGGCCGGCTGGGGCTCATGATCTGCTACGATGGCTGGTATCCCGAGGTCGCGCGCGGCCTGGCGCTGCGCGGCGCCGAGGTGATCCTGCACCCGACGCTCACCACGACGCCGGATCGCGAGGAGGAGCTCGTGCTCGCCCGCGCCCGCGCGATCGAGAACCAGTGTTATGTGGTGAACGTCAATGCCGCGGTGGAGATCGGCGGCGGGCGCTCCATCGCGGTCGATCCCGAGGGCCGCGTCCTCTTCCTGGGGGGCTCCGGCGAGGAGTACCTCGGGGAGGTGCTCGATCTCGACCGCGTCCAGACGGTCCGCGCCCACGGCACGCGCGGGCTGAACCGGGTGCTCCGCCAGTTCACCGAAGACTCGCCAGAAGCGGTCTTCGCGCCGTACCGAGGGCAGTCTCCGCGCCGCCGGACACGCTCGTAGACGCGACGCAGAGCGGCGGTCTCCCGCACAGGAGACGGGTCCAGATCGTCGTTTTCGGCGCGGAAGCGCACTCCTGTGCGCTGAGCACCGAAAACGACGAGATGGGCCCGTATCCGAAGCGGGTGACCGCCGCTCTAACGCCGCTCTCCCTCGGCCGGCTCCCTTGCTCTGGGCGCGCCAGGCCGGCACGCGATGAGCCCGAGCCCCTCCTGCGCGATCGTCGCGCCAGCCAGCGCCGTGATTTCACCCACGTCGTAGGCGGGCGCGACCTCCACGACGTCCATGCCGACGAGCGCGATGCCCTGGAGCCCCCGCAGGATCTCCAGCGCGACCGCGGTGGACATCCCCCCGCAGACCGGCGTGCCGGTGCCGGGCGCGAAGCTCGGGTCGAGGAAATCGATGTCGAACGTCAGGTAAACCTCGTGGTCCCCGACGATATTACGAACGTGCTCGATCACCGCCCTCGCGCCATGGCGATGAACCCAGGGCGCGTCGAGCACCTGGAAGCCGAGCGTATCGGCGTTGTAAGTGCGGAGCCCGATCTGCGCCGAGCGGCTGGGCTCCACGAGGCCCTCCCGCGCCGCGTGGAAGAACATGGTGCCGTGATCGACCCGACCCGATCCGCCCTCGTCGCTCCACGTGTCGGAGTGAGCGTCGAAATGGATCAGCGAGAGCTTCCCGCGGCGCTTGGACACGGCGCGCAGGATCGGGTAGCTCACGAAGTGATCCCCCCCGATCGAGAGGGGCGTCACCCCGGCGTCGAGGAGCCGGCCGATGTGCTCCTCGATGGCGACAGGGCTCTCCTCCGGACGCCCGTAATCCCAGACGCAGTCGCCATAGTCCACCACGGCGAGCCGGTCGAGCGGATCGAACTCGTAGCCGTAAGGGCGGTTCCACGCGAGGTGCGCCGAGGCCTCCCGCACCGCGCGCGGGCCGAAGCGCGTCCCTGGGCGGTTGCTGGTCGCCGTGTCGAGCGGGATGCCGGTGACCGCCACATCGACGCCTGTCAGGTCGCGCGTGTACTTGCGGCGCAGGAAGGAGAGCGCGCCGCTGTAGGTCGGCTCGCGCCGAACGCCATGGAGGCTATCGGCCGTGAACGCGTTGTCTACGACCATGCCTCTCGCGCGAGCCGTGGTCTTGGAGCGATGATCTTCCATAGAGGTCCTTACGTTCAGATCGACGCACTCCACCTCGAAGCGCCAGGCGCACCGGGCGCGGTGCGCTCCGGTGGCAGCGAGCTACGCCGTGCGCTCCAGAAGGGCTCGTCGCGCACGCGTCGGGGACGCGCCGGCGAGACGAGCGCCGCGCCAGCGGGACACGTCGGTGGCAACGAAGCATTCAGTCTTGCCAGGGGCTCCACGCAGCGGCCCTGATTCCAGCTCGGGCGTGCGCTCGACACCGGCGCGTCGCGCAGGATGGGCATCGGCGTGATCGGAGGCTGAGCACCTCGTTGGCGCCATCGCCTCGCGGTCAGTTCGATTTCACGGCCGCCCAGACCTCGTCGTAGAGCTTGGCCGCCTCGCCGAGATCGCGATGGTGCTCCAGGCGGCTCGCCTGGTCGCCCGTCGGATAGATGAGCTGGTTCGTGCGGTCTTCCACCGGCAGCTTGGCCTGCGCGGCGCTGTTCGGGGTCGCGTACTTCGTCATCATCGAGAGCTGCGCGCCGCCGTCGGGGGTCAGCATGTGATTGATGAACTTGTGAGCCAGCTCGGGGTGGGGCGACTTGGAGGGCACGGTCATCACGTCGACCCAGATCACGGAACCTTCCTTCGGAATGACGAGGGCGAGGCGATCCTTGTCCTCCCAGACCACCTTCTGCGCGTCCCCGTTCCAGACGACCGCCATGTCGACGGAGCCGCCCTTCACGTCCTGCGTCGCGCCGATGCCGCCCTTGAAGCCGAGGCACTTCGGGTTGCTCTTGGCCTCCTTGAGGATGCGCCCGGCCTCCCGGATCTCTTCAGGCTTCGACGTGTTGCTGGAAAATCCCTTGTACTTCAGCGCCGCGCCGACCATGTCGCGCATCTCGTCGATCAGCACGAACGTGCCCGGCGTCTTCTGGGCGTCGAAGAGCACGCCCCACGTCGGATCCATGTTGGGGATCTTCTTCTTGTTGTAGATGATCGCGACAGTGCCCCACTGGTAAGGGATAGAATACTTGTTGCCCTCGTCGAAGTTCGGGCCCGAGAACCGCGACTCGAGGTTCTTCAGGTTGGGGAGCTGGGCGTGATCCAGGGGGCGGATGAGCCCGCGCCGCGCGAGCCGCCCGCTGGCGTGCGCCGCCATCACGACGACATCGTACTGCGCGTCGGCGCCCGCATAGGCGAGCTTGCTCTCCATCTCCTCGGTGGAGTCGTAGATCGTGAGCCGCAGACGGGCGTTGTTCTGCGTCTCGAAGTCCTTGATGCTCTTGTCGTCGAGGTAGTTCGGGAAGATGAGGACGCTGAGCTCGGAGGGCTGAGCCGCAGCTTCCTTGGTGCCCGACTCTGCACGTCCTTCAGCAGGAGCCTTATCTTTGCCGCAGGCGGCGACCGATAGGACACCCAACAGAATGGCTAGTACCATCAGGGGGCGACGTTGAGTTTTCATAAGTTGTCCTTTCTCCAGCTGCTCAAGGCGGACAGGCCTGCGGGTGTTCGCTGGCGCGATGCTGGCCTCTGGGGTCTCCGGAAACGCCAACCAGCGGAGCGCGTCTGCGGACCGAGGCCCCCATCGGCCGGTAGGACGCGCGGGATGCCGGGCAGCCCCGGCCGCAACCCTATGGACCGTGGATTGCAAGCGCGCGTCCCCTTGTCAAGGAAAATGTGTTGCGCGGTAAGCAACACGACTGGCCTTCTCATTCGGAGCGAAACCACGACTGTTCGCAAGCTTAGGCGAATCGTACATTCCGTGGCTCTGAATCCGAAAGAGATCGTCGAAATTGCATTCAAATGTGTGTTCGCCGCGCATCCACGCGCATCCACGATAGCGTCTACACGAGATTGTTCTCCCCCAGGTGAAACGGCGCGCGGCACGGCAATGCGTGTTTCGACGCTACCGGAACACAGGACGGCAATGCTCGCGGGCTGCGCTGGGTCGTCGTGCGCGACAGGATCTGCGGGAGCCAGGTGCTCACGCGTGCAGCATTGAAGAGCGGACACGCCGGCTCCCCGGCGCGCGGCGCGCACCGGCGGGAGGCGTACTGCCGTCGCACCATGCTGCAAGCGAGTCTCCACGGGAACGCAACGCTCCAGGCCGAACCGACCGAGTCTAGTTGAACAGCGATTTCACGGGCCCCGTCGAGTGCACGATCCTCCGGGCCAGCAGCGTGACCACGAAGTGATGGAAGGCCGCGGCCAGCTCGGGCGCCTCCTCCGTCATTCGCTGCAGCGCCTCCTCCGTGAGCCGGTAGAGCGTGGACTGCCGGCTCGCGGTGACCGTCGCCGACCGCTTCTCGCCCATGTAGAGCCCGGACTCGCCGACGACCGACCCCGGCCCCATCGTGCGGAGCCGCTTCACCTTCTTCCCGTCGATCTCGAGCCAGGCCGTGAGCTCTCCGCTCTCGATGAGGTAGAGGTCCTTCGAGACATCTCCGGCCCGGAACAGATCGAACCCATCCGGAAGCTCCACGCGCTCGAGGTAGTCCTTGAAACGTAGCATTCCCGGGCGACCGCCGAATACATCCTGGAGATCGTAGAACAGCATCGGAGGCGGCAGCATGCTGGGCGGCGCATCTGCGATGATCTCCTTCTCACACGCCTCGAGGCCTCGATCCAGATCCGGGTAGATCCGGCAGACCTCGTCGTCATCGCCGACGAAGACCTCGCCCCGCTCGAGGTGATTGCGGATGTCCACACGCACCTCCGTGAAGATGAGCTTGACGCCGTGCGCCTTGGCGAGCCTGCGGAGCCGGAGGAAGCTCGCGATGGCGGACGAGTCGATGCCGTTCACGTGGCGGAAGTCGAGCAGCAGATAGCGCACCTCACCTTCCTCGCTCTGGATGCGCTGCTGGGCGGTCGAGAGGAGGTTGTACGCCGTCCCGAAGAAGATATAGCCCTGGAGCTGGAGCACGTTGAGCTGCTTGGCGCGCTCCGTCAGGGTCATCTCCTCGCCGTCGCTGCGAGCGACGTTGCTGCGCAGGTAGACCCCGGAGATGGCGTTGCGCACCACCTCGATGCGGCTGTAGCTGAGCGCGAAGAGGATGAACGAGACGCCGAGCCCCACCCCGATGCCGACAAGGAAGCCCCGGACGGCGACGACAAGGAGGATCACCACGATGACGAAGTACTCGATGCGCCGCAGCCGGAACCAGCCCTCGTAGAGCGTGTTGATGAGGAAGTGGAATCCGAGATAGGCGATCAGGCCCCCGAGGACGGGGCGCGGGAAGTACAGGATGGCGTCGGCGCCGACGAAGAGCACGACGCAGCTGATCGCCGCCGCGACCAGCCCCGAGACGCGGCTGTTCGAGCCGGCCTTGTAGCTCATCGACGACTCGGCCAGCGACAGGTAGCCGACCATGCCGCCAAAGAGGCCCGTGACGATGTTCGCGACGCCCGTGGCCCGCAGCTCGCGGTCGAGATCGATCTCCTGCTCCGTCGCGAGCTCCACGCCCGACGCGCTGAGCAGCACGGTGATGGCGGCCATGATCGTGACGGCGGCCATGTTGCCGGCGCTGCCGAACAGGACCGACCAGTCCACCTTCCCGAAATCCGAAGCGCCGATCGGAGGCCAGAGCGACGCGGTCGGGAACGGACCGAGGAGCCAGCCGCTGTCGAGCACCTGCTGCACGCTGACGCCGGCGAGGCCCAGCGAGACGTAGAACACGACGATCGAGCCCCCGAGCAGCACGGGGAGGAGCAGGAGCGACGAGAACCGCCGCAGCACCAGGAGGAGCAGGACGCCGAACACGAGGCCCGGGAGGACCCGCTTCAGGAGCTCCGGATCCATCACCACGCTCGGGAAAATGTCGAGCGTCGATGGCTGGCCGGACATCACCGAGATCGAGCCCTGGAGGAGGAGCCAGCCGGCGCCTGCGATGAAGCCGCCGGCGACGGGGTACGGGATGAAGCGGACCAGGATGCCGAGCCGTAAGAGGCCGAGCAGCAGGAAGAAGCCGCCTGCGACCACGGAGGTGATCGCGATGGCGGCCACGACCGTCGGGAACGGGCTCGCCGTCGGGTCCTTCTGCGCGATGCCCGTCGTGATCGCCGCCGCCATCGAGGCGAGAATGACGGCAGCGTCCTCCTGCGGCGCGGCGATCACCGGCTTGTAGGAGCTGAGGAGAGACACGATCACGCCGACGATGACGGAGCTGATCAGGATGATGCCGATCCCTCTCGAGAGGTATTCGGCGAGCCCGTGGTTGAAGATCAGCGCGCCAAGAGAGATATCGAACGAGACGACCAGCGTCCCCGAGACCATTCCGGCGATCACGGCGGGCATGAGCTTGGAAGGCTTCGCCTTCTCAAGGAGCTCCTCGTTCAACAGCGCAGGTGACTCCTTTGTTGCCTGTCGTGTCATGCTCTTGGGAGACCTCGTGATCGATTGTCAGCGGAATTCGCAGGGCGGCGAGGGCCGGGGCGCGCCGGCGCCGCGCGGGCCGGCGGGGCCTCTGCACCGCGATCTAGGGAACGTGCGACGACGTCGGACGACGGGGTCGCCTTCGCGTGGGCGGAGCGCACGGCAGCGTCCCCCACCGGCTCAAGAGGCCCCCAGCTCACGCTCGATGGCAGCGGCCTGCTCCTGCAGGGCTTCCGCCTCGCCGAGGTGGCCGCTCAGCCGGTGCAGCTTCGCGAACTCCCCGAGGAGCCTCGCCTCCTCGCGCCGGTTCCCGATCTGCCGCTCGACCGTGATCGCGCGCGAGTAGAGCGTGCGAGCGGCGTCGTACCGGCCCTGGACGGCGTAGGCCATCCCGAGGCTCGCGAGCGTGAGCCCCTCGGCCGGCAGGTTGCCCGCCTCGCGCGCGGCGCGCAGCCCCTCCTCCCAGTAGGTGCGCGCGTCGTCCGGCTGCTGCATCGCCCAGTGCGTGCGGCCGAGGCCGAGGAAGCCGAGCGCCTCGGACCCGCGGTCGCCGAGCTTCTGGGCGTCGGTGAGCACGCGGATGTGCTCCTGCCGCGCCTCCTGGTACCGCCCCCTCGCCTCGAGGACGTCGCGCGCGAACTCGTAGCGCACGACGACGCTCTCGGGCGTCGGCTCCGGCGAGAGCTTGAAGTAGACGCGGTAGAGGCGTGTCGCCTCCTCGTGGGCGTAGCGCGCCGCCGCCTTGCGGGCGCCCGCGAGGAAGTAGCGGCGCGCGTGGTCCACCTTGCCCGCGCGGCGCCAGTGGCGGCCGAGCGCGACGAGCTGGTCCTCGAGGTCATCGCCGTAGAGGCTCTCGATCGCCTCGGCCGCGAGCCGGTGGAGCTCCTGGAGCCGCGCGCGGGACTGCATCTCGTAGGCCGCGTTGCGGAGGAGCGCGTTGCTGAACTGGAAGCGCCGCTCCGTCATCTGCGACCAGATGCACTGCGCCTCGCCGATGCGCACGTGCTCCTCGAGCACGGAGGCGTCGGGGAGCATCAGCGCGAGCACCCGCAGGTCGAACTCGCGCCCGAGGACGGCCGCGGCGACGATCGTCTGCTTCACCTTCGCGTCGAGCCGGTCGAGGCGCGAGATGAGCAGGCTGTTCACGTTCTTCGGCGGCATGAACGTGTTCGAGATCGAGATGGAGCTCGAGCTCGAGCCGTAGCGCCCGTCCTCGAGCCAGTAGGCGAGGATCTCCTGCGCGAAGAACGGGTTGCCGCCGGCCGTCTCGCAGAGGAGCGTCGCGAGCATGTCCGGCATCGGGCCGCCGAAGAACGGGACCGCGAGCGCGAGGAGCTGCTCGCGCGGCAGCGGCTTCAGCTCGATCACGTTCTCGGAGATGCCCGGGTCGAGCGGGATGCGGACGGGGGTGCCGTCGTCCTTGCGCCGCGTCGTACAGATGATCGCGATGGGCAGCCCCCGGCACGCGCGCGCGATCACGCGCACCGCCTCGAGCGAGTCCTCGTCGGCCCAGTGCGCGTCCTCGAGGTGCAGGATCACCGGCTGGAGCGACGCCTCGGCGAGGAAGACGAAGCTCAGCGCCGAGAGCGTGCTCGTGTACCGGAGCTTCGGGTGCAGGCGCTCGTACGGCGAGTCCTCCCACCGGATGCCGATGAGCGCGGCGAACACCGAGCGCGCGCGATCGAGCTCGCGCTTCAGCGCGGCCTGGCTCTCGGGCAGGCGCTCGAGGAGGTACTCGAACGCGTCGTCGAAGTTCGTGAGCTTCTCTTCCTTGCCGAGCGCGGAGGACTCCCAGAAGTACTCCTTCAGCGCGAACTCGAACGCGTTCAGCGAGCTCTGGAGCGTCTGGTCGCAGCGCGCGTCGATCCACAGGAAGGGCCGGTCGCTCTGGTGCTCCTCGCAACGGTGGCGGAAGCGCTGCACGAGGTAGCTCTTCCCGAGCCCCGGCTCGCCGTCGATGTACGTGATCCCGGCCGGCTTGCCCTCGAAGATCGGCCCGACGTAGCGCACGAGCTGCTCGATCTCCGCCTCGCGGCCGATGAGGCCGAGGTCGTAGAACTCCTTCTGGACCGAGATGCGGCGGCGCTCCAGCGAGTAGACGAGGATGGGCAGATCGAAGCCCTTGAACCGGAAGATGTTCTCCGTCGTCCACTGGTAGCTCGTCTCACCGGCGCGGAAGACCTGCTCGTCGGCCCAGATCGCCGACCAGGGGGCCTTCGCGACGAGGCGCGCGGCGAGGTTCGTCGCGCGGCCGATGCACGCGAACTCGTGGCGCTCGGTGCCGCCGTTGAAGCCGGCGTACCGGACGTCGCGCGTGATCCCCGCGCGGAGGCGCATCTGCCGGAGGCCGCGCTTCTTCAGCTCCAGCGCGAAGTCGAGCGCGCGATCGTTGTCGTTCTCGTGGGTGATCGGGGCGCCGAAGTGGATCAGCGCGGCGATGCCGAGATCGCCCGCGTCGATGCCCGTGAACGTGCCGCCGTAGAGCTCGGAGAGCTCGTGGAGGAGGCGCGTGAGCTCCGCGAAGCTCGGGATCTGCTCGAACGAGAGGAAGACGCTCGTGACGTTGCGGAACTCGCCCTCCGGGGGCATGTCCGCGACGCCCCTCGCCACGAACGCGGTGCCCTCGCCGCGCGGCGGGTTCCTCGGGACCTGCGGCATCCTGGGCGCCGGCACGTCGCCGAGCTTGTAGACGCCCTCGCCGTGGTACTTCGCGCTCGCGGGCGGGATGCGATCGCAGAGCGCGCGGTCGAGGAGGATGTCGCCCTTCAGCGCTTGCCGCTCGATCGCGACGCACGCGGCGAGCGCCTGCCCGTGGAAGTGGTAGTACGCGCGCTCCGGGGAGATGCGGACGATACCCCACTCGACCGAGCCCCACGCGAGCCCCATCCGGAACGAGAACGGGAAGCTGCCGAAGGGCGTGTCGCGCTCGGGGTGCTCCGCGAACAGGTCGCGCATCGCGAGCGCCGCGCCGAGCACGTACTCCGCGACCTTGCGGTCCGGCGTGTCCTGGAACAGCGCCGTGAACGCGTCGCCCGCGAAGTTCGTGATGAAGCCCCCGGCGTGGTGGACCGCGGCGATGAGCGGGTCGAAGTAGTACCGGAGCGTGCCGGCGAGCGTCTCCGCGCCCGCGCGGCCGTGCTGCATCAGCTTCTCCGTGAGCTCGGTGAAGCCGGGGATGTCGATCATCAGCACCGCCCCCGTGAAGCTGCCCTCGGTGTTGCCGAGAGCGTCTTGCTGGATGATGAAGTCGGGGACGAGCGGGTTCATTTCCTTGCTCCTCAGCAACGGATCCCGCTTGGAATCGGCCTGGGAAGCGCGTCTGCGGGACGCAGAGCCTGGAGTCTACTGCCGGCGGGAACGGATGAATACCGGGATCTTCGATCGATCGTTCGGGCGGTCAGCGCGGCCTGGGTTCGCCGCTGGATTTGACGTTCGCCGCGATGCACGGGCTGAGCGTGCGCGTGTTCGTGCGCGCGTTCGTGCGCGTACATTTGCGCATGTTCCGGAGAATGCGGCACATCGTCTCCTTCACCGTCACCGTGCGCGCCGCGCGGGGGGTGCCCGCCGACGGAAAGCCTGGAACAAGGTGCCTCCACGTCGGCGAGGACATCCGCCCAGAGCGGCCGCGCGGTGAAGACAGACGGGGAGACGACGATGTGGTGTGTGGGGCGCTGGAGGGTCATCGTTCGATCTGGATATCCAGCGGCCGAGGAGAAGGAGGCGGGGGCGGCGCGTCGGGGGCGGGCGCGGGCCTGGGGGCCGGCCGGCCAGAGTACGGGCGAGGCGCCGGGGCGGCCGGGGGCGGCGTCGGCGCTGCAGGCGTGCTCGTCGGCGCCGCTGCCTGCTTCGTGAGCGTGGCGACCAGGCGCACGGACTGATCGGAGGGGCCCTGGACGATCGAGTACGGCTCGTACCCCTCGTGGCGCACGGTCAACCGGCGCGGGTTGGCGCGCACGGAGCTGTTCGTGAGCGACAGCTGGAGCGGCGTGTTCCCGAGCGGCTTGCCGTCTTCCAGCACCTCGGCGCCGGACGGCATGGACTCGACCATCAGCACGAACGACCCGACGTCGGCGGGCGGCGGCGCGACCTGCGGCTTCTCCGGTTGCGCGGCGGCCGGCGCCGGCGGCGGCTCGCCGGAGCGCATCTGCGACATCGCGACCCCGATGCCCGCGACGGCGAGGACGCCCACCGCGACGAGCACGATGCCCTTTCGGCCCTGCGGCGCGGCGTCGGCCGGGCGCGAGGCGGCGCCGAGCGAGGCGTCGTCCACCTGCGAGGTCGTGGCGCCGGACGTCGACGTGGGCGACGACGAGCTGGCGGGGATCGCCGTCATCACGCGCACGGGCGGCATCGGCGTCGGCATCCTGCCGGTGCCGGTGGAGTCCATGGTCACGAGGCCCGTCGAGCCGAACGCCGGGGACAGGCCCATCGCCTGCGCGCACTCGCCGAGCCCGCGGATGAGGGCCTCCATGTTGGCCGGTCGGCCGTCCGGATCCTTCGACAGGCAGCGCAGCACGAACGCCTCGAGCGGCTCGGGCACGTCGGCCTCGGGGTTGCGCTCCTTCATCCGCGGGACGGGCTGCTGCAGGTGGGCGATCAGGATCTGGACCGAGTTCTGCGCCTCGAACGGGACCTTCCCGCAGAGCATCTGGTAGAGGATCACGCCCAGCGAGTACACGTCCGTCCGCAGATCGACCTTGCCGTGCGAGATCTGCTCCGGCGACATGAAGCGCGGGGAGCCGAGGAACGAGCCCTGCTGCGTGAGCTCCTCCGAGTCGTCCGCGAGCACCTTCACGAGGCCGAAATCGAGGATCTTGACGAGCTCTCCGGTGTCCTCGCCGGGGACGAGCATGACGTTCGACGGCTTCAGATCGCGGTGCACCACGCCGTGCTTGTGCGCCTCGCGCAGCCCGCGGGCGATCTGCCGGGCGATGCCCATCGAGTCGGGCGCCGAGAGGCGGCCGGCCTTGCGCAGCCGCCGGAAGAGCGTCTCGCCCTCGAGGAACTCCATGGCCATGAAGTACCGCTCGGGCTCCATGTTCTCGACTCGGCCGTAGTCGAAGACCGTGACGATGTTCGGGTGCTGGAGCCTGGCGAGGATGCTCGCCTCGAGGAAGAAGCGCTTATGAAAGTTGGGGTCGATCTGATTCGATGAGTTCGTGGGCGTCAGGACCTTGATCGCGACCTGGCGCTCGAGGGCGATCTGCTCGCCGCGATAGATGACGCCCATGCCGCCCGTCGCGAGGAGGGAGTGGATCTTGAACTTCTGATTCAAGACCTTTCCCAGCAGCGGATCGGACTCACCGCTGGCCGAGGCACCGTCCGAAAGCTTCTCCGCCGTGCTCATGGCCTCTGTCTCTTTCCCCTTCCCATCCCGCTGGCCCCCACTGCTGGCAGTCGGGGAAAGCGTACCCCGAGCCCGTCACGCGCTGCCCAACGCTCGACTTACGTTCGATTCACGTACTGGTTTACGTACTGGCTTACGTGCTGGTCAACGTTCAGGTCGACGTACCGCCTTACGTTTCGTCTTACGTTCCGGATTACGTTTCGTCTTACGTTTCGCCTTACGTTCGGATGCAAATTCTGGTACCCGCCCCGCTGCGGTACCTCTCGCGCTCGTCGGGTTGGTTTTCGGACCGGCTGCGGCACGTTTGAGCTCAGCCTACCGTAAGCCGCGAGCCGATCCAACCCAGCTGCTGAAGATGACATGGGTTGGCTACCCAACCACACGCTGTGGGCGTGCCCCCCCAGCCGGGACGCTCGCTCCCTGAACGAGCTTGCTGCATGGGCGGATGTACCCGTACTCTGACCGGGTCCCCGATGCCGCCGCAGCACTTCATCCGATGCCAGGCGTGCGGGTTGCCGCACCCGTCGGACACCGAGAGGTGCCCGGTGCACGGCACGGCGCTCACGCCGAGCGTCGCCCCGCCCTCCTCGACGCGGGTACCGCCGACGAGCAGGGGCGAGTCGGGGTGGCCGGTGGACGGGCCGCTGCCGCCCGATATCGATCCCGATCAGCCGCGGCCGACGAAGGAGGCGCCGCTCGTCGGCCGCCTGCTGCACGACCGCTACCGCATCCTCGGCGTCATCGCCAAGGGCGGGATGGGGATGGTCTACGACGCGATCCACATCGGCCTGCGGCGCCGGGTCGCGATCAAGACGCTCCGCGGCCAGTACGCTCAGAGCAAGACGGCCATCGCGCGCTTTCACAACGAGGCAGCCGTCGCCGGCCGCTTCGGCCATCCGAACATCGTCGAGGTCTACGATCTTGGCGTGCTCGACGACGGTACGCCCTACCTCGTGATGGAGCGTCTCGAGGGGGAGACCATCACCGAGCGGCTCGCGCGCGAGCGCCCCATGCCCATTCCCGTCGTGCTGGACGTGGCCGTCCAGGTGCTCAGCGCGCTCGTCGTCACGCACACCGAGGGCATCCTCCACCGCGATCTCAAGCCGGACAACATCTGCCTCGTCGGCGGCGACCGCGGCCCGCTCACCGTGAAGGTGCTCGATTTCGGCGTCGCCGAGGCGTTCAACACGGGGGTGGCGCCGTCGATCCTCGTCTCGATGGCCGCCGCGGGGAGCCACGCCATCGCCGGCACGCCCGCGTTCATGGCCCCGGAGCAGGCGCAGGGCGTCCGCGATCTCGACGCGCGCGCGGACCTCTACTCGGTGGGCATGCTGCTCTACGTGATGCTCACCGGGCAGCTGCCGTTCAAGGCGCCGACGGCCGCCGCCCTGCTCGCGGAGATCCAGCGCGTGAAGCCGATCCGCCCGCGCATGCTGCGGCCCGAGGTGCCCCACTCGCTCGACGTCGCGACGATGCGCGCGCTCGCGCTCGACCGCGAGGAGCGCTTCCCGAGCGCGGCCTCGATGATGGACGCCCTCGAGCAGGTGCAGATCGAGGCGGCGATCGGCGGCAACGCGCCGGCCGAGCCGGAGAAGGAGCCGGCCGATCCGGACTCCGAGAAGGTGGAATACTTCTACCGGAAGAGCGTGCTCCCGCCGCCCATGGAAGAATGAACGGGGCGTGAGCAGCACATTGAAGATGCGCGCCGTCGTCATCCGCGAGCCGGGCGGGCCGGAGGTCCTCGAGGTGCGCGAGGTCGATGCGCCCGAGGTGCCCGACGGGCACGTGCGCGTCGCCGTCCGCTTCGCCGGGGTGAACCGCGCCGATCTGCTCCAGCGGCTGGGCTTTTACCCGGCGCCGCCCGGCGCGCCGCAGGACGTGCCGGGGCTCGAGTACTCCGGCGTGGTCGAGGCCACGGGGAAGGGCGCGCGCCGCTTCGCGCCGGGCGATCGCGTCTTCGGCCTCCTCGCGGGCGGCGCCTACGCCGAGCGGGTCGTCGCGCACGAGCGCGAGGTCGCGCCGGTGCCGGACGGGCTCACGGACGAGGAGGCGGCGGCGGTCCCCGAGGCGTTCGTCACCGCCTACGACGCGCTCGTGACGCGCGCCCGGCTCGCGCCCGGCGAGCGCGCGCTGGTGCACGCGGTCGGCAGCGGCGTGGGCACGGCCGGCCTCCAGATCGCCCGCGCGCTCGGGTGCTTCGTCGTCGGGACGTCGCGCACGCAGGACAAGCTGGATCGCTGCCGCGAGCTCGGGCTGCACGCCGGGATCGCGACGTCGGGCGCGACGTTCGCGGACGAGGTGCTGAAGGCGACCGGAGGCGCGGGGGTCGACGTGGTCCTCGAGCTCGTCGGAGGCGCGTACGTCGGCGAGGATCTCAAGGCGTGCGCGCTGAAGGCCCGGATCGCGCTCGTCGGGCTGACGGCCGGCGCGTCCACGGAGCTCGACCTGCGCGAGCTCCTGCGGAAGCGCATCGAGCTCTTCGGCACCGTGCTCCGCTCGCGCCCGCTCGAGGAGAAGATCGCGGCGGCGCAGGTGCTCGAGCGGAACATCTCCCCCTGGCTCGCGAGCCGCGCGGTGCGGCCGGTCGTGGACCGGGTCTTCCCGATCGGCGATGCCGCTGCGGCGCAACTTTACGTCGCCAGCAACGCGTCGTTCGGGAAGGTGCTCCTCCAGCTCGGCGGGTGAGCGAGCGCCGCGGTCAGGCGCCGCGGCCGGTGAGCCGCGCGAGCGCGCCGGCCTCCGCGTCGTGCGCCTCGGCCTCTTGCGCCGGCGTCCACGACATGTCGACCTCGAGGCGGTACGAGCCCTCGAACGCGTGCGGCGGCGAGCCGCCCCACTCCTCCGGCGAGAGCATCGAGAGGTAAGGGACGCCGTCGCCGCGCCGGTACAGGTGGTAGACGTGGCCGGGCCGCTTCTTGAAGTTGCACGCCGCCCGGTGGAGCTCGCCGTCGCGCTGCGCCGCCTCGAGGACCCGCCGCGCCTCCTCCTGGAGCGACCGGATCTGCCGCGCGATCTGCGCGAGCTTGCCGCCGGTGACCGCGCCGAGCAGCGCGTCCGCCTGCTGGATCTCCCGCGCCACGTCGACGAGCTCGTGCGGCGCGGAGAGCCGGCTCAGGGGATACGGCGAGGTGCGGGAGGGCCCCTCGTGGCGGCCGCCGCCGTGCTTCGTGTAGCCGTCGTCGCTCATGCGGTCCACGTCGTCATGGATCGTCCACGGCCCGGCGTCACGGGTCAGGGCACCCGTCTTCATCCGCGACGCCGTCCTCGTCTTCCTTCTGCGTGGGGCAGCGGTCCTCGTCGTCGAAGACGCCGTCTTCGTCGTTGTCCCCTTCGGGGCACCCGTCGTCGTCCTGGAAGCCGTCGCGGTCCTCCGCGAGCTCGCCGCACTGGTCGACGTCGTCCGGAACGCCGTCCTCGTCGGCGTCGTGGACGCGCGGGGTCCAGGCCACCGAGAGGACGGCGCGCAGCGGCGTGGTGCCGACGCCGCCGGCCAGCGCCGTCTCGACGCCGGCGAGGAACGAGACATCGCCCAGCGCGTAGCGCGCGGCGAGGCCGAGCTCGAGCGCGGCCGCCTCCTGGCTCGCGAACGGCGCGATCGGCGAGAGCGGGAGGTGCCCGTGCGCCTCCAGGAAGAACGTGGCGCGCCCTTCCGGGTCGATGCCCAGGATCTGCGGCCGGAACGAGAGGCCGAGGCCGAAGGGGAGCTCGTGGCCGAACACCGTGGGGCACGGATCGTCGCCCGCGGCGGGGACCGGGGTCGCCTGGCACCCGAAGCGGGCCTCGCCGGCGCGGAGCTTGACCCCCGCCGCGAGGTGCGCGCCGAGCGCGATCAGGCGGTACTCGGCGAGGAGCCTGAGCTCGTTCGTGACGCCCCCCTCGCCCACGAACGACGCCTCGTCCCCCGTGGGCAGCGTGAAGCGCTCGTGCAGCGCGAGCGCGAGCCCGCCGAGATCGCCGCCGGTGGGCTGCACGAGCGTGAGCTTGCCGATGAGGCCGAGATCGCCGAGCGCCTGCGCCGGGAGCCACGTGTCGCCGAGCACCCGCGTGGCGTCGGACATGGGCGCGTCGCCGGTCTGGTGGAGGACCACGGGCAGCGTGAGCCCGACGAGCAAGCGCCGCGCGATGCCCACGCCGGCCGCGAAATCCGCGCTGACCTGGTGGCGGATGACGTCGAAGCGGACCTCGCCCGAGGCGGGATCGCGGAGCACGATGGGGCGGTAGGCGTACGAGGCCCAGAGGCTCGCGCTCCACTCGCCCGTGTCCGGGGTCGCGGCGGGCTCGAGGTAGACGCCGGCCCCGGGGTCGATCGAGGCGCGGAACCCGCGGAGATCGGCCGACGGCTGCGCGGCTGCGAGCGGGGCCACAGACGCGGCGAGCAGCGAGGACAGGGCGATGGCGCTCGGTCGCATGGCCGGTGGAGACTAGACGAGCGCACGGGAAGCGCACGGGAAAGTGGGCCCCGTCGCCCGCCGGCCCCGCGCGGTGAGCCGGCGGCGATCGCGACGGCCGGCGCCGAGCGCGGGGCGAAACACGGCGCGCGGCGCGCGGCCCCCGAAACATCGCGTTCCGCCGCGGGTTGTGCGATAGCGGGGGCATGGACTCCATCCGGATCCGGGGCGGGAAGCCGCTCTCCGGCAAGATCCGCATCAGCGGCGCGAAGAACGCCGCGCTGCCGATCCTCTGCGCGACGCTGCTCTCCGACGGGGAGAGCTTGCTCCGCAACGTGCCAGCGCTGCGCGACATCGAGACGACCTCGGCGCTGCTCCGGTTCCTCGGGCGCAACGTCGAGACCGCGCCGCCGCTCGTGAAGGTCGGCGCCGGCGACAACGTGCGGCCCGAGGCGCCTTACGAGCTCGTCAAGCAGATGCGCGCGAGCGTCATGGTCCTCGGCCCGCTGCTCGCGCGCTTCGGCCGCGCCAAGGTGTCGCTCCCCGGCGGCTGCCAGATCGGGACGCGCCCGGTGGATCAGCACCTCAAGGGCCTCGAGGCGCTCGGCGCGACGATCCGGCTGTCGCGCGGCTACATCGTCGCGGAGTGCAAGCGGCTGCGCGGCGCGGAGGTCGTGTTCGATCTGCCGACGGTGACCGGCACCGAGAACCTGATGATGGCCGCGGCGCTCGCGAAGGGGCGGACCACGCTGGTCAACTGCGCGCGCGAGCCCGAGGTCGAGGAGCTCGGCCGGGTGCTCAACAAGATGGGCGCGCGCGTGAGCGGCGCCGGCACGGACGTCATCCACATCGAGGGCGCGGACGAGCTGGAGCCGTTCGACCACGCGATCATCTCCGACCGGATCGAGGCCGGCACGTACATGGTCGCGGCGGCCGCGGCCGGCGGCGACGTGCTGATCGAGAACGCGCCGCTCGAGGACCTCGAGGCGGTCGCGGCCAAGCTCCGCCAGGCGGGCGTCGAGGTGGGCCGCGAGGGCGACTGCGTGCGCGTCCGCCGCGAGGGGCGGCCGCTGCGCGCCGTCGACGTCACGACGGCGCCGCACCCGGGCTTCCCGACCGACATGCAGGCGCAGTTCATGGTCCTGATGTGCCTCGCGCAGGGCACGTCGCGCATCGTCGAGACCATCTTCGAGAACCGCTTCATGCACGTCCCCGAGCTCTCGCGGATGGGGGCGCACATCGACGTGGACGGCCACACGGCGCACGTGCACGGCGGCGCGCCGCTGTCGGGCGCGACCGTGATGGCCACCGATCTGCGCGCGAGCGCGTCGCTCGTCATCGCCGGGCTCGTGGCGACCGAGGGCGAGACCGAGGTGCTGCGCGTCTACCACCTGGATCGCGGCTACGAGTTCATGGAGCGCAAGCTCGCGCAGCTAGGCGCCGACACGGTGCGCGTCGAGGGGCGGGCCGGATGACGAAGCCCCTCACCATCGCCGTCCCCAAGGGGCGGATCCTGAAGGACCTCATCCCGCTCGTGCGGCGCGCGGGCCTCGACAGCACGCCCCTCGAGGAGAACGATCGCCGCCTGGTCCGGCCGACGGCGGACGGCGCGTTCCGGTACGTGTTCCTGAAGCCGGACGACGTCCCGACCTACGTCGAGTACGGCGCCGCCGATCTCGGGGTCTCCGGCCGTGACACGCTCCTCGAGCGCCGCCACGATCTCTACACGCCGCTCGATCTCGGCATCGGCCGCTGCCGCCTCGTCGTGGCCGGGCCGGAGGACACGGAGGTGCCCGATCTGCCGCGCGTCGCCACGAAGTACCCGCGGATCGCCGGGGATCACTTCGCGAGAAAGGGCGTGGTGGCGGAGATCATCCCCGTCCACGGCTCGGTGGAGCTCGCGCCGCTCGTCGGGCTCTCCCACCTGATCGTCGATATCGTCGAGACGGGCTCGACGCTGCGCGAGAACCGCCTCGAGGTGCTCGAGACGGTCACCGAGGTGAGCACCCAGCTCATCGCGAACCGCGCGTCCTACAAGCTGCGGAGCGACGTCATCCGCCCGCTGGTCGAGCGCCTGAGGGCCGCGACGGCCGGCGCGGGGCGGTGATCGCCGCGGGGGCGCTCGTCGCCGCTCGCTGATCGAGGACAGCCGCCGTCCGGAGACCCAGAGAGAGAGGAGGCCCAGCTGCTACCGCACCTCGCCGCGCTCCCGGCCGACATCGACACCTGGGTGGGAGGGGGGACCAGCGTCGTCGCGGGCGTGCACCGCGAGCAGCCCGCGGCCCTTCGCTTCGACGCGCTCGCGCAGGCCGAGGTCGGGCTCCGGCTCGCGAGCGGCTCGCTGTACTTCCGGCTCGATCTCGACGTGCAGGCGACCACGGCGCCGCTCGGGCTGCCGGCGTTCGGGCTGCCGGCGTTCGTCTACCCCACGTGGTCCTTGCTGACGCCGGGGATCAAGATCGGCCCGCCCGAGTGGGCGATGCTCCAGATTGGCCGCGAGGATCACCACCTCCGGCTGGGCATCATCACGCACCCGATTGGCATCGAGGACTGGGACGGCTGGATCAACTATTTCCCGACAACCTCGACCATGATCAGCACCGTCCCGGGCCGGATGCTCGGCGTCGAGCCCGGGCTCGTCCTCGGCGAGGGATACGAGATCAACCTCTTCGGCGGCTTCGATCTCGACGTCGATGCGCCGACGTTCGGCGCCGGTCTCACCACGATGCAGCCGCTCTGGTCGACCTGGTCGGGCGTCGCGCTGTATCCGTCGATCGATTTCTACTCGGCGGTCGTCGCCCTGGAGCTCTACCCGGCCGAGGCGCTGTCCGTGTCGATCGACGGCAGCGTCGGGCTGGTCGGCGCGGCGGACGAGGCGGGAGCGATCGCGCTGAATCCCTGGGTGGGAGGCGAGATCATCGCCAATGTCCTCCCGAAGGTGGCAATCCATCCGGTCTTTAGAGTCCAGGCTCTCTACGAACCGGAAGGCGCCCTCTCTGCCTTTCTGTTCGCGCCTCAGCCGAGCGTCTCCGCGAGCGCCGGGCTCACCTACACGCCGTTCGATGAGCTCAAGATCAGCCTCGAAGGCAAGGTCTCCAGGGTCGAGGACGACATCCTGCCCGGCCTGTTCACCCTCGTGGCGCTCCGCCGGCCTGAGCCGCCGCCCTACGCCGCCAAGTGAGGCGACGAAAGCGGCGCTGTGCCCCCGCGCCGCACGCGCCAGGGCGCAGCGCCGCGGGCGCCGACGTCATGCACCACCAAGGCAGACGACGTCGAGCGCTGCGCCGCCGCACTTTTCCATGGATGGGTGAGCCGGCGCGAAACACTCGAAACGTAACGTGCCGGAGCGTAACAAAACGTAACACGTGACTCGCGCGCGGCCAGGGTAAGGCCAAGGCACCGGGCACACCGACGTCCGTCGACCCTGTTTTTCGAGTCTCGCGCGGGCGCGGCCTTGTGATAGGGTGGCGGCCCCTCTCATGAAAATCCACGAGTATCAAGGCAAGCAGCTCTTCGCTCGCTACGGAGTGCCGGTACCGAAAGGGGAGCCCGCTTTCCAGGCAAGCGAGGTGGCGCCGATCGCCGATCGGCTGATCGCCCAGACAGGCAACCCGGTCGTCGTCGTGAAGGCGCAGATCCACGCGGGCGGCCGCGGCAAGGGCGGCGGCGTCAAGGTCGCGAAGGGTGGCAGCGCGGAGGCGACCGCCCTCGCCGAGAAGATCCTCGGCATGCAGCTCGTCACCAAGCAGACGGGCCCCGAGGGGCAGAAGGTCCGGCGGCTCTACATCGAGCAGGGCCTCGACATCGCGCGCGAGCTCTACTTCGCGATGCTCGTCGATCGCGAGCGCCGCCGCGTCGCGGTGATCGCCTCGACCGAGGGCGGCATGGACATCGAGGAGGTGGCCCACAGCACGCCGGAGAAGATCTACAAGCTCTTCATCGATCCGGTGCTCGGCCTCGCCCCGTACCAGGGGCGGCAGCTCGCGATCGCGCTCGGGCTCACCGCGAAGGAGACGCAGCGCCAGTTCCTGAAGCTCGTGGCCTCGCTCTATGCGTGCTTCACCGCGGAGGACTGCTCGCTGCTCGAGGTCAACCCGCTCGTCGTGACCGGCGCCGGCGACGTCTTCGCGCTCGACGCGAAGGTGAGCTTCGACGACAACGCCGAGTTCCGGCACGCCGACTGGAACGGGATGCGCGACGTCGACGAGGAGGATCCGGTCGAGCTGCAGGCGAAGCGGGCCGGGCTGTCCTACGTGTCGCTCGACGGCGACATCGGCTGCCTCGTGAACGGCGCCGGGCTCGCGATGGCGACGATGGATATCATCCTCCATTACGGCGGAAAGCCGGCGAACTTCCTGGACGTCGGCGGCGGCGCCTCGCAGGAGCAGGTGAAGACCGCGTTCCAGATCATCCTCCGGAGCGAGCGGGTCCGCGGCGTCTTCGTGAACATCTTCGGCGGCATCATGCGCTGCGACGTCGTCGCGGCCGGGGTCATCGCCGCGGCGAAGGAGCTCGGGCTCAAGGTGCCTCTCGTGGTGCGCCTCGAGGGGACGAACGTCGAGGCCGGCCGCAAGCTGCTCGACGAGAGCGGCCTGACCATCCAGTCGGCGAGCTCCATGGCCGACGGCGCGCAGAAGATCGTGGCCGCCACGCGCGGCGGCAAGGCCGGCGCCTAGGGCGCCCGCGAGCACCGAGCCTCGAACCCAGTTGAGCAGCGAGCCAGCGGCGATGGCCGAGCTCCTGTCCACGTTGAAGGTAGAGTAATCAAGCGATGAGCATCCTCGTCAACAAGGACACGCGGGTCGTCTTCCAGGGCATCACGGGCGCCTACGGGTCGCAGCACGCCCGCGCCTGCATCGAGTACGGGACGAAGGTCGTCGCCGGCGTGACGCCGGGCCGCGGCGGCCAGCGATTCGAAGACAAGGTGCCGATCTTCGACACGGTCGAGCAGGCCGTGCGCAACGAGGGCGCCGATGTCTCGTGCATCTTCGTGCCGCCGGTCGGCGCGGCCGACGCGATCACCGAGGCCGTCGATGCGGGCTGCAAGCTCGTCATCTGCATCACCGACGGCGTGCCGGTGCTCGACATGATCCGCGTCCGTCGCTTCCTCGAGGGGAAGCCGACGCGGCTCATCGGGCCGAACTGTCCCGGCGTGATCACCCCGGGAGAGTGCAAGATCGGCATCATGCCGGGCCACATCCACAAGAAGGGCCACATCGGCGTCCTCTCCCGCTCGGGCACGCTGACCTACGAGGCGGTCGGCCAGCTGAGCGCCCTCGGCATCGGCCAGTCGAGCTGCGTGGGTATCGGCGGCGATCCGGTCGGCGGCATGGACTTCATCGACGTGCTCGAGCTCTTCAACCAGGATCCCGACACCCACGGCGTGGTGCTGATCGGCGAGATCGGTGGGACGGCCGAGCAGCGCGCGGCGGCGTGGATCAAGAAGAACATGAAGAAGCCGGTGGCCGCGTTCATCGCCGGCCGCGCGGCGCCTCCGGGCAAGCGCATGGGCCACGCCGGCGCGATCATCGCGGGCGGCGAGGGCACGGCGGCCGAGAAGATCGCGGCGCTCGAGGCGGCGGGGGCCAAGGTGGCCGCCACGCCGGCCGAGATGGGCATCGCGATGCAGGCGGCGATGGCGGCGGCGCGCTGATCTTCTGGCCCGAGAGGGCGTCGAGCGTGCAGCGGCCTTGCTGTGCGCGATCTTCCGAATTGCCCGGCCCGCGGCGAGGGTGCTCGTTGGGCGGGGCGGGGGCCCCGCCGAACTCGCCCGAGACATCTCTCCTCCAGCTTCGCCGGAGGAGAGATGCCTCGGGCTCAAACATCGGCCCATCCCCCACCCCGCCCAACGAGCACCCTCGCCGCGGGTCTACCGCTGTCCCTCTCGGGGACTACCGCTGTCGTTGGTGACGCACCTCGGATATCGGCGCATTCCCACCGCCCGATAAGCACCCTCGGTACGAGACGACAGAGGTCGCGTGAGCATGCGCTCTTCAACCGCTTCTCAACGCAAGCAGCGGTTTTCCTGCGCAGCGTCGATCACGCCCCCAGCGATATCGTCCGCCGCTCGGCGGCGCTCTTCATCGCGGCCTCGATGACGCGGATCACGTCGCGCGCCTCCTCGGCGCGCACCGGCGGCGGGGCGCCGTCGAGGATCGCCGCCGCGATGCCCTCGTAATAGGCCTCGTAGGCGCCGGGCAGGCTCTCGATTACGCGGCGCTCGCCGCTCGCCGTGACGAGCGTGCCGAACGAGCGCGGGTCGTCACGCCCCCACTCCGGTACACCCGGGCGTGTGCCTGCCTTGAGGGCGTCCTCCTGGCCGTCGATCCCGTGCTTGAGGAAGCTCCCGCCGTCGCCATGGACCGCGAAGCGCGGCCCCGGCTCGGGCACCAGCGTCGAGGAGCGCACGATCACCCGGCGCTTGCCGTAGTCGAGCGTCAGGTGGAAATAGTCCACCGTGCGCGCCCCGGATCGCTGCGCGAGGACGTCGGCGGTCACCGAGCGCGGCAAGCCGAAGAGCACGAGCGCCTGATCGATCAGGTGCGCGCCGAGGTCGTACAGGATCCCCGAGCCCGGCGCCTCCTGCTCTCGCCAACCCTGCTTGATGGCGGGGCGGAAGCGATCGAAGTGCGCCTCGTACGAGGCCACCTCGCCGAGCAGGCCCTGCTCGATGCAGCTGCGCACGGTGCGGAAGTCCGCGTCCCAGCGGCGATTCTGGAAGACCGAGAGGAGCCGGCCCCGGCGCGCGGCCAGCGCGATGAGCTCGTCGGCCTCGGCGCTCGTGATCGTGAACGGCTTGTCGACGACCACGTGCTTGCCCGCCTCGAGCGCGGCGCGCGCGAGCGGGAAGTGGGTCTCGTTGGGCGAGGCGATGACCACGAGGTCGATCCCTGGCTCGGCGATCAGCACCTCGGGCGTCGGATGCACGGCGACGCCCGAGTGGTCGGCCATGACCTGGCCCTCCCGGCGGGTCGCAATGGCGGCGAGGCGCAGCCGAGAGACGGACCGGATCAGCGGGGCGTGGAAAACGGCGCCGGCGAGGCCGTAGCCGACGAGGCCGACATAGACGCGCTGGGACATGGCAGGACGGGCTCGTCCGGGACGCTAGCCCGAAGAGGCGCTGGGGGGAAGCCCAGGCGCGAAAACGCCGAGGAGCCTCCAGAGGCGCGTGACGGCGGCTGGCGAACCGCCACAGGCATCGGCAACACCACGCACGCTCGCGCCTGGTGAGCCGCCACAAGCATCCGGCACGCCGCGATTGCGCCTGGCGAGCTGCCACAGGCATCCGCCGCGTTCGCTAGCGCGCTCGGCGATATGCCCAGAGCATCCACATCGCTCGTCATCCCACGAGGCACTCCGCACAAGGCTTCTTCGAACCCTACGAGCTCACGCCGGAGGCACGCGCGAGCGACGATCACGGGCGAAGTGGTCACCGCGCATCCAATGTCGTCGCCCGTGCCCCTCATCGCCGTGGAACGAGGCGGTTCGTGCAGACGCGGCGCGGCGGTTGCGATACCCTCCTGCGCTTGGAGGCTTTGATGCAAGCCAAGAGCATCCTTTCCGTGGTGGCCCTGACCACCTTGATCGCCGGTAGCCCCTTCGCGACAGGGTGCAAGACCACCGCCGAGGCCAGCGTGACCGAGGAGTCGGTCCAGGCGGTCCCCGTGGCGATCGAAGATCCGTTGACCGAGGAGCACGACGGCGGCTCGGTCGGGTGGGAGTTCGCGCCCGACGGCGCCGTGAAGGCGATCGTGAAGGCGCCTGACGGCAAGCCCATCGACAAGGACGTGAGCGGCACGCTCACCTGGAAAGGGCCGAACGGCGACGCGCAGGCCCCGCTCGCGCTCGACGCGAAGACAGGGCTCCTCGTCGCGACCGGGCCCAAGCTCGAGGCCGATCTCACCGAGGTGAAGTACAACATCAGCGTCTCCGGGAAGCCGTGGAATGGCACGCTCCACGTGCCCTCAGGGGGCACGAAGGTCATCGTCGAGGGCGCGAGAAAGGCGGAGAAGAGGCCCATCCCCCCCGGCAAGACGGGCCCGAACGGCGGGGTGATCCAGGTGGTCGGCGACGACACGATCGAGGTCGTCGCGGACAAGGCCTCCGGTCAGGTCAGGGTCTACGTCCTCGACGCGGACCTGAAGCCGATCCCCGTCGGCGACCGCAAGATCAAGCTCGGCTTCGTGGGACAGGGCTCCGAGCTCGTCGTGCTCACCCCCGGCCCGGGCGGCCTTTACTGCGTCGGCAAGGTCGGGGCGAAGGTCAACCCGGTGAAGCTCACCGTCGTCGTGGCGCACCCGACGCACGCCGACGTGGTGCTCGTCGGCTACCGCCCCGGCGTGCACGTCATCGTCGGCCCGAGCGCGCCTGCCCTCAACGTCGTGGTGGCGACGGCGTGGAACGTGGATGTGAAGGTCAACAGGGCTCCTGGCGTGGTGGTGGTCCACGATGACGACGACGACGATGACGACGGCCGACCGGTCCACATCCACGTTCACGGCAAGCACAAGCACAAGCACAAGCACGGGCACGCGCACGGGCACTGGAAGTGACCTCGCGCGGCGCTGGGCGGCCTACCTCACCGCCGAGGTCGACGCCGCCTCGCTCGCCGTCTTCCGCGCCGGCTATGGCGCCCTGATCGCGTGGGAGGTCGTCCGGTACGCGCTCCACGATCGGATCTACCGCTATTACATCGAGCCAGGCTTCTTCTTCAGCTTCGTCCCCCTCGTCCGCCCGTGGGGCGGGACTGGGATGTACTGGCACTTCGGCGCCCTCTTCGTCCTCGCGCTGCTCTGCGCCGTCGGGCTCTTCTACCGGGTGAGCGCCGCGCTCCTCTGCGCTGCGCTCACCTATGTCTTCCTCCTCGACAAGGCACAATACCTCAACCACCTCTATCTCCTTTGCCTCCTCGGGCTGATGCTCGCCGCCGCCCCGGCGCACCGCGCGCTCTCGCTGGATCGCCTCCGCGCGCGGCGCGCCTCGCCCGCAGGGGCGGCGCCCGGCGCGCCGGCGGAGACCGTGCCGCGCTTCTATCTCTTCGCCCTGAAGGCCCAGATCGCCATCGTCTACTTCTACGGCGGCGTCGCGAAGCTGAACGGCGACTGGCTCCGGGGGCAGCCGCTCACCATGTGGCTCGCCGCGCACGGCGACGCGCCCCTCGTCGGGCCGCTCCTGGCCTCACAGGCAGCGGGGCTCGCGCTCTCGTATGCGGGGCTCTTCATCGACCTCTCGATGGGCTTCCTGCTCTTCTCCCGGCGCACCTTCCCCTTCGGCGCGGCGCTCGCCGTGGCGTTCAACCTGTCCAACGCCCTCCTGTTCAAGATCGGTATCTTCCCCTACGCGATGATCGCCTCGCTCGCGCTGTTCGGCGATCCCTCGTGGCCGAGGCGGCGGCTGCCCTTCCTGTTCAAGGGCGCGGACGCCCCCGGCGACGTCGCCCGCGTCCCCTCGCCCGCCGCGCCGCGCCGGAGCGCGCTGCCGCTCGCGCTGCTCCACGGGTATCTCCTGTTCCACCTCGTGGTGCCGCTCCGCCACTGGGTCTATCCGGGCGACGTCGCCTGGAGCGAGGCCGGACACCGCTTCTCGTGGCGCATGAAGCTGCGCGACAAGAATGTGAGCGAGCTCGGGATTCACGTGCTGGATCCGAGGACCGGCGTGCGCGAGCCGCTCGACGTCGAGGCGTGGCTCACGAGCCGCCAGCTCGGGGAGATGTGCGCGCGGCCCGACATGCTCGTCGACTTCGCGCACCACGTGGCCGATCGCTTGCAAAAGGACTCCGGGGTGCGGCCCATCGTCACGGCCACGGTCGTCGCGTCGCTGAACGGAGGGCCCCTCCGCGACCTCGTCGATCCGACGCTCGATCTCGCGTCACAGCCGCGCGGCCTCCTCGACCACCCGAGCTGCGCGTCGCCAGAGGGGTCCTTGATGGCACGCTCACGGTAGGCCCTCGGGGCATAGGCGTTAACCAAGCTCGGTCACGCTCAGGGCGCGAAGCCCGCCCCCCTCCACCCCACCATCGGTCACCAACGTGAACGTTTACGTGGTCGTGAACGTTTACGTGGTCGTGGTCGTGGTCGTTCACGGCCTACCGTTGACGACCACGACCACGACCACGACCACGACCACGACCACGTAAACGTTCGGATGTAGGAGAACGCGGCGCGAAGCTTGGTTGCCGCCTGTGAGGCGACCCGCCACGAGGGCCGGGCGGCCCCGGAAACGCCTCACCCGCGCCCAGGAACGAACCTGGGCGCTTCGCGTCGAGTACTCCGCATCACACACAACGACAAGGAACGCGGCGTTGCAGCGTGACACAGCACACGTCGAGCCCCCTTCTTTGCACTCCCTCGGTGAATCCGCAGAAGACCGCCCTATACTGGTCCTTCCCGGACGTAATCGGCCGCACGGTACGTGTGGACGAAGCCATCACGAGGTGGAGCGCAAGCACGTCATGACCACCACAGCACCGTTCGATCTGCCAGGACACGTCGTCGAGCAGCTGATCCATGAGGGCGGCAAGACCCACGTTTACCGCGGCCGCCGCGCCGCGGATCAGCGGCCGGTCGTCATCAAGACGCTGAAGGGGGAGCACCCGAGCGTCCGCGATCTCGCCCTGCTGCGGCACGAGTTCAGCCTCCTGCGCGATCTGGATCTCGAGTCCGTGGTGAGGGTGTGCTCGCTCGAGAGGACGCGCGGCGGCCTCGCCCTCGTCACGGAGGCGGTCGAGGGCACGACCCTGAGGGCGATCCTCGACGATCGCCGGCTGGACCTCCGCGCGGCGCTGGCGCTCTCGGCGGCCATCGCCGACGCCATCGGCGCGGTGCACCGCTGTCACGTCACGCACAAGGACATCAATCCCAGCAACATCATCGTCAGCTCGGACCTGCGCCGCGCCACGCTCATCGACTTCGGCGCCTCGTCGCGGCTCAAGCAGGAGTTTCAACAGTCGACCTCGGCGTCCACCCTGCAAGGCACGCTCGCGTACATGTCGCCCGAGCAGACAGGGCGCATGAACAGGGGCATCGATTACCGCGCCGACCTCTACTCGTTCGGTGTCACGCTGTATGAAATGCTGACCGGAGCCCTGCCGTTCCCGGACGGCGATCCGGTGGACGTCCTCTACAGCCACATCGCGCGGCAGCCCGCCCCGCCGCACGAGCACCGCGGGGACGTCCCCCGGCCGGTCTCCGAGATCGTCATGAAGCTCCTCGCCAAGGCGCCGGAGGACCGCTACCAGAGCGCGTACGGCGTCAAGGCAGACCTCGCGGAGTGCCTGCGGTCCCTCGAGCAGACAGGCCGGGTCCACCCCTTCCCCGTCGGTCAGCGCGATCGCAGCCACGAGCTGCGCGTCCCGCAGAAGATCTACGGCCGAGACGAGGAGCGGGACCGGCTCCTGGCCGCCTTCGAGCGGGCCCGCGCGGGCGCCGCGGAGCTCGTGCTCGTCTCCGGCTACTCCGGCGTCGGCAAGAGCGCGTTGGTCCACGAGACCTACAAGGCCATCGCCAGGGTCGGCGGCCACTTCGCGCACGGCAAGTTCGATCAGCTGAACCGCGGCGTGCCCTGCGCCTCGGTCGTCCAGGCGTTCAGGGGGCTCGTGCAGCAGCTCCTCTCCGAGCGGACAGACGCGCTGGCCCACTGGCGAGCGGAGCTCGGCGCGGCGCTCGGCCCGAACGCCGGGCTCCTCGTCGACCTCATCCCCGAGCTCGCGCTCATCGTCGGCGAGGCGCCCGCGGTCGCGGCGCTCGGCCCCTCCGAGTCGCAGAACCGCTTCGACATGGTGTTCCGGAGCTTCCTTGGCGTATTCGCCGCTCCGGCGCACCCGCTGGTCCTGTTCCTCGACGACCTCCAGTGGGCGGACCCGGCGTCGCTCAGGCTGCTGCGGCTCCTGCTCACCGACGCCGATACACGCCATCTCCTGGTCGTCGGGGCGTACCGCGACAACGAGGTGAGCCCGGCACACCCGCTCGTCATCACCCTCGACGCCGTCCGCGCCGCGAGCGCGGCCGTGACCGACATCCCCCTCGCCCCGCTCTCGCAGGACGACGTGACGGCGCTCGCCTCGGACGCCCTCGGCCGCGCGGCGCAGGACGTCGCCCAGCTCTCCGAGCTCATCCACGACAAGACGCTGGGCAACCCGTTCTTCATCGGGCAGTTCCTACGAATGCTGAGCGACGACGGGCTCCTCCGGTGCGACCCGGAGACCGGCAGATGGACATGGGATCTCGCAGCCATCGAGTCGCGGGCCGTGACGGACAACGTCGTCGACTTCATGATCGCCAAGCTGCAGAGGCTCGCGCCGCCCACCCAGCGCGCCCTGACGCTCGCCGCGTGCATCGGGCACCGGTTCGACCTGCGCACGCTCGCGACGATCTCCGAGCTGCCGGCCGCGCAGGCGGCGCAGGATCTCTGGGCGGCCATGCAGGAAGGGGTCCTGCTCCCCATCGACGCCGACTACCGGCTCGTGCACCCGGAAGACCCGTCCCACGGCGAGCCCGCGACCGACGCGTCGTTCGCCGTCTCCTACCAGTTCTTGCACGATCGCGTCCAGCAGGCGGCCTATGCCCTCATCGCGGACGAGCACAGATGTGCCGCCCACCTGCGCGTAGGCCGCCTGATGCTGGCCAGCCAGCGCGGCGAGCCGCAGGAAGAGCAGCTGTTCGACACTGTAAACCATCTTAACTATGGTGCCGCCCTCATCGCCGATCCCGGCGAGCGCGATCTGCTCGCGCGCCTGAACCTGCGCGCCGGGAGGAAGGCCAAGAGCTCGACCGCGTACGGGGCCGCGGCGGAGTACTTCAGCGCCGGGCGGAGCGCGCTCGGAGACGACGGCGCCTCGCGGGATCAGGCGCTGCGCTGGGCGCTCACGCTGGAGGCGGCCGAGTGCGAGTACCTGTGCGGCCGCTTCACCGAGGCCGAGGCGCTGTTCCAGCGGCTGCTCGTGGTGGCGGCGTCGAACCTCGATCGGGCGCGGGTCCAGAGCCTGCGGATGAAGCTCTACCAGGTCGCCGGCCGCTACGACGAGGGCGTCACCGTCGGACAGGAGGCGCTGCGCCTGTTCGGCGTCGAGATCCCCGGGGCGAGCGAGGAGATCGGCGCCGCCGTCTCCGCCGAGGTCGCGCAGATCCCGGAGAGCATGGCGGGCAGGAGCATCGAGGACATCCTGCACGCGCCGCTGCTCGCCGACGAGCAGATCCGCGCGGTCATCAACCTGCTCGCCGACTGCGCTCCCTGCGCGTACATCGGGCGGCCGGGCGTGTTCCCGCTCATCGCGCTGAAGATGCTGAACCTGTCGCTGCGGCACGGCAACACCGAGGCGTCGTGCTTCGCCTACAGCGTCTACGGGCTCATGCTCGTCGCGGCGTTCGGCGATATCCCGTCGGGATTCCGCTTCTCGGAGATGTCGATCCGGCTGAACGAGAAGCTCGGGGACATCTCGCTGCGGGGGACGCTGCTGCACCTCCACGGCGATCACATCAATTTCTGGGTCCAGCACATCCGGAACGATCTCCCCATCCTGGAGCGGGCGTTCCTCGCGTGCATCGAGGCCGGCGATCTGGTGTACGCGAGCTACCTGGCCTTCGAGACCGTCTGGCAGGTCTACGAGAAGGGCGATCCGCTGGCGGAGGTCCACCGCGTCGCCGAGCGATTCGCGTCGTTCGCGCGCAAGACAGGCAATCACGCCGTCCTCGAGACGATCCGGCTGGAGCAGCAGTTCCTGCGCAGCCTGAAGGGGCTCACGGCGGCCGACGCCTCGCTGAGCGAGGAGGGCTTTGCAGAGGAGGAATGCCTGGCCGCGCTCACCCGGGCGAGCTTCGGGTGCGGTATCGCCTTTTACCACATCATCCGGCTCATCCTGCTCTATTCCCAGGGACGCCCCGAGGAGGCGCTCGCCGCCGCAGAGGCGGCGCGCCCGGTGCTCGGGGCCGTCATGGCGATGCCGATCGAGGCGACCTACCACTTCTATCTCGCGCTCACGCTGGTCGCGCTCGGCGAGCATGACGAGCGCGAGCGCGAGCGGCACGCCGGGGCGCTCTCCGCGTCGCTCGAGAAGCTCGAGCTCTGGGCGCGCCATTGCCCCGACAACTTCCGCGTGAAGCACGTCCTCGTCCTGGCCGAGGCGGCGCGCGCCTCCGGCCGCGACGTCGAGGCGATGGGGCTCTACGACGACGCCATCGACGCCGCCCGTCAGAGCGAGTTCGTGCAGTACGAGGCGCTCGCGTCGGAGCTGGCTGGCCTGTACTACGCTCGCAAGGGCCGGCGGCGCATCGCCACGCTCTACCTGGACGCCGCGATGCACGCCTACCGGCAGTGGGGGGCAGAGCGAAAGGCCACGGAGCTGATCCGGCAGCACGGGCTCGACCCGCTCCCCATCGCTCGGGGGCCCGCGGCGGAGCACGAGAAGGCCGCCGCGAGATCGAGCTCCATGTCGGTGAGCCACCCGCTCCTCCACAAGCTCGCCGACGTCGCGGCGGTGCTGCAGACGACGCACGCGATCTCCAGCGAGCTCGTGCTCGGGAAGGCGCTCGACCGCGTGATGCGCGCCGTCCTCGCGAGCGCCGGCGGCCAGCGCGGCTTCCTGGTGCTCGCGCGCGAAGAGCGGTTGTTCATCGAGGCGTCCGTCACCATCGATCCTGCGTCGATCGAGGTGGAGCTCCGGCGTCCGCTGGAGGAGTCCTCGGCCCTGCCGGTCAGCGTGGTCCACTACGTGGCGCGGACGCGAGAGCTGCTCATCCTGGACGACGCCGCGGCGAGCCCTCGGTTCGCGGCGGATCCCTACCTCGCCGCGCGCCGGCCAAAGTCGGTGATGGGCCTCCCGCTCGTCCACCAGAACCGGCTGACGGGCGTGCTGTACGTGGAGAACACGCTCGCGAGCGGCGCCTTCACCCCGGAGCAGACCGAGCTGCTCCGCCTCCTGGGCGCGCAGGTCGCGGCGGCGCTCGAGAACGCGCTGCTCTACGGCCGGCTGCAGGAGGTCTCCGAGAGGCACCGCGCCATGAACGATCGGCTCGAGAGCGAGGTGCAGCGGCGCACCGAGGAGCTGTTCTCGGTCAACGAGCGCCTGTCGCAGAAGGCAGACGAGCTGAACCGGGCCAACGAGCTGCTGCTCGAGGAGCTCCGCGAGCGCGAGCGCGCCGAGCAGGCCCGGGCAGCGCTCCAGGAGGAGATCATCGGGGTGCAGCGGCTGCGCCTCTCGGAGATGGCGACGCCCATCATCCCGATCACCGATCGCGTCCTGGTCATGCCGCTCATCGGGACGATGGATGCAGCGCGCGCCGCGCAGGTGCTGGAGGCGACCCTCGCCGGGGTGGAGCGCCACAACCCGTCCATCGTGATCATCGACATCACCGGCCTGAAGCGCGTCGACGCCGGGGTCGCCGACTCGCTGATCCGCACCGCCTCGGCGCTGCGGCTGCTCGGCGCGCAGGCGATCTTGACCGGGATGCAGCCGGAGGTCGCCCGTGCGCTCACGCAGGGCGGGATCGACCTCCGCGGCATCATCACCCGCTCGACGCTCCAGAGCGCCATCGCCCACGCGATCACGCCGTCCCCTACCGCACGGCCCCGCTGAGCGCGCGGCGCGCTCCGCCGTCGCTCCTGCCCGTTGGTGAGGTCTGCGCGGGCCGCGCGCGCGCGCGCGGCCATCGTTTGGGCGCTACGGCGACGCCTGCTTGTCGTCGCAGCGGCCGAGCACGAAGATCCCGCAGACGCGCTCGTTCACCAGGCACTGCTGCCCTTCCGGGCACTGCGACGGATCGAGCACGGCCGGGTCGCACGGCCTCGCGCAGAACGGGGGCGGGCCGCGCGGGGCGTCGTAAACGCCGTTGCCGTCGCGATCCAGGAAGATGGGGTTCGTGACCGCGTAGGGCGCCACCGGGTACCAGTCGGGGACCGGCGGCGACGCCGTGAAGAACCGGGAGAGCGCCTCGACCTGCGTGAACGCGAGGCTCGCGACCCGGGGCAGCTGGAGCTCGCCGAACGACACCGGCAGCGCGACCGGCGTGAGGAGGTTCTCGTCGCGCAGGCCCATCGCCACCACCACGACCCAGCCGTCCGACGGCGGCGCCGGCAACACGAGCCGCTCGTCGACGTCCACGATCGCCGACGGCCCCGAAGGCGGCTCGAGCACCCGGACCAGGCGGCCGCTCACGTAGACCTCGACGCGATCCACGCCGAACCAGCTCGCCGTCTCGATCCGCAGGTCGAGCGGCACCGTGTCGCCCTCGACGCGCGCCACGCCGCCGAACGTCGCGCCGCCCACGCTCGCGCGGATGAATGGCCCATACGTGGCGAACGCGCTGCCCGCGCGGAGCGCCCCGGTCGCCTCCTCGAGATCGAGCGCCGCCGGCTGGTCGGTCGGCGAGCGGAAATAGGTGCGCGGGAAGCCCGGCTCCAGCGAGGCGCCGTGGCTGTCGCTGCTCCCCACCTGCGTCGGCGAGAAGCCGTGGTCGAGGTAGCGGAACAGGTCGTCGACCTGGCCCGCGTGGAAGGTGCACGGCCGATCCGCGTCCTCCGGCGGGACCGCGCCGCCCTCGCCTCCCAGGCAGAGCGCCTCCCCGTCGGCCGCGGTCGTGTCGAAGTCCCAGACGGCGTCCTGCTCCTCGGGCGTCCTCGTCAGGATCCGCTTGGTCACGCTCCAGGCGAGCGCCGAGCGGGCGCGCTGCTGGCAGACCGCGTACCGCTCGCCGGGCTTGCACGCCGGGAGGCCGCCAGGAAGCTCGGCGCACGCCGCGCGGAGCGACGCCTCGTCCGTCGCGGCGTCGATCCGGGACAGGCACCGGTTGAAATCGACGACCTCCTGCACGGTGGGGGTCCGGAGCAGATCGAGCCGCTTCCCGTTGAAGACCTCCATCGCGTCGAAATCGCAGCTGCCCGCCTGGAACAGCGGGTTGCTCGCCTCGAGCGTCGGGATCGACCGGCGCAGCGTGAAGGGGTCGACGCCGAGCTGGTCGATGTACCCGATGAACCCGTCGCGCGGGTGAGCGACGATCACGAGCGCGTCGTCGCCCTCCGCCGCCGTGCCGCGCACCCCGTCGATCACGTCCCCGCCCGCGCGGCAGACCCAGTCGAAGACGCCGTGATCCGGCACGTCGAGCTCGTCGTAGCGGAGCGGGAAGCCGATGAAGTGCCCGAGCTCGAGCGTCGAGACCTCGGCGCCGACCGCCGTCTTCAGGTGCGGCTCGAGCCCCAGCTGCCTCACCGCGGGCGCGAGATCCGTGTGCACGTCGTGGTCGGTGGTCACCGCGACGTCGAGCCCCTCGACGACCGCCGAGGTCACCCGCTCCTCGAGCGGCAGGCCGCTGTCGAAGCTCGGGCGCTGGTGCAGGTGCATGTCGATCGACATCCAGCCCGTCGAGTCGACCTCGCGCGGCACGACCGCCTCGATCCGCCGGACCTCCCCGGCGCGCACCTCGAGGTCGGGGACCTCGAACCGGCCGAACTCGGGCCCGCGCGTGGCGAGGACGCGGTAGCGCCCGGGCTCGATCTCGACCGCGCCCTCGCCCGTCGCCGATCGCTCGATCTGCCGGACGCCGCTGCCGAGGCGGCCGTGGCCGAGGTAGACCCGCCTCGTGCCGTCGCCCTCGAGCGGCTGGCCCGCGGCGTCGAGCGCGACGAAGGTCAGCTTGGCGGGCGCGAGCCGGCCGCCCTCGTCGACCACCCGGTACGCGATCCGCGCGGGGCTCGGCAGCTCCGCCGCCACCGAGATCGTGGCCCCGGCGCCGAGCGCCACGCGGATCGGCGCGGACACGGCGGTGCCCTCGGGGTTCTCGGCGACGAGCAGGTAGCCGCCGGGCGCGAGCCGCGCGTGGAAGTCGCCGTCCTCCACCGGATCGAGCCCGAGGTCGGCGTCGACGGAGCTGAGCAGCCCCACGTCCCCCGAACGCGCGAGGTTCGCCTCGACGAGCGCGTCGACGCTCGCGAAGGCGGCGCCCGGGTCGGGGTCGCGGAAGACGTGGACCCGCGCGTTCGGCACGGGCGCGCCCGTCGACCGCCACCGCACGGCGCCCTCGAGCGCGCCGGTCGGCGTGCCCCGGGCGCCGTACACCACCTCGGCGACGCTCGCGATGTCGCCCTCGCCCACGGCGAAGTAGCGCTCGTAGGTGAACGACCGCTTCCGGTCGCACGCGTCGTCGTCGGAGTCCGCGGCGAGGCAGCTCCGGCCGGCGCTCAGGAAGGCCGTCGCCGCGCTCGTGAAGACGGGGACGTTGACCGTGGAGGGCGGGCCGCCCTCCGGCGCCTTCGTGAAATAGCCGTAGCTGACGTCGCCGCCCGCCGCGGCGACGAAATCGAAGCTGAGCGGCTGCTGGAACGTGTCCCGGCCGGAGAAGAGGGCGTCGAACACCGCCTTCTCCTCGTCGAAGCCCATGCCAGGGCCGAAGATGTCGTTCTGGTTGCCGAAGAAGACGAAATCGCCGGCGACGATCCCGCCCTTGCGCTCGGGATCTCCGTTCCGCTCGTCGCCAAGGATGCCCCTGAAGATGTCGGAGGGGCCCGCGTAGTTGTCGAGCGAGAGCGGCTCCCCACAGGCGCACGCAGGGCAGCCGTCGTCGCCCGCCGCGAGGCCGTCCGCGCACTCGAGCGCGCACGAGGCGACGCTCGGGCACCCGAGCACCTCGTCCGGCAGGAGGAGCGTCGTGCGGATCGTGACGAACCGCTCGCCCGGGCGCAGGACGTAGTCGGTGCGGAAGCGCATCGCCGGCTTGAGGCCGTCGAACAGGAGGCCGAGCAGGTCCTCCTGGGTCTTCAGCACGCCGAGCGCGTGGAAGAGGAAGCCGCCGTCGCCCTCGACCCGGACGATCGCCTCCTGCCCGTCGGAGCCGTCGTCGACCACGAAGACCTCGGTGGCGCCCGGATCGGGCACGAGCAGGTTGGCGACCGGGAACGACTCGGCGAAGCGGTCGCGGCCCGACGCGCTCGCGAAGCGCGGATCGGGGCGGCGCAGGTCGGCGTCGACCAGCGAGCCGCCGTAGACGCCCGGCCCCGGCGAGTGGCGCGGGCCGAGGATCGCGACCCGGATCTCGTCGTTTTCCAACAGGAAATCGCCGACATCGGCCATCGCTACCGGGCCGCCGACCAGCTCGAACCGGTTCTCGATCGGCTTGGCGCGCAGGAGGTTCGGCTCGTCGCAACCGACCAGGCCGACCAGGCCGAGGAGAGCGAGGAGGCCGAGGGCGCCGCGCGGCGCGGGCAGGGCGAGGGCGGAGCGGCGTTTTCGCATGGCGGGCCGCTAGAGGTTGAGCTGGAGCTGCAGCGCGACGGCGTCGTTGTCGAGCGCGACGCCGTGGCGCTCCTGCCGGTGGGTGAAGTCGGCCTGCGCCTTGAGCGTGTTGTCGATGAAGTGGTAACTCGCGCCGGCGGTGAGGGCCCAGCTGTCCGTCTCGTCCGAGAGGTCGAGGTTGGGATCGAGCCACTCGAACCGCGCGCTCACCCCGAGCTTGATGCGCCTCACGAAATACCCCACCTCGCCGACGAGCCCTATCGACGTGACCGGGGCGAGCTGGCCGAGCGGCTGCGTCGGGGTGCTCTCGGGGTCGCTCTGGTTCCAGAGGAGCTCGGCCAGCGCGTGCGCGCCCGCGGCCTGGACCAGGACGTCGGCGCCGATGCCGTGGATGTCGCGCGTCCCGCCGTCGCTGAAGAAGTAGCTCGCGCCTGCGCCGACGCGGAGGCGCGAGGCGGCGAGGTCCTGCACCGAGCGAGGGAGGGGGCCGAGCGGCTCGGTGGCGAGCCGCGCGACGTAGGCGATGTGGTCGAAGCGGTTGCCGAAGCTCGCGGCGTTCTCGACATAGCCGGCGAAGAACTGATCCGAGCGCTGGAAGCCGTTGAACATGCCGGCGAAGTAGCTGAACGCCCTGCCCCGGAAGTGCCCCTCGACGTGGAGGCCGACCTGGCGTGAGGGCGCCATGGCGCGCACGGCGAGGGGCCGCTCGATGAGCGCGCCCTCGCCGGCGCCGGCCATCGCGGAGCGGCTGAACGGCACGTCGTGCGCGCCGAAGTAGAGGTTCGCGAAGGGGAAGTGGGCGTAGCCGATCCACGCCTCGGAGAGCCGCGCCGAGGCGTCCGCGCCCCCGGCGAGCTCGCCCGAGACAGCGAACGGCACGTACCCGGCGAGCCTCCCCGCGAAGCCGATGCGGGCGCGCCGCAGGCGGAACCCCTGCCCCTCGGCCACGTCGCCCGCCTGGAGGAAGGCGTCCTCGCCCACGTAGGGGACGGCCTGCGCCTGCACGAGCACGAGGGGAGAGAGCACGAGGCGGCCGATCGCGAGCTGGAACGGCGGTCCGCCAGCGGCCGGCGCAGCGGCCGACCCGGCAGGAGACGGTGCGGCCGCGATCGCGGCGGGCGGCGCAGCGCTGGACGGCGCGGCGCCTGCCGGCGACGTGCTGGCGGCGGCTGCTCCGGGTGCGGCGACAGCGGACGGCGCAACGATGGCAGGCGGTGCGTCCGGCGTGGCCGCGGGGGTGCCGGGAGGTGGCGTGGCCGGCGCGCTGCTGGGCGGCGCAGCTCCGGAAGGTGGCGTGGCCGGCGCACCACCGGGGGGAGCCGCGCCGGGCGGCGGCGCGACCGGGATGGCTGGCGCGACCGGGATGGTCGGCGCCGCGGGCGGGGGAACCGGAAGCGCGTCGGCGGCCGGAGGCTGGGCTGGCAGCCGCTGGGCGGGTTGTGCGCTGGCCTGCGGACACCAGAGCGCCACCGCCGCCAGGAGGAGAGGGGCGAGCGCAGCGCCGTCCGGCGCCGCGCTGCCCTCGCGGCGCCGCGGCCGGGCACATCGAGGATCCGCACCGCGACGAGTCCATGCGCAAGGTGTCATTGGCATCCGTGCTGGCCGGCGGGCGAGAGGAATCGCAACGAACTCGGCAACAGCGCCGCTGGCAGGCGCCTTCGTCTATCCCACGTGTCGACAGGGTGTCAACACGCCGCCTCGCACCCGCGCGCACCAGGCGTGTTGCCCTTTCCGGGCACCTGCGATGGGCGTACACTGATTGCTCCCGAACCCCGCGGCGCTCGACGTCGATCGCCGCCCGTTCCCGGAGGCGGGCTCGCCCCGCCGCCGCGCGGAAGGCCGGAGTATCCGGCGCTCCTCGCGGTCGACCTCTCGCTGGATGTCCGTCAGCCGCGCGAAGGCGCGCAAAGGAGGTGGTGAATGAGGGTATGCAGGAGAGCGCACGGAGCTGCCGTGGCGCTGCTCGCGACGCTGGCTGCGCCTGGCATGGCGCAGGCGCAGGAGGTCGGGCCGCCACCCCGGTCGCCCGCAGAGCGGACTGCGACGGTGCTGTCCGACGCACAGTTCAAGGCGCGGTTGGAGGCGCTCGCAGCGGAGCTTCCGTCCGCGCAGATGGGACGTAACTGGAAGCGTGTGGTCGACGAGGCGCTACAGCGGGTGAGCGATCTGCCGCAGGCGAGCGCGCCGGCGCTTCCGTCCTCGGACATTCTTGTGGATCCGGAGGCGCTGGTGGGGCTCGACGACCCGACGCAGGGGTTTCCGGAGGCGGGCGCGACATTCGAGCTTGGCCGCTATGAGGTCACGCTTGCGCCGGTGGTGCTGCCCGTGTCGCCGGTGGTCTGGAACCTGCCTGGCGAGCAGGGGATCCTTCCCGGGGCACGGGTGCGGCTGCCGTGGGCCGTTCCCTAGTCCCCCGGGTTGAAAGAATTCAGACCGGAGCGTCGTTTACGTTGGTGACCGATGGTGGGGTGGAGGGCTTCGTGAGCTGAGCGTGACCGAACGAGCTCGGTTATCGCCGATGCCCCCTCTCCGAGCGCCGGGCAACTCGGCACGACCTCTTCCTTCGCGTCCCCGTCCACCGCAGCCTCACCCGTCCCCGGAAGGCCCGATCATCCTCTCCGGCCGAACGATCTCGTCGAACTTCCCCCCGTCGAGGATCCCGAGCGCGACCGCCGCCTCGCGGAGGGTGCTCCCTTCCGCGTGCGCCTTCTTGGCGATCTTCGCTGCGTTGTCGTAGCCCACGTGCGGGTTCAGCGCGGTCACCAGCATCAGGCTCTCGCGCAGGTTCCGCTCGATGCGCTCGCGGTTCGGCTCGATGCCCCGCGCGCAGTGCTCCTCGAACGACGCGCAGCCGTCGGCGAGCAGCCGGATCGACTGCAGCACGTTGTGCACGATGAGCGGCTTGTACACGTTGAGCTCGAAGTTGCCGCTCGCCCCGCCGATGCCGACCGCGACGTCGTTGCCGAGCACCTGAGCGCACAGCATCGTCATCGCCTCGGCCTGGGTGGGGTTCACCTTTCCCGGCATGATCGAGCTGCCCGGCTCGTTCTCCGGGATCGTGATCTCGCCGATCCCGCAGCGCGGCCCGCTCGCGAGCCAGCGGACGTCGTTCGCTATCTTGGTCAGGCCGCAGGCGAGCACCTTCAGCGCGCCGTGCGCCGCGACGAGGGCGTCGTGCGACGCGAGCGCCTGGAACTTGTTCGGCGCGGTGACGAAGGGCGCCCCCGTGAGCTCGGCGATCCTGGCGGCGACCTTCGCCGGAAACTCCGGGTGGGCGTTGAGCCCCGTCCCGACCGCCGTGCCCCCGAGCGCCAGCTCGCGCAGCGGCGGGAGCGCGCGCTCCACCGCAGCGATGCCGGCGTCGAGCTGCGCCACGTAGCCGGAGAACTCCTGCCCGAGCGTGAGCGGCGTCGCGTCCTGCAGGTGCGTGCGGCCGATCTTGACGATGTCCACGAACGCCGCGCTCTTCTGCGCCAGGGTCTCACGCAGCCGGCGGACCTCCGGGAGCAGGCGGCGCTCGATCTGGAGCGCGGCGACGACGTGCATGGCCGTCGGGAACACGTCGTTCGAGCTCTGCGACCTGTTCACGTCGTCGTTCGGGTGAACCGGCGATTTCGAGCCCATCACGCCGCCGCTCATCTCGATCGCGCGGTTCCCGATGACCTCGTTCACGTTCATGTTGGTCTGGGTGCCGCTGCCCGTCTGCCAGACGACGAGCGGGAAGTGGTCGTCGAGCTTGCCGTCGATGACCTCGTCGGCCGCCGCGACGATGAGCGCGCACCTGTCCGCCGGCAGGAGCCCCAGATCGCGGTTGACGAGCGCCGCCGCCTTTTTCACGGTGGCGAGCGCGGCGATCATCTCCCGCGGGAAGCGCTCGCCCCCGATCCGGAAGTTCTCGAGGGAACGCTGCGTCTGCGCCCCCCAGTAGCGGTCGTCCTGCACCGCGATCGGCCCGAAGCTGTCCTTCTCGATGCGCGTCCCCATGGCCGCGTCTTAGCGGCGGCGAAGGCGCCCCTCAAGCGGCGCGAAGCCCTGTCGCCGGCCCCTGCGCAGGCGCGTAGGGGCATTCGCGCCGCGGGGGTAAAAAGCGGGCGTGCTCTTGTTTTCCCGCCTGTTTTTTGCGAAGTTCCGGGCCGCGCACGCGCGAGAAACACGGAGATCAGCATGGCCGGCATGGACACAGTACCGCGGGAGCTGCTGCAGGCTGCCTACAGGCGCAACCCGATTCACCTGCTCAAGATCCCGCTTCATTTCGGCATCTGGGCCGCGGTCACGTGGGTGCTGTACGCGACGCAGCACCACCCGCTCGCCATCCCGATCGGGGTCGCCTGCTCGTGGTTGATCGCCAACCTCGTCCGCGGCCTCGGCGCCGTGGCGCACGACGCCGTCCACGGCAGCTGCTCGCGCTCGAAGCTCACCTCGTACGTCATCGCCCTGCTCTGCTGGGCGCCCACCGGCATGAGCGTGACGCTGTACACGAACTACCACCTTCATCATCACAAGATCGCGAACACGTACCCTGACGTCGACAACTTCGTCGTCACGGATTACACGCGGAACCCCGTCCTCGCGAGGCTCCTGCTCCTCGCCGTCTACACGTTCGCCTATCCGCTCTACTTCCTGGGCTGCATGGCGCGGTACGTGAAGCGGCTGTCGCCGCTCCAGCGCGTCAAGATGAACGTGGAGCTCCTCGGCTTCTACGGCCTCATGGCCTTCTTCTACTGGGTCATGCCGCTCCAGGTGTTCTTCTTCTTCTATGTCCTGCCGTTCGTCTTCGGCGCCATCCTCGCCAGCGTGACCTCGATGATCGAGCACTACGAGATGCTCCCGGGGGAGGACGCCTACAGCTCTCGCACCTACGGGACGAGCGCGCGCGTCACGAACTTCCTCTGGAACAACGTCACGTACCACAACGAGCACCACAAGTTCCCGGGCATCCCGTTCTACAACCTGCGCAGCTTCCACGAGGCGGCGTATCCCTACTACGATGAGCGGGTGAAGTCCGCCTGCCACCCGTCGATCGTCGGCGTCGCCCTCTCGCTCTACGGCCGTATCCTGAAGCTCGATGTCGCGAAGCTCGACGAGCGGTACCGCGGCCTCAACAAGGACGACGAGCGGCGGAAGATGATGGCGCTGAACGGCATCCAGCCCGGCGCGACCGCCTGAGCCGGGCGAAGGCTCAGTCCGCGGCGAAGCAGTAGATACGGCCCGCGCCGCCCACCGCCGCGAGCTGCTGCTGGCTGCAACCCGCGGGGGCGTGCACGGAGTTCCACGAGTTGTAGGGCGCTTGCCCGTTCATGTTCGGACCGAGGCCGTCGGAGTGCCCCACCTGCGGCCCAGGCGTGGCGGTGGACGACGTCCAGTCGTTGCACGTGGCGGCCAGGGCCGTGCCGTCCGCCGCCGAGCCCGTGAGGATGTCGTGCTCGATCGGCGTGGGAGAGCCCTGCCACTGGCCGTTGATGGGGTTGCCCTTGTGATCGACGAAGAGCTCCGGGTTGCCCCCGGGCAGCGCGTGCAGCGCCTCGACAGTGGCGGCCACCGTGACGCCCTTGGCGTTGACCCAGGGCCCCTTGCCGATGCGATCGCGGGCATCCTCCGTGCTCGTGCTCAGGTACGCGCGCCACGTGCGACCGCCGGCGCCCACCTCGGCCGCCAGCGCCTGGCAGGTCGCGTCCGCGCCGGCGATGCCGCCCAGATCGCCGCCGCTGTCGCTCGGGGTGGACACGAAGAAACCCAGGGATGAGGTGCCCGGGTCCCCGCCAGCCCCGGTCGCGGGCCCGCCAGCGGTCCCCGCGCCGCCCTCGCCTGCACCGCCCTCGCCTGCGCCGCCCGATCCGCTCGTCGCACCAGCGCCGCCTCCTCCGACGCCCGTGCTCCCTGACCCGCCGCTGCCTCCGGTACCGCTGCCCGAGGCGCTGCTGGTCGAAGTGCTGCTGCTGGACTGATCATTACTCGTACCGCTTGGATTGGATTCATCCGAGCAGGCCGTAGAGGTGACGAGGAATGCTGCGGAAAGGGCGAGGTAGATCTTGTGCACGGCAGAGCTCCTGAGTGGGCGAATGGCGCGCACGATACCGACAGCTCGCCTCTTGCCGCAACATCGAGCGCGCAAATACGCCAATTGCGCGGGAATGGACAAAATTGCGCGGAGGCGCATGGAGGTGCCAACGGTGTTGAGACAGGCCGGACGAGGAGGCAGCGCGATGAACCTCTCGGCTGCCCGATCGGATCGACGTGCTCTCCTGTGCGTCCGTGGGGGGAGGATGCGGCTGTCAGGTGCTGTGCGCCCCCTGTTACGCTCGGCCCATGGCGCGCACGGCCCCCGTCCCGAATATCCCGGCGATCCCCGGCATGAACCCCGGCGTCTTCATCATGGGCGGCGGCGGCGGCAGCGGCGGCGGCAGCGGCAAGGGCGGCAAGGGGAGCGGCAAGGACCAGGGCGCCGACGGCTCCAACGGGGGCGACGGCGCCAGCGGAGGAGGGAAGTCGGCCTGCGGCGGCGCGGGCGGCGACGGCTCCGGCTGCCCGAACCACCACGGGTCGAAGAAGAGCGGGAAGGTGTCGAAGGGCGACCCCGTCGACGTCGCCACCGGCCGCGTGTTCACCGATCCCGTGGTCGACCTCGATCTGCTCGGCCCCCTCGGCTTGCGGTTCGTGCGCCGCTACAGCACGAGCGCCCGCGAGCGCGACGTCGGCCTCGGCTTCGGCTGGGTGCACTCGTTCGCGTGGGCCGTCGAGGTGCGGCGCCAGACCACCGTGCTGTGGACCGACACGGGCGCGGCGGTCTCGTTCGACCCCATCGCCGAGGGAGACGCGGGCGTCGGCCCCGACGGCTGGGTGCTGACCCGCGACGCCGGCGGGTTCGTCCTCGATGACGCCGCGGGCAGCTTCTATCTGTTCTCCGAGCGCGACGGCTCGATCTACCGCCTCTCCGCGGTGCGCGACGCCCATGGCAACACGACGCGGCTCACCTACGGCGACGGGCGTATCGAGTCGATCACCGACGCCGCCGGCCGCATGGTGCGCGTGCGGCGCGCGCCCGACGGCCGCATCGCCGCGCTCGATATCAAGAACGCCCCCGAGCGAGGAAGGTGGGTGACGCTCCGGAGCTACACCTACGACGAACGCGGCGACCTCATCGCCGATACGGACGCCGAGGACTGCGTCACCCGCTACACCTACGACGATCACCGGCTGACCTCGCGCACGGATCCCGAGGATCTCACGTTCCATTTCCGGTACGACGAGCGCGGCCGCTGCGTCGAGACCTGGGGCGATCACCCCGATCCGGGGCGCCTGGGCCTCGCGAAGGGCGTGCCCGAGACGCTCGCCGATGGCACGAAGGCGCGGGGGATCTACCATTGCACGCTCGTCTACGGGGAGGATGGGTATTCGGAGGTGGCGGACTCGATCACCGTTCACCGCTATTTCGCCAACGAGTTCGGCAAGCTCGACAAGGCCGTATCCGGCGGGGCCGTCTACTGCCGCACCTACGATGAGAACGGCAATCTCCGCTCGTTCACCAACCCGCTCGGGGCCACCACGACCTGGGTCCGCGACGCCCGCGGCCGCACGCTCCGCGTGAGCGATCCGCTGGGCCGCACAACCGTCATCGAGCGAGAGCCGGACGGGCACATCCGCCGCGTCACCGACCCGGCCGGCGGCGTCACGGAGGTGACGCGCACCCCGGGCGTCCTGTACTGGACCGATCCGATCGGCGCGACCTTCGAGGTGCGCGTCGAGGCGCGGGGGCTCATCACGGAGACCGTCGCGCCGAACGGCGCGCGCACGCGCTTCCTCCACGACGCGCACGGCAACGTGATCCAGAAGATGGACGGGACAGGCGCCGTCACCGAGCACGTCTACGACTACTGGGGACGTTGCCTCTCGGTGCGCGACGCGCTCGGGCACATCACGTCGTACGCCTACAACGATCGGGGCGATCGCATCGCCGTGCGCCACCCGGACGGGGGCGTGACCCGCTATGCCCACGATCGCAACGGGGACGTCGTGCGCGTCGATCACCCGGACGGCACCTCGACGCGCTTCGATCGCGGAGGCCTCCACAAGGTCTGCGCGATCCGGCGCCCGAACGGCGAGGTGAACCGGCTCGGCTACGATCGCGAGGGCCGCCTCGTGCAGGCCGAGAACGCGCGGGGGGACGTGTACCTCATGCGTGCGCTTCGTGTGGGACGGCGGCGTGCTCGTCCACGAGATCAAGCGCGTGGCGCAGGCGGCGGGCGATCCCGTGGTGGAGGAGCGCACGTACTGCTTCGAGGAGGCCCGGTACGCCCCCTGGGCCCACCGCGACACGCGCGTGGCGGGCGGGCGGCGCGAGGAGAGCCCGTGGTTCCATTACCTCAACGACGACGTGGGCGCGCCGGAGCGCCTGGTCGGCCCCGCGGGCGAGGTGGTGTGCGAGCTCGAGCGCTCCGCGTTCGGCGCGAAGGTGAAGGAGGGCGGGCGGACCACGACGCCGCTCCGCTTCCCGGGCCAGTACGAGGACGAGGAGACGGGGCTCGTCTACAACCGCTACCGCTACTTCGATCCCGCGCTCGGCCGGTACCTGAGCGCGGACCCGGCGGGGCTCGACGGCGGCTTCAACGGCTTCGACTACGCCGGCAACGCGCCGACGCGGTTCGTCGATCCGAGCGGGCTGATGCCGTTCTCGACCGTCCGGAACGCGGCCGGGAACGACCCTGGGGGGAAGGACTTCACCGATCCGAAGAACCGTCGCGGGGTGCCGGGCGATATCGAGGGCAAGAGCCAGGGAGAGCGCGGCGGGGCAAAGGCAGAGGCCCAGCGCGAACAGTTCGGCAAGGACGACGCCATCACCGAGGCCGTCAAGAACGCGCAGAAGGCGCGGAACGAGACCCAGACAGGGGACACAACATGCGCGGAGGTGGACGCGCTGCACAAGATGGCGCGCCAGATCCGCAACGAAGGGGACGCACAGCGAACGGCGCAGGGGAAGCGTAAGATGACCAATGAGGAGGTGCGCGCCGAGCTTCAGAAGCGCTTCAGGAACGGCGCGACGATCGAGACCACGAACGAGGATGGCGAGGGCATGGCGCCCTGCCCCATGTGCGCGCAGATCTTCCGCGAGCTCGGCCTCCACCCGGCCAACATCGGGGACGACGCAAAGGGCGGCGTGATCGGCCCAAACGACGAGACGGAAACCAAGGTGAACAAGATGGGCCGGTGGGATGGGAACATCACGCAGAGCGGCGAGCGGAGGCGCTCTCGACAACGGAACATCCGGACGACGCGCTCCACAACCCCCCCGTTCACCACCTGACGCACGCGATGACGACACCCCGGCCCCGAATCCCCGCCCCCGCACCTGTCGAGCGCGCCTGTCGCTGCGCCTGGGACGAGGCGTTGCGCGCCACGCTCGACCCCGGAGAGCAAAGCGCGCTGGCCGCGCTCGGCCGGTGGATCGAGGAGCCAGACCGGCCCTATGCAATCTTGCACGGCCCGCGCCCCAGCCGACGCGCGGTCGTGGCCGCCCACCTGGTCCGTACACAGCGGGAAGGCACCACTTACGCTGCAACTCTCGTGCCGATCGCGCCCGATCTCAGGCTCGAACGCGACCTGGTCGCGTTGCTCACCTCGCGGCTGCTCGCCGGTTACGGTGGTGGGTCTCCTCGGTCGCTGCGCATGCGGATCGCGGAAGAGCACGTGCGCGTGGGGCCGACGGAGGGCGAGCCGTCGCTGCTGCTCGCGATCACCGACGTGGAGGAGGCGGAGCCGCTCGTCTCCTGGCCGGCGCTGTTCTCGGCCGTGGGTCCCCGCGTCAAGGTGCTCGCCACCGTCGAGGGCGACGACGCTGCGGCCCGCGCGTGGATCCAGCGCCTCGGCTTCGATTCGGCGCGCACGCGGATCCATCCGCTGCCGACAGGGCCCTGGCCCGCGCCGGGCGATCCGGCGGCGCTCCTCGCGGCCGCCGGCGCGGTTCCGGCCCCGCTCCTCGGCCTGCTTTCGGTCGCCTACGGCCGGCTTCGCCAGGACGAGATCACGACCGCCCTCGGGGTTCCGATCGAGGGTGCCCTCGCCGGGATCGAGCCGCTCCTCACGACCATCGATGGCACCTACGCGTTCCGCACGAACGCGGCCCGTCGCGAGGTGGAGGAGCGCCTCGACCGCAGCGAGCGGGAAACATCGATCCGCCGGCTCCTGTCGCTCGCACCGGACGGCTATCCGTGCGCCTACGCGCGCGCCCACCTCGAGCAGGCCGCCGCGCCGCTCCAGGCATTCGCCGCCCTGGTGACCGAGGAGCACCTTGCCCGCTGGATGGCTCGGCCCGAGGGCTATCTCGGCTTCGTCGCCGACCTCGAGCGCGTGCGCCGTCGCGCCGTCGGGGCGCTTCCAATGAGTCACGAGGCAACGGCCCTCGCAGTGCGCGCGGCCCTGGTCGAGGCGAGCGTGAACTCGTGCGCCCGCCGCGAGGACGACGATGCTCCTGTGGGCGTCGAGCCCATGACTCGGGAAACGCCGATCGCGGATGAGCGGCGGCAGGCCAGGGCGCTCACCGCGCTCGGCGCGGCGATGGCGGCCGGCCCGGCGCGCGCCGAGGTGCTCGAGTGGGCCAAGGACGCCGCACGGCGCATCCCGGACGTCGAGTTCCGCGGGGATGTCCTCCTGAGCCTCGCCGAAGTCCTCGAGGGCGAGGCGGGGTACACGGTCGCGCGAGAAGCGCTCACCGCGTTCCGGACCGTGGAGAACGCGGAGGATCGAGCACATCAGATGCTCGTCGCGACGGGGGGACTGCCTACGGAGGAAGGGGTCGCGGTCGCGCGTGAGGCGCTCGCTAGTCTCCGCGATGGCGCCGGAGATCCTGGCGATATCGACTGCTTCTCCAAATATTTCCCGCGCGCGGTCGCCGAGGCGCTCTGGCCCGACGTGGAGGCACTGCCTGGGCCCGCGCGGGCGCGGGTGCTCGCCGCGCTCGCGGGGGTCCTCGGCGATCCCGACCGCGTGCACGCCGCATTCGCTGCGGTGGAGCAGCACATCGAGCCGTACGGCCTGCAGTGGCACTGGACGCTCAAGCAGCTCGTGCCGCTCCTCGACGCCCCGGAGGCCCGCCGTGCCGCGAAGCTCGCACCCGGGTTCGGCGAGCACGCCGTCGAGCTCTTCGAGGGCCTGATACCGCGCCTGCGAGCGCAGGGCGATCCCGCCGAAGACCTGCTCGAAGCGTTGCCGGAAGCATCGCGCGTGCGGGCGCTGGCCCGAAGCCTCCCGTTCGCCACCGATCCGGCGCGGCTGCAGGCGCGGATCGAGGCGGCCGTTCGGAAGGCGAAGCCGCTCGATCGCTACGGGCTGCTGTTCGACGTGGGCCCGTGGCTCGGCGCTGCGGGCGAGAGCGACGCGTTGCTCGCCTGGATCGCGCCGCTCGGCGACGCCCACCACCTGAGCGCCCTCGGCTACCTGGCAAGCCACGACCCCGTGCACGCCCCCGACCTGGCGCGCCGGGCCCTGCCACTGGCCCTGCGCCTCGGCGCCGACGAGCCGAACCGCCTGCTCGCCCTGCTGCCGTTGGCCCGCCATCTCCCGCCTGAGGGGGCCGCGGCGGCATTCGGCCTCCTGCTCGACGCGCTGGCCGCAGACATCCGCCCTGCCGCGCTCGCGGGCGACGGCGTGAGCCTCGATCGGCTCGCGCCGCTCATCGCGGCCCTCGCGGGCGACGAGGGCCTGGCCGGCGCGGCGCGCGAGGTGGTGCGGGTCGCCGCGTGGTTCCCCTGAGCGCCGCGGTGCTCGCGGGCTGCCGTCATGGACTGCCGCCCGCCTGCTTTGGCAGCGCGCCGGCGGCATCCTCGGCGGCCAATGGCGCCCAGGCCCGGCACGGACCAGCTACCGCTTCTTCGTCGCCATCGCCTTCACGACCGCGTCGACCGCCGTGACCAGCGAGCGCCTGAAGGCGTGCAGCCGCTGCTCCGCCGCCGATCCCTTCGCGGCCGGCTGGTTTGGCGCGAAGCTGAACCAGGACATCGACAGCCCGAGGAGGATGACGAACAGGTCCTCGGCGCACGGCTTCGGTGTCGCCCCGAGGTCGTAGGCCGCGGCGAGCTCCTGCACCTTGGCGGTCGCGACGTCGTGCTGCGCCTCGTCGGGGAGCTCGAGCTGCCTCCACATCATCATCCGCACGCTCTTCGGATTCTCGACGAGGTGATCGAAGACGCCTGCGACGAAGGCCGGCAGGTCCGACGGGTCGAAGGGCACGGCGTCGAACGCGATCTGGCACCGCTCCTCGAGCACGCTGCGGAACAGACCCTCCTTGGAGCCGAAATAGGCGTAGATGGCCTGCTTGTTCGCCGAGGCCCGCTCCGCGATGCGGTCCACACGCGCGCCGGCCAGCCCTCGCTCGGCGAACTCGTCGAGCGCAGCGTCGAGGAGCCTCTTCTTGGTCGCCGCCGAGTCGTAGCGCATGGGTGGATCCTTCCTGGAGCACACGCCGTGGCGCGCGGCAAGGAGAGCGCACCGCCGCTCCGCCCAGTTGACACGGCCAAGGCCGCTCTCTAGATTTAAACCATCCAGTTGGTTTAACACCGAGGAGCGCGTCGCCGACGATGACGATGGCGCCGCGAGGCGTCGAAAGCCCGGCCGCACCTCGGAGCTGGCGGAGTTCACAAGGGAGAGGCTTGGCCGGTACTTCTGAGTCGTGCGGCCATCCATGGGCATTTTCACAGGAGCTACGGTGTAACGCATGAAGATTGCCATTGTCGGCGCCGGTAGGATTGGAAGCACCTTTGCCTTTCAGCTCGCGCGCGCGGGGCACGAGGTGACGGTGATCGCCCGTGGAGAGCGGCTGGAGCAGCTGCGGCGGGACGAGGCGATCGTGAGCGCCTCGGGCGAGCGCGCGGCGGTGCGCGTGAGCGCCGCGCTCGACGCGACGGCGCCGTGGGATCTGGTGCTCGTGACGGTGCTCGCGTTCCAGGTGGACGCCGTGCTCCCTGCGCTGGCCGGGAGCGCGGCGAAGTCCGTGATGTTCATGTTCAACACCTTCGAGCCGCTGGGCCGCCTCCGAGAGGCGGTGGGTCCGGCGCGCTTCGCCTTCGGCTTCCCTGCGATCCTGGCGACCCTCGAGGACGGCAAGCTGACGTCGAAGGTCGTCACCCGAGGGATGGTCACCACGGTGACCGACGCGGCCTGGGCGAAGGTCTTCACGGACGCCGGCATTCCCGCCGTCGTGCACTCCGACATGGAGAGCTGGCTGCGCACGCACGCGGCGCTCGCCGTGCCGGCGATGGTCGCCATCGTCACGGCCCACGCGCGGCAAGCAGGCGTGTCGTGGGCAGAGGCGATGCGCCTCGCGCGCGCCCTGGAGGAAGGGTTACGCGTGGTGCGCCACCTCGGAAACACCATCACGCCGGAGCCGATGGTGACGGTGAGCCGCCTGCCCACGCCGGCGGCGGCCGCGCTCCTGTGGGGGCTCAGCAGGGTCGACGCCGTCCGCAAGACGGGCGCCGTCGGGCCTGGCGAGCCGCGCGCGCTGATCGACGCGATGGCCGCCGCGGCACCCGGTCAAACGCCGACGCTGCTCGCGATCAGACCCTGAAGAAGGCAGCGAGCCCATCCACGAGGGCACGAGGCGCCCCGCCCTCGTTGAAGACGCCCGGGATGTCGTCTGGCCAGGGCTAGGTCGGGCTCTCGTCGACAGAGCCCGGCGCGTCGTCGGGCTCGCCGGCGCCCGTCGACGCCCCGAGGCCGTGCCGCTCGATGAGCCGGCGAAGCTGCGTCCGGTGCATGCCGAGCGCCCGCGCCGCGGCCCGCACGTTGCCGCCTTGTTCGCGCAGCGCCGCCTCGATGCGGGCGCGCTCGCCGGCGTCGAGCGGGGGGGCGCGCGAGGGCAGCGCGCGGCGCGCCCGGGGCGCGGCAGGCGCGCTGTCTCGGCCTTCGGCGGGCGGGGCGCCGGAGGGCGGGTCGGGCTCGAAGAGGGCGCCGGCGCTCGGGCTGAGGTGCGCGGCCTCGACGCGCGAGGCCCCCTGCATGAGCGCGCTCTGGGCGGCGGCGCGCGCCTCGACCAGGAGCTCGCGCACGTTGCCCGGCCAGGGCCGCAGCAGGCACGCCTCGACAAGCGAGACGTGGAGCCCCAGCTCGGGCGCGAGCTGCCGCACTTGCCGCTCGATCAAGAGGGCCATCTCTTCGAGGCGCCGCCGCAGGGGCGGCAGCTCGACGGCGGGGCGCCCCAGGCGAAAGTAGAGGTCTTCGCGCAGCCGCCCGTTCGCGACCTGCGCGCGCAGATCGCGGTGGCTGGCCGAGCAGAAGGCAAAATCGACCTTCTTCGGCCTGGACGCGCCGAGCGCGAGCACCTCGCGCGTCTCGAGCGCGCGCAAGAGCTTGGCCTGCACCTCGAGGTCGAGCTCGCCGATCTCGTCGAGAAAGAGGGTGCCCCCCTCGGCCGCCTGGAGATACCCCTGCGCGTCGGCGTTGGCGCTCGAGTAGGTGCCGCGCTGCACGCCGAAGAGCAGGCGCTCGGCGATGCCCTGCGGGATGGAGGCGCAGTTGACCGGCACGAAGGGCCCGGCGGCGCGCGGGCCTTCTTCGTGAAAGGCACGGGCGACCCCCTCTTTGCCGGTGCCGCTCTCGCCGCGAATGTGCAGAGAGAGCCCGAGCTCGGCGGCGCGCACCGCCTCGGCGAGCCGCCGCTGCATCGCCGGGCCTCGCACGAACCCCTGGCGCGCCACGACGCCCTGGCGCGCCAGGGGGCCGACGTCGATCGAGGGCACGAAGAGCGAGTCGCCGAGGCGCACGACGCACGTCGCCTCGCGCGGCGCCCCCGCCGGCAGCGGCTCCCCGTCGACGACGGTGCCGTTCTGGCTGCCGAGGTCTTCGACCCAGAAGCGCCGCCCATCGAAGCGGAAGCGGGCATGGCGCCGCGACATGCGCGGGTCCTTCGCCTCGCCGAGCGCCGCCGAGCCGCGACCCAGCTCGAGCGCCTCGCCCTCGAAGGGCAGCGCGCTGGCCAGGGTCACCCCGGCGCCGAAGACGCGGACGAGGCCCGGCGCGGCGGCGGGCCCGCCGCTGCTCGAGGCGCGATGCCCGCTCGGCTGCAGGGTCGACCCGTCGTCCGTCATCCCACGGTCAGTATAGGTGCCTGGCGCCGACGGGTGTGCCCATAGGGGTGTCCACAGCGGTGCCCGAGCCGGTGCCCGGGGCGGGGGCTCCGAGGGGCGACACGAGGCGCAGCGTCCCGCGGCGGCGCCCGCGGGCCTGCGCTGGATCCGGGCCGGAGGCAGAGCGGCTGGCACGCGCCTCGCTAAACACCTTCGCGAAAGGCCGTCGCGAAAGGCCGTCGCGAAAGGCTGTCGCGTCCGCGGAGCATGCCGCGCGCGGCGGCACCGACTTCCGCGGTGGCCGGGTCGACGCCACGACGCCGCGCCCCCTGCGCCGGGGGGCGCGAGGCCATCCGTCGACGACGCCGCGCCGCGCGCCGCGCGCAGGCGTCGCGAACCAGCTCAGGAGGAAATCATGTCGAATCATGTCCACACGCGCGCCCGCCGCAGCTCGGTCCTGTCTCCTGTAGTCCTGGGTGCGCTCGGCGCGCTCGCGGCCGGGTGCCTCGCCGACGCGGAGCCCGCGCCGGAAGCGCCGGACGACACCGGCGCCGGCGAGCAGCCGATCGTCAGCGTGAGCTCGCCGGTCGCCGGCCCCGCCACCGCGAGCGCGACCTTGCCCGCGGCCGGCATGAGCGCGGTGCCGGCGAGCACGCCGATCAGCGACACGAGCGGGAGCGCCATCCGCCTGGCGAGCTTCTCGAACGGAGCGAACCTCGCGGCCGGGCCGACGAGCGATCGCGCAGCCTGGCGCAACGCGGCCACGGCCGACCCCTTCTCGGCGCCTCCGGCGCTCAGGACGCACCTCGACGAGGCGCTCGCGAGCGCGGACGCGAAGGTCGCCGCCGCGCTCGACGAGGCCGACGCCAGCGCGGTGCTGGCCGATTTCGAGGCGATGTTCCCCGGGGGACTCTCGGCCAGCGTGACGCAGGACTTCGACGGCTTCGGCGCCGCGCGCGCCCGCTGGCTGAAGCGCTCGATCGAGAAGACAGGCACGTTCAATTACCCGGACCCGCGCCTGTTCGGCGAGGCGCGCCAGCGAGGCGCGCGCCTGTACTGCGCGGCCCGCGAGGTGCAACGCCAGCAGAGCGCGCGCCGCAAGCGGTCGATGGGCCAGAGGGCGCTCGCCGAGCTCAGGCTCTTCGGCCGCACGGTGGACCTGCTCGTCATGGAGCCGACGGTGGTGCTCGACGGGCCCGAGCGCTTCACCGGCTCGGGCGTCAACGACGGCGCGCAGGCGTTCGTCGTGCCCATCCTCGCGGGGGGCAAGCTGACGCCGATCGGCAACATGGGTCTGCCTGGCTTCGGCGAGATGCGCGCGCCGCTCGCCTTCGTCAGCGCGGACGGCGAGGTGGTGAACGACGCGTCGCTCGATCCGACGACGGGCGCCTTCCGCCGGCGCTTTCAGACCGTGACGCACGCCGACGCGGTGGTCTCGCGCCGGGCGGTCGTGCGGCCCGACCCCGTCAGGTTCCCGCTGTTCGATATCGGCGTCGTGCACGTGAACCTCGAGCTCAAAGCGCGCGCCGACATCGGCGCGCTGAGCACGCCCAACGAACGGCTGCTCGGCCACACCTCGGGCACGCTGCCCTTCGGCCTGACGCCGCGGCCGATGGGCCCCATCGGCTCGATCGTCGTGCCCTTCCCGGTGTCGTGGGGCGACATGCCGATGATGCTCAGCTCGGGCACGGCCGCCACGCCGACGCCGGTCGCGCCGGCGTCGGGCCTGCGCTGGTTCTTGCTGTCGCCCTCGGGCGCGGGCGACATGGGCCTGATGCCGGTGACGAACCCGATGCTCGCGCGCATGATCCAGGACGATGATCACACCTTCACGGTGCGGCACAGCGCCGGCATGGAGTCGGTATTGACGGCGGGCGCCGGGTTCGACATCGGCATCTTCGCCATGTGGCTCGACGTCTCCGGCGGGCTCGGGGTCAACGGCGGCCAGGAGCAGGTGCTGCGCGATGCGGTCGCGCTCGAGAACCAGCAGCCCGTCACGGTGCTCTCGGTGACCCCCCGCGGCTTCGTGAACGCGACGTACTCGGCGGCCATCAAGCTGCACCTGCGCTTCGGGCCCTTCGGCTTCGACGTGCCCATCGTCAACACCCGCGGGACGCTGGCCGAGACGACGACGGGCGACTGGCCCGAGGCGAACCGCTTCCGCATGGGCACCGGCTCCGGCACGGGCGCGCCCCTGACGCAGCCGAACGTCCAGTCGCACCTGCCGCTCGACGGCGCCTTCTCGAGCTTCCCCGTCGACGTCAACACCTGCCTCGCCGACACGGCGCCGAACCCGCCGACGCCGCCGCCTTGCGAGGCCGATCCGCCGAGCGGCGCGCGCCCGGCCGTGAACATCTGCCTGACGGGCCGGGCGGTCTCCGGCTTCCCCTACCCGTCGAACGTCTGCGCCGACCCGGCTTCGTACTCGAACACCCTGCGCGCCAGCGGGTTCAGCGCTGCGCAGGCGAAGTGCGTCGAGGCCCAGCTCAGCCTCGTGTGCGCCCCTGTCTCGACGCAGACCAGCCTGACGAGCGTGAACCACGTGACCGACATTCGCTTCAACCCCGACGGCAGCGTCGACACGAGCGCCATCGGCGCCGAGGCCAGGGCGGTGAGCGAGGCGATGCAGCAGTGCGAAGACGCCTTCGGCGCAGGCGCGGCGCGAGCGCTCTTCGGCGTCGAGGCCTGCGACGACCACGCGAAGCCCTTCAGCCCGAATCGACCGCCCTTCAGCGTCACCGCCGGCGGCACGACCATCCGCCCGCCGAGCTGCGAGTGAAGGCGGCGCCCGGGGCTGAAGGGCCGCATCCTGCCTCCCGCCCCGGGGCGTCCCTGCGGGGCTGTCGGAGCACGGGGGCCTGTGTCCAGCAGATGCCGCGGTCCCCGAGGTGGTGAGGGCGGCGAACGCGACGAGCGCGACGAGGAGGATGTCCGATGAGAAACGAAACCTGGCGAGGCGAGCGACGTGGGCGCGGCGTGCGGGCCGCCGGAGGCGCCTCGGCGGCGTGGCGCGCGCGATCGATGCTGGCGCTCCTGGCAGCGGGCGCGTGCGGCGCCTGCGCTCTGCCCGAGCCCGGGGATCCCGAAGACGCAGCGCAGGCGGCGCCGGACGCGCCCCCGTCCGGGATCGAGGCCGGCGGCGCCGGCGAGCCCGCCGGCGCGCTGCCGCCCGGCGCGGCGACGGGAGGCGCCGAGGGGGACACGACGTACGAGATCCCCGACCTCAGGGCGCTGCTGCCTTATGACCCCACGAAGCGCCCTGGCAGCAACGGCCCGGGTATCTACGTGATGGCGGCCAGCGATAGCACCTACTGCTTTCTCAACGATCAAGGCGTCCCGTCCTTTTGCCCCGAGCGGTTCGTCAACGCCGGGGGGAGCGTCAAGCTCGAGTTCCGCAGCGCGACGAGACCCGCCGCGCTGTACTCGTCCGCCGTGAGCGCGTCGCGCAGGCTGCCCGGCGAGACGGCCTTTCGGCCGGTCGTGCTGCGAAGCGTGCGCGCCGTCGGGATGGAGCTCGAGATCGAGGTTGCGCTCGACGGCGTTGTGTTCCCGCCCGTCCGGGGAGCGGCGCTCTCCTCGTTCAAGCTCGAGGTGGCCGGCCCCGGGGGCCTGTTCTTCCGCTACGAGCTGATGGTAGAGCCGCCGGGCCCGGCGCCGCTGCCGCCTCCGCCGCCGGATCCGGAGCCGCGCCCCTGGTTCCGACGGTACAACGTCAAATACCGGGTGGTCCCCGCCGGGGCCGATCCGAGCGCCTCCCGGTGGCGCCGCCACTGCAGCGTGGCCGGCGTCGATCTCCGGGCGTCGTTCGCGGGGGAGAGCAGGGTCGACGGGCTCTTCGCCACCGTCGCGCGCGACGCGAGCGCGACCACGATGAGCTGTGAGACGGGGGCCATCGACACGTGCCTCTCGTGGGGATATGCCCCCTGGCGGACCGAAACGGCGAGCGCCGACGAGGGCCGCTTCCTGTTCGGCGCCTGCCTGCACGCGAAGCGCGCGGCCTACTTCGCGGGCCCCGCGGGCGGCGCGGAGCGCACGACCAGCTTCACGCGCCCGGGCACCCCGATCGTCGTGCGCGACAAGCTGGGCATCCTTCCGGGCGCCGACCCGACGCACCTCGAAGCGATCTGGAGCCCCGAAGGCGCGAAGTGCTTGAACGTGGAGAACCTGCGCATCTCCGAGTTCCACGACCATGTGGCCTCGCTGTCCTCGCTGTCCTCGCTGCCCCCGTGCACGGCCCACTGGTCCACCATCGGCACGTTCGCCACAGGGCGCGTCGGGCCGCCCGGCCCTTCGACGTGGTGAGCAGGCCGCCTCGCGGGCGGGTCAGGGCCGGGCGGCGCCTCCGGCAGTCGGACCTGCGTGCTCTCTCAGCCGGCGTGAAGGATCCGAAAGCGATCGGGTTCCGCCGGATCTCGATCAACGACCTGGACTGGCGCCCAAGCCCACTGCCAAACGCTGATGCCTGGCGCGCGGCAGAACCGGATCTGCCCGCGGGTGCCTTCGACCGCGACGCGCGCCCAGGATTCGGCGGTGCGCGCCCGGTCCGCGCCGTGAGAACGCAGCACATCGGCGAGGACGGCGACCGTGTCGTAGCCCTCGAAGGCGACGAAGGAAGGCGCTTCGGCCAGCCGCTCGCGCAGGGCCGTCTCGACTCGGGCACCGAGTTGGCTGAGGCGCTCGGGCAGGTAGCGCAAGAACGGGATCGCGGCGTTGTCACCGCCCAGCAACGCCGCCCATTCGGCGAACTCCGGTTGCCCGGCCGGAGCACCGATCATGATCTCGGCGAGGCGCTGGTCGCGGCGGACAGACCTGACGATCGACACCGCCGGCTCCGGGTAGCCGACCAGAAGAAGGAGGGCTGTCGCGCGGTTGCCGGCGAGCTCGTCGCACACGGCCGCGGGGGCGAGCGCGCGCATGTCGAGCTCGATGACGGTGCCGCCGCGTGGAGCGAGGTGGTCCCGCAGAACGCGGGCCCCGGACGCCCAGTAGACGCTCGAGTCGGCGGCTACGGCGATGCGCCTGTGGCCCGCGCCGAGGAGGAAGTCCGCGTAGATCCGCCAGCCGTGGGACTGCGCCGGGGCGAGGCGCGCGACCCATTCCGCTGGCTGTTCGGTGAGCGCGTCGAGGACCGCTGACGAGCAGAGGAACGGCAGGCCGAGGGCGTCGGCCCTGCCGGCAGCGGCGCGAGCGGCGACGCTGTGATACTCCCCCGCCAAGGCAGCCACGCCCAGGCGAGCCAGCTCATCGACGGCCGCCGCGGCCCTCTGCGGATCGGCCGCGGTGTCTCGGACCACCAGCTCGAGTGGTCTTCCGACGATCCCGCCGGCGTCATTGACCTCGCGAACGGCCAGCTCGAGTCCAGCGAGCAAGTGCCGGCCTGCCTCGACCCAGCCGGGCCGAGTCAGCGGAACGAGAGCGCCGATCTGGACGGATGATCCGTCGGTCCGCACCGCTCCAGGTGGCGACAGTGGCGTATTCATGCGTTGGCGTCACCCGTGCAACGATTCGTTACACCATGCCTGCAACGCAGAGTAGCAAGGCCCGATAGCACGGGTCCATCCATTTCGCCGTGGCGGGCGCACCTGGGTGACCATGCCGGACATTGCATCCGCCCACCATCTCCAGCGGTGGATCACGCCAGACGCCGTGTCCACGAGGGTAGGCCAGCACATCTTGGGGCTCGATTCCGCACGGGGCCTACCGAGCGAGGCTCGCGAGAGCGCGCCGTCCTGGCCTCGCGCGGCCGGCGTGGGGGTGATTCGGCGCTCGCCTCGCGACGCGAGGAGCGCTGGCCGCTCCGCGCGCTCGCTCCTACAAGCGCTCGATGAGGAAGCTCCGGGTCTGGTCGTCGAAGCTCTGGGGGGCGAGGTTCGCGTCTGCCGTGAGGACGCGCGACTGGGCCGAGTATTGGAAGAGCCCGTCGTAGAGCGTCACCTTGAAGCCGGGGGGGACGCGGACGGAGCTGGCCCTCCGGTCCCAGGGGGCCCAGGGGCCGCCGAAAAAGACCGCGGAGCCGACGCCGTACATGAACGATTCGCCCGAGAAGTTGGCGTGCTCGTAGAAGGTGACGACGTCCAGCTGCGGGTCCGAGGCGTTCGAGACGACGATGCCCGAGAGCACGTCGTTGAAGCCCGCGGCCACGAGATCCGTGTCCGAGGTGAAGATGCGCACCTCGCCCCCGAAGTTGTGGTGGATGAAGGCCGTGACCCGGAGCCCGGCGGGGACCTCGATGGCGCTCGCGCGGTTGTCGCCGATGATCGTCGTGTTCAGGAGGTTGTGGTGGCCGATCCCGAAGCCCTGCGAGATGCCGGAGAAGTTCGAGAGATCGTGGAGCACGACCTGGTTGCTGGGGTGGACGGTGGGGCCGGCGGCGATCGTGGCGTCGATCCACGCCCGGTGGCGCGCCACGTCGACGCCGGTGACCGTCGCGTGCAGGTTCGTGCCGTTCTGTCCGTTCGTGGCCGAGAACACGGCGACCTGACGCCCGTCGACGAACCACGGGCCGCCGGAGTCGCCGCTCCAGCCCGCGCCCGTCACGCCGGTCCCCAGGAGCTCCTCGTCGGAGCGCCAGCCATTGATGTGGAGGGTCGCCTTTTTGAGCGACGGCGCCATCACCAGCGGCGTGCCCTCGCTCCCCCAGCCGTAGGCCGTCGCGTCCCTGTCGATCCAGGTCGACGTCGCCTCGGCGAGCTGGACGAACGGGCCATCGGCGTCCTCGGTCAGGTGGAGCAGCACGATGTCGGCCACGGCCGAGGGCACCTCGACGGCGTCGACCTCGATGCGCTGGCCCTCGCCGTACGTGTTGCTGCCGACGCGCACGGCCAACGTCTCGCCCTCGTCCGCGATGCAGTGCTGCGCGGTGAGCACCCAGCGCGGCGCGACGAGGGTGCCTGTGCACTGGTAGAAGTCGCCCGTGCTCCGCACGTCGAAGACCTGCACGGCCCAGGGGCTCGCCTCGGCGAGCTCGCCGCCGATGATCGCGGACGAATGCGACCCCAATGCATCGAGCGTCTCGTCGGACGCGCCTTCAATCGAGCAGCCCGTGGAGAGGCCGAGCGCGGCGCCCGCGCACACCGCGAGACCAAGCTGATGACCAAGTTCTCTCTTCTTCATTCTGCCTCCACATCATGATTCTGTTCAGACGATCGTTCGCGCCGACGGAGTCCGCCTCCGCCAGGAGCCAGTGCTCGTCAGCAAGCCGAGTGACGGGGCCTGTGATTGCGTCGTGCCGGGCTCGGCGACGGCATCTCCAAGCAGACCCATGGGGGCACCAGGCTGAAACCGGTGAAGGGACAGCCGGAGCGGCAGGCCCGGAGGCGGGCGGTCGAAATCCGCCCGCGACGGCTCAAGAATCGCGCCCAGAGCATGCTGCGCTACCCGGAGCGCCGCCAGGCGGCGATCTGGAACGGCCGCGTTCGAGGCGTGGAACGAGGCGGCATCCCGCCGCACCTCGCCCGCGCCGGCAGCCTCCAGCGACACCTTGACCCCCTCGGACGTCACCTCCGGCGGAGGCGATCGATCAACGATACGGTCCCTGCCGCGGCGCCTCACCATCGAGCGCCGACACGTCCACGTGCTCGTCGAGCCCCTCGAGGTCCTTCACGTGCCACTCGACCAGCATGCAGCCCGCGCAGATGTACGCCTCGAGCTTGCCGACCCTCCGGCTGCGCCAGACGCTCGGCTGCGCGATGGCGAGCTCGTTCCGCCCGTCGGCGTCCGCGTCGAGGACCTTGGGCGCGTGGAGGATCTTCCTCGCGCCGCAGGCGGGGCAGCGGAGCTCGTCGCGCATCGACGCGGATCGCCGCTCGAGCAGCGCCTGGACCTCGCGCTCGAGCCGCCCTACCCGCTCCTCGAGGGAGCGCTCCGCCGGCGCGCTCGCGGCGTGGGGCTCGGTGACGGGATCCGCGACGGGCGCGCTCGCGGCGCGGGAAAGCCGGGCGCCGCAGCCCGGGCAGAAGACATGGGCCTCCGCGTTCGAGCGGCCGCACGTGGGGCAGTGCATGCCGACAGGATACGGGCGATTTCCCGCGGAGCGAACAGCAGGAAGGCCCGATCTCACGCCACCAGGATCTCCACGGCCACGAGCCGGTCCTCGCGTGTCCCGTCACAGCTCGACGCGCGGGGCGTCGACTTCCTCGTCTACGCCGAGAAGGACAGCTTCTTCTGGCATACGCTGGACGGGGCTGCGTGCATGAGAGCGTTCCTCGCGCATTTCAGGGCGCTCCCTCTCGATGGTCGAATCGCGTACTTCAAACGCTTTGATCTGGGGCCAAGGTGGGTAGACCGAGAGGCTTGGTTCGATCTGGCCTTCGATGACGAGCGGGTCGGCGATCCGGACCACGACCTGGCGCATGCCGAAATCTTTGGACCGCGCTCGACACGCGGCGAAGCGCCCCGCAGCTAGTGCGACAAACGGGCCGAAACTGCCTGAAAGCGCAGAATTTCGAGCCACCAAGGCGCCATGAGACGCCAAGATGCTTGTCAGGTAGATTGGCAGGCTTTTGATCAACACCGAAGTGCGCCGTCCGTCGCGACAAAGCCCATCGCCGCGTTGAACGTCACCATGACAAGGTCGCAGGTTGTCTTCGGACGCGAAGGTGCTATCCTGATGTCTCATCATGGACGTTATCTTTCGACGCACCGGCGAGCGGCGGTACGCCGTCGTCGTGGAGGTCGCCGGCAAACAGCCCCAGGTGATGGATCCGGCGCCTGGGTTCGACGACCACATTCCGCACGACCTCGTCCACTACGTCGTGGAGGCCGAGCTCGGCTTGACGTCGGGCGTCTTCGGTCGTGCCGCGAGCGGCGGCGGCACCTTTATCTCGGCCGCGCTGGGCGACCGGAGCCCGCGCGAACGGGCGCGCGAGCGGCGGAAGCAGCTGCGCCGGGAGACATCGCTTCGCAACGCGGACGAGGGCAGGCAGCACGACATGGTCACGTCGGAGCGCCTCGCCGCCGTCTGCGACCTGATCTGGAGGCGCCGCCAGGGGCAGCGCCCGGATGCCTCGCGGCCCGCGCCGCGCGAGTCGCTCTCGGGCGAAGATGCCCGGCGAGTCGATCGCGTCGTCGTCCGGCTCGAGGAGCTGGCGCCTTTGTGGAACCAGCTGCCGGTGGGCGGTGAGCTCGCCTTCACATGGCCGAGCGTCGTGCCGAGGGCTCCAGGCCGGCGAGACGAGCGCCGCGTCGTGTGATGTCGGCTCCGCGGGAGAGCTTCTCACTGATCCGGGCTTGTCGCTCTACGCGGCTGCTGAGGTGACGGCGGGGTGTTCCTCGGCGCGAGCGAGGTGTAGGATGCCCCCTTGAACCAGCCCACACCATCCGGCCCCGATCTGCTCGACGTCCTCGAGGCGCGGTTCAACTTCCGCGAGCTCCGCCCAGGCCAGCGCGCGGTCATGGATGCCTTGCTCTCGGGACACAGCGCGCTCGCGGTCTTCCCGACAGGCGGCGGCAAATCGCTCTGCTACCAGCTCCCCGCGCTCCTGCTCGACGGGGTCACGATCGTCATCTCTCCGCTGATCGCGCTGATGAAGGATCAGATCGATTTCCTCAGCGCGCGCGGCATCGCCGCGGTCCGGCTCGACTCGTCGCTGTCAGCCGACGACGCGGCGGAGGCGCACAGGGATCTGCGCTCGGGCAAGACGAAGCTGCTCTATGTCGCCCCCGAGCGGTTCGTGAGCGAGCGGTTCATGGCGCTGCTGAAAGAGCTCAAGATCGCCATCTTCGCGGTGGACGAGGCCCACTGCATCTCCGAGTGGGGACACAACTTCCGCCCCGACTACCTGAGGCTCGCGGACACCGCCCGGGCGCTCGGCGTGCCGCGCGTGCTCGCGTTGACGGCCACCGCGACGCCCGGGGTCGTGCGCGACGTCTGCGCCACCTTCGGCATCCGCGAGGAGCACACGGTCATCACCGGCTTCTACCGACCGAACCTCGAGCTCCGCGCGACGGCGGTGAGCGCGACCGCGCGCGACCGGGTCCTGATCGAGCGCCTGCGATCCCGGCCGCCCGGCTCCACCATCGTCTATGTCACGCTCCAGAAGACCGCCGAGCACGTGGCCGAGAAGCTCGCTTCTGCGGGGCTGCCGGCGCGCGCGTACCACGCCGGGATGGAGGCGGCGGAGCGCGCGCGCGTGCAGGACGACTGGATGCAGAGCGACCGCGGCATCGTGGTCGCCACCATTGCGTTCGGGATGGGGATCGACAAACCCGACGTGCGTTATGTCGACCATTACAATCTCCCGAAGAGCCTCGAGAGTTATAGTCAGGAGATCGGCCGCGCCGGCAGGGATCAGGCGCGCTCGGTGGTCGAGGCCTTCGTGTGCGGCGACGATCTGCCGGTCCTCGAGAACTTCGCCTACGGCGACACGCCGACCGAGGACGCGCTCCACGGGGTGGTCGGCGCCGTGCTCGCCGCGCCCCAGGTGGAGCTCGGCCTGCACGCGCTGGGGACGCGCCACGACGTCCGGCCGCTCGTGCTCCGCACCGCGCTGACCTACCTCGAGCTGATGGGCGCGGTCCGGCAGCTCACGCCGTACTACGCCGGCTACGAGGTGCGGCTCCACCGCAGGCTCGAGGAGGTCATCGCGTCGGTGAAGGGCGAGCCGGCGCGGTTCCTCGAGGCGCTCTTCGGCCAGGCGAAGAAGGGGCGAGTCCTGTACGCGGTCGACCCGGCCGCCGCCGCCGCCGCGCTGGAGCAGCCGCGCGAGCGGGTGGTGCGCGCGCTCGAGTACCTCGAGCGGCAGGGGCTCGCGGAGCTCAAGGTGTCGGACATCCGGCACCGCTTCGTGCGCGTCGCCTCGATGGACGACGCGGGCGCCCTCGTCGGCGAGCTCCTCGCGCGCTTCGCGAAGCGCGAGGACGCCGAGATCGGGCGCGTGCGGCAGGTGATCGAGCTGCTCACCTCGGAGCGCTGTCACGCCGCCGCGCTCGCCGCGTACTTCGGCGAACGCCTCGACGCCGCGTGCGGGCGCTGCACCTTCTGCCGCGCCGGCGTCGCCGTGACGCTGCCGGAGCCGGCGCACGCGCCGCCGATGCCGGTGGGGCTCGACGTCGCCGCGTTCACGGCGCTGCACGCGGCGCACGCGGGCGCCCTGGGCCATCCTCGCCAGGCGGCGCGTTTCCTCTGCGGCCTCTCGAGCCCGGCGACCACCCAGGCCAAGCTCGCGCGCGATCCGCTCTTCGGCGTCCTCATCACGCGCCGGTTCGCCGAGGTGCTCGACTGGTGCGCCGGGCTCCCCCGCCTCGCCGGCGCCGCAGCGGCGACCTGACCGAGGCCGGCGCCGCCCCCCTCCCGCAGCGCCGCCCTTCGACCACTTGGCCGAGAATCCGAAGAGCATGCGGTTGATGATGTGGCGGCAGCTCGAGCTCCCCGATGAGGCCGAGCACGACGCGGTGACCGCCAAGGTGAATGCCATCGCCGCGGCCTACGATCTCGGCGCGACACCGAAGCAGGGCACCGAGGACCTGTATCCCGTCGCGGACACGTGGACCACCGGCGGAGCGTTGCCCCATGCCCTGTACCCCGTGGGCGCCGCGCCCCTGCAGGACGGCAGGGTGCTCTTCAGCCCAGGCGGGCTGGTCTACGATCCGAGCACCGGCACGACGACGAGCGTCCCCCTCACCCCCGGCGAGGAGGTTCATGGGTGGGAGTTCGTCCAGACGGCGCTGACCCCGCTGCTGAGCGGGCTCGTGCTGCGCACGGGCGGCAGCGACGATGACCGCGTGCTCAGGGAGGCCGTGCTCCACCATCCCGCGACGAACACGGGGTCCAGCGCGGGCACGATGCCCGTGCCCCGCCACCTGCACACCGCGACAAAAAGCTCCTCATGGACGTTTGCACAAGATTTGTTGATAATCTCTCTCGCTCCACGGGAATGCATCGTGTCCAGTCGCGCTCGTTGGCCAGATGAAGCGAGGCGCAATGTCCCGTGAGCACTCACCCCACGAGGCAGTCTGCCCCGCGGCGAGCCCGCCCGTGACGGCTCGCTTCGGCAGAGCGCGGCGCGCGGCGATGTCCCCTTGACGGCGCCTCGTCGAGCGCCGCCCGCGCGTCAACGATACGTGGTTTCCCATCGAACGCCGCGCTCCCCTCATCACTCCATCACCGCCGTCGGCGTGGTCCCCTGGGATCGGTTGCCCTCCTTCGTCGGGTCCGCGGGTGACAGCCGCGCTCTCGGGCTCCGCTCTGGCACCGCCGTTGCAGTGCCCCCGTCGTGAACCCGCCGGCATCGCCGGCGTGGAACAAACAAGACGCAGCAGAGACTGCGTCGCAAAAAGCTCACTGGAGGTGTAACATGGCACAGAATCAGGGTAACAACCGTGGGTTTGCTGCAATGGATGACGACCGCCAGCGCGAGATCGCGAGCACGGGCGGCAAGGCCGCGCACGAGAAGGGCACTGCCCACGAGTTCAGCTCTGAGGAGGCCCGTGAGGCCGGCCGCAAGGGCGGCGAGAGCGTGAGCCAGGACCGCGAGCACATGGCCGAGATCGGCCGCAAGGGCGGCGAGAGCGTGAGCCAGGACCGCGAGCATATGGCCGAGATCGGCCGCAAAGGCGGCGAGGCGCGCGGCGATGGCGCGGAGAACGACGGCGGGCGCAGCGGGAGCGGACAGGGCCAGCGCGGCGGCAGCCACGAGCAGCACGTGAGGGCCGGGCAGCAGAGCCACAAGAACCGCTGAGAGCGCCTGGCGATTGGCGCTAGCGCGCAGAGCGCCCTCGATGAGGGAGCTCGATGCTCGGGGGAGCCGTGGCTCCCCCGAGTCTTTTCTTTGCCGGTGCGCTCGAAGGAGCGGAGGCGCATTGCAGCGGATGACGATCAGGGGTCGGGGAGCAGGTCAATGGGGACGCGCCAAGGGCGATGCCGGAGTGCTCTCTGAGCCAGTGTGCAAGCGTATCGGCAGTGCGGTCGGGGAGCAGGTCAATGGGGACGCGCCTCTCGAGATCAACGAGGATGGTGTCATAATCGAATCTATTATGGTTTCCTGATCCGCGAGGGAATGCGGGCAGACGAGCCTGGAAGGCCAGAGCCGTCCGATCTCGATCTCGAACGCGGCGCCGTTGTGCTCGATGAGAACAAGACGGATGACCCGCGCGCCTGGGCGCTCTCCCCCGATGTTGTGCGCGCGCTTCGAGATCCCCGACCTGAACGGCAAGGGCGGCCCTTGAGGTGGAGGTGCTCCCACGTCCGCGGGACTGGAGGCAGGCTCGCCGTCGCCGAGCGATAACGCGTCCCTCGCCCGCGCGCTGCACGGCCAAGCACCCGGCGCGGTCTATGACCACGCTGGCCAGCCCGCACGGGGGCGACGCGACGGCTACAGGCGGCGCGTCGGGCCCGCGTTGGGCCACGCCAGAGACTCGCTCGGCTGCGAACGAGCTAGAACCATATGAAATAATTGATATTTCGTCCGCCTCGCCTCGGAGTCGCAGAAATCCTGGCGGGACTGTTCCGCGGGGGCGAACCGTCGCGATCCGTCGCATCCCCGGGCATCTGGGGAGGGCGTGACGACGGATCGCACCCCCTCATGGGGCATGGGCCCAACCCGGGCCCAATTGTCAAGCCCCGGGCCTTGGGAGCTCGCCGTGACCGATCCGTCGCCTCGGGCGGCCGTGGTCGCCTCGCTCGCCAGCACCCTGAGCCGCGCCGTCGCCCTCGGGGATGAAGTGGCGGCCCGGGTCGTTCACGAGGCGCTCGGTCGGCTGCTCGGGCTGCCGGTCGCACCGGAGGGGTGAGCCAGGCTGGACGGGGTGCGGTGCATCTTGCGCCGTCGGCGAAGTCTCCGGCGAAGAGCTCTTCCGTGCATGACCAAGGCATGCACGGACCCCCTGACGCCTACGCCGCCCCCCGCGCCTCCTCGATTACGTCCGCGAGGCGATCCGGCCGGGAATGGCGCTGGCAATGGGCTCGCCGGACGAGCTGGCCCGGGATCTTGGTCGCCGACCATGTCGATGTCATAGGGCACTACGATCGCTGGGAGCTGCGCGCCGCTGCCGGCCGCGGCGCGGTCAACTGGTCGCGATTCAAGCGAGGGCTCTTCCGCAGCGGGTCGCGGTTCCAGGACGAGCAGTTCTACGAGGGGGCCATCGCCAACGAGCTGCTTGCAGCGAGCGCCGCTGACGTTCCAAGCAGGAGGGCTCCCGCCGGCGCCGGGTCCGGCGCTGGCGACCACCCGCGCGCCGACATCGAACCCCCCGCCCCCGGGGCGGGTAGCCCGTCATCGCCTGAGTCTCCCGCGGCAATGCATGCCGTACACAGACTGGAGAAATCCACTCTAGCAGGAATCCTGTTCGATGATGCTCCAGCGTCTCGCGCGGGCTCCCCGGGCAGCGTCTGCGCACCCGAGTTCTCATCTTGACAGGTGTGAAAATCGCTGGGGACCATGCCTGAATGGCGCGCACGGCTCCGGTCCCGAACATCCCTGCGATCCCTGGAATGAACCCTGGCGTCTGGATCATGGGCGGTGGAGGCGGCGGTGGTGGCAAGGGCGGCAGGGGCGGCAGCGGGAATGGAGACGGTCAGGGCGGGAGCGCTAACCATGGCGGCAACAACCCTGACGGCGGCGGCAAGGGGGCCAACGGCTGCGGAAATGGACAGGGGGCCGGTGCTTGCTCCAACCCGGTCCACGGCGGCTCCGGCGGCACCTCCGCCGGCGATCCGGTCGACGTGGTCACCGGCCGCGTCTTCACGCTGCCGACGCTCGACCTCGGCCTGCCCGGTCCGCTGCCGCTCGTAGTGCAGCGGCGCTACTCGTCCTCTGCGCGCGATCGCGACATGGGCCTTGGCTTCGGGTGGAGCCACTCGCTCTCCTGGGAAATCGAGCTCTCCAGGCGCGCCGTGCGGATCACGCAGGACGACGGCACCGTGGTGACGGCCCCGCTGCTGGAAGAGGGCGAGACGCGCCCGCTGGTGGGGCAGATCGTGCTGCGTCGCGCGGCCTGGGGATTCGCCCTCACGACCGAGGACGGGCTCACGCTGTTGTTCAACGAGCGCCATCAGCTGGGGTCGCGCTACCGCCTGACCGCGCTCCTCGACCGCAACGGGAACTGCATCGAGCTGGGTTACGATGTCTCCGGCCTCGCGTGGATCCGCGATTGCGTTCAGCGCTTCGTGCGCGTGCGGCGGGAGCGCTCGGGCCGAATCGCCGCCTTTGAGGTGCGCACGACCACGAGCCCCTCCGGCTGGCACGCCTTCTTCACGTACCGCTATGACGAGCGCGGGGATCTCGTCGAGGCTACGGACGCCGAGGGACATGTGTGCCGGTACGCCTATGACGAGGAGCACCGCCTCGTCACCCACGCATACCGCAGCGGGCTCGTGGTCCACTACCGGTACGACCGTGAGGGACGCTGCATCGAGACCTGGGGTGAATACCCCGCTCAGGAGGACCCAAGCCTCGCGGACGGGGTGCCTGTGTTCCTCGCGGACGGCGTGACGCGAGCGCGTGGCATATTCCATTGCAAGCTGGAGTTCTCGGGAGACGGCTACTCCGAAGTCGCGGACTCGCTCCGTGTCCGGCGCTTTTTCGGCAACAAGCACGGCAAGGTGGACCGGTCGACATGGGGCGCGGGCGTGCTCTCGCACGAGTATGACTCTCTCGGGAACATCGTCGCTTTTCGGGACGCCATGGGCGCGACGACGCGCTTCGAGCGCGACGCGGCAGGGCGCGTCACAGCGGTCGTCGATCCGCTCGGCCGCCGGACGCAGTATGCCTTCGATGATCGCGGCGCGCTGACCGAGCTCGTGCGCGCGGATGGGAGCGCGCTCCGGTATACACGCGACGATCTGGGCAATCTTCTCGCGGTCGAGGACCGGCGCGGCGCTATCGTCATGTACGATTACGACGAGCGTGGGCTCGTGAGCGTGGCAACGCTTCCGAACGGGGGAGTGACCCGCTTCGAGCACGATGCGCACGGCAACCGCACGGCCGTGATCGAGCCGAACGGCGCGAAGAAGACGATCTATTACGACGACCTCGGCCGCGTCGTAGCAACCATCGATGCGCTCGGCGCCGTGACGCGCTACGCGTACGACGCGCGCGGCCTGCTGCGCACCGTTTCCGATCCAGCGGGCGGGGTCACCACGTTCGAGTTCGACGCCGAGGGGCGGCTGGCGCGGATCGTCGATGCGGCCAGGCGCGTCGGCAGGCTCACCTGGGGTGGGCTCAACGTGCTCTGCGAGGTGCAGCACGACGGCGCGGGGCCCATCCGGTACCGCTACAACCGCGAAGGCCACCTCATCGAGGTGCACAACGAGCGCGGGCAGGTTCATCGCTTCGTGCGGAGCCTCGCAGGACACGTGATCCGCGAGGAGCTGATGGACGGACGCACGCACGACTTCCGGCGCGATCTGTTCGGCCGGCTGACGCAGTGGCGGAGCAGCACCGGCGAGCTGGTCGAATACGAGTACGACGCAGCCGGGCAGTTGATCAAGCGGATCTACGACGGTGGGGTGGAGGAGTTTGCCTATGACGAGGTGGGGCGGCTGACCGATGCACGAACGCCTGACACGGAGTGCTACCTGACATACGATGAGCGGGGCTGCCTCGTGAAGGAGGAGCAGATCACGCTCGGCGTCCGCCACACGATTGAAGCGGTCTACGACTCCATGGGGCGGAGGACGCGGCGCGTCAGCTCGCTCGGGTACGTCGAGCACATGCATCGAGACATCATGGGCAAGATCGCGCGGATGGCGCTCGGCCGGGAGGTTGTGGACTTCCACTACGACGCGCTGGGCCGCGAGCGCCAGGCCGTCCTTCCGGGCGGCGGGCGCATTCAGTACGACTTCGATCCGGCCGGTCGCCTCGCCCAGCGGCGCGTCTTTTCCGCGACAGCGCGCGCCGCGGTTGGACCGGGCGAGCCGGAGTGGGTTGGGCCCATCGCGCACGGGGTCGTTTCGGACACGCAGTATCGCTACTCCCCTGCAGGTCTTCTCGAAGAGGAGCTCGACGCACGCCTCGGCGCGACGGGATACCGGTACGATCCCATGGGACAGCTCCTCGCCAAGATCCCTGCCCACGGGAGGGCGGAGCTCTTCGGCTTCGACGAGGTCGGCAACCTCTACGCCACCGAGGCCGGCGAGCACGCGTACGATCGCGGCGGTGCCCTGTTGCAGCGGGGAGAGACGGCCTATGCCTACGATGAGCGCGCGCGCCTCGTGGAAAAGCGCCTCTCCGACGGGAACCGCTGGAAGTACACCTGGGATGGACGCGGGCGCCTGGCCTCGGTCGTCGCGCCCGATGGGCGCCTCGTGGAGTTCATTTACGACGCGTTCTGCCGGCGGCTGGCAAAGCGGGTTCGCTCGATCCAAGGACAGCTCCTTGCCCTGACTCGCTTCGTCTGGGACGATCAGCGCCTGCTTCACGAGGTGCGTGTGCGCGACGCGTCCCTGGACGTCCCGGTGACCGAGACGCGAACGTACGTTTTCCCGGATGGGAGCTTCGCCCCGCTGGCGCACATCGATGACGGCGGCGCGCCCCGGTTCTACGTGAGCGCGCCGAATGGATTCCCCGATCTTCTCGTGACGTCCTCGGGGCAGATCGCGGCCGAGCAGCGGGCGCGCGCGTTCGGCGCGGTGCAGGGAGAGGCCTTCACGCCGCTGCGGTTTCCTGGCCAGTACGCGGATGAGGAGACCGGCCTTTGTTACAACAGGCATCGCTATTACGACCCCGACATTGGCCGCTACATCAGCCCGGATCCCGTCGAGATCGTCCGCCGCTACGGCTTCGCCGACAACTCGCCGCTCAACACGGTGGACCTCGACGGCTTGCAGCCGATGACCACGACCATCCGGCGCTCCCAGATCAACCCGGACGGCAGCCGCACACCGCTGCCGAACGCGAGCGGCGTGAGCATGGGGCTGCGCGATCCCGACAACCCGGTCGACATTCACCCGACAGTCTGGAACAACATGGCGCCGCAGGTACCGATACAGAGCGACAATGGCAACACCAACTGGCAATTCCCCCAGGCGACGCGGCCTCCGGCGAACTGCTCAGAGCCCGCGGCGCTGAGCGAGCACCTCTATGACTACGAGCGACGGAACAACTTGCCGCGCGGGACCTGCGGTTCGGGCAGCGACCCGAACAACCAGCACCTCCGCAACGCGCTCCGAGAAATTACGGAGATCAGCTCCATCCAGCAGGGAGGCGGACCGCGCAACGCTTGTCCAAACTGCGGCGTGCTCATCGGCAACCTTCAGAGCCAGGCGCAACAGGGGGCGCCGCCAGACGAGGTGGTGGACCTGGTCGGCGTCACCAAACCGGATATCGATAAACCGAACCAGCGCTGGCAGGGAGCCATGAACCAGGGCGCGCCGACGAGGAGCGCGAGGAGCATCATGAACCCGCGTAATGCGGCTAGCCTGCGGGTGCAGATGCCGCGCTGAGGACCGTCATGGTGATCTCCCGTTTTGCCATCGAAACCCTCGCCAGTCGCGGCATCGTCCGCAGCGAGGCGCATCGTGCCGGCCGCGATCGGCTGGAAAAATTGCTGCATCTTTACGGGCTTCCCGCCCATGAAGCTCTGTTCGCCGCCGAGGCTGCGATTGGCGGCTTCGCCGGCTCGGACCGCGCGCGGGACCCGCTGGAGCTCCCGCTCCGCGGTTCCTTCGGCCCCCCCTCGCGAGACTGGTGGGAGATCCTCCTGGGTCCAGGCGCACTGCTGGGACGCAACATCACGAGGGCGCTGTCCCGCGCCGGCTTTTGGCCCATCGGGATCAGCGCACCTTTCGCGGCGTTCGCGGGGCTCGACCCGTACCTCCACGTCTCTCACGACCGTGCGGAACGCTCCCAGGGAATGGTCGATTTCCTGCTAGCCGAGGACGGCACCGTCTCCGTGGAAGGCTCTTCGACGGGAAACGCGCTGGTGCCCTACGCGGCGTCCCCCGTGATCCTGGTCGAGAAGCTCGCGCGCTTCCTCGACATCGCCCAGCGCGGCCTCCACCACCTGCGCCTCGAAGCCCGCCCGCGCGCTGGCGCCCGGCTCGCGGAGGCGCTCGGCGCCCGGCCCGTGGCGGCCGCGAGCGATGCCTACCACACGATCTGGGACGCCGAGGATCTCGTCATCCTCGACGGGCACCCCTCGGGCGCCGCGCCGGACCGGACGCTCGTCTTCGCCAGGTCGGTCGAGCGGCTCGCCCGGGCGGTCGAAGCGCTCGCGGGCTCGCCGGCGGTCGCGGCGATCGCCTGCGACGAGGTCACCGTGGCTCTTCGCGATCCGGGCGAAGCCCCGGCGCCGGCGAGCCACGGGCTCGTGCCCGTCGGCCTGAATCGGCCCGAGGAGCGGGGAGCGCTGCGCGTCGAGCGCACCGCATCCGGCGTTTCCCTCGTGCAGGAGCGCGACTTTGGCGGGCGTGTGCTCGAGCGCCACGAGCTCCCGCCGGCGGGTGACCGGCTCGCGCACACGCGATGGATGCTCGCCGCCGAGGGGTTCCGGGGCGTGCTCACCGACCGCGCGGTCAACGCCCTGCGCGCGCGGGGGGTGCTCCGGGATCCGCAGCGCGCCGCCTCGCGCGCCCGCCTCGAGGAGCTGCTCGCACCTCACGGCGTCGCGGCCAGCGAGTCGCTGCTCGCGTTCGAGCGGCACGCGGGCGGCCTCTGTGTCTCCCGCGACCAGGGCGAGCACTACTGGCTGGGCCCCGCGCTCGAGCTCGAGGGCGGCGTCCTGCCCCGCGACGGGTTGGTGCCGATCGGCGCCTTCTCCAGGGGCCTGTACTTCATGGCCTCCGACGGCGCGATCCTCGCCGACGACGGCGTGGTGGAGCGCTTCGTCTTCGCGGATTCGTGGCGCATCTTTCTGGAGCGGTTCGCCCTGGGGCACGAGGCTCCGGACGTGATCCCGGGGTGGCCGGCCCGCCACCGCGCGAGCCTCTCTGAGGACGTGGGCGAGGCGCTGGCGCGGGCTCTCGGCGTCCCGCGCGCACCCGAGCTCAGCGACCGGACGCAGTCGTTCTGGACGAGCGACGACCTGGTGATCTGGTCGACGCCCGCCTACCTCGAGTTCTGCGTGTCCCCCTGTATCCTCTACGCGGACGAACCTGCGGTGATCGAGCAGGCGCTCGCATGGATCCAGGCGAACCACCCTGAGCTGAGCATCGAGCGGAGCGAGGCCACGCGCTGATCGAGCGCCGGCATCGGCGGCCCACCCTGTTCCTGCCGCCGCAGACTGTGGAATGAACGCGGCCCCGTTGACGACGCGGCGGCGGAGGGCGCCCCGCTGGGCCACATCGGAGCTGCCCTCGACGGGGAGACAGGCGGAAACTATGAAAATCGCTACTGTTTCCGGCGATCGCTCGTCATCGACCGGTTTCTCTGGCGGGATTTCTGAGCCGCGATACCAGTCTCGACGTGGGCACAGCTGCCCGGTGTCAGGCAGCTGTGCCCACGTCGAGACTAGGGCCGGGCGGCGCCCGGCGCGGCGCCCTCCGCTTCACGCGCCGCCTCGGCGTACTCGCGCCGGAGCAGCGGGTCGAGCTCGAAGGCGCGCCCGAGCGAGGCCTGGGCCTCTCGCGCTTCTTCGCGTCGCGCCTTCGCGTCGGCCGCCCCGCGCGCCCGCGAGAGCAAGAGCCCGCCGCGCACGGCGTGGGCGTGCGCGAGGAGCGGGTCGCGGCGCAGCGCCTGCTCGACGTGCTTCAGCCCCTCGTCGGCGGCGCCGCGGGCCTCGGCCGGCGACGACGCTCGCGCGAGGTGCCAGCAGGCGCGCGCGAGCTCGACGTGGCCCTCGGCGTGGGGGTAGATCTCGATGGCCCGCCGCGCGTCGTCGCGCGCCCGCCGCAGCGCGGGCAGGGGTGAGCGCCCTCTCTGCCGCGCCCATTGCGCCTCGACCGCGCCGAGCTGCGCGCCCGCGAGCAGGCAGCCGAGGCAGCTCGGCTCTGCCCGGTAGGCCTCGGCCAGCGCGGCCCGCCCGGCCTCGAGATCGTCGCTCGGGTCTCCGCCCGAGCGCAGGGCGTGGAGCGCGGCCAGGCGGTGGCCCTCGGCGCGGTAGGACGAGGTCCGCCCCGCGGCGGGGTTGATGGCGCGCGATCGGTCGAGGTGGGCGAAGGCGCGCTCGATCGGCGGGCGCGGGTCCGCGCCGCGCGCGGCGAGGTACTGCGCCAGGGTCAGCTCGGCCACCGCGGCCTGGTTGAGCGCCTGGTAGAACTGGGCGTCGAGCGCGAGGGCCCGGCGCCCGGTATCGAGCGCCCTCTGCACCGTGTCCTGCGGGTCGAACCCGTGCGCGAGATCGTACGAGGCCCAGTCGTTGTAGAGGTCGCCGAGGTTCCAGTAGGGGAAGAGGTATTTCGGATCGCTCTCGATCGCCTGGCGGTAGGAGCGCGCGGCCTCGGCGTACTCGGGGCGCGGGTCCTGGCCCTTGTCGCGCCGGTGGTTGCCCTTCCAGCGGTGGACGTTCGCGAGATCGTTGAGCGCCCAGGGGTAGTTGGGCTCCAGCTCGAGGGCCCGCGTCAGCCGGGCGCGGGCCTCGTCCCAGGCAGGGCCCGGGTCGAGGCCGGCGCGCGCCTGCTCGAACCCGCGCGTGAAGTGGGCCAGCCCCGCGGCGTCATGCGCGTAGACGTCGCTCGGGTCGAGCTCGATGGCGCGCGCTGCGGTGGCGAGCCACGCATCGAGGATGGGCTCGGGCTCGAGGCCGCCGCCTTCGTCCTTCATGAGCTGATACCAGCTCATCAGGACCTGGGCCCTCCGGGTGTGGCCCGAAGCGCGCCCCGGCGCCGCCCGCACCGCCTTGCCCGAGGCCTCGAGGGCGCGCTCGAGCGCTTCTTTGCGGGGCCTGCCCTGCCGCTCGTCGACCTCGGCCCGCTTCAGCCAGGCCACGGCGAGCGCCTCGTACGCCAGCGCGTCGCTGCGCCCCACCTCGAGCGCCTCGTCGTACCGCGCGACCGCCCGCTCGAGATCGGCGCGCGCGCCGTCGTAATCCCCTCGATCGAAGCGATCGACCGCCTGCGCGTGGGCGACGTCGCCGGCGAGCCGGCAGGCCTCGTACGACCAGGGCGCCTCGTGGCCGGCGAGCTCGGCGGCGCGCGCGGCGGCGCCGTGGTCGCGGCGATAGAGGGCGATGAGCCCCTCGAGGTGGTGGGGCGACTCGAGCCCGATCCCGCGGCTCTTCTCGAGCGCGGCGAGCGCGGGCAGGAGGTACTGCTCGTCGAGCGCGCGCCGCCGCCCGGCCACCCACGCGACGCCGCCGCTGCGCCGGGTGTCCTCGAGGGCGCGGCGGTACAGCTCGCCGAGCGCGCGCCCGAGCGCGTAGTGGAGCTCGGGCGAGTCGACCCCGAGCGCACGGGCGCGCTCGAGCTGCTCGCGCGCCTCGTCGAACTCGAGCAGGGCCAGGTGCCCGCGCCCGAGCGCGTAGCGCGCGAGCCCCGCGCCGGCGCCGCCCGTCTCGACGTGGCGGGCCGCGATGCGCGCCATGCGCTCGCGGACGCGGGCCTGCTCGCGGCCGGTGTCGTGGAGCGGCAGGCCGTAGGCGGCGCGCAAGAACCACTCGATCTCCTTGACCTCCTGTCCGATCTCCTCGCCGAGCCTCGCCCGCTCGGCCGCCTCGGCCCGGGCGCGCCGCGCCTCGAGCTGCGAGCGCAGGCCGAGGGCGCCGAGCGCCGCGATGAGCGCGAGCGAGAGGGCCGAGACGGCCACGAGCGCGCGGTGCTTGCGCGCGAGCCGCTTCAGCCGGAAGGAAAGCCGGGGGCGCCGGCCGAGGATCGGCTCGCCGTCGAGGAAGCGCCCGAGGTCCTCGCCGAGGGCCCTCGCCGTGGGGTAGCGCTGCTCGGGCTCCTTGTGGAGGCACTTGAGGGTGATGGTCTCGAGGTCGGCGGGCAGCTCGGGCGCGAGCGCGCGCAGAGGTCGGGGCTCTTCGTGCAGCACCTTGAAGAGCGTGGCGGCGGGGGTGGCGCCCTCGAACGGCGCCGCGCCGCAGAGGAGCTGGTAGAGCGTGGCGCCGAGGCCGTAGACGTCCGAGCGCTGGTCGGCGCCGTGCACCTGGCCGCGCGCCTGCTCGGGCGCCATGTACGCGGGCGTGCCCAGGAGCGCCCCGGTCTCGGTGAGGCTCTGCTCGCCGCCGGCCTCGTAGGCGAGGCCGAAGTCGACGACCACCGGGTGGAAGCTGCCGTCCTCGACCCGCTCGATCAGCATGTTCGAGGGCTTCAGATCGCGGTGCACGATGCCGAGCCTGTGCGCCTCGTGCACCGCCTCGGCCACCGCGCGCATCGCCCGCACCTTTGCGGGCAGCGACATCTCGCTCGCCGCCTCGTCGAACCTCCGGCCGCGCACGAGCTGCATCGCGATGTACGCTTTGCCCGCGACCTCACCGACCTCGTAGACCTTGCAGACGTTCGGGTGGTCGATGCGCGCCTGGGCGCGGGCTTCCTGCAAGAGGCGCAGGGCGCGGTCGGGGTCGGCCCCGCGAATGAACTTGAGCGCGACCGCTCGGCCCAGGCGCTTGTCGCGCGCCTCGACCACTTCCCCCATGCCGCCCCGCCCGAGCGGTCGGATGAGCTCGTAACGGCTCCACGCAGCGACGGGAACCCCTGCCGCTCCGGCCGCGGCGCCGCGCGTGGGCGCGCCCCCTTCCGCCTCGGCGCAGGCCGCGTGCGCCTCCCCTTCGGCCGGAGGGAGGGGCCGAGTCGGCGCCGAGGCGTCTGCCGGCGGCATCGTCGTCGACGCCGGGTCGCTCGTCTGCGCCGGGCCCGCGGCAAGCGGGCCGGGGCGCTCCGGCGGGAGCGTGGGGTCTTCTTCCGGCGCCGGCATGGTTGGAAGCGCTGACAGGGTGGCACAGCCACGCGGGCGGCGAAACGTGTCCATAGGGGCCCAGGCCGATGGCGAGCTTCTCCTCGACGACAACGTCGCGTCGATAACCACGGTCGAGCGTGGCTCCCTTGCAGGTCAGTGGAAGTGGCCTTTGCCTCACGAAGCTCAAGCCCACGAGCGACGGTTCATGACACAAGCCTTGTTCGCAGGCAGACGCCACAAGCGAGCAGCCGCAAAGGATGGTCCCCTCTCGCCTCTTCGCCTTGATTTATATTTATCTTTCCTCCCCGACTCCCCGTCTCCCTGTGTGCTGCCAGCTGGTAGTGGGGTACTTACCCCAATCTGCCAGAATGATGGATCCGTCAAGACGCCATGAGACTCCATAAGACGCCAATATCTTTGTGTTTTCCTTGGCGTCTTTGGGCGTCTCTTGGCGGTTCAAAAAACCCCACCTTTGGCCAAAGCCCCCCACCCCCTGCCAGCTGCTCGCGCACGACCGGATCCGGTTACCGGGAGGCTGCCAGCTGCCTCCGGACAACCGGATCCGGTCCCAGGTAGGCGGCCGAGCTACCCCCGCACGACTGGATCCGGCTTTGCCGAGAGGCTGTCAGCTGCCTTGAAAGGACCGGATCCGGCCGCCAGGCGGCTGCCATGGCGAGAGCCGAGCCCTGCAGCGGTGCGAGTGGTGGCGCTCCCGTCAGGCCCTCCGAACGCCGCCGCACCCGTCGTGCCGCGGGACCCCGGCGCTCCCTACTGCCCGCCGGGCACGCAGATCGCCGTCGCCGAGCCCGCGCCCATGCACGAGAAGCCCGCCGCGCAGTCGGTGTTCGCCGCGCAGGGGAAGGCGCACTTGCCCGCGGCCGTGTTGCACTTGTGCGTGCCGCAGACCATGTCGTTCGTACACGGGAGAGCGAGCGGGCCCGGCTGCCCCGTCGTCGCCGGAGCGGTCGTGCCCGGCTGCTGGTACTGCCCGGGCTGCTGATACCCCGGCTGCTGGTACTGCCCGGGCTGCTGATACTGCCCAGGCTGCTGATACTGCCCGGGCTGCTGGTACCCGGGCTGCTGGTACTGCCCAGGCTGCTGGTACCCCTGCTGCTGCTGGTTGTACGCGTTGTACTGCGGATCCGATGGATCCTCTGCGTCTCGGCCCCGGCTGCACGCGGAGGTCAGGAGCCCGAGGCTTCCGAGGGCAAGGACGACCGAGGCGGCCGAGCGCGCGCTGGTGAACCACATGGATCGCTTCATCAAGGTCTCCTCGAGGTGCGGGGCTCTCCCCGCGTGAGCGACGGGCCGGTGACGGCCCGCCGCTGAGATCTGAGCCCCGGCCCCCGGAGGAGGAACCGCAGGCCCTTCGCCGGCGAGCGCCGCGCCGCGGGCCCGCTGGACAGGAGCGTACCCCCGGTCGGCGGCCGCGCGCCCCTCAAAAAGGACGCGCCACCGCGCGCTCACCGCACCGCAGCATCCTTGCAGCAACGAAAGCCCTGCTCGTAGCCGTAGTCCTCTTCCTTGTGGAACCCCACCGTGGGGCGGCAGCGGCCGCGCATGGGGCCCCACCAGCCGCCCTTCAGCCCGCTCCGCTCCGGCGACTTGCGGCCCGGCCGGACGACCCACTCGTTGATGTTGCCGTTGAGATCGTAGGCGCCGAACGGCGACACACACGCCGGCATCGAGCCCGCAGGCACGCGCTGATCGAGCCGCTCGAGCTCCGCCTTGCACCTGGGGTGCCGCATGCATCGCTCGTAGTGGTAGAGCGTCACCTCGCGCTGGCGAAAGGGCCGGTCGATGTTGCACCTGGTCGCGTCGCGGGCGAAGCCGTACGTGTACGGGAGCATCTCCTCGCCCTCGCAGGCGAAGTTGAACTCGTCCTCCGTGCAGAGGCGCTTGCCGACGCCCTCGCACGCCTTGACGGCCTGGCGCCACGAGACGAGCAGCGCCGGGAGCTCGCCCTTCCTGTTGGGCCACTCGTACCGGTCGACGCAGAACCGCATCGGCGCGCGCTTCTTCGAGAGGCACTCGGTCGGCCGCCTGTACTCGAGGCACCGCTCGCTGACGCTGGTCGGGCCCTCGGCCTCTTTGTAGGGCGTCGCCCGTCGCTCCTGGTCCTTCTCGTACTCCTTGTGGTGCTTCAGGCAGATCTGGTCGACCACGGGGCAGTAGTCGCCCTCGACGAGGACCATGTCGTCCGGGCACCCCTCGGAGCTGCCGGGCAGCCCCGCGTCCGGAGCGCCGCCGTCGAGGGCTGCCGCCGCGGCGTCCGGCGAGCCGCCGTCGAGGGCTGCCGCCGCGGCGTCGGGCGCGCCGCCGTCGAGGGCTGCCGCCGCGGCGTACGACATCGCTGCCCCGGCGTACGGCGGCTCCGCCGGGGTGTACGACAGCTCCGCCGCGGCGTACGGCGGCTCCGCCGGGGTGTACGACAGCTCCGCCGCGGCGTCCGACGGCTTTGCCGCAGCGGCGTCGGGCGGCGCCGGCTCGGCATCCGCAGCTGCGCCGGCGCGCTCGGGCCCTCCGGAGGCCACGGCGCCGGTCCCCGCGGGCGGCGGGCTGTCGCAGGCGAGGATCGCGGCCGTGAGGCCGCAGAGGAAGGCGAGGCTGACCGCGCAGGGCCCGCGTGGAGCCCTGCGCCGTCGAGGTGGCGCGACCGGCGGCGCGGCGCGGCGAGAGCGCCGGCTCATCGGCCGGGGGCGGGGATGACCTTGAGCGGCACCCGGGTCCCGCCGCGATCCACCTCGATCTCGACCTCGCGGCCCGGCTCGAGATCGCCGAGCGCGAACATGAAGTCGTGGATGTTGGTGACGGCGTGGGCGCCGATGCGCACGATCACGTCCCCCGCCTGCATGCCGGCGCGCGAGGCCGGCGCGTCGGGCCGCACGCCCGTGAGCTTCACGCCGGGCCCCTGGTACGCGTAGTCCGGCATCGTGCCGAGCGACGCGCGGAAGCCGCCGCGCATGCTGCGGTGCGGGTCGGCGGGCGCGTCGGTGAAGGCGAGGCGCGCGTCGCGCCGCGACAGGGCGAGCGCCATCCGCGCCGCGAGCAACGAGCACCGCGAGACGCCCGCGGCGTTGATCTTGTCCGCCGTGTCGCTCGGCCGGTGGTAGTCCTCGTGGACGCCCGTGAACAGGAAGGCGATCGGGACGCGCGACGCCGTGAACGACGCGTGATCGCTCGCGCCGAAGCCCTCGACGCCGAACTGGAGCGTGAGGCCGAGCCCGCGGGCGGCGTCGTCCACGATCGGCTTCCAGTCGGGCGAGGTCCCCAGGCCGTCGACGAGGAGCTTGTCGTCCCGCATCCGGCCGACCATGTCGGCGTTGATCATGGCCACGACCGGCTTCATGCCCGCGAGCGGCGCCGGCGGGTGATCGACGAAGTGGCGCGAGCCGATGGTGCCGAGCTCCTCGGCGCCGAACGCGATGAACAGGAGGTTCCGCGCCGGCCGCTCGGGGAGCGAGGCGAACCGCCGCGCCACCTCCAGGAGCATCGCGGTCCCCGAGGCGTTGTCGTCGGCGCCCGGGTGGACCGCATGCACGCCGGGCGCGCGCGAGAACGACGTGCCCCCGTAGCCGAGGTGATCGTAGTGCGCGCCGACGACGACGTACTCACCGGCGTGCGGCGAGCCGTCCCGCGCCGGGAGCAGGCCGATCACGTTCGACGCCGGCGCCATCCGCGCGGTGACCTTGGTCGTGATCTCGACCGTGGTGCCGCCGAGCGGCTTCGGCGCGGCGGCCTTGGTCGCGGCCGGCTTCACGGCCGCAGGCTTCGCCACGGCCGGCTTCGCGTCGGCCGGCTTCGCGGGCGGCGCGAGCCCGGCCGTGGGGAAGAGCGCGCGGGCCGCGGAGCGCGTGATCACCACGGCCGGGATGCCCATGCTCGCCGCGTCGTCCGACACCCGCGGGAGCTCGTCGCCCGCCGCGACCAGGATCACCCCGGCGGCCTTGTGCTCGCGGGCGGTGCGGAGCTTGTAGCGGACGCTGCCGAAATCGCGGAGCGCGTCCGCCGGCCGCGGAGCATGATGATGGGGATCGGCGGTCGCAGCGCCGCCGTGCGCGCCGGCGGGAGCTGCACCGGCATGCGCAGCGCCGCCGTGCGGATTCGCGGGCGCAGCGCCGCCGTGCGGATTGGCGGGCGCAGCTCCGCCATGCGGCCCCCCGGGCGCAGCGCCGCCGTGCGGACTGGCAGGCGCAGCGCCGCCGTGCGGGCCCCCGGGCGCAGCGCCGCCGTGCGGGCCCCCGGGCGCAGCGCCGCCGTGCGCGCCGGCCTGCGCCGCTCCACCCGGGCCGCCGTCCAGCGTGGGCACGCCGTCGAGCACGATCGCGATCTTCCCCTCGATATCCCGGCCGGCGTAGTCGTCCCAGGAGAGCGCCGACGCGGTCACTCCATGGCCGACGAGCACCGCGGCCCCCGACACCGTGCCGCTCGCGCTCCCGTCGGCCGTGACCAGCTTGCCGGCCTCGACGCTCTGCTTCCGGCCCGCGCGCTGCACCGCGAGCGCCGCGGGCGCCACGTCGGCGCCGACCCGCGCGTCGAACACCTGCCTGTACGCCTTCGCGTCGCTCCCCGGCCCGCCCAGCGGCGAGAGCTTGAGCTCTGCGAACCGGCGCGCGATGAACTCGGCCGCGAGATCGGCGCCGGGCTCGCCGGTCCCGCGCCCCGCGAGCTCGGGCGACGCGAGGTACGCGACGTCCGCCGCGATCCGCGCCTCCGCGGCGGGATCGACCTCCATCGAGGCCGGCGCGGCGGGCGCCGGCGCGGCAGGCTTCGAGGCCGGCGGCGCGTCAGGCTGGCGGGGCGGCGCGGCCGGCGGAGCGCACGCCGCGACCGCGGCGAGCAGGCCGGCGGCGAGGCCGCGGCGAAGACCCCATGCGCGGGGCGACAGCGGGGCCGCGGCGCGCCCGGCGCTCACCACGGCGACGCCTTCTGCGCCGCGCGGACCAGCTCGAGCGCGCGACGGCCGATGTACTCCTCCACGTCGGCGGGCGCGATGTGGCGGTCCTTCGCGAAGTCGAACTCGCGCGGCTTGCCGTCGCCGAACGTCACCCGGACGATCGCGGACTCCCGCAGGAGCTCCAGGGAGAGGCTGAAATCGCCGAGCGCGAGCCGGTGCTTGTCCTGCTCCTGGGCGAACGCGATGGGCTGCCCCTTCTCCTGCAGCCTCTCGTGCGCGAACTTCAGCGACTCGGCCCCCAGCGACACGGCCGACTCCGCGGCCGCGAGCGCCTCGGCGACCCGCTTCTTGTGCCGCGCGAGCTCTTCAGCCTCGCGCTCCGCCTTCGATTTCACGGCTTCGATGAGCTCATCACGCCAGGTAGGCACAGTGCACCTCGGCGCGAACACTCTTCCGAAACGGGCGTTTTGTCCAGCCCGAGACGCGCCGGTCACCCGACCACCCCGGCCAGCCCGACGCGCGCCGGAGACGGAAATGGCCGCGCTGCCGGCACAAAAACAGGAAGCCCGGAAGCTCCGGAGAGGATGACCTCCTCCTCGAGCGCTCCCGGGCTCCCTGCCCCTGGATCCTGCGCCGCGGCTTCGTGCGCGGGCCGATGCGCGCCGCGCGCCGCTACGGCGTGTCGGCGCCCCCGGCCTTCGGCGGGGCGAACTTGCTCAGGTCCTCGGCCACGGTGGCCTTCGGGTTCATGAGCTCGTGGAACGCGCGCTTCGCGAGCGCGCCCGTCTCACCCTGCTCGTGCCGCAGGGCCATGAGCACGCCCTTCTCCTTCATGAACTTGAGCGTCTCGATCGCGCCCTTCTTCTTCGCGCCGTCGCCGCTCTTGGCCTCCTGGAAGAGCCGGTAGCGCAGCACGACGCGGGTCTCCGAGTGCGGGCCGTTGTCGTACTTCAGGTTGTCGAACTGGGCCTGGAGCCGCTGCCGCGCCCACTCCTGCGGCGCGTCGGCGACCTTCACCCGCGTGATCGCCTCGGCGTTCGCGACGTACCGGTAGAGGTTGCCGCGCTTGAAGTCCTCGTCCGACCAGTAGCCGAACGCGCGGTAGTAGTGGTCCTTCAGGTCGTCGAGCGCCGACTTGTCGAAGTCGGCGTACATCGCGACCGTCCGCGCCGCGGTGTCGCTCGTGCCGCCGAGGATGAGCGCGAGCGCCGCCGCGTTCCGGACCTCGACGTCCTTGAGCTTCTCGAACAGCTGCCCCTGCACCGCCTCGTCGAAGCCGCCGATGCCGATGGCGCGCGCGATGGCCATGCGCACCCCGGGGTCGACGTCGGCCGTGAGGAGCGTGACGAGCTCGGCGGCCGCGCCGGGCACCGGCCGGAGCGCGAGCGACGACGCGTAACAGGCGCCGATGAGCTGCTTGCGCGGCTCCTTCTTGCTCGCGAACTCCTTCGCCTTCTTCGCCACCTCGATCATCGCCTTGTCGTCGGCGCACCAGGCGATCGACTCGCAGGCGGCCTGGCGGGCCTCCTCGTGCCACAGCTCGTCCTCGATGAGCTTCGTCAGCTTCTCCACCGCGCGCGGATCACCCCACTCGGCGAGCCCCTGCGACGCGCCGTAGGCGACCGCGCGGAGCGCCATCCCCAGCATCGAGAGTCCCGCGCCCTGGAGCCCGTCCTGGGTGATGTCCATCTTCGGGTCCTTCTTCCGGCCGAGCTGCTCGAGGAGCCGCGGGTAGGAGGGCTCGTCCTTCATGCGCCCGATGTACCGGAGCGCGCTCTGCGCGGTCTCGAAGGCCGTGGGGAACGGCGGCAGCTGCCCCTCCTTGGGGAGCGGATCCGTCGGGAAGGCCCAGTCGCGCATGTCCTTCAGGATCTTCTCGGAGCGGACCGTGGCGAGGAAGCGCAGGCCGTTCGCGTGCGGCTGCGGGCGATCCTTGAGCCACAGGATGACCGGGGCCTCGGCCGCGGCCTTGAGCTCGGCGGCCTTGTCCGCGTGGATCGTGGCGAGATCGGCGAGCATGCGGGCGCCGACGACGCGCGGCAGGTCGGTGCGCGACAGGTGCCCACCCTCGTCCGCCTCCCAGAACTTCTCGAGCTTGTAGAGCTTGAGCGGGTCGGCCAGCAGCCGCTCGCCGAGGAACTTGGCGGCGCGAATGTCGCCGACCTCGGCGAGCCGCGTCCCCGCCTCCCCCTGCCAGTGCAGCGGCGGCTTCCTGGCCTCGATCCACTTCACGAGCGGGTCGGCCGACCGCGGGTCGGCGAGCTCGCGCAGCATCTCCATGATCTGCTTCGTCTGGAACCAGGTCGTCTCCTCGGGGTCCTGCTTCACGCTGTCGAGGGCGAGGACGAGCCCCTCGCCGCCGATACCATCGCGCAGCGCCTCGAGGAAGCGCTGGCGGCTGGCCTTGTCGGCGTTCGCGAGGGCCTCGAGGAGCGGGGCGCGCGCCGTCTCGTCGCCGATCCTCCCGAGGCCGTTCGCGGCCTCGCGCGCGACCTCGACGTCCTTGTCCTTCACGAGCGTGATGAGCGCGCTCGTCCATTTGGGCTCGGCGTTGCGCGACAGGACCGTCGCGACCAGCTGCCGCACCGACGAGCTCTCGTCGGTCGCGAGCTTCGAGAGCTCCTCGAGCGACACGAGGCCGGCGAGCTTCTCGGGGTCGAAGGCGATGCCGCCGCCGAGCCGCTCGACCTTCGAGAGGAACCCCTTCCTGTACTGGTCCATCGCGTCCTTGAACGCGGCCGGCTCCTTGAGCTCGACGAGGGCCCAGACGAGCTGGGGCCTGTCGCTCTCGTCCGCGACCTTGAGCGCCTCGAGCAGCGCGTGCTTGGCGCCGTCGGCCTTGGGCGAGCCGTAGTACGCGAGCACCTGCGCGGCGACGCCCTTCACGCGGTGGTCCGGGAGCGCGAGCGCGTTCTGCGCGTGCGTGACGCCCTCGGGGTCGTCGGCCCACGCGAGCTGCATGAGGGCCTCCTGCTGGAGCGACAGCTCGGCGCTCGCGGCGGCCCACTTGCGCCACAGGGGCAGCTGGTCCTTCTTGGGCAGGACGAAGATGTTTTTCTTCTCCTTGGAGACGGCGTCGACCGTCATCTTCTGGCTGTCCTGCTTGACGCCGAACCAGATGGCGCCCGCCGCGCCGAGCACGACGAGGAGGCCGACCACGATCGACACGGGGCTGAACCGCCCGCGCTTGAAGTTGCCGTCGTCCGCGAAGCCGCCGCCCGCGGGCGCCGGCGGGGCGCCGGGCAGATCGTTGTCATCGGGGGGCCACTTGGCCGCCCGCTTGGCCGGAAGGGGCCCCGGCGGCGGGCGCCGTCCGCGCGGCCCCGCGGGATTCTCTCGTGAAAGATTCGGACGATCGAGCATGGTTCCTCCAGCGCGCGGGCGACGACGTGACCCGAACGGCGGTGGCATCGCGCGGCGAGCCGCGCTGCGCCCCCGACCCCTCCCGGCGGCGGCGGCGTCGCGCGGCGAGCCGCGCTGCGCCCCCGACCCCGGGCCAGGCGGCGAAGCGCCCGGCCGGTCGAGGCGCCGGACCGTACCAGAGCCGCTCGGACGTAGGCCCAAAGATTTGCTATGAAGCCCAGGGCCCGTATGGCCGAACCCCAGCCCGATTCCGGCAAGATTCTCTATCCTGCAGTCGCGTTGCTCATCGCCCTGAGCGCGCTGTTTGGTCTTGTGATCCTGCCGCGCCTTGCGCCGGGGGCCTCGGGCATGGTCGGCGCGGAGGCCCCCGACGTGACGCTGCCGGTCGCCGCCAACGGCGAGCCCGGCGCGCGCATGCAGATCGCCGAGCTGAAGGGCCAGGCGGTGATCCTGGACTTCTGGGCGACGTGGTGCGGGCCCTGCGCGGTCCAGGCGCCGATCCTCGACCGGATCGCGCGCCGCTACGAGAAGAAGGGGCTCGTGGTGCTCGGCGTCAACGTGGACGACCCGCCCCAGGTGGCCAGCCAGTACGCGCGCAAGAAGGGCCTCTCGTATCCCATCCTGATCGACGACGCGAAGGAGGCCTCGGCCCACTACGGGGTGGACAAGCTGCCGAGCCTCGTGGTGATCGACCGGCAGGGGAAGGTCGCGGCCTACCTGACGGGCGTCGTCGACGAGGCGAGCCTCTCCGAGATCATCGAGGCGGCCCTCTGATCTCGCTCGACGTGCCCCGCTCGCTCCACGTGCCTCTCTGGCTCGACGTGCCCCGCTCGCTCCACGTGCCTCTCTAGCTCGACGTGCCTCCTCCCTCCCGTCCCTTGCACCTCGTGCTGGCGGCGCTCGCCGCCGGCGCGCCCGCCTGCTCCCGCGGCGACGCCGATCGCGGCCGCGACGCCGGCGCGCCGCCTCCGGCCAGCGCCTCCGCGCAACCTTCAGGCCCGGCGGCCTCCGCCCCGGAGGCGCCGGCCCCTCGGGCCTCTGGCGAGCCCGGCGCGCCCGACGCGGCCGGCGGCGACGCCGGCGCGCCCGGGGCGGTCGGGGATCCGATGGCGACCCACTACGAGGCGCGCGAGGATCTGGTGCGGCTCTTCTCGCTGAAGGAGTTCTCGGAGCGAGAGCGGAAGTTCAAGAACCCCGAGCTCTTCCTGGAGAAGAACTTCGGCGGCGGCTCGCCTGCCCGGCTCAACCAGGGCAACAAGGAGCTCGCGCGGCACACGCGCTCGAAGGAGCAGTGCCTGGAGGGCCTCCGGGGCGTCGTCCTCCAGACGGAGGAGCAGCGCGCCCGCTGCGGCGGCCACGAGAACATGGTGCCCGTGTACAGGCGCGGGAAGCCGGCGTCGGCCGAGTTCTGCATCGACATCTTCGAGTTCCCCAACAAGCCGTGCGAGCTGCCGATGGTCTGGGCGAGCCCGACACAGGCGGCGACCGTGTGCAGCCTGCAGGGCAAGCGCCTCTGCACCGAGGACGAGTGGAGCCTCGCGTGCCGCGGCGATCCAGAGGGCGGCAAGCCGAGGACGTACGCCTACGGCGACGAGCTCGATCTCGCCGCCTGCCACACACAGACGCCGCACCGCGAGATCGACGGCAGGCCGTGCGACGGCGACACCGCGCGCTCTGCCTACCAGACCTGCGCGACCGACACCGAGCCTGCGGGGTCCTTCCCCGCGTGCCGCTCGCGGTTCGGGGTGTTCGATCAGCACGGCAACGTGGCCGAGATCATGACCCGCCGCGACCGCGACGACGGCAAGCTGTACAGCCAGCTCAAGGGGAGCGCCTGGTTCTACGTCGAGGTCGCCCGCGAGCACGACGCCCCGAGGCCGAAGGGCCGCGAGACCTACCCCGATCACTGCGCCTACAGCCCGCGCTGGCACGTCGAGCCGATGGAGGACGCGTGGCACGCGAACTACCACCTCGGGCTGAGGTGCTGCAAGACGATCCGCTGACGCGCCCCGCCCGGCGCGCGCGGCTGGCTCGCGCCCGCGCGCCGCCGCCGCGATCTTCCACCAGGCCATGGTGGAGCTCACCCGCGGGGTCGCGCCCGGCATCGTCGGGGCCGTCGATCTCCGCGGCGCGCGGCAGAGTGTCCGTGCCGTCATCTGCCCGACGCCTTGCCGGCGCAGTGCGGGACCGCCCGCCGCGCGAAGGGTTACACGACCTGCAGGGTCGGCTTTCCTCGCTTGCGCACGGCTTCCGGGACCTGCCCGAACTGCTCACCATCCAGGTGAAGCCACGAAAGCTTCGGTAGAGTCCATATCTCTTTGGGCAGAACCGAAAAGGGGTTGTCGACAACCCAGAGCTCGACGAGCTCCTTCATCTGCCCCACTTCCCGTGGCAAGAGCTTCAGCTGATTGCCGCTCAGCTCCAGCTTGCGCAGCCTCGGGAGGGCAAAGAGCTCCATCGGCAGTCGCTCAAGCTTGTTGAAGCCGATATCGAGCTCCTCGAGCGCGATGAGCGCGGAGATCGAGGCCGGAACGTCCTTGATGGCGTTGTCGCTCGCGTTCAAGCTACGCAGGCTGGTCAGGCCGCACAGCTCCGAGGGGAACCACTTCAGCTGATTCCGGCTCAGATCCAGCTTCGCGAGCTGGCCGAGCCCCGCGAGCGACGGCGTTAGCTGTCTCAACGCGTTGCGGGACAGGTCGAGCTCCTCTAGCGTGGTGACGGTCCCGATCTCCTCGGGCAGATCGTCTAGGCCCAGCGCGCGAAGATTGAGCGTTTTGCTCCCCTGATCCGCGGCGGCGGAGATCCGCTTGAGCGCGTCATTCGCGGCGCCCTCCCGATCCAGGGGACCGCCCGAGGATGATGCGCTTCTCGCAGCCCTCTTCATTTTTTCCTCTCGTTCTTCTGTTGCTGACGCAGCTTTTCATAGGTGGCATCTGACTTACTGCTGAATGCGACACCATAATATCCCTGTGTCGTCGCGGCCTTCGGGTTGGCAGCAGCACCCAAGTTATGGTCGTATCCTGTAGCGACCTCCTTGCCCGCCATCCCCTTCCCCTTGACCTTGCACGAGCCGTTCTTGTTGCCCTTGTAGGTGACCTTGTTCTGCACACCCTCCGGCTGCTCCCACATGTACTCCACCGTCGAGTTCGCGTCGGCCGCCGCACGCATCAGCGCCGCATGACAGGTGGGGCACGGCGGGAACTTGCCTTCGAGCTTGTACTTGCGCTGCCGGCGCGGTAGCTCCCGCGCTTGCTGCGTCTTTCCGAACGCAAGCAATTCCTGGGCGAACTTCTGCTCGCCACATCCGTTGTTGCGCGGATTGAGGCCTGCGGGGGGAGCGTTCAGCCCTGGCGATGTCACGCCGCCGGACGGGAATCCGCCCGGGTTGCCCGTGAAGTTCTGGAACGCCGCCGGCGCACCCGTCAGCTGGGCGATGACCAGCCCCAGAGGGTCAGGCCAGCCGATCGGATTGGGGCCGTAGGCGAACAGGTTGAGCCCACCGAAGTAGCCGATGGGGTCAGGGCTGATGTACCTGCCAATCTCAGGGTCGTAGTAGCGATAGCGATTGTAGTGAAGACCGGTCTCGGCATCATCGTACTGGCCGGGATAACGAAATTGCGTCGTCTCCTTAGAGCCGGGAGCAGGTTGCGACTTCCCGAAGACTGAGCGCTCGAGCCGCCCCAGCAGCTGACCGGTCGCATCGATCAGATCCGTCGGCGCGCCGATGACGTCCTCTACATAGTAGACCCACGCGCCGCCTACGGTGTCGCGGTGCCCGAGCGGCATCGGGTCATCGGAGTCCTCGAACAGGTATGTGCGCACAGACTCCGGCACCCCGGAATCACTGATCTTCACCTCGTGAATCAATGACATGAGGTCCCAGACATAGTGATATCGGGCAGTGACGCGCCCATATCGTAGCGTGCGCTTGGCGACGCGACGCGCGAACGCGTCGTACAGGAACTCCACACGCAGTCCGTCGGGACCATCGACGCTCTCCAGAAGACCATATGCGTTCCAGATGTAGCGCCATGTCTCCAGCGTCGGCGACGCCGGGCTTCGCACGGTCTTCTTGATGAGGTAGCCCCGCGCGTCGTAGGTGTACTGGGTGTTCCCGCGCGTCGTGAGGACGTTGCCCTGCGCGTAGCTGCGCTCGAGACCGCGGGCGCCGATTTCGTTGTAATTAGAGCACGGATCGACGTGGAACGTTTCCCGCGTCCCATCGGCACGCTGCCTGCAAACGAGTCGCTTTCTGGTGTCGTACTCGAACACGTCGGACAGGCCGGCCGCGGTGGACATGCTACGGAGCTCGTCAACGGCGGTGTACTCGTAGCGGTAATCGACCGTATCTGCGCGACCGTTCCCGATCCACTCCGGCTCATCGCTTCGTTGACCGTCCCGCAGCCTCTCGACGTGGCGGCGCCGCAGGCGGTTGGCGGCGTCTCGTGCGTCGAGGATGGCTCCGCCGCCGGCGAGATCGATGCGCTGAACGGAGCCGAGCGGGCTTCGCGTGATAGACAGGATGCGACCGTCGCGGTCCTCCAGCGCTGCGACGCGTCCGTTCGCGTCTCGCTTCACGCGCAACTCGTGGCCGAGCGACGTCCGAAGCGCCAAACGATCTCCGGCTTCGTTGCGCCAGCTCTGAACGACGTAGGTCGTTCCTTCCACGGTGATGGATTCCTTGGTAATCCGGCCCGCCGCATCACGCTCGAACGTGAGCTCGACCTCCGCGGAGGACGCGAACATCAGCTCGCCGCGCGCGTCATACTCGAAGCGCCGCGCGGAGTTGTCGTGTGCGATGTGCTCCAGGATCTGCCCCGCCGGACTGAGCTTCAGCTCATGCTGACCGTCGCCTTCGTCGTATCCCGTGACGCGCCCGAGCAGATCGCGTTGGTAGCGGACGCTCGCGCCATGAAACTGGCGCTCCGAGGAGAGGTTCCCGTCTGCCAGGTACGAGCGCTCGGATTTCTCGCCTCGCTCGTTCAAATGGTACAGCAGCCATCCCTCGCGGTTGTAGAACGCGCGCAGCTCGGAGCCATCGGGATGCACGACGCGCGTGAGCCAATTCAACCCGCCGTATTCATACGTCGTCGTGCTGCCGTTCGGCTCGGTGGTCGAGACCAGGTTGCCCATCCCGTCATAGCGACAACTTGTGGTTCGGCCGAGCTGATCCACGATGTGCGTCATCCGCCCCGATCGGGTGTAGCGGAGATGTATTTCGTGACCGAGCGGATTCACGATCCGAAGCAGGCGTCCCCAGTAGTCGTACATGAACTGGTAACGCGCCCCGTTCGGGAACGTACGAGCGGTGCAGTTACCGTGATAGTCGTACTCGAACAGATGCCGCCCACCGCGTTCGTCGATGACCTCACGCGCGACACCTCGTTCAATATGATTGAACTGAATCAACCCATTTGCCTGATCGCGCATGACGACGACTTCGCCGAAGCGGTCGCGGTGAATCGTCGTGCTGCCGCCGGCGGGGTCGACGATCTCGAGCTCTCGGCCTAGCGTGTCGCGCCGGACGTGGAGGACCTGGGCGTCGGGATTCGTTTCCATAGCAATCCCATCCATCTCATCGTATTTCCAAGTCCACGTCGCCCCTGTCGGATCGGTGAGCGACGTCATGCGTTCTCGCTCGTCGAAGGTACGCGCCGTAACTCCGCCTCGAGCGCTCACGGCTTTGCCGATTTCATCGGCAGGCCCACGAAAGAAGCGCTGCAGCCGCACAGAGTCGACGACCTCGGTGTAGTCGCCATCATATGTAAACCGGCAATGATAGACGCCTTTCGCCGGGTGCCCGTCACGTAGGACAGACGGCGCTTCGGAAGCCAGCGCGGCATCGGCATGTCCCGGATAGTTTCCCCAGGTCTCGATGCAGCTACCCTCGTCGTCGTAGACGAAGTGAAAGACGATCCCGCTCGGATATTCGAGGCGCTGTAGGCGATGATGTTCGTCGTACCCGTAGCGGGTCGAGTAATCATCGGCGTCGATGGCCTCGATCAGGTCGCCATGAGCATTGTACTCGAAGCGGGCGAAGGTGAGCGAGTCCCCGTTCGGGTCTGGCACGACGATCGAGCGGACTCGACCCTCTTGGGTACTGTGGAAGACGATGGTGCGCCCTGCGGAGTCCATAACGCGTGCCAGGCGCCCGGCCTCATAGCTCAGACGCAGCCAGCCACGGGCTCGATAACTCACCGCAACCAGCCTGTATACGCCGGATGTCGGCTCTGTCTTGGCGAAGTGATGGATGAACTCGTTGCCGGGCCGTACCGCATAGCCCATCTCAGTGCGTAGAATCCCCCAAGGCCCGACAGACGCCTGCTCGCCGGTGCCGTCCAGCGCCGGAAGGGTCTCCACGCCGCCGTCGCCTGACCGCAGAACGAGTCCGCGTCGGGTCTCTTCGAGCGTCCAGGCCAAGCTGTGTCTCCAGCCGAATCCCAGTCCTACGTCCTCGTCGCGTTGAGCAGAGGAATATGCGCGGGTGATCTCGAGGTTGAAGAACCCCGGCAAGAAGAGGTCCGTCTCAGGGCTTGTGAAGACCTCTCCCGAAATGACGTCTACGGGATCTCCTCTGGAGATACTTCGGCTGCAGTTGGTACATCCGCCGTTCGCGCCGGGACTGCATCCTTTTGCGTTCTTGCCACCACCGCTGTCGTCTCCCTTGCCATTCTTGCCGCCTGCGCCTCGCTTCCCGCCACGCCCTCCCCCACCTTTTCCGCGTCCTCCGCCGCCTCCACCGCCTCCACCAGCGATGAAGACGCCCGGGTTCATGCCGGGAATTGCGGGGATATTGGGTACGGGTGCGGTGCGTGCCATCGCTGTGTTTCCGGGATATCCGTTGAACGCGGATCGTCGCACTCATGCTAATCAGGCCAGCGCGGCGGCGCGACAACAAAACAACGAATGCGTTCTCTGGGGGACGGACGCCGCAGCCAGCGCGCCGAATGTCAGCGTGGCGGCCTGGACGTTGCCATGACTGACGCGGTCCCGCCTCCGACGAACGGGATGCGTGACCGGCGAACGACGGGGGCTCTCTCGCCCCGGCGCCACCCCGTCAAGCGCCCCGGGGCCGACAGGGAAGACGACAGCGCGAACGCGCGGCAACCAGCGGCGAACCTGGGCCGGGCGGCGCTGGCAAGGAAAAATCTTTGCAATACCCCGGCGTCGGGCTCTTCCACCAGGCCTTGGTGGAGCTCCCCGCGGGGTCGCGCCCGGCATCGTCGGGACCGAGGCGAGGGACGGTGCGGCTCCCCTGCTCGTGATGGAGGCGCCCGCCCCGCCGCCCCTGCCCAGCACGGGAACGCCGCCCTTGACTGGGCCCTCACGTTCAGCGACATCAACATGCTCGTGGACACGGAGGGACGCGAGCGCACGGAGGCCGATTACCGCGCGCTGCTCGAGGCAGCAGCGCTCGGCGTGACGTGCGTGCGCGAGACGCCGAGCATCTTCCGGGTATTCGAGACGGTCCGGGCCTGAGCCCCCTCGCGACGGCGACCCGTCCCGTTGCCGAGGCGCACCGCCATGATCTCCGCCGAAAACTTCCAGAGACTCGCGCTGTCGCTGCCCGAGGCCGAGGAGCACGATGCCACCTCGGGCTGAGGTGCTGCAAGACGATCCGCTGACGGGTGCCGCCCCGCGCGCGGCTGGCTCGCGCGCGCATCCGCGGGTACCCTTCCCCCGCGATGCAAGCGCTGGCGCCTCGCGCGCGGATCTCCCGCGGCAACTCCGGTGAGGGCCGCTGGGAGATCGCGACGCGACCCCCGGCGCCGCGCCTCCGCCCCTACATCCGCGACTACAGCGGCTACACCGAGGAGACGCCCGGGCCGCTGCGGCGGCGAGAGCTCCCGGCGCCGCAGGTCGTCGTGATCATCGAGTTCGGACCGCCGCTGCGCGTGTTCGACGCGGGGAGCGATCGCCGTCATTCCTCGCACCCCGGCGGCTTCGTCGCGGGCCTCGACGCCACCTTCACGATCACCGAGCACGACGGGTTCCAGCGCGGGCTCCAGGTGAACCTCACCCCCATCGGGGCGCGGCTCTTCTTCGGCGTGCCCATGGACGAGCTGACCGGGCGCGTGATCTCGGCGCGCGATCTGCTGCCCAGGAAGCACGCCCGGCTGGCGGAGCGCCTCGAGGAGCTCCCGACCTGGGACGCGCGCTTCGACCTGATCGAGCGGGCGCTCGGCGAGCGCGTGGACGAGGCGCGGCTCGAGGTCGGCGTGGTCTCGTGGGCGTTCCGCCGGATCGAGGAGCGCGGGGGCGCTGTCGACATGCGCGCCCTCGCGCGCGAGCTCGGCTACAGCCAGAAGCACGTGATCAGCCTGTTCCGCGAGCACGTCGGCGTCCCGCCCAAGCTCCTCGCGCGGCTCGTGCGCTTCGACCGGCTGGTGCGGCACCTCAAGACGGGCGCCACGGGGACCTGGGCGGAGCTCGCCCAGCGGTTCGGCTACTACGACCAGGCGCACCTCGCGCGGGACGTGAAGCAGTTCAGCGGGACGACCCCGACCCGGACGCGCGCAGCGCTGATCGACGTCGCCGGCATGAGCCCGTAACGGGCGAGCGCTCTTCGGGCTTCGGGCGTCGGGCGCGCCGGGTGGAACGTGGGACTCCCTGTACGCGGCGAGGGCGGCGCTCGCGTGGAAAAGCTGCGCGCGCCGTTTGCGGAGGAAAGGAATCTTCTCATCGAACGTAGACCGGTCTGAGCAGCGCAGTCGCCCGGAAGGCGCCCGCGCCCAGCGCTTCCAGGCGCTGTGGCGTCGCCTGGAGGGCCGCGCGGGCGTGCTCAAGGTGAACGTTCTGGTTCGTTCAAGGAGATCTCGACATGACACGGATGAAGCTTCTCGGGTTTCTGATGGCTGGTCTCGCGCTCGTGGCTTGCGGCGATGATGAGGGTGATGGTGATGGCGGTAGCGGGAGCGACATCGAAGGCAAACAGCTCGACGCGCTGACGGCCGAGGAGGCCGACGGCCTGTGCGACGACCTCCGCGGGCAGGCCGAGACGGTCTCGAAGGAGGACGCGTGCGAGGCCGAGGGGGTGCTCGCCTCGTTGTTCGGAATGGACTGCGAGACCACCAAGCAGGAATGCATCAGCGCTCCGGAGGAGCCCGAGGAGACGGGCGAGATCGACTCGTGCGGAGCGTCCGAGTTCACCGGCTGCACCGCCACGGTCGCTGAGGTCAGGGCCTGCTTGGACGCCATGGTAGGCACCATCAAGGCGCTGACGTGCGAATCGACGCTCACTGACCTCGCGCAGAAGCCCGCTGCGTGCGCCGCGATCGAAGAGAAGTGCCCGGCGTTCTTCGAGTCAGAGGACGAGGAAGACGAGAGCGAGGGCGAACACTCCTGAGCGCGGCGCCCGCCCCGCCGCGCGGCTCGGTCTCGCTGGCAGGAGCCCGCGGCGGGGTAAAATCTTCACAAGACCGCCGGTGTTAATGGCCACCCCGATCCGCAGATTTCTGCCCCTCACATCGTGACGCCTGGGGGCGGGCGCGGGCGGCCGGGAAGTTCGCCCCTGCGAGGCGCGGCGGTAGAGATCACGCCCAAGCGGCGCGCCGGAAAGAAGAAGGCCCTGGGTAGCGACCAGGGCCTTCCGGGGATCGGCGACAGACCGATGTTCGGCCTGTCTCGCACGACCCAGCCGCCAAGGGCAACTTCCCGGCGCGCTGGCCCGGGGACTCGTGCAAGACAGCTTCCGGCTCGCCCGCTGTGGGTGCTGCGCCGAGATGTTCTTCGTCTGCGGCCGATGTGATCGAGGGCAGGTCTACTGCGGCAGCGGCTGCCGCGCCGCGGCTCGCCAGCGGGCTCTGCGCGCGGCTCGGCTGCGTCACCAGCGCTCCGCTGAGGGGCGGCTCGATCACCGGGATCACCAGCGTGCCTACCGCGTCCGACGGGGCCGGCGCGTGATGGATACGGGTTCCGACAACTTGCCCGCATCCGCCAGCGTGTGCCCGCGGACCGGCGCGCCGACGTCGACAGACGACGTGGCCGCCGCCGGCCCGCGGGAGTCAAGGAATGGACGAACTCGTGATGACGATCTCCGCGACAGCGCGGGAGACGCGGGTGCTGCTGACGCAGGGGCCCGACGAGGTGATGAAGGCCCGGCTGCGGTCGGTGGCCACACCGGCGCATCGGTTCGCCGGGCCGATGCTGTGCGAATCGATGGCGCTCTGGCACGACCAGAGGGTCCGTGCTGTCGTTTCTGCGGAGTCCGAGGACATCTTGTTCGCGCTGGGTTTGTGCGACGGCCTCGGCGTCGCGCGCGCGACGCTGCACTACATCGTCGAGCCTCTCTTCATGGACGCCCCGCCCCGCCGCGGGCAACGCCTGCCGGGACTCGGTAACTTCCGTGGCGAGCATCGCCTTCGCAGGAGCCTCGGTCGATGACGATCGACCAGGCCAAGGAGGCGGAGGTTCGCCGCCTACACTTCGCCGAGCACTGGAAGGTCGGCACCATCGCGACGCAGCTCGGTCTGCACCACGACACCGTCGAGCGCGTGCTCGGCCTCGGCAAGGGGGCGCGCTCGCGGCCCGTCGTTCGCGACGCGGATGCCGCGGTGAGCGAGGTGCCTTTGCCGCTGCGCGGCTACGAGGCCTTCGTGATCGAGACGCTGACACAGTATCCCCGGCTCCGCGCCACGCGCCTGTACGACATGCTGGTCGAGCGCGGCTACGAGGGCAGTATGCGCACGGTGCGACGGCATGTCCGGCTCGTGCGCCCGGCGCCCAAGAGCGAGGCGTTCCTCCGCGTCGAGCCGCTCATCGCCGAGCAGGCCCAGATCGACTGGGCCTACGTCGGCAAGCTGCGCGTCGCGGGCGGCACGCGCCAGCTCTGGGCCTTCGTCATGGTCCTGTCGTACTCGCGCGCGATCTGGGGCGAGCTCGTGCTCGACCTGTCCGCGAGCTCGCTCCGCCGCTCGCTCGTGCGCGCGTGCCGCTACTTCGGCGGCGCTACGAGACAATGGCTGTTCGACAACCCCAAGACCGTCGTCCTCGAGCGCCACGGCGACGCCGTGCGCTTCCACCCGGACCTGCTCGCGGTCGCCGGTCAGCTCCGCGTCGCGCCGCGGCTCTGCGCCGTGCGGAAACCGCAGCACAAGGGCAAGGTCGAGCGGGCGATTCGCTTCCTGCGCGACCGCTTCTTCGCCGCGCGCACGATGCGTGATCTCGATCGCGGCAACGCCGAGCTGCTCGTCTTCCTCGACGAGATTGCCAACGTGCGCTCGCACCCCCGATGGCCTGAGCGGCGCATCGACCAGGTGCTCGCGGAGGAGAGGACGAGGCTGCTCGCGTTGCCCGACCCGCTGCCGGAGACGGATCTCGTCCAGCCCGTGCCCGTCGACAAGACCGCCTTCGTCCACTTCGACGGAAACCGCTACTCGGCGCCGTCGCTCCACCACGGCAAGACGCTGACGCTCGTGGCCAGTGACACGACCGTGCAGCTGTTGGACGGCGGCACCGAGGTTGCGCGGCACGTGCGCTGCTGGGGACGACGCCAGGTCATCGAGGCGCCCGAGCACCGTGCCGAGCTGCTCGACCACAAGCGCGCCGCGCGCGAGGCCAAGGGGCGCGAGCGGCTCGGTGCCGCGATCCCCGGCTTCGAGATCCTGCAAGAGCGCTGGGTGGAGGCCGGTCGCAACGTCGGCTTCATGACCGCCAAGGCCCTGCGCCTTCTGGACCTGTACGGCGTCGAGATCCTCGGCGCTGCGGCGCGCGAGGCCATCGCCCGCGGCACCCACGATCCCGGTGCCCTCGCCGTGCTCTGCGAGGAGCGTCGCCGCGCCGCCGAGGGCCCTGTCCCCATCGACATCGATCTCGGAGCCCACGTCCCCGATCGCGACGTGATTCCCCACGACCTGGAGTCCTACGATGCCCAACGATGACGTCGCAGATCTGATTCACTCCCTCGGCGTACGCGTGTCGCGCGAGGCGCTGCTCGCGCTCATCGCGCATGCGACCACGGCGCGCTTGTCGCCGGTGCAGACGTTCGAGGAGCTCGCCGCCATCGCCCGCCGCGAGCGCGCCGAGCGCAACCTCGCCGCGCGCGCCAAGGCGGCGACCCTCGGCACCTTCAAGCCCCTCGAGCGCTTCGACTGGAACCACCCGCGCACGATCCAGCGTGAGCTCGTCGAGGAGCTGATGACCCTCGACTTCGTCGCCAAGGGGCACAACGTCCTGCTCCGAGGTCCGAGCGGCGTCGGCAAGACCATGCTCGCCCAAAACCTCGGCATGGTCGCCCTCCAGCGCGGCTACACCGTGCGCTTTACGACGCTGTCGGCCGCGCTCGCGGATCTGCTCAAGCAGGAGTCGCTGCCGGCCCTCGAGCGACGGCTGCGAAAGTACACTGCCCCGTCGCTGCTGATCCTGGACGAAATCGGCTACCTGCCGTGCAGCCGTCAGTCCGCCGATCTGCTCTACAACCTCATCAGCCGCAGGCACGAGAGCCGATCGCTCGTGCTGACGACGAACCTGCCATTCAAGCAGTGGAGCACGGTCTTTCCGGGCGCGGCGTGCGTCTCGGCGCTGATCGACCGCTTCGTCCAGCACTGCCACATCCTCGACATCGATGCTGACTCGTGGCGGCAGAAGGAGTCGTTGGCCATGAGCGAGGCGCGCTCCAAGCCGACGGCGGACGCCGCCGCGCCGCCTGCCCCGGCGGCAGCGAAGAGGCGCTGACCCGGGCGACGCCGGGTGCGATTTCCGCGGCGCCCGGGGGTCAGATTTCCGCGGGCGCCACGGTCACTTTTCTGCGGACGTGAGGGTCACGATTTCGCGGATCCTCGTGGCCAGATTCCTGCGGATCTCCGAGGCCATCTACACGCCGGCGTCGCCTTCTCCAGGATAGGCTTCGAAGGAGAGCGAACACCATGTCGAGCCGGTCTCCCACGCCTTCCACGCCTCTGCCTCTCGCGCATGTTCCTCCTGCGCTCCGTTCCGAAGAGTTCCAGAGGCTCGCGCTGTCGCTTCCCGAGGCCGAGGAGCAGGACCACTTCGGCAAACCATCGTTCCGCGTGCGAGGGAAGATCTTCGCGACCCACTGGGTGGCGGAGGAGCACGCGGTCCTGAAGCTGTCCCTCGAGGAGCAGGACAGCCTGGTGCAGGCGCAGCCCGACGTCTTCTCCGTGACGCCGTGGGGACACCAGGGCTGGACCCGGGTGGAGCTCCGCCGCGTCGATCGGACGCTCCTGGAAGAGCTGCTCGTGGGCGCCTGGCGTCGCGTGGCGCCGAAGCGCGTTGTCGCGCAGTGGGACGCCGGCCGCAGCGGGAAGCCGGCGGCGCCCCCGGGCGCCCCCTCACGCACGCGGGGACGTCGGCGCGCACCCTGACGTGCGCCGAGACACCCGGCCGGAGAGCGCCTCGACAGCGCGCGGCGAGGCTCGCGCCGAGGCCGCTTTCTATTTTCTCTCCAGCAGGAAGAAAGATTGAACCGTGGTCGTAGTAGGCTCGGCCCGCGCGCCTGCCCGGTCGACGATACAGCCCGCTCGCTTCCTTCGGCGGAGCCGTCCTCGAGCGCCGCGCGGACACTCAGGTGAACATTCTCGATGAGGGAGCGCTCGATGACACGGATGAAGCTTCTTGGATTGGTGATGGCTGGCCTCGCGCTCGCAGCTTGCGGCGGCGACGACGACGGGGGTGACGGGGGCCAGAGCGGTGGTGACCTCGACAGCAAGCAGCTCGGCGAGCTGACGGCCGCGGAGTCCCAGGCGGTGTGCGACGATATCGCCGGATCATTCGAGATCTCGAAGGAGGACATGTGCGACCTTGAAGGGCTGTCCGCCACCTTCGCGGGAGAGGACTGCGAGGCCGCCAAGGCGGAGTGCATCAGCTCTCCGGCGGAGCCCGAGCCGACCGGTTCGTGCGACACGTCCGGGTTCGCGGGGTGTACCGCCACGGTCGCAGAGCTCAAGGGCTGCATAACCGCCACGACCAACCTCCTCAAGGCGATCACGTGTGAGTCGTCCCTCGAGGACCTCGCACAGCAGCCAGCGGCGTGCGCGGCCGTCAGCGAGAAGTGCCCGGAGCTCTCCGGAGCCGAGGGCGAGGGCTCCTGAGGTAGCCCCTCGCCCCGCTCACCGGTCGATCTCGGGCGCCACGACGTCGAAGCGCGCGATGAGCGCCACGAGGTCGGCCAGGAACAGCCCGGGGCTCTTGGCCTCATCGCCATCGCGGTGAAGCTCCCTGTCCAGAATCGCGCCCGTTACGCCTCCTCCCCGCCCAGGCCATGACATGCGGTGGGCCGAGCGCCTCCACAAGCTGCACGCGATCTGCCTCGAGCGCCATCCCGCGCTGTCCGCCGATCTGATCTTCACCGACGAGATGGTCGACCCCGTGGCACGCAAGGCCGACGTGGCGATCCGGATGGGACGCTGCCCGAGAGCGCGGAGCGCGGGTATCGTCAGGCGAACGGGGTGCCTGCGGGTCCTGAACGGCCAGGAACGCACCTTCCTTGTCAAGGAGAGCTCGAATGAGACGGATGACGCTTCTCGAGGTCCTGGCGGCTGGGCTCGCGCTCGTGGCGTGCGGTGACGATGGGGGCGAGACCGCGATCGCCCTCGACGAGAACCAGCAGCTCGGCGAGCTGACGAGCCAAGAGGCCAGCCAGGTGTGCGACGATCTCGAACAGCCGATGAAGCTCTCGAAAGTGGACCAGTGCGACCTCCTCGGACTGCTCATCTCCTCTGAGAAAGGGGACTGCGTGGTCACCTGGCGGAAGTGCCTCACCACTCCAGGTGAGCCGCTGACGTCGAGCATGTGCAACACGTCCGAGTTCAAGTGGTGCACCGCCACGGTCGCGGAGGTCAAGGCCTGCATGATCGCCGTGACCGAAGCCATGAAGGCGCTCTCGTGCGGGTCCGACCTCGACCTCTTGCAGTCTCCTGAGGAGTGCGCGGCCGTCAGCGAGACGTGCCCGTGGCTCCTCCAGGATGCCGTGGGCTTCTGAGGTCGCCGCTCGCCACGCTCACCGGTCGATCTCGGGCGCCACGACGTCGAAGCTCGCGCTCGGCGCGACAAGGTCGGCCGGGGACAGCCCCGCGCCGCCGATGAAGCCATTGCGTGCCCGCGTGTCCCGGTCAATGCAGGCTCCTATCCGAATGCTTGACAAGCATGAATAAAGGTCTATCTCACAAAGCTCAGGCACAAGGGGGGGTATCATGGAAATCAAAAGCGGGGCGGCGCCGAGAGACACGGCGTCTCCAACATATTTCATTGTCACCTGTCTGGCTGGCGTCTCAGCGAAGCGGCGCCGGAGCCGACGCGCAGGAAGCGGGGCATGCGCGGCTGGCCGGCCCTGGCTCGGCGTCGTGTATGCGGCGCTGGCGTTCGCGACACTCCTGCTCTTTCCGACCCGAGCAGCCCACGCGCAGCCCGCGAACGATGCCATCACATCTGCCACCGTGGTTCCACAGCTCCCTTTCACCGACACCATCAGCACCGTCGATGCGACCACGGCGCTCGACGACCCCAACTGCGCCGGAAACGGGCCGACGGTATGGTACTCCTTCACGCCGAGTACGGACGTCGATGTCTTCGTAGAAGCCAATACGTTCGGGAGTGAATACGACACGACTGTCTCGGTGTACACAGGCAGCCCGGGGAACCTGACCCAGCTCGCGTGCAATGACGATGCGGTTGGCTTGCTGTCACGCGTGGTCTTCAACGCCACTGCCGGCACCACCTACTACGTCATGGTGGGGGCGTACGGGAGCGGTCCGGGCGGCAATCTCGTCTTCACGATGGATCTCGCCCCACCTCCGCTCGACGTCTCGGTCGCGATCGATCGGAAGGCCAGCTTCGATCCGGCTGCGGGGACGGCGGTCGTGTCGGGGACGGTGACGTGCTCGCGCCCCGTCGTCGTGACGGTCTACGGGGAGCTCCGGCAGCGTGTGGCCAGGCACTTCGAGATAGTGGGCTTCTTCTGGACAGATGTCTTCTGCGAGAGCGAGATCCCGTGGAGCGCCACCATCGACCCCGACACCGGGTTCTTCAAAGGAGGTCAGGCGGTCGTCACTGCCACGGCGTACGCCTTCGATCCAAATTTAGGGGAGTCCAACCAAAACACGCAGCAGAGGGACGTCTCTCTGACCGGCAAGTAGTCACAGCGCCGCGTTGCTCGCCGTGGGGAAACATCCTCGGAGCGCGCGGCTGCACCCCCGCGACCGACAGCCGCGTTCGGTCCTCGTCGCCAGGCGGCGTCTCTGGGCGCCCGCGCAAATCCATGTGGGCGAGCGGGTTGTTCAGCACGTAGCTGCACGCGTCTCAGCTCTGGCCGAAAAGCGGCTTCGAGACGAGCGGATCGGCGTCGCGAAGCGGCCAATCTCCGGTTCAACCATCCACCGCTTCCTGCGGACGAGCACGCTCCAAGTATCCTATCCTCCAGCGCGCGGTCCGCGCGGCTCGGCAACACGCCGCGGCGCGCAGGGGCATGCGCGACAGCGCGCCGCGCTCGCCGGTCGATCGGGATCGCGCTGATCCGCCAGGAACTCAACCTGGTGGAGAACCTCGATATCGCTGCCGACCTCTCCCCCGGCCTGGAGCCGCGAGCGCGACGGGCCCGCGCGCGCAGCGGGAGGCGCCGTGCCTGAGCCACGAAGCGACCCGGGAAGCCCGGCCTGTTCCACGTCGCGGCGGACATCGAGGTCGGCGCGCTTGTTCTGCTGCTCGAGCGGTATAACCCCGGAGACCTGGAGCTGATCCACACCGTCTACGTCGGCGGTAGGCAGATCCCCCGCCGCGTGCGTGCGTTCGTCGATCCTCTGGTGGACGGCCTCGCCGGCGCGCCGCTCCTCTGCGCTGCCCAGGCGCCCTCGACCTGAGGCGCGGGCTCGTGGGCGCTCCGGCGCATCGACGAGCGCGGGGCGCGGGTATCGTCGAGGCGACGGGGTGCCTGCGGGTCCTGAACGGCCAGGAACGCACCTTCCTTGTCAAGGAGAGCTCGAATGAGACGGATGACGCTTCTCGGGGTCCTGGCGGCTGGGCTCGCGCTCGTGGCGTGCGGTGACGATGGGGGCGAGACCGCGATCGCCCTCGACGAGAACCGGCAGCTCGGCGAGCTGACGGCCGAAGAGGCCAGTCAGGTGTGCGACGATCTCGAACAGCCGATGAAGCTCGCGAAAGCAGACCAGTGCGATCTCGTCGGACTGCTCAACTCCTCTGAGATAGAGGACTGCGTGGCCATCTGGCGGGCGTGCCTCATCTCTGCAAATGAACCGCTGACGTCGACCAGGTGCTTCACGTACGACTTCGAGGGGTGCACCGTCACGGTCGCGGAGGCCAAGACCTGCCTGATCGCCATGGCCGGCACCCTCAAGGCGCTCTCGTGCGGGTCCAGCCTCGACCTCTTGCAGCCTCCTGCGGAGTGCGCGGGCGTCCGCGCGATCTGCCCGTCGATCCTCGAAAACGGCGAAGGCTTCTGAGGTCGCCCCTCGCCCCGCTGACCGGCCGCTCTCGCTCTGGCTGCACAGCCGACGTCAGCCGGGTCACCGCATCCCCTCGCGCCCATGCCTTCGGTCGTCGAGCGCGAGCGTCAAGCTGTCGCGGCTCCTCGCATCCTACATCCGAACACCTGCAGCGGCCCGCGCCCGGACCCGCGCCGGCCGGGCATCCCGGACCTTGACAGGTGACCATTTGGTAACATATCAAGGAGGTGACGGACGACGATCGCGTCTTCAAGGCGCTGGCCGATCCCACCCGGCGCTCCCTCCTCGACCGGCTCTTCGCGCGTGACGGCCTCACGCTCACGGAGCTCGAGTCCGAGCTCGAGATGTCGCGGTTCGGCGTGATGAAGCACCTTCGGGTGCTCGAAGCCGCGGGGCTCGTCGTCACGGTTCGATCGGGCCGGAAGAAGCTTCACTACCTGAACCCGGTCCCCATTCGCCAGATCCACGATCGTTGGATCGACAAGTACACCGAGGGGCGCATTTCGGCGCTCGTTGATCTGAAGAGACAACTGGAGAAGAACAATGACGACGAAGAGTGAGAAGCCGGTCCACATCTACCGAGTCCACATCAAGGCGACGCCCGAGGCCGTCTGGGATGCGATCACGAAGCCCGAGTGGATCGAGAGGTACGGTTACTGCGCCCGCGCGGAGTACGATCTGCGCCCCGGCGGCAAATACCAGGCGTTCGCGAACGCGGAGATGGCCCAGCACGGCGGCCCCAACGTGATCATCGATGGAGAGGTCATCGAGGCCGATCCCCCGCGAAAGCTCGTTCAGACGTGGCGCATCCTCTGGGATCCCGAGATGAAGGAGGAAGGCTTCAGGCGACTTACCTGGGAGATCGAGGTGAGCCCCTACGGCATCACGTCGCTGACCGTGACCCACGAGGTCGGCGACGCGCCCAAGACAGCCGCCATCACCTCGGGCGCGATCAAGGAAGCCGGCGGTGGCTGGAGCTACATCCTGAGCGATCTGAAGACGCTGCTCGAGACAGGCAAGACGCTGTCGGCGGCTTGAAAGCGCTGCGCCGCGCGTCCGGACGGCCGATCGCGCCGTCGGCCGGCGTCACCTGGCGCGGGCCCAGCGCCAGAGCTCGCGGAGGGTCGGCGTCGCTCCATGGGAGAGGACGCCTGTCCGGAAGATCTTGGCAGCGACCCAGACGAAGAGCAGCACGGTCGCGCCGGTGCCGCCGATGGCGACGAGGATCTGCCAGAGCGGCGGGTCGGAGACGAGGACCCGGACGAACATCACCATCGGGGCGTAGATCGGGATCATCGAGAGCACGACGGCGAGCGTCGAGCCAGGGTGACCGGCGATGATCACGAGGAAGAACGGCGGCGCGGAGAGCGCCATCGAGATCGGGCTCATCAGCTGCTGCGCGGCCTTCTCGGAGCTCGCGGCCGCGCCCCCGACGGCATAGACAGCCACGTTCACGAGGTATCCCAGCAGAAAGAACACGACGAAGTACACGGCGACCATGGGACGAAGCAGGGTCTCGGCGTCGATGAGGCGCGGCCCTCCCAGCGCGCCTATCGCGACGCCCGCGACAGCCGCCATCCCGAGCCACACGAGGATCTGCGTGAGGCCGGCGGCGGCGAGGCCGAGGATCCTCCCGGACAGGAGCTCGAACGGCGTCACCGAGGAGAGGAGGATCTCCATGATCCTGTCCGACTTCTCCTGCACGATGCGGCGCAAGATCTCGCGACCATTCAAGAGGATCGCGACGAAGAGCAGGCCGCCGAAGCCGAAGGCGACGAGCAGGTCGAGGTCTCCGCCGGGGCCCCCGGGGCCGCTCGAGGAGAGAGGCGCCGGATCGAACGCAGGGGGCGACAGGAGGCCCTCGATCTCGGCGGCGTCGCGGCCGCGCGCCGTCCACCGCGCCACGGCGACGCCGCGCGCCACCACGGCCGCGGCGTGCTCGACGGCTTCGAGGTCGGCGCCCCTCGCGTACAGCGCGCCCCGCGCGCCGGGGTCCTCGAGCATCGCGGGCGGGAGCACCACCACGCCGTCCACGCCGCGCCCTCCCGTCTCGACGCCCGCCCTCGCGCCGTCGAGCAGCGCCGCGACGGCCGCGCTCGTGGCAGCGGCGTCCCCGGGGGCCACGTAGGTGAGCCGCAGCCGGGCGGCCCTCGGGAGCACAGCGCTGCCCATCGCGGCGCCGAGCGACCTCGCGGAGGAGCGCGCCGACGCCTCCTCGGCCAGGCCCGCGGAGGCGGCCTCCACGACCCCACGGAGCCGGCCTGTCCCGTCGACCACGACGACCGAGCGGTCGCCGGCGCCGACGGCGACGATGAGCGCAGGGAGCAGGCCCACCGCCGCGAAGAGGACCGGCAGGAGGAGCGTCGTGAGGACGAAGGACGCGGTCTTCACCGAGGCGACGTACTCACGCTTCAACACGACGAGGATGCGGCTCACGACGCCTCCAGCGCCGCGCCCCGGCCCGGGCGCGCCCTGGGGGCGAGCGGCGGCGGGGCGCCCTCGCCGACGACGCGAGAGAAGATCTCGCCGAGCGACGGCGACGAGACCTCGAACCGCCGCACCTGGAGGCGCGAGAGCGCCGCCGAGAGCGCCCGCTGCGCGTCGCCGGCGTCGCGCAGCACGAGCTCCGCCACGCCCGGCTCGATCCGCGCGCTCACCACGCCGTCGACGCCGAGGAGGAAGGTCCCGTCGCCGTCGAACTCGATCCGCGCTGTGTTGCCGGCGAAGGACGCCTTCACCTCGCCGACGGGCCCCGAAAGGACGACGCGCCCCCGATCGACGACGACCACGTGGTCGGCCAGGCTCTCGGCGAGCGGCATGACGTGGGTCGAGAGCAAGAGGGTCTTTCCGGCGGCGCGGAGCTCCCCGAAGAGCCGCTTCACGAGCACGGCGTTGACGGGATCGAGGCCCGACATCGGCTCGTCGAGGACGAGGATCTCCGGGTCGTGGACGAGCGCGCCGCAGAGCTGCACCTTCTGCTGGTTGCCCTTCGACAGCGTCTCGATCCGCGCGCGCGCGACGTGCCCGAGCTCGAGCGACCGGAGGAGCCGCGCGGCGCTCTCGCGCGCGCGGCGCGGGCGGACGCCCTTGAGCTCGCCGAGGAAGGCCAGGTGCTCGGCGACCGGCATCTGCTTGTACAGGCCTCGCTCCTCCGGGAGGTACCCGACGCGATCGCGGATCGCGACGCTGTCGCTCCTGCCCCCGAGCACCTCGACCGCGCCCTCGTCGGGGAGGAGGATGCCTGTCACGAGGCGCATCGTCGTCGTCTTCCCAGCGCCGTTCCGGCCGAGGAGCGCGGTGGCGCCGCCGCGCCGCACCTCGAACGACACGGCGTCGACGGCCCGGCGCGACGCGAAGACCTTCGTCGCCCCGCGGAGCGAGATCGCGGGCGTCATCGGCGCTCCGGGGCCGAGGCGCTCGCGGCCCGGTCGCCGTGCGCGGCGCGGCGATAACACACCTCGCGCAGCGCAACGCGCTTGAACTCGTCCGCGTCGGCGAAGCCGGCGGAGCGCAGCGCGCTCGCCGGATCGGGCGGCACGGGCGCGCCCAGGCATCGCTCGAAATACCATCGGATCAGGTCGCCTTCGGCCATCCCCGCGTCGGAGAAGGCGGGGTTCGACAGGCCGAGCTCGGCGAGGCGCTGCTGCTTGTCGCGGGCCCGAGAGAGCAGCTCCGCGTACTCGCCGGAGACCGAGAGGTGGTCGCGGACGTGGCCTTGCGCCACCTCGTCGGTCGCCTTCTCGACCCAGCCGATGAGCGCCTCGTCGCGGAGCAGCCGCGTCAGCTCGCCCCAGCCGACGCTGAACCGACCCATCCACGCCTTCACGTCGTCCGGCTCGTAGAGCCGCCGCTCGCGGCGGAAGGCGTCGGACGTCCGCTCCAGCGCGGCGTTGTCCACGGTGAGGCCGCGCCGCTCGGCCTCCTGCAGCGCGAGGTACCGGAGCATGGCCCCGCGCTTCGCCCGGCCGTAAGCCGCCGCGTCGAGCCGGAGCTCGTCCAGGATGCCGTCGAGGGCGACTGTCTCATACGGCAACGGGTCGCCGGCGCTCGGGCGCTCCGCGGCGACCATCTCGCCGGCGGCCTGCTCGGCGCGGCACCAGAACTCGGTGACCTCGAACCTGTACGTGACGGTCTTCAGCGAGAAGCCCGCCTCGGCGCGCGCACGGAGGTGCCGGAGCAGCGCGATCGCGTCGTCGCGCTTCTGGTGGACGCGCCCCTTCGGGAGGAAGTCGCGCAGCGACGCGAGCTCGCTTTGCGGGACGCCGTGGCGGGACGCGGCGTCGAGGATCACGGGATAGACGCGGTCGGGATAGTAAAGAGACTTTGCGACCGCCGTGAGCGCGTCGCGCGTGGCCGCGGTGATCACGCCCGCGGCCGCCGCGGCGTCGAACGTCCTGCGGATATTGACCATCGCCTCGGAGCCGGCGCGAAAGCCGCTGTCCGCGGGGCCGTGGACGACGGCCACCTCGTCGTCATCCTCGATGAGGCCGTCGCGGTACGCCTCGAAGATGGCGCCCACGCCTTCCATGCCGAAGGCGGAGAGCTCGGCGGCGCGCAGCGCCCCCATGCTGGAGCTCCCGAAGACGTGGATGCCCTGCGCCATCGCGAAGAGGATCTCCTTGTGCCAGACCGCCGGGACCCGCTCGAAGTAGCCGTCGATGATCGCGATGGCGCTCGGGCGCTTCGCGCATGCCCGGTAGACGTCGCCCTGCGAGACCGGCGGCAGATAGAGGGCGTCGAGCTCCGCCCGCGCGGCCTCGAGCGAGAGGGTCGGACCGACAAAGACGATGATGCTCATACGATCTCCTTCAGGCCCGCCGCGCTCCGGCGCTCGAGCGCTCGGCGGAACCGGCGGCCAGGGATGTAGTTGGGGAACGAGTGGATCCCCTCGAGCCCGGGAATCACGATCTTGACGACGGGGATGCCGAACTCCGGCTTCGTGAGATCGAAGGCGACGACGCTGTCGATCCCGACCGCGCGCAGCCGCTCGAGCTGCCAGGCGACGTCGTCCTCGAACGTGTCGCCCGCGAACGTCGGCCCCGCGGAGAACGGGCGCTCTCCGCGCGCCGTCAGCAGCCGGCGGACGTGCCGGACCTGATCGGGGCTCCGGTGGCGGTCGTACTCGGCCCGGAGGAGGTCGTCGCGCGCGCCCGAGATGACCGTGAGCCGGGTCTGCGCGGCCTCGGTGAGGGCGCGCAGCAGCGCGACGGCGCGCGACGGATGGCAGCCTTGCCCGCCGGAGCCGTGGAGCGCCCGGACGGCGTCCTCCGTCCGCTCGGCGATCAGGCACTCGTACGAGGGGATACCGACGTCGGAGGTGGTCTCCCACGCGCCGACGGCGACCCCGGCGGCCGAGAATTTCGCGAGCACCTCGCGGCAGCCGGGATCATCGATGCTGTCGAGATCGAGCCGCCTCGCGTCCCGCTCCTCGTCGGTGAGGGCCCCCCACACGGCCGTGGCGTCGCGCTCGACCACCTCGCAGATACCGTAGCTCACCGCCTCGAGGAGCCCGTTCCCCGACGAGAGCCCGTTGGTCGAGCAGCAGAAGATACCCGCGTTGACGCGGCCCGTCGCGGTGGCGTTGACGTGCACGAGCTCGTAGGGGACCCACACGGGGGCGCCGCGCATGAGGTCGTAGCCCTCGGCCCACAGGAGCGGGGTGTCCTCGTCGAGCGGCACGCTCGAGGTCCGCGGCAGCGCGGAGACGTCGGCTATCGCGTGGGAGCGCCGGAGCTCGCGAGAGGAGCCGAGGAGCAGCGGCCGGACGATGTTCTCGCCGTGATAGGCCTCGATCGACTCCATCAGCCCCGAGACCTTCGCCGCCGCGAGCGTCAGCCCCTTTCCCTGGCTGACCGAGAGAGAGCGCGAGTTGGGGCGGCAGACGACGACGACCGGTATCCCGATCGCGTCGAGCCCCGTGACGTTGGCGATCCGCGTGATCCCCATCGCCAGCATGAAGCCCTTGATCCGATCCAAGGTCTCCTCGGGCGAGGCCGCGCGGTGGGTGCCGTTCATGAAGCGCTTCTTCTCGGGGCCCGAGAGCCCCGGCATGGGCGGAAGCTTGGTCTGAGTCTCCACGATGCTTCTCCTTCGCTCTGCGCCCATGGCGGGCGCGGCTCGAGTTCGTTCAGGTGCTTTGCAAACCGAGGACCACCGGCCTGTCGCGGCGGCCGTCGCCGCGGCAGGCGTCGCGCCGCGCGCGGGCGATGGCCGTGACGAGCCGCCGCTCCTCCGGCGGCACGCCCGGGGTGAGCTCCGCGGCGCGCGCGAGCGCGGCCGCCCTGCCGGCGTCGTCCCCCGCGGCGGCGGCGACGTCGGCCTCGAGGTGCGCCGCGGCGAGCGCGAGCAGGGGCGCGCTCCGCGGAGCGGCGCCCCCGAGCGCGGCGAGGCGCGCGCGCAGCCGATCGAGGTGCGCCCCCGCCGCGCCGGCCTCCCCCCGCGCGAGGGACGACTCGGCGCGCACGTGGAGCACGGCGAGCTCGCCGTAGGGCGAGCGCCACACGCGGGCGCGCGCGGGCCGCGCGCCGTCGAGCCACGCGCGGACCGGGGCCGCGTCGCGGCGCGCGAGGCCGAGCGAGATCGCGTTCTGCGCGGCGAGCGAGGCGAGGTCGAAGAGGCCGATCCACGCCGCGTGGCAGGCCGCGATCTCGAAGAGCGCCGCCGCTTCGGCGAGCTCGCCCGCGGCCGCGACGCTGCTCGCGAGGCGCACGCGCACCATGAGGGCGCGGCGGAAATCGGCGAGCTCCTCGGCGAAGGCGAGCGCCCGCCGCTGGTGCGCGAGGCCGCGCTCGTGCTCGCCGCTGGCCGCGTGCGCGGCGCCGCGCCACGCGTGCGCGGCGGCGAGGCACTGCGGCGGTGCGTCGCCGCGCGGCGCGGCGAGCAGGGCGTCGAGCCGCGCCTCGTGCTCGGCGCGGCGCTCGTCGGTGGCGCACGCGAGCGCGGCGTCGAGCTCCGCCCAGCAGCGCTCCGCGGCGGACGCGCCGGGCGCAAAGCGCTGCGGAGCGACCTCGTCCCGGAGCGCGTCGAGCGCGGCGGTCTCGCCCAGGTTGTGGAGCGCGGCGAGGAGGACGCGCCGCGCGAGCGCGCGGCGGCGCTCCGGGAGGCCGAGGCGGAGCGCCGCCTCCGCCGCCTGCCGCGCGAGGGCGGGGCGCGACATGCGGAGCATCGTCCTCGCGAGCGCCACGAGCGCGTCGGCCCGCGCCGCGGGCGAGAGGCCGGGCGACGCCAGGGCGTCGCCGAGGATCGCGGCGGCCTCGTGCAGCGCGCCGGCGCGGCAGAACGCTTCGCCCCGCGCGACCGTCGCGGGCCCCGGCGTCGCCGCGGGGGCGGCCGCTTCGGCTCCGGGCGCGGTCGCGGTCGCGACGCGGAGGAGCCCCGGCCCCTCCTCGATCTCGGCCACGATCGCGGCCCACCCGGGGCTCGGGCGCCCGCTCGCGGCGATGACGAGGGCGAGCGGCTCCGTCTCCAGGGCGCGCGCGAGGAACCCGACGGCGTGCTGCGTGTCGGCGTCGGCGCCGTCGACGTCGCGGAGGACGAGCACCGTGGGCTCGAGCGTGTGCTCCGCGAGGAAGACCCGGAGCGCCTCGGCCACGGAAGCCGGGTCGGGCGGCAGCGGGCACTCCGGCGCGTCGTGCGCGGCCTCGATGCGGCCGAGGGCAGCGAGGAGCGCGCCGCCCGCCGGGTGGGCGTCCGCGAGGGCGCGCAGCAGCGCGAAGGGCGCGGACATCCCGCCGGCGGGCGCGGCGGGCGCGATGAACCGGAGGCCGTCGCGGCGGGCCGCGTCGCGGAGCGCGTCGAGCGCGGCGCCTTCGCAGGGGTCGAGGAGCGCGGTGACGGGCCGGCGCTGCTCGGCCGCGCGGGCGAGGCGCTGCCACGCCTCGCCCGGCGAGACGCCCGGCGGGCGAGCCCGCGGCGGCTCGTGCGGGGCGCCTGCCTCGGCGAGCGCGTCGGCCACCCACACCTCGAAGGCGAGCGTGAGCCCGAGGCGGTTATGGAACGTGTGAGCGAGGTTGAGCGCGACCGTCGCCAGCGGCACGCCGAGCGCTCCGCGCCGCGACGCCTCGGCGAGCTCGGGCAGATCGGCGTCGAACGCGGCGAGGAGCGCGCGCTCGCCGTCGACGAGCTCGCCGAGCGCGGCGAGCCCCTCTCCCCGCACGAGCGCGCGCACCAGCGCCACCGACTCGTCGTCCGGCGCTGCGCAGACGAGCTCCATGCCCGAGATCGCGCGGGCGAACGTGCGCCAGTGCCGCGCGTACCCCGCGAGGAACGACCGCCGCGCGTCGCCCGCGACGCCCGCGCGCGCGAGCAGCGCGTCGAGCGCGCACGCCGCGACGAGGGCGCGCGCCCGCGGTCGCCCCGCCGTCTTCCGGATGCAGCCGAGCGCGAACCTGCTCGACGCGAAGAACTGCCGCTCCGCGATCTCCATCCCCGCGGGCCCTCCGTGCTTCTCCAGCTCCGGCTCGTACGCGGCGGCCTCCGTGCGCGACACGGCGGTGCAGCACGCCGCCGCGGCGTCCACGCGCGCCGCCACGTCGACGGGGTCGTGCCCGGGCGCCACGCGCACGCGCAGCCGCAGGTGGTCGCCTCCCTCGGCGTACCGGAGGAAGAAGAAGCGATCGATCGCGCCGCGCTGCTCGAGCTCGGACACGAGCGGATCGATCAGCCCGAGGAGGAGCGCGTCCGTCCCCTCGCCCTCGAGGCCCCGATCGTGGAACAGCTTCCGGTAGATCCAGCTCATCGCGCGCTCCTCTCGCCGTCGATCTCGACAAGCAGCTCCGCCGCGTGCGGCCTCCCGTCGAGGCGCAGCCACGACGTCTCGGGCTCCGGCAGGAGCTCGGTGAAGACGAGGTACCCGCTCCTCACGTCGCCGGGACCGCCGAGCAGGCGAGCCAGCCCGATCAGCGTGAACGGGCTCTCCCAGTCGACGTACATGTTCGTCTCGGTGAAGCCGTAGCCGGCCACCTCCCGCCCGACGTACCGGGCGAACCCCCGGCTCGGGAGATCGAGCTCGCGCCGCAGGCGCGCGATCGCGCGGAAGTACGACGCGTACGGCTGCTTCGGCTCCTTGCGCGGGATCGCGCTCACCGGGATCGCCCACCGCGCGCGCTCCACCACGACGCGACCGACCGTGAGGCGCGGGCGCCGCGGGGCCAGCGCGACGCCACGGGCCAGATCGAGGCGATCGAGCACGTTGTAGAGATCCGCCCGCTCCGCCACCGTGTCGTCGCGGAGCCGCGGCGAGAGCGCGCGGAGCAGGAAGTGCGGATCGGGGAGCGCGGCGTCCCGCAGGAAGCCGAGGTGGATCGGCTCGATCTCGCGGCCGAGGCGCCGCGATCGGAGCCGGAGCTCGACCGTCGCCGCGTCGAAGCGGAGGGAGAGATCGCGGAGCGGCAGGACCTTGTCGCCGGGCGCGCTCGGCTCCCACGGGAGCTCGAGCGCCCACTCCGTGAGGCGCGGGTGCACCTGGAAGTTGAGGCCGAGCGTGGGCGAAAGCTCGACGGGGAGCGGACCGTCCTCCTGCGCCAGGCGGCGGCGGATCGCCTCGAGGGCCTCGGGGGCGCGCCCTCGGCGTCCGCGAGGTAGCGCGACAGGTACTTCGCGCGCCCGGCCTGCGCGCCGTTGAGCACGACGCGCGGCTCTCCGCCGTCTCGCGGGCAGGGAGGCGCGATCTGGAGGAAGAGCGCCATCGACGACGGCGCGTCCGGGGCGGCGAGCCCCTCGAAGAGGCCTGGATCGAGGCGCACGACGTCGCCCGTCGCCGCGGCGGCGACGCGGCCGAGCTCCGCGTCGATCCAGCGGATCGGCTCGGACGCGCCGCGGATGACAGCGACGCGCCGCGGGTCCTCGAGGATCTCGGTCACGAAGCCGCCGACGTCGTCGCACACGCCGTCACGGCCGAACCGCTCGACGAACGCCGCGCAGAGCCGGCGGTGCGCGGCCCCGCAGGCGCTCGCGCGCACGAGGCGCACGACCGGCTCGAGCGCCTCGGCGAGCGCCCCGCGTGGGGCAGGGAGCTCCGCGCCGAAGGCGCCATCCATCATGACATCCTCGAGCATGGACGAGCGCCCAGGGCCGCGGCCGAGCTCGGCGGCGAGGCGCGCGCGCGCCTCGACGCCGGCGGTCGCGTAGTCCTCGAGGCGCCGCGCGACCGAGCGGAGCTCGTCCGGCGCGCCCGCGCACCCGATCTCGCCCAGGGCGTCCGCCGCGGCGCGCAGCGCCGCAGGGGTCGGCCCCATCGGGACGCTCGCCGGCTCGAGCATGCCCGCCTCGACGAGCTGCTCGAGGACGTCGCGGCACGCTCGCTCGTCGGCGTCGTCCGACGCGAGCGCCCGGGCGGCGTCCTCGAGCGTGCGCCCCTCGGCGCCCTCGACGAGGCGGGCGACGGCGGGGGTCCACCCGAGCGACATCAGCTCGCCCGACCCGGCGCGCGAGAACACGACCGACGGCGCGGCGCCCGCCGCGAAGCGCCGGAGCGGGTTCATCCGGAGCGGCAGGCGCGCGCGTGCGTGGGCGTGAGCCGACGGCTGAGAAGACATCGCGCGCGCGACGAGCTCCCCGGCGTGCGCGAGCGCGAGCTGCGGGAGGCTGCGCCACCGCGCCTCCTCGGGCGTGCGCGGCGTGCGCGGCGCGCGCGCCACGTCGCAGACGCCTGGGGGCAACGCGGAGAGGTCGAGCAGCGCGACGCCAGCGAACCCCGCGAACGGCGTCGTCCGCGCCGTCGCGCGGAAGACGTAACGCGCGATCGTGGCCTCGCGGATCTGCTGCGCCGAGGTGAGCGGCGCGCCGCTCGGGATCTCCGCGAGCTTCTGCGCCGTGGTATAATGGTCGGCGCTCGAGAGCAGGATCCCGCCGAGCAGGCGCGAGCTCCCGAGCGTCTTCCGGAAGCGCTCCGACGCGGCGATCCACTCCGCGGCGAACGTCGCCTCGTAGCGCTCCTCCAGCGCGGCGCACCGGGCCGCGCGCGCGTCGACGAGCGCGAGCGCGGCGCGCGCCCCTTCCGGCGGCGCTGTCCTCGCGCCCTCGAGCGCGCCGGCCGCCACGGCCTTCCCGTTGAACAGCCGCCGCTTCACCTCGAGCGCCGCGCGGCGCAGCGCCTCGTCCTCGCAGCCGCGCACGACGTCGAACATGCGCGCCGCCGCGTCCGCCCGCGCGGCCGCGAGCTCGAGCTCGGCCACGGCGAGCTCGCGCTCGACCGCGGGGCTCTCGCGGAGGCGGAGCCCGGCGAGCGCGTCGGCCGGCATCCCCGCGACGCGCAGCGCGCCCCACGGCGCGATCTGGAGCCCGCGGCTCATCGCGGCTGCCCTCCGCGAGGCGCCTCTCGGGAGGTCGGCTGGCGGTGCCCTCCGACGGCGAACGCGAAGAACGCCGTATGATCGCGGCCGTCGAGCCCGAGGACCTCGTCGACGACCGCGGGGGCGAAGCCGCCGGTCGCCGTGTAGGTGAGGCCGAGCGTCTCCGCGACGAGGTAAAGGCGGTCGGTGAGCCACCCCGCCGCGAACGCCGCGCCCCGGTAGCCGCGATCGCCGAACGCCACGAGCCACCGCCCGATCGGGACCACCAGGAAGAGCACCGCCGCGCCCATGGCGTGCTCGCGCTGCAGGATCGCGGTCTCGGCCATCCGCGCGCGCGGCGCCGGGCCGATCGGCGCGAGGCGGTGGTCGCCGCGGTCGTACCGGTGCGCGCCGGGCGGGACACCGTCGACGTCGAAGACGACCGGAAACAGCAGCGGATCGAGCGTCGCGTCCGCGAGCCCTGCCGGCCGCGCCGCGGCGGCCGCGAGCAGCGTCCCGAGCGTCGCCGCGTCGAGGGCTCCCGCCGAAAGCCTTCCGCTCCGCCGCGCGGCGATGACCGACGCGAGCGAGCGCTGGACCGGCTCGAGCGCGCGCGGCGCGGGCAGCGAGAGGGCGCGCTCCGCGTCCCCGGGCAGCGGCGACGGCGCGGGGAGCGCCGGCTCCGGCGACGGCCGCGCCTCGGGGTAGCGGCTCGCGACGACGAGCTCGGCGACCCCCCGCAGGGGCTGGGTCGCCGCGGCGAGCGTGGACGAGATCCTGTGATCAGCGAGAGACATCGCGGGCCTCCGTGGCTGCGCCCGTGAGCGCGATGAGGAGATGCGGTGCGAGATCGATGCCATCGACGCCGACCACGCGCGCGACGACCTCGTCATCGAACGTCCAGACCGTCGTCGCCGCGAGGCCGAGCTCCTGGGCGAGGAGCTCCACGCGGTGGGCCATCAACCCGGCGTCGAGCAGCGCGTAGGTGTACCCGCGCGCGTAGTACTTGGAGCACGCCCGCGCGACCGAGCCGACGACGACGATCACGGCGCCCGCGGACTCCACGGCCGCGGCGTGCTCGGCGCTCCCGCCCGCGAGCACGGCCCGCGCGAGGGCGCCCGCGGCCACGCCGGCGCGGAGCGGCGTGAGCGCTCGCGCGGCGAGCTCGAACCGGTGGACGCCGGCCGCGATCCCGGGGACCCGCGCCGCGGCGACGTACGCCTCCGCCGAGCCGAGGTTCCCGGCCGACGCGGTGGTGCGACGCACGTGCGCCTCGCCCTCGGCGCGGCGCTCGATGCGCCCGCCGAAGCTCAGCTCGAGCAGCGCGCCGAGCGCGCCCGCGTCGAGCGTCCCCGTCGCGTCGCGCCGGCGCGACAGCGCGGCCCCCACCGGCGCGCAGAACGCCCCGCCGAGCGGCGCGGCGACCTGCGCGGCGTTCGTCGCGCCGGCGCCCTCCGGAGGCCGCCGCGGCGACGGCGCGGCCGGCGTGCTCTGCAGCTTCCGCACCTCCGGGCTGATGTGCGCCTGCATCCCCGCGTGCTGGCCGATGTGCCACGGCTGGACGACCGTCGTGTTGTGGAACATCCGCGCGAGGCTCTCCGCGTGGCCGGACGAGAGCGTCGCCGTCCGCGGCGGCGCGTCGCCGCCGCAGAGCGGGCAGCTGGGCAGCCTGGTCATGAAGGGGTGGAGCGCCGTCTCGCCGGCGCCGGGCCGCCACACCTCGACGTGCTCCAGCGGGGCCACCGCGAGCAGGCCGCTCGCGTGGAAGATCACGTGCTGCGCGACCCGGCTCACGAGCGCGCGCCCCCAGAGCGCGCGAAGAGCGCCGTCGTCGAGCGCCGGATCCGCCGCGGCGGCGCCGATCTGGAGCCGGACGCACGCCGGGCACGCGGACGCCCCGGGGATCGTGAGCGGCCCGATCGTCCACGTGCCGGGGTTCGCCGCGAGCATCGGGACGCGCGCCGCGATGCACGCGCGCGCCGCCGCCTCGAGCGCCTCCTGGTCGCCGATCACCACCGCCAGATCGACCTCGCCCTGCGCGAGCTCCCCGGCGCTCGCGGCGAGGCGGACGTCGGCGACGCCCGCCTCGCGGAGCATCGTCACGAGCATCCCCGCGAGCTTCGCGTCGCCGTCCCCCATCGCGCGCACGCGCGCGCCTTCGAGCGCCCGCTGCGCTTCCCCCCGGCTGCGGTTGCGCCCGGTCCGGCGGAGATACCTGCTGAAGAACGCGCGCTGCGCCCGGCGCGGCTCCTCGGCCTCGTCGGCCGCGGCGCCCTCGCCCTCCTCGAGCATGCCGTGCATGTGCATCAGGTGGATCGCGTCCCGCAGGTCGGAGGCGACGACGCCCGGAAACGCGGCCTCGACGTCGCCGACGGTGCGCGTCCCGTCGAGCAGCGGCACGAGGTTCTCCATCACCCACGGGAGCGACGCTCCCTGGATGATCTGCGCCTCGCCGCCGAGGACGTGGAGCTCTCCGCCCGGGAGCGTCACGCGGAGGAGATCCTCGACGAAGCGCGGGCGCTCCGGGCAGCGGAGCTCCCAGTAAAGCTCGGCGAAGCGGCTGAGATCGCGGGCCTCGTAGGCATCATCGGACGGGCTCATCGGTCACCTCCCACGCCGGACGATCCGGCGATCGCGAGCGGGTGCTCGGCGAAGTACCCCGCGAGCGACGCCCCGCGCCCCGCCGCGTGCTCGCCGGCGGCGCACCGCCCGCACAGCCCGACGCGGGCGAAGCGCCGCGCGCGGAGCGCGCCCGACGTGACGTCGCACTCCCAGAAGCGCCCCATGCGCGCGGCTCCGGCGCGGGGCGGCTCGGGCGCGCCGCGCTCCTTGGAGAGCGCGAGCGCCTCCGCCGCGAGCAGCGCCGCGGCCTGCTCGGTGACGGCCGCGAGCTCGCCCTGGAACCAGGGGCCAAGGTCGCCCGAGGCCCCGAGCGCCTCGAGGGCGTCGTGCGCCTCGAGGTCCAGCGCGACCGAGCGCACGCGCCGCGAGAAGCAGGCGAAGCACGGCGTGCGACCGGGGACGATGGACGGCCCGATGCGGAGCTCGTGCGCGAGCAGCGTGCCCGACGTCCAGGCGACGCGCGCCGCGAACGCCGCCGCGTCGAGCGCGAGCGCCGCAGCGGGCCGGGGGCGATCGGTCGCGAGGACGATCACCGCGTCGGGCAGCGCCTCCGGCGCGCCCGTGCCCAGCGCCGACGTCGTGACCCGCGCCCCCGCGCCGGTCAGGAGCTCCGCGCAGCGAGCGCCGAGCTCTCCGTCACGGAGGACGTGCACCGCGGGCGCGCCGGCGGCGCGCTCCGAGGCCGGGCTCTCCTCAGGCGAACGGGATCGGATCATCGGTGATCGACTCCTCTTTGCGAGCGCCGTACCCGAGCCTCTCCGGCGCGTCGTACAGGCGAGGGTGCGCGAGGTACCGCGCGTGGTGGGTGAAGCTGATGGGCAGGAGCTCGGGCACGATCACCTTCACGACGACGATCCCGAAGTCGCGGACCTCGGGCATCGTGACGTCGACGGCGACCACCTCCATGCCGAGCGCGGCGAGCCGCGCGACGATGGCCGCGAGCGGGTCGTCGCCCTCGATGGGGTGGGGGAAGGCGGTCGCGACCGGCGCCTCGCGGGTGGCGAACGCGAACCGCGCCGGGCCGTCGGGTCCCGCGTAGAGGCGCCCGAACGACTCGGGTGTCTGATCGGCGTCGGTGAAGAACGACGCCCGGGTGACCGGCGGAGCGGGCTCGCTCAGCGCCACCCGCAGGCTCCCCACCTCTTCGAGGACGCGCGCCGCCGCGGCCTCGCCGTCGGGGCGGCAGGCCGCCATCGTGATCGCGTGCGGCGCGCTGTGGGCGCACGTCTGCACGGCGCCGATCACGGGGACGCCGACGTCGGTCGTGAGATCGAGCAGCGCCGTCTCCGTGCCCGCGGCCTCGGCGCTGCGGAGGAGCGCCGCGACGAGCGGGCTCCGCGCGCTTCCGGGCGCGATGCGCGGCATCCGGAGCTGGTGCAGCCAGAACAGCGCGAGGCTGTCGCGCTCGATCACCTCGCACAGGCCGGAGAGGGTCGCCTGCCGGAAGCTCGCGCCCGCCGCGAACCCCGTCGAGAGCGGGAAGAGCGCGTGCTCGCGGATCGGCAGCGGCAACCCCATGTACGTCGCCGTGAGCGGCACCCAGATCGGGCGCGCGTGGGTGAGCGAGAAGCCGCGCACCCAGAGCTCGTCGCGATCCGGATCGGGCTCGCGCAGGCGGAAGGCCGACGGCGCGCGGGCCCGCTCGCGCGCAGAGCAGCGCGGCAGCCGCGCGGGGTCGAGCGCGCGATCGCCGAGCGAGCGCGGCGTCGCGCGCAGCACCCCCTCGGTCGGGTACATGACGCCGCAGTAGCGCTCGATGGCCTCGCAGACGGCCCGGATCTGGGCCGTGGTCTCGTCGACGGCCGTGCCGGAGCCGGTGAGCGACCCGAGCTTCGAGCCCGTGCGGGACGGGCCCGGGTGGAGCGCCGCGGGCCTGCCGAGGAACGCGGTGAAGCCGTGCATCTGCCCCTCGAAGCCGGGGGGAAAAATGAAGCGCCGGACACGGCGGATGATCCCGCAGCGCTCGTCGATGAGCGGCGCGAGGCGATCGATGAGCGAGATCTCCGACATGGTGGCGGCTCCTCGAGCGGGGCGGGCGGCGCCCCGGGAGCCCGGACGCGCGACGCGCGTCCGGGCCGCCCAGGGTGCGCCTACGGGTTCACTTCTTGTCGGCGCCGAGCTCGACGCCCTTGGCGATCGCTGCCGAGACGAGGGCGTCCTGGCCCATGACGTCGAGCGCCTTGTCGTGCATGCGGATGACGCTCTCGAGCTGCCCCTCGTCGAGGCTGTCGAAGGACGAGTTCGACGAGACGCTGATCGAGCTGATCGACGAGAAGCACCCGCTCGTACAGGCGGAGCTCAGCGGGGCGGCCTGAAGCGTCTCGTTGCTCTTCTCGCCGATCTTCTTGAGGGTGAGCTCGAGACGCTGCACGCCGGCCTTCGTGTCGACGACGTCGGTCGCGCCGGCGGTCGTCTGCGTCTCGAACATCGACTCGGTATTCTGGATGGTGAGCATGGCAATCTCCTTACAGACGTTGACTACGTATCGACGCGCGCGGTCGCTCGCGAGGATTCGCGAACGACCGCGCGCGCCCTCTCGGATGCGCTCCGAAGAGTCCTTGAGGTCCAAGGCGGCATGTCGCCTGTGACACCCCGTGATCGTCGCGTCGGACAGCGAGCGTGCCTTCCGGCGCCGCGCCAGCCCCGAAGCTCGCGATCCTTCAAGCAACGCGCATGCCGCGGGGCCCGAGCTCACGACCGCAGACCGGGACCGGCGGAGCGCCGGCCAGGGCGCGGGCGGCATCCCCAGGATGCGGCCCTCGATGCGCAACTACGCGCGCAAGTGAGCGAGGTTTCGCTCAACATGCGCACGCAGGTCTCCGAGGGCGCTTCGAGGACGAGGAGCGCGTATCGTTCCCGCGAGGCACCGAAGCACCATGCGAAAAGACCGGCTCGCCCTCTCTCTCCTGCAGATCGCGCTGCTCGCGGCGTGCGTGCAGCGCCTTGACCCGGGCGACGGCGCAGGGACGGACGCAGGGCCCGCATTCCCGTGCCCACCGGGCGCGCTCGAGACCGGCGCGGACTGCGTGCCGGCGGGGGTCCCGCCCGGGCGGTGCGGGAGCGGCTTCACGCCCGATGGAGCGCAGGGCTGCGTGCCCGTGCTGCCGGCGGAGGCGGGCCCGCCAGGTCAGATGGCCGTCCCCGGCGAGGCGGCGTGGCGTGAGGTCGCTCCGTGCGGGACGGGCCCGTGGGGCGGCGCGCCGATCGATGAGACGACCGAGTTCGTCGACGCGGCCTACGCCGGGGCGGACAGCGACGGCACGGAGGCCAAACCGTGGACGACGATCCAGGACGCGATCGACCACGCGGCCGAGGGCGCCCTGATCGCGATCGCGGAGGGCAGCTACGTCGAAGAGCTGCTGATCTCAGGGCAGCCCGTGCGGCTCTGGGGCCGGTGCCCCGCGCGCGTCGAGATCGTCGGGCCGCCAGCGGCGATCGCCGTCCAGGTCGACAGGGGCGCGAGCGCCACGGAGATCCACGACCTCGCTGTCCGCGGGCAGGGCATGGGCCTCGGTGTGGCGAACGCGCGCGATGTCCTGATCGAGCGGGTCTGGGTCCACGACACCAGCGATGTCGGCGTCCTCGCCGCAGGCCTGGAGTCCGAAACGAGCCTGACCGTGCGCGGGGCGCTCGTGGAGCACACCACGGGCGCGGGCATGGTCGTGGCGGACGCCGCCGTGACGCTGGAGGGCACCGTCCTGCGCGATATCGATCTCGCCACCGGGGACCCGGGGCACCCGTTCGACGGCCATGCGATAGCGATGCAGGTCGAGTCGTTCGAGCGCCGCGCGAGCGTGACGGCGCGATCCGTCGTTATCGAGCGCGTCGGGGGGCTCGGGTTCAGGTTCTCCGGGGCGGACGGCGTCGTCGAGGACAGCGTCGTCCGCGACGTCGCCTGGCTCGCGGCGGAGCTGCCGGGCACCGGGCTCACGGCGACCCATATCCCGGGGTTCGATCCGGGGACCCTCACGGTCCGGGGCAGCGTCCTGGAGCGGAACCACACCGCCGCCATCGCGATGATCGGCGCAGAGGCGACCATCGAGGCGACGGTCGTGCGCGACACGGGCCTGGCGCCGACGGAGGGTGATCCGGGCCACGGCATGGGCCTCTACACCGAGCCGAGCCGCGTCGACGGCCGCCCCGCCCGCGTGGCGCTGCGGCACGTCCTTGTCGAGCGGAGCCGCGAGAGGGGGGTCGTCATCAACGGCTCCGACGTCGAGATCGACGGCCTCCTCGTGCGGGAGATCCTCCCCGGCGCGCCGGACTACGGCGCCGGGATCGAGATCACGCACGATCAGCGGCGCGCGAGCGCCCAGGTGCGCGGCAGCGCGGTGGAAGGCAGTTACGGGATGGGGATCGCCGTCTTCGGCGCTGACGCGACCCTGGACTCGACCGTGGTGCGCGACACGAGGCCGCTGCCGTCGAACGAGGAAGTCGGCCGGGGCGTCAATGTCCAATCGCTGCCCGACCTCGGCGAGCGCGCGAGCGCGCACCTGCGCAACGTCCTTATCGAGTCGAGCAGGGACGGCGGCCTCTTCCTCAGCGACTCGGACGCGACCGTCGACTCGACAACGATCACGGACACCCTGGGGCGCACGCTCGACGGCGGGAACGGCTACGGCTACGGCATCATCGCCTACAACAACGAGACGGGTCAGGCGGACGCCCTCGTCCGGGACAGCGTGATCGAGCGGAGCACCGCGGCCGGCATCTACAACGTCGGCGCGACGGTGCGGCTCGCGTCGACGACCTTCACCTGCGAGCCGCTCGACCTCGTGAGGTACGTCGATGAGCGCTCCCCGGCGGTCTACGAGGATCTGGGCGGGAACGTCTGTGGCTGCGATGGCCGCACCATCGACTGCAAGGCGGAGCCGACGCGCCTCGAGCCCCCCCGCGCGCTGCCGCCGCCTCCGCCTCTGCCCGCAAGCGAGGACTGAGACAGCCATTCGCCGGGTACCACGTCAAGCCCCTCGCCCGCCTATCGGTCGATCTCGGGCGCCACGACGTCGAAGCTCGCGATGAGCGCCACGAGGTCGGCCAGGAACAGCCCTGGGCTCTTGGCCTCGATCATCGCCATGGCGGTGAAGCTCCCTGTCCGGAAGCGCGCCCGATACGCCTCCTCCGCGCCGCGCCCGATGACGTAACAGCCCATGTCGCCGCGGGCGCTCTCGATGCGAGCGTACGCCTCCCCGTCGGGCCGCATCTTCTTCGGCAGCTTGCCCAGGATGTCGTCCTCCGGGTGCTCGTCGATCTTGTCGAGCGCCTGGCGGAGGATCTTCGCCGACTCGCGGCACTCCTCGACACGGACGTAGAACCGGTCCCAGCAGTCTCCCACGGTCCCGTAGCGCCCGCGGCCCACGGGGACGTCGAACTCGAGCTCGGGGTAGACCGAATAGGCGTCCTCCTTGCGGAGATCCCATTTCACGCCGGACCCGCGCAGGTTGGGGCCGACGAGCCCCCAGTCCTTCGCCTCCTCGGCCGTGACCACGGCGACGTTGGCGAGGCGCTTGATGAAGATGTCGTTCAGGCTGATGAGCCGGTCGAACTCGACCATGATCGGCTCGAAGCGGTCGAGCCAGTGCCTCACCTTGTCGGCCCACCCCTTCGGCATGTCGAACGACACGCCGCCGATGCGGTGGTAATTGAAGGTGAGCCGCGCGCCGCACAGCTCCTCGATGAAGTCGTTGATGTACTCCCGCTCTCGCAGCGCCCACGGGAAGGGCGTGACCGCGCCGACGTCCATCGCCATCGCGCCGAGCGCGATCATGTGGCTCCCGATCCGGTTGAGCTCGCAAGAGATGACGCGGAGGTACTGCGCCCGCTTCGGCACCTCGATGCCCATCAGCTTCTCGCAGGCGCTCGCCCAGGCCTCGTTGGCGAACATCGCAGCGATGTAGTCGACGCGATCCGTGTACGGCATGAAGCCGCTGTACGTGCAGCGCTCGCCGATCTTCTCGATGCTCCGGTGCAGGTAGCCGACGTCCGGCACCGCCTTCCGGATGATCTCGCCGTCCGTCGAGATGACGAAGCGGAGCACGCCGTGGGTCGACGGGTGATGAGGCCCCATGTTGAGGGTCATCTCGTCTTCCATCTCGGCGCCCGGCTCCGCGCCCCCGCGGTCGACGCTGAAGATGACCTGGCTCATGACGCCTCCGCGTCCTTCTTCGGGAGCTTGATCTTGAAGAGCTCGACGGGGTTCGGCCGCTGCGTCGGGATGCCGCGGTACTCCGCCTTCTCCTGCCAGTCCTTGCGCAGGGGGTGCCCCTCCCAGTCGTCGGGCAGGAGCAGGCGGCGGAGATCCGGGTGCCCCTCGAAGCGCACGCCGAGCAGGTCGAAGCACTCCCGCTCCTGCCAGTTCGCCGCCGACCACACGTCGACGAGCGTCGACACCGCCGGGCTCTCCCGGTCGAGGAACACCTTGAGGACGACCCGGTGCTTCTTCGCGTACGAGTAGATGTGATAGACGACGACGATCTTCTCGAGATCGGGATAGTCGACCCCGGTGATGCACTCCAGGTAATCGAAATCGAGCTCCGGCGCCTCGCGCAGGAGCCGGCACACGGGCTCGAGCTTCGCGGGCGCGACCTTTAGCCAGGCGTCGCGATCCTTCGGGGACACGGGGTGGAAGTCGAAGACCGCGTCTTCGCCGAGCTTCGCCTGGAGCGCCTGGAAGATAGCTTCGGGTGACATGGGAGATCCGGGAGGTGTCGAGAGGAGAGGGCTCAGCCGCCCGTCGCGCCGCGGCGGCCGAGGGCCCGCTCGCTCTTGATCTTCTCCTGGATCTTGAGGAGCCCTTCGAGCAGCGCCTCGGGGCGCGGGGGGCAGCCGGGCACGTAGACGTCGACCGGGATGATCTGATCCACGCCCTTGCAGACCGAGTAGGCGTACTGGAAGAGGCCCCCGCAGTTCGAGCAGCTGCCCATCGAGATGACGAAGCGCGGCTCCGACATCTGGTCATAGAGGCGCTTCACGCGGGTCGCCATCTTGTAGGTCAGCGTCCCCGCGATGATGAACAGGTCGCTCGACCGGGGGCTCGGCCGCGGCGCGGCCCCGAAGCGCTCGAGATCGCCGCGGGGGCCGCCGGTCTGCATGAGCTCGATGGCGCAGCAGGCCAGGCCGAAGAGCATGTACCAGACGCTGTTCGACCGGCCCCAGTTGAGCAGCCAGTTGACGGTCTGATCGACGCTCGTCGTGATGACGCCGCCGCCGTCGCTCTCGTACTTCGCTTCCCACCCGCGGGGCGGGGCCATCAGGTTCAGGTTCGATGTCATGACTCCGCACCTCCCTCGGCGACCGCCGCCTGACCCGGGAGGCCCGCCGGCGCGCCTCCGCTCGCGTCCGCGAGCGGCGCGCGCGGCTGGCCCCGGCTGCTCACGTTCTGAGCCCCGCGCGGATCCCCCTTGATGGATCGGATCCAGTTGAAATCGCCCTTCGCCCAGACATAGGCGAAGCCGAGCATCAGGATGGCCACGAAGAGGAAGATCTCGATCAGCGCGAAGAGCCCGTTGCCCTGGTCCACCCAGCGCTTGAACACGGCCGCGACCGGGTAGATGAACGCTATCTCGACGTCGAAGATGATGTAGACGAGCGCGATGATGTAAAAACGCGGGTTGAAGTTGAACCACGCGGGCCCGACAGGCGCTTCGCCGCACTCGTACGTCTCGACCTTCTCGGCGTACATGTTGTTGGGGCGCAGCAGCTTCCCGAACAGCAGAGAGCCGAGCATGAAGCCGATCGCCACCAGAAAGAACGCGGCAACGCTGGCGTAGGCCATCAACATCGGGCGGAACCTCGCTCGGCTCGCCCCCCTCGTTTCAGGCGAGAGGGGTCGGATCCATGGGTGATTATGTAGGTGAAAAGCTGAACCGCGGCAAGCCAGCAGACCCTGGCCGCGCCGGCGCTGCTGCTCGGGATCGACAGGACGCGCCGGGCTGGGATATCGCTCGAGCGTGGGTCTCGTTGACGTGACGGTGCTCGCGGCCGTGCAGGGGGCGGCGCAGGCGCTGCCCATCTCGGCGACCGGGCATGGCGCGGCGGCCCGGCTCTGGCTCCGCGCGGCCGACGGCGACGCCTGGGTCATCGCCGCGCAGGCGCTCGCGGCGGCGGCGGCGCTCGCGCTCGCCGTGCGGCAGCGGCTCCTCCACGCGCTCGGCGAGGGCGCCCGGGCGCTCACGACGCCGTCGCTCTTCAGGGCGTCGCCGCCGGCGCGCGACGCGGCGGGGCTCGCGCTGGGCGCCGCCGTGAGCCTGATCGTCGCGGCGGCGCTCGGTCCGTACGTCGCGCCGTGGCGGGACGCGCCGCTCGCGGTGGGGCTCGGCCTGCTCGCCACCGGCGCGGCGCTCGCGAGCACCGCGCTCGCGCCGCGGCGGGACGGCCGCGACGAGACCGACGCGCCGTCGATCGCCGGGGCGCTCGCGGCCGGCGCGGCGCACGGGGTCGCGGCGCTGCCTGGCGCGTCGCGGGTCGGGGCGGCGCTCGTCGTGCTGCTCTGGCTCGGCGTCCGGCCCGCGCGCGCCGTCGAGCTCGCGCTCGCGCTGAGCCTCCCCGCGCTGCTCGTCTCGGGGCTCGCCGAGGCGCGCGCGTTCCACGGCCCGGCGCCAGGGGCGGGCGCCGTGGCGCTCAGCCTCCTCGCCGCCTTCGTGAGCGCGGCCGCGGCGGCCTCCGCGCTCCGCGCCCTCGCCGAGCGGCGGCGCGTCGGCGCGCTCTCGTTGTGGGTCGTCCCCCTCGGCCTCGCGATGGTGGCCTACGCGCGCGCGCTGCCCGGCCTCGCCTGAGCGACCCTCGGCGGCCGCACCGCAACCGTGCGACCCTCTTCGCCGTCCAGACCGCACGTCCAACCGCGGAGAAGCGCCGATGACCCCGACCGACCCCTCCATCCATGTCCTGATCCTCGCCGGCGGCGCGGGCACCCGCTTCTGGCCGGCGTCGCGCGCCGCGCGCCCGAAGCAGCTCCTGCCGCTGCTCGGCGGCAAGCCGCTCCTCGCCGCGACGGCGCGCCGCGTGCTCCCGCTGTGCGCCCGCGGCGGGCGCGCGGGCTGGGAGCGCGTCTGGATCGCGACCGGCCAGCACCTGGTCGCGCCTACCCGCGCGGCGCTGCCCGAGGTGTCCGAGCGGCGCCTGCTGGTCGAGCCAGCGCCGCGCAACACGGCGCCGTGCATCGGCTGGGCGGCCGCCACCGTCGCGCGCGACGACCCCGAGGCGGTCGTCGTCGTGCTCCCGAGCGACCACCACATCGCCGACGTGCCGCGGTTCCTCGAGGCGCTGGGGGCCGCCGTCGCCTCGGCCCAGGGCGGCGCGATCACGACGATCGGCGTCCGCCCGACGCACCCGGAGACGGGCTTCGGCTACATCGAGGTGGACGAGGCCGCCGGGGCGGAGGGCGCGGCGCCCGCGGAGCCCCGCCGCGTGCGACGCTTCGTCGAGAAGCCGAGCCGCGAGCGCGCCGCGGAGTTCGTGGCGAGCGGCCGCTTCCTCTGGAACGCGGGGATGTTCATCTTTCGCGCGGGCGACATGCTGGCCGCGATCCGCGCCCACCTGCCGGCGCTCGCCGCGGGCCTCGACGAGATCGACCGCGCCGCCGCGCTGGGCCCGGGCGCCGAGGCGGAGGCCGTCCTGCGGGTGTTCCCGAGCCTGCCGGCCGTCAGCATCGATCACGGCGTGATGGAGCACGTCGCCGGGCTCGCCGTGGTGCCCGGCGACTTCGGCTGGAGCGACGTGGGCAGCTGGCAGAGCGCCTGGGAGCTCGCCGACAAGGACGAGCGAGGCAACAGCGCGCCCGCGGGGTCGGTGCTGATCGACGCGCACGGCAACCACGTGGTCGATCTTCGCGCGCGCGCCGCGCCCGACGATCGCCGGGTGATCGCGCTCGTCGGCGTGGAGGGCCTCGTGGTGGTCGAGACCGACGACGCGCTGCTCATCGTGCCGCGCGATCGGGCCCAGGAGGTGAAGCACGCGGTCGACGAGCTGAAGGCGCGAGGGCAGGGCCGGCACACGTGAGCGCCCTACCCGCGCGGCTCCCCCCGCCGCGCCACCGCCCGCGCGTAGATCTCGCGCCGCGGTAGCCCGAGCTCCACCGACAGCTCCTCGGCGATGTGCTTGGCCCGCCTCCCCTGGGCGAGCTCCCGATCGATGCGCGCGTCGAGCTCCTCGTCGCTCGGGCGCGCGCCCTCCGCGGCCGGCGCCGCGGGCGCGAGCACGAGCGTGATCTCCCCGAGCCACTCCCGCTCGATCGCCGCGAGCTCCTCCACGCTGCCGCTCAGGATCTCCTCGTGCACCTTCGTCAGCTCGCGCGCGACGACGGCGCGCCGCCCGGGCATCCGCTCGGCGAGGTCGGCGAGCGTCTCGCGGAAGCGCCGCGGCGACTCGAACAGCACCACCGCCTCCGGCGTCGACGTGACGAGGGCCAGCGCCTCGCGCCGCTCGCGCCCGCCGCGGGGCAGGAACCCGACGAAGCGGAAGCCCCCCGTCACGAGCCCCGACGCGCTCACCGCCACCATCACCGCGCTCGGCCCGGGGATCGCCACGACGCGCGCCCCCGCCTCCGTGGCCGCGCGCACGAGCGCCGTCCCCGGATCGCTCACGACAGGCGTGCCGGCGTCGGTCATGAAGGCGATCGACTCGCCCGCCGCGAGCCGCGCGGCCGCGCGCGCCGCGTCCGCCTCCGAGGCGTGCGCGTCGAACCGGTCGACCGGCTTGCCCGAGACGCCGAGGTGGCCGAGGAGCGCCCGGGCCCGCCGCGTGTCCTCCGCGAGGATCCGGTCCGCCCCGCGCAGCGTCTCGACCGCGCGCAGCGTGATGTCGCCGAGGTTGCCGATCGGCGTCGCCACGACGTAGAGGCACCCGCGATCGCTCGACCCGCCCTGCTCGCCGCCGCTCGGCACGGCCTAGTCCATCTCGACGGCGTCGCCGAGCTCCTCCTGGAGGTACGTCCGCAGCTTGGACTGGAGCCGCGCCTCGAGCTGGCGCACGCGCTCGCGCGAGATGCCGAACTCGTTGCCGAGCTCCTGGAGCGTGAGCGGATCCTCGGCGGCCATGCGCTTGTCGAAGATGATCACGTCCTTGCCCTTCAGCGTCTCGCGGAACTTCGAGAGCCGATCGTGGACGAGCCTGCCCATCTCGCTCGCCTCGTACGCGGTGTCCGGGCTCGCCCCCGACGACACGAGCAGCTCGACGCGCGGGATCGTCCGGCCCTCGAGGTCGCCGACCGGGGCGTCGAGCGAGGCCTCGCCGCTCGCGAGGCGGCGGTCCATGTCGACGACCTCCTTCTCCTCGACCGACAGGCGCTTCGCGATCTCCGCCGCCGTGGGCTCGATGCCCATCGCCGAGAGCTTCGCCTTCTCCTTGTTGAGGTTGAAGAAGAGCTTCCGCTGCGCCTGCGTCGTGCCGAGCTTCACGAGGCGCCAGTTGTTGAGGATGAAGCGGAGGATGTACGCGCGGATCCACCAGGCCGCGTAGGAGGAGAGCTTCACGCCGCGGTACGGGTCGTAGCGCTTCACGGCCTGCATCAGGCCGATGTTCCCCTCCTGGATGAGGTCCATGATGTTCTTGTAGGCGCGCCGGTACTCGTACGCGAGCTTGACCACGAGCCGCAGGTTCGCCGTCACGAGCCGCGCGGCGGTCGCGACGTCCTGCGTCTTCGTGTACTTGATCGTCAGCTCCTTCTCCTCGTCCGGCGTGAGCAGCGCGTGGCGCTGCACCTCGCGCAGGTAAGCCTGCAGCGGGTCCGTGCGCGACAGCGCGGCGTCGCCGCCGCCGCGGCCCTCGCCGCCGCTGGCCCGCGCGGAGCGCGGCAGCTCGATGTCGTTCAGATCGACGCTCGCGTCGTCGATCACCTCGCCGACGACCTCCACGACGTCGCCCTCGTCGACGTCGCCCGCCCTCGCGGCGCCGCTCTCGGGCGCGCCGTCCGCCTCGTCGTCATCCTCGCGCGGGCCCTCGTCGTCGCTCGCCGCGGGCTGCGCCTCGCCGCCCGCGCGCCCGCCGTCCTTCGCGGTGGAGCGCGCGCGGCGCTTTGCGGCAGGCCGGGGGGCCGCGTCCGAGTCGGGCCGGAGGTCCGCGCCTTCATCGTCCGCTCCGGCCTCGGGCCCCGCCTTCGCCACCCCGTCGGGCTGGGGCGCTCCGGTCCCCTTCGTTCGCTTCGTTCGCGGCTCGCTCTTGCTCTTCGCCACCCGGACCTCGTCCTCGAAGTTCTAGTACAGCCCCGCCGCACCGCGCCACCTGTGCCGGCGCGCAGGCGCGCGGGCGCTTCGCGATCCGGAGGCTACCCGCTCCGCGATCCGCAGGTAAGGAAGAGAGCGCGCGAGATCGGAGAACGTGCTACACGCCAGCCTCCTCCACGTGGACTCGCACCGCCCTCCGCGCCCGCGCTCGCTGCGCCCCTGGTACCTGGTGGCCACCATGCTGCTCACCTGGCTCATCGGCGTGCGCGGCTTCATGGCCGGGTGCGGGACGGCCATGTACCTGCGCGCCGGCATGGCCCCCGACGTCATGGCCGTGGCCGAGCAAGCGCGCGACCAGGGGGATCCGTTCCAGTTCACGTTCCTCGTGCTCGAGGCCGCGCAGGCGCGCGCGCTGAGCCTGTACCAGGACGTCTCCTTCCCCCTCAGCATCGGGAAGCTGCTCCTCGGCGGGCTGCTCGTCGTCGCGAGCGGGCTGGCGCTCGGCGGGCGGCCCGGCACGCGCGGCTTCGTCCTCCAGGTCCTCGTCGCCAACCTGGCCTTCGCCGCGATCGAGTACGCGCTCACGCGGGGCGTCCGCGGCGCCTGGATCGACATGGTGGCGCAGGCGGGGGCGCTCCTTCCGCCGGACATCCCCGAGCGCGCGGGCCTCACGAACACCGGCCTCTGGTGGACCGCCGAGCGGGTGCGCTTCGTGATCTTCGAGCTGGCCGTCCTCGGCTCCGCCGCGGTGGCGCTGACGCGGGAGCGCACCAAGATGTACTTCCAGGCGATCGCCCGGACGGTCGACCCCGGCGACGAGCCATGAGCTCCGCGGAGAGGATCGCCGGCGCGGATCCTCGATCGACGCTCACGCAGGCCGAGGAGCGGAAAGTCGCCATCCTCCCGGACGACCTCGCCAACCAGATCGCGGCGGGCGAGGTGGTCGAGCGGCCGGCGAGCGTCGTGAAGGAGCTCGTCGAGAACGCGCTCGACGCGGGCGCGCGCCGCATCCGCGTCGACATCGAGGGGGGCGGGGTCGGCCTGGTGCGCGTCGCGGACGACGGGCGCGGGATGAGCCGCGAGGACGCCTCCCTCGCGGTGCTCCGCCACGCCACGAGCAAGATCGCCCGGCTCGACGACCTCCGCAGCATCCAGAGCTTCGGCTTCCGCGGCGAGGCGCTCCCGAGCATCGCCTCGGTGAGCCGCTTCTCGCTGCGGACGCGGCGCGACGGCGAGTCCGAGGGGACGGAGATCCGGATCGAGGGCGGCGGCGCGGCGCAGGCCATCCCGTGCGGGTGCGCCGCCGGCACCGTGGTCGAGGTGCGCGATCTCTTCTTCAACGTCCCCGCGCGGCGCAAGTTCCTGCGCGCCGTCGGCACCGAGTCGGCGCACGTGTCCGAGATCGCGCAGGCGGTCGCGCTCGGCGAGCCGGGCGTGACGCTGATCCTCTCGCGCGACGGGCGCGTCGCGCGGGAGTGGCTGCGCACCTCGAGCCGCGCGGAGCGGGCGCGCGCGATGCTCGCGGGCGAGGAGCTCGCGACGTGCGCTGGCCAGCGCGGGCCGCTCACGGTCGAGGCGTTCGTGTCGCGGCCGGAGCGCGCCCGCTCGGGCGCCAGCTGGCTGTGGATGTTCGTGAACGGCCGGCACGTGCGCGACCGCTCGCTGGCGCGCTCGATCGCGCTCGCCTACGGCAGCGTCCTCGAGCCGGGCCGGTACCCCATCGGCGCGGTGTTCATCGATCTGCCCGCCGAGCTCGTGGACGTGAACGTCCACCCCCAGAAGGCCGAGGTCCGCTTCGCCGACGGCCGCGCCGTCGCCGACGCGCTCTACAAGATCGTCGCCGCGCAGGTGGCCGCGGCGTTCGGCCTGCCCGCGCCGGCCCCCGGCGGCTTCCAGGGCCGCAAGGGCAAGCTCTTCGAGGACGCGGCGTCCCCGCCCGGAGACGCCTGGGTCTGGTCGAGCGGCCCCGCGGCGGAGGCGCCCGCGGCGGGCGCGTCGACGCCCACGGCGGGCGCATCGGGCGAGCCGCAGGCGCCGCCGGGCGATCCATGGGGCCTCGGCGGCGACCTCGGCGGGGTCCCGCCGGCACGTCCTCACGCTGCGCCAGCCGGGCCGGCGACGCCGGCGCAGCTCGGGGGGTGGGCCGACATCGCGGCGCTCGATTTCCCGGCGCGCGGCGGGCCGGGCGAGCCGCCGGTGCCCGCGCCGGGGTCGCCGCCCGTCCCCTACCCGGATCTACCGGCGCGCGGTGCGCCGGTGCTCGCCGCGGCCGAGCGCGTGGTCGCCTGGGGGTCGCTGCGCTTCCTCGCCCAGGTGCGCAACACCTTCTTCGTGTGCGAGGGGCCGGACGGCATCTACTTCCTCGATCAGCACGCGGCGGCGGAGCGCGTGACGTTCCACCGCCTGCGCGCGTCGTACGACGGGCGCGACGTCGCCACGCAGAAGCTGCTCTTCCCGGTGATCGTCCAGGCGGCCCCCGCGGAGGTGTCGCTCGTCGAGGAGGCGCAGGAGGCGATCGCGCGGCTCGGGCTCGACGTGCGCCCGGCGGGCGCGGCGCAGCTCGCGGTGCACGCGGTGCCGACGCTGCTCCGCCGCGCGGCGCCCGAGCGCCTCGTGCGCGACCTCGTGGACGAGCTCAGCCACTCGGGCGAGCGCGCCTTCTCGGGCGCGGTCGACCTCGCGCTGGCGACGATGGCCTGCCACGGCTCGCTGCGCGCGGGCGACCCGGTGGCGCCGGAGGAGGCGCGGGCGCTGCTCACGGCGCTCGACGAGGTCGACTTCGCCGGCCACTGCCCGCACGGTCGGCCCATCGTGATGCGCGTCGGCTGGCCGGAGCTGGAGCACCGCGTGGGGAGGCGGTGAGCGAGGCGGCGCTCGACCTCGCCCCGGACGGCGGCGCGGCCGCGCCGCCGTCGTGGGAGACGATCGCGCCGCCGGCGCCGGGTGAGCTGCTCGTCGTGGTCGGCCCGACCGCGAGCGGCAAGACCGAGCTCGCCATCCGGATCGCGGAGCGGTTCGGCGGCGAGGTGGTGAGCGCCGACAGCGTGCAGATCTACCGGGAGTTCGACCTCGGCTCCGGGAAGCCGACGCCCACCGAGCGGGCGCGCGCGCCGCACCACCTGGTCGACGCGGTCGATCCGCTCCAGGCGATCGACGCCCAGCGCTTCGCGGAGCTCGCGGAGGCGGCGATCGACGACATCCGCGGCCGCGGCCGGGTCCCCGTCGTCTGCGGCGGCACGTTCCTCTGGGTGAAGGCGCTCGTGCTCGGCCTGTCGCCCGCGCCGCCCGCCGATCCCGAGGTGCGCGCGCGCCACCGCGCGATCGCCGACGCCGAGGGGCGCGCCGCGCTCCACGCGCGCCTCGCCGCCGTGGATCCGGAGAGCGCGGCCCGCCTCGCGCCCAACGACCTCGTGCGGGTCAGCCGGGCGCTGGAGATCTACGAGCGCTCGGGCCGGACGCAGAGCGCGTGGCACGCGGAGCACGGCTTCCGGGAGCGCCGGCACGCCGCGCGCCTGCTCGCGGTGCACCGGGACCGCGCCGAGCTCGACCATCGCATCGAGGCCCGCGTCGCCGGGTGGCTCGAGCAGGGCTGGGTGGACGAGGTCCGCTCGCTCCTCTCCCGCGGCTACGGCGACGCGCGAGCGATGGGCTCCGTCGGCTACCGGCAGGTGCGGGAGCACCTGGAAGGGCGCCTGCCGGCCGACGAGCTCGCGCCGGCGATCGTGCGCGCCACACGCACCTTCGTGCGCCGGCAACGCACGTGGTTGAGGGACCAGGCAATCGCGTACGTCGCGCTGCCATGAGCCATAAACCATAATAATTCCAATATTTTACACCATGACCACCCGCCGGCGAGGCGCCGCGGGCGCCGCTCATGCGCGCTCTTCGCCGGTCCCACCGCCGCCGCGGCGCCGGCCCGCTCCGGCCAGGGGAACGCGCCACCGGACCTCGCCGTCGCAGCGCGGGCAGGCCGCGGTGGACGGCCGCGCCTCCTGGGCAAACGCGACGCGCCCGCAGTGCGAGCAGACGGTCATGTGGCGCTGATAGATGTCCGGGCCCGAGAGGATCGCCGCGGCGAAGAGGCTGAGCACGACGTCGCTCAGGAAGTCGCTCTCGCACGGCGCCGGCAGCCAGCCTGATCGGTCGCCCACCACGGTCCAGCGGACGCGCGCGCTGTACAGCGCTGCACGGAGAAACTTCCCCTCGGGGTCCGGTGCCACGAAGTCGAGCAGCGCGCTCCCCACGCGCCGGCGCGCGCGCGCGGTGAGCGCCGCGACCGCCTCGGGCCGCTCGTCCAGCTCGCCGAGCGCCACGGTCTCCGCGCCCGGCTCGCGCACCGCGCGCGGGGGTCTCATCCACCCCGGAGCGATCACGTGCTCGCCGAGCCACGCCCTGAGCTCATGCGGCTCCCAGGGGCGGGTCGTCACCTGCATGAACTGGAGCGCCCCGGCCAGGCTCGGGCTCGCGAGCATGCGCCCGCGCAGGGCGACGAACGACCGGGCCCTCCCGGCATCGGCGCGCGCGCTCCACCCGAGCCTCCTGCTCCGGCTCGCGAGGTCCGTCGGCGCGGCGCCGGCCATTGGGATCTTCAGGGAATTGCTCATGAGTTCCATGGGGTCTTCCGCCCCGCTGTGCGCCGCGGGGAGCGGCCGGCGAACCGGCGATGTGCGGCGCGGTAAGCGCCCGGCGTGCCAGCCGCCGCGGAGGCCCGGATCTCCTCGCGCGCGCATGCGGCGCGCGCAGATACGGCATGTTCGCGCGCGCCGGCGGCGCCGCTGAGGCCTCGAAACCGCCGTCCGCCGAGCGCGGTTGCGGGGTCCAAGCATCAGGGGGGCCACCAGCGCGTCATCGACACCGCAGCTCGCTGGGCTTCATGGGCTCACCCCGGCGGCGCGGGCGCGCGCGCGCCCAACGCCGCGCCGCGCCGCGCCGCGCCGCTCCGGGTCGACAGCCTCCCTCGGACGATGTCGAACCCCAGAGGGCGAGAGGGCGGGGCCCTTCTCGCCTTTTTACGTCCATGCTAACCGCATCTCACCTCCGACAAGGAACGGATCGAGAGAGCTCACCACGGAGCACGGCGTCTCCTGCTCCACGCGAAAGGACGACCATGACGCGAGAGTTGAATGACGTGCAGGCGATCCAGAATGTCGTTGTCCGGATCGCCCACCACATCGATAAGCGGCGCTGGACCGAGCTCCGCGGCCTCTATGCCGACGTCGTGGTGGCCGATTTCACGTCGGTCTTCGGGGGCGAGCCGCAGGAGCAGAAGACGGACGATCTGCTCGCGGGCTGGAGCAAGTTTCACGACGCGATCGACGCATCACAACATTTCCTCGGCCCCCTCGATATCGAGGTGAAAGGAGAGCACGCCTCCGTGGAGTGCCATGTCCGCGCCCACCATCGGTTCGCGCGCGCGCCGGGCGGCGAGGACTGGCTGGTCGCGGGCCACTACCGCTATGAGCTCGCCAGGCACGCCGGCGGCTGGAAGATCTCCAAGGTCAGGTTCGAGATGTCGTACCAGACCGGCAACACGAACATGTTCGAGGAAGCGCTCAGGTGAGCCCGCCGCGGGTCACCGCGGGTGTTGCGGCGCGATCGCCAGGCCGAGCGCGTGCGCCGCGCGCAGGGCCGCGACGCGGAGATGGCCGTCCGGCAGGCGCTCTCGCCCCGCGACGAGCTCGATCAGCGGCACCCACGAGAGCCGCCGAGCGGCATCGGACCCCGGCGCGAGGTCGGGCACGGCGGCAGCCGAGGCGGGCGCGCCGGCCGAGGCAGGCGCCGCGGTGACCACGAAGGCGAGCGGCTGGACCAGCTCCGGGGTCAGCCCTGCCGAAGGGCGGTAGGCCCCTCCGAGCTCGACGGCCGCCCCCACCCGAACGCCGTACTCGGCCTGCAGCCGCTCGCGCACGAACGCCTCGGCGGCCGAAAGCGCGCTCACGCTCCGCGGCAGCCGCCACGCCGGCGCGACCAGGATGCCGCTGTCGCCCGAGAAGCTCTGGGCGGCCGGCAGATCGTGGTCGTCCACGCCGAGCACGACCTCCCCCGACGGCGCCCGCGCGAGCAGCGCCGTCGAGACCGTGAGCACCCCGAGCGGCCGAGGCACCACGTACTCCAGCTCCCGCGCGGCCACCACGCCGCCGTCTGCGGTCAGCTCCTCGAAGCGCGCCCGCCGCACCTCGAGGAACCCCGCGCTGGCGCTCGGGTCCACCCGCGAGAACCTCCGGCGGCTCGGGCGCCCGAGCAGCGCGGCGAGCGACGTCGGCGGCACGGCGGCCACGCCGCCGTCGTCGTCGCCGGCGCCGGCACCGCCAGCGACGCCTGCAGCGCCCGCGCCGGTCGCCGCGAGCGGGATCTCGTCGCCGATCCACGGCCCGAACGGCAGGCCGAAGCGCGCCAGGAGGTCGTAGACGTTCAGCTCGAGCCGCGCGTCGGGCAGGCCGCCGACCTGCGCGGCGCGGAGGAGCTGGCGCGCCTCGATGGCGCGGATGCGCCCCGAGGTGCCGAACCCCGACACGTTCTCCGAGGGCGCGTTCACATACGTGGGCTCGACCTCCACCAGCATCGAGCGCACCTCTTCGAGGATGCCGCCCGGCGACGGGTAGTACGTCGTGCCCGGGATCATGCGCTGGATCGCCGCCGCCCGCACCCCGGCCGCCCGCTCCAGCGCATGCTCGACCGTGTGCCCGACCGGGAACTCGGTCTGCACGACCGCGATCGGCTCGGCCAGATAGTCCGCCGGCCCGCTGCCGTCGAGGGGAGGCGTCTCCTCGCGGCAGGCGCGCGCGATCGGCCGCGGATAGCTGGTCCGCGCCAGCACATACGCCGTCTCCCCCGCGAAGAAGAACGGCACGATGTCGAGCGTGGGGTGCGGCCGCGCCGCCAGGTCGAACACCTGCCCTGTCGCCCGATCCTGGTGGTGCTCGATCCGCAAGAACTGCCGGGCGCCCTCCGCGGGCGCGAGCCGGAACGCGACCCCTTGACCAGCCTTCACCTTCTCTCCGACGATCAGGTAGTTGGTGGGCGGATAAGGCAGGCAGGCGCCCGTGGTGTCCCGGAGCTCGAAGCGACCGACGAATCGGTTCCGCACGATCCAGGGGTTGCGCAGCGGCGTCGACGACAGCACGCGCAGGCCGAGCCGGGCGAAGAGCGCCTCGAACTGCGCTTGAGAAAAATAGGTATACTCCTCCTTGACCTCGGCTTCCCAGTCAGCGCGGTAATTCTTCCTCAACACGAACTCGACAGCATGCTTGTGGGCGAGCCGGTACCGGCGCCACCCCGGGCGCGGCGCGGGGAGCGCGCCGGAGGGCTCGCGCGGGGCGCGCGCCAGCGGGAACCCCGGCTCCGGCGAGAGCGAGCGAAACTCGCCCGCGAACCGCTCGAGCAGCGCCGCCGTCGAGGCGCTGCGGGGATCGCGGCCGTCGTCGCCGTCCTCGGCGGGCACGTCCAGAAACACCGCCTCCGGCCCGGGATCGACGAAGTCCCTCACCACGAGCACCCCGCCCGGCGAGAGCTGCTCCACCTGCGCCGCCAGCGCTTCCGCGGCGTTCGCGTGGCGGTAACCGCCGTAGGAGGTGACGTGGTGGAGCACCGACGAGTCGAAGACGCCGTCGAGGCTCTCGGGCGGGAATACCGTCGTGGCGATGTCGCCCAGCTGAAAGCCCAGGTTCGGCTGCTGATGGGCGCGGCGCGCGAGCTCGACGACCGTCGGATCGATGTCGACGCCGATCACCTCGAGGCGCGGGTAGAGCTGGGCCAGCGCGGCGCTGCCCTGCCCCGAGCCCATGCCCATGTCGGCGACGCGGCCCTCGCACAGGAGGTGCGCTGCCGTGAGCGCGACCTTCTGGCGCATCGACGCGTCCATCGCGGACAGGTACCGCGCGTACGCGGACAGGTCGTCTCGCCGTTGATCTGCCTCGTACCCCGCCGGCGCGCGCGTCGTCATGGTGACGAGTGTACGCCGGGCACAGGACGGGGGTCGACGGCGGCGTGCGCCCGGGAGCGCGCAGGCGCCCGGGCGCGACGCGGCGGTCGCGGGGAACCGGAGCGCGCGCGCGCCGGGAAGCGGCGCGCCGGCCGCCTCAGCTGGCCGAAAGGCCCGGGAGCGGCGACTTGGACCGCAGGTTCGGATCGCCGAAGCCGGCGAAGTCCGTGACGCCCATCGCGTCGCACAGGCTGAGCAGCACGCGCTCGTGCCGCTCGCCGCTCTTGATGTACCGGCCGCCAGGGGCCGTCTTCAGATAGCCGCCTTCGCCGCTCGCCAGGACGAACTTCATCTCGTTCTGGTTGTGGTTCGGCGAGTCGCCCATGTCGCGGCACCACGCGATCAGCGTGTTGTCGAAGAGCGTCCCGGAGCCGTCGGCCTCCGGGATCGCCTTCAGCTTGTTGATGAGGTCGACGAACCGCTGCGACAGCCACTTCTCCAGCTTGATCAGGTCGAGGTGCGCCGGTGCGCCGGTGTGAATCATGGCGCCGTGCTCGTCGCCCTTCAGCCCGATGTCCGGGAGATCGACGTTCATGGCCTGATCCGAGCCCCACTGGATCGCGCCGACGCGGGTGATGTCGCACGCGAACGCGCCGACGAGGAGATCCATGTGGAGCAGGTTGGCCTGGAGCGGGTTGGCCGGATCGGTGGAGGGCTTGGTCGGCACGCTGCAGCCGCCGGTCTGGCCGGACGACGCGTTGGACAGCCGCTCCTCGATCTGCCGGATCGAGTCGATGTGCAGCTCCAGCTTGTACTTCTGCTCGGAGCCGAGGTTCCCCTCGAGCGCCTTGATCTCGTTCTTGAGGTGGTCGAGGACGCTCTTGCGACGGCGCAAGAGATCGTCTGACGACGTGTTCGACGGGATCGCCGAGCCGAACAGGGTGGAGTAGGCGGACGTCGGAGAGGCGATGCCCGGCAGGTTGTCCTTGCGATAATACGGCGATCTCCCGCCGTTCACCGTGCTCTCGGCCCCCAGCAAGAGCGAGGGGATCTGCGTCTTCGTGCCGGCGGCGATCAGCTTGTCCGCGATGAACTGGTCGACGGAGATCAGCTTGGCGGGGTCGCTGAAGCCGAGCCCCGTCAGGGCGTCGGGCGCGCCGTGGTTGTTCCCCGGATTCCCGCTGGGGAGGCCGTCCACGAGCACGACGTGCTGCTTCACGTCCGCGAGCGGCGACGTCGACTCGCTGAACGTGGGGGCCTCGCCCGAGACGCTCGTGGGCTTCCAGATCGATGGCGCGGTCCCCATCGTGCAGAACAAAAGGAGCCGCTTGGGCTTCCGCCCGGGCGCCGCCTCGGCGATGGAGTCGAGGAATGGGTTGAACAAGAAGCCGGCACCAACGCTGGCCCCCAGCCCCTTGAGGAAATCTCTACGACGACTGCTGCGCATGAACGACCCTTTCACGCTACCGATCTCGCGCCAACGGAGCTCGCCGCGACAGGTGCGTGGGGGCGCACCTGTCGCGGCGAGCGGCCTCGCGCCCTCGGTGTCAGGTCGCGGCGATGCCGGGGAGCGGCGTCTTGCTGCCCAGAGCCGGATCCCCGAAGCCGGAGAAGTCCGTGACGCCCATCGCGTCGCACAGGCTGAGCAGCACGCGCTCGTGCCGCTCGCCGCTCTTGATGAACCGGCCGCCAGGGGCCGTCTTCAGATAGCCGCCGTTGCCGCTCGCCAGGACGAACTTCATCTCGTTCTGGGTGTGGTTCGGCGCGTCGCCCATGTCACGGCACCAGGCGACAAGCGTGTTGTCGAGGAGCGTCCCGGAGCCGTCGGCCTCGGGCGTCGCCTTCAGCTTCTTGATGACGCCGACGAACTGCTGGTGCAGCCACTTCTCGAGCTTGATCAGGTCGAGGTGCGCAGGAGCGCCGGTGTGGATCATGCCGTTATGCTCCTCACCGCTGAGCCCGATCTCGCTCAGGTTCGCGTTCATCATCTGATCCGAGCCCCACTGGATCGCGGCGATGCGGGTGATATCGCACGCGAACGCGCCGACGATGATATCCAGATGGAGCTGGTTGGCCTTCAAGCCATTGGTCATGTCGCCGCTCGGCGTTCCCGGGACGGAGCAGGCGCCCGTCCCTCCTCCGCCTCCCGGGGTCATGGTGTTCGAGAGCCGCTGCTCGAGCTGGCGGATCGACTCGAGGTGCAGATCCAGCTTGTACTGCTGCTCCTTCCCCAGGTTTCCCTTGAGCGACGTGAGCTCTTTCGTGAGGTTGTCGAGGACGCTCTTGCGCCGCTTCAGCAGGGCCTCGGCGGCGCCGTTGTCGTTGCTGCCTTGGTTGTTGGACGGCGTGAAGCCCGTGAACACGGTCGAGTACGCGGACGTGGGGGAGGCGATCGGCGACAGGTTGGTCCCCTTGTAGAACCCCGTCTTGCCGCCCTCGACGGCGGCGCCGAGCAGGAGCGAGGGGATGGGCGTCGACAGCCCGCTGCCCTTCAGCTTCTCGACGATGTACTGGTCGACCGAGATCAGCCCGTACGGGCCGTTGCTGTAATAGCCCATCCCGGTGAGGCCGTCGGCGGACCCGTGGTTGTTGCTGGGGCTCCCGCTGGGGAGGCCGTCCAGCATCACGATGTGCTCCTTCACCTCCTCGAGCGGCGAGGTGGACTCGCTGAACGTGGGCGTCTCGCCGGAGACGCTCTTGGGCTTCCAGATCGAGGGGGCCGTCCCCATGGTGAAGAAGATCAGGAGCCGCTTCGGCTTCTTCCCGGGAGCCGCGTTGGCGATGGAATCATAGAAGGGAGAGAACAGAAGGCTGGCCCCCAGGCTGGCCCCGACACCCTTGAGAAACTTCCTACGACTGTGGCTGCGCATGACCGATCCTTTCACTCGCTACCGATCTGTTCTTGGGTTGCAGCCGTGGGGTCACGGACCTTGAACTCTGCGGGTGAAGTGCGGCGCGCGCGTCAGCGCGAGCCACACGCTCTTGAGACGGAACTCGTCCGCCGCGGCCTCCTCCTGGACCTTCTCGTACGTGCAGCCGTCCTGCTCCCAGGTGCCGCCGAACGCGTAGTACGACCAGTAACGGACCATGCACGCCTTGACGTCCTCGCTCGCCGCGAGGTAGTCGGCCAGCTCGGTGACGCCGCTGAAATTGAAGTCTTCGCCGGTGGGCGGCTCGACGACCGTGCCGGTCACGTCGACGGGGATCCCGTTCTCATCGTTCCGCCAGCGGCCGAACGTGTCGTAGTGCTCGAAGCCGACGCCGATCTTGTCGGTCAACTTGTGGCAGCCCGCGCAATATTCGGCCTTCGTGTGCTGCTCGACCATCTCGCGCGTGGTCGCCGGCGTCTCCAGGGGCTTGACGTTCGGATCCACGCCGGGCGGCGGGGGCTCGAGCGGCTGGCAGAGGAGCCGCGTGCGGACCATCTTGCCGCGCTGGGTCGGCGAGGACAGCTTCGCGCTGCCATGCCCCGTCAGGAAGCTGCCGTGGGCCAGGATGCCCCCGTCGCGCTGCCCTGGGGTGAGCGTCACCTTCGTCAGCTCGGTGCCCCCGGCGCCGTTGATGCCGTAGTGCGAACCGAGGCTGGAGTTGATGAACGTGTAGTCCGCCTGCAGGAGGTTGGCGAACGTGCCGTTCTGGTTGAACGCGGTGTCCACGACGAGCGCCTGCGTCTCGGCCATCATGTCCTTGCGCAGGGCGTCCGTGAGATCGAAGACCGTGTTGTCCTTCACCGCGGTGACGAGGCGGTTCAGCTGGAGCCAGCCGCGCATGAACCGCATCATCTCCTTCTCGGCGAGCGGCCTTGTCGCCGAGTCCTCCAGCAGGCGCAGCGCGTGCTGGGCGATCTGCTCGCTGGTCAGGTTGGCGCCCTGGGCGGCGGCCGCGTCGGCGGCCTGCAGCAGCGCCTCGTCCGGCATGGTCCCGGTCAGCAAGTACGAGAGGTTGCTCGCGATCTCGTGCGGGGTGAGCTCGTAGACGCCCGAGCCGCTCGCCTCGGTCCCGATCTCGTGGCGATAGAGGAAGTACGGCGACTGCAGCATGGCGCCCACGACCACCTTGGCGCCGTCCTCGAACGACGTCTCCGCCCCGAACAGCGCGTCGTAGGACGCGACGCGCTCGTCCGTGAGCTTGTCGCGGAACGCGCGGCGGCCGAAGTCGCGGATGAACTCGGTCCGGCAGCTCGCGTCCAGGGTCCTGCACGTCGTCGTGGTGATGCTGGCGAGCTTGTTCGTCACCGCCCAGTCGGCGGTCGTCTCGGCCCAATCCATGATCTGCTGGGCCGTCAGGTCGCGAATCACGAGCGCGTTCGCGTCGGCCGAGAACCCGAGCACCTGCGGATCGTTGAAGATGCTCGGAAGCGCGACGGACTGGTCCTTGAACAGATCGCGGACAGTGGCTTCAAATTGATCCACCGTCAGGCGACGCACCACGCGCGGGCCCGGGGTGCTCTTGTCCGCAACCTCGCATTCCGACACCTCCGGGATCTCCGGGGGCACGTCCGGCGGGTCGCCGATCGGCGGGCCGCCGCCCTCGCCGCTGCTGCTGCTACTGCCGTTGCCGGTGCCGTCGCCGCTGCTACTGGTCTCGGAGGGCGTCCCGTCGGGATTTCCGAGGTTGCCCAGGCAACCGAGCGGGCCGGCGAGGAGAAGCGCCACTGCGGAGTAGCGGCGACACGCTTTCGCCGAAACTAAGCTATTAAGCGTGCTCATCATTGCTTGAGAAAAGCTGATGTCTCTCATGTTGTCAAGCCCCGATCAAGCGGTGTCGCCTCGATAATCCATGCGCATACCCGCGCGCTTCAATGGCCTGTCACCGAATCGTCCGCGTCATTTGTGTTGTTTGCGTTGATTGCGTTCGCCGCGTTCGAATCGTTTTCAGCGTCGTTTTCAGCGTCTTTGCCCTGCCCGCTCGCCCGCATGCGTCATGGTGGGCCCTTGGCGGCTCTCCCCGGAGCGAAGTCGAGTTCGACGCTCCGCGTTGAGCCGACTCGCGGTGTCACCCGCCACGCCAGAGAGCTCGACCTCCCACCGGATCCGAGGTCGAACCGGAGCCGCTGGATCGCCAGGCGCGTTTCGACCTCAGGGCTCTGGGCGAGCCGCTGGGCAAGGCCTTCGTCGTCCATGAGCGTCGACAAGCGATCCACGGCGGGCGGTAAAGCAACCCTCGTGCCGAGTGTTCTCGCGGGGTTACCTCGCGCCGCTATGCCCGGTTTCTGGATTTTTTCGAAGGTTGCGAGGGGTGGACGCCGAGGGGTCCAGGAAGGGCGATCCACCGCTTCCGCGATCCATCCGTGCGCCGCTGCAACCGGGCCCCCAGGGCCAGCCGCGTCAGCCCTTGGACCAGGCGCTGATCGAGCGATAGCTCGCGACGGACTCCTCGATGACCTCGAGGGCGCGGTTCCTGTCGTACATCGTATCTACCTCTGCGAGCTTGTTCTCGAGCGTCTTGTAGTCGATGAAGAACCGCATGAGCTCCTTGGTCACGTGCGGCGGCAGCTCCTCGTGGGTCAGGTAATGGGCCACGGAGGGGTCGTCGACGGCGACCGCGATGATCTTGTCGTCGACGCCCTTGTCGTCGCGCATGAAGAAGCCGCCGATGGCGCGCGCCCTCACGATCGTGAGCGGCACGACCGGCTCCTGCATGATGACGAGGACGTCGAGCGGGTCGCCGTCGCCCGCGTGGGTCTGAGGGATGAAGCCGTAATTGGCCGGGTAGTGCACTGACGAGTAGAGCACGCGGTCGAGCATCAAGAGCCCCGTCTTCTTGTCGAGCTCATACTTGCACTTCGATCCTTTCGGGATCTCGATCACCACGGGGAAGAAGTCGTGTCGGCTGTCGGGGAGCAAGATGTCGTGAAGCGGATGGGTCATTGAATCGTCCTGGGCTTTCGCCCCCGCCCGGGAGGCGGGCGAGGGGCGCACACGATACCAGGAGTTCGATCCGGTGAGATCGGGGTCCAGACACCCCCGTATTCCCGCTCTGGGACGAGATGAGCCACGCCGCCGCCGGGGCCCTCCCGGCGCGGGCCGGCGGGGGGCGCAGGACCGACGTTGGCGAGCATGGGCAAGGGCGGTCGCTCGTGCGATGAGCTAGCGCGAAGCCGCCGGGTCAGACTCGCCGGCGGATCTCCGGATACCAAGTGCGCTCCCCATGAGACCGTTCCCCACACGCGCCCCAGCCGCGCGACCAGAGCGAGCGCCCGCGCTGCGACGCACGGCGCCCAGGGCGCTGGTGGTCCTCGCCCTGGGCGCGGCCCTCGGCGGCCCCCCCGCGGCAGCGGCGCGCGCGCCGGACGCGACGTCGGCCAAGCCGCCCTCGCCCGTCGCGAGCGCGCAGGCCGGGGCGCCCTCCGACGACGGCGCCTCAGCGGCCGCCGCCCCGCCGGCCGAGGGCCGACCCGTGGTCTCGCCGGTGCAGCGCCCGGACGAGCGCGATGTCCGCGACGTCCGACAACGCGCTTGCTCCTTCACGCTGCCCGTCTGCGTGCACGCGCCCGCGGACGTCCCCGGCGCCGCCCTCCTCGAGAGCCTCACCCACCTGGAGGCCGCGATGCGGGCCTACGACGCGCTCGGTCTGCCGCGCCCGCTCCCCGATGGCGCGCGGGGCGGCGGCCCAGCGTACGATCTCTACCTGGAGCGCGGCCCGCGCCGCGGCCCGACGCGCGTGGGGCACGATCTGCGGGCGCTCGGGGAGCGGTTCGACGCCGCGAGCGCGTTCGCCATCATCGCAGCGCCGGGGCGCGGCGGGTGCGCGAGCGCGTCCGACGCGGCCTACGCGCTCGGAGCCGCCGTCGCCGTGCGCCTCGACGCCGGGGCGGAGGAGGGCGCGATCGCCATGACGGCGAGCTACCTCGCCGCCATCGCGGCGCCCTGCGCGGCCGAGGAGCTCGCCGCGGTCGACGCCTTCCAGCGGGCGCCCGAGCGGGCGCTCACCGGCGCGGCGCTCGGCGCGCTCGACGGCGGCCTGCTCTTTCCGTGGTACCTCGACGACGCGTACGGCACCGGGACGCCGGCGCAGGTCGCGACGTCGCTGCTCGCCATCGCGGCGCAGTCCACGCCCGCGGGCGCGGCGCGCTTCCACGCCGAGCCCGACACGTTCGATGCGCTCCGGGCGTCCCTGCGATCGCGCGGCGAGGATCTCGACGACCTGCTCCTCGAGTTCGCCATCGCGCGAGCGTTCCTGGGCAGCCGCAGCGACGGCGCGCACCTCTCCGACGCCGAGCGCTTCGGCGATTTCGGCCGGGTTCGCTTCGAGTGGTCGCTGCCCTACGCCACGCTCCCGCGGCGGGTCGCGCCCCTGCGCCCGATCGAGCCGACCGGCGCGACGTATCTCTGGCTCGATCTCTCGGCGGAGAACGCGGCCGCTCGGCCGGATCTCAGGACGGCCGAGATCAGCTTCGTGGCCGACTGGGAGCTGCCCGCGCTGTTCCGCTGGGCGATCGTGAAGGTCGACGTACACGGCGCCGAGGCCGGCCGCGTCGACGTGGCCGGCGTCTTCGGCAGCAGCCGCGCGCAGCGCACGGTGGTGGGGCTCGACGGGCTCTCGGGGCTGCTCGTCGTGGGCGTCAACGCGGGGAGCATGATCCGCAGCCTCCCCTTCGATCCCGACGACGCGCCGTTCATGCCGCACGCGTACACGGTCTGGCTCTCCAGGTAGGCGCCGCGCCGGCCAGCGCTCGCGCCGGGCGCCGGCCGGCGGCGCTCTCGCCTCGGCCTGCGCAGGCCGCCGGCCGGCGCGTCACGCCCTCGCCTCGGCTCCTCGCGCGATCAGGTGCTGCGCGAACCACTCGCCGGCGAGCCGGGCGACCGCCGCGAGCGCGCCCGGCTCCTCGAACAGGTGCGTCGCGGAAGGCACGACGGCGAGGCGGCGCGGGCCCGCGAGGTCGTCGAGGGCAGCCTGGTTCAGCGCCAGCACCTCGGTGTCCGCGCTGCCCACGATGAGCAGCGTCGGCGCGCGCACCATCGCCAGGGCCGCGCCCGCGAGGTCGGGCCTGCCGCCGCGCGACACGACGGCGCCCACGACGCGCGGCCGCGCCGCCGCGGCGATGAGCGCGGCCGCCGCGCCGGTGCTCGCGCCGAAGTAGCCGACCGCGAGGTGACGGAGCTCGGGGCGCGCGAGCGCCCAGTCCGTCGCCCCGAGCAGCCGCCGCGCGAGCAGATCGACGTCGAAGCGGAGGTGGGCGCTCCGGCGATCCTCCGCCTCCTCCTCGTCGGTGAGCAGGTCGAAGAGCAGCGTGGCCAGCCCCCACCGCCAGAGCGCCTCCGCGACCGAGCGGTTGCGAGGGCTCCTGCGGCTGCTGCCGCTGCCGTGCGCGAAGATCACGAGGCCGCCCGCCCTCTCCGGGATCGCGAGGTCCCCGGGCAGCGCCGCCGTCCCTGCCTCGACGAAGAGGGGCCGCTCCGCCCCTTCCGGCCTCGGGACCTCGCGCCGCGCCTCGGCGAGCAGCGTGGCGACGGCGTCGTCCGACGTCTGCGAGAAATCCTCGTAATAGGCGCCGATCGCCTGGAGGCCCGGGTCCTCCTCGATGCAAGCGATGCCGTCGACCTCGCGGCTGAGCGACGACAGGCTCGACGGCGCGGCGACCGGCGCGGCGAGCACGAGCCGCCTCGGCGAGCGCTTGCGCAGGTCGCGCAGCGCGGCCCGCACGGTCCCGCCGGTCGCGATGCCGTCGTCCACGACGATCACCGTCCGCCCCTCGACGCGGGGCATCGGCCTGTCGCCCCGGTACCGGCGCACCCCGCGCTCCACCTCGGCGGCCTGCCGCTCCGCGATCTCGGCGAGCTCCGCCTCGGAGATCCCCAGCATCGCGACGAGGCCCCGATCGATGTACACCTCGCCCCCCTCGGCGATCGCGCCCACGCCGAGCTCCGGCTGCCCGGGTGCGCCGAGCTTGCGCACGATCCACACATCGAGCGGCGCGCCCAGCGCGCGCGCCACCTCGTAGCCCACCTCGACGCCGCCGCGCGGCAGGGCGAGCACGAGCGGCGCCTCGCTCCTGTACCCCGAGAGCAGCTGCGCGAGCCTGCGCCCCGCGTCCCTGCGATCCTCGAACAGCTTCGCTCGCCCCATCGCCCCCTCCCCTCACGTCCGCTCCTGCGACCCCTTCAAGAGCGGTGCCGCGCGGCGCGGGCTCGGCCGCGCGCGACGCGACGAGGGGCGGGGGGTTGACCGCGATACGGGCTCGACCGCGCCCGTCAGCGCCCCATCAACCGAACAGGCTCCACTCGTCCTCGATGAGCGAGAGCGCGTTGATCAGCTCGACCGCGAGCTCGCGCTCGAGCCACTCGTCGATGCGCTGGCCCGCGGCGATCGCGCTGAAGCCCGCGCGTGGGATGCGCTTCGCGAGGTGCGAGAGGCACGAGCCGGTCCGATCGAGGCGCGCGACCCAATCGGTGTCGCGATAGGCATACCTGGCCTGGTGGAACAGCGAGCCGCTGAGCGCCGAGATCCTGTCGCGGACGACGTCGGCGGGCTCGGCGCGGGACGCGATCGCCTCGCGCACCTCGCCGATGGCGCGCAGCACGAGGCAGACCGGCGCGCCCGGATGGAACGAAGTGCGCTTCGGTGAGAACGTCAGCCCGTCGAGCGCAAGGAAGTACCAGGCCTGCGGCGAGGACACGCGATAGAGGTATGCGGCGTTGCAGGCGTCGGCCGCCCTCATCGCGATCTGCCAGGCGCCTTGCTCGTCGATGCCGTCCTGCTCCGCGGGCATCCCGTCGATGCGCTCGATCCCGGCGCCGCTGGCGAGCGGGTCGGCCCACGCCATGACCAGGACCGAGGTCGCGCACGACCAGCTGCACAGGAGGCGCGCGCTCGCCTCGGCGGACACGCGCCCGCTCGGCGCGATCCAGACGAAGCGCCCCTCCTTGAGATCGGCGCGGTACTCGTGGAGCGCGGCGCCGTGGCCTTCGAGCTGCTGGAAGAGCTCCTCCCCCCGCGCCGCCCAGCGCTGGGCGAGGACCTCCTCGGCGCTTTCAGAGGGCGTGTCGTCCCAGTCGAGCTCAGGCGGCCGGGGCGGCGAGAACTCCGCGTCATCCGCTCCGCTCTTCGCCTTCGCGTTCCGGGGTCGGCGCTTCGGCGGCGCGGCGCTGGCCTGCTCGCCAGCGCGCGCTCTCGGGGGGCGCATCCTCGGCGCCGCCGGTGGCTCGGCCGCCGCGCGCTTCCCCGGCGCTGCCGGTCGCTTCGCGACGGCGGCCTCCACGAGCGAGGTCGCGCCCTTCGCCTTCCTGGGCCTGGCGCGCGAGCTTGCGGGCGCCCCCCGCTCCTGCCCGTCGCGCAGCGCGGCCGGCGGGCCCGCCTTCGCGCCCCCGCGCTCGCCCGCCTTGCCATGACGCCGCGCGCGCGCGGATCCGCTCGATGCCTTGACGGTGCGCCTGGGTTCGGCCGATGTCCCTCGACCGCGCGGTTTGGGCATTGCGACAGGCTATCACGAGCTCGAAGCGCAATATCGATGGAGGCGCCCCGGGAAACGCACATGGTGAGCCGAGCGCCAGATCGCTCGGAGCGCAGGTCCTGGAGCCCGGAGCCGGAGCGCGCGCCGCCGGGACGCGCGTGTCGCGCGTGTTCAGGTCGTGTTCAGTTCGCTTCGCCGAGGGCGCGCCGAACTACCTTCTTGAATTTCGCGAGCGGCTGGGCTCCGCTGACCAGGTAACCGTTGATCACGAACCCGGGAGTCCCGGTGATGCCGGCGCTCCGCGCGGCCTGCGCGTCGGCCTCGACGGCGGCGCGATGGGTGTGCTCGTCGAGCGCCTTTGCGAAGCGCGCCGCGTCGAGCCCGAGGCTCGCGGCGTGCTGCTCCAGGGCCGCGCGGTCGAGGTTCGATGCGTCGTGAGCCTTGAAGAGCAGGTCGTGCATCTTCCAGAAGCCGGCCGGCCCTTTCTGCGCGAGCGCTTCCATGGCCGCTTCGGCGGCCAGCTGCGCCTCCGGGTGGAAGGGGAGCGGCAGGTGGCGGTAGACGACACGGACCTTGCCCGGGAACGCCTTGATGAGCTCGTCCATCGTGGCGGCGGCGCGCGCGCAAAAAGGGCACTGGAAGTCGGAGAACACCTGGATGACCACCTTGCCCGTAGCCGCGCCCTTGCTGGGGTGGCCCTTGGGCGCCGGCGGCACGGACACCTTCGGCGGCGGCGCCGGCGGGACCGCCTGCTTCTGGATGGCCTCGTACACCTTCGCGCGCGGCGTCCCGGCCACGACCATCGCCTCCGCCTTGGCGATCTCCTCGTCGATGATCGCCTGGAACTTCTCGATCGGCTGCGCGCCGACGAGGCTGCGGCCATTGATGAAGAAGTGCGGGGTCCCCTGGGCGCCGAGATCGTCGGCGAGATCCACGTCGGCCTCGATCTTGGCGGCGTGCTTGTGCGAGGCGACGGCGCGCTTCACCGCGTTGACGTTCAGCCGGAGGTCCGCGGCGACGGCCTCGAGGGCGGCGTCGTCGAGGGCGGCCTCGCCGGCGAGGAGGCGATCGTTGGCCTGCCAGAAGGCGTCGTTTCCCTTCTGGGCGCGGGCCTCGCGCGCGAGCTCTGCAGCGGGCTCGGCCCGGGGGTGGAACGGGAGCGGGTGGTCCTTCCAGACGACGCGCAGCTTGTCGCCGTACTGCGCCCTGAGCTTCTCGACCGTCGGCGTGACCCGCCTGCAGAACGGACACTGATAGTCGCTGAACAGCACCATCGTGACGAGCGCCGTATCCGCGCCGCGCACGGGCGAGTCGCCGACGGGCACGAGGTGCACCACGCCGCCGTCGCCTTCCTCTTCGGCGTCGTCGGGCTCCTCGGCAGGAGGAGCGAAGTTCTTCTTCGCGAGCGCCGCGTAGATCTTCTCCGGCGGCGTCCCCTCGGCGCGGAGCGCCTGCGCCGCGGCGAGCTGCGCGTCGATGATCTCCGCGAACCGCTCCGCCGGCTGCGCGCCGACGAGGAGGACGCCGTTGATGAACGCCGCCGGCGTGCCGTTCACGCCGAGCCGCCCGGCGAGCGCCATGTCCGCGTCGACCTTCTGCGCCGCCCTGCTCTGCTGGACGAGCTGCGGGATCTGGCCGGGGGTCACGCCGGCCCGCCGGAGCGCGGTGGCCTGGACCTCCGGCGAGAGCCGCTCGTCGGCCGTGAAGATGGCGTCGTGAAACGCCCAGAAGGCCTTGGGACCCGCGTGCGCGAACACCGCCATCGCGGCCTCGGCCGTCGGCCGAGCCTGCTTGTGGAAGGCGAGCGGGAAGTTCTTCCACACGACCCGCAGCCGCTCCGCGCCGTACCGCTGCTCCAGCTGCCTCAGCGTGCCGCCCAGGTGCTTGCAGAAGGGGCACTCGAAATCGGAGAACACGACGATCGTCACGGGCGCGAGCCGGCTGCCGCGCGCCGGATCCGCGCGGGTCACCGGCACCGGACCGGGGTCGCCGTCCGCGACCATCACCTCGTCATCGAACGTCGCTCCCGGATCAGCGGCTGGGCCCGGCTGCCGCGCGGGGGCGCCGCTGCTCTTCGCCTGCGAAGCGTCTGGAGGGGGCGGCGGCAGCGCGGAGCTGCAAGCCAGGGCGAACAGCAACGAGAGCCAGGCGACGGCGGCGATGGCGCGGCGAGACATCGCGCGAGTGTACTCCGGTTCCGCGATGACGCCTTCGCCGCGCGGGCGTCGCTGTGCCCAGCGCGGAACGCCTCGCCGCGCCGCCAGGCGCGATTGACGCCCTCGCCGCCTTCGGCCATGACGGGCGCGGCGCGCCGCTCTGCCGCGCCAGGAGAGCGCACCGGAAAGCCATGGAGAAGGTCTACAGCGCCGCCCGCGTCCAGCCGGAAGAGCACAGGGACGTCCTCGCGCAGCTCTGGAAAGAGAACCTCGCCCACGGCGAGGTATCGCAGGAGCTCGTGGAGCGGCGGATGCGCTGGTTCCAGGAGCAGAACCCGGCCGGCCCCCCGCGGACCTGGATGGGCTTTCACGGACCGGAGCGGGAGATCATCGGGAGCGGCTCGTTCTATCCGCGCGACCTGGTTGTCGACGGGCGCAAGCTCAAGGCCGGCGTGCTCGGCGACTTCGGCGTGACCAAGGCGCACCGCATCGCGGGGGCCGCCATGAGCATCCAGCGAGAGCTCGCGAGGGGCTGCCGCGACGCCGGGGTCGATTTCGTGTTCGGCTTCCCCAACAAGGCCTCATTCCCGATCTTCCAGCGCGCCGGCTACAAGAAGATCGCCGATTCCATCATCTGGGTCCGGCCCCTGATGGCCGCGTACAAGCTGAACGAGCTCGCTGCCTCGTCGGCAGGCGAGCAGCGGAACATCGTGAGCGCGGTGGTGCAGCGGGTCGCCGAGCGGGCCGCGTCGGCGGTCCCCCACCCTCGCTGGCGCGCGCTCTGGGAGGCGGCGGAGCCGGGCGCCCCGCCCGCCCCGCTCGCGCAGGCGCTGTCGACCGCGGCGGAGCGCGCCATCCAGCGGGCGACGGTGAAGCCGGACAACCTCCTGGTCCGGGCCGCGGGCAGCGCCCTCGATGCCTCGATGGCGCTCCGGGACACCGCCGCGCTGCTCGCGAAGGGGAGCCGCGTGCGCACCGAGCTCGTGGACGCCGCCGATCACCGCTTCGACGCGCTGTGGTCGCGGGCGAAGCCCTGGCCGGTCGTCGGCGAGCGGAGCGCCCAGTTCCTGAACTGGCGCTATGCGCAGCTCGGCAACGTCCGATACCGCTTCTTCTGCATGCTCGACCGGCACGACGGGCGGCTGCTCGGCTACGCCGTCTACTCGGTGCGGAACAACAAGGTCGAGATCAGCGACCTGTTCTGCGAGGACAACGGCCCCACGTTCGACGCCCTGCTGCTCGAGTTCTGCCAGGCGATGCGGCGAGAGGGGCACGTCTCCGTGGGCATGCTCCTCGTGACGCCCCCTTCGTTCAGCGCCCGCCTGCGGGCGCTCGGGTTCTTCTCCCGCCCCCACCCGCCGAACGTCGGCTCGCGGTGGCTCATCGTCCACCTCGATCCCGCCTTCCCCGACGAGCTGCGGCGCGTGCTGCTCGACGCGGAGAGCTGGTTCATGACCGACGGCGAGCTCGACGTCTGATCGCCCGGGCTCCCGCTTCCCGGGGGATCCCACCGATCCGCTGGACCACCTCCTTCCGCCGGTTACCCTTGCCTCTCCATGGATAACGAGGCGCCGGCCCTGTCCATCGCGCGGCTGCGCTCCGTCTGGGATGCGGAGGTAGGCCCCTCCGCGCGCCGCGCGCTCACCGCGGCCGCTTGCGCAGGGCTGTTCGGCGCGGCGCACGTGGCGCGCGTGGGGTCGCCGCTCGCCCGCGGGCTCGCCGGCGCCGGGCTCGCGCTGCTGCTCGCGGCGATCGCCGCGCGGGCCATCCTCGTGCGGCTGCGGCGCGGCGACGCCCGGCGCACGGTGCGCGAGATCATCGGTCGCACGGACGAGGCGCTCGGCGCCGCCACCCTGCGGGCGCTCACGCTCGCGGATCGCGCCGCGGCCGACGATCGCGTCGGCTCGCCGGAGCTCGCCGGCCTGCACCTCCGGCGGCTGCTCGGCCGCGCCTCGCAGGCGCGCGTCGTCGAGCGCGCGCGCCAGGCGGCGACGCGGTGGGCGAGCGCGGGCCTCGCCCTCGGCGCGGCGGCGCTCGCGGCGGCGGCGATCGAGCCGTCGCGCGTCGTCGAGGGGCTGGACGTCCTCGCCGCCCGCGGCGGCGAGGCTCCCCTCGATCTGCCGTGGATCGAGGAGGTCGAGATGACGGCGGCGCCGCCCGAGTACCTGCACCAGGGCGCGGAGGAGCTCCTGCCGTTCGCCCCGACGATGCAGCCCCGAGGGACCGTGATCACGGTGCGCGGCCGCCCCGTCCGCGCGGGGCGCGCGCTCGTGCTGACGGACGGCGGCGCCGAGGTGCCGTTCGTCGACGACGGCAAGGGCAGCGTCGTCGCCCGCTGGACGCTCGGCGAGTCGACGACCCTCCAGGCGGCCGCGCGCTTCGGGCAGGTGCGCGTCCGGCAGGCCGACGCGCAGCGCGTCGTGTCGATCCCGGACGACGCCCCGCGCGTCACGCTCGAGGGCGCGCCGCGCACGGTGAAGCTCCTCGACGAGCCCAGCATCCCGCTCCGCTACGAGATCACCGACGATCACGGCCTGCGCGAGGTCGATCTCGTCCTGCGCGCCGGAGCGAAGGAGGAGCGGCGGGTGCTCTCGCGGCCGGCGGCGGACGCGAAGGTCGACCGCGGAGGCTACGAGCTCCGGGCGCGCGATCCCTTCTTCCGCAGGACGTACGTGCCCGTCGAGGTGCGGATCGAGGCGCGGGACAACGATCCTATCGAGGGCCCGAAGTGGGGCAGGAGCGAGGCCATCCTGGTCGTCCCGCCGCAGGTGGGCGAGCCCGAGGCGCGGCGCTACGCCGCGCTCGTGAAGGCGCGCGACGCCCTCACGGATCTGCTCGCCGACCGCATCGGCCAGAGGACGCCGGAGGCGGGCGGCGCCAAGGCGCACGCGGCGCACGAGGCCGAGGTGCAGGCGACGGCCAAGGCGGCGGTCGAGGCGGCGCTCTCCGCGGATCACGGCGGGCTGCGGGTGCGGGGGCGCGTCGCGTCGCTCGCCCGAGGTCAGCTGGCCCGGCTCGACACGGCGCTCGCCGCCGAGCGGAAGTCGACGACCCGCGCGGCGCACCAGGAGCTGCTCGACGAGACCGAGGGCGCGCTGCTCGCGTTCGACGCCGGCCTGCGCGGCCTGGGCCACCGCGACGCCCGGGCCGTCGCGCAGCGGCTCGCCGACGTCGCGGACGAGGCGGCGGCGGCGGCCGAGCTCCTGGGCAGCGGCGACCGCGAGGGCGGCGAGGTCCGCCTGGAGGCTGCCGTCGCGGTGCTGGGCGGCGGGGGGGTCGAGCTCGGCAAGCTCGGCGAGCTCGGCCTCGACCTCGGCGAGATCGTCGCGAACGACCTGCGCCGGATCGCGCGCGCCCGCGGCGCCAGCGACTGGCTGCACGCCGAGCTTTCGGCGCGCGACCTCGCGGCCCGGCTCAGGCGGCCGGAGCCTTCGTTCGGCGGCGGCGGCCGCGGCGGGGTGGAGTCGGGCGCGCCGCGCGGGCCTGACCCCGGGGACGCGTCGAACGCCGACGAGAGCGTCGCCCAGAGCGAGCGGGATCTCGAGGAGCTCGCGCGCGATCACGCCGCCGAGACGAACGCGGTCGCCGAGGAGCTCTCGCGCGCGTCGCGGCCCGAGGACATCGCGGCGCTCCGGGAGGAGGCGAAGAAGCACGCGGAGGCGATCCGAGAGGCCGTGCGGGACCTGCCGCAGCCGGGCGCGGCGCCGGGCTCGGCCGAGTCCGCCGCGGCGGCTGGCAGGGAGCAGGCCGAGGCGATGGCCGGCGCGCTGGAGCAGGGCCGCCCCGAGGAAGCGGTGACGAGCGGCCGGGGCGCGATGCGCTCGCTGGGCGACGCGAAGCGGCTCGGCGCGCAGGCCGGCGGCTTCTTCCCCGAGGAGCGCGCCGCTCGCGAGGCCGGCGAGGCGCAGCAGGCGCTCGCCGAGGAGCTGGCCTGGGCCGAGGAGGCGCTGCGCAAGCTGCGGCAGGCGGCGGCAGAGCGGGCGCGGGACGGCCTTGGAAAGTCGAGCCAGCGCGAGGGGTCGCTCGCTGACCGCGCGCGCGATCTCCGCAAGCGGGGCGAGCGCGGCGACGGCCGCATGCCCGAGGAGATGCTCGATCGCCTCGACGAGGCCGAGCAGGCGATGCGCGACGCCCAGCGCGCCCTCGCCGAGGGGGACGGCGAGGGCGGCAACGAGCGCCAGCGCGACGCGCAGCGGCTGCTCGAGATGTCGCGCAGCGAGGACCAGGGTCAGGACGGCGACGCCGAGTCGGAAGGGGATCGAAACATGGCGAGGAAGGCCGACATCCCGGACAAGGACAAGCACAGGGGCCCCGAGGAGTTCCGCCGTCGCGTGCTCGAGGGGCTCGGGGGGACCTCGGAGCCGCGGCTGCGAGAGGCGGTCAAGCGTTACGCGGAGGGGCTCCTGAAATGACGCGCACAGGCGGCGGGGCGGCCACGGCTCGGCGCGGGGCGACGGCGATCGCGAGGCGCGGCCTCCGGGCGGCGATCCTCGCCGGGCTCGCGACGGCGTCGGCGACCGCGTCCGGACGCCTCACGGTCGGCGATCTCGATCGCGCGGCGCGGGCCCGGGCCGCGATCCTGGAGATCGACGTCCCCGCGGCGCGGGACGCCCTGAAGGACGCGGATCCGGCGGACCTCGCGCTCGCGCTCGAGCGCGGCCGCCTCGCCATCTACGAGGGCGACTGCGACGCCGCCTCGGCGATCCTCGCGCGCCCCGATCTCGCGGCGACGGCCGAGGGCGCGGCGCTCGGGGACATCGCGCGCGGCTGCGCCCGGGCCACCGCGGCGACGGTCGTCGTGAACGACGAGGAGCGCGGCGTCTGGGTGCGGCTCCAGGACGACGACGATCGCGCGCTCGTGCCGCTCCTCGTCGACGTCGCGGCGAGGACGCGCGACGTGCTCGCGAAGGACCTCGGCGTCGAGCTCCTCCGGCCGCTGCGGATCGATCTCGTCCGCGATCAGTTCACGCTCTCCGCGATGACGGGGCTGCCCGAGGACGCGGCGCGGACGACGGGCACGGTCGCCATCGCCAAGTGGGGGCGGGTGACGATGCTCTCGCCGCGCGCCACGCCGAGCGGCTATCCCTGGCTGGACACGCTCGCGCACGAGATAACCCACCTCGCCCTGTCGCGCGGGACGCGCGACAACGCCCCGCTGTGGCTGCAGGAGGGCGTGGCCAAGCGCGAGGAGGTCCGCTGGCGCGAGCCCGACCCGCTGGACGACGTACCGTCCGCGGACGCGATCGCCTTCCTGGGCATCCAGAGGGGCCTCGGGCGTCCGCTCGACAAGATCGGCCCCTCGATCGCGATGCTCCCGAGCGCGGAGGAGGCGGCGGTCGTGTTCGCCGAGGTCGCGAGCTTCATCCGTTACTGGACGAGGGAGGCGGGCGACACGGCGCTGCCGCAGCTCCTGCGCCGGCTCAAGGACGCGAGCAGCGACGCGGACCTCGAGCGGGCGATCGCCGAGATCTCCGGCGCGGACCTCGCGGCCTGGGACAAGCGCTGGCGCGCCTACCTCGCCAGCTTGCCGGCCGACGTGCCGCTCGACCTCGCGCCCGGCGCGGACATGCCGCACCGGCAGGAGGTGAGCAAGCGGGTGCGGCTCGGCCAGCTGCTCCACGACCGCGGCCACCACGCCGCCGCCGCGGTCCAGCACGCGCGCGCGCAGGCGCTCGCGCCGCACGAGCCGGCGGTGCGCTGCTTCCTCGCCGCCGCCTTGCTGGCGTCGGGCGAGCGCGCGAGCGCCTCGCCCCTCGTCGAGCGGGTGGAGGACGTGCACAGCCGCTACGGCCGGTGGTGGTCGCTGCACGGGCTGCTCCACGGAGGCCCCGACGGGGACCGCGCCTTCTCGGCGGGCACGGCGCTCGATCCGCTGAACCCCGACGTGGCCTGCGAGGAGAAGCTGCCGCCCGATCTCCCCGGCGATCCCCTCCGTTCGGCCCTCTGCGAGGCCGCGCGCCGCAGGGCGCGCTAGCCCGTCGCGTCCGAGATCCAAAAAAAGACGGCGAGCCGAGGAAATAGCGCCGCTCGACGCAATGGCGCGCGAGCGGCGGTTTGTTCGCGAGGGCGCCCGCTCCGGATTCCGTCGCGCCGGAGCGCGCTCCTACGGTGCGCGGGATGCCGAACCCTGGTCGCATCCCCTTGATGATCGCGCTGGGCCTCGCCCTGCCGGCCCCGGCCTACGCCCACGGCACGCAGCGCGCGCCGCCGCCGCGCGTGCACAGCGAGTTCAGCGCGTCCTCCGTGCTGGCATTTGGCCTGACACCGACGGCGGGCCTCGGCCTCTCGCCCGCCGCCGCTCTCCGCTGGTCCGACCTGTCCGTGTCGCTCGAGGCGCGGGCGCTCGTCGCGCTGGGCGGCCCTCCGAGCGATCTGCCGAGCGCCGGGCCGCGGCGCATCAGCGCCGGGCTGGGGGTCATGTCGCTCTGCAGGCACCGGGACGACGTCTTCCTGTGCAACGTCGTCCAGCTCGGCGCTGTCCGCGCGCCCGTCTCAGAGAGCGTCACCCAGGCGGAAGGCGACGTCCTCTGGCTGCTCACCTCCGGCGCGCGCGGCGGCGCCGAGTGGCGCATCGCGCGGTATCTCCAGCTGCGCAGCTTCCTCGAGCTGCACGTCGTCCTGGCGCGCCCTCTGCTCACGGCCGGCGCGGCCGCGCGGTGGAAGACATCGGCCGTCGCGGCGATCGCCGGGATCGGCCTGACGTTCCCGGTGGACCCGGGGTGAGGAGGGTCGCGCCTGCGCCCCGCGGCCCGCGTCTCCGCGGGCCCAGCGCGGCGCGTGCGTCGGGCCGGAGGAGGTCGCGCGCACAGCGCGGCCTCAGTGCTTCGCGCGGAGCGCGCGCGCCAGGGTGTTCCTGCCGACGCCCAGCCGCTTCGCCGCTTCCGTCTTGTTCCCCTCGCACGCCCGGACCATCGCCTCGACGTAGCGCCGCGTCACCTCGTCGAGGGTGAGCCCCAGCGGCAGCGCCACCCGCGCGTCGCCCTCGGGCGCCGCGGCGGCGTGCGGCGGGGCGCCTTCGCCCCGGCGCGTCGGGAGGTGCCCCGCGGAGATGCGGCCGTCCGGCGCGAGGGCGATGGCGCTCTCGACCCAGTGCTCGAGCTCGCGCACGTTGCCTGGCCACGTATGAGCGCGGAGGTGGCGGAGCGCGTCCGGATCGAAGCGCGGCGACGGCCTGCCGTACCTCGTCGCGTAGACGTCCGCGAAGTGCCGCGCCAGCGTCTCGACGTCGTCGGGGCCGCGCTCGCGCAGGGCCGGCAGATCGATCTCGACGACGCGCGCGCGATAGTAGAGGTCCTTCCGGAAGCGCCCCTCGGCGACCGCGCGCTCGAGGTCGCAGTGCGTGGCGCACACGACGCGGACGTCGGCGCGGAGCGACTGGCGACCGCCGACGCGCTCGAAGGAACGGTCCTGCAGGAAGCGAAGGAGCTTGCCCTGGATGTCGAGCGGCAGGTCCCCGAGCTCGTCGAGGAACAGCGTGCCTCCCTCGGCGAGCTCGACCTTGCCCGGCACGCGCCGGTCCGCGCCGGTGAACGCCCCCCGCTCGTGGCCGAAGAGCTCGCTCTCGACGAGCTGCGCCGGCAGCGTCGTGCAGTCGACGGTGACGAAGGGCCTCGTCTGGCGCCGCGAATTGACGTGGATCGCCCGGGCGAACAGGCTCTTGCCGGTGCCTGTCTCCCCGCGGAGCAGCACGGTCGCGTCGGTCTGGGCCGCCAGCTGGACCTTCTCGTACACGGCGGTCAGCCGCTCGCTCCGGCCGACGATCCGGTTGAACGGCCCCTGCAGCACGACCCCCGGGCCGCCGCCCTCGGCAGCGCGGAGCGTCGTCAGCGAGAGGGCGCGGGCGAGCTGCGTCGCGAGGGCGACGAGGTAGCGCTGGTCCTCCTCGTCGAAGGGCGCGCCAGCGCGGTTCAGCAGCTGGACGACGCCGCGGACCGGCGCGGCGCCGTCCTCGCGGATGGGCGCGACGAGCATCGAGCGCGTCGTGTAGCCCGTCGCCCGGTCCGCCGACGGATCGAAGCGCGGGTCGCGCGAGGCGTCGTCGACGCGCACGACCTGTCCGGTCGTGGCCACGTGCCCGGCGATGCCGCGCTCGAGCGGCTGCCTGAGCGAGGGGAGCTCGGGCAGCAGGGCGACGCGCGTCACGAGATCGCCGCGCTCGGCGTCGACGAGCCAGATCGTCGCGCGGTCGGCGCGGAGCGCCTTCGCGAGCCGCTCGCACGCCGTGCCGAGGAGGGCGTCGAAGTCGACCTCCCGGGCGAGGAGGGAGGCGAGATCGACGAGCAGCGAGAGGCGCGACATGGATAGCGGAGCAGCGTCCAGCATAGAGGGCGCCGCGCTTGTCGTCATCCGCGTCATCACGCGGCCCGCGCGAGGGCCTCGACGTGGATGCAGAGCCCCTCGCGCGCGGCGACCGAGCCAGGGAAGAGCTCGCGGGAGAGGCGCTCGATCTCCGCGACGCCGGCGTCCGTCCGCTGCGGGTCGTGATGGAACAGGACGAGCTTCCGCGCGCCGCACGCCCGCGCGATCTCCGCGCCCGCGACGTACGTCGAGTGCCCCCAGCCGACCTTCGAGCGCCCGCCGTCGCCGCGGTACTCCTCCGGGGTGTACTGCGCGTCATAGATGAGCACGTCGGCGCCGTCCGCGAGCGCGCGCAGCGCCGGATCGACGCAGGCGTAGTGCTCGGTGTCGGTCGCGTAGACGACGCTGCGGCCCTCGTGCTCGACGCGGTAGGCGAGGACGCCGCCCGGGTGGTTGAGCTTGGCGATCCGCACGTGCACCTCGCCCACATCGAACGCCTCGCCCGGCCGCGCCTCCCGCACGGCGATCTGCGCGCAGAGCTCGTCCATGCGGACGGGGAAGCTCGGCGCGGCCATCTGCGTCGAGAGCACCTCGCGGAGGCTCCCGACCCCGTGCGCGCTGCCCACGAACGACAGCCGCGAGCTCGGCAGGTACGCCGGCACGAAGAACGGCAGGCCCTGGATGTGGTCCCAGTGCAGGTGCGACAGCAGCACCGTTGCCTCGACCGGTCCCTCCCGGAGCAGGGCATCTCCGAGCTTGCGTACGCCCGTCCCTGCATCGAGGATGATCCGTGACGATCCGCAGCGAACCTCCACGCAGCTTGTGTTTCCGCCCACCGCAGCCGTCTCCGGCCCAGGCGAAGCGATGCTCCCGCGAACTCCCCAGAACTTGATCTCCATCGTTGTTGCGAGCCTCCTCGGCCCTCTTCAGCGAGCGGCGTGCCAGGAGGCATGTACTTGAAATCGCTCAGCTTTTCTGCTGCGCCCGCGGAGGTCGATCGAAGTTGCAGCGCGAGGTCCGGATCGCCGCTTCAGAATGGAGCGCGTCGAGCGGACGGCCCGCGGGCCCTCGCGCCCCCATTTGCGCGGAGCGGCGCTTCGCGATTGACGCGCTCGCAGCGACGTGGAGAAACGTGGGGCGCGGGGGACGGGCCTGGCGTCGCGCCTCGGATCGCGCTGTGCGTCGCGTCAAGGCTGAGCTCCCTCGCTGGTTGGGGACCGCGCCGACGCTGGAAGGTTCGCCTGACCCGAGCGTTGACCAAGGTCCTTCCTGAGGCCTAGCATTCCTGCACCGCTCTCTTTCCCGCATCGTTACCGCTGCTCCGCACAATGACCGTTGCCACCTACGCCGCCGCACAGCTGTTGCGGGTGCTTCCGCGAGAGCGCATTACCCGGGCCGTTGGCCGCCTCTGCGACGCCAGAGCACCCGCCGCCGTCTTGAACACGGTGGTGAAGCTCTACGCGCGCGCGTACCGCGTCGACATGGACGCCGCCGAGGTGCTGACGAGCCCTTACGAGAGCTTCGACGCGTTCTTCACGCGCAAGCTCCGCGAGGGGATGCGCCCTGTCTGCTCCGATCCCGGAGCCATCACCAGCCCTGCCGACGGACGGGTCGAAGCGATCGGCCCCGTGACCGAGGGCGGGCGGCTGACCATCAAAGGGCAGCCCTACCGCGTGGAAGACCTCGTGGGCGACCCCGCAGAAGCCACGCGCTATGACGGCGGGCAGTTCGCGATCGTCTACCTGTCGCCCCGCGATTACCACCGGGTCCATTCGCCCGTCGCCGGGCGGGTGAGCCTCATCCGCTCGATGCCGGGGGAGCTGTTCCCGGTGAACGCGATCGGCGAACGCCACGTCCCGGGCCTCTTCGCGCGCAACCGGCGCGTCGCGATCGTGATCGACACGGAGCGCCAGGGGCGCGTTACGGTGGTGATGGTGGGCGCGATGATCGTCGGACGGATCACGGTGAGCGCCGTCGACGCGCGCGACGTGCCGCTCGGCCTGCACACGATCTCGCCGGCGCTTCCGGTCGCGTGCGGCGAGGAGATCGGCAAGTTCCACCTCGGATCCACCGCGGTCATGTTCGTGGAGCGCGGGGTGGCGCCCCCCTGGAGCAGGGCTCCTGGGCCGATCCTCTACGGCGAGCCGCTGGACGGAGGGGGCCAGCGATGACGAGCGAGCGGCCGCGCAACCCCCTGGCTACGCCCGCCCAGGAAGGCGGCGCCTCCGGAGAGCCCGGCGCGCCGCTGCCGGGCGAGGCAGGGAACGCGGCCGCACCGGCGCCGCAGGGAGAGCAGGGCTCGCTCCTCGCGCGAGCGTCCGCTCCACGGCCCGAGCGCTCGCCCAGCGCGCGCCCGCAGCTCGCGACGACGACGCCGCTGCCGCGCCTCGATGTCATCGCGGGCATCGCGGACGGGAGCTCCAGCGGGCAGATCGCGGAGATCCCGGACCTCGATCTCGACCCGCGGATCGCCGGACCGCCCACGGAGCGCTCGCGGCACGGCGCTCCCCTGCCGACGAACCCCAGCTCCAGGCGGTCCTGGCAGTCGCTCGCGACGGAGGTGGAGCGGGCGGCGGAGGTGGAGCGCGGCGAGGGCGCGAAGACCGGGCGACGGCGCTCGCGACGGCTCGTGAACGTGTCTGGAGACGCAGCGCAGCAGGGCGACGATCAGGTCGCCACGCACGACCGCGCCACCGTGCCCGAGGATGCCGCGGCGCAGCGCTCGCGCGACGAGGCGGACGACGACGGGTGGCCTAGCGCCTCCGAGAGGCGGCCCAGCTACCCGACGCTCGATGCCCCCAGGCATCCCAGCGAGCCCGCGCTGGATGGATCCAGGCCCCCCAGCAAGCCGGCGGCGGCGACGGCGGCGGCGGCGAACCTGGCCGAGCTGGTCGCGCCCCGTGCGGTCCCGCGCCCGTCACCGAAATCCTCGAGCATGCCGCCGACGCCGGCGCCGAGCGGGCTCATCATCGATCCCGATTCGGTCGCGGTGATCCGGCCGCTGCAGATTGTCAACATCGAGTCGGACCTGCCGCCGGTGCCGCCGGTCACCTTGGCCATCGAGCCCGCCAGACCGCCGCTCTTGACCGATCCGGCGGAGCACGAGTGGCCGCCGCTCCAGTTCAGGATCCGGCCGGACGATGTCCCGACCGGGATGGGCCTCGAGTCGTTCCCGGAAGGCCTCTCCGAGGGCCCGCCGACGGCGCGCGACGCCGCCTTCGACGCCCTCCAGCCGCAGCCTCGAAGGCGGCCCAGGAGGCAGGCCTCGGCGCCGGAGATCGACGCGCACCCCTTGGACTGGCCGCTGGGGGCGGGCGCGGACGAGGTCGCGGAGCTCGAGCCCGAGTCCGAGCCCGTCGCCGAGGCGAAGGCCGAGCTGTCGGGCGCTTCTCCCGCGGGCGGCGAAGGCCAGCAGGCGCAGGGCGACGCGACGCGCATCACCGTGCCGCCGAGGAGCACCGAGGTCGAGCTCGAGGAGGTCGAGCCCGAGCGCGACGCCGAGCTCGCCCACCCGGGCTCGGCCGCGCAGGCCGATCCGCACGCCACGCACCCCAAGAAGCCACCGCCGCCTCCCTTGCCGCCGCGGCGCCCGCGCGCGCAGGCGCTGGCATCGCCGGATCTCGCGACGTTCACGAGCTCGGTGCCGCCGCCGCCCGCGTCGGCGCCGCCCGTGTCGGCGCCTTCGTCGCACGGCGAGCCGTCCGCGTCCGCGCGGCCCGCCGCGGCGCCCGCCGCGGCGCCCGCGGCGAAGCAGGTCGAGCACGATTCCGGCCCCTCGACCGAGCCCGCCGCGCGCCGGAAGCGCCCGTGGTGGGAGGAGCTCTTCGGCGACGACTTCCTGCGCACGCTCGACAAGATCGACAGCAAGGTGGTTCGCCGCGAGGTCGATTTCATCGAGGAGCGGCTCGGCGTCGAGAAGGGTGCGGTGATCCTCGATCTCGCGTGCGGCGCAGGCGGCCACGCGATCGAGATCGCCAGCCGCGGCTACAGCGTCGTCGGCTACGACCTGTCGCTCGCCATGCTCGCCCGCGCCGCCGACGAAGCGCAGGACCGCGGCCAGAAGCTGAACTTCCTCCAGGGCGACATGCGCGAGATGACGTTCGAGGAGACCTTCGACGGCGTCTACTGCTGGTCGACGAGCTTCGGCTACTTCGACGACGAGAAGAACGCGGATGTCCTCGCCCGCATCCGCCGCGCCCTCCGCCCGGGCGGGATGCTCCTGCTCGACATCGTCAACCGCGACTATGTGGCGTCCCGCCAGCCGAGCCTTGTCTGGTTCGAGGGGGACGGCTGCGTCTGCATGGATGAAATGCATGTGGATTTCTTCACGAGCAGGCTCAAGGTGAAGCGCACCGTCATGTTCGAGGACGGCCGCTCGCGCGAGCTCGACTACTCGCTCCGCCTCTACGGGCTGCACGAGCTCGGCAAGGTGCTCCACGAAGCGGGCTTCAAGGTCACCGAGGTGACCGGACACCCTGCGCACCCCGGCGTCTTCTTCGGCTCCGAGTCGCCGCGGCTCATCGTCCTTGCCGAGCGGAGCTGAGGCGCTAGGGCTCCCCGCGAATGAGCTTCGAGGCCGCGATCGCGCGCGCGCTGCCGGGGATCCCGCGCAGCGCCTCCCCCGTCGATCAGATCGCCTACGCCCGCGATCTCTGGCCGCGGCACCACCTCGCGGTGACGGAGGGCCGCATCGCCGAGCACCGGCCCGGGATGATCGTCTGGCCGTCCTCCGCGGAGGAGGTCGCCCAGGTGGTGCGCTTCTGCGCGGACGAGGGGCTCCCCTTGGTGCCTTTCGGGGCGGGCTCGGGCGTGTGCGGCGGCGTGTTGCCGGACGAGCGCACGGTCGTGCTCGACCTCAAGCGGCTCTCCCGCCGCCGCTCGCTCGATCGTCAGGCCCCGTCGGTCGAGGTCGAGGCCGGCGCGCTCGGCATCCGCTTCGAGGAGGAGCTCAACGCCGAGGGCTTCACGCTCGGCCATTTCCCGTCGTCCATCCTCTGCTCGACCGTGGGGGGCTGGGTCGCGGCGCGCAGCGCCGGCCAGTGCTCCGGGCTCTACGGCAAGATCGAGGACATGGTCGCGTCGCTCGAGTGCGTCGTCGGCCGCGGCGAGATCGTCCGCTTCGATCGGCGCGCGCGAGGCCCGGATCTCACGCCGCTCCTCATCGGCAGCGAGGGCGTGCTCGGCGTGGTCACCGCCGCGACGCTCCGGCTGCACCCGGCGCCGCCGGCGCGCGCGTTCGCCGCGTTCTCGTTCCCCAGCGTCGAGGCCGGATGGGACGCGATGCGGGCGATGTTCCAGGCCGGCCTCCGCCCGGCGGTCTCGCGGCTCTACGACCCGTTCGACTCCTTCATGGCCCGGCTGGGCGCCGTGCGCCGGCAGCGCGCCCACGCCGGCGCAGCCGATGAATCCTCCGAGGGGGCGGCCGCTCGGGGGCACGGCGCGCGCGGCCCTGGGGCCGGCGCCGCGGTGCTGCGCGGCCTGCTGCGCGCGCCGGGGCTCCTCAACCAGATCGTCGACGGCGTCGGGTCGCGCGTGCTCCGCGGCGCGACGCTCATCCTCATCTTCGAGGGCACGGCGCGCGCGAGCGCGGACGACCTCGCCCGCGCCGCGGCGATCGCGGAGCGCGGCGGGGCCAGGCCGCTCGGCGAGGAGCCCGCGCGCCACTGGCTCGCGCACCGCTACAGCGTGAGCTACCGCCAGGCGCCCGTGTTCATGGCGGGCGCGTTCAGCGACACCATGGAGGTCGCCGCGCCCTGGTCGCGCCTCGACGGGCTCTACCGCGCGGTGCGCGGCGCGCTCGGGCGCCACGTGTTCGTGATGGCTCACCTGTCCCACGCGTACCCGGACGGCTGCAGCATCTACTTCACCTTCGCTGGCAGCGCGCCGAGCGTCGCGGCGGCCGAGGCGAAGTACGACGCGGCCTGGCGGGCGGCCCTCGACGCCGCGATCGACGCCGGCGGGACGCTCTCGCATCACCACGGGGTCGGCCGGAGCAAGGCGCCGCGGCTCGGCGCCGAGCTCGGCCTCGGCGTCGACGTCATCCATGCGCTCCGCGGCGTCTTCGACCCCGCCGGCGTCATGAACCCTGGCAACCTGCTCCCGCGCGAGGCGTCCCCCGCCGCGCGGCGCCCGCTGCCGCCGCCGCCCGCGGCGCCTGTGCTCGACGGCGACTCCATGCTCGTGCACGCCGCCGGTACCGATCGCCTCGGCGACATCGAGCGCGCCCTCGAGCAGCGCGGCCTCACGCTGGCGATCGACTTCAGCGCGACCTCGCCCGAGCTGACGCTCGACGCGTGGATCGCGGCGGGCGCCCCCGGCGCCCCGGATCCGTGGAGCGATCCGGTCGATCACCTCGTCGCCGGGTTCACCGCGCGGCTCGCGTCCGGCGCCGAGCTCGCGGTGCGGCCCGCCCCGCGGCGCGCGGTGGGCCCCGATCTCTTCGCGCTGTTCCTCGGCGTGGGTGGGCGCGTCGGCGCCATCACGTCCGCGCACCTCCGTGCCCACGGCGCGTCGCGGTCCCGCGCCCTGCCGACCGCGCTGGCGAGGCAGCCGTCGCTCCGTGACGACGAGGCGGCGTGGCTCGACGCGGCGGTGAGCGCCGCCCGCGGCGTCCGCTGAGCGCGGTCGGCGCGGCGCTCCTCGGAGCGCGGACGGCGCGGACGGCGTTCAGCCGGGAGGCCAGGCCATCGGCCTTCCACCCATCACGTGGACGTGGATGTGGAAGACCGTCTGGCCGGCGTTCGCGCCGCTGTTCACCACGGTCCTGAAGCCGCTCTCCGCGATGCCGGTGAGCTCTGCGACCCGCCGCGCGGCGAGGAGCAGCCGGCCGAGGACGGCCTCGTCCTCGGCCGTGGCCTGGGCGATGCCCGCGATGTGGCGCTTCGGGATGACGAGCGCGTGCGTGGGCGCCTGCGGGTTCACGTCGTGGAAGGCGATGACGTGCTCGTCCTCGAACACGACCTTCGACGGGATCTCCTTGTTCGCGATCTTGCAGAAGATGCACATGGCCGCCTCCTACTCCCAGGGTGCTTGCGAGTCGCGCCGCGCCCGGTCACGCGGCAGCGCCCTGGTCCCGGGGTCCGGCTCTCCCGGCTCCCCCTCGCCAGGAGACTCCAGCGCTCCGCCGGCCTTCCCCTCGGGCAGCAGCCGGGCGAGCGCGCGCTCGATCCGCGACGTGTCCGCCGGCTCGGGGAGGAGCTCATGCGGCAACGCGGCGCCTGTCGCCGAGCTCGGCGCGGCGCCCCCGCCGCCCGGCTGCTCGGCCCGCGGGACCGCCCCGCGCGCGACCGCGATGCGGAGCACCGCGAGCTCCAGGGCGTCGAGCGCGGCGGTGCGCTTCAACCCGAGCGACGGCACGTCGTAGGTGAGCAGCGCGCCGCCGCTCGCGGCGGGCGCGAGCCCGGCGCGGTCCGCGCCCGCGACCAGCTGCCGCACGATGCTCCTGAGCAGCGCCGCCCGCCGCCGCACCCGGCGCGCCTCCGGATCGGCGTACAGCGAGAAGAAGCGGTTTCGCGAGAAGGTCGACGGCGCCAGCACGAGCGCGACGAGCAGCGCCTCCAGATCGACGGGCGGCGCCCCTCTCTCGATGGACGGCGCCCCCATCACGTGGCGGGCTCCAGCGCGGGCCCCGAGAGCCCGCCGCGCCGCAGGAGCTCTGCCTGGCGGTGCGTGCGCAGCGCGCCGATGAGCTCGTCGAGGTCCCCTTCGATGATCTTGTCGAGCTTGTGCAGCGTGAGGCCGATCCGATGATCCGTCACTCGGTTCTGCGGGAAGTTGTAGGTCCGCACCTTCTGCGCCCGCTCCCCCGTGCCGACCATGGTCCTTCGCTCGGCGCTCTGGGCCTCTTCCTGCCGGCGCTGCTCGAGCTCGAGCAGCCGGCTCCGGAGCACCTTCATCGCCTTCGCCTTGTTCTTCAGCTGGGAGCGCTCGTCCTGGCACTTCACGATCATGCCCGTCGGCAGGTGCTTGATCTGCACGGCGCTGTTCGTCGTATTGACGCCTTGGCCGCCGGGGCCGCCCGACGCGGCGATCGAGATCTCCAGGTCCTTGTCGTCGATGTGCACGTCGACCTCGTCGGCCTCGGGCAGCACGGCCACCGTCGCGGTCGAGGTGTGGATCCGCCCCTGCGTCTCCGTCGAGGGGACCCGCTGAACGCGGTGGACGCCGCCCTCGTACCGGAGGTGGGAGTAGACGTCCTGCCCCGTGATCAGCGCCGCGACCTCCTTGTAGCCGCCGGCGGAGGCCTCGCTCAGGTTGAGCACCTCGACCTTCCACCGCTTCGTCTCCGCGTAGCGGCAGAGCATGCGGAAGAGATCGGCGGCGAAGAGCGCCGCCTCCTCGCCGCCCTCGCCGCTGCGGATCTCGATCACGGTGTTCCGCGTGTCGTTGGGGTCCTTCGGGAGGAGGAGCACCTCGAGCTCGGCGGCGAGCCGCTCGCGCTCGATCTCGAGCTCGGGAAGCTCCGCCTGCGCGAGCTCGGACAGGTCGGGATCGCTCAGCGCCTCGCGATCCTCGGCGATGCGCCGCTCGACGTCCCGCAGCCGGGCGAAGGCGGCGACGACGGGCTCGATCTCGGTCCGCTCGCGGTTGAGCCGCTGGAGCTCGGCCGGCGCGGAGAGCACCGCCGGGCTGCACATGAGGTGCTCGAGTTCCTGAAAGCGGCGCTGAACCGCCTCGAGTTTCGCGATAGGTAGCATCTGCAATCCGAAGACGACGCGGGGTTGGACGGCGGCGAGGGGCCCGGCGGAGCCGGCGCGCTAGCCGTGGGCGCCTGCGTAGCCGGGGTCGGCCAGCAGCTTGGAGTAGTCGGCGAACACCCGATCGGGCTGGACTGGAGCGGCCACCGAGGCCTCGCGCCAGAGCGTCGCACGGAGCGACGCGAGGGCGATCTCCAGCTGCGCATCCTCGGGCTCCGCCGTCGTGATCTTCTGGACCAGGAACCCCGGCCAGAGCAGCGCGCGGAGCGGGCCGGTGGTGCAATAACGCGCGAAGATCCGCTGGATCTCGAAGGTGACCGCGGCGATCAGCGGGAGGAACGGCAGCTTCATCAGGAAGAACGTGACGCTCTCGACGAGCCGGCCACCAGGCAGCTTGGGCAGGAGCGCGCCCAGGGACGCCCCGGCCACCGAGAACACCACGATCGACACGAGCGCCACCATGACCAGGAACGTCGTCCCGCAGCGGGGGTGCATGGCCGTCTTCCGGCGCGCGTTCTCGACCTCGAGGACCTCGTGCGCCTCGTAGGTGGAGATCGCCTTGTGCTCGGCGCCGTGGTACTGGAAAACGCGTCGAACCTCGGGGATCTGGCGGATCAGCAGGAGGTAGCCGACGACGATGGCGAGCTTCGCCACGCCGGTGATCGCCTGGAACGCCGGCGACGTGACCTCGAGACCGAGGCCCAGGAGCTTGTTGACCAGCTCGGCGCCGGCCTGGGGCGCCGCCACGAAGAGCAGGACCGCGAAGAGGATCGGGATCATGCCCATCCCTCCTCCCCGCTTCTTCCCCTCTGCGCCGCCGCCCGGCGCGGGGCTGCCCGTGACCTGCGCGGGCTCCACGTCCTGCGCCGCGATCGCCGCCATGCTGAGCGCCAGGGAGGTGAGGTTCACCCCGCCCGCCTGCCCTGCGCTCGGGCGCTTCGACTCCGGCCCCTTGGCCGAGCCCGCCTCCTCGGCCGAGAGATCTTGCTCGTAGAGGTCCGCGGACCAGCGGAGCGCCTGGGATCCCAGGCGGAGCGACTCGACGAGGGTCGCGACCCCCCGCACGAACGGCCAGGTGCGCGGCCCCTTCGAGACGGCGGTCATCGGCTGCTCGCGCACGACGAGCTCTCCCGAGCGGCGCCGGCAGACGATCGCGACCGAGCTCGGCGACCGCATCATGACCCCTTCGATGACCGCTTGGCCACCGATATACGGACGTGCAGGCTGATCGCTCATACGCGTTCCAATCTAGCGCATAACACGGCCAGCGCATCGGCCCGACCGACCAGCGCCGCACAGGTGAATGTGCCGACGTTGTCATGTTCGCGTCCGCCGCGCGCGACGTCTCGGCCGCTCACGCTCCGCGCAGGGCTAGCGGGCGCTAGGCGAACGAACCCATCCGCCACGCCCCGGGCGGGCGCGGCGTGACGGGCGAATCCGGTGAAAGAAGGGATATCGGGCGTAGAGGGACGATCGGCCCGGCTACTTGCCTGCGGTCGCGTACTTCTTGCGGAAGCGGTCGACGCGGCCGGCGACGTCCATGATCTTGTGCTTGCCCGTGTAGAACGGGTGGCAGGCGGAGCAGACGTCGGTGGTGAAGCTGCCGCGGGTGGAGCGGGTCTCGACGACGGCGCCGCACGCGCAGGTGATCGTGGAGGCCTTGTACTCGGGGTGGATGCCGGGCTTCATGGTGAGTCCTTCGGGTGTTGCGAGGGAGGGCGCCTATAGCTCAGCGCGTCTTGGACCGCAAGAAGCCCCTCAGACGCGCCCGCTCTTCTATCTCTCGTCTCGTCCGGTTCTCGTCCGGCCCGCTCGACATCGTTTGCGCGGGTTTGCGCGGGTTTGCGCGAGTTCTGCGCGAGTTCGCGCGGGTTTGCGCGAAGCCGCGCAGCGAGGCGGCCCTGGCGTTGCCGGCCGAGCCCGCCGCGCTTCCCCCAGGAGCTAGGCCCCCGGCTCGAGACGCTGGCGGTGCGAAGCGCGGACACCTTAGGTGCGGCGCGACCGGGCTCCGGTCAAGGTGCGGGCAGCCCCAGCCCGCGCGCACGGCAATTGCTAGGGGCGGCGTTGACGCTCGGGCGCACATGGTTAGTTTCGCGGTCGCGAGCCAGCGAGCTCGCGAAAACTCGGCGAAAGTATCCGGATTCCCAGCGGTTTTGACGGCTCTGGAGCGGTGGCTCGCGGCAGCTGTCAGCTGAGCCCTGCTGGCCGGTCGGGTCTTCTCGCCCCCCGTGGTCATCAGGCCGTCGCGCAAACAGTTCTCGGAGGGTTCAACGTCATGGGCAAGATCATCGGCATCGATCTCGGCACGACCAACAGCGTCGTCGCGGTGATGGAGGGCAAAGAGCCCAAGGTCATCGTGAATGAGGAGGGCTCGCGCCTCACGCCGTCCGTCGTGGCCTGGGACGACAAGGGCGAGGTGCTCGTCGGGCAGATCGCCAAGCGCCAAGCGGTCACGAACCCCACCAACACCATCTACTCGGCCAAGCGCTTCATGGGTCGCCGCTACGAGGAGGTGCAGGAAGAGGCGAAGCGCGTCCCGTACACGGTCAGCAAGGGCAAGAACAACGACGCCTCGATCGCGGTGCGCGGCAAGCAGATGTCGCCCCCCGAGGTCTCCGCGAAGGTCCTCCAGAAGCTGAAGAAGGCCGCGGAGGACTACCTCGGCGAGAAGGTCACCGAGGCCGTCATCACCGTTCCGGCGTACTTCAACGACTCGCAGCGCCAGGCGACCAAGGACGCGGGCCGCATCGCCGGGCTCGACGTGAAGCGCATCGTCAACGAGCCCACGGCCGCCGCGCTCGCGTACGGGCTCGACAAGAAGAACGAGCAGGTCATCGCCGTCTACGACTTCGGCGGCGGCACGTTCGACATCTCGATCCTCGAGGTCGGCGACAACGTCGTGCAGGTCATCTCGACCAACGGCGACACCCACCTCGGCGGCGACGACGTCGACCACCTCGTGATGGACTGGCTCGCGGCCGAGTTCAAGAAGGACACCGGCATCGACGTCTCGAACGACAAGATGGTCGTGCAGCGGCTCAAGGACGCCGCGGAGCAGGCGAAGATCGAGCTGTCGAACGTGCAGGAGACGACGATCAACCTGCCGTTCTTGACCGCGGACGCCTCGGGGCCGAAGCACCTCCAGAAGCAGCTCACCCGGGCGAAGCTCGAGCAGATGATCCGGCCGCTCATCGACCGCACGCTCGAGCCGACCCGCAAGGCGCTCGCCGACGCGAAGAAGTCGCCGCAGCAGATCGACGAGATCGTCCTCGTCGGCGGCTCGACCCGCATCCCGCTCGTCCAGGAGACGGTCAAGAAGTTCTTCGGCAAGGAGCCCCACAAGGGCGTGAACCCGGATGAGGTCGTGGCCGTCGGCGCCGCGGTCCAGGCGGGCGTGCTCTCGGGCGACGTGAAGGACCTCGTGCTGCTCGACGTCACGCCGCTCTCGCTCGGCGTCGAGACGCTCGGCGGCGTGATGACCGTGATGATCTCGAGGAACACCACGATCCCGACCCAGAAGAAGGAGATCTTCTCGACCGCGACCGACAGCCAGCCCAGCGTCGAGGTCCACGTGCTCCAGGGCGAGCGCACCGAGGCCCGCTACAACCGGACCCTGGGCCGCTTCCACCTCGAGGGGATCATGCCGGCGCCCCGCGGCGTGCCGAAGATCGAGGTGACGTTCGACATCGACGCGAACGGCATCCTCTCGGTCCACGCCAAGGACACGGCCACCGGCAAGGATCAGCGCATCACGATCACCGCGTCGGGCGGCCTGAAGGAGGACGAGATCAACCGGATGGTCAACGAGGCGGCGACGCACGAGGCCGAGGACAAGCGCCGGCGCGAGGAGATCGAGCGGCGCAACAAGCTCGATAACCTCTGCTACACGCTGGAGAAGACGATCAGCGAGAACAAGGACAAGCTGCCGGAGGGCGACGTCTCGGCGCTGAACGGGATCATCGCCGAGGGGCGGTCGGCCATCGAGAAGCAGGACGACGCGGCCGTGAGCGCGGCGCTGGAGAAGCTCGAGAAGGAAGCGCACCGCATCGCGAGCGTCATGTACGAGAAGGCCGGCCCGCCGCAGGACGGCGGCGGCGCCGCGCCCGGCGGCGCGCCGGGAGGCCAGCCGCCGCCCCCCGCCGGCGGCAAGGGGAAGGATTCGGTCATCGACGCGGAGTTCGAAGAGTCGAACTGATCGCCGCGAGGAGCCCACTCCTCGACGGTGTGCGACGAGCGCGGATTCCTCCGCGCGCGTTCGCCAAGCGGCAAGCGCCAAGCGCAACGAGCGCGGATTCGTCCGCGCTCGTTCGCATTTGGAGCGGCCGCCGCGCGGGGGGCGGCGCATGCAACCGTCGCCTGCGCGGCGCGCTCCTTGGGCGTCGACTCGGATGTCCGGGAGCCGTATAACCGGCGCTCATGCGAACTCTCCTGCCGATCGCCCCCCTGGTCCTGATGGCCGGTTCCCTCGCCTGCGGGCCGTCCCCCGCGCCTGTCGCGCCGACCGCAGGACAAGGCGAGGTCAAGGCCGGGCCTGCCCAGGTCGCCGCCAGCCCAGCGTTCGATCTATCCCCGGTCGCCGAGCCGGCCGACATCGTCGGCGTGCTCCGCTGGAGCAACCCCGCCGCCACGCTGTCGAGCATCGCGACGTGCGCGGGGCTGCCTCCGGCGCTCGCGGAGACGGGCGCGCAGGCGTTCTCCTCGGGTGTGCTGGGCGAGCTCGTGAGCCCTTCCATCGACACGGACCAGCTCGCCACGGTGCTCGCGCTCGACGCGCCGGTGCACCTGATCGTCGCGCTCGATGACAGCTCGAAGCGGGGCAAGCCCGTGGCGGCCGTGTCGTTCGGGCTCACGTCGCTCGAGCGGGCGAGGGGCGCTCTCGAGGCGGGCGCCGCCCTCACCGAGGTGAAGCCCGGCATGTGGAAGATCGGCGGCAAGGAGCCCTCGTCATCGAGCTGCTTCCTCGCCGCGTCCGCCGGCTCGGCGCCCGCGCGGCTCCTCTGCGGCGATCGGGACCGCGACGTGACGACGCTCGGGCCGTACCTCGCGCGCACGCTGCCGACGCTCGCGCCCGAGGCGCGCGATCTCCACGGCGAGGTCCGCTTCGTCCCGCTCAGCACGAAGTTCGGCGGCATGGCGAAGCAGCAGCTCGGCGGGCTCCCGATCCTCGCGCAGAGCCAGCTCTCGATCGGGCAGCCCCAGTTCGACCGGGCGCTCACCGACGCGGCGACCTCCGTTCAGCAGGAGCTCGAGGCGCTCATCAACGACGCGAGCAAGGCGGTCGTCGATCTCCAGGTCGACAACCAGTCCTGCGTGAACCTCACGGCTGCCCTGGAGCTCCGGGGCCAGTCGTCGTGGCTCGCCAAGACGATGGCCGACAGGGCGAACCGCGCCGCGGCCGCGCCGGCGCTGTACTGGCGCGCGCCGAAGGACAGCGCCGGCGCGTTCTTCGACCACGGCTACGACCCGGCGCACTACGGCGGCATCCTGAAGACGCTGCGCGAGATGCTCGAAGGGTGGCTGGAGAAGGAGAAGATCGGCAAGCCCGCCGATCGCAAGGCGCTCGCCGACCTCCTCGCGCTGCCGATCGACCAAGGGCCGAGCGTGTCCGCCCACGGGTACCCGGACGCGCCTCCTGCCGCTGCCCAGGCCGGAAAGCCGACGCCGAACGAGGCGCTCGACAAGATGATGGGGGGCTTCGTCGGCTGGAACCTGTTCGGGTTCGAGGAGGCGCCCGACGCGCTCATCAAGTACGTGAAGAACGCCGTCACCGCCTACAACACGCCCGGGCTGCGCAAGCGGCTCCCGGAGATCGACATCGATCCGAAGGATCTGCCGACGGTCAAGACGGTTCAGGCGCCGAAGGAGCTCGGGAAGTCGTCGCTCGCCGTCGAGATCCAGATCGTCCGCGATCTACCGCCGCTCGACGGCGACGCGGGCTCGACCCCCGCCGCCAAGGGCAAGCAGAAGCCCAAGCTGACGATGACGCTCCACCTCCTCGTCATGGGTGAGGAGAAGACGACGTGGGTCGCCTTCGGACACGACAAGGGCGACCTGCTGAGGCGACTCGCCACGGTGAAAGCGGGCGCGCCCGCCGCAGCGACGCTCGCGTCACGTCCGGGGCTCGAGAAGCTGAAGACCGGGAAGTTCGCCTGGGGTGGATTCTCGACGCTCGCCCCGATCACCCGCACGTTCCAGAGCGTGCTCTCGACGCTGGATCAGCCCGGCGCGGCGCCGGTGGCGCTGCCTCAGGAAGCTCGAATCTTCGGCGAAGCGCTGGCAAAGCTCCCCCACAAAGGGGAAGGGCTGATGTTCGTCACGACCCAGCAGCAGGGCGGCGCGGCGCCGCGGGCCGAGATTTCTATCAACGTGTCGAAGCCCGTGCTCGAGGACATCGGCGCGCTGGTCGCGGCAGGGCTTCGAATGGCCGGCATCACGAAGCCATAGGCTCGTGGATGCGCTATCACCACAGCCAGTAAGCTGGCGCGGCTGCTCCTGCTCGTTCGTGTTCCCTGGTCACCACGCCGCGCGTGCTTCGTCCGCCCACGTTCAAGATCGGTACGCGAATTGCCACCGAAAATATGAGAGGAAACAATGAACAACCGTGAAGGTGCGAGTCGCGACGGAATGAGCCCGGCGCGGCCAGAGACGTCCGCCACGACGGCAGCCGCCATGCCGAGGCCGCCCGTGCGCCACGCGGCGCCCGAAACGGACGACTCCGATCTGCCGGATCTGACGCCGGAGCAGCTCGACGAGCTCAGGCAGGCGCTCGAGGAGCGCCGGGCGAGCCTCGTCGCCAACATCGATGAGCGGCAGCACGCAGAGCGCGACATCTCGCGCGAGGTGGGCGACGAGATGGACGAGGCCAACGCCGAGGGCGCGACGTCGCTGACGTCGAAGCTCCTGGAGCGCGATGTCCGCGTGCTCGCCGAGATCGACCGTGCTCTCGCGAAGATGAAGGAGGGGAGCTACGGGATGTGCGAGGGCACCGGCGAGCCCATCGGTTACCGCCGCCTCAAGCTGCGTCCCTGGGCGCGCTACAGCGTCGCCTACCAGGAGCAGATCGAGCGCGAAGAACGGACCGGCGGCGGCGCCTGATCGCTCCCCGCCAGCAGGCACCGCACGTCCCTCCCCGCCAGCGCGGGCGAGAGGCGTGCGGCCTGCGTTAGCGGAGGCGCATGTCCGCGGGAGCGCTCGAGCGCGTGCCGAGCGCTCTGGTCCGCGCAGCGGTCACACGCACGAGCAGGACCCGCGCGACGAGGCACCTCATCCGCCCATCCGCTGGATGAACGGGACGATGCGCTCGACGAAGGGCTGCTTGTGATAGCGGTCGAACTCCGCCCAGGTGCAGAGCGTCCGCGGATCCTTCACGCGATCGACGAAGAGCACGCCGTCGACGTGATCCTTCTCGTGCTGGAAGGTGCCCGCTGACAGCCCGCGCACGATGCGATCGATCGGCCTCCCGTCGCGATCCAGGCCGGTGAGCCGGATCTCGGTGGTGCGGTCGACAACACCCCTCAGGTTCGGGACGCTCAGGCACCCTTCGTAGTTCTCGAACGTCTCCTGCGTGAGCGGCTCGATCACCGGATTGACCACGACAGTGAGCGGGATGTTCGGCTTGTACGGATAACGGGGGTTGTTCTGCACCTCGACCGCGAAGATGCGCACCGGCACATGGACCTGGGTGGCGGCGATGCCCGCGCCGTTCGCGTCGCGCATCGTCTCCACCAGATCGTCGATGAACGCCTGCATCGCAGGGGAGGAGAGCTCTTCTGGCGTGATCTCACGCGCTCGCTGCCTGAGGACAGGGTTGCCGATGTGGGCGATTTTCAGGAGCGTCACGCGGCGATCGTACCATGGACGCGCGCCGTCGGCCTGGCCGGCCATGGCGGCGCCCAGGCGCTGGTCCATGCGGCGCGCGGCGGCGTCAGCTATGGAGACGGGGCATGCACTACTTCCCTGACGAGCCTTGCGTCCCCGAGCAGCAGCAGGCGACCGCCGCCATGCACCTCCGCTTCGAAGACGTCAGCCAGAACGGGCGGGTGATGCTGGACGCGCTGCCGCACGGCCTCGGGCCCGCGGTCTGGGTGAAGCTCCTGCGGGCGAGCCCCGTCGAGGCGCTCATGCTCACGCAAGGGATCATCCCGATCCTCACCCGCCTCATCATCGAGGGCGGAGAGGGGCCGATCGCGACGCGGGAGCCGCTAGAGCTGCAGGGCCGCTACCAGCTGGCGCACACGGAGGACGCCACCTCCCAGGTGAACCGGCTGATCCTGGCCATGTGGCTCTCGGCCAGCGGGCGCCGCAGCCGGACCTACGGCCCGCCGCCGCCCGGCGCGGGCGAGCCGATCCAGGTCGGTCGCGTGTTCGCGGAGCACGTCTTCACGCGGCCCTTCGCGGCGCCCGAGGCGCGCAAGGTGCTGCGCTTCGAGTCCCCGGATCTGCCGGCGGTGCCGCCCGAGCGCTACGACTTTCGCTCGCCGGAGGCGTTGATGGGCCTGCCCGAGGGCGCGGAGCCGCTCGACGCGAAGCCGACCCTGGATCCGATCCCGGTGGCGTTCGGCCTGGATCACACGGACGGGAACCAGCACGTGAACTCGCTCGTGTACCCGCGGCTCTTCGCGGAGGCCGCGCTGCGACGTCTCTCGGCGCAGGGCCACAGCACGGCGGTGCTCGCCCGGAGGGTGGAGATCGCCTACCGCAAGCCGTGCTTCGCGGGCACGCAGGCGAGGATCATGCTGCGCACGTTCACCCTCGGCGGCGCGCTCGGCGCGCTCGGCGCGTTCGTGCCGGACGCGCCGGAAGACCCCGCCGGCGCAGCCCCCGGGGCGCGCGCAACCTGCTACATCCGCACGCTGTTCCAGGGCTGAGCCGGCGCGAACGCGAAGACGGCGCGCCCTCTGGAAGGACCGGCGTTCCGGGTCGACGCCGCGCGCAGCGGCGCGCGCGATGACCGGCCCGCTACGCGCTCACCGTGCGGGGAAGGCCGGCGCGATCGGCGATCTCGTCGTGGAAGGCGCGGAACGTCGACTCCTGGGGCCAGGAGGGCGCGTCGGCGAGGAGCTCCTCGACGCGGGTGAGCTCGCCCTCGTCGATGGCGACGACGGCCGCGGCGTAGCGCATGGCCCAGAAGACGAGCGGGCTGGCCTCGCTCGCGCGCTCCAGCAGCGCGCGGTCGCCCGGCACGCTCGTGTGAGCGAAGGCGCGGGCGAGCGCGCCGGCTGCCGATCGCAGGGTGACCACCCGGCTGCGAAAGGGCGAGCTGATGTCCGGGAGAGGGAGGCGCGCCAGGCGACCCGCCTGCGCGAGCGCCGTGTCGCGATCGCCCTCGAAGGTGCAGAGGAGCGTGTCGAGGAAGAGGCGGTGCTCGAGGGCCGCTTCCCACGCGGGCCCCCGCTCGGCGGCGGCCATGGCCGCGCGCGCCTTCTCGACCCAACCATAGGCCGCGAACGCCGTCGCCGTCATGAGCGGTGCCATCGTGGCGGGGTGCGGGACGCGGTGAAGCGACGACGACCAGCGCCGCAGCACCGAGCCCACATCGCCCGAGCGCAGCAGCCGGCGCAGCTTGCGGCGCGCGAGCCAGCGAGCCGCGGCGAACACGAGAACCACGCTGAGCACCGCCGCCATGATCACCGGCTGCTGCCAGGCGAACCGGAGCGCGGCCGCTGCCAGCGCTGCGGAGCCGATGAAGAGAAGCACCGGAATCAGCCGGCTGCCCCGTCCCTCGTCCTCGGAATCGAACGGATTCACGACACCTCCAAGCGTACGGGGCTTCCTGAACGAGGCAAGCCCTGGCCGATGCCGCTCCAGGTCGATCGCTCGGCGCACACCACCACCCTTTGCACACCCCGATCGCAGCTCACGCTCACACCTCACTGGCACCGCCCTCACCCCCGATGGCTCCGAGGAGGGAACCCAACGTGGGCGACGCTGCGTTCGCGAAGGGCGCCGAGACGCCATGGCCCACGAATCGCCGCCGCGCGCGCCGTGGGGCTCGACATGGGGATGAGGTTCGACTACGAAGTCCCTGCGTCAGGCAACAGCGCCTGGACCTCATGGGTCCGCCGACAGCGCGCCGTGAACCCCGCCAGGCCCGGAAGGGAGCAACGGTAGCGGAAAGCGAGTGTGGCGGGCCCACTTACTTTTTGTCGGTCAGTTGTGGGCCCGACGCGCTTCTGCGCTCACCTCGGGACGCGGTCCCAGAGCCGGGCCGCCGCCGCGCTGATGCAGGCCTCAAGGGGCGTCGAGCGCCGCCGGCGCGATGGGCGCGACGGGCACGGAGAACAGCGCCTCCGGGCTCGTCACGATGCGCGGGACATCCGCGTCGCGCAGCGGGCTTATGCCGTCAGCGGGCAGACGCTGCTGCACGATGCCCGCCGCTTCGTCGCCGCCCTCCAGCGTCACGGCGGAGAGGCGGCTGTCCAGACCGACGCCGCCGTCGATGAGCACGCTCGCGCGGCGTGACGGGCTGATGGAGGGGTTGAGGGACTCGAGCCCGTTGCCGCTCAGCACGAGCCCGAAGATCGCGGCCTGCGCGCGCTCCTGCCAGCTCACGCCGTCGCCGACGACCTCCTGGGCGAGCCCGCCGTCCGCGCTCACCACCGCCGAGTCGGCGAAGGTCCCGGCGATGCGCATGCCGTCGATGATGATGCCGCGCGCGTCGCCGCTCATCCCCAGGCCGATGGCCCGGTTCTTCTCGAGGAGGCCTCCCGTGAGCTGGACGGTCTGCTCCGGCGTCGTGTGCTGGATCCAGATCCCGGGCTGGTTGCCGCTCACCTCGAAGCCCTCGCCGCTCTCGCCGAGGGCTGCGTTCGCTCGATCGATCAGGAGACCGAACCCGGTGTTGTCGGCGACTTTGAGGGCCGCCGCGTCGAGGGTCGAGCAGCCGGACACGGAGATGCCGCCGCTCGGATCGAACCCGCTCAGGCCATTGCCGCTGACCTCGACGCCAGACATCGAGGCGCGCGCCCCGACGAGCGACACGCCGACCACCTTGCTGTCGCGGACGAGCGCGTCCTCGACGTGGAGCTCCACCGGCGCCTCGCAGTCACAGCCGCCGGTGCACTGCGCCCACAGCCCCGGCCCCTGCGAGCCCGAGACGACGGACCGCACGACGGAGACGCGGCCGGCGTCGAACGCGCTCAGGCCGTACCGCGCCGAGCCCTCGATCGCCGACGCGACGAGGTCGAGCGACGCGCCGAGGCCGAGCGTCACGCCGTCGGACGCGCTGCCGACGACGCGCACCGCCTCGATCCGCGCCCGGGCGCCGGCCGCGATCCGCACGCCGCCCTCGCCCACGGTCAACGCCCGGAGGACGGCGCCGTCGCCGGCCGCGAGCGAGACCGCCGCGACGCTCACGGAGCCAGCGCCGCGGCCGAGCAGGCTCACGCCGGGGGGCAGATCGATCGGGCCGTAGGCGCCAGGGCCGAGCGCGATGCACGCCCCAGGTCGAGCGGCGTCGGTGGCCTGCGAGAGCGCGGCGGCGCTCGAGACCTCGATCACCTCGGCGCAATCGACCGACGCGGCGCAGAAGTCCCCGCCGCAGAGCGCTCCCGCGGGGACACCGATGCACGCGCCAGACGCCGCGCGCGCGCCAGGGCACCCGCCCGGCGGTGCGGGATCCGACGCGCACCCGAGCGCCGCCGAGCCGAGCGCGGCCGCGGCGGTCAGAACGATAGCTGCCTGATTCCAAGACTTGATCATGACGAACGTCTCCCGCGCGGCACGTCGCGCTACCTGACGAGAAAGGGTCAGCGCCTCAGGGATCCGAGAGCAGCGCGCGGCACTCGGCCGCCCGCGCCGCGAGCTCGCCGTCCCGGAAATGCGCCGCCAGCGAGGCGGAGAGCTGCGCCACGGCCGCCTCGGCGCGAGGGCGGGTCGAGGCGTCGCGGAGGGCCGCGCGGCAGATCCGCGCGAGGCCGAGCGCGACGTCCGCGAGGTACACGCGCCCGCCGCCCACCTCGGCGAGTCGCAGCGCCGCGCAGCCGGACTCGAGCGCCTCCCCGACGTGGCCGGCCGCGAGCAGCGCGGCGGCGAGGTTGCGGTACGCGTCCGGGAGATCGGCGCCAGCGCCGGCCTGCTCGCCCAGCCTCACGGCGCGCCGCGCGTGCTCCAGCGCGGCGTGCGGGCGCGCGAGACGGAGCTCGACCTCCGCGAGGTTGTTGTGGCCCGACGCGATCGCCTGGAGATCACCGAGCCGCTCCTTCAGCGCGAGCGCTCGGGCGAACACCTCCCGCGCGCCGCCGAGATCGCCCTTCGCGAACAGCACGGCCGCGACGCCGTTCAGCGCGAAGCCCAGCGCCTCTGGGTACGCGCGCTCGTCGACGGACCGCGCGGCCTGGCGGTAGCAGCGCTCCGCCTGCACCACCCGACCGCGCGAGTAGAACACCGTCCCGAGCGCGAGGAGCAGCTGCGACGCCGCCACGCGGCGGCGGTCGTCGCCTCGATGCAGCGTCCGGCAGATGCGCAGGCTCCGAAGCGCGACCGCGCGACACGCGTCGAGGTCGCCGGCGCGCCGGTGGAGCGCCGCGAGCAGCCCGTACATGGGGAGCGTCTCCGGGGCGGCGCCGCCGCGCTCCGCGAGCGCGATCGCGCGCTCGATCAGCGCGCGCGCGTCGGCCGTCGCGCCGCGCACCTTGAGCACGAGGGCGAGGCGGAAATCCACGCGCGCATCCCAGAACAGCGCGGCCTCCGGGCCTTGCGCGGGCGGCGCGGAGGCGCGCCGCTCGACGCGGAGGATCCGCGTCCGCGCCTCGAGGTACGCGCGCTCCGCCTCGTCGAGTCGGCCCGCCCTGCGGAGGGCGTCGCCGACGTCGAGCAACAGCGCCGCGCGCTCGTGCCAGGCGAACAGCCGGCGCTCGTCGCCCCCCGGCGCGGTGGCCGACGGGGCGCGCGCCGCGGAGCCCCTCGCCGGGGCGCCGTCCGCCGCGCTCGCGTGGATCTCCCGGGCCCGCTCGAAGTGCCGCAGCGCCTCGGCGTTCTGCCCGAGCGACGACGCGCTCGCCGCCGCGCGCGTGTAGGCGAGCGCCGCGCTCCGCGCGTCGCCGCCGCGATCATGGTGGAGCGCCGCGAGCGCCTCCCCGAGCCCCCGCGGCGCGCGCGCAGGCGAGCGTCCCGCCGAGACGCCGTCGACCCAGGCGGCGACCGCGCGGTGCATGGCCCGGCGCACCTTGAGGCTGAGCGTCTCGTAGGCGATCTCCTGGGTCGCCGCCTCGGCGAAGACGTACTCGCAGTCCTCGGGGAACGTCGACGCGTCACGCGCCTGGATGATCTGCTGATCCCGGAGCCGCCGCAGCACGTCTGCGGTGCTCGATCCGCCGCCGTCGAGCGGCGCGGCGCCGCGGAGGTGGTCGATCGCGCCCTTCCAGAACGTCCTGCCGACCACGGCCGCCTGCGCCAGGACCGCGCGCGCCTCGCCGTCGAGCCGATCGAGCCGCGCCTGGACGATGCCCTGGATCGTCGCCGGCAACGAGAGCCGGGCGAGCTGCTCCTCGTGCAGGATCCAGGGCTCGCCGAGGCGCCGCTCGAGCGCGCCGGCGTCGATGAGGAGGTACAGCGTCTCGGTCAGCGTGAGCGGGTTGCCCTCGGCGCGCTCCGCCAGGGCACGGATGGCCTCGGCGGAGCAGCGCGCGACGAGGCGGAGGCGCTCGCGCGCCATGTCCTCGATGTGCCGCCGCGGCAGCGGGCCGAGATCGAGGCGCGCGTGGCTCGCCTTCCCTTCGCCCCAGTGCGGCCGCCGCTCGTAGAGCTCGGGCCGGGCCGCGCCGACGAGCAGCAGGGGCGCGTCCGACAGGCGCACGGCGAGATCGTCGAAGAGGTCGAGGCTGGCGTCGTCCGCCCAGTGGATGTCGTCGAGCAGCACGACGACGGCTCCGCGCGCGGCCATCGCTCGCAGCAGCATCGCGACGGCCGCGGCCACCCGCTTCGCCACCTCGGCGCCGCCCTCGTCGGGGACGATCGCCGTCGCGGGCGCGGCTTGCGCCGCCGGGCACGGGCAGAGCACGGCCGCGACCTCCGCCAGCGCGTCCTCCAGGGCGAGCGGGTGCGGCGCGCCGCCGGCCTCGCCTCCGGCGTCGACGCCGAGGACGCCGCTCGCGAGCTTGCGCAGCACGACGTCGCGCGCGTCGCCGTCCTGGACGCGGAAATGAGCGCGGAGGAGCGACGCGGCGAGGTGGTAGCTCGCATCCATCGACAGCGACGAGCACGCCGCGCCGAGCACGATGCACGGCTCCGCCTGCGACAGCGCCCTCGTCCGGACCTCGGCGAGGAGTCGGCTGCGGCCGATGCCGCCCGCGCCGATCAACGAGACGAACATCGCGCGCCGCTCCGCGATGACCGTCTCCAGCGCCTCCGAGAGCCGCTGCACCTCCCCCGCCCGCCCGATGAAGCGGGTGTCGAGGCCGAGGAAATCGGATCCCGCGCCCGATCCGCTCGCGAGCTTCAGCACACGGAAGCCCGGCGCGCCGTCGCCTTGCGGCTCGACCTGGAAGAGCCCGGCCACCTGCCGGAACGTGGGCTGCGCGATCAGCACCGCGCCGGGCACGGCGGCCTGCTGGAGCTGCGCGGCCGCCTTCAAGGCCTCGCCGGAGGCGTCGACCGGGGCGCCCCGCCCGGTCGCGCCGCTCACGAACAGCCTCCCCGTGCTGATGCCCACGCGCAACCTCGGCCGGGAGCGCGGCGGCAGCTGGACAGGGAGCGACGCGGCGTCGAGCGACGCGAGCTCCAGCCCGGCGCGGACGGCGCGCTCGGCGTCGTTGTCGCTCGCGCGCGGCGCGCCGAACAGCGCGGTGACGACGCCCTCGCTCCTGCCCTGCACGACGCCCCCGAGCGCCTCGACGCGCTCGCGGACGAGATCGCGGCACGCCTCGCGGAGCTCCAGCTCCTGCTCGGGATCGAGCGGCTCCTGCCCGTCGTCGCCGGCGACGATCTCCGCGGAGAGCACGGTGCAGACACGGTACTCACCCGCGGGCGCCGCGACCTTCGCCCCGCCCGTGGGCGCCGCGACCTTCGTGGCGTCCGCGGGCGCCGGGGCGGCCGGGAGCGCCGCGCTCGGACCCCGCGGAGACGCCTGGTCGGCCCTCGGCGAGATCGCGGAGAGCGGGGCAGCCGACGGCCGGAGCGCGGAGCCGGCGCGCGCGGAGGCGAGCGCTTCTCCGAGCTCGCGCGCGTCCCGGAAGCGCGCTGCGGGCTCGACCGCGACGGCCCGCGCGACGACCGCCTCGAGCGCGGGGCTCGCCTCGACGCCGAGCCCCGCGAACGACGGCCGCCTGCGCGGGTCCACGGCGGCGAGGTAGAGCTCGGCCCAATCGCGCCCGTCGATCGGCTGCTTCCCCGAGGCCAGCTGCAGCAGCACGAGCCCGAGCGCGAACACGTCCGTCCAGGGCCCCGTCGCGCCGAGCTTCGGCTCGAACTGCTCCGGAGCGCCGTAGAGCGGCGTGAACACGTGCAACGTCGGCGACGTCGCGAGCACCTGCGTCGTGTCGCTGGGGTTCACGCCCCGCGCCGCGGCCACGGCTCGCCTCGTCTCCGCGAGCGCCTTCGACAGCGGCATCGACGCGTCGATCACCTTGGCGATGCCGAAATCGACGACCTTGATCGTCGTCGCGCCGGGAATCTCGACGAGGAACAGGTTCGCCGGCTTGACGTCGCGGTGAGAGACCCGCTCGTCGTGCGCCATCGCGAGCGCGCCCACCGCGGGCGCCAGGAGCTCGATCGCCTCGTCGACGGAGTACGGCGCGCGCCCGGAGGCGCGCCGCGCCTCGATGTGCTGCGCGAGCGTCTCTCCCTCGAGCCACTCCATGACGATGTACGGCGTCCAGCAGCCCTCCGGCGAGGTCGCCGCAGAGACGTCGAGCGCCTGGACGATGCCCGTCGTCCGGCGCGAGAGCCGATGCAGCAGCCGGGCCTCGCGCTCGAACGTGTCGAGCAGCGACTGCCGCTCTTCCGGCAGGAGATCTGCGGGGATCTTCAGGCACTTGACCGCCACCTGCTCCTGGAATCCCAGGTGGGTCGCCCGGTAGACCACGCCGAACGTCCCCTCGCCGGCCACGGCGTCCACCAGCAGCTTGCCGCCGATGGTGCTGCCCACCCAGCCGAACGGGTCCCGCGCGATCATCCGCGGAAATTCTACTGCCCGCGCCGCGGCACCGGGAGCGCGCCGCCTCGCAGCGATGACGATCGCTGCCCCGCGCGCGCTGGACCACCTCGACCGCCACGGCCGGGGAGCCCCGCGAGCCCCGCGGGCGCGAGGTGCGCGCGACGGCAGTCGCCCTGCGCGCGCGTCCGTGCTACGCAGCCGGCTGCTGGGCGTGCCCTCGGTCCTGGCGACCGTCCCGCGAACGCTGCCGCAACGGTCCCCGGAACGGATCGCACGCGCGCAGCGGCAGGGCGTCGCTCGTCGTCCGGCGCGACTCTGGGGTGCGATGTGGCTGAGCCGGAGATTCTTTCCCGCGATGGTGGCTCGCTCGAGCTCCTGATCATCACCCAGAGCTCGATGAGCACCCGACAGCTGCCGGGCTCGGGCAGCGTCGTCCTGGGCAGGGACGAGGACGCCGGCATCTGCGTCCCCGACTCCTCGGTGTCGCGCCGGCACGCGGTGCTGCACCTCGGCCCGCCGCTCCGGATCGAGGACCTCGGCAGCAGCAACGGGACCCGCGTGCGCGCCCGGCACTGCAGCGCGGCGACCGAGCGCCTGATCGATGTGGGCAAGAGCACGCCCGCGCGGGGCGCTGCGGTCGAGCTCTCGCCCGGCGACGTCATCTACCTCGGCGCTGCGCGCGTCGTCCTCCGCCAGAAGGGCGGCGAGCGGGACGCGGGCAAGGACGTCATCGTCAAGGACGACGCGATGCGCGCCGTCTACGAGCTCGCCGAGCGCGTCGCGAACGGCCCGATCAACATCCTCCTGCTCGGCGAGACGGGCGCCGGCAAGGAGGTGCTGGCCGAGGCGATCCACAGGGCCTCGCCGCGCGCGAGCCGCCCGCTCCTGCGCCTGAGCTGCGTCGCGCTGTCCGAGTCGCTGCTCGAGAGCGAGCTGTTCGGCCACGAGCGCGGCGCCTTCACCGGCGCCGTCCGGGCGAAGCCGGGGCTGCTCGAGACGGCCGAAGGGGGCACCGTGTTCCTCGACGAGATCGGCGAGCTGCCGCCCTCGATCCAGGCCAAGCTGCTCCGGGTCATCGAGGAGCGGAAGGTGATGCGGGTCGGCGGGCTGACCCCCATCAAGATCGACGTCCGCTTCGTCTCGGCCACGCACCGCGACCTCGAGGCCGAGGTGAGCCGCGGCGCGTTCCGGCAAGACCTGTATTTCCGGCTGAACGGCGTGACCCTCTCCATCCCGCCGCTGCGCGAGCGGCCCGGGGAGGTCGCGGCGCTGGCGCAGCTCTTCGCGGAGCGCACGGCGAAGGAGCTCTTCCCCGGCGAGGCGAGCGCCGCGTCCGTTCCGATCTCGCCCGCGGCCCTGGCCGGGCTCCAGCGCCACAGCTGGCCAGGCAATATCCGGGAGCTGCGCAACGTGCTCGAGCGCGCGGTGATCCTCGCCAACGGGGCGCCCATCGGGCCGGAGCACCTGCTCCTCTCCCCGCTGGCCGATCCCACCCGTCCATCGCATGCCATGCCCCTTCCGGCGCGCCCGCCGCAGGCGCCCTCGAACGCGCGTGCGCCGGCGCCGGCGCCAGCGTCTACGATTGCGAGGAGCGTGCCCGACGGCGCGAAGAGCGCGCCGGACGGCGTGGACCCGGGCCCCACCCGGCTGCGCGACGCCATGGAGGCCCACGAGCGCGAGCGCATCGTCCAGGCGCTCGAGCAGTGCATGGGGAACCAGACGCGCGCCGCGGCGCTGCTCGGGATCTCACGGCGCACGCTGGTCGAGCGGATCCGCGTGTACGGGCTGCCGCGGCCGCGCAAGGCCTGAGCGTTGCGCAGATCGCCGCGCAACCTGGCGTCGACTGCGCGAGGGCTCGCTCAACCGAGCGGCCGCCCGCGCAACACCTCAGGCGGGCGTCTCGCGCCGCTCCAGCGGGGCGAGCTCGATCCCGAGCTCCGTGGCGAACCGGAAGATGCGCTCGTCGCGGTAGAACTCGCCGAAGACGACGCGCGAGAGCCCGGCGTTCGCGATCATCTTGAAGCACCCCCAGCAAGGCGAGGCCGTGACGTAGACCGTCGCGCCGTCGATCCGCACCCCGTTCCGCGCGGCCTGGATGATGGCGTTGGCCTCCGCGTGGATCGTGCGCACGCAGTGGCCGTCCTCGATCAGGTGCCCCTCCTCATCGCAGTGAGGCAGCCCCCGGATCGAGCCGTTGTACCCGGTCGCGAGGATGCTCTTGTCGCGCACGATCACCGCGCCGACGTGCTTCCGATCGCAGGTCGCCCGCGACGCGACGACCTCGGCGATGCGCATGAAATATTCATCCCACGAAGCCCGATGCGTCATCGCTCACCTCCACGACGGGGGATCCGCGCCCGCCGCCCCCTCGACGTCCCTTCGACGCCAAGCGACCCGCGCTCGCCGATCCCTCCAGAATGTTCAGGGATCCGCCCTCCGGTCCCCCTCGCGAAGGGCCCGGCGTCGCGCGCCCGCGGCCCCGGCTGAGCCGCGCCGCGCGCCCAGCGCGCGCTTCTATCACGACGCCGGGCGCCGCGGAGCCCCCCGCGGGCACGGGACCGCGCGAGGCGCCTCGACAGCGAGGCCCGGCGCGTGGTAGCGCGCGGGGGTGAGCTCCGCCGCCCCCCGAAGGTCAGATCGCCGCATCCTCGTGCTCGGCTCCGGGGGGCGCGAGCACGCCCTCGCGCGTGCGTTCGCCCGATCGCCCTCGGTCGCCGAGGTGATCGTGGCGCCCGGGAACGCCGGGACCCACGCGCCAGCGGGCGCCGGCCGCGCCCCGATCCGCCGCGTCGACCTCCCGTCCCTGTCGCCTGCCGAGGCGACCCGGCTCGCCGTCCGCGAGCGCGCCGACCTGGTCGTCGTCGGCCCCGAGGCGCCGCTCTGCGCCGGCGTCGCCGACGCGCTCGCCGCCGAGGGCGTCGCCGTCTTCGGGCCGAGCCGCGAGGCGGCGCGCCTCGAGGGGTCGAAGGCGTTCCTCAAGGAGTTCGCCGCCCGCCACGGGATCCCGACCGCGCCGTTCCGGATCGTGCGCTCCTTCGACGAGGCGGCCCGCGTCATCCGCGAGCGCGGCGCGCCCATCGTCGTGAAGGCCGACGGGCTCTGCGCCGGCAAGGGCGTCGTCGTCGCGACGACCGTCGACGAGGCGCTCGCGGCCGCCAAGGACATGCTCGTGGATCGCCGCTTCGGCGATGCCGGCGCGACCGTGATCCTCGAGGACGCGATCCAGGGCGAGGAGGCCAGCCTGCACGCCATCAGCGACGGCGAGGCGATCTTCGTCCTGCCGGCGGCGCGCGATCACAAGCGCGTCGGCGAGGGCGACACCGGGCCGAACACGGGCGGCATGGGCGCGTTCGCGCCGAGCGCCCGCGTCACCCCGGCCCTGACCGCGCGCGTCGAGCGCGAGATCCTCCGGCCGACGATCGACGGCATGCGGGCGGAAGGGAGGCCCTTCCGCGGGGTGCTGTTCGCGGGCCTGATGATCACGCCCGCCGGGGACCCCATCCTGCTCGAGCACAACGTCCGCTTCGGCGATCCCGAGTGCGAGGCGCTGATGGAGCTGCTCGAGGGCGACGTCGCCGAGCTCTGCGCGTCTGCCGCGGCGGGCGCGCTCGCTCCCGGGGCGGCGCGCGTCGCCCCCGGCCGCCACGCGCTCACCGTCGTGCTCGCGGCGCGCGGCTACCCCACGGCGCCGGTGACCGGCGACGTCATCCGCGGCCTCGACGCTGCGGCCGCGGTGGAGGGCGCTTTCGTGAACCACGCGGGCACGGCCGAGCGGGACGGCGCGGTCGTGACCGCGGGGGGCCGCGTGCTCGCCGTCACCGCCGCGGGCGACTCGCTCGCCGAGGCGCGGGAGCGCGCCTTCCGCGCCGCGAGCGCCATCGACTTCGACGGCAAGGTGCTCCGCCGCGACATCGGGGTGGACGGAGCGCGCGCGGCCGGGTGAGGCGGCACCATGGAACCCATCGTCGATCTCGCCCCAGGCGCTGAGGAGAACCCGCTCGCGGCCTACCTCGGTCACCTCATCCGCGAGCACCTCGCGCGCGACCCGAAGCGCGCCTCCGATTTCCGGGCGCTGCGCGGGTCGGTGCTCGTCGTCGCGCAGGACGCCGATACGTCCATGACGATGCGCTTCGACCACGGGCGGCTCACCATCCACGACGGCGCCATCGGCATCCCGTCCGTCACGTTCTGCGGCGACGAGTCGGCGCTCCGCCGGCTCCCCGACGTCGCGTTCCACCGCTGGCTGCGCCTCCCGAAGCTGGGGGTGCTGCACCGCCGACAGAGCGGCCCCCTGCGCGACCTCGCGCGCCTCGTGGCCCGCGGGGAGCTCAAGATCTACGGCCTCGTCGCGCACCCAAGGCTCCTCCTCAGACTGCTCCGGGTCCTCTCTCGCCTCCCCTGAGAGCCTCGCCCAAGCCGGTAGCAACGCCGCGCGACGACACGCGGCACCATGCGACGACGATGCGGCGACGATGCGGCGACAATAACTGGTGTGATACTGTAAGGCGGAAGCGGACGTCCCGTCCGCATTGCACGGCCGTTCTTGTGGGCTTGCAAACCAATGCTACACGGCCCGAAAGCTGTCTTTTGACGGCCTGTTGGGCTGTTGGTATGGCTCGATCATGGGCATCCGATTGCGCTACCTCGCCCACGATCTCGAGGTGCCGCTCGGCGAGTTCTTCATCGGACGGAGCGCGGACTGCCAGCTGTCGCTGGACGACCCGCTGGTGTCGCGCAGGCACGCGCTGCTGACCGTCGGTGAGGGCGGCGTCGCGATCGAGGATCTCGGCAGCCGCAATGGCGTGCTCATCAACGGGGCTCGGATCGCGGGGCGCCAGATCCTGTCGGACGGCGACAAGATCGCGATCGGGGGGCAGGAGATGTTCCTGCTCGGGGCCATCGAGCCGAGCTCGGCGCACTCGCCGCGGAGCGCGCCGCTCTGGACGAGGCAACAGAACGCGCGCACGGTCGACATGAGCGAGATGCCCGCAGGCGAGGACGACGGCGCGACGGCCATCGCCTCCCGGAGGTCGCTCCCCGGGCTCGTCCCCCAGCACCCGGACAAGCGCGTGCACGCGCTCAGCCTCATCGGCAGCGTCGCCGACAAGGCGCTCGCCCTGGGGCGCGTCGACGAGGCCGAGCGCATCCTCCAGCGCTCGCTCAGCGACATCCTCACGAAGGCGCGGGACGGGGGCGTCGGCGCCGTGCAGCCCGAGCTGGTCGAGAAGGCAAGCATGTATGCGGCCCGCCTCGCCGCGGCGACGGGTCGGGGCTCGTGGATCAACTATATTTTCGAGCTGAATACCCGGCTCGAGCTCCTCCTCCCCGCCTACCTCGTCGATGAGCTGTATAGTGTCCTGCGCAAGGTGAAGGCCGTCGACATGTCCATTCTCCGTGGCTATGCGAAGCGGCTCCGCGAGCGCGCAGGCGAGCGTACGCCGGCGGAGCGGTTCATCCTCCAGCGCATTGAAGGGCTCGAGCGCCTCGGCGCACTGAAATAGACCATGCCTTTCCGCCTCCGGTACTTGGCGCACGATTTCGAGCTCCCCGAAGGGCCCTTCGTGATTGGCCGGAGCGGCGACTGCCAGCTCTCGCTCGATGACCCGCTGGTGTCGCGGCGCCACGCGACGCTGCAGGTGCGCAACGACGGCGTGGCCTTGCACGATCTCGAGAGCAGGAACGGCGTGTACGTCAACGGCACGCGCATCTCCGGCCAGCGCGAGCTGACCGACGGCGACCGCATCATCATCGGCAGCCAGGAGATGCTGCTCTACGGCGGGGAGGAGTCGCGCCCCCACGACGCCTACGGGGTCGAGTTCCGCCGCGCGACGGCGACGCTCGGCGCGATGGCGCTGACCGAGATGCGCAAGATGTCGGACGACCCGACGGAGCTCACGAGCCCGACGGGAGACGGCGGATCCAAGGGCTTCCAGTCGCTGCGCCTGCTCGCGAGCCTCGCCGACAAGGCGCTGGCGATGGGCCGCAGCGAGGAGGCAGAGCGCATCCTGCAGACGGTGCTGATCGACATCCTGAGCCGCGCGCGGACGAACGTGCCGCTGGAGATGCCGGCCGCCGAGCTCGCCGCGCGCTACGCGGCTCGCCTCGCCGGCGCCACGACCAAGGGGACGTGGGTCAACTACGCGTTCGAGCTCTTCACGATCGCGCGCCGCCCGCTGCCCGGCCCCGTCGTCGACGAGCTCTACACCGTCGTCCGGCGCGTCAAGACGCTCGATATCCAGCCGCTCAGGATCTACCTCGACGACCTCCGCCGGATGGCTCCGTCGTTCGGTCCGACCGAGCGGTTCTTGATGCAGCGGATCGAGGGTCTCGAGCGCCTCGTCGCGGCGAAGTAGCCTCCGCATCGCCGCCGGGCGTCGCGGGAGCGGCGGCCTCTGGCGGCACGCGCGACACGCGCGAGGCCGGCGGCTGCGCCGCGCGAGCGGCCCCGTGTGGGGCAGGCGGCGGCGACACACGTGGAGCCGGCGCCGCGGAGGGCTGGAGCGGCGGCGACACACGTGGGGCTGGCGCCGCGGAGGGCTGGAGCGGCGGCGGTGCGTTGCGGGGACGCGCGATCGCCTCGGCTTCCTGCCAGCCGAGGTTCCTCGCGGCGGCCTTCGCGATCGCGTCGCGCAGCTCGGTATCGGCGACCTTCCCGAGCTCTCGCCGCACCTCGACCGGGAGCGGCGCCTCCTTCGGGGTCGGGCGGACCTCCTCGCGCCACGGCGGCCGCGCGACCGGCTCCACCTTGCCCACGCGGAACCGGAGGGACTGCACCGGGAGGCCGCGCGACCGGAGCTGCGCGGTGATGGCGTCGCCGAGCAACGAGAGCTCCTGCGCCCACATCGAGCTCGCCGCGCGGACGTGGAGCACGCCGCGCTCCAGCTTGAGCGGCCGCGCGCGCGCGGCGATCCGGGACCCCACGGCCGCTTCCCACTCGCGGAACGGCATCGGCGAGGTGTCGACCTCCGCCGGCGCCGAGAGCGAGGACCCGCGCTGGATCAGCGCACCCAGCCGTTCGATCCCACCTCCGCTCCGACGCGACATGCGCGCCGAGCGTAGCAGCCTGACAGCGCCGTGCTCCGGCAGAGCGCGCCGTCCAGGCTCGCCCAGCGTCACGGACGGCCAGCCCCTACGGCGCCGCCTTGTGACCAAGGCGGCCGCCCGCCAGGGTGAACCACCCGCCCTCGGCTGCCTGGCGACGAACGATCGTGAGGGGCGCTCTCGGTACCGAAGGTGGGACTCGAACCCACAAGCCCTTGCGGACAGCGGATTTTGAATCCGCCGCGTTTGCCATTCCGCCACTTCGGCTCAGCGCTGCGATGTCAGCGAGCTCCTGGAACCGTAGATCACCGGGCACGATCCTGGCAACGGTTTGAGCGCCTGAGAGCCTGAGAGCCTGAGAGGCTGCGAGCTTGCGAGCCCGAGAGCGGTCGCGCGGGCAGGAGGCGCGGCGAAGCCAGGAGCAGCGCCGCCGCGCCGCCGCCACGCATCGAGGCGCGGCCTGCGATCGCGGCGCGGCGAGAGGTCACACCACGAAATCCAGCATCTGGAGGCGCGTCAGGTAGTCCTGGAGCGCAGAGGCGTACTCGTCGATCAGGAGATCGAGCTTCACCAGCGCGCCGTGATCGTCGGCCGCGTCGATGGTCCCGCTCACCGGGATCTCGCGCGCGGGCAGGACGAGCACGCCGCTCCAGTGCGCGCCCTTCGCGACGTCGCGCAGACCGGCGAGGCGCAGCCAGCCGTCCGAGAGCTCGACGACGGGGATGAGGGCGCCGCTGTCCAGACGGACCGAGCTCTTCAGCGTGTGAGCCGGCTCGACCATGTAGTGGGAGCGCCGGTTCTTCTCGATGAGCTCCTCGAGGGTCGCGCAGATGACCTTGCTCAGCGGCGTCTCCTCGCTGTCGAGCACGAGATCGAGGAGCCGCTTCATCGCCTTCTGCGTGCGGATCAGGTTCGCGCGGGTCTCCTCGAGGCGGCGCGCGTCGCGCCGGATCTTGCCGGCCACGACGTTGAGCAGGTTGTTGTAGAAGGGGTACGCGACGTCCCCGTGGTCCTCGAAGAAGTCCTGGAGCTCGGCAACGCCGATGCGCCAGATCTCCGAAGGCTGCGTCGTCACCGCCGTCGTCGTCCGCCGGAAGCCGGTCAGCGCGCCGAGCTCGCCGATTGGCGAGATGGGGCTCAGGCGGAAGCGCGTCTCGCCCGCGTCGAGCAGCGCGACCTCGCCCCGGACCAGGAGGAACAGGTGCGCCGGGGCGCTCCGGGCCTCGAAGAGCACGTGGCCGGACGGGACCTCCTGGCGCTGGAACGCCTTCATCAGGTCATCGAGGTGATCCTCCGTGATTCTCTCGAACAGCGGGATCGCGTGCAGGTCGGATGGGCGGACCGCCATGGGATGACACTCCTCTTCAACATGGGTCGGGCTCCGCGTCCGCTTCGTCGCGGGACACGGAGCCTTGCGGCGCGCACGAGCTCTGCGTGGACCGCGGGAGCGGCATCCTACTCCAGGTCCCGAGCCGAGGAAGAGGGATGGCCTCGCCGCAGCGAGGTGCGCGCGCAGGACCGCGAGCCCGCGCACCTTCTCGCATCGTAGCCGCGCAGCGCGTCGTCGCGTCGTCGCGTCGGCGAGCGGCGAGCGGCGAGCGGCGAGCGACGATCGCGCGGTCGCTCGGTCGACGGTCGGTCGGCCGACGGGCGCCGACGCGCGCCCGAGCGCCGTGGAGGTTTGCCCCGCTGGCAGGATCGGGTAGGTGCCGGTAACGTCGCCCGGGTGATGCCGTCCGTTCGCCAAGGGCTCCCCGCCGCGATGCGCGTCTCGCCGCTGCGCCGCTCGCTGCTGCGGCTCGCCGCCATCGGCCTCGCCCTCCTCGCCGCCTCGTGCGGCTCCGCGTCGTCCGGAGCGCCGGTCAGCGCGGAGCCGGCGCCGCCGCCGAAGCCGCGCAACGCGGCCGCGATCGCGCAGTCGATCGCCGGGGGGAAGGTCTCGGTGCTCGTCTACGGCGACAGGACCCGGGGACACCCCATCATGGCGCGGCTCGCGGGGCTCGATCTGTGGGGCCCCGTGCTCACCGGCACGGGGCTCGATCCGGAGCGGGACGTCGAGCGCGCCTTCGTCACCGCGCCGCGCGCGGACGCGGCCCACGAGGCGGTGGTCGTCGTCCAGCACAGCGTGCCGCCGGACAGGCTGGCGTCCGGCCTCGACGCGCTCCTCTCGCGCAGCCAGCCGCCAGGGACCCGGGAGAGCGGGCTCGGCGTGCCGGCGGTGCGCGTGACCATCAAGGGGCACACGCGCGTCGTGGCGACCGTGGAGCCCGACTTCCTCGTGGTCTTGCCGGTCGCGCGGGCGCGCGAGGCGCGGCGCTTCCTGGGCACGGGCGGCTTCCCCGATCCGACAGGCGACGAGGCCGCGATCGCCGCGGCGATCGACCCGGCGCGGACGCTGAAGGGACCGCGGGAGGCGCCCCGGGTGCCGCCCACCCTGAGATCGCTCGAGGCCACCGTGACGCTGACCAAGGACGGCGGCGCCACGGTCGCGCTCGACGGCGCGAGCGAGAGCCCCGAGCTCGCCGCCCGCGACGCGGCCTTCCTCAACGAGGAGATCGAGCGCGCGACCTCGTTCCGCATCGCCATCGTGACGGTCCGCGTCGTCGACCCGATCGTCTTCTTCGCCGAGGGGGACCGCGTGAAGTCGAACCGGCGCGTGACGCCCGGGGAGCTCGACAAGCTCTTCGGCCTGCTCAGCGCCGTGCTGCCGCGGTAGGCTGCCGCCCGATGCGACTCGTCAAGATCGGAATCGCCAACGTCAACGCGACCGTCGGCGCCGTCCGCTCGAACACCGACCGGTGCCTCTCGCTCGCCCGCGCGATGGCGCGCGACGACGTCACCCTGGCGGTCTTCCCGGAGCAGGTGATCGGCGGCTACGCGGCCGAGGACCTCGTGCAGTGGCCGGCGTTCGTCGCGAGCCAGCAGCGCGAGCTCCGCCGGTTCGCCGAGGAGACCGCGCAGCTCCGCACCGTGTTCGTCATCGGCGTGACCGTCGGCGTTGGAGGCGACCTCTTCAACGCCGGCGCCATCGTCCACGCCGGCCGGGTGCTCGCCTTCTCCCCCAAGGAGAAGCTGCCGACCTACAACATCTTCTACGAGGCGCGGACGTTCTCGCGCGGCATGCCGCTCATGGAGCTCGACGCCGACGGCGTGCTCTGCGGCGATCGCGTCTACGCCTTCGATTTCGGGACGATCGCCGTCGAGGTGTGCGAGGACATCTGGTCGCCCGACGGCCCGATGCGGCGCCGCTGCTACGCCGGCGCCGAGATCGTCTGCAATATCTCGGCGTCGCCGTTCCGCGCCGGGGTGACGGGCACCCGGCGCGAGATGATCGCGACCCGCGCCTCGGACAACCAGTGCACGATCGCCTACGCGAACCTGGTCGGCGGCAACGACGGGCTCGTCTTCGACGGCGGCGGGTTCATCAACCAGAACGGCCGGCCGATGCTGGAGGCGCCGCGGTTCCGCGAGGGGTTCTCCGCGTCCGTCGTCGACCTCGACCGGACCACGCGCTGCCGCCGCGAGGCGAGCACCTGGCGCAGCGATCTCGAGGAGTTCCGCCGCGCCTCCGCGCGCATGGTGCAGGTCCTCCGGATCGACGGGGAGACCGCGGACCGCGCGCGCCTCGCCTACCCCGCCCCGCCGGCCGGCACGACGCCGTTCCTGCCCTCGGCGGCGCTGCCCGCGATCTCCGCGCGCGACGAGCTGCTCGACGATTTCTACGAGGCGCTCGCGCTCGGCGTCGCCGACTACTACCGCAAGATCGGCGCCTTCAAGAGCATCGGCCTCGCGCTCTCGGGCGGCCGCGACTCGCTCCTCACGCTGCTCGTCGCCTGGCGCGCGGTGCAGCTCATCCACCCGGGCCTCGAGGGCGCGGCCCTGCGCGAGCGGATGGGGGCGTCGCTGCGCGCGTTCTTCATGCCCTCCCGCTACTCCAGCGACGCCACGCACCGCGCCGCCGCGCAGATCGCCGACGATCTCGGGGTGTCGTTCGCGGTCATCCCTATCGAGGACGCGTTCCCCCGGGAGCTCGAGGCCGCCCAGGCGATGGTCGGCGAGGGCGGGCAGCTCACCGAGCTCACGAAGCAGAACGTGCAGGCGCGCATCCGCGGCGGGCGCATGTGGAACTGGGCGAACACGAGCGGCGCGCTGTTCCTGCAGACGGGGAACATGAGCGAGAAGGCGCTCGGCTACACCACGGTGGGCGGCGACCTCGAAGGGGCGTTCAGCGTCATCGCCAACCTGCCGAAGACGGTGGTCATCGCGCTGCTCGAGCGCCTCTCGCAGCGCTTCCGCTTCCAGGGCATCCAGCAGACGCTCGCCACCACCGCCGGGCCGGAGCTCGCCGAGAACCAGTCGGGCGAGGCCGAGCTCATGCCGTTCGAGGTCCTCGACGCGTGCCTCCACCTCTACGGCGCCGAGAAGCTCGCCGCCGACGAGGTCGCGGCAGCGCTCCCGAGCCTGTTCCCCGACAAGGACCCCGCCGCGCTGCGGGCCTGGGCCGAGAAGTTCGCGACGCTGTTCTCGAGATCGATCTTCAAGTGGGTGCAGTCGCCCATCGCGATCCACCTCGGCTCGCTCGATCTCGACCGCGAGCGCGCGCTGCAGCTGCCCGTGGTGCAGCGGACCGAGTGGAAGGGCGGCTGAGCCAGCCGCCAGGGCGCGGCCGCCGCCCTGCGCCGCGCGATCGGCGCTTCGATCCGCGGCGCGTCGGCGGGCAGCGCGTCAGTTGGCGGCCTTCTCGACGGAGGCCAGGGGCCCCTGCCTGCCGTCCTTCCCGTCCCTCGAGGCGCTCTCGATCCCGTCGTGGCCGGCAGCCATGCCAGGAGCCACGGGCGTCACGGCGGGGCGGATCAAGCCGTCCGCTGAGAAGCGCTCGAGATCCTCGGTGACGCGGCGGAGATAGGCCTGCTTGATGTGGAACGGCAGGAAGGCGCTCTTGAAGCCGGCCACGATGGTCGCCTTGATCTCCTTCAGCCCGAACCCCATCTTCGTGTGGCAGTGCCAGAGCTCGTGGGACACCGTCGTGTCGGTGACGAGCCGGTTGTCGGTGTTGACGGTCACGCGCAGGCCGAGGCTCTGGTAGAGCTTGAGCGGGTGCGAGGCGAGGTCGCGCACGGCGCCGGTCTGCACGTTCGACGACGGGCAGCACTCGAGCGGGATGCGGTGATCGTTGATGTAGTGGAGCAGGTCGCCGTCCTCGCGCAGGCGGCAGCCGTGGCCGATCCGGTGCGCGCCGCAGACGTGGAGCGCCTGCGCGATCGACTCGGGGCCGTACGCCTCGCCGGCGTGGATGGTGCAGTTGATGTTGTTCTGCCGCACGAGCTGGAACGCGGCCTTGTGGTGCTTCGCCGGATGGTCGTACTCGGCGCCGGCCAGGTCGAACCCGACGACGCCGCGGCCCTTGTACGCCACCGCGAGCTCCGCCATCTCCAGCGACGACTCCGGCGAGATGTTGCGGATTCCGCAGACGATGACGTTGCTCTCGATGCCCAGCGCGTCGCGCGCCGTCCTGAGCCCGGAGAGCACCGCCTCGACCACGCTCGTGAGCCGCAGGCCGAGGCGGGTGTGCAGCATCGGCGAGTAGCGGACCTCCATGTAGCGCACGTTCTCGCGCGCGGCGTCCTCCGCGAGCTCGTAGGCGACGCGGTGGAGGGCCTCCTCGGTCTGCAGGACGCGCAGCGTGATGTCGAACGCCTTGAGGTACTCGACGAGCGAGCCGCAGTTCTGGCCCAGGTTCATCACCCTGCGCAGCTCCGCCGGCTCGTACGTGGGGAGCTCGACGTGGTGGGTGCGGGCGAGCTCGATGATCGTCTCGAGGCGCAGCGAGCCGTCGAGGTGGACGTGCAGATCGGTCTTGGGTAGTTGCCGGAAGAACTCCAGGGGGAGCTTGCCGGCTAGCTCGGGATGATCACTCATGAGCTATTCTGTCACCCGGCGACCAGCCGCGAAAGGCAGCGCAGGGCGCGACGTCGCTCACGATCGCTCTGGCGAGGACGAGGAGGGCGCGGCGCCGCCCTCGCCCGCCGCGCCGCGCGAGCGATCCCTTCCGCCCACGAGCACGGCGACAGCGGCCGCGCCGAAGAGGGCGACGAAGAGCCACGGGAGCGGCAAGCTCATGTCGTCCCCGGCGGCCTCACGGCGCAGCGCATCGCGGATCCGCTCGGGGTTGTACGCCACAACGAGCCGCCGGCCGACGTAGGTCGTCGGGAGCCCGCGCGCCTCCATCCGCCCATACAGCGCGACGTCCGCGTCGATGGCGGCCTGGGTCTCGGGCGCGGCGAGGCAAGCCGCGAGCTCCGCGGCGGAGAGGCCGAGCGGCGAGAGGACGGACGCGACGCGCTCGTCCGTGAGCTTGCTGGGCGCCGCGCTGTAGAGCAGCGCCGCGGCCTGCTCGCGCTTGTCCTCGGGCGTGCAGACGTAGGCCTTCGCGGCGGGGAGCGCGCCGGGGTGGATCGGGAGCGGCACCATCTTGCGCACGTGGCGCACCCTGTCGCCGTAGGGTTCCTCGATCTTGCTCAGCTCGGGGTGCAGCCTGCGACAGAAGGGACACTCGAAGTCGGTGAAGGCCACGATCGTGATCTTGCCCGGCTCCTGCAGCGCCGCGAGCTCCGGCGGGAGCGGCGGAATGACCGGGTGGCTGCCCCAGAGGAACGGCAAGCCGATCGCGGCCGCGGCGGCCGCGCCCCACACCGTGACGCCCAGCGGCCCGCCCTGGGCAGCGCGCTCGAACGCCCTGGCCGGCATGCGCCGCGCCTGCCGCGCGACGAGGGCGGACGTGATCGCCGCGGCGAAGGCCGCGAGATCGACCGCGATGCACCACGCGCAGAACGCGCCGATCACGAAGCTCTGGAGCCCGAGGAGCACCGCGGCGGCGAGGCCGCCGACGGCCGAGGCGGCCGCGATCGCGGCGTGGTGCCAGCGCGCCCGCGCGAGCAGCGAGGCGGTGAGGAGCGTCGTGAAGGCGGTGAGGCCGAGGTTCGGCAGCGGGACGCCGAGGAAGCGGCTGTACGGCGAGATCCTGACGGCGAAGCACCCCGACGTGACGCCGCAGAACGCGGGATCGCCCGCGTTCTGGTACTCGACCACGAGCGCCGCGCTCGCCGCAATGGCGACGAAGAGCGCGAGCCGGAAGAGCGTGACGAAGAACCGGGCGCGCCCAGCCTGCCGCTCGTCGCTCGAGGACAGCGACGCGGGCGCCTCGGGGCTCGCCTGAGGCGCCTCCGCGCGCCCAGGCCGTCCGTCGCGTCCTTCACGTCCTTCACGCCGGTCGCCGGCCGGACGCACCGCGAAGACGTTGCCCCTGCCGGCGAGGGCGACGAGGAGCACCAGCGCGAGGAGCAGGGCGATCGAGTTCAGCAGCATCGGTCGTTGCGGGTGCGTTGCAGGTGGAGGAGGGGTGGGTTCGAGGCATACCGGACCCGGGCGGAGACAGCCAGCGCGAGGAGACTCGTGCTAGTCGAGTTTCATGCGTTCTTCATCTCGCGGAGATCCCCCGACGACCGGCTCCGGCGCGCGCCGCCGGGAGGCCGTGGTCGACCTGCTGTCCTCGTTCAAGCGCGCCCTGCACGCGAACGAGATCGCCGAGCGCCTCGGGGTCGAGCCGAGCCGCTACGCGAAGCTGCAGCGGCTGCTCGAGGAGCTGTCGCTGGAGGGCAGCATCGTGGCGCTCCCCGGGCAGCGCTTCCGCACGAGCCAGAAGCAGGTCGAGGCGCGCGGCGCCGAGCGCGAGGGGACGCTGACGGTGCACCCGCGCGGCTTCGGCTTCGTGGCGCTCGGAGGGGCGGCCGAGGACGTCTACATCTCGCCCGAGGCGATGGGCGGCGCGCTCCACGGCGACACCGTCGTCGTGCGCGTCTCGACCCGCTCGCGGCGCGGCGTGGAGGGGGAGATCGTCCGGGTCGTCAAGCGGCGCCACGCGCGCGTGGCGGGCGTGCTGCGGCGGCGTGGCAGGAGCGCGTGGCTCGAGCCGGACGACGGGCGCGTCCGCGGGCCCATCGTGATCGTGCCGCGCGAGCCGGGCGGGCCGCTCGTTCCGCCCGACGCGGAGGACGGCGCCGCGGCGGTCGTGTCGATCGCCCGCTTCCCGGACCTGGCCGAGGAGAACCCGGAGGGCGTGCTCGAGGCCGTGCTGGGGACGCCCGGCGACCCGAACGTGGAGGTCGCCAAGATCCTGGTGCGCGAGGGGATCGAGGAGGAGCACGCGCCCGAGGCGATCGCCGAGGCCGAGGCGTTCGGGGGCGAGGTGCCGGCCGAGGCGCTCGAGGGGCGCACGGACCTCACCCACCTGCCCATGCCGACGATCGACCCGGAGGACGCGCGCGACCACGACGACGCGGTGTGGGTGATCCGCGAGGAGGACGGCTCGTACCGCGCCTGGATCGCGATCGCCGACGTCTCGCACTACGTGCGGCCGGGCACCGCGCTCGACCAGGCGGCGCTCGCGCGGGGCAACTCGGTCTACCTGCCCGATCGCGCGATCCCGATGCTGCCGCGGGCGCTGTCGTCGAACCTGTGCTCGCTGCTGCCGGGCGTGATCCGCCTGTGCCTGTGCGTCGAGGTCGAGCTCGACGCGACGGCGACGGTGCGGCGGGCCCGCGTCATCGAGGGGTACATCCGCTCGATCGCGAAGCTCACCTACCCCGGCGTGGCGCGCGCGCTCGGCTTCACCCCCGAGCCGCCGCGCAGCCCCGAGGCCGAGGCGCTCAGGAACGACCTTCAGGTGATGTGGGACCTCGCCCGGCTGCTCCGCGGCAGGCGGATGCGGCGGGGCGCGCTCGACCTCGACCTGCCCGAGGCGAAGGTGGTGCTCGACCCGAAGACGGGCGCGCCCGTCGACGTGCAGAAGCGCAGCCACGACCCCGGCGTGGCGAAGGCCTACCAGCTCATCGAGGAGATGATGCTCCTCGCGAACGAGACGTGCGCGCAGTTCGTCGTCGACCAGGGCATCCCCACGGTCTTCCGGTACCACGCGCCCCCGGACCAGGCGAAGCTCGAGCGCTTCGCGACGATGTGCGGCGAGCTCGGGCTCGCGTTCGACCCGGAGGACGCGGCCGACCCCAAGCGGCTGTCGGTGTTCCTGAAGAAGCTCGACGCGCACCCGCAGAAGCAGGTGCTGCACATGCTGCTGCTCCGCGCGATGAAGCAGGCGGTGTACGACATCGCGAACGTGGGCCACTTCGGGCTCGCCTCGAGCGCGTACCTGCACTTCACCTCGCCCATCCGGCGGTACCCGGACATCACGGCGCACCGGGCCATCCGCGCGGTGCTGCGCGGCGAGCGCGTCGACAGGAGCGAGGCGGCCACCGAGCGCCTGCGCGAGGCGGCCATCACGGCGTCGGAGCGCGAGCGAAAGGCGATGGAGGTGGAGCGCGAGGTGGTCGACCTGCACCGCGCGCTCCTCATGCGCTCCCGGCTCGGCGACACCTTCGAGGGCACCGTCACGGGCATCGTGGGAGGGGGCGTTTACGTCAACATCGAGGATCCCTTCGTCGACGTGCTCGTCCGCATGGAGTCGCTCGGCCCGGATCAGTACGAGATCGACGACGAGGGGCTGCGCGTCATCGGCCGCCGCTCGGGGGACCGGATCGCGATCGGCGACGCGATGCTCGTGCAGATCGAGGACGTGGCCATCCTCCGGCGCGCCGTCTATGGCCGGCGCCTCGCCGGCGAGCCGGCGGCGGACGAGCCGAAGCCGCGCCGGCAGCGGCGCGACGCGGCGGACGCACGGCCCCCCCGTCGTGTCAAGATCAGCAAGAGCACCAAGCCCGTGAAGAGCGTTAAGACCAGCAAGCGCACCAAGGGCGGCAAGAGCGCCAAGGTACGAAAGAAGCAGCGGTAGCAGCCCGCCCGAGGGCTCGATTCCCTGCCAGGCTTTGCCGCTCGAACGCACGAGCGCGCAGCACCTCTCCAGCCACGCTCGATCTCGCGGACAAGCGCGCGAAACCTCGTCGAAATCGTTGAGACGAACCGGCGAAACAGAACCGGTCGAACCAGTCGAAATCGTCGAAACGGCCGAGACAGCCGAGACAGCCGAGGCAAACGGTCGACCGCGGCGCTGCGAGGCGCGCATCGCCGACGCCAGATCCAAAGTCACACCCCCTCCGTGCCCCTCTGCGATTGACACCCGCTCAAAAGAGAGAGTGCTCCAGCATTTCCCTTGCGTTCAGAGAACCACTATGTTCTCAACTAACTCATTCTAGGAGAGAGGTAACCAATGCCCAAGCCGACGTATCCCGCTTACAACGCTGGTGACTTCCTGGTCGATTACGAGGAGAAGGTCTTCGAAGACGTCAAGGCGAAGCCGGGAGAGAAGGCGCTGGTTACCTTTCACACGGTGGCCTTCGAAGGGTCGATCGGCCTCGTCAACGTGCTGACGGCGATCCGCCTGCAACGTAAGGGGTTTGAGACATCCATCCTGCTCTATGGGCCGGGCGTCACCCTGGGGCTCCAGCGCGGCTTCCCCAAGCTCGGCAGCGAGGCGTTCTCCGGGCACCTCGCGGTGAACCAGCAGATCGGCCGGTTCATGGAGGAGGGCGGCAAGGTGTACGCCTGCCGGTTCGCGCTGCAGGCGCTCTACGGCCACGGCGAGCACGCGCTGATCCCGGGCATCAAGCCCATCAGCCCGCTCGACGTGCTCGACATCCAGCTGATCCACCGCCGGGACAACGCGTTCATGGTCCACTCCTGGACGCTCTGATCCGAGCGCGGTCCATGGAGTTCAACCGCAAAGTCCGGGCGGCCGCGGTGCAGGCCAGTCCCGTCCTCGGCAGCCGGGACGGGACGACCGAGCGAGTCGTCGCCGCGATCGCCAGGGCCGCGAAGGAAGGCGCCGAGCTGTGCGTCTTCCCCGAGGCGTTCGTCCCGTATTACCCGTACTTCTCCTTCGTGCTCCCGCCGCCCGCCATGGGGAAGGAGCACATGCGCCTTTACGACGAGGCGGTCACCGTCCCCGGCCCGGTGACGCGGGCCGTGGCGGCCGCCGCGCGCGCGCACGGGGTGGTCGTGGTGCTCGGCGTGAACGAGCGCGATCACGGGACGCTCTACAACGCGCAGCTCGTCTTCGACAGCGACGGCTCCCTGGTGCTCCACCGGCGCAAGATCACGCCGACCTATCATGAGCGCATGATCTGGGGGCAGGGCGACGGCTCGGGGCTCAGGACCGTGGACACCGCGGCCGGGAGGCTCGGGGCGCTCGCCTGCTGGGAGCACTACAACCCGCTCGCGCGGTTCGCGCTCATCGCGCAGCACGAGCAGATCCATTGCAGCCAGTTCCCCGGCTCCCTTGTCGGGCCCATCTTCGCCGAGCAGATGGAGGTGACGATCCGGCACCACGCGCTGGAGTCGGGCTGCTTCGTGGTGAACGCCACGGCCTTCCTGACGCCGGAGCAGGTCCGGGAGGTCGCTCCGAACGAGCAGATCCAGGGCGTGCTGCGCGGCGGGTGCATGACGGCGATCGTGACGCCCGAGGGCGTGCACGCGTGCCCGCCCGTGACCGACGGCGAGGGTATGGCCGTCGCGGAGCTCGATTTCGCCCTGATCACGAAGCGAAAGCGGATGATGGATGCGGCGGGGCACTACGCCCGGCCCGACTTGCTGCGGCTTTGGATGGATACGGCGGAGCGCTCGATAACGCTCGGCGCGGGCAGCCCCAAGGCCTCCTCCCTTGCCCCTGCGGCGGTGGACCATGGATACCCAGACGCTGATCACCGAGCTCCAGTCGTTCGGCCTGAGGCTGGCTGAAGCCCCCGAGGGCGCCCCCGAAGCGGGCGCCGCGCCCCCGCCGGAGCCCGCCTCCGGCGAGGGCGACGGCCGCCGCGCGGCGTGGACCTCGCGGCGCGGCGGCGCGGGGCCGACCCAGCACGTCGCGGCGACGCTGCGCGGGGCCACGGTGATGATCCCGATCCACACCGACCAGGCGGCGGCGTCGCCGTTCGTCGCGCGGCTCGGGCGCGACGGCGCGGGGACCGTGGAGCGGGACGGCCAGGAACTCGCGCCCATCGCCCTCGTGAAGACGCCGCGCTTCTACGCCCTCTCGACGAAGGACGGCATCCCCTACCCCAAGATCGCGCTGCTGCACGGGGCGGACGTCCTCGCCTCGACGGTGCTCCAGACGTGCATCCGGTACACGGAGCGCGAGAAGGCCTGCACGTTCTGCGCGATCGGGCAGTCGCTCGCGGCGGGGCGCACCACCGCGAAGAAGACGCCGGAGCAGCTCGGCGAGGTCGCCGAGGCGGCGGCGCGGCTCGACGGGGTGCGGCACGTGACGCTGACCACGGGCACGCCGCGGTCGGCGGATCGCGGCGCGGCGCACCTCGCCGACTGCGCGCGCGGCATCAAGGCGCGCGTCGATCTGCCGGTGCAGGCGCAGTGCGAGCCGCCCGACGATTTCGCCTGGTTCGAGCGGATGCGCGCCGCCGGCGTCGACAGCCTGGGCATGCACCTCGAGGCGGTCGAGGACGAGGTGCGCGCGGCCGCGATGCCGGGCAAGGCCGAGGTGAGCGTGGCCCGCTACTTCGAGGCGTTCGAGGCGGCCGTGCGCGTGTTCGGGCGCGGCCAGGTGTCGACGTACCTCATCGCGGGGCTCGGCGACTCCCTGGCGTCGCTGCTCGACGCGAGCGAGCGGCTCATCGCGCTGGGGGTCTATCCGTTCCTCGTCCCGCTCGTGCCCATCCCCGGGACGCCCGGGGCCGATCGCGCGCCGCCCTCGGGGGACTTCATGCGGGCGCTCTACGAGCACATCGGCCCGCTGCTCGCGCGGGCGGGGCTGCGCTCGACCGACGTGAAGGCGGGCTGCGCCCGCTGCGGCGCCTGCTCGGGGCTCTCGGGCTTCGAGGCAGAAGGCCGGCCCGCGGCGCGGTCGGGATCCGGCGCGGCATGGACATCAACCTCGGAGAGCTCCGATGACGCCACGTTACAGCTTCGAGCTTGTGCAGAGCAGGGACACGTACCTCGAGTACCTCCGCTTGCGCCGGGCCATCTTCTGCGACGAGCAAGGGCTGTTTAAGACCACCGACGAGGACGACTGGGACGCCTCCGCGTTCCCCATCGCCGCCCTGGAGCACGGGGCGCCCGGGGGCCCGCGGCTCGTCGGCACCGTGCGCATCTACGAGGCGGAGCCCGGCCTCTGGTACGGCGGCCGGCTCGGCGTCGAGCGCGCCCACCGCAAGCAGGGCGTGGTCGGCCGCGGCCTCGTCCACAAGGCGGTCACCACCGCCCACGGCTGGGGGTGCCACCGGTTCCTCGCGCTCGTCCAGGCGGCCAACGTCCCGTTCTTCGAGGGCATCCACTGGCGCTCCCTCGAGGAGCGATCGCACCGCGAGCGGCCGCACCACCTGATGGAGGCCGACCTCGACAGCTACCCGCCGAGCGACGAGCCCCGCCCGCCGCCCGGGCAGAGGTTCCGCTGATGCTCGGCGGCGTCGCGGCCGAGCTGCGCGGCGCGATCGGCGTCCTCGCGAAGCGGGACGTGCAGATCCCGGCGCGGTACCTGTCCGGCGCGCCGGGCGCGGCCGGCTCCGTCGAGCGACCCGCGGCGCTCGGCGACGACTGCGCGGCCATCCCCGACGGAGACGGCTACCTGCTCCTCGCCGCCGAGGGGATCTGGCCCGCGTTCCTCGAAGGGGACCCGCGGTTCGCCGGCTACAGCGCCGTGATGGTCAACGTCAGCGACGTCTACGCGATGGGCGGCCGCCCCATCGCCGTGGTCGACGTCGTCTGGGGGACCTCGGCCGGCGCGCTGGAGCCGGTCTGGGAGGGCATGGTCGCCGCGTCGCGCGCCTACGGCGTGCCGATCGTTGGAGGGCATACGAGCGCGCGCAGCCCGTACAACGCCCTCGCCGTGGCCATCGCGGGCCGGGCGCGGCGGCTCATCACGAGCTTCGCGGCGCGCCCCGGCGACGTGCTCGTCGCGGCGATCGATCTGCGCGGCGAGATGCACGCGGAGCACCCGTTCTGGAACGCCTCGACGGGCGCGGATCCGGCGCGGCTCCGCGGCGACCTCGAGGTCCTGCCCGCCCTCGCCGAGGCGGGCCTGTGCGACGCGGGCAAGGACATCAGCATGGGCGGCGTCGCGGGGACGCTGCTCATGCTCCTGGAGACGTCCGGCGCCGGCGCGGTGCTCGATCTGGAGGCCGTCCCGCGGCCGCGCGACGTCCCGCTCGCGCGCTGGCTGCTCGCGTTCCCGAGCTACGGCTTCCTGCTCAGCGTGCGCCCCGGGGTCGCCGGCGAGGTGCTCTCGGCGTTCGCGCGGCGGGGCATCGCGAGCGCGGCGGTCGGCGCCGTCGACGGCTCGCGGCGGCTCACCCTCCAGGCCGCCGGCGAGCGGCAGACGCTCTGGGACCTCTCCGCGGAGCCGCTCACCGGGCTCGCGCGCGAGGGCGCGCGATGAGCGCCCGCGCTGCCTCGGGCGCGCCGCTCTCGGTCGCGCTCCTCACCTACTCGACCAAGCCGCGCGGCGGCGTCGTGCACACGGTCGAGCTCGCGGAGGCGCTCCACGACCTCGGCGTCTCGGTCTGCATCTACGCGCTGAACAAGGACCAGGGCGGCTTCTACCGCGCGCCGCGCTGCCCCTCGGTCCTCGTGCCCGCCGCGCCCCCGCCGGCGGGGATCGACGCGGTCGTGAAGCAGCGCATCGCGGAGTTCGAGGACGGGCTGCGCCGCCTCGGGGCGCGGCACGACGTCTGGCACTCCCAGGATTGCATCAGCGCGAACGCGCTCGCGGCGCTGCGCGCCGAGGGGCGCGTCCCCCACTTCCTCCGGACCGTGCACCACCTCGACGACTACGACAGCCCGTACCTGCGCGCCTGCCAGGACCGCTCCGTGCGCGAGGCCGACGCGTGCCTCGTGGTCAGCGAGGCGTGGAGGGAGGCGCTCCGGGCCGAGCACAGCGTCGACGCGGCGATCGTCCCGAACGGCGTGAGCCTGCGCCGCTACACGGCCACGCCCGACGAGCGGGACGCGGCGCTGCGCGCGCGCCTCGACGCCACCGGATCGCCGCTCTTCGTGACCGTGGGCGGCGTCGAGCCGCGCAAGAACTCGATCGGCCTGCTCAAGGCGTTCCTGTCGGTGCGGAAGCGGCTGCCCGGAGCCCAGCTCATCATCGCCGGCGGAGAGACGCTGTTCGACTACGAACCTTACCAGCGCGAGTTCGAGGCGATCGCGCGCGCAGGCGGCGTATGGCCCTCGCCTGCGGGCGCGTCGCCGCCGCCGCTCGTCCTCGCGGGCGTGCTCCCCGACGCGCTGATCCCGCCGCTCTACCGGCTGGCCGACGCGTTCGTCTTTCCGTCCGTCCGCGAGGGGTTCGGGCTCGTCCTGCTGGAGGCGATGGCCTCGGGGGCGCCGGTGGTGAGCTCTGCGCAACCTCCCTTCACCGAGTTCCTCGCCGACGGCGAGAGCGCGCTGCTCGTCGATCCCTCGAGAACAGACGATCTCGCCGGCGCAATGGAGGCTATCTTGGACGAGGGCGTGAGGCGGCGCCTCCGCGCCGCGGGGCTCGAGACCGCGGCCCGGTACACGTGGGATCGTTCGGCCCGCATCGCGGCCGGCGTGTACCGCGAGTTCCTTGGATCCCGCCAAACCTAGAGCGAGCGACGTATGCCGGAGATGCGCTTCGTTATCGAGTGGCCGAGCGGCGAGCAGCAGGTCTGTTACTCTCCGTCGCTCGTCGTGAAGGAGCACCTCGACGTCGGGGAGAGCTACGATCTCGACGACTTCGTGTCGCGTTGCCGGACGGCGCTCGATATCGCGAGCGAGCGGGTCTTGAAGAAGTATGGGTTCCCCTGCAGCCTGGCGCGGGCCGAGGCGGCGCGTATCGCGAGCGCGGCCGCGCGGTTCCACGGCCGGAGCGGGGCCAAGGTCCGGGTCCTCAGGTTCGTCGAGTGACGGAGTCCTCAGGTTCGTCGAGTGACGGAAGGAGCAGGAGATGGTGACGAAGTCGAAGATGGAGCGCCTCCTCAGCGAGCGCCAGTTCCTCGTTTCCGCCGAGCTGACGCCCCCGCGTCACTACGATCTGGAGAAGTTGCTGAAGCACGCCCGAAATATGGCGGGCTGTGTGGATGTGGTGCAGATCAACGATCACCTGCTCTCGCAGGCGCGCTGCGCCAACATGGCAGTCGGCCATTTCGTGAAGCAGGAGGGGCTCGAGCCGGTGCTCCAGTTCTCGCTCCGCCACAAGAACAAGATCGCCCTCCAGGGCGACCTCCTCGGGATGGCGGCGCTCGGGCTCTCGAACATCATCGTCCTCGGCGGCTACCCGTGCGCCATCGGCTCCGATCCCGACGCGAAGGAGGTGAGCGACGTCGACAGCTACGCGGCGATCGAGCTGACCCGCCGGCTGACGCGCGAGGGGAAGCTCTTCAACGGAGACGTCGTCTCGCCGGCGCCCTACTTCCACGTCGGGACCATCGATTTCCCGTGCGCGGAGCAGGCGATCGCCGGGGCGATGGACCGGCTCGCCGCGAAGATCGACGCGGGCGCGAGCTTCATCCAGGTGCAGGCGGTGTTCGAGCTCGCGTCGATGCGCCGCTGGATGGCCGCGGTGGTGGAGCGCGGGCTGCACGAGCGGGCGCACTTCATCGCGGCGATCTTCCCGTTCGCGGGCGTGGATCGGCTGAGCTTCCTGCAGAAGGTGCCGGGCCTCGTGGTCCCCGAGCACCTGATCGAGCGCGTCCGCCTGAGCGGCGACGCGGAGGGGGAGAGCTACCGGATCACGCTGGAGCTCATCCGCGGGCTCCGCGACATCCCCGGGCTCTCGGGCATCCACATGCGGTCCATCGGCGCGGAGGACTGGGTGCCCCGGCTGGTCGACGAGGCAGGCCTCCGGCGGGCGGCATGAGCCTCTAGCGCGGGGCTCCGCGCGCCGGACGAGGCCTGGTGACGGGCGCGTCGAGCGGCGCGCTCAGGCCTTGCGGGCGATCCAGAGCAGCGCGAGGCCGTTCATCCGGCGCTCGCGGCGGTCGACCTGGAGCCCTGCGCCGCCCAGCTCGCCGCCGAGCTTGTCCTCGGTGTGACGGTAGGTGACCTCCGCCGCGTCGGCCCACGCCAGCATCGCGTGGGCCGTCGACGGGTTGTACCGGTGGCCGCGCAGGTAGCCGGCCATCGCGGCGCGGCTCATCGTGGCCGCGGGCTCGAGCAGCGCCAGGCGGCCGCCCGGGCGGAGGACGCGCGCCGCCTCGGCCAGCACCGGGCCCGGCTCGGGCAGGTGCAGGAGCAGGTTCGACGCGGTCACCACGTCGAACGAGGCGTCGGGGAACGGCAGCCGCGTCGCCAGCGCCTCCCGGAACGTCACGTTGTCCAGGCCGAGCGCCTTCGCCCGCTGCGCGGCGCGCTCCACCATCGCCGCCGTCGCGTCGATCCCGATCGACTCGTGGCAGCGGCGACCCATCTCGCGGGTCAGGCGGCCCGTGCCACAGCCGAGGTCGAGGCACCGCTCCTCGACGCCCGGATCGACCAGCGTGACGAGCTCGTCGATGAGCGTCGCATAAGGGCCCTCCGCCTGCATGCGATCGAAGAAGTCGACGAGCTCGTGGAACGGGGTCGCCTGCTCTCGCGCCGCGTAGCGATCGCGCCACCGCCAGACGTCGTCGAGGGCCTGGTACGTGCCCCGGTAATACAGGAGCGGCGCGCCCGCCTCCCCCCGGCCCGACGCGAGCACGCGACCGACGTAGATGATGTGATCACCCCCGTCGTACGTGTGCTCCACCTTGCAGTCGAGGAAGGCCAGCACGTCCTTGAGGATCGGGCTGCCCGACTCGGCCACATGAGCCTCGGTGAGCACCGCCTGCCGATCGATGTCCGTGCCCTTGCCGGCGAACAGGTCCGAGAACTCCCGCTGCTGCTCCCGCAGGATGTTCACCGCGAAGACCCCGGACGCCGCGATGGCGGCGCTCGTGCGCGACCGCCTGTCCGCGCAGAACAGCACGAGCGGCGGGTCGAGCGAGACCGCGCTGAACGAGTTCACCGTCATCGCCTGCGGCGTGCCGTCCTGCACCGTGGTCACGAGCGTGACCCCGGTCGCAAACTGGCCCAGCACCTTCCGGAACTCCGCGGGATCGAAGAGCATGGGGCATAGTACGCGCTCGGCGCCCACCAGGGATCCAGGATCTGCGCAGCGCGCGCGCTGGCGCCGCGCACCGCGATGCGCGCATCCTGCGGCGGCGCCGCGCAGATCAAGCGCCGGCGCCGCGCAGCGCGCGCACTGCGGAGCTCACTCGGCGTCGCGCCGCGCCAGGTCCGGCGCGAAGGCCGGTATGCAGAGCGCGAAGTACTCGCTCTCCTCGTCGAACGGGTTGCTGTAGCGGACGCGCTGATCGGGCTCCGTCCAGAGGGCCTGGCCGGCCGAGACGTCGACCGCCTCGCCCGCGATCTCGGCGCGCACACGGCCGCGGATCACGAGCGTCAGCTCGCCGAACGAAGGCGTCTGCGCCGGCTCGCTCCAGCCCGGCGGGGCCACCATGTGCGCCAGGCTGAACCCCTCCGTGCCGGTGTTCACGCGGCCGAAGATCTCCTCGATGAGCTTGCCGCCAGGGACGGGGATCCGGGCCCTGGAGGTGACGAGACGGTAGGGATGCGCCATGGGGTACCTCGCGATCACATCGCGCGCGTCCGATCATCGGACACGCGGTAGAGCTGCATGAGCAGGTGACGGCCGCCGTACGGCTGCAGGTAGCGGATCGCGCCCGCCTTGCTCGCCATGAAGCGATGGTAGCGCCGCGCCGGCACGGCGATGAGATCGCCCGCGCCGACCCAGATCCGCAGCCAATCGTCGTTCGTGCAACGGATGTCGTAACAGCCCTGTCCCTCCACGAAGAGCCGCACCTCGTCGCCCAGGTGACAGTGCTCATCCGCCTCTCTCGCGCTCTCCGCCTCGTCGCGCGGCTTGCTCCCGTCGCGGCGGACATCCTCGTGCTCCGTCCATCCGCGCTCCGCGACCACGCGCTGCAAGGTGAGCGCAGCTGCGCCCGGGTCGAACGCGCCGCACTGGATCCCTTCCGCCTGAAGCTCCGCCTCGCTGGCCTCGCCCTCGCCGTCAGCTCTCATTCGGATCGCACGCATGCGCACCCCTCCGGGACTGCGCTCTTCGAACCCTGCGCGCGCGCGACGTCAAGACGCTAAGAGCGCCCCAGCAGCCACAACAGGCCAGCAATGCTGAGCGCCAGCACACCAAGCGCGAGCAGCGCAATGAGCGCCTCTGTGAAGCCCCATCCACTTCCCTGCGCCGCGCGAGACGCCGGAGCCGCTTCAGCGGGCTGCGCGAGCGGCGAACTCGTGCTCACCGAGGCAGGCGGAGGCGTCGGCGTGGAATGCGCTGCCTTCGGCTCCTCGAGCGAAGGCGGCTCGAACACCGCGTCTGGACGGAGCGGCTCACACGGGCTGCGCTCGATCTCCACGAGCGCCTCGGCGGCCGGGTGCTCGAAGATGAGCCGATCACCCGAGATCGCGAGCACCTGTCCAGGACGCCAGATCGTATCGAACTGAGGCACTGGAACGCCGTCGAGCGAAGCGCCCGAGCGCGATCCGAGATCTTGAACCGAGAATTGATCACCCCTGCGGGTAATGGCCAGATGACGGCGAGAGACGTCCGGGTCGTCGAGGACGAGATCGGTGTCCTTGGCGCGCCCGAGGATGTAGGGCCGCGCCGCCTCCTCGATCCGCAACGCGCGGCCGCTGTCGGGGCCCTCGACCACGACCACGCGCGGCGCCGGATCCTCCCCTTGTGCGGCGAGGCCGCGCGCGACGAGCTCGAGGGCGAGCTCCTTGGCGGCGGCCGCCGGGGCGGCCTTCGCGACCGCCGGCTCGATCCGGAGCACGAGCCACACGCGCCCGATGCGGATGCGGTCGCCGGTCTTCAGCGGCATCGCCGTGCGCAGGGCGATGCGTGTCTTGCCGAGGAACGTGCCGTTCTCGCTGCCCTCGTCGAGGAGCAGGTACGTGGCGCCCCGTTGCCGGATCGACGCGTGCCGTGGGCTCACGCTCGTGTCGGGGAGGCGCACCTCGCAGCCCTCCGCGCGGCCGATGATGACGCGGGGCGCGTCCAGCGTCAGGGAGAGCTCGCCGCCGTCCGCCTTCCCCGCCCCGTCGGGCGCGAGCACCACGATCGTCAACGCCATCGATGCTGCCTGCGCGCGAGGGGGCGGCTCGGCCTCAAATCGCCGCCGTACGACGCATCCGCTCGGAGGCGCTGAGGAGCTGGCGCACCGCCTGGTCCTGCTGCCGCGCCGCCTCCTCGATGCGCTTGCCGGCCTCGACGAGCTGCTCGCCGCCGCGCGTCTGGCTGCGGTGCGAGGTGTTGAGGCTGTTGACCATGTGCGAGATCTGCTCGATCGCGCTCGTGATCTGGCGACCGCCGCGCGCCTGCTCCTGGCTCGACCGCTCCACGTGCTGCGTGATGGTCCGCATCTTCTCGGCGCTCTTCATGATGAGCTCCGAGCCGCGCGCCTGCTCCGCCGTGGCGGCGGCGATCTGCTGCACCGTCTCGGCGATGCGCCCGATCGCGTCCGTGACCTGCTTCGACCCCTTGGCCTGCTCGACCGTGGCGCGGGCGATCGCGCGCACCATGTTGGTCGACTTCTGCGAGCTCTCGAGGATCTTCTTGAGGGCCCGCTCTGCCTCGTTCGAGACCTCGACGCCGCGGTCGACGTTGTGAGCGCCGCGCTCGACGGCGGCGATCGCGTTCTTCGACTCGGACTGGATGGTCTTGATGAGCTCGGCGATCTCCTTCGTGCTGCCGCCGGCGCGCTCGGCGAGGTCCTTGATCTCGTCGGCGACGACGGCGAAGCCCTTGCCGTGCTCGCCGGCCTGGGCGGCGATGATCGCGGCGTTCAGCGCGAGGAGGTTGGTCTGCTCGGCGACGTCGTCGATGACGGCGAGGATCTGCCCGATCGCCTCGATGCGGAAGCCGAGGTTCGAGATGACCGCCACGGCCTCCTGGCTCGACTCCTTGATGCGGTAGATCTCGCCGATCGTCTTCAGGATCGCCTCGGCGCCCTTCTCGGCGTCGGTCGCCACCTCCTCCGAGAGCCGGGCCGTCTCGTTCGCGTTCGACTGGACCTGGTCGATCGAGACGTCCATCTGGTTCATCGAGGAGCTCGTCTCCTCGGCCGTCAGCGCCAGGGCGTCGACGTTCTTCGCGACCTCGCGGATGGAGTAGGCCATCTCCTCGATCGAGGAGACCGTCTCGCGCACGCTCGACCCGAGCTCGCCGACGTTCTCGGCGACCTCCTCGTTCGTGGCCGTCATCTCGAGGATGCTCGAGCTCGACTCCTCCGCGCTCGACGCGAGCGACTCGACCGACTGCGCGATGTTGGCGAGGGCGGTCGTCATCTCGCGGATGTACACGGTCGCCTGCTCGCTCGCGTGCATGACGCTGCTCACGCCGTCGCTGAGCTTGGGCAGCAGCTCGTCGAGGAGCACGGTGGCCTGCGCCAGCTCCGAGCGGCGCTGCTTGTCGCGCAGCTCCGCCTGGGTGATCCGCTCCGCGATGCCGCTGAGCTCGGAGTAGAGGCGCGAGAGCTCGGGCGACGAGCCCGGCGGGACGCGCACCCGCTCGCCGGCGGTGGCGCGGAGCACGGCGTCCACGAGCGCGTCGACGTCGATGTCGGGGCCGCGCTGCGCGAGCTCGTTCACCTTGCGGGTGAGCGTCGAGCACTCCCGCTCGAGGGTGTCGCGCTCCTTCGCGATGCCGTCGCGCTCCCGGCTCAGGTTGTCCCGCTCCCGCTCGAGGGTGTCGCGCTCCTTCGCGATGCCGTCGCGCTCCCGGCTCAGGCCGTCGCGCTCCCTCGCGAGCTTGTCGCGCTCCTCGGCGAGCGCGTGGCGCTCCTCCGCGAGCTCGAGCTGGCGGCCGGCGATCTCGGCGATCTGCTCGTAGGTCTCGGCGACGTCGGCGGGGGCGCCCTCGGGGAGCTTGGGCCGCTTGCCCCGGGCGGCGCCGCGGAGCGCGTCGCGCAGGCCTCCCAGGGGGACGCCGCCCTTGCCCGCGAGGCTCGCGTACACCACCGCCACCGCCGCGGAGAAGCCGAAGACCATGAACAGCTGGCCCGAGAACTCCGCCAGCCACTTCGACGCGAAACTCAGCCCGAAGCCGATGAGCGCGAGGAGGACGGCGATGGGGATGGAGAGCTGCTTGGAGTTCATTTCGTGCGTTCCAGCGCGGTCGAGCTGCGGCGCGCGCGTTGGCCGGCGCGCCAAGGGCGACCCCGAAGGACGACCGAGCGTAAGAGGCGAGTGCCCCCCGGTGCAAGGAGAGCGCGCGGCAGAAGCGCGGCGAGCGCGGCAAGGGAGCCGCGGGCAGGCGAGCCGCGAACCGAGATCTCCTGGGCAGAGGCGCAGGGGGCGGGCCCGCGCGGTTGGGGGAAACGCGATGAACTTGGACGATCTCGACCCGATGGCGTATGCACGGAGGTTGCGGCGGAGAAGGAGCCCGCCGCGGGGGCTCGGCGCGGGCGCCGATTCCTCTAGGTTCGACCGCACCGACCCTGAACACCGCCGCGGACCGCGGCGGCCGCCCGGCCGTACCGGCGGCCGGGCGGGCGTGGCCGTCCCGCCATGTCCCTCGCCGCTCGCCTCCTGCTCGCCTTCGGGCTCGTCGCGATCATCGCGACGGCGTTCGTCGGGCTGACCCTCCGCGAGGCGTCGCGCGAGATCATCGAGGGCGGCTTCGCCGAGCGGATCGACGCGGCGCATGCAGGCGTCCGGCGGCAGCTCGCGTGGGAGGCCGACGCGCTGCGCGACCTCCTGCCGCCGCTCTGCCGGCACGACACGTTCGTCGACAAGGCCCACGTCGAGCTCGAGCGCGCCAAGGGCGACCCGGACGCGATGGACCCCGGGAGCCGCATCGCCCTCGGGCGGCTGGTCCCGAGCCAGGCCAAGGCGCTGCGCCTCGACGAGCTGTCGCTCGTCGCGGGCGACGGGAGCGTCCTGGGGGCCGAGGACGCCGCGCGCATCGGCGCGCGCGACAAGCGGCTCGCGGAGCTGATCCAGGCCCCCGGGGGCGCGCCGCGGCTCCGGCCGGCGAAGGCGGGCGGCGAGCCGTCGCTGGAGGTCCACTGCGCCCTGTCGAGCCACGGGGTGACCATCGGCCTCGTGGGGGCGCGGCGGATCGGCCCGGTCCTCGCGCGGATCGGCGAGGCGTACCATGTGCGCCTCACGGCGGCGCGGGAGGGGGAGCTCGCCCCTCAGAGCAGCGAGGCGGAGGTCGTGCGCGTCCTCCATTTCGCGGAGATCCCGGGCCTTGACGTTGTCGCGTCTGTTCCGCGCGATCCGCTGAGGCAGGCGCTCGCGCGGCTGGATCGCGCGATCGCGCTGACGGGCGCCACGGTGCTGGCGATCGCCGTCGCGATGGCCGTCGTGCTGGCGCGCAGCCTGTCGCGGCCGCTCGTGGCGCTGGCCCGCGAGACGCGCGAGGTGATGAGCGGCGCGCCGCGGCGCGTGGAGGGGCGCGGGGGGCGGGAGATCGCGGATCTCGCGGCGGCGTTCAACGCGACCATCGACGAGCTCGCGGCGATGCGCAAGCGCCTGGCCGCGACCGAGCGCATCGCCGCGCGGCGCGAGGTCGCGCGCCAGATCGCCCACGAGATCAAGAACCCGCTGGCGCCCATCCGTGCGGCGGTGGAGACGCTGCGCCGGCTCCGTCAGCGCGACGACCCGGCGTTCGACGACTACTTCGCGGAGGCGACGTCGACGGTCCTGAACGAGGTGCACCGGATCGCGAACATCGTGACCGAGTTCACCCAGTTCGCGCGCCTGCCGCCGCCGAACCTCACGCCCATCGACCTCGTCGCGGTCGCGCGCGGGGTGGTCACGCTGCACGCCGCCCCGGCGTCGGGCGAGGCGACCTCCGGCGCGGGCGCGACCTCCGGCGCGCCGTCGCCGCGCGTGGAGCTCGTGGCGGATCCGATCCCGGAGGTCTCGGCCGATCGCGATCAGCTGATCCAGGTCCTCACGAACCTGGTCCAGAACGGGCTGGACGCCGCGAGCGCCATCCGGCGCGACCCGCGCGTCTCGGTGACGATCGGCCCGCTGCCGAACGACCGCGTGCGGATCGTGGTGCGCGACAACGGCCCGGGCGTGGCCGAGGAAATGGTGCCGCGCCTGTTCGAGCCCTACGCGACCAGCAAGGACAAGGGGACGGGGTTAGGCCTCGCGATCGCGCAGCGGATCGTGTTCGAGCACGGCGGTGAGATCACCTACCGCAAGGCCAAGAAGGGGGGCGCTGTCTTCGAGATCTGGCTGCCCATCGCGGGCCCTCCTCTCCTGGAGAAGCCGCTGGGTGACACCACGGTGCGACCGCGGCCGCAGGCGCCGCGGTCGGGGGCGTGAGGGGCGGCTAGAGAGGCTGGTTGTCGTATTCGCAGGCCGAGCTGCAGCCGTCGCCGCTCGTGTTGTTCGCGTCGTCGCACTCCTCGTACAGGCTCTGCCGCACGCCGTCGCCGCAGTACGGCCCGTAGATGCACCCCGGCGCGCACTTGCCGTAGCCGCCGGTGTTGTTGCCGTCCCCGTCGTCGCACTGCTCGGGGCCGTTGACCACGCCGTCGCCGCAGCGCGGGCCGTAGACGCAGCTCGGGCCGCACTCGCCGTAGCCGCCGTCGTTCACGCCGTCGTCGCACTTCTCGCCGAGGTCGGCCTGCACCACCGAATCGCCGCACTGGGCACCCTTGCGGCAGTTCTCGCTGCAGCCGGTCGCCTCGTTCGGGGGATCGCACTGCTCGCCCCACTCCTCGTCGATGTGGCTGTCGCCGCACTGGGCCGCCGGCGTGCAGTCGGGGAAGCAGCTGCCGTAGAAGCCGTCGTTCACGCCGTCGTCGCAGGTCTCAGCGCCGTTGACGGCCGCGTCGCCGCAGTACGGCCCGTACGAGCAGTGCTGCGTGCACCCGTTGTAAGCGCCGTTGTTGTCGGCCTCGCCGAGGTCGCAGTCCTCCTCGTCGGGCTGCACCACGCCGTCGCCGCAGCGCGGGCCGTAGAGGCACATCAGCGCGCACTCGCCGTAGCCGCCGTCGTTGACGCCGTCGTCGCACTCCTCGCCGTAGCTCGCCTGCACCACCGCGTCGCCGCAGAGCGCCCCGAGCTGGCAGCCCACGCAGTTCGGGTCGGCCGGGTCGTCGCACTCCTCACCCCACTCCTCGTCGACGTTGCCGTCGCCGCACCGCGGGGCGGGCGTGCAGTTCGGGTTGCACGTGCCGTAGAAGCCGTCGTTGCTGCCGTTGTCGCACTGCTCGGGGCCGTTCGTCGCGCCGTCGCCGCAGTACGGCCCGATCTCGCACTCGCGCGTGCAGCCGCCGTAGCCGTTCGCCGTGTTGCCGGAGCCGAGGTCGCACGCCTCGTACGGCGCGTTGACCGCGCCGTCGCCGCACCGGGGCGGGGCCACGCACCCCGGCGCGCAGGCGTTCGAGGCGTTGGCGTACGCGCTGTTGTTGATCCCGTTGTCGCAGGTCTCCGGGCCGTTCCTCTGACCGTCGCCGCAGTACGGCCCGAGCTGGCAGTTGTTGCACTGGCCGTAGCCCGTCCCGTTCTCGCTGCCGTCGTCGCACTCCTCGCCCGGCGTCACGACCGGCTCGTCGACCCCGCACTGCGGCGAGCACACCGACGTGCCGGCGCTGAAGCCCGACAGCGTGAGCTGGTAGTTCGACCCGACGACGTGGCGCTCGGCCTGGAACACCGCGATCTCGTAGACCTTGCCCGGCTCGAGGTTCAGGTCGACCTCGTAGGGGGTGCGGGCGTCCGCCGGGCAGGCGTTCTGGGTGCACGGGGTCACGCGGGCGTCGCCGTTGTCCAGGATGGTCACGCTCTCCTGGAGCTGCCCGTGAATGCCGCCGATGTCCGCGGTCAGCGTGTTCTTGATGAACACCCAGACGTCGTCGTCACCGAAGAAGGTGAGCACCGGATCGGCCGCGGCGCCGTTCGGATTGAACTGGAACCAGTACCGGACCTCGCTCGTGAAGTAGTAGTTGTGCGAGGGGTTGCTCTGCTGCGCCTTCTCCAGCCCGGCGGAGACCAGGTTGCTGAGCACGGGATCGCCATTCGGCGGGGTGGGGTCCACCGGCCAGAACGGGCTCCGCTGGTACACGTACCTGCCGGCCTGCGGGGTCAGCTCGATGGTGGTGACGAGCGTCCTGTTGTACGTCGGGTTGTCCCGGTACCACCACTGGAAGTTGTTCTGCCCCGTGGTCCAGCCGTTCGCGTCGCTCGGCGTGACGAAGGCGGGGCCGAACCTGCTGACGGGCTTGCCGGCGGCGTCGAGCGTCGGCTGGACCATCTTGTCGATCTGATTGCCGCTGGGATCGATCTCGAAATCGAAGTGCCCGACGAGGGTGTCCGTCAGGTTGTTGTCGCACGCGGTGTTGCTGACGTTGCGGTCGTACGAGGTCGGGCACCAGCCGATGAAGTCGCGGATGACCATCGGCAGCCGCATCTCGGTGGGCTGAACGGTGCAGGCGTAGCCCGGCTCGATCGTGCACGTGGCGGAGCAGCCGTCGCCGCTCGCGGTGTTGCCGTCGTCGCACGCCTCGGTGGCGTCGCCGGGCAGGAGGATGCCGTCGCCGCACTTCGAGATGCACGCGCCGCCGCTGCAGTCCGGCTCGCCCTTGCAGTCCGGCGTGCAGAGGTCGCGCCAGTTGCCGTTGCCGTCGTCGCAGGCCTCGGTGCCCTCGCGGACGCCGTTGCCGCAAACGGAGTAGCCCGTGCAGTCCTGGGGCACGGCGTTGGTGCACACCCGCCCGGGCTCGATGCGGCACGTATCGTCGCAGCCGCCGCCGGAGACGAGATCGTTGTCGTCGCACTGCTCTGCGCCGCGCTTGAGCCCGTCGCCGCAGATGGTCTTGCAGGGGAACCCGACGCGCGAGCAGTCCCAGCCCACCTCGATCGTCTGGCAATCGGCGCTGCAGCCGTCGCCGCTCGCCGGGGGCTGCTTCCCGTCGTCGCACACCTCGGTGCCGCCGATCTTGCCGTCGCCGCACACGGGCGGCGGCGGCGGGGTGCAGCGCCCGCCCGCCGGCGGGCACGTCCAGCCGACCTCGATCTTGCACTGCGCGGTGCAGCCGTCGCCGCCCTCAGGGGACGTCCCCCCGCCGTCGTCGCACTGCTCGCCGAGCTGCACAACGCCGTCGCCGCAATAGGTCCTCACGGTGCAGGCCTGGCCGGGCTTGCAGACCCAGCCCTCCTCGAGCCGGCAGTCCGCGGAGCAGCCGTCGCCGCTCGCCGGCGGGTCGTCGCCGTCATCGCACTGCTCGTTGCCGCTCACGCGGCCGTCGCCGCACAGGTAGAGCGGGATGCACGGCTCGCCCGGCTCGAGGCACACGTACGCCGGGTCCTTCACCTGGCAGTCGGCGGAGCAGCCGTCGCCATCCGCGGCGTTGCCGTCGTCACAGAGCTCGCCCGGCTGCACCTTGCCGTCGCCGCACTCGATCAGCCGCACGCAGGGCGATCCGGGGGTCGGGCAGTTGTAATAGGGCTCCTGCCGGCACAGGCTCGAGCAGCCGTCGCCGCTCGCGGTGTTGCCGTCGTCGCACCCCTCGCCTGTCTCCTTGGCGCCGTTGCCGCAGACCGGCAGCCGCGTACACGGCTGATCGGGCCGGCTGCACTGGAACCCCGCCTCGCGCTTGCACTCCGCGCTGCAGCCGTCGCCGGACGCAGGCGGGTCGTCGCCGTCCTCGCACTCCTCCGAGCCGTTCACGCGGCCGTCGCCGCAGTCGTAGAGCAGGATGCACGGCTCGCCCGGCTTCGGGCACACGTACGAGGGGTCGACGTAGTAACAGTCGGCGCTGCAGCCGTCGCCATCGACGTTGTTGCCGTCGTCGCAGAACTCGCCGGGGTCGACGACGCCGTCGCCGCACGCGATGGTCAGCTCGCAAGGCTGACCGGCCGTCGGACACTCCCAGTAAGGCTCGACCTGGCACTGCCCAGAACAGCCGTCGCCCGGCAGCGTATTGCCGTCGTCGCAGGCCTCGGACGCCTGGTTCAGCGCCGCGTCCCCGCAGGCGGGGTCGGGAGGCAGGAAGCACTCGGGGGGCGGATCGTCGACCTCGCACGGGTCCGGCTCGCCGCCGCCGTTGCCGCCGAGGCCGATGCCGCTGCCCACCGTGAACTCGGGCTCACCGCCGGTGCCGCCGGCGCCGCCGACGCCAGGCGCGCCGCCGCCGGAGTTCGCGCCGCTCCCGGAGCCGGTCGCATCGCTCGTGGTCGCGCCGCCCCCGCCGCAAGCGACCGTGATCTGAAGCAATCCCACCGCCAAAGCCAGATAAGAAGTCCTTAAACCCACGGCCACCTCGATAACGCACGTTGCGCTCTTCCCGAGCAAACGGCGCTAGACACACTTTATCGTAAAAGTGCACCCCCGCTCCAGGCGAAATCGGCGGCGCTGCTGTGCTCGGCGCAGCTCTTCATCCTGCTCACCGCCGGTAGCCGACGTGGTTCTGCGCCTTGGTTCTGCGCCCAGGCGTCCACCTCGGTTCTGCACCTTGGTCTCGGCGCAAATTTCGATAATAATGTCTATTTCCACCGTGACTTAACTCGGCTTCTGCCGACGAGCTCGCGGCTTGATGTCGAATCGAGCACGGCCGGAGTTCGATCTTGACATCGCCGGGCGCGCTGCGGATCAGGGCGGCGGCGAGGTTTACGCGGGCCAGCCGCCGCTCACCCGGCGATCACCATGATCTCGGTCGCCTTGATGAGCGCCTGCACCTGCTTGCCGACGGAGAGGCCGAGCTCCTTCGCCGCGTCGCTCGTGATGACCGCGACGAGCTCCGTGCCCCCCGGCCCCTCCATCACGACCTTGGCCATCACGTCGCCCACCACGAGCTCCGTGATCTTCCCGGGGATCTTGTTCCTGCCGCTGATCTGCATCTCCTGCCTCCTCCCGCGCGATCCTACCGCGGAGCGGCCGGGGCGCCGGTCCGCGCCGCGGCCCGGCGGGCGCCGCGGCAGCTCAGGCCGCCTGCGACTGCCCACCTCGGGGCGGACGCGACTGGCCGTCTCAGGCAGGCAGCGACTGCCCGTCGATCCGACCCGGCCTGCGCCGCGCGACCTCGATCCCCGAGATGCAGACGGCCAGCCACACGGTGCCTGCGGCGAACCCCGCGAGCACGTCGCTCAGGTAGTGCACGCCGAGGTACATGCGGCTGAAGCCCATCGCCACGGTCCAGCCGAGCGCGAGCGCGACGAGCACGAGGCGAGCGCGCAGCGTCCGGAGGAGCAGGAGGCCCAGGTACGAGAGCATGCCAAAGGCGACGAACGTGCCCATCGAGTGTCCGCTCGGGAAGCTCCACCCCGCGGCCACCGCGAGCGGATCGGCGAACGTCGGACGCGGCCGGGCGAACAGGGCCTTGAGCGCGAAGTTGAGGAGCCCGCCGCCGGCGAGCGCGAAGAGCCACCCGACCGCGAGGACCCGCCGGCCCCGCCTCAGCAGCGCCGCGGCCACGACGACCGCGAGCAGCGCGAGCGCCCAGAAGCTGCCGAGGAGGGTGAACGCGCGGAGCGCCGCCACGCCGGCGCGGCTCGACGACGCGTGGAGCGCGCGCGCGAGCGCGAGATCGACGTCCACGATCGGCTCGCCCTCGCGCACCCCCTCCGCGAGCGCGACGAACACGAGCGCGGCCATGCTGAGCACCAGCCCGAGGCCGAGGTGGATCACGAGGTACTCGGCCGCGGAGAGCTCGCGGAGCACCCTCGCGACCGCGGGGAACCGGGCCGAGAGGCGCTGCGTGGCCGGGTGCGCGGCCGCCGCGGCGTAGGCCCGGACGGCCCACGCCCACAGCGCCCGCGCGTGGCGGTCGGAGAAGCGCGCGACGGCGACGAGCCCGAGGAGCACCCCCACCGTTCCGATCAAGAGCAGCGCGAGCAGCAGCAAGGGCCGCGCGCCGACCGCCGAGGCCAGCTGCTCGGCGGGGAGGTCCAGCGCTTCCATGCCGGAGCTCTATAGCGGGGCGCATCTTCGTGCGCCACGGGCTCATCCCCGTCGTCCGGCTCGGTGCGGCGTACGTTCGATCTCGCTCAGGGGACGAGCGACACGACGGCTTCCGGCGTCGCGAGATCGCTGATGTTGGCGACCCGGATCTCGTCCTCGGAGACGGAGTAGACGTAATCCTCCATGAAGACGCTCCGCTTCACGAACGACGTCGCGTTGCTCCACCAGCTCCCGCAGCTCGGGCCGTTTCCGTCCGCGCTCGCGTCGGGCAGCGGGTGGGGCACGCCGCCGACGGACGTGAAGCCCGCGCCGGTATCCACCTTGTAGACGAGCAGCCCGCTGAACGTCATCGTGTCGCCGAAGTCGCCGCCGCTCCCGCCCTCGCAGATGACCATGGGGATCCCGAGCAGCCCCCGCTGGGTGAAGTAGTTGAACGCGAGGTGGTTGGTCGCGGCGTCGCTCGCGGAGCCGCGCGTCCCGATCACCTCCTTGTGCGTGAGCGTCGGCGCGTCGAGGTCCGTCACGTCGAAGATCTGGAGCATGATCCCCTGGAACCACGCGAAGTCGCCCTGATCGTCGGCGTCGTAGCCGATGCTCATGACGTGCCCCTCGTCGATCATGTGCATGTAGGTCGAGAAGCCGGGGATCTTCAGCTCGCCGCGCACCCTCGGCGCCTCGGGATCCGAGAAGTCGATGGTGTAGAGCGGGTCGGTCTTCTTGAAGGTCACGACGAACCCGACGTCGCCGTAGAAGCGGGCGGATCGGATGTCCTCGCCGGGCGCGAGCTGGTCCACCATCCCCTTGACCACGAGCGCGCCGCCCTCCTGCTTCAGCGACGCGACGGTGTTGTGCGTGTCCGGATCGGGCAGGTGCCCGGTGGTGGTCGCGATGCGGAGATAGCCCTCGTGCTCGCTGAGGGCGAACTGGTTGAGCACGCGCCCCTTCACGACGCCGCTCCCCAGGTACGCGCTCGGCGCCGCGCGCTCGCTCAGCGCGAACTTGTGGAGGGTCGTCGCGTCGGGCGTCGTCTCGCCGTCGTCGTAGAACCAGCCGTACGTCTCGCCGTACTGGTGCCGGCTCGCCACGTAGAGAGAGTCCGCGGTCGCGTAGACGGCGCCGGGCCTGCCCACGATCGTCGTCTGGCCGAGCGCCTCGGTGCCGAGCTCGGTCGAGACGACCGAGAGGAAGCTCTGCCCGTCGCCCGTGTTCGACAGGTAGAAGTTCTCGCAGCTCGCGAACGGGGCGTCGCTCCTCGGGTGCGCCACGCCGTCCCGGTACAGCGTGTCTTCCACGGTGGGCAGCTGGATGTCGAGCGGGGCCGCGTCGATCACGGCGAGGTTCTTCTCCACGAGCTTGTCGTACGCGCTGTTCACGGCGGCCACCGTGGACGGGTTGACCCCCTGCTCGGACAGGGTGCAGACATCGATGCCCTCTGGCCAGGTAGAGAGTCCCTCCACCACCGGCTCGGGGGAGGCCACGACCGTGTGCACCGCGCTCCCGATGCGCCGGGCGTTGAGGAACGATCCGGAGAACTTCAGCGTCCGCACGACGGCCGGCGCCGTGAGATCGCTGATGTCGAGCTCGGTGACCATGAGCGGCGTGCCGTCGCCCGTGAACTCGCAATCGTATCCGTACGTGCACTCACCGCCGTGATAAGGGAGCTCGCCGTCAGGCGACGAGGACGGGGACAGCGACGAGTACACGAGGGCGCGCTTCTCGTGGACGAAGAGCTTCTTCGGATCCCCCTCGATCGCGACCGACGCGACGCGGTGCGTGTCGGCGGCGGGCCACGCGTCGAAGATCTGGAATTGCCCGTGGGCCAGGATGTAGACGTGCTCTCCGTCGTTCTTGATGAAGTCGGCCTCGTCGACGTCCGCCTCCTGCGTGTTGGTCGTCGAATACTCCGTGGCAGCCCCGTCGTCGTCTCCCCCTGCCTCCTCGCCCGGCGCCGAGACGGGCCCTCCCGTGGAGGAGGAGGAGCCGGAGGAGGCGGATGCGACGACCCCGCCGTCCGCTCCGGACCAGTAGCACCCCTCCTCGAGCTGCTGCAGGGCGGACTTCCGCGCCACGTCGACCGACTTTATCATGTTCTGCTTCAGCCGTTCGCGAAGCAGCGCCTCGACATCGTCACAGCTCGTTGCGGGCGTGAGGGCGCTCTGTGCCAGGCCCGTCTCCGCGGGCCCGCCAGATCCGCCCGATCCGCTCGAGCAGGCGGCGAAGCCGGCGCCGAGCGCAAGCAGAGAAACAAGCGTACAACCCCTGTAGAATGATCGCATGTGAGTCTCCGTGTCCATCTGTCGTTCGGATCGATGGCCTCAGGAGAAGCACTCGACATGCCGAGCCATTTTATTAGCAATAACGGGCAGATACGATGGGTACCGTTTGGCACATGCCGGCACAAACTGCGCCCAGCCCCTCATCGGGCCGGCGCGCAGGCGCCAGAGGGCCCAGGACGAAGTGAGTAGGAAGAGGAACGCCGCGGTGACACGGGGGCTCGGACGAGGCAGGGTGGGGTCGAGAGGAGCACGAGGAGGGAGTGATGCAGGCGTGATGAAGAAGCTGGAGCTCGAGTCGTATGCTGCGCAGGCCGCCCGCTGGCCCTCGGCGGGACGCCACATCCTCGCGCAGTTCGACGCCGAGACCATCGTGGTCTACCAGGCGTACCGTCCGTCGATCGCGCGTCACGCGGCCCTGCATCAACGGCTCGGAGGGCCGGAGTTCAGCTTTGACCGCATGAGCTGGATCAAGCCGAATTTCCTCTGGATGATGTTCCGCTCGGGCTGGGGCACGAAGCCCGACCAGGAGGCGGTGCTGGCCATCCGCATCCAGCGCGCGGGGTTCGACGCGATCCTGGCGGCCGCGGTGCCGTCGAGCTTCGTGCCCGAGCTGCACCCGAGCGAGGAGGCGTGGAAGAGCGACCTCCAGGGCTCGGACGTGCGGCTCCAGTGGGATCCGGACCACCATCCGTCGGGCGCTCCGGTCGCGCGGAGGGCGATCCAGCTCGGTCTGCGGGGCGCGACGCTGCGGCGGTTCGCCGAGGAGTGGACGGTGGGCGTGGAGGACGTCTCGGCGCTCGTGGCGGAGCAGAGGGAGGTGCTGCGCGGCCGGGGTGCCGGGCAGATCGAGATCCCGCGGGAAGAGGTGTATTGGCCGACAGCGGCGGAGGCAGCGAGGCGGGTTGGGATAGAGCGCTGGGGGGCGTAGCGGGACGACGAGCCCTGGCCACGGTAGCGGCGCTTCCCTACTGTCGGCGCCAATGGCTTCCAGCTCTCTCGGCTTCGCCGAGTCCCGCCAGCAGCGCATCGCCCACGTCCTGCTGTTCGTCACCCCGGCGCTGTTCACCACCAACATGCTGCTGGCGCGCGCCACGGCGGATTTCATCCCGCCCGTGGCGCTGGCGGAGCTTCGATGGATGGGCGTCGCGCTGGTGCTGCTCCCCTTCTGCGGCCGTGAATTGTGGCGCAACCGCGCCGCGCTACGGCGCGACTGGGCCCGATATGCCCTGCTCGGGCTGCTGGGCATGGGCATCTGCGGCGCCGGCGTCTATTATGGCGCCGCCACCACAACGGCCACCAATATCGGCCTGATTTACGCCGTCTCGCCGGTGATCATCATCCTGCTGTCGCGGGCCATGTTCGGAGAGCGGCTCAGTCGGCGCCAGGGCCTGGGCGCCGCGCTGGCGCTGACCGGCGTGCTGGTCATCGTGCTGCGCGGCGACCCGGCGGCGCTGCTGGCGCTCAGCTTCAGCACCGGTGACCTGATGATCCTTGGCGCCGCGATCTCCTGGGCGCTTTACACGGTGCTGCTGAAGCGATGGCCCGATCCGCTGGGGGTCCAGGCGCGGCTCACCGCGATCGCGCTGGCCGGGGCGATCCTCCTTTTGCCGCCGCTCGGCTGGGAGCTGGCCAGCCGCGGGGCGCCGCATTTCGACCTGCGCACCATCGCCACCGCGGTGACCCTGGTCCTGGTGCCGGGCGTCGGCGCCTATGCCACGTACAGCTATATCACCGAGCATCTCGGCCCCAGCCGCACTGGCCTGTTGCTCTACCTGTCGCCGGTCTATACCGCCGTGCTGGCGTGGCTGCTCCTCGGCGAGGCGTTTGCCCTCTACCATTGGCTCGGCGCGGCGCTCGTCTTGCCGGGCCTCTTCTTCGCCACCCACAAGCCGAAGGCGACCTGAATACCCCGCGCTTGGCGACCCGACCCCTGCCCGAGCGGCTGCGCTCGGCCGAGCTGCCGCCGCCCGGCGGCCCCGGGGGCCGCTCCCGCCGGCGCGCGCCCTGACGCGTCGCGCTCTCCATGATCTTGCCGTGCCCTCCATGATCTCGCGGATCTTGCGCGGCGCCCCCTCGTGCGCAGGTTCTCTCCCGGCGCCTGCGGGCTCCCGGTGCTGGGCTCGGCGCCTGCTTGACAGAATCCTCCAACAGCACCAGACAGATCCCTCCACATGATGACGAAGACCACCCTGCCCGTCGTGCTCATGACAGCCCTCGCCGTCGCGGCCGCCGGCTGCGATTCCAGCGGCAGCGGCGGGCGGTCCAGGGAGCGCTGGGCGACCACCGAGAACACCAGCGTCGAGCTCGACTTCGACAAGGTCAACGAAGCCTTCAAGGCGGCCGAGGGGCCCGAGGACTTCGAGCGGCGCGTCAACGAGATCTACCAGGGGAGCGAGGTCATCAGCGTCGCCGTACAGGACCTGGACGCCAAGACGCAGGTCGTCACCGGGTTCTTCGACAAGAACAGCGACGGCGGCGTGCAGGACCCCGAGAAGGTGTTCACGATCCGCCGTGACGTCTCGGGCGAAGGCGCCGCGCAGATCCAGACGTCCGGGTTCGGCCCCTACGGGTACTACCACTCGCCGGTGATGAGCCTGGCGTCGGGCATGCTCCTCGGCGCCATGGTGTCGTCGGCGCTGCGCCCGAATTACGTGCCGGTGTACACGCAGCCGTACACCACGCCGCCCGGCCGCGCGCCCGATCTGCGATCCCACCGCGAGGCGTACCGCGCCTCGAACCCGTCCAGCGTCGACAGCAGCAAGTCGTCGCAGACCGGGCGGCGCTACAACAACGCCGGCGGCAGCCGCTTCGGGAGCGGCAAGTCCGGCGCCGGCTCGCGCTTCGGCGTCCGCCGCAGCGAGCGAGGCCGCAGGCCCGAGCGCCTGGTCGCGTAGCCGCGCGCCAGCCGCCGCGATGCAGCCCCTGCGAAGCATCTCCGAGCTCCCGTTCCGCTCCCGTCCCGCGCTGGAGCTGCTGAACCTCGAACAGCACCGCGACGAGCCGGACGTGGAGTCCACGCAGTTCGGCTGGTGCCGGGTGGACGCGCTCTGGCTGGATGGCCGCGCGGGTCGCGGGCCGCTCCGGCTGACCGACGCGCTCGTCGTGGCGGTGCACGCCGCGGACGAGCCGGAGGTGCTGCCCGATGACGTGGAGCTCGAGTTCTTCGTCGAGGAGGTCGCCGAGGACTACTCGGTGACCGTGCTCCTGTCGGCGTTCCTCGAGCGCTGGCTGCCGGCCGCGCTCTCCGGCGAGCGCGCTATCGTGCTCGCCATGTGCAACCCCCACGCCGCGCGCATCCGGCGGCCGGAGGCGGCGGGGCGCACCCCCGTGTACTACGCCGACGGCGACGTCGACGCGTGGCTCGACACCGACGCAGACGGTCGCCGGCATATCCGCCTCGAGGCAGAGGCCTGGCGCATCGCGGAGTGAGACGATGTTCGAAGGACGCAGACAGCCGATCGTGTCGCGCGAGCAGAAGCTGGTCTATGCCGGCATCTACGTGCTGAAGAAGATGGACCTGAAGCCCGCCGATGGAGGCATGGAGATGCCCCTCGTGCTGCCGTCCGAGCTGAGCCCGCTGGAGGACGTCCTGCAGGAGCTCGTGAACGCGGACCTCGTCGAGGTCAACCGCCGCAAGGCGCGGTTCGAGCTCACCAAGAAGGGGCTGGCCTACCTCGGCGAGATCATCGACGAGGCGGAGGCGCTGGTCGACGAGTTCGACGACGAGTCGCTCGAGGACGCGGTGGCCGAGCTCCGCAGGCGAAACGTGGACGTGCTGCGGGCCCGGTTTCTGTGGGGCTGGTACGACGGCGAGCTGGACGATCTGGTGCTCTTCCAGCAGCGCCGGGGCGCGACGCCGGTCGAGCAGTGGTGGGCAGACTACCTCATGAGCGACGCGTTCTACGAAGCGCTGAGGGGCGACTACGAGTGAGCGCGAGGGCGGCCGTCAGCGCGGGCGGGCACGCTCCCCCGTCAGCCGCGTGAGGAGCCGCGCCAGCTCGGCGCGCTCGCCTGCCGAGATCCGCGCGAGCCTTCGCCCGAAGGCGTCGTCGAGGATCGCCCGCGCCGCCTCCATCGCCTTGCGCCCCGAGCGGGTGAGCGTCAGCCGAAAGCGCCGCAGATCGCCCGCCTCCGTCTCACGCTGGACGAAGCCGGCCGCCTCCATCCGCTTCACCATGAAGGTGATCGAAGGCTTGGGCGTGATCAGCGCGCGCGCCAGCTCGGCAGGGTAAGGGTGGTCGTCGAGCTTGCCGAGGAGGAAGAACTCCTTCATCTCGAGCCCCAGCGCGCGCACCTCGGGCTCCACCTCGGCCATGACCGCCATGCTGAACTCGAAGTTCAGCGTCCAGAGCTCCCAGGGCGACGGCTTGTCCATGTTCTCTCTGCTCGCGCTTGACGATGGAGCGGTGCGGCGCTACTAGTTCAATATTGAACTGTTCGAAACGGAACAAGTTCCAGAGGTGATGCGATGCCGCTCGATCATTATGTCACGCTCGGTCGCTCAGGTCTGCGGGTGAGCCCCTTTTGCCTCGGCGCCATGACGTTCGGCGAAGACCTGGGCTGGGGGAGCAGCGTCAAGGACTCCGAAGCCATCCTCGACCGCTTCATCGAGCTCGGGGGGAACTTCATCGATACGGCGAACCTCTACACCAAAGGACACTCGGAGAAGATCATCGGGGATCACCTCGGCCACGACCGGCAGAAGCGCGACCGGCTGGTGATCGCCACGAAGTTCAGCGGAAACCTGTACGTCGGTGATCCCAACGGCGGCGGCTCGAACCGCAAATCGATCCTCGCCGCCTGCGAGCAGTCGCTCCGCCGGCTGCGCACCGACTACATCGATCTCTACTGGCTGCACAACTGGGACAAGTTCACGCCGATCGAGGAGACCATGGCGGCGCTCCACGATCTCGTCCAGTCGGGGAAGGTGCGTTATATCGGCGTGTCCGACACCCCTGCGTGGAAGGTGACGCAAGGGCAGCTGATCGCTCAGTTCCGCGGATGGGCGCCGTTCATCGGGCTGCAGATCGAGTATTCGCTCCTCGAGCGGACGGTCGAAGGGGAGCTGATCCCCATGGCCCAGGAGCTCGGGCTGGGGGTGACGCCGTGGTCGCCCTTGCGGAGCGGGATCCTGAGCGGCAAGTACACGCGGAGGAACGCCGCGACGGTCAAGCCGGAAGGGCGGCAGTGGGCCGCGGGCTACCTCGACGAGAGGAGCTACACGGTGATCGACGAGCTCGAGCGGATCGCCAAGCAGCTCGAGACCACCGTCGCGCGCGTCGCCCTCAGCTGGGTGCAGGCGCGCCCGACGGTGTCGTCCACGATCATCGGGGCGCGCACGCTGGCGCAGCTCGACGACAACGTGAGGGCGCTCGAGGTGAAGCTCACGCCGGAGCAGACGGCGGCGCTCGACGCGCTCACCGCTCCGAAGCTGAACTTCCCGGCCGAGTTCCTCGATCTGGCGCACATGATCCAGGCCGGGGGGACGACGATCAACGGTCAACCGTCGCAGCTCATCCCCTTCGGCGTCACGAAGAAGGGCGATCATTACTGACGAGTGACCTCGACCACGGCGCGATCCGCGTGACGCGAGCGCGCGGCAGGGGAGGCGCCGCCCGGGCGTTTTGATAGTCTCGCCCCTCGCCTCGTGGACACGCCCGCCCGTCGCCCGCTCTTCCCGCACCTGCCCGCGCTCGACGGGCTGCGCGGGCTCGCCCTGCTCGGCGTCCTCTTCTTCCACGCGAACGGGATGCTGCGCGGCGGCTTCCTCGGCGTCGATCTCTTCTTCGTCCTCTCGGGCTACCTCATCACGTCGCTCCTCCTCGCGGAGCACGAGGCGCGCGGCGCGATCTCGCTCAAGGACTTCTGGATCCGCCGCGCGCGCCGGCTCCTCCCGGCGCTCCTCGCGCTCGTCCCGGTGGTCGTGCTCCACGGGCGCCTCTTCGGGCCGCCGAGCGCGCTCGCCGGCCTCCGCGCCGACGTGCTCGCGACGCTCGGCTACGTCGCGAACTGGCGCGCCATCTACGCGCACAAGAGCTACTGGGAGATCTTCACGTCGCGCTCGCCGCTCGAGCACACGTGGAGCCTGGCGATCGAGGAGCAGTTCTACGTCGTCTGGCCGCTCGTCATCGTCTTCGTGCTCTCGCGGTGGTCGCGCCGCGGCGTGCTCGTCCTCACGCTGACGCTGGCCGCGCTCTCCGCGATCGCGATGCTCGTCCTCTTCGCGCCGGAGAGCACGACGCGCGTGTACATGGGCACGGACACGCGCGCCTCCGGCATCCTCCTCGGCGCCGCGCTCGCGACGGTGCTCACGCCGCGCGCCGAGCTCTCCGCGGGCGCGGTGCGCCTCCTCGACGGCGCCGGCGTCGCCTCGGCGATCGGCCTCGCGATCGCGTGGTCCGTGTTCGACGGCCAGTCGTGGCTCCTCTACCACGGCGGGTTCTGGCTCACGGAGCTCGGGGCCCTCGTCCTCATCGCGTGCGCGGTGCAGGGCTCGCGGAGCCTCGTCGCGCGCGCGCTCGCGTGGCGCCCGCTCGCGTGGGTCGGCACCATCAGCTACGGCGTCTACCTCTGGCACTGGCCGGTGCACGTGTTCGTGTCGAGCGATCGCCTGCACGGCCCCGCCCTCACCGCGCTCCGCTTCGCGATCACCTTCGCGGTCGCGCTCGTCTCCTACCGCTTCCTCGAGAGGCCGATCCGCGAGCGCGGGCTGCCGAAGGGGCGCTCGTTCTGGGCGGTGCCGGCCGGCGTCACGCTCGGTCTGCTCATCGCCGTCCGCGCGACCCACGCGCAGGACGGCGAGGCGCCGAAGGGCTCCGCGATGTTCAACGCGCTCGTCACCGCGGTCGTGAAGGACGACGTCACGTTCCGCGTCGTCGTCGTCGGCGACTCGACAGCGAACACGCTCGGCTGGGCGCTCCGCGGTCTGCACGAGCGCGGGCTCGCGGTGGACCTCCACGGGCGGGACGGCTGCACCATCATGGCGGACCTCTGCGGCATGACGGAGTGGCCCGCGCTCCTCGCGCAGGCGAAGCCCGACGCCGCGGTCCTCTACCTCGGCGGCGCCTTCATGCACGGCATCACGGCGAACGACGAGTGGACGAAGGCGTGCAAGCCGGCGTGGCACGAGCGCTTCGAGACGAACCTCGTCACGAACCTCGACAAGCTCCGGAACCCGCACGGGCGCGTCTGGATGGCGACCGTCCCCTACGCGCTCGGCGACTGGGAGACGAAGGACGTCCGCGAGCAGGTCACGTGCATCAACCGCTCGATCCGGAAGGTCGTCGCGACGCTGCCCGACGTCGCGCTCCTCGACCTCCAGGAGAACATCTGCCCCGGGGGCGAGTGCCGGCGCATGTACGAGGACGGCGCGATCCGACCCGACGGCGTGCATTTCACGATCGACGGGGCGCGCGGCGTGGCGCAGTGGACGCTCGCGGAGCTCCGCGCGAAGCCTCGCGTGACCGGCGCTGCGGCGGACCCCGGGCCGCCCCGCTGAGCGGGCAGACGCCCCGCCGACCACGAGCGCAGCGACCCCGCCGGGCACCGACCCGGCCATGACGACAGCCATCACGAGCGTGGCTGGCGCGGCTACGCGCTCCACCGGAAGACCGATCTGGAGCAGGTCAAGGCCGAGTTCACCGAGCTCAAGCACCGTGTTTACCGGCGCAAGAGCGAGAAGGTGCCGTCCATGGAGCGTGAGGTTCACCGCGGCAGGAAGAAGGATCCGTCGGAGTCACTCCGCGAGCGGCGCGAGAACGCGCTCGCGAAAGAGAGGCTCGTCGTCGATCAGCTGAAAGTCCACGTACCGACGCCGAGCGCTCCTGTCCTCACTACAAGCGATGCGACCTGCGCTTTGCCGGCGAGGGGAAGACATCGACGGGATGCGACCACGTAACTGGGCACTTCAGTGCGTCGCGTGACGGCATGTGAAACGCTCGCATGCTTACGCGGCGAGTACGTCGCCGTTTGCTTGGCTGGATGAGCACGCTGCTTTGGCTTGTACCCCTCGCGCCGCGCGAACTTCTCGGCACGCAGCCCGCTCCGTTCTCATCGCTCGACCCGCTCGGCCCACTCCGCCCTCGTCGCCGTCGCTTCTCCTTTGTCGCGATGGAATCAGGTAGCCGGCACCACGCGAACGATCGCGATGCCCTTGGCTGGTCGGATAGGGCTGCGAGACAACGGCCATTGACGCGGACACGCGCTCTTGCACCGCGCCACTCCAGGAGATCTTTGTGCCGAAGCATACCCGTCAGGGCCAGCAGCAAGCGGATGCGATCAAACGCCACACGAGCCAAGAGACTCACCTGGCACGCGATGTAGACGACGTGCGTCCCACCGACACGGTGACGTGCACCGCCACCTCGGATGCCCGGACAGCGGAGATGGCGGAGCGCGATCCTCGGATCGCGCTCCGCGACGCTGGCCATTTGTATATCCATGCGGATCTCCATTCGTCGATCGGGACGCCCGAGAGAGCGAGCCAGAGATGTAAGCAGGCCACCTCCCGCGAGAGCCTCGCGCGAGCGCTCGACCTCACGCTGCAGGGCTGCGAGCTCGCGCTTCAGCTCGCCGATCTCTCCACCTTCGTTCAGCTCGAAGCCGAGCACCACGACCGCGAGAGCATTCGGGCGGCCGAGCTGCCGGGGTGCACGGCGCTCCTCCGCGACAGCGCCTCCGACCTCGCGGGGTGGTGCCGAGGTTACATGGAGATCGTCAGCGCGGCCACCCGCGGCCTCGTCGAAGTAACCCAGGACCGCTTCTCCCTCGCCGAAGGGCACCTGGCGCACGCGAGGCACCTGGCCGAGGAACAGGCCGACGTCGTACGCTCTGGCGTCCTTGCCGAGCTGCTCGATGGCCTACTCGAGCTCACTCGCGCCCGAAAGGCCCACGCCAGCGGGCAGGAAGTCGACGCTCGGGCGCACCATCGGGGAGCTCAGCAGCGCTTTGCTCGCCTCGTGCAGCTGCGCGAGGGCAAAGGCTCGCCGGCGGCCCGCCCCACCGGATCGGACGTCAAAGCCGAAGACACAGGCACGACTCCTCGCGCCAACGGACGCGCACCGGCGGCGCCCGCAGCCGAGTGGACTGCAGATCTCGAGCTGGGTCCCGACGGCATGTGGTTCCGCGCACACGGCGGAGCGAGGGTGAGCATGCGGCGGCGCCACGCCATGCGACGGATGCTCCTTCGCCTGGTGGAGCAGCTGGCCAGGACACCGGGACAGCCCGTCGCGACGTCGGCGCTGATCGAGGTCGGCTGGCCGGACGAGCGGATCCTCCCCGGCGCGGCGATGAACCGCCTCTACAACACGATCGCGGTGCTGCGCAGCCTGGGCCTCGGCGAGATGCTGCATACCGCCGAGAGAGGGTATGTGCTGGAGCCCTCGCTCTCGCTGAGCCTCCACCCACGCAAAGCCTGAGACAAACTAAGGAACTCTAAGATCCTCCCATGACGGACTGCCAATACCGTCGACTCCAGAGCGCCGAATAAGACCGGACTCGGCCGGTGGCCGTAGGTCTCGTGATGTGCGCCAAGGAGTTTCATGTCCACCCAGTGTCAGAGACTCATCTCGGACTCGATGCCACCGGACGTGAGCAGGTACATCGCTCCGCACCACGCGCTCGGCGACGACCGCGGAGCTTCCCGCGTGTGGCAGCGAACGATGGCAGCCCACACGGCGATGCTCGACGAGCTAAGGAACCACGTCGATCCGGCGTATCTGAGAGGGTTCGCTCGCCTCGACCTGGATCCCCTCCGGGTCCCGTCCATCCAGGAGATCAGCCGCCGCGTCGAGGAGATCGGGTGGACGGCGACCTGCGTGGACGGCTATGTCCCATCGCGCGTATACGCCACTCTCCTCGCGAGGAGAGTGTTTCCGATCGCCACCTTCATGCGCAGCGAGCACCACATCGATCACGCGCCGGCGCCCGACTTCGTGCACGACGTGCTGGGACACCTACCGATGTTGTTCTGCGCTGCGTACCGCACTTACCTGCAGCGCCTCGCGCAGATGATGATCGTGGCCGGCGGAAACGACTACGACCGCTGGCTCTACGAGGCGAACCGGCACATGTCCACGCTGATGAGCCAGTCGGCGTCGCCGGAGGAGATCGCCCTGGCAGAGGCGTCGGCCCGCCGCGCCGGGATGGCCGCGAGCGCGAATCCCTCGGAGCAGTCCGAGCTCAACCGAATCTTCTTGTGGAGCGTCGAGTTTGGCCTCATCGGCACGGCCGACGAGTTCCGGCTGTTCGGCGCAGCGCTGCTCTCGTCGCACCGGGAGGGCCGCCTCGCATGCAGGGGCGACGCGCAGATCCGCCCGTACTCGATGGATGTCATCGGATACGACATCGAGTTCTCCAGCCTGCAATCCATGTATTTCGTCGCCAGCGACTACGACGTTTTCCACGAGGTTCTTACCGGCTACGAGTCCCGCATGGCGTCCCGGCGCTCGGTGGAGCGCCTGTGATGCTACCTCGAATCCTGGAGCCAGAAGCGATGGACACCGAGGAGGACGCCGCCGAGTACGCGGCGATCTCCAACGACGTCGTCAACGAGGCCTTCGCTCGGCGCGCCGTCCAGCTCGCGCCCGCCCAGGGCCGGCTGATCGACATCGGCACCGGGCCTGGCGACATCGCGATCCGCATCGCCGAGCTGTCCAGCCTCGAGGTCACGGCGATCGACCTGGCCGAGGCGATGCTCGCGATCGCGCGGCGACGCGCTGGTGCGTCGCCTGCGCGCCGCCGCATCCAGGTCGCGCGCGGCGACGCGAAGGCCACGGGGTTTCCCGAGCGCGCCTTCGATGCCGTGGTGTCGAACAGCCTGGCTCATCACCTGGCGGACCCGACCACTCTGTTCGCAGAGGCACAGCGCGTGGGCAGGCAAGGCGCGGCCATCCTGATCAAGGACCTGCTGCGACCGGCGACCCTCGGGGACCTCGAGGACCTCGTCCAGCGCTATGCCGGCGGCGACACGCCCTACCAGCGCGCGCTGTTCCGGAACTCGCTGCACGCAGCGATGACGCTGGACGAGGTTCGCGCTTGCTGCCGAAGCGCTGGGCTCGCTGAGGTCGACATCGCCCAGGTGTCCGATCGCCACTGGGTGGTCGAGCGGGCCTCTAGCCCTGAGCTGATCCAGAGCCGGGCTCACCCGCGTCTGGTGCAGTCACCCGAATGATATAGACCGCCAAGGACGTCAGGAGGACCCAGGGGGTTCATCTCGGCGCACCTGGTGTGCTCGTATCACGCTCGTCTGAGCACCGCTCTGATGCAACAAGGAGAGCATGAACGTGACCAGTGCAATTGAAATACGTACCGAGGATACAACTCTTTTACCGGCCACACGCATCGTCGACGAATACGAGGCACGGGACGTCTCGGCGCACCCGCTGTTCGTGTCGCTCAGGGAGAACCCCGTCGATCTGCGGGCGATCTGGTTCCTGGTGGCGAACACCCACGCCGGCATCTCCCCCCATTTCGTCCGCTGGCTCGCCCAGACGATCGCCCGCATCGACGACCGCCGCATCGCCTCACTCATGGCGAAGCAGTTAAACGACGAGCTGGGCAACGGCGATTGCAAGAAGATCCACAGTGATCTCCTGGATCGGTTCGTGACTGGCCTCGATGGTTGGCGTCCGAGGGACGCCCGAGGCGACGTGCTCAGGCCCGGAAAACGCCTCGGTGAGCGATCCACGGCGCTGTTCGAGGCGGAAGATCCCTACGAGGCCGTGGGTGCGCTGATCGTCGCAGAGATCTTCGCGAAGAAGATGGATCGCTGCCTAGGCGACGAGATCCGGCGCCAGAGTGCGATCTCGCCGGACGCGCTCGCCTGGCTGACCATTCACGAGGTGCTCGAGGTCGATCACGCCGAGGATTCCGGCGCGCTCGCGGCGTTGGTCAAGGAGCGCGGCCCATCGCTCGCAGCCACATGGCGCGGAGCGATCGCGCAATGGGCCGCGCTGTGGGAGTTCCTCGACGGCGTGGCTGCGCTGGCCCTCCCCCGCAAGGCCGCTCAGGCGCATGGTCATGGAGGTGAATGACGTGGCTTGGAACCGTACTGGACTGACAGTGCTCGTCACGGGGGCGAGCGGGTGGCAGGGCGGCGCTGTCGCTCGAACCCTCCTCGCCCGAGGGCACCATGTGCGCGCGTTCACGAGGAGCGCCGATGGCCCCCAGGCCTCGCAGCTCCGCCAGCTCGGCGCGGAGCTCACGGTAGGGTCCTTCGACGATCAAGGATCGATCGAGCGCGCTGCAGCAGGTTGTGACGCCGTGTTCGCGATGGCCCCGTCCGAGGCGGGGGCCGACCTGGAGATCCGACAGGCGCGCGCGGTGCTCGACGCCGCCAAGGCCGCCAGGGTCGGACACGTCGTCTACTCCTCCGTCGCGAGCGCCGACCGTGGCACCGGCGTGCCGCTCTTCGACAGCAAGTTCCAGGTGGAGGGGCACCTGCGGTCGCTCGATGTTCCCTTCACCATCATCGGCCCGGCGTTCTTCATGGAGAACTTCTTGCGCGTCTTTCTCCTGCCCGGCCTCCGCGAGGGCAAGCTCCTCATCGCCATGTCAGGGACGCGGACGCTCCAGCAGATCGCGGTCGCCGACGTCGCCCTGTTCACCGCCTTGGTCCTCGAGCAGCGCGAGCCGTTCCTCGGCGTGCGAATCGACATCGCCTCGGACGAGGTCTGCGCGCTGGACGCAGCGGTGGCGATCACCCGCGCGTCCGGCAAGAAGATCCAGTACGTGGAGCTCCCGCTCGACGCCGTGCGCGCCGGCAGCGAGGCCATGGCCAGAATGTTCGCGTGGTACGAGCGCGCGGGCTTCTCGGCCGACATCGTCCGGCTCCGGCGCGATTACCCCGAAGTCGGGTGGCATTCGTTCTCGACGTGGGCGGCGGAGCAGGACTGGACGGTGCTCGACACCTGAAGCACGGCGACGAGAAAGGGCGTCATCCTCGGGACCCCTGGATCGAGAGATCCGATCGTCCGGGGGCTCGCGACGCCGCTCTTGCCGAGCGCCGACGGGGTGCTCGTCGACGCGCTCGATCCCGAACGGGCGAGCCGGACCATCAAGGCCTTGCTGGCGCGCCGTCGCCGAGCGGTCGCCCAGGGCCCCCGAGGAATCGACCGCTCGCCTGTCACCTTCTGGCGCCTCTGCCGTAGAGGAGGGTGAGCCCCGCGATGAGCTTCCTCTGGCCCTCCCGCGATGACCATCTCTGCGAGCTGATCGAGGCGTCCCGGCGCGGCGATCGCGGCGCGTTCCGGGCGCTCTACCAGGAGCTGTACGACCCGGTGGCGCGCTTCGTTTCGCGACGCGTGGGCCGGCGGGAGGACGCGGAGGATCTCGTCGCGCGGGTCTTCCACAGGCTGCTGGAGCGGCTGGGAGAGTTCGATCGGCGCAAGGGGACGCCGCGGATGTTCGTGCTCGCCATGGCCAGGAACCTGGTCATCGACCACGCGCGGGCGGCGCGGCACGAGGCGCCGATCGACGATCTCGCGGGCGTGCTCGCGGACGAGGCGGGGACGCCGCTCGACGCGCTCGTGCGGGGCGAGGAGCTCCGCGCGGTCAGGGAGGCGCTGGAGGCGCTCGGGGCGGAGGCGAGGGAGGTGCTGGCGCTGCGGTACGGCGACGGGCTGAAACACCAGGAGATCGCGGAGCTGCTCGGGCTCCGTGCGGACGCGGTGAAGCAGCGGGCGTCGCGGGCGCTGCGCGAGCTCAAGGCGCGGCTCGAGGCGCGCGCCGAGCAGGACGCGGGCGAGTCCCGCGGAGAGGGTGTTTCCAATGCTGGGCTTTGAGGTGCGACGAAAGCTGCGCCGGCTGTTCGGGGAGCCGGCGCAGCTCAGGCCAGCGCACGCGCGCGAGCTCGAAGGCGAGCTGATGGCGGCGTTCGGCCAGCTCTACCCCGAGCAGGAGGTGGTCCCGATGAAGCGGCTCTGGTTGCGCAAGGCGCTGGTGGTGGCGGCGGCGGCAGCGGTGTGCGGGGCGGCGGCGTGCGTGGCGCCGGCGGACGTGGAGGTGCCCGTGGGACGGAGCATCCGCATCCAGGTGGCGGACGGCGCGGAGCTGCCCGAGCCCGAGGCGCTCATGGCGGCCGTGCGCGGCGAAGGGAAGACGGAGCGGAGGGCGCGGGTCCTGGTGCGGGGGCGGCGCGGGGACGGGGCGACGACGCTGACGCTCGACGTGTGGGGCGACGAGGTGCCGGAGGGCGACGCGGCCGAGCGGATCCGGGCGGCGTTCCCGGCGCTCGCCGGCGCGGAGATCCGGGAGGACGTGCTGGCGGGGACCGTGCGCGGGACACTGGGAGCAAAGCTCGGGCACGAGCTGCTCGATCTGGACGTGCTCGACAAGGACGACGTGGAAGCGGCGCGGCGGCAGGTGATGGAGCAGCTCGCGGCGCAAGGGGTCGAGGGAAAGGTCGACGTGCAGATCGAGGGGGACGGAGAGAAGCGGAAGGTGAAGGTGCAGATCAAGCTGGATGGCCCTCCGCAGGACGAGGCGGAGACGGCACCTCCGCCGTAGCCGAACGAGGCGGAGATGGTGCCTCCGCCGTGTCCGCACGAGGCGGAGGGGGCGTCCGCGGAGCTCAGCAGCGCGCGAGGCGACGCGCTCGTCGCCCGATGAAGGCGGAGAAGACAGGGCCGCCTCACGCTTGCTCGGGCACGCCCCCCGGGACGCGCGCGGGCAGCGGAAGCTCGACGCCCTCGGACAGGTTGCCCTTGCCGGGGACGTGGTTGATCTCGAGCCGGATGCCGTCCGGATCCTCGAAGACGATAGAGTAGTAACCTGCCGCCCACGCACCGTCCTGCGGCGCCTGCACGAGCTTGCCGCCGAGCGCGGCCAGCGTGCTCTCGAAGAACTCGTGGAATGCGTCGATATCCTCGCGGCTGCGGGCGCGGAAGCACAGGTGGTGCAGCCCGGGCTTGTACTGGTGAAAGCGGGCGCCGGCGTGCTCCGGGTTCACGGGGCGAATCAACAGGCCGGTCTTGCCGCCGATGTAATAGAGCATGGGCCGTTCGTCCTCGCTGCCCGGATCGTCGTACTGGCACTGCATCTCGAAGTGCTCGCACAGCGCGCGGTAAAACGCGCGGCTGCGCGGGAAGTCCGTGACCGAGAGCTGGATATGGGCGATTCCGGCGAGGTTCATGGCGATCACGGTAGCCCAGCTCCGGTCGTTCGAGCGCTCTTCGTGATCGGACAGCGCGTCTGCCCGTCCATGGTGTCGAGGCGGGCGAGGTCGACCTGGAGCTCCGGGGGCGCGTCGTCCCAGGCGGGGAGCAACCGAGGCTCAGCGCGCGCAGCACCACGGGCTCGATCGATGTCCACTCCCGATGGGACGCGCTGGCCTGCGATCGATCATCTGATCCAGATCGCCGCCAGATCGAGCTCCACCGCATCGAAGGGCTCGGCCCTCACCTTCGCGTCTTCCTCGTAGGTCTCGAGCAGCACCCACCGTCCGCCCTCGAGTCGGTACACCTCGAGCGTTCGCAGCAAGGGGCTGAGCAGCCACACGTGCCCGACACCTTCGCGCCGGTAAATCCGCATCTTCTTCCCCCGGTCGACACGCTCTGTACGCGGCGAGATCACCTCGCACACCCAGTCCGGAGGGACGTCGTAGTGCGCCGGCGTGTCCTCGTCCCCGAGGGCGTCCGGCATGCGCTCCCGCTTCCACCCTGCGAGATCGGGCACCACCTTGTCAGGCCGCGGCCCAAGGTGGAGCTCCGGCTCATCCAGGAGCACCCAGCCGCCGGGCCCTCCATCGCCGAGATCGAAGGCGCTGCCGAGCTTCATCGTCAGGCGTGACGCGCTGCGCGTGTGGGGGCGACCGGGCCGCGGAAAGGTGAAGAGCTCCCCGTCGAGGATCTCTGCCACCTGCTCGGGCGGCACCGCCGCGAATGCTGCCTCGACCTCCGGTGCGTTGCGGGCGGGATCCAGGTGGTGCGGCAGCACGCCGGTGCTCATGGCCGACCCTACCACGAGAGCGCGGTTGCGGCCGGGGCGAGGGCCTGCTCCTGCGCCGTCCGAGGTCGGGCGCCTGGCTCACGATGCCGGGGCCCAGGTGAGGGCGAGGACGCCGGCGCGCAGGCGGTCGCCGGAGGCGGCGCGTGGGTGCAGGTCGGCAACTTCGCAGCTGTTGCCCCTGCTCCCCGCGATCGTCCTTGTTCGTCTTATCCCCTCCGCGCGCCTGATCCAGCCGCGCAGCGCCGTCTCGGTCAGGTCGAGGTCCGTCGCCACCTGGCCGATGCTCCGGTCGCCCACCTTCACCAGCCGTAACACCTCCGCCTTCGACTCGGGCGTGAACGCCCTCCTCTTTCACCGTCCCATTCCTGCTCCCTGGTGTGGTCCGGGGTGTCCGCGGAAGCGGGAGGACCAATCCAGTTGCGGCGTCCCAGGGGGTGTGGCTAAAAGGCCGCGAACGATCCCCGGCGGAGAAGCAAGAACGAGATGCGAATTCCCAGCAGCCTGATGTCTCTGGCCGACGAAGGGCTCATCGAGGAGGTCGTGCGCCCGCTGATGAGCGGCAAGGAAGCGGAGGTCTTCCTGGTGCGCTCCGGCGGCGAGCTTCGGGTGGCCAAGGTCTACAAAGAGGCGCAGGACCGGACCTTCAAGAACCGGGCGGAGTACACGGAGGGGCGCAAGGTGCGCAACAGCCGCGATCAGCGCGCGATCAACAAGCGCTCGCGCCACGGTCGTGCGCAGGACGAAGCCGCCTGGAGATCGACCGAGGTGGACATGATCTTCCGCCTGCGCGACGCGGGGGTGCGCGTCCCGGTACCCCACCATTTCATCGACGGTGTGCTGATCATGGAGCTCATCACCGGCGCCGACGGCAGCCCGGCCCCGCGGCTCGCCGAGGTGAGACTGAACCCCGACGACGCGGTGAGGGTCTTCGACCGATTGCTGGCAGAAGCGGTCCGGATGCTGAGCGCCGGGGTCGTGCACGGCGATCTGTCCGACTTCAACGTGCTGATGGGGGCGGACGGGCCGGTCATCATCGATTTCCCGCAGGCAGTGGACGCTTCCAGCAATCAGAACGCGCGAAAGCTGCTGCTGCGCGACGTCGACAACCTCCAGCGCTTCCTCTCTCGGTTCGCTCCCCATCGACAGCCCCGCCCTTACGCGCAGGAGATGTGGGAGCTCTACGCGTGCAGCCAGCTCACGCCCGAGACACGGCTGAGCGGCCGTTTCCGGGCGTCTTCGGGGCGGGTCGATACCGAAGCGGTCCTGGGGCTCATCAGCGATGCCAACCACGACGAGCGCCGCCGCCGTGAGACGCAGGGGCTGAGCATGCGGGGCGTGTCGTCCCAGCCTCGCAAGATCGAGGTGGTGATTCTACCGAGCGGCCCGCGAGACCGCGCGCGCCGGAACGCTCAGGGAGCACAGGCGGGCGGCGCGGCGAACACGCGCCCAGCACAGGCGGGCGGCGCGGCGAACACTCGCCCAGCACAGGCGGGCGGCGCGGCGAACACTCGCCCAGCACAGGCGGGCGGCGCGGCGAACACTCGCCGGACTTGACGTCTTCGAGCCGCCTGCGGGTGTTCATGGCGAAAGCTCCCAGACCAGGTTCAATGTTAAGAACAGCTGCACCGGCATGATCTCGGCAAGCCGCGGGAGCTGGGTGAAGTTCGCCGGCGACATCCGCGTCCGATGCCGGGCTCAGATCACCTTGTCGTCCGAGCTCCCGGAGGGCGCGTCCGGCGTGGCGTCCGCGCTGCCGGCCGGCGACTCCCCCGGCCGTGCCTTCTGCTCCACGAGAAAGAGGGCCACATCCACCGCGCCCCCCACAGCGCGGTTGACGAGGCGGATCGCCCCGTGCACGCCGGACAGCGTCGTATCGTGGATGAGCCGGATCCCCCTCACGGGCGCCTTGATCGGGGGAATCTGCTCCAGCAGGTCGAAGGGCAGCTTCGCCGCGTGCTTCTGGAGGCGCTCCACGCGCCGGGAGCCGTGGTCGACCGCGTCCTCTACGAGGTCCTTCAAGCCGCGCCACCGGTCCATCACACCGCCTCCTCGCACCACGCGCGGATCTGCGCGTAGACGTCCGGGTCGTGCGCCAGGCGCAGGTGTCCGAGCGACGGCATGATCCGCGCGTGCTCCTGAGGGAAGGGCGAGCACCGGTCCTCGACGACCGCCCGCCCCGTGGCGCTCCGCAGCGAGACCATCGCGTCCCCGAACAGGAGGGAGAGCCTCGGGTCGGCCGTGAGCGCGCCGGCGATGAGATGATGGCGAATGTGGGGGAGCAGGGGCACGGGATGGCGACGATTCTGGAGCAGGGCGTTCGCGCTGGAGCCCTCCCAGTCCTCGCGGCGGAGATTGGCATACGCCAGGTCTTTCATCCCGCCGCTGCGGAGGTCGACGATGTCGGCGATGAGCTTCGTGTACGGATTGTCGATGCTCGCGAGCGCCCACGTGACCACGTTGCCAAAGCGCTCCAGCGGGGCGCCGAGGTGCGGTGTGCCGAGATAGAAGGCCCGCTTGACGAGGGGCAGCCACCGTCGATCCTTGTCGCTCGCCGCGTGCGCGGCGCTGCGCGCGACGAGGCCGCCCATGCTGTGGCCGATGAGGACCAGCTCCTCCACGGCAACAGGATAGGCGCAGACGAGCTGTTCGAGGAGGGCATCCAGGGCCTCGCCGTTCTCGGAGACACGGAGGCCGCTGTTGTACCGCACATAAAGCGGCGTGTAGCCGAGGTCGCGCGCAAGGAGCGATCCGTAGGTCTCGCCGTCCGGCATCGTCCAGACTTCCTCGGTGCTCATCAACCCGTGCACGAGCACGACGACGCGGGGCATGGCCTGGGCAGAGACGGCCGCGGGAAATGCCCTGGCAAGCGGCACGGGGTGCCCGTCGCGGACGAGCTGCATCGCGGTCGCGAGGCCGTTGCTTGTCCGCTTCAGGTAGTCGCCGAGGACGCCGTTGAGCACCCCGACGACCCGCTCCAGGTGGTTTCCCATGCGATGATCCGGCCGCATTCTGGCACGGATCGGCGCCGGGGGCGACGCCGGGCCCCGCTGCGCCGGACGGTGGCCCTCGGTGGCCGACATGCTGGGCGTGACGCTCCCGCGGCTGGCAGGGAAAGGACGGTCCCTGCCGCCACCGACGACGATCCGGCGGGGCGGTTCGTCCGCGACGTCGTGGCGAACGTCATCCGATCACTGGAGGGGAAGAGCGCAAAGCCGCTCGCCCGCTCCGGCGCGGTGAGGCGCACGCGGTGAAGGATGTTGTTCGTGGCTATCTGCCCGACAGCGCCCCCGCCAGCCGCTCGGCCAGGTCGCCCCTCGGCTCCACCCGCACGCGCTCCAGCCCCAGCCACGCGGCCATGGTCCGCAGCTCGCCCGCCAGCCGCTCCGGCGTCTGCGCGCCCGCCAACGGCTCGGCGTGGCTTGCCTGCACGATCAGCACGCCCGCCTTGCGATCGGCCTTCAGGTCCACCCGCGCGGTGATCGCGTCGCCCTCGAGGAACGGCAGCACGTAGTAGCCGTGGGTCCGCTTCGCCGCGGGGGTGTAGATCTCGAGCCGCACCCGCACGCCGAACATCCGCTCGGTGCGCTCGCGAAACCAGATCAGGTTGTCGAAGGGCGAGAGGAGGGCGCAGGCCTCGATCCGCCGCGGCCGCCGGGCGGCGGGATCGAGGAAGGCCGGCTCCCGCCAGCCCTTCACGCCCACGGGGATCAGCTCACCGGCTTCGACGAGCTCGGTGACCCGCGCCTTCGTCTCGGCGACCCCCATGCGGAAATGGTCCCGCAGGTCCCGCTCGGTCGCCACGCCCAGGGCCCGGGCGGCGATGCGGATCAGCGCGCGCTGGGCGTCCTCGCGCGCAGGCGTCGGCGCCTCGATCACCGCGCTGGGCAGCACGCTCTCCGGCAGGCCATACACCCTCTCGAAGGTCCCCCGCCGGGTGGCGGTCGTCAGCTCGCCGATCCAGAACAGGCACTCGGCCGCCCGCTTGGCGTCGCTCCAGCCCCACCAGCCGCCCGGCCCCTTCTTGCCAATCTCGAGCTCGGAGGCGGCCAGCGGCCCGCGCTCGCGGATCTGTTCCAGCGCCCCGTCCACCACCGGCCGGTGCTCGCGCAGGAAGCGCGCCACACCCTTCCAGACGCCCACCCCGTCGTGCGCGTCGGCCATCCGCCAGCGCAGCAGCGGCTGGGTGGTGAGCGGCAACAGCGAGGCCTCGTGCGCCCAGTACTCGAACAGCGGCCGCTTCCTCGCCCACGCGAGCTCCTCCAGCATCGGCCGCGGATAGGCCCCCAGCCGCGAGAAGGCCGGCAGGTAATGGGTGCGCGAGACGACGTTGACGCTGTCGATCTGCACCACGCCCAGCCGCTCGATCAGCCGGGTCAACTGCTGCTTCGTCGTCGCCGGCCCGGGTCGCTCCGCCCGGAAGCCCTGCGCCGCCAGCGCGATGCGCCGGGCCTCCGCCGCCGACAGGGTGTCCTTCATCCGCGCCTTCCGTCCGTTGAGGCCCGCACCCTAGCTGGCCCAGCTCACTTGGCAACAGATCATCGACCCCCTCCTGACATCTGATCCCGGTGCGTTCTTCCGCGTTCCGCTGGAGCTCACGCTGACCGTCGCCGACGAGCCGCGCTGGTCACCCTCGATGTCGCGGAAGGCGGCGAGCGCAGAGGGCCAGGGGCGCATATCTCGAGCTGGGGACGCTCTGGCTGTGTCTGGAGCTGGACGCGCGCGCCGCGCGGCAGGTCGACGACTCACACCTCGACGTTGAGATTCGACGCACGGCTTTGGCCGGGCGCTGGCGCGAGATCGGGTCGATCGCGCGCCAGCGCACCGCGGCCAACAGCCCGCGCTGACGTCCGGCGCTCGCTCAGCAGCGCCAGCAGATGACCCCGTAGTCCCCCGCCGTTCCGCAGCACAGCTTCACGCCAGGGGCATTGGGACGATCGGAGCGCGCGGCGGTGCTCATCAGAGAGGTGTCGTCGGCGTCGGTCACGTCACCACCGGAGCACGCCGCATCGTCCGCAGCGCCCCCGAGCTCCGCCGAGGCGTCCACGGCCGTGGACTCGAGCTGCACGGCGCTCGCGGCAGAGGTCGGGCCGGTGTCGGCCGCCGAGATCGCGGGGACGGCAAAGGCGGCGAGCATGAGGGGGAGAGAGCAGAGCGCGAATCGGATCGTCTTCATGGTCATTGTCTCCTTCGGGCCTCGTGGCCCACGTGAAGGCGCCAGGGGCGCCGGCCGAGCAAAGCCCGCTGCGGGCAGAAGCGCCCACAGCCAGGCGTCTCCCCGCGCCGCAGCGGTGAGCGGTACGCCTGCGAGCGACCCGTATGGCGCTGCTTTCGGCGTTGGCGGCGCGGAGATGCCACCTCTACGCGGCAGCGGGCGGGTGGTTTCACGGAAGCTCATCATCCCGTCGTTCGCCCTCCCATCGGCCGCTGCGCTCTCGGGACGGATGGGACCGCGTTTCTCCGCCGGGGCTCATCGCTCGCCGGCCACCCGTATGCCGGGTGACGAGCCAGGGTCGCCCGAGGTACACTGCGCCCCATGAAGCTCGCCATCGACCTGTCGCCCGCGCAAGCCGACCGCCTCCAGGAACGCGCAAAGAGCCTCGGCTTGCAGCCGGAAGAGCTGGCGCGGGCCGCCGTGGCGGATCTGCTGACGACGCCGGACGACGAGTTTCGCGCTGCAGCCGAGGCTGTCCTCGTGAAGAACGCAGAGCTGTACAGGCGGCTCGCCTGAGCGTGCGCTACTTGACCTTGGCGGAGGTCTTCTTCCTCCACGAGCGGGTTCTTGCGGCGAGCGGTGGCGCCGCAGGCGTTCGCGACCTCCGCGCCGTCGAGGCTGCTGTGGCCCAGCCGAAGGCGACCTTCGGAGGTGAAGAGCTCTATCCTACCGTGATCGCCAAGGCAGCAACTCTCTGCTTCTCGCTCGTGCAAGGCCACCCATTCATCGACGGTAACAAGCGTGTCGGTCATGCGGCGATGGAAGTCTTCCTGATGCTGAACGGCTACTCCCTTGATGCCCACGTCGATGTTCAAGAGCGCATCATGCTCTCGCTTGCTTCCGGCGCGCTCTCACGACACGAGCTCCTCGCTTGGCTCGAACAGCATGTCCGGCGACGGGAGCCCTCCGTCTAGCAGGAGTTTACGCACGCCGGTTATCAGACGCCCTCGCGCGCCGCGGCGCCCCTCGGGAATTCCGTCGTCGCGCCCCTGCAAAATTTCGCCCCCAATACAACAGCGAGCCAGAACGGCGCGACGGCGGCGTGCGTGGGCGGTTGCGACAGCGACGATCAGTGCCAGGTCGCCTGCAACGGCGAGACGCAGCGCTGCTCCCTCGACGAGGCGTGCGACAACCACGAGGACGACGACGGGGACGTCCTGCAGGACTGCGAGGAGCTCGACTGTTCCAAGCACGAAGCGTGCGTGGACGGCATTGCCGCGGCGTGCGCGGGGGCGATCGACGTGTCGGCGGGCGGCGCGTTCACGGGCAGCACCAAGGACGGCACGAACGTGTTCGCCACGATCTGCTCTGCCTCCAACGGCACATATGCGGTCGGCGTGGGTGTGAAGGAGAAGGTCTTCCGGTTCGTGGCGCCGGCCAAGGGGGCGGTCGTCTTCGCCCCGAGGTCCGCCGCGGGCGGCGGCTACGACTGGTACGTCCGGACGGGCTGCGACGACTCCTCGACGCTGCTCGGCTGCTCGGTCGCGCTCGGCCCGGATGAGCTTGCGGTCGAGCTCCTGGTCGAGGCCGGGGAGACGCGCTTCCTCTTCATCGATGACACCGGTGAAAGGGACCCGGAGTATGCGCTCGAGGTGGCCTTCGCGGAGCAGGCCTGCGGCGATGGGGTGAGGGTGGGCACGGAGGAGTGCGACGACGGCAATGCCGCGGACGGCGACACGTGCTCGAGCGCGTGTGTGCTCGACCCGGAGGCGGCGTGCGCGGGCGCGGCGCCGGTGACGGCCGCGGCGGTGACGGGCGACACGTCCGAGGGCACGCGCGGCTTCACGGCGACATGCGCGGGCGACGGCCCGGAGCTCGTGTACCGCTATTCCCCCGAGGCGGACGGCAGCGCGACGATCACCGTGACGCCGACGGGATCCGCCGATCTCGTTCTCCACGTGCGGACGGACTGCGGCGAGAGCGCGACCGAGATCAACTGCCTGGACGCCGGCTACGCCGGAGACCCCGAGTCGGTCACGCTGGATGTGGCTGCGGGGACTCCGCTCGACATCTTCGTCGACAGCTACAACAATGTCTCTGCCGGCTCGTTCGAGCTGAGCATCACCCCGGGTCGACCTGCTGACACGGCCGGACGAACGCGGCCATCACCCGAGCTTCACATGGAAGCCCGCTCGATGAGGTCGGCGGCGACGGCCGTTCCATCCACCGCCACGGCGCCCGCGCTCGCGGCCGCGCGGGCAGCGACCCCGTGGTCGAGGGCGCCCTCCAGCGCGGCCAGAAGGGACCCCGCGCTCAGCGCTCCATGGGCCACGGACGTCCCGAGCCCGAGCGCCCGGACGCGCGAGGCCCAGTAGGGCTGATCGGCGAACATCGGGACGATCACCTGCGGGACGCCCGCGCGCGCCGCCGTCGTTGTCGTACCCGCCCCGCCGTGGTGCACCACCGCGGCGACCCTCGGGAACAGCGCCTGCTGGTTGACGTCGCCGATCGCGATGCCGTCGGGGGCGTCGTCGACGAGACCGAGCTCGGCCCACCCCTGCGACAGCACGACCCGGCGCCCCGCAGCCCGCACGGCCTCGATGACCATGCGGCCGGTCTGCTGGTCGACAGGCATGCTGCCGAAGCCGATGTAGACGGGCGGCTCGCCGGCGGCGAGGAACGCTTCCAGCTCGGGTACGAGCGGTGCCTGGTCGGGAAGGAGCCAGGCTCCCGTCTGCGTGACCTGCAGGCCGGGCGTCGCCGGCAGCGGCCCAAGGACCGAGTCCGTCGCGAGCCACGGCGCCTTGCCCAGGATGTGGCTGAAGACGTCGCTCAGCGGACCCAGGCCAAGGCGCTCTCGATTGGCGTTGAGCCGCTCGAGGAGGCGCTCGTTCCAGCTCCGCGATTCGTCCTGCCAGCGCCGGAGGTTCGATTCCGGGTCGCCCCCGGGCTCACCGCCGGGCGCATGGTCCGGCGACGGCAGGACCACCGGCGCGTACACGGCGACCACGGACGGGATGCCCAGCCGTTCCGCGATGGACCGCGCGGCGTACTGGTGCGCTCCGCCGGCCACGATCACGTCGCATCCCTCGGCGGCCGACGCGGTCGCGTCGAACTGGTCTCTCACGAGGTGCTCCACCAACGCGCGGACCTGCTCCGGCGTCGGCGGGGCGGCCGGCGCGGCGGCCCCGCTCGGTTGCCGCATCGCGATGCCTATCGGGGTCGCCGTGAAGCCCAGGCCGCCCACCCAGTCGATGAAGTTCGGCGGAACGCAGAGCCTCACATCGTGCCCCCGACGCCGCATCTCGACGGCCAGGGCCACCACGGGTTGCACGTCACCGCGAGTCCCCACTCCCGTCAGCAATACTCGCATCGTCTCTCTCCTTCCACCACGCGGGCCGCGTGGATGACGGAGGCGACGATGGCACCGCAGACGCGTTTTTTCATCGTATCAACGCCTGAGTTCCGGTATACATGCTGAGACGGGAGGCAGGGCGAGGACGCCCATACAACGGATCATCCGTTCAGGCCCAGACGGCCGGGGCCTCCTGGAGCTGAGTTGGCTCGTCGAGCCGTGTGAGCGGAAGGTGCTCTCCTGCTCGGTGAGGGAGCAGGTGAATCCTTGTCGGCCCGACCAAGGCGATGGCCGATCTCGGCAGGGCTGCGAACGGGCTCGGCCTCGGCGCCCGCGGGGCGCGGAATGCATCTTGAACCGCCCTGATCCATGGGCGACGAGGCTGCGCATCCTGGTGACGCAGCGGGGGCCGCGGCGCTCCCGCTGAGCGAGGCGACGAGCGAAGCAGGCGTGCGCGGGCGCCCTGTCGATGCATGGCTCGAGGAGCTCTTGTCCCGCGCGGTGCGCCGCTACAACCGGCGGCCTCGCCCCGCGATCATCGCAGAGTCGACCGGCGTGACGGAGTCGACCGACGCGCGCGCGGTCATCCGGCGCGCCTGCATCCGCTCGGCGCTCGCGGGCGGCGCCACCGGGGCGCTCTCGACCGGCGCGGCCGTGGCCACGGCCGAGACGAACGGGCTCGGCGGGCTCGTCGCGATCCCTGCGGCCATGCTCGCGATCGGCGCTGAGACGGTGCTCCGGCTGCTCCTGCACGTGCAGATGCTCTGCGAGCTCGCGGATCTCTTCGGGCTCCGGTTCGATCCCGACGAGCCGGCCGACGTGTGGGCGCTTCTCGCCCTCGCGTTCGGCGTCGCGGAGCACCCCCAGGACACGGACGATCCAGCGGGCGTGCTCGTGCGCGCGGCGCGCGAGCGCGGCTCGGACGTGGCGAAGCAGCTGGCGGCGCGGCTCGCCGGCGAGAGCGTGGCGCGCAACCTGGTGCCCGTGCTGTCGGTCGCCTCGTCGTCGATCACGAGCTGGGTAGTCACCCGGCGCCTCGGGGATACCGCGCGCCGATACCTGCGTTACCGGCGCGCGCTCGACGAGGCGCTCAGCGACGAGACCCTGCGCCCGCACCTCGATCGGCTGTTCGACGGGCTCTGGTTCATCTTCACCGCCGACGGCCGCCTCACGCCGGAGGAGTCCGCGTTGCTCGCGGCCGTGCTGCGGCGGCTGCCGGCCCCGGCGCGCGCTGGCCTGAACGAGCGCCTCGCCGACGACATCACCTGGATCGAGCGCCTCCGCGACGTGCCGGAGGGCGCGCGCGCCCCGCTGCTGCGCGCGCTCGAGATCGCGGCGGCCGTGGACAAGGTCGCGTCGCTGCGGGAGCGGAAGCTCCTCGTCCACGCCGCGGCGGCGCTCGGCCTCCGCGTCGACGAGGGCGGGCTCGATCGGATGATCCGCGAGTTCGAGGAGATCGGCACCCTCGGTGTGGCCGCGTAGCGCGGGCCGCCCGTCGCCGCGCCGCGGGGCCTCGGTCCTCGACGCGAACCTTCGACCGCTTCGTCCGGCGGCTGGGCTGCACAGCCGCCGGCGCGCGCAGCGCGCTCGGGATCGTTCGACTCGCGCCAGAACTCCAGGTACGAGGTGCGCTGCAAATCGGCGATGACGGCGATGCGGCCGCTCGTGGTCGGAAGCGCCACATCGAGGCTCCCCGCGAAGAGACGCGGCGCGGGCAGCGGCGCGCACGCGGCGAGCAGCGCGCTCGCGGCGGCGAGCAGCGCGGCCCGGAAAACCCGCCTGCTCACGGCCCTGGCGCTCGGCGGAGGGCGGGTCGGCCCTTCAGAAAGACGCCGACGAGGACGCCGAGGTCGAAGAGCGCGCCACAGGCGCCCGCGGCCAGCGCGCCAGCGAGGATGGCCAGGTACTCGCGAAGACGGGAGGGCGAGGCGGGTGGGCTAGGCCGCACGACGCCCACGATACGACAAGCGGAGGTGCTCGCGGCAAGCATGCCGGGCGATTGATCTCGGCCGACAGAGCACTTCCCGCTCGGAAGCGCACGGTGGGCAGGCGACAAACGAGCAGAGATATTCCAATCCATTGGCGTGAGATCCGACATACAGGAGGCTCCGTTGCACGCTGCTCTTCGGACGCGGCCCGCCGACGAGGCGAGCGCGGTGCGCCATGGAAGGTGAACGCGATGAAAGGGAGCGGCAGATGATCCTGGTGACCGGAGCGACAGGGAATGTGGGCGGTGCGGTGCTCGAGCAGCTCGTCGAGGCGGGCCAGCCGGTCCGCGCGCTCGTGCGCGATCCGGCGAGGCTGGGAGCGCTCGGCGGCGACATCGCCGTCGTGAAGGGCGATCTCTCGAAGCCCGAGACGCTCGACGCCGCGTTCGCGGGCGCGGACAGGGCGTTCCTGGTCTGCGTGGGCGGCGACCTGCCGAACCTCGCCGGCAACGCGGCCGACGCGGCGAAGAGGGCGGGCGTGAAGCACATCGTGCTGCTCTCGTCGTCGAGCGTCGCCCGCGCGCCCGACGTCCAGATCGCCCGCTGGCATTGCGAGGCCGAGGCGAGGGTCAAGGCGTCGGGCGTCGCCTGGACGATGCTCCGGCCGGGAGGGTTCGCCTCGAACACGCTCCGGTGGGCCGCGTCCATCAAGGCGCAGGGCGCGGTGTTCCAGCCCCTGGGCGACGCCAGGACGAGACCCATCGACGAGCGCGACATCGCGGCGGTCGCGGTGAAGGCGCTGACCTCGCCGGGGCACGAAGGCAAGGAGTACGAGCTCACCGGGCCGGAGGCGCTGAGCGCAGCGGAGCAGGTGGCGAAGATCGGCGCCGCGATCGGCAGGCCGCTCAGGTACGTCGACGTGAGCGAGGACGCCGCCCGCGAGGCGATGGTGAAGGCGAGGCTCCCCGAGGGCTTCATCCGCGCCTTGCTCGAGGCGTTCGCGTTGATCAGGTCCGGGAAGGGAGAGGAGCCGTCGTCCGCCGTCGAGCAGCTCCTCGGGCGCAGGGCGCGGACGTTCGACGAATGGCTGGAACGCCACGTGAAAGCGTTCCAGTAGGGCGCGGCGGCAGATCGCCAAGGAGGAGAGAGCATGGCATCGAGAGCGATCAGGATCCTCGTCATCGGCAAGAGGGCCGATATCCTCGAGCGGAGCGTGGCAGCGCTGAACAAGCAGGGGCACTCGGCTGTCGGCACGTTGAGCGCGTCGCCGGACACGGAGTTCCACGCCGGCGACTTCGACCTCATCACGCTCGGCGGCGGCGTGGACGGCGCCACCCGGGCGCGCCTCCACGCGCGCTTCAAGGAGCAGAACAAGGACGTGATGGTGCTGGACGTGTACGCCCCGATCGCCAGCCAGCAGATCGCCTGGGCGCTCAGGAGATCTTCCGTCGAGGGCGAGCTCGGGAGCGCCTTCTCGGTGACGGAGGCCAATGACACCTTCGTCGCGCGCGCGACGATCGAGCGCGCCTGCACGCTGCGCCTCGACATCTACAGCTACCCCGGCGGCGCCCTGGAGCCGGAGGTCGCGCGCATCGTCGACACCTCCGTCCCCCAGGGAACACACGAGCTCAGGATCGAGAAGCAGCTCGCGCGTGACGGGTTCATGGCGGTGCTGACCTTGAACGGCGAGGAGCACCACCTGCACCGCCTGCAGCAGCACCCGGGTTGAGCCTCCCCGGCCGCTTCGCGCCACGAAGCCGCGATCGCTACGCCTTGGCGCGGCGCTCGATCGCCTCGAGCGCCATCCGGGCCGTGTCGCACACGCGGTAAATGTTGGTGCGGGTGCCGGTCGCGGTGCGCTCGAACGGCTTGGTCTCGTCCTCGAGCAGCCGCTCGAGCGCCGGCCGCACCCGCGCGTCGCCGAGCTCACCCAGCGTGCGCGCGGCGTCCTGGCGCACGAACGGATCGGCGTGCCGCGTCAGCTCGGCCAGCGCATCGAAGCCCGCGGCGCGATCCTGCCGCACGAGCGCCCGGCACGCGCTCAGCCGGTGAGAGGGCTCCTCGCCGAGCGCGAACGCCCGCAGCCGCTCCAGGAACTCCGGCAGCTCCGGCGCGTCCACGTGCGCGAGCACCTGCAGGCCGTGCATCGCCACGCGCGGCTCGGCGTGGTCGAGCATCGCCGTCGCGGCGGCGGCGAACACCGCGGCGTCGGCCGGCGACACGCCCCGGCCGGCCATCGCCGCGAGGCGCCGGCCCGCATCCGCCGCCACGCCCTGCCGCGCATCGCGTAGGCGCGGCAGGAGATCGGCCAGCGTCATCACCTTCGCGTCATCCAGGGCGCTGAGGGCCGCCGCCGCGATCGAGCCGTCGGCGTCGTCGAGCATGGCGCGGGCATCGGCGGCCCAGCGCGCCGCATCGCCCTTGCACACGCAATCCAGGGCCGCCCGGCGCGGCCCCGGCTCCGGATCACGCAAGAACGGCCGCGCCCGCGCCCCCGCATCGCCGTCGAAGTCCCCGAGCACATGGAGCGCCCCCTCCCGGACGCGAGCATCGGGGTGATCGAGCCGCGCGATCACCAGATCGAGCGTGCCCTCGCCGATCCGCGGTAGTCGCCTCATTGCCACCAGCGCATCCGCGATGCGCTCGCCCCGGCGCAGCGCATCGGCCAGCTCGGGCTCAAAGCCCGGCATGCTGGTGCCAAACCAATGGATCTTGCACCCGGCCAGGAGCTCGTCGAGCCACCGCTCGTACCAGTCGAGGAAGCCCGCGTTCTCCGGGAAGTACGGGCGCCCGCCGTCGAGGTCGATGTACACGACCCGCCCGCGCGCAGGCCCGGTGACCACGAGCTGCGTGTAGTAGCTGCAGCCCTGCGAGCCGAGGCTCAGCGTGCCCCACAGCGCGCGGTCCATCGCCTCCTCCTCGCCGGGCAAGAGCGCCTCGAGCCAGCCCTCGCCCGGAGGCAGCGTGTCGGGGTGCAGCGGACACTCGGCGTCGAGGTCGTCGAGCGCCTCGTACCGCGCGTCGTCCCATTTTGCGAGCGTCATGAGCCCGTAGAACGGCCCGGCCCCGCCGTGCCCCGCGTGCAGGAGAAACGCACGGTAGTCCTCGGGCAACCGCACCCGCCGCGCGGCCTCAAAGGCGGCGACCTCGGCCTCGGCGGCCGGCGGCCGCAGCTCGAAGCGATGGGCGTCGCTGCCGAAGCACTTGAGCCCCCGCTCACGAACGGCGGCCAGCTTGGCGATGATCGCGTCGAGGCGCTCGCGCATGGTCCCACGCTAGCACCCGCGCGCGGGCACTGTCGTGCGCCGCCGGAGCGCGGCGCCACGCACTCGTCCAGGTGGCTGTCCGACCGCCACGTCGCTGCGAGCGCACAGGGGTCGGGACGCAGCAGGCCGTCATGGGCCCCGGCCATCGTGGGGACGTAGCACCTGCATTGGCAGCGGAGAACCATTTTCATGCCTTCTTGCGCCCTTGCGTCTTTGCGCCCTTGCATTGAAATTCTCCTCCTCGCCGCCAGGCAGATCCCCGGCGCGCTCAACGTGCACGGGAACGAGCGGTCGCCCGGTGCAGGCGCTCGACCAGGTGGATCTCGAGCAATTCTACGGATATCTCTTCTCCCAATGGTCGAGATGACACAGGGCGGCCGGCACAGGTTGACACCACGGTCATGCGCGACACGCGCTGGGACCCACAAGGACCTCGCGGTGCTCGGGCGAGTCGCGGTCGGCACGGCGTCTGCATACCGGCGCGGTCCCTGCAAATGCCCGCGCGGAGCTGACCCGCGTCGGGTCGCTCGAGGAGAAACTTCGATGCCTTATTCTCGTTTCACCGCGTTGACTCTCGCCGTCATGGGAGGCCTTGGCGCTCTCGGTATCTCCCGTCCAAGCTCTGCCTGCACGCCTGTGCCGGACGGGCGCTATTTGTCCGGGGTGTTTGGCGTCGTGCCGATCGACGGGGTCATCGTGGCCCGGGTCAGCTGCTACTCCAACTGTCCGGAGAGCGCCCCCGTGCTTCTGGTGAAGGACAAGGACACGGGCGAGGCCATCAGCGGCACCCAGGAGGAGGTCGCCGACGTCGCCGTCGGCGAGCGCGAGAGCGTGCTCGCCTTTCGCCCCGCGGCCCCGCTCGTCGACGGCCACACCTACCAGGTCGAGATCGAGGGTCAGGACCTCAGCGCCGGCATCTCGGAGATCTACGCCAGCACCGCTGTCGACATGGACGTGGGCGCCATCCCTGTCCAGAGCCACGTCATCGTGCAAGAGCGCTGGCACGGCAAGATGAGCTGCTGTATCGCCGATCTGGGCCCGGGGAGCTGCGGTCCGGAAGAGCGCTGCGTGGCAGAGGAAATGGAGCGTTACGTCACCGTCTTCCTCGATGCGAGCGGAGGAGTCGACGCCGGCGTGAGCCAGTACGTGCAAGTCGTCACCTTCTCGAGCCCGGACGGGGAGGAGCTCGGCAAGAAAACGGTATGGAATGAGTCCCCGAGCCAGACGTACGACGTCGCGGCCACGGAGTACTGCTACCAGCTCACGTACAGGAGCCTCATCGACGGCACGACCGTCGAGAAAGAGCGCGCCTGCGTTCCGCACGGCGACGCGGGCGAGACGGCCGTCTTCCCGGCCGACGCGACGGAGATCGCCGCGGCCATCGCGGCGTGCTCTTCTCCGCCCGGGGGCTTCGAGGAGGCCTGGTGCAGCGCGAGGGCGGCGTACTGCGAGGTGAGCCCCAGCCTCTGCGCCGACGATGCCGTGAGCTCCTGCGAGGACTCCGGTACGGGCGCCGGCGGCTCGGGGGGCTCCGGGGCGGGCGGTGGCGGTACCTCTCCGGAAAACCCGGATGCCGAACACGACAGCGGCGGCTGCTCGGTCAGCGCGGGCAGCGACGCCTCGTCCGGCTGGGCGCTGCCCGCGATCGGGCTCGCGCTGTCCCTCGCGAGCCGCGCGCGGCGGCGTCGCGACCGCTGCTGAATGGTCCAAGCGCACCGTCGCCGTCGCCATCGCCATCGGCCCGGCGCGGCGCGGCGCGAAGCCACCCGATCCGGCGGCGTTACTTGGCCAGATCCGCGCGCAGCGCGTCCGGGCGCTCGCGGATGGTGTCGAGCAAGCTCTGGAAGCCCCGCTCGAACTCTCTCTGGGAGTATTCCTTGCGCGGGTCGGCGGCGACCTGCTCGCTGATCTGCTCGTAGTAGCTGCTGGCGAGCCCTTCGAGGTCGGCGCTCTCGTACGCCTCGATGATGCTCTCCACCGCGCCGCGATAGGCGGTCACGCAGCTTGGGCTCTCCAGGCAGCGCCGGAAGATGAGCCCCGTCGAGATCGCGCCGTTCGCGAGGTCCCCCTGGCGCGCGAGCTCGAACAGGGCGATGTGGGGCTTGCCCGAGTCGCGGAAGGGCTTCATCGAGAGGTCCATCCCCCACGGCAAGAAGACGAACTTCCCGGAGGCGGGGTCGTTGTAGATACGAAAGTTGTTCGGATAAAAGACCGTGTAGGCGTACATGTCCCACTGGTTCACCGCAGCCTCGGCCGCGGTGAAGCGCAGGAAGTGATCGGTGTCGAGCGAGCCGCCGATGTCCTCGAGGAACGTCGCGCGCTTCGCCGTGTCCACGGCGGCGATCAGCGCAGCGAGGTCCGTGCGGTCGTTCGCGGTCTCGTTGGTCTCGAGATCGAACTCCGCTTCGGCGCCCGGCACGAAGTCGACCTGCCCTTCCTCGTACAGGTTTCCGTCGTTGCTCGCGAACCAGCGCGAGAGAAAGGTCGTGTCCTCGGCTTCGACGTTCGCATACACGCCGTAGAACTCACCGTTGACGTACACGAGCGCGCTGTTGCAGCGCGGGGCGGGCAAGCCGGCGTGGCGGAAGAGGTCGTACGCCAGGCGCTCCGCGAGGAAAGACGGATCTTCGACCATGTTGTTGAGCGTCATGCGCTCGAGGCCGAGGAAGGTCTGGTCGTCCACGAACTCGTCGAACTTGAGCTTGAACGGCGCCTTCTCGTCGAGGCCGCGGAAGCTGCCTTCGCCCTTGATGCGCAGCCCGATGTTCGAAACGGTGACCGCCCCGTAGCGCAGCGTGGCCGAGACGTACTCGTCCTGGAGCGGATCGTCCGGGCCCGACACCTGCTGCAGGGCTTGAACCGACTCCGGGGGTAATTCGATGTCGAAGCGCGGCAGGTTGGTGCGGTCGTAGATCTCGGCGCTGAGATCAGGACCGCCGCCTGCTCCGCCCGACCCGTGCCCACCCGACCCCGTCTGGCCCGTCCCGACGCCGGCCCCTCCGCTCGAGCCCGCCTGGCCCCCGCTGCCGCCCGTCGTCCCGCTGTCGCTGGCGCCAGCGCCGGCTCCGCTGCTCCCCTCTCCCGCTCCGGCCGCTCCGGGTCCCGCGGGCTCGGAGCAAGCGACGACAAGGCCGCACAGGGCCGACGCTAGCAGTGCTGTCGACTCACAGCCGACGAAGGTCTCGATGCGCATGACGACACATCCAGGGCGAAGACAAAGGAAACCGTTCGTGAAATGTGTTCGCTCACATGGTCGATGTCAATTCCAATCGGCCCGGCCGCGGGGCTCCTCGGGGGCGCCGCGTCGAGAGGGGGTTCCCTCGTTGCATGGCGTGCGGGAGCTGCCGATCGCCGAAGAGCACGGACAGGGGTTCCGGGCTATGGTGCGCGACGCCCGCGCGAGAGCTCATGACCACCACCACGACCACCTCAGCACCGATGAGCCCCGGCGCGCCCGCCCTTCGCCCTTACCAGCGCGCCGCCGTCGACGCCGTCCTTGCGGCCCGCAGGCGCGGCGTCCGGCGCATGGTCGTGTGCCTCCCCACCGGCGCTGGCAAGACGGTCATCTTCTCCCATCTCGCCCGCCTCGCCAGGCGGCAGGTCCTCGTCCTCGCCCACCGCGAAGAGCTCCTCTTCCAGGCCAAGGACAAGATCGAGCGCGCCCTCGCCGGACAGGCCATGGTCGCCGTCGAGCAGGGCGAGCTCCGCGCCCCGGCGGACGCGCGCGTCATCGTCTGTTCCATACGCTCCCTCCACGAGAAGCGGCTCGAGCAGGTCACCGGCGGCCGCGATATCGGCCTCGTGATCTACGACGAATGCCACCACGCCCCCGCCGACGACAACCGCCGCGTCCTCCGCCAGCTCGGCGCCTTCGACCCCGCGTGGACAGGCACCCTGCTCGGGTTCACCGCCACGACGGCCCGCGGCGACGGCAAAGGGCTCGACGATGTCTTCGAGGCGATCGTCTACAGCCGCTCCCTCACCGAGATGATCGCGGACGGCTACCTCGCCCCCCTCACCGGCTACCGCGTCGCCACCGCCACCGACCTCTCCCCCCTCGACGCCGGCGGCCTCGACTTCTCCACGGACGAGCTCGAGGAGGCCGTGGACCTGGAGGAGCGCAACGCGCTCGTCGCCCGCTCCATTCAAGAGCTCGCCCGCGACCGCCGCACCATCGCCTTCTGCGTCACGGTCGCGCACGCCAGGAACCTCTCGAAGGCGCTCAACCACCTCGGCGTCCGATCCGCCTATGTCCACGGCGACATGCCCTCCGACCTCCGCGGCCGGATCCTCGCCGATTTCCGGGAAGAGCGCGTCCAGGTCCTCACCAACGTCGCTGTCCTCACCGAGGGCTTCGACGACCCTGGCGTCTCTTGCATCGCGATGGCCCGCCCCACCCGCTCGGATGGGCTCTATGCCCAGTGCGTCGGGCGCGGCACGCGCCTCCATCCAGGCAAGAAGGATTGCCTCATCCTCGATTTCGTCGACCTCTCCTCGCTCCAGCTGTGCACGCTGCCCTCGCTCTTCGGCATGCCCCGCGACCTCGACCTCGAGGGCAGGGACGCCTCGGAGGCGAGCCGCTTCTTTCGGCAGGTGACCTTCGACTACCCCGGGTTCGAGGTCGAGGCGGGCCGCATCACGCTGCGCGAGATCCAGGAGCGCGCCGCGCACTTCGATCCGCTGAGCCTCCGCGTCGACCCCGAGGTGATGGCCATCTCGCGCAATGCGTGGGCATCTCTCGGCCGCTTCGGCCTCGCGCTCCATTACGAGAGGAAGCCCGGCGCGATCAGCGAGGTCGTCGTCCTCGCCCGCGGTGCTCGCGGGAAGCGGTGGCACGTCCTGCTGGACGGCAAGCAGGTCGAGCGCTTCTCCACCCTCGAAGAGGCGGTGGCCGCGGTCGATTACGAGGTCGCGCGCCGCGGCCCCGCGGCCGGGGCCTCGGCGCGCCACGACGCGGCATGGCGCAGGGCAAAGGCCCCTGTGCCCCTGCCGGCCGAGCCCCCGAGGGGTTATCCCCCGCCGAGCACCATGGAACAGGTGATGATCCTCGCGGTGTGGGCGAGGGTCACCGCGCCGCGCGAGGAGCGCTGACCAGGAGCTGCATCGCGACGCCAAGATTCCCTCTTCGCCGTCGCGTTCCCGGCCCTCGTCGCCAGCGCCTCGCCCCATTTCCGCCTCGGCCTTTCAACGCCCGACGGCATGACGTAGCATGCGGTCATGTCGTTCGGCATGAACGTCCTCCGGAAGCTCATCGAGCTCGCCCACGAGCGCGTCAGCAAGGACGAGTCCGTCCTGAGAAAGAAGCTTCGTGATCACTTCGAGCTGGACCCCGCGGCGCTTCCCATCGTGGAGGCGAGCTTTCCGGAGTACGACCGTCCGAACGTCCAGGTCGCGCTCGACGCGATGCTGGGAGAGGGGGGACGATCGCACGCGCTCCTCGGGCTCATCGGACGCGACTCCTACAACCGCATTCGGCTCGGGCAGCTCGCCACCGCGACAGAGTCGGGCCTGTTCGAGGGTGGTCCCACCATCGGCCCCGTCGAATACAAGACCGTCGATCTCGATGCAGGCCAGAAGGTCTCATGCCTGCGATGCGGCCTTCTCCTCGTACACACCCCCGAACGCCTCGCCGTGCTCGTCAGCGGCAGCGAGAGACCATGGGACGGTGGCCTCACGGTGAGCGTCATGGCGCCGGAGCGCGAAGCGGGAGAGCGCTTCCTCGCAATGCTCCGCCGGACGATGCTCGAACGCAACGTCTACCGCGGCAAGGTGGTGTCGCTCGACCAGGTGGACCGCAGCACCATCGAGGTGAGCTTCCGTCCGTTGCGAGAGGTCGGAGCAGGGGACCTCATCCTGCCGGGAGACCTGCTCCGGCGCATCGAACGCTCCACGATTCGCATTTCAGAGCACGCGCGCCCCCTCCTCTCCGCTGGCCGGCACCTGAAGCGCGGCGTTCTGCTGCACGGGCCTCCGGGGACCGGGAAGACGCTCACAGCCATGTATCTCGCGAGCCGCATGGAGGGGCGGACGGTCATCTTGCTGACGGGCCGTTCCCAGAGCCTCATCCGGCAATCGTGCGCCATGGCGCGCTTCCTCCAACCCGCCACCGTGGTGCTCGAGGACGTGGATCTCGTCGCGGAAGATCGCACGCGGCCGGACCAGTCGTGCAATGGGGTGCTCTTCGAGCTCCTGAACGAGATGGATGGCCTCGGGGAAGACGCTGACGTCCTGTTCCTCCTGACCACGAACCGTCCGGATATCCTGGAGCCTGCGCTCGCATCTCGACCGGGCCGCGTCGATCTCGCTATCGAGGTGCCGCTGCCGGATGGCGAGGGCCGCCGCAGGATGTTCGAGCTCTACGGACGCGGGCTGACGCTCAAGGGGGTCGATCTGCCCCGGTGGATCGCGCGCACCGAGGGGGCGAGCGGCGCCTTCATCCGCGAGCTGCTTCGCAAGGCGGCGGTCTTCGCCGCTGAAGAGGGGCAGGAGATCGTGGTGGACGATCGGCACCTCGACGACGCGATCCGGGAGCTCGTGCTGTGCGGAGGCGGTCTCACGAAGAGCCTGCTCGCGGCGCAGAAGATGATCGAAGGAGGGTGATCGCCCAGCCATCGCCATGGGCACGGCCGCTCGCAGCTCGCGATGATGACCGACAGCTACCTGGCGAAGGAACTCGGGCCGCGGGCGCTCAAGATCCCCTCTTTGCGGTCGCCTTCTCGCCCCTCTTCGCTGCCGCCTTCTTCGCTGGCGCCTTCTTCGCTGGCGCCTTCTTCGCCGGCGCCTTCTTCACCGCCTTCTTCGCCGGTGCCTTCTTCGCCGCCGCCCTCTTCGCCGGCGCCTCGCCCCGCTTCCGCCGCTGGCCCGGCACCTTCCCGATGCGCGGATCGCCCGCCTCGATGAGCGCGCAGGCCCGCAGCGCGGCTTCCTCGAAATCGGGCGCCTCCGCCGGGAGCACCTGCCAGCCTGTCACCCCGCTCCCGAGCACCTCGATGCTTCGCATGTTCGGGAACTCAGGGCGCAGGGCCGCGTGGTGCTCCTCCGTCGTGGCGAGCCAGACGCCGTTGTCCTGCGCGGGCGCGGGCTTGTCGCGCAGGATGAGGACGATCTTGTCCTCCACATAGACCGCCAGGCAGCCGAACATCGGCCGCGTCTCGGGCCCGAGCGGGGCGAGCGCGTCTAGCACGAACTCGTGCGGTACCGGCTTGCGCTTCCTCGCGGCGAACACGTCGTCCGCCGGCGCGACTCGGCTGCTCCCGCTGCGCTTGATCATGGCGACCAGGATAGACGAAGCGGCGGCCGAACGCACCGCCAGGCCGGCGCCCGCACGACGCCCCGAGGATACCCGGGGGCGCGAGCCCCGCCGAGCGGACCGCGACGCGACAGCCCGGCGATGATCCAGCCGCGGTGAGGATCGGGTCGGACCGGACGGGGTTGACACCTGCCCCCGCCCGGTGACACTCCACCGGTGGAACATCGGACGGCCTTGATCTCGGGGGCGAGCATCGCCGGTCCCGCGCTCGCCTTCTGGCTTGCGCGCTACGGATTCCGACCCGTCGTCGTGGAACGCGCCGACGCACTCCGGCTCGGCGGGCAGAACATCGACGTCCAGGGCGCGGCGCGGAAGGTCGTGCGCCGCATGGGCATCGAGGGCGACATCCGAGCCGCCACGACGGGGGAGCTGGGACTCCGCTTCGTCGACGAGCACGACGTGACCAGGGCCGAGTTCCCCGCGGAGAGCTCGGACACCGGTGGGTTTACCAAGGAGCTCGAGATCCTCCGCGGTGACCTCGCCAGGATCCTCTACGACCGCACCCGAGACACGACGGAGTATGTTTTTGGTGACCAGATCACGGGCCTCCGGGACCACGGCGACCGGGTGACTGTCTCCTTCGAGCATGGCGCGGCGCGCGAGTTCGACCTCGTGGTCGCTGCCGATGGCATCCGCTCGCGAACCCGTACGCTCATCGTCGGCGATGAGCCGAGGATTCGCCCGCTCGACCTGTATGCCAGCTACTTCACGATTCCCCGCGGAGCATCCGACAGCGCCTGGGCTCGCTGGTATCACGCCCCCGGCGGGCGATCGATACTCCTGCGTCCAGACAATACGGGTACCACCCGGGCGTCGCTCTGGTTCCTGTCGCCCCCACGCGGCTATGAAAGGCTGAGCGTCGCGGAGCAGAAGGCGGTCATCGCGCGCGTCTATGCCGGCGCCGGCTGGGAGTCGCCGCGGGTGCTCGCGGCGCTGGCAGACTCCGAGGACGTCTATTTCGACGCGGTCAGCCAGGTCATGGCGCCACGCTGGTCACACGGTCGCGCCGCGCTCGTGGGTGACGCTGCGTACTGCCCGTCGCCGGTCAGCGGGATGGGCGCGAGCCTCTCTCTCGTCGGCGCTTACGTGCTCGCGGGAGAGCTGTCGCGGCACGCCAGCCATCGAGACGCCTTCGTGGCCTATGAGAAGCTCATGCGCCCCTATGTCGACCTGGCCCAGAAGCTCCCGCCAGGCGTCCCCTGGATCGCGCACCCGAAGTCGAGGCTCGGGATTTCGCTCCTCCACCGGGTCCTCTGGCTCGCTTCCACTCCCCTGTTGCAACGCCGCGAGGGGTGGTTCGGCTCCTCCGCGGCCGACAAGATCGAGCTCCCCGATTACTCGAATGGAGGCTGACAGCCGCACGACCCTGGCAGCCGATCTCACTGCGACTCTTGACGAGCGAGACCGCGCAAGCAAGCTCACAGGTGTGCCCCAGTCCTCGACGGGCGCGCCGCACCCGCTCGTCCTGAGCGACCGCTCGACCGTCGTGCTGGCGTACTACCTCCAGAACATACCGTCGGGCTGGGATGGCACCTGGGCGCGCGTGATCGATGCCACCACGGATGGAGGGCCCGTCGCCGTCGTTCGGTTCGATGGCAGCCACGCACAGTTCTTCGGTCTTCCGAGCGATGCACCGAGGCAACTCCGCTTCCCACTTCTGGCGGGGTCGGCTAACAAGCCGTGCTGCCGGCCGCGCTTCGAACGGCGGCGGCACCGCAGAGCGTCAGCTGGAGCGAGCGTGCTGTATTGCTGAGCAATGGAGTCACAACATGGGCGTAGATTTCACCGCCATCGTCGACCATGGTCTATCCTGGGATGAGCTGTATGAACTGCCACGCGCGCTCAACGCTGCTTGGGCACTACCACCCGCGCTCCGTCCATGGGTGCAGGAGTGGGTCCGGGCTGGACGAGCGTCCTGGGGATGGAAGCTGAGCGGGCTCAGCTCCAACGGCGCCGAGGAGCTATTCAACGAGGGCTACGTGTGGATGGATGGCCCAGATGGGTTCCATGCCACTGTCCACAAGAGGTTGATCGAATTCACTCATCTGGCGCGATGGTCGTCATTCCTTCACGAGCGTGACGTGCGGCAGGGTCTGCGAGAGTCCCTTCGGCTATTGTCAACGGTGGTCCGAGCGAGCATGGTCATCTACCTACCGGACAGCTGCTTCAGGCCGTCAGAAGCGTCCGATCTGCTGTTCGAAGACGCCGGCGCTGGCGACATGAAGAAGTGGCTGAGACGAACGTCGGACCATCGATGGCCGACGCGGGGAGCCTCCTCGATGTAGACGACGATTCCGCAGAGACCGCCTACTTCATCGAGGAGGTCAATCCAGTTCGTTGATGTCAATGAACCAGGGAGCGCCTCCGGCATGATGTTCCCCGCTTGGTCCCAGACGCCGCCCGACGCGGCGCCTGGCCGTTCGTTCAAGCCGACCGGGAACCCAGGCGATGTACATCTCTCTGGATCGCATCGATGTGGTGCTCGAATCGAAGGACGGCCGAGAGCGCGTGGTTCAGACCGATCACCGATCGGCAGCCCAAATAGCGGCGCGCTGAAACGACCGCATCGACGCCGGAGCTGTCTCTCGATCGAATGCGGCGCCGACGGCTTCTCGCTGCGAGGCAGGCGGCGCGCCCCGGCTGGTCCTCGATGCAGGCCAGGGCGCGCCGTCGTCGGCTCACCGAGCGAGCGCTGTCTTGTCGAGGTGCCCGAAGTCCCAGGCCACGGAGGAGCCAGGACCGTAGTCGACCCTCACCGGCTCCTGCGCGCCGAGGCGGTCGAAGGCGGCGCGCGGGAGCAGGAATTGAACGGTGTGGAGATCGCCGTTCGGATGGCGAGCCGCGGTGCTTCGCTCGGCGCCGACGGTGAGCACCAGGTTGGTGGCGCGGAGGTCGAAGAACTCGGCGCTGGTGAGCGTGAGCTCGACGGCGTCGGACCCGCTGCGCCTCACGCTCTGGATGGCATTGCCCGCCGTGATCCGCCGCTGCTCGGGGAGGGTCGCGCCGGCGGCGCGCGCACGGGCGCTGGGCGGCGCCGCGCTCGACGTGACGGAGGCGAGCTGCCCCGAAGCCGCCAGGGCCTCGGTGGTGGCACGGGTGGCGCGGATGTTCGCCAGGTACAGGCTGTTTCCGTTGAGCGGGGTGGTGAAGGTCAGACGAACCCCGCGCACCGACGCGAGCGTGGCGCCGCTGAACGAGGACAGCGGAATGCGCGCGGTCGGCAGCGTGGTGCCGGCGCGCGGCGGTGGACCGAGCTCCAGGAACTCATCGATGGCGACGGCGCTCGACCGGGTATCGTCGGCGTTCACGAGCTCCACAAGGAACGATGCCTCGGTCGGGTCGGAGCCCCAGCCGCGGTCGGCGCGAAGATCGAGGGTGTCGTACCCCGTGAGATCGAAGCCCGTGCCGGCGGCGGACCAGTTCGACTGGAAGAACGTCGCGCTGCCCGCGGCCACGTCGTGGATCCAGGCGCCCGAGAGCGAAGGGTCGTGCCCGCTCAGGGCCGTGTGCTCCACCGAGAGGGTGCCGCCGGTGGTGTTCGGCAGGCCGTACGAGCTCGTGCCGGTCGGATTGATGAAATCCTCGAGCAGCAGGCTGTCGGCGGCGTCTCCGCCCGGATGGTAGCCGCGGCGGACGCGGTACGGGACGTCCGGAAAGGGGAAGGCGGGGTCGAACAGGGCGTTCGCGGCCTCGTCGCGATCCGCGCCCACGTTGGCGGTGAAGAACTGAACGGCCGCCAGGCGACCCGTCTCGCGCTGCGCCGGCGAGCCGTACTCCAGCGGATCGAAGAGCTCCTCATGGTCGATGCAGCCCTGGATCCCGCCGCTGTTCCCGTCCGCGATCTGCCACTCGCTGTTGTAGTAATTGTGATTGGCGCCCCACACATGATAGAAGGACTTGGAGAGGGGCTCCGGCTCGGCGATGCTCATCATGCGATCGAACGGGCGCATCCCGGGCAGATCGCTCAGGTCCCAGTCGCAGGCCGGCAGGATCACGTTCCAGGCCGTCTGGTCAGCGTTCAGGCGCTGGCCGTTCTGGCCCTGATCGGTCGGACCGATCTCGAAGATCCCGCGGATGCCCACCGGGCTGTCTATCAGCGCAGGCCAGGGGCTGCCGCTCCGGCGGTACTCGTTGTAGGCGAACCGCACGGCCTCGCCGCCGCGCGAGTGCCCCAGCAGGCCCACCTGGTCGAAATCGATGCGATCGAGCAGATCCACGCCGAGCTCCGGGGGCGTCGGCTCGGCGCCGCTGTCCCAGCGGCTCAGCCGCTCCAGGTGGCGGAGCAGCAGGCGTCCGCGCGGCCCGATGACGAACTCGTCGCTGGGCGAGCCCGATGCGGCATGGATACCCCGGTTCGTGTTGATGGACACCACGAAGTAGCCGCGCGCGGCGAGGTCCTCGGCCATGTAGTCATAGCCGCGATGGTTGGGGACGACGACGTAGTTCGCCGGGCACGTCCCCGTCGTGGCATACTGGTTGTTGTTGTCCGTACGAGGATTCACGCCCGTGCCACACGTCGGGTGGTTCCCGTGCATGAACACGAGCAGCGGATACTGCCTGCCGGCCTCGAGGCTCGCCGGGCGGTAGAAGGACGCCCAGAGCTCGGTCGCGTAGTCAGGGCTGACCATCGCGTCGATCGCGGCCGGGAGCTTGTACTCCGCGATCGCCACGCCGCTGCCCATCGGCGGCAGGTCGCTGCTGACCGACAGCACGACCGGCTCGATCCCCTGGCTCGGGATGCTGGCGCAGAACCCGAAATGGCGGCTCTCCGACGGGGGGATCGCCGCATTGCTGCCTTGAGGCGTGACCGTGATCTGACCCGTGCTCCCGCTGAACGTGCCATCCCAGGACGAGAAGATGGCGCCCGGGCCGACGTCGAGCGCGACGCTCCACGTCCCCGTCGTGGCGCTCGGGTGCTGGTTGCTCACGACGATGTGCGCGCAGTACCCCTGAGCCCACTGCGAATCCATCACGCGATCCGCGCTGATCCCGTTCGCGCCCTGCAGCGCGGCCTGCGATGTGCCGACCGGCTCCGCCGAGCCGTCGCTGCATGCCGGCAGCAGCGCCAGCGCTGCAGCGGCCATCCACGTGTTCCATCTGCTCTGGAAGCTGAAGTTGTGCATGGTTCTTACCCAAGTTGGTGATGAAGCGTCCGATCGTCGCGCCTCGTTCGGCAGGGCGACGAACCACCCCGTGCGTCACGACGATCTGCTGACACTCGAACCGATCTAGCGTCCGGATTCATGGCCTGGCAAGCGCTGGGGATGACCCGATGCGCATGCGCGATGCCGTGATTCGGCGGTGATGCCGGGGCCCACACCTGCACGACGCACGCCGCGCGCTCGTACCGGCGCGGCGTTCGGTCGCTCTCGGTGTGACGAACGCTATTGGCAAACAAAGGAGCCCTGTCAAGCTCAGCAGTGCAAAATCATTTCTCCCATCGCCGGACCGCCGATGATGGCGCATTGCATAGTCGGTTTTCGATGCCTGCGCCAGTAGGGTTCTTCCGGACTTCAGCACGGTTCCTCATGCGCCTGGCGTACCACCCACCATCGGCGACATGGCTCCACGCGCAAGGAGCGATTTCGTGGTTTAATTTCGAAAACTATCGTGTGAAGTAATGTAAAAAAGCATGAAGTTCATTGCGTCCGGGCGCATGAAGCCGCGCGGCCCCGTTCCCGCGGCGCGGGGTCAGGGCGACATGGCTGGACCGGTACCCCATGATCGCCTGTGACAGCGCGAGTTCGTCCTCGGTCAGCGGCTGCGGCAGGAGCTGCCCCGCTTGCTGAACACGAACTTGATCTCGGCCGGATGGCAGAACCCCTGATCGGGGACGTCAACTCGTGAGCCCCGGTCCGTGATCGACATCATGGCCGCCGGCTCAGGTGAGCCGTCACGCGCTCGGAGACGGGCGCGTCGCGGGCCAGAGTCGGACGAGGAGCGCGCTGGCCGCCGCCGACGAGGCGAGGGCCGTCACCGCCAGCCAGCCCCACCGGGCGAAGAGCACGCTGCCCAGCGCGGCGCCGGAGGCCATACCGACGAACATGCCGACGACGAGCACGGCATTGACGCGGCTGCGCGCGCCGGGCTCGATGCCATAAACGATGGTCTGATGCGCCACCAGCGCGGCCTGGATGCCGAGGTCGAAGGCGACGGCGCTGGCGCCGAGCAGCCACAGCCGTCCATGCGCCGACAGCATGGGTGACAGCGCCATGGCGGCGAAGGCTACGAACGAAAGGGCGGCGCCCATGCGCGTCACCCGTTCGGGCCCGCTGCGGTCGGCGATGCGGCCGGCCAGGGGCGCCGCCACCGCGCCGGCCGCCCCGGCCAGGCCGAAGGCGCCCGCCACCGCGCTGCCGAGGTGGAACGGCGCGCCGTGCAGCATCACGGCGAGCGTGGACCAGAACGCGCTGAAGCCCACCGACAGCAGCCCCTGGGCCAGCGTCGCGCGGCGCAGGGCGCCGTGGCGCTTCCACAGCTCGGCCAGGGAGCCGAGCAGCGCGGCGTAGCTCAGCTGCGTGGTCGGCTCGAAGCGCGGCAGGCTGCGCCACATCGCCGCGCCGAGCAGGGCGATGCTGGCCGCGGCGGCGACGAACACCGCGCGCCAGCCGAAATTCTCCGCCACGAAGCCGCTGATCACGCGGGACAGCAGGATGCCCAGCAAGAGGCCGGTCATCACGGTGCCGACCACCTTGCCCCGATGCGCCTCCGGAGCCAGCGTCGCGGCGGCGGGCACGATGTCCTGCGCCAAGGTCGCGGCCAGGCCGGTGACCAGGCTGGCGACCAGCAGCGTGCCGATCGCGTGCGCGGCGCCGCCGAGCAGGAGCGCCGCCGCCAGCAGGGCAGCCTTGGCCAGGATGATGCGCCGCCGGTCGTAGCGGTCGCCGAGCGGCGCGAGCAGCAGGATGCCCAGCGCATAGCCCAGCTGCGTGAGCGTGGGCACGAGGCCGAGCGCGCGGTCGGAGGCGCCGATCTCGGCCCCCAGCACGCCGAGCATGGGCTGGCTGTAGTAGATCGAGGCGACGGCCAGGCCCGCGCCGGTGGCCAGCAGCAGCACCAGGGCGGCGGGCAGGGGCGGCGCGGACGCGGCGGGCAGCGGCTGGGTGGCGGGGGGTGTATGCGTCAACGGAATGGCGTGCATGGTACACCGAGGTTGGGAAGCATCGCTCCAGCGCTGTAGTGGCATGGAGCGCACGATGGTTATACCTTCGGCGTATGACCAGGCCGGCACCTCCTTCGCCCTCGTCGCTGGACGACATCGGCTTGCTGCACACCTTCGTGAAGATCGTCGAGGCCGGCAGCCTGTCGGCGGCGGCCACCCTGCTGGGGACGACGCAGCCCACCGTGAGCCGGCGCTTGCAGGCGCTGGAGCGCTCGCTGGGCCTGCCGTTGCTGCAGCGCTCCACGCACACGATGAAGCTGACCGAGGACGGCGAACGGTGCTTCGAGCGCGCCAAGGCGCTGCTGGCCAGCCTGGAGGCGTTCGCGTCGGACATGCGAGGCGACCGCGACCAGCCCGACGGGACGCTCCGCGTGGTCGTGCCGCACGCGTTCGGCCAGCACCAGCTGGTCAAGCCGCTGGCCGACTACCTGCGCCGCTACCCGCGCGTCTCGGTCGAGTGGCTGCTGCACGACAGGCAGCCGAACTTCATCGCCGACGGCATCGACTGCGCGATCCTGGTCGGCGCGGTCGCCGATCCGGCCGTGGTGGCGATCCGCCTGACCGAGGTGCCGCGCATCGTGGCCGCCGCGCCCTCGGTGCTGGGCCGGGCCGCGCGGCCGGCTCATCCATCGGACCTGGCCGACATGCCCTGGCTGGCCTTGCGCACCTACTACCGCGACACGATCACGCTGACCCACGCGTCGGGCGGCGAGCGGGTCGAGCTCGCGATCCGCCCGCGCATGAGCACCGACAGCCTGTATGCCCTGCGCAGCGCCGCGCTGATGGGGCTGGGCGTCTGCGTGGCCTCGTCCTGGCTGTTGACTGACGACCTGGCGCAGCGGCGGCTGCTGCACCTCGCGCCGTCGTGGCAGGCGGATCCGCTGCCGGTCCACCTGGTGTATCCTCATGCCCGCTTCTATCCGGCCCGGCTGCGTCGCTTCATCGAGGTGATGCGGGAGTCCGTGCCGGCGGTGGTCGACGGCGCGGCGGCGCGGCGCGGCTGATCGATCGGTGCGTGCCCAGGCCCGAGCGTCGAGCAGGCTGCCCTCGCGCGTCGATCAGTCGCGGGTCTCTGCACGCGGCGACCTTGGAGCGACGGGTTGGCCATGGCCTCCGAGCAAAAGTCACCACCGGTGTATTCACCTGACACCGCCGAACAAGCCGATGAAACTGACCCGAACGAAGTAGAAGACACGCGGGAAGCCGGAGATAGGCCATGCGCCACGCTCGATCGCGACGCTCGGCCGACGAGCACGGATGCGATCTTGCCGTGCCGCACGGGCAGAGGTAACAGGTCCACCACGTCCTCTCCTTCGTCCCCGTCGAGCCCTGTCGTCGAGACACTCCTTTATGCCCTCATTGATCTCACTCTGGAGTCGCGTTCTTGCCGCTTTCGGCATTTACACGAGCACGGGAGACGTCGCGTTCGAGGAGGACCGAGTTATCCTGCGAAATCTCCATCGTGCGAAGGCGTTTCCGCAGGAGCCGAGAGAGCCAGGCCGCAGGGAGATAGCGGCATGCGAGCGGTGCGACAGGCCGCTCCGTCAGGTGGTGTTCACGACCGCGGGTCGTGGTGCTCAGGCCGAGATCTGGCGAAAGTACCCGCTGGCTATCGATGGGTGGATGTGCCGAGGGTGCGGGTGGTCGGCGATGCCGCGGTTCCTCAGCGCCGAAGAGTCAGTCCAGTATGGGCGAGAGGCGGCAGCCCACGCGTCGAACGGGCAGTTCGACGACGCGGAGTTCTGGCTCCGGCGAATCATCGGCTCATGGCCAGGCTGCGCGCCAGGCTACGCAGAGCTGGGTCAACTCTCGTCCGCGCGCGCCGAGGCGGCTACAGGTCCGGAAGCAAAGGAACGCCATCGGTCTGAGGCCGAAACCTGGTTTCGGCGCGCGGTGCTTGCCGACCCCGACCGCAAGCTCGCAGGAGTGCGCGTTCCTCTGGCGCGGACCCTCGCTCTCAACGGCAAGGAGCGCGACGCGTTCGAGGTGCTGGACGGGCTCCTGTGCGACGCGGCGCTTCCAGCGTCGGTCCGCACCGAAGCGGAGACGCTCGCGACCGATCTCCGCGACGGAAAGGCGCTCTTCTCCCGGGCTGCCGAGATGAGTCGATGCCTCGTGCTCGAACCGCCATCAAAACCCCTGACAACGGCGGATCGAGACGCTCTGGAGCGAGCCCGGGCGCTGCTCCGGCAGGCGGTCGAGCGAAAAAGCACGTTTCCGACGCTCTGGTTTCTCGGGAAGGTCGAGATGCGATTGGGCGATATGGACGCCACGCTTGCCGCCTTTCAGCGCGCGCACGCGATCGATCCCGAGCAGCCGGACGGATGTCGCGAGCTCGGCGCCGTCTACCTGGAGCTCGATCGCGCGCACGACGCCCTGCCGGTCGCCCGACGCGCGATCGAGCTTCGGCCCGATGATGCCGGACTGCACTGCAACCTCGCCCTGATCCTCCTGCTGACAGGAGACGTCGAGGGCGCGCTCGCCAAAGCGACCTCCGCACTGTCGCTCGATCCCACCGACGCCATCACGCGTGACCTGCTGAAGCTGATCGACGACGTCGTCACGGGTCGCCGCCAGCGACCGCGCTCCCTCGCAGAAGCAGAAGGCCGAAAGCGGTGAACAGCTCATCCGTGACGCGAAAGCCCGGCGGTGATCCAGCCGCGGAGAGGATGCGGGCGGGACCAGCCGGGGTTGACACCCGTCCTCCCCGGCGACACTCGATCTGACCTACGACAACAACCCGAGTACCGCCTCACACGACCGAACCGTCAGGGAGGAATCCAGAACGTGGGTAGCTGGAGCGTCGTGGGTGTTCTAGGATGTTCCGCGCCTCCGAGAGGTTCGCTCTATGTCCAAGCTTCGCCTTGTAGCGCACGTTGGTCCCCTGCGGGGTGAGCCTGGCACTTGCCACGCCATGGGCACGCTCGGAGGCGCAGGCCACCTCATGCCACCGGCTGAAGTCGTCTTGATGGAGGTCCTCGACGACGGACCAGCGCTCCTCTACCGCTTCACACGGGACGGCGTCTTCGCTGGCGACACATGGCACGAATGCCGGGAGAACGCTGAAGACCAGCTAGCGTTCGAGGTTGGTGATGCCGTCGGCGCCTGGACTGCTGTGCCTTTGAACGTGGAGGATGCCCAGGCATACGCGGTCAACTGGGCACAGCGCACGCATCCAGAGCGCTGACCGTACACCTCTGACGCGGAGCGCTCGATCGAGGTCGTCGAGGTCCTGTTCGGGCGAACCAGCACGATGCCGCCGAACCGCCGGGCCGCAGTGAGCGTCCGCGCCGCCGTCTCCGGCGCTATCCTTCCCGCATGACGCCCCGACCCGTCTTCGTCGATCAGGCCCTGTCCGCCCGGCTCGAGGCCACCGAGGCCGCGAAAATCGAGGCGCTTGCGCGCGAGGTCGCCGCGCGGGTCCCGGCCCGGCGCGCCGCCGTCGCCTCCATCGCCGGCGGTCGCGCCGCGTTCGTCGCCCCGCACGCCCGGCTCTCGCGCGCGGTCGGCCTCGGGTTGAGCGGCCCGGTCGAGGCGCGCGACGTCGAGGCCCTCGAGGACTTCTTCGCCTCGCGAGGCACCGCCGCGCGCATCCTGGTCTCTCCCTTTGCCCACCCTTCGCTGCTCGCACGGCTCGGGGAGCGTGGCTTCCGCCTGGACTCGCTCGACACCGTGCTCGTGCGCCACCTCGCCCCCGCCGTCGACGTCCACGCGCCTGAGCCGGCCGCGCACGGCGGCGTGGTCGTGCGGCGCGCCGAGCGCGAGGAGGCCTCGGCGTGGGTCGCGGCCTCGCTCTCCGCCTTCGCCGCACCGGGTGAGCCTCCGTCCGATCGGGCCGACATCTTCGAGGCGGGCTTCCACGTGCCGGGGGCGGCGTACTTCCTGGCATCGTCAACCGCCGGCGCCGTCGCCGGCGTCGGCGCGGTCTACGTGCACGAGCGAGTCGCCCTCCTGTTCGCGGGCGGCACGCTCGCGGCCCACCGCGGCCGGGGCGTGCAGCGCGCCCTCATCGACGCCCGCCTCCCGTACGCCCGCGACGCGGGGTGCGACCTCGCCTACTCGGTGGCCGAGGCAGGGAGCACCTCGCAGCGTAACCTGGAGCGCGCGGGCCTCGTGGCCATCTACTCGCAGGCGACGCTCATCAAGTCCTTCGCCTGAGCGCCGTCTTCGGGGGTAGCCTCCCGTCAGATCCTACCGATCGCGAAGAGTGGACCGCATGCCGAAGCTTCACGAGATCCGAGCGGACTACGACGCGGAAACCATCGTCATGTACCAGGCCTACGCGCCGGCCATCGCCGAGCCGGCGCTCGCTGCCCAGCGCTTCGTCGCCCCGTTCTCGTTCGGTCGCATGACATGGATCAAGCCGTCCTTTCTCTGGCTCATGCACCGCAGCAACTGGGGGCGCAAGGCCGGGCAGGAGCGGATCCTCGCCGTCCGCATCCGGCGGACAGGCTGGGAGCAGGCGCTCTCCCTCGCCGTCCTCACCTCGCCGGAAGCGACGGTGTTTCGCTCGCCGGACGAGTGGAGCAAGGCGTTTGCCGAAGCCAAGGTCCACATTCAATGGGATACCGAGCGGAACCTGCGAGGCGGCCCGCTGCCTTGCTACAGCATCCAGGTCGGCGTCGGCCGCGATCTCATTCGCGAGTACGCAGAGAGCTGGGTCGTCGCCATCGAGGATCGAACTCCCCTGGTCCGGAAGATGTACCAGCAGATTCAGGCCGGCCACGCGGACAGCGCGGCGAAGTCGCTGCCGCGTGAGAGGCCCTACGCCGTTGACGAGAGAATTGCCAAGCGGCTGCTCATCGACCCATGACGACACACGCCGCCGAGCAAGGCAACGCAGCCGACGCGTGCTATGCCAAGCGAACCAGGCCTGCGCACGCGCCATGGATGAACTGGATCATCGAGCGAACGGGAGAGCCGGATGGATTGGCGAGCGGAGCACCAGATCTTGATCGACGCGGGTGTCACGATTGCCCCCGGTCTGACGGAACCCGAGATCGACCGAGCCGAGTCCGTCATCGGCGCCAGGTTTCCGCCTGATCTGTGCTCCTTTCTCTCGGAAGGGCTCCCGGTGGGCGAGCGCTTTCCCGACTGGCGGGAGCCAGACTCGACGGAGGTTCGTCGGCGGCTCGACTGGCCCTTCGAAGGCATCGCGTTCGACATCGAGCACAACGTGTTCTGGTTGGATGCGTGGGGCGCTCGTCCTTCAGAGCTACCAGAAGCGTTACAGATCGCTAGGACCGCGGTCGCAGAGGCGCCCCGCCTGATTCCAGTCGCGGGCCACCGCTACATTCCAGCGGAGCCGGCGCTCGCCGGAAACCCCGTCTTCTCGGTCTACCAGACCGACATCATTTACTACGGCGACGATCTCGCGACCTACCTGCGCCGCGAGTTTCGCCGACCGCCTCGCGTCGACGCCGTCAGCGGAGGAGCGCGCAGGATCCGGTTCTGGAGCGAGCTCGTCGATGCCAACGGATAGCGGGCCGCCAACGCCGGACGGCGTGACGTTCCAGCAGCGGGATGTACTGGCTGTTCATCCACGAACACGGGTCCCTCGGGCAAGCGAGCCCTGGACCTTCCGGACACCGAGAAACATGCTCGCATTTCTTCATACAGCCCACGTCCACGTCGAGACGTTCAGCCGTCTTGTCCAGGACGTAGACCACGCGATTCCGGTCCGGCATGAGGTTCAGGAGAGCCTCCTTGCGGATGCGCTTGCGGCCGGTGGGATCACGGACGGCATCCGCTCGGCCACTGCCACGGTCGTTCAGGCGCTCGCGAACGAGGGCGCGAGGGTCATCGTGTGCACCTGCTCGACCCTCGGCGGCGTCGCGGAGGCGGTCGCCGTCTCGGACTGTCTCGTGATGCGGATCGATCGCCCGATGGCCGAGCAAGCCGTCGCGAGCGGCCGCCGGATCCTCGTCGTGGCCGCGCTCCAGAGCACCTTTCAGCCCACCGGGGCGCTGCTGCGTCAGATAGCGTCCGACGCGGGTCGCTCGATCGATGTCGTCGAGGTCCTGTGCGGGCGAGCATGGCGGCTCTTCGAGAGGGGTGACTCTCCTGGTTATGCCGGCGAGATCGCCAGGACGATCGAGGCGACGGCGCTCCCGGGCGATCTCGTGCTTCTGGCTCAGGCGTCGATGGCCCCCGCGGCCGAGCTGGTCCGCCACCTCGGGATCCCCGTTCTGAGCAGCTCGAGATCAGGCGTGGAGGCTGCCGTGTCGAGGTATCGTTCGAGAACGCAACTCGATGCCACCCAGCTCCGCGGAGAGCCATGAGCGACATCTCCGTGAAGGTCTTCCAGGCCGTCGTCGCGGGCGCGGCGGCCGACGGCGTGGCGCCCGCGGAGCTGCTCGCCGCCGCCGGGGTCGATCCGGGGGACCTCGCCGATCCGGACATGCGCTTTCCGCGGGCGATCGAGGCCCGGCTCTGGAGCGAAGCCGCCCGGCTCGTCCGCGACGACAGCTTCGGCCTGCGCCTCGCGCAGAGGCTGCCGGTGGGCAGCCTCGGGGCGCTCGGGTTCGCGGTGCGGAGCAGCGCCACCCTCGGGGAAGCCTACGCGCGCGCGGCTCGCTACCTCCGCGTCGTGGCCATCGGCCCCTCCCTCGAGATCCAGATCGACGGCGATGTCGCCCGCCTCCGCCACGAGCCGCCCCGGAGCAGCCCGGCGCCCTCACGCCACGCCGTCGAGTTCTTCCTTGGCAACCTCGTCGTCCTCGCGAGGCGGGGCGCGGACCCGGCGTTCACCCCGCGCGCGGCGCGGTTTCGCCACGCCGCGCCCGCGCGCGTCGACGAGCACCGCCGCCTCTTCGGCGCCGGCCTGCGCTTCGGGGAGGCCCACGACGAGCTGGTGATCGAGCGCGCTTTCCTCGCGAGGCCCCAGGCGCACGCCGAGCCCCTGCTCTGCGAGGTGCTCGACCAGCACCTCGCCTCGCTCGCCGCCGCGCTGCCGGCCGAGGCGAGCTTCCTCGCGCGCGCGCGCGCCGCGATCGCGGCCGAGCTCGCCCACGGCGAGCCGGCGCTGCCGGCGATCGCGGCGCGACTGCGCATGAGCCCGCGCAGCCTCCAGCGGCGGCTCAAGGAGGAGGGCACATCGCTCTCGTCCGTGCTCGATCGGCTGCGCGCCGATCTCGCCGCGCGCTACCTGAGCGAGTCGCGCGACGCGATCTCGGAGATCGCGTTCCTGCTCGGGTTCTCCGAGGTGAGCACGTTCCACCGCGCCTTCAAGCGCTGGACCGGCGTGACGCCGGCCGCCTACCGCCGCGGCGCGGGGCGCCCGCCGCGAGAGCTCCCCCGCGCGGCGACGCGTCACCCGTCGAACAGCACATCGTAAACGTACGGCAGCGCGTCGTGCGCGGTGAGATCGTCGAGCGTGTACGTCGTTCCGCCGCCGTACCAGGCGCCCTCGCTCGCGGTGAGCGGGTTGAAGCTCCGGTCGTCGCCCTGGAGCGGCGGCGCGTCCGCGTGCGTCTTCTCCCATGTGTACCAATAACGATCGAGCTCGCCGTGGAGCATCCAGAACACGGGATCGACCGTCAGCTCGTTGAAATACGTCACGGTGCCGCGCACGTCCGCGTTCGCAGGATCGAGCCCGCCCGCCCACAGGTGCATCCGGACGTGGGGCATGAAGTTGAAGAGGCCATAGACATCCTTGACGGCGCCGACGAGCTCGGTGTCCGGCGCCGCCCTCTGCGCCTCGACGGCTCCGATCCAGCCGATCTCGAAGAGGGCGTTGGTCGTCTCCGCGCCCTGCTGCGAGCTGCTCGGGGGTCCGGAGAAAGCGTCGACGAGCGTCTGCACGGCCGCGCTGTCCGGCAGCTTCACCTCCAGCACCTCCAGCGCTGACAGCGCCTTTGGATAGTTCTCGACGCGGAGCTCGGGGGTGACGTCGAGCGCATCGTAGAAATCGGCAAACGTGGGCCTGGCAAGGATGCGCTCGACGTGATCGGGCGCCTGCAGCGTATCGAAGACCAGGTTCTTGCCCGGCCAGCGCGCAAAGACGATGTCGTAGCGCTCGCCCACCTCCTTGCCGTACCCGGCGTGCCCCTTGGGCAGGCCGGGCGGCACGATGGCCGTCCCGCCCCTCGGCTCGAAGCCGTGGACCCAGGGCGGCAGGTCCTGATCGTGCGCCGCGTCCCAGTACGGAATGAACAGGAGATCGGCTTCGCTCGGGTCGACGCCCTCTTCCTGGTCTCGCTGACGAAGCGCGGCCCGGAGCATCTGCTCCGCCTCGAGGAGGAAGGCGCGGTGCCACGGCAGGAGCCGGTATCCCGACGTTTCGTCCATGACCATGACGGTCATCGGCGAGGTGGCCTGGAGGTCGGCGCCGTGGTGGCGATGCCGGTGGTGGTCGTAGTGCTCGTCGTTGAAGACGTCGAAGAAGCCGTTCGCGACGGCGTACTCGTAGGCTCGCTTGAACCTGTCGATCTCTTCGCTGGTCATCGCCGACGCGCTCTTGCGGACGATCCGCTGGGCTTCCGGGCTCGCGTCGCCGGCGTCCACCGGGGTGTCGGCGCCGCAGCCGAGCGAGAGCCCGAGCCACGCCGCCGACGCCGCCGCGATGATCCCACGCACGAACGCTCGTCGATGCAACTCACGTGTCATGTCCTGCCTCCTTCGGACGGGAGCTCCGTCGTTCATGAGGCTTTTATAAAGACGCGAGCGCGCCCTCACATTGGCCGAGCGCGACGAAAGCGTTGGCCTACCGCGCCAGCGGGCGGTCACGTCGCCGCGTGGGCGCGTCGTGCTCTCTCGAACGGGCAAATCGGATGGATATACGGTCGCCGACGGCCAGCGCCGGACGGCCCCAGTCCAGGCATTCGTCCGTGCGGGCGTCCCGCCCGTAGACCGAGAACCAGAAATGGCTGGGGACGCCGCTTCGCGTAGGTCCGGCCCAGGTGATCAAGGCCATCACATGACCACGGCGCGGCACCCCCGCGACACAGACTCGCCGCGAGTTCAGCTCGACGCGGAGGGCGCGTTCTGCGCGCGCGCCAGGCGCACGGAGAACGCGGCGCGCCACCGCGGTCGCGGTCCTCGAGAGAAGAACCCGGGCGCTCCGGGAGATTGTCGCGAGTTGCCCTCGTGGATCGCGGAGCATCGGCCCGGCGAACGCGCCCAGCGCGGTACGGACCTGGCGGAGCAGCGTGTCGCGATACGACTCGGCGCACGGCGTGCGTCTCCAGGGGGGGTCGACCGTGTCGGCGTCGAGGACCTCGATCCCGATCTCGTCCCCGACCCTGAGCGCGCGGGAAGGCCACACCAAAAACTCTTGCCGGTCGGAGGCCAACCCGCCGATCCACACGTCGCCGTCCCTGAGCAGCGCCTCCGGAGAGCCGGCGCGCCGCGTGATGATGATCGTCAGAACGCCGGCCGGTCCGACGCCCGCGGTGCAGACCTTCGTTCCATTGACCGAGACACGGAATGCGATCATTGCTCCCCCGCGCGCACGCTTTGTTAACTGTATATCCCAACGTGCCAGCGAGCGCCGCAGCGTCGCTCCCGGTGGCCTCCTGGCGCTTGCGGCTGAACCCCGGTACGCTGGTGAAGACCGATGGACAAGGTCGGCGTCGCCCGGTTTGCGCGGTACAAGGGGTGGCCGGCGTTCGCGCAGGTCCGTCTGACGGTCCACGACGTCCCGACCGAGATCGCCGCCGTGTCGTTCAGCTGCAGCGGGTCGGGGTTCACCGCGCAGGGGCACGTCGAGGAAGCTCCAACGTCGGGATACGATGACTTGAAACGAGGCGCGGCAGCGGGCGTTCGCTTCGCCTTCCGCCTTCTCGGCAGCGCCCCACGTCCGGTCACCGTGACCAGGATCGAAGGGCTGAGCACCGACACCAGCCCCGCAGCGGTCGGCGCGGCGGCGGCTCTCGCCGTGTTCAACGCCCTCGGGGCGGCCACGCCGCCTTCGTTCCACGCGCTGGTGGAGGAGATCGTCTTCACGCCCGCGGGGACCAGCGCAGAGTTCTCGCTCTGAAGCCGCCGCGCCGAGAGAGATCTCGGCCAGGAGGCGCGGGCCCTACTCGGGATCGTCGAAGTCGGCGATCTTCGCCATGTCCCGCCGCAGCTGGAGATCACGCTCCACGAGGAGCTGGTCGAGCTCCTCTTCGGAAGCGTACGCCAGCCGTCGATGGCGCTCCGCGACCCGGCTGTCGATCGCCCGGATCATCCGCACCGCGAGCCACGCAGCAGCGATCGACGCCGCGTCGGACGCAATGAACGCAACCCGGGACCGGATGAACTCCGCCACGGTCAGATCCGGCATGGTAGAGGCCAGCCACCCGAGGCCGCGGCTCGCGACATAACACCCCCACCACGCGCCGAGCGCGGCATGGTGCACCGCGCCCGCCCGCGGGGCGTGCGCCATCTCGACGCGCCGGTAACCACCCCCGCCGTCGAGGAGAGGGCGCGGCGCAGGCTCGGGCACGCCCTCCGGGGCAAAGCCGTCATGGAGATCGCGCAACACCCTGTACGGCTGCACCAGGTTCACGACGGGAATGAAGAATCCCAGGACCGCCTCGGACGGCGTCCAGGAAAACCCCCGCACGGGATCGAGCTCACCCGCCAGCGCGACCGCCCGGGCGAGCCAGCGCAGGAACACCACGCCAGCAACGAGCCCGAGCCCCAGCTCGAGCAACCCCCCGACCTCACGGAGCGTGTTGGCAAGCCGCCACGTCGATGCCGAGACGTCCGTCGAGCCGAGCAACACAATGTGCCAGGCGCCGGTCAGCGCCGTGAACGCCGCCACCGCCCCCATCGCGATCAGCCCGGCAATCGCCACGCGAGCGCGCCGGCGCACGACGCGGACGTCGCGGCTCCACCCCTCCCGAGCTTCGGCCCAACCGCTCACGACGAGCGAGGCTATCAGCGCAACACGCCGCATCGCAAGCGACGTGGCCGAGGAGCACACGTGGCAATCGTGCGCTTCGAGGCGCCCGCTCCGCCCCCGACAGCGCGATCGCAGGGCGGCAATCCGTCAGCTCGCCATCGCCGGCTCCCCTCGCCGCGCGCATTCGTCGAGCCCCGCCAGCGCGCGCCGGAAGCTCTGGATCGTCGCATAGAGCCCCTTCCGGAGCGGCACCCGCGGCTCGAACCCCAGCGCCCGCCGCGCCAGATCGATCGCCGGGCGCCGCCGCATCGGATCGCCCTCCGGCAGCGGGCGGTACGCGATCCGGCTCGCGCTCCCCGTGAGCCGCGCGATCTCCTGCGCCAGCTCGAGCACCGTCACCTCCACCGGATTCCCCAGGTTGACGGGCCCCACCTCCGACGGGTGCTCCATCAGCCGCAAACACCCCTCCACCAGGTCGTCGACGTGACAGAAGCTCCGCGCCTGCGACCCATTCCCGTAGACCGTCAGCTCCTCTCCCCGGAGCGCCTGGGCGATGAAATTGCTCACCACGCGCCCGTCGTCGATCGCCATCCGCGGCCCGTACGTGTTGAAGATCCGCGCGATCCGAACCGACGCCCGCCCCTGGCGGTGAAAGGCCATCACCAGCGACTCTGCGCAGCGCTTGCCCTCGTCGTAACAGGCGCGCACCCCGACCGGGTCCACCCGCCCGAGGTAGCTCTCCGGCTGCGGGTCGACGTCGGGATCGCCATACACGTCGCTCGACGACGCCAGCAAGAGCCGCGCGCCGTGCCGCTCGGCGCACAGGAGCGCGTGCAGCGTGCCCATCACGTTCGTGATCGTGGAGCGCACCGGATCGCCCCGCCAGCGCGCAGGGCTCGCCGGCGACGCCAGGTGGTAGACCCTGTCGACCTCGTAGTCGAACGGCAGGGCCACGTCGTGCTCGACCAGCCAGAAGCGGCTGCTGCGCATCAAGTGAGCCACGTTGGCCGGCGAGCCCGTCGAGAAATCGTCGAGCGCAATGACCTCGTGGCCGTCCGCGAGGAGCCGCTCGCACAGGTGCGAGCCGATGAAGCCGGCGCCCCCCGCCACCAGGACGCGCATGCCGCTCCCCACCGTCCTCCCGTTCGCGTCACCCATCGGAACACCTCCGTCGTCGCAACACCGCGCCTCGTGAACCGCCGAGACCCCCCCGCGCCGCGCAGCACCTCACGCGAGCGGGCTCCGGTAGCGGCCCGGGTCACGGCGGCGAACGCCGGACGCAGGGCCGCTCCGCTCCACGTCGTCCTCCGCCGCCTCGCCGAGCCGGTAGCACGGCCGCAAGAGCAGCTCGTCGATCAGGTCGAGGAGCGTGTCCACGCGGTGCGCGCACGTGTGGCGCGCGAGCACCGTCCGGCGCCCGTGCTCGGCGACGCCGCGCGCGAACTCCGGGTCCGCAAGCAGCGCGCGGAGGTGCTCCGTCATCTCCGCGCCCGTGCGCGCGACGAGGTAGTCCCGGCCAGGCGAGAAGAGGCGCTCGACGTCGGTCCACGGCGCGCTCACGAGCGGGATCCCGCACGCGAGCGCCTCGAACGGCCGGATCGTGGGGATGCCGGGGAGCCACGCGGCGTACGGCCGCCGCGGGACGTGCACCGTGATCCGGGCGCGCGCATAGGCGTCCGGGACGCGGTGGTTGGGGAGCCAGCCGGCGTACTCGATGCCGGCGTCCGCGAGCGCCGAGAGCGCGCGATCGGGGTAACGCACGCCGTGGACCCGCGCGCGGAGCCCGAGCGCCCTCACGGGCTCGACGAGGAACTCGTGGAGCTCCGCCGTGCGCTCGCCGTCCCCCCAGTTGCCGATCCACACGAGATCACGCTCCTTCTCGACCTCGGGCAGCGGCCGGAACAGGCGCGCGTCCGCGGCCTCGTGCCACACCACCGCGCGCCGCGCGACGCCGCGGCTCAGGTAGAGATCGCAAACGCTCTTTCCAAAGCCGAGCACGCAGTCGTACCCCGAGAGATCGCGCCGCACGATCGCGGCCGGATCGGTGATGAGCCCGTGGTGCGTGTCGTGGAAGAAGAGGCGATAACGATCCGCGCGCGCGCGGTGCTCGCCGAGCCGCCGCACGAGCTCCGGGTCGCTCCGCTCGTGGACGAGCACGACGTCGACCCCCGCGAGCGCGGCGTCGAGGTCCAGCGTGGAGAGCGCGTAACGGCGCGGGCGGAGGCGCGGATAGACGGCGGCGGCCTCGCGCAGCGCGTCCGGGCCGTACGCCGCGACGAGGCCCAGGGCGCTCCAGGCGTCCTCGGGCTCGAAGGCGAGCACGTCGTGGCCGCGCGCGTCGAGCTCGGCCGCGATCCCGCGGAGGAAGTGCGCGTCCGCGTGATCCCAGTCGGAGAGCAAGGAGTGGCAGAAGAGGGCTATTCGCATGGTGTCCCGCAGGGTGAAGGCGACGAAGGAGGGCAGACCCGCCGGGGGGCCGGCGGGCGGGCGGCGAGCGCGAGGGCGTAGACGTCGAGGTAGCGGCGGGCCATGGCGCGCGGGCTGAAGCGCACCGCGCGCCGGCGGGCGAGCGCGCCGAGCGCCTCGCGGCGCGCGACGTCCCGGATGAGGTGGTCGAGCGCGGCGTGGAGCGCGCGCGGATCGTCCGCGGGGACGTAGAGGGCGGCGTCGCGCCAGACCTCGCGCAGGCTCGGCAGATCGCCGAGCACGAGCGCGCAGCCGGAGAGGGCGGCCTCCAGGGTGGCCATGCCGAACGGCGCGTACCGCGCCGGGGAGGCGTAGATCGCGGCGCGCGACATCCACCACGTGAGCTCCGGCTCGTCCACCCACCCGAGGGAGCAGAGGCTCTCCCCGGCGCGGCGGCCGACGCCGCCCGCCGCGACGTCGCTCCCGGCCACGAGCACGGGCCACGCGAGGTGGGGCGCGACCTTCTCGAGCGCCGCGAGGTTCTTGGCCTCGTCCCAGAGCCGGCCGGCCGCGAAGACGAACGGCTCCTTCGGCGCCGGCGCGAACCGCCTGCGGTCGCGCGCGTGCGGGATGACATGGCCGCGGCCGAGGCCGAGCGCGCCATACTCGCCCGCGAGGGCGCTCAGCATCGCCGCGCTCGGCGCGACCACAGCGTCCGCGGCCCGGAGCCCCTCGGCGACCCGCGCGCGGTAGCGCTCGTAGCGGACCGGCGCCGGCCGGCGGTGCACCGCGCGCCACCACGACAGCACGCAGGCGTGCGCCACGACGACGCGGGGCGCCCGGAACGGCAGGGCCGCGTGGCAGTAGCCGTTCAGGTGGACGAGGTCCGGCCGCGCCCGCTCCTCGAGGTCGAGCAGCCAGTCGCCGGCGGCCGCGACGTCGTCCCACGGGTCATCCATCCATTCGAGCCGGTAGGCGCTCTCGACGAGCTCGAGGCCCGGCACCGCGGCGGCCGCCGCGCGCGCCGCGGGCGACAGGGGCCCGCCCATGATCGCGAGCACCGTGGCCACGCCGGCGCGGGAGAGCGCGCCTGCGAGCTCGAGCGCGACCGTCCACACGCCGCCCTGCGTGTCGGCCGTCATCAGCACCCGGCCGGGCCGCGGCGCCGCGGCGCCCGGGGATCCGCGGTCAACGCGCGCCATGCTCGAGCTCCGTGAGCGGCAGCGGCCGGCTGTCTGGCAGGTCCCCGAACGTCCGGTGCTCGGCGATATAGTGGGCGTGCGCCCGCTCCCAGGCGCCGTCGTCCGGCGCCCCCCATCGCCGGGTGTACGCGGGCGAGCCAGGGTACGGGAACGCCGGGACAGGCTCGTTGGCCCACACGCCGAGCCCGAGGAGGCGCTGCCGCCACGACGCCGCCTCGGCCGGATCGCCGGGGCCCGCGTCGCTCAGGTTGGCCTGCACGAAGGGCACGCTGCGCCGGGCGTGGACGAGCAGCGCGGTGAGCTCCTCGGCCGACGCGCTGCACCGCCTGGCGAGCGCGTCCATCCCCTCGATCGACGGGCGCTCGACGCTGGCCTCGATCGAGACGCAGCCAGCGCGGCCGAGGAGATCGAGCATCTCGCGCGACCAGCTGTCGATCCTGAGCTGGACGCCGAACACCACGTCCCGCGCCCAGAGCTCCTCGAGCAGGGCCCGGTCGGGCAGGAAGCGCTCGTCGATGAAATAGACGTGGCGCACGCCCTCGGCGAGGAGCGCGTCGAGCTCCTCGAGCACCGTCGCGAGCGGGCGCTTCCGGAGCCTGTCGCGCGCGCCGTCCCTGGCGCAGGAGGCGCAGCGGCAGGGGCTGCCGCGCGAGGTCTCCATCTCGGCGCTCGGCCCCTCGGGCACGGCGTCGAAGCGGTGGTGGTGGTGGACGTGCCGCGCGATCGTCGCGCCGTCCCACCGCAGGGCCGGCAGCGTCCTCAGGCAGGCGGCGTAAGGGCCTCCTTGCACGTGGTCGATGCCGTTCCTGCGGTAGGCGATCGAGGGGATCTGCCAGAAGCGCGACTCGGTCGCGCCGGCGAGCATGACGAGGATCTCCTCGCACTCGCCGAGGACGACGACGTCCACGCCGAGCTTGCGGAGCGCCGCGCGCGGGGTCGCGGAGCCGTGGGGCCCGACGGCGACGAGGAGGCCGCCGTGGCCCCGCAGCGCGGCGACCGCCGCCATGGGCACGCGCAGCTCGGGCGGGGGGCTGCGCCAGGAGAGGTAGCTCGGCGCCGTGGCGATCACCGTCATGGCCGGGCGGAGCGCCGCGACCTCGTCGCGCAGCGCGATGAGGTCGATCCCGCGCGCCTGGGCGTCGATGAGGGCGGCCTCGTGGCCCGCGCGCTCGAGCAGCGCCCTGGCGTACCCGAGCTCGATCGGCAGGTGCGGCTCGCGGCAGCCGAGGTAGACGCTGCCGTGGAAGGTCCAGGGCGGGTTGACGAGCGCGACCTTCACGAGGCGGCCTCCAGCCGGTCCATCCGGACAGACGAGGGGATGTCGGCGTAGACGGCCCCGAGTCGCGCCTCGACGCCGAGGCGCCATTGATAGAGCGCGCGCAGCCCGTCGCGCAGGGCGACCCGCGGCGCCCAGCCGGTGAGCGCCTGGAAGGCGCGGCAGTCGGAGACGTAGTACCGCGGATCGCCCCGCCTCCACGCGGCGAGCGAGACGACCGGGCGGCGCCCGTCGAGCTCCTCGAGCAGATCGAGCAGCTCGACGAGGCTCACCGCCGTGTCCGGGCCGCCCCCGATGTTGAAGGCGCGGCCCGAGGCGGGCTTGAGCGCGCGCCGCGCGCGCAGGAGGGCGTCGACGAGGTCCTCGATGAACAGCGCGTCGCGGACCTGCAGCCCGTCGCCGTAGAGGGTGATCGGGTCGCGGCGGATGGCGCGCGCGACGAAGTGGGCGATCCACCCCTGGTCCTCGTTGCCGAACTGCGGGGGGCCGTAGACGCAGCTCACCCGGAGCACCACGGCGTGGAGGCCGAAGGTGCGGGCGTAATCGAGGACGTACTGGTCGGCGGCGCCCCGCGAGCACCCGTAGGGGCCCCGGAGATCGAGCGGCTGACTCTCGGAGATGCCGTGCTCGCGCGCGCTCTCGCACAGGGGTCGATACCGCTCCTCGCCGCGCTCGATCGGCAGATCGGGCAGCGCGCCATAGACCTTGCTGGTGGAGGCGAAGAGGAGCGGCGGAGGGCGGTCGAGCCGCCGGAGCGCCTCGAGCACGTTCAGCGTGCCGCGCGCGTTCACCTCGAAGTCGAGCGCCGGGTCGGCGACGCTCCTCGCGATGGCGACCTGCGCGGCGAGGTGGAAGACGAACGAGGCGCGCCGCACGGCGTCGCTCACGGCCTGCTCGTCCCGGACGTCGCACACCCGGACCTCCACGCCAGCGCCGTGACGCCCCTTGAGGCGCTCGACGTTGCGCTCGACGAACCCGCGCGAGAGGTTGTCGAGGACGAGGACCGGCTCCCCCTTTCGGAGCAGCTCGTCGGCCAGGTGAGAGCCGATGAACCCGGCTCCCCCCGTGATCAGGACATGGTCAGGCATAGGATGCTCCGTTCCGGTCTGGACGAGCGGCGGGCGAGCGGGTGATGAGAGAGAGCGCCTCGCGAGCGGACGGCGCACGACGGCGCAGCGCGGCAGGCAGACCGAACGCCCGCCCGCCGCGCGATGTCCCCCCCGGCTCCGCGCCTCGCTGCGCGGGAGTCCCTGAGGAGACACCGATTAACATGCGATCTGGAGAGCCGCAATCGATCGAAGGAGCTTTGTTTGACGATCGGTATCGCGCCTTCCGCGCCTCCTGGAGAGGGTACGGCGCCGCCGGATGGCAGCGGAGACTCGATGTGTCGCAAAGGGGGTTTGTGGCGAGGAGCGCCGCTCGGACAGGCGATGAGAGCGGTCGGGGACGGGGGTGAGAAGGGAGGGGCGCGCTCGGCGCGGGGCGGAAATGGAGGGGGGAGAGGGAGGTCTGAAGCTTCTCCTCGAATTCTTCGGAGAAATTCACAGGGAGGCGTGGAGACGGGGAGGAAAATCCCACCAATCTCCCCGCCTCCCCGCCTCCCTGTTCAATCTCCCGCTAAAATGAGGGGATCTGCCAGGCGGGAGATGCGAGGCGGCGCGACGATGGCGCGCGGGAGGGGCTCGGCTTGCAGGGAGGAGGGCAGCGCGGGAGCGAGCCCTCGGGAGGCTCAGCTCGCGGTCGGCTGGCCCGTCAGACGCAGGTAGATGAACGCAAGCCCGATGGCGGCGACCGGCGCGGCCACGAGCGTGCCGAGGCAGCAGGCGAGCACGCCCGCCAGCACGAGCGCGCAGGCGAGCAGGGCATAGACGAGGAGGCCCCCCTTGTGGCCGGTCGTGATTCGCCAGCTCTCCTTCATGGCGTCGATGGCGCCCAGGTTCTTATCGACGATGCACAGCGTCGTCATGCTCAGGCCGAGCGCGACGATGACGCCGGGGACGATCAAGAGGAGCATGCCGGCGCCGACAGCGAGACCGGTCAGGAGCTGGGCGCCCAGGATGGACAGGAACCACCGCCCGCCGCCAAGGACGTCGCTGAAGGAGTACGGCTCGCCGCGCGCGACCTTCAGGAGGAGGTTGTTCATGCCTCCGGCGAAGTAGGCGCCGACCACGAGCGCGACGGCCTGCATCAGCAACTGGATGGCCGCCCCCGCGGAGGGCGCGTCCCTCGCGAGCGCCGCCTGGATGCCTCCGCCGATGCCGTTGGGGACGCTCGACGCAAGCCCGACGACGACCATGGCGCCGATGAGGACAGCCGGGTCGCGCTTCAGGCGCTCCCAGCCGAAGGACGCCGCATCTCCCGCTCCCCACGGCGCCGCGACGCCCGTGCCCGGGGGTGAGCCATAGCCCGCGCCGCCGCCCGGGGGCTGGTAGGGGTTGGCCCCACCCCAGCCGGCGCCGCCACCCGGAGGCGGGCCGTAGCCGCCGCCACCGCCCGGAGGCTGGCCCCAGCCGCCGCCTCCTCCCGGGGGCGGGCCGTAGCCGCCGCCGCCCGGAGGCTGCCCCGGAGGCTGGCCCCAGCCGCCACCGCCCGGCGGCTGCCCCGGCGGCTGGCCATAGCCGCCGCCCGGCGGCTGCCCCGGCGGCTGGCCGTAGCCGCCGCCCGGCGGCTGCCCCGGCGGCTGGCCGTAGCCGCCGCCCGGAGGCTGCCCCGGCGGCTGGCCATAGCTGCCGCCCGGAGGCTGCCCCGGCGGCTGACCGTAGCTGCCGCCCGGAGGCTGCCCCGGCGGCTGACCGTAGCTGCCGCCCGGAGGCTGCCCCGGCGGCTGACCGTAGCTGCCGCCCGGCGGCTGACCGTAACCGCCGCCCGGAGGCTGCCCGTAACCACCGCCCGGCGGCTGTCCCGGAGGCTGGCCGTAACCACCACCCGGCGGCTGTCCCGGAGGCTGGCCGTAACCACCACCCGGCGGTTGACCAGGGCCAGCGCCCCCGGGTGGCTGTCCGTAACCACCGCCCGGCGGCGGGCCGTAGCCACCCCCCGGCGGTTGCCCGTAACCACCACCGCCCTGACCGCCCCCTGATCCCCCGCCCCAGCCACCTTGGCTCATCTTGTCTCCACTGGGTGTGAATACCGACTACCCCCAACCAACTACCCCCCACTATACGTGGAGGGCGCCGGCACGGAACAACTAACTTCCGGCGCGCGGCGCCCCCGTGCGCGCCCGCACCGCGCCGCCGCGCGCCGCGCGCCGCGCAGAGGAGCGACGGCCGAACGCCGCGCGCGCTCCGCGATTGCGGACAGCGCAGCAATCGCGGAGCCCGCGCCGAATGCGGCGATCAACAGCGATTGAGCGCTCGACGTCCATTGCCGGACGCGGGCGCGAAACACGCGCAGATCACCTCGGCGGCGGGCCGCTCAGGCACAGGCCGGCGATGCTGCTCGTGAACGACGTCCCCTCCTCGCGCCGGACCTCGACGGAGTTGCCCGTGAGCGGCGACGAGAACACCCCCTGAACGACGCCTTCCCCCTGCTTCGCCGTCACGGAGCGGCCGACGAGGGACCCGGGCGACACGGCCTCGATCGGCGCTCCCGGCGCGATCGCCTGCTCCTCGGGCAGCTCCGCGCGCCGGAACCCGCCGAACCGCACCGCCGTGCCGCCGCCCTTTCCCGGCATGATCTTTCCGATGCACTGCCCGAGCGGCGTGCCGACGACCGCGTACGTCACGGCGGCGTCCACCGGCGACCGCCTCGATTCGCCCACCAGGGTGACGGCGACGGCGAGGACGAACGAGGCGACCGGGACCGCGAGCGCGGTCGCCACGACGACCGCGGCGGCGCCGGACGTCGCCCGGCCGAACGAGGCGAGCTCGGCGCTCACGGCCTGCTCGAACGACCGCAGGATCACGACCTGGCGCGCGCGCACCCGCTCGAGGACGGCCGCGGCGACCAGGTTGTCGGCGGCGCAGAAGCCGCACCGCGCGATCGCGCCGTCACCCGCGCCGAGCGGCGCGCCGCACACGTGGCACGCCGCCGGCTCGCCCGGGGCCGCCGGGGGGCGCGCGGCGCACGCCTCCTCGAGCCGCCGCTGCCTGCTGCGCATGACCGCGAGCACGGCCGCGCCGGTCCCGACGGTGCCGAGCCACGCCGCCACCGTCATGCCGCCGGTGATGACGTTCCCCTCGGTGTCGGGGCTGACCCAGACCCCCAGCACGATGAGCGCGCCGAGCAGGGTGATCGGCACCGACGCGAGCGCGAACACGACAAGCAGCCGCGCGTGCCGCTGGGACGCCGTGACCAGCCTCCGCCGCAGCGCCTCCGAGAGCTGGCGGCGGCGCACGTCGGTCTGGAAGACCACGTGCGCCGCGGCGCGCAGGCCCTGCGCCGCCTCCCCGGGCAGCGGGCCGCGGTACTGGCACGCCGCGCAGGCCATGAGATCCGGGCTGGCGAGGGACACAGGCGCGGGTCGCCCGCAGCGCGGGCAATGCACGGCGAGCATGGACCGATTCTACGCCAGCCGCGTCTCGGCAGGTCAAGGCGCCTCGCCGCGCGCCACTTCTTCCACACCGGCGCGAACGACAGGCGCCCGTGCCTACGAGGCAGCCTCGTCGCGGCTCACCGCGCCCCGCGCCTCGCCTTGCGCGCGCGCCGCCCCGCCGGCGCGAGCTCGTGGAGCGCCGCCGACAGCGAGGAGAACGTGCTCAGGACGCCGAGGTCGACGCCGACCAGGCTCATCGCGATCTCGGGGCGCACGCCGACCAGATAGACCCGCGCCCCGAGCAGCGCGGACGCGCGGCTGGTCATGCCCACCGTCTCGGCGACCCGGGCGTCCACGAACGGCACGCCCGTGAGATCGAGCAGCACGGAAGATGCCCTGTGCCGGCTCACCCCCTCAGACACCTTCTCGAGCACCTGCCTGGCACGGCCACCGTCGATCATCCCGATCAGCGGCACGAGCAGCACGCCGGGCAGGAGCGGGATGAGCGGACAGCCCAGCTCGCGCACCGTCTCCGAGAGCGCGCGCTCGATCTCGTACGCCTTCTGAAGGTCGGCGTGCTGCGACGACAGCGACTCCACCAGCGCGTCGCGCTCCAGGGCCGCACCGAGCAGCGTCCCCCAGATCGCGACCGTCCCCTCGTCTCCGGCCATGGCAACGAGGGTCGGGCCGACGAGCACCAGGATCCCCCAGTCGCGCCGGGCAGAGCGTATCGGCAAGAGCAGCACCATGTGCGTGCCGTCCTCGGCCGACGGCGGCAGCGTCGCCGCCGGCAGAAACGCCTCCGGCCGACAGCGGCGGCCGATCGGCGGGGTCGGGCTGCCGTCGCGGCTGTAGGCGCCGGCGACGACGAGGCGGGAGCGCGCCTGCGGGTCATCCCACAGCGCGAGGCAGCCCCAGACCACCGTGGTCGTCTCGAGCCACGAGAGCGACCGCGTCGCCTGCTGGGTGCCGCCGAGCAGGGCAAAGCTCACATCGTAATTCGTCCTCGCGAGCACCCCGAGCTGGCGGACATACTGGCTCTCGGCCTCGAGCCGGGCCCGCGCGATCGCGAGGCGCACGAGCTCCAGGAACGCGTCCACCCGCCGCCTGGCCGTGTCGTCCAGGGACGCGCCGCGCCGCTCGTGAAACTGGCCCAGCAGGCGGATCGTCGCCAGCAACGTCCCCACATCCATCGTGATGTCGACCGCCTGCCGGCAGGCGCCCCCGAGCTCGGTCGCCGAAGGCAGCGCGGCGCCCCGAAGCGCCGCGAAATAGCCGTCGATCAACGACGTGACCGCCGGCCATACCTCGGTCGGCGGGACGCCGGGCGGGAGCGGCTGGGGCAGGAGCAGGAGCTCGACCATCTGCCGGGCCAGGGCGCCGCCGGCGTCCTCCTCGGGCACCGCGTCCTCCCTGTCGAGGAACTCCTGGATCGTGTTGCACCCGCACGAGCTCCGCACGGCGAGGGAGTTGGCCGTGCGCACGCCCTCGGCCGGGAAGGCCTCGCCGGCGATCATCGACGCAAGGAGATCGCACGCGGCGCTCCCCATCATCTCGAACCGCTGGCGCACCGTGGTCAGCGGCGGATCGGCGCCCTCCGCGTCCGCGATGTCGTCGAAGCCGATGATGGCGAGATCCTCGGGGATGCGGACGCCCGCCGCCTTCAGCAGGGGCATCATCCCGAGCGCGTTCTTGTCGGTCCCGAAGACCGCCGCCGTGCACCCGGGCAGCTGCGCGAGGAGCGCCGGCGCGGCGCCCTGGCCGCCGCTGTACCAGTTGTTGTCGCTCCGGATGACCAGATCGGGGTCGAAGGGGATGCCCGCCTCGGCGAGCGTGTCCTTGTAGGACGCGAAGCGCTCGCGCACGTCGTACGCGTCGAAGTAGCCGACGAACGCGATGCGCCGGTGCCCGTGCTCGATCAGGTGGCGCACCGCGCTCCGCATCCCGCCGTGGTTGTCCGGGATCACGGCTGGACAGGCGACATCGGCGGCGCGCGTGCCGACGGTGATGAACGGGACCCGGCCGCGCGCGAGCGCCTCGATGCCATGCAGCTCGATCAGGACGAGCCACCCATCCACCTGCTCCCCGGCGAGCGACGGCGCGTGGACCTCGAACGGCGTACCGCGCAGCACCAGCGTGCGAAACCCGCGCTGCTGGGCCGAGTCATGGATGCCGAGCAGGACAGGGTTCCAGAACGAGCCGTCGAGAAAGGGGGAGATCACCCCGAGGGTGCGAGGGCGGGCCGCGGCGCCGGCTGCCGGGACATGGAGCGGCGGGGCGTCGGTGCGGCGCGCCGGAGGCAGAGAAGAGCGGCGCCCCGGTGGGAAAGATGAGCGGCGCCCCGGTGGGAAAGAAGAGCCGGTGCTGCGCCCCGAGCCCGCCGCCTGCCCCGGTGCGCCGGAAAGCTCGCCCCACTGCTCCGGCACCACGATGCCGCTGTCCCGGCGCCCCTGACCCATCCTCGCGCTCCCTCCCGCCCTGCTCGCCCACGTCCGGCCGAGCCTCGCCACTTCCGTGGCCAGCGCCATCCTTAATCGATTTCGGGCCGGAGGTGAGGAAAGCGACAGTGCCCCGGCGCGCCCATCACCTCGCCCTGTGCGCGCCCCCCGCCGCCGGCGCGAGCTCGAGGAGCGCCATCGCGAGCGAGGAGAACGTGGCCAGCTCGCCGAGATCGACGTCGACGAGGCTCTCCGCCATCTCGGGGCGCACGCCGACCAGGTAGACCCGCGCGCCGAGCAGGGCAGCCGCGCGGCTGGTCATGCCCAGGAAATGGGCGACCTGGATGTCCACGAACGGAACGCCCGTGAGATCGAGCAGCACGGACAGCGCCTCGTGCCGGCTCACCCCCTCGGCCACCTTCTCGAGCACCTGCTGGGCGCGGCCGCCGTCGAGCATCCCGATCAGCGGCACGAGCAGCACGCCGGAGAGGAGCGGGATGATCGGGCAGCCCAGCTCCCGCACCGTCTGCGACAGCGCGCGCTCGCTCGCGAACGCCTGCTGCAGGTCGGCGTGCCGCGCCGACAGCGACGCCAGCAGCGCGTCGCGCTCGAGGGCCGCCCCGAGCAGCGTCCCCCAGATCGCGACCGTGCCCTCGTCCCCGGTCATCGCGACGACGGCCGGGCCGATGAGCACGAGGATCCCCCAGTCGCGCTCCACGGAGCGTATCGGCAGGAGCAGCACCATGTACGTGCCGTCCGCGGCCGAGGGCGGCAGCATCTCCGCCGGCGGGAACGCCTCCAGCGGATGGCGGCTCCCTTTCGGGGGGACCGGGCTGCCGTCGCGGCTGTAGGCGCCGGCGACGACGAGGCCCGCGCGCTCCGCCGGGTCATCCCACAACGCGAGGCAACCCCAGACCATCGTGGTCGTCTCGAGCCACGAGAGCGACCGGTACTCCTGCTGGGTGCCGCCGAGCAGGGCGAAGCTCACGTCGTAGTTGGTCCTCGCGAGCACCCCGAGCTGGTGGACGGAGCGGGTCTCGGCGTCGAGCCGCGCCCGCGCGCACGCGAGGCGCGCCAGCTCCACGAAGTCCTGGACCCGCCGCCTGGCCGCGGCGTCCAGGGACATGCGGCGCCGCTCCGGGAGCTGATCCATCAGGCGGGCCGTCGACAGCAGGGCCCCCAGATCGGGCGTGATGGCGACGGCCTGGCGGTAGGCTCGCTCGAGCTCGGCCGCCGGGGCGGGCGCGGTGCCCCGGAGCGCCGCGAAATACATGTCGACCACCCGCGTGACCGCCGGCCAGACCGCGGCCGGCGGGGTATCCGGCGGGAGCGGGCGCGGCAGGAGCAGCTGCTCGACCATCTGCCGGGCCAGGGTGTCGCCGGCGTCCTCCTCGGACGCCGCGTCCTCCGTGTCGAGGAAGTTCTGGACCACATTGCAGCCACACGAGCTCCGCAGGACGAGCGCGTTGGCCGTGCGCACGCCCTCGGGCGGGAAGGGCTCGCCGGCGATCATCGACGCGAGCAGCTCGCACGCCGCGCTCCCCATCATCTCGAACCGCTGGCGCACCGTGGTCAGCGGCGGGTCGGCGCTCTGCGCCTCCACGACATCGTCGAAGCCGATGATCGCGAAATCCTCGGGGATACGGACGCCCGCCGCCTTCAGCTCGGACATCGTCCCGAGCGCGTTCTTGTCGGTCCCGAAGACCGCCGCCGTGCACGCGGGCAGCTGCGCGAGGAGCAGCGGCGCGGCGGCCCGGCCTCCGCTGTACATGTTGTTGTCGCACGGGATGACCAGATCGGGGTCGAAGGGGATCCCGGCCTCGGCGAGCGTGCTGATGTAGGCGTCGCGGCGCTCGCGCACGTCGTATGCGGCGAAGTTGCCGACGAACGCGATGCGCCGGTGCCCGTGCTCGATCAGGTGGAGCACCGCGTTCCGGATGCCGCCGTGGTTGTCCGGGACCACCGCGGGACAGCGAAAGCCGGCGGGGCGGGCGCCGAGCGTGATGAACGGGACCCCCGCATCGGCGAGCGCCTCGAGGCCGCCGAACTCGATGATGACGAGCCACCCGTCCACCTGCTCTCTGGCGAGCGAGGGGGCCAGGACCTCGGATGGCGTGCCGCGCAGCACCAGCGTGCGGATCCCGCGCCGCTGGGCCGACTCATGGATGCCGAGCAGGACAGGGCCCCAGAACGCGCCGGAGAGAAACGGGGCGACGACGCCGAGGGTGGGAGGGCGGGCCGCCGCGTGCGCGCCCTCGGACCGGCGCGGATCAGGGCCGGAGACGCCGGCCTTTCCCCTGGCCTTCCGCTCCGCCGCGCCAGGCAGCTCGCCCCACTGCTCCGGCAACGGTACCGAACTGCCCTGGCGACCCTGACCCATTCCCGACGGCCTCCTGCTCCACAACCTGACCGCCTTTCCCACGGCCGCTGCGGACCGGCTACATCGTATACGCTGCGCCGCCGGCCCGGGCGAGAAGTCTCGTGTCCTGCCGTGGAATCCGGAGCGTAGCGTCAGACTGCGGACATGGCCGCCCCACACGCGGCGTGTGTGTCGACGCGCTTCGACGCGCTCCGACGACCGGCGCGCCGCCGGCGCCTGGCGTCGCTGGCGAGCTGGTCGGTGGTATCGTCGAGCAATGCAATACCGCGACGAACGAGACGCGCTGCGGGGGCGTGTGGACAGCCTCGAGGAGCAGCTCGCGGCGGCCAGGAAGGAGCTCGAGGAGCACCGCGACGACGATCGGGCCGCGCGGGTCGAGCAGATCGAGCGCCAGATGGCGGAGGCCCGCCGCGTGCTCGACCAGCTCGGCCGGGAGCTCGCCGCGGTGCGCGGCCGGCCGAAGCGGTCGTCGGCGGTGCCGCTCCTGGTGACGATGGCGGGCGTGGGGCTCTGCGCGATGATCGCGAGCTACCTGCTGGCGCGGCCCGCGCGCGAGACGATGGCGATCGTCCAGCAGCCGGCCCTGCCTCCGCCTGCCCCTCCCCTCCCGGAGCTGCCGGCGCCGGTCCCCGAGCCAGCGCAGGCGCCGCCGGAGCCGGCGGCGCCGGCGCGCGAGGCGCCGGCGCGGACCGCGACCGCGACCTGGAGGGCGGCCGTCACGCGCGCCACGGGGCTCCCCCTCGCGGCCGGCGCGGCGTGCACCGTCGAGGCGGAGCTCGCGAGCTCGGGCGACGACATCCGCGTGCCCGCGCTCCGGGTCCTCTGCGGCGGCAAGCCGATCTACCGGTCGAGCGATCCGCTGAACGGCATGTCGATGTTCAGCAGCGGCGTGGAGGAGGACTCCGGTCCTGAGCCTGGCACCTATGTTTATGCCCTCTCGTACCAGGACAAGGGCTCGCGCGCCGGGGAGCGGGCCGAGGTCTCGCTCGACAGCATCCGCAAGGCCGGCGCCGTCTGGCGCGACTCGGCGCCCGCGTACCGCGTCGAGTTCACGCTGGCTTACCAGAGCCTGCCCGTCGCGGGGGAGGCGCTCCTCGACGCGACCCGGAAAGCGCTGCGCCGGTCCGCGCGCGTCACCGAGTCCACGGGACCGAGCCCGGTGAAGGTGGGCCAGAGGTGCGCGCTGCTCGTCTCGCCGCTCCCGCGCGGCGGCAAGTGCCTCACGCGCCTCGCGTGCGCCGGCCGCATGCTCTACGGCGCGGGCACGACCGGCGTCTCCGAGTGCACGGTGGAGGGAGACAAGGTCGTCCGCGTCCACGACGGGAACACGACCCCGAACGGCGGAGACCCGGCGCTCGAGCTCGACGCCGCGACGGGGCGCATCACCGTGAAGGACGACGTGGGCGGCGCCGCGTGGACCGTCGGCGTGCAGCTCGATCCGAGCGGCTAGAACAGCGCACGCCCTGAAGGAGGCAGGGTCGGCCGAGGCGGCAACCTTGTACAAATTGAGGCGCCCAGGGTCGGCCGAGGCGCCAACCTTGTACAAATTGAGGCGCCCAGGGTCGGTCGGAGGCGCCAACCTTGTACAAATTGAAGGCGCCCGGGGTCGGCCGAGGCGGCAACCTTGTGCAAATTCGAGGCGTCCGGGTCGGCCGAGCCCCTCATCCCGGCTGAGCCGACCAGGAGCCGGTCCTCCGCGTCGGTGATCCTGAACGAGCCGAAGGGATCCGAGGTCGTCCAAGGCCGCAACCCGGGTGGCGCTGAGCTGGTGGACCCGGAGAGTGCGGCGGGAAGGGCAGGAAGGGCGGCGGGCCCTGGCGGCGCCAGCATCGGGATCGATGCACCAGGGCTCGACCGGCCTTCACCCTGCGAGCGCTGCTGCGGCGGCCACGAGCAAGAGCGAGCGGCGCCGCCGGCTCCGTTCGAACGGGGCGGCTACTGCGGCACGTCCGGGACCGGCGCGTCGGGCTCGATCTCGGGGAGCGCCTCCTCGTCGTCGTTCTCGGCGGGCTCGCCCTTGCCGCTCTTGCCGGCCGCCCGCCGGGCGGCGGCCTGGCGCAGGCGGTCCAGCGGGGCGAGCGCCGCGCGCGCCGACTGGATCGTCTCCGGCCTCTCGCGATCGACGGCGGCGACGACCTGAAGCAGGTAATCGCCGATCGCGCTCACGAGCTCCCGGAGCGGCTCGCGCAGGGCCGCCACCTCCGCCGGTGTCTCGTGCGCCTTCGTGATCCCCAGGACCTCGCCATAGGCCTCATGGGCGGCGCGCACCTCGGCCAAGAACTCAGGACCCGTGATGGCGACAAGGTCCTTGCCGAGCGCGTCGTCCTCGGCGATCCGGCCGAGTAGGGCGTTGCTCTCGGCCCACTCGAGATCCTACGCAGTTGACGTACAGCTCCAGGGGGCTCGCGCTCGCGACCTCGATGCCGCGGCCCCGGAGCTCGACCAGGCGGACGCCGGCGCGCATCTCACGCCGCGCCCACGCTGGAGCGAAGGGGGCCGCGCCGAGGTCGCCCTGCTCGGGCGTCATGTAGCGTGGGCCGACCCGGTGCTGGGTGCGCCGCCGTCCGCCTGGTCGAGCTCGCGCTCAGCGAGCGGCTCGGCGTGTCCGCGGCCGTTCTGCGCCCTGTGGCCGCTCGCCTGAGGGGCCGCGGAGCAGCAGCCGGCACGCGCCTCAAGGCCACGGGGGGGGGCGACGCGAGCTGACCTCACGCCCTCACCGCTGGCTGCGTTCACGGGGGCGCCTGGCGACGTGGTCCCGGCTCCCCCCGCTGACAGCCCCTAGGAACGGAAGTACAGTCCATGCCATGACCGACGAGGAGCGGACCGACGCGGAAGAAGACCTGGAAGAAGAGCTCGCATGGGCGGTCTATGCCCAGGTCTACGCCCTTGGCTATACCTATCTTCTTGCCTGTGCGCTGAAGCGCGGCGACGCCGATCTTGGGGTTGATTCATGCGCGTGGGAGAACACTATGGGCGCCGCCGAGTGGGCGATGATGGAGCATGTAGCCGGGCGCATTCAGGGCCCCACAACCATCACCGTGGAGGACGTCGAGCGGATACGCCGGCTTCACACGGTGGGCTCCGCAGCGCTGGCCGGAGGAAAGCGGCCGCCGGAGCTATACAATCTATCGATCCAGTGCATGGAGAGTCTGTTCGGCTCGGATTGGGAACGAGCCGCGCAAGAAGCTCTTCGCGGCTTGGGTGATCCCGGTCAATAACCTTCGCCATCAGTCGTTATCAATGCGACAAAACGACCTCCACAGGACGAAGACACAAAACTGGCCATTGGGGTAGTAATACCAACAACTGCCGACAGCGCCTAACGTTCTGCACTGCCCGAGCTCTCCGTATCCGACGTCGCGGTCTTCGGGATGAGGTCGCTTCGACGCACACGAGATCCCAGCGTTTGCACACTGCTTCATGCATGGAATGCCACGGTCGGCTTTCTTGCAGCGGATGATTTTGAGACTACCGATTGCATCCGCCGATTCTCCCACGGATTCGTCCATAGCCTCGCCGTCCATCATCTCGTCCGCATCTGGAACGCTCGTGACGCCTTCCTCCGATCGCGCCATCACGGCAGCTTCCGGCTCGTCCGCAGTGCGTTCGGTCTCCGGAATCGCCTCCGATGGTGGCATCCAGCATGAGGCGACACAGAGAGCGAGCCACGGGAGCGAAGCAACCGCGGAAATGAGCCGACCGATTTGCATGGCTTCCGAGCGTGCGAGCCGCATGCCAAATCCGGTTGAGCGTGGGTGGACCACGCGGTGGTAGTTCCCGGAATTCGGCGATGAGCACTTCGAACTCGAGGTAGGACTGCCATTCTCCTGGATCCTTGGTCATGAACAGGCTGGACCCAAGGACCGCCTCGTGCACGGCGATCTCAGGTCTCATCGATGATCGCCGCCCGTGGGGGCCGTGGATTGACCGCCCGTGGGGATCGGTCCTGCCGCTTCGTCTGATCCATCCCACGTATCCCAGATTTCGTCCCGCGGGTCGGGGAAGCCGAGCCCAGCGAGGAAGCGCCGTGACTCCTCCGCGATCTCGGGCGGAACGTCGAGGGACGGTGTCCATTCGCTGAAGAGCTCGCGAAGCCTCACGGCATGTACCCACGACATCGTCTTTTTAGGTTGCGGCCCAGGCTCTCTCGTATCGTGTTCCCGTGCAATCGGCAGATAGGCGTCCAGACGATGGAGGACGTGCACGCGGGTCGGCGCGCCAGTCGCTTTCGCCCTGAGTTTAGGGAAAGCACAGAATGACGCGATCTCCATCAGGCACATGAGGTGCATCACGAAGTTCTTCATGGCAGCTTGCCCGGAGGGGTCCGACTCGTCGCTGCTCAACTGCGTGTCCATTCCCATCCATATACTTCAACGAAATCTGAAACCCACGCAAGGCCGTCCATCGTGCTCCCCGCCAGACAGGCGGAGACGAGCATCGAGGATTCCAGCTACTCGGGGAACCGCAGCGTCTGGGCGACGGTGCCCTCCTCGCCCGTGAGCTCCTTTTGCCCCGAGTTCAGTCACCCCGCCCAAACGCACCTGCGCGCCGCAATCGAGGTCGACCCGGATGGACGCGATCGTCGCGTCCTGGAGCTTTCCGCCCGGAGGCATCGCGCCCTCCGGGACCACCGCGTAGATCTCGGCCTTGCCACCGCGCACATGGTCGAGGTCGTCAACGTTGATGCCTTCGAGTGCGCCGCCGCGCGCATCGCCGGTCTTGGTCGTGGTGCGACAGGCGGCGCAGCTCTGCTGGAGCGACTGGGCCCCTTCCGCCTGCTGCGCGCTGGAGTCGGGCGGGCATTCCCCGAGATCGCCCTCGTCATCGCCGCACCCTGGGAATGCGCCGAGGGTCTCGTGCCCGGCCGCCCGAATCCGCCGATCGGAATCGCTGGGAGATCTCGAACTGCCGCGACGGCGGGACGTGCTGGGCGCTCGAGGGGTCCGGCGCACCGCGCGTCCGTCGGATCGACCTATGCTAACCTACCCTGCGGGAGGGCCCGAGATCCTCAGGGGCGGCGCGGCCGCGTGGCCAGCCCGGGGGGAGCATGGTTCTACAAGCGCTGCGGATCACCGTCGCCGTGCTCGCAGCCTTGGAGTTCCGCGCGTGGTACGCCCGCGCGCAGGCGGCGCGCGTCGAGGCCGATCGGGCGCTGCTCCGGCTGCGCCAGGTGGAGGAGGCGCTCCGGCACGAGCGGGACTTCAGCGCCGCGGTGCTCAATACGGTGGCCGCGTTGATCGTCGTCCTCGACCGGGAGGGCCGGGTGGTGCGCTTCAATCGGGCCTGCGAAAAGCTCACCGGCCTCTGCTTCGACGAGGTGCGCGGCCACGTGTTCTGGGACCTGTATCTCGCGACGGAGCAGAAGGCGAGCCTGCTGGCGACGTTCGCGAAGAGCAAGAGGGGCGAGCCGCTGCCGTACCACGAGAACGACTGGATCGCGAAGGACGGCAGCAAGCGCCGCGTCGTCTGGGCGCATGCGTTCCTGTACGACGAGGACGGGGAGGTGGAGTTCATCATCGGCACGGGCATCGACGTGACCGAGACCCGCGAGGCCGAGGCTGACAGGACGCGGCTGTACCACGAGGCGCTCGACGCGGTGCGGCTGCGCGACGAGTTCCTCTCCATCGCCTCCCACGAGCTCAGCACGCCGCTCACCCCGCTCGAGCTGCAGGTCGGCAGCGTGCAGCGGGCGCTGCGCGGCGACGCGGCGCCCCTGCCGCCCGAGCGGCTGCTGGACAAGATGGACGTGGTCGCGCGGCAGGTGGAGCGGCTGAAGCGGCTCGTGGACGATCTGCTCGACGTCTCGCGCATCACCGCGGGCAAGGTCCAGCTTCGCCACGAGCAGGTGGATGTCGCGGCCGCGGCGCGGGACACGGCGCTCCGGTTCCGCGAGCAGCTCACCCGGGCCGGCTGCGAGCTGCGCGTCAAGGCCGGCCAGCCGGTCGCCGGATGGTGGGACCGGACCCGCGTCGATCAGATCCTCAGCAACCTGCTCTCGAACGCCATCAAGTATGGAGCCGGCAAGCCCATCGAGCTGATCGTGGAGGAAGGCGCCGACGCGGCGCGGATCGTGGTGCGCGACCAGGGGATCGGCATCGCGCCGGAACAGCAGGCCCGCATCTTCGGGCGCTTCGAGCGCGCCGTGTCCGAGCGCCATTACGGGGGGTTCGGGCTCGGGCTGTGGATCGTGAAGCAGATCCTCGACGCGTTCGGCGGCACCATCCGGGTCGAGAGCGCGCCGGACCGGGGCTCGACGTTCACCGTCGAGCTGCCGCGCCGCGCGCATGCGCCCGGCGTGGAGCGGCCTGAGTTTCAGGTGCAATGATCGTGGATCCGATGCCCCCCTGCCTCGAAGCGCCGATTCGAGCGAGCGTCAGGCTGCCCGGCGGTGGCGACCCCAGAGATCCTTCAGATCGCCCGGGAGCTGCACCTCGACTGCCGTCACCTCGTCCATCGGCATCTCCGCCTCGACGGCGGCGAAGACGGCGCGCGCCAGCGCTTCGGCCTGCTCGCTCGACGTCTGGAGGTGCTGCGCCAACACCTGCACGAACTCGCCGCGGCCGAAGGTGTCCGGCAGCTCGGCCCGGTGCAGCGCGCACGGCTCGACGATCTCCCTGAGCGTCGGCGGCAGGGCGCCCGCCATGTCCCGCGCCTCGCCGCCGCTCACCCGCAGCGACAGCACGCACAGCACGGCGCCGACCGCCTCCGGGGCGCGCAGATCCTTCGGCAGCGCCCCGCTCTGCTCGATCCGCCGGAAGACGCGCTCGGACTTCACGTCGATCGGCCTCGCTTCGCGCGCCGGCTCGGCCCCGGGCGCCGCTGGGGCTTCCCGCATGGCCGTCGCGCGCAGCAATCCCGCGGCCCTGTCATCGGGCTCGCTCCTGGCGATGTCGGAGAGGCTGATCACGCCGACCAGGCGTCCCTGCGCGTCGGTGCACATGATGCGCGACTTCTGGGCCTGCCGCATCCGCTCCTCCGCCTGCTGGATGTCCTCGTCCGCCCCGCAAGCGACCACCTCGCACGTCATCACGTCGGCGACCCGGATCGTGGCGGGGAGAGCCTTCGCCACGACGCGGATGGCAATATCCCGGTCCGTCAGCGCACCGAGCGCCTTGCCCGAGACGTCGCAGACGGGGAGAAATCCGATGTTCTCGTCGCCCATGCGCTGCGCCGCCGTCTGCACGGTGGTGTCTGGCAGCACGCAAACGGGCTCACTCTTCATCAGCTGGCTACAGAGCATGTCGCGCCTCCGTTGTTTTTCGCAGTGCTTTTCGTTGGGTCGAATTTCCCCATGGCAATGGGGCGGCGCATCGAGAGTCCACCGGGCCCCGTTCGGCTGCTCATCCGTATGCCGTCGTTCCTGGGCTCTTGAATCCACTACGATTCTACTATCTGCTGGTAGGGGACTGACGCTTTCGAGAACCCTCCCGTACATTTCGAGCGAACAAATTTCGAGCGGACAAGAGGTCCGTCCCCGCAGCCTGGCAGGAGGGCTCATGTTGTTCCATGACCGTTTCCATGACCGTTCGGATGCAGGCGAGCGCCTTGGAGCGCAACTCGACCACTACGCCCGTCGAGCGGACGTTGTGGTGCTGGGGTTACCGCGGGGAGGCGTCCCGGTGGCGTTCGAGGTTGCCCGCCGGTTGGGGGCGCCGTGCGACGTCTTCGTCGTGCGCAAGCTCGGCGTTCCCGGGCAGGAAGAGCTTGCGATGGGGGCGATCGCTTCGGGCGGCGTGCGCGTGCTCAACGAGGATGTCGTCGACGCGCTCGGGTTCACGGAAAGGGAGATCGCCGACGCCGAGCTGCTGGAGCGGGAGGAGCTGGAACGTCGCGAGCGCGAATATCGCGGCGGCCGGCCTCCGCTCGACATCCGCGGTCGCGTGGTCATCCTCGTGGACGACGGCCTGGCGACGGGCGCGACCATGCGGGCGGCAGTGAAGGCTCTGCGGCGCCTGTCGCCCGCTCGAATCGTCGTGGCCGTCCCCGTCGCGGCCCCCCCGACATGCGAGGCCCTTCAGGGGGAGGCGGACGAGGTCGTCTGCGCCGTCACGCCGGAGCCCTTCGTGGCCGTCGGGCTCTGGTACCAGGACTTCTCGCAGACCACGGATGAGGAGGTCCGGGCCCTTTTGGAGCGCGCCGCGAGGCCGACATCGCGTAACGCGCAAGAGGCCGCTTGACGGGTCGGTGCAATGGCGCTCCGGCTCATCCCTCTCAGGCAACCGGGGCCGACATCGGACGCGCGCTGGTGGGGCCCCGCGTGGGAACGCGGCGCCGCACACTCCCGGTGCCGGATCGCCCGACGCAAGCTGAGCTCATGGAGACGGCCAAGAAGACCCTGACGTGGGCCAAGGAGCGGGTCGATCGTATCGTCCGGCGCCTCGCCGGGTTGCGGTGGATCCGACGTTCACGCGTGCTCCGCGGTGTCCGGAGCCTGCGCGATCGCGTTCGACCCGAGATCGCACCCCCGCGGCGCAGGCCCCCAGAGCACGCCGACGAGCGCACGATGCGCAGGACGGCCGAGCGGGACGCCGGCGGAACGAGCTCGGCCGAGAGCGCGGCGCGCTATGCCGGCGGCGCTCACTTGGGCGGCACGCACGGTGGCGAGGCCGTGCCCCGCGAAGGCCCCGAGCACCAGCGGCCCGAGCTGGAGGAGCCGCAGGCACGAAGAGAGCGGACGCCGGGCGGCGAGGACCACATCCCGGAGAAGCGGAGCGGCGCGTAGCCACGACTCGGCCGGAACGGTCCGCGGCGCGCTCGAGGTCTCGGCGAAGGATGCGAGGGTCACGCTCGGCTGCTCGGTGTGGCCGAGCTCGCCCGGGCGCACGCACCACGCGGCTTGACGGTTGGGGACCGGATCGAGGGACTCACGAATCGGAAGCAGGCCGCTGAATCGACGCCGCGCCGAGATCTCCAGCGATGGCCCTTTCCCTCGCGCGCCTCCACGGGGTCGGCGGTTGAGACGCGTCGTTCGGGACGATCGCAAACATGAGGAGCAGTAGCCCCGTCAGGATGTCATTCTGAGCGGCGGCGGGCGGCGGAGAGCCGCACCGGAAGTAGCCGAACGCCACGAGCCAGATGGCGACCACGGCGATTCCACCATGCGCGTAGCGCATCGGACGCCAGAACGAGGCGAGCGCGAGGGTCATCACGATCGCGGCGCACCCGAGATCGCTGACCCACAGCTCTGTTCGGCCTCCGTGACGAAAGATGAAGGGGCTCACCGCCAGCCAGCACGCGAGCATCACCTCGACGACGCGCGCCCACATCATGCCCTCCCGCCGATCAGCGCCGCGTCGTCCCCCCCAGGCGACGGACGCCCCCAGAACGTGCGGGAGACGGCGCGACGCTGGTGCGTGTGACGCCAGACCCTCACGAGATAGGAGAGACTGGACCAGACCTCGTCGTACGCGAGGAGGATGAGTACCAGCGAGACGATGGCCGTGGCGATACAGAGCGAGCACCACGCTCCAACGACCGTCCCTTGGAGCACGACGAGGACGACGCTGACCGCGCCGAGCGGGATGACGTCGAGCCCGAAGAGCACGACCAGCCACGGCCGGTACTGCCACCGACGCGTGCAGCCCGCTAGACCGAATATCGCGTCGCCCAGATAGGCGATCGCGCCGAGCGCGGCGTCGGGGACACCGAACCAGCGACGCATCTGGTGGGACACGTCCGAATCGAGCACGCGCAGCGTCTGTTCACCGAAGAACGGATCCCACACGCTCGAGATGAGGCGCCATTGGTAGAGCGCCATGTACGACGAGAGGACGAAGCCCACGGCCGCGAGGAGACAGATCGGCACGCGCTGCCCCCAGGAGGACGGGTTGTAATGCCACGGCGGCGCGGGGACGTTCAGGCTCGTCGGATCGGAGGCGAGGTGGGTGCGAGGCGTCATGCGGCGCTCGCCTTCCCCTCGGGGAACGGGAGCTTGTTTTTCGCATACCAGCCCGTCGGGTCGTCCTTCAGCCTGCGAACCATCTCGCCCAGCGTGTCGCGCAGTCTCCGCACGGGATTCCAGCCGAGCCGGCCCTGAGCATGCTTGATATCGACGGCGTACTGAGCATCCGCGAGATCGATCATCCACGGCTTGATGAATGCGCCCTTGCCGCCCTTGAGCTTGACCTGGACCCATGCACCGGCCTTGGCAATCGGCTTCGGGACGACGATGGTGGGCCACTCCTTGCCGTGGATCAGCGCCCCCAACACGTCCTGCAGCTCCGCGTAGCTCATGACGTCCGGCTCGGCGATCAGGAACACCTCGTCGCGAGCGAGCTGGTCGCGAAGCTGGACCACCCTGCGGAAGCACGCCACGAGATCATCCATGTGCACGAAGGCCTGGCCGTGGGACGGATCCCCCGGGAAGAAGTAGCTCTCGAAGCTCTTCTCGTAGATGCGTCGAATCTGCTGGGCGATCGGAATCGACTCGCAGTCTTCCGTGTAGACGCCGGCGATGCGCAGCAGCACCGCGGGAATGTCTCGATGCTGCTCACGAATGAGCTCTTCCGCCTCGAGCTTCGAGCGGGGATAGTCCCACGATGCTTCTGTGGCCGATGATTCTTCGATTCGCTCTCCCTCTTCCGCCGGCTTCATCACGAGGAGGCTGCCCGAGAAGACGAGCTGCTCGACCCGAAAGTCCCGGAGAGCATCGAGAAGGTGCTCGGTTCCCCCGAGCGTGAGGTCGTGGTACAGCGGGCTCGGCTCGCCAGCGAAGTCGTAGTACGCCGCGAGATGGAGGACACTGGCGAGCTCGCTCCCTTCTCGCTCTCGCACGGCGCTGAGCGACTCCTGCACGCTCCCCCGGTCTGTCAGGTCGCATTCAAGGAACCGGGTCCCGGCCGGGACTTGGGTCGGGGTCTTCTGATCCATGCCAAGGACGGCGTAGTCGGAGGCGAATGCCTCGACGAGCTTGGATCCGATGAGCCCGCTACTGCCCGTGATGAGGACGACCGGTTTTTTCGTCTCGTTTCCCATGGATCACCGCGGTCGAGTGAGGCAAAGGGCACGCCACGCCGGGTGCACCGCACCCATTGCGGAGGAGCGAGCACAGCGCTGTTCTTCTTCTTCAATGCTCGGTGCAGCGCGTGCGCCAGTGCGTGCGCGTGCGACGGCGCGACGAACTTGCGCCTCGGTCCTCGGCGTCCCAGGTTCATGCGCATGGCGGTAGAAGTTCGGCTGGTAGAGAAGGGTCGCAAAGAGCCACGGCACGGCCTTGTCGAACAGGGGCGCGTACACATGGAGCTCGCGCGGCGGTTCTCGGCAGAGCTGGCTGACAATGGTTGGGCGCGAGACAAGACGCTCGCGCTCGAGCAGACGGTCGCGGAGCTATCCGCGTCGCCCGGGCCAGCCATTTCGCAAGGAGAGGCGCGCGACGCCGACGCCGCGGAGTGGAGCGCCATCGGCCGGGCGAAGGCCTTCCTGCGGCGATTGCGAAACGCGGTGCCAATGGCGCTGCGCGAGACAGCGGCCACCTGGCCGTCCTCTGTGCCGCTGCACACGGGACCGCTCGGTCGATCTGCCGCGGGGCTGTCGGCCCACTTGAGCCAGCTCCGCCCAGGCGTTATCGCTCTGGACGGGGCGCTCCGAAAGTACTTCAAGAGCCGAAGCGCCGCAGAAGAGCTCGATGCCGTGCAGCGCGAGCTCGACGCCGCCAGCGCCCGCGAGCAGGCACAATTGGGCGATCAGCCTGAAGACGCGCTCTTCGTGAGCGAGGCAAAGGGGCGGCTGCTCGAGCTGATCGAGGACCTGAACCGTGTGGGGCGGATCGCGTTCGACGGGCACGCCGAGATCATGTGGCAGTTCAACAAGGATGTTCTCCTGAGGGCGAGAGCGGTGGGAGGGCCCGGCTGAAGCATCACCGGACGGGTCATCTTGATCTTCGGCATTCTGCGCGCAACCGAGGACGGGGCGACGGAGCCGCCGCCCTCGGCGGTCATCGCGGTCGCACCGTTGGGTTCGGTCGAGCCGGGGGCGATCGCCAGGCTGATACCGCTGCTGGGGGGCGCATTTCGGTCGGAGGTGGTCGTGGTGTCGCCCCTGCCGCTCCCCGATCGTGGCTGGAACGCGCGCCGCCGGCAGCACCTGTCGACCGCGATCCTCGATGAACTGGCGCCCGCCCGCCGGCCGGAATGGGAACGGCTGCTCGGCGTCTGCGACGTGGACCTCTACGCCCCGGACCTGAACTTCGTCTTCGGCCAGGCCGACGCCGCTCGCCAGGTCGCCGTGTTCTCGCTGCGGCGGCTCCATCCGGACGGAGCTGGCACCGAGGCGCAACAGCTCTTCGAACGTCGAGCGGCCACCGAGGCGATCCATGAGCTGGGACATACGTACGGCCTCGGCCACTGCGACGACCCGCGCTGCGTGATGTGGTTCTCGAACACGCTCGCCGAGAGCGACCGTAAGGGAACCGGCTTCTGCTCGCGGCATGCCGTGGCGCTGGCTCGCGCCCGAGGCCCATGACGCCGCTGCGCCCTTCGGTTCGCGGAGAGCAGTGTACGACCCGCGGGGCACGCGCGTAGCCTCGCGGGTCGATGGAGCCTTCGATACCGCTCATCCGCAAGATCCTCGTTCCGATGCGCTCAGCGGCCTGTTCGATCGCCGCGCTCGAGTGCAAGAGCAGGCTCGACAGACCGGCCCGCGTGGCACAGCCCGGACGATGACGATGGGGCGATCAAGGTCATGATGACCGGCTCCGCGTCCGCCCCGTCGCACTGGCAGCCTCACATCCCATGACCGCTCTGCGTGCCCCGCTCGCCTCCGCGCGCGAAAGCGCAGCTATTGAGTGGCTTGGCAGAGGTCGCTCGAGCGGCAAGCGACGATCCGGCCGAGGGTGTCGAACGGATTGTTGCAGTCGTCATTTCGGATTTCCTGCAGGCACTCGGTCAGCTCCTTGGAATCGATGCCGCCTGGGCACTCGGCGAAGTTGAGGTCGTCACGCCATTCGGCTCGAATCCTGGTGGCGCAGGCCTCCTGGCTCGCATATTGCCGGTCGGCGCCGATATTGTTGCACCGTGCCTCGCGGTCACACCGCGCCGCCACGATGCTGTCAACCGCGCTGACGGTCGTCGCCCGCGGTTCGACCTGAGGGGCGCCCGGCGGGGGCGTGGTCCCGAGCGCCCTCTCTTCTCGCGTGCACGCCGCCATGAGCAGGGGCACCCCCGCCGCGAGGAGGAGGCCCATCATCGATCTCCCATGGTTCGTTCGCATCATCTCTTCCTCCCGATCAGCCCGATCGTGCAGATCGGGCGCCATCCAACGCGCCTAGGTCGCGCGATGGGCGTCGCCCTCGACCGTCTCGCCGTCGGCTGCGTCGAACACCGACCGGCCCGGCACGCGGATCGGAACGTCCGCGTGCTGTCTTCTCGCAAGTTGCCCCAACACCCTTGCGATTAACGTGCCTCTGCCGGCGCCGTGCTCGGCTGTCATCGCGCCGGACACCGCGGTGCGATCTGCGGGGCAGGGGGCGCCGGACCGCGGACGCCGCCACAGCCTCGAACTGCGATGAGGTATGTGCCTCCGTTGCCGCCATGCAAGCCGGGCGTGACGAGCGACGGAGCGATGCTGCAAGCGGGAGATGCTCCCCCGATGACGACGTAGTCAGACGCCAATGCCTCGACGAGCTGGATCCGATGAGCCCGCTGCTACCCGTGATGAGGACGACCGTTTCTTGCGCTTCGTTTCCCATGGAGCACCGCGGTTGAGTGAAGCAAAGGACGCGCCGCGCCGGGTACCCCCCATTGCGGAGAGGCGGGCACGGCGCTGTTCGAGGCTCGGTGCGGTGAGCGCGATGGCGTGACGAGCTTGCGCCTCGGCCCTGGGCGTCCGAGGTTGATGCGCGTGGCGGTGGCCGCACGGCTTTCGGGCGAGCGAGGCGGGAGGGCCCGGCTGAAGCACCACCGGACGGGTCGTCTCGCGACGCAGAGGCGCGATGGATCTGCGAAACCTCCAGCACAACCCCGTGGGGTTCAACTTCGCGCTGTTCGCTCTGAGCGCGGCGGTCGTGTGGCTCGCCGGCACGCGCCTAGCGCGCTACGGCAAGATCATCGCCGAACGAACCGGCGCGGGACAGGCGCTGGTTGGGGTCGTCCTCCTCGGCGGCACCGTCTCCCTGCCCGAGCTCACGACGACGGTCACGGCGACTTCGATGATGAAGAGCGCGCCGCTGGCGATCACCACCCTGCTCGGTGGGATCACCTTCACGATGGCTTCGCTCGCCGTGACCGATGCCGCTGTCGGCTCCGAGCCGCTGTCGATGGACGTCAGAAAACCGGTCGTCCTCGTACAGGGCGCGCTGGTCACCCTCGTGCTCACAGTCACCGCTCTGGGGTTGGCCGTCGGCGATATCGCCGTGTGCGGCGTCGGCGCCTGGACGACGGCGCTCCTTGCGCTCTACTCGTATTCAGTCGTGCTCATCAAGCGCTCTCAATACAAGGAGCCGTGGCATCCCGAGCTCCCGCGTGTTCAAGCTTCAGACTCCGTGCGTCGCGAAGTCCCCCCGGACCCCCGCGATGGCCGTCGCGCAGAGCACAAGTCGACCCGCGCGATCGCTCTCTCCACGATCGGTTCCGGGGCGGCGATCCTGGTCGCTGGATTCATGCTGACGCGGACCGCCGATGCCCTCGGCTCGCAAACGGGCGCTGGCGCCAGCTTCGCCGGCCTGCTTCTCGGTGGTCTCGCAACATCGCTGCCTGAGATCAGCTCAACTATCTCCGCCGCCCGCTTGGGACAGTACGAGATGGCGTTCTCCGACGCGTTCGGAACGAACCTCTTCTCGACGATGCTCGTTTTTGTCGCCGACGCGATCTATCCCGGCGGGCCCGTGCTCAATGAGGCGCCACGATTCTCGCTCGTTGCCACCTTGCTGGCGATCGTCGTGACGTCGATATACATGGTTGGGCTCCTCCAGCGATCGAAGCGGTCGATCGCGCGGATGGGCCTCGATTCCATCGCGGTGCTTCTCGTGACGATCGCCGGATTCGGGCTCCTCTATCGGCTCAAGGAACCGCACGCGCGAGGCTCTTCTGGGAGTCAGGCAGCCCGCGTCGAGGAGTCAAGGCCGCATGTGTCCCCTCTGCGCATGCGTCCGCTCTGCACGATGGTGGCTGGCCCGGGCGTGGGGGGCACGATCGCGCACATCGCCGTCCTCGGCCGGTGCGTTCGGCGCGACCGTTGCCTCCCCCGGAGAAGGTGATCTGCGACGAAAACCAAGCTGATTCATGATGGCCGGCAGAAATTGTTCTGAACGCGGCGCTGACCGGAGGCCGACGGCCGCCGTGATGTGATGAGGAGCGGAGGAGCATGAACGACGACAAAAGGCGGCTTGCGCAGGTCCGCGCCGCCCTCGGCAGAGCGCTGCGCTGCGACCCCGATCGCTTCGCGATCCGCATCGAGGACGTTGACGGCGTGCTCACCTTGCAGGGCGAGGTCCCGGACATCGCAGCGAAGAAGCGTGCTCTGAAGGAAGCCGCGGCGGTGACCGGGGTCCGCTGGGTGGACGACCAGCTCCGCGTCCGGCCCGCCGCGCACATGAACGATGACGCGATCCGCGTTCACGTGAAGGACGCGATGCTCGCAGAGTGCGCGTTCGAGGAGTGTGCCGTACGCACCCGCGAGGGGGTTGTCGTCGAGACCGCTCGCATCCCGGCCGGAACGGCCCGCGGCACGATCGAGGCATCGGCGAAGGATGCGGTGGTGACGCTCGACGGCTCGGTGCCGAGTCTGGCCCACAAGCGCCTCGCCGGGCTACTCGCGTGGTGGGTGCCGGGCAGCCGCGACGTGGTCAATGCCCTCGAGGTCGTTCCGCCGGAGGAGGACAACGACGATCAGATCACCGAGGCGATCCGGCTCGCGCACGAGCGGGATCCTCTCGTTGATGCCGTCGCGATCGGCGCCAGGACGCAGAGCTCGGTCGTGACGCTGTACGGCACGGCGGCGAGTGAGGCGCAGAAGTCTGCGGCGGAGCGCGACGCCTGGTGCATGGTGGGCGTGGAGGACGTCGAAAACCAGATTCAAGTCGTCCCGCCCTCCGCCCTCGTGCCGTAGACCCTCCGCGACTCCATGGATCCCGTGGGAGGCCCCCCATACGGCCGTGCCCGACCTCTGCTGTCTTCCACGCCTTCGCGTCGCAGGGCACCGGCATCGGACTTCAGGCCGCGCGGTTCCCGGCCGGGTTGTGCTTGCGTCGCGCCGGCCCCGCTCTCCAGATGTTCTTCAGGTCGTGCGGCAGCTGCGACTCGACCTGCGCGACCTCCTCGTTGGATAACGTGCGGTGCACGGCGGCGATCACGCCGCCGGCGACCTGCCGGGCCTCGTCAGGGGTTACGCGGAGGCGGTCGCCGATGCGCCGGAAGAGTTCGTCCGCGCCGAACGCCTCACCCTCCTCGCCCCGGCTCGACATTGCCGGCTCGAACCGACGGCGGACGGACTCGGGGAACGTGGCGAGCAGGGCCCGAGCTTGGCCGCGGCTCAGCCGGGCGAGCAGCGGCTCGAAGACGGCCTGGAGCGCGTCCGACACGTCAATCGCCGGCGCGAGCTCGGTCACGTCGACGATCTCTCGCAACAGGCGTTGCTCCGCGCTGTCCAGGGGTGCGTTGCCCTTCGCGTCGATGGGGGGAGCGGCAGTGGGTTCTCGGCTGGACACGACAAACCTCCTCTCGATCACAGGTCACATGAGGCTGTCCCGAGGAGGCGTCATCCCGGGCCGTGCCGATTTCGAGGGTGCGCTCGGGCCGTCCGGGCCATCGATGAATCGGGCGGCGGCGGCCGCAGCAAACCTTTGCGAGCGGGCTTGCGTTCCAGGGTGTTCGTTCCAGGTAGCGCAGGGGACGGAGGGAACCAGGAAGACGGGCTGATGCCCGCCATCGGCCGCGATGGTACCGCGGACCGAACCGCTGGAGATCAACCGCGCGGACGAAGCCGCTGCACGAAGGTCGAAGGCGCCTCGTGCGCGTCCTCCCTCTCGCTGCGCCGTCCCCGTCAGGGATGCGCCATGGTCCCGCTCACCCGCTCCAGCCACTCCTTCACGGCCGCCTCGAACAGCGCCGGCTGCTCGGTCTGCAGGTTATGGCCGGCCAGGTCGAGCAGCACGAACGACGCCCGCGGGTACGCCTCGAGGATACCCCAGAGATCGCGGTAGCCGACCACGCAGTCCTGGCGCCCCACCAGCATCAGGGTCGGCCCGGGGAACGGCACCTCCAGGCGGTCGACCGCGAAGCTGAAGGGGACCTTCCGGCTGAGGTGCTGCTCCAGGAAGACCGTGTCGGCCGCGCGCAGGCCGGGGAGGATCTCGTCCTGGAACCGCTCCCAGACGGCGTGCACCTGGCGCACGTGGATCGCCTCGAACGCGCGACGGTCCTCGCCGGACAGGGTCCCGAGGAACGCCTCGTCGCGCTCCAGCACCCGCAGCGGGGGCGCGTTGGCCTCCCGCGTCTCCTGCACGGCCACCGGGCACACGAGCAGCAGGCCCGCGACGCTCCGCGGCCGCTCGTGGACCACGCCCCGGGCCAGATAGCCGCCGTACGACTCGCCGGCGACCAGGAACCGCTCGCCGGGGAGCACCTGATCGATGATCCCGAGCACCACCTCCAGCATGCGGTCCGACCCGTCGATCCACGGTCGCCCCGGGGTCCTTCCCATGCCCGGCAGGTCGAAATAGATGCGCCTCCAGCTCCCCGGCGCCGACCGGAACACCGGCTCCATGCACCCCTTCATCAGCCTGTGGTCGGGCCCCCAGCCGTGGAGCATCAGGATGGGCGTCCCGGAGCCGATCTCCTCGACCTCGATCTCGAGGTCCTTCACCTTGCATCGCATGGGCGCACTCTAGCCACGCCACCCCGCGCCCTCCACGTCGGCCTGCGCCTCCGCGGCCGGAGGCCGGCCGCGCTGGTCTGGACGCTTCCAATTCGACCCTCGCCCGCGTCGTCCAGTCCACCAATCCGGGCGCGACGCCTCGCATCAAGGCATAGGCAAATATGCCTATGCCTCGCGCCAGAGGCCTCGGATACGACGTCGTTGCGGTCACCATCACCGGTGATGCGAGGACGGACGGCGATCTTGGAACAGAGAGGCGAGGACGAATGAAAACGCTTCGCAATTTCGGCGCGATCGCTCCAGGGCTCGTTGCGCTCGCGGCGTTCGCGGCGCTGGGCTGCTCCAGCCAGGGAGAAGCAACGACCGAGGCATCTTCCGGCGGCAGCGCCGGAGGGCCCGCTGGGCCCGGATCCAGCGCCTCCGGCGCCACGGGGAGCACGTCGGCAACCGGTGGCTCGTCGGCAACCGGCAGCTCGTCGGGGGCGGTCAGCGGCGCCGGGGGCAGCGGCGGGCGCCCGGACTCGGGGGAAACTGGCGCGGGCGGCGGGGGCGCAGCCGGCTCCGGCTCGAGCGGCGCTGGAGGAGAGGCGCAGAGCGCCGGCTGCGGCAGCGCGACCGCGCCGAAGAGCGGCCGTTTCAGCGTCGATGTCGGGGGCACGACGCGCGAGTACATCCTCGCCGTGCCGGACAACTACGATTCGAGCCGCCCTTACCGGCTGATCTTCACCTGGCATCCCCGCGGCGGCTCGGCCGAGCAGGTCGCGACCGGGTTCGGCGGCGGCTACTACGGGCTCCAGAGCCGCGCCAACGGCTCGGCGATCTTCGTCTCGCCCGAGGGCCTCGACCAGGGCTGGGCGAACACGGGGGGCCGCGACATCGCGTTCCTCCGCGCCATGCTCGACCGCTTCCGCGGCGAGCTCTGCATCGACGAGAGCAGGATCTTTTCGACGGGGTTCAGCTACGGCGGCATGATGTCCTACGCGATCGGCTGCGCGATGGGCGACGACTTCCGCGCCATCGCCTCCATGTCCGGCGCGATCTACAGCGGCTGCGAGGACGGCGACCATCCCGTGGCCATGTGGGGCGCCCACGGCAAGAGCGACAACGTGGTTCCGCTCGAGAACGGTCAGAGCGCTCGCGATGTCTTCCTCGAGCGAAACCACTGCGGTCAGCAGACCACACCGGTCGAGCCGAGCCCCTGCGTCAGCTACGAGGGCTGCGACGCGGGCTATCCCGTCGTCTGGTGCGAGTTCGACGGGGGCCACGCCCCGCAGAACAACTCCGGCGAGTCGATCTGGAGCTTCTTCTCGCAGTTCTGAATCGGGCGTTGCTTGAACCAGCGCCACGTTTCAGGGTGCATCGAATCGCAGCATGGATTGAATGGATGGGTCCGGCGATGGTGTTCAAAAATCTGCCAGCGAAGCTCTTGATAACTGGAATCCTGGGCATCTGCGCTGGAGGGTGTGGTTCGTCGACCGACGATACCAGCGGAGGGACGACGAGCAGCAGCTCCGGCGGCGCGGCGTCGAGCGGTTCCGTCGGAGCGACCGGCGCGGGCGGCGACGCCGGCACGGGCGGCGCGGGCAGCGGAACCACCGCGGGCAGCGGAACCACGGGAGCCGGCGGCGCTGAGGAGACGGGCAGCGGCGGCGGCGGCGGCGCAGGCGGGACGCCCGGCACCGGCGGCGGCAACAACGGCAGCGACGAGGCGACGATCGTCCCCGATCCGTCGTGGACCTGCGGGATGCCGGACGGCATTCCGATCCCCACGCGCGGCGAGCTCGTCTTTCGGGCGACGCTCCAGCTCGGCGAGACCCACGATGTCGGGACCACCCAGTTCGGACACCGCCGCCTCCTCGACGTGAAAGGGGGCACGCTCACGGGCGACGAGATCCAGGCCACGTTCCTCACGGGCGGCATGGACCTCGAGCTCACGCTGTCGAACGGATCCGTCGAGCTCGAGGAGATCAACATCCTGAAGGCGAGCGACGGCAGCTCCATCTTGCTGCGGACCTGCGGCGTCGCCGCCGCCGGCGATGACGTCGTCCGGATCGTCCCGGACTTCGAGGTAGCCACCTCGAGCTCGCTCGCGTGGCTCAACACCGGGAAGTTCGCGGGCACCCGTGTCGTCGACGCCGCGGCGGGCACGATCCAGCTCGACGTCCACGACATCAGCAAGGTGGACGCCGGAGAGCCGAAGATCCAGCTCAAGGATCCCGCGGGCGTCCCGAACCAATCGTGGGAGTGCTCGAAGGCGACCGGGGCGAGGGGATCGAGCGTGTTCACCGAGTCCGTCACGCTCGGCTCTTCGGTGTCTGTCGGCGCGAGCAAGCGCGGCACGCGCAACATCATTCCCATCACCGGGGGCACGGTCACCGGCGGAATGCTGCTGAGCGGCCTGTCGGGCTCGGTGCTCCCCGGAGGCGCGGATTACCAGCTCATCGGGTCGACCACGGTGCTGGACGCCCGGTACGCGCTGTCCTCGAAGGACGGCGAGGTCATCGTGGTGAGGAACTGCGGACCGTTCGGCGCGCTCATTCCTGTCTTCGAGACGCGCGCGGACGGCCCCTATGCGATCCTCAACACGAAGTCCTATGTGAGCTCCGACCCGGGTGGCGCGGCGGGGGGCGGGGTGAGCCTCACCTTCTACGAGCGCAAATAGAACAGCAGAGCCGCGGTGACGCCGGCGCCTCCGGGTTGCAGGGGCCACGACGACCACGGCGCCGGGCGTCTCGGGTAAAGCTACCAGGGCCTCGGGATGTGGTCGGCCATCTCCGCCAACGTCTTTCGCGCGGCGCGGACCGCCGCAAGCCAGTGGACCTGGTTCGGGTCGCCGTCCCACGGCGGCACCTCGCGCCAGCGCGCGTCCCAGTACTCGCGCGCGGCCGCCTCGGCCGTCGCGAGCTCGCTCTCGTCCTCGGGCGCGTCCTCGACGCGATCCGCGAAGGCCAGCCATGGTTCCGCGTCGTCGTGCAATGGCCGCAGCGAGGGTGGCGCAGGCTTCCCGTCGAGGAGTCCGTCGCTGCTCCGGAGATAGGCCTCGTAGGCGCTCTGCGCCACCGCGTCGCGCCGGTGGACGGTGACCCAGTGCGCGCACGACTCGCGGTACGCCTCGGCCCACGCGCGATCCTCCTCAGGCACATCATCGCGCCAGGCGCTCGCGTGGAGCTCGCGCAGTGCTCGCTGGCTCGCCTCCACGTCCTCGCGACTCGCGCCGCTCGCGCGCCATGCGGCCACGAGGGCTCGCTCGCGAGCTGCGCTCGGTCCCAGCAAATTCGCCTCCGCCTGCTGGCGGTACCAGTGATAGGGAGGATCCACCATCCGGGGGATGTTCCTCTTCGTGGAGAAGGGTCTCTCGCTTCGTCCCAGCCGGAAGCCCCGCTGGAAGGCGCGGAGCGCCTCGGGGCCGTGGCCCTGGGCCACATCGTCGGCCGTCAGCAGCTTCCAGAGATAGGTCGTGTCCAGGCGCGCGAGCGCCTCGGCCTCCGTGGGGGGCTTTCGCGCGAGAGCCCCATAGCCGGCAACGAACGCGCGCTTCACGGCGGCGATCAGCATCGGCCACGGCGGGGCGGCTCTGCCGTCGACCCAGTGGTTGAACTCTTTCCGGTGCGCCTCGGCCCACGCGCGATCCTCCTCCTCTGACAGATCGTCTCGCCATGCCGTGCCGCATACCTTGCCCAGATTCTGGAGGTAGGACTTCCATTTTCGTGGATCCTTGGTCGTGAACATGACCGACCCATTGCCCGCCTCGTGCACGACGAGATAACGTTTCACGGTTGATCCCCGCCAGGAGGGTCTGTGGGCTCTCCGCCCGTAGGGAACGAGTCGGACGGTCTGGGAGGGCATCCCCAGCCCTCCCCTGCGCCAAGCGGGCAGAGGAGCGGCGCGAACCGAGGAATGGCCCACCCTGGAGGCGGCCCCGGAAGGGTGATCATGGCTTGGATGATATCATCCGACTCGATCGCATCTATATCGACCATCTTCGGATCCACCTTCTCGGGGTCGTATCGAAAATCCCACACGTACTTGCACTCGATGTCGGTGTACGCGGGCAGCAACTTCTCGATCTCCTTCTTCGCGTCAGGGACGACCCACGACGCAAATTCTTCAGCGCAAAAGAGATAGCTCGGCAGGTTGGCCTTCTTTCTGAGACAGGTAAGCATATCGTCCACGGTGATGTACTTATTCGGACGATCGTACCATCCGCTCCATAGCCCCCCCTCGTTGTCGCGGCACACTACCTTGCCCACCTGTTCGTTCTCGTCCCTTGTCAGCAACCATTCCTTCGCCAGCTCGTGCATGGTCCAGCGCTTCATCTCCGTCAGATTGTCGTTCGGCAGCATCGCGATCTGACGTCTCAGCTCCGCGCGATCTTCTGGGTCCAGGATCGAGCAGCCGACGACGAGCGGAACGAGCACGGCGACACACAGACGTCTCATACGCCTCCCTCCTTAACGTGGCGCACGCTACACCGCGCCGCGTCGCCGGACAAGACGTCCCGCGGGCCGTACAGCGCGAGCGGCAAGACTGCCCTTGTGAGCACGGCGTCCGCAACGTCGACCCTCGTGGTTCTCTCACTTGCGGCGACGACGGCAATCACCAGGCTCAGCGGCGGGTCATCCCAGCGCACCACAGCCACTGCTTATCGCAGGGACGAAATCGAAATTCGAGCGTTCACCTGGCCTGGCGCGGAGAGATCCCCGCAATACCGCAGGCGAGCTCCGAGAGCACGGTCACGGCCGCGCCGTACCCGCCGGCGTCCTCGGAGCTCGCGTTGCCCTGCAGGCTCCGCCGGTAGACACCCTGAGCGATCGCGGCGAGACGAAAGACGCCGAAGGCCATGAAGTACGGCCACGCATCGATGCCGCTGCGACCGGAGAGCTCGCAGTAGGAGGCGACCATCTCGTCCTCGGTCGGGATCCCGAGCGACGCGACATCGACCCCGGCAAGGCCGCCACGGCCAGGGAGGTTGATGCGGTAACCCATGCAAGCGTACGCGAGATCGCTCACCGGATGTCCGAGCGTCGAGAGCTCCCAGTCGATCGTCGCGATCGCCTCGGGCGCAGCGCCGGTCGAAAAGATGATGTTGTCGATGCGGTAGTCGCCATGGACGAGCGTCGTCTCGTCGTTCGCCGGGACATTCGCGGAGAGCCAGCGCATGAGCGCCTCCATCGCCGGCACCTCGCCCGTGCGCGACGCCTCGTATTGCTTCGACCAGCGGTCGACCTGTCGCGCGACGAAGCCGCCCACCTTGCCGTAGTCCGCGAGCCCCACGGCGGCGTAGTCGACGCGATGGAGCGCCGCGAGGAGACGGATGTACGCTGCATAGATCGCGCGGCGCTCTTCGGAGGTCCCGAGCTCAGGCAACGTCGGATCCCAGAAGATCCGTCCGGCGGCGTACCGCATGACGAAGAACGGCGCGCCGAGCACGGAGCCGTCCTCGCAGAGGGCGAGCGCGTCCGGGACGGGCACCTCGGTGTCGCGGAGAGCGCGCATGACCCGGTACTCGCGCTCGACGGCGTGCGCGGAGGGAAGGAGCTTGCCGGGCGGCTTCTTCCGCAAGACGAGCTCGAGATCTCCGCCGGCTCCGCCGTCGACGCCCACCCAGTATGTCGGGTTCGACTGACCGCCCTTGAACTGGGCGACGGTCACGGCGCCTCCCGCGCAGCCTTCGACGTGCGCGGTGAGCCAGCGGCCGAGGGCCGCTTCGTCGATCCGGTGCGCCTCGCGGGGCGCGCGTGTGTTGGTCGGCGGCGTGAGGGCCATCGCAGGTCAGACGCTATCACGCAGCCCTTCGGCCTCCTATACTGCCGCTGTGACGATCTCCTTCGATCTGCCCCCCGATCTGGCCGATCTCCGCGGCCGCGTGCGCGCGTTCGTCGACGCGCATGTCATTCCGAACGAGACGTCGATCCTCGACGAGGATCGCGCGGGACGGAGGGATACGCTCACGGCGCTCCGCGAGCGCGCGCGGGCCGAGGGGCTGTTCGTCCCGCACCTGCCCGCGGAGCACGGCGGGCTGGGGCTCGGCGTCATGGGCATGTGCGCGCTCTTTCGCGAGATGGGCCGCTCTCCGCTCGGCGCGGCCTGCTTCAACTGCGACGCGCCGGACCAGGGCAACATGGACCTCCTGCACAAGGCGGCGTCGCCCGCGATCCGCGCGAAATACCTCGCGCCGCTCGCCCGGGCCGAGATCTCGAGCGCCTTCTCGATGACCGAGCCCGCCCCCGGCGCCGGCGCGGATCCATCGAATCTGCGCACGAGGGCGGCCAGGGTCGGCGGCGGCTGGATGATCGATGGCCACAAGTGGTATACGACCGGCGGCGGTGAGGCGGCGTTCCTCATCGTGATGGCGCGGACGTCCGACGATCCTCGCACCGGCGCGACGTTGTTCGTCGTCGATCGTCACGCCGAAGGCGTCGAGCACGTGCGCGACATCCCCGTGATGAGCCCGCCAATGCTCCAGCACCGCGAGGCCGAGCTCCGCTTCCACGCCGTGCGCGTCGGCGACGACGCGGTCCTCGGCGGCGTCGGCGAGGGGTTCCTCCTCGCGCAGCGGCGCCTCGTGCCGGCGCGCCTCACGCACTGCATGCGCTGGCTCGGCTGGGCCGACCGCGCGCTCGGGATGTGCCGCGACTACGTCCTCACGCGGGAGAGCTTCGGCAAGACGCTCGCTCACCACCAGATGATCCAGAAGAAGATCGCCGACGCAGCGTCGGGCATCCACGCCGGCAACCTGATGACGCTGCACTGCGCGGCGATGCTCGAGCAAGGCAAGGAGAAGGAGGCGCGCCCCTACTCCTCGATGGCGAAGAACCACGTCGCCCGGCTCCTCTGCCAGGTGCTCGACGACGCGATCCAGATGCACGGCTCGCTCGGATACAGCGAAGACATGCCGTTCTCGCTCTGGTACCGATTCGCCAGGTCCGCTCGCATCGCCGATGGTCCGGACGAGGTGCACGACGTCGTTGTCGCGCGCGACTTCTTGCGAGGGGCGCTGACGACGCTGATCTGAGCGGGCGCCCGCTGAGAGGCATCCGAGCGGCCTCAAGCGAGCCCTCCGCCCTCGCCCTGCTCACGACCCCTCGACTCCTCCGCCGGGCTGCCGGCCTGAGGAGGCGACAGCTCCTCTGACACGGGGGGCGATTTACTCGCGGCGGACGCGGGCGCGCATGTGCTCGGTGCCCGCGAGGCGTGCGAAGAACTCGAGCAGGCCGATCTGCCCGCTCATCAGGCTCTGCTGGACCTCCTCGATGGCGCACTCGGCCCCGAGCGCCCCGCCGTACGTATACGTCGAGCCGAGCTTGCTCACGCACTCGGTCACCTCGGGCGCGCTGGCGAGCGCCTCGGCCAGGCCCTTCGCGCCGGTGACAGGCCGCTTCTCGCCCGCGACGGCGATGTAGCCCGAGTCGTCGATGGGGAGGCCCCCCTCGTCGGCACGGTAGCGCCCCATCTCGTCGAAGTGCTCCAGCGCGAAGCCCGTGGGATCGAAGCTCGCGTGGCACGTGTTGCAGCCGTCGGCCGAGATGTGGATCTGCTCGTAGCGCGCGCGTGTGGTCGTCTGCCCCGGATCGGGCTTGGTGATCGCCGGAATGTTCGCCGGCGGCGGGGGGATATAGCCGCAGAGGAGCCGCTCGAAGACGAGCAGGCCACGGTGGGTCGGCGACGAGCTGTCCATGCGCGAGTTCCCGGCGAGGACGGAGCCCTGGGCGAGCAGCCCGACGCCCCAGTCCAGAGGCCGCTCCACGCGCTGGAAGCCCTGTCCGGTGACGCCGCCGTATCCGTAGAACGTCGAGAGCTGGGCGTTCAGGAAGGTGGTTGGCGCGGTCAAGAGCTCGGTGACGCCGGCGCCGCGCGTGTAGATGACCTCCTCGAGGAAGAGGCGCGTCTCCTCCTGCATGAGGGCGCCATACGTGCTGAAGTCGGGGATCTTCTCCTTGGCGATCCCGTTCACCTTCCCGTAGCGGAGCCACTGCTGCAAGAAGCGGCTCATCGCCTCGTGGCCGCGCGGCGTGCTCAGGAGCGCGCGCGCCTCCTCGACGAGCGCCTCCGGCGAGCTGAGCTCCCCGCGCGCCGCCTTGTCGAGCAGCTCGGGCGTGGGCGTCGAGCCCGTGGTGTTGTAGGCCAGCGCCGTCGCGATCTCGTGCTGTGTCAGCTCGTAGCGCCCGGCGCTCGGCGCGCCGATCTCCGAGCGGTAGAACGCCTGGGGCGACTGGATCATCGACACAAGCGTCCACTTGAGCCCGACGCGGAAGTCGGACTTTCCGCTCACCGAGGTGTGGAGCGCCAGGAGCTCGCCCTTCTCCTCCTCGGTCACCGGGCGGCGGAACAGCCGCAGCCCGTGCCGCGTGACGAACTCGGCAGCGCACTCGGGGCCGGGCTGGGCCGCTGCGCACGGGAGCGAGGCGGCCAGCGCGGCGTCGGCGGTCACGATGTCAGCGACCTCCTCCGCCGTGCTCAGGAGCTCTTTCGCGGTCTGGGCGCCGACCTGCAGCGCCTGCGCGTCGTTGGTGAAGCCGAGCTCCGATGTCGGGTCCGTGCCCAGCCGGACCCCGGACCAGGCCGCCGTGCCGAGCTCGGGGAAGACGTCGCGGAGGCTGTTTTCCAGCTCCAGGGCGGAGAGCCGCCGCAGCACCGGAGCGCCGACCTGAGCCTGCTCGCACGAGCTGCCGTCGATGACCGGACCTTTCACGGGGTCGTCCTCACCGCCGATGCTGCCCGCGCCGCACGCGAGGAGCGAGGACGAGAGCCCGGCGAGCGCCCACGTTTGCCAGCGCTTCATGACTTCAGCTCCTGGATCGGCTGCGCGCTTCGCGCGCCGAACCTGTTGATCGAGACGCCCATGGCGTCGCCGAGCGTGGCCAGCATGTTGACGTGGTCGGTGTCGACGTCGACGACGCCGCGGCTCGCGATGCGGCCGCCGGCGTTGCCGATCAGGATCGCCGGGAGGTACGAGTGGACGATCTGGCTCCCGAGATAGACGTCGTGGACGTTGGAGTTGTGATCCGCGCCGTCGCCGATCTCGCTGCACACATAGATGAGCGAGTTGTGGAGGACGGTGTTGCCGGGATCGAGCGGATCCGGCTGGTCGAGGAGGGTGAGCAGCTTCTCCGCGAGCCGCGCGAAGAACCAGCTCTGGACGGTCGCGAACTCCATGCGACCCGGCGGCTCGCGGGAGTGGGACGTGGCCCCGTGGTAGGGGCTCGCGCTCCCAGGGCCATCGGTGAAGTCCATGGGGAGATCGCAGTTGACCCACAGGTTCTGCATCGTGACGACGCGCGCCGTGCCGCACACCATGGCGTTCGCGGCGACCTCGAGGTGCGCGTCGACGACGCGCCGCAGGTTCTCTTGCTCGAACACGCTCTTGCCCGCCAGCGCGTCGAGCGCCGGCAGCGCCGGCTTGCTGCTGCAGCCGTTCATGACCGGCCTGTCGGCCGCGGCCTTGATCGAGCGCACCGACTCGAGGTGTACGGCGAGCTTGTTCTGCTCCTTCGTGAGGCCCGAGAGCGAGCGCTGCATCCTCTCCAGCTGGCGCTCGGTGAGCCCCAGCGCCTCGTTGCGGAACGCAGCCTCGTCGGCCTCTGGCCCGCTCCCGCCGCCCTGCTGCCCGCCGCCGACGGCCCCGAGCATGGCCGCCGCCGCGGCCGCGGGGTCCTCCGTGGGGCGCACCCACACGCCCCCGTGCTGGATCAGGTACGAGTTCTTGTCGAACCCGGTCCCGTCCTGGTTCCTCGGATAGGGGTTGGCGCCAAGGTTGTAGGCCTCGACACCCAGCGCCTGCGCGATGGTGTGATCCACCGAGTCGACCCCGGCGCCGTCCTTGACGCCGGTGAGCACGCCGGAGACCGCCTCGTGGTTGTTGAAGCCGTTGATGCCGAGCCCGCGGCAGACATTGATGTACTTGCCGAAGGGCGCGAGCGGCGAGAGGACCGTGGAGCCTTTCAGGAAGTCCGCTCCCGATCCGTAGGGCTCGGCATACTCCATGGGCATGCCATGGGGGACGAAGTAGATGAACAGCCGGACCGGCGCGGAGCTCGGCTCGGCCAGCGCCAGGTTGCTCATCCGGAAGGCCAGCGGCGCCGCGATGCCGGCGCCGAGCGCCTTCAAGAAGATGCGCCGTCCCAGCGCGAGCTCTCTCTTTTTGTACCCAGTCTCAAGAAAACGCATCTCGTCCCTCCATTCGGGTAAGCAAGCACGCCCCGTGGATGACCGTCGTAGTCTTGCTATGTTGTTGCTTCGTCAAGCAAGCAAGCGTGGTATCCCGAATTATCTCACAGCTGGCATACGAAGCAACCCACGACGAGCGGGCGCGATACACCAGCCGCTGCTCGTCGCGGGGACGTAATCGAAGACCGAGCCTTCACATGGGGAACCGACGTTCGCTGTCGTGCGCCGCGGGGGCTACCGCCCGAGCACCTCGTCATAGAGGTCCTCGTACGCGCGCGCCATGCGGTCGATCCCGAACCGCTCCATCACCCGCGCCCGCCCGCGCAATCCCATCTCCGCGCGATCCTCCCGCACTGCCACCGCCTCGAGCGCGGCCGCCAGGGTCTCCTGCGCTGCAGGCGGCACCAGCAGCCCTGTCTCGCCATCCACCACGATCTCCGGATTGCCCCCCACCCGCGTCGCGACGATCGGCAACCCCGCCGCCGCCGCCTCGATGAGCGTCAGCGAGATCCCCTCCGTCAACGACGCGAGCGCGAACACATCGAACGCCGGCAAGAGCTCCGCCACGTCCCCGCGCGTCCCCGTGAACGTCACCGCCCCGCCGAGCCCGAGCCGCGCCGCCTGCGCCTCGAGCGCAGGCCGCCGCGGGCCGTCGCCGATCAGCGTCAGATGCGCGTCGGGCCGCGTCGCGCGGAGCCGCGCGAAGGCGTCGAGCAGCGTCGCGTGATCCTTCTCCGGAGACAGCCGCGCGACACACCCCACGTGGTAGCCCGTCGCCGGCACCCCGAGCCGCGCGCGCGCCGCGCCGGCGTCGCCCGGCCGGAACACGTCCGTGTCCACGCCGTTCAAGATCGTCACGACCTTGGCCGGGTCGACATGCTCCACCTCGAGCGCGACCGCCCGCGTGTCGTCGCTCACCGCCACCACCCGGTCCGTGAGCGCCGCGGCCAGCCGGTTGACCAGCACCTTCCGCTTCTGCTTCGGGTAGTTGCGCCCGTGCTTCGTGTGGATGACGCGCGGCCCGCCTCCGCCAGGGAGCGCCGCCGCCCGCAGGAGGCCCGCCGCGAGCGCGCCATAGAGGTGCGGCCCCGGGTTGTGCGTGTGCACGAGCCCGATCCCCTCGCGCCGCAGCCACGCCGAGAGCCGCAACGGCAGCCCCGGGTCGAGGCCGGGCTTCCGCGAGAGCACCACGAGCGGCACGCCGAGCCGCGCCAGCTCCTCGGCCAGCGCGCCGGGCTCCTGGAGCGCGCACACCACCGGCGCGAACCGGTCGCGCGCCATCCTGTCGAGCAGCCGGAGCACCACCCGCTCGAGCCCACCCACGTTGAGCGAGAGCACCACGTGGGCGACCTTCGCGGGCCGGCCCGGCGCGGCGGACGGCGCCGGCCGGACCCCGGGCGCTCCGATCATGCCGCGGCCCCGCGGCCGAACTCGATCGGCACCTCGGTCATGGTGAAGCGGAACTTCCCCCCCGAGGTGACCGGGATGTCGCTGACGAGCTGCACCCGGATGTCCGCCCGCTCCCCGAGGAACCGGCGCAGATCGCGCTCGATGGCCTGCGACGTCTCCGGCCCGTACCCCTCGCCAGGGATGATCTTGATCGTGATCGCCCGCGTCTTGTCCTGGTGGACCTGATACCGCTCCACCGTCGGGTTGTCCTTGAAGAAGTAGGGGAAGAACACGGACGAGAGGAGCTGGCCGTCCGTCCCGACGATCATGTCGAGCACCCGCCCCTCGACCGAGGCGAGCAGCGGCAACCCGCGGCCGCACGAGCAGGCCTTGTCGGCCGCGACCACCACATCCTCGTTCTTGTAACGCAGCAGCGGCATCGACCGGCACACGAGATCGCTCAGGATCACCTCGCCCGGCTCGCCGGGCCGCGCATGCCGGCCGCCGCGCACCACCTCGAGGAAGACGTTCTCGATGTTGAGGTGCTTGCCCTCGTGGCGCTCACACTCCGCGCCGATCAGCATCATCTCCCTGCACCCATAGCGGTCGTAGACCGGCGCCTGGAACGCCCGCTCGATCACCTCGCGCTGGTGAGGGAAGAGCCGCTCCGCCGTCGCGATGATCCCCCTCGGCGTGGGCAGCCGGTGCCCCGTCTCGAGCGCGTAGCGCGCCGTGTAGTAGAGAGGGCTCGTGTACCCCACGACGAGGTTCGGCTGGTAGCGCCGGATCTCGTCCACCACCCCCGCGAGCCGCTCCTCCGCCAGGTTCCACGCGCTGACCGTCTTCTTCCGGATCAGCGCCTCGTGCAGCGTGCGCTTCGCCTTCTTCCAGCGGGGCTCCAGGGTCGGAATCCCCCAGATGTACAGCTCCTTGTCCCCGATCCGGCCGCCGGCCCACGCGTCGGAGCGCAGGGCCGCGGCGCTTCTACACTCGTACGTCGCGTGATCGTAAAAGAAGCGCGCCGGCTCTCCGGTCGATCCGCCCGTACCGCTCCTGAAGAGCTTGCCGCGCCACCCATCCGCGATGAGCTCGCTGCCGTGCGCGCGGAGATCGGCTTTGGTCAACACCGGAAAGCGCGCGAGATCCTCGGGCGCGTGCACGTCCTTGACCCGCACCCCGTATTCGGCGAAGCGGCGCCGGTAGAAGGGCACGCTCTGCTCGGCAAAGCGGAGGGCCGCCAGCATCTTTCTCCAGTTGAGCTCCCTGAGCTCGCGCTCTGGACGCCACTGGGACCGCTCCAGCTCCCCCAGGTAGGCCAGCGTGGCTCTCCCTCGGAGTTTCGTCTCGTAGAACGGAAAGAGGACGTTCCGAAAGAGGGCTGAATACATGGCTGCTGAGGATTCTTTCGAACCTCGGCCACACAGTCAAGCAGCCGCGGCCGGGTCGCCGCTTCCCCACGCACGCGCCACCCACGCCCCCCATGTTGCGCACGCCCCGCCACCCGCGGCCACGATTGGTTACCGCGGAGATGGCGTGAGTGAACTCCTCATGACAGCGGCGCGGCTCAGCTCGATCCGCTCACCGCGGCGCGGTGACACGCGCGCTGCGCATCCCCCTCGCCCTCGCCCGCCGGCGCAGCCGGGCGAGCCAGCACACATGAGCTCTTCCGTCCGCAGCGCGGCCGCGACTCGGCGCCTCACTGCAGCGTCGGCTCCGCTTCTTGCTGCCAGAGCGCCGCCAGCGCGAACGTCTTGGCGTTCTCCGGCACGGCCTGGCAAAAGCTCTGCCGCCGCGCCGGGTCCTGAATCCATTGCGCCCGCGCGACGAGCCGCTGCATCGCCACCGTGATCGCCTCGCGCGCCGCCTCGTGGTGGCCACAGGCGCGGAGCGACTCGGCATACACGAGCCGGATCTGCGCCTCGCCCTCCTCGGTCCCGCCGACCGACACGAGCAGCCCGAGCCCGCGCCGGGCCGCCTCGAGCGCCTCCTCTGCCCGGCCCTGCTCGAGCAGCACCCGCGCGCGCACCGAGAGCGCGTGCGCCTGGAGCGTCGGCACGTGCGCCAGCATCGCCACGGCCGCGCCCGCCTCGTTGTCCGCCGCGTCGAGGTCGCCGAGCCGCGTCAGGATCGCGGCGAGGTACGCCCGCGACCGCGCCTCCTGCCGCCGGTTCGCCTGCGCCACGAAGGCGTCGATCGCCTCGGCCGTGGCCGCGCGCGCCGCGCCGAGATCGCCCTGCTGGATCCAGAGCAGGCCCTGGTTCTGCTTGGCGAACGCCGCCACGTTGTAGAGCCCGAGCCGCCCCGCCTCCGCGAGCGCGTCGCGCAGCTCGGCCTCGGCGCGACCGTAGACCCCGAGCTGGAGCAGGCAGTGCGCCGCGTTCACGCGGCTCAGGCACGCGTTCCTGAGATCGCCGGTCTGGAGGTAGGCGGGGATGCTCTGCTCCGTGCACGCGAGCGACGCCGCAGGGTCGCCGTAGCAGAGCGCCCGCGACGCCCGGAGCGCGTGGATGCGCGCGGCCACCGCCGCGTCGCGCTCGGCGAGCGGCATCGCCACCCGGGAGAGCTCCTGCACGATCTCCTCCGCCGCGGCGTACTGGCCCCCGTGCAGGAGCGACCCGGCGATGCGCGCCAGCGCGCTCACGGAGGCGCCGGTCGCCTCCGCGACGTCGACCCACGAGCCGCGGTCCCCGCTGCCCGGGCCGGCCCCCCGGAGCTCCTCGACGAGATCCGCGAGCCGGTCGCCCATGCCGAGGCGCACGCGCATCGACGCGGCCTCCCCGGCCGCCGCGTACCAGAGCGCGCTCTTCCGGGGGAAGCCCCGCATCGCCATGACGGCGCACCGCTCGGCCTGGGAGGCCTCGCCGAGCCACTTGTGCGCCTCGGCCTGGACGAGGCGCAGCGCCGCGAAGAACTCCCCGTCCACGTCGGCGCTCGCGGCCCCCTGCTCGGCCCGCTGGATCGCGGCGCGGAAGTCGTTCGCCCCGAGCGCCTGCTCCGCCGCGCGCCGGAACCAGACGACCGCGCGCTCGGCGTCGCCGCCGCGCTCGAAGTGGTCCGCCAGCAGCGCCGCGTCGCGCTCGCCGGCCGCGTCCAGCCACTCGCCGGCGAGCAGGTGGCCGAGCGCGCGATCCTCGTCCGTGAGCGTCGCGTACGCCGCCTCGCGCACGAGCGCATGCCGGAACGCGTACTCGTGCTCGCTCCGGAACTTGCCCTCGCCCCGCCGCGCGATGAGCTCGCGATCGACCAGCACCGCGAGCCACCCGTCCACCTGGGGGGCGCGGCGCTCGCCGCCGAGCAGCGCCATCAGCCCGCCGCGCCAGAACTTCTGGCCGAACACGCTCGCGGCCCGGAGCACCCGCCGCGCCTCGCCGTCGAGCGACTCGAGGCGGGCCTGCACCATCGACAGCACCGTCTCGGGGAGCGCCTCGGTCCGGCCAGAGGCGGCGGCGCGGATGAGCTCTTCCAGGTAGAACGCATTGCCCCCTGCCCGCTCGCACAGGCGCGCGCAGAGGTCGGGCGTCACGGCGTCGCCGAGCACCTCGCGGACGAGCCGCTCGCTCCCCCGCCGCCCGATCTCGCGCAGCCGGAGCTCCTGGACGCCGCGCGAGACCCACACCTTCGGGAAGATGGTCTCGACCTCCGGCCGCGCCAGCGCGAGCACCATGAGCGGCTGGTCGCGGAGCGCGAGGGCCGCGTCGATGAGCTTCACCGTGGGCACGTCGCCCCACTGGAGATCCTCGAGCACGAGGAGCACCGGCTCGGCCCGGCACTCGGCGAGCACGAAGTCCTCGAAGGCGCGGCGGATCTGGTCGCCCATGAGCATCGGGTCGCTCCGCGCGGCGCGCAGCTCCACCCGGCCCTCGTCGGAGAAGCGGATCCGCGCCACCTCGCCGAGGAACTCGGTCACGCGGTCGAGGTCGGCGCCGTTCAGGTACCGGCCCACGCGGGCGCGGAGGCGCTGCTCGCGGACCTCCTGCGGCTCGCCGCCCGAGAGCCCGGCCTCGCGGCGGAGCATCTGGCGCAGCATCCCGAAGGGCGACCCGGCGCTCATCGGGTCGGCGTGGCCGAGCCAGACCTGCACCCGCTCCTTGCGCTCCTCGACGCGGCGCAGAAACTCGTAGCGCAGCCGGCTCTTGCCGAGCCCCGCGGGCGCCGTGATGAGCACCGCGCGCGCCGTCGGCTCCGAGAGGCACTCGTCGAGCACGGCGTCGAGGATGGCGAGCTCGTGGTCGCGCCCGACGAACGGCGTCGTGCGCCCGAGCAGCGTCCGCGCGGCCTCGACGAGGTCGCGCTCGGCGCGGAGCACGAGGCCTGTCGCGTCGCCGCCGACCTCGAAGCGGGCGTCGAGCAGGCCGGCCATCACCTCGTCGAGGCGGATCGACCCGCCGTCGGCGCGGTCGAGCAGCCGCACGGCGCGGTCGATGGTGGGCCCCATCGGGAGCTGGTCGTCGGCGGAGCCGCGGCCGGCGACCAGCGCCATCTGCACGCCGGGCAGGAGGTCCCGCACCTCGAGCGCGCACCGCGCCGCGCGGGCGGCCTGGTCCGTGATGAGGCCGCGCCCCTCGAGCGTGATGAGCAGGAGCCCGTCCGCGAGCGTCTGGAGCGCCCCGCCGAAGCGCGACGCGACGCGCTTCACCTCGTCCTCCGGGACGGTGCGCGCGAGGGGCATCGTCATCGGGAGCGTCATCGGCATGGTGGGCCCCTGCCACGAGGGGGCCTCCGGCGCGCCCATGCGCGCGAGCATCAGGCACAGCGTGCGCCGCTCGCCGGTCGTGAGCGCGCTCGCGCGCCGGCTCGCGGGCGCGGGGGGGGTGCTCTTGATCTCGCCGACGCGGAGCAGCTCGAGGGCCACGGCGGCGCCGTTCGCGGGCCGGTCCGCCGGGGCCTTGGCGAGCATGCGCGCCACGGCGATGTCGACGTTTTCGGGGACGTCGGCGCGCAGGTCGCGGAGGCGCGGCGCCTCGTCGAGCACGACGCGGAGGAGGGCGGTGTGGATGTCGTCGCCGACGAACGGCGGGCGGCCGGTGAGGCAGTGGAACAGGACGCAGCCGAGCGCGAACACGTCGGCCTGGGCGCCGACGTCGCGCTCGCCGCGCGCCTGCTCCGGCGCCATGTAGAACGGCGTGCCCATCACGACGCCCGTCATCGTGAGGGGCGCGAGCGACGTGAGGCGGGCGATGCCGAAGTCGAGGAGCTTGACCTGCTCGGCCGACTTGTCGACGAGGTACAGGTTGCTCGGCTTGAGGTCGCGGTGGACGACGTTGTGGCGGTGCGCCTCGGCGAGCGCCTCGGCGACCCGGAGGCCGAGCGTGACGCTCTCGGCGATGGTGAGCCCGCGCCGGCGCAGCCGGTCGCCGAGGCTCTCGCCCTCGAGCCACTCGAGCGCGAGCCAGGGCTCGCCGCTCTCCGTGGCGCCCTGCGCGATGTACCGGACGATGCCGGGGTGCCGCAGCTCGGCGAGCACCTGCGCCTCGCGCGCGAAGCGCTCGCCGTGCTCGAGGCCGCGGCCCGACATGACCTTGAGCGCCGCCGTCTCGCCCGTGTGCCGGTCGAGGGCGCGGTAGACGGAGCCCATCCCGCCCGACCCGGCGAGGCGCTCGATCAAGAAGCGGTCGGCGACGATGTCCCCGGGTTTCATCGGGACGGCGAGTATCACACGGAGCCCCGTGGGAGAGGCCAGATCCCGGCAATCCCGGCGACGAACCGCGGCAGGGCGCCGGCGAGCCGGCTCACTCCCCACGGCCAAGGTGTGATAGGGTGCGCGCTATGTCTGCGCTAGTTCTGCCCTCCGTCGAGCTGCTTTCGCCGTACGAGACGGGGAAGCCGCTCGATGAGCTCGCGCGCGAGCTCGGCGTGACGGACGCCGTGAAGCTCGCCTCGAACGAGAACCCGCTCGGCCCGAGCCCGCGCGCCCTCGAGGCGGCGCGCCAGGCGCTCGCGAACGTGCACCTCTACCCGGACGGGGCGGCGTACCGGCTCCGCGAGCGGCTCGCGGCGGTCCACGGCGTCACGATGGAGGAGATCGTCCAGGGAAACGGCTCGAACGAGCTCCTCGACCTGATCGTGCACACGTTCGCGACGCCCGGGTCGCACATCGTGTTCGCCGACCCGGCCTTCGTGATCTACAAGCTCGCCGCGCTCGCCTACGGCGTCCCGTTCACGGCCGTGCCGCTGCGCGACCTGCGGCACGACCTCGAGGCCATGGCCGCGGCCGTCACGCCGAAGACGCGCCTCCTGTTCATCGCGAACCCGAACAACCCGACGGGCACGCACGTGGGCCGCGCCGCGGTCGAGCGCCTGCTCAAGGAGGTCCCGCCCGAGGTCATCGTGGTCATGGACGAGGCGTACATCCAGTACGCGGACGCGGCGGACTTCCCGGACTCCATGCGCCTCCGCGGCCTCCGCGAGCGGCTGCTCGTGCTCCGCACCTTCTCGAAGATCTACGGCCTGGCGGGCTTCCGCGTCGGCTACGCCGTGGGCCCGACCCAGCTCATCGACTACCTGAACCGGGTGCGCGCGCCGTTCAACGTGAGCGCGCTGGCGCAGGCGGCCGCCGTCGCGGCGCTCGACGACGCCGAGCACGTCGAGAAGAGCCGCGCGCTGAACCTCCGCGAGCGCGACCGGCTCACGCGCGAGCTCACGCGGCTCGGGCTCTCGGTGGCGCCGAGCCAGGCGAACTTCGTGCTCGTGGACGTCGGGCGGCCGGCGCGCCCGGTGTACGACGCCTTGCTCCGGAAGGGCGTCATCGTGCGGCCCTTCGGCAACCTGCCGACCAGCCTTCGGGTCACCATCGGCACCGAGCGCGAGAACCAGCGATTCCTCGACAGCCTGTCCGCAGTGCTGGGCTGACCCGGCGAGCGGCGCGCTACCAGCGCCTCGCCTCCGGCGGTGCGCAGCGCGCTGCGGCGCGCAGCATGCCGCCGAGGCGCAGCGGCACGAGCGTGATGAGCTCGCGCTCCTCCGCGGCGCCGGGGCGCGCCGATGGGTTCTCGTAGACGTGCAGGAAATCGCAGCCGCCCGCCGGCTCGGCCGCCGTCTGCCCGACCTCGAAGACGAACGGGCTACCTCGATCGTTCACCTCCGGGTCGAACGAGGAGGCGAGCCTGGACATGAGCTCGTCCGCGCCCTCCGGCGGGCTCGTGCGCGCGATGTCAACGAAGCGCGAGAACAGCGCATAGCTCGACGGGTGAGCCATCGAGCACAGGCAAAACACGGGTCGACCCGGGTGGGCGAGCATGTACCGGATCAGGCGCAAAAGGACGTGGCGGAGGACGACATCGTCGCCGACGTGCTCGCCGAGCGCCCCGGACTCGCCGCGGAAGATCGCGATCTGCGCGCCGGAAGGCTCCGGATCCATGATCTGAGCCGCGAAATAGCCGGTGATCTGGCCGCCAGCGCCCCTGTGGACCACGACGGCGCCGTGCTCCGCGCCAGCGTCGATGACGTGGGTGGCGAAGCTCTTCTCCCTCTGCGCGCCCTCGAAGATCACGCGGCGTAAGCCATAGAGCTCGTCGATGAGGCGCTGTCTCTGATCCGGCGACATCTCACGTGGAACAAGAACCTCGACGGAGGTCTGGTCATTCATCGAATCCTCCATGCCTGCCCATCCCGATCGCCCACCAGGGCCGCGGGACGGCGGTCCGCTGGGCGCCGTCGGCGTCGTTCATGCGGTCGGCGCCATCAGCGCCATCAGCGCCATCAGCGCCATCAGCGCCATCAGCGCCATCCCTTTCAGCAATGGTGGTGCCACCGGTGCGAGGAGCGGCGATGACGCCACGGTCCTCCCCTCACCGCCGGCCGTGCGCCACGCGCGACGCGCCAGCCCGGCCCCGACGGGCTCGTCGGCGCGGCGCCGCCGCGAACCTGACGGTCGATCGCGGCGCGTCCGCTGGCTTCGCCGGACCGCACAGCGGGACGGGTGAGGCAGGCGGGCATCAGTCCAGCAGGCATCACGAACGCCGGATGACCGCGCGACCGAGCGATCCATGCCACGAGACGCTCGCGGCGCGCGCCGCCCTCAGCGCCTCGTGCCACGCGGCCGCGAGCGCGATTGCCCGCTGGCAAACGGTGCTTTACGGTCGCGCTCCATGCGCCGCATGCGTCGAGCCCGCCTCTCCCGCCTTCCCTCCGCGCTCGCGCTCGCCTGCGGAGCCCTCCTCGCCTGCGCCGCGTGCTCCGGCAGCGGCGACGCGCCGGTCAAGGCGCCAGCCAGAGCGCAGGGCGAGGCGCCCGCGCCGCAGCGCGAGGCGCCCATCGCGCCGACCCAGGCCTCGCCGGGGCCCGCGGCGCCCTCGCCCGACTTTCTGGGCAAGCGGCCGGCCACCTCGCTGCTCTCGGGTCGCCTCGCGGTGCGGCTGCCCGAGGGGGCGCGGATCGAGGCGCGCGCGCGCTCGATCATGGCCGCGGCGGAGCCGGACGAAGAGGAGACCCGCGTGGTGCTCGACGCCGGCGACGAGCGCTTCGTGATGATGGCCTCCGAGCTCTTCGCGCTTGGCGGCAAGGATCCCGAGGGCGGCGTGCGCGCCGCGATGGCCGCGGACTTCCCCGGGGGCAGCGCCACGGCGGAGCCGCTCCGCCTGTCCGACGAGCAGCTCAGGGCCTGGGCCGTGTTCCCTGGGAGCACGAATCGCGGCAGCGTCGCGATCCCGGTGCTCGGCCTGTACGTCCTGCACCCGGACGGCTTCGTTCAGAGGCTCGCCTTCTACGTGAATCCTCCGGCCGCGAAGGACGCGGCGGGCTGCAGCGCGCTCGCGGCCGGCGCGGGCGCTCTGCCGGAGGCTCCCGGCGAGCTGCCCCGCTGCACGGCCTTCGCGCGCGCGATCGCCGCCACCGTGAGCGCGGGACCGCGGCGCATCGACGCGGGCGGAGGAGAGCGCGCCATCAAGGGACAGGGCAGCGAGGACAGCTTCCTCGTGAAGGTCCCGGCAGGCGCGAGCACCGCCCTGCAGCGCGGCCCGGACTTCACGGTGCACCGCGTGCGATTGCCCGCGGAGCTCGGCGCGCCGCAGTCCGCGATAGGCATCTATGTCGGTGACCACCCGTCGTTCCAGTACAACCAGAACGAGGCGAAGGTGACCCCCACGCTCAGGCCAGGCAAGGTGTTCGGAAAGGCGATGAGCTGGCAAGTCTGGCCCATGAGCCCCACGCGCGTCATGGCGGAGGCGATCGTGCCGCACCCGAAGATCAAGGGCCTGATGGTTCACCTCTTCGCCGGCGCCGCGGACGACAAGGCGCTCGGGCCGCTGCTCGACGTCGCCGCCTCGCTGCGGGCGCCCTGACGGCCCGGGGCGCCGCCGAGGCGCGGCCCAGGCGTGAAGCGGATCGGCAGGCGGGTCGGGCCGTGCACGTGGATCGCCCGGCGCGGCTCCCACGGCGCGTCGCTCGCGAGCTCGAGGCCGCCGAGCCGCGCGACGAGATCCGCCAGCGCTACCCTGGCCTCGAGGCGCGAGAGCGGCGCCCCGATACAGAAGTGAATGCCGTGCCCGAACGCGATGTGCGGGTTGGGATCGCGCGCGATGTCGAAGCGGTCAGGGTCGCAGAATTGCTGCGAATCTCGGTTGGCTGAGCCGATCATCGCCAGCACCGCCTTGCCGGCCGGGATCACCTGGCCGTGCATCGGGACATCGCGCCTCGTCACGCGGAACATCGCCTGGACTGGCGAGCGGTAGCGCAGGACCTCCTCGATCGCGGAGGGCAGCAGATCGGGCGCGGCCCGGAGGCGGGCGAGCTCGTCCGGGTTCTCGAGGAAACACAGCATCGCATTGCCGATCAGGTTCGTTGTCGTCTCGTGGCCGGCCACGAGGAGGAGCTGGAAGAAGCCCAGGATCTCGTCCTCGTTCAGCCGCTCTCCGTCCACCTCGGCCTCGACGAGCCTGGTCAGGAGGTCATCCTCGGGCGCCGCCCGCCGCTGCTCGATGAGGCCTCTCAGGTAGGCCTGCATCTCGGCCGTCACCGCGGTGAACTCGTCGAGCGCCCGGGCCGCCTGCTCGCTGCCGGAGACCGTGGTGCTGAGGTCCAGGATCGCGTCGCTCCAGCGCTTGAACCGCGGCTGGTCCGCTATGGGGGCGCCGAGCATCTCGGCGATCACCAGGAGGGGGAGCGGGACCGTGTAGTCCTCGGCGAGGTCCATCTGGCCGCTCTCGATCGTCCGGTCCAGGAGCTCGCGCGACAGCCGGCGGATGCGCGGCTCGAGCCCCGCGACCGCGCGCGGGGTGAAGGCCCGCATGACGATTGCGCGCAGCTTGGTGTGGCGCGGAGGGTCCGAGAAGATGAGCCACTCGGCGGTCCTGGTGCCCGGCGGCGACACGACCGAGCTGAACGCCTCGTGATCGTGGAGCGCCCGCTTCACGCCGTCGTAATCGAAGATCATCCACGCGTCGGACGGCGGGTAGTGGAGCACGGGAGAGCGGCTCCGGAGCTGGTCGTACACGGGGTAAGGGTTGCGGCGCATCTCTTCCGAGAACAGGTTCATCGCTCACGACCTCCAGCGGAGGCCAGGGTAGGATCAGGGCACGTGGGCCGCTTGAACGAATCCCGGATCGGCGCCGTGATCGCGGACGCCTTCGCGGTGCGCGCCTCGACGGCGATGAGGTCGACCCTCCACGCCGAGCACGGCGCGGCGCTCCTGGTGGGGATCGAGCGCGAGGTGACCGTGACCGAGCCGGGCGGCGCGGTCGTGCGCGGGCGCGCGGTCGTGGTGCCCCCCGACCTGTGGCACGCCGCCGCGAGCCCCGGACCGACGCTCGGGTTCCTGTACGACCCCCAGGAGATGCCGCACGTGGCGGCTCAGGCGCGCTTGCGCGGCGGCCCCTGTCCGCTCGAAGGCCGGCTCCTCTCGCGCCTCGACGGGGCCGTGGCGGCGCACCGCGCGTCCCTGTCGCGCCCCGACGTGCTCGGCGGCCTCGCGCGCGAGGTCGCGTCCTGGCTCGCGAGGGAGTCGCCGCGCATCGCCCTGGATGGGCGGGTCGCCTGCGTCCTCGAGGCCCTGCGCGATCCGGCCGCGGACCGGCGCCTCGCGGTCTCGCGCGCCGGGGTCTCCGAGGCGCACCTGCAGGCGCTGTTCGTGCGCGACGTGGGGCTGCCCATCCGCACCTTCCAGCTATGGCGCCGGCTGCTCGTCGCGCTCGGGGCGTTCGCGCGCCTCGACGCGACCGGCGCCGCCCACGCCGCGGGCTTCGCCGACCTCGCGCACTTCTCGCGGACCTGCCGCCGCATGCTCGGCTACTCCCCGAGCGAGCTGCGCAGCGGGCTGATGGAATAGCCCTCACCGCGCTTCACCGGCGAGCTGCCGCCGGCGGCCGCCGCGATTGACGTGGAGCTGCCCAGCCGGCAGCGTGTCGGCCTCTCCAGGAGACGACGTCATGACGATGGATATCGCCGCGCTGCGCCGCGACACCCCAGCCTGCGCCAGCGTCCTTCACTTCAACAACGCGGGTTCCTCGCTGCCTCCGGCCGTGGTGGTCGACACGGTGGTCGAGCACCTGCGCCGCGAGGCGACCCTCGGCGGCTACGAGGCCGAGGCGGAGGCGGGCGAGCGGCTCGAGGCGGTCTACGGCGCGATCGCCCGGCTGATCGGCGCGGCGCCCGGCGAGATCGCGCTTGTCGAGAACGCCACGCGCGCCTGGGACATGGCGTTCTACTCGCTCCGCTTCGGCCCTGGCGATCGCATCCTGACCGCGCGGACCGAGTACGCCTCGAACTACATCGCGTTCCTGCAGGTCGCGCGGCGCACCGGCGCGGAGATCGTCCCTGTCCCGAGCGACGAGCGCGGCGCGGTATCGCTGCCCGCGCTCGATCGCCTGCTCGACGAGCGGGTCAAGCTGATCGCCATCACCCACGTCCCCACGAACGGCGGGCTGGTCAATCCGGCGGAGGAGATCGGCCGCCGCGCCCGGTCGGCGGGCGTGCCCTTCCTGCTCGATGCTTGCCAGTCGGTGGGGCAGCTGCCGATCGACGTCGAGGCGATCGGCTGCGATCTCCTGTCGGCGACCGGGCGCAAGTACCTGCGCGGGCCGCGCGGCACCGGCTTTCTCTATGTCCGGCGCGCGCTGCTCGACCGGCTGGAGCCGCCGTTCCTCGATCTCCACGCGGCGCGCTGGACGGCGCCGGATCGCTACGAGCTGCGGCCCGACGCCCGGCGCTTCGAGAACTGGGAGAGTTATGTGGCCGGCCGGCTCGGGCTCGGCGCGGCCGCGGAGTATGCGCTCCGGCTGGGCCTGCCCGCGATCCGCGACCGGGTGGGTGCGCTGGCCGAGCGCCTGCGCGCGCGGCTCTCCGAGATCCCCGGGGTCACCGTGCGCGACCTCGGCGAGCAGCGCTGCGGCATCGTGACCTTCACCCGGGCCTGCGAGGACGCCACGGCCATCAAGGAGCGGCTCGGCGCGCAGGCGATCCATGTCAGCGTATCGACCGCCGCGGGGACGCTGCTCGATTTCGAGGATCGCGGGATTCCCGATCTGGTGCGCGCCTCGGTCCATTATTACAACGACGACTCCGAGATCGACCGCTTCGTCGCCGCGCTCGCCGCGGCCTGAGCGAGGGGGAGGCTCGGGGCGGTCCTTCGCGCGGCCTCCGCGAGGGCGACGCGGCCCGGGATCAGCCAGCCTGCGACGCGCCGCCGCCGAGCGCCTTCGCCAGGGCCGCGAGGACGCCCTCCAGCCGCGGGGCCGCGCCGCGGATCGCGCGAAAGAAGGTCACCACATCGCGCGCGAGCAAGAGCGGAGGGGAGCCATAGGCCTCGTCCGTCAGGTAGATCTCCGCCGTTCCGACGCGGAACGCGAGATACAGGTTCACGGTGAACTCGACGCCGCGCTCGGACTCCCTGGGCAGCATGCGCTCTGGCAGCCGGGCAAGCACGAGGAGCTGCATCTCGCCCATCGCGCTCGATGAGCTCGATTTGCGGACGGCGCTCGCCCACGCGAGCGGCGACACGAGGACAAGCGCCCCCGGCGGGAGAGCGGCGGGCCACGGCACCCGGGACGGAGGAGAGGCCGAATCAAGGAGCGCCAGGCCGTCGATGGCGGCGTAGAGCGCCTCGATCTGCGGGTGAAATGCCCCGTGGCGCGCCTCGACCTCGGCCACGTCGCGAAGGCGATCCGGAGAGGGGGTCTTCACCGCGACGGAGCGGCCGGCGCACGGCGAGGAGGCGTCGCGCAGCGCCATGGCGCCACGGAGCGTGTCGCCGAGCCGGTCGTCCGCGGGCGCCGCGCCCGGCCCGTCGGCGCGCGGCGCGGCGTGGCGCGGGTCGAGGCAGGCGTCGATGAGCCCCGCGAGCGCCTCGTCGACGCCCGCGTCGGCGCGGAGGGGGCCGCGGTCGAGGAACGGCGTGTAGCGGAGTGCGGCGGCGATACGGGCGACCTCCTGGCGCCCGCGCGCGCCATGACGTCGCTCGAAGTACGCGCGCCAGGCCAGCGCCGCGTCCGTGAGCGCCGGGAGCGCAGCGCGCACGACCGCATCGGCGTGCTCGCCGGAGAGCACCCACCCGAACACCATCCCGCCGCCGCGCTCCACTGCGATGAGGCCCTTCAGCACCGAAGTGAAGTTCGCCTGTGCTTCTGTGAACGAGAGCGCGTCGTCCGGCTGATGGCGCGCCATGGCCTCGAAGAACCACGCAAGCAGACGTCCCTCGCCGCCCATGATGCCCGTCAGTCTAGCATTTCGAGGCCCGGGCGGCTCTCGGCGCGGCTAGCCTGATACCCTCGCTTCACGGCTGTCCTGTCCGCAGCGAAGGCGGCAGCGCCTCGTTCAGCCGCGCGACGTCGCGCACCATCTCGAGGCGGCGCGGCTCCTGGTCCGCGTGCGACGGGAACGGGATCGCGGCGAGCGCCGCGAGCGTGGCCTCGGCCACGCGCGCCGCGCCCTCGGGGCCGACGAGGCCGAGCTCGAGGGCCACGAGCGCGGCGCCGATGTACGTATCGAACAGGTGAACGCCGGAGGTCGCGAGCTCCCTCCGCGCGAGATCGGGTGTCGCGACCACGTCGTGGATGAAGATCGCCCTGACCACTTCCGGCGCGAGCTCGAGCATGCGCTGGCCGAAGTGGATATCGCCCTGCCCGCTGTCGCCGACGAAGACGAAATCGTACTCCGGGTACAGCCGCCGGTACTCGAGGAAGTTCTCGATCTTCTTCTCCGCGATCGTGCGGTTGCCGATGAGGCGGGTGAACGAGCCCGCGAGCACGGTCGCGGTGAGCTGACCGCGCTCGGCGAGCGCCTTGATCGTCGCGTCCTCCACGAGGCCGAGGCGGTCGCCCGGCCGGGCGGTGACGAAGGTCAGATCGCCGGCTCGCCCGGGCACGGGGCCAGGGCCGCGGTCGAGCTCCGCATAGAACTGCAGGACGCCGGGATAGACGGTCTTCTTCGGGTACCGGGCGTCCTTCCAGTTCGCGTAGAACGTATCGTCGATATCGGACAGGACCTTCACCTCGCGCACCGAGACGGAACCTGAACCCGAAAGGGAGTCAGACGCCGAGACCGCCTCTCGCGCGAAGTGCGCGAGGATCTCCTCGCGCAGGGAGTCGTCGTCGATATCGTGGTAGAAGAGCTGGTGAAGGTCGCGGTAGCCGCCGCGGCCGTCGAGCGCGTTCTTGAGCCGCGTGACGTCCGCGCCGCGCGTGCCGAGCCAGAGGCGGCGCAGCGCCTGCTCGTCGAGGCTACCCGTCCGGCCGCGCTGCAGCGCCGAGATGAGCGCCGCGCGCGCCGGGATCCCGAGGTCGCCGAGGCGCTCGGCGGTCAGGAGATCGAGCAGCGCCGTACGGTTGTCGGGGCCGATGAGGCGATCGTCGATGTCTCCGAGCAGCGCGGGCAGATCGAGCTGAAGGAGCAGCTGGTCGAGCTCGACGACGGTCGAGCCCGCGAGGATCTCCAGGACCCGCCGCTCGTCGTCCCGATCGGTGTGGGAGGCCATGCGCTGCCGGATCTCGTCGAGCTTCGACAGCACCGACGGGATGGGCGCGTCGGGAGAGGTGTCGATCGTCATGGGGTCCTGACAACGTAACCGATCCGGCGGGCGCTGGTAGCCTCCCGGCCAGCTCCCGCCGACCGACCACGCGCCTCGCCGCCCGCCCCTCCGGCGGCGTCCGCGCAGCAGCCCACATCGCACTGCGCGTTCACCTCGACGGTCGCACCATGGCTCCAGACGACGCGCACGGCTGCCAGGCGGTCCGAGCTTCTGCTCTTTCAGACGGACTCAACCCGCTGACCGCTGGTGCCCAGAGTGGCGGAGGGCGTGCGCGATGCCGCTTTGCAGGGTGCCCAGGGTGGTGATACCGGACAGATCCACGCCGAGGGTGACCAGCGTCTGCGCCACCTCCGAGCGCACGCCGGTGAGCACAACGCGCGTGCCGAGCAGCTGGGCGGCGCGCGCGGTCCGCGTCAGCGCATCGGCGACGTGCGCGTCGACCGCGCGCACGCCGGTGACGTCCAGGATCGCGGTGTGTGCGCTCTGACTGCTGATGCCGGACAGCAGCGTCTCCATGATCTGCGCTGCGCGCGCGCTGTCGATCGTCCCCACGAGCGGCATCGCCACCACCCGGTCGGCGATCGGGATGAGCGGCGTGGACAGCTCCCGGAGGGCCGCCTGCTGGGCGACGATGATCTTCTCCTGCAGCGCGGCCCGTTCGGCCTCCGCGTGCCTCAGCGAGGTGGTGTTGGTGACGACGCCGCCGAGGCCGATCGGCTCGCCACGCCCGTCGAGGATCGGGAACTTGACGGTGGAGAAATGAATACTCGTGTCGCCGAGCAGCAGGACCTCTTCGTACTGCATCGCCTTTCCCCCGGCCATCACGTCGTGCTCTCTCGCCACGAGCTCCTCGATGGCCTCGGGGGCCAGGGGGCTCAACTCGTATTCATCCTTGCCGATGACCTCGAAGACGTGCCTCTGGAGGACCTCCGCGTGAGCTCGGTTGACGAAGACGTAGCGACCGCCTGTGTCCTTGACGAAGATGGAATTGCGCGAGTGGTCCAGCAGCTGAAGGAGCAGCTGAAGCCGCCCGAGCAGCACGTGCTCCCTCCACGGGGGGTCGCCGGCGTCCTCGACGATCGCCGCGATCTCACGCGCGCCGCCGCGGTCGTCGCGCAGCACCGCGTGGGTCCACCGGAAGAGGCGCGCCTGCCCGTCTTTCGTCCTGCCCTCGCTCGTGGCCGAGGCGAACCGGTTCTCCGTCCAGTCGAGCATGAGCGCACGCACCGCGCCCGGGGACACGGGATCTGCGCCCACGAGCTCGGAGAGCCTGCGGCCGACGGCCTCGCCCTCGCTCCAGCCGAAGACACGTTCGGCGCCATCGCTCCAGCGCGTCACCATGCCATCGGGACGCCAGTGGATCAGCGCCGGCGCCGGTGTGAGCAGCCACGCGAGCGCGCCGAAGGCGGCGTGAGCGTCCGCGCTCACCGCGTCGGGCCGCGCTGCTCCCTCGGCCGCGCCGCCGCTCGACCGCTCCGCCAGCGCGCTCTCCAGCTCCTCGACGCGCGCGTGCAGCGCTGCGATCTCTGCCCTGAGCCGCCCGATCTCCCCCGATCCCTCATCTATCATTCGCTAGATGCTGGACTGTATCCGGAGCGCGCCCGGGATTGCAAGGTCGACATCCCCGAAGAGTACGCGAGATCCGTACGCCGGCACACTACGACGCTGTGAATCGCGACGTTCCCCGATTGACCAACGGGATGGGCGCGGGGCTGCACGTCTCCGATGGTGGATGGGGTCGTGCCGTCTCCCTCAGCGCGAGGTCATTCCCAGTTCTTGCGCTGGGGATTCACCCAGGGGGAGGTGCACATCACGCAATCATCTCCGTAGAAATAGTGTTTCCCGCCGGCGTCCTGGTAGATCCAGTAACGGAGCCAGGTCACGATCGCTGGCCGCTCGACGCCTCCCACGTCGCGCGTGATGTACCCATGATCCGCGCCCATCACCGTCGCCAGGAATGTCTGGGTCTGGGACATGTCGTACGTTTTTTGCTGCATCGGAAGCCCGATCGTGTCCTGCGTTCCGCTGGTCTGCAGCATGGGCCCGTGCAGGGCCGCCGTCGCGATGTGGCCGTGAATGGAGACGACGGTGGCCACGGCCTCATGGCCGCCGATCTCCACGGCGGCGGTACCGCCGACCGAGTAGCCCATGGAAACGGCATGCTCCACGTCGATCTTGCCCTCGTAGATGCTGCCCCCCTCGCTGTTTTGCTCGATGATCCAGTCGAGCCCCTCGAGCATGGCCGCGCGATTGTTCGGGGCGTTGGGGCCGCCCGTGAGGAGATTGGCGCCCACCACCACGAAGCCGTGAGATGCGAAGTTCGACAGGAGAGCCGTGTAGCTGGTCACCTGCGTGTTGATCCCGGGGCCGAAGATGATCGGCGCGTGCAGGAAGCCGTCCTCACCCAGGCGTTCAGGCCTGAAGATCGTGTAGTTTCCGCTGGGCCCCGCGCTCCGCTCCACGGTCGTCGCGAACGGCCCCTCGGCAGAGTAATCGGTGATCGGCGGGAGCGGCGAGCCACCGGCTCCGCCCGCTCCGGCGCCGCCGTCACCTGCTCCGCCCGCGCCTGCTCCGCCCGCGCCCGCGCCTGCTCCGCCCGCGCCCGCGCCTGCTCCGCCCATTCCGCCGTCGCTCACGTCGGCGCCGCCGCTGCCGCTGACAGCGCCACCTGACCCGGCGGTCACGCCGGTCGACGCCCCGCTGGCGGCTGACACGCTCGAGCTGCCCGAGCCCGCGGATTGCGCCGCGCCGCCGCTCTCTTCGCCGCACGCCAGCATCGCGACGCTCGAGAGCAAGCAGAAGACATGGAAGCGCCTGACGGCTTTCTTTTCGTGGTACACGATGCCTCGCGGGTTACGTCACGGCAGCGCGAACCGGGCAAGGCAATGCAGGTCCTGGAGCGTCAAATGTGAACGCTCACATTGCTGGCGTTAATCACAAACTGGCGCGCTGCGGTCACGCGGACGGCGCTACTTGGCCAGCTCTTCGATGGCCGCGGCGAGCTCCGCGGGGGGCAGCTCGTCGGCGGCGCGCCACGGCGGCATGCGCAGCGGCGAGGTCGCGGGCTCCTGCAAGCGAAAGATGGCCTTGTCCTTCGTCTCTCGGGACATGCCGTCCAGGTTCTTCACGTTGAACCTGGCGCGGTTCAGCGCCGGGTTCCCGCGACCGTCGTGACAGCGCGAGCAGAGCTGCGTGAGCACGGCGCGCCCGCTCGCCCCCGGCGGCGGCACCAGGCCGAGCTTCACCTTCGCGTCTGCGGAGACGATGTCGCGCAAATCGAGCAGGGATTGTCGCGGGGCCGCGCCCGTCACCACGTCGAGGTAGGACCGGGCCCGCTCCGCGCGGAGCGCGGGATCCGTCACGTCCACGAGCGGGTAAGGCACCGAGATCGAATCACCCGCCTGCGACAAGGCGAACTGCTTCTCCCAGATCGAGCTCGACGAGCCGGCCTTGGCCTCGGCCTCGATGCGCGGGTCGAACGCGTTCGGCTGCGCCGCCTGGCCTTCGGCGACGAGCAACGCCTCGAGCTGCGCGCCGCTGCCCTCGTCGATGGCATTCTGGATGGTCGTGGTGGGGATGCCGCCGTACTGCGCGTCCGCTGCGTGGGCTTCCAGGAACTGCGCCGTGAGCACCCGATCGGACTCCGTCCGCTGCACGAAGCGCTGCGGGAACCAGTGCATCCAGGGGAACTCCAGCTCCTGCATGCGCAAGATCTTCTTCGTGCCATAGCCGCCGGGCTGGTGGCACGAGCGACAGTCGAACGACGTGTTCTCGATGTCTTCTTCGCTGTAAATGCTGAACGCTGTCCAGCCGTGCTCTATCTCTTCGGTGAGCAGGCTCGCCAGATCGCAGCTGCCGTCGTAATCACACGGCCGCTCGAACGTGAACAGGTAGAAATTGTAGTCACCGGTCGAGAGGTCGCGGCTCGCGATCTCGACGAAGGGCTCGCCGCGAACGAAGCCGAGCGCGGTCATCTCAGCCGGCCTCTCGCGCATCTCGGTCACGCGCGGAAAGACGATGAGGCGCGGATTGACCGCAGAGACGGCGCCCTTCACGAGCGAGGTGGAGTTGCCGGTAAGCGCGAAGGCGCGATCTTCGTCGAGCTTGGCGACGCCGAGCAAGCTGGCGAAGTCGGTGATGTCCGGGCGGGGCGCGGCGCACACCGCCTGCCAGAAGCTGTCGCCGCGCGGCGTCGCGCACAGCGCGCGGTACTGCGCCTCGCGCCTGGGTAGGCCCGACAGCTCCGGGTCGGGAGCATTCACAGACGGCAGCGTGTCCCAGTCGGTCGTCGCCTCGTCCGTCGCAACGCCCCCGCCGATCTCGCCGACGCACGCCGCCAGCAGCAGCGAAACCAGGCACAGGCTCTGCATGCGCCTCACGCGGGCCTCCCTCGGCGGGCGCCGAACGTCATCAACCCCGCCACGAGCGCGAACCCGAGGAGCGGCGCGTGGCGGTCGCCGCGCCCGCCCGCCACGCTGCAGCCAAGAAGGCCCTCCTCGCTCGGCTCCTCCCCCGCGCCGTCACCCTCGCTCGGCTCCATGTCGACGGTGCCGTCCAGCTGCTGCACGTAGGCGATGAGCTGCCCGAGCTCGGGTTCGCTGAGCGCGCTGGTGAAGGCGTGACGATCTTCGGGGTTGGCCGTGACGAGGACATCGCGCAGCGTTGGCGCGGAGCCGTCGTGCAAGTACGGCGCCGTCTCCCAGACGCCGTTCAAGGTCGGCGTGTCGATGCCGAACAGCGGCTCACCAGCGCGCATACCAGACGACGCCTTCACGGTGCCGACGTCGTGCAGCTTGCCACCCGCGCTGTCGGTCCCGTCGGGACCCGTGTGGCAGAAGCCGCAACCCAGGCGCTTGAAGATGGCGCGACCCGCGACGCCGTCCTCGGTGAGCGAGCCGTCGGGGTTGCGAAAGGGGCTCGGCCGGTACGTGTCGAGCGAGCCGAGGAACGCCGCCAGCGCGTCGAGCTCGGGGCTCAGGCCGGCCTTCTTGTCTCCGCGCGGCGTGCCGACCGTCCCCACAGCGAGCTGCTCGGCGGTCAGGAAGCCCTTCCCGCCGAACAGGTGGCGGATGTTGTCGTCCGAGTCCTGGATCTCGTCGAAGCTGCCGCTCCAGTTGACGTTGCCGTGGCCCGTGCCGCGCCGCCCCAGCAGCGAGACGGTGTTGCGGAGCCCCTCCCCCGCGCTGCCGAAGTCCCAGACTCGCCCGTCCTCCGCGCCGTCGAAGTGGCACGACGCGCAGCTGATGTAGCCCTGGTCGCTCATGCGGATATCGGCCGAGTTGAAGAACAGCTGCTTGCCGCGCAAGACCTGCGGGTCGAGCTTCTCGACGGCGACCGTCGGGATCTCGGCCAGCTTCTTGGTGATGAGGTCGTGCGAGCTGACGATGTCGGCGACGTCGTAGACCGTCACCGTGCGGCTGAGCGACGCGTGCACGAACAGCTTGTCGGTCTCGGTCAGCGCCAGGCCGCGCGGCGCGAAGCCCGCCTCTTTCAGCGCGGTCACGAACTCGCCCGTGTAGGCGTCGCGGACCTCCACCAGGGCCGAGCCGGCGACGCTGATGAACGCGTAGTCGCCGAGCGGCGTGAACACGACCTGGTTCGGCAGGTTGCGATCGTCCAGATCGATGCGCCGCGCGACGTCCTCAGCGCCCTCCGCGAGGTTCAGCAGCGCCACGAGCGGACGTACCGTGTTGTCGTCGGTGAGGTCGAGCCCATCGCGAAATGGACCACGAAAGATGTTGTCCTTCTTGCCCGGCACCCACGCGAACGAGCCGTCGGGCGAGAGCCCCACCGAGAACAGGTAGTTCGGCAGGCCGCGCCCTTGTTGGTCCGTGTCCTCCGTCGTGGTGTCCGCGGCGAGCGCGAAGCGCGTGCTCACCTGGAAGGTCGCCGCGTCGATGCGCGCCACCTCGCCGTGGCTGTCCTCGGAGAGGAAGCGCGTGACGTAGATCTGCGAGCCGTCGTGCGACACCGAGACGCCCCGCGGCGTACCGCCGAGCGAAAGCTCGGCCACGACGGCGCCGCTCGCCACGTCCAGCTTCAGCACCTTGCCGACCGCCATCAGCGTCACGTACGCGGCGTCCCCGGTCGGGCTGATCGCGAGGCCCATCGGTTGCGACGCGTACGGCAGCGCGATCTCGCGCTCCACCGAGAGCGACGCGGTGTCGAGGATGGAGACTGAGTGCGCATCCCGGTGCAGCACCCACAGCGTGCCTTGCGCCGTGAGCGCGAGCCCGACCGGGCCGCGCGCCACCGGCACCTCCGCGACCTTGGTCAGCGCGCTCGCGTCGAGCACGCTCACGCTGTCGTTCTCGTAATTGGCCGTGTAGACCTTCGCGTTCGGCGGGTCGTACACGAGGTCGGTCGAGCCCGCCGCGCTGCCCGTGACGAGCGGCCGGTGCGCCGTGTGCACGAAGGCGACGCTGGTGAACCCGACATCGTCTTTCACCGTCACGAGCACCGGGTAGTGGCCGGGAGCGGCGTAGGTGTGGACCTGCTGCACGTCGTCGACCATGAACTCGGTGCGCGTCTCGTCTCCCATGTCCCAGCGCACCTGAACGGGGCCGACCGCGTCGCCGATCGTCAGGTCGAACGTGACGGCCTCGCCGGCGAGCGAGGGCGCGCGCACGGGGACGCTGGCCGTGACGGCGCGCGCCTCGGCCGGCCAGGCCGCCGCCGCGCAGATGCCTCCGAGCAGGCCGAGGAGCTTCGGGAGCGAGCGCATGGCTCAGGGACCGGTCGTGAACGTCGACTTGAACTCAGCCGCGATGCCGTTGCCGACGAGATCCTTCATGCCGTCCTTCGGCAGGACGATCTCGTAGGTCGTGTTCGGCATCAGGTCCTCGTCGGGATCGAAGCTGACGATGCCCATGTACAGGCCGAAGCTCCCCTTCAACGGCTGCCCGCCCATCGGCCTTACGATGAAGCTGCCGTTGTGAACCGTGGCGATCTCGACGTTGTCGGTGAGGCTGAGGCCGATGCGCGACTTCCTGGACAGCCCCGTCGCCCCGTTCTTCGGCAGCACCGTGTCGACCGCCGGGGGCGTGGTGTCCGGCTCGGTCGAGTGCGCGGCGATGACCATGCCGCGGTAGGGCAGCTCGTCGTCGGCCAGCACCAGCAGGCTGCCGACCGGGATCGAGAACTGGTCGTCGCCGTTCGTGAACTCGAGCCGCCCCCAGACCCGGCTCTTGATCGACATCTTGTGGATGTCGCGCACGTCGATCTTGGAGACGCCGGCGTCCGGCCGCAGGTGACCGAGGAACAGGGTGCCGTCGGAGAAGCTCATGTACTCGGACCCGGCGGGGTAGCCCATGGCCCTGAACGCCGAGTCGGGCAGCGTGGCGATGGGTGAATTGGCCGAGCCGATGTCGGTGGGGTCGGTCAGCACGTCCCACACGCGCAGCGGCGACTGCACGTAGATGTGCTTGCCGTACAGACCGCAGATGTAGCTCTTGCTCGGGGTGATGAAGTCGAGCGCGACCGGGTTCATCGGATCGCTGATGTCCATCGTCGCGATGCCGCCGTTGTCCTTGGGCGTCGTGATGACCAGCGTATTGCCCACGGCCCACAGCGGACCGGCGCTCACGCCGCCGAACTGCGAGATCGGGATCTTCTTGACGAACTTCACGTCCTCGGGATCCGCGGCGTCCAGGATGTGCAGGCCCGTGTTGGTGCCGCCGACGTAGATGACGCTGCCCTGCCAGTACATGCCCCAGACGGAGTCGGTGAAGTCCCCGTAGTTGATGCCGTCGAGCTTGACGAGCCTCACGTGACGAGGCGCGCGGGCGTCGGTGACGTCCCAGATGTCGACGCCGGTGCCCGAGGTGGTGACCTGGTAGAACTTGTCGCCATAGCGGCCGAGCGACGTCTGGTGCGACTCCGCCTCGCCGACGCCCTTGGGCCCTCCCCTGGGATCGAAGCCAGGGCTCTGGATGCGCGAGAGCATCTTCGGGTTGGCCGGATCGGCGATGTCGTAGAAGACGATCTCGGCGTTGCCGGCGCCCTGAACGTATCCGTTGATGACGATCGGCTGGTTCTGGTGATGGCCCGCCTCGAGCGTCGGCGACACCAGGCCGTCTCGCCAGCTGTTGCGCGGCAAGTTGATCTTGTTCGCCGGCATGGGCATGTTCGGGATCTTGCCTTCCGGGGCGGTGATCGTGTCCGGGTCGATTCCGCCCGCGCCGCCGCTCCCGGTCGTGGCGGCTCCACCCGAGCCGCTCGTGGCGCCGCTGCTCGTGGCGCTGCTGCTCGTGGCCCCGCTGCTCGTGGCGCCGCTGCTCGTGGCTCCTGCCGCCGGCGTTGGGGCTGCGCCGCCGCTGCCCACCACCACGGAGGTGGTGTCACCGGAGCTGCCGCCGTCATTTCCTTCCGGTGAGTTGAGGTCCCCGCCGGAACACGCCGCGAGCACGGCGGCCAACGAAGGAAAGCCGAGCCAACGTAGTCCCATCCTCGTCGAACGCATGCCTGACCTCTTCTGTAGCGTGTGAATCATGATAGGTGGCCATCCCAACGGAAGGTGGAGCCGACAGCCCCCACCGCGATCGCGCCGGCACACGGGCACACGGGCACACGGGCACACGAACGCGCCCCCAAAATGAATCGGTTAAGATGAAGCCAAATGTGAGCGTTCACATTCGGAATGTCAAGCGCGATCGGCCGCACGCATTTTGACGCGATCCGGCGGCTTGACGCTGCAGGCCAATGAACGCCGGTTTTCGATTGACGCTATAAATGTGAACGCTCACATTCGGTGCCCGGGTACTGGACGTCCGAACGGCGCAGCTTGGCGTGGTGGTGCTCACCGTCGCCATGGTCGTCGTGTTCGATAGGCTGATGAGGAGGTGCTCGACATGGACTACGCTCGTTCGAAGCGGATTGCTGGTCTTCTACTTTCGGCATGGCTCGGGGCCTGCGACGGTGGTGAGGCGAAGCCGGACACGGCGGCCTCTGGCCCAGGAACGTCGTCATCGAGCTCCAGCAATAGCTCGAGCAGCAGCGGCGCAGGCGGCAGCGGCGGTGAGGGCGTCAGCAGTGGCACGGTGGGCAGCGGCGGCGCGACGGGCAGCGGCGGCGCAGGCGGCAGCGGCGGCGCAGGCGGCAGCGGCGGCGCGGAAAACGGCGGGGGCGGCGCAGGCAGCACGCCGCCCCCGACAGAGTTCGACAATCCCATCATCAAGTACGATGCGCCAGATCCGACCAGCGGCCCCGGAGACTACGTCTTTACAGCGGACGGCGCGGCCATGGCCTGGAACAACAAGGTCTACCTCTATACCGGCCATGACGAGCAGGCCGAGGGTGCAGAGGGCTACCGCATGTTCGACTGGCGGCTCTGGACATCGTCCGACATGATCCACTGGGAGAACAAGGGCGCGGTGATGCGCTACAATGTGTTCTCCTGGGCTCGCGGCGGCGACTCGACGGGCAACGCCAATGCGGGTCAGGTGGTCGAACGCGACGACGAGGACGGCAACCCGAAGTTCTACTTCTACGCGCCGGTGGAGGGCGGCCAGTCCGGCTACGGGATCTCGATCGGTGTCGCGGTCGCGGACAAGCCGGAAGGGCCGTTCAAGGACGCACGGGGGATCCCGCTCATCTTCCTAGCCGACACCGACGGCACGGCGGACCATTCGTGGCGAAACCTCGATCCGACGGTGCTCGTCGACGACGACGGCCGGGCCTACATGTACTGGGGGAATGGGGTCTTGTACTGGGTCGAGCTCGAGGACGACATGATCCACCTGAAGGGTGAGACCTACACGACCGACGGCAGCGGGAAGATGCAGAACCGCAGCATCAGCGGCGTCCAGATCCACGTGCTCAAGAACATCCCCAGCTACACCGAGGCGCCTTATCTGTCCAGGCACGGCGGCCTCTATTACTTGACCTACGCTTCGGGGTTCCCGGAGAGCATCTCCTACGCGACCAGCACGTCACCGGAGGGGCCGTGGCAGCATCGAGGCGTCATCCTGGATCCGGTGCCGAACAGCAGCACCATTCACCAGTCGCTCTTCGAGTTCAAAGGGGCCAGCTACCTCACGTACCACAACGCCGCGCTGCCGACCGGCGGTAGCTATCGGCGATCCACGTGCGTCGATCGCGCCTACTACAACGACGACGGAACGATCCGGAAGATCGTCCCGACACACAGGTGATCTGCACAGCGCATGAAGCGCTGACTCCAGAGCAGCTGCTCGTCGCCAGCATCGAGCTGCCGGATCCGCTCGCTGGATAGGAGCTCGCGGTGGCCGCGGAGCGGCCGCGCACGGTCACGGGGACAGGCGTCGATGCCGTGATCCTCGCGAGGCGCGTGTCGTAATCGGTCGTGATCGGTCGTGATCGGTCGCGATCGGTCGTAATCGGTCGTAATCGGTCGTGATCGGTCGTGATCGGCCGTCCGACGATCTCACTTCTCCTGCGCGAGGGTCTCTGATATGAAGTCATCATGAGATATTTGCGCCAGTTCTTCGCATGTTCCGTCCTCGCGGCTCTTGCGATGCAGGTGGGTTGTGGAGCGGAGGCGCCGGACGGCGTCGAGCAGGCGTCGGAGGTCGGCTCGATCAGCCTCGCCCTCGTCGGGACCAGCGTCACGGGCGCGACGTACCGCCTGTCGAACGCCTGGTTCAGCATCCACGGTCCGACGAACCGGCGCGTCGATGGCTCGACCGAGACGCCCGTGATCACGGAGGTGCTTCCGGTCGGCCACTATGACGTATACCTCGAGCCCTACTGGGTCCTCGAGCGGTGGACCGGCGTCGGTTACCAGTCCGTTCAGGCGGTCCTGACGTCGCCGAATCCGCTGCAGGTCCTCATCGACGAAGGCACGACATCGACGGTCGTGTTCCAGTTCCGCGCCGACGACGAGCTCGTGTCCGTCGGTCAGGGGAGCATCGACATCGTCATCGGCGTCGACGACGCGGCGGCGCCGCGCGAGGACACCGACGCAGCCTGCGGCAACGGCTACGATGACGATGAGGACGGGCTCGCGGACTGCGCCGATCCGGAATGTCAGGGGCTGCCCCTCTGCGCGCCGCCGGGTATCGCGGCACAGTTCACCGACACGCTCGGCGATGACATCCCCGCCATGTGGCCTGCCGTCGTGCTCGCGGACGCGACAGACGCGGACGACATCGTGCTGGAATGCAGAGAATGTGCAGATTGCGGGACGTTGCGGTGGAGCCTCGCGAGCGTGGGCTTCAGCCAGGAGCAGGTCAGCGAGATGACCTATTATTTCACGACAAAGGAAGAGGTCGTGGACGGGGAGGAGGACATCATGCAGTGGTCAGCCGGCTGCGTCGACTGCTTCGGGACCTCTTGTTACCCGCAATACAACTTCTTGTACTGGAGCGCGGGCAGCGGCCTGGCGCACTTCCATCTGACCGAGACTGCAGCGGACTGCAGCTCCTCGGTGTGGAACGTCATGGGACCGCGGGATACGAACGGCGCCGAAGGAAACCTGTGCGGGCCCGGTGTCGTCGGAGGCATATCCCAGTATTCCGGCAAGGTGGGCGAGTGGTTCCAGATTTCGATCGTGAACCCGCGGTAGGGGACCAACCAAGGTCGGGTGCCCCCTGACCATCCACCGCCGGATGGGCGCTCCGAGCGACGGGCAGCGAGCGCGTCGAGGAACGGCAGCGCGTGGGGCGCGGCCTTCCGCCATGCCACGGCGATGCCTCTTTTCGTATCACTCTGCGGGTCCGTTCCTCCGCTTCACGGCTCCTTTGCGCGCGTCGAGCCCGGCGGCCGACTCGACGCGATCGGCGTGAGGGCTGCCCGGGTGTGCCTCGAGGAAGCGCCGCGCCGCCGCGTGTGCGCCCGCGCGATCCCCCTTGCTCGCCAGCGCCTCGACGCGGATCGCGGCGGCCTCGTCGGAGAGCTGAGCGCTCGGGAACTCGCGCGCGTGGCGAGCCAGGAGCGCGAGGGCGGCCGCCGGATCGCCGCGTCGCAGCGCGCGCCGCGCGGTGTCGAGCAGCGCCAGCTCGGAGGCCAGCGTCGGCGCGTTCCTTTCGCGTGCGCGCGGGCTGTTCACCGCCGTGGCGGCAGGCGCCGTGGCGGCGGGCGCGGCCATGGGCGGAGCGTCGTCCGTTCGCTCCTCCGGGGCGCGCTCGTGCAGCTCCACCTCGGCCGCGCCAGGTGCGCGCGGCGCGGCGAGCGCAGCCGGCGCGCTGGACGCCTCCCGAGCGCGCCTCGCGGGCATCGGCGCGTCGACGTGCGTCCATTCCGCGACCCCGAGCGTGAGGACCCCCGCGAGCGCCCCGATCCCGAGCGCGCTCAAGATCCCGCTCCCGCCCGCCACACTCGCCACCTTCAGCGCGGCGCTCGCCCCCGCCGCGGCCGCGCCCCCCGCCGCGGCCGCGCTCCCCGCCCCCACGGTCGCGCCCCCTGCCACGACCGCGCCCCCCGCCCCCGCGGCCGCGCCCCCTGCCACGACCGCGCCCCCTGCCACGACCGCGCCCCCTGCCACGCCCGCGCCCCCCGCCCCCGCGGTCGCGCCCCCTGCCGCGCCCGCGCCCCCCGTCGCCGCCACGGCCGCGCCCCCCGTCCCCGCCACGGCGGCGCCGACGCCGACCGCGACGAGCATTCGCCGGGTCAAGCCGCTCGGCGGACTCTCGTCGAGCGCCGCGCGGAGGAGCGTCGTTCGCAGAGCACTCCCCTTCTGGTCCAGAAGGCGCTCGGGATCGGTCATGGCGATTCACCTCGGAAATGGGCCCGCGCCTCTATCCGCCTCACGGCGGCCTGGAAGTGCTCGCGCGCCCGGCGGAGGCGAGACGCGACCGTGCCTGCCGGAAGATCGAGCAGCGCCGCGATGTTCGCCGTCGTCATCTGCTCCAGCTCGAACAGCACGAAGACAGCGCGCTGCTCGAGGGGCATCGTGTCGAGGATGGCATCGAGCGTCGCGCGGGCGCGAGCGCGATCCATCATCTCCTCGGGGTCCGGCGCCGGGTCGACGCGCTCGCAGGGCGCTTCCTCCAGCACCTCCCGGCGCCGCTGCTGGGTTCTCCGCGCGCGCGAGGCGATCCGCAGCGCCGTGCTGAACAGGAACGCGGCCTCCCGGCCCGATTCGATGTCCCCGAGCCGCCGGGCCGCCACGAGGAAGACCTGCTGCGCCGCGTCCTCCGCGTCGGCGCGCGGCACGCCGAGCCGCACCAGCGAGCGCCAGACGAACGCCGAATGCTCCATCACGAGCCCGGTGAGGCGCCCGGCCGCCGCCCGGCTGTCGGGCGGAACTGCGGCGGGGAGCTGCATCAGGGTCAGCGCTTCACCACGGCTCACGCCTTGTGCAATCTCCGGATCGAGACAACTCGATCACAAAATCGACAAGCCAGCACGGAGCAGCAGCATCTGGTGACCGCGGGCACTTCGTGGATGAGCTGCGCCGAGCGTTCGAACAAGCATGAACGCCGCGCCAGCGGAAATTGCGGTCCTTATTGCACGTCGACGCGCACAAGCGCGCTGGGCGTGGGCTCCCCGTACTGCATCCGCGTCGCCTCACGCATGGATCACGACCGCGCGCGCAGCGCCTTCGTCGTCGCCGGCGCTCGCGGTCACGACGACGCTTCCTTTCTTGTGCCCTTGTTCGACACGGGCAAGCACCGTTGTTCTCAACCCCGCTCGCCCGACGCGTCACCTTTCCACTGAAAGACGTGCTCGAGCGGCGCGCCGAAGGCCGCCGCGATGCGGAAGGCGACCTCGAGGGAGGGCGAGTAACGGCCCTGCTCGATGGCGACGATGGTTTGACGGGTGACGCCGACCTTCTCGGCCAGCTCCGCCTGTGTCATCTCGCCCGCCTGAAACCTCAGCGTGCGGATGACGTTCGTGATCCGAGGTTGCCCCTTGCCCATGCCGCGTTCCATTCCTTGAACGTCATCTCGCCCTCCGAGGCAGCGCGTCCTTCCCCATCCGCAGGAGGCGAGCTCCGCCTGCCACACATCCGGCCGCGGATGGCCGGACGTCTGCGCCGCTTCACGCGCGCGGCCACGGCTCTGTTTCCTCGCGGTTTCGCCCCGCTCCGCGCCCCGGCGCCCGCTCCGCGGCCGCGCTGGTTCGAGGCGTCAGCGATCCCTGGAGGGATCGCTGACACCTCGAACCAGGTAACTGACCGGCGAACCAATGTCAATTATTTGATACATGGAGTCTAAATTAATGGACACAGAGTCCAGTTTCTACGACATCAGGGTGCTCGCCGTACCTTCCGTCAGCGAGGGCGCCAGCGTAGGCTCTCTGGCGATGCTCACTCCCACGGTGGTCGTGTTCGACCTGGACGGTACGTTGATCGACAGTCGGGGCGACATCGTGGCGGCGGTGAACCATGCGCTGGTGGCGACGGGCCGGGCCCCGCTACCAGGGCAGGTGATCGTCCGGTACGTGGGCGACGGCGCGCGCGCGCTGTGTGCGCGCGCGGCCAGGCTCCCCGAGACATCCGAGAGCGTCGAGGACGTCCTCCGCCACTTCCTCGACTACTACGCGCGGCACCCGCTCGACTTCACCCGCTGGATGCCCGGCGCGCAGGAGATGCTCGAGAGGCTCTCGGACCTCGGCGATCTCGCGCTCTGCGTCTGCACGAACAAGCCGCGCTCGACCACCGACGCGGTGCTCGCCGCGCTCGGGGTCGGCGCGCGCTTCCGCGCGGTGGTCGCGGGCGGCGACGTCGCCGCCAAGAAGCCGGATCCCGCGCCGCTGCTCCACCTCGCGGCGCGCGTCGGCATCCAGCCGCACAAGATGGTGATGGTCGGCGACGGCCCTCAGGACATCGAGTGCGCTCGCCGCGCAGGCGCGCGGTCGATCGCCGTCCTCGGCGGCTTCGCATCGCAGGACGAGCTCCTCGACGCCCACCCCGACGTGCTCCTCCGTACCATGGGAGAGCTCTGGGACGTCCTCCGCCGCTGGCGCGACGCGACGGTCAGGCTCTCCACCGTTCGTTAGCTGCACACCTGCGCGCGTCGGGTCGGCGTGCGCGTCGGATCTGTGAGCGCGGCCGGCCTGCACGCGCGGCCAGCCTCCCTCCCCGCACGCGCAGGACGTCGCCGCCTGCGCGCGCCTCAGGCCGGCGTCGCTTACGCGCGCCTCAGGCCGCGACGCCCTCGGCGATCTCGCGCCCGAACGCTGTCGCGTTGAGGATCGCGCGCAGGCGCACGCGCGCCCGGTGGAGCCGCGAGCGGACGGCGCTCTCGCTCACGGCGAGCTTCTGCGCGATCTCCTGGAGGCCGAGGTCCTCGTGGTAGTGCGCGAGCACCACGTCGCGGTAATCATCCGGCAGCTCGCAGAGCGCCTCGCGGACGTACGCCTCCCGCTCCGCCGCGGACGCGGCGTCGTCCTCGCCGATCGTGCTGCGCATCGTCGGCAAGAGGCCGAGCTCCTCGAAGTCGAGACCCTCGACGATGCGCGCGCGCTGCCGCCGCTGCGACCGCATCAGCATGAGCGCCTCGTTCGCCGTCACGCGGAAGAGCCACGTCGTGAAGCTCGATTCGCCGCGGAACGAGCGGATCGTCCGCACCACCTGCAGCAGCGTCGACTGCACGAGGTCGAGCCGATCCTCGTCGGACACGGGGTAGCGCGCGAGCTGCCGCTCCACGTGCGGGCGGATGAGCCGCGTGAGCTCGTCGAGCGACTCCCGATCGCCGTCCTTCGCCCGGCAGATGACCTCGGCTAACGGGCCCGCGCTCGCGGCGCGGGGCGAGGGGCGCGACCCGACCACGCCGGGCGGGGTGAGACCGCAGGGCGCCAGAGGAGTCTCAGGCCTCGTGCTGGCGCTCGGTACATCGGTCGGAACGGCGGTCAGAGCCATGAGCCATCTCTCCGTCGAGGGCGCCGCGTGCGCTTCCGGCCCACGGGCCCGGTGGTGCGCTCCGACCAGCAAAGGCCTTGCCACGGCAAGCTCAACGGACGTGCGCGCCGCGTGCGCACCGCGTGCTCAGCCGGTATAAGCGGGGCCACGATGTCCAGCGACGCTCCGCGATGGGAAGCCCCCCGAGGGCGAAACAGCCAAGTTCCGACGCCCGGGGTGGAGCGGCCAGCGCCGTCCGCCTCCGCACCGCAGCGCGAGTACGGGCACCCGCTGCCCGCCGGTATGCGCGATCTCCTCCCCGAGGAGGCGCGGCGCCGGCGCGCCCTCGCCAAGCGTGTGCTCGATCACTTCGTTCTGTACGGCTACCAGCCGGTCTCGCTGCCCGCGTTCGAGTTCGCCGAGGTGCTCGAGCGCGGGCTCGGCACGCTCGACGCCGCGGACGTGCTGCGCTTCATCGAGCCCGAGTCGGGCGAGGTGGCGGCGCTCCGCCCGGACATGACCCCGCAGATCGCGCGGCTCGTGGCCACGCGGCTCGCGGACGCGCCCCGCCCCATCCGCCTCTGCTACGAGGGCACGGTCCTCCGCCGCCGCCAGGGGCGGGCGCGGCGCGATCGGCAGATCCCGCAGGCCGGCGTCGAGCTCTACGGCGTCGGCACGCTCGCGGGCGACCTCGAGATCCTCCGCCTCGCCGCCTCCGCGGTGCGGGAGGCTGGCCTCGATCACTTCGTGGTGGACCTCGGCCACGGGATGATCGCGCGCGCGCTGCTCGACGCCGTCCCGGCGGCGCTCGCGTACGAGCTCTCGGAGGTGATCGAGCTGAAGGACGCCTCCCGCCTCGCCGCGGTGCTCGCGAGCCCGAAGGCCGCCGACGTCCCGCGCCGCATCGTCGCGGCCATCGCCGCGCTGCCGGACCTCGCGGGCGGCGGCGCGGCTGACCCGGACGGCGCCGCGGTCTTCGACCGCGCCACGCGCCTGCTCACCGGCACGCCCGCCGAGGCGCCGCTCGCCGAGCTCCGCGCGCTCTGGGACGCGGCGAGGGCAAGCCCCGAGCTCGGCCCGGCGCTCCGGGTCGACCTCGGCGAGCTCCGCGGTCTGGCGTACTATACGGGTGCAATTTTCCACGTGCTGGCCGATGGCCCCGGGGAGGCGATCGCGGCGGGCGGGCGCTACGACATGCTGCTGTCCCGCTTCGGCCTGCCGATGCCGGCCGTCGGCTTCGCGCTGAACCTCGACGCGATTGCCTGGGCGCGCGACGTCGCGGGCGCGGCGGACGAGCCGGCGCTGCGGGTGCTCGTCGCTGTGCGGCCTGAGCGCGCCGCGTCGCTCGCGGCGGCGCTGCGGGGGCTGGGCCTCCCGGCCGTGACGCACGCGCCGGACCAGGATCCGGAGGGGTACGCGCTTTCCTGGCGGTTCTCTCACCTGGTGCGGGAGCGGGACGGGGCGCTTGTGGTCGAGGCGACATCCGGCGGCGGCGAGGCCGCGACGAGCGCGAGCGCCGTTCCGGCGGCCCTCGACGACGCCGCGGCGGCCCAGGCGATCGTGCTGAAGACGGGGGCAGGACGTCCGGGCGGCAAGTAGACGCTCGCTCGGCAAGCGAGCCTGGGGTAAAGGCGAACCTGGACCCGGACGGAGCCGCTCGGAGTGACGAGCGGGCCGAGGCCGGGCCACGTGATCCAAGAGGAGCTTCGGAATGACCGCGATCGTGATCGTCGGCGCACAGTGGGGCGACGAGGGCAAGGGCAAGGTCGTCGACCTTTATACGGAGAGCGCCGACCTCGTGGTGCGCTACGCCGGCGGGCCCAACGCCGGCCACACGCTGGTGGTGGGCGGGGAGAAGCTCATCGTTCGGCTCATCCCGAGCGGCATCCTCCGCTCGAACGCCCGCTGCGTGATGGCGCAGGGCATGGTGGTCGATCCCGGGGTGCTCGTCTCCGAGATCGACGCGGTGGAGGCGCGGGGCTGCTCGACGCAGGGGCGGCTGTTCGTGTCGGATCGCGCGCACCTGATCTTGCCGTTCCACCCGCTCGTCGACTCGCTCCGCGAGGCGGCGGCGGCGGACGGCGTGCGGCTCGGGACGACCAAGCGCGGCATCGGCCCCTGCTACGAGGACAAGGCGTCGCGGCGCGGGGCGCGGCTCGGCGATCTGCGCGACATGAAGCGGCTCGCGCAGCTCGTGTCGCGCTCGCTCGAGGCGTGGACGCCGACGCTGCGCGCGCTGGGCGGCGAGCCGCCGTCGCTCGACGCGATCCTCGACGAGCTCACGCCGCTGGCGAAGCGCATCACGCCGCTGCTCGCCGACACGTCGCAGCTCATCGACGGCGCGCTCCGCCGCGGCGAGCGCGTGCTCCTCGAGGGGGCGCAGGGGACGTTGCTCGACATCGATCACGGCACGTTCCCGTTCGTGACGTCGTCGTCGGCGATCGCGGGGGGCGCGTGCGTCGGCGCCGGGGTCGGCCCGACGCGCATCCGCCGCGTGCTCGGCCTGGCGAAGGCGTACTGCACGCGCGTGGGCGAGGGGCCGTTCCCGACCGAGCTCGACGGCCCGCTCGGCGAGCGGCTCCGCTCGGTCGGCGGCGAGTACGGCTCGGTGACGGGCCGGCCGCGGCGGACCGGGTGGCTGGATCTGCCGGCGCTGCGCTACGCGGCGCGGGTGAACGGCCTCGACGGGATCGCGCTCACCAAGCTCGACGTGCTGACCGGCATGCCGGAGCTCAAGGTCTGCGTCGCCTACGACACGCCGTCGGGCCGCACGCGGGAGTTCCCGATCGACGACATCGCGACGGCGAAGCCGGTGCTCGAGACGGTGGCCGAGTGGAGCGAGTCGATCGACGCCGCCCGCTCCATGACGGAGCTGCCCGCGGCGGCGCGGCACTACGTGGAGATGGTCGAGAAGGAGACCGGCGTGCCGGTCGACGTCGTCTCCGTCGGCGCGGACCGCGAGGCGACCATCGTCCGGCGCAACGCGTTCGCCTGAGCGGCGGCACCTCGGCTCGCCGCAGCGGGCGATGAGCCGCCGTCTCGTCCGGCAGAACGGTCGTCCGGACGTGCAGCTTCGATATTTACTGGCCCGAGCCGCCGTTCTTGCTACCGCCGCCGGGCGTGCCGCCCCGCTGGCCGCTGCCGCCGCCCGGCGTGGTGGTCCCGCCCGGCGCGCCGGTTCCACCGCCCGGCGGCGCGAGAGACCCGCCGCCCGGCGTACCGCCGGTCCCGCCGCCCGGCGTACCGCCGGTGCCCGGCGTACCGCCAGTGCCCGGCGTGCCGCCCGGCGTACCGCCAGTGCCCGGCGTGCCGCCCGGCGTGCCGCCCGTGCCGCTGCCCGGTTTGCGCTGGGTGCCGCTGCCCCACTCCTGCGTGCCGCCCTGGGTGCCTGGCTCGCCCTGGGCGCCTGCGCCCGGCTCTCCCAGCTCTCCTCCAGGTCCAGGCATCGTACCCGCGCCGGGCGTTCCGCTCTCGGGCGCTCCTGGGGCTCCAGGCGCGCCGGGGGTCTCTCCGGTCGGCGCGGGCGCCGGCGAGGCCGCCTCTCCGCCTCGATTGCCCCCACAGGCCATGAGCGGCAGCGCGGTCAGGACTACCAGAAACATGCTTCGCATGATGTGTCTCCCAGGTCGTTTGCGTTCGCGGCTCGTGCCGAGCCGCCGGCGATGCGGACGCGCCCGTGCGCGCGAAGGCCGCCTCCAGAGCCTGGCGGCGTAGCGTCCCGCGCTCGACATGCTGGGGCCGGATCCGGCCCTCGGGATCGAGACGACGCTGGAACGGCGCATCGGGCCGCTCCCGATCGAGAGCCGTTATCCTCTCAGGACACGAACAACGCCTGACGCCGGCCGGCGCGCGCTCGACGACAGGCGCTCAGCCGGTCACGCAGCGAGCGAATCGATCCACACGCGCCACACGCGGCGCGCAAACCGCCCTCTCCGCGGCTCGCCCGGCGATTGCATGGCGAAAGGACCACCTGTGACCGCGGAGCACGCCGCGCCCGCGCGCGGCCGCTCGCAGCGCGGCGCACGTCGGAGGGGTGAGGCATGCGCGAGAAGTTCATGGAACCAGTCGTCGTGATCACGGGCGCCTCGAGCGGCATCGGCCGCGCGACAGCGCTGGAGTTCGCCAGGCGCGGAGCCGCCGTGACGCTGGCGGCCAGGCGAGAGCAGCCGCTGCGCGAGCTCGCCGCCGCGTGCGAGCAGGCCGGCGGCAAGGCCCTCGTCGTGCCCGCCGACGTCACGAACGAGGCGGCCGTCATGGAGGTCGCGCGGCGCGCCACGGAGGCCTTCGGCCGGATCGACGTGTGGGTCAACAACGCGGCGGTGACGCTCTTCGGGCTGTTCGAACAGACGCCCTCCGAACCTTACCGGCGCGTCATCGAGACCAACCTGTTCGGCACCATCCACGGCGCCCGGGCCGCGCTGGCCCAGTTCCGGCGGCAGGGCAGCGGCGTGCTCATCAACGTCGCCTCGATGGCGGCCAGGCTCCCCGAACCCTATGTCAGCGCCTACGTCGCCTCGAAGCACGCGATTCGCGGGCTCTCCCAGAGCCTGAGGCAGGAGCTCAGGCTGCTGCGGGCCCGCGACATCCATGTCTCCACCGTCCTGCCGGCGACGGTCGACACCCCGCTCTTTCAGCACGCAGGCAACTACGCGGGGCGCACGCCCAGGGCCATGCCCCCGATCGTCTCACCTGAACGCGTGGCGCGCGCCATCGTTCGCCTGGCACGGAAGCCTCGGCGAGAGATCTTCGTGGGCAGCGCGGGCCCACAGCTCGCCTTGCTGTCCCTCCTCGCGCCGGGCCTCGCCGAACGCCTGCTCGCGCGGAGCGTCGACAGGCTGCATCTCCTGAACGACCGGACCGCCTACGCGACGAACGGCAACCTGTTCGCGCCCCTGCCGGAAGGAACCACCGTGACCGGCGGATGGAAGCAGAAGCCGCGCGGGAACAGGCGCCTCCTGCGCGCCGCGGTCCTCGGGCTCGCGGCCCTCGCGCCCGCCGCGCTAGGCCTCTTGTGGCTCCGCCCAAGGCTGCTCGCGTAGACGCGCGGCGGTGACGGCGCGCTCCCTCGAAGGCGTCTGGACATATCGTCGGCACAAGCACGCTTTACAGCCCGGGCCGAACAGCTCACCCGCTGTGCGCCGCTCGACAGCCGATGCCCCTGCAAGAAGGTCGGGCGAAGTCAGAAGAGAGAAGTTCGCTTTTCCTCCAGGGGATGGACTATTCTGTCCATTCCTATGGCCGAGAACAGCTACGTGTTTGCGGGTTCGGAGCGTGCGCGAGAGCTGGAGCGCCTGCGGCGGATCGAGGGCTTCTTCGACCCCGGCAGCCGGCGCCTTCTCAAGGCGTCCGGGATGGGGCCCGGCTGGAGCTGCCTCGAGGTCGGGGCCGGCGCCGGGTCGATCGCCTGCTGGATGGCAGAGCGCGTGGGCCTCGAGGGCGAGGTGGTCGCGGTCGACCTCGATGTCGGGTTCATGGACGCTTCTCCGCCGCCGGGCGTCCGGATCATCGAGGGCGACATCCGCCAGCTCAATTTCCACGCGGCGCGCTTCGATCTGGTGCACGCCCGCTACGTGCTCGTCCACAACGCGGATTTCCAGGATCTCCTCGACGCCATGCTCGCAGCGCTGAAGCCCGGCGGCCACCTGGTGCTCGAGGAGCCGGACTTCACCGCGGCGAGGGGCGCCTCCGGTCCGGATATCGAGGCTTTCGATCGGGTCAATCGGTCGATCCTCGCGATGTTCGAGGCCGACGGCAAGGACCCCGGCCTCGGCCTGCGCCTGCCCGCGATCCTGACGTCGCGAGGGCTCGCCATCGAGGCCGTCGAGAACGAGGTGCCGCTGTGCCCGGGCGGTCACCCGCTGTCCGAGATCATGAGCCTCTCAGCCACCCAGCTCCAGCACAGGCACCTCGCGACAGGGCGGGTCAGCGCGGAGGATCTCGCCGGCTACGCCCGGTTCGCGGCCGATCCGTCGGCGTGGGGTGTCTACTATGGCACCGTCGGCGTCCTGGCCCGCAAACCGGCCAGGATCTCCGACTGACGTCCTTCTCCCGCCCGGGCGGCCAGATGACGGTGCCAGGTGACGGAGACCGAGAGCCCGACTCCGGGCCCATCCTCCAGCAAAGCGGCAAACTCCGTCCTGCGCTCTCTGTCGAGCCCGGACATGGCACCACGCTGATCCTCCGACAGCGCCGCTCCCGGCCCCCGCCCGCCCTCGCGCAGGGATTCCAGCGCCGCCGCCCGGGCGAGTGCCCGCGTCCGTTCATCGACGTCGAGAGGTGGCACCTCTGCGCCGGTCCGTCGCGCGGCACGGACGATTCAGCCGATCCTGCGCGCTGGTGAGAATTGCCTATTTGATGTTCTCGCGGCTTGCGTCTCCCAACAACAGTTCAAGATACGTGACGGGGCGGGCCAGGCATCACCGCCGAGCGCTCCAGCGCCGGCCCCGCTTCCGTCAATGACATGGGGGAATTATGAACATTCGAGTCGACTCTCTTCGTTTTGCATGGATGGCAGCCCTCGCGCTCGCGGGGACCAGCGCTTGCTCCGTCGCGGCGGGAGACGGTGTTCTGGTGGCGGCGGACGAGGACAGCTCGGAGGAGGCGGTCGAGTCCACCTCACAGGCCTTCTCGCTCACCATGCCGCAGCTCGCCGCGGTGCTCGCCGCCTTCAACGCGCTCGAGCTCAGCGACGCGCAGATGGCCCGAGCCAAGGCGTCGGACGCGCACGTCTTGGAGCTCGCCCAGACGCTGTTCGATCATCACACCGCCGCGAGCCAGCAGCTCGGGCTCGCGCTCACGCAGATGGGCATGGCGCCGGTGGACAACGAGATCAGCCTGGCGCTGATCGAGCAGGGCGCGGCGGATCAGCAGCAGCTCACGGGGCTCGCGGGGCCCAGCTTCGACTGGACGTTCGTCAATGTTCAGATCTATCGACACCGGGAGTTCCTCGCCCATCTCCAGGAGCAGATGGCCATCGTGGGGCCCGAGCTGCACCCGGGGCTCTCTCACCTCGTCCCGGAGGTCCTGAGCGCCACGAAGCGGAACCTCTCGTTCGCCACGTCGCTCCTCGCGCTCATCGGCAGCCCGTACATTCCGGAGGGCGGCTATCCGCCTGGCGTCCCCTATTTCGGCAATTACGGCACCTACGGCAGCTACATCGACTACGGCAATTACGGTAACTACGGCAATTACGGCAACTACGGCGGCGGCTTCGCCAACAACGGGCCTTCCTACGGCCCCGTCTACTTCGGCGCCAACGGGCCCTACTCGCCCGCCGTCTCCCCCTACTACGGGGTTTACGGCCGCAGCGCGCCGTCTGGCTTCGGCGCGCCCAGCCCGTACCCCCGCCCGTGAGCCGAGGGGCGCGGCGCGCTACAGGCGGCGCCGTGCCCGGCCGCGATCCGGGATGACCGCGTGGATCTCCGCCTCGCTGAAGCCAGCCGCCCTGTAGAGACGCTTCAGGTGCACCAGCTCGATGTGCGCGCTCTTCGCCACCGAGGCGCGGATGCGGTCGAGCACGCTCAGCCGCTCCAGCGGCAGCCGGGTCGCCTCGACCGTCGAGCGCACCGCCGCCGCCGCCGACTTCACCTCGGCCGCCGCGGCCTGCGCCTTGTCCAGGCTGAGCTTCGGGTGGATCCCCGAGCCGAGCAGCTGCGCGAGCACCTCCAGCCGATCCGGCTGCCCCGTGAGATCGCCGTCCTCGTCGTCGGCGAAGTAGGCCACGCCGCCCGGGAACAGGATCGACAGCGCAGGATCCGCGGAGGGGCGCCCCACGGCGTTCCAGACGTCGTCGGCGACCTTGCCGAGCGCGTCGTCGGCGCGCGCGGACTCCGCCTCGACCTTGGCGAGCAGCGGCTCCGCCTCGGAGCGCGCGGCGTTGCGCTGGGCCTCCACCCCGTCGAAGAGCGTCAGCACGGGCACGAGCCGCTGCTCGGCGAGCTCCCGGAGGGGCCCGCCCTTCGCGGAAGCGCTCTGGAGCGTCGCGCGCACGTCACCGATGATGTCGTCCGCTGGCGCATCCTTGCGAATCACCTCGCCCATGATGTCGATCCTCCTCAGGCTCCAAGGCTGCGGAGTCCAGCGAAACACGACCCGCGAACGCCCCCCGTCGACGCTGTCACCTCGGGCACCATAACGGACCAACGCCCACCCGATCAACCGGATCGCAGCCCTGCGCCGTCGGCCCCGGCGTGAGCCTCCAGCGCGCCTCCCTGGTACACTCTCGCCGTGCACCTCGGCCCGCTTCTGCTCACGGCCCTGCTCGTCCTCCCGCTCGCCGCGCATGCCGGACAGGCTGGCGATCTGGTCGCCGCCGCGGCGGCCGCGGGGCGTCCGCCCGAGTGCTCGGCGCGATCCGGCCGGGCCATCGCGCGGGGGCCCACGGTCTGGGAGCGCGCGCGGGCGCCTGAGCTCCCGCGCTACTGCGACCTGCTCGCGCGCGGTCAGGCGCAGCTCGGCGGCGACGCCGAGGCGGCGCGCGAGTCGGCGCGCCTCGCCGACCAGCTCCTCCCGGGGCACGCCGCGCCGCAGGTCCTGCTCGCCCGCGCGGCCCTCGCGCTCGGCTCGCCCGAGGACGCCGCGCGCGCCTTCGAGCGGGCGCGGAGCGTCGATCCCCGCAGCGTCGAGGATCCGCAGACGATGCACGACCTCGCGCGCTCGCTCGCCCGCACCGGCAAGCGCGGCGAGGCGATCGCGATCTACCGCGCGCTCGTCCCGCGGATCGATCTGCTCGGGACCGCGGACCAGCGCGCGCTCGTGCTGCTCGAGGCGGCGCACCTGTCGATGGCCACCGCGGGCGCGGCGTCCGTCGCCGACGCGAGCGCGAGGCCGCCCGCCGGCGCGCACGGAGAGGCGGCCGCCCGCGGGGACCTCGACGAGGCGATCGCCTACCTGCGCGAGGCGCGCCTGCGCGCGCAGACGCAGCTCGCCCGCGACGTCACGCTGTCGCTCGCGCTCGCGCTGGACCGCTCCGGCGACAAGGCCCAGGCGGACGCCGCGCTCGAAGGCGACGCGACCGCCCTGGAGGCCGCGCGCCCGCGCGAGGAGGCAGCGCGCGGGCGCGCGGAGGACCGGAGCGCCGGCGCGGCAGCGCGCGAGCGGACCGCGGACGACCTCGCCAGCGCGGCGGCGCGCCTGCGCACCGTCGAGTACCTCGCGGTCCCGGAGGACAGGCTCGCCCTCGAGGCGCTCGCGCTGGAGCGGGCCATGACGGCGGCCGCGATCGCGCGCTGGGAGGCGTACCTGTCGGGCGCCGGCGGCCAGGGGCCATGGGCCCCGGCGGCGCGCGCGCGCCTCGACGCGCTCCGGCGAGGCGCAGGCGGCGGGGGGCGCGCGCGCGCCCCGCAGGAGCGGAGCGCGGCGCCGCGGCCAAGCGCGGGAGGGGCGCGGTGACGCGGTCATCGCTCCCGCCCCGGCGGTCGCCCCTGCCGTGGCGCTCGCGCCTGCCGGGCATCGCGGCGCTCCTCGCGTCCGCGCTCGCGGCGGGGCCCCTCCACGCAGCGCCGACCGTCTGGTCCCGCGCGCTCGATCCGGCGGCCGACGAGCGAGAGGAGCTCATCTCCCAGGCGGACGCGCTCCTCGCGCGGTACGACCAGCTCCGGCGCTCGCCGCTCCTGGAGCGGGTCGAGGAGATCGGCCCGCTCTGGCTGCGCGAGGCGCGCGCCCTGTACGAGCGCGCCGGCGCGGCGACGTCGCGCACCCCTTCGGTGCGGCTGCGCTACGCCGACATCCTGGAGCACCTCGGCGACGTGCAGGGCGCCGTCGCGACGCTCGAGGGGCTCCTGCGGCTCCAGCCTCCGGCGCCTTTCCGGGCCGACGCGTGGCACGCGCTGGCGGTCTGCTACGCGCGGCTCGGCAGGTACACGGACGAGATCGAGGCGTACGACGAGGCGCTGGTGCTCGAGCCGCACGCGGTCTCGCGGGCGCTGCTGCTGGCCAACCAGGCCGAGGCCTACATGGCGCTCGGCGACATCACGTCGGCGGTCGAGGGGTACCGCGCCTCGCTCTCGACCCTCGGGTCGCTCGATATGGTCCGTTACGGCGTGACCACGCTCTGGGGGCTCGCGGTGGCGCTCGACCGGTCCGGCGACCTGGAGGGAGGCATCGAGAACATCCGGCTCGCGAGGACCTACGACCGGGCCGATCAGCAGATCAACGGCGCCGGCTGGTTCTACGTGCCTGCCCACGACGAGGCCTGGTACGCGGCGCTCGGCCACTGGGCCGCGGCGCGGAGCGCCGAGCTCGGCGCCGCGCGCGCGGAGGCCTACCTGCAGGCCGTCACCGCGTGGGAGTCCTACATCGCCCGGGCTCCGGGGAACGATCACTGGCTGCCGCTGGCGAAGGCGCGGCGGGCGCAGTGCGAGAGGGAATCGGAACAGACCCTGAAGCGCCTGCGCAAGCTCGCGGCGCCACAGCGGCGCTGAGCCGAGGCGGCGCGCGCTTCAGCGTCTGGACGGCCGCGCGCCGCTTCCGCCCGCTCCGGCGACGCACGGCGAAGGACGGCCGCGCGTACGCGTGGTTACCGATGGCGCTCTGGTCGTACAGCGTACAGCGGGCGATGGCGAGAGCCCCCTTTACGACCCCGGCCGGCGGGTTCACCTTAACGTGGTCGCCCTCGCGCGCGGGGGCGGCGCCGGCCAGCTCACCCCGGACGGAGGATCCATCGAGATGCGTGACTCGGTGTTCGATGAGCATGTGCTCTGGTCCGGACGCCCCAAGGTCGTCGCGACGCCGATGCTCTACCTCGTGGGCGCGGCGGTCTGCGGCGTGACCTCCGCGATCAGCACCGCGTCCGCGATCGTCGTGAGCAAGGCGCTCGACGCGTCGCCGAACCAGCTGCTCGCCTTCGCGGCCTGGATGGCGAGCCTCGCGGTGGCGTTCAGCTACCTGCCGCGCTGGTGGCGCTCGGAGCTGGAGTACATGCTCACCGATCGGCACATCGTCGTGCAGCGCGGGAAGCTCCGGCGCTCCATCGAGCGGCGGTCGATCAGCTACGCGCGCATCCACTGGAACCCGAAGCACCCCGGCGTCGGCGACCTCGAGCTCGTCAGGGCGGTGCCGACCGGCGCCCTCCGGCGGCGGCTGTCGATCGTGCTGACCGGGGTCGTGGCCCCGGATCGCGTCTGGGCGATCCTCCGGGGCGTGGTCCCGTCGGCGCCCGCGGGCGACGGTCACCGCCTGCTCTCGCAGCGCCTCGACGAGGGCGAGCGGGTGCTCTGGTCGGCGCACCCGGCCGACGGCTGGCACAAGTGGCTCCCGAACGGCCTGCGCGGCGTCGGCTCGGTGCTGCTCGGCGTGCTCCTCGGCGGCTTCGCGGTGGTCACGGCGATGCACGCCGTGCGCAGCATCCGCATCGTGACCGCGGCGGGCATGGATCCGGAGAGCGTCTCCTTCGTAGCGCTCGTCGCGTCCCTCTCGCTCACGATCGTGCTGCTCGTCGCCGCGGGCGCGGCGATGCTCTACATGTCGGTGGTGCGCCCCGCGCGGCTCTCGGCGCGGACGCGGTACCTCATCACCGACCGGCGCGTGCTCATCCAGCGGGGCGACGAGGAGCTGCACCTCGATCGCTCGCGCATCGTCGACGTGATCGACGCGCCGGGCGCCGGGGGCCTGAGGGACGTGTTCCTCGTGCTCGACGGCCCGCGCGCCCGCGCCGTCGCCGCGAGCGGCGCCTTCGGCGAGGCCCCGGGCGCCGGGCTCCAGCCGGTGCTGCACCGGGTCACGGACGTGGACTCGGTGCGGCAGATCCTGCGACCGGCGTAATCCGCTGTGCGGTGCCGTTCAGACTGGATCTCGAGCGCTGCCTCACACGCGAGCCCCGATCCTGCGCCTCCGAGCTGAGCAGTGTACCCCGCGCACGCTGGATCAGGGTAAGGAGCCCCCATGCCGATCGTTCAGATCTCCGATCCGCAGCAGCCGGCGCCGACGAGCTGCGGCGTCATCGTCTTCCGCCTCGATCTCCAGACGGGCAACGTCGACGGCACCTTCGCCCTCGCCCTCTACGAGGGTGAGCTCGCGCGCGAGACCGGAACCAAAATCAGCGGCCCGCCCGGAAATTTCGAGGGCGAATACTCGGTCACCACCCTGCGCCCCGACGGGACCACCTTCGCCCAAGGCCGCATGATCGCTCAGCGGCTCGGCGCGCAGGGCGTCTACCTGGTCCGCTGGGAACTCGAGCCGGTCCCGGAGGCGCTCCAGGATCTCGGCTATGTCCCGGGGACGCGGCTCATCTACGAGGCGATAGGGATGACGCTCCGGGGCGGCGCGGAGATCGCGGTCGCCTGGGACAACAACGTCTTCGCGCGGCGCTGGCCCCAGGGATCCGCCCCGCAATAGCGAGCCCGGGTCTCAGCCAGGCAACACGACGATGAACGTCGCGCCCTCGCCTTCCTTTCCATCGACCCGGATCGTGCCCCGGTGGGCCTGGACGATGTCGTAGCTCAGCGACAGCCCGAGCCCCGTGCCCTGGCCCGTGGGCTTCGTCGTGAAGAACGGGTGGAAGATCTTGTCCCGCAGCGCCTCGGGGACGCCGACCCCGTTGTCGCGCACCCGGATCTCGACCTCGCGCCCGAGCCGCCGCGTGCTCACCATCAGCGTCGGCACGTACGGCCCGGCCGCCGAGCGCTGCTTCTCTCGCAGCGCGTGGAAGGCGTTCGTCAGGAGGTTCACGAACACCCGCCCGATCTCCTGCGGCACCAGCTCGATCGCGCCCACCGCCCCGTCGTAATCGCGCTCGATGATCACGTTGAGATCGAGCTTCTGCGCCCGCATCCCGTGGTAGGCGAGGCTCACGTACTGATCGAGCAGCCCGTTCAGCCCGACGCTCTGGCGCTCCCCCGTGCCGCCGCTCGCGTGCTGCATCATCCCCCGCACGATCCCGTCGGTGCGCCGCCCGTTCTCGGCGATCTTCTCGGCGCTCTGCTTCAGGCTCACCACCAGATCCTCGATCTCGGCGACCCGGAGATCCCGGTTCGACGCGAGCCCGTCCAGGATCTCGGCGGTGATATCGACGTTCGCCTCGGCGAAGTTGTTGATGAAGTTGAGCGGGTTCTTGATCTCGTGCGCGATGCCCGCGGTGAGCTGCCCGAGCGAGGCCATCTTCTCCGATTGCACGAGCTGGAACTGCGTCGCCTTGAGGTGATGCAGCGCCTCCTCGAGGTCGGCGTTCTTCTTCCGCAGCTCCGCCGTCCGCTCCCCGACCCGCTGCTCGAGCTGCCCGTAGAGCACCGCGTTCTCGATGGACACGGCCATCTGGGCCGAGAGCAGCCGCAAGACCTCCAGCCGCTCCTGCGTGAACGCGCCCGTGGCCAGGTTGTTCTCGAGATAGAGCACGCCGATGAGCTTGCCCTGGTTGAGGAGCGGCATGCACAGGACCGACCGCGTCTGGTTCCGGGTGATGTAGGGGCTCTGGGTGAAATCGCCCTCGTGCGCCGCGTCGCCGAGCAGCACGCTCTCGCGGGTCCGCTCCACGTAGACCGCGATGCTCTCCGCGAACTGCCCCCCCTCCACGGACGACACCAGATCCAGCTCCGTGACCGCAGGGGCGGCCCGCGGGTCGGCCGGATCCACGCGCGCCTCCACGCTGGGGATGAGCTCCTCGCCCTGCGCGAGCAGCAAGACGCCGCGCTCGGCCCCCGCGTTCTCGATGACGATGGTCATCAGCTTGGTGAGCAGCCGCTCCAGCACGAGCTCGCTGGCGATCGCCTGCGACGCCTTGAGCACGCTGCCCAGATCGAGCACCCGCGACGTCTGCTGCCGGGTGCTCGTGGTGGTGAGCGTCGTCCGGTCGAGGGGCGCCTCGGCCAGCGGCTGCGGCGGGTTGAGCTCCGCGTCGAGCAGCGCCACCTTGCGCCGCGCGCCCCAGAGCTCGAAGCCATAACGCGCGTCGGCAAGGTAATCCCTGCCGAGCCGCTCCTTCCCGCGCCGGAGCCAGAACCTGCCGTAGAGCTCGCTCGCGAGCGCCTCGTCCTGGAGGAACCCGTGCGCCCTCGCCGCGGTGATGGCGCGCTCGTACAGCTCGATGGCCTCCCCGGTCTCGCCCGCGAGCCGCCCGAGCTCGGCCCCGACCAGCGCGTGCATGTGCGAGAACGTCTCCGGGCAGACCTCCGCCCAGCGCCCCAGTTGATCCCGCCTCGCCGCGGCGGCCTCCTGGAAGGCCCGCCGCTCGTCCGCCCCGGCGCCGTCGGCCAGCGCCGCGAGGCACAGCGCATGATGAAACTGGTGCTCCGCCGACGCCACGTTGCCGGTGACGGCGGAGATGAGCGCCTCGGCCCTCGTCGCCGCGGCGCGCGCCCCCGCCAGATCGCCGTGCAGGTACAGCGTCTGCGTCTTCAGGATGTGATGGTAACAGAGCGCCATCACGCTCTGGTTCGCCTCGCATGCGGCCAGGTAGTCGGCCTCGGCGGCGGGATCCGGCGCGGCGCCCCCGTCCCTGCCCGAGAGGTCCGCGAGCGCGAGCTCCAGCCCGCGGATGATGTCGATCGCGATCTGGTTCTTGCTCTTCTGGTTGAAGTGCAAAAACTCCGGCAGATCCGCGAGCACCTGGGCGAGGGGCCTGCCCTCGTACAGCTGGTTGAACAGCTTGTAGATGAGGATATAACCCGCGTACCGCAGCTCCCCGGCCTCGAGCCCCGCCTTGTACCCAGCGTCGTTGACCGCCTGGGCCGCCGGCAGGTGCTTCACCCACGGCAGAAGGAAATTGCCGAGGGCGAAGCAGCTGTTGCAGACGTCGCCGGGGCTGTTGAACCGCTCGCCGAGCCGCACCGCGAGCACCCCCATCTCGTAGCCCGCGAGCTGCTGGCCCCGGAACCCCGAGAGCACGATCCCGTAGAACGCGAAGATCGAGCAGGCGCCGGGGGCGAGCCCGTACTGGAGGCTCAGGCCGACCGACTTCGTGACGGTGAACGCGTAGAGCTGCCGGTCCACGTAGAACGTCGCCGAGAGCACGTTCGAGAGCAGCTTGAGCGCGGCCTTGCCGGCGGGGTCCTCCACGGCGGGCGCCTCCAGCAGCGAGTCGAGGGGGCGATCGCCGAGCCGGCGGTCGACGTCCGCGAGCTCCGCCTCGAGCGCCGCGCCGAGATCCCGCTCGGGCAGGTCGATGCCGAGCAGGGCGAGCCCGCGCCGGGCCACGTCGATGGCCTCCGCGTACCGCCCGACCATGGTGCAATGGCTGACGAGCGCGTCGTAGACGCTGGCCTGCTCGAGCGGCGTCCGCGCGTGATCGAGCAGCGCCCGGGCGAGCGTCTCGGCGCGCGCGTGGTTGCCGTTGAGCCCCTCGGCCTCCGCGAGCGCGCGGTGGAGATCCGCGGTGAGATCGTGGTGCTCTCCCCAGGAGCCCTCGGGCAGGAGCGCGAGCCCCACGGCGAGGTACTCCCGCGCCGCGGCATAGGCGGTGGAGCTCTTCGCCCGCTTCCCGGCCTCCAGGTTCAGCCGGGCGATCTCGAGCCGCTCGACCGGATCCGTGACGAGGCCCCGCCCCTGGTTCAGGTGCGTCGCGAGCTGGAAGATCCGCTCGGCCCGCTCCGGCCCGCTGATCTTCGAGAGGAGCAGCCGCCCGATCCTGAGGTGCACCGCGGGCCGCTCCGCCTCCTCGACGAGCGCATACGCCGCCTGCTGCACCCGGTCGTGCAAGAACCGGTAATGCCGCACGAGCAGCGAGGGATTTGTCGAGTCCTGGACCACCTCGAGCTCGGAGGCCGGGAGCAGGAGCCCCTCCAGCGCCGCCGCGAACAGCGCCTGGGACAGCGCCTCCTCGGACCTGCCCGCCACCAGCGAGAGCGCGCGCCCGTCGATCTCGCTGCCCATGCAGGCGCCGAGGCTGAGCGCCTGCTGGGTCGCGGCCGGCAGGCTGCGGATCTTGCCGATCATGAGATCGATGATGCCGTCGGTGACGCCCTTCGCCTCGATCCGGCCGAGGTCCCATTGCCACCGCCCCCGCTGCCGGTCGAAGGCGATGAAGCCTTCCTTGTGCACCGCCTTCAGCAGCTCGCTCACGAACAGCGGGTTGCCCTCGGTCTTGCGCACGATGAGCTCCGCCAGCGGGCGGACCCGCTCCGGCTCCGCGTGCATGGCCTGGCCGAGCAGCTCCTCCACGTGCTCGCGCGCGAGCGGCCCGAGGTGGATCTCGCGCACCGCCGTCCCGTACGCGCGGATGGCCGCGAGCGTCATCGTGAGCGGGTGAGCCGGCCCGACCTCGTTGTCCCTGTAGGCCCCGATCAGGAAGAGGTGCGCCAGTCGCTCCTCCCCGAGCACCCGCTCGAGCAGCCGCAGGCTGGCCGCGTCGGCCCATTGCAGGTCGTCGAGGAAGATCACGAGCGGGTGCTCCCGCTTCGCGAAGACGCGCAGGAAGCGCTCGAGCACCAGGTTGAAGCGGTTCTGCGTCTCCGTCGGCCCGAGCTCGGGCACCGGCGGCTGCGGCCCGAGGATCGCCTCCACCTCGGGGATCACGTCGAGGATGACCTGCCCGTTCTGGCCGAGCGCGCCGCGCAGCGCCTCCTGCCACCCCGCGAGCCGCGCCTGGCTCTCCCCGAGGATCTGCCGCACCAGCGACCGGAACGCCGCCACCACGGCCGCGTAGGGCGTCGCCCGCTGGAGCTGGTCGTATTTCCCGCCGATGAAGTACCCCCGCCGCCGCGTGATCGGCTCGTACAGCTCGCGCACGAGCGCGCTCTTGCCGATGCCCGAGGAGCCGGTCACGAGGAGCAGCTCGGCCGCCCCGCGCGCCCCCTCGACGGCGCTCCGCGCGCCCTGCGCGACCCGCTCGAAGGTCGAGAGCAGCGCCTCCACCTCGCGCTCCCTGCCGTAGAGCCGCTGGGGGATCTGGAACCGCTCCGGCACGTCGCGCGCCCCGAGGTCGATCGCCCCCACCGCGCCCGTCTCGCGGAGCGCCGCGATGCACGCCGCGAGATCCGCCTTGATGCCGTACGTGCTCTGGTATCTCGCCTCGGGCGCCTTCTCCAGGAGCCGCATCACGACGTCCGACACCGCCCTCGGCACGCCTTTCGCCCGCGCGTGAGGAGGCGCCGGGAGCCTCGCCAGGTGGCAGTGCACGAGCTCCATCGCGTCCTGCGCCGGGAAGGGGAGCGCCCCGGTGAAGAGCTCGTAGAGGGTGACGCCGAGCGAGTAGAAGTCGGTGCGGTAATCGATCGCCCGGTTGGTCCGGCCGGTCTGCTCGGGGGCGATGTACATGAGCGTCCCGTCGAGCACGTCCGGGCTCTTGAGGACGGGGTTCTCCCGCGAGAGCACGGTGGAGATGCCAAAGTCGATGATGGCGAGCCGCTCCCGCTCCGCGCTCCAGACGATGTTCGAGGGGTTGATGTCCTTGTGGATGATGCGCTGCTCGTGGAGCTGCCCGAGCGCGTCCACGACACGGACGGCGATGTCCAGCGCCTCGGCGAGCGGCGGCGTCCCCCGGCGCAGCAGCCTGTCCAGCGACTCCCCGCCGAAGTCCTCGATAGCCATGGTCCAGCCCTGCAGCTCGAGCCCGAGGCCATAGGCCCGGGGGACGCAGGGCAGCTCGATCCCGCGCTGCATATCGTATTCGCGCTGGAACCAGGCGAGCCGCTCGGGAGACGGGCGGAGCGGCTTCAGGATCTTGAGGATGAGGGGCTCCCCGTCCGCCTTGCGCAGGGCGCGGCAGACGCGGGTGTTGGTGCTGTCGTAGACCTGAGCCTGTATCTCGTACCCGGGCAGGACCATGCTGGATCTAGCCTCGAAGCGCCGCGGGGCAGCGGGGCGAGTGGCGGAGGGCGGCGCTCATGGGAGCGGATTGGACCACGGTCCGCGGGACAAAGCCATGTCCCCGCCGGGCCGGCGCTCCTTCGACGCGCCTTCGACGCTCCTTTGACCGAACGCGCGCGCGGCGCCTCCTCCCGCCGGAGGTGGCCGCGAGGCGGCCCACATTGACGCCCGTATTGCGGTGCTGATAACAAGACCCCTCATGCTCCGCTCAATGGGGGGAAAGGTCCTCGCGCCGTGGATCCTGCTGGTGGGCCTCGGAGGTTGTTCCAAGCCGCCCCCGTGCGCGCCCGTCCAGATCCACGAGCGGAAGCACCCGTTCATCGCCTTCGATCGCCACGACATCCCCGCCCTGCGCCAGCGGGTCACCCAGGACCCTTACAAGACCTGGATGGACGATGTCCGCCGCGGCCCGCCGGGGCAGGGCCACCCGTGCGGGGCCCCCTCCACGAATACGGACGTAAAAGAATACCAGCTCTCCAACTGCGCGCTGTACGGGGCCCTCTCCTGGGTGATCGAGCAGCGCGGCGACGCGTTGAAGGCGGCGCGCGACGCGCTGCTGAAGGCGGGCGACACCGCCACCGGCTGGAGCCAGACGCCTGGCGCCTGGTACTGGGGCGGAAGCCTGCTCAACTACGCCTACGCCTACGACCTCGTGCAGCCGGCGCTGAGCGCGGACGACGACGCGGCCATCCGCGACAAGCTCGAGGACGCGCTCGGGAAGACGATGGATGTGTACGAAGAGTTCAACACAACGTACGTCACCAACTTCCGCTATCGCGTGGGCAGCGGCGCGGCCACGCTGAGCTACACCCTGGGCGAGCACGATCACGCCTGCACCGTCGAGCGCGATCTCTTCGGCGACGCGCCGCTGGAGTCGCTCTTCGCCCTCCGCTCCTACGGCCCTTACGTGCAAGCCTGCCTCACCCAGGACGGCACCTACGTCGAGGGCCCGAGCTACCAGGACGACGTGTTCTCGGTGATGCTGCCCTACCTCCAGGCCATGAAGCGGCTCTCCGGGGGGGCGCACGACGGCCGGGATTACATCAACGCGGTGAACACGCCCGCTGCCTGGGGCAATGACACCCGCATCGCCCGCATGCTCCGCTACGGGGCCGCCCTCTCCATGCCGGACGGCAACGCGGCCACCATCGAGACCGGATGGCGCGAGCCCCTGCAGCTGAGCAGCATCGCCGCCAGCATGCTCAGCGAGAAAGAGGGGCGCCGCGACGCGAAGGGCTTCTATGGCTGGCTCAGCGCGAAGGGCAAGGCCGCCGTCAACAACCCGGTCTACAGCATCCTCTATACCGATCCCGACATCGCCAAGGCCGCCGCCGGGGGGCAGGAGCTCAAGGAGCCCTCGTACACCTCGATCGTCACCTCGGACATGACCTCGCTGCGCTCCGGCTGGAGCGCGGACGCGGTTCACCTGCTGATGACCACCGAGCACGAGTACCGGCCGTCCTCGCACAGCCAGCCCGACCAGACGAGCTTCCTCCTGCACGCGAAGGGGCAATACCTGATCATCGATCCGGGCGACGGCCGCAACTACGATCCCGCGGGCAGCTCCCACACATCGCTGTTCTACTGGGTCAACTTCAGCCCGGAGTCGCACAACCTGGTCACCGTCGACAGCTTCAAGGGGATCCGGGACACTTACCAGACGCCCGCGTGGCGCCAGCTCGATGTCTTCAGCGATCTGACCCGGCCCGTGGACGATCCGGCGATCCTGCGGGCCTCGTTCCTGACCGGGGAGCTCGACTCCTCGACGGTCACGATCGACGACTACGTCAACGTGCCCGACGTGTCCACGCGGCGGACGGCGGCGCTCGCGCGGAGGAGCTACGTGGTCGTCTTCGATCACATGATCTCCTCGGGCGTCGGCTCGGCCCAACCGATGCTCCACTATTACGACACCCACCTCCATTACAGCGGTCGGCTGGGCTGCCGGCCGGGCGCGCCCGCCATCTGCACCGACTACGCCACCGCGAGGCCCACCTCGTCCAGCACCCAGGTGGACTGCGGCGACGTCTGCGGCGAGGTCCGGATGGCCAGCGACCTGGCGGCGGAGGCAGCGACCGGGCTCGCCCCGAGCGCGCCGATCCCGCCGGACGCTGCCGGCCGTGCTCCCTCCGCTCCCACGGCGGGCCGGCTGGTGTGGGCAACGCGGACCGACGACGGCAAGCGCGAGCTCGAGCTCGACGTGGTCTACGTCCCCCGACCTGACGCCTTCTCGGTCGATCGAAGCGGCTTCACCAACTTCTTCCCGAACATGACCTTCCGGCACCCGTTCTCGGTGGCGCGCTACATCGCCTCCAGCACGCAATGGCTGACCGTGCTCTACCCGCGCGACCTCACCGCGGGCGAGCCGAAGCCGGCGGTCGAGGCGCTCAAGGTGAGCGGCGGGAGCGGCTCGGCCGCGCTGGTCTCCATCGCGGAGCAAGACACGCAGGATCTCGCGCTGGTCTCCGACGGCGCGCAGCCGGTGGAGGTCGGCGACGGTCCGCGCGTGCCCTCCGCGAAGCTGCAGGGTCGCAGCGCGCTGCTGCTCCTGCGCCACAGGGCGCTCGAGCGCGCCCAGGTCGACGCCGGCACCTCGCTGAGCGTCGGCGGCCGCGCCCTGCTGCTCGCCACGTCGCCCGTGTCCGCGTCGCTCCGGCCCGAGGGCGCCGGCGTCGCCGCGGAGCTGGTGCTCTCGAGCGCGGCGCAGGTCGGCATCGCCGTCTCCCAGAAGGACGCGCAGCTCACCCTCGACGGCAAGCCCGCGCCGACGCGCTACGACGCTGCCAGCGGCACGGCCTCGACGAGCGTGCCCCAGGGCCGCCACCGCCTCGCGGCGCGCTGAGGCGCTTCGAGCCAGCGCCTTCGCGACCTCATCGCATGGTGGTCGTCGAGTGGACTCCGACGGTCGGCTCGCACCCTGCGATGACGTCGACCGGAACGCGCTTGACCAGGTTGAAGACGCTGACGGGAGGGGCCCCCGGCAGCAGGCTCCTCGCGCCGACCTCTTCGAAATCGAAGAGCTGCTGCGCGGCCTCGCGGACCGTCGCTTCGACGAGGATCTCCCCGGGCCGCGACGCCCTGGCGAGGTGCGCGGCGGCGTTGACCACCTCGCCGAGCACGGTGTAGTCGAGCCGGCCGTACGCCTGAGATCCGACGCTGCCGGAGAGGACCTGCCCCGTGGAGAGCCCGACGCAGATCCCCTGCGTATACGGCGAGCCCTCGCCGGCGCGGCGCGCCACCGCCGCCATCTGCGCGCGGACGGCCACGCACGCGCTGAGCGCCCGCGACAGGTGATCCGGCCCCTGGAACACCGTCATCACCGCGTCGCCGAGGAACTTGTCGACGACCCCCCCCTTGGCGACGAGCTCCGGGACGATCACCTCGAAGTTGGCCCTGAGCAGCCTCATGGCCTCGCCGGGCAGCCTCTCCCTGGTCACGGGCGTGAACTGGAAGATGTCGATGAACGCCACCGTGGCCATGACCGCCTCGCTCGCGAGCGCGATCGCGGGGCCCATCTCCCGGATCCGCTCGATCAACGCCGCGCTCGTGAACTGCCGGAGGATCTTGTTCTCCTCGTCCGAGCGGGCGTTCCTCCGCAGCTCCGCGACGTGCTTGATGGTCTTGTCGATGGTCGCCTCGAGATCGCCGCGCTGGATCGGCTTGAGCAGGAAATCGAACGCGCCCTGGTTCATCGCGCTCCGGATGTTCCCCATGTCGCCGTAGGCGGACATCATCACCGTCCTCGCAAAGGGGCTCACCTCGGGGACGCGTCCGAGGAACGTGAGGCCATCCATCACAGGCATGTTGATATCGGTGACGACGACGTCGATGTCGGGGTGGCGCCGGAGCTCGTCGAGGGCGTTCTCGCCGTTGTCAGCGAAGATGAACTCGTAGACCCGGTCGCGGATCTTCTGCCGGAAGAGCAGCTTCATCATGAGCGCCACGTCGGGCTCATCGTCGGCGATGAGGATCTTGGCGGGGCCCCCGCTGGCATCGATCACCGCCGCGAACGCCGCCACGAAATCGGCCGCGGACTGGAACCGCTGCGCCGGGTCCTTCGCCAGCGCGTGCTCGAAGAAGCGGTCGAAGCCGGGCAGCAGGCCGGGCACGAGGCTCGACGGCGCCGGGAACGGATCGGTACAGATGCTGATGAGCAGCTCCCCGATCCCGCTCGCCGCGAAGGGGAGCCGGCCCGTGAGGGCCCTGTAGGTGATGACGCCGAGCGACCAGAGATCGCTCAGGTGATCCGGCACGACGGCGCGCACCTGCTCGGGGCTTATGTACGACGGCGTGCCGACGACCCTGCCGAACGAGCCCTGCTGTTCCTCGTCCGACTCGAAGACCGTCCACACCACGCCGAAATCGAGGAGCTTCACGCACTCTCCTGGCTCCTTCCGCGCCAGGAAGACGTTCGCCGGCTTGAGATCGCGGTGGATGATCCCCGCGGAGCTCGCCACCTGCAGGCCAATGGCGATCTGCCGGAGCAGGGCGAGCGTCGCCGACGGCGAGAGCTGCCGCTCCCGGGTGAGCCTGGCCTCGAGGTCCTCCCCTTCGAGCAGCTCCATGACGATGTACGGGCAATCTTCGTCGATGCCGTAGTCGTGTATCTGGATGATGTGCTCGTTCTGGAGCCGCGCGATCGCCATCGCCTCTCGCTCGAATCGGCGTCGCGCCGAGTCCGAGCTGACATGCTCGGGCGTCATCACCTTGAGCGCCACGGGGCGCCGGAGCACCTGATCGAACGCCTCCCAGATGACGCCCATCCCGCCGCGTCCGATCTCTCGTCTCAGCGCGTACTTCCGCGCGATCGTGCGATTCAGCATGGTCAGCGCAGTGTAGCGAGCTCCCAGCGCGCTTGCTCAGGTTCGAGACGCGGGCGCTCGCCGACGACGGCTGCGCATCATCGAGGAGACGGCCGCTTCACCCCCAGGACCTTCATGCGGTAGGACAGCGTGCGCACCGGGATCCCCAGCCGGCGCGCGGCCTCGGTCCGGTTCCAGCCCGCGGTTTCGAGCATGTCCTGGAGCAGCTTGGCCTCGTACTGCTGCACCTTCCCCCGGACCTGCCCGCCCTCGGGGGGCGCCTCCTTCGGGGCGGACGGCGTGGGGCAGAACACGGCCACGTCCGGCGGAGCGCCGCCGAGCTCCGCGTCCGTCCCCCGGTCCGCGGGGCGCTCCGACTCGCCGCGCGCCGCCGCCGCGCGCACCCTCGGGGGCAGATCCTCGAGGCCGACGAGCGCGCCGGGCGTCACCACCACCGCGCGCTCGATCACGTTGCGCAGCTCGCGCACGTTGCCAGGCCACGCGTACGCGCAGAGCAGGGCGAGCGCCTCGGGGGTGATGCCCTCGACATGCCGCCCGTTGGCCGCGCTGGCCGCGCGCAAGAAATGCCGCGCGAGCGGCTCGATCTCGTCCGTTCGAGCGCGCAGCGGCGGGATGTCGATCACGACGCCGCCGAGCCGATAGTACAGATCGGCCCGGAACGCGCCCGACGCGGCCATCGCCTCGAGATCCCGGTGCGTCGCCGCGACGACGCGCACGTCGACCTCGATCTCGCGGCTCGAGCCGACGCGGCTGAACGACCCCGACTCGAGCACGCGGAGCAGCGCGGCCTGGGCCGGCGGCGGCAGCTCGCCGATCTCGTCCAGGAACACCGTGCCGCCGTCGGCTTCCTCGAACACGCCCTTCTGCTGCTGCAGCGCGCCCGTGAACGCCCCGCGCTCGTGGCCGAACAGGGTGCTCTCCACGAGGTCCTTCGGGATCGCGCCGCAGTTGACGCGCACCACGCGCCGCCCCTGGCGCGGGCCGCCCTCGTGGATCATCCGCGCGACGACCTCCTTGCCGGTCCCCGTCTCGCCGTGAAGGATGACCGGGATGCGCGAGGCGCCCACGCGCCTCGCCGTCTCGATCACCTCGCGCATCTGCTGGCCGGCGATGATCCCCCCTTCCTCCGGCTCCTCGCGCGCGAGCACCGAGGTCGCGGCGGGGCCGCACGCCACCGGGCGCTCGGGCGAGGCGTGGCGGGCCGCCTCGCGGGCGGCCGCGAAGACCTCGTCCGCGGTGCTGCCGGCGTCCGGGTAGAGGGCGAGGCCGACGAGGAGCCGGGCGTCGCTGCCCACGAAGGAGGCCGCGATGGCCTGCGCGGTGCGGCTCGCCTCCTCGGCGCCGGCCTCGGGCAGCAGCACCTGGGCAGCGCAGGTGCCGTAGAGCGCCACGCGGTGCACGGGCTGAAGGCAGGCGCGCACGGCGCTGATCCAGCCCTCCGCCGTCACCGCCGCGCTCATGCGCACGTGGAGCAGGGCGAAGGGGCGGCGAAAATGCCGGGCGCGCGTCAGCTCGTCCTCCACGCGGCGCAGGAGCTTCTCCTCTCCCTCGAGATCGAGGGACTCGCCCCCGGCGCCGAACGCCTGCACCCGCAGCGCGACGCTGCCGAGCACGACCTCATCCCCTATCGCGATCCCGGCGCGGGAGACGCGGCGGCCGTCGAGGAACGTGCCGTTCTTGGATCCCAGGTCATCGACCCACACCCGCCCGCGCGAGAGGAGGAAGCGGGCGTGCTCCCGCGACAGGGTACGATCGTCGATGCAGAGCGCGGCAGGCGCGGCGCGCCCCACGACAAGCGGCGTGTCGGGCGAGAGCAAACGTCTCTCCGTCTTTCCGGCGTATTGCCAGACGAGGGCGATGCCCAGCGCCGCGGTCTGCTGAACGGCAGAGATCGACCTCCCCGCCAGGGTCCAGGTCTTCGCCGCGTCGTCCTGCACCGACTTGCCTGTCCGCATGCACTCCGCCTCGCTGGTCTCTATATCAGGCTCCTCCGGGAGGTCCAAGAGCCACCGCGGCCCCGGTCGCTCATGAGTCTCCGCCGCGCTGTAGCCGGAAGGACACCTCGATTACGTTCGGCCCATCCTCGCCGGCAACCTCTTGCCGGGCAACTCGCGACGGCGATCTCTCGCGGGCAAGGTCTTGCCGAGGCGGCCGTCGGCGGGCGCGCCGCGCCCCCGGAAACGCGCGGGCGCCGCTCGCATTCTGCCCGCTGACAGAGAGGGCCTGGCGCTTCCGAGGAGAGCGCGCCCTGGTGGCACGCACGCTGCAAACAACCGAAACCAGAAGCTGACGGGCGGCGAACATCGCGACCCAAGACATCCACCGGACCGACCACTCCAGGAGCCGACCATGAACACGAAACACATCCTCTCCGGACTCTTCACCTCCAGCGCGCTCGGCATCATGCTCATCGCGGGTTGCAGCGTGCCGATGGAGGAAGGCGACTCCGAGCAGGCGTTTGCGGACGAGGAGACCGTCGAGGAGGCGTCGCAGGCGCTCGGCCCTGCGTGCGTCGCCAAGAACCTCGCGCTGGAGGCCGGGCCCATCTGGAACACCAGCGATGCCCAGACCAAATGCCCGAACGTCTGCAACCCCCAGAACATGAACTGGAACGGGCAGTGGTGGACCACCGTTCCGGGCGCGATGTCGGTCTGCGAATGCAGCCCGCGCCCTGCCGCCGTCGTGCAGGCCGGCCCCATCTGGAGCAACACCCACGCTCAGACGCAGTGTCCGAACACCTGCGCCGCGTACAGCAGCGCGACGAAGTGGAACGGGCAATGGTGGACGACCGTCCCGGGCCAGATGTCCGTCTGCGAGTGCGCATTCACCCCGCCGGCCACGGTGTCGCTCGAGGCCGGGCCCATCTGGAGCAACGCCGACGCCCCGAGCAAGTGCCCGGCCGCCTGCGGCACGAGCCGCGCCTGGAATGGGCAGTGGAGCACGAGCGTCTCGGGCCAGATGTCCGTCTGCGGATGCGCTTGCACGCCCTGACGTCACGACGACCCGCTCGGCGGCGCGCACCCATCCACCGGCGCACCGCGCTCACCTCCGGGTCACGCGGGCCTCCAGGTCGCGCACCCGCGCCTCGAGCTCGCGGACCCGCGCCTCGGCGGCGGCGCGGGCGCGCTGCTCCGCGACGCGGGCGCGCTGCTCCAGGGCGCGCGCCTCGCCCTCGGCGCGGAGGGCCTCCTCCTCGGCAGGCACGAGATCCGTCGCGCGGGAGCTCCGCGCGACGCGCAACGTCGGGTGCGGGCCGTCCTTCAACACGACGAGGTGCGCGTCGAGCGCCTCGATCCAGACGGGATCGCCGCTTCCGTGGACCCGCAGGTAGGTGCCGTCCGCGTCCCGCCGGTACAGCTGGAGAGGCACCCGCTCCTCCGCGAGCGGCGCGAGGGCGGCAGCCGCCTCGGGATCGAAGAGCAGGAGCTCGGGACAGCCGAGCTGCCAGTACTTCGCCGGCGCGTCGTCGTAAGCACGGCGCCAGTCGCCCGCGACCACCTCCAGCGCGAACCGCGGCGGACGATGGCCCGGCAGCCAGGTCTGCCACTGCCGCGGGATGGGCGGCAACGGGCGATGATCGAGGACGTAGAGGTCCGGCAGGACGCGCACGAACGGCTCGCTCCGCACCCACGCGAAGAGGTGCCCGGTACCAGCGTACAAGTCGGCCCAGCCACGCTCGCGCGCGAGCTGCGCGATCACCGACAGCAGCAGGCGGACGACCTCGGACCGCTCGGCCTTGTCAGGGCGCTCCGCGTCATCGGGCAGAACCCAGCCGGACCAGTCGATCGCGGCGCCGGCCTCCTCCGGCGACAGATCGCGGAGCACGAGCGCGCGGGGAGAACGCCGAGGGGTAAGGGGGAACCCGATGCGATTCGGCGATGCCACGCGAGGAAACTAGCACCCCGACAGGCCCCGCGGGGCAGCAGAGACAACGGACGCAACCGACGCAACCGCGGCAACAAAGCCACGCGACGTGCCCCTGCCGGACGCTTGACAGGGACATGGGGCCATGCCCTCCTACCCGCTCGAACCTTTCTTCACATCGGCGACGGCGGCAGCCTCGCGCAGAGCGATCTCGCGATCCGCTGCTGGTGCCCCCCGAGGCCCGGCGCGAGGATCGTCCTCGCCCAGGGTTCGTCCGGCGGCTCGGACACCATGAACCATGGTCTGGCTCGGGCCACCCAAGATGTCACCCGCGCATTTCTCCGACGGAGACCGGATCTTCGTCACCTCCTGTGGCCGAGACGAGGGCAGCGTCTGAGATGGCCAGTCGCACGAATCCAAGGCAGCTGACCTCAATGGTCACCCGAGGCCACCACCGTCGACGGCAAGACCTCGTCTTATTGGCATCGATAGCGGGGATTTGAACAGGGAGACGGGGAGACAGGGAGATCAGTGGATTGTTCTCCGCGTCTCCTCGCCTCCCTGTTCCATTTTCTCGGAATTCAAGGGACGTTTCAGAGAGCACACCCCACAAGGTGTGCTTCCGGGTCCCATGAGCGTCGGCATCATCCCGCACTGACGGAAACCAACAGTCCTGCCATCCGTCTGGCACACGTGTGCCAAGCGACCTGCGGCCAGTGCTTGCATGTCGTGCTCTCCGCGGCGCGACAGGCGCGGCGCGCGAGCGAAGCGCGGTGAATCGAGCGAGCGGGCGGCTGGCGCGGGCCTTGCGAACGCAGCAGACACCATGCGAACCCACCGCACCCATTCCTCCCTCTGGCTCCTCCTGGCAACAGGCCTCCTCGCCGTCGGATGCGAGACGGCATCAACGCCTGGCGAGCCTGTCGACTCTCAGCGGGCGGCGCTCCACCGGGCTCAGTCCTGCGACGACCTCGAAGCGCTGCTGAAGCAGGACGCGCTCGCCAAGATGAACGCCCAGATCGACGCCACGATCGCGAGCTACTCGGCGTACGGCTACCCCCGCGGCGCCGCCGTTGGCGGCGTCGACAACGGCAGCGTCGGCGTCCCCGGAGGGGCCGAGGATCCCACGGACACGCCCGCCCCGGTGCCGCCCACAGCAGACGACGGGGGAACCGGCCAGGAGGCCTCGGGGGAAGACAGCGGCAGCGGCGCCGACCCTGCCCACTCCGAGACGAACACCCAGGTCGCCGGCGTCGATGAGGCGGATATCATCAAGACCGACGGCAACAACATCTACGTGCTCCACGGCCAGAGCTTCTACACCCTGACGGCGTGGCCGGCGTCGTCGCTCGCGGTGGGCAGCTCGCTCGCGATCGAGGGCTCGCCCCTCGAGATGTTCGTGGCAGGCGACAAGGTCGTCGTCTATTCGTCGGTCAACGGGGCGGCGATCTACGAGCAGGCAGGCGTCACGCCGCGGCCGGGGTATTACGACTACCTGCTCATCGACACCATGATCGGCGGCGGCGGCGTCGCGCCGACGCCAGGAGACCCCAGCGCGCCGAGCGGCGCGCCGGGGACCCCCGCCGACGGCGGAGACGCGAAGCCGCTGCCGCCGGACAACACCGAGCCGCCGTCCGGCGGTGATACGCCGTCGGAGGACGACACGCCCCCCGACGCCGAGGCGCCATCCGGCGGCGAAGCGCCGGCGCCCCCGCCTCCGGACGGCGGCGGGGCCGATGAGCCGCCGCCCGACGAGCCGAGCATCGACGTGCCCGGCTCGGGCGACGTCTGGGCGCCGCTCACGAAGATCACCGTCCTGAGCCTCGCCGGCGGCGCCCCCAGCGTGGTCAAGGAGGTCTACTTCGAGGGAGGCTACAGCTCGGCGCGGCGCACCGGCCCGAACGTGCGCACGGTGCTGACCGGCGGCGCCCACGGCCCCGCGCTCCACTACTGGCCCTCAGGCCTGACCGAATACCCCGAGACCGCCGAGGCGTGGACCGCGGCGTTCGAGCAGCTCCGCACCGAGAACGCGGCGATCATCGAGGACGCGCCGCTCTCGACGTGGCTGCCGTACCGCTTCGAGAAGCAGGGAGAGGCGGTCACGCTGCTCGACGCGAGCTGCTCGGACTTCTATGTTCCGGACGCCGGCACGACGTCGTACGGCCTGACGCAGATCGAGTCGCTCGACCTCGCCGACCTCGCCGCGGCGCCGGAGTCGACCTCGATCGTCGGCGCGACCGACACCGTGTACGCGAGCCACGACGCGCTCTACGTCGCCGCGCGCTCCTGGCAGGAGCAGGCGGCGCCGGGCGAGATGTTCGTCGGCACGAACCTCACCCATCTGCACAAGTTCGATCTGATCGCCGACCCGAGCCAGCCCGGGTACGTCGCGTCAGGCTCGGTGCCCGGCCACATCATCAACCAGTTCTCGCTCGATGAGCACAACGGCAAGCTCCGCGTCTCGACGACCTCGCAAGTGCCGGCGGAGCCCAGGTGGACGACCAGCAACAACGTGTTCGTCCTCGAGGCGCAAGGGACCGATCTCGAGAAGATCGGCGCCGTCACCGATCTGGCCCCCGGCGAGACCATCCAGTCCACCCGGTTCGTCGGGGATCGCGGCTATGTCGTGACGTTCCGCCGGGTCGATCCGCTGTTCGTGATCGATCTCGCGGACCCGGCGTCCCCCTCCGTTGCGGGTGAGCTCAAGATCCCCGGCTTCAGCGAGTACATGCACCCGCTCGACGATGGGCACCTCCTGACGATCGGCAGGGATGGCGAGGAGGACGGCACGGTGACCGGCCTTGCTCTTCAGATCTTCGACGTCACGAACGCGTCGGCGCCCGCGCTCCTGCACAAGGAGGCGCTCGACGGGGCGGAGTACATGCACTCCGAGGCCGAGTACAACCACAAGGCGTTCACGTACTACGGCGAGCTCGGCGTGCTCGCCTTCCCGCTCGTGAGCTTCGACGGGCAGACCGGCGCGATGTCGAGCACGCTGGAGCTGTTCAACGTCGATGTCGAGGACGGGTTCAGCCGGCTCGGCGCGGTCGACCACAGCGGCTTCTTCAGCAGCGTGCCGTCGGGGTGCTACTACGGCGGGGCCGCCGTGCAGCGCGGCCTGTTCATCGAGGACTACGTCTACTCGTACTCCCAGGGCGGCGTGCTCGTGAACGCGCTCGACGACCTCGCGACGCCGGTGGCGTCGCTGCCCCTGCCCACCCCGGACTCGGTCGGGTACGCGTGCGCCGGCGTCGACGGCGGCGTCGCGGAGCCCGCGCCGGCGCCCGAGCCGGCGCCCACCCCCGAGGAGTAGCGCCAACCAGGCCGCGATCGGCCGCAGCGCCGCCGCCCCGTCCGGGCCGGCGGCGCTGCGCCGCTCAGGCGCCCGGCCGCGCCGCCTCCCACGGGTGATCCGGGTAAAACTCCTTCATGAGCCGCGCGGTGTACGCGGTGAGGTTCGCGAACCCCTCGGCCCTGCGCCGCAGCGGCGAGTCGAAGAACGGCGTGAGGAGGCCCGCCAGCACCGCGAACGCCGTCGCGTCGACGCCCGCCGGGCGCGCTCCGAAGAGGTACGGCTTGTCCCCGAGCAGCACGGAGAGCGCAGAGAGCGAGCGCGCGCCGAGCTCGACGATCTCCTCGTCCGAGTGCCGCCCGATGCCCATCGCGCGGAAGTTCTCGCGGACGCGCGCGAGGAGCTCCTCGCGCAGCTTCGGTCGCACCTCCTCCGGCGCGCCGTTGACGAAATTCGCCGGGCCCTTCGCGAAGTTCTCCGGGATGAGCCAGCGCGCGCAGCCCGAGGCCGCGGCGAGCTGGTTCTCGATCATGCGCTCGATGGCCCACGCCTCGGCGCGCTGCCGGGCGTCGAGGCCGGCGTCGAGATCCTTGCCGTGCTTCTTCTCGAGGTGCTCGCGGATGAAGTGCGAGTCGGCGATGCGCGCGCCTCCCTCGTCGATGAAGGGGAGCTGCCCCTTCGGCGACTGATCGGGCCGCGCGCGCTCCTTCGTGTAGGGCAGGCCCAGCAGCTTGAGCTGGACCTCGGTCTTGGTGACGTAGGGGCTGGCCTCCGGCAAGCCGAACATGGGGCCGAAGCTGTGGAGCGTGATCATGTGCAATCTCCGAGCGGTTGTGGGTGCGCCGTGGACAGCGCTTGATGTAGCCCCGCCCTGCTGACAACCTGGTGTCAGCATCCCCGTGCGACGCGCCGATCGCCTGTTCCAGATCCTGCAGATCCTGCGCCGGCAGCGGGCGCCGATCACGGCGGCGGCGCTCGCCGAGGAGCTCGAGACGTCGAAGCGCACCGTGTACCGCGACGTCGCGGACCTCCTGGCCCAGCGCGTCCCGATCCGCGGCGAGGCCGGCACGGGATACGTGCTCGATCGCGGCTTCGACATGCCGCCGCTGATGCTGACGCCCGACGAGATCGAGGTCGCTGTCCTCGGCGCGCAGTGGGTCGCCCAGCGCGGGGACGTCGCCCTGCAGCGGGCGGCGAAGGACCTCATCGCGAAGATCGCCGCGGCGGTCCCCGAGCGGCTGCGGCCCTTCGTGTTCGAGCCGGCGACGGGCGTGCCGGTCGGGGAAGACCAGGCGCCCGACGCGCTCGACCTGGCCGAGGTGCGGGCGTCGATCCGCGCCGGCACGAAGATCGCGCTTCGCTACCGCGACGAGACGGGGAGCGAGAGCGAGCGCGTCGTGTGGCCCGTGATCGTGGGCTATCTCGAGTCGACGCGGCTCCTCGCGGCGTGGTGCGAGCTCCGCCAGGACTTCCGCCACTTCCGCACGGACCGCGTGACAGGCGCCAGGTTCCTCGACGAGCGCTACGCCGAGAAGCCGAGCGCCCTCCGCGCGCGGTGGCTCGCGCACATGCGCGCGCGTGGCAAGCTGCGAGAGCGCGCCGGCGCGACCTCGGCCAAGGCGCGCTAGATCGGCGTGTCAGCAATCGCGCCAGAAAAGCCGCTCGATGACGAGCGGTCGCTGGAAACAGTAGCGATTCTCATGGCTTCCGCCTGTTTCGCCGCCGAGGGCGGCTCCGGTGTGGCCCAACGGGGCGCCCTCCGCCGCCGCGTCGCCCGCGGTGAAGGGCCCGCGGCATCACCAGTCCCACCGTACGGCCACGCTGCACGGCGCGGCGCTCCGCCCCGCCGGGGCTCGCACCAGAGGAAGACGACGGCGAGGAACCCGAGGTTCGCGAGGACGTCGATCGCGAACAGGATCCAGACTCGACCGTCTACGATCGCAGAGAGGATCCGGTGAGGGCCATGTCCGCACAACGCGGCTCGGCCGAGCGTGACCGAGATTCTCTCCGCGCCCCACGCCGACGGGGGCGCGCAGCGCGGGGAGGGACCAGCTGCTCTGACGGCGGGCTGTGACTACGGATCTCACCGCACGTCCTCCTCCACGCGTGTGATCATTTCCCGTCCCGCTGTCGCGACGGGGCCAAGCCTCCGCTGCAGCGGGCGGCGGCGCGAGTTGCACAGCGTCGAGCTTCTCCGCGCCTTCGAGCCGCACCAGCTGCTTGCCGATGTTCTTGCCCTCGAAGAGTCGCAGCAGCGCAGCAGGGGCGCTCTCCACCCCGTACGCGACGTCCTCCTTGGCGATCAGCTTGCCTGCTGTCAGCAGCGTATCCAGGAGCGCGCCGCCGACGTTGTCGAAGTAGACGTCGACCCCGCGCGGGCAGAGCACGCGCAGGCGAGCGGCGACGTCTTCGTTCCTGTAATCGATGGTGTCCGCGACGCGGAGCTCCTCTTCCAGCCAGCGGCACTTCTCGGGCCCTCCTGCGATGGCCACCACATGCGCCCCGAGGATCCTCGCGATCTGGACCGCGGCCGAGCCTGTCGCGCCCGCGGCGGTCGAGACCACCACGGTGTCATTTTCGCGCATCGCAGCCGTCTCGACCAGGCCGAGGTGAGCGGTCACTCCGTTGATGCCGGCCACACCCAGCCGACAGCCGAGCGGGATGTCGTCCGGCACCTTGCGAAGAGGCAGGATGCCCTCTCCATCAGAGAGCGCGTAATCCTGCCATCCAAGGGTCCCCCACACGCGATCGCCTGGCCGAAAGCGAGGGTGGCGTGACTCCACCACATGGCCCGCACACCACGCCCTCATGACCTGACCGGCAGCAATACGAGGCGCGCACGAGCATCCGCCGAACAGCCAGGCGACCTGCGTGTGATCACAGGACATGATCGGATTCCGGACCAGCACCTCCCCCTGGCGCGGACGCGGTCTGGGCGCGCTGCGCAGCTCGAACAGCTCGGGACCGAACGGCTGATCCGCGCGGGGCGCCAAGACCAGCTCGCGGCTGACCGCGCTCATGACCGCCGCGCCGCAAGGCTCAGGTCGCGTGCGAGAGAAACCATGTGCTCCTCCTTGGGTGGGCCGCTTCCCGCTCCGTCGGGCCCGGAGAATCACGATGGCGTGGACGCGTGACGAGTCGCAGCAGGGTGACGGCGTCTTTTGGCGGAAGAGGCGTCCCTGCACGCCTCCCGGCAGGGACTCGCACTCGATCGGTGGGGTGATGTGCTAAACCATGTTCCGCAGCTCACACGCCTGCGCGATGGGGACGTGCATGTCATCGAGCGCTTCGATGATGTCCATCAGCGCTCGTCGTCGCTCGTGAGGTTGGATGTTGGCACAGAGGGAAGGGGCCGCCCTCAGTCCACAGCCTGCGGGGCTCGGTCAAGGGATTGGGAACCCGCGAAGCGGCACGGCACTGCCGTTGCCGCGCCGCGATCGGCCGCCAGCTATGCGATGAGCGGACCTCGACACCAGTTAGCGCGGCCGACAGACGTCACGTCCATGCCGATCGCCCGAGCAATGCTGACATAAACGTCGTTGTGATTGCGCCCGCCGGCGTCGAGCAGGCGCCCGGTCGTCCAAGCACCTCCACAGCTGCCGGCAACCACGAAAGGTGCGTGTTGGGGCGGGTGGTCGGTCTCGGCGAAGTTCTGGGCGGAGCCCAACTGGCTGCTGCCGTTCTGGGTGCAAAGAACCGCTGCGGTGTTGTCGAGCAGCGAGAACTCGCCGTCGGAAATGCCTTTCAGCTTTTCGACGAAATAGCGGAACTCTCCCGCAAAATAGGCCTGGAGCCGAGTGATTTGTTGTCCCGGAGCGCCGTCCGGATCGCCGTGTGAGACGGAGTGCCAGGCTGAGATATCGATGTCACCGAATTTGACGGCTTCGTTGTTTTCACCGCCGCCCCACATCATGGTCGCCACGCGAGTGATGTTGCAGGCGAAAGCCATCGCCATGATGTCGAGATACAGCCGGCTGTGCTCCAGCATGTCGTTCATCATGGTGTCCTTGCTGAGCAGCGGCGACTCGATCTCCTTGCACGAGCTCTCTCTGGGGATGCTGCCGCCTACATCGCGTTCGAGCGTGCGCAGCGACTCGAGGTAGAAGTCCATCTTGACGGCTTCCTCCGGCCCGAGCCGCCCGCGAAAGGACCGGACATCGTCCTTGATGAAGTCGAGCACGCTCTGACGGCGGAGCAGTGCCTGCTCGGCAGCGCTCGGCGTGCTCATGGACATGCCGCCCCCGCTGATGCGGTCGGCGATGCGCTGATACGCAGCCAGCGGGTTTCTCACGCTGGGGATGAACCTGCCATCGACCTGAGACAGTCCGGGGATGACGCCGCCGTCGCCGGACGTCTGACCGACCGCGATCTCCAGCGATGCCAGCGGGGTCGTGTCCTTGAGGAACTTGGCGAATTCCTGATCGATGCTGGTCGGCGCGCCGAGGCCGAACACCGAATACGACGCCGAGCGGTGCGCGTTACCGGGGTCGCGTGCGAGCGTCAGGTTCTTGAACACCAGGATGTCGTCGCGCACGGCTTCGAGCGGCGCCATGTGCGGCTTGAGCACGAAGTTTCTTTCGCCCCCGGTTGGCTCCGATTGATACTGAGAGCCATTCGCGTAACCGAACATGGCGACGCGCGTGATTCGCGGAACGGTTTGGGCGTAGAGGTTGTCGGCCAGCCCAGAACAAAAGATCGTTCCGTAGCCGAGGCCACGAAGCATCGCACGCCGGGAAAATTTCACGTTGCGCATGGCGAACTCCTAGTTCCTCCGGTCGATGAAGCTCGGCGATGCGATCACGCTCAGCACCAGCTGATCGATCGCGTGCTGTGAGCGTGCAAAGTCGTCCGCGAGGCGCTCCTTCTCACAGGCGTCGAGCTCCGGCAAGTCGTATCCTGAAGCGTAGGCGGCGAACTGCTGGGTGAAGCAGCCGTAGACATCCGGCTTTTGCGCCAACTCGTCCACCATCTCCACGAAGTTGGAAAACACGATTCCGGGAAGCGCATTCTCCTCGCTCGGCAGCGGCAGACTGCCGCTCGCATCGATCACCTGCCCCTGATCCATCGTTCTGTAGCGACCGATAGCATCGTAGCTTTCGAGCGCAAACCCGATGCCGTCGAACAGGTTGTGACAGACGGCGCAGCCCGGACTCGCATGAATGCCGAGTCTTTGCCGACCCGTGGCGCCCGGCTCGGCAAATTGGCCAGCATTTGGAACACCGCCGGGCGGCAGCGGCACGCGGTGGCATAGGACCTCTGCGCGGACGTAGGCGCCGCGCCCGACGAGGTTCGTATCTTCGCTGTGCGCGTGGCCCCAGAGAAACGGTAGCGAGGTGAAGATGCCTCGGCGTTCCGTCGGATTGAGCTCGCGACGCACCATGGCGTTGCCGGTCACCCCGCTCAGACCGTAGAGCGGAGCGGTGCGCTCGTTCACGAACGCGTACGTGCTCGTGAACAGCGAGTCGAAGCGACGATCCGCTCCCGCGTCGAAGAGTACGCTGTTCGTGAACAGGCGCAGCTCTTCTTTCAAATCGGCGGTGAGCTCGGGCGTTGCCATCGGAAAGATGCTGGCCTCTTTCACCGAATTCGAGAGATTCTCGAGCTCCAGCCACTGCTCGAAGAAGTGGTTCATGGCCGGCGCCGCCTTATCGCGCGCCTCGAACAGGCGCTTGGCCTGGGCCAAGAGCACTGTACGGTCGCGCAGCTCCCCCTGATCTGCGAGCGCGGTGAGCTCAGCATCCGGCGCGCTGTCCCAGAGCAGGTACGAGAGCGCCGAAGCGATCTCGTGGTCCGTCAACGGTGTCACCGCTCGTGAATCCTTCACCGTGCCGAGCTCCGTGCGGTGCAGGCTGTTCGGCGACATGAACAGCGCCTGCACGACGCTCTTGACACCTCCGGCAGGACCTTCGCCCTGCGCGGCGGTCTTGGCGAAGAGCGCGCTGAAGGAGGTGACTTCAGTCGCCGAGAGCGGGCGGCGCCAGAGCTTTTGCCCCGTTTTGGTGACGAAACCGTCCAGGCAAGGGCCAGGCGCCAAGCTGGCGACGTCGCAAGCGATCCCAAACTTGTCGGGGTTCTGCAGCGCGTGCGCCCCGAGCTCCTCGCCGACGGCGAAGTATACGTCCGCGAGGAGCGGCGCGATTCGCAGGTCTGAGGCCTGGTTGGCGAAGCCGTCGAGCCTGGCCTCGTTCGGCAAGTTCGCAAGCGCTGCCGGCTGGATGTCGAACTCGTCGCGCAAGGTGTTGGCAAGCTGGGTGTTGGTCAACCGCCAGATGCGCGGTTTGGCCAGCGCAGGGGTGGCGCCACACTCGGCCGCCGGCACCGTCTCGGCCGCCGGCGCCGCGTCGCCCTCGGGTCCCAAGACGCCCGTGCACCCGCTGGCCACGACGACCGCGAGCGGCGCCGCGAGGCGAGACGAGCGGCTCATGAGTGAACCTAGTACACCGATTCGTTCTGCGATTGGCATGGAACGCTCTTGCTAGGATGAGATGTTGGAGGGAAGCTGGGTGAGGCTAGGGAATCCAAGCGCGATCCGAATATCGAGATCCTTGTAGTTCCGTCTCCGTTTATTGTTACAATGGCGGCGTTCGTGATCAAAATCGATGTCGCCCCCGGCGTTCAGCGCGGGTAACCGCGCCACAGCCAGAGCAGCGTCTCGGGGAGCGTCTGCGGCTCTGGATCCGACGAGCCGCATCCCACCAGGCTCAATCCAGCGAGAGCGACGATTTGCCGCTATATATAAACGCACGGCAGCCTCGACGATGTTGGTTGTGTACGGCTGAAAGCTGAGTGAACCGGTGCGTGTGCGGATCGCAGGTGAGGCCTCGCGCTCAGAGCGCGGCATGGCGCGAGCGATGCGCCCGCGAACGCGCCGCTGCACGCGTGCTCGACGACCGAACGAACGTACCCGGTGCCGAGATCGATCCCGATCCCGGGGACGAAGGGCCGGCGCGCACGACGGCCTGTCCAGGGCAAAGCAGAACGACACCCCGACAAGGGATTGTGAGCGTTCACATTGTCGGTGTCAACCAGAAATGGAGCGGCGTGCCTAGGGCTCAAGAAAGCGAACGGCATCACGACGGTTGCCCACGAAGGCTGCCATCGTCATCGGCCTGACCATGAACAGAAATCGGTGCACCACGGCACAGGAGCTCACGATGACCACTCCGTTTGGCGGACCCGCTCGAACGGAGCTGCCGTCGATATCGCCCTTCTTGGCCTTTTCCGCGCCATCCTTCGAGATCGCGACCCACTTGCGCATCCCGGGCGACGGCTTCGGCGCCACGTATTCCAGCGCCGACGCGATCTTCGCGCCGTCGCCTCTCGTGGTCGCCGACTGCATCACCGCCTTCATCCAGCCCTGCATCGGACAGGCCTTCTGTCCTTTTGCACCGCAGCCAAAATTCTTCCCCTCGGCAACAGAACCGGGGACCTCCGCGGTCCCGCTCGCGGCCCATGCTGCGCCCGCAAAGCCAATGCCGACGCTCATCAACACCGCACTCATCAGCTTCATGCTCATCGACATCCCAGGCGCCGGCGGGCTCGCAGCGTCGAGCGCCAACCGTCGATGCGCTGCTCGGCTTCGAGCGCGTCGGGCGGGCCGGCGATCAACGCGGTCCGGCGTCCGCCCATGTTGACGCGGCGCGCCGGAGGAGCCCCGCCAGCCTTGCCCTCCCTCGGGCTCGGGGATACGCCCGCGGGCCTATCAATTGGCGTTGACATCGACCATGTGAACGCTCACATTCCGCTCGACAGGCATCCATTTGCTTCGCCTCGGGTGGGCCGTCATGCGCACCGAGACCTTCGTCATTTGATCGGTCTCGGCACCGATTCCGTTCGGTCGGGCACCGCGGAAGCGATCGCCGATCGATGGTGCTTGGGTCTTGCCAATTTCAATGCACTGGAGACCACGACAACCCTCGCTTCGGCTGTCGTGAGTTCCATAGTATTTCCCACCGGAATTCTCTGAGGTCCGGCAAGGCGGCCGGATGGCAACTTCGGGTGCTGCGTGACTTATGTTGCGGCGGGCTCTGCTCAGCCCCTCTTCGGGCGCACGGTGTCATCACATCGGCCCCGTCCGGGATCAGGTGCTCCAGGTTCCATCACACTGCGGGACCTGCTCTGGGTTGACAGACAAATTCTCTATACGATCCACCCCTGGAAAGCGACGCTATGCCAGCAACTTATCCATGCATCGAAGGGGCCGCCTGAACGAAGCAGCCTGCGGGAGCTCGTCCAGGTCCCCTGCAGGCTCACGCGCGTGCAAGCCCCGGTTGACGTCTCTGCCGCTAGCGAGAGGCCCGTGCGCAAACCCACCAGAACCACAACACTGTTCCTTTCCATGAGCCTCTGCGGGCGGATCCTGCTCGGGCTCTCCGCCGCGACCGCCGCGACGTTCGCGCTCGCGCCCGCCACGCTCGCCGCCCCCAAGGCGTCGAAGTCGATCGCGGTGCGCATCGAAGGCCCCAACGCGGATGACATCCGCGAGGACATCCTCGCCATCGTACCGGAGACGCTGGGGGTCGTGGACCCTGACGCGTTCTTGAAGTCGCTGAAGAGCGCCGGCCAGACCAAGCCCGTCGGGGACACGCTCGTGTCGAAGGCCCAGCGCAAGAAGGCCATCGACCGCATCCGCAAGGCGGGCAAGGCCGCGAAGGCGGAAGGGGTCATCTACGGCGTCTCGCGGACGAACAAGAAGAAGAAGAAAGAGGTCCACCTCGTCTACGTCGACGAGAACGCCGGCGACCTCGCCGTGGACAGCGCGGTGCCGGTGACCGGCTCGCGCGACGACCGCAAGAAGGCGCTGGAAGAGCTGCTCGGCCCGACGCTGGCGCAGATCGCGCCGCCGCCCGCCGAGGAGGACGAGGCGAAGGGCGACCGGGAAGGCGAAGGCGAGGATGACGACGGGGGGGACGAGGAGAAGGACGAAGGCGGCGAGGAGAGCGACGCCGACGAGGGCGGGAAGGGCGGCAAGCGCGAGCCGCACGAGGCCGGGTCGGCGCTCTTCTCGGTCGAGCTCGGCGTCGAGTTCATCGGCCGCTGGTTCGACTACTCCGATCCGCGCACGCAGAACCTCCGGCCCTACAGCGTCTTCGGGCAGCCCGCGCTGTCGATCGCGGGTGAGGTGTACCCGCTCGCGTCGACGGACATCGCGGTGCTCAAGGGCCTCGGGATCACCGCGAGCTACGCGCGGGCGCTCGGCCTCAACTCGGCGGTGGGCGACGGCGACCCGATCAGCACCACCTACCAGCGCATCAACCTGGGCCTCCGGGAGCGGCTGTCGATCGGCGACGCGTCCCAGCTCGGGATCTCCGCCGGGCTCCGGTTCCTGACCTTCGATATGGAGGCGCCGGCGGATCTCGCCAGGACGGTGCCCAATGTCTCCTACACCCTGTTCCGGGCCGGCCTCGACGGCCGCTTCCCGGTCGGCCCGGTCGCGCTGACGCTGGGCGCCGAGTACCTCCTGCCGCTCTCGTCAGGCGCCGTCTACGAGCGGTTCAAGGGGCCGAGCGTGCAGGGCATCGGCGCGATGGCCGGGGTGATGGTCCCCATCGCGACCGGCATCGAGGCGCGCGTGCTCGCCGAGTACGCCCGGTTCTTCTCGTCGTTCCAGCCCGAGCAGGGCGACGCCTACATCGCGGGCGGGGCCATCGACCAATACCTGGGACTGCGGCTCGCCGGAGCCTACGTCTATTGAGAGAGAGGTAGCACGTGACGTTCATGACTTCCCTTTACGGGCGCGCCGCGCCCTCGCGCCAACGGGCCGCGACCGAAGATCGACGGGCAAGCGCTGGATGACCTGAGGTCGCTCGTGGCGACGTCCTCCGACGCGACCCTGGACGATTTGGCTGACCAGCTCGCGCGCCGTGATCACATCGTAGCCAGCCGCCATACCGTCGGCCGGGCGTTGCGGCGGCTGAACATCACCCGGAAAAAAAAGCGCTCCACGCAGCCGAGCGCGACACGGAAGATGTGACAGCGGCTCGCCAGGCCTTCGCGAAGAAGCTCGCTCGACTCAATCCACAAGAATTGGTTTTTATTGACGAATTTGGGACCAATCTGGGCATGACGCGGAGGCATGCATGGGCGCCACGGGGAGTCCGTGCCCACGGTGCGGTGCCGATCAACACTGACCCCACGATCACGCTCACGATCGGGCTGGGCCTCGACGGTGTCGTCGCTCCCTTCGCGTTCGAGGGCACGATGGACGGCGTAGCCTTCCGCCCGTACGTCGAGGGGCAGCTCGTGCCCGCGCTGAGGCCAGGCCAGGTCGTCATCGCGGACAACCTCGGGTCACACCGCACGCGGGGCGTTCGCGAAGCGATCGAAGGCGCTGGCGCGAAGCTGATGTACCTGCCGCCCTACTCCCCGGACTTTTCACCGGTCGAGAATTGTGGTTCCAAGATCAAAGAGTCGATCCGAGCGGATGCACCTCGAACGCCCTCAGCCGTCTACAAGTCGATGGGCCACGCGATCGGAGCGATCACTCCGACGGACGCACGCGGCTGGTTCAACCACTGCGGGTACTGTATCCCTCGGACCTGCTCCCCGCTCTAGTGACTGCATTCTTCCTTCTCGTTGCGTCCTCCCGGAGGGAGCGTTGTGAAGCGGGGTTCCGCTTCAGATTGTCCGCGATGTATGGATTCCGCGCGCGTGGGGCCGGGATAGAAAACTCCCAGCCGACGGTCGGGGAGCTCCAGTACGACCATTTCTGCGCCCCATTCATCCGCTGTCGGCCCCGCACAGCGCCGCGAGGCGGCGCTCGTCCTCGGGCCCTCCCGCCGCGCGCGCCGTGTAGTAGACGAGCTGCTGGCGGCTCGACGTCGTCGAGGCGAGCGTGTGCCACTCGAGGACGAGCGGCCCGGCGCCGCCGGCGTCGCGGCCACCCGCGCCCTCGGCCTCGACGCGGAAGGCCTTCGCGCCGCTCACCTTGGCGCGGACCTCGTGGCGCGCCCAGATCACCCGGAACGCCTCGCTCGTCTCGAGCAGCTCGGCAACGAGCGCGTCGAACTCCGGATCTCCCACGTGCGAGCTCGCGCTGAAGCGGAAGGCGGCCACGACCTCCCGCTCGATCACGCCGATCTCCGCGTAGCGCGCGCGGTAGGCCGCGTGGCGGAAGGTCATCCAGAGCAGGTTGCGCCTTCGCGGGGAGACGTCGCCGAAGTCCACGAGCAGGCGGCGCGCGGCGCCGTTCCACGCGAGCACGTCGAACCGGGGGCTGAAGACGAGCGCCGGGACGCGCATCGCCTCGAGCGCGCGCGCCATCGCCGGCTCGGCCCTCTCCTGGCGCGCCGCGGCCCGCGCGGGCTCGGGCCGCGCCAGGTAGAACAGGTGACCTCGCTCGTCGTCGTCGAGCTTCAGCACGCGCGCGATCGCCTCGAGCGTCTCGCGCGACGGGTTCACGTCACGCCCTTGCTCGAGCCGGGTGTACCAGTCGACGCTGAGCCCGGCGAGCTGCGCGATCTCCTCGCGCCTGAGGCCCGGCGTGCGCCGCCGCTTCCCCGCGAACGCGCCGCCCGCGATCGGCGCCGCGCGCATCCGCCTCCCTCGGAGGAAATCCGCCAGCTCGCTCCGCCTGTCGCTCACGATCGCGCGCGCCCCGGGCACGCATCGAAAGATGCACTGTTCGCGCTCCTCTATCCAGGGATTGCGAATCCTAGGTTCGCGGCACGTCTGCCTAACCTCGACGCGGAGCTCCAGATTGCGGGCACCCCCGAGCGGGGACCCAACCAGGAGCTGGCACCATGTCTCAACATCTTCCTCTCGCAGGTCGCATCGCCGTCGTCACCGGGGCCTCCAGCGGCATCGGTGAGGCCACCGCGCGCAAGCTCGCAGCGCAGGGCGCCGCCGTCGCGCTCCTCGCGCGTCGCAAGGACCGCCTCGATTCACTGGCCGAGGGCATCCGCGCCGCGGGCGGGCGCGCGCTCGCGCTCTCCGCCGACGCCAGGGACAGGACCGCCGTCGCCGGCGCCGCGCGGTCGATCGCGGCCGAGCTCGGCCCCGTCGACCTCGTGATCAACAACGCCGGCGTCATGTTGCCGTCCGGCGTCGAGGAGCATCGGATCGCCGATTTCGAGCAGATGATCGAGGTCAACCTCACCGGCGCGATGCGGGTCGTCGACGCGTTCATCGATCCGCTGGTCGCGGCCGCGAAGCGGGGCGGCCCGTCGGACCTCATCAACATCTCGTCGATCGGCGCGCACGGCGTCTTTCCGACGTTCGCCGTGTACTGCGCCACCAAGGCCGCCGTCACCCACCTCTCGCGCAACCTGCGCGCCGAGCTCGGACCGAAGCACGTCCGCGTCTCGGTCATCGAGCCTGGGTTCGTCAACACGGAGCTCCAGAGCCACATGACCGACGAGGCCGCCAAGGCGTGGATCGCCGAGGCGAGGCAGCAGATCACGTGGCTCACGGCGGACGACCTGGCGAGCACCATTGCCTTCACGGCCGCCCTCCCGCGGCACGTCAACCTGGCGCACGTCACCATCATGCCGACCCAGCAGGTGTGACCGGCGCCTCCTCGCGACCGGAAACGCTCGCGGCGCCGTGACGCGCGCCGTGCGCTACCCGTGATCCAGCTGCTCCAGCTCGCGCACGCGCGCCTCCAGCTCGCGCACGCGCGCCTCGGCCGCCTCCCTCGCGCGGGCCTCGATCGCCGCGGCTTCCTCCTGGGTGGGCACGAGCTCGCCCTTGCCGCCGGGGCGCGTGAGGCGGAGCCGGGACTCGGCCCCGCCGCCGATCACGCAGAGCCAGCTGTCGAGCGCGGGGCTCCACACGCGCCCTGCGCCGGCGTACACGCGGACATACGCGCCGTCGGGGTCGCGCCGGTAGGCCTGGAGCGCCACGCGCCCCGCCGGCGGCCGGTGCGTGGCGGCCAGCGGATCGAAGATCGCGAGCTCCGGGCAGCCGAGCTGGCAGTACTTGAGCGGGACGTCCTCGTAGGCCTTCTGCCAGTCGGTCGCCACGATCTCCAGGGCGAAGCGCGGGGGCCGGTGTCCGGGCAGCCAGGTCTGCCACTGCTTGGGCAGCGGCGGCGCGGGGCGGTGATCGAGGAGGTAGACGTCCGGCGAGACGCGCACGAGCGGCTCCTCGCGCACCCAGGCGAAGAACCGATCCGTGCCGGCGTGGTGGTCGGTCCAGCCGCGCTCGCGCGCGAGCTGCGCGATCGACGAGAGGAGCAGGCGGGAGATCTCGTCGTGCTCGCCCCACGCGCCGATGCCGTCCGCGTCGTCCAGGTACCAGTCCGACCAGTCGATGGTCGCGCGGAGCTCCTCGGGCTCCGGGTCGCGGACGACGAGCGCGCGCGGCAGGCGCGTCGCAGGGGGAGCGGCTCCGGAACGGGCAGGCAGCACGAGCCCACACGGTAGCACCCCGAGCGGAGCGGCGGGAGCCACAGGCGGGCGCGACCGCGCGTGGCGTCGCCGAGGCGCCGTGGGGCTCCCGATCCGGCGCGCCGGCGCCATGTCGGCGGCATGCGTTCTCTCGGGGGAGTGCTCTTCGACGTGGATGGGGTGGTTGTCGACTCGCCGCATGAGCGCGCCTGGCAGGAGGCGCTGGAGGCGCTGATGGCGACCGAGTGGCGCGCGATCGCGCCCGAGACACGCTACGCGCCCGAGCGGTTCACGACGGCCGTCTACCAGAGCGAGGTCGCCGGCAAGGCGCGCGAGAGCGGCGCGCGCGCGGCGCTCGATTACTTCGGCGTGCCCGACGCGGCGGAGCGCGCCGGGGTCTACGCCGAGCGCAAGCAGGCGGTGCTGCTCCGGAAGATCGCGGCGGGGAAGTTCGTCGTGTTCCCTGACGCGATGCGGCTGATCCTGGAGCTCAAGGCGCGCGGCGTGCTCCTCGCGGCGGCGTCGTCGTCCAGGAACGCCAGCGAGCTCCTCCGCAGGATCCGCGTCGACGCCTTCGTCGAGCACCAGAACCCCCGCCGCGCGCCGGTCTCCCTGGGCGCGACGCTGCTCGATCTGTTCGACGCCGACCTCTGCGGCGTCGCTGTGGCGCGCGGAAAGCCGGCGCCGGACCTGTTCCTGGCCGCCGCGCGCGCGCTCGGTGTCCCGCCGCCGCGCTGCCTCGTGATCGAGGACGCCCCCTCCGGGGTGCAGGCCGCGAAGGCGGCCGGGATGACCTCGATCGGCGTGGCGCGGCTCGCCGACGAGGCGCTGCTGGCGGCCGCGGGGGCGGATCGCGTCGTGACGACGCTCGATCAGCTCGATCCGGACGCGCTGGTCGACGGGCGGATCGCGGCGCGCGCGGCGTGAGGAGGGCGGGCGGCGCGAGGAGGGCGCACCTCGCCGGACTTCGTGGGGCCACCTTGCACAGACAGCGTTCCCTGGGCCCACGCTCGGGTGCCGCTTGAAGCCACACTTGATCGAGCGGGTGATCTGGTCACGATGGTCATATGCGCAAGGCGTCGGTCGCGGAAGCCAAAGCTCACCTTTCCGCCCTGGTGGATGAAGCGGAGCACCACAACAAGCGCACGTTGATCCTGCGGCATGGCAAGCCCGTTGCCGCGATCGTGCCGCTCGATGTGGCCGTCCCTTCGACGCCTCGCCTGTCCAAGGAGGAGATCGAGAGGCTGTTCGCGGCGCTGGGCTCGACGGCACCGCGGGAGAGCGCGGTGGAAGATTTGCTCGCGGGGCGACGATGAAGATCGTTCTCGACGCTTCGGTCGCTGTCGCCGCTGCGCGGCCGAACGAGCCTTCCCATGCCGCGTCGCGGGCCCGAACGCCAACGAATCAACGAAGCGACGGTGGCCGCCGTCGGCGCGTGCTCCAGACGGACAGGATGACGACGAGCGCCTTCGTGGGATGGTAGCGGTAATATGCGTAAAACTGCGTTCTTTCGAGCAGCAATCGTCGAACGCCGTGGGTCCTGACTGCCTGGTACTCGTGCCCAAGCTCAGGAGCGGTCCGGAGGAGGCGAACGGCTTGCGCGAGCTCGGCGATGAACACGGGCCACAGCGCCGGCCGATTCGTCTGACACCATGCTTCGATGCGATCGAGCTCGTGCGATGCCCGCCGAGCGAAGCGGACCGCTGTCACGACGCGCGAGCACGGAGGCGAGCAAGCACCTCGTCGGCGTCGAGCGTGTCTCCTGCGTCGTCCTGCGCAATGCCCTCAGCGAGCGCGGCGTGGAGGGCCCCCCGCTCCTCGTCATCGAGCTCATCGAGCGCGTCTCCCCCCACCGCGACAAGATCCACGACGGCCCCCTCTGGCAATTCGGTGGGCTCGTCGAGCACGAGGTGGCCGTTCCGCACGGTGGCTTTCAGCGAGAGCATCGAGGGATCATAGCACCGTGCGGCGCCCCCTCAGCCGCCCTGCTTGCGGACGATCGCCAGGCTCCAGATCTCCCCGGCGCTCGTCCCGACCCACAGCGTCGGCGATCCCTTGCCGGCGACCGCGAGCACGGCCGGCTCGCCGCGGGCGCCGAGCGTGACGCTCGCCGTCGGCGCGAGCGGCGCGCCGGACGCGGCCTCGATGGCGGCGCCGTCGAACAGCGCGACGCGGCCGTCCGCGAAGGCCGCGAAGAGGCTCGACTCGAGGACGGCGACGTCGGCGACGGGATCGGCGAACGCGAGCATCTTGGCCGCGAGCTTGCCGGACGACCTCACGACCGCGCAGAGCGCGCTCGCGCCGCGCTTGTACACCGCCGTCAGCTTCGGGCCGCCGCGCACGCGATCGAGGTTCTGGGCCGCGCGCGGCAGCGAGGCGCGGAGCGTCGGGCCCGGCTCGGGCGTCGCGCCGGGGTGGACGCGGAGCTCGCCGCCCTCCCCCGCGCCGTCCATCACCACGTGCGCCTCGGTCTCGGTCAGGTCGAACGCCCGCGCGGAGCCGCGCACCGCGAAGGTGCGGCCGTTCACCTCGGTCTTGTCGAGCTTGAGCTCCGTCGCGCTGCCGTCCCAGCCGAGCGCGAGCGCCGTCTCGCCCGACGGCCGCGTGGCGAGCTGCCGCGCGTCCCGGCCGACCTGATCGAGCTTCGGGCCGTGCGTGATGCCGAGCAGCGCCCACACCGCGTCGTCGCCGCTCCGCACCACGGCGACGTCCTTCGACAGGAGCGCCACGTCGTGCGCCGAGGACAGCGACAGGTTCGTCGTCTTCGCGCCGGAGCCGCCGACCGGGCAGACGCCGAGGCGCACCGGATCGGTCGAGACCATCGCGACGAGCCCGGGGCTCGCGAGGACCGCGGCGCCTCGGATCTCCGCGTCCAGGCCGTGCACCTTGCGGGGGGAGCTCAGATTGCTGAAGGGCATGGCCCGCTAGGATACCGGTTCTCGCGCGGCGCGGTCAGCCCTTGATGAGCGAGCGGACGTCGATGTCGAGGTTCTCGGACTCCGCGACCGCATCCATCGCCTTGCGGAGCTGGGTGACGGTCACCCCGGCGGGGACGTCGACGCGGGCCTCCATCCGGAAGAGCTGCGAGCCGGTGACGGGCGCCTCGTAGGCCGAGGTCTCGAGCGAGACGATGTTGACGCCGACGCCGTGGAGCGCGCGCGACACCGCGCGCACGATGCCCTCGTGATCGAGCGCGTCGACGGAGATGACGCAAGGGATGGTCGCCGCGCGCCGGTGCGACTCGGGGCTCTTGGTCCTGCGGCTCTGCACCGTGAGCCCCGTCGCCCGGGTGAGCGACTCCGTCTCGCGCTCGACCGCCTCGATCGCGCCGGGGGGCCCCGACGCGAGCAGGAGGATGCCGAACTCGCCGCCGAGCACCGCCATCCGGCTGTCCTCCACGTTGGCGCCGCGCTCCGTCAGGTAGTGGGTCACCTCCGCGACGATGCCCGTCCGATCAGGGCCGAGGCAGGAGAGGACCAGGAAGACTTCAGGCTCGGACGTCGTCGTCATGCGGCGCATCTTAGTCCGATCCGCGCAGCCAGCGCACCTCGCCGCGGGCGCGCGGGCCGCGCGTCCCGGACGACGAGCGCCCGGGCAACGCCGTCCGTGTCCTCCGGCCGAGCTCCCCCGAGAGCGGCGGGATCGAGCGACGCGCGCGCGTCCGCGCGCGCCATGCCGACGACGAGGCGCTTGTCTCCGGCGGGCCAGTGGGCGAGAGACGGCCATCCCCATGCTGTACGAACGCGACAACATCCATCGACTCACGCCCTACACGCCAGGTGAGCAGCCGCAGCGGGCCGACGTGGTCAAGCTCAACACGAACGAGAACCCGTACCCGCCGCCGGCCGCCGTGCTCGAGGCGATCCGGGACGTCTCGGCCGATCAGCTCCGCCGGTACCCGCCGCCCCGGGCGCAGCAGTTCCGCGAGACCGCGGCGCGGCTCCATGGCCTGTCGCCCGCGCAGGTGATCGCCACGAACGGCGGCGACGAGCTGCTTCGCATGGCCATGACGGTGTTCTGCGAGCCCGGCGGCCGCGGCATCGGCGAGACGTACCCGACCTACTCGCTCTACGACGTGCTCGCGGAGATCCACGGCACGACGATCACCCAGGTCCCCCTGGCCGAGGACTGGTCGGTCCCGGAGGATTTCGCGCAGCGCCTGAACGAGCACGGCTGCCGGCTCGCGCTCCTCGTCAACCCGCACGCGCCGTCGGGGCGGCAGGAGCCGCTCGACAAGCTCGAGCGCGTCGCGCGGGCGTTCCGCGGCGTGCTCCTCATCGACGAGGCGTACGTCGACTTCGCGGAGTTCGACGCGACGCCGCTGCTCGACCCGGCGCGAGGGCTCGACAACGTTCTTCTGCTGCGGACCCTGAGCAAGGGATACTCGCTCGCGGGGCTCAGGTTCGGGTATGGGCTCGGGCACCCGCGGCTCATCGAGACGCTCGACAAGGCCCGCGACAGCTACAACACCGATATCCTCTCGCAGGCCGCGGCCACCGCGGCGCTCTCCGCGCGGGACGAGGCGAGGAAGAGCTGGGAGAAGGTGATCGCCGAGCGCGCCCGGCTCACCGGGGCGCTCCGGCAAAAGGGGTTCACGGTGGCGCCGAGCCAGAGCAACTTCGTCCTGGCGAGTCCGCCGGGAGGAGGGCTGTCGGCGCAGGCGATGTACCGGGCGCTCTACGACCGCGCCATCTTCGTGCGCTACTGGGACGCGCCGCGCATCCAGGACAGGCTGCGGATCACGGTGGGCACGCCGGAGCAGAACGACGCGCTGCTTGGCGCGATCGACGAGCTGTCGCGCGCCGCCGGGGGCGCGAGCGCATCATGAGCTGAGCCGCCGTGGCGGCCGGGGCGCCATGCGCCGTCGCGCGCCGTCCGCTTCGTGCGCACGTGTACGATCCTTGCGCAGCCTCTGGCCTCAGCGCTTCGCGCGGCGGCGGGCCGCGCCGGTGGCATCGGCCCTGCAATCCCCTCGACCATTCACTGCACAGCGTGCCCCACAGGTCGGGTCCTAACGCCTCGTCGATCCACGGCGGGAGAGGAGATTGCTCATGCGTCAGCAGCGTCACCAGCGTCACCAGCATCACCAGAGCAGCCGGTCATCGTCACATGTCCTGTCGCGCCTGTTTCGCAGCGGCGGCGTCCCCTGTCTTTCCCTGGCGCTCGCGACGGCATGCGGTGCTGGCTCCGGCGGCAGCCCGGTCGACTCGCTGACGTCCAGCGCGACCGCGGAGGGCTCCGGCAGCGGCGGCAGTGATAGCAATGGCGGCAGCGGCGGCAGCTCCGGCAGCGGCACCGGCGGCAGCTCCGGCAGCGGCGGCGGCGCGGTCGCCCCGCCCGGCAGCTGCGGCGCGAGCGGCGCCACCGTGAGGCGCACCTACGCGCCCAGGCTGTTCACGGCGGGCGCGGATCCCTCCGGCAATGCCGAGTGCCAGGGCGTGCTCAACCCCGAGCGCGGCGTCTTCCATTTCAGGGATCTTCGAAGCCTGGGATCTGTCGCTGGCCTTCGAGACGAGGGGTACACGCTGATCTACGGTCAGGCGCTCATCGACGACTACCGTGCGCGGGACATCGATCAGCCCCTCATCGACCAGCTCAACGAGAGCTTCGCCGCCGTGCGCTCGGCGGGGCTCAAGGTGCTCCCCCGCTTCTACTACGCGACGGACATCGGTGAGGACGACGCGCCGCTCGGCCGCGTGCTGTCCCACATCGACCAGCTCAAGCCCGTCCTGGAGGCGAACGCCGACGTCATCGCCGTGCTGCACCCTGGCTTCGTCGGCGCCTGGGGCGAGTGGCACGCCTCGACGAACGATCTCACCCGTCCAGACAGCCGCAAGCAGATCTTCGACGCGCTGCTTCAGGCGCTGCCCGCGAGCCGGATGACGCTCGCGCGCCGCCCCTCGCACAAGCTCGAGGCGTACGGCGGCCCGCTGACCGAGGAGACGGCGTTCTCCGGAGCGCCGCTCTCGCGCGTCGGCCACCTGAACGACTGCTTCCTCGCGAGCGAAGACGACGTCGGCACCTACCAGCTCCCCGGCGAGAAGGCCTATGCCGCCGCGGACTCGGCGTTCACGCCCGTCGGAGGCGAGACCTGCGGCCGCAACCCGCCGCGCAGCGAGTGCGCCTCGGCGCTCGCCGAGCTGTCGGCGCACCACTTCAGCTTCATCAACACCGACTATCATCCTGACGTGATCGATGACTGGCGATCCGGGGGCTGCTTCGAGACGATCGCCTGCCGCCTCGGATACCGCTTCGTCGTGATGGATCACGAGTCACCCGAGCAGATCGCGCGCGGGCAGCCGCTGTCCCTCCGGCTGCGCGTGTTCAACGACGGGTACGCCCGGGCCTATAACCCGCGACCGGTCTACCTCGTGCTCCAGCAGGGCGAAGCGCGGCGCGTGGCCGAGGTCGACGCCGATCCGCGCCGCTGGGCTCCTGGCGAGGAGAGCGAGATGTGCCTCGAGGCAAAGATTCCGGCCGATCTCCCGCCGGGCGACTACCAGCTCGGCCTGTGGCTGCCCGACGCATCCGAGCGCCTGCGCGACGACCCGCGCTACGCGATCCGGCTATCGAGCGGCGCAGCGTGGGACGGCGCCAGCGGCGTCAACCTGCTCGACGCTGCTGTCCGGGTGGTCGAGTGACCGGCCAGGTGGCCCCGCCGCGCGCGAGCGGCCGCACCCACGGCCCAGGCTGATCCGGCGGCCGTCAGGCGCTGAGCTTCGTCGTGCTAGATCACAGCGAGGGAGACGCACAGATGAGCCAAGAATCCGAGCGAGACAAGATGATGAAGAAGACGGCCGTCCTCGAGATCCCCGGCATGGATGCCGTCATCCTCCGCAGGGATATCGCGTACCAGGCGACCGACGCAGGCGCCCTGACCTTCGACCTCTACGCTCCACCAACCTCGGTGGCCGTGGCGCGGGCGCCTGCCGTCGTCTTCGTGTCCGGCTATCCGGATCCGGGGTTCGAGTCGGTGTTCGGCTGCAAACGCAAGGAGATAGGGCAGTCCACGTCGTGGGGACGGCTGGTGGCCGCATCCGGCTTCGTGGGCATCAATTACACGAACCGCGAGCCGTCCGATCTCCATGCGCTGCTCGAGCACCTCCGGCAGAACGCCGCCTCGCTCGGGATCGACGAGCGCCGGATCGGCCTGTGGGCCTGCTCCGGCAACGTCCCCATGGCCCTGTCGGCGCTGATGCGGGGAGCGAGCGGCTCGCTCCGGTGCGCCGCCCTCTGCTACGGCTTCATGCTCGATCTCGGCGCGTCCACCCGCGTCGCGGAGGCGGCGGCGCAGTTCCGGTTCGTCAACCCGTGCGCCGGGAAGTCGATCGACGACCTCCCTCCGGACCTGCCCCTGTTCATCGCCAGGGCAGGACAGGACAGGATGCCTCACCTCAACGAGACGATCGATGACTTCATTGCCGGGGCGCTGGCCCGCAACCTGCCAGTGACGCTCGTGAACCACGCCACGGCGCCGCACGCGTTCGATCTGCTCGACGACAGCGAGGCTTCGCGAGAGACGATCAGGAGCCTCCTTGGGTTCCTGCGGTTCCATCTCCTGGGGTAACGCGATCCGGCCTGCGCGCTCGGCTCACCGGGCGCCGCCGGCGGGCGACGCCGCGAGCCCTCGCTCGGCGTCACGCTCTGACGGACGACGGCTCGGCCGCGCCGCGCACCGCGTCGCGGAACCACTGCTGCGCCGGATCGCGGTGGTGGCGCTCGTGCCAGTACATGCGCACCTCGAAGCCGGGGAGCTTCACCGGCGGATCGACAACGCGCAAGGGGAGGATCTCCGCGAAGGCCTCGGCCACGCGCGCGCCGACGGAGACGACCAGGTCGGAGCCGGCGACCACGTGCGGCGCGAGGAGGAAGTGCGGCACCGCCAGCGCCACGCGACGGCGCTTCCCGAGCTGCGCCAGCGTCTCGTCGACGACGCCGCCGGGCGTGCCGCGCGGGGCGATGAAGACGTGGCGCATCGACGTCCAGGAGGCGAGGTCGATGCCCTTCTTCACCAGCGGGTGCCCCTTGCGCACGAGGCAGACGAAGCGCTCGCGGTAGAGCGGGCGCGACCGGATGCCAGCGGGGAGCCCGTCGCTGCGCGCCGGGGCCACCACCACGTCGGCGTCGCCGCGGGCGAGCTGCTCCTCGAAGGAGGCGTCGAGCGCGCGGAGCCAGAGATCGACGTTCGGCGCCTCGCGCCCGAGGCGATCGAGGAGCTTCGGCGCGAGGACGAAGGAGCCGTAGTCGGCGGTGGCGACGCTGAAGCTGCGGGCGGCGCTCGCGGCGACGAACGGCTCCTCGGCGCGGAAGCAGCGATCGAGAGCGCGCATCGCCTCGCGCACCGGCTCCGCCAGCTCCTGCGCGCGCGCCGTCGGGGCGAGGCCGCGCGAGGTGCGGACGAAGAGCGGATCGCCGAAGAGGCGCCGGAGCCGGCCGAGCGCATGGCTCGTCGCCGACTGGGTGAGGCCGAGCCGCTTGCCCGCGCGCGTGAGGTGCCGCTCGTCGAGGAGCGCGCCGAGCACCCGCACGAGGTTGAGATCGACCGTGGCCACGTCATGAAGGGCAGGCATGATGGGTATGTCTATCATGCAGTGGATCGATGCGCCGAGCAGGCGCATCTTCTCCCTGTCGACGGCGCGTTCGCCGTGAAAACAAGGAGCACGCACATGCACTGCGTCATCGCGGGGGTTCGGGGGACACGGGCTCGGTCGTCGCCGACACGGCGCCAACGCAACAATCGCCTGGAGGTTTCAGCATGAAGGCCGCAGTCGTACATGCGCTCGGTGTCCCGCCGTCCTATGGCGATTTCCGTGAGCCGGAGCCCGGCGACGGTGAGACCGTGGTGACCGTACACGCCGCTCCGCTCAGCCCCATCGTCAAAGGCCTGGCCTCGGGCAGGCACTATGCGAGCGGAAAGAGCGGCGGCTTCGTCCCGGGCGTCGATGGCGTCGGCACGGACGCTGCGGGGAGGCGCGTCTACTTCCTGTTCCCGAAGGCGCCTTTCGGCTCGATGGCCGAGAGGTCGCTCGCCATGGACAGCATGATTGTGCCGGTGCCCGACGCGCTGTCCGATGAGCAGGCCGCAGCGATCGCGACCGCGGGGCTCGCCTCCTGGATTGCGCTGTCACGCCGGGCGCTCCTCCAGAAGGGCGACACGGTGCTCGTGAACGGCGCGACGGGCGCGGCGGGGGGCATGGCGATTCAAACCGCCCGTCACTTCGGAGCGAGCAGGGTGATCGCTGTCGGTCGTGACAGGGTGAAGCTCGACCGGCTCGACGCCGACGTGAAAATCGCCTTTGACGAGGACGCGGATCGATCACTACGGGATCAATTCGATCGAGGCGTCGACGTCGTCCTCGACTTCGTGTGGGGCGAGCCGGCCGTCCGCGTTCTCCGGGCAGCGACGAAGGACCGTGGATCCAGGGCCGGCGAGCCGCGCCTGCGCTTTGTTCAGCTGGGTACCGTGGCTGGCGACGAGATCCCGATCCGAGGTGACATCCTGCGCAGCACGGGGCTCGAGCTCATCGGTAGCGGTATCGGAAGCGTTCCGGTGAAGGAGCTGCTGGCCGGGGCCGGCGAGCTCTTGGCAGCGGCCCCGGCGGCCGGCTTTCGTGCACCGTTCAAGGGTCTGCCGCTCAGCGCTGTGACCGATGCCTGGAACGAGGAGCCGGAAGTGCGGTGCCTTCTCCTGCCGAACGCAAAGGCCTAGAGCGGCGGTCACCCGCTTCGGATACGGGCCCATCTCGACGTTTTCGGTGCTCAGCGCACTGGAGTGCGCTTCCGCGCCGAAAACGCCGATCTGGACCCGTCTCCTGTGCGGGTGACCGCCGCTCTGCGACGCTCGTACCAGTGTCAGCTGAAAACCGCTCTAAGGTCGATCGTCCGCCTGCATGCAAGGAGAACTGGTCATCCGGCCGCCCGCGCGTTTGAAGAACGCGCCCGGTGTGAGCCCGACGAGCTGACGGAAGTCGGCGATGAGGTGGGCCTGGTCATAATAGCCCGCGTCTGCGGCGATACGCGCCCAGTCGCACGAGGTCGCTGCCATTCGCACCGCGCGTTGCAGGCGGACGGTCCGCGCGAACTCCTTCGGGCCGATGCCGACGTTCTCGATGAAAGCGCGGCGAAGATGCCGCGCCGTGACGCCGAGCCGATCGGCGACACGCTCCACCCGGACCTCGCCCCCTTCGAGCAAGCGAACCGCACGGCGAGCGAGCTGCCCTGATGCCGTCTCGAAGGGTTGGCCGGCGCGAAGGGCGAGCGCCCGGGCGACGCGGTCGATCACGTCCGCGCGGCTCCTCGCGGCGAGTAGCTCACCGCAGAGCTCGCGCCCGGCGCGGCCCCACACGTCCTCCAGCGGGACGAGCCGGTCCGTGAGCTCGCTCGCTGCCACGCCGAGCAGCGGAACCGACCAGCCAGGCTTGAACCGAAGAGTGACCGTCCGCGCGAGGCCGGTCTTGCTCTTGAATATCGCGCGCGTTCGGGGGCCCGCGACCCACACGTCCCCCTCGCGTCCCCCCTCGAGCGCTCGAAAAAAGAGGCCCGTTCTGCCGTCGGGAAGCCACTGGACGTCGAACACCTGACCGGGGGGTGCCGCGACATCACGGACTTCCTCGACGAAGCGCGGGAGTGCGAGGGTGGGGAGATCCATCGCTGCGGCCACGTTCGTCAATCTTACGCCTCTCGTGCGGCCGTTCAAGCCGACACGGGTGCCCGCGTCGATCGGCTACCGCTCGCTGTCGAGCACCTTCATGTGCTGGGCGGGGTAGCGCGTGCCGCCGATCGCGTCCGCTGGCACGAGGCTCTCGAGCGCCGCGACGTCGCTCGCCGACAGCGGCTTGTCGAGGGCCACGAGGGCGTCGTCGAGCTGGGCTCGCGTACGGGCCCCGACGATCGGCACCAGCGTGGGCTGCTTCGCCAGCACCCACGCGAGCGCGACCTGAGCCGGCGTCATCCCGCGCTCGCCGGCGAAGGCGTGGAGCTTCTCGACGACGCTCGCGTTCTTTGCCCCCTGTTCGCCTGCGAAGCGTGGCATGTACTGCCGGAAGTCCCCCTTTCCCGAGGGCTTGCTGCCGGTGAGCAGCCCCCGCGCAAAAACCCCGTAGAGCGTCGCGCTCATCCCGAGCTCTGCGAGCGCGGGGAAGATGGACGCCTCGGGCCCGCGCGTCGCGATCGCGTACTCGATCTGCAGGTCCACGATCGGGTGCACCTTGCTCGCGCGCCGGATCGTCTCGCCCCCCACCTCGGACAGCCCGACATGCCGGACGAAGCCGGCCTTGATGAGGTCGGCGATCGCCCCGACGGTGTCCTCGATGGGCACTTGCGGGTCGAGGCGCGCGGGGCGGTACACATCGATGACCTCCACGCCCAGCCGATGCAGGCTGTACGCCGCGAAGTTCTTCACGGCCGCCGGGCGGGTGTCGATGCCCAGCGCGGCGCCGTCCGGGCCGCGCATCGCGCCGAACTTCACCGACAGCTGGACCTTGTCGCGCACCCCCTCGATCGCGCGCCGGATGAGGAGCTCGTTGTGCCCGTTGCCGTAGAAGTCTCCGGTGTCGATCAGGGTGATCCCTCGCTCGATGGCGTGGCGGATCGTCGCCACGCTCTCGGCGTCCTCGGCCGGGCCGTAGGCGCCGGACATCGCCATGCAGCCGAGGCCGACGGGAAAGACGCTGGGCCCGGTCTTGCCCAGCGGAGTCGATCGGAGCGGGGAGCGGCTCATCGTGGCGTCGAGGTGGGTCATGGGGTGTTCATGCCACGCGCCCGAGGCTTCCGATTGGAAAAACCGGACATTCGAGGACCCCGGCACCTCGTTCCAACCGGGCACCAGACCCGTGGATCGAGCCCGCGGCCGACCGCCCCCCTCGGTCATGGAATGGCCCCGAGCAACGGCGTCATGTCCGGATCCGCCTTCTGCATCGCGCGCCGATACGCGGGGCGCGCGCCGATCCGCTGCAGATAAGCCAGGATGTTCGGCCACGGCGAGAGATCGTACGGCTTGAACAGCCGCATGGTGGTCAGCGAGAACACCGTCATGATGTCCGCCGCCGTCAGCTCCGGACCGGCGAGATAAGGCGCCTCACCCAGACGCTGCTCCACCGTGGAGAAGATCAGGTTGAACCGATCCTTCGCCGCCTGCAGCGCCGCATTCTTCTCGGACGCATCGACGCGCTCCAGAGACCACACCCGCAAGACGGCCGGCTGCAAGGTCCCGTTGGCGAAGTGGAACCAATAGAGATAGTCGGCGAACCCGGGCTGGCCGTGCTTCACGGCGAGCCGCCCCTCGCCATGGGTTGCGATCAGATACTCGGCGATCGCCCCGGATTCGCCGAGCACCAGTTGGCCGTCGGTGAGGATCGGCGCCGTCCCCATCGGGTGCAGCGCCTTGTATTCCGGCGGCGCCATCCTGTTGTCCTTTCGGCGCTCGTACCGTCTCAGCTCATAGTCGAGCCCAAGCTCCTCGCAGAGCCAGACAATCCGCTCCGACTGGGAACGCCCGAGGTGATTCACGGTCAGCACGTTGTTCGCCATGAGCTCAATGTACGACCGCACGTCGCGGGGTGCTTGCCGGTAGCTCTCTGCTTCTTGCTCGATCCTCTCGCCGGAGACACAAAAGCGCGATGGTGCTACGCTCGCCACATGAACCTGGCGGCGCTCGCCGAGCTCGCTGCAAGCCAGCTCCCTCGCCCGAAGGACCGCGCTAGCCAGTACGTGCGACCGCTGAAGAACCTCGGCATCCTCCGGCACCACCAGCCGACATCGTTCGAAGCCGCGGTCTACGAGCCGGTCATGGGCCTTGTGCTCCAGGGGCGAAAAGAGACGGTGCTGGGAGCCGATTCGTTTCCGATGAGCGTTGGCGAGTGTCTGCTCATCAGCCACGACCTTCCGGTGATCGCACGCGTCACGAAGGCCCCGTACCTCGTGCTGCTCTTCGATGTCGAGCTGGATACGCTGCGCGACCTGGTCGAAGCGATGGCCGACGCGCTTCCCTATGCCGCGCAGCCTCGCTCGCTCGCGGTCCACACCTGCGATGCCAGGCTCGTCGACGCGCTCCATCGCTATCTCGCGCTCGCGGGCGCGCGGACGGACGCAGCGGTGCTTGGTCCGCTCGTCTCGCGCGAGATCCACTACCGGCTCGCGACGGCACCGTTTGGCGGCATGCTGCGCGACCTGATCCGCCATGACAGCCACGCCAGCGCGATCGCGCGCGCGATCGCACAGCTGCGGCGTGACTTTCGCTCGCCCGTCGAGATCCCGAAGCTCGCGCGCAGCGTCGGGATGAGCGCGTCTTCATTTCACAAGCACTTCAAGGCGATCACGGCGTCGTCACCGCTCCAGTATCGAAAGAGCCTGCAGCTCCTCGAGGCCCGCCGCCTGTTGCGCGCCGGCGCGATCTCGGTCTCCGCGGCGGCGTTCGACGTCGGCTACGAGAGCGCGGCGCAGTTCAGCCGCGATTACACGCGCAAGTTCGGCGTATCGCCGAAGCACGACATCCCGGCAGGATTGCTGGCCCGCGGCGCTAGCCGGTGAGCGAGGCCTCCAGCCGGTTACCTGCCGCGCGGTGGCCGAGCACCGCCACTACCTTCTCGACGATCACGCCCCCCGCCTCCGCGGCGGGCAGCCCGCCGGCGTGGATGTTGGAGATCACCGTGTATTCGAAGCCGATCATGGGATTGCCGCTGAAGGCGGCGGCCGCCTCCTGGTCCGCGCCGGGCGTGAGGCGGTAGGCGAGGTAGGCCGAGAGGCTGCTCGACGCCTGCTCGCCGCTCCCCGGGCGCTCGCCGAGCAGCACGATGACCAGCCGCGCCGCGAGCCGCTCGGCGACGGCCTCCGCGAGCTTCACCCGGCCGTAACGCGCGAGCAGCGGCTGGCCGACGGTCACGCCGCGCGCCCCCAGGCCGTCCAGCAGGACCGGGAGCAGGTCAGGGATGTTGCGGTGGACGGCCTCGGCGCTCAGGCCGTCCGACACCACGATCTGCACCTCGGCCTCCTCCGGCGCGAGCCGGGCGGCGCTCTCCGGGGAGAGGCGCGCCCCCGCGTCGGCGGAGCCGAGGTGCTCTCCCTTGCTGGCCGCCGTCGTGGCGATGAGGCGGAACGCGGCGACGCGGGCCAGCTCGTCCTCGCGCAGCTCGGTGGCGAGCGCCGCCCGCGCGATGGCCTCGTCGCGGCGACCGCGGCGGCTCACCGCGTTGGCCGGGCGCGGGCCGGCGGTGGCGAAGCCATAGGCGGCGGGCGTGGCCGCGAGCAGCTCGGCCAGCTCGGCCTCGTCCGGGCAGAACTGCCGCACGTCGCCGAAGCGCGGCCCGCGGGTGATCGCGTCCGCCTCGCCCTGCCCCTCCCCCGCACGCGCCAGGATGCCCCGCGCGAGGGCCCACTCCAGGAACTCGCCGCCGGGCGCGCGGCCATGGATCTCCCGCAACGTCTGCACGTCATGCCCGCTCGTGTCGAAATAGGCGAGCATGCGATCGGTGTTGAGACAGACATCCATGTAGTAGTTGGCGCCCGCGGCGGTGAGGAGCTGCGTCGCCATCTGCTGGCCCTCCAGCGTGACGTGGGCGTGGAGGGTGTAACAAGGGGCCATGCCCATGGGCACGCCGAGGAGCTTGCCCATGAAATGGTCCTGGAGGTTCGCGAGGATCATCTCGCGGTCGTCGAGGTGCGTCTCCGGGCCGATGAAGCCGGTGACGTTGTTGAGCATGAACGGGTCCCAGCGGCGGGCGAGGCCGTAACAGAGCGCCTCGGCCGTGGCCATGTCGATGCCGTCGTGCTTGCCGTACGTGAGCTCGCTGCCCTGGCCGGTCTCGAAATACATGAACTGCTCGGCCTGGCCCGCCAGCGGGCCGCGCGCGGCCATGCGGCGATAACCCTCGTCGATGAGATCCACGGTGACGTCGAACTCGGTGACACAGCAGGACTCGGTGCCGGCCAGGCTCTGAAAGAGGATCTCCACGGGCGCGCCCTGGTCGAGCGCGGCGAGCTGCACCTTGAGGTGAGACAGGCAGCAGATCTGCGTGGGGACGCCGGTCGCGCGGCGGATGCAGTCGAGGTGGCGGAGGATCGCGGCGGTGGTCTCCACCGTGCCGGACGCGGGGTTGACGCCGAGCAGCGCGTCGCCGGCGCCGAGGGAAAGGCCCCAGTAGAGCAGCAGGGTGATGCCCCGGAGATCGTCGGTGGGGTGGTTCGGCTGGAGGCGCGAGGCGAGCGTGCCCGGGGCGCCGAGGAGCGTGCGGGCGCGGGTCGGGCGGCTGATCTTGCGGGCGAGGTACACGAGCTCGTGCACGTCGCAGAGCTTGGCGAGCGCCGCGGCCATGACCCCGGTCAGGGCGCGGCCGAGGCGCGCCACCTCCGGGCCGGGCGCGCGGAGCAGGTGGTCCTTGAGCTCGCCGAGGCGCAGCGAGGCGATCCGGGCGAAGGCGTCGCGGTCGATGTCGTAATTGACGCGCATCACCGCGTCGATCTCGCCCCGCGCGTCGGTGAGCGGGTGATCGTGGAGGTGCTCCAGGGTCAGCTCGCCGAGCAGCTCCCGCGCGGCTTCCCGCGCCGCGTCGTCGCTCGCCGCGAGGCCTGCCTGGCGATCGCCGGCCTTGCTGCAGTCGGCGGCGCCGAGGAGCCGCTTCAAGCCGCGGAACGAGCCGCCGTGGCCAGGCAGGCGGGCCGCATAGACAACGTCGGTCCGGGGGCGAGGGACCTCGATCCGATCGAGCGGGGTCGGTTCCTTCACGGCGCGCTCCTCCCTTCACGGAAGGTTCGCCGAGCGACGTCATGGCGTCATCCCGTAGAACGAGACGGGCAGGACCTGATCGCACAGGCGGCCGACCTGGACGAACCGAGCGCCGTGCGCCTGCACCTCGTCGATGACGAGGAGGTCGATCGGCAGCGCGCCCCAGCCGGTCACGTAGCCCCCGAGCGTCTTGCCCGCGTTCTGCGCGGTGAGCAGCACGAGGGGGTGCTCGGGGATCGGTCCGGCCCGGCGCAGCGCGCCGGCGATGCGCGCGCCGAGGCGCTTGAGGGTGGTCGCCGAGACGTCGTCGAGGGCGATCTCCAGAGAGCCGCCGCGGGTGCTCCGGCGGAAGAGGTCCACGGCGTGATCGAGCTCGGCGTCGGAAGAGGCGGGCGAGAGGCGCGCCAGGATGGGCAGGTCGCGCAGGGGCAAGCGCTCGGGGCGCGGGAGGAACAGCGTCGCGCCGGAGAGCTGGGTGGCGTGGCGCAGCAGGCCGTACGCCGTGGCCCGGCCCATGCTGGCCGGCGTCGCCACCCGCGCGCTCAGCCGGGGGGAGGCGAGGATCGCGCGGGCGAGGTCCACGCCGAGATCGCCGTGGTGAGCCGGCTCCGGCAGGGGGCGCCCGGCCAGGCCGGCGTAGATCAGCTCGCCCACGCCCCCGGAGAACGTGAGGGTGGGCGCCGCGATCCCCTCCGGCAGCGCGAAGGGCACCTGCACGTGGCGCGCGGCCACGGGCGTGTCGAAGGCGCCGGCGCGCCCCGCGATCGCCGCCTCGAGCAGATCCACGTAGAAGGCGACGACGGCCTCGGCCTCGGCCTGCGGGAGCACCTCGCCCGGGCCGCGGCGTAGCCCGAGGTGGTCGAAGGCGGCGCGGGCCTCGGGCGAGAGCGCGCGGAGGCGGCGCGAGCGCGGGTCGAGCGCGACGTGCCGCGCGCCCACGAGAAGACAGCCGGTGCGCTGGACCTCGCCGGCCAGGCCGAGCGCGAGGTTCGTGGTGCCGCCGCCGATGTCGAGGTTGACGACGGGCTCGCCGGGGCGCGCGCGCGACAGGGGAGCGGCGCTGCCCATGAAGGCCACCCAGGACTCGAGGCAGGGGTCCTCGGCGACGGCAAGCAGCGCCTCGCCGACGCGCGCGCGGATCAGCGCCGCGAGCGCGTCGGCGTTGCTCCGGCGCGCGGCGAGGCCGGTGATGATCGCGCCGCCGCCGAAGAGGGCCCCGGGCGCCACGCCCGCCTCGGCGAGCCAGCGATCGAGGAGCGCCGCCGCGGCGTCGAGATCGAGGGCGTCGCCGGCGAGGGGCGTCAGCGCCATCTCCGATCGGTACCGCTCCTCCAGCGCGCCGAGCTCCACCCGTCCGCTGCCCGCGGCGCGCGTGAGCGTCGCCGAGGCGGCCACGGCGCAGCTCGTGGTGGAGCCGAAATCCAGGCCGAGCAGGGTGACCTGGGCGCCCATCACCGGACCTTCGTTATCTTCATGGCCAGGCCCCAGTCCTACCGCACCGGCGCCCGCGCGCCGCTCCGCGTCAGGGACGTCAGAGCACCCGCTCGAACGCGCCCTGCAGCGCGGCTCGACCGCCGCGCTCGACGACGTCGCCGTGCGCCACCACGATGCGCTCCGGCGCCCACGCGAGCATCCGCTCCACGGAAGCGCGCACCGCCGCGTGATCGCGCATCATCGAGCGCGCGATGCGCGACGGGCCGAACCTCCCGTAGGCGCCGTTCAGGCGCATGAAGAGGCGCGTCGGGAGGTGCTCGCTCTGCGCGATGTGAAAGCAGAGATCCCAGACGAAGAGGGTCCTGCTCGGCCGGTGGAAGAAGACCGTCTCCTCGAGCTTCGGCATCCCGCCGACCGCCACCTGGTCGATCTCGGCCGACCAGAGCGGGTCCGGCGCGCCGTCGAGCGCGCCGGTGAACGTCACGTCAGGGCGCTTCTCGCGGAGCCCCCGCGCGCCGACCAGCCGCGCCCCCGGGAACAGCCGCGCCGCCGGCGAGAGGCCGAGGTGGTGCAGCAGGTTCGGCGCCACGATCGCCCGCACCTCGCCGAGCGCGCGGATCTCGTCCGCCTCCCGCTCCACGCTCGGGAGCGGCGAGAACAGCAGCAGCCCGCCGTCCTCGAGGCGCACGATCGGAGATCGCACCGGAAACCGGAGAAACCCCACCTTCAACGTGTCTTCCGCAACCCAGAGGGATTGATCGAGCCGTCGCAGCATGCTCCAATTGGTAAATCAGCTTGACCATTTGGTCAAGCAAATTGACTATCATGAACAAACACGACCTCGATCCATGCGACGTCGCCGAGCTCGAGCGGCGCAAGCGCGCGAGCCTCGGGCAGCTCCTGCTCCGCTCGGCGCGGCTGTTCGACGAGCGGGCGGTGGCGCGCGTCGCCCGGCGCGGCGCGACCGGGGTGCGCCGGGCGCACACGGCGCTCATGCCGTACATCGATCTCGAGGGCACGCGGCAGATCGACCTGGCGGAGCGCGCCGGCGTGACGAAGCAGGCGGTGGGTCAGCTCGTGGAGGAGCTCGAGGCGGCGGGCGTGGTGGAGCGGACGCCCGATCCGGACGACCGGCGGGCGAAGCGGGTGCGGTTCACGCCGCACGGGCTGAAGATGCTCCTTTACGGGCTCGGGGTGCTGCAGGAGCTGGAGGAGGAGCTCACGCGAGCCCTGGGGGAGAAGCAGATGGCCTCGCTGAAGAAGGGGCTCACCGCGCTGCTCGCGGCGCTGGAGGCGCCGGAGGCCCCGGAGACGCCGCCGGAGGGCCGGTGAGCGCCGGCGCGGCGGGGCTCCCGGGAGCGCCGGCGGGGTGGGGCTCGAGGCCCAGCGCGTGCGGCAGGAGCCGCGCGATGTTGCGCGCGTCGTCGATGGCGCGGTGCTGCGTCCCCTGAAACGAGAGGCCGACCCGGCGCAGGGCCTGCCCCACGCCGAGCTCGCGCTCGGCGCCGAGGCGGCGGGCAAAGGCCCGCTTGAGGTTGAGGTGATCGCCGCCGAAGGGCAGCGCCACCCCGTGGCGGCGAGCGTCGCGCTCGAGCTGCCGCTTGTCGTAGCCGCCCCAGGAGCAGAAGAGCGCCTGTCTTCCGCGCACCAGCTCTCTCAGCCGCGCCGCCGCCGCGGGGAAGCGCGGCGCGGCGTCGACGTCGGCCTGGCGGATGCTCGTCAGCCGCATGCAGAACGCCGAGAGGCGCGGGTGTCGGATCGGGCGCACGAAGCACTGCAGCTCGGCGGCGGGTCGCAGGGTGCCGGCATCGACGAGCACGGCGCCGACCTCGATGATCTCCATCTCGTCGCGGGGGAAGGCGGGGTCGTCGCTGCAGGTCGCCTCGAGATCGATGACCAGGTAGTGAGTGAGGGAAGACATCGGCGTTCTCCTTGAATTCGTTGCGGGTAGTCTGCGGTCGCGATGACCGGAGGACCCGGACACGATTCCGGACACGCCGAGGGCTTCCCGTGGCGGCGCCGCCGCGATAGGACAGCGCCGTGACACGCCCCATCGCACGGTGGATACCCCTCCTCGCAGCGCTCTCCGCCGGGTGCGCCCCGGCGCCGCCCCCCGCGGCCCCGACGGCCGAAGAGGTCACCGCGAAGAAGGCCGCCAGCATGGCGCTCACCGCGCTGTTGAACCGCAAGTTCGACGTCCAGGGCTGCGACGCCTCCGAGGCGCGCGTGGTCCAGGAGGCCGAGGCGCGCGCGGGCACGCCCCAGGGCGAGCGCTGCGCCATCCTCGTCGCGCGCAGGAGCGACCGGACATGGCTCGTCGCCATCCGCTCCTCGCTCTCGTCAGCCTCCGTCGGGGCGCAGGCGCTCGTGACCGTGCTCCCCGAGGCCGAAGGCGTCGGCGCCATCGAGTACACGCCCTGATCCGCGCGGAGGCGGCGCTCACCGCGCCGTGGCGACGAGGAACAACCGCCGGAACGGAAACGGCGTCTTCCCGTCCGCCGCCTTCGGATACGCCGCCGCCACCCGCCCGCCGTACTCCTCCAGGAACTCGGCCCGCTCGTGCTCATCGAGCGCCGCGAGCAGCGGCCGCAGCGCCGTCCCCTTGGTCCACTCGACGACCGGATTCGCGCCCTCGAGGACGTGCAGATACTCCGTCTCCCAGATCTCGAGCCGCGCCGCGTGCGGCGCCAGCATCCCGTAATACGCCGCTGGCGCCGCGACCGGGCTCTCCCTCACCACCGCCGCCAGCTTGTCGCGGAAGCGAGGCAACCGGCTCGCCTCCACCATCGCCGCGTGCGACGGCGCGCCGTGGTTCCTCGGCACCTGCACCGCCAGCACGCCGCCGGCCGTGAGCCGCCCGAGCAGCGCCGGGAACAGCGCCTGGTGGTCGTCGAGCCAGTGCAGCGCGGCGTTGCTGAAGATCAGCGCGGGCGGCGCGGACGGCGCGAAGCGCGCGATATCACCCTCGACGAACCGCGCCCCGGGCAGCGCGGCGCGCGCCTGCGCCAGCATCTCCGGAGAGCTGTCGACCCCGAGGATCCCCCGGCCCGGGAAGCGCTGCGCCACGAGGCGGGTGATGTTGCCGGCCCCGCACCCGAGATCGACGATGTCGCCCGGCGCGGTGAGGTCGACCCGGCCGAGCAGGTCAATCGCAGGACGCGCCCTCTGGTCCTCGAACTTCAGGTACTGCGCAGGATCCCAGTCCGCCATTGCGCCCTCCACCGATCCAGCGCGGCAGAGCGTGAGCCCACCCGCCGCCGTTTCCTTTCCCTACTTCCAGCAGATCCGGGCGCGCCTGTCGACGCAGAAACCGAGGACGACCCCGGCGGCGACAGCGCAGGAGCCGCCGAGCGCCGCGCTGGACATCCCCGCACGGGAGCGGCACCCTCGCGCCGGTGGATGCTCCGGAGATCTCCGATCTCCTCGTCGACTACGATCCCGACACCCTCGCGCGCCTGCCCGTGCGCCGGAGCGCGGTGGTCGAGCGCCTCCGCGCCGCAGGCCGCCCCGGCGCAGCCCGGCTCGCCGCGCGGCTGCCGGCGCGGGACGATCTCCTCGACGAGGCCGCCGTCGACGCGCTCCTGCTCCGCGTCCACGCCGAGCTGCAGCGCCTGTCCGAGGAGTTCGACCAGGGAGCGCGCGTCCGCTTCGTGCTCGCGCCGCTGCTCGACGCGCTTCGCGCCGCCGGCGCGCCCCGCCCCCTGCGCGTCGTCGACGTGGGCTGCGGGCTCGGCTACGTCGTCCGCTGGCTCGCCGCCCGCGGGGCGCTGGGCGCCGACGTCGAGCTCGTGGGCTGCGATTACAACCGCGCGCTGATCGACAATGCGCGCGCGGCGGCCACCGACGAGGGCCTCCCGTGCCGCTTCCACGTGGCCAACGCGTTCACGCTGCGCGAGCCCGCCACCGTCTTCCTGTCCACCGGCGTCGTCCACCATTTCCGCGGCGACGCCCTCGTGTCGTTCTTCCGCGAGCAGGCCAGGGCCGGCGCCCTCGCGTTCCTCCACTTCGACATCAAGCCGAGCCACCTGTCTCCCCTCGGCGCCTGGATCTTCCACCAGGCCCGCATGCGCGAGCCGCTCTCCCGCCACGACGGCGTCCTCTCCGCCCTCCGCGCCCACGCCGGCGACGCGCTCCTCGCCGCGGCGCGCGCGGGCGCCGAGGGCCTCTCCTCCGCGCTGTTCGACGGCCACGTCGGGCCCTTTCCCGTCCTGCGCATCATGCACGCGGTGATCGGCCTCCGCCCCGACCTGCGCGCGCCCTTCGCCGAGCAGCTCGGCCCGCGCGCCGGCCGCCGGCTCGGGGCGTTCTCGTGATCCCCGCGCTGCTCGCCCTGCTCGCCCTGGTCGACGCGGCGTTCTGCGGCTTTCGCGACGCCGCCGGCCGCAACCCGCGCATCGAGAAGCGCGCCTATTTCCTCCGCGCCGTCCGCCGCGGCACCCTCGCAGGGCTCCTCGCCGTCGCCGCGCTCGCGGCCCTCACCTTCGCCGTGCTCGGGCTCGCGCCCGACCCCGCGGGCCTCTGGATCGATCTGCTCGCGGCCGGACGGCGCCTGATCCTCGTCTACGGCGCCTACGCCACCCTCGTCTGCACCGCCCTGCTCGCCTACGCGCTGCCCGTCCACGAGGCGCGCGTGCTCGCCAGCGTGACGATCCTGGGCCCGCTCACCATGGTGCGCCCCTGGGTCCTCGCCGCGGGCGCGCTCCTCGCCGCGCTGGCCGCCGCGCGCGCGGAGACGGCCGCCCTGACGCTCGCCTCGGCGCTGACGATCGGCCTCATCGAGCGGCTCCTCGGGCGCGGCTGGCGCCGCGGCCGGCCCGTCCCCTTCGAGCCTTCGTAAACGGTCCTCCTCAAGCGGCTCCGGCCGCTACCCCTCGCCGCGCGCGAGGTGCGCGAGCAGCACGTCGGGAGCGATCGGCTTGACCAGGTGGGCGTCGCACCCGGCCTCCCTCGATCTGCGCAGATCGTCCGGCTGGCCGTAACCGGTGAACGCGATGATCTTCAGCTCCCTCGCGCCCGGCCAGCGCCGCATCCTCCGGGCGACCTCGTAGCCGTCCATCTCCGGCAGGCCGATGTCGAGCAGGACCACGTCGGGCGCGAAGCTGCGCGCCATCTCCAGCGCCGAGGCCCCGTCGTGCGCCAGCCCGATCGCGTGGCCAGCCTGCTCCAGGAGCATCGCCAGGGCGAACGCGTGGTCGCGGTTGTCGTCCACGATGAGGACCCGCCGCGGGCGCGCGCTCGGGGCCGGCTCGGCGGCCTCCCCGGGCTCGGCCGCCGCCTCGACGGCCGGCAGGCGGACCATGAACTCGCTGCCGCGGCCGTCGCCGTCGCTCGCGGCCGACACCGAGCCCCGGTGCATCTCGACGAGCCGCTTCACGAGCGTGAGCCCGAGCCCGAGCCCGCCGCGCGCGCGGTCGAGCGTGGGGTGCGCCTGCTCGAACAGGCCGAAGATCCGCGGCAGCATCTCCGCCGGGATGCCGACCCCGGTGTCCTTCACCCGGACCACGATCTCCGCCTCCTCCTGGCCCGCGGAGAGCCAGATGCGCCCGCCCTCGTGGGTGTACTTCGCGGCGTTCGTGAGGAGGTTGACGATCACCTGCTCCAGGCGCGCGGAGTCTCCGAACACCGGGAGCGGCCGCGGGCCGACGTCGAGCGAGAGCTCGTGCTTCGAGGCGTCGATCAGCGGCGCGGCCGCCGCCACCGCCTGGCGGACGACGTCGCGGAGATCGAGCGGCGCCTGCTGCAGCGCGATCTTGCCGCGCGTGATCCGCGAGACGTCGAGCAGATCGTCGACCATGCGGCCGAGCTGGCACAGCTGCCGCTGCATGACCGACCGCGCCCACGCACGCCGCGGCTCGGGGACCGAGGGCATCTGCGAGACGCTGAGCGAGAACTGGATGGCCGAGAGCGGGTTCCGGAGCTCGTGCGCCAGCATCGCGAGGAACTCGTCCTTGCGGCGATCGGCCTCCAGGAGCGCCTGCTCGGCCTGCTTGCGCGCGGTGATGTCATGGCAGGAGACGGCCACGCCGTCGCCGACCTTCACGGCCATGTTGCGCACCCACACGCGGTGCCCGCCGGCCGTGAGCTCGACCTCGGTGTCGTGCGGCTCGCCGGTCTCGACGGCCCGCGCGTAGAGCGGGAACATCGCCGCCCGCTGATCGGGCATCACGTCGAGGAGCCGACGGCCGATGAGCGCGTCCAGGGGCACGCAGTGGAGCCGCCCGGCCGCCGGGTTCGCAAAATCGAACAGGAAATCGACGATCTGGCCCCCGGCGTCGCGCACCGCCCGGAGCACGACGAACGCGTCGAGCGAGAGCTCCTGGGCCGCGCGGAAGCGCTCCTCGGTCTGGCGCCGGTCGGTGATGTCGATGTTCATCCCGACCCACTCGCGCACGCGCCCCTCCGCATCGAGCAGCGGCACCGCCCGGGCCTGCGTCCGCCGGTAGCTGCCGTCGGCGGCCCGGATCCGGTATTCGACCTCGTAGCGCGCCTTCGCCTCGACGGCGCGGGTCCAGGTCTGCATCGTCCGCTCCCGGTCGTCCGGGTGAACGACGGCCAGCCACCCGACCCCGAGCATCTCCTCGGGCCTCTGGCCGGTGACGGAGCACCAGTGCGGCGAGTGCTGCTGCGTGAGCCCCTCCGGCGTCGTCGTCCACACGACCTCCTCGGTGGCCTCGACGAGGCCGCGGTAACGGTCCTCGCTCCAGCGCCGCGTCTCCTCGGCCTGCTTGCGCTCGGTGATGTCCTTGACCACGCCGATCGTCCGCACCGGCTTGCCGCGCTCGTCCCTGATCACCGTGCCGCGCACCACCGCCCAGCAGACGCGGCCGTCCTTGCGGATGTAGCGCTTCTCGCTGCGCCACTCGAGGTGCCCGCCGTTCAGGGCCTGCAGGCAGGTGGCGGCGTCCCGCGGGCGATCGTCAGGGTGCGTGAGGTCGGCGAAGGGGCGATCGAGGAGCTCCGCCTCGGAGTAGCCCGTCAGCTCGCAGAACGCCCGGTTGCACCCCACGATCCGCGCCGTCACCGGATCTCCCATGACGAGGGGCACGCCGGCGAGCTCGATCGCCTGGAGCAGGTCGCGCACGCTCACGAGGTCCGCGCAGATCCCGCTCGCGCCCGGGCGCGTCCCCCCCGACCCAGGGCTTCCCCCCTCGGGGAGCGCTGCGCTCGCCGCGCCCTCCAGCTCTTCTTGAGTCGATATCACCCGTCCCCCGCGACGCCCCCGAGATCGCCGGCCTGCGTACCGGCCACCAGGCACGCGGCGTCGCGGGCATCGTAGAGCAACGGCGCGCCCCCCGGCAGCTCGCGAATCGAGCCGGCTCGGCCCTTCACAGCGGCTCTGGCGCGGCGCGCGACAGCGCCACGTGGACAGGAGTCGCCTCTCGCGCCCCCTCGATACGAGGCCTCTCACCGCGGCGCCTCGCGCGGAGCGGCGCGGGGCCGAGGGTCACCCGCGCCGACGAACCCCTCGACCCTCCGCGCGAGCGCGGGGTAGCATCGCGCCACAATCCACCGATCACCGAGGAGCGCCGCGCGATCCGTCGCCGGCCGCACGCAAGACCCTATGAAGCTCGCTGTCATCTCAGGCAGTCACCGCAACGGCTCCGAATCGGGGAAGATCGCCCGCCACGTGCAGCAACAGCTGTCGTCGTCGACGGACGTCTCCTCCACGTACACGCTCGATCTCGCCGACAACCCGCTTCCGCTCTGGGACCCGGAGGTATGGCAGCCGTCCGAGAAATGGGAGCGCGTCTGGGCCCCCATCTCCGCCGAGCTCAAGACGTCCGACGCCTTCGTGATCATCGCGCCGGAGTGGGGCGGCATGGTCCCCGCCGGACTGAAGAACTTCTTCCTCCTCTGCTCCCGGGGCGAGCTCGCGCACAAGCCCGCGCTCATCGTCGGGGTCTCCGCGAGCGCGGGCGGCGCCTACCCGATCGCGGAGCTGCGCATGAGCAGCTACAAGAACACGTACCTTTGCTACATCCCGGACCACGTGATCGTGCGCAACGTCCGCGGCCTCCTCAACGACCCGGAGGCGCCGCAATCCCCCGACGACGAGCGGATTCGCGAGCGGCTCCGCTACGCGCTGGGCATGCTCCTCCAGTACGGGAGAGCCCTGCAGCAGGTCCGCGCGAGCGGCGTGATCGACCTGGCCAAATACCCCTACGGGATGTGACGGGCCCCCGGGGGCGAACACGCTAGTCTCGCCGGGTGCCGAAGATCCTCGTCATCGACGATCAGCCCGCCGTCTGCGTCGCGCTGACGACGCTGTTCGAGCTGCACGGGCACGAGGTCCGCGTCGCCGCCACGCCCGACGAGGCGATGGCGGCGGTGCTCGGCGACGAGCTCGGCGCCGTGGTCCAGGACATGAACTTCCGGCAGAGCGCCACCTCGGGCGAAGAGGGGATGGAGCTGCTCCGCCGGATCAAGGCCGTCGACCCCGAGCTGCCCGTCGTGGCCATGACCGCGTTCACGTCGATCGCGGGCGCGGTCGAGCTGATCAAGGCCGGGGCGAGCGACTACGTGCCCAAGCCGTGGGACGACCAGAAGCTCGTCGCCACCGTGGGCAACCTCGCGCGGCTGCGGGCGCTCGAGCAGGAGAACGCGCGCCTCCTGGCCCAGCGCGGGCGCGCGCGGCACAGGCTCGCCGAGCGCCACGACCTGGCCGGGCTCGTGTACGCGAGCGACGCGATGCACGAGGTCGTGAGCCTCGCCGTCAAGGTCGCGCCCGCCGACGTGCCCGTCCTCATCATCACCGGGCCGAACGGGACCGGGAAGGAGCTCCTCGCCGCCATCGTCCAGGCCAACTCGCGGCGGCGGGGCCGGCCGTTCGTCAAGGTGAACGCCGGGGCCCTCCCCGACGAGCTCGTCGAGGCGGAGCTGTTCGGCGCGGAGCCAGGCGCGTTCACCGGCGCGACCCGCCTCCGCGCCGGCCGCTTCGAGGAGGCCGACGGCGGCACCCTCTTCCTCGACGAGATCGGCACGCTGTCGCTGAACGGCCAGAAGAAGCTGCTGCGCGTCCTCCAGACCGGCGAGTACCAGCGGCTCGGGAGCAGCGTCACCCGCAAGGCCGACGTGCGCGTGCTGAGCGCGACCAACCGCGATCTCCCGCGGGCGATCGCCGAGGGATCCTTCCGCGAAGACCTGTACTTCAGGCTCAACGTCATCGAGTTGACGATCCCCGCGTTGCGCGATCGCCCCGAGGACATCGTGCCGATCGCGAGCCACCTGCTCGATCGCCTCGCCGCGCGCGCGGCGGGCGGCGAGCGGGTGACGCTCGGCCCGCGCGCGCGCCACGCGCTCGCCGAGCACGACTGGCCGGGCAACGTCCGCGAGCTCGAGAACCGGCTCACGCGCGCGGCGCTGGTGCGCAAGGGCGAGACGATCGAGCCGCACGACCTGGGGCTCGACGCGGTCGCGCGCGCGCCGCCGGCGCCCATCGCGACCGGCGCCGCGCCCGCGGCGCACGCCGCGTCGTCCGCGCCTTCCGCGACCTCCTCCGAGCGCCTCGAGATCGAGCGCGCGCTCGTCGAGGCGCGGGGCGTCGTCGCCAAGGCCGCGGTGTCGCTCGGCCTGAGCCGGCAGGGGCTCTACCGGCGCATGGACCGGCTCGGGATCCAGATCGAGCGGAAGCTCAAGTAGCGCGCTCGTCCGGCGGCGGCGGCAGGCGGCACTCCGCCTCGGCCCCGCCCCCCTCGCGGCGCCGCAGCGCGAGCGCGCCGCCGTGCGCGGTCGCGATCTCGCGGCAGAGCGCGAGGCCGAGCCCGCGGCCCTGCTGCTTCGTCGAGTAGAAGGGCAGGAGCGCCTTGCCCGGGGCGTCGTCCGGCAGCCCGTGGCCGCGGTCGGCCACCGTGAGCGCGAGCTCGCCCGTCGAGAGGCGCCGCACCGAGACCTCGATCTGGCCGGGCGGGCTCCCGGCCTCGACCGCGTTCTTGAGCAGGTTCAGGAGGAGCTGCTGGATCTGCGCTGGATCGAAGAAGCCTGGCTCGTCCGGCGCGTCGCCCAGCGTGAAGGGCGCGAGCCCGCGCAGCCGCTCGAGGAAGGGGCGCCACGGGACCCGCTCGGGGGCGGGCGGCGGGAGGCGCGCGAGCTCGGCGTACGCGGCGAGGAAGCGGGCGAGGTGCGCGCTCCGCTCCTCGATGGTGTCGAAGACCACGCCGAGGCGCTCCCGCTGCTCCGGGCGATCGAGCAGGAGGCGGCCCGAGTGGAGGAGCGAGGAGATCGGCGCGAGGGAGTTGTTGAGCTCGTGGCTGATCAATCGGATCGCGTTCCTGTGGAGCTCCGCCTCCCGGCGCGAGATCTCGCGCGTGAGCGACCGGACCGAGACGAGGACGTGCGCCTGGGTGTTCAGGCGGAACGCGCGGCGGGCGACGTACAGCGTCTCGATCTCGCCCCGGCGCTCGACGGACACGAGGGCGTCCCGCCCGGCGACCATCGCGGCGCGGAGCTCCTCGGGCTCCCCCGCGAGCAGCGCGGAGAGCGTCCTCTGGCCGACGCGCTCGCCCGCGGCGAAGAGGGCGCGCGCGGCGCCGTTGCCGTACACGATCCGGCCCGCCTCGTCGTGGAGCACCATCGCGACGGGCGTGGCGTCGAGCGCCGTCTCGAGCAGGAGCTCCTGCTGGTAGAGGTCGTCGCGCTGCGCCCGCAGGGCGTCGCCGAGGCGGTTGTGGCGCTCGACGAGATCCCCGAGCTCGTCCCGGCGGTCGTGCCGGACGCGCTGCGTGTAGTCGGACTCGGCGAAGCTCGAGAGGCCATCGGTCACCGCGCGGAGCAGGCCGACCGCGCGCCCGAGCAGGAGGCGGGAGGCGAGCGCGCCGGCGACCAGGGCGAGCCCGAGCCCCGCAAGGGCGGACACCGGCAGGGACACCTGCGCCTGCGCCGCGGCCAGGCTCCCGGCGCAGGCGGCGGCGGAGCTCAGGAACACCACCGCGGCGTGGCGTACCCGGAGCGGCGCGCGGATCGGCCTCATGATCGCGACGCCTCGGCGGGGGAGACGGCGCTCGCGCGGAGCGCGGGCAGGAGCGCCGCCGCCATGCCGGCGAACCACACGGCCACGGCGACCAGGGCGGCCGCGCGCAGATCCAGCGGCAGGTCGAGCTCGGGGACGGCCGCGCGCGCCGCGGCCCGGAGCCCGGCGAGGGCGGCGGCGCCCGCGGCGAGGCCAGCGGTCGTGAGCAGCGCGTTCTCCACGAGGATGAGGCGCTCCACGTCGGCGCGGGTCGCGCCCAGGGCGCGGCGGATGCCGAGGGCCTGGCGGCGCTCTGACACGAGCAGCGACGCCATCCCGATGCGCCCCAGGAAGACGACGACGAGCATCATCCCGATCAGCGTGAGGGCGAGGGCGCCGGCGCCGCGGTTCGTGTGGGTGTCGAGGACGACGCCCTCGTCGAGCGCGCGCACGAGCACGACGCGGCGCGGATCGGCGCGCTCGAGAGCCTCGCGCACCCGCGCGCCGGCGCGGTCGTCGCCGTCGCCGTCCTCACCGTCCGATTCGACCCGGATCAGGTAAGAGAGCGTGCGGCCGAGCGGCGGCCCCTCGGCCGCGAAGAGCACGCTGTCGGCGTCGGGCCCCAGGGCGGCGCGGAACGGCGAAACGACGCCGACGATGGCGAGCGGCTTCTGCCGGGCGCTCCGGCGCACGATCTGCCCGATGGCGCGGCCGTCCGGGAAGAGGCGCGCCGCGAGCGCCTGCGTGACGACGGCGGGCGTCGCCGCCGCGTCCGCGGCGTCCCCAGGGGCGATCAGGCGCCCTTCGAGCGGAGCCAGGCCGAGGACGGCCGCGACGCCGCCGCGGTCGTCCAGCATCCACGCGATCGCGCTCGGACCGCCCGGGGAGGTCGTCTCGACGAGCTCCCGGTGGGTGATGTTGAATGGCGCCGAGCTCGCCTCCGCGGCGCCGCGGACGCCGACGACACGCGAGAGGGCCTCGGTGTCGCGGCGGACCGCGGCCTCGCGCTCGCCGCGGGACGCGAAGCTCGGTCCGTCGCGCTCCGTCATGGCGAGGAGCAGCGACCGCGTGTCGATGCCGCGCGGCGCGGCGGCGGCGCGGGCGTAGTGGAGGGCGAGCCCCGAGGCGTGCACGGCGACAGCGAAGCCGAAGGCGGTCTCGAGCACCATCAGGAGCGCGGGGATCTTCTGGCGGGCGAGCGCCCTGACGATGGGGCCGATCACGAGCGCCGGAGCCCTTCGGCCGGGGGTTGCCTCGCCGCGCGCCACGCCGGGTACCCCCCGGCGAGGAGGCCCAGGACGAGCGCGGCAGCGACCGTCGCGGCCGAGGTCGGCGCGTCCAGGTGGTAGTCGATCGGCCGGAGGTGGATGACGCGGTTGACGAGGGCGAGCGCGGCCACGGCGACGCCGAGGGCGAGCGCGGCGCTGCCGACGGCCACGAGCATCGCCTCGAGCAGGAGCTCGAGGAAGACAGCGCGGTAGCTCGCCCCGAACGCGCGGTAGATGGCGATCTCGGCGCGCTTTGCGCGGAATTTCCCCTCGAGGAGCCGCGCGGCGTTGAGGGTGCAGGCCCCGAGGAGCACGTCGGCGAGCAAGGCGAAGAGCGTCGTGCCCGGATCGTCCACGCGGAGCGCGTGCACTTGCTCGCGCGGCACGAGGTCGGCCTCGAGGACGCGCCGGCCACGGGCGCGCTCGCGGGCCACGTGGGCGTCGAGCTCGGCCTGGAACGCGGCCCGACGGGCCTCGTCGGGGAGCTCCACCAGGAGCTCCAGCCAGCCGTTGTCGGAGGCCGCGAGCGCGTCGAAGCCCCCGCTCGGGTCCTCGCGCTCGTGGATCAGCGGCGGCCGGACGCCGAGCGCGATGCCCACGGCGCTCGGCGCGAAGACGATGGGATGAAGCGAGGCTCGCGCTCCGGGAGGGGCCGGGATGGCGACGACGCCCGCGACCCGGAAAGACTCTCCGAACAGGCGCAGCGTGCGCCCGAGTCCGCTCGCCCCACCGAACAGCGTGCGCTCGGCCGCCTCGGTGAGCACGACCGGGCGATCCTCCCCGGCGCCCTCCGCCAGCGACCAGAGCGCGCCGCTCCGGACCGGAATCCCGAACATCCCGAACAGATCGTGGGTACAGAATGCCACCACGACCGGAACGAGCGGACCTCCGTCGGCGCTGCCGGCGGCCATGGCCGCGAAGAGGTCGGTCTTGCGCGAGGGATGGGGGCTTCCGAGGAGGATGCGGTCGCGCAGGCTCGGGGGATGGATCGCGCCAGGCGCCACAGGCGCGCCGCCCTCGTGCGGGACGGAGACGAGGTAGACATCGCGCGCGGACGCCAGCGGGTCGGACGTGCGCTCGTGGAGGACCGCGCGCGCCGTCGTCCACACCGCGAGGCCGAGCGTGAACGCCAGCAGCAGGATCGCGGTATGGCCCGGCTGCCGCCCGAGGCTCCTCCGGGCCAGCCAGAGCGCGTGGCCAAACGTCATTCGCGGCTCGCCGCCGTCGCCGGCGCCTCCGCGCGCGCGCCGGGGTCCGAGGGCGCCCACGGATCGATGAGCTTGCCGTCGAGCACGTGCACCTTGCGGCGCGCCCGCGCCGCCAGCTCGGGGTCGTGCGTGGTCATGACGATCGTCGTGCCGCCGGCGTGGATGCGCTCGAGCAGATCGAGGATCTGCCGCGCCGAGCGGGAGTCGAGGTTGCCGGTAGGCTCGTCGGCCAGGAGGAGCGAGGGCTCACCGACCAGCGCGCGCGCGATCGCGACGCGCTGTTGCTGGCCGCCCGAGAGCTCGCTGGGCCGGTGGTGGAGCCGCGCGCTCAGGCCGACGTCCTCGAGCGCGCGCAAGGCGCGCTCGCGCCTTGCGCGCGCGCCCATGCCGCGGACCCGCAGCGGCACGTCCACGTTGTCGAGCACGTCGAGGTCGTTGATGAGCTGGAAGCTCTGGAACACGAAGCCGATCTTCCGGTTCCGGATCGCGCTCGCAGGAGCATCCGAGAGGCCCTGCATCGGCTCCCCGTCGAGCAGGTACTCGCCCTCGTCGAAGGGATCGAGCAACCCGGCGACATTGAGGAACGTCGTCTTTCCGGAGCCGGAGGGGCCCATCACGGCGAGGAACTCGCCGCGCGCGACGTGCAGCGTGAACCCGGCGAGCGCGTGGGTCTCGAACAGGCCGCGCCGGTAGACCTTGGTGACGTTCGTCATCCGTATCATGTCGGTCTCTTTGGCAGGAAATGCAGGTACTTTATCTTCACGGCCACCGGCCAGCCAGCTACCGTCGTCGCGTGAAGCGGCTGTCTGCATCGAAATCCGCTCCCTCTGCCGCGCCGCGCGCGCATCGCCATGGACCGACGCGCAGGGTCGTGGCCGTGGCCTACGACGGCGCGAGCGCCATCGACGTGGTGGGGCCCACCGACGTATTCGCCCTGGCCTCGGAGATCGCGAGAGCGAAGGTGCCCGGCGCTCCCCCCGCCTATGCGGTCGAGATCGCGGCCGTGAACGGCGGCGTGATCCGGACGCTGTCGGGGGTGCAGATCGTCGCCCACAAGGCGCTCGCGGATCTGGCGCCCGGCATCGATACGGTGCTTGTCGCCGGGGGCGAGACCCGTGAAGCGACGCGGGATGCCCGGCTGCTCGCCTGGCTGCGCGCGACGACGCCCGAGGTGCGGCGCATGGGCGCCGTCTGCACCGGCGCCTTCCTCCTCGCCGCCGCGGGGCTGCTCGCGGGGTGCCGGGCGGCCACCCACTGGCATTCCGCGGCAGCGCTCGCGCGCGAGTTTCCCGGCGTCGAGGTCGACCCCGACGCCATCTTCGTGCGGTCCGGGAAGATCTACACGTCGGCGGGCATGACAGCGGGCATCGACCTCGCGCTCTCGATGGTGGAGGAGGATCTCGGATACGACATGGCGCTCCAGGTGGCGCGGGGGCTCGTGGTGTTCCTCAAGCGCCCGGGTGGACAGTCCCAGTTCAGCCGCCCGCTCCTCGCGCAGACGGTCGCCGCGGGCCCGCTTCAGGGCGTGATCGACTGGGTGCTCCGGCACCTCGACGCCGACCTGCGCGTCGAGGCGCTGGCGGAGAGGGCCGGGATGAGCCCGCGCAACTTCGCGCGGACGTTCACCCGGGCCATGCGGATGACCCCCGCGAAGTTCGTCGAGTCGGCCAGGCTGGAGCAGGCGCGCTCCTGCCTCGAGGGAGGCCGAGCCTCAATGAAGCAGCTCGCGCGCGACTGCGGCTTCGGCACGGACGAGCGGATGCGGCGCGCGTTCCAGCGCACCCTGCAGGTCACGCCGGAGGACTACCGGAGGCGCTTCGGTCGAGCGTGAGCGGACGCCGGGCGCTCGGCCGAGCGCCGTCGTCGCTCGCCGGATGCTTCGGGCGCAGCTGCGTGCGACGGGGTGCGCCGGGGCCCTGCGCCTGCGTGTCCTGAAAGCAGGGGACGATGTCCTTTCCGCCCCCGCCAGCGTCGCTCATAGTCAGGCCTGCGAAGCGCGTTCCGCGGCGCGCTCGTGAGCGCCAGGCGCGGGGCCGCGTCGAGACGAAGCTCCGCCATCGAGGCGATCATCAGCAGATGAAGAATCGAAAGGGTTCAGGGACGAACGATGACGGACACCTATGACATCAAGCTGCCAGATCCTCAGCCGCCGCTCCGGGTCGGCATGGTGCTCTACCCGGGCCTCACGGCGCTGGATCTGATCGGCCCGCAAAGCGTGCTGACCGCTCACGCGACGACGTATCTGCTCCGGAAGACGCGCGACCTGGTCATGTCCGACTCGGGGGTTCCTATCCAGCCGACGGCGACCTTCAGCGACTGTCCGGACGACCTGGACATCCTGTTCGTGCCGGGCGGCATGGGCACCCCCGACGCCATGGTGGATCAGGAGGTCCTTCGGTTCCTGAGGGATCGGGGCGCCCGCTCCAGGTACGTGACCTCCGTGTGCACAGGGTCGCTCATCCTGGCCGCGGCAGGTTTGCTGCAAGGATACAAGGCCACGACACACTGGTCCACGCGCCACATCCTGGAGGCGTTCGGCGTGGAGTGTGTCCGGGCGCGCGTCGTGGTCGATCGCAACCGGATCTCGGGCGGCGGGGTGACCGCAGGCATCGATTTCGGGCTGACGCTGCTGGCGCTGCTGCGCGGAGACGATGCCGCGAAGCTGACGCAGCTCATGCTGGAATACGACCCCGCCCCGCCCTTCAACGCCGGGGTGCCCGAAGCTGCGGGACCCGAGCTGACGCAGCGCATATTGAGCGTCCTCGACCCGTACGATCAGCGGATGCGGAAGATCGCCGCCGAGAGGAGCAACAGAGCGCGCTGAGGCGCACCGGGCGCGCAGCCGCGATGGCCCGCAGGATCATGCCAGCGTTCGTCGCAGCATCCCTCGTCGATCGTGAGCGCGCCGCCCACGCCGCGGCCTCCCGGGGGCTGGTCGTCACGTGGATCGCGGGATACCTCTTGACCGCGCTGCGACAACTCCCCATGACAGAGCTCGGGATCGCTGCGGCGATCACCCGTCGCTGGCTTCGCAGCTCGCCCTCGTCCACAGCGCCGCGCGCGATCGACGGACGGTCGGCGCGTTCGTAACGACCTTTACCCATCTCTTCGTGGTGCTGCTGATGATGGTCTTTCCCCCCACCTGGTCTGGTGTCGAACGATGAGCGCGCTCCGCGCCCTGCGCCTCGTCGGCTTGCTGGAAGGGCTGTCCTTCCTGGTCCTCCTCGGCGTCGCGATGCCGCTCAAGTACCTCTTTGAGCTGCCGATCGCCGTGCGGATCGTCGGCAGCGCCCACGGGCTCCTCTTCCTGCTGTTCGTCGGCGCGCTGATTCGCGTGGCCAGCGAGCGCGACTGGCCGCATCGCCGCTCCCTCGCGGCGCTCGTCGCGTCGCTCGTCCCCTTCGGGACGTTCGTGCTGGATCGCGCCCTGAAGCGCGAGATCGAGGGCGACACGCAGGCGGCCGTCGATGGCTGACGCTGGCGCGTCGAGTCCACGTCACGCGCGCCGGCGCTGCGCGCGCCGCGCGCGGATGCGGCTCAAGGACACGGGCGTGATGCCCAGGTACGACGGACAGGCCAGGACTGGCTGAACTTGCGAGGCGGTTGCGTTCGAATCGCCCCGGCACGCTCGCCTGCTTTCGAAGCCGCTCGCCCGCCTCGCGGTCGCGACGCGCCGACAGCGCCGATCGCGCCGGTGCGCTATAGGGTGTCGTCGCGGATGAAGCAGCAGCAAGAGCAGCTGTGGCTCGACGACGTCATCGGAGGGCTCCCCCTCCCCGTCCTCGTGCTGAGCCCGGCTGGTGTCGCGATCCACGAGAACCCGGCGTATCGAGCGAGGTTCGGCCCGAGCGCCGACGACCGCCACGAGATCGCGTCCGCGCTGCGGGGCGGGCACTCCTCGGCGCTTCGCGCGGCGCTCGACGGCGTCTCGCGCGCCGTACCGCTCGGCTCGATCAGCGGCGCGCCGTTCACCGGGCACTATTTCCCGATCCGCGACGCTTCAGGCGCCGTGGCGTTCGTCGGGATCCTGTTCGTCGAGGAGCGCGCCGCCCCGGTGCCGGCCGCTCCAGCGCTGACCTCGGAGACCCACGACATCCCGGAGGTCGAGCGCAGCCTTCGCCGCATCCTCGACATGATGCCGCAGCTCGTCTGGTCGACGCGGCCCGACGGTTATCACGATTTCTACAACCGCCGCTGGTACGACTACACCGGCGAGACGCCCGACGCCACGCGCGGCGCCGGCTGGAACGACCAGCTGCACCCGGACGATCAGCAACGCGCCTGGGAGCGGTGGATTCGCTCCCTCGAGACGGGGGAAGACTACCAGATCGAGTACCGCTTCCGGCGCGCCGACGGCGTATACCGCTGGTTCCTGGGCCGCGCGCTGCCGATGCGTGACGACGCAGGGCGCATCCTCCGCTGGTTCGGCACCTGCACCGACGTCGACGATCAGAAGCGCCTCGAGCAGCAGCGGGCCGAGGTCCTGGCGGAGGCCGAGGAGACCAGCCGGCTGAAGGACGAGTTCCTCGCGATCGTCTCCCACGAGCTCCGCACGCCCCTGACCGCGATCCTCGGGTGGGCGCGCATGCAGCGTTCGCGGCCGGAGCTCGCGCCCAAGGCGATGGAGGTCATCGAACGCAACGCCGAGGCGCAGGCCAGGCTCATCGAGGAGATCCTCGAGAGCTCGCGCATCGTGACCGGGAAGATCCGCCTCTACGCCAGGAACGCGAGCGTGAACGAGCTCGTCCGCGCCGCGGTCGACGCCATCCGGCCGGCCGCTGACGCGAAGGCCATCGGCCTCGACGTCAGGCTCGATCCCGGTGTCGGGGAGATCGTCTGTGATCCCGATCGCCTCCAGCAGGTGGTCACGAATCTGCTGGTCAACGCCGTGAAGTTCACGCCGGGCGGCGGGCAGGTCGGACTCCAGACGGCGCTCCATCCGGGCGGCGTCGAGGTGACGGTGACGGATAGCGGGAAAGGCATTTCGCCCACCTTTCTTCCGCACGTGTTCGAGCGGTTCCGCCAGGCAGAGGCGGCCACCACACGGCAGCACGGCGGACTCGGTCTCGGGCTGGCGATCGTCAAATACCTCGTCGAGCTCCATGGCGGCACCGTCCGCGCGCGGAGCGACGGCGAGGGGAAAGGGGCGTCCTTCAGCGTGCGCTTGCCGGTGCGGGCCGTGGCCCTGGCGGAGAGAGAGAGCTCCGAGGTCTCGTCCGAGATCGAGCATCCCTCGGCCGGGACGATCCCCCGGCTCGACGGGCTGCGCGTGCTCGTCGTCGACGACGAGCCGGACGCGCGGGAGCTCGTCACCATGGTGCTGCGCGAGGCAGGCGCCCAGGCGGACGAGACCGGCTCGGCCTCGGCCGCGCTGGAGATGATGAGTCGCGCTCGGCCCGACGTGCTCGTCAGCGACATCGCCATGCCGGAGCAGGACGGCTACGCCCTCCTTCGCGAGCTCCGATCCCGCGCTCCGGACCTCGGTGGCTCCGTGCCGGCGCTGGCGCTCACCGCCTTCGCCCGGCGCGAGGACATCGTTCAGGCCCGGGACGCCGGGTTCGAGCTCCACCTCGCCAAGCCGGTCCAGCCGGGCGAGCTCGTGGCGGCGGTCCATCGGCTCGCGCGCAAAGGCGCCTGATACGAACCAGGCGCAGAAGCGGGGAGAATTCACGGGGAGGCAGGGAGACGGGGAGCTCTTCAAAGACTCCCTGTTTCCAGCGGACGAACACCACCATCCAGTAGAACGCCTCTTCGAGCATGCGCCGGATCACATGGCCTCGAGCGCGCGCCTCCGCGGTGAGGTGGGCGTCGAGCTTGTCGCCGTGGGCGCGCTCCAGCTGCTCGATGATGAGCTGCGAGTCGCCCATGGTACAGCCGTCGATGTCGGCATACGGGATCTTGCCCTTCGGCGCGCGGCGCGGGTCGGCGGAGCGCACCTCGTAGGGGAGGCCAGCCATGCGCAGCCAGGTCTCGAGCTTGACGCAGAAGGGGCTGATGTTCGGGATGCCCCACGCGGCGGGGGCCTGATAGAGGGTGATCATCTCGGCGCTCCTCGTTGAAGTTCCAGCACGTCATGTCATCTCCCCGAGGAGCGGCGCGGCGTCCACGTCGACGGATGAAGGACGGAATCCCTCGCTCGTCCCCCGCAAGAAACCGGCGCCGGACCTCGGGCGCACGACACCTGTCCGCCGCCCCCGCGGACACCTGTCCGGACGCGGACACGCGCCCTCGCGCGCCGCCCGCCGATTGCGGCCAATCCTCTCGGGCACGCCCGCTGCTTGGGCGCCCCGCATGCGTCTTCTCATCCACTTCGTTTTGCCCTCCGCCACGGCGCTCCTCCTCGGTTGTTCTGCCGAGGCGGCGCCGGGCGCGAGCACCCCGACATTCCACAGGGACATCGAGCCGCTGCTCCAGAAGAGCTGCCTCGGCTGCCACGCGCAGGGCGGCACCGCGCCGGTGAGCCTGGCCTCCTACGAGAGCGCGAAGGCGCTCGCGCCGGTCATCGCCGACGAGACCGAGGCGCGGCGGATGCCGCCGTGGGGCGCCCTGCCGACCGACGAGTGCGCGCCCCCTCGCCCGTTCCGGGGGGACCTGCACCTCTCCCTCGACGAGATCGCCCTGCTCCGCGCCTGGAGCGACGCCGGCGCCCCCGAGGGTGATCCCGCGGACGCCCCGGCCCCCACCACCCCCGTCGCGGCGGGCCTGTCGCGCACGGACCTCGAGCTCTCGCCCAGGGCCCCCTTCGCCGCGGCGGAGGGCTCCGACAGCTTCCGCTGCTTCGTCCTCGATCCGGGGCTCACGGAGCAGGCGTGGGTCCAGGGCTACGACGTGCTGCCGGGCAACCGCGCCGTGGTGCACCACGCGCTGCTCTTCATCGACGCGAAACGCGAGGGCGAGGCGCTCGGCGGCGAGAGCGGCAGCTACGAGTGCTTCGGCGACGCGCGCCTCTCCGAGACGTCGCTGCTCGGCGCCTGGGCGCCCGGCACGCAGGCGTTCGAGCTGCCGCCGGACATCGGCATCTCGGTGCCAGCGAACGCGCTGCTCGTGATGCAGGTCCACTACCACCCGAAGCCGGGCGAGGCGCCCTCGCCCGACGCGACCCGGGTCGCGCTCCGCCTCGCGGACGAGAAGCCGAGCCGCGCGCTCTCGAACCTCGCGCTCGGCAACGCGGAGGCGCCGTTCCGGGACGGCACCGGGCTCCTGCCCGGGCCGGGCGATCGCGGGAGCGTCGAGTTCCGGATCCCGGCCGGCGCCCGGGGGCACGTCGAGCGGATGCGGTACGTCATCGACTTCCCGATCCCCGAGATCTCGATCTACGGCGCCGGCGTCCACATGCACCGGGCCGGCGTCGACCTCAAGGTCGACCAGATCCGCGCCGAGCCGCGGGGCGGCGAGGCCAACCGCGCGTGCCTCGTCCAGACGCCGGCGTGGGACTACAACTGGCAGCGGCTCTACAGCTACGACGCGCCGATCGACGAGCTGCCCACGCTGCGGTCGGGCGACACGATCGAGCTGCGCTGCACGTACGACAACACAACGGAGAACCCGGCGCTCGCGGCGCAGCTCATCGAGGAGCGCCTGCCCGCGCCGCAGGACATCGTCCTCGGCGAGTCGACGCTCGACGAGATGTGCGTGGCGTTCCTGCCTGTCGTCCACCCGAACCTCTGAGGAGACGCCGATGCCTTCGAACCCCTGTCACGCACTGTTCGGTCTCGGCGCGCTCCTGCTCGCCGCCTGCTCTTCACCGCCGAGCGCCGCGCCGCCCGGGCCCACGGCGCCGCGCGAGGATCTCTGCCCGGAAGGCTTCGCCGATTGCGACGGCGACAGCGACAACGGCTGCGAGGCCGCCCTGCTGACGAGCGTCGAGAGCTGCGGCGCGTGCGGCGCGCGCTGCGCGGGCGGCGACGGCGCGACGACGCTCTGCGCGGCGGGCGCCTGCACCCTCGCGTGCGACGCCGGGCGAGCCGACTGCGACGGCGACGGCGGCAACGGCTGCGAGGTCCTCGTCGCGGAGGATCCGCGCCATTGCGGCGCCTGCGGCGTGACCTGCGCCGACGCTTGCTGGAACGGCACCTGCGACGCCGCCGTGCTCGCCGGCGATCTCCGGCTGCCCACGTTCCTCTGGATGGACGCGACCGGGCTCTACTGGACGAACCAGGGCTCGGGCGACGCGCCGGACGGGAGCGTCATGCGCCTCGATCCGGGCGGCGGGACGCCGGCGGCGCTCGCGCCGGAGCAGGAGCTCCCGGGCCCGCTCGCGCTCGGCGAGGCCGCTGTGTACTTCGCGCACGCGCGCGGCCTCGCGGCCGTCCCGAAGGCCGGCGGCGAGGTGACCGAGCTCGCGCCCGACGCCCGCGGCGTCACGGCGCTCGCGGTCGACCAGGGCGCGCTCTACTGGGTCGAGGCCGGGACGCCGCCGGCGTTCGAGGACGGCGGGCTGTTCACGCTGCCGCTCGGCGCCGAGCCCGGCGCGGCGAAGGTGATGCTCGCGGCCATCCCGGGCGCCGCCAGCGGGGTGGCGCTCGACGCCGGCCATGTGTACGTGACCGCGCGGGGCACCGGCGCGGCCGACGGCGCGATCTACCGGGTGGCGCGCGACGCGGCGCCGCCGAGCACGCCGGAGAGGCTGCACGAGGCGCTGGTCGCCCCGCGCGCGCTCGTGGCGCGCGGCGGCGCGCTGTGGCTCATCGAGGGGCGCGGGATCGCCACGTTCTCGCCCGGAAGCCCGCTTCGCAGGGTCGTCCCGGATCTGCCGCAGATCCCCGCGCAGCTCGCGTTCGACGACGCGCGCGTCTTCTGGACGACCGCGCGGGAGGCCGACGGCCAGGTGCAGAGCGCGCGGCTCGACGGGAGCGATCTCGCGACGCACGCGCGCAACCTGAGCTACCCGTGGGGCGTCGCCGTGGACGGGACCAACGTCTACTTCAGCCTCGCGTGGGACGGCGGGCCCGCGACGGGGGCGCTGGTGCGCGGGCCGAAGGGCCCGTGACCGGGCTCTACGCCGGGGGAGCCCGGCCTCAACGCCGGCCGACCTTCGCGCTCGCCGCGGCGTGACCGCGCTGGATCGCGCGGGTCCAGAGGTCGGGGCGCTCCGGGCCGTGGTCGCCGGCGCGGGCGATCTCGGCGCAGATCGCGGCGGTGAACGCGTCGCCCGCGCCGGCCGCGCGGGTCTCGGCCACGACGGGCGGCGCGAGCGCGATCTCGCCGAAGGGGCCGGCGGCGCGGGCTGCGCCGGCGCCCTGGGTGAGCACCAGGGTCGCGCTCGGCCGCATGGCGGCGCGCACCTGGGCGTCGTCGAGGCCGAGCCCGGCGAGGTCCGCCGCGCTGCACCGCACCACGTCGGCCTCGCGCAGCAGGGCGTGGAGCACGCGCGGATCGCGCCCGGCCCAGAGGCGCCACCGCGCGTTGAGGTCGACGACGACGACGGTGCCCGCGCGGCGCGCGGCCCGCGCGGCCCGGCAGAGCGCGGCGATCGGCGCGAGCGCCGGAGAGATCCCCGAGAGCAGCAGCACCGGCGCCGCCCACCCCTCGGGCACCGAGAGGGGCAGATCGTCCTCTGCGCGGTGGGCGACCATGTGCCGCGCCCCGCCGGTGTCCTCCAGCACGATGAGCCCCTGGCGGGCCGGGATCAGCGCCACACCCGCGACGTCGACGCCGGCCGCCGCGACCCTCGCCAGGAGCGCCCTACCCGGGGCGTCGTCGCCGAGCGCGGCCGCGAGCCCCACGCGCAGCCCGCTCCGCGCGAGCGCGACCGCGGCGTTCACCGCCCCGCCGCCTGGCCGGAAGCGCAGCGAGGCCCCGCCCGGAGCCGCGAGATCCCAGAGGGCCTCACCGGCGCAGATGACGTCCAGGGTCAACCCCCGCGACGGCGCGACCCGCGCCGCGGTAACCCGCCCGGCGCTCGCAAACCTCGATGCCATGGGGATCCCCATCTTACACCACGGGGCTCGCGGCAGCGCGCCGTAACTCGGTCGTCCCCACAGACGTCGAGCTGATTCTGCTCCACTCGTGGACCTTCGGCGGACGGAGGGTCGCGCTCTTCGACGCGCGCGCGAACCACGGACGCCGGAGGGGGGACCGTCGCAGCGCTCCCCGCTGTCCGGGACTTCGAGGCAGCGGCACGCGGCGCGGCTCAGCACGACCTGCACCGCAGGCGCACGTGTTGCGCCGCAGAGGACAGGCTCTCCGGCCTGCGCCGCGCCTGCGTCGGCCGGCACGAGCCGTGCAATCGTCGATCGTCGTCGATCATCGGTCGTGACGAGCGCACGAGCGGAGCGCGGGAGGCCCCAATGCGGAACAGGATGGAAGACGTCAATGAATTCCTCTCCCACCGGCGGGTGGCCCTGGTGGGCGCATCGCATGACGACAAGGACTTCAGCCGGATGGTGATGCGGGAGCTCATCGATCGGGGTTACGACGTCGTTCCGGTGAACCCGGGGGGCGGCGTGATCGAAGGCCGCGCAGCGTACGCCGAGGTCGGCGCGATCGATCCCCCGGTCGAGGGGGCGATCGTGATGACCCCGTCCCAGGTCACCGAGCAGATCGTGCGGGCGTGCGCCGCTGCCGGCATCGAGCGCGTGTGGCTGCACCGGGGGGTCGGTCAGGGTGCAGTGAGCGCGCCTGCCGTGCAAGCCTGTCAGGAGCTCGGGATCCGCGTGGTCGCGGGCGAGTGCCCGCTGATGTTCCTCCCGAACGCGGGCTTCGTCCACCGGCTCCATCGATTCACCAAGAAGATCGCGGGGAGTTACCCGGCGCGCGCGTGAAGCGCCATGAACCTGGGAGATCTCGAGATGACATCGTATCCTGTCACCTTCACCGTCACGCGCCCCTGGAAAGTCGATCGCGTCCAGCTCCTCGCGCGTGTCCTCCTGCTCGCGGCGCTCTCGATTGCCGGCGTCACGGTGGGGTTCGTCATGATGCTTGTCTATTTGGCCCTGCCCGCCGTGGCGGCCGCGCTGGTGGCTCAGAAGGGATCGGCCCGGTTCCTGGCCGAGGACGGCCCGAGGCTGACGCGCGCGCTCGTGTGGCTACAGGCCGCGTTCGCTTATCTCTTCCTGCTCACCGACAGGCTCCCGCTCGATCGCCCCGCCGAGACCGCGCGCCTCGACATCGATCCGACCGGCGCGCCGACAGCGAAGGGCGCGCTCCTGCGCCTCTTCACGAGCCTCCCCTCGGCCATCGTCCTCGCGCTGCTCTCCTGCGTCGCCTATCTGGCGTGGCTCGTCTCGGCGGTCGCGGTCCTCTTCACCGAGCGCGTCCCGACGGCCATCTACGATTTCCAGTGCGGCGTGCTCCGGTGGCAGGCGCGGCTCCTCGCCCATCATGCGTCGCTGGTCGACCAGTACCCGCCGTTCGCGTTCGATCCGGGTCCCGTGGACGGCACTCGGCGCGATCACGCGGGCACGTTCGCCTGAGGCGTCCTCTCGGCGTCCGTGTCCTTGCCGCCGGAGGGAGCCGTCACAGGTCGACCACGCAGACGACGCTCGTGGTCGTGTCCTCGCCATACTCCGTGACCTCGATCTGGATCTTCGAGGTTGCCTCGTCCGCTCCGGTGCCAAAGCGAGCCGTGAAGTCCAGCTCGTACCAGGTCTCGATCGAGATCGGATCGGACACCTTCCACGCGAGCTGCTCGAAGCCGCCGATCGACGTGTGATCGAAGACGAAGATCGTGTCGTCGGGAGCGGTGTGCGAGACAGAAAGCGAGGGGCTCGTGAACTCGTAGGCGCCGGCCTCGCCGAGCTCGAGGCTGCAGGCCTCGCCCGAAGGCGTGGTCCCCTCGTAGGTGCCGACCAGGCAGGCGCTCGCGCTGGGATCGCTCGTCAGGGAGAGGTCGGGACAGGCGGCGAGGCGCTCTTCGAGCGCCGAGAGGCTCGGGCTCGATCCGCCCGAGCCTGAGCTCGAGTCGCCCGACCCGTCGTCGTCGCCTCCGCAGGCCACCACCAGGCCGAGGGTGAGCACGGGAACGAAAGCCAGGTAAGAGCGCCGTCGAGCGGGGTTCATGCCATGGGAGGATGAGGTCATCTGACAGAGGCTAGTGGAGACGCCAGCGCTCGACCAGCTGTCAGATCTGACAGGGGGCTCCGCAAGAGCCCGAGCAGCATCGCTTTCGCGACGGCGCGATGCGCGCCGCCGTGCCCCGCCCAGCGCTCGCCAGCATGGATGCCATGGGGTTCCCCATCCTGCACCACGGGGCTCGCAGCGGCGCGCCGGCTGCGCCGCTGGCCGTCGCAACCACCCTGGTAGGAGCGGCAGCCCTGCTGCCCTGGCACACGCCAGGCAGCCTTCACGCTTTTTCACGCAGCGGCGCGGTCGCCCTGACTACGCTGACCCCCATGGCATCCGGAAAAGGTCGCTTGCTCGGGCTCCTCGGCGGGCTGGTGCTGACCGAGGCGAAGGTGCAGGCCGTGGGCACGCCCCACCCGCTCTACCGGCGCGTGGTGCTCGAGGGCGAGGGGCTGCGCGCGCGCACCTGGCAGCCCGGCGACAAGATCCAGGTGCTCCTCCCCTCGAACGACGTGCGGACGTACACCCCGATCGACTGGGCGGAGGGTCGGACCACGCTGCTCCTCCACGCGCACGGGAGCGCGCCGGGCGCGCGGTGGACGGAGGCCGTCCGCCCGGGCGACGTCGTGCGGTTCGTCGGCCCGCAACGCTCCCTCCGTCTGGGAGGCGTGGGCCTCCTGACCGGCGACGAGACCTCGCTCGGCGTGGCGGCCTCGGCGCGCCGCCTCGGCGCCCACGCCGTCCTCCGGGTGACGAACGTCCCCGCGGCGGAGGCGGCGGCGCGATCGCTCGACGTCTCCGTGGACCTTGCGAGGTCCGACGAGGAGGCCGCCACTTTGCTCCGCGAGCGCGCGGCGGGCGTCGCCACGGCGGTGGCCTGCGGCGGCGGCGCGTGGGTCCAGCGGGCCCGGGAGGTGCTCCGGGCGGCCGGGGTGCGGGAGGTGCGCGCCAAGGCCTACTGGATCGCGGGGAAGACCGGGATCGACTGACCCTCTCTGCACACCGGCGAGCGCTGGACGGGTGGTTTGTTGGCCATCCTCGCGCATCCTGATAGCCCCTCCGATCGAGGTGGTCGGGATCGATGATGCAGCTCGGACGCTGGGCGCTCGCCGTCGCGCTACTCACGCTCTCCGCTGACGCCCGTCCGGACCCGCGGAGCGGCGTCGCCGAGGCGCCGCGCGCCCGCGCCGGCGTCACGCTCGCCGAGACGCGGAGCCGCGTGCATCCCGCCGCCACGCGGCTCGGTGACGTGGTCCCTCTCCTGAGGCAGGACGCGTCCGCCGAGATCTCGGCGATCGACTGGAGCCCGCTCCGGCTCACCCGCCGCTACGGGGTCGCCGCCACCGTGGTGCGCCTCGACACGAAGCGCACCGGGGAGCGAACCCTGACGGCGGCCTGCGTGGTGTCGGCGGCCGTGCGCGAGCTCGACACGGGCAACATCCTCTTCGTGGTCGAGGGCCGCGCGCGGGTCGAGGACAGCGCGGCGGCCGACGAGCGCGCCCAGCGCGACGCTCTCCGGGCCGCCATCCAGAGCGCGGTGCGCGCGGTGCCGGACGGCCTGCGCCGCTCGCGGTGAGCGAGAGGCGCAGGCTCACCCCTGAGCGACACCAATGACGCTCATCGCCGCGCCCTCCGCGGCGCTCCGGCGCTCGGCCTCGGCTTGTGCTTCGCGCGCGCGTCGATGAGGGCGCCGAGCCCGTCGAGGAGCCGCTCCAGGCCGAACGTGTACGCGTGAGCCGCGCTGTAGGCCCCGCGTTGGGCCGCGCCTGCGGCGGCGCCGACGCGTGCGGCGGTGGGGTATTTCGCGGCGTCGAAGACCCTCGCGAGCAGGGGCGCGTTCTCGGCCCACCATTGCTCGTCGCTCATCGCGCTCTCGCGCTGCGAGGCGCGCGCGCTCGTGGCCGCGCGCGCGCAGGACTCCACGAAGCCGAGCAGGAACGTCAGGGCAGCGTCCATTTCGACGTCATCGAGCCCTAGCCCGTCGAGCGCCTGGAGCTCGTGCTCGTATTTGGCCATGAGGGGAGGCCCGCCTGCGCAGCGAGGGGGTCGAGATCACCATGCCGCTGCGGGAGGAGCCGTGGGGCGAGCGCCTGTTCCAGGTGACGGATCCCAACGGCGTCGTCATCGAGCTCGTCGAGTGGGCCACGCCGAGCGCGCCGTGAGCGGCCGATCGCCCTGGCGCGATCGCGGGAAGTGGGAAGTGGGAAGTGGGAAGTGGGAAGGAGCGCGAACCGCGATGACCCCCATGGCGCCAAGAAAAGAGGAGAATGGAGGGAAATCCCCTCACGGCTCGGATCGATCGCGCCCCCCCGCGCCCGCGCCCGGCGGGGAGGACAGCGCGTCGACCTCGCCGCGCGTCACGCGCTTGTCGCCGTCGCGGTCGAGCGCCTTCATCATCTCGCCGACGACCACCTCGGACGGCGTCTCGGAGCTCGCCCTCGACGCGGCGGCCCTGAGCTCCTCGGCCGAGACGCGGCCGTCCCCGTCGGCGTCGATCGCCTCGAACGCCCCGAGCTGGCGGACGAGGTCCGCGGCGAACGACTCCACAAGGACGAGCTTCGGATCGCGCCCGCTGTCCGCCGGCGGCACCTTCTCCGGGCGCTCCTCGGCGAAGCGGACAAGCGGCGCGATGTCATCCATGCCGCCGAGGAGCCCGCGCGGGAGGGCGATCCGGTACTCGCGCTCGTCGACCAGCGGGAGGCCGTCGATCGCGCTCAGGACGCCTCGGGCGTCCGTCGCCATCCGGTCGTCGATCTGGAGGTAACCGCCGTGCTGGGCGGGGGCGCGCGACCGCGACGCGGCGACGGCCTCGCGGACGACGCGGCCAGGCAGGAGGGTCACGACCACCTCGTTGCTGAAGGGCACCTCGGCCTTGAGATCCCCGTAGGTGAAGCGCTCCCGGTACGCGCGACCACCGCGGATGCCGCCGCCGTTGAAGAGGCACCCGTCCGCCCCGAAGGCGTCGCGGATCCGCGAGCAGAGCAGCGCGCCGAGCGACGTCTGCTGGACCCGCGTCCCGACGGACGAGAGCTCGCTCCCCGGCGGGAGCCGGAGGAGGGTGGCCGCGTCGAGGTCGCGCACGATCTGCATGTGGCGGTCGACGCGCGCGCGCATCGCCGGATCCTCGGGGTGGGCGCCGACCTCCTCGATCCGGACGGTGACCGCGGGCAGGTCGGGCACCCCGGCAGGCGGCGCCATGGCCGGCCACACGAGGTCGATGATGGCGGCGCTCTCCGCGTCCGTGCCGGCCTTCACGACCCAGCAGCCGTCCACGTCGTCGAGGATCACCTCGTGCTCGTGGCCGCCGAGGATCACGGGAAAGCGCGGATCGCGCTGCGCCCGCGCGAGCTCGAGGTCCTGGTCGCGGCTCTGGTGCGTGATCGGGATCACGCACGCGCACCCCTCGTCGCGGAGGAGCCGGCGGGTCCAGCGGAGGGCCGCCTCGTTCGCCGGCTCGATGTCGATCCCCCCGAACGCATCCCGCCGGTACAGGCCCTTCACGTGCACGAGCAGGCCGAGGAGGCCGATCCGGACAGCGCGCCCGCCGGGGCTCGAGACGTCGAGGATCTCGTGCGTCGGCAGCGCCGGGGCGAACGAGGGCATGTTGGTGTTGAGCCACGTGCCCTGGAACTCCTGCACCCGCGCCCTGAGCTCCGGCAGCTCGACGTCGGCCTCGTGGTTGCCGAAGATGGTGTGGGTGATCGGCAGCGCGTTCATGCAGTCGACCATGCCCCTGCCGTGATCGAGGCTCGACAGCAGGCTCGGCGCGAGGAAGTCGCCGGCCATCACCACAAGGAAGCGATCCGCGGGCGCGGCGGCGTGGCGCCGCACGAGCGTCGCGAGGCGCGGCAGGTTGTCGAGCAAGTACACGTCGTTCACGCAGACGATCCGCAGAGAGGGGCCTCTGGGCAGGGCGTGTGCGGCGGCGGTCATCGCCATCGAACATAGCCCAGCCCGCGGGCGCGCGACGCCGTCAGCGCCGAGCGCCCCTCGCCTTCGGCGGGCGCCACGCGCGCAGGCTCTCCGCGAGCGGCTCGAGCACCGCGCGCACCCGCTGTGAGCGTCGGCCCTTCCCGGCGGGCGCTCATCCGTCGGAGGTGAGCTCCTTCTGGAGGTGCCGCTCCAGCCGCTCCAGCACCTGGCGCGCCACGCGCCGGAGCCGCCGGGGGTAGACGACGACGAGGGGCGGGCTCGGCAGCGGGAGCCTGGGCAGGAGCCGGATCAAGCGCCCCTCCTGGACCCGGCGCGCGACCAGCCAGCGCGGGAGCACGCTCACGCCGAGCCCTGCCTCCACGGCCCTGAGGTTCGTCTCGATGTCGTCGGTCGTGAGCCTGACGGTGAGCCCCAGCTTCTCGAGCTCGCGCACCCCGCCGCTCGCCACGACCCGCACCGCGGCGAGCTCCGACATGGATGTCGGCGCCGGCTTGCCCGCGAACAGGCCGGCGCTGCCGACGAGCCACTGGGGCGAGGTCCCCAGCGTTCGCTCGATGAACGACGGCTCGCTGCGGACGCCGACGCGAAGCGCGAAATCGAACGCGCCTGCCACGAGGTCGACCCGCTGATCGGTGAGCGCGGCGTCCACGACGAGCCCCGGCGATTCATGCATGATCCGAACGAGCTCCGGCAAGAGGAGGCGGCGGCCGAGCGCCCCGGGCGCCGAGAGCTTCACGCGGCCCGCGAGGTCCCCGAAGCCGGCGGCGGCGCGGAGCTCCGCGTCCTCGAGCGCGCGCACGTGCTCGTCGATCTGCTCGTAGTACGCGCGCCCCTCCAGGGTGAGCGCGACGCGCCGGGTGGTGCGCTCGAACAGCCGGATGCCCAGCCGCGACTCCAGATCGGCGATCCCGCGGCTCGCGGCCGATTGCGTCATGGAGAGCTCGCGCGCCGCCCGCGAGAAGCTGCCGCTGTCCGCCACCTTGCAGAACACGCGCAGCGCGAGGAACCGATCCATGGCTCAATTTATTCTGAATTGAAATAACTGTAAGCCGCATTCTATCGCTACCGGCATGAGCGGGCGCTGACCATCCTGCGTGCATGCTCGTACGCCGCACGTTCGATGGGCCGAGGCGGGGCCGTCTGCTCCGCCTCCTCGCGTTCTTGAGCGCGCTGCTGCCGCCTCTGGGCGCCCGCGCAGCCGAGGCCACGGCGGCATCCCCGCCGCCGGAGGTCGCGCCCCGCGACGCCGATTCCGCGGGTCCGGGGCCCGCGGAGGCTCGCCTCGTCCTCGGATCACGCCTCGTGGGCAGGGACACGGGCGGCGGCCTGGAGCTCGACGGCCGCGTGCGCCTCGCGGGTGGGGCGCAGCTCGGAGCCGCTGCCTCCTTCTGGGCCCTCGAGCGAGCGTACATGGGGGGGCGAACGGTGCCAGGCGCGAGCGGCGCCTCGGGCGCTGCGGTCTTCCTGATGCCGCTCGTGACGCACGGCCCGCTCGAGCTCGATCTGCGCCTCAGGACGGGGTTCCTGGCGCTCCGGGATGTCGGAGGCGGCAACGGGGGAGGCAGCTCCGGGGGAGGCGGCGACGCACCCGCGTCGGCGCTCCGGCACATCAACGAGCTATCGATGGTCGCTCACGTCGCGCTCGGCGAGGCGTGGCTGCTCCGCGCCGGGGCCGCCGTCGGCTTCGAGCTGGAGCTCGATCCCACCACGGAGCTGGCCGACCTGGCGCAGGTCCTGACGGCGGGCGCCGGCTACGCCGTGTCCGAGCACGTTCTCCTCACCCTCGACGCCAGCGCGGGAGGCAGCTTTGGATTCAACGGCGACAACGGCAAGTTCCTGCTCGAGGGCGCCTTCGGAGCGCGCTTCGCTTTCGGACAAGGAGGCTCCCGTGTCGCTCACTGACCGCCGCGGCCACCGCCTTCACCTCATGACGCTCGCGTCGAGCGCGTGCCTCGCGCTCCTGCTCGGGGCCGCGCGGGCCGACGCGCAGGCTCCGGACGCCCGGTCCGGTGCCGCCGAGCGCGCCGGCGCGGGCGCCTTCGATGCCGGGCCGCCCGGGGCTGCGGACGCGCGCGGCGCGCGCCGGCCCGCGCCGGACGTCCCGGTAGGCGGCTTCGTCGACCTCGAGTGGCGCGTGATGGGCCTGGGAGGACACGTGTCGCACGGGCCGGCGTTCGCCGCCGGCGTGACCTTCGCCAACGGCCTGGTGCGCCTCGGCCTGGGTGGGCTCGGGCGGCCGGGGCCCATGAATCCGGCCACCTTCGAGGTCGCGCTGCCCGGAGGGCAGACCTACAAGGGGCAACGCACGCTCGAGCTCAAGTCCGACGGATCCATGCTGGGCGCGCACGTGGGGCTCTCGTTCCGGCTGCCCTTCGCGCAAGCGCTGACGGTCCAGATCCCGATCACGGTCGGCTACGGCGGGTTCGGCTTCTACTTGCAGGGGAACGATCGCAAGACGCCCGACGGGCGCCGCGTGAGCGCGTGGGAGGACGAGCTCTTCGCGGGCAAGGACTCCTCCCTCGGCTTGGTCGTCGATACGGGGCTGCGCCTCGGGTACCAGCCGGACGACGCGTCGTGGTTCAGGCCCTACGTGGGCGCGAGCTTCACGGCGGTCCCCGGCTTCGACACGGTGGTGCGAGACGATTACCTCGGGTTCAGCGGGGTCCTCGGCGTGGAGCTCGGCCACGGCATCTGAGCGGGCGCCGCCCCCGCGTGGATCTCCGCGACGACGTCCCGCAGCGCCGCCGCGGTCGCGTTCCGCGCGAGGGGGGCGAACTGGTCGTGACCTGGCTATCGATCCAGCCGAGGACCTCGGTGCAATGGCCCTCGGGGACGAAGGCGCGCACCAGGTCCACGGGCCTCCTCCGGGCGAGGTGGCGCAAGGTGATGTCGGCGTCTCCCATGCGTGGCGTCCCCGGCAGATCGCATGCCAGGGAGGAGGAGGCCGAAATCACGGGCTTCCCGCATGAGGTATGCGCGTCGGTCGGGTGGCGGCGCCATGGCGGGCTGCGCTCAGGGGTCGAACCGGTAGGTGGTCTCGCCGGCGGACGCCCGCGCCGCGAACTCTCGACAGAAGCCGTTCAGCGCCGGATAGGGCTCTGTCGGCAGGACGCGCCGGAACTCCAGATGCGTGACGAGGCAGAACAGCGCGACCTCCAGGTAGCTCAGATCCCGGTCCGACGGGAGCGCGGCGAGCGCGTGACTCGCGTTGTCCTCCAGCCATGACATGGTGTCGACAAGGCTCTTTCGCTGCTTGGCGTGGTGCGCGCTTCCGCCGGCGGCGCCGGCGGCGCCGGCCATGATCAGCGCGACCTCCGTCGCCATCGCATGAACGACGAGCTCCTGGGCGTTCGCGAGAAGGGGTTGGTCGAGGTCCTCCGGCCATACCGTGCGGACCGCGCGCTTCGACCGCCGCGACAGCTCGCGGCAGATATTGAGCGCGCCGAACCACACCCCATGGCGCGTCCGGAGAGCCGGCATCTTGAGCGCGGGGTTGCCCCCGTAGTCCGCCGCGTTGGACGACATGAGGTCCCGCACGACCTCGAGCGAACAGTCGACCCCCATCTCCGCGGCGAAGATCCGCGTGACCCGCGTGAAGTGCGAGCTGGAACGGCCGACGATGACGGGCTTGACGAGCTCTCCTAGAGCATCTGACATGCTAGCTTCTCCGATCCGGGAACCGTCCTGTGTCGATGCGGGTCCGACGCGTGGAGCGCCTTGAGCTCCAACCCTGCCCCGTCGTGCCGCTCCCACGCATCGTGGAGAGGCAGCGTACCGGACGTCGAACCCGCGCTGTCAAGCGTCCCAGGCAGCATCCCAATCGGTCACCCAGGTCCCCGGATCCAGGATCTGCGCGCGCTCACCTGCTCTATCGAACGCGCTTCCTAGCAGCGATCTCGCCGGCCTCCGGCCCATCCGCGAGAGCAGGCCGGCTCACCCCCGCCTGTCCGGCGCTCCAGCCCGGCCCGGCCAGGCCAGGCGAGCGACGACCCCGCGGCGACGCCTCGGTCACACTCTCGCCCGCCGGGCCGATGGTCCAGGCATGAGAGCCGCCGCTCCGACCGCCCTCGCCCTCCTCGCCCTCGCCTGCGCCCCCTCCCCGCGCGACCCGGCCCCGGCGCCGCCGCCCAGCCCCCCTGCCGCGGCGGAGGCGCCGCCGCCGCCCCTCTGCGCCCGGCGCGCGGTGGGCGCCGCGCCCACGCCCCTCGACGCGACCCACGCCGGCTCCGGCGTCGCCCTCGCGGAGCTCGGCGGGCGCACCCTCGCCTTCGTCGCCGACGAAGACGACGCTGCCCTCCACACCGTCGACATCGACGCACGCGCCGCGCTCGCGCGCACGCCGCTCGCGGGCCGGCCCGCCCAGGTGATCGTGCTGGGCGACGGCCGCGTCGTGGCCTCGCTGCGCGACCGCGCCCTGCTCGAGGTGCTGGAGCCGGTGGGCCCTGCCGCCCCGCTCGAGCGAAGGTGCCTGGTGCCCGTGGCGAGCGAGCCGGTGGGCCTCGCGATGACGCCGGACCGCGCCACGCTGCTCGTCGCGAGCCGCTGGGGCCACGCGCTCACCAGCCTCGCGACCGCCGACCTCCGGCGCACCGGGGAGCTCCCGCTCGCCCGGGATCCCAGCGCGGTCGTCGCGTCAAGCGACGGCCGGCGCGCGTTCGTCTCCCACGCGGTCGGCGGCCGCATCAGCGTCGTGACGCTCGGCGAAGGCGGCGCGCCGACCGGCGCGCGGGAGCTGTCGACCGACGGGGTGGAGCGGCGCGCCCCGAGATCGACGTCGAAGCTCGCCAAGCCTTTCCCCCGCAGCTCGAGCGGGCCCTCGCGGAAAGTGCCCTTCGATTTCGAGGACGGGACGCCGTTCCTGATGCGCCGCCCGACGGTGAACGTGGATCGCCGCGGCTCCCAGGGCTTCGCGCTGGCGCGCGCGTCGAGCGGCGCGGTCTTCGCGCCCATCGCGCTCGTCGATCCGGGGCCCGCGACGGGCGGCGGCGGTTACGGCAGCGCGCTCGTCCACACCGTGATCGAGCACATCGCGGTCGTCGACGCGATGGGCGAACGAGCGGACGTCCCGCCGGTCTCGGCCCACCTCGGGCTCCGTGGCTGCCGGCTCCCGCGGGCGGCAGCGATCGAGCCCGGGGACGAGGTCCTGCTCGTCGCGTGCCTCGGCCACGACGAGGTGATCGCCTACGACGCCCGCGCCCAGCTCCCCGGCAAGCCGCCGCGGCCCGGATCGGTGCGGGATCGCGAGCTCTTCCGCGCCCGCGTGGGCGCCGGGCCCACCGCCATCGCGGTCGACGGAGCGCGCCGGCGCGCCGTGGTCTTCTCCCGCTTCGACGGCGCGCTGACGATCCTTCCCGCCGCGCGCGACCCGGGGCCGACCGCGATCGGCGCCGTCGGCAAGGAGCTCGCGGGTGAGCTGCCGGTCATCGCCCTGCCCCGCGCGTCGCGCCTCGACGAGCAGCGCGCGGAGGGCCAGCGGCTCTTCCACGCGGCCGGCGGCCGTCGCGTCGCGTTCGACGGCCGCGCCTGCGCCAGCTGCCACCCGGACGGCCGCGACGACGCGCTCACCTGGTCGACGCCGGAGGGCCCGCGCCAGACGCCGATGCTCATGGGGCGGCTCGACGGCACCGCGCCGTACGGCTGGGAGGGCGGCAAGAAGGACCTGGAGAGCCACTTCGCCCGCACCATGTCCCGGCTCGCGGGCACCGGCCTGGGCGCGAAGGAGCGCGACGCCATCTTCGCTTACCTCCGCGGCATGGATCCGCCCGCCGAGGCGGCGGTCCTCACGGCCGAGGAGCGCGCCGCGCTCGTGGCGGCGCCGGCCGGCGCCGCAGAAGCGGCGGCCGCAGAGCCGGCAGCCGCAGAGCCGGCAGCCGCAGAGCCGGCAGCCGCAGAGCCGGCAGCCGCGGCGGCCGGCGCCCGCGCGGCCCTCGCCGCGCGCGGCGAGGAGGTCTTCCACGCCAGCGAGGCGGGCTGCTCGAGCTGCCATGTCGGCGACGAGCTGACCACCGACGGCGCGCGGCACGACGTGCGGAGCGCGACGCGCTTCGAGACGGAGCGCTCCTTCGAGACACCCTCGCTGCGCTTCGTCGGCCGGTCCGCGCCGTACTACCACGACGGCCGCTACCCGACGCTGCTCGCGCTGGTCGAGGGGGTGGACGGCTCCATGGGCCACACGGCCCACCTGTCGGCCGGTGATAGGCGCGCCCTGGTCGCTTACCTGGAGTCGCTCTGAGGGTGGCGCGGCCGGCCTGATACGCGTCGTCCCGAGCGGGGCGACGCTCGACGACCACGCGCCCGGTCTCCGCGCCTCTCGCGGGAGCTCACGAGCGTCGAATCGGCTCCGCGAGCCAGCGAACCAGCGCCTCGCCCTCGAGATCGAGCAAGGCATCCGTGACCTCACCCGGGCCGTTCGCGCGGGCTCGCTCGAGGATCGAACGCGCTTCGTCAGCCGTCGGCCGTCGCCCGATCCGCCGCGCGAAGAGGCGGCCGAGCAGCTCTGCAATCGCCTCCTGCGCTCGTTCTTCGCCACGAAGCTCGCCTCGCTGCTCGCCCCGCAGCTCGCCTCGTCGCTCGGCCTCGATGATCATCTCTCCGATAATCGGCGTGCGCCGGAGCAGCCCCTCTTCCTTGTCCTCCACCATGTCGACGAGCTCCTTCCGCAGATTATGCCCCAGGGATCGATGGCGGCCATCACCAGGAGCGCCGTGTACAGCTCGGCCCGCTCCGCCGCGGCCTTTGCCCCCGCGTGGATCTCTGCGACGACCTCCCGCAGCGCCGCCGCGGTCGCGTCCCGCGCCAGCGGGGTGAACACCAGCCAGAGCACGCTGCCGCGCGCCCGGAGCTCCGCGACCGTGCGCTGGTAGACGGCGTCCACGCGGAAGTGCGTCCCGCTGAACGGCCGACCCGGCCACGCGGTAGAGCGCTGGCCCGTCGCGCGCAAGCGCCGCTTCCTGCCCGAGAGAACCACGACGACGCTCTCGATCGGCGGCACAGGCTCACCGGGGGCTTCGAGGCGGAGCGCGGCGAAGAGGAAGCCGAGGTATTCGAGGACGCGATCCGGTATGTCGTCACGGAGCGCAAAGCAGAACTCGACATGCAGCACCCGCGGCTCGCCGTCGACCTGCAGGCGCAGCGCCTTGTCGAGGCGGCGCTCGATGTTCGTGACCTGGCTGTCCACCCAGCCGACGACCTCGGTGCGATGGCCCTCCGGGACGAAGGCGCGCGCCAGGTCCCCGGGGCGCCTGCGGGCGAGGTGGCGCAAGGTGATGTCCGCGTCTCCCATGCATGGCCCCCACGGCAGATCGCGTGCCAGCGAGGAGAAGGCCGAATTACGGGATACCCGCGTGAGTCATGCACATCGGGCGGGTGGCGGCGCCATGGCGGGCTGCGCTCGGAGTCAACGATGGCCGCGCGACCGGCGCCCAGCGCGGGCCGCGCGGCCCCCTCAGGCCGTGAACCCGCCGTCGATGGTGATCGTCGCTCCGGTGATGAAGCGCCCGCCTTCGCCGGCAAGGTGAGCGACCGTGGCGGCGATGTCGTCGGTGCTGCCGTAGTGACCGAGCGCGAGCATGCTCCGCTGCATGTCCGCTCCAGCGCCGTTGGCCGGGTTCATGTCCGTGTCGATCGGGCCGGGCTGGATGAGGTTGGCGGTGATACCGCGCGGCCCGAGATCGCGGGCGAGGCCCTTCGTGAGGCCGACCAGCGCGGTCTTGCTCATGGAGTACAGCGTGATTCCCGGCCCCGGCACCCGGTCGGCGAGGCAGCTGCCGATGCTGACGATGCGCCCGCCAGCGCCCATGTGCCGCGCCGCGGCCTGCGAGGCGAGGAAGACGCCCCGCACATGGATCCCCAGCGTCTTGTCCAGGTCCGCGAGCGTCACCGCCTCGAGCGGCGCCATGATGGCGACACCGGCGTTGTTGACGAGGATGTCCAGCCTGCCGAGCTCGGCCACCGTCCGCTCGACCGCGGCGACGATCGCAGCCGGATCCGCGGTGTCCGCCGCGATCGCCATCCCCCGCCGACCCGCCGCCTCGACGTCGGCGATGACCGAGCGCCCCTTGTCCGCGGCGCTCACGTACGTCAGCGCCACATCCGCCCCGCCCCGCGCCAGCCGCTTGACGATCGCCGCGCCAATTCCACGGCTGCCCCCGGTCACCAGCGCCACCTTGCCTGCAAACTCCGCCATCACTACCTCTTTTCTGTACAGATCGATACAGAATATATACGTTGTCCCGTGACCGGTGGTCAATCGGTTTTTTATCGATCGTCACAGAAATACAGAAAGGTCTCGATGATGGTCGGACGGGGTCGCCCTCGCAGCTTCGATCGGGACGCCGTCTTGCGGCGGGCGATGGAGGTGTTCTGGGAGCGGGGCTACGAGGGCACATCGCTCAGCGATCTCACGGCCGCGATGGGCATCAACTCGCCGAGCCTCTACGCCGCGTTCGGCTGCAAGGAGGCGCTGTTTCGCGAGGCCGTGGCGCTCTACAGCGAGGTCGAGGGCGCGGCGACGAACCGGGCCATGAGCGACGAGCCGACGGCGCGCAGGGCGGTCGAGGCGATGCTGCGCGGCAACGTGGAGGGGTACGCGACGCCGGGCAAGCCGAGCGGCTGCATGATCGTGCTCGCCGCGACGCTCGGCACGCCGGAGAACGAGCGCGTGCGCGCCTACCTCGCCGGGTGCCGGCGGGCGGCGCTCGACGCGCTCCGGAGCCGGCTGGATCGCGGCGTCGTCGAGGGTGACGTGCCGGTGGGCACCGACACGGCGGCGCTCGCCGCCTTCTACACCACCGTGCTCCAGGGCCTCTCCCTGCAGGCTCGCGACGGCGCCTCGCGCGAGGCGCTCCAGGCGATCGTCGACTGCGCGATGGCGGCATGGGAGACGCTGGCGAGGCCGCGCGCCGCGGTCTGAGCGCGCGCGGCGGCGCGCGCGGCGAGCCTGCGCGCTACGTGGCTTCGTTCATCGGCCGCATGACGATCTGCACGATGCGCGAGCGGTCCCGCGGCAGCGCGGCGAGCACCACGGCCTCGGCCACGTCCTCCGGCGTGGAGAAGCCGCGCATGCGCTCCGAGCCGGCGGTTCGCCCGTCGCCGAGGGCGAAGTGCGTCTCGACGCCGCCCGGACAGACGGCGCTCACCTTGATGTTGTCCTGCCAGAACTCGCGATCGAGCGCCTGGGTCAGGCCCATCTGCGCGAACTTGGAGGCGCAGTAGATGGCCTCGTTCGGATAGCCCTGCAGGCCGGCGACGCTGGCGACGTTGATGATGTGGCCGCCGCCCTGGCGGCGCATGTGGGGGATCACCTCGCGGCAGAACAGCCATGTCCCCTTCACGTTCGTCGCCATGATGCGGTCGTAGTCGTCCTCCGACCACTCGAGGAAGGGCCGGTATCCGCCGATGCCCGCGTTGTTGACGAGGATGTCGACCCTCCCGAGCTCGCGGACCGCCCGCTCCACGCACGCGGCGACGGACGCGGCGCGGGTGACGTCGGCCTCGATCATCAGCCCGCGGCCGCCCGCCTCGCGGAGCTCGCGCTCGAGCGCGGCCAGATCGTCCGTGGTGCGCGCCACGCCGACCACGACGGCCCCCTCCCGGCTCAGCGCGAGCGCGCTGGCCTTCCCGATTCCCCTGCTCGCCCCGGTGATGAGCGCGATCTTGTCCTTCAGCCGCACGGTGTCCCCCTCTCTCTCCGCCGCGCGCACAGGAACGGAGCGCCGCCCCCCCGCGCCGGCGGCAGGCACGCTATCACGGGCGCGCCCCGCCGGCGCGAAGCCGGTGCCCGGCCTCAGGCAGAGCGCCGGCCTCGAGGCTGGTCTCGGGGGCGGCGGTCGCGGCCCTCGCGCTCCGCGGCGCGCCGCCGGGAAGCACGGCCGGGCTGAAGGGGTGATATAGGACCTGCCATGACCACGCCCGCGCTCCCATCGAAGCTGCCGTCGACCGGCGTCAGCATCTTCACGGTGATGACGCGGCTCGCGAACGAGCACGGCGCCATCAACCTTTCGCAGGGCTTCCCGGATTTCGACTGCGCGCCGGATCTGGTGGAGGCCGTCGCCCGCCACATGCGCGCGGGCCACAACCAGTATGCCCCCATGCAGGGCGTGCTGGCCTTGCGCGAGGCGCTCGCGATGAAGATCGAGCGGCTCTATGGCCGCCGCTACGACCCGGCGACCGAGATCACGATCACCTCGGGCGCCACCGAGGGCATCTTCAGCACGATCACGGCGTTCGTCCGCCCCGGGGACGAGGTCATCCTGTTCCAGCCCTGCTATGACTCGTACGCGCCGGCCGTGCAGCTGAACGGCGGAACGCCCGTGTTCGTCACGCTCCGCTTTCCGGAGTACCGCGTCGACTGGGACGAGGTGCGGCGCGCGATCACCCCGCGCACGCGGCTCCTGCTCATCAACTCACCGCACAACCCGACCGGAACGATGCTGTCGGCCGACGACATGCGCGAGCTCGGGCGGGTGCTGGAAGGGACCGACGCCCTCGTCGTCGGTGACGAGGTGTACGAGCACATCCTCTTCGACGGGCGCCGGCACGAGAGCCTCGCGCGGTATCCGGAGCTGGCCGACCGCTCCGTGGTCATCAGCTCGTTCGGGAAGACGTACCACACGACCGGCTGGAAGGTGGGCTATTGCGCGGCGCCGCAGGCGCTCTCGGCCGAGATCCAGCGGGTGCACCAGTTCGTGACGTTCGCGGTGAACGGCGCCATCCAGCACGCGTATGCCGAGGTCGTGGCGCGCGATCCGCTCGCCGCCGATCTCGCCCCCTTCTACCAGGCAAAGCGCGACCGGTTCCTGAAGCTCATCGAGGGCTCGCGGCTGCGCCCCCTGCCGTGCGAGGGCACGTATTTCCAGCTCGTCGACTATTCCGAGATCACGACGGAGCGAGACGCCGATTTCGCGCTGCGCCTCATCCGCGAGCACAGCGTCGCCTCGATCCCGATCTCCCCGTTCCTGTCCGGCGTGGAGCCCGGGCCCGTCCTGCGGTTCTGCTTCGCCAAGCGGGACGAGACGCTCGAGCGCGCGGCGGAGCGGCTGCGCCGGGTCTGAGGGCCCGCCGCGGCGGACCTCCGGGGCGCCACCTTCCGTCCACCCGGCTTCGTCGACAGCCGGGCGAACTCAATGCCTCGCAGCCACAGAGGAACGACCTCATCATGAATGCAGAGAAGAACGACGCATGTCAGGCCCACGAGCTCCTCGCCGAGGCCGAGCGGATCTCGGCGCTCCTCGCCGAGCACGCGGCCCGGCACGACCGGGACGCCACCTTCCCGATCGAGGGGCTGGCCGCCACGATCCGCTCACCGATCAACACAGCGCTGCTCGGCGGGGCCGCCGGCGACGACGCCGCCCGCGCGCCCTGCTCGTGGCTCACCTTCGGCCGCATCGTCGCCATCCTCGCGCGGGGCGACGCGTCGTTCGCCACGGCGTGGCTCATGCACCAGGGCGCCATGTCGGTGTACCGCGCCCTCGTCGACCCCGGCGAGCGGTCCCGCTTCGAGCAGGCGATCCGCCGCGGCGCGTGGGTCGGCAACGCGCTCTCCGAGCCCACCAGCGGCAACATGTTCCTCGTGCCGCGCCAGGTGGCCCAGAAGGCCGAGGGCGGCTATCGCCTGACCGGCGAGAAGCGCTTCGTCACCGGGTGCGAGCACGCGGACTTCTTCTTCACGGCCGCGGTCTGCGACGGCCAGCCCGCCTTCTTCCTCCTCGAGAGGGACGACTCGATCGCCATCGAGCCCGTCTGGGACACGCTCGGCATGCGGGCCACGCGCAGCCAGATCGTCCGCTTCCAGGGCACGCTCCTGCGCGAGTCGCGGCGGCTCGCGGTCGATCCCACGGCGCCCAACCCCATCCCCAACGGCCTCGGCTGGCTCTCCGTTGGCATCGCCGAGGCCGCCATGGCCGCGGCCGTGGCCTACGCCAAGGAGCGGGTCCTGCCGCCGGGCGACCGGCCCATCGCCGAGCTGCAATGGGTGCAGTTCGCCGTGGCCGACATGAGCCTGCGCCTCGAGGCCGCGCGCGCCCTCGCCATGCGCACCGCCGCCGCCCTGGACGCGGGCGACCCGAGCTACGGCCTCCTGCAGCTGCAATCCAAGGTGGTGGCCAACGAGGCCGCGGTGGCCATCGCCACCTCGGCCCTGGAGATCGCCGGCGGCGCCGGGTACATGCGCAGCCGCCCCATCGAGCGCCACCTGCGCGACGCGATGAGCGGCCCCATCATGGCCCTGTCCGGCCCCGCGATCCGCGACATCGTGGGCAAGGCCCTGCTCGGCGTCGCCTGACGCCGCGCGTGCGGCCATCTGCGCGAGCCCGCGCGGCGTCGGAGCGCACGGCGCCTACGCGCGTCAGCCGAGCAGCTGCCGGATCCGATCGAGCAGATCCGGAAAGCCGATCCCCTTCGAGAGCACCGCGTCCGGCGGGGGCGCATCGCCGAGGGCCTCGTCGCCGCTGCCGCTGATCAGCACCGCCTTCGCGCGCGGCAGGCGCGCCCGCAGCACCGCCACGAGATCGGTGCCGTGGCCGTCGCCGAGGTTCTGATCGAGCAACGCGAGGTCGTACCGCGCGCCCTCCGCCGCGATCTTCCGCCCGGCCTCGGCGAACGAGCCGGCCTCCTCCACCTGGAAGCCCTCGTCCTCCAGGAGCGTCGCGAGCACGAACCGGGACGACGCGTCGTCGTCGACGAGGAGCACGGTCACGCTCACGCCGCCCTCCTCCGCCCGCGCGGCCGGCGCGGTCGCGGCCAGGCAGGGCGCAGCGCCCGCCCCTCCCCGGCGCCATGTCCCCCGGCCCTCAGCACGTCCCCGGGTCGCTCCGGGCGCGCGCGATCGTGTGCATCAGCTCGCGCACCTCGAACGGTTTGTGGAGGCAGGCGTACCCGCCCTGGCTCGTGAACGCGTGGATCATCTCCGGCGTCGCGTGGCCGGTCATCGCGATCACCGTGATCTGGCGGCTCAGCCGCCGGATCTGCTCGTGGGTCCTCACGCCGTCCAGCGACGGCATCCGGAGGTCGAGCACGCACACGTCGACCGCCGCGTCCCGCGCGCGCTGGATGGCCGTGTGCCCGTCGTACACGGCCTCCGCGCGCAGCCCGGCCGCCTTGAGCCCCGCGACGATCGACTCCGCGACCGCGGGGAGATCGTCCACCACGAGCACGCCGCGCGAGGAGAGGGCCCGCGCGATGATCCGCATGAGGTGCTCCATCGAGAAGGGCTTGTAGATGACCGCATAGACGCCCTCGCCGATGCCCTGCTCGATGAGCTGCTCGCGCGCGAAGCCGGTCATCAGCACCACCGTGAGCTCCGGCTGGAGCCGCTTGATCTCCCGGAACGTCGCGACGCCGTCGAGGCCGGGCATCCTCACGTCGCTCAGCACGAGCGCGAAGCGCCGCTGCCTCACGAGCTCGAGCGCGTGCGCCCCGTCCCGCGCCTCGACGACCTCATACCCCTCGAGCTCGAGGTTCGCGGCGAGCGTGGCGCGCATCCCTTCCTCGTCGTCCACCACGAGCACCGGTCCGGTCCCTTGCATCGACGGCCGTCTCCCTCCGCTGTCACGCGGGCTGCACGGAGGAGTGTACCTCCGGCGCCGCGGCGCGCGGTAACCGGATGGTGAACGTCGTCCCCGCGCCGGGCGCGCTCTCCACCGCGATCGTGCCGCCGTGCAGGCGGACGATCCCGGCGGTGATGGCGAGCCCGAGGCCCGTCCCCTTCAGCTTCGTGCTGAAGAGCGGCTCGAAGATCTTCGCGAGGTGCTCCTCCTCGATCCCCTCCCCGTTGTCGGCCACCACGAGGCTCACGGCCTCGTCACATACACGTCCAACCACACGCACCCACCCTTCGCGTTCGACCGGGATCGCCTCGGCCGCATTCTGGATCAGGTTCACGAGCACCTGCCGGAACTGGTCCTTGTCGAGGCTCGGCACCGGCAGCGCCGCCGGCACGAGGTTCTCCAGGCGCACGTGCGCGGGCGGCGCGACGACCGACATGGCGTCGTCCACCAGGGGCGCGAGCGGGCAGGCGGTGCGGCGGAGCCTGCGCTCACGCGCGAAGTCCAGGAGATCGCCGATGATCCGGTTGCACGAGAGCAGCTCCTTCTCCATCAGACCGAGGAACCGGGCGACGCGCGGCTCCGCGCCGACGTCGGTCCCGGCGAGGCGCTTCTTGAGGTAGTGCGTCGCGTTCCGGATGGCGCCGAGCGGGTTGCGGAGCTCGTGCCCGACGCTCGCCGCGAGCTGCCCTATCGCCGCGAGCCGCTCGACGCGCACGCTCGACGCCTGGGCCTCGCGCAGGCTCTCGGCCATGTGGCGGAGCGCCGTGCCCATGCGCCCGAACTCGTGCTTTCCCAGGTCGGGCAGCGGGTAATCGAGGTCGCCTCCGGCGATGCGCCGCGAGCACTCCGCGAGCGCGCCGAACCCGCGCGCCATCGAGCGCAGGAGCCCGCCGAGGAGGACGACGAGGAGCACGAGCGCCGCCGTCATCAGGGCGATGCTCGCGATCCTGATCCTGGCGCCTGCGCGGCCCGCCTCCTCCGCGTTCCGCGCGACGTCGCGCCGCGCGTCGGCGATGGCCGCGTCGATCTGGGGCACGAACCCCTCCTCGTACTCGGCCTCGGGGCGCTCCACGAACCTCCGGTAGGCCGCCAGATCCCCGGCGCTCGCCATGCGGGACACGTGGTCGACACCCCCGGCGATCGCCGCGAAGCTCGCGCGCATCCGGCGCAGGCGCTCGTCGCCCTCCTGCGCCTCGCGCAGCGCCTCGGGGGCGCGCTCGCCCTCGATCAGCGCCCGCTCGAGCGGCTCCCACGCCCGCTCGAACGGCTCCCGCGCCCGCTCAAGCGGCTCCCGCGTCCGCTCGAGCGCCTCCGCCGCGGCCAGGTCCCGCGCGACGAGCCCGGCCAGGTAATGGAGCTCCTCGGTGTCGCCGCCGCCGAGGGAGATCTCCGCGGCTTCCCGCATGTAGCGGCCGGCGTGGTTGGCGAGCGTGACATGGCGGGTGAGATCCTCGTACGACAGCTCGGCGCGCCGCTGGAGCCGCGTCATGCTGGCGGACGTGACGTGGAGCGCGCCGGTCGCGAGCAGCACGACGGCCGCGGCCACGGCGAAGATCAGCGAGAGGGCGGCCCGGATGCTCATCGCGGCGCCTCGGCCGCGCGCGCCGTCACAGCCGCTCCTCGGCGCCCGCGCCGGGCGGCTCGGGCGCTGGAGCGAGGGGCAGCTCGATGCAGGCCAGCGTGCCCGAGGGCGCGCCGCGGCCGAGGGTGAGCGCCCCGAAATAGCGGCGCGCCACGCGCCCGGCGATGTTGAGCCCGAGGCCGAGGCGGCCCGGCTTGGTGGTGTAGAACGGGCGCGTGATCGCCTCCCGCTCCTCCTCGGGCACGCCCGTCCCCGCGTCGCCGACCTCGATGCGGTAACGCGCGCCCACCACGCTCCCGCGCAGCGTGACCACCCCGCCCCCGGGCATCGACTCCGCCGCGTTCTCGACGAGGCACCGGACCGCCAGGGCGAGCTCGGCCGGATCGAGCTCGACCACGCCCTCCGCCGCGTCGACGTCGACGCGGATCCCCGGCTCGGCGATGCGCGCGCAGGCCGCCGCCGTGAGGACACACTCGCGGGCGCTCGCGCTCACCGGCCGCCGCCTGAGGCTCGGGTTCGCGTCGACGGCGCCGTCGACGAGCGCGCTCGCCGCGATCGCCTCCTCGTCGATGACGTCGAGGAACTGCTCCACCCGCGGGTCGTCCCGAAAGGCCTGCTCCCGGGCGACCTTGCGCCGGATGAAGAACGCCGCATTGCGGATCGTCCCGAAGCAATTGCGCAGATCGTGGCGCAGCGTGGCCACGATCTCCTCGGCCGTCGCGGTCTGCTCCACCGCGCCGAGCGGATCTCGGCTCGTCATCGTGGGGGATGGCCTCCTCGGGTGCCGCGTTCGCCGCCGCGGGCGATCACTTGAGGGTCCGGGCCGGGAGCCCAGCGTCTCCGACCCGCACCGTGTCCAGGTAGCTCGACGCCGCGCGGGAGGACGGGGGCGGGTACGAGCTCACCCGCTCGCGCTGCGAGGACGCCGGCGCGTCCTGGGCCTCCCGCGGCCTGAGCGACGGCGCGGCCCTCCTCGTCTTCGAGGCGGGCGCGGCGGCCTCGCGCGCCGAGGAGGCGCCCGCGCCGGCGTCCGCGGACCGCCTCGCGCGGGCGAGGCGCGCGAGCTCCAGGACGATCCGGGTGACCCGGGCGGGCTCGAACGGCTTGAGGATGACGTAGTGGCGGCCCGCCTCGCCGGAGCGGATGTACTCCTCGTCGCCGGTGATCAGCAGGCAGCTCGTGTAGAACGGCAGGCCGGCGACCCGCTTGAGGAGCTCGTCTCCGTTCATCCCGGGCATCTTGTAGTCGGAGCAGACCACGTGGAACTGGCCTGTCTGCAGCAGCTCGAGCGCCCGGTGGGCGGACGTGCAGGTCTCGACATCGACGTCGTCGTCGAGGACGGCCGCGATGCTGTCCAGCATCCTCCGCTCGTCGTCGACGACGAGCACGCGCAGCCGCTCCTGGGCATACAGGCTCACGATTCTCCTCTTGTGTGCTCGTGCAGTGATCTGGACGCAGCCCGGGCGAGCGGCGGCAGGACGCCTCGCGTCATGTCGCGCGCGCTCGGCCCGCGCGCTCCAGGCTGTGCGTCGGCGCCGCATCGACACCCATGCTCTCGTGTCGATGCGTTCCAGCCCGGAGCAGCGGCGCAGCAGATTAGGAATCTACACTACTCACCCTTCCCCGGCAACGAAGATTCCTGAACGATTCCTGAGCGGTTCTCCGGCTCGCCGTCGCGGGGCGTCATCGCTCTTCCTCGTGCGTCTTCGTGCTTCCAAGTCACCGTCTTGAAACATTCGATTCACACGAACGATAAGCGCGTCGGCAGTCCGCCGCGCGCGACGCGCATGGATTGCACATCTGCAAGGAGCGGGGAGATCTCGACGCGAAAAGGCGCCATGAACTGCGACTCTGTGCGAGAGGCATCCATTACAGAGTTGCAATCAGCGCAGGTGTGCGCTCGGCGCCGCTCGCCGGCGGGCAGGCGCGCGGCCGTCCCGGTGGAGCCGGGCCGCCTCCCGTCTCCTCATCTGTGACCGGCGGCGACGGACGCGCGCCGCGCGGCGCTGAGGACGGCTGCGCCCCTCGGCTGTCCTCAGCGCCGCGCGGCGCCTGACGACCGTGGAGTGACCTCCGCGATCCCGTCTGGTAAGATGTGCGTGTCCATGCCACCGGCCATCGACAAACGCGCGTTGCTTGCGGCCCTGAAGGATCAGCTCGCCCGTGAGCTCGAGCGCTTCACCGAGCGGGCGCGCGACGCCGCGAGCGCCGTGACGCACGAGGAGAACCGCGCCGAGGGCGACAAGGACATGCGCGCCACCGAGGCGTCTTACGTGGCGCGAGGTCACAGCGAGCGCGTGCTCCAGATCGAGCAGGCGCTCGCCAGGCTGGGCGCCGTCACGGTGCGCGAGTTCGGCCCTGGTGCGGGCATCGAGAGCTCGGCGCTGGTGGAGCTGGAGAGCGGAAAGCGGCGCGCGCTCTACTTCGTCCTGCCGGCCGCGGGCGGCGAGCGCATCCAGTTCCAGGGGGTCGAGCTGCAGACCCTCGCCACGACGAGCCCCCTCGGCGCGTCCCTGCTGGGCCTGTCGGAGGGCGACGAGGCCGAGGTCGCCACACCGCAGGGGACGCGCACCCACCTGATCGCCAGCGTGCGGTAAGGCCGGGCCCGATCCCGCCCGCGTTGGCCTCTCCCGGCTGGCAGCGGAGCGTGCTCGAGAGCCCGCCTCAGAAAAAGTAGCTCACCCTCGTAGGGCCCCCCTCCCCGCCGGCGTCACAGGGATGAACGACCCGCTCGGCACGACGCGGGCGACCCAGGAGAAGAGTCCATGACGCAGTCTCGTTGGTGGAGGCTTGGTGGGATATTGCCGCTCGTCGGCGCGCTCGTCGGCGCGGCCGGTTGCACGGCGGAGCCGGGGCAGGGCGACACGTCCCCGAGCGAGGAGGCCGCCGAGGCGGCGCTCGCTCAGGGGCCGTCGAAGGGGGACCGCCCCGGCGGCCACCGGAAGGGCTTCGGCGGCCACCACGGCCCGGAGCACCTCCTGCGCGCAGCGCTCCACGAGCTCGACCTCTCGGACGCGCAGAAGGCGACGATTAAGGGTGCCCTCGAGGGCCTGCACGACGGCGCGAAGGAGCACCCGGACCACGGGGCCGTCCTCGCGGCGCTCGCCGAGGGCGTGCGCGCAGGCAAGATCGATCGGGCCGCGATCGAGGCGAAGCTCCCGGACGCCGGCCCAGTGCCCGAGGAGCACCGTGCGCGCGTCGCCGGGGCGCTGAGCACCCTGCAGGCCACGCTCACGAAGGAGCAGCGCCGAAAGCTCGTCGACGCGATCGCCGCGAGGATGGATGAGCGAGGAGAGAGGGGCGACCGCGGCCCGCGCGGCGAGCGCGCCGGGATGCACGGCCCCGGCATGATGCACGGCCCCGGCATGAGGGGCGGTCCGCTGGGCCACCTCCTCCACGGCCTCAACCTCAGCGACCAGCAGCGCGCGCAGCTCGACAAGGCCCTCGAGAGCCTGCGACCGAGCGACGCTGACGTGGACGCGAGGCATGCGGCGAAGCGCGCCGAGATGCGCGCGCGGCTCGAGACGTTCGCCGCGGACCGCTTCGACGCGAACGCGTTCCTGCCGGCCGCGGACGCGGAGATGGGCCCACGGGCGCACCTGGGCCACATGATCGACATGCTGGGCGCGATCGTCCCGATCCTCGACGTCGCGCAGCGCAACGCCCTAGCCGATCGCCTCGGGAGGGGCCCGACCGCGGGCAGGCCGGACCACGGCCCCGGGCACGGCGACCACGGCCCCCGGCACGGCGACCACGGCCCCCGGCACGGCGACCACGGCCCCCGGCACGGCGATCACGACCCCGGGCACGGCGACCACGGCCCCGAGCGCCGCTGAGCGCCGGTCCCGGTGGCACGCGCGGTGCGATGGGCGCAGAATCGCGAGGGCTCGTGATCGTCGACCTCAGGCTCGTCGCAGCGCGCGTCGCCGGGGGCGACGACGCGGCCTTCCGGCAGATCGTCGAGCACACGCGCGCGCCGATGTACCGCCTCGCCGCGCGCCTCGTCGGCGACCTCGCGGAGGCCGAGGACGCCCTTCAGGAGGCGTTCGTCGACGCCTACCGCGCCCTGCGCGAGGGGCGCTACGACGGGAGATCGAAGGTGGAGACCTGGCTGTACCGCATCGTGACGAACGCCTCCCTCGACGCCCTCCGGCGCCGCCGCGACACCCCGCGCGAGGCGCCCGCCGAGCCGCGCTTCGACGGCCTCGTCTCCGCCGAGGCGCGCGTCGCGCTGCGCGAGCTCGACGCCCTGCTCGCCGCGCTGCCGCCCCAGGAGCGCGCCGCGCTCGTCCTCGTCGCCGTCGAGGGGCTGCCCGCGAAGGAGGCCGCGGCCGCGCTCGGTTGCTCCGAGGGCGCCGTTGAGCAACGTTTGGTCCGCGCCCGCGCGGCGCTCCGCGCGCGGCAGACCGAGAAGGAGGCGCCTCATGCCTGACCGCGACGACGACCGGACAGAGCTCGATCGGGATCTCGCGCGCCTCGCGGCCGCGACCGACCGCCTCGACGCCGACGACCGCTTCACCGCGGCCGTGCTGCGCGCCGCGGCGGCGCCCGACGACCCGCTCGCCCGCATCGCCCGCGCCACCGAGGCCATCGCGCCGGACGCCGCCTTCACCGAGGCCGTGCTCCGCGCCGCGACGGCCGCTCCCCTGCCCGCGCGCGTCGCGGTGGCTGACGGCATCGTCCGTTCGGGTCGCGCCGCGATCGTCGTCACCGCCCTCGCGGCGGCCGCGAGCGTCCTCTTCTTCCTGCACACGCAGCGCGACGTCGACAGCGCGATCATGGCCTCCGTCGAGACCGTCGAGGCGAGCGAATGACCCTGCGCCCCGCGCCCCCGCCTGCCCCGGCGCGCTGGAAGCCCCTGGCCGTGCTCGCCGCCGTCTTCCTCTTCGGCCACGTCGCAGGCGTGGCCTTCGGTCACGTCACGGCCCTGCACGAGCTCGAGGCCACCTTCCGGGGCCCTCCGACCGAGGCGCGCGCCCAGTTCCGCCTCAAGGCGATGCGCCGCCACCTCGACCTCACCGACCGCCAGGTGCGCGAGCTCAGGGCGACCCTCGCCGAGGCCGAGGCCGAGCGGGACAGGCTCCTCTCCGAGTGCCGCCCCGCGCTCGACGCCCTCCGCGATCGCACCGACGCGCGCGTGAAGGGCGTGCTCACGCCCGAGCAGCTCACCCGCTACGAGGAGCTCGAGGCCGAGCGGCGGCGGCGCCCGGGCCCGCCGCCGTTCGGGCCGGGGCCTGGCCGCGGGCGCGGGCCGGGCGGTCGGGGCGACTGAGCGCCTGTCCGGGCAGCGCCGACGAGGGCGCGCTGCCCCGCTACGCGAGCTCCTCGTCTTGCAGCGCGCAGTTGATCCCGAACGCCGCGGCGGCTCCCTCGGCGGCGGCCATGATGGCGAGCAGCACCTCCTTCGAGGCGTCCCCGGCGACGAAGACCCCTTCGCGGGTCGTCTCCTCGTGCTCGGCGACCGTCTCGACGCCCCGCTCCTCCGTGACCGTGCAGCGGAGCCGCTCGGCCAGATCCGACCCCTGCTCCTGCTTCGCCTTGAGGAAGAGCGAGCGGCGCTCCACCGCGCTGCCGTCCTCGAGCACCACGCGCTCCAGCATCCCGTCCCTGCCCTCGAGCCGGACGACACGCTCCTCGCGCACGCCGATCCGGTGGCGCGCGAGCCGATCCGCGTCCGATCTCGACAGGGACGCTGGCCCGTCCGTGAACAGGACCACGTCATCGCTCCACGTCTTCATGTTCACGGCGAGCGAGACCCCGGTGCTGCCCTGTCCGTAGACGCCGATCGCCTGATCGCGCGCCTCCCATCCATCGCAGTAGGGGCAGTGGTGCGCGCTCTTGCCGTACATCGCGGGGAGCCCCGGCAGCTCCGGCAGCCGGTCGACGAGCCCGGTGGCGAGCAGCAGCTTGCGGCAGCGCAGGCGCTCGCCGCCTTCCAGCGTCACCTCGAAGCGCCTCGCTCCGCGGCGGACGTCGGTGACGGCGGCCTCGCGGATCTCGACGCCGTACGGCGCCAGCTGTTCGCGCGCTATCCGCCGGAGCTCGGGCGGCGCGATCCCGTCGCGCGACAGGAAGCCGTGCATTTCGCGCGCCGTGTGGTTGCGGTACTGCCCCGAGTCGCACACGAGGACGCGCCTCCGGCAGCGCCCCAGGATGAGCGCCGCGCTGAGGCCGGCCGGCCCTCCGCCGACGATGATCGCGTCGTATCCCGGGATGTCCTCTTCGCGTGTCGACATGGTCGGCGCCCGCCTCGCAACGGGCGGGCCCGCCACCGGCGCGCACGGCGTGTCCGCGTCCTCGCCCGGGGTGGGCTCGCGGGCGCCGCTCGCGGGCGCTCGCTCGAACCGCTATGGTCACCTCATGCGCTCCTGCATGAGGCTGCCTGCCGTGCTGCTCCTGGCGGTGACGCTGACGAGCGCCTGCGCCAGAGGGGACCATTCCGGGTCGGCCCCGCCCGCGCAGGCCGCGGCGCTGGATCAGCGAGCGCCGGGGCCATCACCCGCGGCGCCGCCGCTCGCCGGGAGGGCGATGCGGATCACCGTCGAGACCGCGATCCTTGTCGACGCCTTCGAGCCGGCGATGCAGCGGCTGCGGACCGCGGTCGAGGAGCACGGCGGCTACGTGAGCGAGGCCCGGGTGCACGGCGGCCCGCACCGGAGCGCGTCGCTCGAGGCGCGGGTCCCCTCGGCGAAGGTCGGCGCGTTCCGCGCCGCGGTGGCGTCGGTCGGCGAGGTGGTCGACGACGCGGAGAAGGCCGAGGACGTGACCGAGCAGCGCGCGGACATCGGCGCGCGGCTGCGGAACGCCCGCGCCCAGGAGAAGCGGCTGCTCGACCTGCTCTCCGACAGGACGGGGAGCCTCGCGGACGTTGTCGCCGTCGAGAAGCAGCTCGGGAGCGTGCGTGAGACGATCGAGCAGATCGAGGCGCAGGAGCGGTTGCTGGAGGGGCAGATCGCCTATGCGACCGTGAAGATGTCGATCACGGCGCGCGGCGAGGAGCAGACATTGGGCGCCGGCGGCAAGATCGCCCGCGCGGCCAGCGAGGGAATCGAGAACGCAGGGGTCGTCGCCGTGAAAACCGCGGTCCTCGCCGCCTCGATCGGCCCCACGTTGCTGCTCCTGGCGGCGTTCTTCGCGGCGCTCTACTACGCCCTTCGCGCGATCGTCCGGCGGCAGCGGCGCACGACAGCCAGCTTCCGTCCGCCCTTCCAGGCGGGCCCGATGCACGCTTACCCGAGCGGCGCGCCGCCGGTGCAGGGTGCGCAGCCTTACCCGATCGCCGCGCCGCCGGCGCAGGGCGCGCAGCCTTCCCCGGAACCGACCTCGCCGCCTCCGGCGCAGGGCCCGCGCGGCGACGGCGAGATCGACCCCGGGTGAGCCGGATCGCAGACCCGAGCAGCTCGATCACCACCCGCTCGGCCCCCGCGCACGAGATCCCCTGACAGCGCCTGCCGGGGCGCTCGGCGGCGCGCTCGTCAGCGGCGTGCCTCGCGCCATTGCCCCCGGCCCCGCGCACGCTCCTATCGCCACACTGCACATTGCAACGACACACAGACCGCTCGTTGCCCTTCTGTCGAGCCTTCATGCAATGTGAGATTTCGATCATCCATGCTCCTTGCTGGGTCTCAGACGGCGCGCGACGAACGCGACACGCGGTCTCGCGCTCGCCCGGCACGCCGTGGACAGAGCACCCCTGACTCCAACGACTTCAGATTTCTACACAAATCGCCTGTTGAGTACTGGACATGATGGCTAGTCATCGGTACACCCCATGTGACCTTCGACGAGGGCACGAAGGGACGAACCCGGGGGGGGGAAAACGACGATGTACCGGATCAGCATCGCTGATTTCGCAGCGCTTTTGCTCGTGTCTTTGGTCGGCTGCGTCGCAGTTCAGGAAGAGGAGGAGGACTCCTTAGGAGTTGCCCTTAGCGCGCTCGAGTTCGTCAACGCCCTCAACCCCAACGCCCTCAACCCCAACGCCCTCAACCCCAACGCCCTCAACCCCAACGCCCTCAACCCCAACGCCCTCAACCCCAACGCATTGAGCCCGGCGGCCCTGAGCGCGATCCGGGATCCGGGCGCGGCCGGCGATCTCTCGCGCCAGCTCCTCAGCTATGTGGTCGGCTGTGCGTTCCCCCCCTCGCAGTCGTTCAGCTTCTCGTGGACCGACGGCTCGGGCACGGTGCACAACGAGGAGTACAGGGGGATCATCGGCCTCGTGCCGGACTGGAGCACCAAGCCGCTCGGCCTGATGGACCAGCAGTGGATCTCGGCGTGCCTCGCGTCGCGGACGAACTGGTACGGCGTCTCCGTGACGATCTCCTCGCGGGGCACCCCCTCGGCCATCGACAAGACCGGTACCCTCGAGCTCACGACCTACACGCATCTGGAAGGCGCCTTCTGGGGCAATCTGTTTGCCCCCTCTCCGTACCTGAACGCCTGCTACGACGAGGCGAATCGCGACCATGCACGGTCGCTCTTGCGGGACTGCGCCGCCGGTCACCTCACCAGCGGCGGGGCCGTCCAGCAGTGCGGGATGCTCAGCATCCGCGGGTCGTGCGCCGCCTACTGCCAGCAGCTCAACACGAACGGCATGTACTACCCGAGCTGCGTCAACAACCTCACCGGCATCCCGGAGTCGACCACCCGGGTGATCACCGTCTTTCTTCCCTAGCCACGGACGGCGAGCCCGAGCCGCGGAACCTGCCCCTGGTCGACAGGACATTCTCCGGGAACAGGAGCCACGCAAACACGAAGCGGCGTCCGTCCGGATCGAAGGTGTCTTTCGCCGTGTCGATAGCGCCTCCGAGATGCTCCGATGTACGAGGCGGCGAGCACGAAGGGCAGGTCCCGGTCGGTGGTGCGCGGGGCTGCGATGAGGGCGAGTCGGTCGTGCGTGGGAGTACCGCTGTCGACGCGCCAGCCCGCGAGAACGAGCCAGCCCCGGCCGATTCAGTGCTTCACGGGGCCGGCCTGATGGTGCACCATTTCAGCGCAGAAGAACTCCGGGGCGGCCGCGGGCGGAGAGCGGCGCGCAGGGCTCAGGGGGGCTGAGCGCGCTCTCCTCGGCGGCGAGCGGCCGCGCGTGATGTCGCAGATCGGGCAGGGCTCAGGGGGAACGATGGAGATCGATCGGCAGAGCGACGAGCGAATCAAGGCAGAGAACGCGCGGCTCCGGGCTCGCGTGGAGGAGCTGGAGCGAAGGCTCAGCTCGGGCGCGGCGCCGCGCGACGCGCAGCGCGAGCTCGCGGACAGCGTGCCTTACCGCGCGCTCTTCGATGCGGTGACCGTACCGCTGGTGGTCCACCGCGCGGACGGGCTCCTCGTCGCGATCAACCGGGCCGACTGCGCGCGGTGGCGCATCAGCCCCGAGCAGATCATCGGCAAGTACAACGCTCTGGAGGATCCGCAGGCGGTGAAGACGGGCCACGCCGAGGCCTTCCGCCGAGCGCTCGCCGGGGAGGTGGTCACGCTGCCCCCGGTCCCCTACGACACCGAGCCGGGCGAGCTCTACAAGGAGCGGCGTCGGCTCTGGACCGAGCCGAGCTACGTTGCGTTCGAGGACGCGAGCGGGAACCGCTTCGTGGCGGTGGTGACCATCGACGTCACCGCGCGCGTGGAGTCCGAGGCGCAGAGGCGCCGGGGCGCCGCGCTGCTGGAGGCCTTCATTCAGAACGCGCCGATGCTCATGTTCGCGCGGGACAGCGAGGGCCGCCACACGCTGCTGAACCCGCCGGTCGAGGCGCTCCTCGGCAAGCCCCGCGAGGAGCTGATGGGGAAGACCCAGCACGACCTGTTCCCCGCGGAGATCGCTGACCGGTTCGCGACGCAGGACCGGGCGGCGATGGAGTCGTCCGAGCCCATCACCTCCGAGGACGAGATGGAGCTGGCCGACGGGACGCACGTGTACATGAGCACCAGGTTCGCGCTCCGCGACGAGGAGGGCAGGGTCTCCGGATGCGGGGCGATCGCGGTGGACATCACCGAGCGGGTGCGGGCCGAGGCGAGGACCCGGCAGCTGCGGGAGAAGATGCTGCTCGTGCAGCAGGAGACGATACGGGCGATCTCAACGCCGCTGTTGCCCATTGCGGACGGGGTGCTGGTGGCGCCGCTGGTCGGCGAGCTGACCCGCGAGCGGGGCGCGCAGTTCACCGAGACGCTGCTGGACGGGATCTCCCACCAGCGCGCCCGGATCACCATCCTCGACGTGACGGGGGTGCCGCAGGCGGGGCCGGAGGTGACGGACGCGCTGATCCGGGCGGCGCGGAGCGCGCGGCTGCTCGGGGCCGAGGTGGTGCTCACCGGGATCCGGCCGAGCGTGGCGCAGGCGCTCGTGGAGCTGGGGGCCGATCTGGGGGGGATCGTGACGCGGGGGACGCTGGAGCGCGGGGTGACCTATGCGCTCTCCGGCCGCGAGGGGGCGCGGGCGCCGGCGCGAACCCGGAGCGGGCGCGGCGCGCACTAGCTCACATCCCGGGGCCATCGTCGCTCTTCGCCAGCGTCGCGGCGTTGGCCTTCACCTGCTCGGGGGTCAACGGCTCGCCGTACACCGCGGCATACTGGATCGAGCCGCGAAGAGCGCGCCCGGCCTTCCGCGTGTTTCCGAGCACGAGATACCACGTCGGCTCCGCCCACGTGAAGACATAGTCGGCGGGCGGCCGCTCCAGGATCTCGTTCGTTCGCACATCACCGTTCACGTAGAGATCGACGACGCCCTCGGCGGCGTTCAGCACGAGGTGCAGGACGCACGGCCGCTCCATCTCCTCGAGGGGAATGAACCATTGACCCACGAACAGCGTCTGGGAGCTGGCGTAGATGTGGAACTGCAGCTCTCGGTTTCCCATCCCGTCGGGGTCGCCCGCGCTCAGCGAGTACTTCCCGAACTCTCCTGTATCGGTCCCGAGGTACAGGATGCGAGCCGGCACGCCCTCGACCGCCGCGTCCGTCACGCTCACCACGGTCTCGAGCGTGAGCGCCGCCTTCGACACGAGGAGCTTGCTCGGGGGCGTGACGGTCGAAGAAAACGCGGCCTCCACGCGCGCGTTGCCGCCCAGGGTCGTCCAGCGGAGGCCCACGCGCCCCGCCTCGCCTTCCAGCGTCAGCCTCTCTCCGTCAGGCACCACGTCGAGCGGGAGCCCCGGCTCCGGTCCCGAGTCGACGAGCTTGCCATCGGCGTCATACGCGTCGAGGAAATACCGCGCGAGCAAGCCGTCATCGACAAGGCAAGTCGAGACATGGCTCCCCGGCCCATCGCAGCCCTCCGGGGGCGCCCCGCCGCAGCCGCCACCCCCTTGCCCACAAGGCTCCACGGTGCCACCGGCGCTGGCGCTCGTTCCGCCTGTTCCGCCTGTTCCGCCCGTGCCGGGGACGACATCCTCGTAGCTGTAAAAGACGCAGCTACCCCCGGTGAGCGCGACCAGCGGGACGATCGTCGAGAGCGCCCGGCCCATCCACGTCCAAGATTCGATGCGCACCATCGGGACGATCCCTCTCTTCGGAAACCTCACCAGCGCTTGCTGATCACGAGCCCGCCCGGCATGGGGCTCACCGAAAGGCCGGTCGCCGTCGCGTCCCGCGCGTCGGGCTGCCCTGTCAGGAGGACGTACGCCGCCGTGCCGAGCCCCGCCGCGCCCGCGGCCAGGAAGCTCCAGACCGCCGCGTTCGCGAGGTCCGCCTTGGCGTGTCCCAGGTCGTTGTACTCGCGCAGGTCGAGCCCGGGGCAGCGCGCAGGGTCCGTGCAGGCCGGCTCCAGGAGGCGCTGCTGCGAGCTCGCCTTCCCGTTCGAGAGGAACACGAACGCGACGCCGAGCCCCGTCCCCGCGGCCGTCGCGGCGAGCCCCGTGAACACGACCGCGGTGCTTCGCGGGCTCGGACGTCCATCCGCCGCGTCACCGCCCTCCTGGGCGCTGCCGTCGGCCGCACCCTGCCCAGGGCCGAGCGGCCCGCCGCCCTCGTGGGCGCTGCCGTCGGCCGCACCCTGCCCAGGGCCGAGCGGCTGCGGCTCGCCGCCCGGATCGCGCCCGGTCCTGTCGCTCTCGATCCGCACCTTGCCGGCCTCGAGATCGACCTCGACCTTGGCCCTCATCCCCTCCTTGAGGACGATCTCCTTCGTCAGCCCGCGTCGTCCAGGCGCCCCCACGGCGAGCGTGTGGCTGCCCGGATCGCGCGCGACGGGCGTCGACGGCGGCACGTCCAGCCCGCCGAGCGCCACCTGCGCGCCCCCCGAGCCCGCGCCCGTCACGGTGATCTCCACGGTCGGGATGCGCGACGAGACGGCCTCGAGCTCCGTCCTCGCCTCGGCCTGCGCCTGCCGGAACGCCTGCGAGGCGTCGGCCGGGAGCTGTTCGTCGACGATGACCTGGTAGACCGAGCGCGCCTCGGTCAGGCGGCCGAGCTTGTGGCAGGAGCGCGCGACCATGATCAGGAAGGTCGGCGCATGCACCGTGGCCTCGGCTCGGCGGAAGGCCTGGAGCGCGTCCCGGTACCGGCGCGCTCGGTAGGCCGTCCACCCCTGGTTGGCGTGCGCGACGGCCGCCTGCCGCGCCTTCGCCGACGGGGGCGGCGCCTGCGCGGACGCCTCCGCGCCGGCGAGCGTGACAAGGAGGAACGCCCCCATCACCGCCGCTCGGAAGCGCATTCCTGCTCTCTGGGGACGCGGAGCCACCCGGCTAGAGCCCCCAGTCCGGCCTGCTGCTGGACTTCTTGCGAGGACCCGGTAGTGCCTTGCGCGGCGCCGCTGTCGACGCGGTCCGAGCGGTGGCCGGAGACGCGGGGCGCGCGGGCGCGGCGCTTCGCGCCGCCGCCGCGGAGGGGACGGCGGATGCCTGTGCCGGCGCCGGGGAGGCGGCGCCCGGCGCGCCCGCGCCCGGGTCGAGCGGCAGCGGGGCCGGCACCACCGCGGGAGTCGCCGCGGCGCGCGCCTCGGGAGCGCTCGCGATGGCGGGGACCGCGGCGAGCCCGGCCGGCGCGCCGCTCGACGGCGCGGCGGGCGCGGGCGCTGCGGCGGCCGCGGACGCCTGGGTCGTGGTCTGGTCGCCGTCGGTCGATGCGCCCTTGAGCGTGGCGATGAACAGGCCGCCCCCCACGGCGACGATCGTCGCCCCGATGGCGACCCGCCCCGCGACCCGCGCGATGGCGCCGCGCGCCGTGTGCGGCGTCGACAGGTTGATCGCGCCGGTCAAGGTGCCCGACAGCGATTGCGGGTTCGGTGTCGAGGCGCGGACGTCGTTCGGGTCCGAGCGCCGCTGGATGGGCATCGTCGTCAGCTGCGCCACCGGCGGCGTGCCGGGGTCGGCGAGCCCGGGCTCCCCGCCGGGGCCCCGCGATGACCACCCGGCGCCCAGCGAGGTCTCCCCCACGAGCGAGAAGAACGGCGGCGCGCCCGCGACGCGCGCGAGCTCGTTGACCATGTCGCGCACGTTCTGGAACCGCTTGTCCCGATCGCGCGCCAGCGCCCGCGCGAAGAACGCGTCGATGCCGCTGGGCAGATCGGGGGCGAGCTCGCGCGCCGACGGCACCGTGCCGAGGATCACCTTCGTGACCACGCGCCCGATCGCGTCGCCCGGGAACGGCAGCTGCCCCGTGAGCATCTTGAACAGGATGACCCCGAGCGACCAGAGATCGCTGCGCGCGTCCACGTCCCGCTCGCCATAGAACTGCTCCGGGCTCATGTAGTTGGGCGAGCCCATCACCTCGCCCGTGGCCGAGATATCGGCCGCGAGCACCGCCGAGACGTCCTTCGCGATCCCGAAGTCGAGCAGCTTCACGATCTCGCCGTCCTCGCCGTCGACGCGCGCCAGGAAGAAGTTGGCGGGCTTGAGGTCGCGGTGCACGAACCCCGCTTCATGGACGCTGCGGAGCGCCTTCCCGGCCTGGACGATGATGTTCAGCGTCTCCGGGAGCGAGAGGCGGCCGCACCGCTGGAGGCGCTTGCTGAGATCCTCGCCTTGCAGGAGCTCCATGACGAGGTAGGGCACCTCGTCCTCCTCCTCGAAGCCGAAATCGTGGACCTGCACGATATGAGGGCTCTTGAGCTGCGCGGCGGCGCGCGCCTCCCGCTCGAAGCGCGCCCGGAGCACCGGCAGCCGCGAAAACGAGTCGCGCATGAACTTGACCGCGACGAGCGTGCCGAGCTGTACGTGCTGCGCCACCCAGATCGAGCCCATCCCGCCGTGCGATAGCTCTCGCTCCAGGCGGAATTTGCCGGCCAGAAGGACGTCTTTTTCGAACTTCATACGCCCGGACACCTCCCGAGGGGGGAGTCGAGAGGATACCGAATCCCGGGCAGGACGCGAGGCTTCGTGCGGTCGCTCCGGCGCGGGGAGCAGCACCTCGTACGAGCGTCGCGGGGGGCGGTATGCAAACAGGCGACACGGCGCCAGAGCAGGGCGACGAGGCCAGGACGACGCCTAGCTGCGCCCGCAGGCGTGCCTGCGCCGATCCGTACCCTGGGCGGAAGGTGAGGCGACGTGCGACAGGTCAGGAAGCAGCTAGTGGACTGTTCGAGAAGTCTTTCAACATAGTCACGGCGGGTCTGCTAGACCTCGCGGATGCGAAGGCGACCGCCGCGCGTGATCGATCTGTCCCCGGACGATGCTGTCTACCTTGAGCAGCTCGTTCGGGATGGGCGTACTGAGCAGCGGGTGGCTCGGCGAGCCCGGATCCTACTGGCCATGGCGGACCCAGCGACCGTCGTGCAGGATGTGGCGGACCGTCTCGAGGTGGAGCGAACCACGATCTGGAACCTCTGCCGGCGGTACGAGGCGTCGGGGGTGCACGTCGTCCACGACGCTCCCCGGGAGGGCCGGCCGCGGACGTTTCGTCCCCCTGCAGCGCGTTGGCATTGAGAAGCTTGCCTGCTGCGAGCCTGCAGGGCTCGGTCTGCACATGACCCACTGGTCGACCCGCACCACTCGCTCGAGTGGCAGCGGAGCGCGGCATCGTGCCGAAGATTTCGCACTCGACCGTCTCGTTGATCCTGCGTGCCGCCGACCTCCAGTCTCATCACGAGCATCGGCACGCACGGCGCGTGCACCTGATTTGGGACGGCGGCTCGTCGCACGTCGCGGATGAGACAAGGGCATGGCTGCGCCTCCACGATCCGCGCGAGCGTACGCTTGTCACGCCGCCGCACGCCTCCTGGCTCACTTGCTCGGCGACTATGTTGAAAATTTATCGAACGGTCCACTAGCGCGGCTTGCGCAGCATCGTGTCCGCGCTCAGGAAGCGCGCGCGGTAGCCATGCTGGCACGCGAGGTGTCCGAGCGCGTTCGCGAGGAAGGTCTCGGCCACGCCGCCCCATGACGCTACGAACTCGCAGAGCCCGCCACTCCTCGCCCGCCCGCACGCCCTGCCGCCGCGCAGCGCCATCCCGCCGCGCCCTTCCCTCCGGCTGGCGTAGGGCGAACGCCCGCGCCGCGGCCCGGCATGGTCGAACAGACGCGCGGCGCACGGGAGCCACACCGCCGCGCTGCCCTCAGCGATGAGACCGAGAGACTCGGCTTACCCTCGCAGCTCAAACGTTCCCGTCGTGTCGGGCGGTCTATTCCCCGTTCACGTCATGTCCGGCTGTCGATTGACGACGCCCCCCCGGTGGTGCCGCTCCGGCGCGGCGTCAGCTCGGGACTTGGCGCTCCGCCATGATGACGGATCGAGGAGGACGCAGAGGGGTACGCTCTGAGGATCCGCGCAAAGACCTTCGTTCTTTCCCAGGAGAAATCGCGGTCGGGATGTGGCAGAGCGCGCGGGTAGCTCACGAACCAGCGCAGCAAGAAGGACAGCGCGGTCCAGCGATCGTCCTGGCAGATGAACGCGAGGGTGGCGTCTCGATAGAGGAACGCGAACGCGGCTGGGCGGATGTGGCGGTATCTGGGATTCTGCTCGAAGAACCTCTCGAGCACGAGCACCAGGCCTTGATACATCGCCATGGCGTTCCGGCTCACCTGATCGGGGTGCGCGCGGTAATAGTACAATGGCGTCTTCACCCGAGCCGTCGAGAAGGCGGCAGCGAGCCGGATCCACATCTCGCGATCTTCTGCATAGCGGAGTTTGGCGTCGAAGCCACCGACGCGGTCGAAGCAGCGGCGCCGGACCATCACGGAGGACTGCGCCATAGGCGTCCAGGTCAGAAAGTCTACTACGCTCAACCGATCGACCACCGGTTCCTCAGGCAGGTCCGGCGGCAGCGCGCCCGAGCTCCCGGCTCCGCCGATGACGGAGAGATCAGGGTGAGCGTTCAACACGCTGATCTGCAGGGCCAGCTTCTGCGGATGCCACACGTCGTCGGCGTCCAGCAGCGCCACCCACTCGCCCGAGGCGAGGCCGATGCCGAGGTTGCGCGCCGCGGACACGCCCTGGTTCTGCTGGCGAACGTACCGTATCCGGTCTCGGTAGGAAGCCAGCCGCCCGGGCGTATCATCGGAACTCCCGTCGTCGACCACGATGATCTCATGCCGCTTGTAAGTCTGCGCGAGCACGCTCTCCACGGCGTCCACCACAAAATGACCATAGTTGTATGTCGGGATCACCACCGACACCAGCGGTTCCTGCCGCAGCGGCTTCACCTCATTCATACATCAACCCTCCCCTGGGAACAGACCATATTCCATGTTCCTCGGACCCGCCAGCAGGCACTCATTATTGGTCAGAAATCCAACTCATCGTCCGACATGGGCGTGAGCTCCGTTGCCGTGACGGGTGTGCATGCATCGTTATTCGACCTATTAGAATGCGCGGGACGCAGGACGATGTCCGGAGCGGCCGCCGCGTAGCGCCGGGCAAAGCGCATGCCGCAAATTCGGCACAAGCGCGTGGACCTGGCAAACCTGGCGCGCTAGAACGAGGAACGGCCACGTATCGACTTTACGGGCCTTACGAGGCTTGCGAGACACATGCAATCCATCGATGTCGAGTATGGACAGGCGGCGAGCAAGCCCGTGAGTGTCGCGTCGCGCTGGTCCCGACTGCTCCCCGTCGGGAACGTCTCGGCGTCCTGGCTCAACACGCTCGTGTCGACCGCGGGCGGGTTCATCGTGACCCCGGCGCTCCTGGGAGCGCTCGGGGAGATCAACTACGGGATCTGGCTCCTCATCACCTCGTTCATCTTCCAGCTGCGGATCCTCGATCTCGGCATGTCGAACGGGACGATGAAGTTCACCGCGGGCGCGTGCGAGCGAGGCAACAACCGGGAGCTCACGAGCGTATGGAGCGCGAGCCTCCTCCTCTTCGGCGCGGCCGCCCTCCTGACGCTTGGGGTCACGAACGTCCTCATGATGGTCCTGCCGAGCGTGTATCCAGCGTCGCTCGGGAAGCACAGAGACATCATCCTGGCGCTCGGCGTGGGCACCGCGCTGGAGCTCTTGCTGAGGCCGTACGCGGCGTGCCTACGCGCTCGCTCTCTCTTCTTCGTATGCGATGCGACCGAGACGGTGTCGTACGCCGTATTCAAACTCGGCCTCGTGCTCTACTTCGCAGCGACAGGATCCATGTCCCTCGCGCTGCTCTGCGGCATCACGGTCACCGAGGTGGTGTTCAGGAACGTTGTCGTCGCCTCGGCTGCGCTCAAGCTCGCGCCGTGGACGCGCAGGCTCACGCCACGGGCGGCAGATCGCGCGACCCTGGTCAAGCTGACGCGCTACGGCGGCGCGACGTTGCTCATCAACCTCGCCGATGTCTTGCGGTTCCAGATCGACTCGGCGGTCATTGGTTGCTTCATGCCCGGGGCGCTGGAGAACATTTCGATTTACAGCATCGGCATACGCCTTGTAACGATCGCGTGGTACAGCATCGGTGTCATCGGCGCCGTGCTCATCCCGCGCTTCAGCGGGCTGTCCGAGAAGGGAGACGCGGCCGGGCTCACACGCCTCCTCGAGCGTGCGAACCTCGTCACGGGGCTGTTCACGGCCTACGTCCTCGTCAACATCGCAGCGCTGGGACCAGACCTCCTGGCGCTGTGGATCGACAAGCCGTGGATATCACAGAGCTCGACCGTCATGCTCCTCATGCTCCCCTCGTACTATGTGATGCTGTTGCACGGGCCCGCCGCGAGCCTGCTCGCCGGGAGCGGGAAGCTGCGCGGCCAGATGAGCATCACTGCGGTCGAGGCGATCGCGAACGTGGCGCTCAGCGTCGCCCTCGTACGCCCGTTCGGGATCTACGGGGTATGCCTCGGCACGGCGATCCCGATGATGCTCGTGCGCGGCATCGTGTTCCCCATCGTCGTCAAGAAGGAGCTGGGCATCGGGGTCTTGCGTTATTACCGCACGCACCTCCCGACGGTGGCGATCGCCGCCGTTTACTCCATCGTCATCGTCGCCGCGCGCTTCCTTCCGATCCACGGCCTCCTCTCGCTCATCGCAGCGGGCGTGGCGAACACGCTATTCTTCGCCGTCCTTGTCCTCGCGTTCATCCCCGAGGCACGCCAGCTCATCGCCACCCGCCGCTAATCCGCGCTCTGTGCCCGCGGTCGCCAGTCGCGTCCTGATGCGCGGCTGGTCGGGCGTGATCTCCGTCGGGCAGCGCTCGCGGGGCGACTGACCCGCTCTCGGCAGCGATCGCTCGGTCCTCTTCCTCGGGGCCGGGCCCCGCCGGGTCACATCTCCGTCTTCTCTTCGGACCGCGCCTTGACCCCGAGGGCCCTCCGCGGGCGACAATGCTCTCGCTCGCCTGGCCTTCACCCTCTCAAGCGAAGGGAGATGTTCAAGGCTGCGAGGAGGGCGAACATGGCGCAGCACACGACGGCAATCTCCTTGGCCGATAGGCGGATCGAGACGCGGGGGTCCTGCGCGCGCGCGGCGCCATACAGGGCCATTGAGGCGCCGAGCACGATGTAGAGCACGTCCTTGTAACTCCACGACAGGAAGAAGATACCCACGAGCGCACCGCACAGGCTCACGAAGACGGCCGGGGCGAAGCGCGACACCGTGACGTCGACATTGTAGCCGGCGCGCCAGATCTTGAATGATACCTTCAGCGATGCATAGAGGAGCAGCGCGAAGAGGCTCGCGCCGACGACGCCGGTTTCTGCAGCGGCGAGCAGGTAGGCATTGTGCGCGGTCTGCGCGCCCACGGCTTCGTCGGTGAACTGGCCCATGCCGACGCCAATGCCCATGGTCCGCTGGATCATGTCGAAGCCTTCATGCAAGAGGTCGACGCGTGCATCCGTGCTCGAGTCGGCCTCGTCTCCGTCCCGGCCCCCGAACATGAGCATCGGCGTGCCCACGAACCCTGCCACGAAGAGGCCCTTCAGGCCGTGCCGCTGTATGACGCACAGGCTGATGATGACGAGGTACACGAGGAGCCCCATCCGCGAGCGTGCAAAAACGATCATGGTCCCGATCCCGGCCAGGTTCGCCGTCGCGAAGACGGCGCGAAAGGTCGCCGCTACCCAGGAAACGGGCGTGCTGTGCCCCATGGCCGCCGCGTCCCAGCACGGCGCATGCTGCAACGCGGGCGCGTGGCGCATACCGGCGCTCGCGTGAGCCCGTCTTCGATGTCGCCCAGTGAGGGTCAGGACAAAGGGGATGGTCATCCCCGCCATTAGCGACAGGTCGTTGGGATCCATGAGCGTTCCGCGGTAGCGGACGCGACTGCTGATGGTCGTGGTCGCGAACGGACCCGGACGCTCGCATCGATACTCCGCATAGGGGTCAGGCGCGTCGCGCCGGCAGTCGTAGTGGAACTCGCACGGACGACCATCGGGCACCAGGTTCTCCCCGCTCGCCGCCGTGGGGTCGATTTTCATGCACTCGAGAGGCGCATACGCCTGCTTGAGCGCGACGGCGGTGACCAGGACGGCGCAGCCGACCAGCGTGAGCACGAAGATCTGGAGGCCCCGCGACGAGGCGCACCCGAAAGCGAGCGCGAGCATCACGCACGCAGTGGGCAGCAGCGCCAGCGCGCGCTCGCCGAAGACGTGAGGGCTCTTCAGCGCGGTCGTCATGAGCGCCCACAGCATGAACCAGATCGCGTAACGCGTTTGCGGCGCGATCGTCAGCGCGATGCATCGCCTTCGGACATCGACGATGATGCAAGCGACGGTGATCGCGAGCATCACGTGCAGCACCGGTACGGCGCCAAGCGCCGGGACGAACTCTTGTGGCTTGATGATGATGAGCGCACAGAGCGCGCAAGTAGCCCATGCAGCCATAGCGTCGTCGCGCCGCCGCTGCCACCGAGTTTTAGGCTCTATGCCGCGCCGGCCGCTCGTGAACAGAGAGGCACTCTGGCGGACATACGAGCGGCGGGCCGCCCCCTTCGATTTGCCAGTTTACATCGGAAATCGATGCTTGTCCAGTAGACGGAGGCCGCCTCGCCGAGCCCCCTTTATGGACCACCTGTGCTCGCGCCGAGTCGTGGGTCCACGCCGCCCCGCGCCCAGCATGGTCGACCCCGGCGAGAGCGCAAAGGGCAGTGCCCGTGGCGATGGCCAGGCGCTTACGGATCCGGAGCATCCGGAGGGATACAAGCGTCTATTTCCGGGAGCTTGGACGCGGCGAGCAGAGGCGCGTGCCGCGCGCACACGTCAGGCTTCGCGGTGCGCGCCAGAGGTTTGATGTCACGAGAGAGCGCCACGACGAGCGAGGCACGAACACGCCGCGCTAGCTCACAGACGGAACCTTCGGCGTAGGAACCAGAGCGTGAGGATCACCCCTGCGCAGGACGATTCTCGCCTACTACCCGAACATCGTCTGGCCTGTAGAAATGCTTACCGTAGAAGAAGCCCGCCAAGCTCCAGATGGCCAGCTCATCCGAGAAATTCTGCGCCGGACTTCTGTCTCTACTCAACAGAGTCTGACCGATCCTGAGCACGGAGCGCGCCGCGCGCCCGTAGAGGTACCGCGGCACTCCGACAAGATAAGCTACTGGCAAAAGGCGCTCTCTGTCTATCACGCCAAGCGAGACGCCGTGCCAGAAGCACCAATTCTATAATAACGCTCCGTCAACCGTTCTGGCGGAACATGGTGATAGACGAGGAGGTCCGGCAAATACAAACCGTGTGCGCCCGCCGCCAACAGACGCTGCGTCATGTCGTCATTCTCACATCCGAGCAGGCGCGTACCTTTTCGCCCGACCAAGGTCGAGTATGGCCCGACCCTTTTCAGCATCGAGCGGGTGATGACCGCGTTGCCGCCCGCTAACACGCCGTCGTACTCTTTGCCGTAGACGCGCACCTCATCGCCGCCATTGATCGCACCGATGACTGCCCGATAGCCTTCCGGCAACCACGGGGGCTGCGCAGCTCCCCACCGCGGAATGTAAGGTCCGCTGGCAAAATCAACATTCCCCTCACGGAAGGCTCGGTCGATACGCGCGTACCAATGAGCCTCGACCTCTTCATCGTCGTCAATCATTCCGACGAGATCGCCGCTCGTCGCGACGACGCCGGCGTTGAGCGCGTGCGACCTTCCCTGCTTCCCTTCAAATATATAGCCGAGCCGACCACCAAATTATTCCCCATAACTCTCGACAACAGTCCGGGTATTGTCCTTCGAGTTGTTGTCGACAACTGTAACGCGCACCTCTGCCCCTTGCGGCACGCGTGCGGCGAGCAGGCTATCGAGGGTGCGCTTGAGCATCTCTCCGCGATTGTATGCTGGTATGATCACATCCAATTGCATCGCTGCCCCTCCCCGAGCTCCACGCTGACTTTGAGCAATTTCTTGCTCAGGCATGACGCTCGCTACCATGTATCGCGGAAGTGGTTTTCGTGAATAAAGTCTTCGAACGGCGCACGAACAGGGAGATCGCAGGCAGAATTTGGCTGCTTGGCGACGAACGAGCGAGAGAATGCCGTTTGGACACCTCCTGGACCTCGACGCTCGCTTTCGCATGGTACTGTCGCGGCATCAGCTTGCGCCGCCCATGTCGGCGAAGTAGATCGAATGCGGCGTCGACGGAAAGATTCCGTCATGTACGATCGAGAATGTCCGGGAGAATTTATCGCATCGTCTCGAGTGCCGCGACCTCCTCCTCCAGCGATAGGAAGGCGTGCCTTTTTCCACCGCGCCTGTCTACACCGAGCACGCTGGGGCTTTCCTCGTGAACCATTTTCAGCCAGCGGCGGATGGACTTCCATTCCACTTGAGACAGCGCATCCGCCCGGCTTGCAGACAACGATTTACCTGCGCGAGCAAGATGGCGAAGCAACCCTGGCAATTCATCCTGGACTTATATTTGCGTACCCAGCGATCCATTTGCGCTGGCGTAAGCCACGGGCGGATGTTCAACGGTCGAAGCATGCTGATTGAGTGCAGCGCACCGCTGGGACATTTTGATCCTCGCTTGGCATCAATCGCACGCGGAAGTTCATGCAGGATACCTCGGAGGAGCGGACCGTGCAAAGACAGTCTGGAATTTCAATAGCGTCCGCCCACGACGCGGCAGTAGAGGTTTGTGCTCGAAATCGTGAGCAGTCCACCCTGGGCTGGGAGAGACAACGAATTTGGAGGATTGAGCGCCGGTGCCGCACTACCTCGCCGGCTCGCCGGAGCCCGGCACCAGCGCCAGCCCCCGCGCAGGCGCGCCCTGGGCGTCCTGGTTCCGGTACTTCGCTGGATCGGACCAGGTCGACGCGGGTGACCAGCCCGACGAGCTCGTCAGCGTCGGTCACGATCGGCACGAACTCGTAACTCGTAAGACGAACATCACGGTAGGCCTCGCAGCGCTCGGCTTCATGTTCATCATCGTCCCCGTCATCATCCTGGTGACGAAGCTCCTCGGCTGAGCCGGTGCGCTCGAGAGCGAGGCGCTCCGGGGTCGCATCATGGCCTTGATCGAGTCGTCCTGGACGCGCTGATCACCGCCCGAAGCGTATCTGCGCCCGTCGAATGCCCTCCTCAGATCGAAGTGACCGTTCAACAAGGGCGAAACGCTGGTCGACAGCGATTGCTGAGATTCGCGCGACAGGCCTCGAGCAGTGCTCGTTGACATGCTCCGGAACGGTGCAGCCGCTCCTCGGCGGTGCTACGCTGGAGAGGATGAATAACGGCGAATACCGCCCGGTCATACCGCATGAGTCGGACTCACGCGTTCCGGACGCGAGCGAACTGGCACACCTGTTCGCGCCCCTGTCCCCGAATCGCGAAAGGCTGCGTCGCAGCTACCGCCTCCTGCAGCGCTACGAGCCGGCACCGCCGCCGTATGTCTACTGGCACCTTGCCCGATTTGTTCACGCCCTGGGCACTCTCGCCGACGTGGTGCGCCCCGGACAACGTTGGCTCGACATCAGCAGCGATCCCTGGTTCTGCCTCCTGGCCAAGAAAGAGATCGCCGCCAGCACCGAGCTTGTCGCCACTGGCTACCGGCAAACCAAGATCGACTTTCGCAACAAGTCCGGCCAAGTCGACTACACCTTTGCAGCACACCCGTTAGAGCTCCGCGACGGCGAGACCTATTTCGCCCTCGGCCGCGACTTCGATCTCGTCTCTTCATTCGAGGTCATCGAGCACCTGCAATTCCATCCAGCGCCGTTCTTGGCCGGCTGCAACAGCGCGCTTCGCCCCGGCGGCCGCATGCTGCTGACCACGCCGAACGTCGCCTCCTGGAGCAGCATCAACCGGTTGTTGGACGGCGCGACGCCTCACATGACCGGTCAGTACGGCGGCCCGATGGAGCACAGGAAGGAGTACACGGCGTGGGAGCTGCGACGTCTCGTCGAGACCGCCGGCTTTCGCGTCGATAAGCTCGTCACGTTCGACGGCTATCCGAACGACCGTCAGGATCTGCGTACGCGCGCGCTGTGGTTTGGGACCGTCCTGTGGCACGCCGCCAGCCTGCAAGCAGGGCGGACGCGCAACCTCATCGTTCGCAGCGGTTCGACGTTGATGGTCCTCGCGACGAAAGTCGCGCCTTGTAACGTGACCAGGGTCGCTGCCGTCAAGGTCTGAACCGCCAGGCGCTCGGGGCAGACACGCGCTCTTAGGCGTTCACGAGGGTGCGGCGATGGCGATTCCCCACCGGACAGGCGCGCGAACGACAACGCCGCTCAATCGACCCGCGCGTGCCACTTCACACGCAATCAGGAACGAACTTGGTCGATGCGGTGTTGCTACCGCTACGTCGCCGGTTCGGCTGAGCCCGGCACCAGCGCCAGCACCCGGGCCGGCGCGCCGCTGCCGCGCGCGAGCGGGAGCGGCGCGACCACCACGATCGCCCCGGCCTCCGGCAGCTGCTCCAGATTGGCCAGGTTCTCGATGTGGTAGCCGCCGGCGCCCAGGAAGGCCCTGTGCTGCTCGAATGTCTCGCTCTGCCCCGGGTCGGTCGACAGCGTATCGATACCGATGCAGCGCACGCCGCGCTCGCGCAGGTAGCGGCTCGCCTCCACGGACACCCCGGGAAAGTGCATGACGCCCTGGGGGTCCTGGTTCAGGTACCTCGCCGGATCGGACCAGCGAGCCCCCCAGCCCGTCCGGATCAGCACGATATGCCTCGCGCCGAGCGCGCCGTGCCGCGCCTCCCAGCTCCGGAGATCGTCCACCGTGACCCGGTGGTCCGGGCTCGCCGCCACGGCCGCCGTCACGTCCACGACCGCCGCTGCCCCGACGAGCTGCTCGGGCGCGATCTGCTCGACGGTCGCCGCCCCGGCCGTGAAGTGCGCCGGCGCGTCCACGTGGGTGCCCGCGTGCTCGGCCATCGAGAACCGATTGGAGCAATACGCGTCCTTCTCGATGGTGCTGAGCGTCTCCGGTGCGTAGGGCTCGTCGCCGGGAAACAGCGGCATCTCCGGGGTGATCGGGTGCGTCAGATCGACCACCCGCGCCGTGGCGAGGTCGATCACGAAAGCTCCGCGCGCCTCCTGCATGGCGCACAGCTCACCACGAGCCCGCTGCCCGCACAAGGCACGCCGACGGGCGCTCGCGCCGCGCCGCGCCGCGAGCCGCGCGCCCGCCCGACACGACGACCGAGGCGGGTATCGCTGCGCGCGGGCCCGTGCCCGCGCGCGCGCGCGGCGCACACCTTTGACGCGCGAGAGGTCGAGGACACGCTTGATCCTCGGCGCACTGGGCGTGTGGGGCGGGTGATCAGCCCTGTCGTGTCCGCGGCGCTGTGATCCGGCGGAGCGCGCCCTCTTCTCCTGCCGTTGCGATCTCCAGATCGGACAGGAGCTCGGGTGAGGCGAAGACGCCCTCTCCGGCTTGGTCTGGCACCCACGCCGCGACCTCCAGCAGCTTGCCGGCTGCGGGCGAGCCCTTGCCGGTATCCGTGAGCTCTCCCGCATGGAGGCACAGGCGCACATCGACCCTGGGATCGCGCCCGGAGCGGGCCTCGATCCGCTGGTAGATCGCGAGCGCCGTGCGCACCACCTGGCGGCGCGCCTCCCTGTCCCCGGCCGGGTCGTCGGGACGATCCATCGTGGAAAGCATGCTGCTGCCGGTCTGCACCATGGTCGTGAGACCGGCGCTGACGAGCTCGGCGGCGATGAAGGGGAGGATGACCTCGAGATCGGCGAGCAATCCATCCTCCGGCTCCTCGAGGGCGCTCGGCTCGACGTGCACTTCGGCGTAGAGCGCGAGCGCCTGCCGCTCGCGCGCGGCAGAAGACAGCGCGCCTGTCCCGCCGCTCGCCTCCACCGTGGCCCTCAGCTCGCCCAGAAAGGCCGTGATCGTCGGGGGGCGCTCCCTGCGATCCTTGCTCATCGCACGGAGGATCACCTCATCCAAGGCGGGATGGACGCGCGCCCGGGTGCTCGGGCGCGGCGGGTCCACGTAGAGGTGCAGCTGGCGCAGCATCGGATAGGAGCGCTCGACGAAGGGCGGCTCGCCGACGAGCATCCGGTACGTCAGCACCCCGAGCGCGTAGACGTCAGCGCGGGAGTCGATCGACTCGCCGAGGATCTGCTCCGGGCTGATGCACGTCGGGGTCCCGACGATGTGCCGCGACGACGTGAGCGCAGGCCCCGGCGCATCGAGCAGCTTGGCCACGCCGAAGTCGAGAAGCACCACCCTCCGCCGCCCGCCCTGCTCGGCGAGAAAGACGTTCGATGCCTTGATATCCCGGTGCACGATCCCCCAGCGGTGCGCCGCGTCGAGCGCGCTGCAAAGCGGCTCCAGGAGCGCGAGGACGTCCGTGGCGGACAGGCGCCCGCGGGCGCGGAGGTGCTCGTCGAGACTACAGCCCTCGAGCAGCTCCATGACATAGTAGGGGGCACCACGGCTGCTGAGCCGCCCGTGATCGAGGATCGCGACCACGTTCGGATGATTCAGGCGCTGTATCGCCTCGATCTCCCGCGCGAAGCGGACGACCGCATCGAGATCCGAGGCGAGCTCGGCGTGAAGGACCTTGAGCGCCGCGGCGGTGCCGCGCTCGGCGTGCGTGGCGCGATAGACGAAGCTGAAGCCACCCCGGGCGAGGGGGCGATCGAGGATGTAGTCGCCGACGCGAGCCCCCCGCGGCAGGGTGCGGGGCAGCGGATCGGGCGACGGGTCCTCCTGCGTGCGCGTGGCCTCGGCCTCCCGTCTCCGAAGTGTGGCGTCGTCGAGGGCGCTCGGCTGATGAGCCACGGCCGCCATCGCCAGCGCGGAAGGGGTATGTGAGCTGGGGAGCGTGTCGTCTTCCGTGGTTCGTGCCATGCGCCGGACAACAACGATATCATGAGCGCCGCTCACGGCCCCCGTCCGCGCCCGTCGCGAAGGGAAAACCGATTTGCATCGCTGTCCATCGTGCCACAGGCGGATCGCAGAGGCGGCCTCGTGCCCCCGGCACGGCGGGCCGCCGCCTGGGCCTGCGCCCGCAGAGGCCCGCGGCTCAGCGCCGCGCGTCGAGGGCTTCCGTCTGACCGAGCTCCTCGGTCTGGGCGGCTTCGCTGCCGTCTGGGCAGGCTGGCGCGAGCGCGACGAGGTGCCGGTCGCCGTCAAGGTCGGCCTGATCGACGCGGAGCAGAGCGAGCCGCGCTTCCAGCGCGAGGCCGGCGCTCTCGAGCGGATCGGCCCCCCGCACGTGCCGCGCCTGTACGGGCAGGGGAGGCTCGACGATGGCCGGCCGTGGATCGCCATGGAGCGGCTGCGAGGGCGCACGCTCGCGGCCGACCTCGCGGCGCTGCCCGGGCCGCCGGACCCGGGCTGGGCGCTCGGGCGAGCCGATGCGCTGCTCGTCGCGCTCGAGGCGGCGCATGCCCGGGAGGTGATCCACCGCGACGTGAAGCCGGAGAACGTCTTCCTCGTGCCAGCGACCGGCAGCGGAGCGCGCGCCGGCGCCGCGGGGCGAGGCCTTCCCGGCGCGGAGGAGCGCGTGGTCCTGCTCGATTTCGGCCTCGCCAAGCGGGGCGCCGGCGCCGAGGCGACCGGCGCCGAGCTCACGCGCGTCGGGACCGTCGTTGGGACGCCCGTCTACATGTCGCCCGAGCAAACGCGCGGGGACCTCGCGATCGACGCGCGCGCCGACATCTACGCGTTCGGCGTGATCCTGTTCGAGCTCCTGACGCTGCGACCGCCGTTCGTCGGCGACGCGGGCGCCATCGAGCACGGCCACCTCGCGCTGCGTCCGCCGCGCCCGACCGAGCTGGCCGCCGTCCCGGCCGCGATCGAGGACGTCGTGCTCGCATGCCTCGCCAAGGATCCAGACCGCCGGCCCGCGAGCGTGTCGCTGCTCCGGCGCGCCCTCGCCGCGGCGGACGCTGGCCGCGCCAGCGGCGCTGTCGTGGGGGCTGGCCTCGCCGGCGGCGCTGTCGCCGTGGAGGCGGCCCCGCCCGCGGCCCCGGCCGAGCTGCCCGAGAGCGCGGGGAGCACCCGGCTCATCGCGGACGGGCGCGAGCCGGTCGTGGTGCTTGTCGCGGACGTCAGCGGCGCCGTGCCGTCGGCCGTCGCCGCGCTGGCGAGCCGCAAGGGGCTCGTCGTCCGCCAGCGCGGACGCCGCCTCGTGGCGCTGTTCTCGGGCCGCGACATCGAGCATCCGGCGCAGGCGGCGCTCGCCGCCGCGCGGGAGCTGGTCGGCCGGTGCAACGCGCGCGCAGGGCTCCACCTCGCGGGCGTCAGCGTGCGCCGGAAGGGCAGGTGCGCGCCCGTCGCCTACGGCACGGCGGTCGATCGCCCGGAAGGCTGGCTGCCACCCGAACCCTGGTCCGGGGTCGCGCTCAGCGCGGAGATCGAGCGCGTGCTGGTGGAGACCGAACCCACGCCACCCTCGACAGGCGCCGCGGCCGCGATGGGCGCGTCGACCGCGACGGGCGCGGTCGACGGCGAGGTGCCCCTGCTCGGGCAGAGCGAGGTCGTCGAGGCGCTGGCGGCGAGTGCCGCCGCGGCCTTTGACGGCACGTGTCCCGGCCTGATGACGCTGCTCGGCGACGCCGGCCTCGGCAAGACGCGCCTCGCGAACGAGGCGGCTGCCGTCGCGCGATCGCTCCATCCGGAGGCGCTGGTGCTCTCGATGCGCGCGGCGCAGCCGCTCGCGGGCGAGGTCGCGCGAGAGGTGGAGGAGATCCTGCGCGCCGCGCTGGGCGCGCAGGAGAGGCCGCCGGCCGACGTCGAGGCGTTCTGCGTGGAGCGGCTCGGCCAGGAGATCGGGCGCGCGGCGTGGCCGTCCGTGGCGGCGGCGCTCGGGTGGGGCGCCCCGTCCGTCAGCGCGTCGCGCGACCACGAGCTCCTGCGGGCGATCGCGGAAGGGCTCCGCCGGCGCGCGCGCCGCGGGCCGGTGGCCGTGATCCTCGACGACGCGCACTGGGCGGACGACGCGCTGCTCGATGCGCTCGAGGTCGCGACGCTCGACGGCGCCGGCGTGGCGCTCTGGGTCGTGGTCGCCGCGCATCCGCGGTTCGAGCAGCTCCGCCCCGGGTGGGGTACCCGCACGCAACGCTTCGAAAAGAGGGCGCTTTTGCCGCTCGACGAGGGCGCCGGGATGCGGCTCGCGGCGGAGCTTCTCCTGCCGGCGGAGTACCCGCCGGCGGACACGCTGAGGCGGCTCGCCGCGTGGGCCGGCGGCAATCCGGCGTGCCTTGTGGCGATCGTCCGGGAGCTGAAGCGGGCCGGGATCGTGCGCCAGCGGTCGAACACAGGCAGCTACTACGCGGCGACCGCGGCGCCCGAAGGCCTGGCGCCCTCGCCTGGGTGGCAGTGGCTGGCCCTGCGGAGGCTCGAAGCGCTGCCGCCGGAGCTCGCGGCGTGCGCGCGGCTCTGCGCGGTGCTCGGGGCCTCGTTCACCAGGGCGGAGCTGGAGTGGGTCCAGGACGCCGCCGATCGGGCCGGTGGGGCCGGGTCGCCGGTGGACGCGGGCTTCGGCCTGAGCGCGCTGGTCGAGCGGGGCATCCTGGAGCGCGCGCCGCGCGCGTCGCGCACGCTAGGCGAGCGGTACGCATTCCAGAGCGGCGTCTTCCGGGACTCGGTGGTCGAGCCGCTCCATCCGGAGCACCGCAGGGACACCCACCGGTACGCGCTGGCCTTCTGGCGAGCGCGGGTCTCCGCCGGGGATGCGACCCCGGAGACCCTTGCCTCGCTGGCGCGGCACGCGAGCGCGTGCGGAGCGAGCGCGGAGGCGGCGGAAGCCTACGTGAAGCTCGGGGACATCGCGCTCTCGGCTCACCGACACGTCGAGGCCGACCAGCACTACAGTGCGGCCCTCGAGCACATCTCTGCGGCGGACCTGCGCCGGCGCGCGCTCGCGCTCGCGGGCCGGGGCAGGATACGCTACCGAGCGCACCGGACGCGGGAAGCCATCGAGGATCTGACCGCGGCGCGCGAGCTCGGCGAGCGCCTCGCCGACGAGTTGCTCGTCGGCGAGATCCTCCTGGAAGAGGCCATCCTGCTCGACTGGACCGGGGATTACGAGGGGTCGGCGCGGCGCGTGGAGCAGGCGCGCCCTCTCGTCGCGCGGTCGGGCTCACCGCGGCTCGCGGTCCGGCTCGTGGTGGCCGATGGACGCAGGTGCGTGCGGACGGCGCAGGTGGCGCAGGCGATCGCGCTCCTGGAGAAGGGCGCCGTCGAGGCGGAGGCGCTCGGCGATCACGACAGCCGGATCGTCGCGCTGCTGCTCCTGCCGGTCGAGCTGGCGCACGCGGGCTCGTTCAGCGAGGCAGAGGAGCGCGCGCGCGAGGCGATCGACCTCTGTGCAAGGGTCCACGATCTGCCGCACCTGTGCGTCGCGTACATGAACCGCGTCGTGCTCTGGACGCTGAAGAAGTCGCCGTCCCGGGCCACGGAGGATCTCCGGCGCGTCATCTCGCTCGCGCGCGAGATCGGCAACCCATGGCTGGAGCGCGTGGCGACCTACAACGTCGCCGAGCTGCTCTACTGGAGCGACCGGCGCGAGGACGCGCTCGTGCTCGCCCGCCGGGCCCATGTCCTGGAGCGGCGGTTCATCGAGCGCCCGGTGCCCGAGTGCTCCCTGCTGCTCGCGCGGCTCCTGGCCACGGCGGGGCAGCACGACGAGGCGCGCGAGCTCATCGCCTGGGTAGCGGGCGCCTGCCCGCCAGAGCCCGGGGCGCACGCTGCGTTTGCGTGCTTCCGGATGCTCCAGGCGCTGCTGATCGACGAGGTGGAGAGCGCCGTCGGTCCCCAGGAGGGGATGGCCCATGAGACGGTGGCCCATGAGACGTTGGATGAAGCGATGGGCGCAGCCAGCAGCACGGGGAGCGTGCTGTTCGCCGATGAGCTCCTGGAGATCCTGTACTGGCGGGCTCGCCTCGCCCTGCGGGACCGGCGAGATGCCGACGCTTCTGCGGTCGTGCACGAGGCGCAGGCCATGCTGGGGGAGCACCCGGCGTGGCGGGCTCGCTTCGATGGCCTCGCGCGCGCCCTCGAGAAGGTGCTGGCTGGGCCATGCAGCACCTGAGGGCTTCAACATGCAGGCACCGCCGGATCTCGGCCGCATGGGTGTTGTACGACTCACGTGCTTCGCGCGGCGGCGCGGCCATTTCTCATGCAGGGCCTGCTCCTGCCGGGGCGGGCCGCTGAAGCAGAGGGCCGGCCTGCGCCTTGCATAGCTTGCTCGCCGAGCACATGCGGTCGGCGCCGCGCGCGCCTCGGGGGGATCATGTTCATTTCACGAGCGTTCAGCGGTGTCATAACGGGGTTTTCTCTCTTCATCGCCGGATGTGGAGCAGAGCGGCACAGCGGCATGAGCTCGCGCACCGAGGAGCAGGACGCGATCATCGTCATGAACGGAGACGATCCTGCGTTCTTCTGGCGATCCGCGACGCAGCAAGCCTTGCGCGCCCTGGCCGAGGTGCCGCTCGAGGGATCGAGCGGCGAGCTCACCGACACCCCGCTGCTCGTGAGCGCAGAGGGGCGGCGGCTCCTCTCCTACATGGTCCTCTGCGCGCTCCCTGAAGGCGAGGCGCTGCGCGGTGGGGCCGCGGGGGTCTCCTTCGAGGGCGCGGTCGGCCTCGCGCCACGGTGGAGTTCGTCGCCTCTCGACGACGTCGAGACACAGCGGTGGATGACAGCGTGCCTGCTTCAGACGCTCAACGGCCTCAGCATGGAAGTGGAGGTCCGGATGACGGGGAGCCACCAGGCGCTGGCCGGGCGCCCGGGGGCCGCGCCGTCCGAGTTCACCACCCCGGATGCCACGATGTTCGGCAACCTCTTCCATCCGGACAGCCCGGCTGCGTTCGCCTGCATCGACAACACGGAGGTGGCCGCGTGCGGCGTCGACTGGAGCGGACATTCGGTCCAGCGGATCTGCGGCATCTCGCCCACGTGCGGCGTCACCCTCCTTGGCCGGTGCTCCCTCGCCTGCGCTCGTGACGCGGACGGCCACTCCACGTGTGACGCGCCGGGAGGCGGCCGCTACGTGGAGGCCATCACCACGCGCCTGCATAGCAGCATCTCTCTCGACTCGTTCGCGCCCTGCAGCAGCCTGTGACGCGCCGGGCAGGCTCGGCGCTTGCCTGCCTCGGCGTACGACGACACGCTCCGGGAGCGCGGGTCGGTCGCTCGTGTGGTAGCTTGAGATCGATGGCCTCGGAGCGACCCCCCTGCCAGGATGTCGGCGCGACGGCGGTGCTGGAGGCGCGCCCCCGCGAGGTGGCGTTCAGCCGGTTCCACGTCCAGGTGCAGCTCGGCCCAGATCAGGGCGCCTCGCAGGTGGCAGATGCGCCGGAGCTCGTGATCGGCTCCGCCCGCGGCAACCAGCTTGTCCTGACCGACCAGGCCGTGTCGCGGCACCACTGCGTCATCAACGTCACGCCACAGGGGTTTCTGCTCCGGGACCTCGGCAGCACCAACGGCACGAGGGTCTCGGGGATCCGCGTCGAGGCCGCGTACCTCGATCCGGGGGCGCTGATTGGCGTGGGCCAGTCCACGCTCCGGTTCGACGTCCTTCCGGACGAGATCCGCGAGCCGCTCGGCGACGAGGACCTCTCCGGGCGCGCCCTCGGGCAGAGCACCGCGATGCGGCGAATCTTTGCCATGCTGCCGCGGGTCGCGGCATCCGACTCGACGGTGCTCCTCGAAGGGGAGACCGGCACCGGCAAGGGGCTCTTCGCCGAGCTCATCCATCAGCAGAGCCGCCGCGCCTCGGGGCCGTTCGTCGTGATCGACTGCGGCGCCATCCCACCCACGCTCATCGAGTCCGAGCTGTTCGGGCACGCCAAGGGGGCCTTCACGGGCGCGCAGCAGGCGCGGGCGGGCGCCTTCGAGGCGGCGCGCGGGGGGACGGTGCTGCTCGACGAGCTCGGCGAGCTACGGCTCGACCTGCAGCCCAAGCTGCTTCGCGCCCTGGAGGAGCGGACGATACGGCGGGTCGGCAGCCTCGACCCGATCCGCCTGGACGTGCGGGTGATCGCCGCCACGAACCGCGATCTGCGCCAGGAGGTGAACCGGGGCAACTTCCGCTCCGATCTCTTCTATCGGCTGAACGTGGTCCGGATACGCGTCCCGTCGCTGCGGGAGCGCCGCGAGGACATTCCGCTGCTCGTCGCGCACTTCTACCGGCAGTTCGCCGACGGGGCCAAACCGCCCCTGGGGCTCGTGGAGGCGATGGCGCGCCACGACTGGCCGGGCAACGTCCGCGAGCTGCGCGGCGCGGTCGAGCGGGCCGTGCTGCTAGGGGATCCGGTCCTCTGGCGGGAGGGCGCGGCGACCGAGGGCGAGGCGGCGCAGGGGGAAGCTCGCGAGAACGTCTTCAGGGAGGACGATCTGTCGCTGTCGTTTCGTGAGGCGAAAGAGCGAGTCATCACGCTCTGGGAACGCGCTTATGTCCACGCGTTGATCCGCACCAACGGCAGCAATGTCTCGCGCGCGGCGCGGGCGGCGCGGATGGATCGCAATTACCTGCGGGAGCTGCTTCGCCGGCATGGCGTCCTGGCGACCGACGTCTGAGCGTCCGTGGACCATCCCTGGCACCGACGTGCCGGGCGGCCCGGCAAGGGGTCATGACACCGCATCCAACCGGGAGGAGGGCGTGGAGGAGTTCCCCGGTTCGCCCTCCCATGTTCACGGTCGAACCCGGCCGCGGCGACCTCGGATCACATCGGCGTGCGGAACATGGTCTGCGCGGAGCAGAGGACCTGGGTCACCGCCCCGGCCTGCGCGTCGCTGACGGCCGCCGCGGTGAGCGTCGGCGCGAGCGCCTCGATCCCCGCCGCGAACTTCGCATAGGCCTCGACGATGCCGTCCAGCTCGGTGTCGAGGCTGGCTGACGCGCTCGCGCCGGCGTGCGCCTCGGCGTCGAGGTAGGCCGAGAGCGCGGCCTTCAGGTCGGCGTCGAGCTGCGCGTTGAGGTCGACCGTGGCATCGAGGACCGTCCGCAGCGCCGCCTTGGCGTCGGCGGTGGCGCCCGCCAGGAGGCCGAGCGCACCGTCGGCCTCGGGCTGCGCCTCGCCGGAGAGGCTCGCGACGAAGTCGGCGCGCGCGGTCGTGATCGCGTCCACGCTGGCTGCCGCGGCCACGTCCGCCTTCAGCTTGGCGCCTGCGTCCGCGACCGCGTCGACGGTGGCCTGCGCGGCGCCGCTCAGCTTGGCGATCTCCATGGTCGCCTCCGCGGTCGCGCGCGCCTCCAGCTGTGCGGCGGCGTGGGCGCAGGCGAAGAGGACCACCTCTACGTCCGCGGACGCGTCGAGCGCAGCGCTGAGCGCGGCGCGGAAGGTCATGCTCGCCGCGGCCTGCGCCTGGGCGCGCACGTCGGCGGCGGCTCCTGCGGCGTCCAGCGCGGCGTCGACCTCCGCGAGGAACTGAGCGGTCGCCTCGCCGGCGGGAACCTCGCTGTCCAGCGCCGCGTTCAGGGTCTGGGCGGCCTCCAGCTCCGCGCTGGCGAGCGCGTCCGCGTCGATGTCCGCGCCCGCGGCTGCGAGCGCGCGCAGCTCCGCGTGGTGCGCCCCCAGGGTCGCCCCCGCGATCGCCTTCACGACCGCCTTGGTCTCGGCGCCGGCCGACGCCGCGGCCGCGACCGCGGCGGCGAGCTCCGCGTCGACGAGCGCGCGCACGTCCGTCGCCACGGTGGCGTCCACCGCGACGCTGGCGGCGAGATCGATGAGCACGAGCGCCTCGACCGAGCTCTCGGTCGAGATCGGCGCCGCGACGGCGATCTCGCCCGCGGCGCTCCCTGCCGCATCGAGGAACGCGGAGCCGATCACCTGGCCCGAGCCGTCGAGGGCCTGCACGATGAGCGGCTTTGCGTCCACCGGGACCTCCGCGGAGAAGGCCCCCGCCGCGTCGATCGTGGTCTCTGCCAGCGACTCGAGTGCTCCGCTCTCGAGCAGATGAGAGACGCGGACCGTCTTCGTGCTCGCGACGGTGCTCTCGCCGGCGAGGCTGTGGTCGTGAGACCCGGCGCCCTCGTCGGTCACGTGTCCGTTGACGATCGCGAGCGCGCCGTCTCCGGTCTGCGGATCGCCGTCCGAGGACGAGCCACCGGAACCGGAAGAACATCCCAAGGCCATCGAGACGCCAATCACCAAGGCCAACACGCTGCACTTCGAAGAGATCGTTCTCATGCTCACTCCTGTGTTTGCGGTGTACGCTCCGCGCCGCTGGACCATGTCGTTCGGACGAGCCGACGACCCCCTGCGACGCGATCACGACGTGATCACGACGCGATTTGCGGAGGTGGTCGCCGGCCGGTGCCGACAGGAAGCAGGTTTCGCGCTGCGCGCCTGCTGTCCTGACCTACTAGCAGGCTGCGTGCCGTCGGCGCTGCGCGCCTGGCCCGCGGGGAACGCACCGCAGGCCCGCGCGTCTTCGGCATGGAATCAACGGTTCTGAAGGTGCGAATCGACCGGGTGTCACGAGCGCGAAGGGGGGTCGGTTGCTGGGGACAGCCAGCAGTGCTGCAGGCTGTCGCAAGCAGCGGCCGTCAACTTCCGTTCCGGATTGGACGTCCATGTAAGTGCGTTGATGTCGACCTGCGCATGCTCGGATGAACTCGGCCACGTCCTCCGCGCTGACGCAACGCGGTGCTGGTGCCGTGCTATCTCGCCGGCTCGCCGGAGGCCGGCACCAGCGCCAGCACCCGGACGGTCGCGCCGCTGCCGCGCGCGAGCGGCAGCGGCGCGACCACCACGACGGCCCCGGCCTCCGCGCCGCCGGCGCAGGGCGCGCAGCCTTCCCCGGAACCAACCTCGCCGCCTCCGGCGCAGGGCCCGCGCGGCGAGGGCGAGATCGGCCCCGGGTGATCCCGGCCGCAGACCCGAGCAGCTCGACCACTGCCCGCTCGGCCCCCCCGTGCACGCCCTCCCCTGACAACGCCGATCGAAGCGCTCGGCGACGCGGTCGTCATCGGTGTGCCCCACGCCATTGCCCCCGGCTCCGAGCACGCAACCATCATCACACTGCAAATGGGAACGACTCACAGGCCGCTCGCCGTCGTTCTGTCGAGCCTTCATGCCGTGTGAGATTTCGATCATCCACCGCTCCTCACTGGGTCTCAGACGGAGCGCGACGAACGCGACACGCGGCCATGCGCTCATCCTGCACGCCGTGGACAGAGCAGCCCTGACCCCAACGACTTGAGAATTCTTCACAAATCGCCTGTTGAGCACTGGACATGATGGCTAGTCATCGGTACACCCAGGCCGCTCTTCGCCAAGGCCACGAAGGGACGAACCCGGGGGCCGACGATGTACCGGATCGGCATCGCTGCGTTCGCAGCGCTCTCGCTCGCGTCCTTGGTAGGCTGCATCGCAGTTCAGGAAGAGGACGAGAGCGTCGTAGGAGTTGCCCCTAGCGCCCTCGAGTTCGTCAACGCCCTCAACCCCAATGCTCTCAACCCCAACGCCCTCAACCCCAACGCCCTCAACCCCAGCGCCCTCAGCGCCAACGCCCTCAACCCCAACGCATTGAGCTCGGCGGCCCTGAGCGCGATCCGGGATCCGGGGGCGGCGGGTGATCTCTCGCGCCAGCTCCTCAACTATGTGGTCGGCTGTGCGTTCCTCCCGTCGCAGTCGTTCAGCTTCTCGTGGATCGATGGCTCGGGCAAGGTGCACAACGAGGTATACTGGGGAATCATCGGCCTCGTTCCGGACTGGAGCACCAAGGCGCTCGACCTATACAACCAGCAGTGGATCTCGGCGTGCCTCGCGTCGCGGACGAACTGGTACGGCGTCTCCGTGACGATCTCCTCGCGGGGCACTCCCTCGGCCCTCAACAAGGCCGGTACCCCCGAGCTCACGGCCTACACGCGTCTGGAAGGCGCCTTCTGGGGCAATCTGTTTGTCCCCTCTCCTTACCTGAACGCCTGCTACGACGAGGCCAATCGCAGCTATGTACGGTCGCTTATGCGGGAGTGCGCCGCCGGTCACCTCACCAGCGGCGGGGCCGTCCAGCAATGCGGGATGATCAGCATCCGCGGGTCGTGCGCCTCCTACTGCGAGGCGCTCAACACGAACGGCATGTACTACCCGAGCTGCGTCAACAACCTCACCGGCAGCCAGGAGTCGACCTCCCGTGTGATCACCGTCTTTCTTCGCTAGCGCGCCGCGGCTCCAGCTCGTGCGCCGTTCAGTCCCTGGTTCAGCGTCCATGGGGACCGGGCAGCTCAGCACTCCCTAACACGCGATCAGCGACGAACCAGAGCGACGTGGCTCCAGCACCGCGCTACCTCGACGGCTTGCCGGCGGCCGGCACCAGCGCCAGCACCCGGGCGGGCGCGCCGCTGCCGCGCGAGAGCGGGAGCGGCGCCACCACCACGACCGCCCCGGCCTCGGGGAGCTGCTCCAGGTTGGCCAGGTTCTCGATGTGGTAGCCGCCCGCGCCGAGGAACGCCTTGTGCTGATCGAACGTCTGGCTCGGCCCCGGATCGGTCGACAGCGTGTCGATGCCCACGCACCGCACGCCGCGCTCGCTCAGGTAGCGGCTCGCCTCCACGGAGACCCCGGGAAAGTGCATCACGCCCTTCGCGTCCTGGTTCAGGAACTTCGCCGGCTCGGACCAGCGGGCCCCCCACCCCGTCCGGATCAGCACGATGTGCCTCGCGCCGAGCGCCCCGTGCCGCGCCTCCCAGCCCCGGAGATCGTCCACGGTGACCTGGTGGTCGGGGCTCGCCGCGACCTTCGCCGTCACGTCCACGACCGCCGCCGGCCCCACGAGCTGCTCCGGCGCGATCTGCTCGACCGTCGGCGTTCCGGCCTTGAAGTGCGCCGGCGCGTCCACGTGCGTGCCCGCGTGCTCGTCCATCGAGAACCGGTTGAGGTAGTACGAGTCCTTCTCGACGGTGCGGACCGTCTCCGATGCATACGGCTTGCTGCCAGGATACAGCGGCATCTCCGGCGTGATCGGGTGCGTCAGATCGACCACCCGCGCCGCGGCGATGTCGAGGACCGCGGGCGCGGCCTGCGGCGCGGACGGCGGCGCCGCGGCGGGCGGCGACGCCGCAGCGGGCGCGCACGCCGAGAGGGCGAACGCCGCCGAGCACAGCGTGTACGCCGCGGCCCCCCTGACGCCCGCATGAAAGAAGCTGACCACGCCGGTTCCCTGCACCTTTTGCATGGCGCACATGTCACCACAAGCCCGCTGCCGCCACAAGGTGGAGGCCGGGCCCTCGCGCCGGGCCGGCTCAGACCTCGTGCAGCTTCACCCGGCGTCGCAGGTAGTTGATCAGGTCGATGCGGGTGACCAGCCCGACGAACTCGTCACCATCGGTCACGATCGGCACGAGCCCCGCGTCGAACATCGGAAGGAGCTCCCGGATCGGCGTCCGCACGTCGACCGTCCGGAGCCGCGTCGTCATCGCGGCCTCGACCGACTGGCGGAAGCGCGTCACGTCGTCGACGGCCGCGAGGAGGAGGTCGGACTCGTCCAGGATGCCGATGATCTTGCCGTCCTCCAGGACGGGCAGCTGCGACACGTCGTAGAGCTTCATCCTCGCATAGGCCACGAGGAGCGCGTCCGACCGCTGCACCGTGACCACCGCCCTGTCGGCGTGGCGGCGCGTGATCACGTCGCGCAGATCCCCTGTCGGCGCGCGGTCGGTGAAGCCCTGATCGGCCATCCAGAAATCGTTGTACATCTTCGACAGGTACTTGTTGCCGCTGTCGCAGACGAGGGTACAGACGCGCTTCGGCGACGACTGCTCGCGGCAATAACGTAGGGCCGCCGCGAGCAGCGTCCCGGACGACGAGCCGGCGAGGATGCCCGTCCTGGAGAGCAGCAGCCGCGCCGTCTCCAGGCTCTCCCGGTCGGAGATCGTATAAGCGAGCTTGACGCGGGAGAGGTCGAGGATCGAGGGGAGGAAGTCCTCGCCGATGCCCTCCACGAGCCATGAGCCCGCCTTGCCGAGCTTGCCGGTCTTGACGTAGCCCGCCAGCACCGATCCCTCCGGATCGGCGAGCACCATCTCGCAGCGCGGCTGCGCCTTGGCGAAGTAGCGCGAGAGCCCTGTCATGGTGCCGCCGGAGCCGACGCCGCACACCATCGCGTCGATCCTTCGATCGAGCTGCGCGTCGATCTCGGGGCCCGTCCCGGTCTCGTGGGCGAGCGCGTTCGCCGGGTTCTCGAACTGGTTCACGTAGAACGCGCCCTCCTCGCGCGCGATGCGGGCGGCCAGGTCCTGGTAATAGCTCGGGTGGCCCTTCTCGACGTCGGAGCGCGTCATCACCACCTGCGCGCCGAGCGCCTTCAGGTGGAACACCTTCTCCTGGCTCATCTTGTCCGGGATCACGAGCGTGAGCCGGTAGCCCTTCTGCGCCGCGACGAGCGCCAGGCCGAGCCCGGTGTTGCCCGCCGTCGCCTCGACCACGTGGCGCCGCTCGCCCCCGAGCTGGCCGGCGCGCTCGGCCGCCTCGATCATCGACAGGCCGATGCGATCCTTGATGCTGCCGCCCGGGTTCTGGCTCTCCATCTTGAGGAAGAGCTCGCACGGGCCGGCGTCGAGCTGAGTCACCTGGATCATCGGGGTGTGCCCGATGAGAGCGACGATGTTCTCTGCGGGCGCAGGGGTCGGCAGGGGCATTGGCATGACAGCTCAACGGTCACACGACGCGCACCGTCTGTCGAGGTGGTGCCAGCGATGACGCGCGCGTCACGCGCGTCGCATGGATGGCGTGGGTCGCGCAGGGTTGCCGCGGACGGCCGACCTCTGGACCGAAGCGGCCTTCGCGGCGTCCGGGCCGCACGCCGATGCGATCAGGCGGGCCGGACCGCCTTCTGGAACGCGGCCGGGCCGAGCGCGTTCAGCACCTCGCCCCGGCGGAGGCCACCTCGTCGCGCGGTCCCCACGCCGAACCGCAGGTTGTGGAGCGCGCGCGTCGAGTGTGCGTCCGTCGAGATCACGAAGCGGATACCGCGCTTGCGCGCCTCCTTGATCCACCGGGGCTCCATGTCGAGGCGGTACGGGTCCCCGTTCACCTCGACGGCGGCCCTCGACTCGGCCACGGCGTCGAGCACGTCCTCGACGCGGCACGCGAACGGCTCGCGCCGCTGGATGAGCCGGCCGAGCGCGTGCCCCCAGATCTTGAAGACCGGCAGCCGCATGGCGCTGACCAGCCTGCGCGTCATCTGGTCCGCGTCCATCTTCATGCGCGAGTGGATGCTCGCGATGACCACGTCGAGCTGCTCCAGGATCGCGTCCGGATAATCGAGCCTCCCCGACTCGAGGATATCCGACTCGGTGCCTCGGAGGAGCTTCACGCTCACGCGCTCCTGGACGCGGGCGATCTCGTCCCACTGCTGCTTCAGCCGGTCGAGGCCGACGCCGTTCGCGTAATGGGCGGCGGGCGAGTGATCGGTGATGGTGATGTATTTCATCCCCATCGCCTCGGCCTCCAGGGCCATCTCCTCGATCGTGTTCTTGCCGTCCGAGTACACCGTGTGGCAGTGCACCATCCCCTGGATATCACCCTCCTCGACGAGCTCGCCCGCGCGGCCCGCCCGCGCGGCGCGCTCCACGGCAGCGACGATGTCCTCCGCGCTCTCGCGGAGCTCGGGCGCGATGTACGGGACGCCGATGTGCTCGTAGAGGTCCTCTTCGGTCTTCACGGAGAGGCGCTTCTTGCCCCGCGAGAGCCCTCTCTCGTCGAGCGTGAGCCCCAGCTCGCGCGCTAGCGCGCCGAGCGCCGAGAGGTATTCGGGCGCCCCCGTCCGGTGGTGAAGCGCGGCCGCGTAGTCCCGGGGCGGCACGCAGAGGAGCTCGCCGCGCAGGCCGCCCGAGAGCCTCACCCTGCAACGCGCGTCGCCGCGCTCCTCGACCTCGGCGACCTGCGGGGACCGGACGAAGCAGTCGATCACCTGCGCGGCGTCGTCCGCCGCGGCCACGAGGTCGATGGCCGTCACCGTCTCTTCCCAGCGCCGGATCGAGCCCGCGAGATCGGCCTGCTCGGTCGCCTCGCAGCCGCGCACGTGGGCGAGGAGCGGCTCGGCCGCCTCGAGCGCGTCGACGAGCAGGACGCGCTCGTCGCGCGCCTCGTGGCGGGCTATCCCCTCGAGCAGGCTCGCCTCGGTCTTCGCCCCGAAGCCCTTCACCGCCCGGACCTTCCCGGCGAGACAGGCCCGCTTCAGCTCCTCCACGCTGCCGATGCCGAGCGCCTCGTGGAGCGCCTTCATCCGCTTGAGGCTCATGCCCGGCACCTGGGCGAGCTCCAGCACGCCGCTGGGGAGCTCGGCGCGGAGCTCCTCGAGCTGCCCGGAGCGCCCCGTCTGGTAGAGCTCGGCAATCTGGGCGGCGAGCGCCGGGCCGATGCCCTTGATGCCGGTGAGCTTCTTGCCCCGGACGAGCGCGCCGAGGTCGTCCGTGAGCTGCTCCAGCGCCTCGGCCCCCGTCTCGTAAGCGCGCGCTCTGAACGGGTTCTCCCCCTTGATCAGGAGGAGCGTGCCCGTCTCGCGGAGGGCGCGGGCGATGTCGAGCTTGTCGAGCATGGATGACGGCAACTCTAGCACTCGCGGGCCGCCGGAGTTCCTGCCGCAAGGCCCCGTGCAGCGGGGCAGTTTGCCACAGCGCCACCGGCGGAGGCATCGGCGGCCGCTCCCGGCCGGGAGCATCGAAGTACATGGATTTGCAATAAAATTTTCAAGCAGCTGTCGCGTCGCCGGCGATCGCCTCGGGCACTGTGGGCGGCTTCAGCAAGGAGGACGTGACGTGATGCTGCGCAGTCTCACCTGGATCGGCCTCGGCGCCGCGGCGCTGGCGCTTTCGGGGTGTTCCGACGATGGAGGCGAGGTACCGAGCGGCGGCCAGAGGGGCGGCGCCATCCTGGGCTTCAGCGACGAGCCGGCCGGCGACCGCTGCGAGAACGGCGGCACCCGGGTCGACTCCGGCCGCGATCTCAACGACAACGGCCAGATCGAGGAGGGAGAGGTCGAGGCGACCACCTACCTGTGCAACGGGCTCGACGGCAAGGCGGGAGCGGATGGCCCCAAGGGCGAGCCTGGCGACGACGGCGCCAAGGGTGCCAACGGCGCTGATGGCGAGGACGGCGCTGACGGCGAGGACGGCGCCAACGGCACTGACGGCGCTGACGGCGCCGACGGCAACGACGGCGCCGACGCCCAGCAGGTGCTCATCGACATCGCACCCGAGCCGAGCGGACCGAACTGCGCGAATGGCGGGCAGAAGGTGGCCAGCGGGCTCGACGCCGACGACGATGGGATGCTCGATGAAGGCGAGATCTCCGACACCGCCTATGTCTGCCACGGCGAGGACGGCGGGCGCGGCGTCGCGGGGTTCCAGCTCGTGGCCAAATACACGGCCCCCGGCGGTCCGATCGCCGAGATCGTGGCCGCCTCTCCGGACGGCAACGTGCTGGCTTACACGAGCAGCGTCACCCACACCGTGGGGTTCGTGGATATCTCGGATCCAAGCAGCCCTGCGCTCCTCGGCACGGTCGACATCGCCGGCACCGTGGGCAACGGCAACAGCGAAGCCACCGCCGTCGCGATCACGCCGGATGGCCGGTATGCGATCGCGGCGGTGAAGGACACGACGGATCCGATCCACAACGCCGATCCCGGCGCCCTGGTCTTCATCGATCTCGCGACCCGGGCGATCGCCGGCTCGGTGGCGGTCGGCGTCGGCCCCGACAGCCTCAAGATCACGCCGGACGGCGCCCGGATGGTGGTCGCCATCGAGGACGAGGAGAACGCCGATGACAACGCGGTCGCCCAGGCGCGCCCCGGAAGCGTCCAGATCGTCACCATCGATGAGAGTAACCCTTCGGCGTCGACCGTAGCCACGATCGCCCTCACGCCCGGGGTCGGCAACATCCCTGGCGATCCGCAGCCGGAGTACGTCGACATCACGAGAGACGGCAGGACGGCGATCGTGTCGCTGCAGGAGAACAACCTCATCGCGGTCATCGACATCGCCTCCGCGACGGTCACCCATTATATCGAGGCCGGCACGTCCACACACGCTCGCGCCGATCTCGCGTCGAACGGCGAGATCGAGCTCGCGAGCTCGGGCTTCACCGGGCTGCTCGAGCCGGACTCGGTGTGTCTGCTCGCGGATGGCCGGCACTTCGTGACGGCCAACGAGGGAGACACACCGAACGAGGCGACAGCCGCCGGCCTGTGGTCGGGCGGCCGGGGATTCTCGGTCTTCGACCTCGACGGCGCCCGCGTCTACGACAGCGGCGACGCCGTCGAGCGGCTCGCGGCGCGCGCCGGCGCCTACCCGGAAGGGCGCTCCGGCGACCGGGGCATCGAGATCGAGGGCTGCGCGACTGGGGTGTTCGGCGGCGACGACTACGCCTTCTTGCTGGGCGAGCGCAACGCGACGCTGCTCGTCGTCGACGTGAGCGCCCCCGCGGCGCCGGTGCTGAAGCAGCTGCTCGGCGCCCCGATGAGGCCCGAGGGCGCGGTCGCGATCCCGTCGCGCAACCTCGTGGCGGTCAGCGGCGAGGGCGACGACGGCGTTGGCGGCGGCATCTGGCTGTATCGCTCGGTCACGGATCCGGCCGAGGTCGGCCACGGCCCCGACGTCTACGATGCACGCTCGGGGGGCCTGGGCTTCGGCGCGCTCGGCGCCCTCGCGTACGAGCCGGCCACCGGCTTCCTGCTCGCGACGCCCGACAACGCCTTCGCGCGCCAGCGCATCTGGTCGTTCTGGCCCGATCATGGGGAGCGGCGCATGCAGCTCGTCCGCGAGCTGATCCTGAAGGACAGCGCCGGCGCCGAGCTCGTGGGCTACGATCCCGAGGGCATCTCGGTGAACCCCGAGGGCGGTTATATCCTCGCCAGCGAGGGTGTCGCCGGCAACGGCGGCAGCGCGACCTGCGTTGGCTCGGAGGTCAGCAACCGACTCCTGTTCGTCGACGAGCGCGGCCAGCTCGACCCCGGCTACGGCGACGGAGGCATCGTGGATCTCCCGTGCGGCAGCGACGCGAACGCGATCGACTGGTCGACGGTGCGAGCCAACGGCTTCGAGGGCATCGCCGTGGTCGACAGCGCGCCGTCTGCTTCAGGCGGCCTCAAGGTCTATGTGGCCATGCAGCGCGCGCTCACGACGGAGGGCCAGAACACCCGCCTCGGCGCGTACGACGTCGATACAGGCGCGTGGAGCTGGTACTTCTATCCGCTCGACGCGAACCCCGGCGGATCGCGTGGCAACACGTTCCTGAGCGAGCTCATTCACGTGGGCGGCGACACGTTCGCGGTGGTCGAGCGCGACCAGGGCTGGGCAGGCGAGGCGGGGAACAAGACGATCCGCACCTTCGCGCTGTCGAGCGGCACACCGAACGACATCGCGGATCCGGTGGACAAGGCGCTCGCCTGCGATCTCCTGGAGCACGCGTTCCGCTTCGATCCGGAGAAGATCGAGGGGCTCGCGCTCGGCGCCGGCGGCCTGTGGGTCACGAACGACAACGACGGCGGAGAGGCGATGAGCTTCTTCGTCCGGCTCGACGCCTCGATGCTGGGCATCCAGGGCGGAGACGGGGAGCCGGAGGAGCCAGGCGATCCCGAGGAGCCAGGCGATCCAGGTGGAGAGACCCTGGTCATCAACGAGGTGCGCTCGGCCGGCGAGGACTTCGTCGAGCTCCACAACCGTGGCGCATCGAACGTCGATGTCGGCGGCTATCGGCTCACGGACAGCGATCCATCGCACGAGCTCGTGCTGCCCGCGGGCACGGGGGTGCCTGCGGGGGGATACCTGCTGATCCGCGGAGAGAGCAGCGGGGAGCCGCTCAGGCTCACCTTCGGGCTCGGCTCAGGGGACTCGGCCATCCTGTACACGCCTGGCGGCGTCGTCATCGACGAGCACAGCTGGACAGGCCACGTCGATACGGCGAGCCGCTGCCCCGACGGGACGGGCGCGTTCATCGCGCCCGCGCCGGCGACCCCGGGCGCGGCCAACGGCTGCCCCTGAGGGCGGATCGCCGCGCCGGCCCCCCCGCCGGCGCTGCTCAGGGCTGTCCGCGCATATCCTCTCCTGTTTATTTCGCTGGTCTCTTGGCGCCCTTGGCGTCATCGCGGCTCGCCTTGGCGGCTGTTTTCTCTGGTTTAGCGCGCGCTGGCTGCCACCTTTGCCGGCGTCACGCCGAGGACGCGGCGCATGCACCTCGCCATGTGGCTCTGGTGCGAGAACCCGGCCTCGATCGCCACCTGGCTGGCGGGCAGGTCGCCGCGCAGGAGCAGCGCCTTCGCGCGCTCCACCCGGCGCTGGATCACGTACTCGTGGACCGGCACGCCGGTCGACCGCTTGAACAGCGTCTTGAGGTGGGACGCGCTGACCCCGGCGACGCCGGCCAGCCGATCGAGCGACAGGTCGTGATCGAGGTGCTCCTCGATGTACGCCGTCACGCGCCGTAGCTGCGGCGCAGACAGCCCTCGCCGCAGGCGGCCCGGCGCCTTGTAACGGCCGAGCAGGTGCGCGGCGAGCGCGACGCCGAGGCTCTCCCTGTAGAGAAGCCCGGTCGGATCGCCGGCCCTGCGCTCGGCGTCGAGCGCCCAGGCGATGTGCTCGATCTGCGGGTCCCTGACCTGGTGGCGCGGCTCCAGGCCGGCTTTGTCGGGATCGAGCCCTATGTCCGCTGCGACCCGGCGCAGCAGCGAAGGGGACAGCGACAGGATGAGCGAGGTGCCCGCGTCGTCCTCCTGCCAGACGTCCGAGGCTCCGGCGGGGATCAGGTCCACGTCGCCGCGCGTGTAGACGAACCGATCGGCGCGGCAGGCCCCGCGTACCGGCGCGCCCGCATGGATCTTCACCCGATGATCCTGCGAGGCCTCGAGCGCGATCACGCCAGGCTGGGTCGAGTGAACGCCGACATGTACCCCGACGTATGGGCGCGGCGCGCCCGCGGGCGGCTCCAGTCGGATGGGAGCTCGGGTCTGTCCGATGACCTGCATCCCCGCCAGTATCCACCGCCGCCGAGCGGCGCGCCACGGGGCGGCTCCGCGCTCGCCGCCGTCCGAACGTGCTCTCCGGGCGTCCGATCGTGCGCGACGGCCCGGGCCGCAGGCCCCCACCTTGGCCGGCACGAAGGCGCGCCCGTCATCGGCAGACGGGCCGCAAACGAAGGAGCTCACATGCGTGAAGTCACGGTCATCGGTCTGGGTCTCATGGGCACCGCGCTCGCTCGGGAATTGCTCCGCAGCGGCGCTCGCGTCACCGTCTGGAACCGCTCGATCGCGAAGGCCGCGCCGCTCGTCGCGGAGGGAGCGGTGCTGGCCCCGAGCGCGGCCGCAGCGGCGCAGGCGAGCGAGATCGTGATCACCTGCATCACCGACTACCGCGCGACGTACGGCGTGCTGGAGGGGCGCGACGTGGTCTCCTCCCTCGCCGGCAAGGTGCTCGTCCAGCTCAGCACGGGCAGCCCCGAGGACGCGCGTACCCTCGAAGCGTGGGCGAAGCAGCGCGGCATCGACTACCTCGACGGCGCCATCCTGGCCACCCCGAGCCAGATGGGGAAGCCGGAGAGCAGCATCCTCGTCTCGGGCTCGGGCTCGGCTTACGAGAAGAGCAAGCCGCTGCTCGAGAGCACGGCCGGGGCCGTGAGCTACCTCGGGGAGAAGGTCGGCTGGGCAGCGGCCATGGACCTGGCGTTCCTGTCGCACCTGTTCGCGGGGCTCCTCGGCTTCTACCACGGCGCCCGCATCTGCGAGGCCGAAGGGATCCGCGTGGCCGACTTCGGGGCCATGGCCGCCGTCGTCGCTCCGGCCATCGGTGGGATGGTCAAGCACGACGCGGACTCCATCCAGTCCGGAGCGTACGAGGCCTCGGAGGCCACGCTGGAGATCTGCGCGCAGGCCGTCGAGCTCATCCAGCGGCACGCGCGGGAAGCGCGGATCAACGCCGAGCTCCCCGCGTTCGCCGCGGCGCTCTTCAGGAAGGGAGTTGCCGCGGGCCACGGGGCGGAGTCGCCAGCCGCGCTCATCAAGGTGTTTCGCGAGAGCGCTTGAAGGTGGCGATGCGCGCGCACGCGGGCAGAGGAGCGAGCTCCGGATCCATCTCAAGCACCATTGCAGCTTCATCGGCAACCTGGGCATCGTCTGCCGCCATACCCCCCTGAACAGATCGAGCTGCTCACCAGCAGCCTCGAATGCATCGCCTCGATCTTTGCTAGCACTGCCTTGAAATAGGAACGTAAGCCCTCCGCGACGCTGCCGGCGAGGGCCGCGCGGAGGCTCACGGCCCTGGCAGGTCGCGCGCGCACATCGCCGAACCATAGTAGTGGCGGCCACTGGTCTCGTAGGGTGCGCGGTAGGTCGTCGTCTGCCGGTATCCGGCGGCGACGAAGCTCCCGCCGTGCGTGACGCGCAGGGCAGCGTGGTTGTCTAGCCGGGAGCAATCGGCGCACGGCACTGGGTCGGCAGGCGCCCGCCGTCCCACGCGCAAAACGCGAACAGCTCGAGCCATGTCGCGCACACGATGGGTTTGTCCTCGTTCGCGGCCGCAGCGGTCGAGGCGGTCGCGTGGCCATTTGAGCCCTTAGGTGCGAGCGCCGCCGCTCTGGTTGTGCGACATGGCGTCGCGGAACGGGCGCTCCCCCGGCGCGAGCGCCGGAGGTCGGCCAGCACCTCCGGGCGATGGACGGGGCACCGTCCACGAAGGCGGCGATCGAGCGCTGCCGCGCGCTGCTGCACGAGAGCTCGGTCGGGCGGTGGACGGCGACGGCGTTCGCGAGCCAGCGTGTGGAGCAGGTCCTGCCATGATGTCATCAACAGGATGGCCCCCGGGCGGGGCGCAGCGCGCGCCGGGGGTTCGCGGAGGAGGACGGTTGATGTCCGGCGCCTCGCCGCTCAAAGCGGTGGCCATGCGCGCCGATCATGGCAGCATGCGTCGCACATTCCCGTAGCAGGCTCCTGTGGACACCACCATTCCCATCTGCTCCGATCCCGGGGCGTCGTCCCGTTACGCCATCATCGAGGTCCTCTGCGAGGGGTCAGACACCCTTCTTTACCGAGGTGTACGCGAGCGCGACGGCCATCCCGTGGTGCTCAAGGTCCTCCGGCGCGATCACGCGAGCCCCCATGCCCGCGAGCGACTGCGTCACGAATACGAGATCGCCCGGGCGCTCGAGGCCGCGGCCGTCGTCAAGCCCTATGCGCTCGAGGTGCTCGGCGATCAGCCGGCGCTGGTGCTGGAGGATTTCGGCGGCGTGTCGCTCGATCGGCTCATCGATGGGCCGATATCGCTCGAGCGCTTCTTCCCCCTCGCCGTCCGCCTGGTCGAGGCGATCGCCGGGCTGCATCGACACGGCGTCGTCCACAAGGACATCAAGCCCCAGAACCTGCTCCTCCACCCCGCCACCGGCCAGGTGAAGATCACCGACCTGGGGATTGCGTCCTGGATACCCCGCGAGCTCCAGCACCTCGAGCACGTCGGGCTCATCGAGGGGACGCTCGCGTACATGGCCCCGGAGCAGACGGGCCGGATGAACCGCTGGATCGACCAGCGGACCGATCTCTACTCCCTGGGCGTCGTCCTCTACGAGATGCTGACGGGCACCCTGCCGTTCCAGGCCAGCGATCCTGTTGAGTGGGTCTATTGTCATATCGCGCAGAAGCCGGTCCCGCCGCACGCGCTCGTCCCTTCGATTCCTCCGCTCGTGTCGCAGGCCGTGCTCAAGCTGCTCTCCAAGGCCGCCGAGGAGCGTTACCAGAGCGCGGCCGGCCTGTGGCACGATCTGGACGAGGCCTTCGCGAGGTGGCGGACGAGCGGCGCCATTCCGCCCTTCGCGCTCGGTGCGCGCGACGTCTCGGACCGGTTCCAGATCCCGCAGCGGCTGTACGGGCGGGAGCGCGAGGTGGCGGCGCTCCTCGCCGTGTTCGAGCGGGTGGTGGCAGAGGGCCGGCCAGAGCTCGTCCTCGTGTCGGGGTACTCGGGCATCGGCAAGTCGTCGCTCGTCGCCGAGCTGCACCGGCCGATCGTGAGGGAGCGGGGGTTCTTCCTCTCCGGCAAGTTCGATCAAACCGCGAGGGACCTCCCCTACCGTGCTTTCCTTCAGGCGTTCCGGGCGCTTTTGCAGGAGATCCTGGGCGCGAGCGAGGAGCAGGTCGAGCGCTGGAGACAGCGCTTCCGGGAGGCCCTCGGCCCAAATGGGAGGCTGCTCGCCGACGTGCTCCCCGAGCTCGAGCTGCTCCTCGGCCCCCAGCCGCCCGTGCCCGAGCTCCCGCCCGCCGAGGCCCAGGGCCGGCTGCTCGCGACGCTCCAGCGCTTCGTCGCTGCGTGCGCCCGGAAGGAACACCCCGTGGCGCTCTTCCTCGACGATCTGCAGTGGGCCGACGCGGGAAGCCTCCTCCTGCTCGAACAGCTCGCCACCTACGCCGGGTCCGAGCACCTGCTGCTGATCGGCGCCTACCGCGACAACGAGGTCGGCCCTGCGCACCCGCTGCGGCTCACGCTGGCCGAGGCGCGGAAGCGCGGCGCCGTCGTCTCCGAGCTCGCGCTCGATCCGCTCTCGGCCGCCCACGTCGGGGCGCTCGTCGCCGAGGCGATCCACGCGCCCGAAGAGCAGGTCGAGCCGCTCTCGCGGCTCGTCTACGAGATGACCGGCGGCAACCCGTTCTTCGTGTTCCAGCTCCTGATCGCGCTGCACCAGGAGGGGATTATCGCCTTTGACGCAGACGAGAGGGCATGGCGGTGGGACATCGCCGCGATCCGCGACAAGGGGTTCGCCGACAACGTCGTCGAGCTCATGGCGGCCAAGCTGAAGCGGCTCTCGGTCCCAACGCGGGACGCGCTCACGCTCGCCGCTTGCCTCGGCGGCAGCCTGGAGCTCGACACGCTCGCGGTGGTCGCGAGCCGTCCAGCGGCGGAGCTCCGCGACGCGCTCGAGGAGGCCGTGGACGAGGGGCTGCTGCTCCGCCGGGGCTCGGCCTATCGATTCCTCCATGACCGGGTGCAGCAGGCCGCTTATTCGCTCATCCCGGAGGGACGGCTCACCGAGATGCACCTCCGGATCGGGCGGCTGCTCCTCAGGGCGCAGCGCGCGGACGAGCGCGACGAGGCGCTCTTCGACGTCGTCGGCCACCTCGACCGCGGCGCCGCGCTCATCCACTCCCAGGCGGAGCGGGACGAGGTCGCCGCGCTGAACCTCCGCGCCGGCAGGAAGGCCAAGGCCGCCGCGGCCTTCCAGTCCGCCGCCGCGCTCTTCGCCGCGGGCCTCGCCCTGCTCGCGCCGGACTCTTGGGAGACGCAGCACGAGCTGACCTACGACCTGACGCTCGAGCGCGCGCACGCCGCGTACATCACCGGCGGCATCGACGAGGCCGAGCGGCTCCTGCAAGAGCTCATGGAGCGCGCGCGGACCCGGCGCGAGACGGCCGCCGCCGTCGAGCTCGCCCTCGCCTTCTATCAGACCCGCGGGCGATGCAACCGCGCGCTGGAGATCGGGCTCGCGTGGCTCCGCGCCTGCGACATCGAGCTGCCGCTCCAGCCCACCGACGCACAGATCGACGAGGAGACCGAGGGCGTCTGGCAGGCCCTGGGCGATCGGGCGATCGAGGACCTGATCCATCTGCCCCCCATGACGCACCCGGAGATGAAGCTCACGATGGGCGTGCTGCAGGGGCTGTCCCTCCCTGCGCTCTTCGTGAACCCGAACCTGCACTTTCTCATCGTCCTGCGCATGGTCCAGCTCAGCCTGCGCCACGGCAAAACCGAGAGCTCCGCGTACGCGCTCGCCGCCTTCGCGAGGGTGATCGGCCCGAGGTTCGGGCGATACCAAGAGGCCTATCGGTTCGGCAAGCTCGGCTGCGACCTGGCAGACAGGAGCGGTCTCCTCACCACGAAATCGGTGGTGTTCACGGCCTTCGGACAGCATGTCGTGTTCTGGACACGCCACTACCGAGAGGCAGCTCCGTACGCGCGCGCCGGCTTCAGCGCCGCGGTCGAGGCCGGTGATCTGAACATGGCGTGCTTCAATTGCCTCTGGTCCGCGCTGTTCCCGCTGCTCGCTGGCGAGCCGCTGGAGGACGTGCTCCGCGAGGTCGAAGAGCGCCTCGGCGTCGCGCGCAGGGCCGGCCACGCGTTGGTGCACAGCGCCCTCCTCGGCGCCCACGCCATGATCCAGACGCTGCGGGGGAGGCCGATCCTCTTCTCGATGCTGGACGGGTCCGAGCTGGATCCGCCAGCCTTCGAGGCGCGGCTGGAGGAGGGGAGTCTGCAGCGCATTCGCAGCGTCTATTATGGCTTGAAGGCCCAGGTGCTCTTCGTGCTCGGCTCTCCCAGGGAGGCGTCCGCGGCGGCGACCTGCGTGATGGTCGAGAACCCCTTCAGGAGCGAGCCCTACGCGCTCATCGCCGAGGACTTCTACTATCTCGCGCTCTCGCTCGCGGCGCTCGCCAACGCGCCGCACGCGGAGCGGGATTCCCCGCTGCGTGCGCTCCCCGAGCAGCTCCTCGAGTGCGAGCGACAGCTCGGCGAGTGGGCCAGGAACGGCCCCGACAACTTCCTCCACAAGCACGCCCTGGTCCGCGCCGAGATCGCCCGGCTCCGCGGCCAGGACCTGGAGGCCATCGGGCTCTACGAGCAGGCCATCGCGGCGGCGCGGGAGGGCGGCTTCGTCCAGCACGAGGCCATCGCCTGCGAGCTCGCCGCGGCGTTCTACCGCGCGCGCGGCCTCGCGACGCCCGCCGACAGCTACCTGCAAAAGGCCCGGGCCGGCTACTTCACGTGGGGCGCTCACGCCAAGGTGGAGCAGCTCGATCAGCGCTATCCCCACCTCGCCCCGCGCAAGCCGATCGCCCCCACCGTCACCTTCGCCGTGCGAGCCGAGCAGTTCGACGTCCTGCCGGTGGTCAAGGCCTCGCAGAGCATCTCCGGCGAGCTCAAGCTCCCTCGCCTGCTCGAGATGCTGCTTCGCATCGTGGTCGAGCACGCGGGCGCCGAGAAGGGGTGCGTCCTGCTGGTCCGGGAGGATCGCCCGTGGGCTGCGGCGATCGAGACGCCGGAGGGCGCGGTGCGGCTGCTCGGCGCGGACGAGGCGCCTTCCGCCGCGCTGCCAGAGGCCGTCCTCAACTACGTCCGCCGGAGCCACGAGCGCGTGCTGCTCGACGACGCCGCCGCCCGGCACCCCTTCATGGAGGACGAGTATTTCCGGCGCAAGCGCCCGAGATCGGTGCTGTGCGTCCCGATCATGCGCGAGGCCCAGCTCATCGGCCTGCTCTACCTGGAGAACAACCTCGTCACTGGCGCCTTCACCCCCGGGCGGCTCAGCGTCATCGAGCTGCTCGCCTCGCAGTCGGCGATCTCGCTGGAAAACGCCACGCTCTATTCCGAGCTGGAGCAGGAGAACGCCGAGCGGCGGCGAGCGGAGCAGGCGCTCAAGGCCACCGAACAGGCCGAGCGCTTCCTGGCCGGGGCGAGCCGCAAGCTGATGGCCCTCGGCTACAACACGACCCTCGAGAGCGTGGCAGAGCTCGCGGTGCCCGAGCTGGCCGACCAGTGCGTCATCGACGTGGACCTCGCCCGCGGCGCCCCGGGACACGCCGTCTCCGCAGGCGTGCCCGCCGAGCGGGCCGACGCCGTGATGGACGCGCTGCGGCCCCTGGCGGCGGCGTCGCCGCTCCGGCCCGAGGTGGGCGACATCCGCGCCGCGCCCCTGCTCGGGCAGCTCGGCATTCACGCCTTCCTCCGGGTTCCTCTCGTCGCGCGCGACCGGTGCTTCGGAGCCATGACCCTGCTGGCGACCGTGCCCGGGCGCCGTTACGACCCTGCCGACCTGCGGCTGGCCGAGGAGCTCGGGTACCGTGCGGCGCTCGCCCTCGACAACGCCCGCCTGTTCGCCGAGGCCCAGGAGGCCATCGCGCGGAGGGATGAGTTCCTCGTCGTCGCCTCCCACGAGCTCAAGACCCCGCTGACCTCGCTGCAGCTGCAGGCGCAGCGCGCCGAGCGGCTCTTGCGTCGCTACCAGCACGCGGAGCTCGCCTCCGAGCGGATCCATGCCGCGCTTCAGGTCCTCAATCGCCAGATCGCGCGGCTCGTGCACCTGGTCGACGAGCTGCTCGACGTCACGCGGCTGAACGCCGGGCGGCTGACGCTCGCGCGCGCGCCGGTCGATCTGGCGGCCCTGGCGCGCGAGGTCGTCGAGCGGATGAGCCAGCAGCTCGCCGACGCCCGCTGCAGCGTCCAGCTCGAGCTGGGCGAGCCTGTGATCGGGCGCTGGGATCCGTCTCGCATGGAGCAGGTGCTCACCAACCTCCTGTCGAACGCGATGAAGTACGGCGCAGGCAGGGCGATTCTCGTCGGCGTGCGGAGGCAGGCCGATCGCGCGCTGCTGGTCGTCCGGGATCAGGGGATCGGGATTGCGGAGGCCGATCAGAGCAGGATCTTCGAGCGCTTCGAGCGCGCGGTGTCGGTGCGCAACTTCGGCGGCCTCGGCCTGGGGCTCTTCATTGCACGCTCGATCGTGGCGTCGCACGGCGGATCCATCCGGGTGGAGAGCAAGCCGGGCGCGGGCGCGACGTTCGAGGTGGAGCTCCCGCTGAGCCCGCCCGAGGCGGAGGAGCGCGGCGCCGCGCCGGCCTAGCCCACCGTTCAGTTTGGAAGGGCCGCCAGCGCGCTCGCCCCACGTCGGTCCTGAGCGCTCCGACCTCTGTCCCGATGGGGTTGAGCGCAGCGCCGCGCTTCATGCTGATCCCGGCCATGGAGGTGCCGCCCGCAGCGGTGCTCGACCACCCAGCGCCAGGCGTTCGCTGAAGGCAGGAGGGAGCCCGACGCCATCCTGGCGCCCCCGCCCGGGGCGGGCGACACGCCGTGAACTCGTCCGGATGCGCTGGCGCCTCCACACAGGAGCTGGGTGGTCCCCGCCTCCGATGCACGCGCCTCCGACAAAAAGATGGGTCGCATCCATCTCCGCGCTGGACGCGCGCCCGCTCGCCGTGGGTCACTCCGAGAGCTCTCCTCGCGACCGCGCCAGCATCGCGTCTGTTCGCAGCGCCGCGCGGAGGGCTCACGGCCCTGGCAGGTCGCGCGCGCACATCGCCGATACATAGTAGTGGCGGCCATTGGTCTCGTAGGGTGCGCGATAGGTCGTCGTCTGCCGATATCCGGCGGCGACGAAGCTCCCGCCGTGCGTGACGCGCAGGGCAGCGTGGTTGTCCAGCCGGGAGCAATCGGCGCACGGCACGAGCGGGCGGTCGTCGTCGGCGGCGTCGCGCGTGACCTTGTAGGCCTCGCCGGCGAGATCGAGCTGGCCCCAGCGCCCCGCTCCCCTGGGAAAGGAGCCGACGGGCGCGAGATCGTCCGTGGTGCAGTGGATGAGGCTCCACGGGGGAAACGCGTCCTCGCAGGGCAGCGACGTCGAGCCTTCGCCCTGGCAGCAGTAGGCCGCGTCTTCGGAGGTGATGGGGGAAGTGCCCCACGGATACAGCCGCTGCTCGTCGCCGCCTGCAGCCGCGTAGTTCATCTCGGCCTGGGTCGGCAGGCGCCCGCCGTCCCACGCGCAGAACGCGAACAGCTCGAGCCATGTCGCGCACACGATGGGTTTGTCCTCGTTCGCGGCCGCAGCGTCGGTCCACGTCGGCCAGCCGTAAGGATCGCAGACGAGCGCCCGCTTCATCTCGGCCGTGGTCGCCGGGAGCATCGTGTTCCAGGCCGGGTCCCACCCGCTGTCCGGGATCTTCGGGTGCGCCCCTGCGCCGGCCGGCGGCGGGCTCGCCTGCGTCGGGCCGCCGGTCTCTTCCAGGTAGCGGCGAAACCGCCCGACCGTGACCATGTACTTGTCGAGGTGGAAGCTGCTCACGCTCGCGGGATACCGCGGATCGTTGAGCCGGTTGAACGTCCCGCCGGGCACGAGCAGGCTGGCGCAGCAGTCGTCGTCGTGACCGAGGCCGCAGCGGTCGTCGGCGCCGGGCGTGACGCCGGCGCAGCTCGGCGGAGGCGCCTGCGCGCGGTCGCGCCCGGCGTGAACGGAAGCATCCGCGTCCTGCTCCGCGGCGCCGCCGCTGTACGCGTCGCTGGATCCCAGGATCGCCGCGAGCGTGCAGAGGGCGAGGAGAGTCGAGAGCGGCTGTCGAGGCGGTCGCGTGGCCATTTGAGCCCTTAGGTGCGAGCGCCGCCGCTCTGGTTGTGCGACACGGGGAAAGGCCAGCGCGAGGCGGCTCGGGCGCGCAGGCGCACGGGAACCAGCGAGCTCCTCCTCCGCCCTTTCCTGGCTTCCTGCGATGTCGTCAGAGCGCTTGAAGCCCGCGACCGTCGACTGGACCGGTCGAACCACGGGCTCGTTCACCGTCGCCAGCCGCGAGGCGTCGCGCTGCATCGCCGGAGTGGCGCGCGCGTCCGCGCGGGGCGCTGGCGCGCGAGATCAGGCCTGGATCCGGGCCCTTCCGGGCAGCTACGCTGAAGTGCCCTCATGCCTCCGCCCCGACCGCCTCGCGACCCTGGCCATCGCTACCCTTCATTGCCCTCGTCCGTGGTGTCCGCGTTCATCCGCCCCGCGAGGCTCGACGCGCTGCTCGCCCCCTGGATGCCCGACGCGGAGGAGCGCGCCTTCGTCGTCCGGTGCATCGTCGGGGAGGGCCCGGTCCATCACCGCGGCGCGAGCTACACGCTGGTCTGCCTGCTCGGCCTCCTGCTCGAGGAGCTCGGTCCGCCGGAGGGCGGCGCGCCGAGCGGCGAGTCGCTGCCCGTCCCGATCCGCCTGCCGCCGCACCTCGCGCGCGGCAGCGAGCACGACTACCCGCTGGCCGTCCCGCTCGCGCCGCTGACGCGCCTCGCCCCGAAGGGCTCGCCGGAGCTCGCGGCGCTCGTCGACTGCCTCACCGACGGCCCGCCGCACCACGCGCTCGCCAACGCCGCGATGGTCTGCCTGCTCGACGCCCTCTTCGCGCGCGCCGAGCGCGCCCGCGCCGGGGCGGAGCCGGCCTGATGGCGCTGCCGCCGGCGCTCGGACAGGCGTTCCGGATGGTGGCCGCCGAGCTGGGCATGCGCTCGGCGGCGCGGCTGTTCCTGCGCGAGCTGGTGGGCGAAGGCGGCGCCCCGCTCGCGCGCGAGGCCCGCGACCAGCTCGGGCGCGAGTTCCCCGTCCTCGACTTCGTCGCCGAGCAGTGGCTCTCGGGCGGCGCCGAGGCGCCGCTCGACCTCGCAGGCGTCCTCGACGCGCTCCGCGGCGTGACCCGGCTGCTCGTCGTGGGGCTGGAGGCCGACTGCCTCGACGCGCTCGTGCCGCGGCTCTCCGGCGTCGAGGCGGGCCTCGTCACCGACGCGGGCGGGCTCGACACGGACTTCGGCCGTGTGCTCGCGAACTACGACGGGCTCATCGAGCCGGTGGGTCTGTCCGAGCTCCACCGCTGGGCCGGGCGGAGGAGCGCGCTGCTCACGTTCGTCTACGGCACCGACGGGCACGCGGCGCACGTGAGCCCCTCGTGGCTGCGCGTCTCGGGCCCCGACGTGCGGACCCAGTTCCGCTCGCTGATCGGCTGGGACATCCTCGGCCGGCCCATGACGGTGTACCCGCGCTGGATGGTCGAGACGAGCTCGGCCGATTTCTCGTGCCTCGTCGGGCCGGCCCCGCGCGGCCCCGCGCCCGAGGTCGCCGCCGCCGGCGCGGGCGACCCGCGCGCGCTCGCGCCGGCGATCGAGGCGACGTGACGGCCCCCCAGGCCGCGCTCTTCGCCGTCCTGCTCGGGACGCTGCTGCTCCAGGCGCTCCTGCCGTCGCGCCGCGTGCTCATCGTGACGGGCGGCGCGGGCCTCGCCTGCCTCGCGTCGACGCTGCTCGGGGTCGCGACCACGCCGCGCCTGCTCGCCGAGGTGCCGTGGGACGTGCTCGTCATCCTCGTGACGCTGGGGCTCCTGTCCCAGCTCTTCGCCGCCTCGCGGCTCTTCGATCGCCTCGCCGTCGCGGCGACGCGGCTGAGCGGCGCCGAGCCCTTCCGCGTCCTCGTGGTGTTCTCGGTCGCGATGTACGTCGTGAGCGGCGTTGTCAACAACCTCACGGCGCTCGTGCTCGTCCTGCCGGTGCTGCACGTCCTGCTCAAGCTGATGGGCACGCGGCAGCGGTACGTCTCCTGGCTGCTCGGCCTGCTGCTCGTCGCGTGCAACCTCGGCGGGGCCGCCACGCCGATCGGCGATTTCCCGGCCATCCTGCTGCTCGGCCGGGGCAGCATGACGTTCGGGGCCTACCTCTCGCGCGCCGCGCCGGCGACGCTCTGCGCGCTCGCCGTGCTGCTCGTCGTCGTGCGCGCCGTGGTGCGCCCGGCCGCGGGCGTGCCGCGCGATCCGGTCTCGGCGCGGCTCACGCGCGCGGCCATGGAGGCGCTGCACCGGCGGGTGCGGGCCGACCGGCGCCTCCTCGTGCCGGCGGCGGCGTCGCTCGGCGCGATGGTGGTCGCGTGGCTGTTCCTGCCCGCGGAGCTCGGCGTCGGCCCCGAGCTCGTGTGCTGGCTCGGCACCGGCGCGGCGCTGCTCGCGTCGCGCAGGCTCGGCGAGCGGCTCGCGCGGACGGGGCTCGACATCGAGGCGGTGCTCTTCCTGCTCTCGCTCTTCGTGATGGTCGCGGCGGTGCGGCGCACCGGCCTGTTCGAGGAGGTCTCGCGCTCGCTGGCGCGGCTCCCGGTCGCCCCGTCGCTGCAGCTCGTCGCGTTCCTCGTCCTCGCCGGCGTGCTCACCGGGCTGTTCTCGGCGGGCCCCAGCATGGCGGCGCTGCTCGACGTGGCCGAGTCGCTCGCCGAGCGGCTGCCCGCGCCCGCCGTGTATGTCGGCCTCGCCCTGTCCGTCTGCGCGGGCAGCTCGCTCTTCCTGACCGCCGCGACGTCGGGCCCGCTCGCGCAGGCGCTCACCGAGCGGGCCGACCTGCGGGACGTCGACGGCAGGCCCATCCGGTTCGGCTTCTTCGATTTCCTGCCGACCGGGCTCCTGAGCTTCGCGGTCATCCAGGCCGTGGCGATCGCGTACGCGCTCCTCGCCATCTGGGCGGCGCGATGAGGTCGCCCGCCGGCACGAGCTGGCTCGCCCATGCGGGAGATGTGTGGCACCCACGTCCGGGTGGATGCGCCTCGAGCATGAAGACGGGTCGCAGCCGTCTCCGGCTGGCCCCCCTCCAGCATGAAGACGGGTCGCACCCGTCTCCGGCTGGCCCCCCTCCAGCATGAAGACGGGTCGCACCCGTCTCCCGCTGGCTCCCCCTCCAGCATGAAGACGGGTCGCACCCGTCTCCCGCTGGACGTGCCTCCACAAAAAGATGAGTCGCACTCGTCTCCCGCTGGACGTGCCTCCACAAAAGATGAGTCGCACTCGTCTCCCGCTGGACGTGCCTCCACAAAAAGATGGATCGGGCCTTATGCGATCAGGCAGGTTGTCCACGCCTGAAACGCCTGGGATTACCGCGACGTAGCACCAGGCGGAAGGCATCCTACCGTATAGCTGTACCCTACTGGCGCGCGAGAACACCTCTGGCGCGCGAGAACACCTCCTCGCCTCGCTCCTCGCGGTCGATTCGCACCTCCGGTAGATCGTGGCCCATCCACGCCGGTGGACTACCAGGGCTCCACCCTCGACCAGGGGCGCCGCGGCTTCGCTCTCGGCGTGCGCCCATCGACCGATGCGCGATGCACGCGTGGGTCATGTCACACTGCGATTCGTGACATGTCACGCTGCAATCGGCGACATGTCACGCTGCGATCCGTGACATGTCACGCTGGGATCCGTGTCATGCGACGTTGCAGTCCGTGACATGTCACAGAGAAATGGGCCACATTTCACGGCGGGCGGCTGATCCTGCCGGCACATGGAACGCGACATCTCGAGACATCGAGCGCCCTCTGCCCCTGGCACACGGCGTGCGTTGAGCGCTCCAAGCGGACCTAGCAGCGTCGAGCTCTCGGGCTCGGCATCACGATGCGCCTGACCGCGAATCGACGCGGGTGGGCTTCTTTGTCTCGGAGAGAAGAAGATGCGATTGAGAAGCACTTGGATGATGGTGCCGCTCATGCTCATGAGCGGGGCTTGCATCGGCGTGAACGAGGACGACCAGCCCGCGCTCGATCCCCTGTCCGGCTAGGACGACAAACCGTCCATCTCGTGCGGTCGAGTCGGTGCGCCGGCGGTGGCGCGAGTTCTGCGCCGTCGCCGAGCGATGTGGAGAGGTTCCAACGCGTTTCTCAGGAGGGATGACATGAAGAAGATGACGGATGATCCGTTCACGCTCGTCGTGATCAACGGCAAGGGAGATGGCTACTACGTGATCGACAGCAGAGACCTCGGGCCGCCGAAGCGGCCGCTCGAGCCGATCTGCAAGGAGCTCGTCGAGCAGCGCGTCGCGACCCAGCACGTGCCGTACGCGGATGCGCCGCCGGCCCGCCGTCTCGTCGAGCAGGAGCTGGCGCGCGGCGGCGCCGCCGAGGAGGTCGGGCCCGCCGAGTTCTGCGGCACGTTCTACTTCAACCTGAACGCGTTCAAGCCGCAGGACTAGCGCCGTGCCCTGCACCGAGAAGGCGTACTGGCGCGGCACGCAGCGCCGGATCAGTCCGGCCGACACGCTCGCCCGGGTCCGGCCGCTGCTGCGGCGACTCGGCATCACGCGGATCGCGGATGTCACCGGGCTCGACTCGATCGGCATCCCGGTCGTGATGGTGTGCCGGCCGAACGCGCGCTCGATCTCGGTCTCGCAGGGCAAGGGGCTCGACCTCGAGGCGGCGCGCGCGTCGGGCGTGATGGAGTCGATCGAGCAGTGGCACGCCGAGCACATCCTGCGACCGATGGTGTTCGGCACCGCTGCCGAGCTCGCCGCGACGCGCCGTCTCGTCGATCTCGCCGGGCTGCCGCGGCTCGCGATCGGGGCGTTCCAGCCTCATCGCAAGCTGCTGTGGCTCGACGGTGTCGACCTGTTCGACGGCGCGCCGCGCGCGGTGCCGCTCGAGGTGGTCACCACCGACTACACCTCGCCGCGCCCGCCGGGCAGCGGCTGCTTCTTGACCACGTCGACCGGGCTCGCGTCGGGCAACGACGCGCTCGAGGCGACGCTGCACGGGCTGTACGAGGTGATCGAGCGCGACGCGGTCGCGATCTGGCGCGCCGGCGGCGCCGAGGTCCGGCGGCGCACCCGGATCGCGCTCGACACCGTCGACGACCTCGACTGCCGCGCGCTGCTCCGGCGGTTCGAGCGCGCCGGCGTCGCGGTCGGTGCGTGGGACGCGACCAGCGACCTCGGGCTGCCGGTCGTGGTCGCCGAGATCGCGGATCGCGATCCGGACCCGTTCCACGCGCTGTGCGTGAGCGGCGGCCAGGGCTGTCACCGATCGCGCGCGATCGCGCTCGCCCGCGCGCTCACCGAGGCCGCGCAGAGCCGGCTGACCGCGATCTCCGGCGCGCGCGACGACATCGTGGAGCCGTCGTTCCAGCGTGTCCGCGCGGCGGACCGGATCGCGGCGGCGCTCGTCGAGCTCGAGGCGCCCGCCGCGCGCTCGTTCGCAGAGCTGCCCGATGCGGCGAGCGACTCGTTCGACGACGACCTCGCCGCGGTGCTCGGCGCGCTGCGCGGCGCGGGGCTCGCCCAGGCCGTCGCGGTCGATCTGTCCCGGCCCGAGCTCGGCGTCGCGGTGGTCCGCGTCGTCGTGCCGGGGCTCGAGAGCATGTGGAACGCACCCGGCTACGCGCCCGGTCCGCGGGCGCAGCGAGCGAGGCCATCGTGATCGTGCTGTTCACCGGACCGAGCCTGCCGCCGGCCGACGTGCCGGCGGTGCCCGACCTGCGCGTGCTGCCGCCGGCGGCCCAGGGCGACGTCTACCGGGCCGCGCGCGAGCGGCCGTGGGGCATCGGCCTCGTCGACGGGTTCTTCGAGCACGTGCCGGCGGTGTGGCACAAGGAGATCCTGTGGGCGATGGCCGAGGGCGTGCACGTGTTCGGAGCGTCGAGCATGGGCGCGCTGCGCGCGGCCGAGCTCGCCGACTTCGGCATGGTCGGCGTCGGCTGGGTGTTCGAGCAGTTTCGCGCGGGCGCGCTCGACGCCGACGACGAGGTCGCGCTGACCCACCTCGCGGCCGACCACGGCTATCGCCATGTCTCGGAGGCGCTGGTCGACATCCGCGCCACGCTCGACGCGGCGGTCGCCGCCGGCGCGTGCACCCGCGCGGCGGCCGATCGGCTGGTCGCGCTCGCGAAGCAGCGGTTCTATCCCGACCGCCGGTGGCCCGAGCTGCTCGCCGAGGCGCACGCCACCGGCTGCGACGTCGCCGCGCTCGAGCGCTGGCTGCCCGGCGGCCGCGTCGACCAGAAGCGCCGCGATGCGCTCGCGCTCGTCGACGCGATGCAGGCCGCGCGCGCCGCCGGCGCCGCACCGAAGCGCGTCGACTACGCGTTCGAGCGCACCGACGCGTGGGACCATGCGCTGCCGCGGATGCGCGCGGCGCGCGGCGCGACCGCGGCGCCGCTGCTCGACGCGCTGCGCGCGCTCGGCGACGCGTCGCTGTACGCGAGCGCGGTCCAGGGCGCGCTCGCCCGCGCGCTCGCCGAGGACGCGGCGGCGCGCCAGGGCCTGTCGGTCAGCGCCGAGCTCGTCGAGCGCACCGCGCAGCAGTTCCGCCGCGAGCACGGCCTGTACACCGCCGCCGAGACCCGGGCGTGGCTCGCCGAGCAAGAGCTCGACCCGGCCGCGTTCCTCGAGCTGATGCGCCGCGAGGCGGTCGTGCGCTGCGCGCAGGCCGCGACCGAGCCCGAGCTCGATCACCACCTCGCCGATCAGCTGCGCGCGATGAGCTGCTACGGGCGCGTGCGCCGGAGGCGCGGTGCGGAGTGAGCCGGTCGAGCACTGCCCGCCGCCGCTGCGCACGTTCGCGGCCGCGCACGAGGGTGCGGTCGGCCAGCTGCGCTGGAACGCCGACCTCGCACGCCGCTACGCCCGGCCCGGCACCGCGAGCGGCGTCGCGTGGGGCTCGGGCACGCTGATCGCGCGCGACCTGTTCCTCACCGCGGGGCACTGCTTCGACCGCACCGGCGGCCGCTGGCTGCGCCCGCTCGACGACCGCACCGGCGACGTGATCGGCTCCGCGGAGATCGCCACGAACATGCACGTCGCGTTCAACTACCAGCTCGATCCCGCGGGCGAGCTGCGGCCGACGCGCTGCTACCGGATCGTCGAGCTCGTCGAGCACCGCGCGGGCGAGCTCGATTTCGCGATCGTGCGGCTCGCCGGCGCGCCCGGCGCCGCGTGGGGCGTCGCCGAGCTCGCGCCGACCGGCGCGCGCCCGGGCGAGGCGGTGTGCCTGATCGGCCACCCGCTCGGCTTCACGAAGCACCTGGTCGCGGGCCGGTGCGTGGCCGCGGGCGGCACCGCGCTCCGCTACCTCGGCGCGGCGACGTTCGAGGGCAGCTCGGGCTCGGGCGTGCTGCGGATCTCCGACGGCCGCCTGGTCGGCGTCCACACGAACGGCCGGAGCAGCGCGGGCACGAGCTCCGGCGTGTGCGCGAGCGCGCTGCTCGCGCGATCGCCGACGCTCCAGCTGGTTAGCCGGGCGGCGGCAGCAGGCGGAGCAGCGGCGCGTCCTTGCTCTGCGCCGCGGTCGCGACGCAGCCCTTGAGGTCGGCGAGCGCGCGGATCGCGGTCTCGGCGAGCATGCGGCCGTCGGCGCGGCGGCGCGGCGCCTCGGGGATCGAGCCGACGTACTTCACGAACTCGTCGTACTTCTCGTCAAGCGGCGGCACCGCCTCCGGTTGTCCGGTCCGGTCATCACGCGCGAGACATCGCGGCGCCGTATCGCCGCTGCAATGCGCGGCTCTCCTCCTCCGTCGATGCGGTGATGAGCTCGATGTAGGGCTCGAAGGCGAGAGGCATGGGGAGATCGAAGAGCAGGTGCTTCTCCGGATCGACGCTCTTCCCCGCGCCATGACAGAGGAACAGCCGCTCCTGGAGGAGCGGGAAGACGGCGAGTGAGGTGAGCTCGTGCCGCTCGATCGTCTCGATATCGGCGATCGACGGCTCGAGGATCTCGTCGAACACGCCGCTCGGATGCTTGAAGGGACCTCCGGCGTGATGGTTCACGTCCTTGCGCACGAGCGCCCCGCCGCGACCGATCGTGATGAACGAGCGCTCATGAGGCGTGCCCTCCCAGACCGTCACCCGCCGGCTCGTCGCGTCGGGGTGGATCCACACGGTCGGGAGGTCGACGTTCAACGGCTCCACGCCCTTGACCCGGCCAATCACGCTCGACGTGAGGAGCTGCCGGGTGACGGACGTGCAGAAGAGGACGTCCGCCGGAGCGAGCCGTGTCCCCCGCCAATCGCGATCGCGGCGGAAGTGACGGAAGAAGACCAGGTAGGGAGACCTGCTCATCTGCGCGAGGACGAAGCGCCCCCGGCGGGTCTCGAGGTCGATCACGTTGCCAACGCCCCAGGTGACGCGCCCCATCGAGACACCACGGCGCATCGAATTCATGTTCATGGTCATTCTCCTCCAACATGGTTTGAGCGTGGGCTCCCGCCCGCGCGGCGGCCGGCGCGCCATGCGCCCTCGATCACGACACCTGCGGCGTGTTCGCAGGACACCCCGCGGGGCGGTCGATTCGTCAGCGCGTCGCGCCTGCCTTCGCCACGGGACATGGCGTGCGTGAACGCCACCGATGTGCGGGGTCTCGGACCACGCTGCCAGACGCGGCTCGCCAGAGTGTGATTTTCCACATCGCGATTGCCGCGCACGCAGGGCAGATGATAGCGTCTCCTGATTGCCTGGGGGTGCCATGCCTGTACGACATGTCCTGTTCAATGCGCTGCCCGATCCCGTCCGCGATCGGCTCGTTCGGTGCCTCGATGGTCAGGGCCCGCCCAGGCCGATCCTCTCCGCGCCGGCGAACGCAGGCGCGGGGATCCTCGGATGGAGCTTCCTCGCGCTGGCCGCCGCCGCCGTGACCCTGGTGCTCGTCTGCAATCATTTTGGATCGCTTTGGTCAGGCGTTCAGGGCACGGGGCACCTTCTCGGCTACGCCGGCAGCATCTTCCTGCTCTTCGTGTCGACCCTGATGGCCATCAAGCGGCTCAGGTTCAAGTCGACCCTCCCGTTCAGGGCGGGCCGGTATCTGTTGCCGGCGGACTACGTCGACGCGACAGGGCCCAAGCTGACGGTGATCCCGATGTCGGATCTCGTGAACGTCGGCGCGGTACACCACCACACGAATGGGGTCTACTCCCACTCGCTCATCACCTTCAGCTTCCAGGGGAACGTCAGCCAGTCGTTCGTCGTCCGTTCGCAGGCAGAGGTCCAGGCCAAGGTCGGCGAGCTCGAGTGGTCCCGGCAGGCGCTCGGGGCCGCGTTCGCGTCGAGGGACGTGCAGCAGCTCATCGCGCTGGATCCGTTCTTCGAGGTCCGGCGCGACGACGCCTGGGACAGGCTCGTGGCCGTCGATCCACCGCACGCAGCGGGCGGCCACGCGCCGCGTGTGGGCACGATGCCGTCGTTCCTCCACCCCGGCTTCATCGCGGGCGCCTCGACGCTGGTGGCCGTGATCCTCGCGCTGCCCTTGTGGTACGTGCGCAACCTCCTGAGCGACGAGGCGATGTTCCGTAGCGCCAAGGAGGTAGGGAGCGAGTTCGCCTACGAGGGCTATATCCATTCAGGCCGCAGGCACCTCGATGAAGTGAAGAACAGCTTGCTCCCCCGGGCCGCGCTCACGGAAGCAAAGCGCGAGGGCAGCGTCACCGCGCTGCGCGCCGTCCTCAAGAAGTACCCGGGATCGGTGGTGGAGGGAGAGACGCGCGCCGCGGTCCATGCGCTCTTCTCGAAGACGCTGGCCGACTTTCGAGCGCAAACCTCGACATCGGACCCGGTCATGCTGAGCTTCATGGAGAAGCTGATCTCGTATCTGGAGAAGAGCGAGCGGTCGACCGTCGAGGTCCGCTTCGACCCGCCCGCCACCGACATGCTCGCGAAGCTGGATGCGGTCTTGCAGCAGAAGGCGCAGGCCCTCCGCCCGCGGGGCGCGGGCGTGGCGCCCGTCGCGAAGCATTTCGATGCTGAGCACTCCCTTCCTCGCGAGGCGGCCATCGTGAACAACCTGGCGGCCGGCTTCAAGCGGGTCTTCCCGACGGACATCCTCGAGCTCAAGCAGGGAGAGCGCCTGACCGACAACGCCGGTGCAGCCAGGGTCGCTCCGAGCGTTCCGACGATCTACATCCATTACGATGTCGGCTGGTCCGGCACCATGTACTCGGGCGAGCGCAGCGAACGAGCGTTCGTCGGCATCCTGGTCGATTTCGACGGGACCATGCGGATCCCCGGAGAGCGCGACGCGTTCGACTTCAAGCTGAAGGTGATGCCCCCGGACGAGTTCACCGTGGAGTACACGAGCACGGCAGGGCTGGGGGCCAACCTCGCGAGCGCGCCTCCCGATGACCGGGTCTACGAGGTGATGGCGCTCCGCGCCTTCGACCAGCTCGCGGGCAAGCTCAGGAGCATCTTCTTCAAGCCTGGGAGCATGGCGCTCCAGGGGGCGGACGAGAGCGGCCCGGCGCAGGGGGGCTCGTCCCCCGACGCGCGCCCGCTCGGGCGCTCCCCGCGCCAGTGACCGGCTGAGCACGCGCGGGCGGTCGCCCTCGAGGTGGCGGAGACTCCGCGACACGCGGCCGTAGCGCTAGTTGCACCCCAGCCGGCACACCATGGCCGCCGTGTAGGAGCACCCGTGGTCGCCCCACAACGACGAGCTCGGCCCCGTGCACCGGAACGCGCACCCCCGCCCGTCCGCGGTCGCCTCGGCCGTCAGCCGGTATCCCTCGGCGTTGCAGCTCCCCGTCGATGACAGGCAGCTCGCCAGCTGCGGCTCGCATTGCTCGACCACGTAGCCGGCCGGGCACGTCCAGTCCACGCTCGCCCGGGCGTAGTCCGGCGACCGCCCCGTCTCGGTCGCGATCGGCTCGTGCTTCGAGAAGGTCGGCATCCCCGTCGTGACCTGGAGCGGCACCACGACGGCCCGCTCGCGCGGCACCACCGGGGCGGACGCGTCCTTCGGCTGCACGACGAACGTGTCCCGCCGCGTCTGCCGCTCGCAGCCGGCCGTCGCGCCCTCCGGCGTCCACGAGAACGTGAGCTCCGCGCTCCCGTGCGCGGGCACCTCGACCGTGCGCTCGCCGTGGGTCACCCGGACGTCGACCTGCGCCCGGTTCGTGATGAGCGCCTGCGCCGTCCCCGCGGCGCCGTACGGCACCACGCCGAGGTCGACGGGCAGCGGCGCGATCTCCGGCTCGGCGAGCGAGAAGCGGCACACGTCCGCCACCGGGTAGATCGCGTACGCCAGCGGCACCGCCTTCTTGACCTCCATCCGCAGCGCGCCGAACGCCTGCCCGCCTCCCTTGGCGCCCGCGACCGGCGCGCCCTCGACGCCCTCGATGGCCAGCTCCCCGACCGAGGTCATCGTCACCCGGCGGTCCCCCGCCTCGATCCGGGCCTTGAACAGGCCGAGCGCCGTGCCGTGCGCCTCGCCGGCCGTCACGTCCGTCTCGTAGGCGACCATCGCGCCGCGCTTCACGGCCCCGATGAAGTGCGTCGCGCGGCCGCAGGCGCAGCCGCCGCCCGCCGCCGGCACCACGCTCTCGGTCGGCTCGAAGAACTGCGGATCCTCGTCCGCGACCAGCGCCATCGCGACCAGCCGCAGCCGGCGCCGGTCGAGCGTCCCTCCGGCGCTGAAGTACGCCGGCAGATCGACGTCGGCGCCGACGAGGACCGAGTCGACGGCGATGCCGACGTAGCGGAAGTCGATCGCGCGCTCGCCCGGCGCCGGCGCGGGTGCGCCCGGCGCCGCCGTCGCCGCGGGCGCCGCCGTGATCGCGGCCACCGTCTGCGCCGCGGGCGCTGCCGTCGCCGCGGGCGCTGCCGGCTCCGCCTTCGGACGGGCGCAAGCAAGGCCGACCGGCGAGAACGCGCCCGCCGCGCTCCTCGAGAGCCCGCGGCCCGGCACCATCGCGCTCGATGTGTCGAGGAGGTAGTCGTGCCGCACGTCGCTGAACGCCCGCGCGGCCGCGAGCAGCGCCCCGGCCTGAGAGCAGCCGCTCTCCTTGCAGGCCGGCAACGCCGCCGCGCCGGCCGGCTTGCGCGACGGCGGCACCGGCACCTCCGGCGGCCCAGGGCAGCCGAGCGCGGAGGCCAGCGCTCCGAGGAGGAGCCAGCCCGCGCGCAGCGGCGCGGCGCGCCGCCGGCGAGCGCGATCTGCGCCGCTCACGGCCATGCGATCGTCATCCACCGGACGCGCCCCGAGCCGCTCACCGAGTCGTCCGCAAAGAACAGCGAGGCGCCGGACCGCCCCGCGAACGCCGGCGACACGTCCTGCGACGCGCCCCCGGTCAGCCACACCAGCGGCTTCAGGGAGGGCGCCGACACGTCGCCGGGCGCCAGCGTGAAGGCGTTCAGCTCCACCGAGTCCCCCGGGGCCGACGCGAGCACGCCGCGGCAGACCTTGTCGCACGCGAGCGCGAGCGACGACACCGCCGCGCCGTCCGGGCCGCTCACCACGACGGGCGGGCCCTGCACCGCGCCGTTGCCGTCGACCCGCACGAGACGCGCGCGCCCGCCGGCCCCCGCGCCCCCGCCGGCCTCGTCGGCCGGCTCGTCGACCCAGCCGACGAAGAGCCCGCTTTCGAGCGGCGCGAGCACCGGGCTGCGCGAGTGCTCCGAGGATTCATGGAGGCGCGACTCGTCGCCGATCCGCTGCAGCGTCTTCGCGTCGAGCCGCGCGAGGAAGATGTCGCCGCCGGGCTCATCGCCCTGGCCAGCCGCGCCGCCCGCAGCCGCGCCGCCGCTCGCAACCGCGCCGCCCTGGCCAGCCGCTCCGGCTCCCGCAGCCGCGCCGCCGCTCGCGGCCGCGCCGCCCGCAGCCCCGCCGCCGCCCGCGGCCGCGCCGCCGGTCGTGCGCGCGTCGGACCACACGAGCCACACCTCCTGGCCGCGCACCGCGATCTGCACCTCGGCCGCGTCGAGCGGCGCGTTCGTGATGCGGCGGTCCGGCGCCGTCCGGTTCAGCGCGCGGTCCACCCGCGCCGCGTACACCTCGGCGTTGCCGTCGCGCGTGTCGATCCACGCGACGATGAAGCCCCCCGCGCCGTCGTAGGCGATCGCCACGTCGGACGCCTCGCTCGCGGCGCCGCCCTGCTTCTTCCGCGGCGCCGTGGTGAGCTTCTTCTGCGCGACCTTCGCGCCCGTCGCGTCGACCTTGGTCAGGTACACCTGCGTCTCGCCCCGCTCGCGCGCGACCCACGCGATCACGCTCTCGCCCTGCGCCGCGCCCTTGCCCTTCGCGTCGGCCGGGAGCGGCGGCGCCGCCGCGATCGCGACGCCGCCGAGCGACGACGCCTTCTGCGAGAGGACGCTCAGCTTGCCGAGGCCGCCCGGGGACACGGCGCGCACCGCGAGCGTCGCGGAGACCTCCTGCCCGCGGGGCGCGGCGTCCGACGCGCCCTCGACGAAGTACGTGACCCACGCCGAGAGCGCCGCGCCGCCGTCGAGCTCGACCGCCGCGACCTTGGCGATGGGGTCGCCCTCGGCGAGGGCGCGCACCGCGGTCGCGCGCGGCGGCGGGTCCTTGTCCTCCCGGAACGCGGGCGCGCGCCACGCGCTCTCGCGCACCGGGAGCGACACCAGCGCGAGCGGCGCCCGCGCGCCCGCCGCGCCCGCCGCGCCCGCCGCGCCGCCAGGCTGCGGGCCGGGCGCGGCGCTCGCCAGCGTCGCGCACGCGCCCGCGTGGCACGTCAGCCCGCGCACGAGGTACGGCACGCCGTCCGTCGCCGCGAACGGCGCGGCGCGCACCGGCTCTGCCGCCCGCACCGAGAGATCCGGGCCGAAGCGCACGAACGTCGGCCACACCGGCGGCGCGGCCGCCCCGTCGCGCGCCATCTTGAGCGTGGCGGGCGCGAGCGTCACCGCGGCGAAGCCGTCGCCGTCGGCCGCGATGTCGGGCGGCCCGCTCGCGCTGAAGACGAGCGCCGCCCGCTCCGCGGCGAGCGTCCCGTCCGGGCCGACCGACGCGAGGTGGATGAGGCGCCCCGGCTCGCGCGCGCCCGCGCCACCGGCCTCGCCGCCGCGGGCGCGCAGCAGGTCCTCCCACGCGAGCAGCGCCCGTCCGCCTCCGCCCTGGGAGGGCGCGACGAGCGACACGAGCGCCTGCTCGCCGGACGGCGGCGTCGCCTGCCGCGGCGCCACCACCACCTTGCCGCCCGGCTCGACCGCCGCGAGGTAGACGGCGCCGTCGATGTCCCGCTCGTCGGTCCAGGTGAGCAGGTAACGCCCACCGAGGGAGGCGATCTCGAGATCGATCTGCGCGGTCGGCTCGGGGCTGACGACCACCGGCGCCGACACCTTCCCGGCCGCGTCGATCTCCAGGAGCGCGATGGATCCGAGCTTCCCGTCCTCTGCGGCGTCCTCCGGCTCCGCCTTGCGCGCGGGCTTGCCCTCGCCTCGGCCGCGCGGCGCGGCCGGCGGGAGCACGAGGGCGACCGCCGCGCCCCGCTCGGTGGCGACCGCGTGCCATCCGAGCACCTCGCGCGCGACCGACGCGGGCGCCGTCGGCTTGATCGCGGCGCCCTTGCCCTGCGCCACGACCGTCATGACCACGTCGACGCGGTCGACGCCGGGATGGGCAACGCCGGGGTGGGCGACGCCGGCGCGGGCCGCGTCGCCCTGGGCCTCGCGCGGCATCTCCCACAGCACGAGCGCGCCCTGCGCGTTCGGGAGCACGTCGAGCCACGAGATCTCCTCGGCCGTCTGCGCGACGAGGCTCGCCGGGGCGCTCGGCTTGCCGGCGGGGTCGAGCGCGAGCACGCGCACCGCGCGGCTCCCCTCGATCTGCTCGATCCAGGCGGCGAGGTAGCCCTGCGGCGTGGCGCGCAGCGCGGCGACGGGCACGTCGGCGGCGACGGGCCCCGCGTCCACGGTGTCCCCGCGCGGCGCGCCGTCCGCGCCGAGGAGGCGCGTCCTCCAGCGCCCTCCCGCGGCGTGGAGCAGCAGCGCCTCGTCGCCGCGCCGGGCGAAGTAGGGCGTCGCGTCCTCGTCGAGCTCCGCGATCACGCGGGCCGGCAGGAGCGGCGGCCCTTCCGGCGCCTTCGGCTGCGCGGGCGGCGTCTTCACGACCGGCGCCGGGCGCGCGACGGGGGCCGGCGCTGCGCCGGAGCACCCGAGCGAGAGGGCGAGCGCGGCGCCGAGCAGCGCTGGCGCGCGGCGCCCGAGCGCGGGGCCGGTCAGGCGGCGTGCGTCGCGCCGCGGACCGCGTGGAACCCAGGAGAGAGCGCTGCGGACGAGCATGGCGGCGACCATGCCAGAAGCGAAGAGCCCCCGCTACAGGGCGCCGCGCAAGCGGAGCGCTCGCCCCGGTCGTACCCGCGCGCGGGCCATCCTGGCCGGACCCCTGGCGGGTGGAACTAGAACGCGAGCAGGCGCCCGAGCAGCGATCTGTACCTGCGCAGCGCGAGCCGGAGCTCCTCCGTCGACGCCTCCGCTCGCCCGGGCTCGCCGTCGACGAGGCGCTGCAGCGCGGCGCGCTCCTCCCGGAAGCTCTGCGCGACCCGCTGGATCACCTCGTTCACGAGCGAGTCGGCCTGCTCGACCGAGAGGCGGGGCGCTTCGATGAAGCCCGCCTGGATCGCGCTCCAGCGCTCGGACAGCTCGCGCGCCTCTTCCGGCGTGAGCACGGGCGCGCGCTCCGGCCAGGGCTCTCCGGTAGGCCCGCCGCGCGCCGTGTAGACGGCCGGCTGGCGGCCCGACTCGGGCGGGATCTCCTCGTCGGCGAACCGCGCCTCGGGTTGGCCGCTCTCGCGCGCCGTCACCATCCGTTCTCTGTGCAATGGGCTCACGATGGCCACCTCTCCGCTAGTTCGCGCTGTGCGCCCAGCGGGCATAGCAAGGCGCATGCGCGTCCCGATGTGCATCCGCGCCCGCTGCGGCGCGCGCAGCGCGACAAGGCCAGAGGCCCGGAAGAGCGCGAGAAAACCCAGAGAGCCCTCCGGGAACGCCGGGCTGCCCGGCGCCGATCACGCGGAGCGGCGATCCTTCACGAGCCGATGAGGCGGAAGAGTACGGAATACACCCGGCGCCGGCCGAGCCGCCGCTCGCGCGTCACAGAGCCGCCGCCCGAGCGCGGCAGGGCCGCAGCTCGGGCGAGGGCGCGCAGATTCACCTCAGCGACGGGCGCAGCTTCGTCACGACCGCGCGGATCTCCCGCACCACCTGGAGGAACGCCTCGTCCTCATCGGGCCACTTGGTCACGGGCTTCTTGTCCCGCGGCACCGCCTGGAGCTCGGCGAAGCGCGTCGTCTCCCAGTCGCAGGGGCGGAGCAGGATCGGAACGACCACGGCCTGCCCCGCCGCGCGCCGCTCCATCGCGCGCGCCACCTGCGCGTCGCCCTGCTCGGACGCGAGGTAGCTCGCGCTCACCAGGAGGAGGATGAGGTCGGCCGCCTCGAGCTGCTCGCCGATCGCGCGCTCCGTGTCCTCGCCCGCGCCGATCTTCCCGCTGTGCCACAGCGCGATCAGCCCCTCCCGCCTGAGCGGGGCCATCTGCGCCTCGAGGCGCGCGAGGAGCTCCTCATCGCGCGAGGCGTAGGAGAAGAAGACGCGCACCGGCCGCGGCGCCGCCGTCGCGCCCACACCCGGCGCGTGTGGCGCCACGGGCGAGGACGGCAACGTGGGCGACGACGGCTGCGCAGCCCGCGGCGCAGCGGCCTGCGGCGGCGCAGCGGCCTGCGGCGGCGCAGCGGCGTGAGGCGGAGGCGCCGCGCCCGGCTCCAGGCCGAGGAGGACCTGGGTGACCTCCGCGTGATCGCCCGCCTGGTTCTCGTAGACGATGAGCCGGACGCCCGACTCCTCGAGCAGCCGGCGGCGGAACGGCGGCACCCCCTTCGGGAGCAGCGCGAAATGCATCGGCGGCTGCCCGCCGGAGAGCGCGCGCACGCGGGCGAGCGTCTGGTCGATGTTGTCGTCGGCGAGGCCGAAGCCCACGAACAGGATGGAGTGCGTGCGGTAGAGGGCCCCGAACGCGTCCTGCAGCAGGGGCGAGCCGAAGATCGCCCGGTCGTACTGGTCGCGCGAGAACACCCAGGTGTCCCACGCCCGCAGCGTGCCGTGCAGCTTCAGGATGAAGCACCTGTCCATGGCGACGTCGCCCGCCGGCCGATCGACCATGCGCCACTCGCCCTGGAACGCGCGCTCCAGGAAGCGGTCGATGTTCGTGGTGAGCACGGCCTTGAGCTTCGGCTTGAGCGCGGCGATCGCCCGCGCCAGCTCCGGCACGTCGCGGCCGGTGTCGTCGAGCTCCTTGTCGACCGTCCAGTTGAAGTCCTGCGGCCCGAGCGCGAGCCTCGCCGCGGAGAGCGCGTTGATGAGCTGGTTCGAGGAGATGTACTGCTGGATCTCGTCGATGACCGCCGGGTCCGCGCTCCGCCGCCGCGCGCGGTCGCGCAGCTTCTCGGCGAGCTGCTTCCAGGTGGGCATGCCCGCAGCCGCCGAGACGCCGGCGCCTGCGAAGACGATCAGATTCCCTGACGTGTAGCGCTCACGCAGCTGCTCGAGGATCTCTTCATCCATCAGCGATCACGATACCGCGGATCTGCGCCAGCGGGCGGCGCCCGGCCGCACCCTCACCGCGCCGCCCCCTCACCGCGGCGGCGCGGAGCGCCGCTCGGTGGAGAGCGAGAGGCCGACCCCCAGCCAGGCCCCCTCGACGGCGCCCGCCTCCCCGCGGGCGCCCTCGTAGGGCGCAGGCCGGAGCACGATCCCCGGGTCCAGCGTCAGCCCGAGCCACACCGGGCCGCCCAGCCGGGTCTCCACGCCGAGCCCGAGGCCGGCGCGTGCGGACCACGTGTCGCGCTCGCCCGCGATGCCATCGACGGAGACGGCGGCGGGCAGCCTGAGCGATGCGACGGAGGCGGTAGCGCCGATCGAGAGGCGCCACGAGGCCGCCAGCCAGAAGCGGTAGTCGCCCGAGAAGCCCGCCTCGAGCCAGCGCAGCGGCTCGCCGCCGGACGGCGCGGCGAGCAGGCGGGCGAACAGCGACTCCGTGAGCCGCAGGCGCCGCAGCCCGAGCGCGAGGCCGGCCCCGCCGAGCACCCGCGGCCCGCCGGAGACGACCGCCGCGTAAGGCCCGGCCGAGACGGACAGGGTGTCGAGATCGCGCGAGGCGAGCTCGACCTCGTCCTGCGTGGGGCGCCGCGGCGACGGCGGCCGCCGCGGGGCGCGCGCGCGGCGCATCTCGGCGACGATCATCTCGGAGGCGGCGATCGCGACGAGCCGCGCGGCCACGTCCGAGGTGAGGCCGGAGACGGCGATCTGCCGTCGCACGACGGCGCGGCCGTCGAGGCGGACCTGGATCTCGAGGCGCGCCGCGGTGGGCCGGTCGACCCACACGGTCGCGACGCGGTCGCCGAGCGGGCCGACCGGCTCGGCGGCCAGCGCCGCGCCGTCCGGGAGCTCGATCTCGAGCAAGCGCCGCACGCGGACGCTGGAGACCTCCTCCGCCGCGCCGCGCGACAGGGCGACGCGCACCTCGATGGGCGCCGCCGCGTCGGGCAGCCGCGGCGCGACGGGCGCGGCGGCGCGGCCGGCGATCGCCACGACGGCGCGCGGCTCGGCGGCCGCGGCCGGGAGGGCCAGGCTCAGCTGGACGACGACCGCGGAGGCGGCGAGCGCGGGAAGATCCCAGCGCGGGGCGCGCGCCGGAGGCAGGCGGCCAAAGCCCGTCCTCTGCGGCGGCGTCCGCGCCGGAGATGATCCGCTGGGCATCCTCGCACGGGCCATCGGGGTACCTGGCCACATACCCTGTTGCGATCTGAATTGCCTCTTTCTTGTGGTCCGAGACCACCTCACCGAGGCTGCTCTGGCCGGACGAATCCACCGCGACGCGCTCTCGAGCGAGAACGGCCGCGCGTTCGCGGATTATTTCGCTGCCAGCGCTCACCCCACAGGGGAGCGCGGCGGCCTGCCCGGCTCACGCCTCCTGGCGGAACGCGGCCACGAGCCAGTTGACGTGACGTCCGGTGTCGTCGTCGCTCGAATGGCGCTTGAACAGCGGCATCCTCAGGATGCGCACGTGATCCTGGAGGTTCGTCTTGAAGGGCGAGCCCTGGATGGGCGTCCCGTCGGGCCGCACCTGCCGCCCCTCGATCTTCATCTTCTTCAGCACCTCGAGGGACGCGAGCCGCAGGAGCTCATAGGCCCTGTCCGGGTCCTTGCAGCTCACGGAGACGATGAGCTTGCCGAACGTGGGGTCCTTGTTCACGAGGACGTCCCCCGCCTCGAAGCCGCAGTCGAAGCGGACCTTCAGGTCGGTGAGGCCCTTCTCCTCGAGCGCCCCGCGGATCGCGTCGGTGTCGGGGAGCGCGATGCGATCGAAGATACCCGCGTTGGGCAAGAACAGCCCTTTGCCGCCGTCCCGCGAGTCCCTGAGATCGGGATTCCAGCTCTCCGCGTTGATGCGGAACTCGCGGCTACAGTGGGTCTGCACCACGTGGTCCTGCTCGAAATCGATGGGTTGCCCGTCCGCGATGCGCATCTGCCACGCGACGAGGTTCACGGGGACGCGGCTGCGCTTCCGCTTGATGGCGTAGCTCTCCTCGCTGACGGGGTGCTCCACCTGGATCCGCGTGTTCATCTCCAGGAAGTAGAACTTCCCTTCCTTGAACATCAGCTCGACGGTGCCCGCGCCCACGTAGCCCACGCGGTCCGCGATCTGCACGGCGAGCCCGCAGATGCGGTCTTCCAGGCCCGGGTACCGCCGGAGCAGGGCCGGCGGCGCCTCTTCCTGGATCTTCTGGCTCGCGCGCTGCTCGCTGCAGTCGCGCATGCCGAAGTGCCGCGCGTTGCCGTAGCGATCCCGCAGCACCTGCACCTCGAGGTGGATCGTCTCCGGGATGTTCTGCTCGAACATCACGCCCGGCTGCCAGTTGTACGCCTTGATCTCGCCAAGGACCTTCTGGATGGCCTGAGGCACCTGCTCCACCGTCGGGATGACGGCCTGCCCGCGGCCGCCGCCGCCGTTGGCGGCCTTCAGCCGCCCCGGGAACGTGAAGCGCCCGGCCGCGTGGGCCTCGAGGACGATCCGCTGGATCTCGCCCGGATCGTCGCTGTCGATGACGATGCCCGGCGTCACCGCGGTCGGGTCGAAATCCTGGGCCATCAGGCGGAATTTGCGCTTGTCGCCGGCGCTCTCCACCACGTCCTGCATCGGGCCGACGAAGACGATGTTCTTCTGGCGGAAGTGCCGGATGGCCGCGGCGTTCTCCGCCAGCGGGCCGTACCCGGGGTAGAGCCCCGCGCGCGACAGCTCCTCCTGCGAGCCGTCGCCGAAGCGCCGCTCGAACTCGGCCCTCACCTTGTCCGCGATCTGGATGAAGTTCGCGTAGCTCTCGCGGAAGCTCCCCTCGAGCCCCACCCCGAACCCGCCGCCCTCCCGCGCGATCCGCAGCTGCAGCGCGTTCGCGTCGTCCTGCAGGCTGTAGAGGACCACGGGGATCTTGCCGAGCGCGATCGCCTCCCGCGTCGCCCGCACGCCCATCTCGCCCTTGTCCGCGACGAGGATGTACTTGAGCTGGCCCGCGCTCACCGTCGTGGCGGGGTAGCTGTCCAGGCGATGGACGGCGGCGTACAGGAGATCCAGCACCTGCGCGTCCTCCCGCAGGAGGTCGCCGGCCCGGGAGCGCAGGAGCTCCGCCGCCTGGTCGCGGAGCGAGGGCTCGTCCTGCTCCAGGATCAGGAACTTGAGGAGCCGCTCGTCGTCGAATTCACGGCGCTTCAGCGCCCGGAGCAGCCCGCCCTCCAGGTAGCGAGCGAACCCGTCGCGGTCCGCGGCCGTGATCGATGCGCGCGCGTCCCGGATCCGCGCGAGCAGGCCCTCCGCCGCCGCGAGGAGCTCCTGCACCCGCTCCTCGTCGAGGAGCGCCCTGCGCAGCGCAGCTTCCAGGGGGCGCTGCCAGCCGAAGTGCGTCCTCCACACCTCGCCGTTCGCGATGAGGTACCGCAGCCCGAGGAGGCGGTGCGCGTCCTGGCCGCCGGCCAGCGTGCCCAGATCGAGCAGCACGAAGCCAGGGACGCCCATCGCCGTGGTGAACGCCTCCATCGAGGACACATAGCCGCCTCGGGGCAACACCAACTTCCACGACGGGAGCGATTGAACGTCGTTGCGAGCGGGTAGAGAGCTGGTGCGGACGGCGGTGGTCATCCTGAGCGGTTCTCCGGCGCGGCGAGCGACCAAGCAAGCGCAGAACCACCAGGGGTGTCAAGCATGTCCACCGCGCTCGGCGGAGCGCGATCGACGTGGACGGGCGCCCCCCGCTCTACGGGGTCGGGCTCGCGTCCGGGGCCGGCGGAGGCTGGGGCGGCGGGGCCGCGTGCTCCTCTTGCTCGGCCGCCTCCTCACCGGACTCGCCGGAGACGATCCGCTGGACGTCCTCGCACCGGCCGTCCGGGTAGTTGGCCACGTACTCCTTGGCCATCTGAGAGGCCTCTTCCTTGTGGCCGGCGACCACCTCGGCGCGGATGCGCTTGCAGAACGAGTCCTCCGCGAGGTTGCCCTCGGGCGACAGCGAGCGCGCCTGCTCGTAGTACCTCGCCGCCAGCGCCTGCTCACCCATGCTCGCGTGCATGTCGCCGAGCTTGTAGGCCGCGATCGGCGCGTTCGCGTCGCTCGGGAAGCCCTCGACCACGCGCGCGAACGCGCGCATCGCCGCGGCGCGATCGCCGCCCTTCCCGCGCAAGAGGTCGCTGAGGTCCATCAGCTCCCTCGCCGTCTTCGCGGAGGCGATGGCGCCGTCGATGCCGCCGCTCTGCTGCTGCAGGCTCTGCAGCGCCTCGGCGACGTTGCCCGCGTTGTACCGCGCGCGCCAGTCCGGCGCGGCGGCGGAGGCGGCCGGCGCGGCGGCCGGCGGCGGCTCGATCGGCGCCACCTCCGCGCTCGAGCGCGGGAGCGACGAGGCGCGGGCGCGCCGGGGCTCCGGCGGCGCCACGACCGCGATCCGCTGCCGGATCGGCACGCCCTCCTCGGCGTCGCCGCGCCCGAGCTCCCGCGAGCCGGCCGGCGACGTGAGCTTGACCGAGCCATCCGCGACGTTGACGTCGATCGCGTCGACGTTGTGCTTCACGCGCAGCACGCTGCCCGCCGCCGCCGCGAGGCGGGCCTCGCCGGCGACGATCGCGAGCGCCGCCGTGCGCGTCCCGCTCACGGTGTCGAGCCACGCCTCGCCCTGCACGAGCCGCAGCGTCAGCGCGCCGCCGTCCGCCTGCTCGACCTCGACGGTCGTGCCCGCCGTCAGCGAGATCCTCCCGCCGCCCGGCAGCTGGAAGGTGCGCCCCTGCGAGCCCGCGGCGAACACGTCGACGAGCGACGGCGCGTCGTCGGCCGGCGTCACGGCGGTGAGCGCGGGCGCCGCGCGCTCGTCGCTCCAGATCGCCTTGCCGAGCCACAGGCCGCCGCCGAACGCCGCGAACGTCGCCGCCGCGAGCATCGCGGCCATGCCCGCGCGCCGCGGCGACGAGCGCTCGCGCGCCCCGAGGTCGTGCTCGATGCGGTCCCAGACGCGCGCGATCCGCTCCTCGGTCGCGTGGTCGCGGAGATCTGCCGGGGCGATCCGGGGTAGCCCTCGCCGGCTCATGATGAGGCCTCGCTGCTGGTTGAATCTACAAAATGACCGTCGAGGAACTGTTGCGCCCGCGAAATCCGCCGCTTGACGGTCGCGAGCGAGCAGTCCGTCATCTGCGCGACCGTCTCGAGATCGTGCCCCTCCACCGAGCGGAGGATCCACGCGATCCGGTCGTCCGCCGGCAACGTCTGGAGCAGGGCGTAGATCTGCGCGATCTGCGCGCGCGCGTGGGGCGACGCGGCCGGGCTCGCCAGGGCGTCGAGATCGACCGGCTCGCTCGACTTGCCCATCCCGAGCACGCCGAGCAGCCGCGCGCGCCGCATCCGCGAGCGGACCTTGTGGACGATGATCGACCCGAGCCAGGCGCGGAACGCGGCAGGATCCACGAGGTCGTCGAGGCGCTCGTAGGCGCGGAGGAACGCGTCGTGGACGATGTCCTCCACGTCGCGCGCAGAGCCCTCGATGCGCGTCGCGAGGTGGATGGCGAAGGCGACGTGCCGCCGGTAGAGCTGCTCGAGCGCGCCCACGTCCCCGCGGGCGCCGAGCACCACGAGCTGCGCGTCCGGAAGCTCCGCGAGGCCCGTTCCGCGCTCGGCCGGCCCGGTCGCGGCGGAGGACCGCCGGTCCTGCGCGCGCGCCCCCCCGAACCGGCCATCGCCGCGGCCGCGCTCCTCCGGAGCGAACGCGGGCCCGGCGTCGCCCATGTCCTCCTGGGCCTCCGCGGCCGGGGCAGCCGGGGCGGCCGGTTCGACAAGGCGCAAGCGCCCTCGCTGAGGTCTCAGAGCCATGCGTTCGTACCAGGGGACATGACTGGAAATGTACAGCAGACGGTGATCGTGATGCCCTCGCGGGAGTCGGGGCAGCGGCCCGGGCGGAGCGCCGTGCCCTGGGCTCCTGTCCAGAGCGGCATCAGGAGCGCCCCGAGTTTCCCACACCTTTCTAGACGCCTGGTCGGGCCCGGGCGGCTCATCGAAAAAACTGTGAGCCGTTCTGGCTCCCCTCGGCGTCTGGGTGGTGGCCGCCGGATTTGCGTGCGGTTCACACGCCTGTTGGTTGAGGGTGGTCTACCCGCCCCATTTTCGGAGGATTCCATGAAGAAGCTCGTTCTTGCGCTCGTCGCCGTCTCGTCCCTCGTCGTCGCCTGCGGCGGCAGCGCCCCGGCCCCGACCGACCCGGGCGCGGCTCCGGCGGCTGACCCGGCGGCGGCTCCGGCGGCTGACCCGGCGGCGGCCCCCGCGGCTGACCCGGCGGCGGCCCCCGCGGCCGACCCGGCGGCGGCCCCCGCGCCGGCCGACGCCCCCAAGTGAGCTCTCTGCGCGGCGCGTCGCTTCCTGGGTGAAGCGCGCATCGCGGAGCGCTTTGGGCGACGCCTCTCCGGAGGCGCCGCCCTCTTTTATTTTGTGCCGCTCGGTCGCCCCTGGCCCGCGGCTCCAGCGCCGGCGCGCCTGTGCTTTGGCGCCATCCGCGGGGCGTCTCCATGTATGTTCCGTCCGCGCGCGTTCCCGTGGACGGCTCATCGCGGCGCCGCTGCAGCCCGCGAGCCGGTCCCGCTCCTTCTGACAACCCGACCTCTCGTGTCCCCGGGGCTGATCGTATGGGTACCACAAGCCGGCTGAGCTTCCTGCTGCGGTCCGGGCGGCATCGCCCTGGCTTCCTCTCCTCGCGCGCCTTCGCCTGGTCTGCGCTCGTCGCCCTCGCGGGGGCCTCGCTCGGGGCGGGCTGCGGCCGCACCGAGACGTGGGAGTACGACAGCTCGTCCGGCGCCGAGCCCCCGGCGTGCGGCGACGGCGCCTGCAACGGCGCGGAGGACTGCCGCTCCTGCGCCCCCGACTGCGGCCCGTGCCAGGGCCAGGGGTGCGGCGACGGCGCCTGCTCGGGGACGGAGACGTGCTCGAGCTGCGCGAGCGACTGCGGCCCGTGCGGGGGGTGCGGCGACGGCGCCTGCAACGGCGCAGAGGACTGCGGCAGCTGCGCCGAGGACTGCGGCCTCTGTCCGCGCTGCGGCGACGCCGCCTGCGATCCGGCGAGCGAGTCGTGCTCGACGTGCCCGGGCGACTGCGGGGTGTGTCCAAACTGCGGCGACGGCGTGTGCAGCGGCGCCGAGACGTGCGCGACGTGCGCGGGCGACTGCGGCGTCTGCCAGGGCTGCGGCGACGGCGTCTGCTCGCCGCGGGAGGACTGCCGCTCATGCGCCCCCGACTGCGGCGTCTGCGAGGCCTGCGGCAACGGCGTGTGCAACGGTGGGATCGAGAGCTGCTTCTCTTGCCCGGACGACTGCGGCGCCTGCGCCACGTGCGGCGACGGCATCTGCTCGGGGACGGAGACGTGCGCGTCCTGCCGGCGCGACTGCGGCGTGTGCTCGGTGTGCTCGAACGGCGTCTGCGAGAGCTTCGAGACCTGCGGCATCTGCCCCCAGGACTGCGGCGCGTGCGAGCCCGTGGACTGCGAGGAGGTGGTCACCTGCGCCGCCCGGTGCATCGACAGGGAGCGGATGCCGCCGGAGTTCAGCGTCGCGTGCGTCTCGAGCTGCGTCTCGCGGGGCTGCCCCAACGCTCAGTTTTTCGCCGATCAGGTCCTTTCGTGCGCCTTCAGGTCGCTCGCCGCCTGCAACGGCGACTTCGGCTGCATCCAGAGGCAGTGCGGCGTCGAGCTCTCGGCCTGCGTCCGGTCCACCTGCTGATCTCTCCCCGGGGCCGGCGCGGGCGTCCGCTTCTTTCGCCCTCGGACGCCCTCGGACGCCCTCGCCTCACGCGTCGTCGAGCAGCTCCTTGGCCGTCAGCTCGCTGGCCGCCCGCCCGTGCTCGTACTCGAGCAGGCCGAGCGAGGCGTAGCGCGGCCGCATCCGCGCGGACAAAAGGCCGATCCGCTTCAGATTCGGGACGATCCGCCTGAACATCGTCCGGCGGAAGAACCCCATCAGGTCGCTCTGGAGCATGAGCTCGTCCCACGCGCAGCGCGTCATGCGGTGAGCGTAGAACTCGTCATAGAACTCGTGCGCCAGGAAGCGGTTGCGCAGGAGCACCGACAGGTCGAACGCCCAGTCCTCACGCTCCCTCCGCGCCCGCTCGTCGATGCCATCGCGGTAGAACCTGCTCAGCGCGAGCACCCCGAAGTGGACGTGACGCGCCTCGTCGGTGATCACCGACCGGAGGACGTCCTTGAGGAGCGGCTCGCTCGTCACCTGTCGAATCGAGCCGAACGCGCCGAGCGCCAGGCCCTCGATCATGATCTGCATGCCGAGGAACTTCATGTCCCACCGGCCGTCGCTCATGATCGCGTCGATGACGACATAGAGGTTGTCGTTGATCTCGTAGAGCTTCTCCAGCTTCTGCGTCAGGTAGGCGTGGAACACCTCGACGTGGCGCCCCTCGTCGGCGACCTGCGTGCTCCCGTAGAGCTTCGCGTCGAGCGACGGCACGCACTCCGTGATCTGCGACGCCGCGAACAAGGCGCCCTGCTCGCCGTGCAGGAACTGGCTCAGCATCCAGGAGAGCAGCCCGTGGCGCTGCGTCGCGCGCTCCCGCTCGGAGAGCCTGCGCCAGGCGGGCAGCTTGGACGGCGGCATCCAGCTGTCGGGCAAGAGCGGCATTGCCGGGTCGAGCCAGTCGACGCTCCGCGACCAGTCGAGGTCTGTCGCAGCGTCCCACTGGGACGTCTTGGCGAGGTGGTAGAGCCTCGCCATGTCGGGGTCGTCCCGCCCGTAACTCCAGTTAAAGCTGGCCTCGTATCCAACCGAGATATCGGTCGAGACCACGCCCTTGCCCCGCCGCTGGACGAAGCCGCGGAAGGCGGGCCCGAGGAGCGAGGCGAGCACACGGACGTTACCGCTGCTCGATGCGTCGCGAAGGAGAGGGGCGGAATCGAGGAGGGTCTGGAGTGCTTGCTGGAGGCGCATGGACATGAGAGCTTTCCGGAGCGGCGAGGCGCGGGCGTGAGGTAGAGCGCCCCGCGGGCGGCCCTTATAATGGCACCTATCATCGAGCGGCAATCGCCCCTCGCTCGTTTTTACGTCGTCATATCGACTCCGGGAGCTCCCGAGTCGGCCAGGGGGTCCACGCCGAGCGCGCGCCCGTCGCCCACCTGACGTCGCGCGTCGCGGGGGCGCGGCGCGCGCGTCGCTGAAGGGCCGACGCCGGCCGCGCGCCCTCCGCGTCAGAGCGCGCGGCACCGCAGCGTCGGCGCCGGCGAGGAGCAGTGCCCGGAGAGCTCGCCGATCAGCAGGAGCCCGGGCGGCCCCGCGGAGAGCTCGAGTCCGCCGATCCCGCGGACCGCCGCCTCCGTCGCGCAGAGCGCGTGCACCGCGTCGACGGGCGCCCACGCCCCGACCCGGGCCAGGTCGCCGCCGATGATCTCCGGGTGGTTCGCCGAGCGCACCACGACCTGCCCGGCGTGCAGGCACAGGTTCGTGTGCACGCGCGTGTCCGGGCCGCTCCTCAGCGCGATCTCCTCGTGGAGCGAGGCGGCGATCTCGATCACCGCCGCGCGCTCCAGCAGCGACTCCCGCAGCTCGCTGGAGAGGAGGCGCACGGCGAGGATCTCGCTGCCGGTCACGGAGACCAGCGTGAGCCCGGCGTCCCGGAGGCGCTCCTCCGCGAGGTCGAGCACGAGGCCGAGCTCCTCGGCGAGCGCGTCGTCGAGATCGTCGGCGTCGGTGCGCACCCGGAGATCGAGGTAGATCGCGATCGCGTCGGTCTGGAGCTCCGGCATGCTGCTCCGCCCCGACGTCGGCTCGCCGACCGCCTCGCGCAGCGTGTGGAGGAAGCTCTTCACCGAAGGATAGCGGTGCTCCGGCTGCTTCTCCATGCAGCGCAGCACCACCGCGTCGAGCGCGGGCGGCAGCGGGGTCCGCCGGCTCGGGCGCGGCGCGGGCTCCTCCAGGTGCTGCCGGAGCAGCTCGGTCGCGTCCGGCGAGTAGAACGGGAGCTTGCCCGTGAGGAGCCTGTGCAGCAGGACGCCGAGCGCATACACGTCCACGCGCGCGTCGAGGACGCCGCCGAGGATCTGCTCGGGCGCCATGATCGTGAGGGTGCCAGGCGCCCTCCCCGCCGTGGTGAAGCCGCTCGCCCCCTCGTCCGGCTCCATCAGCTTGGCGATCCCGAAATCGAGGAGCTTGACCGCCCGCGGGGTGCCCCGCGAGACGAAGATGTTGCTGCCCTTCACGTCGCGATGGATGATCCCGGCCGCGTGCGCCGCGTCGAGCGCCGAGCAGACCGGCTCGAGCAGCTCGAGCGCCTGCTCCGGCGAGAGCCGCCCCTCCTGCCGGAGGAGCACGTCGAGCGTCACCCCGTCGAGGTGCTCCATCATATAAAAGGGCCGGCCGTCCGCGAGCTCGCCGGCCTCGTAGATCTCCACGATCCCGGGGTGATTGAGCAGCCGCACCACCTCGATCTCGCGCAGGAAGCGCTTCACCATCTTCGGCGACGCGGCGAGCGTCCCGTGGAGCACCTTCATCGCCACGCGCGCGCCGGTCTTGAGGTGAATCGCCTCGTACACGGCCCCACATCCGCCCCGGGCGATGGGCGACACGATGCCGTATTCCCCCGCCCGCGTGCCGCACGGCAGCTCGCCTCGGGAAAAGGACCTCTCCTCCAGTGAAAATGCCCGCGTCTCGTTATCTCGTGTCGCCAAAGCATCCATCGTCATAACCCCCCCGATGCGACTAAGGACTCACCCGAGCGAGGATTTTCTCCGCGCCAGACGGCCGGGTTGGCGCTACACGCCGCTTCGCCAAGTGGTACAGTAAATCCATCGTTATCCTTACGGTAGCCTATTCCATCTGCTAGCAGAACGGGCGCGGAGGGGGACAGATGAAGAGGCGAATCCGAGCTCTGTGCGCACACACATTTCTGTTGGCTTCATTGCCGTGCTGCGGTGGCAGCGACGGATTTCCCGCGGAGTGGGGGTCGGTCGACGAGGTCTCAAGTGCGCTCGTGAATCACAACGCGCTGAACCCGAACGCCCTCAACCCGAACGCCCTCAACCCGAACGCCCTCGACCCGATTGCGCTCGCCCCGAACAGACTCGCCTCGAACGCCCTCTCGGCGGCGGTCCGCGCCGCCATCACCCGCCCAGGGGAGCTCGGCGCGATGTCCAGGCAGCTCCTTCAATACATCGTCGGCTGCGCGCTGACCCCGTCGCAATCGTTCAGGTTCTCGTGGCGCGACGAGCGCGGCGAGCTGCGCGAGGAGGTCTACCCGGGTTACCTCGGGCTCGCGGCGAGCTGGGCCATCGCGCCGCTGAGCGAGTCCCGGGAGCAGTGGGTCTCGGCCTGCGTGGCGTCGCGCGCCAACCGGGCCGGCGTCTCCGTGATGATCTCGTCGCGCGCGGCGCACCTCGCCCTCAGGCACCCGGACGCGAGCGAGGTCGAGTCGTATCCGATGGAGGAAGGCGCGTTCTGGGGCGATCTGTTCGCGACCCCGCCCCGCCTCTATGCCTGCTACAACGAATCCAACGTGGAGAGCTCTCGGGCCCTCAGCAGGGACTGCGCCGCGGGGCTCCCCGAGCCCGGAGGGGGCGTCCGGGAATGCCCGAACATTCACATCGTGGGCTCATGCGATCTCGCGTGTGACGCGCTCGGCGCGGCCGACGGCTATCGCCCGAGCTGCACCGACGATCGGGGCGAGTCGTGGCCCGCGGTGATTACGACGTTCCTGCCATGAGGCCCCCATGTTGCCCGATGCTCGTCGAGGCGGAAGCGCGGCTCGCTCCGGGGCGCCCACCGCGCGGTGCAAGGAGTGCGGCAAGCGCGTCGCGCACGCGGATCCGGGGTGTCCGGAGCACGGGCCCGTCGTGCGGCAGGCCAGCCCGGAGCCCGGCGCGCCCGGCGGCGCGGACGAGTCCAGCGGCAGCTGGCTCAGCGCGACCGCTCCGCCCAGCATCGAAGGCTACCGGGGCGTCCGGCTCGCCGGCGCAGGCGGGTTCGGGGCCGTGTTCGCGGCCGAGCCCGAGGAGGGCGGGCCGACCGTGGCGATCAAGGTCGCGCGCGCCGACCAGCCGGACGCGAGCGCGCGCCTCGTCAAGGAGATGCGGGCCCTCTACGACGTCGGGCCGCCCCACGTGCCCGCCGTCTACGGGTGCGGCCAGCTCGCCTCGGGCGCGCCGTACTTCGTCATGGAGTACCTCGACGGCCCCACGCTCGCCGACCGCCTCGTGGCGCGCGGGGTCGCCGGGCCGATGCCGGCGCGCGAGGCGTGCGCCCTCGCGCGCTCCGCGCTCCGGGCCCTCGAGGCGATCCACGCGCGCGGCTACGTGCACCGCGACGTCAAGCCGGAGAACATCTTCGTCTCCGGCGCGCCGCTCGCCGCGCGCGCCGGGGTCGGCGGGCACCGCGCCACCATCATCGATCTCGGCCTCGCCGCGGGGCACCGCGAGCCGTCGCCCCGCCTCACCGCCGGCAGCGACGCGCCCGGCACCGCCGAGTACATGGCCCCCGAGCAGTGCGACGGCCGCGACGACGTCGACGCGCGCGCGGACGTGTACGCCCTCGGCGCCGTGCTGTTCGAGCTGCTCACCGGCAAGCCGCCCTTCTGGGGACCTCCCGCCCTGGTGCGGCAGGACCACCTCAGCCGCCGCCCCCCGCGGCCCTCCCAGATCGCGCCGATCTCGCGCTCGCTCGAGGAGATCGTGCTCCGGTGCCTCGCGAAGGACAGGGGCCAGCGCTTCGCGAGCGCCGCGGCGCTCATCGCCGCCCTGGAGAGCTTCGAGCGCGGCCAGGAGCGCCGCCCCTCGCGCCTCAGGGGCCCCACCACCGATCCGCCGCCGCCGAGCGCCCGCAGCGTCGAGCGGCGCGCCGTCGCGCTCCTCTTCTTCGAGGCCGAGCTCGACGTCGTGGCCCTCCAGCGGAGGCTCAGCGCGCTGGGCGGCGAGCTCGCCCACGCCGCGGGCGGCCGCTTCGTCGCCGTCTTCGATCACGCGGACGGCGCGAGCCCGCTGCGCCGCGCGGTGCACGCCGGCCGCGAGCTCGAGCAGCAGCGCGTCCTCTCCCGCGGGCTGCTCGACCTCGCGACCGTGTCCGTCCAGCCGCGGCCCGACGGCACGCGGCGGTTCCTGAGCCCGCTCTTCCGCCGGGCGGACCGGCTCGCGGCGGGCGGCCCTCTGGGCCTCACCCTGTCGCCGGCGGCCGCGGCGGCGCTCGGCGACGACGCCTCCCAGGCCCAGGGCGACGGCCTCCCCCCGCCAGGACCGACCTCCGCCCGGCCCGGGCCGGCCGCCGCCCAGCCCGACGCCGACACCGCGTTCGACTCGAGCTCCCAGCCGCTGTTCGGCCGGAGCGACGTGCTCGACGCGCTGGTCGCGGGCGCGCGCGACGCCGTGGCGACCGCGACGCCCACCATCGCCAGCGTCATCGGCGTGGCCGGCCACGGCAAGAGCCGCCTCGCCGGCGCGCTCGCGCAGCGGCTGCGCGCGCTCGAGGGGCGCGCCGAGGTGATCGAGCTCCGGACCGGCGAGCCGGTCGCTGGCGGGGCCGATCGCGTCGTCCGGGAGATCCTGCAGCGGGCGCTCGCGCTACCGTCGTCCCCTCCGGCGGACGGCGGCAGCGCGCTCCTCCGGCGCCGCCTCGCGGGCGCGCAGCAGGCGCGGCTCGGGGCCGCCGTGGCGCTCGCGCTCGGCTGGATCAGCGACGACCCGCTCGCCGAGGAGCGCTACCCGGAGCTCCGCGCGCTCTCCGCGGCGCCGGGCGCGCTCCGCGCCGCGCTCTCCGTGGCCGCCGGCGAGGCCCTCCGCCGGCGATCGCGCCGGACGCCGCTCTTCGTGGTGCTCGACGACGCGCACGTGGCCGACGACGCGGCGCTCGCCGCGCTCGAGTACGCGGCGCTCGCCGAGGCGCAGGCGCCGCTCTTCATCTGCGCGTTCGGGCGGCCGAGCTTCGAGAGCGCGCGCCCCTCCTTCGGCGAGCGCGCCGCGCGCCGCGAGACCTACCGGCTCGAGGCGCTCGACCGCGAGAGCGCGATCGCCCTGTGCCGGCGGCTGCTCCTGCCCGCGGAGGACGTGCCCGAGCCCGCGGTCGCGCACCTCGTCGAGCGCGCGCAGGGCGTCCCGCTCCTCCTCATCGAGCTCGTGCGCGGCCTCAAGCGGGGGGGCGTCGTGCGCCGGCACCCGCGGGGCGACGCGTGGTACCTCGCCACCGACGAGCTCGATCGGCTCCCCGACATGCCGCTCCTCGACTGGCTGGCCCTCGGCGAGATCGACGCGCTCCCGCCCGCGCTGCAGGCGCACGCGCGGCTCATCGCGCTGCTCGGCCCCGACGTCGCGGTCGCCGAGGTGGCCGGCGTGCTCCACCGGCTCGACGAGCACGGCGAGGCCGACGACCTGCCGCTCGACGCCGCGGTCGCCGTGAAGCGCCTGATCGCCGCGGGCCTCCTCGTCCAGGACCGGCGGGGCCGCATCGGCTTCCGCCACGCGCTGGTCCGCGAGGCGGTGGCCCGCGGCGCGCCCGAGCCGCTCCGCCGGCGCGTCCACCTCGCGGCCTTCAAGCTGCACCGCGACGCCGCGAGCGACGAGGCCGGCGAGCGCGACGCGCCGCACCTCAAGGACGCGCGCCTCATCCCGTTCGCGTACCACGCCGCCCAGGCGGGCCTCGGCGAGATCGCGGAGATCGCCTACCTCACCCTGGCGGAGCGCGCGCGCGCCCGGCACGCCTACCTCGACGCGGAGACGCTCTACACCCGCGCCCTGGAGCAGCCGATCGAGCCGACGGCCCCGGGCGGAGGCCCGCCCAGCCGCCGCGCGCCGGGCGGGGTGCGCCCCGACCGCGCGGCCGCGCACCGGGGCCGCGGCCTCATGCGCTACCGCCTGGGCCGCTACCACGACGCGCTCGCCGACTTCGCCAGCGCGCGGGCCATCGCGCGGGCGCGCGGCGACATCCCGGCGCAGATCGACATCCTGCTCGACGAGGCCACGGCGCTCGACTGGATGGACGAGTTCAAGAGCTCCGAGGAGCGCGTCGAGGAGGCGGGCGTGCTCGCCGACGAGATCACGCTGTCGCCGGCGCTCACCGCGCGCCTCGCGCTCGGCGCCGGGCGCACGCTCCACCGCTTCAGCCGGGAGGAAGAGGCGACCGCCGCGCTCGAGCGCGCGGCGGAGTCGGCCGCCTCGCTCGGCGACGACGGGTACGAGACGCTCGTCATCTCGCTGCTCATGCTCGGCTTCGTCCTCCAGGGGCTCGGCCGGCTCGACGACGCCGAGGACGCGCTCGGCCGCGCGATCGCGCTCTGCGAGGCGCACCACGACACGCTGCACCTCTGCGTCGTGACGAACAACCGCGCGCTCCTCTGGGCGTGCCGCGGCGACAAGGCCCGGATGATCGCCGACCTCGAGCGGGTGCTCGCGCTCGCGCGCGACCTCGGCCAGGGCGCGCTGGAGCGGGTCGGCGAGTACAACCTCGGCGAGTACCTCTACCTCATGGACGACCTCGCGGCGGCGGGGCCGCACATCGATCGCGCGCTCGAGATCGAGCGGCACCGGTTCTGCGGGGCGTGCCGGCCTGTCGCCCTGCTCCTCAAGACCCGGTTCCTCTTCTTTTGCGGCGAGCAGGCCGAGGCGCGCGCGCTGTTCGAGCAGATGCGCGAGATGCAGGAGCGCGCCCGCGCCGAGGGCCAGGCCGACGCGCTGATGGTCCCCTCGGAGGAGGTGCTCTGCGCCATGATCGATCTGGCCACGCAGGACAGGGGCGCCGCGGACGACGCAGCGTGGGACGCGCTCGTGGACCGCTCGGCCCAGAGCTCCGTGGGCCAGGAGCACATCGAGGTCCTCGAGATCCGCGCGGTGACCGCGCTGCGCCGCGGCCGGCTCGCCGCCGCGCGCGGCGCGCTCTCGGCCGCGCTCGAGGCCGCGGAGCGCATCCCGAACGTGATGGGCGACCGGCTGCGCCGCCACGCCGCCGCCATCGCCGAGCGCGAAGCGGCGGAGGCCGCCCTGGATCAGCCGACGCAGCCGGCGTAGGCAAGCCGCGCCGCCGCCCCGTGAAATGTCACTCGGCGGCGGCGAGCGCGAGGGTCTTCGCGTTGTCGGGTACGCACGTCAAGAACCGCTCCCGCCAGGCCGCGTCGCTGATCTTCGCCGCGCGGTCGAGCAGGTGCTGGCGCGCGACGGCGAGCGCCTCCGCCGCCTCGCGCGCGGCGCCCGCCGCCGCGAGCGCCTCGGCGTAGGCGAGCCGCACGAGCGACTCGCCCTCCTCGAGCGAGCCCGCCTCCTCGAGCTGCACGAACGCCTCGCGCGCGGCCGGCAGCGCCTCTTCCGGGCGGCCCTGCGCGAGCAGCGCGCGCGAGAGCACCGCCACGGCGGCGGCGCGGAGCGGAGGCGCCACCACCAGCGCCTCGACCGCGGCGCGCGCCTCGCGCTCGGCGGCCACGGGATCGCCCGACAGGAGCATGATCTTCGCCATGTACGTCAGCGTCACGCCCTCCATGCGCCGGTCGCCCTGCTGCTGGAACGTCGCGGCGGCGCGCTGCTCGAGGAGCTTCGCCTCCTCGAGCTGCCCCAGGTGGGCGATGACGTAGCCGAGGTTCTGGAGCGCGGCCGTCTCCAGGTCGTCGAGGCCCATGCGCTGCGCCGCGGCGAGCGCCGTCCGGAGCTCCGACTCGGCCACCTCGAAGTCGCCGAGCTCACCGTACAAGAAGCCCAGGTTCGAGCGCGCCGCGCAGGCGTTCCGGCGGTCGCCGGCCTGCTCGAACGCCGCGCTCGCCGCCGTGAACCCGCTCAGCGCGGCCCCGGTGTCGCCCCTCGTCTGCGCCCGGACCGCACGCGCCTGGTGGTAGAGCCCCGCCGCCTGCGGCTCGAGCCCGGCGGGCTCGCTCGCGACCGCCTCGAGCATCTGGATCAGCGCGTCGGCCGCCGCGTAGCGGCCGCCGAAGCTCAGGAACGTCGCGGCGTCGCACAGGCACATGATCCGCGCGCTGATCGCGCCCGCCGCCTCGGCCGCCCGCGTCGCCCACGCCTCGACGCGATCGAAGTGACCGAGCTTCCCCTCCGCGATGATCACCTGCCCGATGGCGCGGAACCACGGCGAGCTGCCGGTCCGGACGAGGCTCGCCGCCTCGGTGCCGCGCTGCGCGGCGAGCACCACCTCTCCCTGCCACAGGCCGATCTCGGCCTCCACGAGCCGCAGCCGTCCGAGCTCCTCGTCGGCCGCCCCGCACTGGACGCCCATCTCGGCGCGCGCGAGCGCGCTCGCCAGATCGTTCGCCTCGAGCGCCTGCTCCGCGGCCCTCCGGTACCACCGCACCGCGCGCGCCGGCTCGCCGCCGCGACGGAAGTGCTCCGCGAGCGCCATCGCGTCGGTGTGCCCGCTGCGCTCGAGCCACTCGCCGGCCAGCTTGTGGCCGAGGGCGCGGTCCGGCTCCGTGAGCATCGCGTACGCGGCCTCGCGCACGATCGCGTGGCGGAACACGTAGTCCGTCGGGATGAGCCACCCCGGCGTCGAGACCGGGGCGATGAGCTCCCGCGCCGCGAGCGCGTCGAGCCACGTCTCGGTCTCCTTCACGCGCGTCGCGCCGCCGAGCAGCGCCGCCACCGCGAGCTTCGAGAAGCGGTCGCCGAAGATGCTCGCGGCCCGCAGCACGCGCTTCGCCTCGTGCCCCTCGGCGTCGAGCCGCGCCTCGACCGTGCCCAGCACCGAGTCGGGCAGCACGTCCCCCTTGCCCGTCGCGACCGCGCGGATGAGCTCCTCCAGGTAGAACGGGTTGCCGTCGGCCCGGTCCACGACCCGGGCCACCGTCTCCGCGGGCGTGTCTTCGCCGAGCGCGCTCCGCACCATGCGCTCGCTCGCCTTGGCGGGCAGCGGCCCGAGCTTGATCGTCTGCACCTCCCGGTCGGTCCACAGCCCGGGGAACTGCTTGCTCACCTCGGGCCGGGCCAGCGCGAGCAGCATGAGCGGCAGGTCCCGGAGGTTCCGGAGCGTCTGATCGATGAGGCGCACGGTCGCCGGATCGCCGAAGTGCAGGTCCTCGAGCACGAGCAGCACCGGCTGCGCCGCGCACTCGGCGGCGAGCCAGTCCTCCCACGCCGCGCGCGTCGCGTCGGCCATGAGCATCGCGTTGTCGCGCGCCGCGCGCAGCCCGCTCGTCTCGCCGTCGGGGAACGGCGTCCGCGAGAGCTCGCCCAGGAAGGCCGCGATCCGGCTCAGCGCCTCGCCGCTCAGGTGGCGCCCTAGCCGGCGCGTCAGCTTGCGCCGCCGGGCCTCCACGGGCTCGCCCTCGCGCATCCCCGCCGCCTTGTGGATCGCATCGGCGATGAGCCCGAACGGGGACCCCGCGGCCATCGACTCGGCCCGCCCGGAGAGGATCTCCACCGACCCGAACTGGCGCCGCGCCCGGGTGAGGAACTCCAGGCGGAGCCTCGACTTCCCGGACCCCGCCGCGCCGATCACGAGCACCGCGCTCGCCAGCGACTCGCTGACGCACCCGGAGAACACGCCCTCCAGCATGGACAGCTCGCGGATGCGGCCGACCCAGACGCTCGGCTTGCCGAGGAGCACGGGGACGCTCTCGTCGGCCGCCGTCTCGGTCGCAAGGAACGGCCCGTTCTCGTCGGTCTCCACCTTGAGCCGGCCGCCGACCACGCTGGCCGTCACGTCGTCGAGCCGGACCGCCCCGGCGTGCGCGGCCCGCAGGGCGCGCACCCCCCGGTCGATGACGTCGCCCTCGATGAGCTTCGCCGACGACACCCCGCGCCCCGTGGCAACGGCGAGCGGAATGCCGGGGAACCGCGCGCGCAGCGCGAGCGCGCACCGCGCCGCCCGCTCGGCCCGGTCCACGGCGCTCCCGGCGCCGGCGAGGATCGCGATGAGCGAACCTCGCGAGATCTCCGTGATGTGGGCGCCGTAGGGCTCCACCGCCGCCCGCACCTCCGAGCGCGGCACCGCGGAGCCCGGGCCCTCGCTCGAGAGCTCCTGCAGCACGCTCGAGACGTCCGAGGCGCTGGGCACGCCGCCGGCCGCCGCGACGCTCATCTGCACGTCGTCCGGCTCGCCGGCGAGCACGAGGGACACGAGCCGCTGCTCGCTGCGCGTGAGGAAGCCATCGGGCCGCGCCGAGCGCATGGTCGCGTCGCGCGGGGAGGCCAGCGTGGCGGGCCGCGGCGAGGCCCAGGCGTCGAGCACCTCCGCGATGTGCGCGAGCTCGACCCCGACGTCGCCGCAGTCGCGCGGCCGATCCTCGGGGTTCTTCGCCATCATCCGGTCCATGAGGCGCTCCAGCGGCTCCGGGACGTCCGCGCGGACGTCGCGCAGCCGGGGCGTCTGCTGGAACAGGAGCTTGGCGAGCGCCGCCATGACGTGCGCCCCCTCGAAGGCCGGGCGGCCCGCGACGCACTCGTAGTAGACGCACGCGAGCGAGAACACGTCCGCCCGCGCGTCGAGCGCGCCCCCGCCCTCGATCTGCTCGGGCGCGATGTACCCCGGCGTCCCGAGGATGCCGCCCGTGTAGGTGAGCCGCCGCGACTCCCCGTCGGGGCGCGCGATCCCGAAGTCGACGAGCTTGAGCTGGCCGACGTCACCGGCGACGAGGAAGATGTTGCTCGGCTTGACGTCGCGGTGGATGATCCCGCGCGAGTGCGCGAAGGCGAGCGCGTCCGCCGTCCTGCGCAGCACCGCGAGGCTCTCGGCGAGCGCGAGCTGCCGACGCGCGAGGCACGCCGCCAGGTCCTCGCCCTCCAGCCACTCCATGGCGAGGTAGTGGTCCCCGGCGCTGGTTCGCCCGTGCGCGACGTACCGCACGATCCCCGGGTGGCTCAGCTCAGCGAGGATCTGCGACTCGCGCTCGAACCGCTCGACGTCGAATGCTTCGCGGCTGTGCAGGACCTTGATGGCGACCGGGCGGGCGTCGAGGCGGTCGTGCGCGCGATAGACCGTCCCCATCCCCCCTGCTGCGACCTGCTGCTCGACGACGAAGCGGCTCGCGAGGACTACGCCGGAATCCACACGGCTCGATGCTACTCGAGGAAGACGGAGACCGAAGCCTTGTAGCGGTCGGTGCCGCGCGGAAAGACGCGGGGGCCGCACGGAAGGTCGAGCGGCTCACGATCGCGGCAGTTCAAGAAGCTGCCGTCCGATCTCGGCCCATCGCACACATCCTCACATTCGCCCACGACATCGATCGGGCAGTCGTCAATCGAGGGCCCGCAGACGCGCGGGATCTGCCTCTTGCCCGGCGCGAGGCAGGCGAAGCGGCGCTGCGGCTTCTGGAAGACGTTGCCGAAGTAGGTCGCCTCCGGGATGTCGTAGCTCGCCCGCTCCCGCTTCGTGGACGAGAGCGCTTCGTGCTTTCCGCGGAGCGAGATCATGACGTGCTCGCCCCGGTAGTTCACGCGCGCGAGCAGGCACGCGGAGACCCACTCCTGGCAGTCTTCATCGCACGAGCCGCGCTTCGAGCCCCACTCGGGCGCGAGGCCGAGATCCCCCTCGAAGCTGTAGGAGACCCCATCAATCTTGACGTTGAGGCGGGCATCCTCGGGGAGAGCGCAGCTCACAATGAAGCTGAGGAGCTCCCTCGACTCTGGATCACGGAGCGCTTCCCTTGTCAGCGCGTTGGCGACCAACGCGTTGGCCGTCATCGCGTTGGCCGTCATCGCGTTGGCGACCAACGCGTTGGCGGTCATCGCGTTGGCCGTCATCGCGTTGGCCGTCATCGCGTTGTGAATCGTGACCTCCTGCTGGACCTCCGCCACCCCCTCATCCCCATCGAGCTCGGCAGACGCTACACAAGCGACCTGCGAGAACGACACAGCCACGCAAGCGAGGAGAGCGAACTGGCGTGCAGATTCCATAGTACCAATCAGATCTACACCACTCCAGCTATCAAGTTCAATTATTTTATGGACATTTTTCTGGACATGTTTCTGCACACCGCCACGACACGCATCACCTAGTCAGGTGCCGGGAGTGGGATAACGCAGAGCGCAGCACTCGGGCGCACCCCGCGTCGGGGGGGAAGCGAAACAGCGCGTGGGTGGGAGATTTACGCCAGCTTCCTGGCCAGCAGCGTAGTGACCAGGTCGGGGTTCGCCTTGCCGCCGGAAGCCTTCATGACCTGACCGACGAAGAGCCCGATCCGCTTCGAATTCGCCGCGCGGAAGCGGGAAGCCTCGCCTGGATGGCCGGCGATGATCTGGTCGACGACGCGCTCCAGGGCGACCTGCCGGAGCCCTCGCTGCGCGACGATCGCCTTCGGACTACCGCCCTGCTGCATTATCTCAGCGAGGACATCTCTTGCAATCTTCCCGGAATCGTCCCGTCATCGATCAGCGCCAGGGGCTCGCCGAGCTGCGCGCCCGAGACGGGGAGGTCGCCTGTCTTCCTGTCCTTCAGCTCGCGGGCGAGCGAGTGGATGACCCAGTTGGCGGCGCCCCGGGGGTTGTCGTGCACGGCGGCCGTCTCCTCGAAGAGCCGGAGGAGGCCGTCGTCGTCGGCCAGGACCACCGCGTCATCGCCCGGTATCCCACGTGGTTCGATGAGGTGTCTGGCCTCCTCGGCCCGCGCCGGGTCGAGCCGCGCGAGGCGCTCCTCGAAGGGCGCGCGCTCGCGCCGAGGCTCCGGCGGCGGCGCCTTCGCGGCCGGGCTCTCGGGGCGCGGGCCCACGGGCCCGAGCGGGCTTCTCGACCGAGAGCCTCGACCACGAGTCCTTGAGCGCCGCCGTGCGGTTGAAGACGGGCGCGCCGGGCGCGGAATCGAGGGGGTCCACGAAGAAGAACCCCTCGCGCTCGAACCGGACATGGCTCCCCTTCTCGACCGTGGACAGGCTCGGTTCCACCTGACACCCGCTCAGGAAAACCAGCGAGCCAGGATTCAAGATCTACAGGAAATCCTTTCTCTCTTCGACCCCGTTGGGCCGCTCGGCCGCGAAGAGCCGGTCGTGGCAGCGGAGCTCGACGACCTCTCCTGTGGCCTCGTCTCTCACCTCGTCGCGACAGGTGTTGAACCCGGCGTAGCCGAGCCGCACCTGCTGCCCGGGCGCGAGCCGGAACCACTTCTTGGGGGGGTCCTCGAGGAAGTCGTCGCGCTCGATGAGCTCCACCGCGAGGGCGTGAAGCCGCTCGAAGTACTCCGACGCGAAGAAGAGCTTGTCGCCCCAGCCGCCGCCGAGCCTACTCAAACGGCGGGCGGGCGGCGCCGCGGCGGACAGGCGCGGGCGTGCGCGACGGACGGCGCACGCCCGCGCGGGCGCTCAGAACTGGGCGGCCTCGGTGGACTCGTGGAGGGCCAGCGTGGACGCAGCGCCGCCCGAGATCACCTGGGCGACCTCGTCGAAGTAGCCCGTCCCGACCTCGCGCTGGTGGCGGGTCGCGCTGTAGCCGAACTGCTCGCCGGCGAACTCGGCCTGCTGGAGCTCGGAGTACGCCGCCATCCCCCGGCGCTGGTACTGGCGGGCGAGCTCGAACATGCTGTGGTTCAGCGAGTGGAACCCGGCGAGGGTCACGAACTGGAACTTGTACCCCATCGCGCCGAGCTCGCGCTGGAACCGGGCGATCGTCGCGTCGTCGAGGTGCTTCTTCCAGTTGAACGAAGGCGAGCAGTTGTAGGCGAGCAGCTTGCCCGGGAACTGCCTGTGGATCCCCTCCGCGAAGCGCTTCGCCTGATCGAGGTCCGGCGTCGAGGTCTCGCACCAGACGAGGTCCGCGTAGGGCGCGTACGCGAGCCCGCGCGCGATGGCCGCCTCGAGGCCGCCCTTCAGCACGAAGAAGCCCTCGGGCGTGCGCTCGCCCGTGACGAACGGCTTGTCGCGCGGGTCGACGTCGGACGTGATCAGCTTGGCGCTGTCGGCGTCCGTGCGGGCCACGAGGACGGTCGGTACGCCCATGACGTCGCTGGCGAGGCGGGCCGCGATCAGGGTGCGGATGAACTGGCTGGTCGGGACGAGGACCTTGCCGCCCATGTGCCCGCACTTCTTCTCGGAGGCGAGCTGATCCTCGAAGTGAACGCCCGATGCGCCCGCCTCGATCATGGCCTTCATCAGCTCGAACGCGTTGAGCGGCCCGCCGAAGCCCGCCTCCGCGTCGGCCATGATGGGCGCGAGCCAGTAGCGCCCCGCCTTGCCCTCGGCGTTCTCGATCTGGTCGGCGCGGAGGAGCGCCTGGTTGATGCGGCGCACGAGCGTCGGGACGCTGTTCGCCGGATACAGGCTCTGGTCGGGGTACATGGTCCCGGCCTCGTTGTTGTCGGCCGCCACCTGCCACCCGCTCAGGTAGATGGCCTTGAGCCCGGCCCGGACCTGCTGCATCGCCTGGTTGCCGGTGAGGGCGCCGAGCGCCGCCACGTAGGGCTCGGAGTGCATGAGGTTCCAGAGCCGCTTGGCGCCGAGGGTCGCGAGCGTGTAGTCGATACGGACGGTGCCGCGGAGGCGCGCGACGTCCGCCTCGGAGTACGGCCGGACGACGCCGCTCCACCGGCCCGGGACGGTGTCGCTCGGCGGCGCGTGCAGGGAGTCGGCGGAGATCGGCGTGTTCAGCGGGAAAGCAGCGGACATGACTGGGCTCCTAATGCGTTGGGGTTGGGGGCGGCAGCGGCCGCTGTGTCGACGTCAAACGAAGCGCGCCGGGCGTCACGAGCGCCGCTCTCCGGCGCTGGAGATCAAGAGCTCGTAAGCAGGCAGCGTGAGGAACTCCTCGAAGGTCTCTCCGATCGACAGCCGCTCGAACAGCGCGCGCGCCTCGGCGAAGCGGCCGCCGTCGAAGCGCGCCGGGCCGAGCGCGCCGCGGAGCGCGGCCATCTCGCTGTCCACCGCCGCGCGGAAGCGCTCCACGGTGAGCGGCAGGCCGTCGTCGAGCGTCGCCCCGTGGCGGATCCATTGCCAGACCTGGGTGCGGGAGATCTCCGCGGTGGCCGCGTCCTCCATCAGGTTGTAGAGCGGGACGCAGCCGAGGCCGCTGATCCACGCCTCGAGGTACTGGACGCCGACCCGGATGTTATGGCGCAGGCCGGCCTCGGTGCGCGCGCCCTCCGGGACGCGCAGCAGGTCGGCCGCCGAGACGCGGACGTCCTCGCGCTTCCGCTCGATCTGGTTCGCAGCGGGCATGTGCGCGTCGAACACCTCGCGCGCGAGCGGCACGAGCCCCGGGTGCGCGACCCAGGTGCCGTCGTGCCCGTCCTTCACCTCGCGCAGCTTGTCGGCGCGCACCTTGTCGAGCGCCGCGCGGTTCGCCTCGGGGTCGCTCTTGATCGGGATCTGCGCCGCCATGCCGCCCATCGCGTGGACGCCGCGGCGGTGGCACGTCTTCACGAGCAGCTGCGTGTACGAGCGCAGGAAATGCTGCTCCATCGTCACCTGCGAGCGGTCCGGCATCACGCAGGCGGGGTCGTTCCGGAGCTTCTTGATGAAGCTGAAGATGTAGTCCCAGCGACCGCAGTTGAGGCCGGCCGAGTGCTGCCGGAGCTCGTGGAGGATCTCGTCCATCTCGAACGCCGCGGGCAGCGTCTCGATGAGGACCGTGGCCTTGATCGTGCCGATGGGGAGGCCCAGCGCCTCTTGCGCGAACACGAAGACGTCGTTCCAGAGGCGCGCCTCCAGGTGACTCTCCATCTTCGGCAGATAGAAGTAAGGCCCGGTACCGCGGCGGACGAGCTCACGCGCGTTGTGAAAGAAATAGAGTCCGAAATCGAAGAGCCCGCCTGGCAGCGGCTTGCCGTCGAGCTCGACGTGCTTCTCGGGGAGGTGCCAGCCGCGCGGGCGCACGAGCAGGGTCGCCACCCTCTCTCCGAGGGCGTAACGCTTGCCGGTCGCCGGGTCCTCGTAACGGAGCTCGCGCCGCGCCGCGAGCCTCAGCGCCGCTTGCCCCTCGATGAGGTTCTTCCACGTGGGCGACGTGGCGTCCTCGAAATCGGCCATGAACACGCTCGCGCCCGAGTTCAGCGCGTTGATGATCATCTTGGGATCGACCGGACCCGTGATCTCCACGCGCCGGTCGAGGAGGTCCTCGGGCAGCGGCGCCACCGTCCAGTCGCCCCCGCGCACATCCCGCGTCTCGGGGAGAAAATCGAACCGCTCGCCCGCGTCCAGCCGCTCTTGCACGGCGCGCCGCCGGGCGAGCAGGGCGGGTACCCGGTCAGCGAACTTGCGCCCAAGACCGGAGAGGAAGCGAAGGGCCTCTGGCGTGAGGACGGACTCGTCGCCCCTGACCCGAGGAGCGAGCAAGCGGACGCTTGCGGTCTCATGATTCTGGCTCATCCACATCTCCTGCAACGCTGCGCGTCGTTACAAGCAACCTATGTTTGTCGACGAGGTTTCAGCGTCAACTTCGCTCTGAAATGCAGGCGGATAACGATGTAGACGAAAGGGCTTTACAGCGTGTTAACGTGTAAACTATTGTAAATTTCCACCAGGCGAGCTGCGCCTACATTTCATCCAGGTTGTCCTGGTCACGTCGGGAGGGTCCCCATGGCCGATGCACCTCTTCTCGGAGCCAAGGTCCGCGCGCTCCGGCGTCGCGAGCACATGACGCAGGTCGATCTGGCGGAGCGCCTCGGTGTCTCGGCGAGCTATCTGAACTTGATAGAGAACAACCGGCGTCCGCTGACTGCGCCGCTGCTCATCCGGCTCGCCCAGATATTCCAGCTCGACCTCCAGAACTTCGCGTCGGAAGAGGACGTCCGGCTCACGGCCGATCTCCACGAGGTGTTCGGCGATCCCATCTTCGAGAGCCACGGGCTGACGAACGCGGATCTGCGCGAGCTCGTCGCGGCGTCCCCGAACGTTGCGCGCGCGGTGCTCACGCTCTACCGGACCTACGCGACGACGCGCGAATCGCTGGATACGCTGGGAGAGCGGCTGGCGGGGGACGGGTTCGTCGCGGTCGACAACTCGCGGCTACCGTCCGAGGAGGTCAGCGATCTCATCCAGCGCCGGATGAACCATTTCGCGGAGCTCGAGGAAGGCGCCGAGGCGCTCTGGCGCGAGGCGGAGCTCGACGCGGACGACGTCTACCGCGGCCTCGTCCGGTACCTCCACGCGACGCGCGGCATCGAGGTGCGCATCGTCCGGGTCGCGGACGAGCGCCAGGCGATGCGGCGATATGACCCCGACAGGCGCGTGCTGAGCATCTCCGAGGTGCTGCCGCCCCGGAGCCGCAGGTTCCAGCTCGCGCACCAGCTCGGCCTCTTGACGCAATCGACGGCCATCGACCGCATCCTGCGCGACGAGAACCTCACGACCCCGGAGTCCCGCGCGCTCGCCCGCGTCGCGCTGGCCAACTACTTCGCCGCCGCGATCCTCATGCCGTATCAGCCGTTCCTGGAGGCGGCGCGCGCCGAGCGCTACGACATCGAGCTCCTCGCGCACCGGTTCGGCACGAGCTTCGAGCAGGTGTGCCACCGGTTGACGACGCTCCGCCGCCCGGGCGCCGAGGGGGTGCCGATGCACATGGTCCGCATCGACATCGCGGGCAACATCTCGAAGCGCTTCAGCGGCTCCGGCATACGGTTCGCGCGGTTCAGCGGCGCGTGTCCCCGCTGGAACGTCCACGCCGCCCTGATGACGCCCGGCATGATCCGGATCCAGCTCTCGCAGATGCCCGACGGCGCCGTCTACTTCTGCATCGCGCGCACCGTGCGCAGCGACCGCGGCGGCTACCACGTCCCCCACACGGTGCAGTCGATCGGCATGGGCTGCGACGTCCGCTATGCCCGCGAGCTCGTCTATGCCGACGGGATCGACCTGGACAACATCGGCGCGGCCGTGCCCGTCGGCGTCACGTGCCGGACCTGCGAGCGCCTCGACTGCGCCCAGCGCGCGCTGCCGGCGCTGCAGCACCCGCTCCGCCTCGACGAGAACCGGCGGGGCGTCTCGTTTTACGCGTCGGTCGACAAGTGAGGCGAGCCCGCGGCCGCCCTGCTCCGCGCGCCGGCGTGGCCAGCGCGCCGCGCGGGATCGCCGGCCGCCCGCTCAGCTGGGCCGCCCGAGCAGCTCGTTGAGCGTGGCCACGAGCCGGGCCACGTCGATGGGCTTGACCATGTGCGCGTGAGCGCCGGCCGTCCGGCTCTTCTCGCGATCGTCGTCCCCGCCGAATCCGCTCACGACGATCACCGCCCGTGGCCTGTCCGCGAGCGACGCGACCAGCTCGACGCCGCTGCCGTCGGGGAGCGACACGTCCGTCACCAGGGCGTCGACCGCGCTCGCGGCGAGCATCGAGCGCCCTTCCTCGCACGAGCGCGCCACGAGCACGCGGAAGCCGCGGCGGCGGAGCGCCATGCCGAGCAGCGCCGCCGTGTCGTCGTCGTCGTCGAGCACCAGCACCTGCGGCAGCTCCGCGCTCATCAGGCCCCCGCCTTGCGGTCGGCCGCGTTCAGCGGCCACTCCAGGGTGATCTGCGTCTCCGCGCCGACGCGGTCGGCCCGCGCCTCGCCGCCGTGCGCCTTGAGCACGCCGTCGATCACCCGGACGGGCAGCCCGCCGTCGGCGAGCGGATCCGCGTCCGGCGCGAGCGCCGCCTCGAAGAGCTTCTCCACCGAGGCCGCGCTCGAGTCGCTCGTCATCACCACCCGCGCGCGATCGCCATGGGCCGCGAGCGCCACGACGACCCGCGCGCGGGCGACGTTCAGGGCGAGCATGAGCGCGTCCGAGAGCGCCGCGGTCATCGACGCGGCGTGCGCGAAGCCGCGCACAGGGGCGAGGTCGAGCGCCACCGTGACGTCGCGCCGCCCGTAGACGAACGACGCCTCCGCGACGGCCTTCTGGACGAGCGCCTCGAGGTCGAGCGGCTGCGCCGGGGCGTCGAGCTGCCGCGACAGCTCGGACGCGGCAGTGTAGCGGTCGGCGAGGCGCAGCAGGCGGCGCACGCCCCGCCGCGCCATGGTGAAGTACGCCGCGTTCTGGGCGGTGGCCTCGCCCCCGAGGACGCTCTCCAGCTCGTTGAGCGCCGTGGCCACGACCCCGGCGGGCCCGCGCACGTCGTGCCCCGCGCGCGCGAACAGCTTGTAAATCGAGTCGGACAGCGCCTTTTCGCTCATTCGTTACGCCTCGCCTCGCCTCGCGCCCCGCCTCAGCTCAACGAGGAGCTCGCCGAGCCCGGCGAAGAGGCCGCCTTGTCTGGGCCCTCGTCCCCGCCCGAGCCGTCCTGCTCCCCGTAGCGCTCCAGCTTGCGGTAGAGCGTCCGCCGGTCGAACCCGAGCATCTGGGCGGCGCGCGACTTGTTGCCGCCGACGAGCGCGAGCACGCGCTTGATGTAGCGCTTCTCGAGCTCGTCCATCGTCATGATCTCCGCCGGCTCATCGACGGCGACGACGAAGCGGTCGGGCCGGTAGGCCTGGACCTTGTCCGGCAGGTCCTCGACCGTGATCTGCTCGAAGCGGGCCAGCGCCACCGCGCGCTCGATGCTGTTCTCGAGCTCGCGCACGTTGCCCGGCCAGTTGTACGCCGTGAGCTTCTCCGCGGCCGCGGTCGAGAGCGAGAGCACGCCCTTGCTGCTGCGGGACGAGAACTTCTCGAGGAAGTGCATCGCGAGGTGGAGCACGTCGGTGCCGCGCTCGCGCAGGGGCGGCAGGTCGATCTTCACGACGTTGACCCGGTAGTAGAGGTCCTCGCGGAACCGCTTCTCGTACACCTCGGTCTCGAGGTCGCGGTTCGTCGCCGTCACGATGCGGGCGTCGAAGGGGATCTCGGCGTTCGAGCCCACCGGCCGCACCTTGCGCTCCTGCAGCGCGCGGAGCAGCTTCGGCTGGACCTCGAGCGGCATCTCGCCGATCTCGTCGAGGAAGATGGTGCCGCCGCTGGCCTCCAGGAACAGGCCGGTGCGCTGGGTCTTGGCGTCGGTGAAGGCGCCGCGCGCGTGGCCGAAGAGCTCGCTCTCGAGGAGCGCCTGAGGCACCGCGGCGCAGTTGACCGCCACGAAGGGGCCGGACCGGCCGCTGGCCTCGTGGATCGCCCGCGCGATGAGCTCCTTGCCGGTGCCCGTCTCGCCGTGCACGAGGACCGAGGCGTCGCTCCGCGCGACGCGCCCGATCAGATCGTAGACGCGCTTCATCGCAGGGCTGCGCCCGACGAGGCCCTTGGTCTGCTGGACGTCGTGGGCCGCCTCGCGCAGGCGCTTCACCTCCGAGCGGAGGCGCCGATGCTGGACGGCGCGCGAGACCGTCAGGCCGAGGAGGTTCGCGTCGAGCGGCTTCGTGACGAAGTCGAACGCCCCGGCGCGCATGGAGGAGATGGCGGTCTCCATGCTCCCGAGCGCCGTCATGACGATGACGAGCATGTCGGGGCGCGCGCCGAGGATGCGCTCGCAGAGCTCCAGGCCGCTCATCTCGCTCATGCCGACGTCGGTCAACACGACGTCGAAATCGTCATCGCTCACCAGCTCGAGCGCGCTCTTGGCCGAAGTGCGCGCCGCGACGGAGAACTCCTGCCTCTTGAGGAGGGCTTCGACCAGATCGCACGTCGCTTCGTCGTCGTCGACGACGAGTATCCTGCCGCTCATCGCGTGTCCTTCCCCGGCAGCTCTTCTAAAGGTCGACCGCTGCCTGCAGTTGCAGGGAACGTGCCACGGAGAGTTCGCGCCATCAAGCCCAGTCCGCTCCTCGTCGACGTCCCTCCAACGTGACGTTTCGCCACAGGTGCGCGTTCTTGCCCCATCCTGGATGGCACCGGCCGCGCGCAGCGGCCGAGCGGTCCGCCGCCGACGGGGGCCAGCCAGCGCCGCCGCGCCCGAAGCGCCACGGCCGGTAGGGGGCTCACCGACCCGCCGTTCCTCCACGGATCGGCGCGGGCCGGCAGCGCGCCTCGTCGCGGCGCGTGTCGCGCCTCCGACGGGCCACGCGGGCGAGGGGCCGCCACCGAGGCATCGTCGCGGTCCCCCGCGGACGCCCGGCGCCTCTCTCGATCAGACGGCGCCGCCTGCCGGCAACAGCCAGACGGCGCCGCCTGCCGGCAACAGCCGAGTTCGCCCGCGCTCCGGGAGCCATGGCGAGAGGCGAAATTCCACATCGATATTCCCTGTCCGGCGTCCAGCGTCTCTTCGCATCCGGAATAAACCCCAATCGGCACGGTGATTGCTTTAGTGCACCTCATGCAGAAGAGGGGGCGGGAGGGGGGCTCGCGCGCTCGCGGGCCTTGCCGCTGACGCTGCGCGCGCTGCGCGACGGCGCGATGTCACCCCGCTGAAGGCTCGGCGCGTCGCCGCGGGCCCTCGGCCGAGGCCGCTGCGTGAGCTGGTCGCTGGCGAGCGAGCGCGACGAGCTCCTTTCCCCCTCGATGAACGGCAGCCCAGCCACCTCGATGAACAACAACCTGACGTCCGGTCCTTGAGAGGAGAATGCATGAAGGCGACACAGCTCTTGAAGGGGCAACACCGCGAAGCCGAGAGGCTGTTCGATCTGGCCCTCTCGACCACAGGCGATGTCCGGGGAGCGACGGACGAGCTGACCAAGCACCTCCTCGCCCACATGCTCGCCGAGCAGGTGGTCCTCTTCCCGGAGCTGCTCGCCGTCGAGCCGGACCTCGTCGGCGGAGCCTGCGAAGAGCATACGGTCACGCGGTTCGAGATCCGCCGCGTCGTCGGCACGGCGCCGGAGGACCCGAGCTTCAAGGCCAGGCTCGCCACCCTGAGGGAGCTCGTCACGCACCACGCCGAGGAGGAGGAGCGGGACCTCTTGCCGAGGATCGAGGCGGAGCTGACCGAGGACACGAACGAGCGCCTCGGCCGGCAGATGCTGGAGCTCTTCGAGGCGCTCATCGCCCACTCCCGCCGCCCCCACGCCTCGAGCCACGCCCCGCTCCGCACAGCGAGGGCGGCCTGACGGCCAGCGCCCTCCCTCCGGCGGGTGGTGGTCAACGTTGCCCGAGAAGGATCACAGGGAGACGGGGAGACAGGGAGATTTGCTGAGTTTTTCCTCCTTGCCTCCCCATCTCCCTGTTCCAATTTGACCAGCGCTCTCCGGCGTCCCGTCGTTCGCCCACTGCTCTCCAGCGGCCGCCACAGGCGCTCTGCGAGCGCGCCCGCGGCGCCCTGCGCGCGAAGTGAGCTCGGTTGGATCAGGGGTCGGTCGCGGGCGCGTCGCCGGGGCCCGTCGGGCCGCCGTGCGCGGGTCCGTATCCATGGGACTCGCCGTAGCCGAGATCCTCGGGGACCATGGGGTCCGCCGGGCTCGACGGAGCGGTCGAGGCCGGGCTCCGCGCGTCGTTCGTGACGAGCTCGTAAACGCCGCGCTCGAGCTCCACCTCGTCGAGGGCCGAGCCGCAGGCCCGGCAGGGCGTGGCCGCCGTCGATACGAAGACGTACCGGCGGCCACAGGCTTTGCATCGGAGCTCGCGGATCATCGCTGCTCACCCGGTTCAGTTGGGTTGACCTCGCCGCGCCGCTTCCTCGGCTTCGCGCAGCTCGTCGCCCTCGGGTCCGTCGAGCGCGCGGGCGGCCTCCTCGGCGTGCTCCTTGATCTTGCCGGCCTTCACCGACTTCTCCACCCCTTCTCGGTAACGCCGATCGGCCGTGCGGTTGCCCTCTCCCTCGATGTCCGCCGATGGGGTCTGCTGAGTCGCCTTCTGATTCGCCATCATGTCCTCCTCGTGTCGAGCTTTGCTGGGCCCAGGCGAGCGAGCTTGCATCAAACGCGCCGCTTCACCGCCTGGATCGCGCGATCCAGCTCCTCCACACGCTGGTAGACGCCTTGTTTCACCCGGTCGAGGGTCTCGCCGGTCGCCGCGTCGAGGTCGCGCAGGCTCCTGCGGACGGCCTCCGACTTGTCCTCCACGTCCTTCATCAGCCTGCCGACCTCGTCCTTGGGCAGCTTCTTCTCGGCCTTTTCGCGGAGCTCGACGGCTTCCTTCTCGAGGTCCTCGATCCTGCGCGACGTGGACGCGCGCACGTCCGCGCGCGCCTTCACCAGCTCCGCCTCGGCCTCCGCGGTCTTCTCCTGGGCCTCGACGGCGGCGTTGTTGAGCTTCTCCGCGGCCTCGCGGAGCGCGTCGTCGGTGGCCCGCTCGGCCTTCTGGTCGATCTCGGCGACCTTCTTGTCGAGCTCGGTGGCGACCTCCGCCGCCTTCTGCTGCGCCTCGCGCTGCGCGCGCTCGGCCTTGGTTTGCGCGTCCGCCGTGGGGGACTCGCAGCCCACGACGGCGCTCATGACGATGGCGATAGGCAGGAATGTTCGGACGGTCAACATGATGATCTCCTCTGGTCTGCGGTCGACGCGCGACCTCGCGTCCGGGCGAGCGCCCGGCGCGACACGGACGCCTTATCGACGCCGCCCGGGATGGGCCTCATGGCGCGATAGATGGGTCGATCCGCGGGTATTGCGACAGACGTGCCATGCGGAAGCACGGATACCGCTCGGCCCGACGAGGCATGTCGCCCCGATCGTGGCCTCCGAACACGCGCGATCGGCATGGCGTCAGGTCGGGGCGCGTCGGCCGAGCGCGAGGGAGACGACCGCCAGGACGAGAAAGATGACGAAGAGCAGCTTCGCCACCGAGGCGGCGCTCGCCGCGAGGCCGCCGAAGCCGAGGATCGCGGCGATGATCGCCACGACGAAGAACGCGACACTCCAACTGAGCATGATAACCTCCTCATCGGGTGAATCACTGGGTGAATCGGTGTTCCAGCGCTTCGATGCTGCGTTGTTGCAGCGATTGCAGCGGTTACGTCGTTACGTCGCTACGTCGCTACGTCGCTACGTCGCTACGTCATTGCAGCCGACGTGCCGCGACATCGCGAGTTCCCCGGATCGCGGAGCGCCCGGGTGCCCCGGCGGCTCGCTGCAGATGCCGCCGCACGACACGGGCGGGCGGGGTAACTGCGACAAATTGCCTCACTCGTGACGTCGCGCACCGCGCATCATCTCGTTCATCGGCTGGCCGATCTCGGCACAACGCTTGCTCGCGCCTTGGCTTGTGCTGGCGAGGTGGAAGTCAGGCTCAGCTCAAGGCCGGTGTCGAGATCGACGCCGACGGAGAGCCGGCCGCGGCCGTCTCAGGAGGGTGGCGGCCGGCCGTCCGAGGCCGGGTGAGCCGCGCTGGCGGTGCGCCTTGTGGCGCTCGGTCAGCTCTCCGAAGATACCGTGCTCGCCGATGCCACCCGCGCCGCCGATCGCCCACCATCGCTCGCCGCTCGCTGTCCAGGCCCCCTGACGGCGACGTCTGCCGAGGTCGGGCTCCCGACGCGAACGATCCGATCATGACGATCCCGCTCTCCACGCTCATCAGGACCCGCCGCGAGGCCATCATCGAGCGGTTCGTGGGCGAGCTGCGCAAGCGGAGCGCGGCGGTGCGCAACATGCCGAAGCCGCTCATCATCAACTCGCTGCCGAGCTTCCTCGACGAGGTGGCCGCCAGCCTGGAGCAACGCGCGTCGACGGCCGGCAGCAAGGAGGCCGCGCGCGAGCACGGCGAGATGCGCTGGGAGAACGGGCTCGACCTGGGCGTGATGGTCCGCGAGTACGGCGTCCTCCGGCAATCCATCCTCCGCGAGCTGGAGGAGGCGGGGATCACGCCGGATCTGCGGGAGATCGAGGCGCTCTCCGAGCGCGTGGACGCGGGCATCGCCCAGGCGGTAAGCGAGCACACGAGGCTCCAGCTGGAGGCGATCGAGACCGAGCGCAGGCGCACCGAGATCGAGCGAGGCAGGAGCGGCTCGCTGCTCGCGCAGGCGCCCGCGCCGATCTGCTTCCTCAAGGGCGCGGCGCTCGTGTTCGAGCTCGCGAACCCGCTCTTCTGCCGCATGGTCGGCCGCGACGATCTCCTCGGCAAGCCGCTCGTCGAGGCGGTCCCGGAGCTGCGCGGGCAGCCGCTGCACGCGCAGCTCGAGGCCGTCCTGGCGAGCGGCGAGCCGAGCGTGGCGAGCGAGATCCCGGTGCGGATCACGCGCTGGACCGGCGAGACGGTCGAGCGGCTGTACAACGTCCTGTGCAAGCCGGTGCACGACGTGAGCGGCGCCGTGGAGGGCGTCATGGTGACGGCGTTCGACGTGACCGAGCAGATCGGCGCGCGCCGGAAGGCCGAGCGGCTCGCGCTCGAGCTCCAGCAGAGCGTGGCCCAGCGCCTGCGCGCGGAGCAGGCGCTCCGCGTGAACGAGGAGCGCTTCCGCAAGGCGCTCCGGGGGTCGCCGGTCATGGTGTTCACCCAGGACCGGGACCTGCGCTACACGTGGATGCACAACTCGTTCGGCAAGTCCGAGCGCGAGGTGCTCGGGAAGACCGACGGGGAGGTGCTGGAGGACCCGGAGGCCGCGAGGTCGCTCGATCGGACGAAGCGCGACGTGCTCGCCAGCGGCGTCGGCCAGCGGCGCGAGATCGCGGTGCACGCCGGCGGGCGCACCCAGCACATCGACGTCTCGATCGAGCCGCTGGCCGATGACACGGGCGAGATCATCGGCATCACCTGCACGGCGACGGACATCACGGAGCGGAAGTCGATCGAGCAGGCGCTGCGGGCGAGCGAGGCGAGGTTCCGCACCGTGCAGGAGGCGTCGCCCGACGGGTTCATGATGCTGCGCAGCGTGCGCGACGCGTCCGGGGCGATCTCCGACTTCGAGTGGGTCTACGTGAACCCGGCCACGGGGCCGATCGTCGGGGGCCGGGGCAAGGATCTGGAGGGCAAGCGGCTCTTGATCGAGGTCCCTGGCAGCGCGCTCGCGAGCGCGTTCGACGCGTGCGCGCGCGTCGTGGAGACCGGGGAGCCCGCGCGGGTCGAGCTCTTCTGCGCGCACGAGGGCGCTCCGCGGACGTTCCGCGCCATCGCCGTGGCGCTGGGCGACGGCGTCGGCCTCTCGTTCCACGACATCACGGAGCAGAAGCGCACCGACGCCGAGCGCGCCCAGCTCCTCGATCAGGAGCAGCGCGCGCGCCAGCACGCCGAGCAGCTGAACCGGCTCAAGGACGAGTTCCTCGCGACGGTGTCGCACGAGCTCAGGACGCCGCTCCAGTCGATCCTGGGCTGGGCGCGGATCCTCCGGACGGGCGAGGTGGACGCCGAGTCGCTCGAGCGGGGGCTCGCCACGATCGAGCGCAACGCGAAGGCGCAGTCGCAGCTCATCGAGGACGTCCTCGACGCCTCGACGATCATCGCGGGGAAGCTGCAGCTCCGGACCGATCCGGTCGACGTGCGGCAGGTGCTCGCCACGGCGCTCGACCTGGTGCGCCCGGCGGCGCTGGCGAAGGGCGTCGCGGTCGACACCTCCGTCGCCGACGACGTGGGCATCTTCCTCGGCGACGCGGAGAGGCTCCAGCAGGTCGTCTGGAACCTGCTCACGAACGCGGTGAAGTTCACGCCGTCCGGGGGCCGGGTGCGGGCCCTCGCCCGGCGCGTCGAGGCGACGCTCGAGGTCGAGGTGGAGGACAACGGCGAGGGCATCCCGAAGAGCTTCCTGCCGTTCCTGTTCGAGCGGTTCCGGCAGGCGGACGGGGGGATGACCCGGGCCCACGGCGGGCTCGGGCTCGGCCTCGCCATCGTGCGTCACCTGGCGGAGGCGCAGGGCGGCAGCGTGCACGCCGAGAGCGACGGAGAGGGCAAGGGCGCGCGCTTCCGGGTCCGGCTGCCGATCCGCGCCGATGCGCCCGCGGCGCCGCCGTCGCCGCAGCGCCGGGGCGGCGAGGCGCCGGGGGGCGCCGCGCGGCGCGTGCTCGAGGGCATCCGGGTCCTCGTGGTCGACGACGAGACCGACGCCCGCGAGCTGCTCGGCATCATCTTCGTGCGCGCCGGCGCGACGGTGAGCGAAGCGGCCTCAGCAGGCGCGGCGCTCGAGGCCCTCCACATGGGCGAGTTCGACGTGCTCGTGAGCGACATCGGCATGCCGGGCGAGGACGGTTACGCGATGATGCGGCGGCTGCGCGCCCTGGGGACCGACGTCCCCGCGAGCGGCATACCGGCGCTCGCGCTCACCGCGTACACGCGCATGGAGGACCGCCGCCAGGCGATCGCCGCCGGCTTCCAGATGCACCTGGCCAAGCCCATCGAGCCGAACAGCCTGGTGACCGCGGTCGCGCACCTCGTCGGCCGCGCGGGCAAGCGTGGTAGCTGGCCGTAGCGCCGTAGCCCCTGCGCGCGGCCTCTGGTTGATGCTATCAACGAGCCTCCGCTTTGCCCCTCCACGAGGACGAGGATGGACGGTAAATTCCTGAATATTATCCTGGTCGAGGACGACACCGTCGACGTGATGAACGTCCGGAGGGCGTTCGAGAGGGGCAAGATCACGAACCCGCTCTGGGTGGCGGGCGACGGCGTGGAGGGGCTCGATCTGCTGCGCGGCAACCAGGTGCCCAGGGATCGGCGCCTCGTCCTGCTCGACCTGAACATGCCCAGGATGAACGGCATCGAGTTCCTCCGCGAGCTCCGGGCCGACGTCTCGCTGCGAGCGACGCCCGTCGTCGTGCTGACGACCTCGAACGACGATCGGGACAAGGTGGACGCGTACGATCTGAACGTCGCGGGCTACCTGCTCAAGCCGGTGACGTTCATGAGCTTCGTCGAGCTCATGACGGCGCTGAACCGGTACTGGACGCTCGTGGAGATGCCTTGACCCCGAGGTCGGTTCGCCTCCTCGTCGTCGACGACGACACGGTCGATCGGATCGCGATCTTGCGTGCGCTGCGGAGCGGCCGCGTCGACGCCGAGATCAGGGAGGCCGATTCCGTCGATTCGGCGCTCGCGGTGCTGTACGAGCAGCAGGTCGACTGCGTGCTGCTCGACTATTACCTCCCCGGGGGCGACGGGCTCGCGGTGATCGAGGCGGCGCGCAAGGCGAAGCTCACGGCGCCGTTCATCATGCTGACCGGGCAGGGTGACGAGTCGCTCGCGGTCGATCTGATGAAGCGGGGCGCGGCGGACTACGTGCCGAAGAACCTGCTGACGCCCGAGCGGCTGGTGCAGAGCCTGCGCCACGTCCTGCGGCTGAGCGAGGCGGAGCGCCGCGAGGAGGAGGCGCGCAGGGCGCTCGCCCGCCACGCGAACCAGCTCGCGCAGCTCACCGAGGCGACGCTGCGCATCCACCGGTCGCTCTCGCTGAACGAGCTGATCCAGCGCACCACCGACGAGGCGCGCGCGCTGCTCGACGCGGGCGTCGCGGCCTCGCGGCTTTCGGCGCGGGGCGTGGAGCAGCGGCCTCTGACGGGCATCTCGCTGTCCGAGGAGTACGCCGCGCGGGAGGACCGCGACGGCATCCGCGAGGTCGCGCTCGGCCTGATCGAGCGGAGGAGCACCGGCGTCCGGCTGACGGGCGACGAGATCGCGAGCGATCCGACGTGCGCCGACGTGCTCTCGCGCGCGCCGGCCGAGCTCCACCCGCGCTCGCTCCTCGCGGCGCCGCTGCGCGGCCGGGACGGCCAGTGCATCGGGAGCATCCAGCTGCTCGATCGGCGCGACGGCCCCTTCGTGGAGAGCGACGAGGTGCTGCTGACCCAGCTCGCGCAGTCGGCGTCCGTCGCCCTGGAGAACGCGCGGCTCTACAACGAGGCGCAGGCCGCGACGCGCGCCCGGGACGACCTCCTGGCGATCGTGTCGCACGATCTCCGGAACCCGCTCAACACGATCGCGATCACGGCGTCGCTGCTGCGGAGCGATCTGCTCCAGCGGAAGGACGGCGACGACGACGACGCCGTCCAGCTCGTCGACCGCATGGACCGCGGCATCCAGAGCATGACGCGGCTCATCGAGGATCTGCTCGACGCGTCGCGCATCGAGGCGGGGCGGCTCGTTGTGTCGCCGAGGGTGGAGCGGGGCGGGACGCTCGTCCGCGAGGCGCTCGACGCCGCCGCGTCGCTCGCGGAGGCGAAGGGCTGCCGGGTGACGCAGGGGCCGCTCGACGCGGGCCTGGAGGTCCTCGCCGACCGGGATCGCGTGCTCCAGGTCTTCTCGAACCTGCTCGGCAACGCGCTGAAGTTCACGCCGAGGGGCGGCGTCGTGAGCGTGTCGCTCTGCCGGGTCGCTGACAGCGCGCGCTTCTCGGTGGCCGATACGGGCCCGGGCATCCCTCCCGAGCACCAGCCGCACCTCTTCGATCGCTACTGGAAGGCCGCGCAGGAGTCGCGCACCGGGGCGGGGCTGGGCCTCTACATCGCGCGCGGCATCGTCGAGGCGCACCACGGGACCATGGCGGTCGAGAGCGCCCCGGGCCAGGGGACGACGATCCACTTCTCGCTGCCCCTGGCGAGCTGAGGGGCGTCAGGGCGACGGCGGCGCGCTCCCTCGGCCGATCCCGGGCAGGAAGCGGCCGACCTTCGCGCAGTAGGCCGCGTACGCGCCGCCGTGGGTGCGCAAGAGGTACGGCTCCTCGACGAGGCGGACCTGCAGCTCGATCGCGATGATCAGCGCGACGAGCGAGGCGAGCGCGGCCGCGTTCGGGAGGATCAGCAGCAGCCCGAGCGCGGCCAGCATCATGAAGCTGAAGACGGGGTTCCGCACCACCGCGAACGGGCCTCCGGTGACGAGTCCCGTGCGCTCCGCCTCGCGGACGCCGACGCGCCAGGACGCGCCCATCGCGCCCTGGGACCAGAGCGTACCGAGCGTCCCCGAGATCGTCATGGCCGCGCCGAGGCCGACGAGGGGCGAGCCGGGATCGGCGAGGGGCCCGATCCAGGCCGCGAGCTCCGCGACGGGGGCCAGCGCTCCCAGGACGAGCGCGATCACGAAGAGCACGCCGCCGAGCCACGGCAGCGACCCGGGTGGCCCCGAGATGCCACGGAAGCCCGCCGATCCCGTCGCGCGGAGCTGCCTGAGCGAGCGCCATCCGAACGCGAGCGCAAGGTAGATCCCGTAGAGAACGAGGGCGAGCCAGGGTCGGTTCATGTCGAGCTTTCCTGTCGATGGGTCAGCCGGTAGAGGACCGGCAGGACGACGAGCGTGAGCGTCGTGGACGAGAGGATCCCGCCGATGACGACCGTCGCGAGCGGGCGCTGCACCTCGGAGCCGGTGCCGGTGGCGAGCGCCATCGGGACGAAGCCGAGCGCCGCGACGAGCGCCGTCATGAGCACGGGGCGGAGCCGCGCGATCGAGCCGTGGAGCACGGCGTCGTCGAGCGCCTCGCCGCGCTGCCGCAGGTTCTCGATGAACGTCACCATCACGAGCCCGTTCAGCACGGCGACGCCCGAGAGCGCGATGAAGCCCACGGCCGCCGAGATCGAGAGCGGGAGCCCGCGGCCCCAGAGCGCGAGGACGCCGCCGGTGAGCGCGAGCGGGACGCCGGTGAAGATCAGCGCGGCGTTCCTGAGCGTCCCGACGGAGAGGAAGAGCAGGCCGAAGATCAGCCCGAGCGCCCCAGGGACCACCACGGCGAGGCGCCGCTGGGCGGCGAGCATGTTCTCGAACTGGCCGCCCCAGGACATCCAGTAGCCCGGCGGGAGCTTGATCTCGGCGTCGATCCGCGCCTCGGCGTCGGCGACGAAGCCGCCGAGGTCGCGCCCGCGCACGTTGCACTGGACGACGACGCGGCGCTTGCCGCTCTCCCGGCTGACCTGGTTCGGGCCCTCTTCCACGCCGATCTTCGCCACCGCGCCGAGCGGCACGAACGCCGCCCGCTCGAGCGCGCCGGCCGCGGCGGCGATGGTGGGGCCGCTCGGCCCGGTCGCGTGGCCCCCCTTGCTCCGGAGCGGGATCGGGAGCCGCTCGAGGGCCCCGATGTCGCGGCGGATGGAGTCGGGCAGCCGGAGCACCAGATCGAAGCGCTTGTCCCCCTCGAAGACCTCACCGGCGCTCACGCCCCCGATCGCTGCCTCGACGACCGCCTGCACGTCGGCGACGTTGAGCCCGTAGCGGGCCACCATGCGCCGATCCACGTCGATGGTCAGCACCGGCAGGCCCGTGACCTGCTCCACCTTGACGTCGGCGGCGCCCGGCGTCGCCCCGAGGAGCGCGCCGATCCTGCTGGCCTCCTTGAGCATCACGTCGAGGTCGTCGCCGAAGACCTTGACCGCGACGTCGCTCCGCACGCCGCTGATGAGCTCATTGAACCGGAGCTCGATCGGCTGGCTGAACTCGTAGTTCTGCCCCGGCAGCTCGTGGATCACCGCCTCGATGGCCTCGGCGAGCTCCTCCTGCGTCTTCGCCTTCTTCCACGCGCTCCGCGGCCGCAGCATCAGGTAGGTGTCGGAGACGTTCGGGCCCATCGGATCGGTCGCGACCTCGGCCGTCCCGGTCCTCGCGAAGACGTGCTCGATCTCGTCCGGGAACCGCTCCCTGAGGAGGCGCTCGAGCTGCGCCTGCATGGCCACGCTCGTCGTGAGGCTGATCGACGGGATGCGCGCCGGCTGGAGCGCGAGCGCCCCCTCGCTCAGCTTGGGGGCGAACTCGCTGCCGAGCCCCGCGGCGACCAGGCCGGAGGCGGCGAGGACGACGCCCGCGATCGCGACCACGATCGGCCTGTGGGACAGCGCCCAGGCGAGCGCCCTCCCGTAGGCGCGCTTCGCGTGGTGAAAGAGGAGGTTCTCCTTCTCCGACACGTTGCCCTTGAGGAGCAGCGCCACGAGCGCCGGGATGAACGTCATCGACAGGATCGTCGCCCCCGCGAGCGCCAGGACGACGGTCTGCGCCATCGGCCGGAACATCTTCCCCTCGATGCCGGTCAGCGTGAGGATGGGCAGGTAGACGATCGCGATGATGAGCTCACCGAAGATCGTCGCCTGACGGACCTCCTGGGACGCCTCGTAGGCGAGGTCGAGCCGCTCTTCCCGGGTGAGCACGCGCCCGAGCCGGCGCTGCTCCTCGGCGAAGCGCCGCACGCAGTTCTCGACGATGATCACCGAGCCGTCGACGATGAGCCCGAAGTCGATGGCGCCGAGGCTCATCAGGTTGCCGCTGATCTTGCTCTCGACCATGCCGGTGACGGCGATCAGCATCGAGAACGGGATCGCGAGCGCGGCGATGAGCGCGGCCCGGAGGTTGCCGAGCAGGAGGAAGAGCACCACGACGACCAGCGCCGCCCCTTCGAGAAGGCTGTTCCTGACGGTGCTCAGGGTGGCGTCGACGAGGTACGTGCGGTCGTAGACGGTCTTGACCGTCACGCCCGCGGGCAGCGACTTGTTGACCGCCTTGATCTGGTCGTCCACCCGCCTGGAGACGGCGCGGCCGTTCTCGCCGACGAGCATGATGGCCGTGCCGATGACCGCTTCTTCTCCGTCCTCGGTGGCCGCCCCCGTGCGGAGCTCCTGGCCGATGCTGACCTCGGCGACGTCCTCGATCCGGATCGGCGCCTCGCGGTGGTTGCCGACGACGATGCCCCGGATGTCGTCCTCGCTCTGCACGAGGCCCGTGGCGCGGACGAGGTACTGCTCGCCCTTGTGCTCGATGTATCCTCCGCCCGCGTTGGCGTTGTTGCCCGCGAGGGCCTCGAGCACGTCGCGGAACGAGAGCCCGTAGCCGACGAGCTTCGCCGGATCCGGCGAGACCTGGTACAGCCGCTCGTGGCCGCCGATCGAGTTGACCTCCGTCACCCCAGGCACGGTCCGGACCTGCGGCCGCACGATCCAGTCCTGGATCGTGCGTAGGTCGGTGAGGTCGTACGGCTTGCCGTCGGGCCGCCTGGCGTCCGGCGCGGCCTCGAGGGTCCACATGTAGATCTCGCCGAGGCCGGTCGCGATGGGGCCCAGCTGCGGCTCGCCGAGCCCTGGCGGCAGGCTCTCCTTCGCGGCGCCCAGGCGCTCGGCCACGAGCTGCCTCGCCCAGTAGATGTCGGTGCCGTCCTCGAAGATCACCGTCACCTGGGAGAGCCCGTAGCGGGACAGCGAGCGCACCTGCTGGACGCCCGGGATCCCGCCCATGGCCCACTCGATGGGGAAGGTGATCTGGCGCTCGACCTCCACGGGGGAGAGCGCCTTGACCGACGTGTTGATCTGCACCTGGACGTTGGTGATGTCCGGGACCGCGTCGATCGGCAGGCGGGTGAAGTTGTAGGCCCCGAGCGCGCCGACCGCGAGGGTGATGGCGACGACGAGGAAGCGATGGCGGATCGAGACGGACAGGAGCCGCGAGAGCAAGGTGAGCATGGGGTCCTCGCGCTCCTCAGTGCTGGTGTCCGGCCTCGGATTTGCCGAGCTCCGCCTTGAGGATGAAGCTGTTCTTGCCGACGTAGCGCTCGCCGGCCGCGACGCCGGCCTCGATCTCGACGACCGGCGCGCCGCGCGGCGGTTCGACGGCGGGGGCCGCGGGCCGCCCGCCTGCGCCCTCCGGTTCGGCGTTCGGGGCTCCGGGTCGCCTATCGACGCCCTGCGCCCCGAACCCCACCCCGCTCGTGCCACGGCGCCCGATCTTCACGGGGCGGGCCTCGAAGGCGTCGCCTTCCTCGACGAAGACGACGTCCTTGCCCTCGACCCGCTGGATGGCCTCCTCGGAGACGACCACGGGCGCGGCCGCCTCCTCGACGGCGATGTCGGCGGTCGCGAAGAGCCCGGGGCGCCACGCAGCGCCCGGGCTCTGGAGGACGACGCGGGCCACGGCGGAGCGGCTCTGCTCATCGACGACCTGCCCGAGGTACGCCAGCGTGCCCTGCGCGCTCTGCTCGATCCCCTCGGCCTTGACCCAGGCCGTCTGGCCGATCCGCGCGCGGCTGAGGTCCTTGGCGTAGACGGTGACGTTGACCCAGATGGTGGACAGGTCGGCGATCACGAAGACCTGGGTGTCTTCCTTGAGCACCTCGCCGATGGCGATGTGCTTCTCGATGATGGTGCCGTCGATGGGGGCGACCAGCGCGTAACCGCTGCCCTTGCCCGCGCCCGAGCCCGCGGCGGCGTTGAGCTTCTGGGCGGCGCTGCGGTGCTCGATCCGCGCCTCGGCGACGGCCTGCCTGGCCGCGAGGTACTCCTTCTCGGCCGAGATGCGCTCCTTCCAGAGCGCCTCGTGGCGCGTGAAGCTCGCCTCGGCGAGGGAGAGGCGCTCCTTGGCCGCCAGGAGCTCGCGCTGGAGCTCGGCGAGCTCGCGGCTATCGAGCACGGCGAGCACCTCTCCTCGCGTGACCGTGTCGCCCAGCTGCTTCTTCACCTCTCGCGCCGTCCCCGGCACGCGGGGCGTGACGTGCGCGATGGCCTCCGCGTTGAGCGCGACCTCGCCGGGGAGGGTGACCGTCACCGCGACGTTGCCCGGTCCGGCGGTGAGCATCTCCAGCCCGGCGTTCTGGATCATCGCGGGCGACAGCTTGAGCCTGTCGCCGTGGGCGTGCGCTCCCCCGGGCTCGTCCGGCGCGTGCTTCTCCGCGTGGTCGTGATCGCGGTCGTGGCCATCGCCGTGCGCTCCCTCCTCCTCGCCGTGCTGATGCCCGTCGTGCTCCTCGTGGCCGGCCTCGCGGTCGTGCCCGTGGCGTCCATGCTCGACGCGCACCGTGATGGCGACGGCCGCGACGACGAGCGCCAGGGCCGCGGCGGCGATCACCTTCGGGGAAAGCTCTATCTTCCGCGGAGGAGCGCTCATCGGGGCGCCCTCCCCGCGGCGACCAGGAGCTCGATCTTGGCCGCCGCGTGGGCGTGCTCGGCCTCCAGCAGCGCCGCCTCGGCGTCGATGACCTCACGCCGCACCAGGAGGACGCTCGCGAGATCTTTCTCGCCGAGCTCGTACCCTCGCGCCGAGATCGCGGCCGCCTGTTCCATGAGGGTGGCCGTCGGTGTCAGCGCGTGGAGGGCCTCTTTCGTCGCCTTGTAACGCGCGTAGAGCTGGGTGATGTGGCCCGCGGCGCCGGTCCGCGCGGCCTCGGCGCGGGCCTGGGCGACCTCGATCTCCGCGGCGGCGGTCGCGGCGCCGGCGCGGTTGGCGTTGAGGATCGGCAGCGGGATCGCGAGGCCGAGCATGCCGATGTTCGCGCCGTCGTCGCGCTCGACCTGGGCGACGACGTTGACGGTGGGCCACCCGGCCGCCCGCTCGCGCTCCGCCCTGGCCCGCGCGGCGTCGACCGAAGCCTCGGCGGCCCCGACATCGGGGCGCCGTCCCAGGTCGCCGAGGATCGACGCGAGCGGCGGCGGATCGTCAGGCGGCACGAGGGGCCCCTCCACCGGGGGCAGCTGCTGCGCTGCTCGCAAGGGGAGGCCGAGCAGGCCGAGGAGCGCCGCCTCGTCGGCGTCGCGTGTGCCTTCCGCCGCCTTCGCGGCCGCCTGGTCGCGCCCCTTCTGGAGCGACGCCAGGGCGACATCGACCTCCGGCACCTCGCCTGCCTTGCGCTGGCGCTCCGCGGCGGCGTGGAGCCGCTCTGCGAGCGCGACGCGGGCGCGGGCGAGCTGCACCTGCCGCTCGCCCCGGAGCACGAGGGCGTGCTGGAGCAGGGCGGCGAGCAGGACGCGGCGCCGGCCGTCCTCGGCGCCGATCTCGGCGGCGCGCTGCTCGGCCTTCGCGGCTGCGATGCGCTCGCCTCGCTGGCCGCCGAGCTCGATCGGCCACGCGAGGGACGCCGAAACGGCCACTGGCTTGCTCCCGTCGGGGTTGAGCCGAACGCCGCCCATGCCGGTCAGCACGGGGTTCTCGAGGGAGATCGCGCCAGCGGCCGAGGTCGCGGCGCGGGCGACGCCGGCCTCCGCCGTGGCCACGCGCGCGCTCGGGGCTGCGCGGGCGAGGTCGGCGACGCGGGCGCGGGTGAGGGGCGGCTCTGCGGCGAGGGCCGCCGGAGGCGCGATCGACAGGAGGTGCAGGGCGAGCGAGGTAGCGACGAACAGACGACGCACGGGGGGACGGAACATGGACGGACAGCCCTCGAGCGCGTGGAGCGCTCGCGCGAAGAACCGCGGTTGTGCCCGGTCAGGATCGCGTGAGAGGGCCGAGCTCACGGCGGCGGGGCGCAGGGGCGCTCAAACGCCTGTGCGCTGCTGCCGTGCTCGCGGGTGCGACACCTGACGAGGGCGCCTCAGGCGCGCGGGTGTCGGGGTGGCCGTTCGAGGCGGTGAGGGAGGCTGCGCCCTGGCATTTCCGGCAGCGTCGACGCGGCGATCTCGTACGCCTCCAGGAGGATGTAGGGCACCGCGGCGCCGACGGACAGCGTCATGGGGATACGACCACAAGCGCAGTCGCTGCAGCTGGGCGGACAGTCCTCGTGGGAGCTGTCCGGCGCCGCGTCCTCCTCGTGATGGGCCGACGACGCCTCGAGCATCGGGTGCTCGCAAGCGATCGTCATGCCGAGCGCCTGGAGGGTGTGGCCCTGCGCCATGAGACCGACGACGAGCAGCACCGGGAGCGCGGCGCGGATCCAGCGAAGGATCGCGCTGCGGTCACGATGGGGTCGCCGGAGGCGGAACATCCGATGCGAGCGTGGGGGAGGACCAGACGGGCGTCAAGGAAGGCGTTCGATCGAGCCCGACCAGGCCGCTCGGCGACCGATGCAAGCCTGTGCACGCCGTCGACGCGCGCCCGAACGGAGGATTGAGCAGGAATGCGCACGACACGGCCATCGTGGCCCCCTGGACTCCACGCTGGAACATGCTGAGTGGACCCTCCACGAACAGCATGGGTCCGCGTTCAAAGCGCCCCTGCCGCGGACACCCCGCGCGCACAACCGATGGATCGATTGGCGTCAACGCCAGTGCGATAGGGACATGCACCATCGTCCGTCTCGAGCGAGTCTGCGAGGATCACCAGGACCCGACAGCCAGCGAGAAGCCTCGGGGGCAGCCGCCGAAACAACACGTCGGCCAACCGCTCGGAGGAGCCCTGAGGGCTCCCAGGCGCGCTCTCCTGTGCATCCCCGGCGCGAGCTCGTGTGCATCCCCGGCGCGAGCTCGTGTGACATTCGCCCCGAACAGGCGGTCTGTCGCACGCCCCCCGGAGCGCCACTCCCCACGCGGCATGTGCTGCCCGCATGCATCACCCTGCGTCCAGCTGGGCGCAGACGAGCGCTCAGCGGTGCCAGGGCAAGCCGTCGAGACTCAGACGCGCGCTCCGAAACCGGGCGGCCCCGTCAAGACACAAGGGCAGCGTCACCGGTACCGCACACAAGCCGAGGCAATGCGCTCAGCCATGTGTGCACAAGGAGTGGAGAACGAGGCGTCGAGAGAGAGACAGGGAGTGCGAAGGGGGGGACTTGAACCCCCACGGTGTTACCCGCTAGCACCTCAAGCTAGTGCGTCTGCCAATTCCGCCACCTTCGCGAGTGCGGTTGCGGGACGGAACCTACCCAGCTGGCCGGGGAAGTCAAGCTAATCCTCACAACGTCGTCACACGGCGCAGCGCCCGCGCTGATCAGCCCGGCGCGGCGGCCTCGCGGCCTCGACCGATCGCCGGTTGCCACGGCTGCGCGCGCGACCGGAGCGCGCACCCGAGGAGCACGCCCGCACCGCGCGGAGCGCTGCGCGCACCTCGCCCGCGGGCTCTTCAGCGGACGAGCGCCTCGACGATCTCGCGGATCTCGAACGGCTTGCGCACCCAGGAGACGCCGGCGTTCGCAGGGAGAGGATCGGCGCCGGCGCTGCCGGACATGACCACGAGCCGCACGTCCGGGTTGGCCCTGCGCACGGCGGAGACGGTGCCGAGGATGTCCTGCTGGATGGGCGAGATGTCGAGCAGCGCAGCCTGGAACGGCCCGGAGGCGAGGGCCCCCGGGAGCTCGACCGCGCTCTGCACGCTGACGATGCTCGCGCCGCGCGCGGTGAGCGCCGTGTCGAGCAGATCCACCACCGCGTCGTCGTCCTCGACCACCAGGATCCTGACGCCATCAAGGATCGTCCCGTGCTGCGGCGGCGACGTCATGTTCCGCGGCACAGGCGGCTTTTCCTCGGCTCCTGCTTCGCCGGGCGGGGCGTCGGCGGGCGGCGTGTCCTCGGCGGGCCAGCGCAGCTCGAAGCGAGCGCCTTCCTCCGAAGGCACGAGCGCGAGCGCGCCGCCGGCAGCGCTCGCCAGCGCTGCGGAGTGGCGGAGACCGATGCCCGCTCCGCCAGGCCGCGTCGAGACGCCGGAGCTCAGCAGCGTCGCTCGGCGCGACAGCGGGACGCCGGGCCCCTGGTCCGCGACGCCGATGACGACCGCGGCGCCCTCCAGCCTGGCATCGACACGGACGGACGAGCCGCGGGGCGACAGCGCCACGGCGTTGAGCAGGAGGTTCGTCAAGATCTGCACGACCGCAGCGCCGTTGCTCACGCCGGTGCGCGCGACCGCGGGCTCGATCACCGCGCGGAGCGCGATCGCCGAGCGGCGCGCCTCGGGCTCGAGCCCCATCACGGCGTCGTCGATGACGTCGGCGATCAGGCGCGCCGGCTCCCCCAGCGGCCTCGACGCGACCTCGCCGTCGCCGGCCGGACGCCCCTCGGCGCCGATGGCCCGCCGGATCAGGCGGCGAGCGTCGCGGGCGCGGGACGCGGCGACGCCGAGCGCGCGGCCCAGCTCGGGGCCTTGCTCGCCCTGCGCGCGCTCGATGCACCCCACGATGACCGTGAGCGCGTTGGAGACCTCGTGCAGCGCGATCGCGAGCTCCTGCGCAGACGGAAGCGAGGTCCCGGTCGCGCGCTCCTCGTCGGCGCGCTGGCCCAGGTCGCCGCGCAGAGGAGGCGCGAGGGTCAGGCCATCCTCGGTTGAAGGCTCCGATGTCCCACCGCGCGTCGGCTGCGCCACGGGCGTTAGCCTATCTCGCTCCGCGCTGAGCTGGTACCGCCCTTTTTCGCTCCGACTTCACCGGGACATCGATGGGGGGAGCGGCAGTACATAGGAGCCATCGGCCGCCGACCGGGTCTCGCCGATCTGGATGCCCCTCGTCTCCGGCGCTGTCGCGCCCTGGACCGGCAGCCAGGCCACGACCGTGGCGTCGCCGAGCCGGGCGCCCGACGCGTCGCGGACGACGCCCTGGAGCACGGCCGGGAACGAGATGGCGAGCTCGAGGTCGGTGACCGCGGCGTCCATCGCAGAGACCGTTAGGCGCGGCCTGACGAGCCACGGGAAGGCGGAGCCGGGCGTCGGGCGGACCGAGAAGTCGAACTCCCCTGGGTCGATGCCGATCGAGAACGCGCCCTCACGGAGGACCCCGGACGCCTGCCGGGGCAGCAGCGGCCCGGGCGTCAGCACCTGGCCGATGTAGGGCGTGACCTGGCCGCGGGCAGGGACCGCGAACACGCTGGCGCCGTCCATCAACTCGCCCATGGGCCCCTGGACGCGGCCGCGCAGCGTCCCGGCCTCGGGGATGACGACCGACTGACCGCAGTAGCAGTCGTCGCCGGCGGCGAACTTGAGCGGCTGCTTGACGGCCGCCTTGGTGGTGTCGTTGATCGGCTGCGCGAAGAGGACGTACTCGCCTGGCGGGAGATCGGCACGGAAGAGGCCGTTCGCGTCGGTCTCGGTGTCCAGCTTGTAGGCGGCGGTGGGCGCCCTGTCGATGATGGCGCTCTGGATACGGACGGCGGAGAGCACCGGGTTGCCGTTCACGTCGAGCGTCTGACCTTCCACGCGGCGCGCCGCCGCGTCGAGCTGGAGGAGCGACAGGTCCAGGTTCCCCGTGGAGCCCTGGAGCGCGAGCGCAGCGAGCTCCCAGTAGACCGTGGGCCTCGGCACGCCGTCCTTCGGACGCAGCCGGATGAGCGGGCTCCTGTCCTTGTCGGTCCAGTAGAACTTCACGCTGAACCCGACCTGCGTCGCGGTCGCCGGCGGGTCGGGCTCGGCCTGTTCGAGGAGGCCTACCTGGGAGAGGACGCTGCCTGTCACCGGGTCGACGAGATCGAGCTTCCACCCGTCGACGCGCACGCCCTCAGGCACCTGCAAGCTGCCCTGGAGCACGGCGGGCGCCTCGGCGTTGATGCCGAGCGTCCACTGCTCGGGGACCACCTGGTTCGGCAGGAAGATCGGCGGGGGGATGTCGTCGAGGCAGTCGGCGCGCGCCTGCGGCATCAACGAGATGTGGTAGTCGCCTGCGGGGATCGAGAGCTGGAATCTCTGGCCGTCGATGCCGTCCGGCTCCGAGAGCGTCGAGTAGCTCTGGGTGGGCAGGCCCAGGATCGGCGCGATGCGCCGGAACTCGACCTTCACGGGGAACTGCCCGCCGGTCAGGGGAGGCAGCCCGCCGGTGCGGTTCTCGCAATAGGAGCCGCCGAGGCGCACCGTGGCCTTCACGCTCGCGGGCATGGGGATCGTGAGATCGACGGAATGCACCTGCCCGCCAGGGTCCTGAGGAGGGAAGCCGCTCGCTGCATCGATGGCGAGGAGATGGGAGACCTCCGCGCCCAGCTCGGGCGAGGCGCGCGGCCGGATCTCGAGGATGAGCCCGTCGAGGTTCGCGCTCGTCGAGACGCACGCGCGTTGCCCGCTGACATCGGCGCAGGTCGCCCCCGGGCCGCACTCGACCGACCTGTCGCAGGCGTTCAAGGGGGCGGAGTCCGCCATTTCGAGGGGAATGCCGCAGGCCACCGAGGTCGGTAGGCAGGCGAGCAGCGCGGCGCACACGACGTGTCGCGCGCTCACGACGCCCTCCTCGCCAAGGACGCAGCGCGCGCAGCGCGGAGCAGAAACCGCCCCCGTGGCGGTGCGGCGGGAGAGCGCCGCGGCTCCGCGGAGACGCCGGCGCCCCGTGGCCGCCGAGCTGAGGAGAGCGACACGCGGAGCCCGAACGGGTCCGCACCCGAGCAGGCGCAGGGGAAAATCACACCCGAACGAGAAGGCGATGTTCGTGCCAACCGACAGACGGCGTTCCGGGCAGCGTGTGGCGTGCATCCGCTCGACAGGGCGCCGCGCAACCAGCGGCGGCGCTGTGACAGCGCTGTCGCGTCGAGACGGATGCGCCGATGCGGCCACCCCGCACTCATCGCAAAAAGGCGAAGCGCGGACATGCACACGGGAAAGCTCGGGTGAGACGGGATACGAACGGGCTCCGGTCGGCGCTGCGGGGGCGCGAGGTCTGCGAGGAACATGACGCCACCGACGTCCGCGCAGCGGGTGCCGCGGCGCCTATGTGCCTGCACGGAAGCGCGAGCTTCCCGTGTCGACCCGCCGGAGTGAAGGCACCGTACCAGGCTGCCATCGCGCTTCGGCGTACTCCATCCGCGTCGCGAGGCGTACGAGATCGGCGATCTCGGGGACCGCCGCGCAGGCCGCGGCGAGCCCTTCGGGGTCGGAGAGCGGGACCGCCAGCTCCAGGCCGCGCTCCTTGAGGGTCGCGCGCACGGCCGTGGCGACGTTGCCCGCGGCGAAGAGGCCAGCGCGGCGCATCGCGGTGCGGGTCGTCTTGACGGCCCCCTCGTAGGTGATCTTGTCGGCGCTGTCGCAGATCTCGCGGAGGCGACGCTCTGCGCGCGGGGGGATGAGCTGCCAGAGGTTCTGCTCGAGCCGCACCACGGCCGGATTGCCGCGGGCGCTGTGCGCGGTGGCCTCCAGGGGCCCGAACGCGGCGACGATGGCGGAGAGCAGCGTGCGGAGCTCATCCTCCGAGCTGGTGTTCACCAGGACATGGTCGGGCATGGCGCCAGCGAGCTGAGCGCCGAGCAGGTAACGCAGCTCGGGGGTGTCCTCGCGGACCTCGCCCCGCAGCAGCACGGCCGGCGGGTTGACCCGGACGACCTGCCCCTCCGGCGGCGACGGAGCAGGCAAGGGCGCGCGCTGGTGGAAGAGCGCGGTGCGCAAGAGGCCGAGGTGAGCGGCCATGACGCCGTAGATCTCCCCGAGGAGGGTGGGCGATGTCGGCTGGATCCGCTCGGAGGGGACGAGCCCGGACTGGCCTGCGTCGCGGCGGTAGAGGCCCGTCTCCCAGACGATCGCGAGCGCCTCGTTGACCGGCGATTCCAGATCGCGGAAGAGCAGCGCGCTCACGAGCTCCGGCGCGTCGCGCTGCGCGGCGAGGGGCGGCGGCGTGACGACGCCCTCGCCGGGCCGATCGGACGGCTCGTCACCGTCGAAGGCGCGCAGCACGTGCTCGATGGCGCGGGCGTAGGTCATGTTCTTGTCGGTGATCGCGGCCGCCTGGAGGCGCTCCAGGGTGCCCCGATCGCCGAGGCGCAGGTGGGCCTGCATCCGTCGGACCGCCAGCGCCTCCCGGGAGCGATCGTCGCGCGGAGCGAAGCTCTTGATGAGCCGCTCGCCAGCGTCGTACGAGCCCGCGGCGAGCTCGCGGAAGAGCGCTGCCTCCTCGAAGCTCTCGGCCGCGGACGGCGACCACGCGGCCACGAGCCGCGTCGCGGAGGAGGGCGGCTGGATCGACGCCGGGGCGGAGACCGGAGGCCCGGGCTGCGGCGCGCCGGCGCTGGAGCGGCCCGACGCGGCGCCGCCGCGCGCGGCGTTGCTCTCCGCGGCACCTGACACGGCGCTCGGTGACGGCACCGGCGAGGCGGCGGTGCTCGCCGTCCCGTCGAGCAGATCGTCGTCCGACACCGCGGGAGAGGTGGATTGCGACGAGTCGTCGGCGATCAACCCCTCGTCGAGCGGATCGTTGAGCTCGACGAGATCGAGGTGCGGGTTGCTCGAGGCCGGCGCGCCGCCGCTCGACGGCGCGCGGCTGCTCGCCGGCCCGACCCCGCTCGACGGCGCGCGGCTGCTCGCCGGCCCGACCCCGCTCGACGGCGCGCGGCTGCTCGCCGGCCCGACCCCGCTCGACGGCGCGCGGCTGCTCGCCGGTCCGACCCCGCCCGACGGCGCGCGGCTGCTCGCCGGTCCGACCCCGCCCGACGGAGCGCGGCTGCTCGCCGGCCCGACCCCGCTCGACGGCGTACGGCTGCTCGCGGGTCCGGCGCCGTTCGCCGCCGACGCAGCGCTGGGCGACGCCTCTGGCGCCGCCTGGACCGGCTCCGCCGCGGCTGTCCGGAGCGTCGCAGCCTGGGGCACGTCCTCGGGAGGCAGGGTCGCCCGCTCGCTGGCCAGCTCGGCGTTCAGCTCGGCGATCTTCAGCCCCAGCGAGCGATCCGAGCCCGCGAGCACCGTGGCCTGCGAGAGGATCTTCGCTGCGCGATCCGGGTCGCTCGACACGTGCAGGCGCGCGAGCTGCATCAGCGCGCGCGCGCGATCGATCCCCGAGCTCTGCGCGGCGAGCTCTTCGAGCGCCTTCCGGGCGGCCTCGGGCTCACCTCGCGCAGCCGTGAGCTCCAGCTGGCGGCGCAGCGCCAGCGTGCGCGTCTCCGGCTCCGCCGCGGCCTCCTCGAGCAGGCGCGCGGCCGCCTCGAGATCGCCGGCGTTCTGAGCGGTCTCGGCGGCGGCGAGCGCGACCCGGCCGCGCGCGCGCATCCCCTGGAGATCGCCGCCGAGCGCACGATCGAACAGCGGGAGGGCGGCAGAGAAGTTCCGCTTCAGGGCCAGGCGCTCCGCCATGCCGAGCGCGACCAGCGTGCTCGGGCCGACCTCGGCGTGGCGCCGGGTCAGCTCCCGCATACCGGCGCCGTGGCCCTGGATGACGTCGAGCGTCTCGGCGAGCAGGAACGCGTGCAGGTCGACGTGCGCCGGGCGCAGACGCGGCGCGATGCGGCCGAGCTCCTCCACCGCGGCCTGCGCGTCGCGCGGCGTCCCGGTCCCGCGCAGCCGATACTCGATGCGGCGCGCCTCGAGGACGGCGTCGGGCGACTCCGGGGCGAGCTTCACGGCGCGGCGAGCGCGCTCGAGCGCCGTCGCGTCGTCCCCGAGCATCGAGGTGGCGCGCGCCGCCTCGACCAGCAGCTGCGCGCGCCGGTCGGGGGCGTCGCGCGACGCGCTGGCGAGCTGATCGAGCGCCGCGGCGAGCGCGTGGCCGTCCCCCTCCCGGCGGGCGATCTCGACGCGGAGCTCGATCACGGCCTCGCGCGGCGCGATGCGAGCGACGCTCTCCAGCGTGTCCTTCGCGGACTCGACGTCCCCGCCGCCGAGGTAGCTGCTGCACGCGCGGAGGCTGTACTCGGCCCGCTCGTCGGTGGTCGTCGCGAGATCGCCCAGCCTGCACCAGAGCGGGGCGGCGCGGAGCGGCGTCCCGAGCCGCTCGTGGATGTCCGCGAGGAACCTCAGCGCGCTCACGTCGTCCGGTGACGCCGCGAGCAGGGCCTCCAGCTCGGCGCACGCCTCGTCGAGGAGGCCGAGGCGCTGCTCGAGCAGGGCGGCGCGCCGGAGCCGCAGCGCGCGCCGCGTGTCCGGCAGCGGGGCCGCCTCGATGCGGCGCGCGAGGAGGGCGGCGACCGCGGCGTGATCGCCGCGGTCGCTCGCGTCCTGCTCGACGACCTCGACGGCGTGCATGTCGGTGAGATCCAGCCGGGCGATCGCCTCGTAGAGCGCCACCGCAGCGCCGCGATCGCCGAGCTCCTGGGCCAGCGGCGCGAGCTCACGGAGCACGACCAGCCGCTCCTCGTCGCCGCTCAGGATGCCCTGGAGGCGCGTGAGCACGTCGAAGAGCCGCTGGCGATCGTCGGTGCTCCGCGCGAGCCGGATGAGCTCGTCGATGTGCGCCTTGTCGAAGGGCGTCCTCTGGGCGGCCTCCATGAGGAGCTCCACCGCGCCATGGAGATCGCCGCCGGCGGCGAGGATGCCGGCGTGCTCGCGCGTCAACCCGAGGCGGACGGCATCCGGCAGATCGATGCGCGCGAGCTCGGACTGGACGAGCGTCTCGAGATCGGCGCTGCGACGTTCGGCCGCGTACAGCCGGCGCAGCCGGGTGACGACCTCGTTGCGCGTCTCGCCCACGAGCTGCCCGCCGGCGAGCGCCCGCTCCAGGGCGACGGTGGCCTCGGCGCGCTGGCCCTCGCGCTCGTGTTTGTCGGCGAGGTGCAGCAGCGCCTCGAGTCGCCGCGCGACCGGCAAGGCGTCGTCCAGCGAGCGCTTCAGCGCCTCGTCCCCGCTGGCCTCGACGGCCCCCTCCGCCTCGTACGCGAGCGCGTCGTCCTCCGGCGCGCGCCGGGCGGCCTCCACGAGCAGCGCCGCGGCGACCGGCGGCACGTTCAGGGCGCCAGCGAGCTTGCTCGCCCACCTGAGCAGGCCCGGACCGACGCTCGAGTGCGGCCTCATCGCTGCGGCGTACACCGCCGCGACGAGGTGCGACGCCGGCTCGGTCTGCCGCGCGAGCTCGCCCACGATGTCGAGGAGCGTCTGGAACTCGTCGACGTCGCCGTCGGCGAGCATCGCGCGCTCGATCGCGGCGAGCGCGAGCGCGGGCGAGTCGAGGACGGCGACGGCGATGCGCGCCATCGCGAGCCCCGCGCGGGCCCCCTCGGGGCCGTCGAGCTTCGCGATGCTCGCCTTGACCGCGCGGTCGAAGCGGATGGCCTCGACCTCCGGCTGCCCCGTGCACGCGATGAGATCGCGGATGGCCGCGCCGACGTCCTCGACGAGCGCCGCATCCGGGCGTACGACCAACGCGCGGAGCAGGATGTCGAGGCGCAGCCGGAGGCCCTCCTCCGTGCGGCCGGTGAGGGCCGCGGCGCGCTTCAACCACGCGTTGCGCGACGCCGGATCGGCCGTCGTCGCCACCCGCTCGAGCGCGCGCACGGCGTCCGACGGCTCGCCGACGTGCTCGGCGAGCCGAGCGAGCAGCACGTACGAGGTGCCCTCGGTCGGGACCGCCTCGAAGCTGGCCACGGCGTGCGCGAGCGCGAGCTCGAACGCGCCGCGCCTCTCCAGCTGCCGCGCCGCGCGGTAATGGGCGGCGCGGCGGCCGTAGCAGCCCAGGGCCGCGTCGGCGAGCAGCCGGTAGGTCTTGTCGAGGACGACGACGCCGCCGTCGGCGTCCGCCGATTTCTCGACCAGCGCGACGGCGTCCGCGCGGAGGGGATCGAGCTCGATCGCGCTCGCCGCCGCGGAGAGCGCGCGCTCGGGCAGGCCGTGCTCGTGCGCCAGGTTGGCGGCCTCGATCAGCAGGTTGGCGCGCCTGCGCCGCTCGGGCCCGACGTCGCCCGACCACCTGTTCTCGTCCGCGGCGGGCTGCGCTCCCCTCTCGCTCCGCGCCTCCGCGGCGCGCGCGACGATCGCCTCGATCGCCGCCTCGACGCCCGCGAACTCGCACATGTCCCGCGCGTAACGCTCGGTGCCGCCGCTCGGCGCGAGCTCGCTCGCGCGGAAGAACGCCTCCTCGGCGCCCCGGTGATCCTCCGCCAGGTCCCAGCGCAGGCTGCCGAGCTCACGCCACGCGGCCGCGGCCTCCGCCGCCGCGCCGGCGCCCTGCGCGGTGAACGCCCGGGCCTTCGCCTCGGCCAGCGCGATGGCGCCGTCGGAGCTGAGCCCCTTCGCGTCGAGCAGCGACGACTCGAGGCGCTGGACCCGCGCGAGGATCTCGTGAGGATCCGCCTGCACCGCGGCTGCGCGCGCGAGCTCCTGCGCTGCCCCGTCCGGATCGCCGCCGTCGAGCCGGCAATCGGTGAGCATGAACATCAGCTCGGGGGCGTGCGCTGCAGTGATCTCGACGGCCAGCCACCGCTCGAGCACGGTCACCGCGAGGTGAGGGTCGCCCGCCCGGCGCGCGAGCTCCAGCAGCCGCTCGCGCAAGAGCGGGTTCTGCGGGCCGAAGACGTCGAGCGAGCGCCTCGCGAGCGCCGTGCCGCGCTCGGGATCGAGGTCGTAGAGGGCGTGCAGCGCGCTCGCCAGCGCCGCCGCCATCTCGCCGAGCGGCTTGGGCTGCGCCAGGATCCACGCGAGCGCGTCCGAGAGGCGGGCCGCGTCGCCGGCGGCCGCGGCGCGGCGGATGAGCTCCGCGGTCGCCTGGGGGCACCCTGGCCGCAGCGCGAGCCAGCGCTGGGTCCACGCGAGCGCGAGCGGCAGCTCGCCCAGCGCCTCCAGCGCCCTCGCGAGGCCGTCGCAGAGCGCGCCGCGCGGGAACACCGTGGTGATGGAGCGCTCGATCGCGGCCGCCACCGCCCGGTCGACCTCGAACGGAGGCGCCTCGCCGGCCTCCGCGGCGGCGGCGAGATCTGCCGTGAGGATGGAGGCGAGCGTGGCCACGGCGCGCGCGGACGACGGATCGGCCTCGCAGGCGAGCAGCGCGACCTCGCGCGAGGGCGCCGCCTCGCGCGCCCGCTGCGTCCGGTGGTAGAGCGCCGCGGCGATCGAGAGCAGCACCGCGCGCAGCGCCGGCCAGACCGGCGCGGCGAGCTGCACGAGCGCGTCGGCGCGCTCCCGCAGGCGCCCGGTCCGCGTGGCCAGCACGAGCGCGGCGCTCGCCGCGCCGCGGTGCCCCGGGGCCTCGCCGAGCAGCGGCAACACCTCGTCCAGGGCGCGGGCGTCCTGGCCTTGCCGCCGGGCGATCGCCGACAGGAGGAGCCTTACGCGCACCAGCTCGACCCGCGTCAGCGAGGCCGCGCGGATCGCCTCGGACCTCGCGGAGCGCGCGCCCTCGGCCTCCGAGGACGCCCGCGTCGCCTCGGCCAGCCGCGCGCGGAGCAGGGCGTCGAGCGCGGCGCCTCCCCCGGTCCGCCGGCTCAGCCGATCGAGCGCCAGCAGGCAGCCGCGGTCGGCCGGCAGCGCCCGCGAGAGCCCCACGAGCGCCTCCTCGTAGGCCGCGCGCTCCTTCGGGCGGCCGCGGTAAATCACGACGAGCCGGCGGAGCGCGTCGATCCGCCCCTCGGCGGTGTCCGCGCCGCGGAGCGCGCGCTGCGCCGCGGCGAGCGCCTCGTCCTGCCCCTTGAGCCGATCGGCGATCCGCTGGAGCCCTGCCTCGGCGTGCGTCGGGTCGCCGCCGACGTCTCTCAGCGCCTCGAGCGCCCAGCGCGCGAGGCCGGGGTCGCCGATCTTCTCTTCCGCGAGGCGCGCGAGCTCCGAGAGCGCGTCGATCCGCCCCGCCGCGTCCTCCGTCGCCCTCGCGTCCGAGCCCTCGCCGATGCGGATGAGCGCCTCGACGAGGGGCGCCATGTCGTGCAGCGTCGCCGCGTGGTCGCGCAGCGCGGAGCGCGCGGCGGCGCTGCCGGAGTCGCTCGCCGCGGCCTCGATCCAGGCCTCCACGGCGCGATCGGGGCTCGCGAGCGGGCCAGCGTGGAGCCGCGCGAGCGCCACGTACGCCTCGGCCCTCGACGCCCCGACCCGCTGCTCCGCCCTGAGCTCGATCCGCGCGGCCACGAGCTCGTAGAGCCCCGCCTGCTCGAGCACCTCGTCGATCGCGCGGGCGGCGTCGCCGTCGATCGCCCCGTCGAGGCCCGCGTCGAGCACGCACCCGACGGCGCGCGCCCAGTCGCCCTCGCTCGTCGCGCCCTGGAGCCGGTGGCCGTGCACCTCCATCGCGCGTCGCAGGGCGGAGGGGCCAGGGGCCTCGCCCTCGCCGCGAGGCGCCCGCGCCGCGAGCGCGTCGGCGTGCGTCCGGAGCACCTCGTCGGCCGCGCCCTGCCGGCTGCGCAAGAACAGCGCGGCCGCCATGGCCTTGGCGGCCATGTCGTCGTGAGGCGCAATCTCGAAGGCGCGCAGGCGATCCTCGAACGCCGCCTCCCGCTCCCGCGCGGCTTCGCGCCGCTTGGCCGCCTCCAGGTACGCCTTCGCCGCGGCCGCGGGGAACACCTCGTCCGACGCCCAGGCCGCGATCGTGCCGAGCAGCTCGCTCGCCATCGCGTCGTCCGGGGCGAGCTCGCTCGCCTCTTCGAGCGCGTCGACCGCGCCCGCGACGTCGCTGGCGCGCGCGAGGAGCACGGCGATCTTCACCAGCATCCGCGCCGTCGCGCCGGGCGGCTGCGCGTCGTCGCGGAGGCCGCGCAGCGCCGCGGCGGCCAGGGCTGGCTCGCCCAGCCCGGCCAGCCAGCCGGCGAGCTCGCTCCTCATCGCCGGGTCGTCGCCCAGCGAGAGCGCCCGGCGCGCCAGCACCGTCGCCTGGTCCAGCTCGACGCCGCGCGCGGCGAGGATCCTCGCGAGGGCGAGGGCTGCCTCGCGCTCCCCTTGCGCGTCGCCGGCGGCGCGGCGCTCGTCCACCCGCGCGCGCCAGTAGGCCTCTTCAGCCCGCGGGCCGCGGTGGCGCGACACCGGCGCGATCGCCCGGGCCCCTGCGAGGACCAGCTGCCCCGCAGAGGCGGGCCCGGCAGGATCCATCAGCTCCGGCGAATGCAGCGACCTCCTCGCGCCCGACGCTGATGCTGCCCGATCCGGAGGTGAAGAGCTCATTTCGGCGACCCGCTTCGGGTATGCTGAACCCGCCCAGCCTACCAGAACGACCGAGGTACAAGGCCAATCTTCCGGCGCAATCTCGCGCTTTACCGGAGCGTCACCGCGAACGGTAACACCGTGAGCGCCCTCTCTCCGGCCAGGAGAGGCGCCATGGAGGCGGCGAAGGTCCCGACCTCCGGCGCGACGCCGAGCCACTCCGGCAGGAGGACGGAAGCCATCGCCTCCCGCGCGCGCTCCCTGAGCGCTGCGCGGTCGGGAGCCCGAGCGCTGCCCTCGTTGGCTTCGTCGCCGGTCGCCAGGAGCTCCAGCAGCCCGCCGTCGTCCTGCTCGATCTCGACCGGCGCGTCCGTCGGCAGCTCCGCCAGTTCGCGCGCGAGCGCGATCGCTCGCTCCAGGCCACCGAGCTCATCGACGAGCGAGCGCCCTGCAGCCTCGACCCCGCCGAAGATCCGTCCCTCCGCCGACGGCGCGATCGTCTCCAACGGGAGGTTCCGTCCCGCCGTGATGCGCTTCAGGAACAGATCGTAAACCGCCTCCATGGAGGCGAGCACACGGGCGCGTGTGGGCTCGTCCCAGGGTGTGAGCGCCGACATGTACGCGGCGCGCGCTGCCCGCTGAGGATCCGGGTTGGCCGCGACCGTCTCTGCGTTGATCCCGATGTCCGCAAGCGCCTTCCCGACGGCGAACTTGCCGCCCACGACGCCTATCGAGCCGATGATGCTCGTCCGCTCGGCGACGATCTTGGTGCCAGCGCAGGCGAGGTAGTAGCCGCCGCTCGCGGCCATCCCGCCGATCGAGACGACCAGCGGCTTCTGCTGCCGCAGCCGCATCAGCTTCTGCCAGAGCAGATCCGAGGCCAGCGCCGAGCCGCCGGGCGAGTCGATCCGGAGCACGACCGCCTTCGCGCTCTGATCCTCGGTGAGGCGCGTGATCGTTTGCCCGAGCTCGCGCTCGCCGATCCCGTCCGACGAGCCGATGGGCATCCCCTTGGCGCTCATGGTGATGCCGCCGATCGCCGGGACGACCGCCACATGCGGCGTCCCCAGCGAGCTCGCCCCGGAGACCGAGCGGAACACGTCCACGAGGCTCCGGGAGAAGCTCGCATCGCGCGGGGCGCCGCCGAACCGAGGCACGGAGCGCTCGGTGCCAGCGAGCTTCTTCGCGTCCTCGGTCGCGGACTCGAGATCGCCGATCTCGTCTACGAGCGCCCTCGCCTTCGCCTCTTCAGGCGCGAACGGGCCGTCCTCGAGGGCCTCCCGGAGCTCCTCCTTGCCGCGCCCCTCCACGATGGCCGACAGCCACGCCGCGCGGACCCCGCCGAGCGCGGACTCGAGCGATCGACGTGCCTCGGGGCTCGCCCCTTCCCGCGTGAACGGCTCGCTCGCGCCCTTGAACTTCCCCACCTGGAGGAAGTCGACATCCACGTTGAGCTTGTCGAGGAGCCCCTTCGCGAACACCAGCTGCGCCGCGATCCCCACCGTGTCGACCTGCCCGGCAGGGCTGAGCCAGAGCTTGCTGCAGGCGATGGACGCCAGCAGCATGGTCGCGTTGTTGTACTCGTCCGCGTGGCACACGACAGGTCGCCCCGCCGCGCGGACATCGCCGAGGATCCGGCCGATCTCGTGAGCCCGCGCGAACGCGAGGCGCGCGCTCCCGAGCCGCACGAGGAACCCCTTCGCGCTCGCGGACTCGGAGAGCGCTCGCAGCGACTGCACGAGCTGCGCGTGGGTCCTGCCGCTCGGCGGGCCGAAGAGCGACGCGGACGCGCTCTCGGGGAGCCCGCGCGAGAGATCGATCTCGATGACCGCCGGCTCGTCGAGGCCCGCCGCGGCGGGCGCCGGCAGCGCCGCCGCCCGCTCTCTCCCGGTGCACCCAGCCATCGATGCCGCCACGGCGAGGGCGCCGACGCCGGTCCACCGCACTCCTCGAGCTCGGCGCTTATTCATGCTTCATTCCAGGCAGATCCGAGGTGTCGATCGGCGGCGCCGTCGCTCCAGGCGCGGCGGTCGGCGGCGGATGCACGCCGGGCAGATCGCTCGTATCGATGGTGCCGCCCGGGGCGACGTAGTCGTCGGGCACGCGGCCGTCGTCCGGCGCCGCCTCCGGCCCGCGCCGAGGGCGCCCCGGCGCGGCCGGCGGGCTCGCGGGAGGAGCGCTCGCCGCGGCCTGTGGGCTCGGCGGAGGAGCGCCCGCCTGCGGGCTCTCCGCGCGCGCGCTCGACGCCGGCTCGGTGACGCCTCCTGGCTCGCCCTGCGCCTTTTCGAGCCGGTCGATGAAGGCCCGGAGCGGGCGCGCGAGCGGGTGCGGCCGGCTCGTCGCCAGCAGGCGCTCGTTCTCGGCGCGCGCGGCCGCGGGATCGCCGGACCTCGCGAGCGCATAGACGAGGAGCGCCCGCGCTCGCCCGGGGCTCTGCTCGATGCTCGCCGCCGTCCGGAGCCGCTCGACGACGGCGGCCCAGCTCGGATGAGCCTCGGCGAGATCGAGCGCGGCCAGCGTCAGCGCGCTCTCCGGCTGCGCGCTCTCGGCCGAGATCGCGCCGACGAGCTTCCGCGCGGAGGCGAGGTCGCCCTGCATGCGGAGCAGATCGATCGCCGCGCGGGTCACCTCGGCGTTCGCCGGCGCGACGCGCCGCGCGTGCTCGACCGCCTTGCGGGCGCGCTCGATCGCGATGTCGAGCTCGTGCCGCACCGTGTCCAGATCCGCGTCCCCTGCGGCGAGCAGCTGCAGCCGCAGCCACCGCACGTCCGCGTTCACCGTCTCGACCCGGGCCAGCGCCGCCGCGACGCGCGGGTCGTCCTCGGCGAGCGCGCTCGCCTTGACGAGCTTGTCCCTCGCCGTCTCCGGATCCCCTTCGGCCAGGCTCCTCTCGCCCTCGGCGAGCAGCGCCGAGACGCGATCGTCGCTCGCCGCAGGCCGGGCCTGGACGGCCGGCTTGAGGTACTTCGGCCCGAGGGTCGCCGCGCTCACCACCATGAGGCCGACGACGATGAGGCCGACCACCCACCGCGCGATCCCCGTCCTCCTCGAGGGCAGCGACGTGATCCCCGCGTCGCCGTCCCCCTCGTCGACATAGGAGGGACGCCCCTCGGGCTCCGCGGGCGCGGTCGGCGACCCCGACGTCGCTGCCCGCCGCGACGCGTGGTCCTCGCTCGCCGCGCGCGACGCCCCGCGCCTCGCCACGGGGGCTTCTTCTCCCGGGCTGTCGGCGCGCTCGATGCGCGGCGGTGGGACGCTGTTCGGCATCCGCAGCGGAACGGCGCCTGCGGCGCGCCCCTGCCCCTCGCCGCCGGCGTCCGCGGGCCCGGGCCTGATGCTGCCCTGGCGCGCATCGGCGACCCCCGCGCCGCGGAGGGTCCGCGGCTCCTGCCGGCGCGCGGGGTGCCCGTCCGGCAGCGGCGGCGCCTCTTCCGGCGGCACCACGACCCCGGGCAGCGCGCCCGGCTTCGTCATCGCCCGCGCGGGGGCGCTGGCCTCGGAGTCGTAGCCCGCGGTCTGCGCCCCGCGGCGCGGCGACGGGCGCTCCCTGCCCGACTGGACCTCCCGCACGTCCCGAACGACCGTCTCTGCGTCGTGGATGGACTCGGGGGCGGCGTCCGCGTCGCTCTCCGCCCGCGGGAGCGGGATCGCGACCGAGCCCTCGGTCTGCGCCGGCGCCGGACCGCCGAGCCCTGGAGGCGTCAGCGACCTCGAGCGGCCAGGGAACGGCGAGGGCCCGCCGATGCCCAGCGCGGTCCCGGCCATCACGATGCTGCCCGGCCCCTTGAAGAACGGCTCCAGCTCCGCGATCGACCCGAGCCGCCGCGGCCTCGCGTTGCCGCGCGAGATCACGTCGTCGCGGGTGATCTGGCCCTGGGTGATCGCCGCCTGGAGCTCCCGGAGCATCTTGAACTCGAGCTCCCGGCCGCCGAGCGTGCGCACCACCCACTTCTCGGGGAGCGCGCCGTCGGTGCGGCGGACCTTGAACTGGAAGCCGCAGTTCGTGCACTTGACCGTCGTGCCGCGCTCCGACACGAGCGCGTCGTCGAACTCGTACTCGGTGCTGCAACGCTCGCAGGTGACATCCATCTGCTCGACCGGTCCCCGTGTCCTCGCAAACGGCTGGCCCCCCAGGCGCGAGCCTGCCGGGGTTCCTCGTTCGGAGGTAGCCGCCCGGAACTCGGCGGAACGGTAGCACGGGTTCCCCTGTGCGCCCCAAAGCGTCGCGCCGCGCCGCGCCGTCCTCCGCTTTCCTGCGCGGTTCAGGGTTCGCGGTCCCCTGCGGTCCCCCCTCCCCTGCGGTCCCCCCTCCCCTGCGGTCCCCCCTCCCCCCGATGTCGCGGCCGCCGCCGCGTGACCTCCGCGAGGCACGGCACATCGGGGCCGGGCCGCGCCTCGCCACACGCGGGCCACATGCCGACGTGAACGCGGCTTCACGGCGAGCGCGCGATCGACCGAAATGCGCCGCGACTTGCCAGGCTTGTGTGGGGCATGTCGCTTGCTACGCTCGTCCGGTCGCGACCGTCACGCGCGAGGGCGCGGCTCCTCGACGCCGGGCGGCCGAATGCTTTCGGGAGACGGTGAATGAAGCGACTTACTCTGCTGGGTCTCGCGAGCGTGCTGGCGCCCCTCCTCGCGGGTTGCCCCATCTACGACGACGACGCCGACAGCCCCTTCTGTGATGCAGTCGTCGAGGACTGCACGCCTGGCATCCCGAGCGGCTGTGACGGGCCAGCCGACTGCTGGATCAACGAGACCTGTGGCGAAGACAACAAATGCCACATCGGCGACTGCACGACCTGGGGGTGTAGCCGGGGCTTCGAGTGCGTCATCGCCGACGACCACACCGCCGCCTGCGTCGCGAGCGGCTCCTCCGGGGAGGGGGGCAGCGGCGGGGCCCCCGGCGGCGTCGTGTACTGCGGCAACCCGGACGACTGCGCCGATGGCGAGACCTGCGCGCCGGATGGCACGTGTCAGCCCGGCAGCTGCGATCAGGTCCTTCCGAGCGGCGAGCCGCTCGGCTGCATCCACGGCTATGTCTGCGAGGGCGACGAGGCCGATGCGACCTGCGTGCCGGCGACCCCGGCCGCGTGCGGCGCCGACGCCGACTGCGCCCGCCTCGGCGCGGACTACCTCTGCGTCAGCGGCATCTGCACCGCGCCTCAGGACCAGTGCTTCGATCAGACGCAGTGTCCGGTCAACGACAAGTGCGTCGAGGGCAAATGCACGCCCGCCTGCAGCGAGGACGCGGACTGCCCCAGCAGCTACCGTTGCGACGCCACCCTCGGCATCTGCTCCCGCCCTGCGCAGCCCTGCGTCATCACCGACGACTGCGGCGGCCCCTCCGCCGTCTGCGTCGACGGCGCCTGTGTTCCGAGGAGCGACGGCGCCGCCTGCCCCGAGGGCGACGTCTGGGTCGAGAACGGCTGCATCCCGAATCAGTCGAGCAACTTCGTGTGCGGCGAGGATGGAGCGCAGGACGTCTGCGCGCCGGGGTCGATCTGTCTGCACCACAGCTGCTACATCTCGTGCGACCAGCCGAACCCGAACGCCTGCGACAACCAGCCGCCCTCGCTGAGCGAGTGCAGGACGGTGGCGACGTTCTCCGGCGAGCACCAGGTCTGCGGGTCGAGCGACAACCTCGGCGGCGACTGCGATCCCGAGACGCCCTGCAGCGAAGGCAAGATCTGCATCGACGGCTTCTGCCGGTAACGCCGCGGCGCTCCTCCGCCGCGATCGCTCCTCGGGGCAGGGCAGCCCCCTGCCCTGCCCCCTCCGTGCGCAATATGCCCTTGGCATGCGCGCTGCCTCACGTCCCGCCGGTCACTGTTCCAGCCACGTGAATCCACGCTGAGGGATACGCGTTACGCGCCCCCACGCGATACGAACCGACGGAGCCACAATGAAGGCAAACGATCTCGTCAATTACATGGCCGACATGTTCCCCTACAGGAGAAGGAGCTCACTCGATTGGATCGTTCCCCTGTCGGTCGGGCTCGGCCTCGGCGTCGCCATGGGCGTCGGGGTTGGCGTCCTGGTCGCGCCGACGTCAGGTGACGAGGCTCGCCGCCGGCTGCGCGACAGCACGAGCCGGCTGCGCGAGCGCGCGGAGAGGGCCAAGGAGCGCGCCCTGGGCGCTGCGCAGCGGACCCAGGACCAGATCCAGGAGAAGCTCCAGGAGAGCACCGGCTCGTACTCCAACGAGCTCGGCGCCCGCTGAGCGAGCTCCAGGGGGGCGCGAAGGCGCCGCACCGCCCACGCGCGGAGCGGCGCCTTCCATCATTTCCCGGGATGTGCTCCAGCAGCCGAGCGACATCTGCGCAGCCGGAGCGGCACAAGCGATGCTTTTCCGAGAGCAGATGGATTGAACGAGACACCTCGCGAACCGCGGCACAGGGGCACTCGTCGAATGATGTATTACCGGACGCTCACTGCATTCTTCCCAGGTCGCACGGAAGCCGCGGGCGCACTTGGCCGCCTCCTCGCCCTGGGCGTCGCGGCCGAGGACATCAGCATGGTGCCCAGGCAGCACTCCCGTCTGGACGAGATCGAGCTCACGATCCACAGCAAGGCGTCCGAAGGGGCCGCCCTGGGCGCTGTGATCGGAGGGCTCGTCGGGGGCACGCTCGCGGCGATCATGGCAGGAGGCGCGCTGATCATTCCGCGGCTCGACGCGTTCCTGGCGGGGCCCATCGTCGCGTGCCTCGCGGGAGCGGGCGCCGCTGGCGCTGCCGGCACCCTGCTCGGCGCCGTCCTCGGCGCGCGCCTGCCCGAGTACGAGGCGCGCCGGCTCGACGACGGCAGCGCCGGCGGCGGCGCGTTGCTCTCCGTGCGGTGCTTGCCCGACGTTTCCCGCAGCGTTGAAGAGGTGCTGAGCGAGAGCGGCGGTCGCCGCATCCGCAAGACCTGCAGCCGCAGGACCTGAAGGAGGACCCTGCGCCCGGCGTGGCGTGGCCCAGCGATCTTGCGAACGAGCAACGATCGAGCCGCGATCCACGTGCGGACGCGGCCGGGACGCGCCTGTGGTGAAACCGCCAATCCGCCAAGGGCGCCTAGAAAAACCTCAACAATCTTGGCGTCCTTGGCGGTTCAAACGACCCCACCTTCAACCAAGGTACGCGCAGCAGGTGCCTGCTGGATCACGGCGACGAGCCGGGATGGCTCTGGGACCGCGTCTGCTCATCGAGGACGAGCTCGACCGCCTGGGCCAGCGCGCTCTTGACGTAGCTGCGCGTCGCGAGCGACCCGAGCCTGCTGAGCACGCGCGGCGTCAGGCCCCCGCCGAGCAGGAACCCCAGCCCAGCCGCCGCTGCGATCGCCACGTGCGGGTTGTCCCGCGCGAACGCCGAGACCGCCCGCGTGACCTCCGCCGCGTCGAGCCGGCTGAGCGCGTCGTTCACCACCTCTCGCGCGTCGCGCTCCCGTTCGACCTCGACCTCGCGTGCCGTCATGATGACCTCCTCAACTCAACCGTGTTACGACCCGCCCGATCAGGTAGCCCACGGCGGCCACCGCGAGGAGCGTGGCCACAGGGCGCTCTTGCACGAGCGAGACGAGCCGCTCGTCCGCGCGGCGGACCTCGCCGAAGAGGCGAGGGACGGCGGCGGGAATGTTCGCTCGCCGCTCCCGGCGTCCGGACTCTTGTTCGATGTCTGCATCGTTGGCGATCATCGTGAACCGGTCTCCAGCAATGCCCGAACCACCGCGCGACGTGCATCGGCTGCACGATCCGGAGACCGACCCACCGGCGCGGGGCAGCAGGACGAGGAGAGCCAGCGGAGAAGCGCGCGCGACGAGCGCGGGGCGGAGCGCCTTCCGGGACGTTCGTGCTCACGGACGGAAGGGCGAGCGCGCGACGCGCGTGTGGACCTCGCGACCTCGCGCGCGAGCGCCGCGCTTGCGGGCCGCGCTCGCCAGGTGACGGGCTCATGGAGATCGCTGGCCGCACGACGGCGCGCGGCGCAGCGCACGCGCTAGAAGCGGACGCCGAACGCCCGGAGCGCGCGGCGCAGCGTCTCCGCGCCGTCGCACACCGCCACCCGCTCGGCCTGGGACACCTCCGCAGCCCGCGTCGGGTCCCCCTTGAACCAGACGGCCCGCATCCCTGCCGCGAGGGCGCCGCCGACGTCGGCGGCGAAGGAATCGCCGACGTGGACCACCGCGGCGAGCGGCGCACCGAGGCGCTCGGCCGTCCATGCGAAGATCTCCCTGCCCGGCTTCTCGAACCCGAGCCGCCCCGAGTCCGCCACCGCCACGAAGTGCGCCGACCAGCCGAGCTCTTCGATCAGCTCCTCGAGCCGGCCCTCCGAGTTCGACAGCACCGCGACCGGCACGCCGGCCTGCCGGAGCTCGATCACGACGTCGATCATCCCCGCGATCGGCCGGCGCCAGAGGTTCTTCCGGGGCTGCTCCGTCCAGAGCCAGTCGACCGCCGCGTCGAGCGCGCTGGCCTCGACGCCGCCCGCCTCGAGCAGGCGGCGCATCATGATCTTCCACGGGTGGCCGCCGAGCCCGCGCTGGATCGCCTCGTTGTACGCGCGCCAGCCCTCGTCCACCGCCCCGTCCAGCCGCTCCCGAGGCGCGGCGATCCCCCGCTCGGCGAGGCGGGCGGAGAGCAGCCCCGTGTCGAGCTCCACCAGGGTCTGGCCGAAGTCGAAGGAGACGGCTGTAGCAGGCTCGTTGCGCATGAATTACTCGGCGTACATCGCCTCGATCTCGCGCGCAAAATTCTGGCTCACATTGCGCCGCTTGATCTTGAGCGTCGGCGTCAGCTCGCCGTCCTCGATGGTGAAGCCGCGCGGCAGGATCGAGAACTTCTTGATCGTCTCGACCTGCGCGAGCTCGCCGTTCACCTCGTCGACGGCCCGCTGCACGGCCTCCCTGATCTCGGGCGACGCGTGCGAGAGCTCGCGGCCGAGCCCGCGCTCGGCCGAGAGGCGCTTCACCGCGTCGGGGGCCAGCACGAGCAGGGCCGTGAGGAACTTGCGCCCATCGCCGACGACCACCGCCTCGGCGATGAGGTCGTGGCGCTTGAGCGCCTCCTCGATGTTCTTGGGCGAGATGTTCTTTCCGCCGGCCGTGATGAGGATCTCCTTCTTCCGCCCGGTGATGTGGAGGAACCCTTCCTCGTCGAATCGGCCGAGATCCCCCGAATGGAGCCAGCCGTCGACCAGGGCCTGCGCGGTCGCCTCGGGATCCTTGTAGTAGCCGAGGAACACGGTCGGCCCCTTCACGAGGATCTCGCCGTCGTCCGCGATCTTCACGTCCATGCCTGGCACCGACGGCCCCACGGAGCCGAGCTTCGTCCTGCCCGGCAGGTTGTAGCTCGTCGCGCCGGTCACCTCGGACTGGCCGTAGACCTCGGTGATCAGGATGTCGAGCGACGCGAAGAAATCGAGGACCTCCTTCGCGATGGGGGCCGCGCCGCTGCTGAACGCGTGCGCCCGGCCGAGCCCCAAGGCCGCCTTCACCTTCGCGTAGACCAGCGTGTCGAAGGCGCGGTGCTGCAGCGCGAGCAGCGGCCCCGGCTGCTCGCCTCGGGCGCGGAGCTCGCTGTGCTGGAGCCCGACGCGCCTCGCCTGATCGAGCATGATTTTCTGCAACCCCCTCGCGCCGGAGAGCTTCGCGTCGATCCCGTCCCTCAGCTTCTCCCAGACGCGCGGGACCCCGAAGAAGGCGGTAGGCCGCACCTCCTTGAGGTTGTCGGCGAGCGCCGCCATCGACTCGGCGAAGTACACGGCCGCGCCGACCGAGGCCGGGATGTGGATCGTGAACATCTGCTCGGCGACGTGCGAAAGAGGCAGGTAGGAGAGCGCGATGTCCCGGGACGAGCACGGGATGAGGCGCGCCGCCATGTCCGCCGAGCGCGTGAGGTTCTCATGGCTCAGCATGACCCCCTTCGGCGGCCCCACCGTCCCGGAGGTGTAGAGCAGCGTCGCGAGGCCGTTCGGCTCGAGCGCGTCGAGCCGCTGCTCGAGCAGCGCGTCCGAGACGCGGTCGCCCCGCGCGAGGAACTCATCCCAGGCCAGGATCCGCGGATCGCCCGCGGGCTCCGCGCCCCGCATCAGCACCACCCACGAGAGCCGCGGCAGCCGATCCCACTGGCTCAGCACCTTCTCCAGCTGGGCCCTGTCCTCGACCAGCACCACCTGCGACCCCGCATGGCGCACGACGTGGCGCACCTCCTCGGGCGAGCACGTCGTGTAGATGCCCGCGGGAGCGCCTCCGATCGCCATGCAAGCCACGTGGAGCACCACCCACTCGGGCCGGTTGAAGCCGAGGAGGCTGACCGTGGCGCCGGGCTCGAGGCCGAGCGCGAGGAGCGCCTTGCCGGCGCGCCGCGCCTCGCCCGCGTACTCCCGGAAGCTGGTCATCCTCCAGAAGCCCCCCTCCTTGACGTAGTGGGCAGGAGCCTCGGGACGCGCCTTCGCCTGGCCTAGCAGGCGCCGCGGTATCGAGTCACAGGGCATCGGGCTACCTCGTTCAGGGGCAAACGTGCGCAATCACAGGCGAATTTTCCTGCACCCGCCCGGGGTCCGGGACCGCCTGGGGGCGTGGCGTCCCGCACAGTAGCAGCAGACGCCGCGGCGTTCTGAGCGTGAAACGTTCCCGCCGGGCGCTTCTGTCCGGCGGCGCTCCGAGCGCACGCTCGGCGGATCGCGCGCTGGAGCAGGCCGAGCGCGCGGCGGTCCTCGCTGCGGTTACGGGCGGGACGCCGGCTCGCCGTCACGGGCGAGCCGCTCGTCCTCCGCCCGCTGCCGCGCAAACGCTGGCCCGCGCTGTCGTCAGCTTGACTGCACGTCTTTGGATCAGGACCATTCGGCGGTGGGCGAGCGCAAAGGGACGATCGAGGAGGCTGACTGGGCGGCGGACTCCGCCCGCAGCAACGAGCTCGCCGCCTCGGGCCCGCCGGAGCGCGTGCGGGCAGCGATCGACGGCGGGACCCTGGTCTCCAGGCAGGGGCTCGTCCCCGCGCCCGAGCCCCCGCCCACCGTCCAGGTGCGGCGCCCGGATCGCGACGCCACGACCACGGTCGGCCGGGACGCGCCGCCGGACGCGCAGGCGTCGCCCTCGGATCGGCACGCGCGGAGCTTCGGAAAATACCGGTTCATCGCGACGCTCGGGCACGGGGGCATGGCGGACGTGCACCTGGCGGTCGCGGTGGGGCCGGCGGGCTTCAGCAAGCTGCAGGTCATCAAGCGCCTCCGGCCCAACATCGCCGACGAGCCCGAGTTCCGGGACATGCTGCTCGACGAGGCCCGCCTCGCCGCCCGCCTGAACCACCGCAACGTGGTGCAGACCAACGAGGTCGGCCTCGCGGACGGCGAGTACTTCATCGCCATGGAGTACCTCGACGGGCAGCCGCTGAGCCGGGTGATCTCCCGCGCGCGAGAGCAAGCCCGGGCGATCCCGTTCGCCATCCAGTTCTGGATCCTCAGCGAGGTGCTGGCCGGCCTCCACTACGCCCACGAGCTCGTCGACTACGACGGGACGCCGCTCAACGTCGTTCACCGCGACATCAGCCCCCACAACATCTTCGTCACCTACGACGGGCAGGTGAAGATCGTCGACTTCGGGATCGCGCTCGCCGCGCACCGCCTCGTCGAGACGCAGACCGGCACGATGAAGGGCAAGGTCGCGTACATGGCGCCGGAGCAGGCGTTCTCGCACTCTTCCCAGATCGATCGGCGCGCGGACGTCTTCTCGGCCGGCGTCATCCTCTGGGAGATGCTCGCCGGCCGCCGCCTCTGGCGTGGGCTGTCGGATCCGCAGATCATCTCGCGCCTGATGCGGGACATCCCGGACCTGCGGTCCGCGCGCCCCGAGGTGCCCGTCGAGCTCGCGCGCATCTGCGCCAAGGCGCTCGCGCACTCGCCCGACCAGCGCTATTCGACGGCCGCCGCCTTTCGCGCGGAGCTCGCTCGCTACACGGAACGCCTGGAAGAGCAGGTGACAGCCGAGCAGCTCGGCGCGCTCATGCGCGAGCTGTTCACCGGCGAGCGGTCCGAGATCCGGGCGATCATCGATCGCCAGCTCAAGCAGCTGCAGGAGCACGGCGCGGAGGCGGGGAGCGCGGGGCTCGCCGGCCGCGCGCCGAGGCTGCCGTCGCTGCCAGGGCGCGAGCCGCTCGACTCGGATCCTCCCGCGCAGGAGGAGGGCGCGACCACGGGCTCGTCGCCGTCGGCGCCCACGCGCGCCCTCCACCGCTCGAGCCCCCCGCAGGCGACGCTCCACGCCGTCGTGCGGACCGAGCCGGCCACGGCCGTTCAGCCCGCGCCGGCGCCGCGGCGCTCCCGGTTGCCGCTCGTCGCGTTCGCAGCGGTCATCGCGCTGGTCGGCGCCGCGACGCTGTACCTGAAGCTGCGCGATCCGGTCCAGCAGAGCCTCCGCGTGGCCCCGCCGCCGGCCCAGAGCGCGCTGCCCGCGCCGGAGCCCTCCCCGCCATCCGCCGCGAGCAGCGCTCCACGCGAGCAGACCGACGCGTCGCTCCTCCGCGCATCGATCAAGGCGAGCCCCGCCAGCGCGAAGATCTTCGTCGACGGGGTGGAGCTCCCCTCGAACCCGTTCGACGGCAAGCTCATCAAGGACGGCGCGGCGCACCGGATCGAGGTCTCCGCGCCAGGCCACGCCGCGCAACGACGGATGCTCGTGTTCGATCGGGACATCGAGCTCGAGGTGACGCTCTCCCACGCGCAGCGAGGGCCGGCCCCCGCGGCCACGGCGACCCCGAAGATCGTCAAGCCCCCCGCCGAGGCGGATCCCACCGTCCCGCCGCCGAAGCCCGATCCCTACTGACGCGCGGGGCCCGCGGGCGGCCGTTACAGATCCTGGTAACCGATCGGCGGCTCGACGAGCTTCGCCGCCTTGGCGACGCCGCGGAACACGTAGTCGGAATAGCTGTAAGGCCCGTCCGACCACACGAGGAAATCGTCCGCGAGCACCCCGTTGGGCGCTCCCTCGCAGAGCTCCGGCGCCGCCACGACGGGCCCTTCGTTGTAGATCGGCGCCGACGCGTTGACCGCCTCCTCGGCCTCTTCCATGGCGGCCAGCGCGCCGGCGTGCCGGTCGGCGTCGAGCTCGTCGACGGGGTAGAGCTCCCAGTCGAGCATCACGAGCTCCGGGTGCGGGGGCTCGTTCGGGGCCGACGCGAAGGGGGCGTGCGTGGCCTCGGGGAGGCCCGTCCGCGCGAGCGCCTCGATCAGGCGGCTCCGGTAGCGCAGCGCCGCGTCATCCGGGGTCCAGAACGCCGTGAGGGCCGCGATCACGTCCTCGGTCTTCGCCTCGCGCCACAGCGAAGGGTCGCGCGAGCCGAGATCGAGCGCGCGCTCCTTCCGGAGGCGCGCCTGGAAGGCCGACGCGTGCGGCGCGAACTCCGGCAGCTCGGCCAGGGCGTGATCGACGGACCAGTGGAGCCGATGATCGACCTCGCGCACGTACCGGTGCTTGCCGAGGGCGCGGAGGAGTCGGGCGATTTCGTCGGGTGTGCGCGCTGCGAACGACCAGGCAAGCATCATGGGGCAAGGCTCATCGATCCGTGCAGGGGATGGCACGCCGAGCTGGCTCGCCGATGCCGATCGGGCGGCGGGCACCTCGGCACGGGGTGAATTCCCATCGCTCGGACGCGGTGTCGATCACTTCTTGCCGGGGAGGTGCCACACGCCGGCGAACCACACCAGGGATCCGTCTGCGCGGCGCACGGTGGTGGCAGGCGCGAAGTACGCGCCCGGCGGGACGGGCTCCCATCGTCCCTGCTGCCACGCCCAGCGGCGGCTCCGCCACTGCCACTCGCCGTCGATCCACACGTCGCCCGGCCGCTCGGACGGCGAGATGATCTCGACCCGCGCAGGCGGCGGAGGGTACGGCACGACCACCGTCGCCTCGCTCGGCAGGTGCGGGCCGGTCGGAGGCAGCGGGAGCGAGCTACCGCAGCCCGCGAGCACGAGGAGCGACGCGAGCGAGATCCCGAGCGCGCGGCGCAGAGCGGCGTTCATCCTGCGTCGATCCAGGAGAGGTACGCGTCCAGGACGTCGCGGCCGACGAGCAGGCACTCCAGCGTCGCGAGCGCGAGGAACGGGCCGAACGCGATGCGGGCCTGGCCGAACCCTTCGCGAGGCTCCTCCGCGAGCGGATCTTGCGCAAGCTCTTCCTCGGCGGCGGCCCGCTCCTCGGGGGACATGGCCGCGAGCTCGACGCGGATCTGCTCCCGCTCGAGGCGCACCGCCTCGGGCTCCTCGATGCTCCCGCGCAGGAGCAGCATGGCGATCGCCATGATCGATCCCTGGATGGCGCCGGCGCCGAGCACGAACAGGGCGCCCCCCCAGCCGAACCACGCGCCCGCCAGCATGAGGAGCTTGGCGTCGCCGAGGCCCATGCCGACGCGGCCGCCGCGGATCCGCGGGTAGATCACGACGAACGGGAGCCAGACGATGCCGAAGCCGACCGCCGCGCCGACGAGGGCGTCGACGAAGCCCATCGACCGCAGCGACGCGGTCGCGACGCCGAGCACCGCGCCGCCGATGGTGATCGAGTCGGGGATGAACATGTGCTCGAGGTCGATGAACGTCGCCGCGAGCAGCCCGAGCGCGAGCGCCAGGTCGGCGGTGTACGTGGCGAGCGCGTGGAGGGCCGGCGTCGTCCCGGGGAGCCGGAGGAGGATGACCTCGATGATCGCGAGCGAGAGCAAACCGCCCGCCGCCTCCACCAGGGGATACCGAGGTGACACGGGCGCACCGCAGCAGCGAGCGCGGCCGCGCAGCAGCAGGTAGCTGAGGACGGGGATGTTGTCGTAGGCGCGGATCGGCGCGCCGCACGCCGGGCAGCACGAGCCCGGACGGACGACGCTGAGCTCGCGCGGGACGCGATGGATGACGACGTTGAGGAAGCTGCCCCAGAGCAGGCCGAAGCAGAGCCCGAAGGCGCGCAGGAACCACGGAGAGAAATCGGCGAGCATCACCTGGGGCTCACGTCCTCGGGCTCGACGCGGCGAGCCGGAGCATCATCGTGAGCGCCTGCTCGAGCTCCGCGATCGTGGGTTGCACGGGGTTCTCGGCGAGCGCCGCCTTGAGGTCGACGAGGCGGCCGCCGAGCTCCTGGTAGTGACGGCGCACACCCTCGGTCGGCGCCTCGGCGACCCACCGCCTCACGACCTCGCGCAGCTCGTCGAGATCGCTGCCAGCGAGGAGCTGCGCCATCTGCGAGGCCATCGGATCCGGTGCGCCGCTCACGCCCTGCCCCATCCCGGCCAGCATAGCGCGGGCACTTTGACGGGCGAGGGGTCCTGCGACATAAGGCGAGGCGCTCACGAGGAACCGTGCCGACGAGGACGCCTGCCGTTGCCCTGATCCTGCTGGCCGCCGGCATCGCCGGAGGGGCCGGCTGCAGCCGCGCCGAGCAGCGAGAGCCCGGGGAGAAGCGCGCGGACGGAGGCGCCCCCCAGGCGCCCGCGCCCCAGGGGAAGGTGCTCGAGGCGGCCGAGAACGAGTCGCCCGCCGCGAGCGCGACGCCGCGGGCCGGCGCCGCGGCGGCCGGGCCCGCGCGGATCGAGATCCCTGCTGGAAAGCTCGTCGCGGGCAGCACGCCCGGGGACAAGGGGCGCGATCCGACGCTCGAGCCGGCGTTGCTCGACGTCGAGCTGGGCGGCTTCACCGTCGATCGCGCCCTGTACCCGAACGATCCTGCGCAGGCTCCGCTCACCGGGGTGACGCGGGCGCGCGCCTCGGAGCTCTGCCAGCAGGCCGGCGGGAGGCTGTGCACCGAGCTCGAGTGGGAGCGCGCATGCAAGGGCCCCGAGGGGACGCCCTACGCGGGCGGCGCGGCGTGGGACCCGGCGTGCGCCAAGGCGCCCGCGTCGTGCGCATCCGGGTTCGGCGTCGTCGGGATGGGCGCTGCGCTGCGCGAGTGGACCGCGAGCGACATCGCGCCGATCGAGAACCTCCAGCCCAAGGCCGCCGCCGTGCGCGGGGCCACGGCGAGCGCGAGCGCCGTGGATCACCGGTGCGCGCGCCGCGCGGCGGTCGATCCGGCGGTGACGGGCGACGACATCGGCTTCCGGTGCTGCCACGGGGCGCCGAACGCGGCGTCGATCCCGTCGCCGCAGTGGCAGCAGACTTTCCGGCGCGCGGAGATCGGGCCGCAGCAGGTCGCAGAGCTGCTCGCGTCGGTGCCGCAGCTGCGCGACCTCGGCGGGCAGATCTCCTTCTTCAAGGAGCCCGACGACGCGAACGCCGTGCTCAGCCGGGGCCGGACGCGGCTCTCGCCGAGCGGCGCTCCGGCGAGCCAGCCCGAGGCGGGCCCGCCCCCGAACACCACGCTCACGACGTCTCCGCTGCTCTGGAACCCGGTCCCGGGCGAGGAGGTGCTCGTCGTGACGGGAAAGGCCGACGACGACGCGTTCATCGTCGCGTTCCTGAAGCTCCCTGGAGACCGCTACCGCATCGCGTCGTCGCTGCTGCTCAAGGACGATCCGGGGCCGCTCGCGCTCGGGTTCAACGGCTACGTGCGGCGACGGCTCGCGTGGGCGACCTGCTGGGACTGCCGCGGCGAGTCCGGCAACATCACCTACCGGGACGACAACCGCGTGGTGATCACGCAGAAGTGACCCCGCCGCGGCGCGGACCGGACATCGACGCGCCCCGGCGCCTCAGGTGTCGGCGCCAAGCAGGGTGTGCTGGTAGGTCGTGCCGTATTCGATGATCCGCTCGACCGCGTCGACGAACTCCGAGCGGTCGAGCGACTCGGTGGGCAGCTCGGCGCACAGCAGGATCTCGTTCCGATCATCGAGGGCGAACTTGGCGACGCGCATGTCGCGGTTGGCCTCGAGCAGATGACGGAGCAAGCCGAGCACCTGGCCGGTGTCCTCGGCCAGGGTCGGCATCGCAGCGCCGCCCTGGGCGTCGCATCGCGCGTCGAGCAGATCGAGCACGCCGAACATCGAGAGCACGACCCAGTTCTCGGTGCACTGGACGTAGAACGGAGGGAGCTCGACGACCCCTTCCTCGCGCGGACGGATGCGCAGGGTCGACGGCTTCGTCAGCTCGGCGCTGTAGCCGATCTCGTCCGTCCAGCGCTGCAGGGTCTCCACGTCGATCACGGGTGACGTGATCGCCCTGCCGCCGCCGGAGATCAAGATGCGGCGCGCTGGAAGCCCCCTCGCAGGGGCAAGCGACGGAGGCGAGGGGCGCTAGAGGCTGAGGACGGCGTCCTCTCCCCGGTCGGCGAGCTTCGCCGCGATCAGGCTGAGCAGCGCTTGCCTCCGCTCCTCGAGCTCGACGAGCGCGCGCGGCGGCACCAGCTCCTCCTCGATGCCGCCGGGGCGCAGCGCCGCGGCGGCCTCCTCGGGGCCGAAGCGCGCGAGCGCATCGCGGAGGGCCCGGGGGAACCGCACCGCTTCCACGAGGCGCTCGAGCTGCCGATCGAGCTCGTGCGCCTTCACGTGCAGCGGGAAGGCGCTCGCGTTGGCCTCCAGGCTGAGCGCTCCCGCGTGCACGTCGATGACGATCTCCTTCCGGAGCCCGTTGCCCGCCAGGTAATCGAGCACCAGCACCTCCAGGTAGTCGCGGAGGATGACCGCGCGCTCGCCGCGGACAGGCGACGGCGACCGAGCCCAGCGCGCCCACACGTCGAGCTCGGGCGCGTCGTCGAAGCGTACGGGCCGCCGGCGAGGCGAGAGCCAGCGCGGGCCGGGCGGACCGGGAGCGGGCGCGAGGACCAGCGCGTCGACCGTCCCGTCGTTCATGACGGCGAGGCGACGCAGCAGCTTGCGTGCGTTCGGCTCTCGGCCGAGGAGCGCCGCGAGCTCGCCGATGCCGATGCGTCGCGCCGCTGCCGCGGGCACGACATGCGCGCCGAGCGCCCTCGCCATGCGGTAGAACGCGAGCGGGCGCCGGAACGCGAGCGGGGCCTTCTTCTGCGCCGGCGCGAGCTTCACCTTCACCTCGCGCGGGGCTGCTCCTTCCGCGGGTGCGGCCAGCGAGAGCGTCGCCTCGAACCGGCCGTCGGCCACCTTGCCCGTGAGCCGCAGCGCGCGCAGGGGAGAGCGCTGGAGGGCGCGCGCGACGCGCGCTTCCCCCGCGGCCCAGGCGCTCGACGCGGGAGGCGAGCGCTGCTCGGCCGGCGAGCGCGCATCGGCTGGCGGGCGCGCATCGGCCGGCGAGCGCGCCGTGGGCGCGCCGATCGCAGGCGCGCTCTCCTCATCGACGAGCGCAGCGATCGCGCCGACGGACCCGTCGCTGCGCTCGGACGACGGTCGCGCGCACGAGACCGCGAGCAGCGCCGCCGCGACGAGCATGCGCGGCGCCCCCACGCCGCCGAGGCGCCGCAGCGGTCCGCGCGCCGATCCGGGGGCGCGCAGGTAGCGCGCGCACCGGCTCATCCGTCCTTCGCGAGCCCGCGCGGATGGTCCGGCGAGGACCCGCCCTCGGCTAGACGCTGCGACGACGCCTCCTCGGCCAGCGACCGCGAGCGCCCGTCATCCGTCGCAGCCTGCGAGCCTGACGCCCGCGCGCTCGCCCCGAGCGACGCGCCGCCGATGACGCGCTCCAGGAGGAACTGCTCCACGCGCTCGATGACCATCTTCTTGCGCTCCAGCGGGACGACGTGCGTGCCGCCGTTCACCATCATCAGCTCTCCGCGCGGCAGCGCCGCCGCCATCTCCTCTGCGAGCCGAGGCGGGGTGAACGTGTCGCGATCGCCCGCGATCACGAGCGCGGGCACGTCGATCTGCGGGAGAAGATCGAGCGTCGAGTGCTCGCCGGCGCTGCGCAGCATGTGGAGGAACATCGAGAAATCGATGTCGACCATGTGCCGCATGTACGGCAGCAGATCCGCCGGCGTGACCGCGCTCGCGTCGACCTCCCGCGTGAGCAGCGCGATCCGCAGCGCCATCGGCGCGGGCACGCGGCTCCAGATCGCGCGCGCGATGTGCGGGTACGCGTCGACCTGCTCGATCAGCCGCGGCAGGAGCTGCGCGAGCACGTCCGTGCCCTTGAAATGGTGCGTGATCCTGCCGGACGAGCCGCAGATCAGCACGAGCCCGCGCACCCCCTCGCGGTGGGTCCGCAGGTGCTCCAGGACGACCTGGCAGCCCATCGAGTGCCCGAAGAGCACGACGGGGCCGTCGCCGATCGACGCGCGCACCGCAGCCAGATCGCTGGCGTGATCGCGCAGCTCGACCGCCTGCGGATCACCAGGCAAGCTGCTGCGACCGTGGCCGCGATAGTTCCAGTGGGCGACGTTGACCGTACGGGCCAGGTCGTCCCAGAGGTACTTCCAGATGAAGCCGTCGCACGCGATGCCGTCACAGAGCACCGCGGTGAGGCGTCCCGAGCCCGCCCCGACCCCGCTGGCCAAGCTTCCGCTGCCGCCGGGACCTTCCCGGTAGCGGACGTAAATCCGCGTACCGTCCTTCCCGGCGGCGAAAAGCTCTCGACCCATCGATCCCCGAGCGACGCGGCTTTACGCGAGGCTCGCGGCGATGTTAGTCGCCGCTGTCCTCGTCGTCAGCCACGTCATTGACACTCGGAAGCTTTTTGATGTCTATCCGCGCCAGCTTCCACGCGCGCTGCACAACCCAAGAAAGCGAGCGATCGAGCCGCGCCGCTTCCTCCTTGATTTCCTGCAGCATCGACTCCGGAAAGTAGAGGCTCTGCTTCCGCTTGTCCGTCTTCGAGGCTTCGTTGTTTTTCGCCAGCGTGTCCTTGTCGGTCATACGCTCTTGGGGCTCCTCCCGATCCGCCACAGAAGAGCACCTTAGCGTACGGTGCACTTCCGTGGAAAGCATTCGTTTTTCCATGATGCCGATTGCGGCCACTATGTGTGTATTACCGCGATAGGCGCTCTGCGTCATGATTCCGGGAATGCGATCTTCCCCGCAATCGCGCTCGCCGCGACGATGAGGGGACTGGCCAGGTAGACCTGGCCGGGCCCGCTTCGCCCCGGGAAGTTCCGGTTGATGGCCGAGACCGTGACCTGTTCCTTGCGGTCGGATACACCGGGACCGGCCTTGATGCACGCGCCGCAGGAGGGGTCGACGAGCTCGGCGCCGGCTTTCTCGAAGATCTCGAGGTAGCCCTTGGCCTCGGCGTAGCGGCGGATGTCCTGCGATCCGAACTGGATGTAGAGGTGCACGCCGTCAGCGACGCGCTTGCCCCGCTCGACCGCCTGGCGCAGCACGGACGCGTACATGTCCATGTCGGCCTTCTTGCCGCCCGTGCACGAGCCTCCGTACGCGATGTCGATCTTCACCGGACCGCCGGCGGCCTCATCGAGCGACCGCAGCGGCACGCCGTTCCTCGGATCGCCCGGGGTCGCGACCATCGGCTCGACCGACGCGAGATCGACGTCGAACGTCGCCATGTACTCCGCGCCGGGATCCGCGCGCACGATGCGCGCGCGCACGTCCTCCGCGGCGAGCCCGCGCTGCTCGACGAGGTAGCGCACGATCTCCTCGTCGGCCTCGATGATCCCCGTGAAGCCGCCCGCCTCGACCGCCATGTTGGTGAGCGTCGCCCGCTCGTCGAGCCCCATCGCGCGGACGCCATCGCCCGCGAACTCGAGCACCTTGCCGATGCCCTGGCCCGTCTTCCAGAACGGCCGCGAGAGCAGGAACAGCATCACGTCCTTCGCCGTGACCCCCGGCCCGAGCCGCCCGGTCAGGTTGAAGCGCACCGACTGCGGCACCGCGACGCGGACGTCGCGCGTGAGCCACGCGTTCGCCATGTCCGTCGAGCCGACGCCGAACGCGAAGCACCCGAGCGCCCCCGCCATGCAGGTGTGCGAGTCGGTCCCCGCCACGATCTGCCCTGGCAGCGCGAGCTCCTCGATCACCTTGTTGTGGCAGATGGCCTCCGAGCCCACGGTCCTGCCGTCGCGCTCGACCTCGCCGTACAGCTTGATCCCGTGCCGCTCGGTGAAGGCCTGCTGCACCGTCGCGAGCGAGGCCGCCTGCTCCCGCAAGCCGAGCCTGAGGTGCGCCTCCGGCATCACGCGATCGAGGAACGTCAGGTGATCCCGGAAGGCGAAGACGCTCTCCGGCTCGGTCACGACCGCGTCCGGCCCGACGCCCGCCCGGAAGAGCGACTCGGCCATCGGCGTGACGTATTCGTGCGAGAAGCGCACGTCGATGCGGGCGAAGAGCGCGTCTCCAGGCTTCACCGCGGGGACGCCGATCTTCCCTGCCCGGGCGTCCACGATCGCGTGCGCCGCGATGATCTTCTCGCACAGCGTCATCGGCCGCGGCGGCGTGGCCAGGGTGGGCGGCGAGACCTCGCCGGCCATCCGCGCCTTGTTGTAGGCGAAGAGGCCACCGTACTCGACGACATCGGCGCTGATCGGGTCGAGCCCGCGGGTGAACTCGCCGATCGGGATCTCGTCGCCCCGCGCGATCCGGTCGAGGAGCGAGAAATCGGTCGTCGTGAGCAGCCCGATGTTCTGGCAGTTCTGGCCGTAGATCTTCTCGATGCTCCTCGCGACGACGATCTGGATCCCCGCCTCGCGCTCCGAGTACGGCGCCGTCTCGCGCGAGCTGCCGCACCCCTTCGAGCGCCCGCTGACGATGACGCCGAAGCCGCCGTTCTTGATGGCGTCGCGCTCGATGTGCCCGCCGCGCAGCCCGACCAGGCAGTAACGGGCGAGCGTCTCGTCGTAGTAGTAACAGACCCATCCCGGCGTGAGCTCGTCGGTCGAGATGTTGTCGATCAGCGCGTGCTGCTCGGGATCGAAGCGAAGCTCGCCGCCCGCCAGCTGCTGCTTCAGGAGCGCCGGGTCCTCGGTCAGGTAGAGGGTCCTCCCGGTGACTTGAACGGACTTCCGGCGGGGGATCGGCATCTGCACCTCGGACGCCCCGGGACGCGCGGCGCGCGCTGGGACCTCTCCACACCTAGTCGCTCTGGGCGGAGGCGCCAACGGCGGTCTTTGCCAGCGCGCGCGGAGCTCCGCGCGGCTTACGTCAAATTACGTCGAAGGCAGGAAATCCAGCATGAGCCGAGGAGCGCCTGGACGGCAGCGTGCCTTGACGACGCACCAGGGAGATGGTGTCTTCGCGGCCGCGGCCGGGCCGCGAGCGATGACCCGACCCATGATCTCCAGCGTTCCCGTCGCGATCCTCGGCGCCGGCCTGACGGGCATGGCAGCGGCGTACCACCTGGGACGGGCCGGCGTGCCGCACCGGGTATTCGAGCGCCTGCCGCGCCCGGGCGGCCACGCGATCACGCTCGAGGACGCCGGCTTCCGCTTCGACCGAACAGGGCACCTCCTCCACCTGCGCGACCCCGCGACCCGGGAGCTCGCGCTGAGCTGGCTGGGCCCCGACCCGCTCGAGATCGAGCGACGTTCGATGATCTGGTCGAACGGCACGTACACCCGCTATCCGTTCCAGGCGAACACCTTCGGCCTGCCGCCCGCGGTGGCCTACGACTGCCTCCGCGGCTTCATCGAGGCGCACTTCGCCAAGGACAGACCTCAGCCAAGGAACTTCGAGGAGTTCTGTCTGGCGCACTTCGGCGAGGGGATCAGCCGCCACTTCATGATCCCCTACAACAGCCGCCTCTGGGGCGTGCACCCGAGCGAGATCACCGCCGACTGGTGCTCCCGCTTCGTCCCGATACCGAAGCTGGAGGACGTGCTCGCCGGGGCGGTCGGGCTGAACGACCGGGAGCTCGGCTACAACGCGAGGTTCCTCTACCCGCGGCTCGGCATCGGGCAGCTGACGCACGGGCTCGCGCGAGCGCTCGCCGAGCAGCGGCCGCGGGACGCGGGAACGCCTGCGCTCGAGCTCAGCCGCTCTCCCAGGTCGATCGACTGGCGCGCGCGCGAGCTCGTGTTCGACGACGAGATCGTCCGGTACGACGTGCTCGTCTCGTCCGCGCCGCTGCCCGCGCTCGTGAGGCTCCTCTCGGACGCGCCTCGCGCCGTCGTCGAGGCGGCTTCCCGGCTGCGCTGCACGCACCTCTACTACCTCGATGTGGCGCTCGACACCCCGTGCGGGCAGCCGCTGCACTGGGTGTACGTCCCGGAGGCGAAGTACCCGTTCTACCGCGTGGGCTGCTACTCCCACTTCTCCGCCGCCATGGCCCCGCCAGGCAAGGCCGGCCTCTACGTCGAGCTCGCCGATCGCGCCGAGCCCGATCTCGCGGCGCTGCTCCCCCGCGTCGCCGACGGCCTCGTCGAGATGGGCCTCATCCCCGCCCCGAGCGCCATCCGCTTCGCCCGCCTGCGCCGCATCGATCACGCGTACGTCGTGTTCGATCACAGCTACTTCGGCTCGCTCGAGGCGGTGCGGCCGTTCCTCGAGGGCCAGCGCGTCCTCTCGTGCGGACGCTACGGCGGCTGGAACTACTCCTCGATGGAGGACGCGCTCCACTTCGGGCGCGACGCGGCGCACCGCGCGCAGGCGCTCCTCGGAGGCGCGCCGTGAGCACAGCCGAGCCTGATCGCGAGGATGCAGGCGGATCGCCGGAGATCTCCATCGTCATCCCCGTTTACAACGAGGAGGCGATCCTCCACGCCGCCGTCGTGGATCTGCGCGAGCGGCTCTCGCCGTTCGGCTGGCGCTGGGAGCTCGTGCTCGCCGAGAACGGCTCGTACGACGGGACCCTCGGCATCGCCGGCGAGCTCGAGCGCAAGTACCCGGAGGTGCGGCACTTCTCGATCGGCGAGCCGAACTACGGGGCCGCGCTCCGCGCGGGCATCGAGCGGGCGCGCGGGCGCTTCGTGCTCTGTGACGAAATCGACCTCTGCGACGTGGATTTCCACCGCCGCGCCATCGCGATGCTGCGGACAGGCGGCGTCGACATGGTGATCGGGTCCAAGCTCATCCAGGGGGCGCGCGACGATCGCCCGTGGGCGCGGCACGCGGCGAGCCAGGTGTACAACGGGCTCCTCCGCGCCACGCTCGGCTTCCGTGGGACGGACACGCACGGGCTCAAGGCGTTCCTGCGCGAGCCGCTCCTCGGGGTCACGCGCGACTGCGTCGTGGACAAGGACGTCTTCGCCAGCGAGCTCGTCATCCGCGCTTACCGCGCTGGCCTGCGGATCGAGGAGATCCCCGTCCGCGTGCTGGAGAAGCGGCGCCCCTCGATCAACCTCACCCGCCGCGTCCCGAACGTGCTGCGCAGCCTCGCGAAGCTGACCTGGGCCATCCGGGTCCGCGGCTGACGGCCGGCTCCGCCAGCCTTCGCGCACCATTCGCAGCGCCGCGCGCGAGGCCGGGCCCGCTCGTGGAAAAATTCTGGCATGCTATACGCCGCAGGTGACGATCCTCCTCTCGAGCGCCGCAAGACCGGCTCGCCGCGCGGACACCGACGTCGACGTCGTGGTCATCGGCGGCGGCGTGAACGGCGTGGGGGTCGCGCGGGACGCTTCGCAGCGGGGCCTGAGGGTCGCCCTCTTCGAGCGCAACGATCTCGCGTTCGGCGCGAGCGGCAACTCGAGCGGCATGATCCACGGCGGGCTCAGGTACCTGACCAGCGATCCGCAGGTGACAGAGAAATCGTGCCGCGACTCGGGCCACATCCAGGCGATCGCGCCGCACCTGCTCTTCCGGATCCCCTTCCTCGTCCCGTTCGAGAACGCGCGGCACGGGCGCCTCCTCTACCCGCTCGCGGACGCCTTCTTCGAGGCGTACGACAACTACCAGCCGCTCAAGCGCGGCAAGCCGCACGCGCGCCTCTCGCCCGACGAGCTCCGCCGGCTCGAGCCGGGGTTGCACGGTGACCTGGTCGGCGGCTTCAGCTTCGACGAGTGGGGGATCGACGGCGCGCGGCTCTGCGTCGCCAACGCGGTCGACGCGATCGAGCGCGGGGCCAAGGTCTACGTGGGGCACACGGTCGAGCGGATCGAGCGCCGCGAGGACACCGGCGAGGTCGTCGCCGTCCGTTACCGGGACCGCACGACGGGGGAAGGTGGGCGGCTCCGCACGAGCACGGTCGTGAACGCGACGGGCGCGTGGTCGCCGATCACATCGTCCCTCGCCGGCCTCCCCGCCGCGAGCTCGCGCGTGCGGCCCGGCAAGGGCGTGCACGTCGTGTTCGACCGGCGCCTCACCAATTACGCGATCATGGCGAGGACGATCGACGGCCGTCAGATCTTCCTCGAGCCGTGGGAGAACATGAGCGTCATCGGCACGACCGACGACGACTTCTACGGCGATCTCGATCAGGTCCGCGCGACGAGCGAGGAGGTCAGGTACCTGGTCCAGGGCATCGCCCGCGTGTTCCCGCAGATCCACGAGGCGCGCGCGATCGGCACGTTCGCGGGCGTGCGGCCCACGCTCTACGCGTTCGGGCCCACCGAGGACGCCCTCTCGCGCGAGCACCAGATCGTCGATCACGCGGCGCACGGCGCGCCGGGCCTCTACTCGATGATCGGCGGCAAGCTGGCCAGCTTCCGGCTCTTCGCCGAGGAGATGACCGACGTCCTCTCGCGTCGCTTCGACCTCGGCGCCCGCTGCGTGACGCACACGACCGCGCTGCCCGGCGGCGATCGCGCGGTGGACGCGCTCGCGCTCTCGCGGCGGATGGAGATCGACGCGGTGGCCGCCCGGCGGCTCGTGTACCGGCACGGCTCGCGCGCGCTCCGGATCGAGGAGCGCGTGCGGCAGCGGCCGCGCGAGGCCGCGACGGTGTGCCCCTGCGAGCCCGTGATCGAGGCCGAGGTGCGTTATGTCCTCCGGCACGAGCTCGCCCGGAGCGTCGCCGACGTCGCGCGCCGAACGCGCCTCGGCCTGGGCGCGTGCGGGGGCATGCGCTGCGCGGCGCGGTGCGGGCAGATCGTGGCGCAGGAGCTCTCGCTCCCGCCGCGCGACGGGATGCGGCAGGCGGCGGCGTTCCTCTCGCGGCAGGCGGTGACCCGCGCGGTCGCGCTCGGCCCGGAGCAGGCGCGGCAGGAGGCCCTCGCGATCGCCAGCGTCCGGTCGGAGCTCGGCGCGCCCGCGGACGACGAGGCGGCGGCGGCTTGCGAGGACGCCGATCGTCGCTCGCAGCGCGCCGCGCGGGAGCCGGAGGAGAGGGCGTGGCGCGATCGATCCTCGTGATCGGCGCCGGCGTCGCCGGGCTCGCCGCCGCGTGGAGCGCGCGGCGGCGCGGGGCCCGGGTCGCGGTGATCTCCGCGGGCGTCGGCGAGACGGCGCTCGCGGGCGGCGCGGTGGACGACGTGCCGTGGGAGCAGATCGAGCGGGCGTCGCGGCTGCTCGGCAGCGACCTGCCCGCGAGCGATCTCGCGCCGGCGGCGAGGCAGTTCGCGGCGGAGCTCGGCCTGTGGGAGCTGCCGCAGGCGGCGGGCGTGCGCCTCGCGACCATCGCGGGGCGGATCCGCCCCGCCCGCGGCAGGGATCGCGCGCTGCTCGACCTCGGCCCGCTCCGCCGCACGCGCGTCCTCGTCCCGCGCGCGGCGCGCGGCGCGTGGGACGCGGACGCGCTCGCGGAGGCGCTCACGGACGAGCCGTTCGCCCGGGCGCGGGGGCTCCGCTTCCTGCCGGTCGACGCGCCGGTCCTGCGCTTCGACGACGAGCGGCACATCGCCGACGGCGATCTCGCGGCCCGGCACGACGACCCGGCGCGGCTCTCCTGGCTCCTCGATCGGCTCCGCCAGGCGCTCGAGGGCGCGGGCGGCGCGGGGGCGATCCTGCTCGGCCCGTGGCTCGGCGCGAGCGCTCCGCGGGCCGAGGCGCTCGCGGCGCGCCTCGGCGTCCCGGTGGGCGAGGCGCTGACGGGCGCCGGCTCGCCGGCGGGGCTGCGCTTCGAGGCGGCGCGCGACGCGCTGCTCGCGGCGATCGGGGCGGCTCAGCGCCACGGCCGCGTGCGCGCGGTGGGCGGCGGGCACCCGGGACCGGGGGCGCCCGACGAAGGCGTCACGATCCACGTCGAGGGGGAGGACGTGCCGCTCGCGGCGGACGGGGTGGTCCTGGCGATCGGCGGCCTCGCCGGCGGCGGGATCGCGTACACGCCGCCCGAGAGCGGCGCCGGCGCCGATTTCCCGGCGCGCGGCGCCGCGCCGTTCGCGCTCTCGATCGCGGCGCCCGTCACGATGGGCGACGATCGCGGCGCGTTCGGCGTGGTGAGCTCCATGCAAGGCCCGGAGCTCGACGTCGTCGCGTGGCCCCGCGGCGAGCGCCTCGGCGCGCTGGAGGCGGTGGGGGTGCGGTGCGAGGGCGTCCGCGCCGCGCCCGGGATCCTGGCGGCCGGGGCGACCATCGCGGGGAGGGCGCGCACCGTGCTCGACGCGGTGACGACCGGGCTCCGCGCCGGCGCCGAGGCCTGACGCGCGTCGAGCGGCGCCCGGCGCAGGTCGCTCGACGCGCGATCCTCAGCGCTGGCGGATCGCCGGGATGGCGCGGAGGAGCTGCTGGTACCCGACGGCGAGCGCGAAGTCGCTCCCGCGGGTGGGATCGGAGGGCATGTCGCCCTCGGGGCCGGCCGCCGCGGCCGCCTCGGCGCGCTTCTCCACGAGCACGGCCCTCGGCGAACGGTCGCCGATCGCCCCTTCGGCGGGGAGGTGTCCCTCGAGATCCTGCTCGCGGAGGATGGCGGCCGGGACCTGCTGCGCCGCGCTCTCGATGACGACATCCGGCCGGATGCCCTGGGCCTGGATCGAGCGCCCGTTCGGCGTGTAGTAGCGCATCGTCGTGAGCCTCACCCCGGCGCCGCCGGGCAGCTCGTAGATGGTCTGCACCGATCCCTTGCCGAAGGTCCTCGCGCCGACGAGCACGGCGCGCCCGCTGTCCTGCAGGGCGCCCGCGACGAGCTCGGCGGCGCTCGCCGAGTACTCGTTCACGAGCGCGACGATGGGCAGCGAGGCGAACGCGCCGCCGTCGTGCGCCTTCGCCTCGTCGACGACCTGGTTGCGCTGGCGCGTCGAGTAGATCGTCCCCGAGGAGAGGAGCTCGTCGGCCACGGCCTCCGCCTCGTTGACGAGGCCTCCCGGGTTGTTGCGCAGGTCCAGGATGACGCCGGCCAGCGGCGCCTTCGATGCGGCGCGCAGCTTCGCCGCGGCGCGGAGCATCTCTTCGTGGGTGCCGTCCTGGAACTGCTTCACGCGGACGTACGCGATGTCCCGGTCGAGGCGCTTCGCCGCGATGCTCGTGACGTGGATCTGCTCCCGCGTGAGGTCGAACGAGAGGGGCTCAGGCACGCCCTGCCGGCGGATCGTGAGCTTCACCCGGGAGCCGGGCGCCCCGCGCATGATCTTCACGAGCTTGTCGAGGCGCTCGCCGCGGACGGGGCGGCCGTCGATCGCGAGGATCTGATCGCCGGAGCGGATGCCCGCCCGCGCCGCCGGCGAGCCCTCGATCGGCGCGATGACGGTGATGTTGTCGTCCTTGGCGTCGACCTCGATGCCGACGCCGCCGAACGTCCCCCCCGTCTCTTCCTGGAACTGGGCGAACTCCGAGGAGTTCATGTACGCCGAGTGCGGGTCGAGCTCCGCGACCATCCCCTTGATGGCGCCGTCGAGGATCTTGCTGCGCTGCGCCGGCTCGACGTAGTTGTTCTCCACGAGCACGAGCACGCGCGCGAGCTGCTCGAGCGGGGCGTAGGGGCTCTGCGCCTGTGTGCTCGCGCCCGCGAGGTGGGAAGTCGCCGCCCCTCCTGCGAAGGCCGCAGCGATGAGCCCCAGGGTGCGCATCCAGCTCGAGAAGCGTTGCATCCGCCGACCATAGCAGCGGTACGGGCGGCGGCGCGGTGCGCCGGCGACGGCCGCGCTCGTTCACACGCCTGCGCGGCGCGCGGTGGGCCGGGCGGCGGGGCGCCGCGCAGGTTTTTCGATGCGCCAGCGCGGGCATATCGCCCGCCAGTCGACGAGGTCATCACGGCGCCCAAGCTCCGGGCGCATGGTTTGTCCTAAGAGGAGTGTTCGGCTATCTTCGCGCGCCTGAACGTGGAACTTGCCTCCTCATCGCCCGGCTTCGCGTTCGCGAAGCGGGGCTCGCCGCGAGGGGCTTCTCTCGCCGAGACGGTCGGGGGCCGTCGCGAGGAGGTGTCCGCGGCTGCGCTGTCGTCCGTGCGCGGGAGACAACTCGCACCCCGAGGCGGCTAGGATGGCCAAACCCACCGATCGTGAGCTCGTCGATCAAGCCCGGAGCGGAGATGCCCAGGCGTTCGGGGTGCTGGTTCGTCGATATCAGAAGCGCATCTTCCGGCTGGCGTTCCACCTTGTCCGCTCGGGCGCGGAGGCAGAGGACGTGACGCAGGAGACCTTCGTCCGGGCCTACCAGGCGCTCGACCGGTTCGACGGCCGGAGCGAACCATTCACCTGGCTCTACCGGATCGCCGTGAACCTCTCGCTCAACATGATCCGGGCCCGCAAGCCGAGCAAGAACTCGACCCCCGCGGACGATCCGCGGATCGAGGCGCTGCTGCTCGAGACGCGCCCGAGCCACGGCGGCGATCCGGCCGCGTCGACCCAGCGGCGCGAGCTCGCGGCCGCGCTCTGCGACGGCATCGACGCGCTCTCGGACACGCTGCGCACGACGCTCATCCTCGTCTGCATCGACGGCGTGCCCCACGAGGACGCCTCCAGGATCCTGGGTTGTCCGGAAGGAACAGTCGCCTGGCGCGTCCACGAGGCGCGCCGCAAGCTCCGCGCATACCTCGCGGAGCGCGGTTTCGGAGGGGACGCCGAATGAACGTCACCGACAAGCTCGACCTCGACGGGATGCTCAACGATTGGCCTGCCCCCGCGCCCTCGACGAACGACGAGGAGGCGTGGGAGACGCGGGCCGCTCACATCGTCGAGGCCGCCATCTCCCGGCGCTCGGAGGACACCGCGGCGGCAGCCGACCTCCTCGCCCCCCCCGACCTCACCGCAGCGCCAGGCGAGGAGCAGACGGAGGACCCTTCGCGCGAAGAACGCGCATCAGGAGAACGCAGCACCATGGGGGACGGATCACAAGCAGCCAGGGCCTCGAAGCCTGAGAGCCTGTCGGGCGGCACCTTGTCGCGGCCGCCGGAGAAAAGACGCCAGTCGCTGAAGGAGATCGCCGAGCGGGTCAGCCAGGCGCCGGGTCGCGCGAGCGGTATGCCCGCGATGAGCGGCTCTGCGCTCTCGACGCCGCTGCCGGCTTCGGGACGCAGCTCGGCGCCGCCAGGGCGTGTGTCCCCGCTGCCGGGGCGCGGCTCGCTCTCCGGCGGCGCCCGCGCGTCGTCGCCGTCCCTGCGGCCGGCGGAGGGGGTGCCCGAGGACTCCGGGGTCATCGATCTGAACCGGCTCAACGCGTCGGCGCCCTCGGAGGTGGAGGCCTCCGAAACGGCGCAGCACGGCGCGGCGGATCGGTTCGGGGATACGAAGGCGGCAGCGGTGATGCCGGTGGCGGCGCGCCGCGCCCCGTCCGCGCCCGTGGCCTCGGCTCCAGCGAAGAAGCGATCCGGCGGGATGATCGCCGGCGCGGCCGTGGCGGCCCTGGGGCTGGCCGCGGCGGTCACCGTCATGGTGAAGACGACGGCGCCGCCGCAGCAGGAGATCGCGGCGACTGCAGCGCCCGCGCCGACCACCGTCGCGGCGCCCGCCGCGCCGCGCGGCGACACGCGGGTGGAGCCGGCTGCTCCGGTCGCCGCGGCGCCGGAGCAGCGCGCCGTGGTCGAGCAGCCCGTGCAAGCGGAGGAGAAGCTCGCCGCGGCGCCCAAGGCGCCAGCCGCCCCGGCTGGCGGCGGCGCTCCTGCGCCGGCGGCCGTCGAGGCGCCGGCCACGCCTGCCGTGTCGCCGAAGCCCGAGCAGGGAAAGATGGCGGCTGCGCCGGCGGCGGCTGGCAAGCCGGGGGACCTCCCCTCGGCCATGCAGGCGGCCGTGGGCGACAACGCGGAGCGACAGCCCTCGGTCGTCTCGGAGGCGCCGGTGCCGGCGTCGGGTCCGCTCCGGCAGCAGAACATCCCCGAACAGCCGTCGCAGGGCTCGGTCCAGGCCGCGCTCGGCTCGGTCATGGGCAGCGCCAAGGCGTGCGTCGCGGGCGCGGACGACGTGTCGCGCGCGCAGATCACGTTCTCGTCGACAGGCCAGGTGAGCAAGGTCAGCGTCAGCGGGTGGGCGGCGTCGAACGGCCAGTCGAGCTGCGTGCAGTCCGCGCTCAAGGGCGCCAACGTGGGTCCTTTCTCCAAGCCGTTTTTCTCGGTCAGCGCGACGATCCGACCCTAGCCAGGGGCGCCTCGCGGAGGACAGCAAACCTCCGGGTTGACACAGCCCCCCCCGTGGGTAGAATGCGCGCCCCCATGGTTTCCGCGACTCAGCAAACCCAGCGCATCCGCCGGCGCAAGGCGCGCACGGCGGGCACCCGCCGCAAGCGCTTCGAGCGCGCACACGGCACCCCCGCGTTCCCGATCCATCCGGCGGGTTACGACCAGAACGCGCCGGACGCCCTGCGCGCTGCCACGCCCGCCGAGGCGCAGGCGAAGAAGTAGGAGAGCTTTTCTCATGGCCAATCACGCATCCGCCGACAAGCGCAACCGCCAGCGCATCACGAGGACGGCGCGCAATCGCGCCATCAAGTCGGAGCTCCGCACGACCGTCAAGAAGGCGCGCACCGCGCTGAAGGGCGTGTCGCAAGAGTCCGCCGCGCCGGTGACCGCCGCGGTGAGCGCGCTCGATCGCGCCGCGTCGAAGGGGACGATCCCCGCCAAGCGCGCGTCGCGCGTGAAGAGCCGCCTCGCCCTCGCCCTTCACAAGGCGAGCGTCGCTGCCAAGACCGCCGCGAGCTGAGAACAACCCTTCCGCACGTACGTCCCGCTCACCGCAAGGTGAAGCGGGCGTCGTCGTTTTGTCTCCCCGGAACGCCGTACGCCCCCGTTGCCGTAGACCTTCGCTGCCGTTCCGCCGCCACCGTCACAGCCACAGAGAGCGCGTCTCTTCTCCGTCCCTCTCCCAACCCATGACGCCAGCGGCGGGCACCCGCACAGGAGACGGGTCCAGATCGGCGTTTTCGGCGCGGAAGCGTACTCCGGTACGCTGAGCACCGAAAACGCCGAGATGGGCCCGTATCCGAAGCGGGTGCCCGCCCCTTCAATGAGCGTCGGCCCAGGTGAGGCCGTGACCTACGTCGACGACGAGCGGGACGTCGAGCGGGAAGACCGACTCCATGGCCTCCCGCACCTTCGCCTTGGCCTCGTCCACGGCCGCGGCCGGCACCTCGAACGCGAGCTCGTCGTGCACCGTGAGCACCATGCGCGCGCCGGGGACGACGGGGCGCGGGACGCGCACCATCGCGAGCTTCAAGAGATCCGCCGCCGTCCCCTGGATCGGGGTGTTCTGGGCGATGCGCTCCGCCTGAGCGCGGCGCATGCGGTCGCTGCTGCGCAGATCCGGGAGCAAGCGGCGCCGGCCGAGCAGCGTCCGCACCGACTCGGAGCGCTTCGCCTCGGCCATCGTCCCCTCCATGAACTCGTGCACGCCGCGGTAGCGCGCGAAGTAGGCGTCGATGAAGCGCGCCGCCTCCGCCCGCGAGATGTCGAGCCGCTTGGCGAGCGCCGACTCGCCCATGCCGTAGATCACGCCGAAGTTGATCGTCTTGCTCCGGCGGCGCATCTCGGCGGTGACCCCTGCCTGATCCACGCCGAAGATCTCCATGGCCGTGCGCACGTGCACGTCCTGCCCGGTGCGGAAGGCGTCGACGAGCACCGGGTCCTTCGAGAGGTGCGCGAGGACGCGCAGCTCGATCTGGGAGTAGTCGGCGCTCACGATCACGCTCCCGGGCGGCGCGACGAACGCGCGCCGGATCATCCGGCCGAGCTCCGTGCGGATCGGGATGTTCTGCAGGTTCGGGTCCTGCGACGAGAGCCGCCCGGTCGCGGCCACGGCCTGGCCCCAGCGCGTGTGGATCCGGCCCGTGCCCGGGTGCACGAGGCGCGGCAGCGCGTCGACGTACGTGCCCTTGAGCTTGGCGATGGCGCGGTGCTCGAGGACCACCCCGGGGAACGGGTGCTCCTCCGAGAGCGCCTCGAGCACGTCGGCGTCGGTCGAGCGGCCGGTCTTCGTCTTGCGCTGGGAGCGCAGCTTGAGCTCGTCGAACAGGACCGCCTCGAGCTGCTTCGGCGACGCCAGGTTGATGTCGTGCCCCACGATCTCGCGCGCCTTCTGCTCCAGCGCGGCGAGCTCGGTCGTCATCTGCGCGCCGAGCTGCGCGAGCGCCTGCGGGTCGACGAGGACGCCCGTGAGCTCCATCTCCGCGAGCACGGCGGAGAGGGGCAGCTCGATCTGCACGAGCAGGTCCTCGAGCTTCTCGGCGCGGAGCCGAGGGCGCAGCCGATCGGTGAGCGAGAGCGCGACGTCGGCGAACGCGGCCCCGTAGCTCGACGCCTCGCCGAGCTCGATCTCGTCGAGGGCGCGCTGCGCCTGACCGCGGCGCTTCGGGGCCACCTCGTCGAGGGTCTGCATCTTGGCGCCGAGCTCGCGCTCGGCGAGCTCGTGGAGCTGGTTCTTCCCCTCGGGATCGAGCAGGTAGCTCGCCAGCATCGTGTCGAAGGAGACGCCCACGAGCCCGATGCGGTGCCGCAGGAGGATCACCTCGCAGAACTTGACGTCGTGGCCGACCTTCGGGAGCTCGGGGTCGGCGAGCAGCGGGCCCATCACCGCGTCGATGTCGCTCATCGAGAGCTGGGCCGGCGCGCCGAGGTAGCGGTGGCCCAGCGGGACGTACACGGCTTGCCCCGGCTCGCAGGCGAGCGCGACGCCGCAGACGTGGGCGCTCATCGGCTCGCGGCTCGTCGCGAGCACGTCGAGGGCGAGGCGGCCGGCCGCGCGCGCCGACCTGGCGAAGCCCTCGAGCTCCTCGCGCGTCGTCAGGACCCGGTAGGTCGCCGCGCGCGCGGTCGGCTCGGGCGCGCGGACCGCCTTCAGGAAGCGCGAGAAGCCGAGCTCGGTGAAGAGCTCGCGGAGCCTGCCGGTGTCCGCGCCGCCGTAGCGCAGCGTCTCGAGGTCGAGCGACACGGGCGCGCCGCCGTCGAGCGTCACGAGCTTCTGCGAGAGGCGCGCGTCGGCCTCGTTCTGCTGGAGCGACTCCCGGATGCGAGGCTTCTTGACCTCGCCGATGCGCTCGTAGATCGCCGAGAGCGAGCCGAACTGCGCGAGCAGCTCGGCGGCCGTCTTCAAGCCCACGCCGGGGACGCCAGGGACGTTGTCCGAGGTGTCGCCGACGAGCGCGAGCAGGTCGCGCACCTGCTCCGGCGGCACCCCGAACTTCGCGACGACCTCGGGGTTCCCGTAGACCTTGTCGCGCATCGCGTCCCAGAGCATCACCTGCTCGCCGTCGACGAGCTGCATCAGATCCTTGTCGCTCGACGCGATGACGACGCGCAGCCCCCGCTCCTTGGCCCGCGCGACGGCGACGGCGACGAGATCGTCCGCCTCGAGCCCCTCCTGGATGAAGATCGGGATGCGGTACGCCTCGACGATCTCCCGGCACCGGCTCATCTGCACCCCGAGGTCGGGCGGCGGCGGCGGCCGGTGCGCCTTGTAGCGGGGGTCGAGCTCGTCGCGGAACGTCTTGCCCGGGGAGTCCATCGCCACGCCCAGGTACGCGGGCTTCCGCTCGTCCACGAGCTTCGTGAGCATCGCGACGGTGCCGTACGTCGCGTGGGTCGGCTCGCCGCTCGGGCTCGAGAGCGGGCTGATCGCGTGGTAGGCGCGGAAGACGTAGCCCGACAGGTCGACGAGGTAGAGGACGTCCGGAGCTCCGGCCGGGGGAAGCGCGGTAGGGCGCGTGGACATGGACCGACCCTTAGCACCTCGGCGCGCGGCCGTTCACCGAACCACGACGTCGCGCCGTATCGTCACGTCGAGGGTGCGCCCTTCCCGCTCCACGCCGACGGTGACGACCGTCCCCGCCGGGCCGCGGAGGCGCTGGATGCAGTCGGCGAGCTCCAGCTCCGTCGTGGGCCGGCCGTCGATGCGGGCGATGACGTCGCCCGCCAGGAGCCCGGCGGACGCCGCAGGCCCCCCCTCGACGACGCCCGCGATGATCACGCGGCCCGAGGAGAGCGAGAGCATCGCGCCGATGCCCGTGAGCTCCTCGCGCGCCCCGCCGTCGTCCAGCTGGCGGAGCTCGACGTCGACGCGCGTCGACTGCGCGCCGCGCGCGTCGAGGCCGGACACGATCTTGGCCATGTACTGCTGGTGGCGCACGCGCACCGAGAACGGGCCGCTGGCCGGCACCCCTTCGAGCTCGTAGTCGCCGTTCGCGTCGGTGAGCGCGAGCGAGATCGCGTTCGCGCCCGACGAGGTCGCGGAGTCGAGCTCGACCTGGGCCTCGACGACCGGCGCGCGCGACGCGGCGTCGACGACCCTGCCCCTCAGCGTCGCGCCCTGCGGCAGCACGATCCGCACGCGTTCGGCGGCGCGGCCCGCCTCGACGTCGACGGCCCGGCTCCGCGCAGGCGGGCGTCCGGCCGAGCTCGCCGTCAGCACGTAGCGGCCCGGGGCGAGCGCGTCCCACCGGAAGGCGCCGCCCGGATCCGACACCTTGCGCGCGCGACCGTTCACGCCCGCGTGCGCGCCGGACCCGGCCGGCGTGAACGACTCGATCGCCAGGAGGTACGCCTCGACGGGCCTGCCCGATGGATCCACGACCTCTCCCACGATCGCGCCCGCGGCGAGCAGGCGAAGGACGTTATCGCGGCCCGCGGCGACGCGCGTGGGCTCGGCGTCGCCGTACGGAGGCTGCGCGGCGGTGGCGGTACAACCGTCGGCCTCGGCCGGCAGCTCGAAGCGCCCCTCGGCGTCGGCGCCCGCAGAGTTGCCCGGCGGTTCGCGGCAGCTGACCAGGGCGCCGGCGCTGGGATGCCCCTCCGGATCCAGCACGACGCCGCGGACCGGCCCCACGCTCGCGGCCGTGATCTCGCGCGGCGGCGGCGCAGGTGGCGCCGGCGGCGCGGGTGGTGCCTCGACCTCGCGCGGCGCCGTGAGCTCCGGCTGCGGTGGAGGGAGCAGCGCGGCGGCCGGCTCGCGCCGGGCCGGCATCACGGGGCTGGGGCGCGGCAGGAGCAGCCAGACGAGGAGCGGCATGACCAGCAGCGCGACGGAGAGCAGCGCAGCGGAGAGCCAGGCCCTCCGCTGCGCGCCTGCCGTCCGGATGTCCGCCATGCCATCCTCCGCCGCCGGTTCACCGGCCGGCGTCGGCCTCGTCCGCCGAGCCTTCGCCCGCACCTTGAGGGGCCGCGCTCGAGTTGGCCGGCCCGTCCGGCGACGCCTCGTCCGTGGGACCGAGCGCGGGGCCCCGTGGCTCGGCGGGCCACGGCGTCTCGCTGGAGGAGCCGCCGCACGCCCCGAGGAGCAGCATGAAAGGTAGGAGCAAGGTGCCGGACCGCATCGCCGGCATCCTAGCTCGTTTTTGCAGGGTGGTCATGACGGCCGGGCGCACCGCCGGCCATGGAGCGAGCGCGGCAGGCGCCGGCTCAGCGCGTGGACAGGTTCGTCCGGGCGATCCAGAGGCAGGCCGCGGCGTTGACCGCGCACCACACGACGAGGGCCATCCGGCCGAAGGGACCGGCGGCCTCGCCGAGCAGGACGACCGACGTGAGGTAGGCCGCCGTGCCGACGGCGAAGCCCGCGATCGCCGGCCGGAGCCTCTTCACGCCGAAGAAGAGCGCCGTGAGGCCGAGCGGGACGAGCGCGTTGGCGAGCGGCAGCCAGCGGTGGACCGAGGCGCCGATCAGCAGGTCGAGGTCGGCGATCGGCCGGGCCAGCACGTCGACGGCGAGCTCCACGCGCGGCAGGAGCCACGGCGCGAAGAAGAACAGCCCCGGCCCCGCCGCGAGCGCCGGCAGGAGGAAGCTCGCCCGCCACGGGCTCGTGGCTGTCGCGTCCTTCTTGCGGGCGCGGCGCGCGACCCACGTCGCGAGCACCAGCAGCGCGAGCAGCCGCGCGACGATGTGGCTCTGCGTCACGCGCACGACCGAGCTCGCTGCGTCGAGGATGCCGGCCCCGTAGAGGAGCTTGCCGCCGTCGGAGTCGTCGACGACGCGCGCGCCTGCGCGGAGCGCGTCCTCGACCGCGCGCGGGTCCGTCACGCCGAGGCTCACGAGCAGCGCCGCCGCGCCGGCCACGTGGGGCGCGGCCATCGAGGTGCCGCTGTACGCGTAGAAATTCTGGCACTTGTCGCGCCCGCGGTTGCAGATGGTCTGCTGGGTGACGTTCACCCCGGGTGCGGCGACGTCGACGCCCTGGCCGCGCGAGGAGAACCGCGCGATCTTGTCGTTCACGTCGGTGGCGCTCACGCCGATGACGCCATCGGAGGCGCCGGGGAACTGCACGCGCCCGCCGGTGTTGCCGGCCGCCGCGACGACGACCGCGCCGCGCGCGACCGCGTCGTCGATCGCGCTCTGGAGCACCTTGGAGTTGCGGGGGCCGCCGAGGCTCAGGTTGATGACCTGGGCGCCGTGCTCGGCCGCCCACCGGATGCCGTCGGCCACGTCGGCGGTCGTGCCCCAGCCGCTCTCGTTCAGCACCTTGACCGGCATGAGCCGCGCGTGGAACGCGAGCCCCACCGCGCCGAGGCCGTTGTTGGTCGACTGCGCGATCGTCCCGGCGACGTGCGTGCCGTGCCCCTGGTCGTCGTTCGCGTGGGTCGTCTTGGTGACGAAGTTCCATCCCTCCACGCACTCGGTCGAGGCCAGGTCGGTCCCCTTGGTGAAGGGCCCGTGGTCCTCGCACGCGATGCCCGTATCGACCACGGCGACGGTGACGCCGCGGCCGGAGGCGAAGTCCCACGCGCGCTCGGCGCCCACGCGCGCCATGTGCCACTGGTCCTTCATCAGCGGGTCGTTCGCGACGAACGAGGCGCGCACCCAGGCGAGCGGCTCCGCCGCCTCCACGCGCGGATCGCGCGCGAGCCGCTCCAGCGTCGCGCTGACCGGCCCGTCCACCGTGGCGATCTGGATCCTGGTCTGTGACGTGAGCGCCGTCGGCAGCACGCGCAGCGAGAAGTCGCGCACGAGGTCCGCGAGCGAGGCGTCGTCGAGGTCGTCGCGCGCGTCGACGACGATCTGCCCGGGGATGTCGTAGCTGGTCTCGTCGAGCTCGGAGGCCATGCCGTGCAGCGGCTCGCCCGCGGTCGCGACCGGTTCGACCAGGAGGTCCGGGCCGCGCAGCGACGGGCCGACGTCGACGGGTAGCGCAGGGTTGACGTACCCAGGGAGGCGAGGCTCGAGCATCCCCGGCGAGCGCGCGGCGAGGACGGCCCCGGCGCCTTGGCCGTCCGTCCCATCCTCGGCCCTGGCCGCGCCCGCCGCTGCGACCACCGCTGCCGCGGCGAGCAGCGACGTCGCGAGCGCGCGTCCGGTTCGGAGATTTGCGGTCCCTGGCCAACGCAGAAGGCGAGACGTGTGCATGCGGGTCTCCTCATCGGCAGGGTAGCGCCGCCGCCCGCGAGCAGCCATCGATCCAGCATCCTCGCGCCGCGCCCATTGCGTCCGTGCGCCAGCCCCCCTTTCGCGCCCCTCGCCGTGTCCCGAGGCATCAACCGCCATCCTCAACCACGGACTTCCTGGAACACCCGACACCGCCCCACCGCATCCCCTCAAGGCCGAGCTCAACCGCCCAAGCTCCCGCCACCGCTCCCCACGGCAGAGCCGCCGGTGGCGGGTGGGGCCGCGCGGGAGGGCGGCGGGGGTGGGCCCCACAAATCCGAGCGCCGGCCCGCATCGAAGCGAGTCGCCCCCAGCCCCACCCCCCCCGTGTGTGCGGCAACAGCCCCCCAAAAGGCGCGAGTTTGTGGGGGGACCCCCGCCGCCCTCCCGCGCGGCCCCACCCGCCACCGGCGGCCCCCGCGTCTGGGGACGCCCTCCAACTCGCTCGCCTGGGCCGTTCCCCGCCCGCCGTTCAGTTCACTGCGGCGTGGCCCAGAGTCCCGCCATCCACGCTTCCACGTCGCTCACGGACCTCGGAATATCGCTCGACAGGTTCCGATACCCCGTCTCCGTGACGAGGATATCGTCCTCGATGCGCACCCCGATACCGCGGTACCTGGCCGGGACGGTCTCGTCATCGAGCTGGAAATAAAGCCCTGGCTCGACCGTGAGCACCATGCCCGCCTTGAGCTTGCCGAACTTGTAGACCTGCTGCCGCGCCTGCGCGCAGTCGTGCACGTCGAGCCCCAGCATGTGGCTGACGTTGTGGAGCGAATACCGGCGGTAGAGCTGCCTGTCTTCCTTGAGCGCCTCCTCGGCGGAGACGTGGAGGAGGCCGAGCCGCTCGAGCCCCCGGGCGAGCACCCGCATCGCCGCCCGGTTCGGCTCCATGAAGTCGTTGCCCGGCTTCACCTCGCGGATCGCCGCCTCCTGCGCCTCGAGCACGAGCTCGTAGATCTCGCGCTGCTCCCTGGAGAACTTCCCGTTGATCGGCAGGGTCCTGGTGATGTCGGCCGTGTAGAGCGCGTTGCCCTCGACGCCGGCGTCGACCAGGAGGAGCTTGCCCGGCTCCAGCGCGCCGTCGTTCCTCGTCCAGTGCAGGATGCACGCGTGGTGGCCCGACGCGGCGATGGTCCCGTAACCGACGTCGTTGCCCTCGACCCGGGCGCGCAGGTTGAAGGTGCCCTCCACCTCTCGCTCGCTCCGCGCGCGGGGGAGCGCGCGGATGACGTCCTCGAAGCCCCGCTTCGTCGACGCGACGACCGCCTCGAGCTCCTGCACCTCGAGGGCGTCCTTGAGGAGGCGCATCTCCGAGAGCGCCTCGCCGAGCTGCTTGTCGCGATCGTGCCGGGCGAGGAGCTTGTCGACGCGCTCGGACATGCCGCGGAGCACGCGGTGGGGGCGCGTCACCGTGCCGACGAGGCCGCTCAGGTACGCGTCCAGCTCGGGGAGCCCGCGGCACTCGTCGACGCCGAAGTGCGCGCGGCTCTGCTCGACGCCGAGGCGGGGGCCGACCCAGAGCTCGCCCTTGGCGCGATCGGTGAAGAACGTCTTGTCGCTGCGCCCGGGGTTCGGCTCGACGAAGAGGATGTCCCGGTGCCCGCCCCCCTCCTGCGGCTGCAGCACGAGCACGCAGTCAGGCTCGAGGTTGCCCGTCAGGTAGAAGAAGTCCGAGCCCGGGCGAAAGCGGTAGTGCGTGTCGTTGGCGCGCACCTTCTCGTGCCCGGTGGGGATGATGAGCGTCTCCGCCGGGAAGAGCTTCGACAGGGAGCGGCGGCGGGCAGCGAACACCTCCGCGTGCGCGATCGCCTGCGGGAGCTCCCCGGACGCCGGCGTCCAGCGCTCCAGCATGAACGCGATCAGCGCCTCCGGCAGCGTCGAGTCGTGGCTCGCCGGCTTGACCTCGGCGCCGGGAGCCGCAGCCGCGGGCGCCTCGGCCGGGCCGCCGGCGGGCGCGCTGTGGGCAGGATCTGCCTGGAGGGGGGCGGCGCTGGTCTCGGGCGTGTGGCTCATGAGGCTCGAACTATGGGTCGATCAGGTGAGGTCGTTCAAGCCAAAGCGCGCCCCCGTTCACGCTGGGGCGGATCGACCCGCGCGGCAAGGCGGCGCGTCACGCGACCGAGGCGCCGCCGTCGACCGCAAGGATCTGGCCGGTGATGAAGTCGTTTTCAGCAAGGAACACCACGGCGCGGGCGACGTCTTCCGCCTCGCCGATGCGCTGGAGCGGGATGCGCTCGCGGAGGCGAGCGAGCGTGGCCTCGTCGTAGGAGGACGGCGGCAGCACCGTCCCGGGTGCGACGCCGTTCACGCGCACGTCCGGCGCCAGCCCCACGGCGAGGCCGCGGACCAGGTGCGCGAGCGCGGCCTTCGACACGGAGTACGGAATGTAATTTTTCCAGGGGCGCTCGGCGCTCACACAGACCATCGCGACGACGCTGCCGCGGCAGGCGCGGAGCGCGGGGGCGAGCTCGAGCGTGAGCAGGTACGGCGCGGTCGCGTTGAGCGCCATGGCGCGATCCCACGCGTCGGCGGAGAGCTCGGCCGGCGGGACCCGATCGAAGTTCGCCGCGTTGTGGACCAGGAGGTCGAGCCGGCCAGACGACCAGTCGAGCACCGTGCGGGCGAGCGCGGCGAGCGCTCCCCGGTCGTGGAGGTCCGCCTGGAACGCGGCGGCGCGGCGGCCGAGGGAGCGCACCTCGTCGACGACGACCTCCGCGCCGGCGGCGCTCGTGGCGTAGTGGACGGCCAGGTCGACGCCTGCGGCCGCGAGCGCGCGGGCCGTCGCGGCGCCGAGGCGGGTGCCGGCGCCGGTCACGAGGGCGATACGGCCGGTCAGGGGAGCATGGGGCATGAGGAGGTGTGTAGTCGATGCGGGGCCCCGCGCGTCGAGTCGGTGGACGTCGCGCGCCGCCGTTTTTTTCGCCCGCGCCGCGCGCCATGGCACGCTGGACCGGCTTTGCCGACGCATCCGACACGCCGAGCAGCCGCACAGGAACGCTCCCTGGAGCCGCCGCGCCGCCTGCGCGCCCTCGCCGCAGCGCTGCTTTGCGCGGCTGGATGCAGGGAGCGGCTCGAGTCGATCGATCTGCCCAGCATCGGCCTGCCGGGCCTCGATCCGCCCGGCGCGAGCGCCCCCGCGGCGCCGGCGAGCGCCGCGCCGCGGGCCCCGAGCGCGACGCGCGCCGCCGGGACAGCCAGCGCCGCGCCGCGCGCCGCCGCGCCGGCGACCCGACCCGAGTGCGACGAGCTGCCGTCGGAGGAAGAGGAGCGGCGCGCGCAGCTGCCGCCCCTGACGGCGCTCGGGAAGGCCGTGCCCACGGAGCCGTGGGCCCCGCCGCCATACGAGGTGCTCCCGGGCGTGACGCTCCCGGCGAAGATCGCCGCGAAGGTCGAGCAGATCGACCAGGGCTACGCGCGACGCACGCGCGAGCACCTCGTGATCACGAGCGGGACACGCGACGCAAACCGCCAGGCCAGGGCGATGTTCACGAAGCTCAGGCTCGGCGAGGACCTCCTCCAGCTCTACCGCAACAAGGCGGCGGTCCAGGAGATCAAGAAGGCTTATCAGGCGAACTCCCGCAAGCCGCCGGAGCAGGTGGTGTCGGCTATGGAGGCCGTGATCCAGGACCAGATCGACCGGGGGATCTACGTCTCCGCGCACCTGCGCAAAGGCGCCGTCGACGTGCGCAACAGGACCATGTCGCCCAAGGAAAAGCGAGCGTTCCTCGAGAGCACCGCGGAGGTTGGGGGCGTCCTGGTGCTCGAGGAGACGACGCCCGCGCACTACCACCTGCAGATCGATTGACGGGCGCGCTCCGCTCCATGGCGCCCCGCCGGGCGTCAGGGCATGCGCAGCGGCGCGACCATGCTCGGCACGCGGCGCAGGCGCAGCGAGAGCCCGATGAGCATCGCTCCCTCGGCGATCGCGAACGCTCCGATGAACCAGACGAGCGCCAGCACGCCGGCCGCCGGGAGCGCCACCATCATGACGCCGAAGATCACGAAGATGGCGCCGCTCAGCCCGAGCCAGATCTCGTTGGCGATCACGTGCCGGAGCTTCACCGCGCTGACGATCTTGAAGATGCCCATCACGATGGCCCACGCAGCGACCACGCCGTAGAGCGTGAGCGCGGTGATCATGGGCCGCCAGAACGTCAGCACCGCGATCCCGACGCCGAAGATGCCCTCGACCACGGAATACACGCCGCCGCGGCCGCTGATCGCGGACGCGAACGCGGCGCAGCCGTCGAACAACGCCCACACGCCGAACAGCAGCACGAGCGTGGCGAGCGATGGGATCGGCCACACGAAGAACAAGATCCCGAACAGGATCCCGACCACGCCCCTCAGGGCCAACAGCCACCAATACCGTCCCAGCGATTCCATGCCTCACCCCCTTCTCTGGCATCCACGTCGCGCACATCCGGCGGACGCGCGCGGCCTGAGCGCACGGCGCGTCCGCCGCTCGCGCGCGGAGAGCTGTGCCGCTCATGCCCGCACGGCGTCACATTGCCCGGGCTGGATGCACGTCCCCTGCCCGACCGCGGCGAGCGAGCTGCTCAGCAGCCGCGAGCAGGCGGGCCCATCGAAGGTCGAGCGCTGGTAGGTGTCACGCGCATGCCTCGCGGCGCGCGAGGCTCACAGGCCGGCGATCGGCCCGCCCGCCGGGTCGCCGTACTCCGACAGCTCGACGCCGAAGTAGTTGATGATGGAGCAATGGAGCGCGCCGGTCGGGGGCTTGCTGGCCTTGATGGCGCGGCCTGTCTGGAACCCCCCCACGTGGCCGGCGAGCATGATGGGCATGTTGGTCCGACCGTGGGAGTCCCCGTCGCCGTTCTCTGACGTGTAGAGCACGAGCGACTCGTCGAGCAGGTTGCCTGTCGCCGTCTGGGCGGCCTTCATCGCGTTGAGCAGGTAGGCGAAGCGGCGCACCTTGAACCGCGAGGTCTGGACGACGCGGGCGTTCGCGATGCGCATCGCCTCCGCCTGCGGCAGCCCGTCGAGATCGGTCGCGCGGTCGCGATCGCCGAGCTTGTGGGAGATGAAGTGATCGCTCCAGTCCCCCACGCCGTCGGGCAGATCGTACCCGGCGAAGTCGAGGCCCCAGCTGTTCGAGTACTGCAGGACGAGCACCCGCGTCAGGTCGCAGGTGAGGGCGAGGAGCCCGAGATCGATCATCTGCTTGAACTTGCCGTGCAAGTTCTGCCCCTTCGTGGGCGCGCCGGGGACGGCGCAGCCCGACTGCGTCGTAGACTGGATCTGCTTCTCCAGCTCGAACACCGACTCGAGGTGCTGCTCCACGCGCGCCCGGTCCGCCGCGCCGAGGCGCAGGTTCAGGCGCCTCGCGTCCTCTCGCACCCAGTCGAGGACGCTGGCGCGGCGCCGCCGGATGTCGTCCATCTCCTCGCTGGGGCTGCCCATGTTGCTGAAGAGCGTGTCGAACACCTTCACCGGATCGCGGAAGGCATCCTCGACCTGACCGCCGTCCCTGAACGAGATGAAGCCCTGCGTGACCGCCGTGTCGCCCGTGGGGGACAGGTTGAGGCTGCGAAACGGGGTCTCGGCCGCGATGTGGTTGGCGAGGTACTGGTCGAGCGTGGCCTTGCGCGGGACGGCCGTCCCGCCGCCGTCGGTGTGGGCGCACAGCGCCATGGCCGGGCTGTGGATGTCGGAGCAGATCACCTGGTGGTCGACGCCGGACACCATGGTGACGTCGCGCCAGATCGCGTCTCCCGCCGGCCACTCGCGCTCGGCGTCGAAGCCGTTCATGTCGACGAGGCACGGCGGCAGCCCCTCCGCCGAGAGCGGCCCCTCCGTCTTCGGGTGCCACGCCCCGGGATCCGTGCCGTTCGGGACGAAGAACGCCACGAAGCGCTTCGGATCCGCCGGTGCAGCGCTGGCGCGCCGGGGCCGCATCACGTCGAGGAACGGCAGGGCGACCGCGACGCCCGCCCCGCGGAGCAGAGCTCTTCTCGAGATCTTCACTGGCGACACTCCTCTTCCGTCGGTCGAACCTTGTGCGAGCACATCACTCTGGCGCCCTCCGCAGCCGGAACTCCGGCGAGCGCACGATGGCGGTCAGGAAGGAGCGGAACCGGTTGCCGTCCTGCGTGAAGCTCCCCGCGGAGGCGTCGATCGCGCAGCGGTCCTCGGCCGCCGGCTCGCGCCCCTGGGTGTAGATGAACAGCTTCTCCGCGACGCAGGCGGCCAGATCGGGGCTCCGCCGCAGCTCCGCCGCCAGGGCAGCGAGCGAGTCGAACGACTCGTTGGCGGCGCCTTCCAGGCGCGGCTCCAGCCCGAACTCGTCGATACCGATGCTCCCATCGTACTTCCCCAGCTTGTCGTACTGGGCGAACCCGACGCCGATGGGATCAATGAGCGCATGACAGCCAGCGCACCCTTCCTGGGTGTTGCGCTTCTGGAGGACCTCGAGATAGGTCAGGCCGGAGAGCTCGCTCTCCAGCTGCTCGAGGAGCCCCGCGGGGATCGAGATCTTCTCGCAGAGGAAGGCCGCCCGGAGCCACTGGCCGCGCACGGCGATGAGATCACCGTCGTTCTTGGCGCTGATGAGGCTCGCGTGCGTGAGCAGCCCGGTGTTCGCCCGGTGGTGGCCGGCCGGGAACTCGACGCGGCTCACGCCGTCCCCCGGCACCTCGAGGCCGTAGAACTTGCCGAGCGCCGGGGTGACATACGTGTGGTTCGCGGTGAGCGCGTCGAAGAAGTCGACGTCAGGGGTGAACGCGTGCTCGCCGAGGACGAGCTCGCTCTCGGCGATCATGTCCTCGAGCAGCGCGGGCGTGAACGATGCGTCCGGGTTGACCGGCGCGCGGAGCTGCTCGAAGGTCAGCCACTGCTTGAAGAAGGCGTTGAAGAAGACCTGCGTCCGCTCGTCTCCGACCATCTCCTCCGCGACCGCGCGGAGGCCCTCGTCGCTGTCGAGCTCGCCGGACTCCGCCCGCTCGAGCAGCGCTGCGCTCGGGGACCGGCCCCACAGCGTGAACGACAGCCGCGACGCGAGCTCGAGCGGCGTCAAGGTCGACGTCTCCGCGCCGGCCGAGCCGACCTCGATCCTGAACAGGAAGCTGGGCGCGGTCAGCAGCGCCTCGATGACGAAGCGGAACGCGTCCTCCCTGTCCCGCGCGACCTCGCTCGCCCGCGCGACCAGATCGCTCGCCTCCTCGGCCGAGAGCGGCCTTCGATACGCCAGCTTGCCGAAGCGCTGCACGAAGCGCTCGAGGCAATCGTCGGCCTCCGGCTCGCAGCCGAGCACCGTTGTCCGGCGCGCCTCGTCCGCCATGAGCTCCTGCCCGAGCGTCTCCGCGATCGCCAGGTAGGCGCGCAGGTGCTGATCCGACACGTTCTGGAGGGCGGCGATCGTCCGGAAGCCGCCCTGGCCGGTGTCCTCCGGGATGCTGTCCACGGCGGGCGGCTCGTCGAGCTGGAACAGGTCCTGAAGGGTCAGCTGGACCTCGACCTTGGACAGACGGCGCAGCACGCCGGGGCTCGTTCGGGCCTCTCTGCAGTCGTACGCGGCCGGCTTCCCGGTGGTCGGGTCGATGGGCCTGTCGTCGTCGATAGAGCTGCCCGAGCTGCCCGGGCTGCCATCGCCGAGCTGCCCGGTGCAGGCAGCCGCCGTCAGGCCGACGAGCCCCATCGCGAACATGCCCGCCGCGATGGAACGGCGGAGAAACGGTACCGATCGATCGGTGTCGGGCGGCGCTGTCTTGCTCATGGAGTGACCAGCCGTTCGGGTGGAATTCACCTGGCCCATGCCGCGGCGTGTCCCGGCGATGAGCCGCGACATGGCTAAGGAGAATATTTGAAGCAGAGCGGTACGTGCACCCCGGCGTCACCTCGGGGCTCGGTCTATATTCCCGATGATCGCTCTTTTGATCCAGGCTTACCCTACTTCCGCCCGCCGACCAACCCCTTCGTCGGTCGCCCGGAGGCGCTCATGCAGAGGCATTCAGGGCGGAAGAAGCATTCCCTCCAATTTTCCGGAGAAATTGAACAGGGAGACGGGGAGATGGGGAGACGGGAGAAAAAAAATCTTACCGATCTCCCTCCCCGTCTCCCTGTTCAATTTTCCGCTCCCCAATGCCAATCCATGAAGGGAATTGTCAGATGAAGCGGACCGATCTGCTCCAGCGCGCCGAATTCGCCCTCTGGCCGTCGGGCTCGACACCCATGCTCGCGGCGCTCTCGGAGTCTCCATGAGATCGGGTGGGGTGGTCATCTCTGATAACTGCGTCGCCGGCCGCCTGTGCGAGCCGAGCGACGGCGCGGACTGCCGCGCTCGATCGCGCGATGATGCGAACCAGCTCTTGCGCGTCCCGGAAATCCCGTTCTTCGATCCTGTCCACCCTTGATTTCCACCGGAGCGGCGCTGTACCTCGGCGTTCTCGTGTAGGCTCCGGCGCGGGCGCAGACGCGGGAGCAGAGGAGCAGGGCGGTGAGGATCACATGCGTGGGCGGCGGGCCGGCGGGCCTCTATTTCGCCCTCCTGGCGAAGCAGGCAGACCCCCGGCGCGAGGTCGTCGTGGTGGAGCGGAATCGGCCCGATGACACCTTCGGCTTCGGGGTCGTGTTCTCGGACGCGACGCTCGACGGCCTCGCCGACGCGGATCGCCCGAGCTACGACGCGATCCGGAGCAGCCTCGCCCACTGGGACGAGCTCCACGCGCACTTCGGCGGGCGCGTCCTCGTCTCGAGGGGGCACGGCTTCAGCGGCCTCTCGCGCCAGAAGCTGCTCGCGATCCTGGGGGACCGGGCGCGCGAGCTCGGCGTCGTCCTGCGCTTCGAGGAGGAGGTGACGGATCCGGAGGAGGCCCTCGCCGGGAGCGATCTCGTGGTCGCGGCCGACGGGGTGAACAGCCGGATCCGCGAGCGGTTCGCCGACCGGTTCGGGCCGCGCATCGACGTCCGCCCGAACCGGTTCGTGTGGCTCGGCACGACGTTCCCGTTCGACGCCTTCACCTTCTACTTCGAGGAGAACCGCCACGGCCTCTTCCGGGTCCACGCGTACCGCTACGAGCCGGAGCGCTCGACCTTCATCGTCGAATGCCGGGAAGAGACCTTCCGGCGCGCGGGCCTCGATCGCGCCACCGAGGACGAGACGATCGCGTACTTCGAGGAGCTCTTCGCCGAAAAGCTCCAGGGACACCGGCTGCTGAAGAACCGGAGCGTCTGGCGGAGCTTCCCCACGGTGCACAACGAGCGCTGGAGCGCGGGCAACGTGGTGCTGCTCGGGGACGCGGCGCACACGGCGCATTTCTCGATCGGCTCGGGGACGAAGCTCGCGCTCGAGGACGCGATCGCGCTCGTCGACAGCCTGGAGCAGCACCGGGGCGTGCCCGAGGCGCTCGCCGCCTACGAGGCGGAGCGCAAGCCCAAGGTGCTCGCGCTCCAGCGGGCCGCGCAGGTGAGCCTGCTGTGGTTCGAGAACACCGAGCGCTACATGGCGCTCGACCCGGTGGAGTTCATGTTCAGCCTGCTGACGCGGAGCCTGCGGGTGACGCACGAGGGCCTGAAGGCGCGCGACCCGGCGTTCGTGCGCGAGATCGACGCGCACGTGGCGCGCAAGGCGGAAGCGCAGGCGGGGGCGCGCCTCCTCGCCGGGGATGGGGAGCCGCCGCCGCCGATGTTCACGCCGTTCCGGCTGCGATCGCTCGTGCTGGAGAACCGGGTCGTTGTGTCGCCCATGTGCCAGTACTCGGCCGAGGACGGGCAGATCGACGACTGGCACCTCGTCCACCTCGGCAGCCGGGCGCTCGGAGGCGCAGGGCTCGTCATCACGGAGATGACCGACGTCAGCGCGGAAGCGCGCATCACGCCGGGCTGCGCGGGGCTCTATCGCACCGGCCACGTCGAGGGGTGGCGGCGCGTCGTCGGTTTCGTCCACGCGCGCTCCCGGGCCAAGATCGGCGTCCAGCTGGCCCACGCCGGGCGCAAGGGCGCGACGAGGCTGCTCTGGGAGGGCATGGATGTGCCGCTCGAGCGCGGCGCCTGGCCGCTGCTCAGCGCCTCCGCCATCCCGTACCTGGCGGAGAGCCAGGTCCCGAAGGCGATGGATCGAGGGGACATGGACCAGGTGACCTCGGACTTCGTGCAGGCGGCGAGGCGGGCGGACGAGGCCGGGTTCGACCTGATCGAGCTGCACTGCGCGCACGGCTACCTGCTCGCGAGCTTCATCTCGCCGCTCACGAACAGGCGCGACGACGCGTACGGCGGTCCTATCGAGAACCGGATGCGCTACCCGCTGGAGGTGTTCGACGCGGTGCGGGCCGCGTGGCCGGCGGAGAAGCCCATGAGCGTGCGCATCTCCGCCACCGACTGGGCGCCGGGCGGGCTCACGACGGACGATCTGATCGCGCTCTCGACGATGCTGCGAGAGCACGGCGCCGACATCATCCACGTCTCGGCAGGACAGACGGACCCGTCCAGCAAGCCGGAGCACGGCCGGCTGTTCCAGACGCCGCTCTCGGAGCTCGTGCGGCTGGAAGCCAACGTGCCGACGATCACGGTGGGCAACATCCAGAGCTACGCGGACGTGAACAGCATCGTCGCGGCCGGGAGAGCCGACCTGTGCGCGCTCGCGCGGGCGCACCTCTACGACCCGTACTGGACCCGGCACGCCGCCGCGGAGCAGGGCTTCGACATCGACTGGCCACCTCAGTACAGGTCGGTCGAGAGATACACGCTCCGCATGCGGTGACCCTGCGCGGGGCGAGGGAGAGGTCTTTCCCGCCCGAGCCGCTCCGCGCAGCGCCCCGGTCGAGCGAAAAAAGTGAAGGCGGGCCCTTGATCCTCACGCTACGTGAGGACCTAGCCTCCGGGGCATGGACGTGCTCACCCGCCCTGGAAACAGGGGTAACGCCATGCGTTCAGCACCGTTGAAAGTCGGCGATCTCGCCCGGCAGACCGGCCTCTCCGTCCGCACGCTCCACTATTACGAGGAGATCGGCCTGCTCGCCCCGTCGCATCGCACCGCGTCGGGGCACCGGATGTACTCGGCGGGCGACGTCGCCCGGCTCCAGCAGATCAAGTCGTTGCGCGAGCTCGGCTTCAGCCTGGAGCAGATCGCCGCATGCCTGGACCAGCCGGGGTTCTCTCCGCTCCAGACCGTCGAGCTCCACCTGTCGCGGCTGCGCGAGCAGATCGCGCTGGAGCAGCGGCTCTGCGCGCGGCTCGAGGGCCTGGCCCACGTCCTGCGGTCGGGAGAGGACGTCTCTGTGGAGCAGCTCCTTCAAACCATCGAGGTGATGACCATGATCGAGAAATACTACACCCCAGAGCAGCTCGAGGAGCTCAAGCAGCGCGCGGACGCGATGGGCCCCGAGAAGATGCGTGAAGCCGAGTCGGCGTGGAAGCAGATCTACGACGACATGCGGGCGGAGATGCAGAAGGGCTCCGACCCGAAGAGCGAGCCGGTGCAGCAGATCGTGAAGCGCATGCGGGAGCTCATCGACGCGTTCACGGGGAAGAACCCCGGGATCGAGCGATCGCTCAACACGATGTACCGGCAGGAGCCCTCGGTGAGGACCCAGCACGGGATGGATCCGGAGCTGCACGAGTTCATCGGCAAGGCGATGAGCTAGCTCGCAGCGCCGGCAGCCGGGGGCCACGGCGCGAGCGCCCGGCCAGGTGGCCTCGGGCGCTCGCGCCGTGGCCGTTCTGCCGTGTGGGGCAATTCGCGCCACGCGCGAGGATCGAGCCGCCTCTGCGCTCGGCCGGGGCCCCGCGCGCGAAAATCGCCGACCTGTCGGGGGAGCTGCAGCCGCAGGCCTGGCACCCGCGTTGCTTTTCATGACAGCGTACAGCGCCTCCGGGGCGAGCCGCCCCAGGAAGAACCCAGCAGCGCTCCACGCGCCCCACCGAAGGTCCATCATGCACCTGCCCGGAAGAGAGATCCCCTGGAAGGATTTCCTGAACGACATCAAGCAGGAATGTCTCAAGGACAAGATCGACACCGTCGCTGCTTCGCTGGCGTTCTTCGGTGTCCTCGCGATCTTCCCGTTCCTGCTGTTCGCGGTCGCCCTCGCCGGCCTGGTCATCGATCCTGCCGAGTCCGCGCAGCTGATGGGCGAATTGTACCAGGTGGCCCCGCCCGCCGTGGCCAACATCCTGGGCGAGCGCCTTCAGGCGCTCACCGGGGGCCAGAGCCCGGCGCTCCTGACGGTCGGCGCCCTCGGCGCGGTCTGGGCCGCCTCGGGCGGCGTCACCGCGCTGATGGACGCGCTCAACTCTGCCTATGGCGTCGAGGACAGGCGGTCGTACCTCAAGCGCCGTGGGATCGCCCTGCTGGTCACGATCGGCGGCGCCGTCCTGCTGACGGTCGCCTCGGCGATTGCGGTCGCCACGCCGGCGCTCGCCGCGCACCTCGGCCCCTTCGCGACGCTTGTCCTCTGGCTGCGCATGCCGGTGTCGGCGCTCATCGTGATGGCGGTCCTGGCAACCCTCTATTACTTGCTCCCCGACGTCGAGCAGAAGTTCAAGTTCATCACCCCGGGGTCGGTCGTGGCGGTCGTGATCTGGGTCATCGCGTCCCTCGGCTTCTCCTTTTATGTCAGCCGGTTCGGCAGCTACGAGGTGAGCTACGGCGCGCTGGGCGGCGTCATCATCCTCCTCCTCTGGATGTGGATCTCCTCGTTGGCGGTGCTCCTCGGGGCCGAGATCAACGCCATCATCGAGCACCGCTCGCCTGAGGGGAAGCGCACGGGGGCCAAGGACGCCAGCGATGCGGGGGCGGATCTGCCCAAGACTGCAAAGGAGGAGGCCCAGGGCGCCGCGCTCCCGGCCGGCGCCGCGCGCGCCCCGCGCGATGAGAGCTCGGGCAGCGACGCCGCGCTCCCCCACCCCGTCGGCTCGCGCCAATCGGAGCTCCATCGAGGGAGGGCGTAAGCGACGCCCCTTCACCGCCGAGCCGCGCGGAGCGGGCCTATCTCTGCCACTGGGCCACTGGAGCCACCTTCATGCCAACTCGATACCTCCTCTCCTCGCCATCGCTGCTCGTGCTGCTCGGCTCGCTCGTCGCGGGTTGCCGCGGCGCCCCGAGCGGCGCGCCCGTGGCAGCTCCGCCGGCCGACAGCGCGAAGGGCGCGGAGACGGGGAGCGTGCGGGGCCCGGAGGGCGAGCTGACCGGCGCCGGCGGCGCGCCGGGCACGAGCAGCCCGCCAGGCTGCGGGACCGACAGCCCGATGCTCAAGTACGTCGGGCAGAGCCATGACGAGTGCGCTCGGATCCGCTTCGTGTGCGAGCCCGGCTGGAGCTACTTCAGCGACGACTGCGGCTGCGGCTGCACGAAGCAGTGACCGCCGCCGCGGGCTCGCGACAAAAACACCTCGCCCTGGGCGGCCTGCGGCATCTAGCATCGGTGCCCTCATGCGCCCCCTCCTCATCGTGAACCCCCGGTCCAGCGGCGGAAAGACGGGCAGGCTCTTCGACGAGATGCTGACGCCCATCCGCCGCATCCTCGGCGACGTCGACATCGTGCGCACGGATCGCCCGCGCCACGCCGTCGATCTCGCGCGCGAAGCCGCGCTCGGCGGGCGCGAGACCGTCGTGGCGGTCGGCGGGGACGGCAGCATCAGCGAGGTGGTGAACGGCCTCATGCAGGCGAGGGACCGGGGCGCCACCGGCACGCGGCTCGGGATCATCGGCGCGGGCACCGGCAGCGATCTCTGCAAGACGCTGAAGCTCACCCGCCGGCTCGACAGCTTTTGCACCGCGATCGCGAGCGGCCACACGCGCCGGCTCGACGTGGGCCGCCTCTCGTACGAGACGCGCGACGGCCAGCGGGCCGACGCGTTCTTCGTCAACGTCCTTTCCACGGGGATGAGCGGCATCGTGGTCTCGCTCGTCAACGAGTCGTCGCGGGTGCTCGGTAACACGCTCGCCTACTCGATCGCCTCGCTCCGGGGCCTCGTCCGCAGCCGCGTCGGCCGGGTGCGTTGCGTGACGACGCTGCGCGGTGAGCGGCGCGAAGAGGAGATCTCGACGCGCATGCTGGGCATCTGCAACGGCCGCTTCTTCGGCGCGGGCATGCAGCTCGCGCCGATGGCGAAGCCCGACGACGGCGTGTTCGACGTCATCGACCTGGGCGCCGCGCCCCACCTCCGCTTCGCGGCCGTGTCGACCGGCATGTACACGGGTACGCACATCCGCCACCCGGACGTGCGCCACTTCCAGTGCGATAGCATCGAGCTCACGCTCCTGAACCGCGACGTCGAGCAGGCGTTCTTCCTCGACGTGGACGGCGAGCCGCTCGGGAAGCTGCCGATCACGGTCACGCTGGAGCCGAAGGCGATCGAGGTGCTGGCGCCGGTCGAGTGAGGGGGTCCGCGAGGGGAGGCGCTGCAGTCGAGCCGGCAGGGCTAGCCGGAATGGGGCAGGCGCGTAGACTGGCCGCCGTATGAGGATCCTGACCTTCGAGTTTCAGAGCGCTGGGCGTGGCTGGACGCTCGAGCCGATGGTGCTCAATGCGTTCAACCTGCTGGTCGGCGTGTCCGGGGCGGGCAAGACGCGGATTGTACGGGCGATCGAACAGGTCCGTGCCGTGGCGCTCGGGGAGAAGGAAGAGGATGAGCTGATCGATGCGATCCGCGGGGCCAGCTTCGCGATCGGCTTCGAGCACGAAGGGCTCACGTACCGCTGGGAAGCCGAGCTGGAGCCGCGCGTCGGGCGAGGGGCAGAAGAGCACGGCGCGCTGCACGCCGAGGAGCCGCCCCTCCTCCGGACCGAGCGCATCCTCCAGGGGGACCGGGCCATCGTGGAACGCTCGCCTGAGCGCTTCCTTCTGAATGGCCATGCACTCCCGAAGCTGGACCGGGCGCAGAGCGCAATTGCCGTCCTCAAGGAAGATCCGCAGATGGCTCCGCTTTACAAGGCCTTTTCGCGCTGCATTCCTCGATCAGCACTCGAAACGTTGCCGAGCCATGGATTTACGACGGAGACTCACTTCGAGAATCGGCGGGGCAACTACCAATCCGCGGCAGATCTTGGTGCGGACTTCACGCTGCCGCTGCACCACAAGGCCGAGCTTCTCCAGGAGGTGTTTCCAGAGGCGTTCGCCGAGATAGAGGAGGCGTTCAGGGAAGCGTTTCCCACTGTCGAGAAGCTCAAGGTCCAGCGCTACTACCCTTTGGGCTCTGAGGCGAGCAAGGAGTTAGGGGGTAGCTACAACCTCGCGCTCACGGCAGCCGAGTCGGGCGTCGATAGCTGGATCTCCTTTTACGACATGTCCTCTGGCATGCAGCGTTACCTCTCCTTCCTTATCCATCTCTCGTTCGCTCCGCCTGGTACGGTGGTGCTCATCGACGAGCTGGAGTCGAGCCTCGGCGTCAACTGTCTTCCTGCCGTGACACGCTTCCTCCTGAGCCGCGCGCCGGACCTCCAGCTCATCCTCACCAGCCACCACCCCTACATCATCGAGCAGATCCCGCCGAGCCACTGGAAGATCGTCACCCGGAAGGGCAGTCGCGTGCGGGTCCTCGACGCCGAGAAAATCCCGGCGATGGCAGAGGAGCGCTCGCACCTCGACCGCTTCACGCGCCTCATCAACCTGCCGGAGTACGAGCACGGGGTCCAGGGATGAACCTCGTCCTCCTCGTGGAGGGTGCCGAGACCGAGCCGAGGGTCTACGAGGCATGGCTCCGACACCGGCTCCCCGCGCTGCATCGCGTGCCCAACGTGGCCGACTTGATCGCCGACGGCTACGTCCTTGTGAGCGGCAAGGGCTATCCCTCCTGTTATCGCAGGATCGCCGGCCTCCTCCAGGACATCGAAGCCAACCCCGGTCGCGTGCAGGAATTCTGGATCTGCATCGACTCGGACGAGGATACATACGAGGCTCGCTACGCCGAGGTCCACCGCGCCGTGCAGGCCGAGCTCCAGGGCACCCGCATGGCGAGGACCAATCCCTCCCTCGAGATCCGCATCATCATCCAGCATTGCTGCATCGAGACCTGGTTTCTGGGGCACGACGGCTTCCTCCGCGCGGGCCCACAGTCACCCCAGCTCGTCGATTTCAAGCGCTTCTACGACGTGAGCGCGGACGATCCCGAGCGGATGGGGACCTATCCGGGCTACGTCACCCGCGCCAGCTTCCACCTGGCGTATCTCAAGGCCATGCTCATCGAGCGCAGTCATCGCTACACGAAGCAGCGCCCAGGCGTTGTGATCGAGCCGTCGTACTTCGACGCGCTGCGGGCGCGTTGCGCGCGCACGGGGCACATCCAGAGCTTCCGGCAACTGCTCTCAGCCTTCGAGGCAGCTGGGGACGCGGGGCTGTAACGCCCATGCGGGCCGCCCCTCGAGCCACCGCCGCATCACCCGCTCCTCACCCATGACGCGCTGCGGAAGCCGCCGTGGCTTCCGATACCCCTGCCCCCTTGTGCCGCTCCCCTCGAGCCCATCGAGCCCGCGCCGCAGCGGTGGTAATGGATCTTTCATGAGCTTCATCGATTCACCTGCCGAGCTTGCCCCGGGTGCCTCCGTGGCCCCCGCTTCCTCGGCCCCCCGGCTGCTCGTCGTCGGTTGCGGCGGGATCGGCGGCATCATCGCCGCGTACCTGTTCGAGCAGGGCCACGACGTCACCGCCTTCACGACGAACGCGCTCATCGCGGACGCCATCAACGCCATCGGCTTCCGGGTGCGCGGCGACGCGAGCCCTGGCACGGTCGGGGGCCGCGCGGTGCGGGAGCTCGGCCCGGACACCCGCCCCTTCGACTACATCCTCCTCGCGACGCAGCCGCCGCAGGTCGAGGAGGCCGCGCGGAACGCGGTCGCGCACCTCGCCCCGACGGGCGCCATGATCTGCCTCCAGAACGGCCTCTGCGAGGAGCGCATCGCGCGCATCGCCGGCCCGGAGCGCACCTTCGGGGGGATCGTCGCGTGGGGCGCCTCGATGGTGGAGCCTGGCGTGTACGACCGCACCTCGAGCGGCGGCTTCGTCCTCGGCCGGCTCGACGGGGCGAGCGACCCGCGCCTCGACGAGCTCGCGCGCATCCTCGAGGCGATCGGGCCGACGACCGTGACGGACAACCTCGCCGGGGCGCGCTGGTCGAAGCTCGCCATCAACTGCGCCATCTCGTCGCTCGGCACCGTCGGCGGCGATCGCCTGGGCGCGCTGCTCAGGCACCGCTTCGTCCGCCGCCTCGCGCTGGAGATCATGACCGAGACCGTGCAGGTCTCGCGCGCGCTCGGCGTGCGCCTCGAGAAGGTCGCAGGGACGCTCGATCTCGACTGGATCGCGCTCACGGACGCCGAGCGCTCCGCCGTGGGCTCGCCGGGGCTTTTCGCGAAGCACGCGCTGCTCCTCGCGGTCGGCGCGCGCTTCCGCCGCATGCGCTCCTCGATGCTCGCCGCCATCGAGCGAGGACGCCCGCCGGCTGTCGACTTCCTGAACGGCGAGGTCATCGAGCGCGGCGCGGCGCTCGGCATCGCGACGCCGATCAACGCCGCGATCCGCGAGGAGGTGCTCGCGATCGCGGCGGGCAAGCGCAAGCCGAGCCTCACGCTGCTGCGCGCGTTCTTCGACCGGACGCGCCAGCTCGTGGGAGCGCCGTCGTCCATGCGGCCACCGCCGCCGGCGACGCCGGCCGAGCCGCCCGCGACCGCGCCGCACGAGCCGGCCGCGGCCCCGCCGGCCGAGCCGCCCGCGACCGCAACGAACGCACAGGCGGACGCGTCGGGCGAGCCGTCCATGCCAGCAGCGAACGTCCAGAGCGATCTCAGGGACGCGTAAACAAGCGCCGAACTGCTCGGCGACAGAAGACCGACAAGCAGCCGAGCAGCCGAAGGACACCGACACGTGTCCTGGCGCTCCTGGCGTCGTCGCAGATCGAGCTCGCCGCGCCGTCGCGCCATGAACTCTTTGTCGCGCCGTGGCGTCGAAGTTCGGTAGCATCGGGCGTCTCTTCCTGCGGATCCCGAGAGATCCCTCGACGAGGAACCCTCGCATGACGCACTTCTCGCTCGCCCTCTCCTCCCGGCGCGGCGCCGCGCTCCGCGGCGCTTCCCTCGTGCTGCTCGCCGCGCTCGTCGCGTGCGGCGACGACGGAGGCGGCGGCAGCGGGGCCGCCGGCGGCGGGGGGAGCGGCGGCGAGGGCGGCGGCGGCGGCGGCGTGGTCATCGAGGAGCCGAACCGATTCCGCCTGCGCATCGACGACGCCGAGGTCCCGTCCGTCGTGCTGGAGCTCGACAAGCAGAAGGCGCTCCAGGTCTTCGGCGAGGACGGCGCCAAGCAGATCACGATCCTCGACGTGGACACGACCGGGCTGCTCCGGAACGCGCTCGAGCAGATCCAGAACGCCTGTGGTACCTCGTGGCAGAACGACAGCCCGGACCCGGGCCATAACTGCTCGCTCACCGAGCTCGGCCAGAGCTTCGGGATCGAGTGGCAGAACTCCCCGGAGTTCGCGCTCGTCCGGCTGCTCAGCATGACGCCCGCCAACGCCAATGTGAAGGGGACGTCGCTCGAGGGGCTGCAGGCGATCTTCCAGGAGAATCCGGGCACCTTCGCGTTCGACTTCGCCGACGTCCTCGCCGACAGCATCACCCTCGATCTGGCGGTCCAGCCGGATCCGACGGCCGTGCGCAGCAACCGGACGGCCCCCTTCGTGCCGATACCCAAGCTCATCCTCGCCCTCCAGCAGCAGCTGCTCGGCACGCACCCGGCCATCGCCAGTCCAGATGGCTTGAGGATGCCTGTCAGCCTCTACGAGGCCCTGGTCGATCTCCAGCCGCTGTCCGAGAAGCTCGGACCCAGCGGGGAGCATCCAGGCGTGCTCGTGCGGGACGATGAGACGTTCACGACGAAGAGCGATGTCCTCCTGCCTGACTTCCAGATGCGCGTCGTCGCCGAGTCCGGCCTGCGCAGGGTCTCGGGGGTCGATCTCTCGAAGGGCGGCGGTGACATGTTCCTCCGGGACGGCGACGCGCCGCTCCGGTTCGACTTCACCGACCCGGAGAAGCTCCAGATCAGCGGCATCGCCGCGACACCGACGATCGATATGCGCATCTCGCTGCGCGAGCTGCCCGCCAAGGTGAAGGCGTGCATCGAGGCCGACGCGCCCGCCTGCAAGGAAAACCGTCCAGACATGCCGGTCGGCTCCAACACGGTATGGTCCACCCCTCCATTCATGATGGAGCACATCGTGGGCAAGGCGGCTTATCTCACGTATAGCGAGCGCGTGCCCTTCACAGGGTGCTACTTCCGCCTGAGCGGGACGTGCCGGGTGGGCGTGACCATCGGCCAGAACGGCGACCCGCGCGGCTGGACGGCCTTCACCGACCTGGTTTCCGACCAACCGCCCCCGATACCGCCATCGCAGTTCTTCTGGGAGCTGCTCACCGAGGTCGGCCAGGTCGCCATCCACGATCCCACGGGCGACGGCAGCCCCGAGATCCCCGAAGGCGCCGCCCAGCCGGTCTTCGCGCTCCACAACGTCGGCATCGGCCTGACCGCCGACGAGATCGTGGCCGACCTCCGCCCGACCCTGCAGAGCCAGGCCAACGAGATCGCGGAGATCATCCTGGGCCGTTACTGGATCAACAACGACGGGCTCGACTTCTTCTACGGCCGCGGCGCGCCCGACGGCGCGCCCACCTTGTTCTTCGTCGCCGAGGACGACCTCCGGCCTTCGGATCAAAGCTCGGAGGCCCCTCGCGCCTACACCTACGAAAGTCCCGGCTTCTTCACGAGCCCGGATCTCAGCGAGGCGAGCAAGGTCTCGACGAAGGAGCTCGACGGCGTCGACGACACGACGCACGAGAAATACAGGCTGCCGCCGGACGAGACCACGCTGTACATGCAGGACGACGAGGGCGCCGTCTACGAGGTCCGCTTCTACGTGCCCGAGAGCGACGATCCGGTGGAGATCACCGCCGACGTGGAGAAGCTCTGATCATGGAAGCGCGAGACCGCACCCGCCCCGCCGCACCCGCCGCCCGCCGGCTCTCCCGGCTCGGCCCCCTGCTCGCCGCCGCGCTCTCCACTGCGCTGCCCGGCTGCGTCGAGGCCGTCACGGTGGAGCAGGCGCCGCCTCCGCAGGCGCTCGGCATGAACGAGAGCCGCACCCTCACGCTCGAGTTCCTGCGGTTCGACGCGAGGGGCTTCGCCAAGACGCTCACGCTCGACGAGCTCAAGGCCATTCCGCGGCCCACCCTCGAGGGGATATGGCTGCTCGATCTCGACATCTCGACGCTCATCGAGAACGCGCTGCTCAAGGTCATGTACATGCCCCCCGCGGAGATCGCGGCGCTCCCGCCGGCGTCGCGGAACCTCGTCGGGCTCCTGAACATGACGCCGGAGAACGCCGACCTCCGCGGCACGAGCCTCGAGGGCCTGCTCGGGGTCGGCAACGCCGTCGGGCTCCCGACGTCGAAGATCCTCTCGGACCTCACGGGCGCGGCCGGCAACGAGCGGCTCATCCCCGTCCAGATCACCGCGCAGGCCGTCCTGGAGAACCTGGTCAGCACCCACCCGAACACCCAGCACCGGAGAGGGCCGCCGAACGACGAGCACCCGGACGGCGTCTACCCCGTCGCGCCGCACTCCATCCCCGTCACGCTGTACGACGTCGTCACCGATTTCGCCGGCCTCGCCGCGCAGTTCGGCCCGACGCCGCTCGATCCCGACGACCCGGGCGGCGCGGAGCACCCCGGCTTCATCAAGGCCGCGTCGGGGGTGAAGGCGGCCCTCGACGACTTCACGATGACGGTCCGCGTCGACGTCAACGCCCTGCCGTACAAGGGGGTCGACGCCACGATGGCCGACGTCGCGAGCGTCAACAGCACGCCGGGTCAGATAGACACCCTGTTCGATTTCAGCCAGGAGGACTGGCTCGTTCTGGACAACCTCGCCAGGAACCTGAGCATCGGCGAGCTGACGCTGGCGATCCCCGAGAACGCGATGCTCCTGCCAGGCGGAACGAGCCGGGAGCCCGCGCCGCGCGGCAACTCGCCCGTGTGGGAACAGCCGCTCTGGGAGTTCGAGCACATCCTCGCCCGCGCGGGTGAGCTCAGGGCAGCGCAGATCGAGGATCACTGCTCCAGCTACGCGCCCGCGGGCACCTCGACGAGCGACTTCGAGGCCGTGAAGGTCTGCATCGACGAGAGCGGGTGGACCGAGATCAGCGTCGACGAGAGCGTCGTCCTGGAAGACCCGCCTCCGGCGCCGTCCTACTTCTGGGACATCCTCCTCGACGTGGCCCAGGCGCGGCTCCACGACGGCGGCCTCGCCGAGGGGGAGGCCAACCTCGAGGTGACCCTGCGCGACGTGCCGGTCGGCGTGAAGACCGAGGATCTCGTCGCGAGCATCAAGGAGAACCTGGCGAGCGATCCAGCGGTCCTCAAGGACATGGCGCTCGAGCTCAACAACAACGCCGCCGGCGACGCGGACTTCTACCTCTACCAGCCGAGCACCGAGAGCGGCGTCGCCGGCCAGCGGGATTACCTCTACTTCGTCGCGCCCGACGACATCCGCAAGGACGCGGACGGCGTGCGCGTGCGCGACTATGCGTACGAGAGCCCTGGCTTCTTCTCCGACCCCGCGCTCGAGAAGAAGGTGTCGACGACCGAGGAGATCGACGGCGACGCGCTCCACGAGAAGGTGGAGGTCAAGGCGGGAGATACGCTGTACTTCGCGGACGACGAGGGGCACCGCTACGAGATCAGGATCGGCGACAAGCAGAGCCCCCATCGCCTCTCGCTCACCCTCACCCGGATCCAGTGATCGGCCCCCCCACCGTGAGGACCCGTCTCATGCAAGGAGCTCTGCCGCCCCCGCGGCCCCGCGCCCGTGCGCGTCAACGAACACGACGTGAGCTCGCCGCGCTCTCGCTCGCGACAGGCCTCGTCTGCCTGACGGCGCGGGACGCGCACGCCTCGGGCATCGACGCGCCCTGGGTGACGAGCGGCCTCTCGGGCCCCACGACGTCCGACGCCGCGGCGGTCTACTGGAACCCGGCCGAGCTCGCGGGTGTCCAGCGGCCGGAGCTCGTCCTGGGCGCGGGCCTCATCGTCGGCCACGCGACCTACCAGCGCGAGCGGCGCGGCACGTACCAGACGCCGGACACGCTTCAGTTCAAGCTCCCGCTCGATCCGGCGAACGTCGACGCCAGCAAGCGCGGCCGCGCCGAGGAGGTGTCGACGACGCCGATCGCGCCGACGGGCAACGCCTTCCTGGCGATCCCGGTCCTGCCGAACCGCCTGACCGTGGGCGTCGGCCTGTACGTGCCTTATGCCGCGGCGCTCAGCTTCCAGGACGGCGCGCAGCGCTGGCAGCTCCGGCAGGCGTTCATCGTCTCGACGTCGCTCACGGCGGCCGCCGGGCTCAAGCTGACCGACCAGGTCTCGCTCGGCGCCGGCGTGTCCTACGTCAGCGGCCTCGCGGAGCTCTCGAAGGTGCAGGACTTCGGGAGCCTCAAGGAGTTCCACGACGGCCTCGACTACCTCAAACAGGACAACGACTTCGGCCCGAACACGCCGTCCGAGCTGCGCGAGCTCGACGTCCTCGCGCGCTCCATCTCGATCAAGGAGGCCCTGTCGCACGGCGCCTCCTTCCACCTCGGGCTGGCCTTCAATCCCAACAAGGACCTTCGCTTCGGCCTCACGTACCAGCACAGCGCCGCGATGCGGTACAAGGGCAAGTTCGCCATCGACATGAACCACCCGTTCTTCACGCAGGACCTCGCCGAGCAGGGCCTGCGTTACAAGCCGCTGGTCGAGGGCGACGTGGAGCTCTCGTTCACGCTCCCCAAGCGGCTCACCGCCGGCGTCGGCTACCGGGTGAACGACAAGCTCAGCCTCGATGGGCTCCTCTCGTACGTGCTCTATTCGGACATCGAGGCGTTCGTCGTCGAGGCCTCCTCTCCGGACCTCGCCCAGCCGAAGCTCGGGATCACCGATCGCGTCACCGTGACGCTGCCGCGCAGGTGGAACGACACGGTGTGGGCGGAGATCGGCGCCAAGTACAAGCTGAGCGAGGCGCTTCTCGCGACGGCGTCGGTCGGGTATCAGTCGGCGGCCTCGCCGGACAGCACGATCGACGTGGCCTCGCCCGACAACCACCGGCTGATCGGGGACGTCGGGGGTGTCTTGAAGCTCAGCGATCGCGTGTCGCTCTCGGGCGACGTCCGCGTGCAGGGCATCCTGCCGCGCACGGTGACCGGCTCGGATTACGACCTCGGCAACGGGAAGTACTCGCTGGTGCTGGCGACGGTGGGCGGACACCTCAAGTTCGTGTTCTGACGGCGATTCGCTGACCACCGGCGGCACGACATCGTTGGGCAACGGCTCTGCGGCGCCGAACCGCTTTCAGGTGCCCGGCGCGAGTACATAGGAAGCGCCATGCACGTGCTGGACCTCGTCGAGGATCGGTTCGAAGTCGAGCGTTTCGCCGCCTCCGGCGGGATGGGGGACGTGTACCGCGCGCGCGATCGGCGGTCGGGAGAGGCGATCGCGCTCAAGGTCCTGCAGGGCGCCAGCGAGCGCGATCTGCGCCGGTTCGCGCGAGAGGCGGAGGCGCTCGTCACGCTGCGGTTGCCCGGCGTCGTGCAGTATGTCGCGCACGGCGTGACCGGCGCAGGGCAGCCGTACCTGGCCATGGAGTGGCTCGAAGGCGTCACCCTGGAGGAGCGGCTCGCCGAAGGACCGCTGACGTTCGACGAGAGCGTGACGCTGGCCGCGCGCGTGGCGGAAACGCTTGGCGCCGTCCATGGCCTCGGCATCGTTCACCGCGACCTCAAGCCGAGCAACCTGATGCTCGTCGATGGCGACGTCGAGCGCGTCACGCTGCTCGACTTCGGTATCGCGCGCAATCTCCGGATCGAGCTGAGCCTCACGTCGCCCGGAGCGCTCCTCGGAACGCCCGGGTACATCTCCCCCGAGCAGGCGCGCGGCGACTTGGCCGTCGACGCCCGCGCCGACGTGTTCGCGCTCGGATGCGTGCTGTTTCAGTGCCTCGCCGGGCGCCCGCCGTTCCTGGGCGGCAGCGTGCTCGCGCTGCTCGTGAAGGTCGTCCTGGAAGATCCACCGCGGCTCGGGGAGCTCCGCGGCGACATCCCCGAGCCGCTCGAGCGCCTGGTGACGCGGATGCTGTCGAAGGAGGCAGCGCAGCGGCCGCGCGACGGCGCCGCCGTCGCAGCGGAGCTCGCGGCGCTGGCCGACGGGCGCCCCGGCGGAGCGGGCGCCGTCTCGGCGCCGTCCGCGTCGAGCGAGGCGATCACGACGGCCGAGCGCAGGGTCATGTGTGTCATTTTGACCGCCAACGGCACAGACGAGACAGACGCCACGCACTCGGACGCCGAGGGCGCCGCGCGGACCCAGGCGCTGCGGGACATCGTGGCGCGCCACGGCGGGAGCCTCGATGTGCTCCAATCGCGCTGGCTGCTCGTCGCGCTGTCGGGCGCCGAGTCCCCGACCGACCTCGCGGTGCGAGCGGCCCACTGCGCGCTCGCGCTCCGGACGGTGCTTGGCGGCGCACCGATGGCCGTCGCGACGGGGCTGGCGGAGATCGAGGGGAGGTTGCCTGTCGGCGAGCTCGTCGATCGCGTGGCGCAGCTCATCGCCGGGCGTGACGGCCCGCTGCCCTCGGGCATCCGGCTCGACGAAGCGACGGCGAGCCTGCTCGCGAGCCGCTTCGATACGGCGCGCGAGCCCGAAGGATGCTGGCTTCGCGGCCCCAAGGCGGAGCCGGACACTGTCCCCAGGTTGCTCGGGAAGCCGACGCCCTGTGTGGGGCGCGAGCGCGAGCTCTCTCAGCTCGCGGCCGAGTGGCGCCACTGCGTGGACGAGGGCTCCGCGAGCGCCGTGGTCGTCGTGGGCGCCCCCGGCCTTGGCAAGTCGCGCCTCGCCTGGGAGTTCCTCCGCGCCCTCGAGGAGCAGCGCGAGGCCGCCGAGATCTGGATCGGCAGGGCCGATCCGATGGCGGCCGGCTCGGCGTTTGGCCTGCTGTCCCAGGCGCTCCGCCGCGCCATGCGCATCCTCGACGGCGAGCCGCTGGAGGTGCGGCGGAGCAAGGTGCGCGACCGGGTCGAGCAGCTCGAGAGGCTCGGGGCCAAGCGCCCGCACGTCGCGGCGTTCCTCGGCGAGCTCGTCGGGACGGCGTTCCCCGACGAAGGCGACGTGCAGCTCAGCGCGGCGCGGCAGAACCCGATGCGGATGGGTGATCGCCTCCGCGAGGCGTTCGTGGACTTCGTCAAGGCCGAGTGCCAGCGGCAGCCGGTGCTCGTGGTGCTGGAGGACCTCCACTGGGGCGATCTGCCCACGGTGACCTTGATCGACGCCGCGCTCCGGCACGCCAGGGACCTGCCCTTGTTCGTCCTGGCGCTCGCTCGTCCTGAGGTCGACGAGCTCTTCCCGGCGCTCTGGAGCGAGCGCCACGGCCTCCGGCTCAGCCTCGCTCCGCTGCCCCGGCGCGCGGGTGAGCGGCTCGTGCGGGAGGTGCTCGGAGGAGGCATCGGCGCCGAGCAGATCGAGCGGCTCCTCTCCTGCGCCGAGGGCAACGCGTTCATGCTGGAGGAGCAGATCCGCGCGGTCGCCGAGGGCAGGAGCGCGGGCACGCCCGAGACGGCGCTCGCCATGGTGCAGGCGCGGCTCGAGGCGCTGGATGTCGAAGAGCGGCGCGTCCTGCGCGCGGCGAGCGTCTTCGGTGAGACGTTCTGGCAGGGTGGAATCGCCGCCCTCGTGGGGGGCGCGCCGGTGGCGCCGCGGCTGGGCGAGCTCGCGCGGCGGGAGCTCATCCTGCGGCGCCACGAGGCGCGTGTCGCAGGCGAGGTGGAGTACGGGTTCCGCCATGCGCTGGTCCGGGAAGCCGCGTATGGCATGCTCACCGAGCGTGACCGCCGTGTCGGCCACGCGCTCGCGGGCGACTGGCTGGAACGGACCGGCGGCGCAGACGCGATGGCGCTCGCGGAGCACTTCGAGCTCGGCGACGCGCCGGCGCGGGCGGCGGAGGCGTACCTGCGCGCCGCGGAAGAGGCGCTTCGCGGCAACGATCTGCGCACGGCGGTGGAGCGGGCCGACCGCGGCATCGGCTGCGGCGCCGCTGGAGAGACCGCGGGCAGGCTCCGCCGAGTTCAGGCCGAAGCGCATGTATGGAGCGGCGATTCCACGCTCGCCGTGGAGCGAGGCCTGGAGGCGATCGAGCGGGTCGAGCGAGGCTCGACCACATGGTTCTCAGCCATCGAGCAGCTGTGCCTGGCCTCGTCCAAGCAGGGATCGTTCGACGCGCTGGAGCGATGGCTGGCCATGGCGGCGGATGCGCCAGCCGCAGGCAACGCTCAGTGCGTCAAGCTCACGTGTCTCAGCGCCGGCGCGATGATGCTGACCATGAGTGGGCGTTATGCCGAAGGGGACGCTCTGATGGAGACCGTCGAGCGCGTCCTCGCAAAATCAGGGATACAGGACCTGGAGGTGATTGGACGCCTCCACGACGCGCGCGCGTGCTACGCGATGTGCACTGGTGACCTCAGCGCCGCCGCGAACCGCCTGGAGACCGCGCTGTCCGCCTTTGACCAGGCTGGCGATCGTCGCAATACCTGCAGCGCCCGAGCAAATCTCGGCTTTTTCTACGCGGAGCTCGGCGACTTCGAGAGGGCGGAGTCGTTGCTGCGCGCATCCAGGGACGAAACCGACCGGTTGCAGCTCTGGGATCTGAAGATCGTCGTGGAGTCGAACCTCGCGCAGATCCTCACGCATCGCGGGCAGCTGGCCGAGGCGCGGAGGCTCGCAGAAGCAGGCGCCACGCCGAGCCGGGAAGCGAGCGGCGCGCGTGTGGAGATGATGTCCCGCTGCTGCCTCGGGAGGATCGCCCTCGCCGCCGGCGATCTCGAGACCGCCGAGCGCGAAGCGCGCGCTGCCATCTCGCTCGCTCCCGGCATACCGACGCTCGGCGTGCAGGCCTTTGCGGTCCTCGCGCGCGCGCTGCTCGGACTCGGCCGCATCGACGACGCAGTCCGGACAGCAGCCGACGCCAACGCCACGCTGGAGTCGTTCGGAACCATCGAAGAGGGCGAGTCGTTCGTCCGCCTGACCTGCGCCGAGGTGCTCTCCGCGAGCGGTAGGCACGACGAGGCCGCCGCCGCGATCAGCGCGGCCAGGACGGCCCTGCTCGCGCGCGCCGAGAAGCTCGGCGACCCGGCCTGGCGCGAGCGCTTTCTCGAGCACGTCCCCGACAACGCCCGCACGCTCGAGCTCGCGCGGCGGTGGCTCGGCGGCTGATCCTCGCCGTGCAAGGCGCTTCTCTCTTGGTGGAGGGGAGTGGGGCTCAGGACGCTCTCATCGGATGATGAGTTCACGTCGTGGCTGTTCGCCGCGAGCCGGCGCGCTGTTCTCCGCGAGGAACAGGTGTCTCCTCCAGAGAGACAGGGGGCTCGGCAGCCTCGTGCTCAGCTCCGGAGACAGGGGAACGATACGCCTCGATTTCGGCGCAAACGCGGGAGCTCGCCGACGGACACCCGGCCCGCTCGCCGTGGCATGGCATCTGCAAAACCTTTCGCCGGACGCTTCGTTTCTCGCCGACAGCGCCGCTTCAACCCACGGGCAATGCACGTTGCGCGCGGGTCGACGCGCAGAGGGCCGCTCGCCGTGAGCTCCTGTCGACGTCAACGACATCGCAGTTCCACCTGTCCGGTCACCATCGAGGAGAGTCGAATGTTCACTCACGTCGCAAAACGATCGATGTCCATCCTTCTCGCGTCGCTTTTCGCGAGCATCACCCTGCTCGGCTGTCAGGTCGAGGTCGCCGAGGAGCCATCCCCCGACGTCGAGGTGGGCGAGGCGAGCCAGGAGTTGATCAACTGCAAGGGCCGGTGCGTCAGGTTCTTCTTGGCCTGCATCCGGTCGAGCGAAGAACCCGAATTGTGCACCGCCGAGCGGGATGCCTGCCTGGCGGACTGCGACGAGCAGACCTGCGAGCCCGGGGAGCCCGGGTGCTGCCAGGGTCAGCCGACCTGCTGGTAGTCGCCTCTCCCCCGCCCTGCCGGGATGACGGAACCGCCAAGGCGCCATAAGACGCCAAGATGATTGGGATTATCCTTGGCGCCCTCGGCGCCTTGGCGGTTCAAAGGACCCACCGTCAGTCAAAGTACCCCACCACCCGAGAGAGGGCGACGCAGGGAACGCAGGCCGCGACGCGGCATGCTACACAGGGTCCTGTGAGCCTGGGCGAGAGCGTGATCATCTGCCCGGGGTGCAGCGCGGAGAACTCACCCTTCAACCCGCGTTGCACCCGCTGCGAGGCGCTGCTCTCGGAGGAGCCGCGGTCGCGCTCCACAACCGCCGACGAGCCCCCGTCGAGGCAGTCGACCTCCCGCGACGAGCACGTGTCCTCGAGCGTCACGATCGATCCGCTCGCAAGCACGGTTGTCGTCCCGGACGGGGGAGCGCCCGTGCCTCCGGCGCCGCCCGGGGCCGAGGCGTCGCTCGATCTGCGCCCGGGCACGAAGCTCGGCCGGTTCGAGGTGCTCGATCGCCTCGGCGAGGGCGGCATGGGCGTGGTGGTGCGAGCGCGCGATCACGTGCTCGGCCGCGACGTGGCGATCAAGGTGCTGCGGCCCGAGGTGCTGGGGCGATCGGGCGCGGCGACGGCGCTCGCGCGGCTCGTCCGCGAGGCGCAGGCCATGGCGAGGATCAAGCACCCCAACGTCGTCACGGTGCACGAGGTCGACGCCTCGGCCGGGCAGGTGCGCGTGGTGATGGAGCACGTCGACGGCCGGACGCTGCGCGCGTTCTGCGCGGAGAAGCGGCGGCCCGCCTCGGAGGTCGTGGCGGCCTTCCTCCAGGCGGGCAAAGGGCTGTCGCAGGTGCACCACGCGGGGCTCGTGCACCGCGATTTCAAGCCCGACAACGTCCTTGTCGGCGCCGACGGCCGCGTGCGCGTCACCGATTTCGGGCTCGCGGGGCTCGCGGAGGGCGAGGCCGGCGGCGGCGGCGCGGAGGCGGGGATCGAGGCCGCGCTCACGCGTTCGGGCTCGTTTCTGGGGACGCCCGTCTACATGGCGCCGGAGCAGCACCGGCGAGAGGCCGCGGATGCGCGGGCCGATCAGTATGCGTTCTGCGTGTCGCTGTGGGAGGCGCTCGCGGGCGAGCGTCCGTTCGCCGGCACGACCTACGACGAGCTGCGCGAGAACGTGGCGCTCGGGCGGGTGCGAGAGCCGCCGCGAGGGGCCGAGATGCCGGCGCGGATCCGCCGCTGTCTCGAGCGCGGGCTCTCCGTCGACAGGGACGCTCGATACCCCGACATGGACGCGCTGCTCGCCGATCTATCGAAGGATCCGGCGGCGGCGTGGAGGCGCGGGCTCGTCGCGGCGTCGGGGCTCGCGCTCGCGGGCCTGCTCGCGTTCGCGTTCGCGCGGCAGCCTGCGGACAGGCTCTGCAAGGGCGGCGAGGCGAGGCTCGCGGGCGTCTGGGACGAGGCGACGATGGCCAAGGTGCGGGCAGCGTTCGCCGGCACCGGGCGGCCGCACGCGGAGGACACGTACCGGCGCGTGGAGAAGGCGCTGGGCGATCGAGCGCGCGCGTGGGTCGCGATGTACGCCGACTCGTGCGAGGCCACGCATGTGAGGGGCGATCAGTCGGCCGGGCTGCTCGATCTCCGGACGCTGTGCCTGGAGCGCCGCCGCCAGGAGATGGGGGCGCTCACGGCGCTCTTCGCGCACGGGGCGGACGCCGAGGTGCTCGATCGATCGATCGAGGCGTCGCTCGCGCTCCCGGGCCTCGAGCGCTGCGCGGACGCGGGCGCGCTGACCGCGGCGATCCCGCCGCCCGCCGACGCCGCGGCGCGGGCCCGCATCGACGCGCTGCGGGGTCGCCTTGCCGAGGTCAGGGCCCTCGATGAGGCCGGCAAGTTCGGCGACGCGCTCGCGCTCGCGCGGCCGCTCGCCGACGAGGCCCGCGCGGCGGACCACGCCCCGATCGAGGCGGAGGCGCTGTTGATGCTAGGGCGCGCGGCGCGGGACGCGCACGACGCCCCGGCCGCGGAGGCGGCGCTCCGCGAGGCGCTGCGCGCGGCGGCGCGGGCCAGGGACGACGCCCTCGCGGCGGAGGCATGGCCGCAGCTCATCTACGTGGTCGGCTACCTGGGAGGCCGGCACGCCGACGCGCTCGCGCTGCAGCTGGCCGCCGAGGGCGCGGTCGAGCGGACGGGGGGCGACACGCTGGCGAGCGCGCGGCTGCTCGGCACGCTGGGCAGCGTGCTCGACGAGCAGGGGAAGTACGGCGAGGCAGCGCAGCACGTCGAGCGCGCCCTGGCCGGCCTCGAGAAGGCCCTTGGCCCGAGCCATCCCGAGGTCGGGGCGACGTGGAGCCGCCTGGGCACCGTCCTCCTCCACCTCGAGCGCTTCGATGACGCCGAGCGCGCCTACACGCGAGCGCTCGCCGTCCGAGAGGAGACGCTCGGCGCCTCTCATCCGAGCGTCGCGCTCACGCTCAACAGCCTGGGTCGCCTCTTCAACACCCAGGGCAAATACCGAGATGCCTTGCCCCGGATCGAGCGCGCCATCGCCATCCAGGAGCGGGCGCTCGGCCCCGATCACCCGTTTCTCGGGGCCTCCGTCAACAACCTCGGCAATGCGCTCGTCATGCTCGGCGAGACCGACGCTGCCAGGCGTGCTCACGAGCGGGTGCGCGCCATCCGGGAGAAGGCGCTCGGCCCCGATCACCCCGACGTCGCGTCATCCCTCAACAACATCGGGGCCGTCCTTGAGATGCAGCAGAAGTTCGCCGAGGCGACGCCCTATTACGAACGGTCGCTCGCGATCCGCGAGAAGGCGCTCGGCCCGGATCACGCGAACGTGGCCGCCTCGCTCGGCAACCTGGGGAGCGCGCTCGTCGCGCAGAAGAGGTACGCCGAGGGCCTGGTGCGCCTCGAGCGCGCCGCGGCGATCCAGGAGAAGGCCTTGGGCCCGAGCTCGCATGCGGTCGCGGCGATGCTCACCGGGATTGCCAGCGCCTACAACGAGAAGGGCGAGCCGGGAAAGGCGCGCCCGTTCGCCGAGCGGGCGCTCGCCATCTATGCGGCGAAGGGCGAGGGCGTCTCGCCGATCGAGCTCGCGGATACGCGCTTCCACGCGGCCCGGGCGCTCTGGGGATCGGCGCGGGACCGGAAGCGGGCGGTCGAGCTCGCGTCCCAGGCGCGCGACGCCTATGCGGCCGAAGAGGGGGAGTACGCGAAGCGCGCGCTCACGGCGGCGAAGGAGTGGCTCGCGGAGCACGGCGGCGCTCGGTGAAAGGGGGGCCGCGCTCGGGGAGGAGCTCCCGAGCGGGCGGCAGGGGAACTCCCCTATCCTGCGCCCTCACCTACCCGCGGCTCTCGAATCTCGAGCTCGCGATCGTCATCGACTTTGGCGAGGTGAGAGTGAGGCAGGGTATCCATCGCGTGGTCAACGGACTGCGGGAATGACTTCACCCCTCTCCCTCAGATTCTACGGAGGAGCCCATTTTTCTTGACAGCCAGAACATCGAGATTGCTATCGTCGAGCATGCGTTCAGCCTTGTTCTTGCGCCGCTTCGCCCCCGTCATCCTCGTCGCGCCGCTCGCTGCGGCGCTCGGATGCGATGAGGCCGATACCCCGCGAAGCCGCGTGAAGGAGCAAGGCATCGGGGCGGCTGTCGCCGCGCTCACGGCGCCACGCTGGGACATGGCGCCGCCGATGAACGTCGCCCGGAGCAGGCACACGGCGACACGTTTGCTCGACGGGAAGGTCCTCGTGGCCGGCGGAGCGAGCGAGACGGCCGAGGTGTACGACCCCGCCACGAATACATGGGTGCTCGTCGCGCCGATGAGCACGCGGCACACCGGCCACACCGCGACGCTCCTTCCGGACGGCAGGGTCGTCGTGGCCGGCGGCGTGACCGAGGTGGTAGAGATCTACGACCCCGCCGCGGATGCATGGACGCTCGCCGCGCCGCTCGTCACGCCGCGCGAGCGCCACACCGCGACGCTCCTGCCCGATGGCCGGATCCTCGTGGCCGCCGGCGAGTTCGAAGAGTGGGTGATGGGCTCGAGCGAGATCTACGATCCCCTCACGAATACGTGGACCGACGCGGGCCCGTTGGCGCAGGTGCGCTCCTCCCATACGGCCACGCTGCTGCCGAACGGCAAGGTCCTCGTGGTGGCCGGGGTGGACGCATCCGGCGACCCCATCGGCAGCGCGGAGATCTACGATCCGATTACGGGCACGTGGACCGCCGCGGGCTCGATCCAGAATCGGGAAGGGCACACCGCGACGCTCCTCGCGAATGGCGAGGTGCTCGTCGCCGGCGGCTACACCGATTACGGTGGTGAGGGGTTCTCCTCCACGAACCGCAGCGCGGCGCTCTACGATCCGGCGAGCGATACCTGGACGACCGCGACGCCGATGAACGTCACCCACCACAACCACACGGCCACGCCGCTCGCCGATGGCCGGGTGCTGATCGCCGGCGGCGGCGCGCTCACGGAGGTCTACGATCCGGCGAGCGGGAGGTGGTCGCTCGGCAGGTACCTGAACATGGACCGGAGCCACCACACCGCCACGGCGCTCGCAGGCGGGCGGGTGCTCGTGGCCGGCGGCGGGAGCGCGACCGTCGAGAGGCTCACCCTCGCGGCCCCGGGCGACTCCTGCCTCTTCGCGGGCGAATGCGCGAGCGGCTTCTGCGTCGACGGTGTCTGCTGCGATACCGCGTGTGACGCGGGCTCGTGTGACGCGTGCGCGGTGAGCGCTGGCGCGTCGGCGAACGGCACCTGCACGCCGCTGAGCGGAGCCATTTGCGGCAGCGCCGACGGCTGCACGGCGAACGGCGTCTGCCAGGCGGGCGCTTGCGTCGGGGCGTTGCCGGTCGGCTGCCAGTCCCCGTGGACGCCGGCCGGGAACATGCCCGTGCCGCGGCAAGACGGCACGTGGGCCGAGCTCGCCGATGGCCGCGTGCTCGTGGCCGGCGGGCACGACAACGACTGGAACGATACCCTGTCCGCGGACCTCTACGATCCGGCGACGAACGCCTGGAGCAGCGTCGCGTCGCTCTCGCAGGCGCGCCGCAAGCCCGCGTCGATCCGGGTCTCGACCGGCGAGATCCTCGTCGTGGGCGGTGATTCTCCGTCGACGGCCGAGGCATACGATCCGGCGAGCGATACGTGGACGCTCACCGGCGCCATGGTCGCGCACCACGATCCGAGCGTCGCTCTCTTGCGGCTCCCCGACGATCGTATCCTCGTCGTGGGCGGCGGGACGGCGGTCGCCGAGCTCTACGATCCGACGACGAAATCCTGGGACGCGACGGGCTCGCTCGGCGTCTCGCGCTCGGGGCACTCGGCGGTCCTCTTGCAAAACGGGAAGGTGCTGGTGAGCGGCGGCGCTGGCAATCCGGCGACGGCGGAGCTCTACGACCCGGCCACGGGGACGTTCTCCCCGGCGGGGACGCTGACCTTCGCGCATTCCGGGCACCAGGCGACGAGGCTGCTCGACGGCGGCGTGCTCGTGGTGAGCGGCAACGGCGCCGATCGGTATGACCCGGCCACGAACACCTGGACGCCGACGCAGGCGTTGCTCATGCCGCCCGCCGATTTCACGGCGACGCTGCTCGGTGATGGTCGGGTGCTGGTCATGGGCGCGCCGCACGTCCCGCACGCGCAGGTCTACGAGCCCGCGACGAATGACTGGACGATGACCGGGCCCCTGGACGTCGCGCGCCGACGTCATACGGCCACGCTGCTCGGAAACGGAATGGTGCTCATCGCGGGCGGCACGGAATGGACGGGCGGCAGCCAGTGCGACCTCCGGAGCGCCGCGGTGTACGACCCCGTGACGAATGGCTGGTCGATGGTGCCGAACCTGAGCAGGCTACGCAGCTCTCCGTCGTCCGTGCTGCTCAATGGCAATCGCGTCCTGGTCTTCGGGGGGCTACTGGGAGGTTGCTCGTCCGGGGACGGCGACCCCGAGGCGCATGCAAGCACGGAGATTTACGAGGGCGGCGTCACCCCGGAGGGCAGCGGCGGAAGCGCAGGCGCGGGCGGGTCCGGCGGAATGGGCGGCTCCGGCGGCTCTGGCGGAAGCGCAGGCGCGGGCGGGTCCGGCGGAATGGGCGGCTCCGGCGGCTCCGGCGGAAGCGCAGGCGAGGGCGGAAACGCAGGCGAGGGCGGAAGCGCAGGCGCGGGCGGAAGCGCAGGCGAGGGCGGAAGCGCAGGCGAGGGCGGAAGCGCAGGCAGCGCCGGTGGAATGGCCGGCTCCGGCGGTCAGGGCGGTATGGGTGGCGTGAGCGGCACCGGCGGCTCCGGCGACGGCGAAGAGCCGGGCGACGGCTGCCGCGCCGCACGCGGATCCGCGGAGAATAGCGGGAGCGGCTTCGCGGCCCTCGTGGCCCTGGGCGCCCTCTTCGCGCGCCGCCGCAGGCGCTGAAACGCGAGAAGGCTCTCGCAGGCTGTGGAGTGAAGGCGGCCCCTTCGATGCCTGGGTAAGTGCCTCCTCAGAAGAATTTGTGGGTGAGCCATTCGGGCTCCGGCAGGTTCCCGAGCGTCTGGTAGCTCTATTGCGGGAAGCCGGCCGGGGGAGCGAACCACCAGGCCGGACGCGCCGGTCAAGACCGGCGCATCCGGCTTGGCGGTTCAAAGGCCGGCGGCGTCCGTCACCCATCGAAGGCAGGGCGCCGGCCGCCTGCGCCGGCGACCCGGTGCTTCGCCAGGAGCTTCTGCAGGTAGGTCCGGTTGAACCCGGACTCCCGCGCCGCCTGCGAGACGTTCCCCCCGTGCCGATCCATCAGCGCCACGAGGAACGCACGCTCCAGCTCGGCGACGCCCGCCTCGCGCGCCGCCTCGAGCTCGTCGGCGGAGAGCCGCGAGAAGCGCGGCGCCAGGGGCCCGGGGCCTGCTGGCCGAGCCACATCGGACGGGAGCAGATCCACGTCGAGCTCCGGCCCCGTCGCCAGGATGCACGCGCGCTCCACCACGTGGGCGAGCTCGCGCACGTTGCCCGGATAAGCATGCTCGCGGAGCGCCCGCGCGGCGCGCTCCGTGAAGCGGGGCCGCTCGCCGGGGCGCTTCCAGCAGGTGCGGAGGAAATGCTCGACGAGGAGCGGGACATCGCTCGCGCGCTCGCGCAGCGGCGGAATCTCGATCTCGATCACCTTGAGCCGGAAGTACAGATCTCGCCGGAACTTCCCTGCCTCGACGAGCGCCGGCAGATCCTGGTGGGTCGCCGCGATCACGCGGACATCGACCTTGTCGGTCCGGTCGGAGCCCACGCGCTGGATCTCTCCGAACTGCAGGAAGCGCAGGAGCTTCGCCTGCACCTCGGGCGCGATCTCCGCGACCTCGTCGAGGAAGAGCGTGCCTCCCTGCGCCGACGCGACCCGCCCGACGCGGTCCCGGTCGGCCCCGGTGAACGCGCCTTTGACGTGGCCGAAGAGCTCCGACTCGAGGATGCTGCCCGGCAGCGCCGAGGTGTGCAGCGTGACGCAGGCCTTGCTGCGCCGCGGGCTGTTCACGTGGAGCGCGCGGGCGATGAGCTCCTTGCCGGTGCCCGTCTCCCCGCGGACGAGCACGGTCGCGTCCGAGTCGGCCACCTGCGCGACCGTCTTGAGGAGCGCGAGCATCCTGGCGTCCTGCGTGACGATGCCCTCGAAATCGTAGCGGGCGAAGAGATCGCGCTCGAGGCGCTGGCTCCGGCGGCGCAGCGCCTCGCGCTCGAGGGCCCGCTTGAGGAAGAGCCCTGCGAGCTCGGCGAACTCGGCAACGAAGCGGAGCGCCTCGTCGCTGGCGGCCCGGGACTTGTACTCCACGTAGACGGCGCCATAGACATCGGCGCCGTGGGCGAGGGGCGCCACGAGCGCGGCGGACGCGCCCGACTCCTCGAGGCTCTTGAGGAGCGACGAGCGCGGCTCGTCGGCGTCCCTGGAGAGGTGGACGATCTGCCGCGTCTCGATGGCCTGCCGCACGAGGCCGCGGCTGAACTTGCGCTCCTTGTCGGAGATCCTCGCCTTGTCGAAGTGGACGGCGAACTTCTGCTCGTAGGAGCCGTCCTCACGGACGACGATGAAGCCGCGGTCGGCGCCCGTGGCCTCGAGGACGCGGCGGAGCACGAGCTCGGGAGCCTTCGCGTCATCGTCCTCCGAGAGGAGGATCCTGACGATCTGAAGGAGCGAGGGGTAGAGATCCATGGCCGCGGCGCCCAGGGTACGATGAGGGGGGAAGGAAACACAGAGCGATTCCCCGTGGCGTCGGCGGCTCCGCCATGGTGTCGCCGGAGAGCGTCGCGGCAAGTGGCTGGTCGCCCGCGTACGCCCTGGCCAGGCGCGGGTTGCTCGTCGGGGGCGTGGTCCGGGCTGCATCGGGTCGGGGAGGAGTCGGCTTGCGCTGCCTCCTGCGGCACGCGCCGAGGGCACCGCCGGAAGCGTCACGGAATCGTCCGGCCGACCACGGATCGCGGGGTCAGCGCCCGCCATCGACAGCTCTCTCTGTCCCAATGTCGGGAGAGACAGGCTTCCGCTGGAGCTCTGTGGAGAGAGAGCGCGGAGAATGGAGGGCGGGCCCCTGGTCCTGCCCTCCGTGCTCGGCGCAACAAGGTGCATTGAATGACCGTCTGGGGCGCCGTGCCGCCGCCATTTCGGTGCTTGGTTGCGCAGGCCGGCCGGGGCGTTCCCTGGTTGACAGGGGCGGCGCCAGCCCCGCGCACCGGGGCGCGAGTCTGCTCACTTTCCGGGAGCATGTTGCAATCAGTGTCACGCGCGCGCACATCCTCCGAATGTCCAGATACACGCGGCGCGACGAGAGCGGATCTCCCAACCACTGACCACATCTCGCCTGCGCCCGTGTTTCCTGGTATGCGCATTGCGATCGCTTCCAAAGGCAGGACGCTGGAGGCTCGGCCACTCGTCCCTGCCATACGGATGGGGGGGGGTTAACTATGCTCTTCAAAAATCTGGTTCCGGCGACCTTTCTGGCGCTTGTCACGGCAACAGCAGCTCCTGGCCATGCCGACACGCGCGCCGTAATCGACGGCCAATTCCGGATCCAACCCTATGTATTGCCGAACGGCCAAGGGTATCGGCATCTCACATCGTTCATCAACGAGAAAAAGAACGAATTGGTCCTTTTCGGCGGCCTGGGCAACGGCCCTCCGTCGCCGCCGACGCCGATGAACCACAATGTGTACACCCTGGATCTGACGAAGCCGCCATCCCAGCAGGAGTGGGAAAACCGAGGGACGGACGACGCCGTGGCGATGCCGTGGTTCACAAGCACGAATGGATTCATCCAGTTCGATGACGAACACTATCTTGCATGCGATGACTCCGACACCGATTCGGTGTATTCATTCAACGCAGACACGTACAAATTCAACCTCCTGTCCAGTTCATCACTCGACCCCGATCTCAAGGCGGGGGATTGCTGCGCGGTCGGAGTGGAGATATGCGAAGGCAACGAGTGCGGCGGCAAGGCCGAAAAGAGAATCTATATCATGGGCGGACGAAACTCGACCTCCCAAGGCCCCCTCTCGATCGTCCGTTACTATTCGATCACGCATAACAAATGGGAGCAGGTGGCGAGCATGAACGTGAAGCGGAGCCATCTGGGCTGTGCCGCTGTCGCGCGGGGAGGGGAAACGTCCATCTATGCGATATCCGGCGGCGATTCATCCACCGGCAAGTCGCTCCGATCCATGGAAGTGTATGACATCACGCGAGACAAGTGGACATTGTATGACAATTTTGGCGTGGGCCGAACCCGGTTCGGCGCACGGAACGTGGACGACAAGTATCTCTTGCTGATCGGAGGCGACGCGAATTGCACGGGCGGCGCATGTCCGCCTGACCAGCCGCTCCGCCGGATCGATATCATTGATGTCCGGCATCGAGATCCCAGGTTCATCTCCTCCGACGATTATGTGCTCCCGCAGCTCAATAGCCCGAGGCACTCCCCCGCGACGAGCTTGAGGAAAATGAAGGGCAACAATCAGGAAGACAAATACATGCTTTACGTCGTCGGCGGCAGGACCCGCGACAACGCAGGCCTGGGCGTGTTGACGACGGCCGAGGTCCTGTCGTTCCCCAAGATCAACCCACCAAAGTGAAGGGCGCTCCGTAGCGACGCCCCCCGGACCGGCCGGGGTACCGGCGTCCCGGAGGTCAATCGTGGAGCCAGCGTCGCCGGCACAGCCGCTGAAGAAATGACCAGACGGGGCTGCCCTCCCCGCGTCCCCGCGAGGCTCATCCCCTGATGGTCGCGCCGTGGATATGCGCGGCAAGATCGGCGTACTTCATGCGAAACCGTCCGCAGCCCTCCGGCAGCGGCGCGCGGGGCGGGATGCCCTGGCAGCTGTCCCACCCCGCAGGATTGCGCAGAATCACCGACGCAGGCGAGCCGTCCGCCCCCCTCTCGATCTTCTCGCCCGCGACCCAGTGGTAGCCACCCTCCCATTTCATAAGAACAGGCACCTTCTCCCCGCGCCCCAGGGCCCCGGCGACATCGTCGGCGACCGACGCGCCGCTGCGCAGCAGCGCCGACACGCTCGTATAACTGCCGCCCATGATGTCCTGGAACAGGCTCGTGAAATTGCCGAGCGGGACGCGCGAGTCGCCCCCCAGAGCAGCCCAGAACGAGTCGTTGTCCTCGGGGTTGTCGTAATCGAAGATCCAGCTCATCAGGGTCGCGTGGTTCATGAGCGCGGACTGGAACAGCCGGTCGATGTCGATGCGGCCCGAGGCGTCGCGCGAGATCGCGTTGCGCGGCATCCTGAGCACGCGGCCGGAGCGGAGCGTCACCTCGCCCGCCTCCCGCGTGATCCCGTCGACAATCCTCGTGAACTCGGCCGGGTCGGCGCGCAGCAGGACGTACTCCATCGTCCCCGCGCCGCAGGTGCCGTGGCGCGCCCCCTGCTTGACGCGCAGCGGGTTGTCCACGTGCCGGATCGCCTGCGCGAGCACGAGGTGCGGATCGATGCCGCCCTCGAGCACGAGCCTGCCATCGCGCCGGACGCCCGCCATGGTCGCGAGGTTCGGCAGCAGCGCCTCCGCGTGCAGCCGGCCCGCGGCGAGCAGCCTGTCGAGCGCGGCCAGACCGCGCGCGTCGCCCCGTAGCGCGCGCCGGACCTCGTCGAGGCGCGCGCTCCGATCGGCGGCGAGCGCGCCGGAGGCGGCGGTCGCGGGCCTGTCGCCGACGGAGTCCACGGCGGGCGGCGGCGAGTCCGGGTCCGGCTCGGCCCCGGGCACGACCCGCGGGAGCCCCTTCGCGTCCGTGAAATAGCCCTGATCGTGGCGCGAGGCCGCGGCGGACGCCTGGACCGCGGTCGCCTTGCGGCCGAGCGCCGCCACCTCCTCCGGGCTGAGCCCCGCGGCCCTGGCCATGGCCTCGTCGAGCGCCACCGTGCGCCGGGCCGCCAGGCGCCTGTCGAGAGCGGCGATCGTCGCGGCGTCGACGATGCCCGTCTGCGGCAGGCCCTCCGCGGCTTGCAGCGCGACGATGGCGGCGTGCGTCTTCGGCCCGAACGAGCCGTCGGCCTTCATCGCCTCGCCGATCGCGCCGAGCGCCTCTTGCAAGGCGCGCACGCCGTCGCCGTGCGCCCCCTGCGCGAGCGTCGCCGCGCCCGCCGCGACCGCGCTCAACACCTCGTTCGACGCGAGCTCGGGGGCGCCGAGCCCTGTGTTCCCGCTGTCCCCCATGGGTCCCCTCCTGCGATCACCAGGCGCGCTGGATCCGTCCCAGGATACCACGCCGCGCCCGTCGGTGCGCGCGTCAGGCGGCGCTGCGGTGCGCGCAGGTTCGGCACCGCGAAGTCGCGCTCTCGATCGTGGGACTCCTTTCTATCTCTCTCCTCGGGTCGCGACGATCCGCCCGGTGCAAAGAGCCTTCAGCTCTTGCCGAGCGTCTGCTGGAGCTCACACGAGCGCAACAGCCGCCCTCTGTTCGGCGGGCAAGGCGTCCAGCGCCCGCAGCGCATCCATGATCTGGCCTCTCGCAAAGACCTGAGTTTGACCACTGAACGGATTCAACGCCGCATTCCGTCCCGCCAGGAGCGCGCGCCCGAGCCCACACAGCACGTCGATATACCGGTCGTCCAGCGTGGATCAGGCAGGCAACGCGCTCGCGCGAGCTGCGCCGCGCTCGGCCGCATGTGCCCTCTTTCGCGCGCAGCGCAGGGCGTGAGACGATGCCGGCCGGAGGATCAGCCATGAAACCGATCGCAGGAGCAGCAGCGGAGGGCGGGCATCTGGAGCTAGGGATGTTCGGCCCGAACGGCACGGGCCACTCGATGTCGAAGGTCCCCGAGCGCTGGTATCCCACCTGGGAGAACAACCGCGACCTGGCGCTCGCAGCCGAGGCGGCGGGCCTGGATTTCCACATCCCGTTCGCGCGCTGGAAGGGCTACGGCGGCGAATCCGACCCTCAGGGCGCCACGCTGGACCCCATCGTCTGGGCGGCGGGCATCCTCGCGATCACGAAGCGGATCAAGGTCTTCACGACCGTGCACACGCCCTTCGTGCACCCCATCGTCATGGCGAAGCACCTGGCCACGATGGACCACATCGGCCCCGGGCGCGTCGGCCTGAACATCGTCACCGGCTGGGACAAGGAAGAGTTCGAGATGTTCGGCATTCCCCTGCGCGAGCATGATGAGCGCTACGAGTACACGAAGGACTGGCTCGACGTGATGCGCGCGCTGTGGACGGCAAACGGGCCCGGCCATCATCGGGGCAAATTCTTCGACCTTCCCGGGCTCATCGGGGAGCCGAAGCCGCGTGGCAAGATCACCCTGATGAACGCGGGGACGTCCAGCGCCGGCCGGGCCTTCGCGATCGAGCGCTGCGATCTGCTGTTCAACATCCTCGTCTCTCCCGAGGCGTGCCGGGAGGAGGTCGCGACGGTCAAGGAGGCAGCGCGCCGCGCGGGTCGCTCCATCGACGTGTACACGACGGCCTGCATCGTCTGTCGTCCCACCCGGAAGCAGGCCGAGGAGTACCACGACTATTTCTCCCGCGAGATGGCCGACTGGCCCGCGACCGACAACCTCATGCAGCTGCTCGGGATGGGCTGTCAGTCCTTCTCCCCGGAGTTTTACGCCATGTTCCGGCAGCGATTCGCCGCGGCGCACGGGCACTACTCGATCGTCGGCGATCCGGGCCATGTGGCCGAGGAGATCCGGCGCATCCGTGACACGGGCGTCCGGGGCCTCACCCTCGGATTCATCGACTACACCAGCGAGTTCTCGTACTTCAAGGATGAAGTGATGCCACGCCTCGTCGACCTGGGCGTCCGCCGGCCGCCTGGCTGATCCCGCGGTCATGGTTCCTGGCCCGCTGAGCCCACGTCGAAGTGGCGCTCGGGCTCGGCATCGAGACATCCTGGCCAGGAAATCCGCTTGTGCTCGCTCGGCGAAGACACGCCCCGGCTTCACCTCCGAGAGCCGGCGTAGCTGGTTGCCTGTTCAAGGCGGCCGGCGGAGACGAGCGGAGCGCCTCACGTACAGCCCTGGGCCGGCCGCGCGTCCGCTGGCAGCCGCATCGTGAACGTCGTGCCGCGACCGGGAGCGCTGTCCACATGGACGCTCCCGCCGTGGGCTTCGGCGCAGGCGCGTACCAGCATCAGACCGAGGCCCCATCCGTGTGCGCCGTGCTCGCCTGCGGCGCGCGTGAACGGATCGAACAGCGTCTCTTGCGCCTCCGGCGGGATCGGCGCGCCCTCGTTGTGCACGCTCACCTCGACCCCGTCCCGCGGCTTCGTGATGGCGACGGTGATCGGCGCGTCCTTCGCGCCGTACTTCAGCGCGTTCGAGATCAGGTTCCAGAGCGCGCGTCGCAGCTCCGAGGCACCCCAGATCCCTCGGACGCCCCCGTCTGCATGCAGCACGATGCGGCCAGGGTGATCGGCCGCGATTTCGTCGACGAGCTCGCGGCCGAGCTCGCTCAGGTTGCACTCCTCGAGCGTGACCGAGAGACGCCGGCCGGCGTGAATCCGATCGGCGTCGAGCAGATCGGTCACCATGCGGTCCGCCCGATCCAGGTTGCGGACGACGACCTCGACCCGCTTCGCGACGCCCGGCCCGCTCGCGTCCGGCTGCGCGGCGAGCAGCGTCGCAGCCATCCTCGCGGCCGACAGCGGGCCGCGGAGATCGTGCGCCAGGACCGAGACGAACTGGTTTCGTAGCTCGCGCGCGACGCGCAGGGCACCGAGCTGATCGAGCAGCTCCGTGTAGAGTCTGGCGCTATCGAGGTGGAGCGCGAGCCGCTCACCGACCGCCGCGATGCGCCGCGTCTCACGGGCGGTGAACGTCCGCTTTTCACGGAGGCCGATGTACACGACACCCATGAGAGAACGCTGCGGCGGGAGGCGGATGCCGAGCAGCGAATGGATGCCGCTGTGCCGGAGTCTATCCGGCACGTCGAGCAACGTGGTCTCCACGTCGCGCATCGACATCGCATAGTCCTGCAAGGCGACGGCGCCTGCGAAGGACGATGCGTCGACGGTTCGCACGTACTCGACGAACGGCTCATCGGCCAGGCCCACCGAAGCGACCATCTCCAGCTTCCCGGTCCTGATGTCGTGCAACAGCAGCGCAGCCGTATCGGCCTCCATCGACTCCATGACGACCTCGAGGACCTTCCTCAAACGCCCCGACGACAGGGGCGCCTCTCCGCCGAAAGGCTGCAAGAACGGGTCATGGAGCAGCCGCAGGTAGCGCTTCTCGGTTTGCTCGTCCTCCAGGAGGTGTTGCCGGAACGCTCGCGCTATGAACACGGAACGGGCGTGGATCTCGGCGAAGAGGCGCTCGATCTCCTCCAAGCTCGGCTGCTCATCGGCGGCTGCGATGGCCCAGGTGCGCACGATCGCGCGCCCGAGGATGGCGAACTCTTCCAGCGCCTCCTCGAGGCTGAAGCCAGCACGCAAGCGTGAGGACAGATGGCTCTCGATGAGCTCGTCTCGCTCGCGGCGCACTTCCTCCCCGTCCCATCCGCGCTCGAGCGTCCGCACGTACTTGGGCATCATGTTCGTCAGCTCGGGGCTCGCCAGCCCCCGCGCCGCCGCTGCCCTGTTCGCTTCGCTGGCCCACGCTTCGACGATCTCTGATGCGCGCGCCGCGATGATCTGTTTGATCGTCCGCATCGACACCCTCACATCCTTGTCGAGATGATCCTTAAGAGGCTCGACGGGGCTCCTGCCAGTGCGCGTCACCAGGCTCCGGATCACGCCACCCGAGCGCTTGGACGCCTTCCCAGATCTCCCGGTAAGCGAAACCCGCACGCACTCGGGCTCGCCCTGGTGATCGCGGTCGTAGCCCTGCCCCGGTCACCGCCCCGACCGGCGCGCCGACCTCGTCTGCTCTCACCGCCTTGCCTCGCCGCCCGCCCCCGGGCAGGCTTCGCCCATGGGCCGGCCCGCCGAGGAGCAGCGCCGCGCCACGTACGCCGACCTCGGCGCCGTCCCGCCGAACAAGGAGGCGGAGCTCGTCGGCGGCACCCTGCACGTGCTCCCCCGGCCGGCGCCGCGACGCTGGGGACCCGCGGCCGTCTACCGCGACGCCGCGCGCGTTCGCGTCGTGCCGTTCGAGGCCATCGAGCTCGACCTGTCCGTGCTCTGGGCGGAGTAGCAGGCTGCTGCGCCGTAAACGCCCGGCCATCGCTATGGGCACAACCGATTCTGGTATCCTGCGCGCCCCTCGCCCGGCCCGGGCAGGGCGAAAGCCCAGGACGCGCCAATGACCCATCCGCGCCGCGACATCGTGCTCCCCGACAGCCGGCCAGTCTTCCAGAACGAAGAGCGTAAGCGTCCCGCGAGATTCGGCGCTGCGCCGCGCGTTGTGAGCTTGGTGGCATGCCTCCTGATGGCGGGGGTTGCGTGCGGGGAAAACGACCCCGCTCCGGCTGCATCCGGGCAGGGCGGCGCTGGCGGAACCGGCGGCGACGCCGGCGCTGGTGGAACCGGCGGCCAGGGCGGTGCGGGTGGAGCCGGCGGCCAGGGGGGCGCGAGCGGAACCGGGGGCGACGCCGGCGCTGGCGGACCGGCGGCGATGCCGGCGCTGGCGGAGCCGGCGGCCAAGGCGGCGCCGGTGGAGCCGGAGGCCAGGGCGGCACTGGCGGAGCCGGCGGTGAGGGCGGCACCGGTGGAACCGGCGGGGACGAGCTCGGGGAGCTGCGCAAAGCAGCCGCAGCGGCCGGCAAGCTCCTGGGCGCCGCGGTAGACGCGAGCGCGCTGCGGGACGAGCCGGTGTATCGGGAGATCCTCGCCCGCGAATTCGACTACGTCACCGCAGAGAACGCCATGAAGTGGGGTCCGCTCGCGCCGACCGCCGACAGCTACGCCTGGGCGGACGCCGACGAGATCGTCGCGTTCGCCGAGGAGCACGAGCAGGCCATCAAGGGCCACACCTTCGTCTGGCACCAGCAGACCCCGTCCTGGCTCAACGAGGACATGAGCGCGGACGAGCTGAGGGCCGCCTTGAAGAGCCACATCGAGACGACCCTGGCCCGCTACCGGGGCCGCATCCGCGCCTGGGATGTCGTCAATGAAGCCGTGGATATCAACAGCGGCTCCAAATACACCGAGAGCATCTTCTGGCGGAAGCTCGGGCCCACCTACATCGAGGACGCGTTCCGCTGGGCGCGCGCCGCCGATCCCGACGTCCTGCTCTTCTACAACGAGGTGGGCATCGAGCGCATCGGGCCCAAATCGGACTTCACCTACGAGATGATACGGGATCTCCTGGCGAGGGGCGTGCCCATCGACGGCATCGGCTTCCAGTCGCACATCTCGATTCATCGTTATCCGGCGGAGAGCAACCTCCGCGCGAACATCCGCCGCTTCGCGGACCTGGGCTTGAAGGTCAACATCAGCGAGCTCGACGCGCGCACCCTCCTGTTGCCCGGCACGCGCGACAGCCGCTGGCAGGCGCAGCGCGTGGCCTTTCAGCAGATCGTGGGCGCCTGCGTGGCCGAGCCCGCCTGCGAGGCGGTGACGTTCTGGGGCTTCACCGACAAGCACTCCTGGATCAACGACGACGGCGACCCCGACGACGCGCTCTTGTACGACCGAGAGTATGTGGCCAAGCCGGCCTACGAGGGCACGCTGGACGGGCTGCGCGGTCTGCGCTCCGTCGTGGGAGACAATGTCCTCGAGAACGGAGATTTCGCGAGCGGCGACGCAAGCTGGGCGGCGACGGGCGGGGAGCTCAGCGTGGGCGCCGCGCGCGAGCGCGAAGGTGCTGCAGCCTGCGTGAGCGGACGGACCGAGACGAGCCACGGGCTCCGCCAGGAAGCCCTGGTGGAGCCGCTCTCCGCAGGGGGCCCGTTCACGTTCTCCAGCTGGATACGTGTGGGCGGCGCCAGCGGCCAGACCGTCAATGCCGCCCTGACGATCACCGAGGAAGGGCAAGCGCCGCGAGACCTCTCGCTCGCCACCATCGTGGCCGCCGACGGGCGCTGGATCGAGCTCGCGGGCAACTTCGGCCTCGGCTTCAACGCGGCGCCTGCCGCCGTCGAGCTCAAGCTTTACGGACCATCGGCTGACGTGGAGCTGTGCGTGGCCGACGTGAAGATCCAGCCCTTGTCCGCGCGCTGACCCAAGTGTCGGTGAATGAGGCGCGCCGCGAGAGGTTGACCGCGTCCTGACGAATCCCGGCATCTTGTTCGGGTTTTTAACGAAAAAACTGAACAGGGAGGCGGGGAGACGGGGAGATTGGTGGGATTTAACTCCCCGTCTCCCCGCCTCCCTGTGAATTTTCCCGAAAATTCGAGGGGATGCGTCAGGTCGGCGTCGCGAGGGGCAGCGCTCGCGCCTCGCCCTACACGAGCGGCGCCCCCTGGACGGATCGGCGAGTCCTCCGGCCACGCACGGACGGCGCCGTCCCGGTCGCCTTGACGGCGCCTGCCTCGGTAGGTACGTGTGATCACGTAGGCTGACCATGAAAACCCGCCTCGTCCGCATCGGCAACTCCAGGGGAGTCCGGCTCCCGAAGCCCCTCATCGAGCAAGCAGGCTTGACAGAGGAGGTCGAGATCGAGGTGCATGGCAATACGATCATCATCGCCGCACGAAAGTCCCGTCGAAGCGGCTGGGCCGAAGCCGCTCAGCGGTTGCGCACCGAGGATGTCGACCCGGTGCTCAACGCGCCCACGCCGACGCGCTTCGACGAGACCGAATGGCAGTAGTAGGCATGAAGCGACCCTCACGCGCATCCTGGCCGTCCTTCAGGAAATGTTCTCCCCGTGCGCGGGGGAACGCGCACCGCCGAGCAGCATGAAGCTCTTCTTCATTCGAAGTTTCAGCACAGGATGAGCCCGGCACCGCGCACGCCCATGAGCACCCCCTCGACCCCTGCCTCCGACGAGGCCGTCCTCCGCGTCCGCAACCTCCACAAATCCCACGCGCTCGGCGCGACGCCCATCGAGGTGCTCCGCGGCGTCGACCTCGACATCCACGCCGGCGAGATGTGCGCGATCATGGGCCCCTCCGGCGTCGGCAAGAGCACGCTGCTCTCGTGCGTCGCGGGCCTCGAGTCGCCCGATCGCGGCGAGATCCGCGTGCTCGGCGAGGACATGGCCGCCCTCGACGAGCACGGGCGGACGCTCCTGCGCCGCCGCCGCGTCGGCATCGTCTACCAGTTCTTCAACCTCGTCCCGACCCTCACCGGCTACGAGAACATCGTCCTCCCCTACCTCATCGACGGCGCCGCCCCCGACCACGACGCCGCGTCGCGCATGCTCGATCGCGTCGGCATGCGCGCCCGCGCCGAGCACCTGCCCTCGCAGATGTCCGGCGGCGAGATGCAGCTCATCTCCATCGCCCGCGCCCTCGTCCGCCGCCCCGCGCTCGTGCTCGCCGACGAGCCGACCGGCAACGTCAACGTCGCGACCGGCCGCCGCATCATGGCGCTGCTCGCCGACGCCCTCCGCGACGCCGGCAGCGCCATGCTCCTCGTCACGCACAACGCCGAGGACGCCGCCCGCGCCCACCGCGTCGTCTTCATGCGCGACGGCCTGCTCCTGCACGACGCCGCCCTCGCGGGCCCCGCCGTCACCTCAGCCGCCGTCCACGATCGGCTGAAAGAGCTCGGCATCTGAATGCTCCTCCTCCTCCGCGCCCTCTTCCAGCCGCTCGTCCGCATCCTCGCCCTGCGCAACCTGCGCGCCGACCGCTTCGGCGCCATGGCCGCCGTGCTCGGCGTCGCCCTCGGCACGGCCACGGTCAACGTCGTCCTCATCCTCGACGTCGGGACGCGCGCCGTCGAGGCGAGGAGCGCCGTCACCAACCCCGACCTCCCCGTCTTCACCGATCAGACCATCACCCTGCGCGGCCTCCGCCCCGACGGGCAGCCCATCGACGCGGAGGACGCCCAGGAGGAGACCCACGAGGACTACGAGATCATGCGGTCCGCGATCCGCCTCGGCTCGCTCTCCGCGTTCCTCGTCGGCGCCCTCATCGTCTTCTTCACCTTCAACGTCGCCGTCGAGCGCCGCCGCCGCGAGATCGCCCTGCTGCGCAGCGCCGGCGCGCTGCCGCCGCAGGTCGCGGCGGTCTTCGTCCTCGAGGCCTTGCTGCTCGGCGTCGGCGGCGCCGCGCTCGGCCTGCTCGGGTCGATCCCGCTCGCGTACCTCGCCGCGAAGGCGGGCATCACGACGACGGGCCGCGCGCGCATCCCGCTCAACGCCATCGTCCTGCCCTGGAGCGCGATGCTGCTCGTCTGCGGCACCGGCGCCCTCACCGCGCTGCTCGGCGTCCTGCGCCCGGTGCGCGACGCGCTCCGCCTCGACATCGCGCGCGCCCTGCGCCCGCGCTTCGTCGAGGGCGGGGCCGAGCAGCGGCGGCGCATGCGCGGCGTCACGCTGCTCGCGCTGCCGTTCATGGTGCTCGTCTATGGCCTGCTGCGCCCGTTCTTCCAGGAGTCCGTCCCGCTGTTCGCCTTCTTCGTCCTCGAGGCGGGCCTCGCGTGCGCGGCGTTCCTCGCCGCCATCGTCTTCGTCCCGGACCTCGTCGCGCGCCTCGGCGCGCTCGCCGTCCGCCTCGCGCCGCGCCGCTGGGCCGCCGAGCGGCTCCTCCTGCGGCGCCGGGTCGAGCACAGCGGCCACGAGCTCGCCTGGAGCGTCGGCGGCGTGATGATGGTGTTCGCCCTCCTGCTCGCGCTGCACATCGCCACGGCGGCGCTCAAGCAGGAGGTCTCGGCCTGGGCCGGCCGCGCCCTCGCGCCCTACGCGTTCCTCTACCCGGACGAGCCGCTCGGCCACGCCGAGCGCCTGCTGCCGCGATTGCCCGAGCGCCTCGTCGCGGCGCGCTTCTCGAGCCGCACCCCGTGGCCCAACGTCGCCTACGCCGTCCCGGCCGACGAGCTCCTCGCGCTCGCCGAGGCCACGGGCCGCGCCGAGCCGATCGCGCTCGCCCGCCGCTTCGGCCCGGGCAAGGCGCTGGTCTCCACGATGATGGCCCGGCGCTTCGGCGTCGGCCCCGGCGACCTGCTCGAGGTGGGCGGCCGCGCCGGCGCGCGCCGCCTCGAGGTCGTCGGCATCACCGACGAGCTCGGCTACGTCCACGCGGCCGGCGCGTACCGCAACCTGCGCACGTACGCGGTCATCGACGCGTCCGACTTCCCGGTCATCTCCCCGTACGCGACCGCGATCGGCCACACCATCGCCCTCGCCGATCCCCGGACCGGCGCCGCGGCGGCGCGGGGCGGCTCGGCGACGCCGCCCTGGGCCGAGCTCCTCGCCGACGTGCCGCGCGCGCGCGACGTCCGGATGCAGACGGGGGCCGAGATCGAGGTCATCCGCCGGAAGGCGACGGGGCGCGACTTCGTGATCTTCGACATGATCCTCGGCTTCACGACCCTGCTCGCGGCGATCGGCGTCGCGAACCAGATGGTCCTGGCGCTGCACGCGCGGCGCCGGGAGCTCGCGCTGCACCGCGTGCTCGGCATGACGGCGGGGCAGGTCCGCCGGATGGTCCTGATGGAGGGCGCGCTGGTGGGCGCGCTGGGCGGCGCGCTGGCCGTGCTGCTCGGGATCCCGCTGGGCTCCGCGGCGCTCGGCGCGCTGCGCACGGTGTCGACCTTCGAGGTCGAGTTCCATATCCCGCCGGAGTACGGCCTGTTCACGGCGCTCGGCGCGACCGCGGTGGCGCTCTTCGCGTCGCTCTATCCCGCGCGGAGCGCGGGGCGGAGCAACGCGGCGGAGTCGGTCCACTACGAGTGACCACGAGCAGGAGCGCGCGCCCGTCCTTCACGAAACTCGCCCGGCCGTCGCGGGCTCTTCTCCCCCGATCGCCCTCGGCGGGACGCCGCGAAGCGCTCGGACGCGGCGCTTGCGCAGAGGCGTTCAGCATGACAAGCCACGTGGCATATCGTGGGCGCGACCACATCCCCGCGGGCATGTGCGACGGTGCTTCCGGCGCGTTCACCGCAACGGGCATGTCGCTCTCGAAAATAACTGTCACGGACAGCCTCGCTGGCCGTTGACGGCGAGCCAGCGCGCTCAGCGTCCCTGGCGTTGACGTGCGCTCTCTCCGCGCCCGCCGGGATGGGCCGCCGCGCCGCGCGGCGCGCCCGCTCATGAAAATCGCTCAGGCCGGACACGGAGAGCGGGACATCGGTGTGCTCGCGTCGCGGCGACCCCGGAGGAGGTGAGCCTCTCCTTGGCACAGCGGTGCTCCGCTCGACTTCTGCGCTCGCTCCTTGCTCCTGGTGGTGACTGACAGCGACGGATCGACCCTCGTCCGAGAGGAGGAATGTGTGTTATTGGACCAGCGGTTTTTGCAGATCTGGATCGGAGCCCTGCTCGCGCTCGCCTCCGCTCCAGCCGGAGCGACGCTGCCCCCGGCCAGCACCGCCCGCTCCGAGGCGGGCTGGGGATATCACCCTCCTCCGGAGGAGCGCGCAGTGTCCTCCCAGGGTTTCTGCAGCCTTGATCTACCCTACACCGAGCCGCCCTTCCTGGCAGACCAGACGACCGGCATCGCCTGCCCCGGTTACGCCACGCAATCGCCGATCTGCACGGGGCCTTTCTGCCCAGCCAGCGGCGTTTGCCTGGGGACGAGGACGCTGCACGAGGACCTGAATGCTTGCCAGGGGGCGGCCTGCTGCCTGCCAGGCTCCGTCGACCCGGACGGCGTCGTCGACGTCCTGCCCTACCTGGCGAGGCCGGCGGAATCGCCCTTCTCCGCCGACGCATCCGTCGACCGCAGCACGAACGTCGACGACAGCCCGGGCATCGCGACGGCCATCGAGTGCGCGGCGTCGCTGAGCGCCAGCAGGCGCACCGTGGCGTTCCCTGCCGGGCGTTACGTGCTGCGCACCCCGCTGCGGCCTCACCATGACGCGCTCACCCTGGAGGGGCCGGAGCTGTCTCCCGAGGCCAGCCCGGGCGATCCCCGGACCGCGACCCTCGTGGCGATCCCCTGCAATCCGGAGCAGTACCCCGGGGCCATCCAGGTCACCAGGGTCGTCAAGCCGGACGGGACCATCATCAGCGCGGTCCGGGGGCTCTGGATCCGCAATCTGCAGATCGCGGTCACGGAGGGGCCACGCAGGACGGCGAACAGCGGCATCCAGCTGAACACCTGCTCGGACTGCAAGGTGGAGAACGTCATCATGCGCTACTCGCCCCTTGTTCCCCAGCTACCTTCCTGCAAGCCGAGCAACCTGGAGGGCATCGGCTTCACCTGGGGCTCCGGGGGCGTCATCCGGAACGTGCTCGTGGATGGCTTCTCGAAGAGCGGCATCTACCTATCGTCCATCGCCGGGTACCACGACACGCCGCCCATCCTCGTGGAGAACTGCGAGATCAGGAACATCAACGGCCCGATCGGCGCCAGCGGGATCAAGATCGTCACCGCCAACGTGACCGTGCGAAACTGCCATGTCCACCACAACATGATCCATCCCGGCGACGGCTCCACCACGGTCAGCGGCGGGCATGGCCTCTGGATCTCCACCCAGATCTCCCCTGGGCCCGGGATCCCGAGCCCGGTGCCGGATAACGTCGTGGTCAAGGACAGCTACTTTCATCACAACGGCGGCGCCGGCGTCGTGCTCGCGAGCCCCATCGAGGACGAACGTCCGACGGGGATCCTGATCAAGAGGGTCAAGTTCGCTTACAACGGGAGCCATGGCGTCCACGTGCAGGCAGGCGCCGGCGTGGCGTTCTGGGACGTCTGGTCCTGGGGAAACGCGCTCTACGGCGTGCTCCTGAGCTCGCGGACGACGCTGCCCGCGACCTCGGCCCGGGTAGAGGATGTGACCCTGGAGAACCTGCTCGTCTTCGACAACGCCCTGCGCTTCGCGTCGGGCTCCTTTCCCGGCATCAGGATCGAGGCCAGCGACGTCACGATCCGCGGCGGCACGGTGGCTCGCTGCGAGCCCTGGCGCGGGATGCAGTCGCGATCCATCCAGCAGCAATGCTGGCTGTCGGGGCCGGCCGGCGCGCAGGTGCTCTTTCAGCCGGAAGAGAACGTCATCTCGGACGTGAGCACCTACGGCACGAGCGCGCCGGAAGTGCTGGCGTGCCCTTATTGACGAGCGGCGGGGGCCCGCGCTGCGCCGCCTCACTTCCCTCGCCTGCGCCGGCGGGGGGCCGGCCGGCGGCGCGTCGTCGCCTCGGCGGCGAACGGCCTGTCGCCGAGGCGCAGCGCGCTCCGCTGCTCCGGGTCGAGCCGCTTCACCGCCGCCCGGAAGTCCTCCCGGGCCAGCCGTAGCCGGTTCTGCCCCGTGTTCTCGTTGATCTGGAGCTCCCGGGCGATGTCCACCACCGGGATGTCCAGCATGTCGTGCATCACCAGCATGACCCGCCGCTGCGGGTCGAGGCTGGCGAGCAGCGCGTCGACCACCTCGGCCCGCTCCATCGCCTCCAGCCGCTGCTCCAGACGGGGCCGGCTGTCGACGCCGGCGGAGATCGCGGTGAGCCGCAGGCCGTCCGGGATCTCGCGGCGCCGATAGGCCCGGTCGCGGTAATGGCTGACCTGCCGCCACGCGATCCCGTAGAGCCACCGGTAGAGCGAGTCCCACACCCGCCGCGGCTGCCCCTCCCCGATCCACGGGAGCACCGCGCTGAGCGGCACCGGCTCGTGGTCCTCGTCCTCGAAGTCGTCCTCGAAGAAGTCGTCCTCGTCGCGCCGCCCCTGCAACGCGCGCAGCAGGCGGCTCGCGTCGAAGGTCTCCAGATTGCGGTAAGCGGCGAGGAGGACGTCGTGCAGCACGTCCTCGCGATCGTTCGCCCCCACGCCAACCCCCCGGAGCAACCCGCGGAGGAAGGGAACGCCCACCTCGTGCACCACAGCGAAGCTGAGATGTTTGGCGCGGAGGTCATCCTCTGATCGTGATTCCACATATTATTTTTACTGACCCTCTTTCCGGGTCGTTTTGGAACCCTCCCCCGCGCGCCAAAACCTCTTATTTTGAAGCGTTTTTTGATGAGCTCACCAGCGACTGACGCGGTGTGAAACGCCGCGGCCCGCCGCGGTGGTGCGTGGTGCGCGCCAGCCCTCATGTCGCGTCCGGAGATCCGATGCTCCGTGACCAGAAGCCGTGACCTGCTGGCCGGGTATCGTGCAAGTTGTGCGTTTCTCCCGAGAAAACGCGGGCTGCGCCCTCCCGCCGGCCCCCCGCGCGCCGGCCTCGGCCGCGGCCCCGCGGGGCTTCCCCGGCGCCGTCACGCGGTCACCCGTCGCTCCCCCGCCGGGGCCGCCCCCTTGCCGCCCGCTCTCCCGGCCCGTAGGGTGACGGCGCCGTGCCCCTCACCCAGCTCCGCCGAAGCGCCGGCGCCGCCCCCCGCGACCTGACCGCCTTCCTGCCGACGACCCGGGAGGAGATGCGCGCGCGGGGCTGGGACGCGCTCGACATCCTGCTCGTCAACGGCGACGCTTACGTCGACCACCCCGCGTTCGGCGCCGCGATCATCGGCCGCTTCCTCGAGGGGCGCGGCTTCCGGGTCGGCATCGTCTCCCAGCCCCGCTACCAGGACACGAGCGACCTCCTGCGGATGGGCGTACCCCGGCTCATGGTCGGGGTCACCGCCGGCAACCTGGACTCGATGCTGAACAAGCTCACCGCGCAGAAGAAGGTCCGCAGCGAGGACCAGTACTCGCCGGGCGGGCAGGTGGGCCTCCGCCCCAACCGGGCGTCGATCGTCTACGCGAACCTCTGCCGCCAGGCGTTCCCCGGCGTCCCCATCGTCCTCGGCGGCATCGAGGCGTCGCTCCGGCGCATCGCGCACTACGACTACTGGTCCGACCAGGTCCGCCGCTCGGTCCTGCTCGACGCCAAGGCCGACATGCTCATCTTCGGCATGGGCGAGAAGGCCGTCTGGGAGGTCGCCGATCGCCTCCGGCGCGGCGAGCCCGTCCGGTCGATCCGCGACGTCAGGGGCACCGCCGTCCCCCTGCGCAAGGGCGAGTGGGAGCACATCGAGGGCTCGCGCTACGTCGCCGACGGCAAGACGGTGATCCTCCCGAGCTACGAGGAGGTGGCCGCGGACAGGGGCGCCTTCGCGGAGATGTCGCGCGCGTTCCAGTTCGAGACGAACCCCGGCAACGCCCGCCCGCTGCTCCAGGCGCACGGCGCCGAGGCGGTGTACTTCAACCCGCCCGCGTTCCCGCTGGAGACGGGCCAGATGGACGCGCTCTACGACCTGCCGTTCACGCGGGTGCCGCACTGGTCGTACGACGCGCCGATCCCCGCGTACGAGACGGTGAAGCACTCGGTCGTCACGATGCGCGGCTGCTTCGGCGGCTGCACGTTCTGCTCGATCACCGAGCACGAGGGGCGGGTCATCCAGTCGCGCTCGGCGGACAGCATCCTGCGCGAGGTGCGGGCGCTGCGGCGCATGGACGGCTTCCGCGGCGTGCTCAGCGACCTCGGCGGGCCGACCGCGAACATGTACCAGATGCGGTGCAAGGACGAGGCGATCGAGAACGCCTGCCGGCGGCTCTCATGCGTCTTCCCGGAGGTCTGCGAGAACCTGAACACCGACCACGGCCCGCTGCTCAAGCTGATGAAGGCGGTGCGCGAGGAGCAGGGGATCAAGAAGGTCTTCATCGCCTCCGGCGTGCGCTACGACCTCGCGGAGCGGTCGCCCGAGTTCATCGAGGAGCTGGCCGCGCACCACACGGGGGGCCAGCTCTCGGTCGCCCCGGAGCACAACAAGAAGGACGTGCTCGACAAGATGAAGAAGCCGGGTATCGAGAGCTACGAGCGCTTCGCCGAGCAGTTCCGGTGCGCGAGCGAGGAGGCCGGCAAGAACCAGTTCCTCGTGCCCTACTTCATCTCGGGGCACCCCGGCTCGACGCTGCGGGACATGGTCGACCTCGCGATCTACCTGAAGAAGAGCGGGATGAGGCCGCGCCAGGTGCAGGATTTCATCCCGACGCCGATGTCGATGGCGGCCTGCATGTACCACACGGGGATCGACCCGCTCACGCGGGAGCCGGTGTACACGGCCAAGGACCTGCGCGAGAAGAAGCTCCAGAAGGCGCTGCTCCTCTACTGGGACCCGGCGCACCACGACGAGGCGCGGGAGGCCTTGATCAAGGCGGGCCGCGGGGATCTCATCGGCACGAAGCCGCACTGCCTCGTGCCGCCGGCGGCCGGCAAGGGGGCGCCGCCGCGCTACCTCGCCAAGGTCCGCGGGGAGCGCCGGGGGAAGCCAGCCGATGCGACACACCGCCGAAATCGATAGGGATCGGGCGTTCACCGCGAAGCTCGGCGATCGCGGCCTGTTCCCGCACCTCGCGCCGCTCGTCTACGTGAACCACGCGGGGATCTCGCCGCCGTCGCGGCCGGTGCGCCTCGCGATGATGGCGCTGCTCGACGACTACGCCGCGCAGGGGGCGGCCGCGTTCCCGGCGTGGTACGCGCAGCGGCTCCGCCTGCGGGAGAAGCTCGGCCGGCTCATCGGCGCCGCGGCGGCTGACGACATCGCGCTGGTCCAGAGCACGACGCGCGGGCTCACGGACATCGCGCTGTGCCTCCCCTGGCGGCCGCGCGACCGGGTGATCCTCTTCGAGGGGGAGTTCCCGGCCAACGTGACCCCGTGGCAGCGCGCGGCCGCGATCTTCGGCCTGGAGGTCGTCTTCCTGCCGCTCGGCGGCTTCGCGGACGGCAGCGGCTCGGGCCTCGCCCGGCTGGAGGGCGAGCTCGAGCGCGGGGCGCGGCTCGTCGCAGTGAGCGCTGTGCAGTTCCAGACCGGGCTCAGGATGCCGCTCGAGGCGATCGGCGCGCTCTGCCGCGCGCACGGCGCCGAGCTCTGCGTGGACGCCGTGCAGGCGGTCGGCGCGACGCCGGTGGACGTGGAGGCGGCCGGGGTCGATTACCTCGCGTGCGGCGGCCACAAGTGGCTGATGGGGCTGGAGGGCACGGGCTTCCTCTACATCCGCCGCGAGCGCCTGCCGTCGCTGCGGCCCGCGGTGGCGGGCTGGCTGAGCCACGAGGACGCGGTGAGCTTCCTGCTCCAGGGCCCGGGCAAGCTCCGGTACGACCGGCCGATCCGGCAGCGCGCCGACTTCGTCGAGGGCGGCAACCTCAACGCCGCGGGCTTCGCCGGGCTCGAGGCGGCGGTGGACCTGATCCTGCAAATCGGGGTCGAGCGGATCCACGAGCATGCGAACCGGTTCCTCGACCCGCTCGAGGAGGCGCTCCGGGAGCGCGGATGGGAGAGCCTGCGGCCGGGAGATCCGGCGCTGCGGGGTTGCTCGCTCGGGGTGAGGCCGCCAGGCGGCGCCCCGGTGGTCGAGCTGTACCGCGAGCTCACCCGCCTCGGGATCGCCTGCGCGATCCCGGACGGCGTGCTGCGCTTCTCGCCGCACTGGCCCAACGCGCTCGACGAGTGGGAGCAGGTGCTGCTGTCGGTCGACGAGGCGCTCGGGCGGACAACGACGGGGTGAGTCGGCGCCGCGCGTGGCGCATCGTCCGATTCCATGATGACCATGACACGGCACAAGCACCTCAAGCTGTGCCAGTCCAGGATGGATCGTGCCCAAAAGCTCCTCGGCACGAAGACGGCGCAGGAGACGATAATGACGTGTTCATCGCGCTCTCGGCGCGTTCCCTCGGCGCCACCGCCCTGACAGCCGACGAGGACTACGATGCCATTCGAGCCGTCCCCGACTTCAAGCTGGAGCGGATCGTCGCCTGAGCGCCTCGGCGGCGCTGCCCGCTGAGACCCTCACCCACACCGTCACGCCCGGGGATGTCGTTATTCGTTCCGTCGACATGTCGCATTCCGTGCGGCGGCGGTCTGACATCCACGCATTGAAGGGCCCACCTTCACACCACGGCCTATCGATATGGCGCCCTCCCCCAGCGTCATCGATGCTTGCCCTCCTTGACACGCGCGAAACCGAAGCGGACGATGAGAACGGCAAATAAGGACGGGACCGTCCTTCACGTGACCTAACCATCCGCGTGCGCTCGTGCGCTGGCGGGCTCCGCAAGGCGCTCGACAGCAGCGAGCCGCTGTGGACCGCCTTCCAATCCAAGTTCGGGTCATTGGCTCCGGCGCCGCACACGCCGCCGGTCCGTCAGGGTCTACCACCGACAGGGAGAGCCACATGCCGCGTCATAGAACATCCATTCATGCACTCTTGTTTTGCATCACCGCCGTCACGTCGTGCAGCGCGGAGGTTGATCCAGCGAGCACGGACAGCGCCGAGGAAACTCGGCCTCACGGGCAGCAGGGGCCCGACGCCGCGTCTCTGGAGCGCCGCGCGGCGTTCATCGCGACAGTTCAGAGACAGGCGTCTTCTGCGTACAATGTAAGCCTCAACACGGTGGGCGCGCGCGCCGGGGTGAGCGCTCTGAATCCGGCGCACGGCCTCGTCTCCGAGTTCACGTCGGCCGGCGTCGCCGTGACCCGCGAGAGCTCGGTGAGCGCGGGTCGAATCACGATGAAGCTCGCGCGTTATGGCTGCGAGGGGGAGCTCGTCCCCCTGGACGTCGCGGCCGAACCGCGCGGATCAAACAACCGCGTCGAGCTCAGGCACCTAGCCCGGTCCGCGGGCCTGAGCGTCACGGAGTGGTACCTGAACGGCCCCCTCGGGCTGGAGCAGGGCTTCTCCCTGGATTCGCCGCCTCCATGCCGTCGCGACGGCGAAGGCAAGGTGGAGCTCGAGATCGCGCTCGGGGGGGATCTCTCGCCGGAGCTATCGGAGGACGGCCAGTCGGTGGCGCTTTTGGACGAGGCCGGCGCGGCCGTGCTGCGGTATGCCGATCTCGTCGTTCAGGACGCGCGCGGGAGCGTGCTTCCGGCGGAGATCAAGCTGAGCGACGCGAGCCTCTCGATCGTGGTGGACGACACCGGCGCGGCCTATCCGCTCGAGGTCGACCCGCTCATCGCCACCGAGCAACAGGTGCTCTACGCCAGCAATGCTGCGAGCAACGACGGTTTCGGGTGGTCCGTGGCCATCTCGGGGAACACCGCGGTGGTTGGCAGCCTGGACGCCGAAGCAGCCTACGTGTTCGTGCGCGACGGCGCGTCGTGGACCCAGGCGGCCGTGCTCACGCCCAGCGATGGTCTGCCGGGCGATCGCTTCGGCGCGTCCGTCGCCATCGACGGGGATACGATCGTCGTCGGAACCTTCTCTTATCCGGCGAATCACGGCGCTGCGTACGTGTTCGCACGCAGCGGCAACGTGTGGCAGGAGCAGCAAAAGCTCGTCGCGCAGGACAACCCGCGCCGCGACAACTGGTTCGGATATGCCGTCGCCATATCGGGCAGCACGATCATGGTCGGGGCGCCCTACGACAGCGGCCTGACGCATGATGGTCCCGGCGCTGCGTACATCTTCGCCCGGAGCGGGGCCGCGTGGGCGCAGCAGGCCAAGCTCGTACCCAGCACCGACACCTTCGACCAAGGCTCGACCGTCGCCCTGGACGGCGACACCGCGGCCACGGGTGGAGAATGCGATGATGGGGTTGACTTCAACGCGGGCTGGGATCGTCCGTGTCAGGTTCACGTATTTGCCCGTGCCGGCAACACCTGGTCCGAACAAGCCGTTCTTTACCCGCCGATCGGAGCGACACCACACTACAGGTTCGGCGCCTCGCTCTCGTTGAGCGCGGAGACGCTGGCGGTCGGCACCACCGTCTACGATGAGCGCGGCCCCGACAGGACAGCCGCCGTTGTCTTCGCGCGCAGCGAGGGCGCGTGGACCCAGCAGGCCATGCTGTACCGCAACGAGGTCGACACGCCGGACTATGGCGGCTGGGGTCGCAGCGCCAGCGTCGCCGTGTCCGGGGACAGGTTGATCCTGGGCGGAAGTCACGACGGCGGGCAGGGACCGAGGATCTTCGCCAGGACCGGCGGCGTATGGACGCCGCAGAGCAAGGTCGAGAGCTCCACGTGGAACACGTGGGATGTTCGTGTAGCGCTCTCGGGAGACACGCTGATCGCCGGTACATGGGCCGATGGCGTTCGCGGCGAGGGCACAGGCGCCGCTCACGTCTTCCAGGTGAAAGAGGTTCTGCCGGCTCACCTCGTGGGAGCCCGCGCGTTCGTCGAACATGCCGCCGACACGCCGTTCGTGCTCGACGCCCTCGACACCAACAGGTTCGCGACGCCGAGCAGCATCAACTGGACGAACTTCACCGGGGCCACGCAGGGCGCGTCGCTGTTCACCCTGTCCCTCTTGCACGAGGATCCCACGCTGACGACCTCGATCGTCCGCGGCTGGTGGGGATCCACGAGCCCCACGTCCGCGAGCCTGTACGGCCACGTGGTCGCAGGGAACCACTTCAAGCGGATCTCGAAGATCGGCGACATTCTGCCTGGCGATCTGCTGGTCATCAACTACACGGACGGCGGCTCGGGACACACGGCGATCGTCGATGCGTACCCGACCGCCATCGCGCCGGCCATCGAGCCCGCCGTCTCCGGCACGACCCAGTATTCGCTCCGGGTCATCGACTCGACAAGCACCGCCCACGGGTGCGCCACGGACCCGAGCACGGGAGACACGCGATGGGTGCCGGCCGATCCCACCAAGCCGTGCCGCGGCGGGAGCACGGATGGCGGGGCGGGCAGGGGCACCATGCGTCTTTACGCCGTCTCCCCGGGCCAGGCGAACGCCGGGGACCTCACCGGGTACAGCTGGAGTCTCACGTCGGGCTCCGCGTACTTCCCGCAGACCGGCGCGCGGCCCCACGCGTTCGGGCGGCTCGTCCGCTAACCTCGCTCACCGCCCTCGCTCGTAATCGAGCGCGGCCTTCTCCACGACGTCCCAGTCGCGCGCGGCCCGCTCGGCCTCGGCCACGAGGTCCGCGGTGAACAGCGTGAGCCCCCAGATGCCGTTGTCTCTCCGCCGGAACGGGTACCGCGTGCCGCGCGCCGTCTCGACCGTGGCCCGCTCGCCCGTCACCTCCACCTTCCCGATGCCGGACAGGTCGCGCCGGAGGCGCGCGATGAAGCCCTGCTTCGTGGCCATGTCGACCCACACGTCCGCCCCGTCCTCGGCCATCGCGTGCGCGCGGTACTGCTCCAGCAGGCGCGCGCGCTCCGGCTCCGGGTAGCTCGCCTCGATCCGCTCGCTCGCCTTCCGCCGGTAGTCGCGGATGGTGTACGCCGCGTGCTGCGCCCGGTCCTCGAGGTACGAGAAGCACGCGCGCGGATCGCTGACGCCGATGCTGTACGCGATGCGGAGATAGGCGCCCTCGGGCGTCGTGTCCGGCGGAAATCGGTTGAGCCTGATCACGACGAGCACGAGGGCCAGCACGCCGACGGCGGCGGCGCCCCAGGCGATGGCACGGCGACGGGTCATGTCCGGCTCATCTCTCGCTCTCTCGAACCGGCCGGCACGCTAGTCGATGTGCCCGCCGAACTGCAGATAGAGGGACGTTACCCGCCCCCGGTCGAACGCGGGCCCGAGCGGCTCGTCCAGCGCGAAGAGCAGGCCGGCCCGCATGAAGAAGGTCTTCTGGCTGTCGTACACGAAATACGGCAGCAGCGAGACCTGCCCCTGGTCGTCGTAGACCGACGACGGCACCCACACCGTCTGGAGCGCCACGCCGCCGCCGAAGCCGGAGCGGCTCTGGAGCTCGGGCTCGACCTTGGCCTGGAACACCGCCTCGAGATCGTCGGAGTCGTCGATGAAGCCGCGCCGGACGCCGTCCCCCACCGGGATGAAGAACGTGAGGTCCCCGCCCGCCCGGAGCACGAAGGACCTCCCGAAGCGGTACTCGATGCCGCCCAGGCCGCCGACCGGGAGCGCGTTCGCCGCCCAGAGGTGCAGATCGTAATAGGCCATCGCCGACGCGCTGAAGCCCCTGGCCACGTGCCAGTCGTAGCCGTCGACCGCGCCGAGCGGCAGCCCGGCGCGGCCGCCCGCGTACCACGTGAGCTTGCGGGCAATGTCCGAGTAGTAGAGCGTGAACGTCGGGTTGCCGAGCGCGGCGCGCGACTGGCGGCCCGGATCCTCGAAGTCCCCCGGGCCGTCGAACGAGAGCGCCAGCGGGAACTTCAGGTTGATGAACAGATCCGGCGACGGCTCGAACTGCACGAACGGGACGGCGGCGAGCGAGGTGCCGAGATCACGGGCGCTCCACAGGTAGAGATCCACGCCCGCGTCCGAGCGGTGCACCGGCGGATGCCAGGCGTGCGCCTCGGAAGGGACGGCGAGGAGCGGAGCAGCGGCGGAGACCGCCAGGGCGAATGCTTGAAGCCATCGGGGCGTGCTCATCTCGAGAACTGCCCTACCGAGATCCTCGCCGCGCCGTCAACCGCGTCGAGCCCCCCTTCCTGAGAAGCCGGAGCGCCCCTACGATGCGCCCCATGTCCCGCACGAGACCAGAGGCCCCGTTCCTCGACGCGCTCCGGCGTTCGATCCTCGTGTTCGACGGCGCGATGGGCTCGCTGCTCTACGAGCGCGGGGTGTTCGTCACCCAGAACTTCGAGCAGCTGAACGTCGCGCGCCCCGATCTCGTGAAGAAGATCCACGCCGAGTACGTCGCGGCGGGCGCGAACGTCATCGAGACGAACACCTTCGGCGCGAACAGGTTCCGGCTCGAGCGGTACGGGCTCGTCAACGAGGTCCGCAACTTCAACCTCGCGGGCGCGCGCCTCGCGCGCGAGATCGCGGGCGGCGACGCGTACGTCGCCGGCTCGATCGGCCCGACGGGGCTCGTGCCCGGCGTCGCCACGCGCGACGACCTCGCCGCCGCGTCCGCCACGTTCGCCGAGCAGGCCGGCGCGCTCGCCGAGGGCGGCGCGGACCTCCTGATCCTTGAAACATTTCGCCATCTTGACGAGATCAAGCTCGCCATCGACGCGGCGCGGTCGGCCGCGCCGGGGCTCCCGGTCCTCGCGTCGATGACGTTCGACACGAGCGGCGTCGCGGCGGACGGCAGCGAGCCGGAGCGCGTCGCGCGGACGCTGCGGGACTGGGGGGTCGAGCTGCTCGGCGTCAACTGCGGCGACGGCCCGCAGCTGTCGCTCGCGATGGCGGAGCGGATGGCGACCGCGGGGCTCCCGCTCTGCGTGCAGCCGAACGCGGGCTTGCCCCGCACGGTCGACGGCCGCCAGCTCTACATGGCGACGCCCGAGTACTTCGACGTCTTCGCCCGCCGCATGATCCAGGCCGGCGCGGCGATGATCGGGGGCTGCTGCGGGACCACGCCGGAGCACGTCCGGTGGATGGCCAAGTCGGCCCGCATGCTCCGGGGCGGCGCCGCGCCCGAGGTCGCCGCGCGCCCGCACATCACGATGGACGCGCCCACGGGGCTCGAGCCCACGCCGCTCGGCGAGCGGAGCCCCCTCGCGGCGAAGATCGCCGCGGGCAAGTTCGTGGTCTCCGTCGAGGTGAACCCGGCGCCGGGCCTGAACCCCGAGAGCGCGCTGAGCGCCGCGAAGATGCTCATCGACAGCGGCGTCGACGTCGTGAACGTCGCCGACGGCCCGCGCGCCACGGCGCGGATGACGAACCTCGCCTTCTGCTCGCTCTTGGTCCAGCGCTACGGCATCGAGCCGATCCTGCACGTCTGCGGCCGCGACCGGAACCTCATCGGCCAGATGGCGCACCTGCTCGGCGCCCACGCGATCGGCATCAAGAACCTCGTCATCATCACGGGCGATCCGCCGAAGGTCGGCGACTACCCGGAGGCGACCGCCGTCTACGACCTCGACTCCATCGGGCTGCTCCACATGGCGAGCACGATGAACCGCGGCCTCGACCCGGCCGGCAAGCCGATCCCGGGCGGCAAGACGTCGTTCCTGCTCGCCACGGGGCTCGAGCCCGGCGCCCAGGACCTCGACAAGGAGATCGCGCGTCTGGAACGGAAGCGCGCGGCGGGCGCCGACATCATCATGACCCAGCCGGTCTTCCACCAGGATCTGCTCGAGAAGGTGCTGCGGCGCATCGATCACCTGGGGATGCCGGTGCTCGTCGGCGTGCTGCCGCTGGTCAGCCACAAGAACGCCGAGTTCCTCCACAACGAGGTGCCCGGCATGCAGATCCCGGAGGAGATCCGCGAGCGCATGCGCAAGGTGCCGGCCGGCCCCGAGGCGCGCAAGGAGGGGGTGAAGATCGCCCGCGAGATGCTCTTTTCGGTGCGCGACCGGGTGCAGGGGGCCTACCTGATGCCGCCCCTCGGCAAGTACGAGCTGGCGCTCGAGGTGCTCGACGGCCTCAAGACGGGCTGATCTGCCCGGCGGCCCGCCCCCGCGCACGAGTTCTTGCTTGCAGCGCCGGGCGCCGCGCGGGGAAACTCCGCGGAGATGTCCATAGAGTACCGGCTCCACTCGCGCTGCGCCTGCGGCTCCGTGCTGTCGTCGTCCGAGTTCGCGGCCGCGTCGCGGCCCTTCACGCTGGCCGGGACGAGGCGCGTCTACGAGCGCTCGCGCCCCTTCACGATCCGGCACATCGCCCTCGATCTCGCCCTCGACGTCGAGGCGCGCTCGATCCGCGGCACGGCGCGGCTCGACGCGGTCCGCGTGGACCCCGGCGCGCGCGAGATCGCGCTCGACGCGATCGGCTTCGACCTCGAGGCGGTCGAGATCAGCGCCGGGGCCGGCCGCGCCGCGAAGCCCAAGCGCGGCGCGGGCAAGGCGGCGAGCGGCGCGTTCCACCCGGCCGAGCACACGTACGACGGCGAGACGATCCGCGTCGCCGTGCCGCTCGACGAGGCCGAGGTGTCGATCCTGGTCCGGTACCGGGCGACGCCGCGCCGGGGGATCTATTTCCTCCAGCCGGACGAGCACGTCCCCGACCGCCCGCGCCAGGTCTGGACGCAGTGTCAGGACGAGGACGCGCGCCACATCTTCCCGTGCATCGACAAGCCCCATATCAAGCAGACGACCGAGCTCCGCGCGCAGGTGCCGCCGGGCTGGTACTGCCTGTCGAACGGCGAGCTCGCGAGCGACGCGAGATCGCAGAAGGAGGGCGTCTATCACTACCGGCTGGACGAGCCTCACCCGAGCTACCTGTTCACGCTCGTGGCGGGCGAGTTCGCCCGCATCGACGACGCGGCGCTCGACGTCCCGCTCGCGTACTTCGTGCCGAAGGGGCGCGAGGAGGACGGCCGCCGCACGTTCGCGCGCACGCCGGACATGATCCACCACTTCAGCGAGAAGCTCGGCGTCAAGTATCCCTTCCGCCGCTACGCGCAGGTGGTGGTGAGCGACTTCATCTTCGGAGGGATGGAGAACACGACCGCCACCACGATGTACGAGCACATCCTGCTCGACGAGCGGGCGGCGCTCGACATCTCGTCGGACGATCTCATCGCCCACGAGCTCGCGCACCAGTGGTTCGGCGATCTGGTGACCTGCCGCGACTGGTCGCACGGCTGGCTCAACGAGGGATTCGCGACGTTCATGGAGCACGTCTATCGGGAGCACCACCTCGGCGCCGACGAGTACGATCACGGCCTGAAGGCCGATCTCGACTCGTACCTTGGCGAGGCGCGCGGGCGTTACCGGCGGCCCATCGTCTGTCAGGACTACGACGCGCCGCTCGACGTCTTCGATCGACACCTCTACGAGAAGGGCGGGCTCGTGCTCCACCTGCTCCGCCGGGAGCTCGGAGACGAGCTCTTCTGGCGCGGGGTGAGCACCTACCTGGCGCGCCACGCGCGCGGGGTCGTGGAGACACGGGATCTCGCCCGCGCGCTCGAGGACGTGAGCGGCAAATCGCTGGAGCGCTTCTTCGAGCAGTGGGTCTTCCGCGCCGGGCACCCCGAGCTCGACGTGAAGATCGAGATCGAGGGCGACCAGTGCACCGTGACGGTGAAGCAGGCGCAGGCGGCCGGGCAGCCCAGCCGGGAGCACGCGCTCCAGCCGGACGCCTCGACGCCGCCCGTCTTCGCGTTCGACCTGGTGCTCGATTTCGGCTTCACGGAGGGCAAGGGCTCGATCACGCGGCGCGAGGTGCGGCGCGTGGATCAGGCGGCGCACACCTTCGTCATCCCGCTCCCGCGGCGGCCTCGCTTCGTGGTGGTGGATCCGGACCTCAGGATCCTGGGCGAGGTCCGGGTCGACGCGCCCGGCGATCTCCTGCGGGCGCAGCTCGCCCACGCGCCCACGGCGCGCGGCCGCATGCTCGCCGCGAAGCCGCTCTCTCGGCGGGACGACCCGCCGACGGCGCGGGCGCTCGGGCAGTCGCTCTCGGACGCGAGCGAGTTCTGGGGGGTGCGCGCAGCGACCGCGGCCGCGCTCGGCGCGCTCCAGTCGAGCGCGGCGTTCGCGCTGCTCGAGGGAAGCGCGGGCGTGGAGCACCCGAAGGTGCGCCGGGCGGTCGCGAGCGCGCTCGGCAGCTTCCGCTCGGCCAAGGCGGCGGAGGTCCTCGGCAAGCTCGCCCTGCGCGACGCGAGCTACCTGGTGCAGGCCGAGGCGGCGCGCGCGCTCGGGGCCACGCGGCAGAGCTCGGGGTTCGAGACGCTGGTCGATCTCCTGGATCGCCCCTCGTGGGGCGAGGTCATCCGCTGCGGCGTGATCGACGGGCTGGCCAACCTGCGGGACGAGCGCGCCGTGCCGCACCTGACGGCCCGCACGCGCTACGGCGTCCCGACGCGGGGGCGGCGGGCGGCGATCATGGCGTTGCCGAAGCTCTCCAGCGATCGGCGGACGCGCGAGCTCCTCGAGGAGCTCCTCGATCAGCCGGATCCGTACCTCCGGGTCGACGTCGCGCGGGCGCTGGGCGATCTCGGCGACGGCCGGGCGCGTGGCGCGCTCCAGCGGCAGCTCGACCGCGATCTCGACGGGCGGGTGCGGCGTCGGATCCGCGAGGTGCTCCGCGACCTGGGCGGGGCGGGCAAGCGCGAGCTCGACCGGCTGCGGGACGAGCTCGAGGCGCTGCGCCGCGACAACGCGGAGATCAGGGCGCGGCTTGGCAAGCTCGAGGCGGCGAGCACCAAGGCCAAGAAGGCGGCCGACGCCAAGTGAGCGAGCCTCTTTGCCGCGCCGCCGCGGTCGGCTAGGCAGGCTCCATGTCGGAAGCCACTCCCGTGAAGCTCGACCGGCGCGGCGCGGTCGCGGTGCTCACCATCGATCGGGCAGATCGCCGCAACGCGCTCTCCCGGGACGCGCTGCTCGCCTTCGGCCGCCTCGGGCGCGAGCTCGTGGACGACCCGGAGGTGCGCGCGATCGTGATCACGGGCGCCGGTGACAAGGCGTTCTGCGCGGGCGCCGACCTCAAGGAGCGGCAGGGCATGAGCCCCGACGACGTCCGTCGCCAGGTGGGCCTGTACCGGACCGACCTCGGGGTGCTCGCGCGGAGCCCGAAGCCGGTGATCGCGGCGATCAACGGCGTCGCGTTCGGCGGGGGGCTGGAGCTCGCGCTGATCTGCGATCTCCGGGTGGCGGCGCCGCACGCCGAGCTCGCGCTGCCGGAGACGTCGCTCGGCATCATCCCGGGCGCGGGCGGCACGCAGCGGCTGCCGCGGGTCGTCGGCGAGGCGCGGGCGAAGGAGATGATCCTGCTCGGCAGGAAGCTCACCGCGCCCGAGGCGCTCGCCTGGGGCCTCGTGAACCGGGTGTCGCCCGAGGGGACGCCGGTGGTCGACGACGCGATCGCGTGGATCGAGCCGATCGCGAGCGGCGCGCCCATCGCGCAGGCCGCGGCGCTCGGGGCGATCGACGACGGCTATGACGTGCCGCTCTCGCTCGGGCTCGAGATCGAGCGGGTCCACTACGACGAGACGCTGCGCAGCGAGGATCGGCTGGAGGCGCTGCGCGCGTTCGCCGAGAAGCGGAAGCCGGTCTACAAGGGGCGGTGAGGGCAGCGACCGGCGGTGACGGCGCGCCTCTGCTCGCTCTGGGAGCGGCCCCGCGGCGCGCGCTGGCCCGGCGGCGAAGCTCGTGTGACTGCCTTCGTGCTAGCCTTGTCCGCATGGATCCCAAGCCGACCGGCGCCGCGCTCCTGCTCGCCCCGGCCGCCCGGGGCGGCGCGGCGGTGAGGCTCCCGCCCGCGGAGCCGCAGCGGGCGCATTTCCCGGCCGTCGATGAGCACCTCGTGGCGCCCGAGGTGACGCGCGACGAGCTGATCCGTGGGCGCAAGGTCGTCGCGACGCCTGCGCTCGAGCCGCACGCCGAGCAGCAGGTGCGGCTGGATTTCCTGATCGCGCCGCACCTTCGGCCCGGCTACATCGGCGCGGCCGATCTCATCACCCGCGTCGCCGAGGGCTCGGATTTCGCCACCGACCTCTCCATTCGCAGGGCGGGGACCGATCCGGCGACCGGGCGCCGGTATCTGGAGGAGCTCTCGTTCGAGATCGTCAACGAGCAGTCGATGCGGGACGCGCGCGAGAAGGCCGAGGATCTCGTCGCCCGGGGCGTGCGCCGCGTCTTCGTCATCTTCGTCAAGCGTGACGAGATCGCCGAGTGGTCGGCGGCTGAGGGGCGGTTCGTGCCGCTCGCGCCTGACGCGACCATCGAGGATCCGTGCTTGATCCGTCCGGTCCCCGTCCGCGCGTTGCTCGACGGCGCGGCGGCCGAGCGCGAGGTCGTCCGCGCGCTGGAGCGCAAGGGCAATCCTGAAATCGAGGCCATCAAGGCCCGCGAGCGAAAGGCAGCGCTCGATGAGGGGCGGCGCGCGGGGCTCGACGAGGGCCAGCGAGCCGTGCTGCTGCGCCAACTCCGGGCGCGGTTCGGAGAAGTGCCCGAGGCGAGGTGGGAGCAGGTCCTCGCTGCGTCCGGGGAGCGGCTCGCGGTATGGGCCGAGCGGATCCTGACGGCCGGGACACTGGACGAGCTCTTCGAAGGCTGAAACGCGGCACATCGCAGGCGGCTCCTGCGCCTGAACCCGTGCGCGTGGAGGCGCTCGCCAAGGCGGCGGCCGCATCCGGGATCAGATCGGGCTCGTCGAGGCGCTCTGCTGCATAGCGACGATTATCGCTTCGCGGCACCTGGCATCTGCAAAAACACAATATCCAGCAGATGCATCGACATCTCCCTCGTTGAGAAGGGCAATTGCAACATTGAATTCGCCTTGATGTTGGATGGCCCGAAGCTCCTCGGAAAGCGCGCGCACGCCGCAAGTTTCCGAGAGCACGATTGGCTCCACACGCAAAGCGCAACACCTGAAACCTGGCCTCAGGGCCGAGACCACTACAGCCCGTCGGTCGGCTGCCGCAGCACCTCGACCTTGCCCTCCAGCCGCTTCGACACCCACACCTTGTTGTTCCGGTCGACGATCACCGCGCCGCAGTCCTCGATCGACTCGACGAGCGCGAGCCCCTTCTCGGCCCCCAGGATGAACGCCGCATCATCGACGGCGTCCGCTGTCAGCGCGTCCTTTGCCCAGATGGTCACGCTCCGGCTCCCGGTCGCCGGGAATCCGGTCCGCGGATCGATGATGTGGTGATAGCGCCTGCCGTCCTTGATGAAGCTCCGCTCGTAGTCGCCCGCCGTGGAGAAGGCGTGGTCCTCCACCTCGATCATCGCGAAGTAGTCGTTCGCGTCCTTGCCGCGCGGGTCCCGCACCCCTGCTCTCCACGGCGACCCGTCCGGCTTCTTTCCGGCGATGTACAGGTCACCGCCGGCCTGCACGAAGAACGACGTCAGCCCCTCCACGCGCAGCACCCGCGCCGCGGCGTCGACGGCGTAGCCCTTCGCGATCCCGCCGAGGCTCATCCGCATCCCGGGCTTCCCGAGCATCACCGTGCGCCGCGCGCGATCGATCTTGATCTGCCTGTGATCGATGAGCGCGCGCGCCCGCTCGACGTCTTCCTTGCGCGGCACGTTGTCGTCGATGTCCTCGTCGAACTTCCAGAGCCCGTGCATCGCCTCGAAGGTGACGTCGAAGACCCCCTCGGAGCGCTCGCTGATCCAGAGGCTCTTCTCGATCACGGCAAGAGACTCCGGGCTCACCTCCACCGCGCCCTTCCCGGCCGCCGCGTTGACCCGCGACAGCTCGCTGTCCGGCCGCCAGGTCGTCATGAGCCCCTCGAGCCTGCGGATCTCGGCGATCGCCTTGTCCAGCCGGGCCCTGATCGCCGCCTCATCCATCGCCTCGCTCGTGTAGGCGGCGAGGAGCAGGCTCGTGCCCATCGCCCTCGCCTCGACCGCGACGCGGGCGGGCCCGGCCTGCGGCGGAGCGGCCTGGGCCGGCAGAGGCGCTGCGCTCGAGGCGGCCGGCCCGGCCTCCTGGCGCGCGCGTGGGGCCGCGTCGCAGGCAGCGAGCGCGAGCGCCGCCGCGAGGCAGGGGCAGAAGCAGAAGAGGAGCGGAGAACAGCGCGGTCCGTGCATTCGAGGGTCCTGGCTCCATGAGAAGTCCCGACAGCGTGGCGGCGCGCGAGCGTGCGAGCGTCACCACCGGGCGGCGTCGGCGGAGCTCCTCCGCCAGCGCCACCATGGCCCGGGCGAGCCACGCGGATCCAGAGTAGTATCGCTCGCCGCTATGAACCTCGACCCGAGCCGCATCCAGCGTGACATCGACGACCTCTCCCCGGACCTCCGCGAGATCGCCGCGCGCATCCACGCGAACCCCGAGCTCCGCTTCGAGGAGCACAGGGCCGCGGCCTGGCTCGCCGAGGCCGTCGAGAAGCGCGGCATCCAGGTCGAGCGGGGGCTCGCCGGCATGCCCACCTCGCTCCGCGCGCGCATCGGGCGGGGCGGGGGTCCCCACCTCGCCATCCTCGCCGAGTACGACGCGCTCCCGGAGATCGGCCACGCTTGCGGGCACAACCTGATCGCGGCGGGTGCGCTCGGCGCGTTCCTCGCGCTGGCGCGGCAGAAGGAGGCCGTGGCCGGCACCATCGATCTGGTCGGGACGCCCGCCGAGGAGGGGGGCGGCGGCAAGATCAGGCTGCTCGAGGCGGGCGCCTTCGAGGGCGTCGACGCCGCGATGATGTTCCACCCGTTCGACCGCGACCTGCTCGCGCACGACACGCTGGCCAGCGCCTGGCTCGAGCTCCAGTTCCGCGGCAAGCCGTCGCACGCCGCGCTCGCGCCGTGGGACGGCAACAGCGCGCTCACGGCCTGCCTCGACACCTTCCGGCTGATCGACGGCCAGCGCGTCCACTTCCGCGACGGCGTGCGGGTGCACGGGTTCATCAAGAACGGCGGTCAGGCGGTCAACATCATCCCGGAGCTCGCCGTCGCCGAGTTCTCGGTCCGCGCCCTCGACACCGAGGAGCTCGCCCGCGTGCGGGCGATCGTGGAGCGCTGCGCCCGCGGCGCGGCCATGGCGAGCGGGTCCGAGCTCACGCTCGTCGATCAGGGGGGCTACAAGAACATGGTCAACAACCGGAAGATGGCGCGCCGCTTCGGCGAGCACCTGCGCGCCCTCGGCCGCTCGCCGCTCGAGATGGACCCCGCCGTCGGCACCGGCTCGACCGACATGGGCGACGTGTCCCACGCGCTCCCCGCCATCCATCCGTGGATCGCGATCTGCGGCAAGGGAGAGACGACCTGCCACCAGCACGCGTTCGCCGCGCGCGCCGCGAGCCCCGCCGGCCAGGACTCGATGCTGATCGCCGCCAAGGCCATGGCGATGACGTGCGCGGATCTCCTGCTCGATCCCGAGCTGCGGCAGGGCGTGCGCGAGGAGTTCGCGCAGCGGAAGGCCGGGGCGAGCGCGCGCTAGTTCCCTCGGGGCTCCGCCCCGAACCCCGGCGTCCGCTTCGCGGCCGCCCTGTTTCTGCGCGTCAGCAATCCCTGGCGGGATTTCTGACGCGCAGAAACAGGCGCGTTCAGCCGTCGTCCTGAAGGGGGTTCCCGAGGTCGTCCATCAGCCCGGTCCCCCCCTCGATCGGGATCGCCCGCGCCAGGGCGACCCGCTCCAGCATCACCGACAGCGCGATCTTGTCTCCGACGTCCGGCAGCCAGGTGCGGGACCCATCCCAGAGATCGAGCCGGATGTTGCTCGCCGGCACGGTCCCGCTGACCGCCGCCGCGCCGCCGGCGCTCGCCTGCGCGGAGGGCACCGCCATCCGGTCGATCTGCGACCAGGCGAAGCGCCGCACGCGCGGCACGCCGAAGGTGAGCAGCTCGCGCAGCTCGATCCCTTCCGGGTGCACGACGACCCCCCGCATCTGCTCGCGCAGCACCATCGCCAGCGCGCTCGCGCACAGGACGATGGCGCACACGCTGGAGGAGACGAGCCGGTGGCGATCGCCCTCGACGACGTACTGGAAGATCCGGGAGCTCGAGGGAGCGTTCTGGCCGTAGAAGATCACCGCCGAGACGCCGAGGGCGAAGGTCAGGTAAAGCAGCGCCGGGAGGCGCTCCTTCAGCGGCGGCCCGAACGCGATGCGCTTCTCGGGCCTGTACGTCATGTCAAAGCCGGGAGGTCGGGAGGGACGCGCCATAGACTCCTAGTCTACACGGCGGGGGAGCCGACGCTTGGGTCCGCCCCCTCGACCGGGCCGCCTCGTGCCGGGCCGCGCCGCGCTCCCGGCGACCCACGTGCGGGCGAAGGGCTGAAACCCATTGCCGGGCGATGGCTGAACGGACATGAAGGGGCGTCCCGACGGCGTCCCGTCGGCCCCTCCTGGAGCCTTCCATGCACGATCGCTTCCTGCGCGCCTGCCGGCGAGAGCCGACCGATGTCACGCCCGTGTGGTTCATGCGCCAGGCCGGCCGGTACATGGCCGAGTACCGGGAGCTCAGGAAGAAGTACACGCTCCTCGAGATCTGCAAGACGCCCGAGCTCGCGCTCGAGGTGACGCTCCAGCCGCTGCGGCTCGGGATGGACGCGGCGATCCTCTTCGCGGACATCCTGCTGCCGCTCGAGCCGATGGGCGCCCCCTTCGAGTTCGCGAAGGGCGAGGGCCCGGTGATCCACGAGCCCGTGCGCGATCGGGCCGGCATCGAGCGGCTGCGGGTGTTCGAGCCCGAGGAGGGCCTCGGCTACGTGCTCGACGCCGTGCGCCTCATCCGCAAGGAGCTGGACGGCAAGACGCCGCTCATCGGCTTCGCCGGCGCGCCGTTCACCATGGCGAGCTACCTGGTCGAGGGGGGCAAGTCGAGCGACTACCGGCTCACGAAGCAGCTGATGTGGAGCGACCCCGAGGCGTGGTCGGCGCTGATGGGCAAGATCTCGGAGGTCGTCCGCCGCCTGTTGCGCGCTCAGGTCGCCGCGGGCGCCCAGGCGGTGCAGCTGTTCGACTCGTGGGTCGGCTCGCTCTCGATCGACGACTACCGCGAGCACGTGCAGCCGCACGTGCGGCACATCCTCCGCGACCTCGAGGCGACCGGGGTCCCGGTCATCCACTTCGGCACGAACACGGGGGCGCTCCTGGAGGCGCAGCGCGACGCCGGCGGCACGGTGATCGGCGTCGACTGGCGCACGCCGCTCGACAAGGCGTGGCAGCGCATCGGGTACGATCGTGCGGTGCAGGGCAACCTCGATCCGCTGCTGCTCTGCGCGCCGCGCGCCGTCGCCGAGCGCCGCGCGCGCGCGGTGCTCGCGGAGGCCGGCGGGCGCGCCGGGCACATCTTCAACCTCGGCCACGGCATCATCCCGGAGACGCCGGTCGATACGGTCAAGGCGGTCATCGATCTCGTCCACTCCATCCCGCGCGCGTCGCTCCAGGGCGAGCCGGATCGCTGACGCCGCGCATCGCGCCGCGGCGTCGACCGGGATCGCGCGTCGGGCGCCAGGCTGCGCCGACGCATCGCGCCGCGCCAGCGCATCGCGCCGCTGACCAGGATCGTGCGGCGAGGAGCGAGGCCGCGCCGCCGCCTGGCCCTGATGAAGAAGCCGCATCGGCGCCTCACCGTCGAGATCTCAGACCCCCTCCCGGGGTGATATGGTCCAGCCGCGAGCATGTGCGAGCTCCTCGGGATGGAGTGCAACGTCCCCACAGACATCGTCTTTTCGTTCAACGGCCTCCGGCACCGGGGCGGCCGCACCGGTCCCCACGCTGACGGTTGGGGCCTCGCGTTCTTCGAGGGGCGCGCCGCGCGCGTGTTCCTCGATCCGAGCCCCGCCGCGGAGAGCCCGCTGGCGCGATTCCTCAGCGAGACGCCCATCAAGACGCTGCTCGCGATCGGCCACATCCGGCGCCGTACCCGCGGCGACGTGCTTCTCGCCAACACGCACCCGTTCGTGCGCGAGCTCTGGGGACGCCACTGGGTCTTCGCGCACAACGGCACGCTCCCTCGCGTCCGGCGCCGCGCGCTGGGCCGCTTCAACCCCATCGGAACGACCGACAGCGAGCACGCCTTCTGTTACCTGCTGGAGGGCCTCCGCAGCTCGTTCCCCGGCTATCCGCGCCGGCCCAGCGAGCTCTGGGAAGCGATCGCGGCGCTCGGCGGCGAGCTCGGCCAGGACGGCACGTTCAACTTCCTGCTCGGCGACGGGCGCCACCTCTTCGCCCGCTGCGCAACCCGGCTCTGTCACATCATCCGCAAGGCCCCCTTCGGCATCGCGACGCTCCTGGACGACGATGTCCGCGTCGACTTCTCGGCCGTCACGACCCCGAAGGATCGGATCGCGGTGGTCGCGACGAGCCCGCTCACCGCGAACGAGACCTGGACCACGGGACGACCGGGCGAGCTCTGGGTATTCGACGGCGGCGAGCTGCGCGCGACGCTGTCGTCGCTCGCCTGACCGACGCGCCAGCGCGGTGTCCACCCCTCGCGCGCTGTCGTGCCGCGGCCTGGAGATGGGCACGGCAGCCTGAAAAGAAAAACGCCGCGACGGACCTGGGGGGGGAAGGTCTCCGCCGCGACGCAGGTCTATCCTACGCACCCTGTGTGCCAAGTCAACTAACCGGCACGCTGGCGGGGCCGCTGCGCGGTCGCGGCGCACGTGGTTCCGCTCGGTTCCGCTCCGTTCCGCTCGGTCTCGCGCCGCTTCGCGCCGTTCTGCTCGGCTTCGCTCGGTTCCGCTCCGGTGCAGCTCCGTTCCGTGCCGCTTCGCTCCGATGCAGCTCCGTTCCGTGCCGCTTCGCTCCGTTCCGCTTCGCACGGTTCCGGTCCGCTGCGTTCCGCTTCGCTCAGTTCAGCGTTGTGATGCGCCATGGTTTTGAGGCAAAACTCACAGAGCCTCGTCCCCGCAGAACGCGGACATGCCAGGCGAACAGACACATCGTGTTCCAGCGAACCATTCTCTCCCTTGCCGGCTCAATCGCTCGCCGGACGGGTGGCGGCGCGCTCGGGAAACGCATAGAGAGACCCGCGTCCTCGGCAGCTCGGGCTGCACAAGAGGAAAGAGATCGGGCGTCAACTGCGATAGCAGCGCACAGCGCCCCACAAGGCGCATCGGCGAGCACCGGCGGTGCGGCGCCGCGTGAGCGGCGGCAAACGGCGGCGAGGGGCGGACGGCGTGCGGGGAACAAGCCGAGAACGTGGAAGGGCGCAACGAGCGCGACGAGCGCGACGGAGCGCAGAGGGCGACGTAGGCCCTTGTCGGGTCGGGAAGGCAGAGGAAGCACTGAAGACGGCTCCGCCCGGATGGCCGTCTTGACGGGAGTCGGGGCATGTCAGTACGCTTTGACGTTGGGCGAGCTAGGGCATATCGAACCGTTGCATCGCGACCGAAGAGCCACGCCCGGGTAGGTTCCGTCTCGGGAAGAGCTCGAACAATGTCGAGGCTAGGTCGCACGACGGGTTGGGCTGAGCGCGCGTGAGTGACTTCGACGAAAAGACTCGTGTAACGCAGGTGGTCCAGCCCCCACCGGGCGGCGGCAGCAAGAACACGACCGACTGCCTGGTCGTGATCTACACGAAGGAGCCCACGCTGCTCGGCAAGCGGTTCGTGCTGGAGAACAACCCGACGAGGGTCGGTCGCGGCGCGGACAACCACATCGTGCTCGACGGCGACTCCGTGTCACGAAGGCACGCCCATTTCGAGCAGCGGCCGAACGCCTGGATGGTCGTCGACGATGGGAGCACCAACGGGACGTACTGCAACGATGAGCAGATCTCCCGCGAGGTGGTGCTGAAGAACGGAGACCGGGTGAAGATCGGCCCCACGATCTTCAAGTTCCTGTCCGGCGCCGACGTGGAGGCGCAATACCACGAAGAGATCTACCGGATGACCATCATCGATGGTCTCACGCAGATCCACAACAAGCGCTACCTCTACGAGGCGCTCGAGCGCGAGATCATCCGCGGCCGCCGCCACGAGCGGGACCTCGCGATCCTCCTGTTCGACATCGACCACTTCAAGCGCATCAACGACGTCCACGGCCACCTGGCCGGCGACTTCGTGCTGAAGGAGGTCGCGCGCATCGTGCAGAGCCGCATTCGCCGCGACGAGGTCTTCGCGCGCTACGGCGGCGAGGAGTTCGCCATCATCCTGCCGGAGACGTCCATCGAGGGCGCGGCGGCCCTCGGCGAGACCCTGCGTCAAAAGGTCGCGGAGCACCTGTTCGTGTTCCAGGCCGACAGCATCCGCGTGACGATCAGCGTCGGCGTGGCGCTCCTCCAGGAGGGTGATCGCACCGCGAACGACCTCATCAAGCGCGCGGACGAGCGCCTCTACCACGCGAAGAACAGCGGAAGAAACCGGGTGTGCGCCTGAGCAGCCGCCCGCGGGCGCGCTAGGTTCCGGCGGAGGAAGGACGATGCCGAACAGCGATCTGCCGCTGCCGGCGGCGCCGGACGCGGGCAGCGGCGCGGAGCTGCCCGCGATCCTGTCGACGCCGCCTGGTCCCCTGTCGCGGAGCGCCCTCGAGCGCCTCGAGCGCGTCGAGTGCCCGGCGTTCGGCCGGCGGCGCGAGGCGCGGGCGCAGAAGAGCGGCGCCGACATGCTGCCGATCGTGCTGTCGCACGGGCGCGGCGCGAACGTCTGCGACGTCGACGGGAACCGCTACGTCGACCTGTGCGCCGGCTTCGGCGCGCTGCTGCTCGGCCACTCGGCGGCGCCGGTGCGGCGCGCGGCGGAGGAGCAGCTGTCGCGGCTGACCCTCGCGCTCGGCGACGTGTACTCGGCCGACGTGAAGATCGCCCTGCTGGAGCGCCTCGCGGCGCTGCACCCCGGGCCCTCGCCCATGGCGCTGCTCGGCCAGAGCGGCAGCGACGCGATCACCGCGGCCGTCAAGACGGCGGCGCTCTCGACGGGACGGCCGGGGCTCGTCGCGTTCGAGGGCGCGTACCACGGGCTCGGGTACGCGCCGCTCGCGGCGTGCGGGCTGCGCGAGAGCTACCGGTCGCCCTTCGCGGAGCAGCTCAACCGGCGCGTGACGTTCGCGCCCTACCCGCGCGACGAGGCGGGCGCCGCGCGCTCGGTCGACGCCGTCGAGCTCGCGCTGCGCGGGGGCGACGTCGGCGCGGTCCTCCTCGAGCCGATCCTCGGGCGGGGCGGCTGCGTCGTCCCACCCGACGCGTTCCTGCGCGCGGTCTGCGAAGCGGCGCACCGGCACGGGGCGCTCGTGATCGCGGACGAGATCTGGACCGGCCTCGGTCGCTCGGGGGCGATGACGCGGACAGGAGAGCTCGGGGCGCCGGTCGATATCCTCTGCTTCGGCAAGGGGCTCGGCGGCGGGCTGCCCATCTCCGCGTGCGTGGCGCCCGAGCCGATCATGCGGGCGTGGGCGCGCGAGGGCGAGGTGGTCCACACGTCGACGCACTCCGGATCGCCCCTCGCGTCGAGCGCCGCGCTCGCGACGCTCGACGCCCTCGACGAAGGTCGGCTGGCCGCGCGCTCGCGCGACGTGGGCGCTCGCTTCCAGGCGATGCTGCGAGAGGCGCTCCCGCGCAGGGCAGGCGTCGTCGACGTGCGGGGCGCGGGGCTCATGGTCGGCGTCGAGCTCGAGAGCGCCGAGCTGGGGCTCCGGGCCATGCGCGGGATGCTGGCCGAAGGGTACCTGGTCCTCACGGGCGGGGTGCGCGGCGAGACGCTGACGCTGACGCCGGCGCTCACCATCCCCGAGCCGCTGCTCTCGGCCGCGGCCGGCGCGCTCGCGCGCGTGTTGACGGCCTAGCGCGCGAGCGGAGCAGGACGCGCGTGCTATCCCGGTGCCCGTGGGACCGATAGACCAGAGCGAGGCGCTGCACCGCCGCGCGCGGGCGTTCATCGAGGCGGCGGCGCTCGGCGTGGACAGGGCGGGCTCGACAGGCGCCGGCCGAGCGGCGGCCGCCTCTCCTCCGCAGGACCAGGGCGAGCGCGGGGCGCTCCCGGAGACCTTCGATGCGCTCGCGATCGCCCTCGCCCGGCACCAGGCCGCGCATTGCGCGCCGGTGGCCCGCCTCTTCGAGGCGCGCGGCGCGGACGTCGCCGCGATGGATCACGCGGCGCAGATCCCCGCTGTGCCGTGCGACGTGTTCCGGTTCGCGCGCGTCGCGGCCCACCCGCCGGAGGCGGACGAGCGCGTCTTCCGCACGAGCGGAACCTCCCTCGGCGCGGCGTCCCGCGGCGAGCACCCGTTCCGCACGACCGCCACGTACGAGCTGGCCGCGCTCGCGTGGGGGGAGCGCCTGCTGTGGCCCGACGGCGCGCGGCTCCGGGCGATCGTCCTCGCGCCGCCGCTCCACGAGGCGCCGGACTCGTCGCTCGGGTTCATGATCGACCGCTTCGCCGCGCGCCTCTCGGGGCCGGCGAGCTGGCACGTTCGTGGCGGCGAGCTCGACGCCGCGGGGTTCGCCCGCGCGTGCGCCGAGGCGCGCGCCTCGGGAGAGCCGGCGCTCGTGCTCGGCACGTCGTTCGCCTTCGTGCACCTGATCGAGCACCTGATCGGGGCGCGGCTGCCCGAGGGCGCGGCGCTGCTGCCCGAAGGGAGCCGGGTCATGCAGACCGGCGGCTACAAGGGCCGCTCGCGCGAGGTGCCCGCGGAGGAGCTGCGGGCGTCGATCGCGCGGGCGCTGGGGGTTCCCCTCTCGCACGTGGTGAGCGAGTACGGCATGACCGAGCTCTCCAGCCAGCTCTACGAGGGCACGCTCGCGGCGGCGCTCGCCGGCGCACCGGGCGCGGCGCCGGGGCTGTACCTCGCGCCTCCCTGGACGCGCGTCACCGCGGCGGACCCCGAGACGCTCGCGCCGCTCCCTGCCGGGGCGATCGGGCTCGCGCGGATCGTCGATCTCGCGAATGTCGACTCGGCGGTCGCCATCCAGACCGCCGACCGCGTGCGCGTCACCGCGGAGGGCGTCGAGCTCCTGGGTCGCGCGTCCGGGGCGCCGCCGCGCGGCTGCTCGATCGCGATGGACCAGATGCTCGGCGGCGGGCCGTGATGATGGACGACGGCGCGGCGCGGCGCCTCCGGGTCGAGCGCGCGGTCGCCGCGGCGGCGCGGCTCGCGGACGCGCGCGATCCGCTGGGCGAGGAGGCGCGCCAGCGGTTGCCTTCCACGAGCGGCCTCTCGCCCGAGGGCGTGGAGCTCGCGCTCGACCGCCACCTCGAGGTCGCGCCGAGCGACGGCGAGCTCGACGCGCTCGTGGCGTCCTCGGGGCGCGCGCGCCGCTGCCACGTGGTCCTGGCGGCCAACGTCTGCACGGCGCCGCTGCGGGCCATCGCCGTCGCGACGGCCACAGCGCCGGAGGTCTTCGTGCGCCCGTCCCGCCGCGATCCCGTCGTCGCGGAGCTCCTCGTGCGCGCGCTGCAGGCCGACGAAGGCTTCCGCCGCGGCGGCGGGGCCATCGCGCTGGTCGCCGACATCACGCTCGGGGACGCCGGAGCGGCGGCCGGCGAGCGGGTTCCCGGGGATCTGCCGCACGCCGAGCTGCACGTCTACGGCTCGGACCAGACCGTGGCGACGCTGCGGGCCCAGGCCGGCCCGGGCGTGCTCGTGCGCGGGCACGGCGCCGGCCTGGGGCTCGCCGTCGTCGGCCTGGACGCGAACCTCGTCGAGGCGGCGCGGGACATCGCTGCGGACGTCGTGCCGTTCGATCAGCGCGGCTGCCTGTCGCCGCGCTTCGCGCTGGTGGAAGGCCCGGCCGAGCGCGCGGAGGCGCTCGCGCGCGGCCTGCACGAGGCGCTCGAGGAGGCGGGCGCGCGCGTCCCGCGCGGGCCGCTCGACGGCGCCGCCCGCGCGGAGGTCACCATGTACCGGGCCACGCTCGACGCCGTGGGCTCGTTCTGGGAAGGTCGAGGACACGGGGTCGGCCTGGATCCGGCGCCGCGAGCGCTTCTGCTGCCGCCGGCGGCGCGCGTCGTCCACGTGGCGGCGAGCAGCGCCGAGGCCGCTCCGGCGCTGCTCGCGCCGATCCGCGGCGCGATCACCGCGATCGGCGCGGGCGGAGGCGGGATGCTCGCGCGCGCGGCGGCCGCGGCTGCCCCGCGCGCCCGGCTCTCCGCGCTCGGGCGGATGCAGCGCCCGCCCCTCGACGGCCCCGTCGATCTGCGGACGGCCTGACGTCCAGCTGCCCGCGCTGGCGGCTCGCAGCGAGCGCGCACGTCGCGCGGCCACGCCGTCCAGACCGCGACACGATCGGGACGTGGTGGGAGCAAGGTGCGCTCGAGCGACGGTGTGTGATAGCGATCATGGCATGTCGTCGCGCACCGATCCGAAGGCGACCCATCCGCCCACGGAGCTCGAAGCGATCGCGAGCCCGTCGGCGACGCCGTCCGGCGTGGAGGGCTCACGGGACAGCCTCGTGAACCGCGCGCTGGACGAGCTCCGCCCCGACGAGGAGGACGCGTCCCTCTCGAGCGATCCGGCCGGCAGCTCGGCCCGCGTCGCGAACGCCGACGATGAGGGCGCGCCGCCGTCGGTCGCCTCCGCGAGGATCCAGGTGCGCCGCGACGAGCGCCTGGATCTCGTGATCGAGTACCTGGCCTTCGTGGCGAAGCCGATGCCGCTGTCGCTCCTCCTCGACGAGGCGCCGCAGCGGATCGCCGCGATCCTCGGCGCCGACGTGGCCTCGCTGTACCTCCTCGAGGGCGACGGCGACGAGCTGGTGCTGCGAGGCAACGTCGGCTTTCCGCGCGAGGCGCGCGGCACGGTGCGGCTCTCGGTCGGGCAGGGCATCACGGGCATGGCGGTCGAGTGCCTGCGGCCGATCTCGGTCGTCCAGGCGACCGAGCACGAGCGCTATCGAGCGTTCCCTGAGCTCCGTGAAGAGCGCTTCCCGGTCTTCCTCGCGGCGCCCATCCTCGGCAGCGGCCGCCCGCTCGGCGCCCTCGTCGTGCAACGGGCGGGCGATCGCGCCTTCACGGCGCGGGACGTCGAGCTCGTCATGGCGCTGACCGCTCCGATCGCGGCCGGCGCTCGCCACGCGCAGGTGCTCGACGAGCTGCGCGAGCGGCGGCGGCGCACGGGCGGTGGCACGCGCAAGGTCACGCTGCCGGGGTTGCCCGTCGTCGCCGGGCGCGCGCTCGGCGCCATCGCGGCCCTGCGGCGGCCGGCGACCTCATCGCTCGGCGCGCGGCAGGGCAGCGGCGATCCGAAGCTCCTGCGGCTCGCGTTCGACATCGCGGAGAAGGCGCTCCTCGACCTCAACGCCCGCGCAGCGAAGCGAGGGCTCGCGCAGGAGGCGGCGTTCCTCTCGACCTACCTCCTGATGATCGGCGACGGCCGCCTGCGCGCGCGCGCCTTCGAGCTCGCGGCCAGCGGGCGCAACGTCGCGCAGGCGCTCGGGACGGTCGCTCGCGAGGTGGCGCGGGCCGCCAACGGGATCGTCGGTGACCCGTTCCTGCAGGATCGCGCCCGTGACATCGAGGATCTCTGCGATGCGATCCTGATGCTGGCGACCCCGGATGCCCGGGCCGAGCTCCCGTCGAAGGCGGTCCTCGTGGGAGACCAGCTGACGGTCTTCGACCTCTTGATCTCCGCCCGGGCCCACCCGGTGGGCGTCGCGCTCAGCGACCGGTCCGGGCCGCGCTCGCTCGTGCTCCTCCAGCTGCTCGGCGTGCCGTCGATCGTGGATGTGGCGGGGGCGTTCCGCTGGGCGTCGCCAGGAGACGTAGCGCTCCTCGACGCGGACCACGGCTTCCTGGTGATCAACCCGTCCCGGGCCGAGGTCGCGACCGTTCGCGCGGCGCGACGCAAGGGACCCGCGTCGCCGGAACCCGACGAAGACGACGACGAAGAGGACGAGCCGGCGAACTGAGCACTGGCCGGGGCCAGTGCTCGCGGCTCAGCTGCCGGACCGCGCGGCGGCGGCCGGCTCGGCCGGCGTTCCCTGGGCGCTCTGCAGCTCCTTCTTGGCGCGCCAGTTTGCCAGGCGCTTCGTATCGCGACGCTTCTTCTTGGCTCTCACTGCGGGCTTCTGCGGCATGGCCGGCGGTATAGTCGCTCGAGCCCCTCGAGGGAACCCCGTACCTCACGCCGCCCCCTGTTCAGGCCACGGGGCGTTGACGCCCCACGGCGACCGCCCCATGACCGCTGCTCCGATGAACGTCCGTCTCGTACACGAGTTCCGCTTCGAGGCCGCCCACCGCCTTCCCAAGGTGCCGCAGGGGCACAAGTGCGCGCGCCTCCACGGTCACAGCTTCAAGGTCGAGGTCGCGATCCGCGGCCCAGTGAACGAGGAGACGGGGTGGTTCATCGATTACAGCCACCTCTACGAGGCCTGGGCTCCCCTCCACGACCTGCTCGATCACCACTACCTGAACGAGGTCCCCGGGCTGGAGAACCCGACGAGCGAGGTGCTCGCACGGTGGATCTGGACCCGCCTCGCGCCGTCGCTGCCGTCCTTGAACCGGGTCACCATCTTCGAGACCTGCGACGCCCGCTGCGAGTACGAGGGCGACTAGGTCGATGAAGACGCTCGTCTGCCGCTGCGAGGACGTCACGCTGCACGAGCTCGAGGCCGCGATGGATCGCGGCTACAAGGACATCGAGTCCGTCAAGCGCTACACGGGCTTCGGCACCGGCTGGTGCCAGGGCAAGTGGTGCCTCGCGCTCTGCGCGCGGCTCATCGAGGAGCGCGGGGGCGACGCCCGGAAGCCGATCACCCCGCGGCCGCCGTACCACCCGGTCTCGCTAGCGGCGCTCGCCGGGCTCGACGAGCTCGGCCTCCGCGGCGGCGGGCGCGAGCGCTAGCCGCGCTCGCTGGCCGCGCTCCGCGCGATCCGCGCCCTGGCCCGATCGTCGACCGTGATCAGACGAGGGGGCGCCGAGCGCTCGCGCACCCGACGTTCACGGTCAGCTCGAAGACCCCTTCGGACCAGTATTTCGAGACCGCGTGGTGCAGGTACTTGAGCATCGAGTCGATGATCTGCGGCTCGACGTCGAGCATCGCCGTCGACTCCGGGATCACCATCAACCTCGAGATAGGATCCTCGAGGAACTCACGCCCGCTCTCGAACGACACGGCGATGAGCTGGACGTCGACCTCGACCTCGTCGAGCCCCGCGCCCTCGATCTCCTCGGCGATGGTCTCGATCGTGGGGCGGCTGACGGCGGCGGCGTCCACCGCGGCGCCGAGCTCCGAGAGGTCTTGCTTGAGCGCGCACTCCCGCGCGATGTCCGCGATCTCCGGGAACGAACCGCGCAACGGCAGCGCGATGAGCGCCTGGCCGCCGGGGACAAGGACCCGGCGCAGCTCGGCGAGGAGCTGCGCCCGCTCGCTCGGACGGCAGACCGGGTGCAGCGTGAACGCATGGGAGAAGCTCGCGTCCGGCAGCGGCGTCGGAAGGGCGTCGGCGAGCACGTAGCTCGCGTTCATCCCGGAGAACAGCGCGGCCTTGTCGCGCGCGAGCTCGAGCGCGGCGGCGGAGCCGTCGACGCCCACGAGGGTCGCGCCGGGCAGCTTGTCGGCCACGATCGCGTCGGGGAAGCCGCTCCTGCAGCCGAGGTGGACGATGCGCGCCGCCTCGGAGGGCAGCAGCATCTCGACCGCCAGCGAGGCGAAGAACGAGAGGTAGCGCGGGACGACCGCGTGCTCGAACAACACGGCGTCCGCCGCGCTCAGCGGCGGGCCGATCATCAGGCGACCCCGTCCTCCTCGTCGTCGTAGGGCGCGAGGAGGCTGAGCGCCTCTTCGGCGAGCTCGCCGATCGTGACCTCCGACGTCGCGTCGTCGCCGCCGTCGTCCGCGAGCTCGACCGTGCGCTTGTCGTCGAGCAGCGGCTGGATGAGCGGCGCATGCGCCGGGTCACCGATCTCGACCAGCGTCTCGATCGCCGCCGCGACCGCGTCCGGATCCTTGTGGCCCAGGAACTGGCTGAGCAGCTTCGGCACGCCCGGCTCCGGCACCTCGGCGATGAGGTACGGCAGCTCCGGGAGCGCCGACGAGCCCACCGGCAGCCGCTTCAGCGCGCGCTCGATCGCCTGCGCGACCTCCTTGAACCGATCGTAGGCCAGCGTTTCGATCTCCTCGCCCGCGGCCTGCCGCGCCTCGGGGTGCTCCGACGCGAGCACATCGATGAGCGCGTCGAGCGCGCGCGGCCCCTCGTGCTCGCCGAGCAGCGACGCGATACGCACCAGCCGGAGCGCCGCCTCGTCCTCGTCGTTCTCGCGCGTCGCGGCCGCGATCGCGTCCGTGAGGACATCCAGCAGCCCATCGCCGGGCATGGCCGTCAGGTCGTCGTGGAGCCGGCGAGCCGTGCGCTCCGCGTCGAACAGCTTGTTCAGGGTCGTCTCGATGGCTTGACGATTTTGCACGAAGAGGAGCTATCAACAGCGCGTCGCCTCCGCAAGCCGGCAGGCAACAAGGGCCTGTTCCTCGCGAATTCCCGTCCACGGCGGGCGCGGCCGCGCGTGCCCGGCGCCGCCCACGCCGGGGCCGCCGCGCGCAGGCCGGGCGGGACGAGCGCGCCGCCGCTGCATCGAGCTCGCCCGCCGCGCGCGATGCGGTAGACCGTTCATGGCATGCGTGTGTCCGGCTCATTGCAAGCCCGCCCGGCGAGGGCAGCGGTCTCCCCTTCCCCGCTGGTGCGCGGCGCCGCGGCGTCGGCGCTGGTCCTCGCGCTCGGCGGCATCGACGATCCCGAGCCGCCGCCGCCCGCGGTCGTCCCTCCGGCGGCCGCGGCGCGCGGCGCCGCGGGCGCGGCGGCGCTCTGCGGCCCGCGCACCGTGCCGGAGGGCGCCGCCTGCGTCCCGCTGCCTGCTCCGGGCGCGCCGCTCCCCGAAGGCGGCGCTGCGGCGCTTTCTGACCCTGCCGGTGCGCGCCCCGCCAGAGCGGGCACGCGCAGCCAGGCCCACGAGCACATCCCCCGCCGCCCGGAACGTCCGGCGAGCGCCGCCGCGTACACGTTCCCGATCGGCGCGCCGGACGCGCCGCCGGGGTTCCTCCTTGTCGAGGACGCTCCAGCCGGGGCGGGCGCGCTGCCTGCAGCGGGCTCCATCGCCGCGATCGGCGCGGCGCGGCCCGAGCCGCCGTCGTGGATCGGCGGGATCGACATCACCGCGACGCGCGGCGAGCGGGTGGCGGCGCTCAGGCTCGAGGGCCAGGAGGGGAAGGCCGAGGTCGTCTTCGTCGGCGCGCTGTCCGGGATCACGGTGGCCACGGCGCACGACGTGCGCGAGGCGCGCGACGTGGATCGCGTGCGCAGGTACCTCCTGCTCCATGGCCACCTCGATCGCCCTGGCCCCGGCGTCGTGGCGGGCGCGCGCCTCGACGCGGGCGACGTGGTCGGGTACGCCGGCGAGACGGGCAGCCCGGGCCTCGTCCGGCTGCGCCTCGAGGCGCGGCAGATCCGCGAGGGTGCGCGCATCGAAGAGCTCGATCCGAAGCGCATCACCGACGCCGCGGTGACGGTGCCTTGCGACCTCCGCAACGTCCTGCCGCTCCGTCAGGGAGCGAGCTTGTAACCGAAGCCGTAGACCGTGAGGATGTGCTCCGGCTTGTCGGGCGAGCGCTCGATCTTCTTGCGCAGCTTGACGATGAAGTTGTCGACCGTGCGGTTCGACGGCCCGGCCTCGATCCCCCAGATCTTCTGGAGGATCTCCTCGCGCGAGACCGGCTGGCCCACGCGCTCGTGCAGCAGGCGAAGGAGCTCGACCTCGTAGAACGACAGCTGATCCGAGCGCGAGCCCCGCGAGACCGTGTGCGCGGTCATGTTGATCTGCACGTTGCCGATGGAGAACACCTCGACGGGCGCCTCGGCCGGCCGGGCGGCGCGGCGGAAGAGGGCGCGCAGGCGGGCGATGAGCTCGCCCACGCTGAACGGCTTGGTCACGTAGTCGTCGGCGCCCGCGTCGAGGCCGCGGATCTTGTCGATCTCCTGGCCGCGGGCCGTCAGCATGATGATCGGCACGAACGCGTCCCAGCGCCGCAGATCCTCGCAGACCTTGAAGCCGTTGGTGTCGGGGAGCATGAGGTCGAGGAGGATGGCGTCCGGCTTCTCCTGCCGCGCGAGCAGCACGCCGTCCTTCCCCTTCGAGGCCGACGCCACCGAGAAGCCCTCGAACTCGAGGGCGTCCGTCAGCCCCAGCACGATGTGGGGCTCGTCCTCGATGATGAGAATCTTCTTCCGTGCCACCACGACGGAGTCCGGTCTTAGCACAAAACCGGGCAGGTCCCTCCCGGCGCTCCGCCGGCCGGCTCGCTGGAGCCGCTCCGGAGCCGCAAAGCGCCACAAAAGCGCCGCGGGGCGCGACCTCACGATCGCACCCCGCGCGCCGGGCTCAATCAGACGCTAGCTGACGCTAGCTGACGCCCGCTGACGTCGCCTACTCGCCGGAGCAGGTGATGAACAGCGTGGCCCCTTGCTGGGCTTCGCCCTTGCCCGTGAAACGGATCTTGCGCTGCTCGGTCGACGGGCAGTCGGCCACGATGGCGGCATCGCCGAGCCGGATCGACGGGTCGACGTAGCACCACCCGTGCACGTCTTCGATGTCGCCGACGTTGGTCCTGCACGCGTTGGCCCCGTCGGCCTCGAGCTGCTGGATCTCGCACACGCAGTCCCAGCCGGACGCCTTCGCGATGTCGAGCGAGAGCACCTCGTCCTTCGCCGCCGTATGAGCGCCCGTCACGTCGAGGCGCCCCGGCGTCCTCTCATCCGCGCAGTTGCACTGGCCCTGCGAGTTGCGCGCCTCGAGGATCAGGCAGGAGACCTGCTGGTCCGCGTCCGGCGTCAAGGTGCGCGGCAGGCACTGGCCGCCGAGCACCGTCTTCAGGCGATCGATGATGGCGCCGATCGCCGGCCGGTAGCCGTAGTCGGCCGCGTCGTCGTTGTTGAGCTGGCGCGGGCACACCGAGCCGACGATGCCCTGGGGGCCGAGCTCCCGGATGAGCTGCAGCTCGCGGAGGCCCGGGTAGGCCTTCGCCTTGATCTGCGTCGTCGACCTGGGCGCCGGATCCTCCTGGTTGTTCCCCGCTTCCGGCTCGCACAGCGGGTTGTCGGTCGCCTGACCCCCCACCGCTCTGCAGTCGCAGCTCTGAGCCGTCCCGTCGCAGGTCTTCACCGCGTCCACGGGGAGATCGAAGATGCAGGCATACTGGAGGTCCCCCGTGCTGTCCGGCGGGATCGTGTACTCGCGGCCGTTGATGCCGTTCCAGCCCGTCGCCTGCGGCCCGACGATCGCATCGCCCGTGATCGGGTTCATGCCCGAGCGAGGCTTCATCGACTCGATCATGAAGGGATCCTTCGGCGCCTGGTACTTCGCGGGATCGCCGAGGATGAGCTCCCAGGTGCTGGCGGCGCCGGCCACGGGCGCGCTGAGCTCGTCGGAGTTCTTGAACCCACCGACCGGCTCGCCGTCCTGGTTGAGGCCGTTCAGCAGGTCGGGCTGGCCTTCCGCGTTCTGACGCGCGATGTCCTGCCACGGCACGCCGACGATACCGGCGAAGAAGACGAGCCCGGGATCGCGGACGTTGGAGTCGAGGTCGTCCGGGTTCGGATCGCTGAAGATCGGGTTCGGGACCAGCTCGCCCCTGCGGTTCGGGATCTGCGCCTCGGTGAAGGCGCGCCGGTAGCGGTCGATCGGATAGAGGAAGTCGAAGCCGAACCGGCGCTTCTGATCCCAGCAGCGAGAGTTGACGGGGTCCTCCTCCTTGGTCAGCTGGGCGGTGTTGCCGTCCGTGCCCATGCACGCCTCATCCTTGGGGCAGTCGTCCTGTCTCTGGCTGCACGACCTGCAGCACTTGTTGCCCGGATCGGTGGCGCACTCGGTGCGCGGCCGCCACAGGCGGAAGCCTGTGGTCTCTGCCACGAGGTAGTTCTTGCCCTCCTCGCGGATCGAGCAGTCGTTCTCGTCGCTGAGCATGATGATCGCGAGGAGCGAGCTCGGCCGCAGGAAGTCGGCGCGCTGCCTCTTGACGTCGGCATCCTCGCCGGTGACGACGATGTTTTCGGTGGCCGGGTCAACGCTGATCGTCGCGTAGGGCTCCGGGTCGACGAGGAAGCGGTACACGCTCTCGAGCTGCGCCTCGAAGCCGCAGCCGGTCTGCCCCGTACCTTGGACCATCGCGGTGAGCTGCCCGACCAGCGACGTGTTGTTGAGGTCGGCGTTCGAATCGGCGGTGATATCCGCCTCGCCGTCGTTCGGATCCGGCGTCTCCGGCTCGCCGTCGAGCTTCTGATCTGGATCCCAGGCCAGGAAGCCCAGGTTGAGGTAGGTCGGGATGTCGTTGACGTCGGAGTTCTCGTCGGTGCGCGCGAGGAGGTGCGCCATGTCCACGTTCGAGGCGCTCGTCGTCCGCTGGCAGGCGCCCGACCCGTGGCCGCCGAGGCTCGAGCTGATGATGCCGATGTGGATGTCCTTGACCGGCTCGAACTCACGCTTGTAGTCCTGCGGACAGGGCGTGTTGGGCGAGGCGACCGTGGTCGCCATCGTGCCGTCCTTGTGGATGCAGCGCGGGTTGACGAGACCCTGGACGAGGTCGGGGATCGCGGTGGCGAGGATGGCCTGCTTGTCGGCCATCGAACCCGAGTTGTCGATCGCCAGGAGGAGATCGATCTTGTCGACCGAGCTCTGCGTCAGCCGCTCGACGATCGTCGACGTCGACCGGGGCTTGTTCTCGGCGATGGGGCGGCTCAGACATCCGAAGGCGCTGCCTGTGCCCGCGATCAGCAGGCCCGCCATGGCGAACCTCACCGCGCCCCTCCACGGGCGCCTGCTCTCACGCTCTATCCGCGTCATATTCGACTTTCCTTTCGACCACCGATCCAGTTGCGCGGCGGTCAAGCCACCGAAAAGGCCCGCCGTCCACGGGCCCATGACCGACTTCCGCAGGCGATCCACGGCTCGACGGGAGCCCGATGCTAGGGACCCGACCGGAAGGCTGTCAATTCGACCCGGCCGGCCCCGCTCGACCCCGCGAAGGGGTCCCGTAGCAAACGAGATGCCGCCGCCGCAGACCCGTGCCCTCCATGCCCCGCGCGCCGCCGCGACGTCAACCTGATTGCGCGACAGCCAACGCAGTAGGCGACCCGCCCCTCAACCTGGGTCGACCTGGCTCCTCCGACCTGGTCCTCAACCTGGGTCGGCCAATAAGGAAAGTTCACTCATCACTGTATTGCAAACCACTCCTTCACGGGTCGCGGGAGCCCAGCCTCCATCGCGCGCGACCGGCGCTCGTGGGAGGCCCAACCTCGGTCGGCTGGGAGGCCCAACCTCGGTCGGCCGCGGCACCGCAACCCAACCTCGGTCGATGCGGGGAGCTGGGTGGGTCGCCGGGGAGCTGGGTGGGTCGCCGGGGAGCTGGGTGGGTCGCGGGCCCGGCGCCGGTGGGGTTTGCCGCTTCCCAGCAGAGCCGAGTTGTGGTCAGTGCCCGGGCATGTTGCGCGTCGCCCTCGCCATGGTCCCGGAGGTACGGCAGCTGCTCACCGAGGATCCGGCGCAGCTCTCCGACCTGCTGGACGAGATCCACGACGAGGACCTCGCCGACCTCATCGGCCTGCTGGACGACGCCGAAGCGGCGAAGGTCCTGATGGCGCTCAGGGCCGAGGAGGCCGCGCCCATCTTCGAGCGCCTCGACGGCGAGACCCAGGAGGCGCTCGTCGAGCAGATGGGCATCGAGAGCATCGCGCCGATCGTCTCCGAGATGGCGGCCGACGACCGCACGGACCTCATCGAGGCCCTCCCGGACCAGGTCAGCGGCACGCTGCTCTCCACGCTGGAGAAGGTCGACCCCGAGGCGGCGGCCGAGGTCGAGGAGCTCGCCAAGTGGCCCGAGGACAGCGCCGGCGGCCTCATGACCACCGACTACGTGTCGGTGGGCATCCACCTCACGGTCGCCGACGTGATCGAGCGCATCCGCGCCGTCGGTGAGGACGCCGAGACGATCTACTACGTGTACATCGTCTCCGATCGCGGGCACCTCATCGGCGTCGTGTCGCTGCGCGATCTGCTGCTCGCCTCGCCGTCCGAGAAGCTCGCGGACGTGATGACCGAGAACGTCTTCGCCGTCAGCCCCGAGACCGACCAGGAAGAGGTCGCGCGGACCATGGCCAAGTACGACTTCAACGCGCTGCCCGTGCTCTCCGCGGACCGCAAGCTGCTCGGCGTCATCACCGTCGACGACGTGATGGACGTCCTCACGGAGGAGCAGTCCGAGGACATGCAGCGGCTCGGCGCGGTCGGCCCCATGGAGGACAGCTACTTCAAGACGAGCTTCTGGACGTTCATCCAGAAGCGAGCCCCGTGGCTCGCCGTGCTGTTCGTCGGCGAGTTCATGACCGGCGAGGTGCTCCGGCGTTTCGAGCACGAGCTCGAGGCCGTCGCGACGCTCGCCTACTACGTGCCCCTGCTCATCTCCACGGGCGGCAACTCCGGCTCGCAGTCGTCGTCGCTCATCATCCGCGGCCTCGCCGTCGGCGACGTGCGCGTCGGCGACTGGGCGAGCGTCCTCGTCCGCGAGCTCGGGCAGGCGGTCGTGCTCGGCCTTATCCTCTCCGCCATCGGCATGCTCCGCGTCTGGCTCTGGGGCGACGGCACCGGCTTCGTCCTGACGATCGGCGCGACGCTGATGGCGATCGTCCTCATGGGCTGCACCGTCGGCGCCATGCTCCCCCTCCTGCTCCGGCGCCTCGGCCTCGATCCGGCGACCAGCTCCACGCCGTTCATCGCGAGCCTCGTGGACGTCCTGGGGATCCTCCTCTACTTCACGATCGCCCGGCTCTTCCTGGCCGACCTCCTCGCGCAAGCCGGAGCGGGCGGGTGAGCGGAATCACGCGGAATTGCGCGGAGCCTGGCGGAATTGGACGGCCATCGGACGGCCATCGGACGGCCATCGGACGGCGATCGAGCGACGCCGCGCCGCCCGTGCCGAGGCCCACGCCGGTCCCGCCGCGCGGGCGCGCCGCGTGCTTTTCGGCGCGCCACGACCCTTGACGCGTCGGCCCCCATGGGGGAGTGAAGCAGGCGACGTTCGTTCAGCGCAGCGTGCGCTGAGAGCCCCTCCTAGGGAAGGAGTGACGATGGCCGAAGGCTTGAATCGCGTAATGCTGCTCGGCAACCTGGGCGCCGACCCAGAGCTCCGGTTCACCCAGGGGGGTCAGGCCGTCTTGAACCTGCGGCTCGCGACGACCGAGTCGTACCTGGACCGCGACAAGGTCCGGAAAGAACGGACGGACTGGCACAATGTCGTGATCTGGGGCAAGCGCGCCGAGGCCTTGGGCAAGATCCTCAGCAAGGGTTCCTCGATCTTCATCGAGGGCTCGCTCCGCACGTCGAGCTACGACGACCGGGATGGCAACAAGCGCTACAAGACCGAGGTGATCGCGAACAACGTCCTGCTGACGGGCGGGGGCCGCGGTCGCGGCGCTGTCGGCGATGACGCAGGCGCGTTCGGCGCTGATCCCGGCGGTGGCTACAGCGGCGGTGGCGGTGGCTACAGCGGCGGTGGCGGCGGCGGTGGTGGCGGCGGCGGCGGTTACAGCGGCGGCGCCGGCGGCGGCGGCCGCCCGGCGGGTGGCGGCTACAACCGCGGCGGCGGCGGTCGCCCCGCGCCGGCTGCGCAGGATCCCGGTCCTCCGCCCGACGATTTCGGCGGCGGCGGTTACGGCGGCGGCGGCAACGACGACGACATCCCGTTCTGATCGCTCCCCCTGCCCGGTCGAGTCATCAGCCTGGCGTACGCCTCTCTCTTCAACATCTCGCATCCACGCGATAGGCCCTCTCCGAGGGCCGGGCAGCTCTCCACGAGCCCCTCTTCCCCGTCCTAGGGCCGCGGCCGCGGCCGCCGCGCCAGCAGGATGGTCACCCCCGCCGCCGCGACCGCTCCGAGCGCCGCGGTCATGGCGAGGGGCTGCTCCGCGGCGAGGAAGATCGTCCGCACGAGCAGTCCCGGCTCAGGTGGCGCCACGAACACGCCCTCGAACGCGGTCGCGCCGAGCAGCGCGCCGCACCGAGCGCCCGTCCCCTGCGCAGGCTCCAGGCAGGCCAGGCTGCAGAGCGCCGCGTCGTGCTCGCTCCCGGCAAAGCCGAGCACGTGCTGCCCGCGGATCACCACCGCGCGCGCGCCAGCCCTCCCGGCTCCCTCGAACGCCTGCTCGAACCGATGCGACTGCGCGTGGATCGGCCCTGCCTCCCACCGCTCGATCGCTATCCCGAGGCCCCCCCGCACGAGCCCCGAGGCCCGATCGAGCACGAGCTCCTCCAGGCCGGTCACCCATTGCCGCGACGGGGCCGTCACGCACACCGCGCGCAGCGAGAGCCCGTCCGCCTCGACGCCCCGCAGGAGCGTCACCTTCGCGCCCGCGATCGCGGAGACGTCGATCGCGGGAAGCGCCTCCTCCGGCGCGCCGCTCGCCCCGGCCGGCAACACAAGGCGCAACCCGAGGCCCGGCGCCACGCCGTGGAGCTCAGACGCGCTCGAGCTCATCCATCAGCGCGATCACCTCGGTCCGGATCTCGACGAGGGCCGTGCGCATCCGCTGCACCTCCTCGTGGCTCGCGCCCGCGTCCGGCGTCGGCGGCTCGATGCCGCCCTCGCGCAGCTTGCGCCGCGCGCCCGCGATCGTGAAGCGGTGCGAGTAGAGCAGCTCCTTGACCTTGAGGAGCGTCTCGACGTCGCGCCGGCTGTAGACCCGCTGCCCCTTCGCCGACTTCTGCGGGCGGATGGAGCGGAACTCGGTCTCCCAGTACCGGAGCACGTGCGGCTCGACCCCCACGATGCCGGCCACCTCGCCGATCCGGTAGTACAGCTTCGCCGGAAGCTGCGCGCGCACCGCCAAGCAGTCTACTCCTCGGCCGCCGAGGCCGTCTCACGCGGGTTGAGGGCCTGCTTCAAGATCTGGCTCGCCTTGAAGTTCAGGACCCGGCGCTCCGTGATCAGGATGGGGTCGCCGGTCTGGGGGTTGCGACCCTGCCGCTGGCGCTTGTCGCGCAGCACGAAGTTGCCGAATCCAGAGATCTTGATCTTCTCCCCGCGACCCAGGGTTTCCTTCATGGTCTCGAACACGAGGTCCACCAGATCGGCAGATTCCTTCTTCGAGAACCCCCCAAGGCGGGAGTAGACCGCCTGAACGATTTCGGCTTTCGTCATGATACCCCCATCGCCCTTGCAGAAGGGGGGGACGCGCCGCAACCCCTGAAGACCGTTCAGGAAGCCGCGTGCGGTCCCCCGACCGGCCTGGAGGGCAGAATGCCAGCGTGCGTCGGTAAGGTCTAGGGGGTTACGCAGGCTTCGCCCGATGTGCACCAGGCACGCTTCGTGGAGCCCCCCGAGCAACGCAGCGCTCGGAGCGAACCTGCGACCCCACGAGCAGCGCCCCACACCTCGCACCCTCGATCCGGCGGCCAGGAATCCGGCAGGCTCACCGGCGCGACCACGGGCGCAGGATGGGCTCGGCGGCGACGATCCGCTCAGACGGCAAGATCGCCGAGGTGGCGTTCCTTCGTCGACTGCCGGGACCAGGCGCCGACGACGGCCGCCTCGCTCGGCCGCGCGTCGCTCCAGCCGACGACCGGCGCGCTCGATGCCACATCGCGGCGGCGCACGATCTGCTCCTGGACGACCAGGAACGCCACGTAGAGGTAGCCGACGGCGAAGAGCACCGCGAACGGCGTCGCGAAGTAGTGCCCCGTCTCCACGGACGCGACCACCGCGCCGCACGACAGCACCGCGAGCATCGTCTCGGTGATCGGCAGGTCCGTGCGGACCCTGTACCGGCCCTTGTTGTCGCCCTGCTTCGGCGTCCGGACGAACTCGCCGGACATGCTGCGGAGCCCCTCGATCACGGCCTTCGACAGGTACGGCGCGAGCCCCGTCCCGAGCGCGATGAGCATCGGCAGGCGCCTGACCGCGCCCCAGCGCGAGCGGCCCTGCGCCGTCTCGGCCAGCATGTAGAACGCCGCGAGCGACCCCGTCGTCGCCGTGCAGAGCGGCAGATCGATGGCGATCATCGTCAGCGTGTCGGCCGCGGGGAACAGGACGAGCGCCGGCAGCAAGAGGATGCTCAGCAGCACCAGCAGCGGGTAGGCGAAGTGCGGCGTGAGGTGGAAGAACGCCTCGATCCGCTGCCCGAGCGAGAGCTTGGCGCTCAGCACGGTCGCCATCAGCTTGCGCGCCGTCTGCACCGTCCCCTTGGCCCAGCGGTACTGCTGCGCGCGCAGCGCCGAGATGTCCTCGGGGAGCTCCGCGGGCGAGACGACATCCTCGCGGTAGATGAAGCGGTAGCCCGCGAGCTGCGCCCTGTACGACAGGTCGAGGTCCTCGGTCAGCGTGTCGTGCTGCCAGCCGCCCGCCTCGCGGATGGCGTCCTTGCGCCACATCCCCCCGGTGCCGGAGAAGTTGAACAGGAGGCCCGCGCCGAAGCGCGCGCGGTTCTCGACGAGGTGGTGGCCGTCGAGCATGAGCGCCTGCACCTGCGTGAGGATCGAGACGTCACGGTTCAGGTGGCCCCACCGCGTCTGCACCATGCCGACCGTCGGGTCCTCGAAGTGGCCGACGATGGACCGCACGAAGTCCGGCTGCGGGATGAAGTCGGCGTCGAAGATCGCGACCAGCTCGCCCTTCGCGATCTTGAGCCCCGCGTCGAGCGCCCCCGCCTTGTAGCCGACGCGGTCCACGCGGTGCAGGTACACCGCGTCGAGGCCCAGCGCGCGCAGCCGCTCGACGTGCGCGCGGACGAGGCCCTGCGTCTCGTCCGTCGAGTCGTCGAGCACCTGGATCTCCAGCTTGTCGCGCGGGTAGTCCATCTTCGCGACGGCATCGAGCAGCCGCGCCGCGACCGTCGACTCGTTGAAGAGCGGGAGCTGGATCGTCACCGGCGGGAGGTCGCGATCGGTCAGGGCCGCGACCTCCTGCGCGCGGGTGATCTTGGCGCGGTTCAGGCGACAGAGGACCACGAGATGCAGCCGGTGCAGGCCGTAGGCGCTGAGGCCGAGCAGCACGCCGAAGTAGAGGACACAGAGCAGCAGGGAGAGCATCGCGAGCACCTACCGCCGGCGGGTTGCCGTGCAGCCGTGGGACCGGGCGAGAACGCCGCTCTCCACCCCTGCAGGCGCCGGCAGACAACGAACGCGTACCATCCGCTGGATCCGAAGTTGTCAGGCACTTGTAATTCGTTGCAACTCTCTGTCGCGAGGTCCGCAAAGTTGACTTCGGCCCGAGTCGCTCCCCGCGGGAAATGACAATCACCGACAATCCCGCTTCGCCCGGGCGCGCGGCGCTGCCCGCAGGTGCGCCGCACGAACGCACGTACGCGAGCGGCGCGCCGACTCAGGGAGTCCCCGGATACTGGAGCTCCAAGTAAGGTGTTTTTGGTAAGGCTCCTCCGAAACCACGTTCGATGAGTAGGGTGCTCACCCGCTGGGCAGATTCACAGTACTGCGCGATTTCGGGGCCTGGGCAGGGGCCGCGCGCCGCGCGCCGCGTCGGCAGAGGCCCGGGGTCATCTGCGCCTGGCACCCGCGGGGGCTCGGGGCTATCGGTTCCCCGATGGATCGCGCCCTACTTAATGAACTGAAGGCTCGTCAGATCGCGTTCCTCGAGGCGCGGCTCGTCTCGGAGGCGGCGGCGCGCGACTTCCGGGAGCGGCTGCCTGCCGGCTTCGCGGCGCTGCTCGCGACGCCGCTCGGCGAGCTCGTGGACGCGGGGGCGATCGGGCGCGCGCTCGAGGCGCTGGCGGCCGAAGAGCCGCTCCGGCGGGCGGTCCGGCCCGCGGCCGCCGCGGCGCTCGCGGCGCTCGTCGAGGCGGCGCGCGCCGAGCGGCGGAGCGCGAAGGAGCTCCTGCCGGAGGGCGCCCGCGACAAGCTCGACCGCATCCTCGAGCAGCCGAAGATCGTGCCGGAGCGGCTCGTGCGCGAGGTGCTGGAGAGCGCGGCGCTCGACGCGGTGATGCGCGACGTCCTCTACGACACGCTGATGGAGTTCACCGAGAAGGTGAACCCGTTCTTCGCCGAGTGGGGCCTGCCCGCGCTCCTCAAGCGGGTCGCCCCCTTCGGCCTCGGCGGGGTCGGAAAGACGATGGGCGCGATGCGGGGCGAGTTCGAGCGGCGGCTCGAGCCGGAGATCCGCCGGTTCTTGCAGGGGTTCTCGCGCACGGCGATGCGCCAGGTGCACGACATCCTCGTCGCCAAGGGCGACACCCCCGAGTTCGTCGGCCTGCGCAAGCAGGTCGCCGCGTGGGTGCTGGAGCAGGAGATCTGCGCGCTCGTCGGTCAGCTCGACGCGAAGAGCTCGGCGATCGCCGCGGAGCTCGGCGCCGACATCGCCGCGCAGGTGCTCCGGGATCGGCCCGTCCGGACGCGGACCAGCGAGGCGATCGCGGCGTTCGTCGCGGCGCACGCGGGCGAGCCGCTCGGCGAGGCGCTGGGGCGGCTCGGGATCACGCCCGAGCTCGACGCCGGCGCGCTCGCGGACGCGCTCTGGCCCGTCGTGAGGAGCATGTGCGCGACCGGACCGGTGCGCGCCTGGCTCGCGTCCGTGGTGGAGGAGTTCTTCGACGGGTTGCCGGACGGGCTCGAGCCGTCCGCCTGAGGCGAGCCGATGCGAGAGGCGCCTGCCCCGGGTGGCACCCGGCCCGCGGTGAGCGCGGGCCCCATCCGAGGCCGGCCGCGGTCAGCCCATGGCCGAGGCGTCGGCCACAGCAGACTCGATGTACGCGAGGCCGCGCGACGGACACGCGGGCACCGTGGGCGCGAACGCCTCCATGTCCAGGATGAGCTCGGGGCCGACCGCGGGCGTGAGCACCACGACGGGCACGCGCGGCGACATGCGGCGGAGCTCCTCCATCTCGCTGTGGAGCTCCGCCTCCTCCCGGGGCACGAGCACCATCACATGAGGACGCCAGCGGGCAAGCACGTCACGCGCATGGCCGAGCCCGCAGCACGTCTCCACCGTGTAGTCCCGGGATGAGAGGAAGTGGACGAGCGGCTGGGAGTTGCTGGCGTCGTCATCGATCACCAGAACGCGGGTCGTGCGCTCAATCTCCATGGGTATCCCCCGTCAGCGGCCGGCTCTGGCCGCCGCTGTGAAGACCAGGTCTTCATGACCTGGCTCACAGTGACCATACTCCATATTCGGCAAAGAGCGATATCAATCGCGCCTCAGCGCATCACGCGATGCGTTGATACGCGCTTGAAACACCAGCGCTCTCTGCCTGTTTCTTTTCTGATCCGCTGTGATCCGCCGTGATCCGCGATGGCCCGTCTGCGACCCGCTCGGGGAGCCGCGACGCGCCGACGAGCGCCGGCGCGGGAGCGGGAGCGGGATCAGCCGCCGAGGTAGGCCGCGCGGATCTCTTCGTTCGCCGCGAGATCCTTCGACTCGCCGCTCATGGCGATCTGCCCAGTACGGAGCACGTAGGCGCGCGTCGAGTACTTGAGCGCCAGTCGGGTATTCTGCTCGACGAGGAGTACGGTTGTTCCCGACGCCGCGATCTTGGCGATCGACTCGAAGATGTCCGCGACGAGCCGCGGCGCGATGCCGAGCGAGGGCTCGTCGAGGAGCAGCATGGCGGGGCGCGCCATCATGGCGCGGCCGATCGCGAGCATCTGCTGCTCGCCGCCGGAGAGCGTGCCGCCGTGCTGGTGCATGCGCTCGCCCAGCCGGGGGAAGAGCTTCACCACGTCGCCGACGGTCTCCGCCATGGTGGGGCCGTGCTTGTGGCACCACGCGCCGAGCTCGAGGTTCTCGCGGACGCTGAGGTTCGAGAAGATCGCGCGCCCCTCCGGGACGAGCGAGATGCCGGCCGCGACGAGCTCCTCCGTCGAGACGGACGCGAGGTCCTTGCCGTCGTAGCGGATGCGGCCGGAGGCGATCGGGAGGAGGCGGACGATCGTCTTCAGCGTGGTCGTCTTGCCGGCGCCGTTCGCGCCGATCATCGCCACGATCTCGCCGCGCCGCACCTCGAGGCTGACGCCCTTGAGCGCCTTGATGCCGCCGTAGCTGACCGCGAGATCGTCGACGACGAGCAGGGGGTCGCCGGGGGCCACCGAGGGGGGCTGCCGCGTCGGATGCGATGTCTTCATGCGGGCTCCTCCGCCGCCGCGCCGGCCGCCTCGTCGTCGATCTCCTCGCCGAGGTACGCGGCGAGGACCTTCGGGTCCCTGCGCACGACCTCCGGGGTGCCGTGCGAGATGGTCTCGCCGTGATCGAGGACGTGGATCTCCTCGCACACCCCCATCACGACCTGCATGTTGTGCTCGACCAGCACGACCGTGATGTCGAAGGTGTCGCGCAGCCAGCGGATCTGCTGCTTGAGCCCCTCGGCCTCGCCGTAGTTCATGCCCGCCGCCGGCTCGTCGAGCAGGAGCAGCCTCGGCTTGAGCATCATCGCCCGGGCGATCTCGAGGCGGCGCTGGTTGCCGTACGAGAGCGACGTCGAGATCTCGTCGGCCATGTCCTCCAGCTTGAACACCGAGAGGAGCGAGAGGGCGCGCTCGGTCATCTCCTGCTCGTCCTTGAAGAAGAACGGCGAGCGCAGCAGGGCGGACGCGAGCGTGGATCTCCGCAGGTTCTCGCAGGCGACGAGCACGTTCTCGAGCACCGTGAGCTGGCCGAAGAGGCGGATGTTCTGGAACGTGCGGGCGATGCCGAGGCGCGCGATCTGGCTCGGCCGGAGCGGCGCGAGGTCGGTCCCGCCGAAGCGGATCGCGCCCTCGTCGTGCTTGTAGACGCCGGTGATCAGGTTGAACACCGTCGTCTTGCCCGCGCCGTTCGGGCCGATGAGCCCGAAGATCGAGCGCTCGGGCACGGTGAAGGAGACGCCGCCGACGGCCCGCAGGCCGCCGAACCGCTTGGTCACGTGCTTCAGATCGAGGTTCACTCGAGCTCCCTCCCGGCCGGCTTGCCCTCGCGGCCGACGGTGATGCCGGGCGGCGGCTCATCGGGCGGCGCGCCAGGGCTCGGCAGCGCGCCCTCGTGCCCGGCGCCCGCCTCCACGCCGGTCGTGGCGGGGACGGGCTCGGCCGGGCCCACCGGGAAGCGCTTCCTGCGCGACCAGCGCCGGCCGAAGAGCTCGCGCTCGCCGAACAGCCCCTCGGGGCGGAGGACCATCAGCCCGATGAGGATGCCCGCGTAGAGCACCATCCTGAGGGCGTTCAGATCGAGCGCGGGGTAGGCCGCCTTCAGGGCGAGGACGCTGTCGAGGCCCTGCAGCTGCTCGATGAGCTTCACCGTGAAGGTCACGAACACGCCGCCGAGGATCGCCCCGGAGACGCTGCCCGAGCCGCCGAGGATCACCATCGTGATGGCGTCGAACGAGTAGTTGAACGTGAACTGGTCCGGCTGGACCGTGGGGTTGCCGTCGCGCATCGACGAGAGCAGGGCGCCGGCGATGCCGCCGCCGGCGGCGGAGATGACGAACGACGTGACCTTGTAGCGCGTCGGATCGACGCCCACCGCGGCGGAGGCGATCTCGTCCTCGCGGAGGGCGCGCAGCGCGCGGCCCCAGCCGGAGAACTTCAGCCGCCAGGCGAGGATCGTCGCGAGCACGACGGAGCCGAAGATCCAGAACGGGCCGGCGTACTGCGGCACGCCGGTGTCGTCGGGGCCGGCGTAGCCGATCGGGCCGCCGAGCGCCCCGAGGAGCTTGCCGACCGCCCCCTGGTCGGGGCCGCCGGTCGTCGCCGTCGCGATCGTCAGGCGGAAGATCTCGGCGAACCCCAGGGTCACGATGGCGAGGTAGTCGCCGCGCAGCCGGAGGCTCGGCAGGCCGACCACGAGGCCGAAGAGGGCCGCGACGAGCCCGGACGCGAGCAGCGCCGCGGGCATCACGACGAACGAGTTGCCGAAGAGCGGCTCGCCGCCGCCGAGGTGCTGGTGCAGGTTGCCGGCGACGACCGCCCCGGTGTACGCGCCGATCCCGACGAAGCCGGCGTGGCCGATCGAGAACTGGCCGGCCATTCCGTTGATGACGTTGAGCGAGAGCGCCGCGATGACGTTGACCATCGCGAACAGGGCGAGCTGACGCCAGGCAGCGTCCGGCAAGAGGGTCTCGAAGCCGAACTCGAGGGCGACGACGACGCCGAGGAGCAGGAGCGCAGTGAGGATGCGCTGCAACGGTCGAGGCATGGCCGGCCAGAGTTGGAATGGCCGAGCCGCACCGTCAAGCAGTAGCGTCAGTAGCGTTACTTGATGACCCGCAAATAGGGGGGCAGTTCGCGCTTCGGCTTGCCCGCCCCTTGGCGAGGCTTGGGCTCGGGCTCACCGGAGCCACCCGATTCGTCGTCTTCGCGCTCCTCGGTGGAGCGCACCGGCGCGAGGGCCGGCACCGGCGCGAGCGGCCTCACGGGCGCGCCGGCGTCCCGCGCCGGGGCCTCGCCCGCGCCGAGGCGCTCGCCGGCCTCCACGGACTCGAGCTGGGGGCGCGCCCTGTCGCGCGCCGGCGCCTCGTCCGCCGCCTCGTCGCTCCGCTCGTCGTCGCCGCTGGGGGGCGCGACGGCGGCGAGCCGGGGGCGCGGCCTCTTGGCGGGCTTCTGCGGCGGGGCGACGGCGGGGCGCTGCTGCTTCTGCGCGGCGAGATCGGCCGGGATGTCCTCGGGCCACACCATGCCGCGCTGGTCCTCGCTCACGAGCGCCCAGATCGCGTGCCACGGCAAGCGGCACCAGAACGGCGCGCGGTTGAACGACAGGGTGCAGCTGATCCCGTCGTCGTCCACCTTGAGGTCGGGGATGGCGATCGCCATGTTCATGCCGACCTGGAGGATCAGCTGCGGCTGTCCCGTGAACCACTTGGGGACGGAGACACCGGGCCGGCGCGGATCGAGGTGGATGAACACGCTCGGCTCTCGCTCGAGGAGGGCCAGCGCGACGTCCTTTTTCGGCGGGAGCGGTCTCTGCACGTCGGACATCGTACTGCTCTGCCCAATACCCCGGACCGCGCGGCTCCGCCAGCGCTTCGGGGAGGCCACGCGCCGAGCAGCGTGCCGGGTGAGCAGGCCGCCGCGCCCCCGCCACCAGGCGCTCCAGCAGATCTGTAGAAAACGCGCTGTGAGCGCAGCGCGCGGCGCGGCCGGCGCCGGCGCCGGCGCCGCGCGAGCTTCCCGGCAGCCCCGGCGACGCTCACGCTGCGCGCCCCCGGCCCAGCTGGACGGGGACCTCGGAGAGGGTGACCCGGTGCTTGCCGCCGCTCGTGAGGGGGATCTCGTCGACGATCTGGACGCAGATCTCCGCGCGCTCGCCCAGGTGCTGCCGGACGAGGCGCTCGATGAGCCTCGCGGTCTCGGGCTGGAAGCCCTTGCCCGGCACGAGCTTGACCGTGAGCGCGCGCCGCCGGTCCTGGTGGACCTGGTAGCGGGCGATGGTCGGCTGGTCCTTGATGAGGTGCGGGAAGAACTCCCCGGCGAGCAGCTCGCCGTCGGGGCCGACGAGCAGGTCGAGGACGCGGCCCTCGACCGAGGCGAGCATCGGCAGCCCGCGGCCGCACGCGCACGGCGCGCCGGCGGCGATCGCGACGTCCTGGTTCTTGTAGCGGATGAGCGGCATCGAGCGGCAGACGAGGTCGGTCACGACGACCTCGCCGGGCTCGCCGGGGAGGGCGTGCCGCCCGTCGCGGAGCAGCTCGACGAACACGTTCTCCATGTTGATGTGCTTGCCGGCGTGCCGCTCGCACTCGGCGGCGATCAGCATGAGCTCCCGGCAGCCGTACCGATCGAACACCGGCGCGCCGAACGCGCGCTCGATGGCCTCGCGCTGGTGCGCGAACAGCCGCTCGGCGCTGGTGACGATGCCGCGCGGCGCGGGGAGCGCGCGGCCATCCGAGAGCGCGTAGCGCGCCGCGTGGTACAGCGCGCTCGCGTACCCGACGATGAGCTGCGGCCGGTACCGCGCGATCTCGTCGAGCAACGCGGCGAGGCGCCGGTCGGACAGGTCGAAGGCGGAGATCATCTTCTTGCGGAGGATGGCCTCGTGAAGGGAGCGCTTGGCCTTCGTCGCGAGCGTCTCGCTGACCAGCACGGCGCTCCACAGGTGGAGCTCCCGGTCGCCGAGCCGGGCGCCCGCCCACCCGTCGGACCGCATGGCGGCCGCGATGCGGCGCTCGTAGGTGCGGTGGTCGAACCGGAACTGCACCGGCTCCCCCGTCGACCCGCCCGTGCCGCTCGCGTAGAGCCGGCCGACGAAGCCCTCGGCGAGGAGATCCTGCCCGTGGGCGCGGAGGTCGGCCCTCGTGAGGACGGGGAACCGCAGGAGGTCCTCCGGCGCCTTCACCGAGGCGGCGCGCACGCCGTGCTCGGCGAAGCGAGCCCGGTAGAACGGGACGTGCCGCTCGGCGAACTGGAGGGCGGCGAGCATCCGCCGGAAGCTGAGATCGCGAATCTCGTTCTCCGATCGCCACTGGGAGCGCTCTATCCGCTCCAGGTCTTTCAGGGTCTCCCTGCCCCTCAAACGGGTCTCGTAGAGCGGAAACAGGATGTTTCGAAACAGCCCACCGTACATGCGGGAGAGCGTTCTTTCGAATCATCGACCGTCAAGCGCGCGCGGGCGCCTCTCCCGTGAAATCCATGTGTTCGAGGCGCGGAGTCCGACCGGAGCGGCGCGCGCGGGCAAACTCCGTCGCAGCAGAGCCGGTGAGCGCTCGGCGCGACCGCTGCCCGGACACACGCAGTCAGGCGTTCACGCCGCGCCGGGCATCGGGCGCCAGCCGGGGGCGCGCCGGCGGGGGCGCGCGTCAGCCTGCGCTCGTGGCCGCGGACGAGCTCGACCCGAGGATCGCGACGGTGGCGCCGGCGAGGATGATCGCGGCGCCCGCGATCTCGAGCGCGGTCGGGGTGGCGTGGAGCCACAGGGCGCCGATGACGATCCCGCCGAGCGTCTCGCCGGGGGACACGAGCGCGACGATGGATGGGGACATGCGGCGCGCCGCGATCTGGACCGCGGTGTGGCCGACGACGGTGGGGACGAGCGCGAGCGCGACGATGGCGACGGCGGCGTGGGCCGGCGGCGGGGCGACGCCCTCGAGCGCGCCGGGCGCGAACGGGAGCGCCACGGCGAGGAAGACGGCGGCGCTGCCGTAGACGAGGGCGGCGTAGCTCCGCGCCGGCAGCGCGTCCCGGAGCGCGCGGGCGAAGGACACGTAGAGGCCGTAGAGGAGGGTGGCGCCGACGACCAGGAGGTCGCCCGAGAGCCGGTGATCGCCGGCGCCGGCCGAGCGCGCGACGACGAGCGCGCCGACGGTGGCGAGCAGCACGCCCGCCTGCTCGGAGCGCGTGGGGCGGACGCCGAAGAACGCCCACGCGCAGAGCACGACGGCGAGCGGCTCGAGCGAGACGAGCGAGAGGGCCGCGGCGAGGGACGTGCGGTCGAGCCCCCAGAGGAAGAGCGCGAAGTGGACGGCGAGCAGGAGGCCGGCGCAGAGGACGGCGGCGCCCTGGCGCGGCGAGAGGCGGGCAGCCGAGCGGGCGATCGCGCGCGGGTCGACCAGGGAGAGCGCGATCGTGGCGAGGGCGACCCGGCCGAAGGCGATGGCGAGCGGGTGGACCGGGCGCGCATAGCGGGCGAGCGGGCCGCTCGCGGCGAAGGCGAGGCTGGCCAGGACGACGAAGAGCGCGGCGCGGCGGGCGCGACGTGCCGAGGAGCGCGGCTCGTCCGTCATGCGAGGGTGCTAGTTCAGGAGACCGGGAAAGACAACCAGCGCGGCGCGCGCGGGGTCAGCGGGGCGGGGGCGGCGGGGGCGCGATGGCGACGAGGTTGAGCCCGCCAGGGTACTGGTAGCTCGTGTAGGCGCCGTAGCCGAGCACCTGGATGCCGACGGGCGCCGAGGCGGTCAGCACGTGCGCGCCGCCGTTGCCGGGGCCGAGCCGGACACGCGCGACACCGAAGCCGGAGCCGTTGCCGATCGGGGTCGGGGCGACGTCGACCGAGCCGTCGTCGAGCGTGATCGCGGCGTCGAGCGGCTGGATGATGTCGACGTAGCTCTCATCGTAGTCGCTCGGCGCGAGGAAGACGTACTTGGAGCGGTATTGCTCGACCGCGGTGGGGTGGCTCTGCGACGGATCACCCTTCTGGCGAGACTCGGTGTCCGCGTCGACGATCTCGGCGCCCAGCATGAACGTGCTGACCGCGAACTCGTGGTCTCCCACGACCTCGAAATCCCGCCTCACCACGTCGAGGTCGACGACCTGGCCAGCGTCGATGGTGGTCGGCGCGCCGTCCGGCTTGCCGGACGGATACGTCAGCGCCGTGCCATCGACGTTGCCGTAGAGGCGCACGATGTGGCCGATGACGCGGCCGCCCGGCGACGTCGGGAGCGTCACGAAGTACCGTTTGCCCAGCGTCTCGGCGGGGAACACGGACTCCTCGATGTGGTCGCAGGCCTGGTGGCCGACCGGCGCCTGCACGCACGGTATGCCCGTCAGCACCTGGACAGGGCGGGTCGCGGTGACGAGGCTGCCGCTGAGGTCGCTCCTCGGGTGCCCGAGGACCTCGACGACATCCCCCTCGTCGAGCTGGACGGTGAAGCTGCCGCCGCCGCTCGTCCGGGGGATGCCGTCGCCCGCGACCACCGAGCCTCCCTGGGCGACGTTCACGGTGACGCTGGTGCCGTCCTGGATCCCGCTGATGACGATGTAGCCGCCGAAGTCCGCCTCCGCCCAGCCGCGCTGGCCCGTGATGCGGTAGTTGCCTGTCATCGCGGTGCTCGGCAGGAGCAGCGACGCGTCGTTGGTGAAGGAGAAGCAGCCGAAGGGCTCCCCGTCGTTGGCCGCGCACGCCTCGTTGCCAGGGCAGGACGACCAGTCCTTCCCGGACGGGCCGCCCTCTCCCTTGTACTCGAGCGCGTTGAATTGATAGACCGTGACCGGCCGGGTCGAGACGAGGTGGTAAGCGCCGCCGTCGACGCGGACGGAGCTCGTGATCGAGTCGCCCCCGGTGCAATGGGTGGCGTCGGGCCCCTTCAGCTCGCGCACCCAGGGGAGGTAGATCTTGCTCAGGCTGTTGGGCTTGACCTCGGCGCGCGCCACCGCGGCGCCGGCGCGCGTCACCTCGACCTCGGCGATCTCGTCGCCGGCGTTCGCGACGACGACCGCGTAGTCGAAGATCGACCAGACGATGTTCGCGGTGACCGTGGGCCAGAAGTCACAGCCGATATAGGACTTGCTCGCGGCGGCCTCCGCGCACGTCTTCGGGTCGCCGACCAGCTCGGGGCCGACGTCGCCGCCCCCGGTGCCGGCGCCGATGTCGTCGCCGAAACCGCCGGAGCTCGTCGACCCGACGGCGTCGCCGCCCGAGCCGCCGCCGCTGGCGGTGGTCCCAGGCCGAGGGTCGCCCGCCGACGAGCCGCTGGCGGAACACGCCGCCGCCGAGGCGGCGCCCACCCAAAGTCCTACGCCGAGAAATAGAGCATGCTTCGAGATCTGCATGGGCCCTCCCGTCAACGGATCTCGAGCGCAGGGGCCTGTACGACAGCCCCGCTGGCACGAGAACTCATGATGTTGTTCGCTGAAGGTGCTGGTCGGGTGCTCGCGCACTCCTGGACACGTTGGTGTCCATCGATCCCGGCTACGCGCTTTTGCAGCGCGGTGCAAGCCGATCGAATAAATCAGTCAAGGGCGCCACCAATGAATATCGCGCTTCTCTGAAATGGATGGTCAGCAAGAGACGCAAATCACAAATGCGTCTGTCTCAGGCGCGTCGGAGTGAGCCGTCGCAGACGTTCTCTGCCCCACTCTGCCCCAGATGATCCATCCCCGCTCGGCCAGCGCCCGCACAGGACAAGAGGGCATAGGCGTTAGCCGAGCTCGTTCGGTTGCATTCAGCGCACGAGCTCGCCCCACCATCGGTCACCAACGTGAACGTGGTCGTCAATGTGATCGTCAACGTGAACGTGGTCGTCAACGTGAACGTGAACGTGAACGTGGTCGTCAACGTGAACGTGGTCGTCTGAGGATTGATCACATTTCCCCCTTAGTTTTCGCTGAGTTGGCAACGGCGGCGTTCCAGCCCGTCTCCAGCATGAGCAAGGTCTGCATTCCGCGCGCGAGCGTCAGCCAGCCAGGCGGACCGTTGCGCTTGAGATGTCCACCAAGACCGGCAACGGCGTAGAGCGCATCGACTACCGTCGCCCCCTGAGCCGGCAACTTCTTGGGCTGGTGCTGGTGCAGCAGCTTCAGCTGCGTGGGGTTCAGGGCTCGTTCCGCGGGCGCGTTGGGCTCAACGCGGGACAGAGAGCGCAGCAGCAGCATCTGCCACGCGATCGGGGCGAACAGCGCCAGCGCGTTCGTCAGGCTCCGGAAGCTCTCGAGCTGGCGCGTCTCGAGGGCGCAGCCGGTCTTCAGGGCCTTGAAGAACTCCTCGATGAGCCACCGTGCCCGGTAATGGTCGACGATCGCTGCGATCTGGTCGGGCGTGTCGACGGGCTCGTTGGTCGCCAGCACCCACGCGACCGGCTCTTCGCCCGCGGGCGTGTCGATCTCCTGCACCAGCACGACGTTGACCGCGAGCTCTTCGGCCAGCTCGGGCAGGTAGTACGGACGGCGCAGCGCTATGCGCCGGGCGCCGACGCCCAGCGTGGCGCTCCGCTCCGAGCGCTCGGGGTGCGCGCGCTTGCTCGCCGGGACAGGGCCGGCGCGGCGTTGGGTGAGCACGACCTCGCGACTGAGCCGGATCGGCAGCTCGACCAGCGCCTCGCTCAGCCGCAGCCGTGCGCCGTCGTCGAGCGCTTCTTCCTCATCCTCGGCCAGCTCCGACACGTTCCGATCGCGCGCCATGCGCACGACGAAGCGGTGGCCCTGCTCGACCATGGCGCACAGAAGCGGGTAGGCGTCGGCCTCGCGGTCCATGATGTGCAGCAGCGACGTGCGGTCGCCCACGGCCTGCTCGGCCGCCTCCACCTGCCGCAGCCAGCGCGTCGACTCCTTGTCGGTCACGCGCGCATAGTCGCTGCCCGTCCTGTTCTTCTTGCGTGGGCTCTTGGACAGGGCGGAGGCTTTGCGGGCCCAGCAGGCAAGGCCCAGCAGTCCGAGCGGCTGATTGATCGCGTCGGTGGCCACGGCGAGCGTCGCGTGCGCCAAAAAGCCCTGGGTGTCCTTGCCGTTGAGCGGACCGAGCCCTTTGCGTGCGCCGTCGCCGTCGAAGGCGACGGCGGTGGTGTCATGCACCGCGCGAACCGTGTCGTGACCGGCCATCCGCTCGAGGGTCTGCTCGCTGTGGGCCTGCACCAGCGCACCATACGACACGCGCTGATTGCCAAGGAGCCGGTAGAAGCCCTCCAGCTCTGCCTCTGTCTTCAGCGAGTCCGGGAAGCTCTCGCCCGGCGCGACGCTCAGCCGTGCCACCACCGCCCGGACCCGCTGATGCAGGCGCGCATCGCCCAGCTGCACCGTCTCGAACTCGCGCACGATCGACGGCATCGTTTCCGGCACATCGGGATTTCCCATGACATTTCAGACACTTGGCGGGTCCGAAACGGATCAAAAAAAGATGTGCGGGATCCTCAGACGTGGTCGTGGTCGTTCACGGTCCAACGTTGACGACCACGACCACGACCACGACCACGACCACGACCACGTTCACGACCACGACCACGTTCGAATGTAGGAGAACGCGGCGCTAGGCTTGGTTAACGCCTAGGCGGGAGAAGGGGGCTAAGGAACTGTCCTGTGTACGAGCCCTTCACCTTCGCGACGTGCTCCGGCGTCCCCTCGGCGATGACCCGGCCGCCGCCGGCGCCGCCCTCGGGGCCGAGATCGATCACCCAGTCCGCGCACTTGATGACGTCGAGGCTGTGCTCGATCACCACCACCGTGTTCCCCGCCTCGACCAGCCGGTGGAGCACGCCGAGCAGCTTGCGGATGTCCTCGAAATGCAGGCCCGTCGTGGGCTCGTCGAGGACGTAGAGCGTTCGCCCCGTCTGGCTCTTGCCGAGCTCCCGGCTCAACTTCACGCGCTGCGCCTCGCCGCCGCTCATCGTCGGCGCGCTCTGGCCGATCTTCATGTACCCGAGGCCGACCTCGACCAGCGTCTCGAGGACGCGGCGCAGCGCGACGTGGTGCTCGAAGAGACGCAGGCAATCCTCGATGCTGGTGTCGAGGATATCCGCGATGCTCTTGCCCTTGAACCGCACCGCGAGCGTCTGCGCGCTGTACCGCTTGCCGGCGCACACCTCGCACGGGACATAGACGTCGGCGAGGAAGTGCATCTCCACCTTCACCATGCCGTCGCCGCTGCACGCCTCGCAGCGCCCGCCCTTCACGTTGAAGCTGAACCGCCCTGGACCGTAGCCGCGCGCGCGCGACTCCGGCAGCTCGGCGAAGATCTCGCGGATCTGGTCGAACGCCTTCGTGTACGTCCCCGGGTTCGAGCGCGGCGTGCGGCCGATCGGCTTCTGGTCGATCGCGATGACCTTGTCGAGCGCCTCGAGCCCCTGGATCGCGCGGTGCGCGCCGACCGGCTCGGTGCTGTGGTGAAGCGCCCGGCCCAGCGCCGGCAGGAGGATGCCGTTCACCAGCGAGCTCTTGCCGGCGCCGCTCACCCCGGTCACCGCGAGCAGCACCCCGAGCGGGAAGCGGACGTCGATGCTCCTCAGGTTGTGCTCGGCCGCGCCCAGGATCTCCAGCCACCCGCGCGGCGCGCGCCGCGCCTCGGGCACCTCGATGCGCGCGCGCCCCGCCAGGTACGCCCCGGTCACGCTCTCGGGGTCACGCGCGATCTCCTCGGGCGTCCCCGCGGCCATCACCCGGCCGCCGAGGTGCCCGGCCCCGGGGCCGAAATCCACGACGTAGTCGGCGGCCCGGATCGTCTCCTCGTCGTGCTCCACCACGAGCACCGTGTTGCCGAGATCCCTGAGGCGCCGCAGCGTCTCGATGAGGCGCTGGTTGTCCCGCTGGTGCAGGCCGATGCTCGGCTCGTCGAGCACGTACATCACCCCGGAGAGCTCGCTGCCGAGCTGGCTCGCCAGCCGGATGCGCTGCGCCTCGCCCCCGCTCAGCGTCGGCCCCGAGCGGTCGAGCGTCAGGTAGTCGAGCCCCACGTTCAGGAGAAAGCTGAGCCGGCTCGTGATCTCGCGCCGCACTCCCTCCGTGATCTTCTGCCGGTTGCCCGGCAGCTCGAGCCGGGCGAAATGCTCGTAGGCGTCCCTCACCGTCATCGCGGTGACGTCGGCGATCCCCTTGGCCGCGACGCGCACCGCGAGCGACTCGGGGCGCATCCGCCGGGAGCCGCAGGCGTCGCACGGGCGCTCGCTCATGAACTTGCGGTAAGCGTCCCGCGCCGACTCGGACGACGACTGCTGGAACCGGCGCATCAGGCTGGGGATCACGCCTTCGAACTTCATGCCCCAGGTGCCGTGCGTCTCGGTCCCCTCCTTCCCCCACGTCACCGCGATGCGCTTGCCGGAGAGGCCATGGAGCACCATCTCCTGCTTCTTCGCCCCGAGCTTGCGCCAGGGCACGTCGAGGTCGACGGAGCACGCCTTGGCCACGGCGTCGATGATGCGGAACGTCCAGCCCTCCCCGCGCGCCATGGCCGACGCCCAGGGGGCGATGGCGCCCTCCCGGATCGACAGCGCAGGATCCGGGATCACGAGGGCCGGATCGATCTCGAGGCGGGTGCCGAGGCCGTTGCAGGCGCCGCACATGCCGAGCGGGCTGTTGAAGGAGAAGCTCTGCGGCGAGAGCTCGGGGAAGCTCTGGCCGCAGCAGGAGCGCGCGGCGCTGAACAGCAGCGGAGCGTCGGGGCGACGGCGCCGCCCGGACGCCCCCTCGTCGGCCTGGAGCTCGACCCGGAGCTCGCCGCGCCCCTCCTGGAGCGCGACCTCGACCCCCTCCGTGATGCGCTGGCGCTCGTCCGCCCGCACGACCAGCCGGTCCACCACGAGCGCGATGGTGTGCTTGAGCTTCTTGTCGAGCTTCGGCAGCTCGTCGAGCCGGTGCTGCGCCCCGTCGATCTCGACCCGCACGAAGCCGCGGCCCCGGAGCTCCTCGAACAGGTCCTTGAACTCCCCCTTCCGGTGCGTCACGAGCGGCGCGAGCAGCACGAACTTCGTCCCCTCCGGCATCCCGAGGAGCTCGTCGACGATCTGCTCCGAGCTCTGCGCCTTCACCGGCTTGCCGCAGAGGTGGCAATGCTGCTCGCCGGCGCGCGCATAGAGCACGCGCAGGTAATCGTAGACCTCCGTGATCGTGCCGACCGTGGAGCGCGGGTTGCTCGACGCGCTCTTCTGCTCGATGGCAATGGTCGGCGACAGGCCGCGCAGGTGCTCGACCTGCGGGCGCTCGAGCTGACCCAAAAACTGGCGCGCGTAAGAGCTCAGCGTCTCGACGTAACGCCGCTGCCCCTCGGCGTAGAGCGTGTCGAACGCCAGGCTCGACTTGCCCGAGCCGCTCACCCCCGTGAACACCACGAGCTTCCGCTTCGGCACCTCCAGCCGATCGATGCGGAGGTTGTGCTCCCGCGATCCGAGCACCTCGATGAAATCCGGCTCGCGCGCCGCGTCGAGGAGCTTGAGCGCCGGCCGGTGGTGCTCCGCAGGATCGAGCTCCGCCGCCGCCGGGCCGGCGCGCCGCGCGCCCGATGAGCTGCCCTTCCCCGGCTTGCTCAGCGCCGCGCTCCGGGACGGGGATTCGATGGATTGCGGGTGTGTGGATCCGTTCGTTCGCGCGACCATTGGGATTCCCCACCGCCATTAACACGGTGGCGCGCTCTCTGGCACCTCCAGGCACGCCGTGTTCCATGGAAAAACTGGCGGGCTGAGCGCAATGCTCTCGCCCGCACACCGCCGGAGCGGCAGCGCGGGCGCGCGGATCAGCGCCTGGTCGGGCCGCCGGGCGAAGCGCGCCAGCGCACGACAACGCAGGTGACGTTATCGGGGCCACCGTTCTCGTTGGCGCGCTTGACGAGCCGGGACGCGATGCCGGCCAGATCGGCGTGGGTCGCCAGGATACTTGCGATATCTTGCGCCGGCACCACGCCGGACAGGCCGTCTGAGCAGAGCAGGAGGACATCCCCTCCCTCGATGGCGTCGATCCGCGTCTCGACGTCGACCGCCTCGTCGGTGCCGAGGGCGCGGGTGATCACGTGCTGGAGCGGGAACGAGCTGGCCTGCTCGGGGAGGAGGTGGCCGAGCCGGATGCACTCGTTGACCAGCGAGTGATCGCGCGTGAGCTGCTCGAGGCGATGATCGCGGAGGCGGTATACGCGGCTATCGCCCACGTGCGCGACGGCGATGAAGCCGTCGCGCGCCAGCACGGCCGCGATCGTGGTGCCCATGCCGCGCTTCTCCCGGTCGCGCCGCGCGGCGGAGAAGATGCGGCCGTTCGCGAGCTGGATGCCCGCGACGAGCAGGGGGAGCCCCTGATCGACGTAGCGCGCCTCCGAGCCCCGCGTCGTGGGCGGCCCCACGCCGACGGCGACAGGCCAGGTGGAGTCCGGGTCGTCGAAGAAATCACGCACCGTATCGATCGCCATGCGCGAGGCGACCTCCCCGGCGGCGCGCCCTCCCATGCCGTCGGCCAGGAGGAACAGCCCCCGGGGCTCGAGGATCGCGAAGCTGTCCTCGTTCGTGTCTCGGACCATGCCAGGATGGCTGATCCCGGCGGCTTCAAAAACGAGGTGACGCTGCACGGCGCTTCCCTCCAGCGTGCTCGCAGGCACGCTCTGCCGGACTGCCGGACGACGGGCGCGCGTCTTCCGTCATCGCGTCATCCACACCCTTCCGGCGCCTTCCTCGGACCGATCGCGCGACACGGGGTGCTTCGTCTGCTCATCTTGCCGCCCGCTCCGACTGCTCCTAGCGAGCCTACGCGCCAAGGATCGGTCGCGTCCACCAGATCAGGCCTCGGGGCGCGCCCGCCCGCGGCCGTCCGCGCAGGGCTCGGCACGGTGGGCGATTGCGCCTCACGCCGCGCGCCCGTCGCCGTTCCGTTTCCAACGTCTTGATTTGCCGCGGCTTCGGGGCGGCCTCCCGTCGGGCCAGCGAGCCGACCGGGCCGCCGGGACGAGCCGGGGACGCCGGCGCGCGGCGGCCTCGTCACGGGACCGCGAACCGGTCGGCGCCGCCGCCGGAGCACGCGCTCAGCGCGAAGCCGAACCGGTCGTCGGTGCCCTCCTGCATGATGCGCTCGAGGTTGCGGCACTCGTGGCGGAAGACGCCCCGGAGCGCGTAGCGATCCTTGCTGTCCACGACGACCACGACGCCCGTGAGCGTGACCTCGAGGCGGTAGGTGACGGGATCGCCTTCGATGGTGTACCGCGTGGTCGTGAACTCGGACGGGTCGTGGTTCCTGTACGCCTGCCAGATGCACTCGCGCGCCGCGCCGTTGTAGCCGTCGCCGCGCTTGACCACCTCGGTGCCGCACTGCTTGAGCGGCGGCGTGAGCGGCCCGCTCTGCACCTTGTCGGGCGAGGACGAGCAGGAGCTGGCGAGCAGGAAGAGCGCGAGGGAAGCGAGCGATCGGCCTGGCGAGCAAAGCATGGGGACTACTTACCTAACGCGATCCGCGGAAAAGGGATTCTTTTTTTCGGACGGACCGGGCCGGCCGTCGGCGAGGGGCGGCGTCGCTCGTGTTCCGAGGGGCGGCTTTTTTCCGTGCTGGCTTCTCGGGCTGCGGCTCGAGCGCGGCGGCCAGGGCGCCGAGGTCCTGGAGGCCGGCCACGAGCGCGCGCAGGTAGTGCTCCGAGAGCCGCTCGGCGGCGCAGAGCGCCCGGGAGGCGAGCACCTGGGCGTTGTAGGGGCCGGCGTCCTCCGGCACGTTGTCGGCCGCGCGCGCGACGGCGAGCGTGGCGCGCGCGCTCACCAGCGACTCGTGGAACAGCGCGGTGGACAGCGCGCTGCTGAGGGCCTGGGCTTGCCGCTTCACCCGGCGCTCGACGACGTCGCCGTCGCACGGGAGCTCCGCGAGATCGCGCGCGAGCGGCCCGGGGAGGCGCACGTCGCGCGCGGCCACCTCGCCGCGAAGGCGCGCGAGCGAGGGGACGGCGGTCGTCTTCCGCTCGGCGGCGAGCGCGCGCAGGCGGCGGCGCGCGGTCCTCACGACGGCGGGGAAATCGCCGAGCGCGAGCGCCGCGGCCAGGGCGCCGTCGTGAGGGAGGCCGGCGTCGGCGAGGGCGCGGAGGTGGGCCTCGGCGTCGGCGCGGGCGCGGTGGAAGGCGGCGTCGAGCGCCGCGAGCCGCGCGGAGGCGCGGGCAGCGAGGCGCGCGCGGGCGCCGCCGTCGAGGGCGCGAGCGCGCTCGAGGAGCGCCTCGACGAGGCGGTAGCCCGCGGGGTCGAAGCGGTGGGCGCCGGCCGCCCGCAGGGCGGCGAGGCGCGCGTCGGCCGGGGGCGACCCGGGTTGAGGGGACGCGGCCGACCCAGGTTGGGGGCACGCGGCCGACCCAGGTTGGGGGCACGCCGCGGCCAACCCGGGTTGGGAGGGCATTGTTGTCGGAGAAAAATCCGACGTGGATGTCATCAGGGCGCGCCTCGCCGCGGGATCGGCGAGATCTCCACCCGGCGGTTCTTCGCCCGGTTCTCGCTCGTGTCGTTGGGCGCCACCGGGTGCCGCTCTCCGAAGCCGGCCGCGAACAGCGACGTGTCGGGGACACCCGCCGCGGCGAGCGCCCGCGTCACCGTGAGCGCTCGCTGCGCCGAGAGCTCCCAGTTGTCGGCATAACCGCGGGACGAGCTCGTGAGCGGGCGGTCGTCCGTGAAGCCGCTCACCATGATGAGCTCGTCATGATGCTCGAGGTACGCCTTGAGCGGGTCGGCCAGCGCGCGGAGCAGCGCGATGCCCGCAGGCTGAAGCTCGGCCGAGTTGAGCTCGAACAGGATGCTGCCGCGGATCCCGATGCGCCCCTCCGTCAGGGTGATCCTTCCCTCGGCGAGCGGTCCGGCCAGGGCGCGCTCGAGCGTTTCCAGACGCGCGCGCTCCGTCGCGCGGGTGGCGCGCTCGGCGGCGAGATCGCGGGCCAGATCGACCTGAAACGAGATCGCCCAGACGAAAAAGAGCACGAAGAGGCCGAAGAGACAGGCCATGAGGTCGCCGAAGACCGGCCAGACCGCCGCCTGCTCGGGGACATCGTCTTCGGCCGGCGTCAGGGACATCGCATCGCTCTCGCGGCGGACGTCAGCAAACGCGGTGAGATCTCGCCACGATCCGCCGAGCGCACGGTCTCAGGGCGCGAGAGACCAGGGCCAGACGCACGCGAGGCGCGGCGCATCAGCTCGTCTTGCTCCTCAGCGCCCGCAGCTCGGAGAAGAGCTCGCGCTGGAACTGCAGCGAGTGATCGAAGACCTCACGGGTCTGGTCGAGGTAAGCGCCGAGGAGGTCCGTCGCCTCGCCGTGCTCCCGGCGCTCGATCGCGTCCTCGATCGCCCCCAGGCTGTTCAGCCAGCGATCGCTCGCGTCGCGGTAACGGTCAACCGCAACGGTGAACATTTCCGCCACAGACGTCATCTCGGCACCGCCGGCCCGCACGAGCTCCGAGGCCTCCCGCACCACCGCTGCGGTTGCCTCGAGGCTCTCGCCGAGGCCGCGGGCGTGGGCGCTGAGCCGCTCGGCGAGCCCGTCGGCCGCCTCCCGCCGCGCTCCGTCGAGCCGCTCCTCGAACGCCAGCAGCCGCGCCGCCTGCTCCGCCAGCTGCGCCCGCGCCGCCTCGCCCAGCGCCACCACGCGCGCCTCCGCGCGCGCCTCGCGCTCCGCGCCGCTCCGCTCCGCCGCCTCCGCAAGCGCGGCCACCCGCTCCGCCTGCTCCCGCGCGCTCCCGGCCATCCCCGCCGTCGCCTCCGACAGCTTCTCCAGCAGCGCGTCCAGCCTCACATCCCGCGCTGCGTCCGCCTCCGCACGCGCCGACAGCCGCTCCGACGCCTCCCCGATCAGCCGCGACGCCGCCTCCGGCGCCGCCTGCGCCGCCCGCGCCGCCTCCGACAGCGCGCCCGACAGCGCCTCGCCCAGCGCCGTCAGGTGCGCCGCCCGCTCCGCGTCCAGCTCCGCCTGCCGCTCCGCCGCTTCCGCAGCGCGCGCCGCGTGCGCTCGCTCCAGCCGCTCGATCGCCTCCCCCACCACCGACGACAGCCGCTCCGCCTGGCCCTCCAGCCTCGACGCCGACGCCGTCTCCAGCTCGCGCCGGCGCGCGACGGCCTCCTGGTCGAGCCGCTCGAGCCGCTTCGCTGCGCCCTCTTCCATCCGCTCCAGCCGCGACGCCACGCCCCCTTCCATCTGCTCCAGCCGCGACGCCACACCCCCTTCCAGCCGCTCCAGCCGCGACGCCGCGCCCCCTTCCATCTGCGCCAGGCTCTCGCCGAGGCCGCGGGCGTGGGCGCTGAGCCGCTCGGCGAGCCCGTCGGCCGCCTCCCGCCGCGCTCCGTCGAGCCGCTCCTCGAACGCCAGCAGCCGCGCCGCCTGCTCCGCCAGCTGCGCCCGCGCCGCCTCGCCCAGCGCCGCCACACGCGCCTCCGCGCGCGCCTCGCGCTCCGCGCCGCTCCGCTCCGCCGCCTCCGCAAGCGCGGCCACGCGCTCCGCCTGCTCCCGCGCGCTCCCGGCCATCCCCGCCGTCGCCTCCGACAGCTTCTCCAGCAGCGCGTCCAGCCGCGCGTCCCGCGCTGCGTCCGCCTCCGCACGCGCCGACAGCCGCTCCGACGCCTCCCCGATCAGCCGCGACGCCGCCTCCGGCGCCGCCTGCGCCGCCCGCGCCGCCTCCGACAGCGCGCCCGACAGCGCCTCGCCCAGCGCCGTCAGGTGCGCCGCCCGCTCCGCGTCCAGCTCCGCCTGCCGCTCCGCCGCTTCCGCAGCGCGCGCCGCGTGCGCTCGCTCCAGCCGCTCGATCGCCTCCCCCACCACCGACGACAGCCGCTCCGCCTGGCCCTCCAGCCTCGACGCCGAGGCCGTCTCCAGCTCGCGCCGGCGCGCGGCGGCCTCCTGGTCGAGCCGCTCGAGCCGCTTCGCAGCGCCCTCTTCCATCCGCTCCAGCCGCGACGCCACGCCCCCTTCCATCTGCTCCAGCCGCGACGCCACACCCCCTTCCAGCCGCTCCAGCCGCGACGCCGCGCCCCCTTCCATCTGCGCCAGGCTCTCGCCGAGGCCGCGGGCGTGGGCGCTGAGCCGCTCGGCGAGCCCGTCGGCCGCCTCCCGCCGCGCTCCGTCGAGCCGCTCCTCGAACGCCAGCAGCCGCGCCGCCTGCTCCGCCAGCTGCGCCCGCGCCGCCTCGCCCAGCGCCACCACGCGCGCCTCCGCGCGCGCCTCGCGCTCCGCGCCGCTCCGCTCCGCCGCCTCCGCAAGCGCGGCCACCCGCTCCGCCTGCTCCCGCGCGCTCCCGGCCATCCCCGCCGTCGCCTCCGACAGCTTCTCCAGCAGCGCGTCCAGCCTCACATCCCGCGCTGCGTCCGCCTCCGCACGCGCCGACAGCCGCTCCGACGCCTCCCCGATCAGCCGCGACGCCGCCTCCGGCGCCGCCTGCGCCGCCCGCGCCGCCTCCGACAGCGCGCCCGACAGCGCCTCGCCCAGCGCCGTCAGGTGCGCCGCCCGCTCCGCGTCCAGCTCCGCCTGCCGCTCCGCCGCTTCCGCAGCGCGCGCCGCGTGCGCTCGCTCCAGCCGCTCGATCGCCTCCCCCACCACCGACGACAGCCGCTCCGCCTGGCCCTCCAGCCTCGACGCCGACGCGACGTCCGCCTCCCGCCGCGCGCGCGCCTCCTCGTCGAGGCGCCGCTCGACCGCCTGCAGCGCGCCGCCCGCGACCGCGCCAGCGCGCTCCACCGCCTCCGCCAGGATCGGCCTGACCACGCTCGCCGCGACGTCGGCGGTCTGCCGGAGGCCCGCGGCGATGTCGCCGCGAACCTCGGCCGCGGCGGCCGCGAACGAGGCGGCGGCCTGGCGCGCGCCCTCCACCTGGACCGCGAGCAGCCGCTCCTCGAGGCGCTCGAGCCGGCCCGTCGCCTCGCGGAGCGACGCCGCCGCGGCGGGGAGCGCCTCGCCCTGCCGCGCGAGCGCCTCCAGCGCCGCGAGCTGCCGCCCCGCCACCGTGAGCGCCGCGAGCGGGCCCGACGCGTAGGCCTGGAGCGCCGCCGCGGCCCGCACCTCGGCCCGGCGCAGGAGCACGCCGGCGAGCCCGAGCACCCCCGACGCCGCGACGCCCGCCGCCGACGTGCCGAACGCGCGCGAGAGGCCCTGCATGGGCGCGGCCAGGCTCTCCCGCAGCGCGTCGACATCGGCGCTCAGCGTCAGCGCCTCGCGGGCCCCCCGCAGCGTCTCGAACAGGCCGAGGAACGTGCCGAGCAGCCCGATCATCACGAGCAGGCCGACGAGGTACGACGCGAACGTCGTGCTCGCCGGGGGCAGCGCCGCGCCGGCGATCCGCGCCTCGAGCATCGATCGGAGCGGGGCGCCGCTCTGCTCGATCGCCGCCCGCGTCGCCGGCCGCGGCAGCGCGCCGAGCTCGCGCTCGATCCGGGCAGCCCGCCCCGCGCGCACGAACAGCTCGAGCGTGCCGAGCGCGAGCCCCAGCGCGATGAGCTGCACGAGGCGGTACGCGAGCGGGTCCGCCCCGCGGTAGACGAGCGCCGCCCGCCCCACCAGGGCGAGGCCGACCCCGCCGGTGAGGAGCACCAGGATCCGCGTCGTCCACTGCCGCGCCGTCGCGAACCGCATCGTGAAGCCCCCCGCGAGCTACGCGGGCGCGCCCGCCGCCGCCGCCCCGTCGACCAGCGAGAGCAGCCGGCCCGCCTCGTGCGCGAGCACCGCCTGGACCACGAGCTCCATGCGCTGGAGCTCCCGCAGGAGCCACTGCTCCTGCCCGAACCAGCCCGCGACGTCCTCGAGCCCGGCCCCCTCCGGCAGCGCGCCCACGGCCGCGCGGAAGGCCCGCGCGAAGGCGCGCGAGAGCCCGGGGACGAGCTCGGCGAGCGCGCGCTCGCGCCGCTTCTGGGTGGCAGCGGAGATCGCGGCGTCGAGCCGCTCGAGCCGCGCCGCCTCCGGGCCGAGCGCCCGCAGCGAAGGCGCGAGCTCCTCGCGCAGCGCGCGCGTCTCGAGCCGGATGCGGCCGAGGGCGCGGCCCATGAGCTCTCCGAACGGCTCCCAGAGCTGCCCTGCCGCGGACGCGAGCGGGCGCCCCCCGCGGTCGCGGGCCGCGCGGGCAGGCAACACCCCGGTCTGCTCCAGCGTCGCGTGCACCGCCGCCGCGTCGGGGAGCTTGTTCCGCCGGTGGAACGGGGCGGCGAACACGTGGTCGAGCGCCTCCGCGAGCTCACCGAGGCGATCGGCGGCGAGCGCCCGGACCTCGGCGCGAGCGCCCTCGGACGCCGGCGGCGGCGCCGCGTGGCGGTCGAGGAGCGAGAGCTCGCGCGCGAGCGAGACGCTCCCGTGCAGGTCCATGAGCCCGGCCAGCACCGCCGCAGGATCGGCGAGGTCCGCGAGCGGCGCGCGCGGGCCCTCCGCGAGCGCCGAGACGGCGGCCGCGAGGGGGCGCGAGATCAAAGGCCCGCGGCGGGAAGCCCCGGCTACGGGGTGAAGCGTTCGCACAGCGGCGCGTTGTTAGCCGTCGCGGCGCGGAGCCGCAAGCCTGTCCGTCGCCCCGCCCGCGGCGCGCGTCCCGCGCCTCACGCGCGGCTCGTGGTGCGACGCGCGCCTCACGCGTCTTGCGGCGCACGCGCGTCGCCTCGACGCCTCACTGCTTGATCGCCGGCGCCTGCGCGCTCGTGGCCCACAGCGCGAACGAGATCTGGTCGGCGCCCTTCGCGACCGCCGACTTGATGAGATCCGCGCCGCCGTGCCCGGCGTTCCGCTCGATGCGGAGCAGGACGGGACCGCCCGCGCTCGCGGACTGCAGCGCGGCGGCGAACTTGCGCGCGTGCATGGGATCGACCCGATCGTCGCTGTCGGCCGAGAGCAGGAGGACCGGCGGATACCGCTTCCCCGACTGGACGTGGTGATAGGGGGAGTAGGCGTAGAGCGCCTTGAACTGCTCCGGATCGTCGGCGGAGCCATACTCGCTGATCCACGTCTTGCCGGAGCCGAACAGGTGGTATCGCACCATGTCGAGCAGGGGGACGCCGCAGAGGACGGCCCCGAACAGGTCGGGCCGCTGCGTGAGCGCGGCGCCGACGAGCAGGCCGCCGTTCGAGCCGCCCAGGACGGCGAGCCGCTCGGGCCGCGTGTACCCCTCGCCGACCAGGTGCTCGGCGGCGGCGATGAAATCGTCGAAGACGTTCTGCTTCTTGAGCAGCATCCCGTCCCGGTGCCACGCCTCTCCGTACTCGCCGCCGCCGCGCAGGTTCGCCACCGCGTACACGCCGCCCCGCTCGAGCCAGGGGTACATCGAGGAGGTGAACGCGGGGGTCTGCGACATCTGGAACCCCCCGTAGCCGTAGAGCAGCGCGCGGGAGCTCCCGTCCTTCTTCATGTCCTTGCGGCGGACGATGAACATCGAGATCTTCGTGCCGTCCTTGGAGGGGAAGAAGGCCTGCTCGACGCTGAAGGGCGACGGATCGATGGGCACCTCGATGCGCGCGTAGAGCTCGGTCCGACCCGTCTTGATCGAGGTCGCGTGGATCTCGTGAGGCGAGGTGTAGGACTCGAACGAGAAATACGCCTCGTCCTCGTCGGGCAGCCCGGAAGGGCCGCCGACGGTGCCGATGCCCGGCAGCGGGACCTCGCGGACCAGCTTGCCGTCGAGCGCGCGCACCTCGACCCGGCTCGAAGCGTCCTTGAGATAGCTCAGCGCGAGGTGCCCACCCACGATGGAGACGCTGTCCAGCGTGGCGTCGGGGCGCTCCGGGACGATCTCCTTCCATGCGGCGCGATCCGGCCTGTCCGGATCGACCTCGAAGACGCGGTAATGCGGCGCGCCCTCGTCGGTGTGGACGTAGAGCCGGTCCTTGTAGACCTCGACGGTGTAGTGGGCGTCGCGCCCGACCGCGAGCGGCTTGTCCGCGGCCTGGCCGCCCGGCCTGCGGAGATCGCGAAAGTAGACGTCAGCCGAGGTCCACCCGTGAGAGACGGTGAGCACCAGGAAGCGGCCATCCTTGGAGAGGGACGCGTTAAGGAAGGTCCTTGGATCGCCCGTCCTGCCGCGCACCACGCGATCCTGCTTCGGATCCTGGCCGAGCCGGTGGAAGCGCACCTCGGCATAACCCGGCCGCTCGGCGACCGGGATGGACGGGTCCGTGGGGAGCCAGACGTAGTAGAAGCCGTCGCCGGAGGGCGTCCACGACGCATACGCGTACTTGGCCCCTTCGATGACGTCCACCTCGGAGCGCTTGCCGGACGCGACATCCATCACATAGAGCGTCGCCTCATCCGAGTTGTTCTGCTGGATCTTGTAGGCGACGTTCTTGCCGTCCCACGACACCTCCCATCCGCCCAGCGAGACGCTGCCGTCCTCGGACCAGGTATTCGGGTCGAACAGCACGCGTTCCTCGCCGCTCTTTCCCTCCTTCCAGTAGACGACCGACTTCTCCTTCGTCGCGTGCCGCCGGCTCAGGAAGTACCGGCCCCGGCGGTGGCGCGGCGCGGAGACCGCGTCGATGTAGAATAGCTGCTTCAGCCTTGACGCGATCGCGTCCCGCTCGGGGAGCCGGGCGAGCTCGGCGCGCGTGAACGCGTCCTGAGCCTTCATCCACTCCTTCACCTCGGGCGCGTCGCCGTCCTCGAGCCAGCGGTACTTGTCGGTGATCTCGACCCCATGCACGGCGTTCGTCACCGGGGCCACGCGGGTGGGCGGGTACGCGGGGCGGCTGGGACCTTCGGACGCGGGCGCGGGCGCGGCGCTGGCCGCGGTGGGGAGCAGAGAGGAGCTTGCGGTCATGGTCGGACCCGATGGGTGTGCCTCGCCACCTCCGCAGGCGCCAGCGAGAAACGCCGAGAGGAGCAGGCAGGGAGAGTACTTCATGGTGCGACAAGCATACCGTGCCCCAGCCAACAGGGGCACGCGGGTTCGCGGGGCTCGCGCCGGGGCGCGAGCATCGTGCGAGGCGGGTCGCCGGGGAGGGCGGTGTTCCCGCGCCGGCCAGAGGGTGGGAAGTCACATGATGGGCTGGAATATCCGATAGATACGCTTCGACCGCGCTCCTCGTCGTATCCTGGCCTGGTGTTCGTGGCGGGGGTGGAGGGGCGGCTGCGGCATGACATCTCTTGATTCTCGAGAAGGCCGTAGACGGCGCGTCGATCGTTCTTCGCAGCGTTGTTCATGGCTCGATTCCTTGAGTTGAGCGTTGATGGATGCGGTGGAATGGGCCCGTGAGGCTCAGAGGACGCCGATGCCAGCCGGGCTCCCGCCGGGGCCGAAGCGCCCCTCCGGCGCCCTGTCGCCATCGATCGTCGTGGGGAGCCCGCCGTATTCGCCGATGATGGAAGCGGCCGGACTACATGTCCTGGACGACCGCGGCCTTCTGCTGCAGCGCGCGGGCATCGCGCAGCGGCGAGTTGCCGAACATCCGCGAATACTCGCGGCTGAACTGGGAGGCGCTCGTGTAGCCGACCTGGAACGCCGAGACCTCGGCGCCCACGCCCTCTTCGACCATCAGGCGGCGCGCCTCGAGCAGGCGCAGGCGCTTCTGGTACTGCAGCGGGCTCATCGCGGTGGCCTTCTTGAACCGCTTGAAGAACGCCGCCCGGCTCATCCCTGCGGTGCGCGCGAGCGCGGCGATGTCGACGTCCTCGTCGAGCGACGCCTGCAGGTGATGGACCGCCTCGGCGATGCGGTGCGCCTGGCTGCCCGCGCGCACGAGCTGGCGGATCGCCGGGCCGTCGGGGCCTTTCAGCAGGTGAAAGGTCAGCTCTTTCCTCACGAGCGGCGCGAGCACAACCGCGTCGTCGGGCGTCGCGAGCAGCGCGCCCAGCCGGACCGCGGCGTCGAGCATGCGGTCGCTCGCCTTGCCGATGAAGATCGCGCGCCCCGGGTTCTCGAGGCCATCCGGCCGCGCGCGGTCGAGCTGCGCCGCGACCTCGCGCAGCAGGGCCGCATCGAAGTCCATCTTCAGGCCCAGAAGCGGCTGCGCCGGCGACACGCCCATCACCCGGCTCGTCACCGGCAGGTCGATGGGACTGACGATGTAGTGCGGCTCCCGCTCGCGAAAGACCTGCCGCTCGAGCAGGATCTCCTTCGTACCCTGGACGACGATGCAGAACGACGCGCGCCAGTGCCGCTTCGCGCGTTGCTGCTGGCGCGAGACTTTGATGCAAGAAATTCCGGGCACCGGCGAGGCGTGCACGCCGTCGCTGGGGCACCAGCGCGCGATGAGGGCCTTCAATTCGTCGCGCAATTCGTCGCGCCCAGAGCTCACGGTGGCAGCCTAGCCTCGCGTAGACGATCGGGCAAGAACCGGAGACGGCCGTGTATTTCGCGTGCGCCGCGGCGGTGACATGGTGGATCGCGAACCAAGGAGAGGTGTCCCATGCGTATCTTCCTCACGGGAGCCAGCGGCTTCATCGGATCTGCCATCGTCCCCGAGCTCGCGCGCGCCGGCCACCGCGTGCTCGGCCTCGCGCGCTCGGACGCGTCCGCCGAGAGGCTCGCCGCCGCCGGCGTCGACGTGCACCGCGGCTCGCTCACGGATCTCGATGGCCTGCGCCGCGGCGCCGCCGCCTGCGACGGGGTGATCCACTGCGCGTTCTCCCACGACGACTTCACCGACTACGCCGGCAACTGCGAGAAGGACCGCGGCGCGATCGAGGCGCTCGGCGGCGCTCTGGCCGGCTCCGAGCGCCCGCTCGTCATCGCCTCCGGCATCGCGCGCTTCACGGCGGGCCGGGTCGTCACCGAGGACGAGGCGCCCGACCCGTCGGCCGGCGGCCCGCGGGCCGCCTCCGAGCGGCTCGCCCTGTCGTTCGCGAGCCGCGGCGTGCGCGTTTCCTCGGTGCGGCTGCCGCCGTCGGTCCACGATGAGGGCGACCACGGGTTCGTCCCGATGCTGATCGAGGTCGCGCGCAAGGCCGGGCGCTCCGGGTACGTCGGAGCCGGCGAGAACCGGTGGCCCGCGGTGCATCGGCTCGACGCTGCGCGGCTGTTCGTCCTCGCGCTCGAGAAGGCGCCGGCCGGCGCGTGGCTCCACGCGGTCGGCGACGAGGGCATCCCGACCCGCGACATCGCCGGCGTGATCGGCCGCAAGCTCGGCTTGCCAGTGGAGTCGGTCCCCAAGGAGCACTTCGGCTGGCTCGGCGGGTTCTTCGCGCTCGACACCCCCGCGTCGAGCGCGATCACGCAGGCGCGGTTCGGCTGGAAGCCCGAGCAGGCGGGCCTGCTCGCCGACCTCGAGCACGGCACGTACTTCGCGCGCGCATAGCGGAGTACGCGATCCCGGCCCTCGCGGCCGAGCTCCAGGGGCGCCGAACGCCGCCCGACCTCCAGCACGAGCTCGCCGGCAGCGGCCAGGAGGAATCCGCGGAAAGACCCCCGTTTCCTCGTCCAGGCGCACGAACGCCGCGCAACGCAGCCTCCTCGGTCGTCATCTCGGAGAACGGGTGGGCCCTCCTCGGCTTGCTCCCGGCATTCCCATGGCGCGCTCCTCCGAACGGCGAAACCTCCTCATCTCGCGCGGCTGGGTCCAGGCGACGGCCCTCGTCTTCCTGCTCGGGTTCTTCGTGCTCGGCCTGCTCGCCTACCGCACCTACGCGGCACAGCCACCCATCCCCGCCCGGGTGGTCGACCCTGCGGGGCGCGTTCTGTTCACGGGCGACGACGTGCTCACGGGTCAGGAGCTGTTCCTGCGCAACGGGCTCATGGAATACGGATCCGTCTTCGGCCACGGCGCCTACCTCGGCCCGGATTTCACCGCCGATTACCTCCGCCGGGCCGCCTCCCACGCCGCCTCTCGCCACGGCGGCGTGGACTCGGCGGAGGCGCTCGCGCGCACCGTCGGCGATTTTCGTCAAAACCGCTATGATCCCGCGACAGGGACGCTGGTCTTCACCGATGCCCAGGCGGAGGCCTTCGAGCTGCTGAAGGATCACTATCGCCGCTTCTTCGCCCAGCCCAGCGCCAAGCACGGCCTGCGCACCGGCCTCTTCTCGGACGCGCGCGAGCTCTCGCAGCTCACCTCGTTCTTCGCCTGGACGGCCTGGACCGCCGCGGCGGAGCGACCCGGAGAGGCCTACTCGTACACCAACAACTGGCCTCCAGAGCCGCTCGTCCGGAACCAGCCCACGGGCGAGCTGGTGGTATGGAGCGTGCTCTCGCTCATCGCGCTCCTCGGCGGGACCGGCCTGCTCTTCGCGGCCTTCGGGCGATGGCGCTTCCTCGGTTGGCACGGGCGGGAAGGGCACCGGCTCAGCTTCCGCCAGCCGGGCGAGGTCGCCTTGACCCCAGCCCAGCGCGCGACGGCGTGGTTCTTCCTGGTCATGGCGCTGCTGTTCACCCTCCAGTCCGTGCTCGGAGGCGCCACGCAGCATTATCGCGCCGAGCTGTCCAGCTTCTTCGGCATCAACCTGGCCGGGGCCTTCCCCTTCAACCTGGTGCGCACGTGGCACCTGCAGCTCGCCATCTTCTGGGTCGCGGTCTCCTATCTCGGCGCGGGCATCTTCATCGCGCCCATGATCAGCGGGCGCGAGCCGAGAGGCCAGAGCTGGCTCGCCTATGGTCTGCTCGGGGCGCTCGTCATCGTCGTCGCGGGCAGCCTCCTCGGCGAGCTCCTCGCCATCCACGGCGCCTCGAACAGCATCTGGTTCGCGCTCCAAGGGTTCGAGTACCTCGATCTGGGCCGCTTCTGGCAGGTGCTCCTGACGCTCGGCCTGTTCTCCTGGGTGGCGCTGCTCTTCCGCGTGCTCCGGGGTCGGCTCGCCGTCGAGCACCGGGGCAACATGCCCTGGCTCTTCTTCTTCGCCGCGCTGGCCATCCCGGCCTTCTACGCCGTAGGCCTCCTCGCGCACCCGCGCGCCAACTTCACGAGCACCGACTTCTGGCGCTTCTGGGTGGTGCACCTCTGGGTGGAGGACTTCCTCGAGCTGTTCACCACGCTCATGGTGGCCTATCTCTTCGTCCTGCTCGGGGTGGTGGCCGAGGCGATCGCCCTGCGGCTCATCTACCTGGAGGTCATCCTCTATTCGGCGGGCGGGGTGATCGGCACCATGCACCATCTGTACTTCTCCGGCACGCCCGTGGAGCACATGGCGCTCGGCGCCTTCTTCTCGGCCGCGGAGGTGATCCCGTTGACCTTCCTCACGGTGGAGGCGTGGACCTTCCTCCGCCTGGGGATCGCGCAAGGCGAACAGTCGACGAAGCCCTTCCCGCATCGCTGGGCGATCATGTTCCTGGTGGCCGTGGGGTTCTGGAACTTCCTGGGGGCCGGGATCTTCGGGTTCCTGATCAACCTGCCGATCGTGTCCTATTACGAGATCGGCACCGCGCTGACCGCCAACCACGGGCACGCCTCGATGATGGGCGTCTATGGCATGCTGGCCGCCGGGCTCGCGCTCTTCGCGCTGCGCTACCTGATACCCGCCGCGCGGTGGTCCGACAGGGCGGCCAAGATCAGCTTCTGGTCGCTGAACGTCGGGCTCGCGTGGATGGTCTTTGCCACGCTGTTCCCGCTCGGGCTCATGCAGCTCCACCACGCGGTGAGCTACGGGTATTTCGAGGCTCGAGAGCTCCAGTACCTGACGAACCCCACGAACCGCCTCATGGAGTGGATGCGCCTGCCGGGCGATGTGCTCTTCATCCTCGGCGGCACCCTGCCGCTCCTCCTCCTCGCCTACCGCGGCGTCCGCCATCGCGTCCCGCAGCTCGCGGGACCAGGGGCCCAGGACAACCTCTTCACCGAGATCGAGGCGCCGCCGGACAGCGCCGGGAGGGCAGCGCCCTCGGGCGCGGGGCAGGGCGAGCTCCCGTGAGCGTCGCGCCGGAGGCGCTGCTCGGCGCCGGATATGCGGTGCTTCTCCTGGGGATCGCCGCCGGGATCCGGGCGTTCGGAGGAGCCAGGGCCGAGCCCGCGCCCGGGTGGCCGCACGACGACGCGCGCCGCTTTCAGCTCGGCCTTTCGCTCGTGGTCCTTCTCGCGGGCGATTGCATCGTCGGGGCGGTCGCGCTGCGGAACCACGGCCTCGCTGATCTCGGGATCCTTGGCCTCGCCGCGGCGCTCGTGACGAGGGCGCTCGCCAGGGGCCTGGCCGCGTTCGCCCGAGGCGGCCGTCGCGCCTAGACCGGCTGTTCCAGGCGCGGTGGAGGGCGTTCTCCGAAAAGGGACCTGCTTCATAGAGAGGAAGCCGTGGAACTTTCGCCCGGCGACAGCGACCTCATCGCGCATCGCCTTTCACAACCCGTTGAGACGGCGGCGTCCGGCGCGATCCACCAGGCCGAGCGGAGACCTCCCCGCTCCGGCGGCCAGCCGTCGTTGCTGGTACGAGGCTTGCTTCGAAGCTCCTCATGAAAAAGCAGCAGAAGAATCGGTCGAGACCGCCGACGAGCCGGCAGGAGCAGGCGGACCCGGCGGCGGAGGGAGGAGCGAGGGAGTCCTCGCCGGAGGACGAGCTCGCCGGAGGCGCTGCCAAGGGGGCGCTCGCCGGAGGCCTCCTCGGAGGCGCCAGCGGCGCGGCCGTGGGCGGCGCGGCCGGCCTGATCGGCGGCGTGCTGGGCGAGGACGAGAAATCCGGCTGGTGACCGGCGTCAGCCGCCCGGTGGAATGGGCGTCAATCGGAGAGGGGGCACTGCTCGTAGCAGCGCCAGGCCTCCGTGTTGCGGTCCGTGCCGCCCGCGAAAGACGCCTTGATCTCGTCGCAGGGCGCGTCGAGCACGCACGACGCGCGACACTCCTCGTGTTCGGAGCAGCCGGAGAAGTCGTCCTCGAGCTCGAGGTCGTCGACCCCGCAGGCCTCGGCGTGCTCGACGGCATCCGCGCATTTCCCCGTCTTGCAGCCGGCCCCCAGGAGCGCGGTCGCAACGAAAATCGACGCCATGAGATAAGTCTTGCGCATGGTCCAGCCCTGCAGCTCGCAACGTGTGGATGGAGGGGAGCCGGCCGGCCCATGCAGCGCGGCGCCCCGGAAGCGGCCCGCCGTTGTCGCCGGCCCCTTCGCCCTGGGAAGAACGTGACGGAGCCAGTCTGGGCACGGGCCGATGTCGATTTTTGAGTTCGCGTCTTGCTGGAATCCGGCGGAGATTGAACCGGGCGCCGCACGCCGGCTCAGTAGGTCTCTGCGCACACGCCGTAGCCGCACGGATGGACCATGAAGGCGCCGGCGACGGCGCTTCGCAAGCCCGGGAAGGTCGCGAGCGCCGCCCCCGTCTCGATGTCGTAGAGGACGCCGTCGTAGCGCGAGTAGAGCGCCGTCGCCGAGACCGGCTGGATCCCGTAGTTGTCGCTCACATCCCCGGAGTCGGTGCGGATAGGGATCCTCGGCAGTGGCGGCGCGTCGACCGGGTTGCCGAGCTCGTCGTAGATCGTGGAGGCCTGATACGTCCAGGGGCTGCTTTGGAGGAAGCGGGTGTACGACTGGACGAGAACGTGGGTGTCGTCGAGCCAGCCGATCGCGCAGCCGGGCACCACGTTGACGAGCGCGCTGTCCTCGTAGAGCTGCGTGAACCCGCAGCCTTCCGAGGGGGCGGAGTCCGTGACGACGACGTGGTGACCGTCGGGGGAGACGAGCGGCGCCGGCCGGTGCCCGGTGTCCTGGAAGAGCGGCGCGCTGCCCGCCCACTCGCTCACGACGCGCTCCGTCCTGTGCGAGTCGACGTGGTAAGTGCGGCCGACCGTGCTGCCGTCGAAGGACATCGAGAAGTCTTGAATCACCTCCTCGCGCGAGAGCGAGGCGAGCTGCGCGCCGTCCGGCAGCGAGAAGAGACGGAGTGATGTGTCCGTGACCATCGGATCGAGGGCGGCGCGCGCCGCGAGCAGGCCGCCGTCCGCCGAGAGCAGCACCTTGTTGCTGTGGAACGGAACGACCGCCGAGGGTCCGGCGTCGAGCGCCGCCGTATCATAGACGAGCGTCTTCCCCGAACCCGTCGCGAGCGCCACGTGCCCCGAGGGAGCGCCTGCGACGGAGTGGAGCGCGCCGCAGCCGAGCAGCCCCGTGCTATCCGGATCGGTGAGGGTGCCCTTGTACGAGATCGCGCCGTACACGTTCGAGACCGCCAGGCGCAGCTCCTGGTCGATGTGGACGTGGGCGTTCGCGACCAGCGGCGGCACGTGTTCGCTCAGGGTCACCTCGGGGCCGTCGAGATCGATGATGTCGAGCCTCGACGCTTGCTTGTGGAGCAAGGCGAGCGCACGCTCGGTCGGCGTGAACGTGTAGCGATAGTCGGCTCGGTCAGGGTACTCGGCGACGGGGACGGCCCCGCCTCCGACGCGATAGACCATGAGCGGAGAGCCCGCTCTGTCGTCCGCGAGCATCCAGAAATAGTCGCGCGTCCCCGCGAGTTGCGTGATCGACGGCAGGTTGACGATGCCCTCCTGGATCGCCGCCTTCGAGTACACGCGCACCGTCGTGCCGACGGTGGCTAGAAATCGCTCGCCGTCCTGGAACCAGGAGTGGAATGAGCCGGAGAGCTCGGGGGTGACCGTGGGAGGCGAGCCGTCAGCGGGGAGCACGGCGATGCTATTTTGCGGGGGAACAGGAGGCTCCGGTGCGATCCGGAGCGCATCCGGCGCCGCGTAGACGTCGCCGTGGTGGTTCACCGCTGCGGACCAGCGCTCGACCCCCGCGGTGCTCCAGAGCGTGATCGTGCTGGTGGACTGGCGGCGCGTCCAGGCGTAGCTGCCGTCGCTCGCGAGCCCCGCCTGATCGTACTCGGTGGTCACGGAGGCCAGGACGGAGCCGTCGATGGCGCTGCGCAGCTCGAAGGCGTGCTCGGGGTCCGTCTGGATCAGCACGATGTTGCCGCGGAGGACCACGCCGCCGGGCAGCTCGAACGGCAGGGTCCCGAGCGTCGGGCTGCCGGGGTCGAAGCCGCCCGGCGCGTGTCCGTCGGCGATCGCAGCGCTGGAGTCGGTATCCCAGAGCATCCAGCGATCGTAGTCCCAGCTCAGCACGCGGCTTCCGGAGACGAAGAGCCGGCTGAGGCCTTTCTGGTGACCGAGATCGAGAAAGGCCCCCGGAGGGCCGAACGAGGTGCCTGAAGTGCCGCACGGCCCGAAGGCGGCACTGCCCCCTTCGCCGCCGCCGGCGCCGCCGGTGCCTGACGTGGAGTTCTCACCGCCCGTTCCCCCGGCGCCGCCGGTGCCCGACGTGGAGCTCTCGCCGCCCGAGCCCCCGGCGCCGCCGTGGCCTCCGGAGCCGGGGGTGGGATTCTCGCCGCCGGAGCCTCCGTCTCCTCCGCCTCCGCCCCCGGAGCCGCCCTCCGTGCCGGTCGTCGTTCCAGGAGCAGCTCCGCCTCCGCCGAGGTTTCCGCCCCCTGCGTCGGAGCAACCGAGGAGAGCGATGAACGACACCGCGACAATCTGGGTGGATCTCGTGTCCATGGCGCCTTCGATGCCGCCGATCCCCTGGCCATTCATTGCCAAGGCGGCTCCAGGGGGCGTCGCAGGGATCGAGTCTGCACAATCGACGTTGTTGCGCGTCCCCTCCCCTTCTACCACCCGAGTGAGCGGGACAATGCGACCTTGAGAGTGATCTAGATACGGTCGAGCGCCTTCATCGCGCCGTCGGACAGCTCGAGATCTGCCGCCGCGAGGTTCTCGCGCAGGTGCTCGACGCTCGACGTCCCGGGAATGAGGAGGATATTGGGCGAGCGCCGCAGCAGCCACGCGAGCGCGACCTGCATCGGCGTCGCGCCGAGCTGACGCGCGACGTCGGACAGCGTCGAGGACTGGAGCGGCGAGAAGCCGCCGAGCGGGAAGAACGGCACGTACGCGATGCCCGCCGCGGCGAGGCTGTCGATCAACGCGTCGTCCTGCCGGTGCGCGAGGTTGTACAGGTTCTGCACGCACACGATCTCCGTCATCGCGCGCCCCTCTTCCACCTGCTTCGCGGTCACGTTGCTGAGACCGATGTGGCGGACCTTGCCCTCGCGCTGCAGCTTCATGAGCGCGGAGAGGGGCGCCTCGATCGAGCCTTCCGCGGGGCCCTGCGCGTCGAACAGGATGCGCAGGTTCACGACGTCGAGCGCGTCGACGCCGAGATTCCGGAGGTTGTCGTGGACCGCGCTCGCGATGTCCTCGGCGGCGAACGCCGGCTCCCAGGATCCCTGTGGGCCGCGTCTTGCGCCGACCTTCGTGGCGATCACCAGATGCTTCGGGTACGGGTGCAGCGCCTCGCGAATGATCTGATTCGTGACGTGCGGCCCGTACACGTCGCTCGTGTCGATGTGATCGACGCCGCTCTTCACCGCCTCGCGCAGCACGGCGAGCGCGGCATCGCGGTCTCTCGGCGGTCCGAACACGCCCGGCCCGGCGAGCTGCATGGCTCCGTACCCGAAGCGCTTTACCGTGCGACTGCCCATCTTGAACGTCCCGACCTTGGCTAGATCCGTCATGGCTGTCGACGGTAGGTCACGACGGGGTGTATGATAAGAGCCTCGAATCAGCACGGCCCGTGCGGAAAGGCGAACAATGGCAGTGGATCTCGACGACGTCCGGGTCTTCGCCGCGGTGGCGCGCGCCGGCGGCTTCCGCGAGGCGAGCCGCACGAGCCGCACGAGCGCGTCGAGCGCGAGCGAGGCGGTGCGCCGGCTGGAGGGCGAGCTCGGTGTTCGGCTTCTTCATCGGACGACCCGCAGCGTCGCGCCGACCGAGGCCGGCGCGCGTCTCCTCGAGCGGCTCGGTCCTGCGCTCGCCGAGATCGCAGCGGCGCTCGACGTCGTGAAGAGCTCGAGCGAAAAGCCAGCCGGCACGCTCCGGTTGAACGTCCCCGTCGTCGCCGCGCGGCTCGTGCTCCCACGGATCTTGCCGCCGTTCCTCGCCGCATATCCCGATATCCGCGTCGAGGTGACGGCGGACGACACGCTCGTCGACATCCTCGCCGCGGGCTGCGACGCAGGCATTCGTTACGAAGAGACGCTCGAGAAAGACATGATCGCGGTCCCGATCGGCCAGCGCGAGCAGCGCCTGGCGCTCGCGGCGTCGGGCGCCTACCTCGAGCGGCACGGGCGCCCGACCCATCCGCGCAAGCTCCTCGATCACGCGTGTCTGCGCGGCCGCTTCCCGAACGGCGCGCTGTGCCCGTGGGAATTCGAGCGCGACGGCGAGGTCGTGAAGGTCGACCCGACCGGCCCCCTCGTCGGCAGCCTCGGGAGCGCGACGGACCTCCTCGTGGACGCCGCGATCGCGGGCACCGGTCTCCTCTACTGGTTCGAGGACTGGCTGCGCCCGCACCTCGAGAGCGGCGCCTTGAAGCCGGTTTTGGAGCGCTGGTGGTCGCGTCTCTCCGGCCCCTTTCTTTATTATCCGAGCCGCCGCCACATGCCCGCGGCGCTTCGCGCGTTCGTGGACTTCATCCGCGCGGGCAGCAAATAGTCATGGTGGGAGCATGGGAGATCGATTCACCGGCTATCGGGCAGGCGATGCGCTGCGGAGCTGCCTCGCGGCACCGCTCCCGACCCTCGCGGCCGAGCTCCACGTGCTCCGGGCGCCGCCTTCCGCCGCTCAGCGCGGCGAGCTGCTCGCCGCCGGCACCGCCGTCCGCTGCCCCGAGCCCGAGCGCGCGCCGCCCTTGATGCGCGCCTCGGTCACGACCTCGTCCCACTGCGCGTCGTACCCATCGAAGTGGACCCGGTAGGAGCCGGGGGCGACGACGCCGGTGATGATCGCGGGCTTGTACGAGCCCTTCCACTCGACCTCGACGCGGTCGCCGACCTTCCGCGCGCCGCCCTCGCCCGAGGCGCGCTGCTCCTCGTCGCGCAGGCGCCGGGCGCTCCCCTCGTGCAGGCACTGCTCGCGGTGGCAGGCGAGGCCTGAAGCGCAGTCGTCGTCCGCGCGGCACGGAGACCCGAGCGGCGCCTTCTTTCCGCAGGCAGCGAGCGCCGCAGGCACGGCGGCCAGGATCACGAGCGCTCTCAGGAAGGTAACGGCTCGAACGCGCACGACACGGCATCCCAGCAGAGCGGCCGCGGCCCGACAACAGGGATCGCGCGCCGGCGACCGGCGCCCCCACCGCCCCCGGCGCGCCGCGCCCCGCCACCGCCACCGGGGCCGCCCTACCCGGGCCGCCCTCTGCTATGGTCGCCCCCGCTGTGCGTCTGCTCGCCGCCCTCGCGCCCGTGGCCCTGCTCGTCGCGGCGCCGCCGCTCCTGGGCTGCGGCGGCGGCCCCGCGAAGGACGCGGGCGTGTGTGCAGGCGCGGGCGTCTGCGGCGCCGGCTACTGCGTCGCCGGGCGCTGCCGGCCCGCGAGCGCCCTCCCCGCGCCCCTCGACGCGCGCCGCGTGCTGCTCCCGCCCGAGGACCTCGCCGTCCTCGTCGAGGACGACGCCGCGGCAGCGCCGGGCGTCCCCGACGCCGTCGCGCTCGGGCGCGCCGGGGGCGGTGAAGTCGTCCTGCTGCTCCGGTTCTCGCCGACCTTCGGCGTCGGCGCCGACATCGCGAGCGCCTTCGTCGTGCTGGAGCCGGCCCCGATGGCGCCTCCCGCCGAGCGCGCGCTCACCCTGGAGGTCGCGCGCATCCTCGAGCCGTGGCGCTCCGAGACGGCGACGTGGGGGCGGCAGCCGCGGCTGTCGATCCCGGAGGCCGCCGCCATCGCGCGGCCCCGACCGGCGACGCCGCTGCGGATCGACGTCACCTCGCTCGTGCGCGACTGGGCCAGGCGGCGCAAGGACGACCACGGCATCGCCATCCTCGCGGCGGGGAGCGACGCCGTCGGGGCCGCCTACTCGATGGGCATCTCCCAGGGCGTCGGCCCCCGCCTCGAGGTGTACGTACGGTGAGCAACGGCCAGGACGACGAGGACGACGACCTCGGCGCGCGGAACTCGCTCCCGCTTCCCCTGATCCGCCACGACCTCGGCGAGAGAAGGCCGCCCGTACCCAGCGCGCCTTCCCTGCCCAGCGCCCCGGCCACACCCGACCCCTCGAGCGCGGGCGCTCTTCCCGCGCCCGCCACGCCGACCGCAGGCGCTCGTCCCGCGCCCAGCGCCTCCGCCGTCCCCCACGGCGCCCTCGCGCGCGGCCTGCTCGACGACGACGAGCCCGCCGTCACCCAGCGCTCGACGGCGAGCGGGCGCCCCCTCCCGCTGCCCCGCACCGCGCCGCCCGTCTCGCCCGAGGAGGCCCCGCCGCCCACGCTGCTCCGGGTGAGCGACCTCCGCGTCTCGTTCGCCGCCGACGGCCGCGTCACGCGCGCCCTCGACCGCGTCTCGTTCACGGTGCCGCGCGGGCGCACCGTGGCGCTCGTCGGCGAGTCGGGCTGCGGCAAGACGGTGACCGCGCTGAGCATCCTGCGGCTGCTGCCCGCGCCCTACGCGTCCATCGACGGCGGCTCGATCGAGCTCGACGGCCAGGATCTCCTCGCGCTGAGCGAGCGCGAGATGCGCGCCGTGCGCGGCGGCAAGATCGGCATGATCTTCCAGGAGCCGATGACCTCGCTGAACCCCGTGTACACGGTCAGCGCCCAGATCGCCGAGGCCATCCGGCTGCACCGGCCCATGTCCCGCGGCGACGCCCGGCTCTACGCCGTGAACCTCCTGCGCAAGGTCGGCTTCCCCGAGCCCGAGGTCCGCGCGAACAGCTACCCGCACGAGCTGTCCGGCGGGATGCGCCAGCGCGTCATGATCGCCATGGCCCTCGCGCCGGAGCCCTCGCTGCTCATCGCCGACGAGCCCACCACCGCGCTCGACACGACGACGCAGGCGCAGATCCTCGATCTCCTCGAGCGGCTCAAGGCAGAGACGTCGATGAGCCTCCTGCTCATCGCGCACGACCTCGCCGTCGTCGGCGAGCTCGCGGACGAGATCGTCGTCCTCTACGCCGGCGTCGTCGTCGAGCAAGGGCCGGCGCGCGACGTGCTCGCGGCGCCGTCGCACCCGTACACGCGCGCGCTCCTCAGGAGCATCCCGGCGCGCGGGATCCGCCCGCACCGCGTGCGCGGCGAGCGCTCGCTCCGCCTGCCGACCATCCCGGGCGCGCTGCCCGATCTGCGCGATCCTCCGCGCGGTTGCCGCTTCCAGGACCGCTGCGACGCCGTGTTCGACCGCTGCCGCGCCGAGGCGCCGGACCTGTACGCCGTCCCGCCCGGCGCGGGGCACCACGCGGCGCGCTGCTTCCTCCTCACGGGCCCGGGGCGCGCGGGCAACGAGGGCGCCTCGTGACGCGCGACAGCGGATCCCCGCCGCCCACGCAGCGCGACGAGCCCGCCGCGCCGCACCCGCACCCTGCAGCCGCGGCGCACCCGGAGGGCGTGGAGAGCGCGCCGGGCGAGCGGCCGCTCGTCCAGGCGGAGGGGCTCTCGAAGTTCTACCCGGTGCAGCGCGGCGCCTTCGCGAAGCCGTCGTTCGTGCAGGCCGTCGTCGAGGCGACCTTCCACGTCCACCGGGGCGAGACGCTCGGCCTGGTCGGCGAGTCGGGCTCCGGCAAGAGCACCCTCGGGCGCCTCGTGCTCCGGCTCATCGAGCCCACGGTCGGCCGCGTCCTCTTCGACGGCCACGACCTGAGCGCCCTGTCGAGCCGCGCGCTGAGGGCCATGCGCCGGCGGATGCAGATCGTCTTCCAGGACCCCTACGGCTCGCTCAACCCGCGCATGACGCTGCGCGAGATCGTCGGCGAGGGCATCGTCATCCACCGCCTCGCGAGGAGCCGCGACGAGGAGACCGCGATGGTCGAGGGCGCGCTCCAGAAGGTCGGCCTGCGGCCGGACATGATGGAGCGCTTCCCCCACGAGCTCTCCGGCGGCCAGCGGCAGCGGGTCGCGATCGCCCGCGCCCTCGCCGTGCGCCCGGACTTCATCGTCTGCGACGAGCCCGTGAGCGCGCTCGACCTCTCGGTGCAGGCCCAGATCGTCAACCTGCTGGAGGAGCTCCAGGACGAGCTGTCGCTCGGCCTGCTGTTCATCTCGCACGACCTCCGCGTCGTCGAGCACGTGAGCCACCGCGTCGCGGTGATGTACCTCGGCCGCATCGTGGAGATCGGCCCCACGCAGGGCGTGGCCGGGCGGCGGCACCACCCGTACACGCGCGCGCTCTTCGAGGCGACGCCGTCGCTCGAGCGGGGGAGCAAGGCGCGCCGCCTGCTGCCGGGCGCGCCCGGGAGCGCGATCAACCCGCCCGACGGCTGCGTGTTCCACCCTCGCTGCCGGAAGGCCGAAGAGGGCAAATGCGACGTCGAGATCCCGCCGCTCGAAGAGCTCGTCCCCGGCAGCGGCCACCGCGTGGCGTGCTGGTACCCCGAGATCGAGTGACGGCGGCGCGCCGGCGCGTCGCAGGATGAGCCGGGCCGGCCGCTGGTTCGTGCGCTGAGATCGAGATGGCCTGGAACAGCTGGCCCGCCGGGAATGGCGCCCTGCGAGCGCAGCAGCTCACCTGCCCGTTACGGCTCAAATTGGCACAATCGAAGATCCGGTGTGTCACGCGCCAGAGGCGCTCCTGCGGGATCTGCGTTTGTCGCGCGAGGCATCCCTTTTGCTGCACGCCCCGCGCCGCCGCGCGCGAGGTTCGGTGGCGGAGCCACGAGGTGATGCGATGACGAGCGACGTGCTTCGCGTGCTGGCGGCAGCCCTGCTGTCCAGTGCGTGCCTGATGGGATGCAAGGACAGCGTGAATGACGGCGTTGGTGCCAGCAGCGGCAACGGCGGCAGCGGCGCCAGCAGCAGCAGCGGCGGCGAGGGCGGCACCGGCGGAAGCGGCGGCCACAACGGCGGCAGCGGCGGCGAGGACAGCGGCGGCGGGGGCAACGACGACAGCGGCGAGGACGGCACCGGCGGCTGCGGCGAGGGCAGCGGCGGCGGCTGCGGCCTGTCGGACTGGCCGTGCGCGGTGCGCGACGTCGAGGGCACGATCCCCGGCGTGAAGATATCGATCGAGTCGAGCCGGTGCTCCTACCACGAACGAGAGCCGGCGGAGTTCATCTTCACGGTGACGACCGACTCGAGCGTCCCCCCGATCGACATAGCGGCCTCCACCGGCTGCGGGCGCTGCGTCGAACCGACGAGCGATCCGCTCTCGTTCGTCTCCTACAAGATCAGCGGCCTCTCGTGGGGCGCCGATCCGCAACCGCAGCTCTACTGCCTGTGCGACGTGGGCTGCTGCGCTCCCGACGAGGCGGTGACCGTGCAGGTCGACGCGACGACGGTGACGCAGACGATCCGCTGGTCCGGGCGGCAGTGGACCGGGCCGTCCGATACGAGCAACCCGGAGGGCGCCTTCTTCCAGGCGGGGAGCTACGATGTCGAGGTGACGTTCGACGGGCAGGAGCAGGGCTCCGTGACGGCGAAGCTGCCGATCGAGATCTACCCCTGAAGCACGGCTGAGGCGAAGCCGGCAGGCAGGTAGCGGCCCAGGCTGGCACAGTCGACGGCCCGGGGTGGTGCGAGCCACGGCCTGTCCCTCCGGAGCCCGCGCGCGCCTCGCGGAGCATCTCCCTTGCTGCCGATCGCGCGCCGCCGCAGACAGGCGGCGTGGCGCGAAGGAGGGAGAGGTGAGGGAATGGCAAACGACATGCTTCGAGCTCTGGCGATAGCCTTGCTGTCCGCCGCGTGCGCGACCGGATGCGGCGGCAGCAAGGAGGGCGCCGGGAGCGGCGGCGACGGCGAGAGCAGCAGCAGCAGCGGCGGCGACCGCGGGCTGCCGCCGGGGGCCGAGCCGTGCGCGGTGCGCGACGTCCAGGGCACGATCCCGGGCGTGACGATATCGATCGAGTCCAGCCGCTGCGTCTACTGGAGGGGCGAGCCAGCAGAGTTCGTCTACACGGTCACGACCGACTCGAGCGTCCCTCCGATCGAGATCGCGGCCTCGGACGGGTGCGGGCACTGCGTCGTGCCGAGCGCGGATCCGCGCTCGTTCGTCACGTACCAGATCACCGGGCTGTCGACGGCGGGGGATCCACAGCAGTACTGCCTCTGTGACACCGGATGTTGCGCTCCCGACGACGCGGCGACCGTGCAGGTCGACGCGACGGCGGCGACGCACACGATCTCCTGGTCGGGGCGGCAGTGGAGCGGGCCATCGGACACGGACAACCCGGAAGACGAGTTCTTCGCGCCGGGGACCTACGATGTCGAGGTGACGTTCGACGGGCAGGAGCAGGGCTCCGTGACGGCGAAGCTGCCGATCGAGATCGTCCGCTGATCTCGCGCGCCGGCGATCCCGCAGGGGATCCCCGGCGCGCGAGGCGGCGCCGCCGGGCCGCCCGGGCTTTCTGCTAAGGTCCGCGGGCATGCATGCCTGGCGCGGACACGCCTTCGGTCCCCCCGAGATCCTCGTCTGGGAAGAGGTCGACGACCCCCCGCTCGCCGAGGGGGAGGTCCGGATCGAGGTGGCCGCCGCCGCGATCAACTTCCCCGACGTGCTCTTCACGGCGGGCGCCCACCAGGTCAAGCCGACTCCGCCGTTCATCCCCGGCTTCGAGGTCGCCGGCCTCGTCGTCGAGAGCCGCGAGCCGTCCCTCCCGCCGGGCGCCCGCGTGGCCGCGACGCTCCCCGGCTCCGGGGGGTACGCGACGCACGCCATCGCGGGGCTGCGCACCACCTATGCGCTCCCGGACGCGATGCCGTTCGAGGACGCCGCGGCGATGACCATCACCTACCAGACAGGCTATTTCGCGCTCCACCGGCGCGCCGGCGTCCAGCCGGGCGACACGGTCCTCGTGCACGCCGGCGCGGGCGGCGTCGGCAGCGCGGCGATCCAGCTCGCCAAGGCGGCCGGCGCGACCGTCATCGCGACCGCCGGCGGCGAGGAGAAGACGGCGGTCTGCCGCGCCCTCGGGGCGGACGTCGCGATCGACTACCGGCGCGAGGACTTCGTCGCCATCGTGAAGGAGCGGACCTCGGGCCGGGGCGCCGATATCGTCTTCGACCCCGTCGGCGGCGACGTCTTCGATCAGTCGACGAAATGCGTCGCCTTCGAGGGACGCATCGTGGTGATCGGCTTCGCCTCCGGCCGCATCCCCGCGGCGCGCGCGAACCACCTGCTCGTGAAGAACTATTCGGTCGTCGGCCTCTACTGGGGCACCTACAGCCGCGCCCGGCCCGATCTCACGCGGAGGGCGCAAGACGAGCTCTACGCGCTCTACGGCCAGGGCGCGATCAAGCCGCTCGTCTCGGCTGCGCCGCCGATGGCGGAGGCGAAGGCGGCCATGACAGCGGTCGCGTCCCGCGCGACCACCGGCAAGGTCGTGCTCACGAACCGGCGATAAGGGCCGCCGCCCGGGAGATCGGCAGCAGCGCAGAGCAAGGGCTCAGTTGCAGTCGGCGCCGATGGACGCCTCGGACAGCTCGCCGATCGTGTCCTGATCCGCCGTGATCAGGGCGAAGCCGTAGGGGAACAGCGCCTCCTGGCCGTCGTTGCGGTTGACGCGCTGGCGCTCGCTCCCGGGCCAGGAGAACGAGAGCCTGCCCTGGAACTGCTGCTTGCCGAACAGCACGTCGGCCACGCCGCCGCCCTCGGAGCCCGGGAGCCACGCGGCCACGAAGGCGTCCGAGCGGTTCAGCTCCTTGTTGACATAGAGCGGACGGCCCGACAGAAAGACCGTCACGATCGGCAGATCCGGCTTGGCCGTGCGGATCGCCTAGAGGACCTCAAGCATGTCAGATTCTAGAGAATATGGGAAATTCCAGGTCTACGCCATAAAAACGACTGCCAACGGGGCACATGTGACAGGTCGCCTCATCGCGGGCACGTTCACACGGGGTAAATCCGTTCATTCTGCCCACCACGCCGACGAGATGGGCGTGAAACAGGGGGAGCCGGTCGAGCTCGATCTCTTGATCGATGGAATTGTCATCTACAGTAACGAGATCGACGAAATTCAGGAGGGCCTTACCGCGTTGATACGGTTCCAAGGCCACTGGCCCGGCCAGATCTCACAAGGATGGATTTTGGAGGGCGGCTGACCCTCTCACACTGCATCCGTCTGCCACGGGAAGATGCCGAAGCCGGTGGGGCTGAGAAGCCGCTCGCCGAGCCCATGCACCTTCGACCCGCCCGGTATTGTTGATGTTGAGCCTTGCCATCGACCGCTGTCCATGCGCCAGGTGAGCGGGCCGAAGATGGGGATGTCGAAGGCCCGGAGCGGATAATGGATCGGTTCCCAGCGGCGGCACCTGTTGCAAAGACCGTCGCTTTCGCCACGCCGATCGACGTCCACCCGGGGCATCGAAAGCCCCGTGATTTCCTAGCCCAGATCAGGCCACTTCCGAGGACGATTGTGGAACAGCCAGGAGGGCTCGATGGAGGGTGGTCGGGTGAACGCCGAGGGCGGCGGCGACCTCCCGGATGGATCTCCCCGCCCGTCGAAGCTCGACAGCTCGCCCGATGTCGAACTCGACCCTCGGCCTGCCGAGCTTGGCGCCACGTCTCTTCGCGGCCTGGAGCCCGGCCTTGGTCCTCTCCCGGATCAGCTCCCGTTCCAGCTCAGCCATGGCGGCGATGATGGTGAAGCTGAACCTCCCGGCCGGTGTGCTCGTGTCGATGCCGTCGTGCATGGAGATGAAGTCAATGCCCCTGGCCCGGAAGTCGTCGAGCGCGATCACGGGGTGGCGGACCGGCCGGGCGAAGCGGTCGAAGCGACAACAGGCCACGAGGTTCAGCTCGCCGTGATGGGCATCCTTCATGAGAAGGTCTGGCTCGGGCCCGCGATTCTTTGGCGCCTCTAACGCCATGGTCCACGTACTCCCCCGCGTTCGTCCAGCCTCGTTGTTCGGCTAGCCGGCGAAGGCCATCGAGCTGATCAGCAGGCGACGGCGCTGAACCTGCGCGGCAGGCCGTACCAGGTGTATGATGGCGCGGGCGTGGTGACGAGCCAGGCGTACGACTTCAAGGGCAACGTGCTGCAGGCCTCGCGCCGGCTGCGGAGCGACGTGCACGCGGACGCCGACTGGTCGGTGCTGTCGGCGCTGACGGATGTGTCCGCCATCGCGACCGCGGCCGAGCCGCTGCTGGAGGCCGAGAGCTTCGGCACGCAGACGGCGTACGATGCGCTGAACCGCCCAACCAGCCTGACCGCCCCGGATGGCCTGACCGCCTCGGACGCGAGCGAGGTCAAGCCGACGTACAACGAGGCGGGGCTGCTCGAGCGGGTCGAGGCGCGCGTTCGAGGCGCGGTGGCGTGGACGACGTTCGTCGACAACATCGATTACGACGCGAAGGGGCAGCGCGAGCGGATCGAGTATGGCAACGGCACCTCGACGGCGTACACGTATGACCCATTGACGTTCCGGCTCTCGCGCCTGAAGACGACGCGGAGCTCGGACAGCGCGGTGCTGCAGAACCTCACGTATGTGTACGACCCCGTCGGGAACATCGTGGAGATCAGGGACAGCGCGCAGCAGACGGTGTTCTTCAACAATGCCGTGGTGTCACCGAGCGCGCAGTACGTGTACGACGCGGTCTACCGGCTGATCGAAGCGACGGGGCGGGAGCATGCGGGCGGGCTGTCGGACGCGCCGCGGGACCAGAACGACGTGCCGATCCAGTCGCTGCCGCACGCGAACGACGCGCAGGCGCTGAGGAACTATACCGAGCAGTACATTTATGACGCCGTGGGCAACCTGCGGAGGATGGTGCACCAGGCGGGCACGGGGAGCTGGACGCGGTGGTATGCGTACGAGGAGACGGCGAACAACCGGCTGACGAGCACGACCGGAGACCCGGCGAACGGGCCGTTCCGCAACTATGCGCATCACGCGCACGGCAACATGACGTCGATGCCGCACATCACGGCGCTGACCTGGGACGAGAACGACCAGGTGCGGAGCACGGATCTCGACGGCGGCGGCGATGTCTATTACGACTACGACGCTGCGGGCCACCGCGTGCGCAAGGTCTGGGAGCACAACGGGCTTGTGGACGAGCGCATCTACCTCGGCGGCTACGAGGTGTACCGCAGGCGCAACAGCTCGGGGCTGGCGCTGGAGCGGCAGACGCTGCACGTGATGGATGGCGCGCGGCGGGTGGCGATGGTGGAGACCAAGACGGTCGACACGTCGGGTCCGTTCACGGTGACGCCGCGGGTGCGCTACCAGCTCGACAACCACCTCGGGTCGGCGTCGCTGGAGGTCGACGGGGCGGGGCTGGTGATCGGCTACGAGGAGTACCACCCCTTCGGGACGACGGCGTACTGGTCGACCAGCAGCGCGGTGGAGCTGAGCCGGAAGCGGTATCGCTACACGGGCAAGGAGAAGGACGAGGAGACGGGGCTGTACTACCACGGGGCGCGGTATTACGCGCCGTGGCTCGGGAGGTGGACCGCTGCGGATCCGCTTGGGCTCGTGGACGGGGTCAATTTATATGCCTATGTGTCGAACAACCCGGTCAGGTTGCGCGACCCGACGGGCACTGAGGGGCAGCCCCACGATATCCCCGTGCGCGTACGGCCGCAGGGGGCGCCGAGCAATGTGGATCGATGGGCGTACTCCCCTCATGGGGCGGGAATCGTCACCGGCAGCACCGGGGAGTTCGCCCAGAAGACGAAGGGGCTTCAGGTTTTCGTGTTCGACCCGAACGCTCCGGAGGCGAACACGGCAACAATGAAGAAGGCCGCGGCGTTGCATGAGGCGGATGTGCTGGCCGGCAAGCTGGCCGAGGCGCTGAAACCGAGCGGCGGAGCAGATGGGGGGAGCGCGCCGTCGCCGTGGGAACAGTTCGCGCAGGGCAATCAGGCGACGCAAGAGCTCGCGCTCGCGGCGGGGCTCGCGAATCTCGCGCTGGACGAGGACATCACGCCGCGCGACGGGAGCAGTCCACACGGCATCGTGGGCGGGCGCAACGAGGGGGCGGAGGCGACGCCCATCCAGCAGGCGGCAACGAGCGTTGTGCAGCTCGCTGCCGCCGTGGCGGCGCAGGCGATCGTCAAGGCGATCCGCAAGGCGACGGCGCTCAGCAAGACGCTGATGCTGCCCCCGAAGCCGGTCCCTGTCGGCACGAGCGGGCTGAGTGTCCCAAAGCTTGGACCACTGACGGCTGGGAAAAATTTCAAGGAGCATTTCGTGAACCACCGAGCGGCTGTGGAGAACGCGCTGGGGGTGAAGTTCGGGAAGCTCAAGGACGGCGGAGGTGAGGCTCTACTCAAGGCGCTGAGCGATAGAATCGAGAACGGCACTTTCAAATATGTCGGGCAGGGAACCCTAAAGAAGGGGGCTGAAGCCATGAGCATCTACCGTGGTCGTGGACTGACCATTGTCGTCAAGAGCAGCGGAGAATGGGTTACAGCGCTCAAGTCCGGCGAGGGGATGGATCTTGCGATCCGGATGCTGCCATGATGATGTCGAAGATCAAAGGCGCGCTGAGCGGCGCACGGCTCACGGATGTTCTTGTGACCGGCTTCGTCGACAAGGATGAACGACCGGTGCGCTTTCACGCGCTGTGGCGTGCGGTTTACTTCGAATTCGACAATGTGCTGCTAAAGATGGCCGTCGTCGGAGATTCGGGACGGATTCGGCTGTTCCTGGCCGATGAAGTATCCAACGAGGCGGATCTGGATGACGACATGCTGCCTGCGTTGTCGTCTGTCAGGCTGCAGGTGCTTCGCGATCCCGATGGCTCAAATGTGCTCGCGACCATTCGAACCTGGAACACGATCCAGTCTTCTGAATGGATCGAATGCTCTGCGGCTCGTCTCGATCTCGTTAACGGGCAGCAGATATTCATTGACCCGCTGAATTACTTCGGCATCCAGCTCGGCGGTCGCGAGCAAGAGGAGGTCTGGAAACAAAACGCGCAGGAGTCTTGGTTGGAGAGCATGGAGATCGCGTGAAGGGGTAGTGGCCGAGCATGTCTGGGCAGGTTTTCCATCCCAGTCTGGGATCGGCCGCGAGGCGTGTGCCCTTCTCGTCGATCCACGTCAGCATCAGGTTCGCCGTGTCGTCGCGGAGCTCGAGCGGCGGCAGCTCGGCGACGGCCTGCGCCGGCGTGGTACCGTCGTCGCGCTTCTCCTTGCACGCCGGGCCGAGCGCCGCCGCAGCGAGCAGCAGTACGAGCCGTTCTTCAGCGCGACGGGGGAGTACGCGACGGCGGCCATGAAGGCAGTCGCGTCCCGCGCGACCACCGGCAAGGTGGTGCTCACGACCGCGCGAGGCGGCGGCGCGTGACGCGCTGACGCGCTGATCACGAAGACCCGGCCCGCCGCGTGGCGGGCTGGGTCCTCGGCCTATCTCACGAAGGCCGCCGCCGCTGCGGAGAGCGGGGAGAGCGGCAGCGGCGCGGAGGATTTGATCAGTTGCAGCCGCTCGCGGTGGACGCTTCCGGGAGCGCCGCAGGCGTCTCCTTGTTCTCCGTCGTCAGGCCGAAGCCGTACGGGAACAGCGCGCCGTCTTCACCGCGGTTGACGCGCTGGCAATCGGTCGCAGGCCAGGAGAACGAGAGCTTGCCCTGGAACTGCTGCTTGCCGAACAGCACGTCGGCCACGCCGCCGCCCTCGGAGCCCGGGAGCCACGCGGCCACGAAGGCGTCCGAGCGGTTCAGCTCCTTGTTGACATAGAGCGGACGGCCCGACAGAAAGACCGTCACGATCGGCAGATCCGGCTTGGCCGTGCGGATCGCCTGGAGGACCTGCAGATCCTCGGGGTGGAAGACCGCGTGCTCCAGCGTCTTCGCGTGCGGGGTGTCGTCCGTCGCGAGCTGGATGTCCCCGTACATCTCGGCATAAGGCGTCTCGCCGATCACCACGATCGCCGCGTCGAAGCTCCCCGAACTGGCGGCGGAGCCGTTGGCGCTCAGCGTCGCCTGGCCGCCGCCGGCCGAAACGAGGTCCTGGATCCCCTTGAGGATCGACGTCGCGCCCGGGAAGTCGGCGTTCGTCACGTCGGTGCCCTGCCACGTCCTCGACCAGCCGCCGGCCTGGTTCGGGATGCTGTCCGCGGACTTGCCCGCGACGAGCACCTTCGCCGACGCGGCGAGGGGCAGGACCCCGCCGGCGTTCTTGAGGAGGACAAGAGATTTCCGGACCGCCTCGCGCGCGAGGGCCCGGTGCTCCGCTTGCCCGAGCACCGACTGATCGCCCGCGAACATCCGCTTCGACGGCGCCTGCTTGGTCTTCTTCGGGCCGAGGAGCCCCGCCCGCATCTTGACCCGCAAGATCCTCGTCACGGCGTCGTCGACCCGCGCCATCGAGATCTGGCCCCCCTTCACCTGACTGAGCGTGTTATCGTAGAACGCCTTCCAGTCGTCCGGGACCATGATCATGTCCACACCGGCGTTGATCGAGGCGGCGCACGAGGAGTTGGTGCAGCCCGACACCTGCCCATGACCGTTCCAGTCGCCGATGACGAACCCGTCGAAGTGGAGCTTGTCCTTCAGCACCCCGGTGAGCAGATCGCCCTTCCCGTGCATCTTCTGGCCGCGGATGCTGTTGTACGACGCCATGACCGTCTGCGCGCCCGCCGGAATGGCAGACAGGTAGCCCTGCGCGTGGATCGTGCACAGCTCGGTGTCGGAGGCGAGGTTGTTCCCCTGGTCATCGCCCTTGTCGGTGCCGCCGTCACCGATGAAGTGTTTGGCTGTCGCGATGACGCGCGTCGCGCCGAGGAGATCAGGGCTGTTCGCGGCGCCCTGGATGCCCTGCACGACCCGGCCCGCATAGGCGTTCACGATCTCGGGATCCTCGGAGTAGCCCTCGTACGTGCGGCCCCAGCGGTCGTCGCGCACGGTCGCGAGCGTCGGCGCGAAGGTCCAGTCGAGCCCGGTCGCGAGGACCTCCTTGGCCGTCGCGGCGCCGATGCGCTCGAGCAGCTCGGGGTCGTGGGCGGCGCCGAGGCCGATGTTGTGCGGGAAGAGCGTGGCGCCGCGGACATTGTTGTTCCCGTGCACCGCGTCGATGCCCCAGATGATCGGGATGGCCACGCGGCCACCGCTGGTGTCCACCGAGGCGTTGTAGAAGTCGTCGGCGAGCTTCACCCAGTCCGCCGCCGTCGCGTTCTTGTTCTTCCCCGGCCAGGAGCCGCCGCCGTTCAGCACGGAGCCGATGTTGTACTGCTTCACCTCGGCCGGCGTGATCTTCTGGATCTCGGCCTGCACCATCTGGCCGACCTTCTCCTCCACCTTCATCTTGCCGAGCAGCTCGGTGATGGCCGCCTCGATCGCCGGATCCTGCGCGATCGCGCTCCGCACCTCGGGCCAGCCATTGTCGCAGGGCAAGAGGCCGACGCTGTCCCCGGCGCCGCTGCCGCCGCCTCCGGTGCTGTCGCTGCCGCCGGTGCCGCCGCCTCCGGTCCCGGAGCCGCTGCCGGAGGAGCCAGCGCCAGAGCCGCTTCCGGAGCCAGAGCCGCTTCCGGAGCCAGCGCCGGCGCCGGAGCCGCTTCCGGAGCCAGCGCCGGCGCCGGAGCTGGCTCCGGAGCCGGTCGCGTTGTCGGACGTGTCGTCACCGCAGGCGGCCGGCGCGAGAACGACAGCCGCCGCCATGATCCATGTTGCATACCGTGTGAGGCGCATGAGTGCTCCCCTCTCTTGTCGATGAGATGAAGGATGGGCTTTAAGGTGAACCGTGACAGTCGAGCAAAGCGTCGATCGGGACGTGTAAGAAATATAAGACAGAGAGGGAACGTTCTAATCCATGACTCCCCCCGCACGCAAGCCCCGCTCACGCCGCGGACGAGGGTTCGCTCGCGTGTTCGCGGAAGCGTCACCGCCGCGCCGTCGCCATGAGCCCGAGCCAGTCCTTCCTCGTGCCTCGTGCCTCGTGCCTCGTGCCTCGTGCCTCGTGGCGCGCCGGATGACACGGTGCGTCCTGGGCCGCCACCGGTTAACCATAGTCCGAGTCGGGCCGCAATATACAAACCCGATGGCGCGGCGCGGTAATCCACCCGTGGCATAACGCGACAACCCGTGCACGAGCGAGGACGCGACGGGCTCATCGATGAACGCGGGCTCACCGGGGTCGAGCACATCATCTCCGATCCGAGGATCGAGAGATCGCGCGAGGAGACAAGGAGGAGCGCTGGCGTCCGCGCACTGACGAGAGACGCTCGGAGCAGTTGACATTACCTGCGTTCCGTCGGTATCGCGGGAGCCGGCGCTCAACGATCCACCATGAGGAGGACGGTGAACAGCTATCATGAGCTGTGGCACCTCGGGGATACGACGCAAACGCGGCACCACGCCGTACGCGAGCGCCAGCTCGTCGAGCCCGCCCTCGCGCGGTCGTACCCCCGCAATGCTGATTCCAGCGGGGTGCGGCGCGATCGGCGCGGTCAACGGGCCAGCGGACAGAGCCATGGGCTCACGCAGCACGGGCCGACGGGCGAGCCGAAACGTCTACCGTCGCGATTCAGCGGAAGCATATTCCGTCAAGGGAGCAATGATAGAATCGTGACTTCTGTGCGGCAGTATTTACCCGCGAGACTGCACGCGCTTATTCTCCGCGCATGGTCTCTATCCCGCGTACTTCCATTCGTCTCTTCATGACCACCGCTACGCTGCTCCTCGCGCTCGCCGCGTGCGGTGACGACGAGGTCGACTTTGGCGCAGGCGGCGCAGGCGGTGAGGCCGGCGGCGGCACCTCCACCAGCACCAGCGCAGGAACTGGCGGCGGCACCACCAGCGGCACCGGCGGCGAGGGCGGCAGCGGCGGCGCTCCCGGCACCGGCGGCGAGGGCGGCAGCGGCGGCGCTCCCGGCACCGGCGGCGAGGGCGGCAGCGGCGGCGCTCCCGGCACCGGCGGCGAAGGCGGCAGCGGCGGCGCTCCTGGCACGGGCGGCGAGGGCGGCACCGGCGGCGCTCCCGGCACCGGCGGCGCAGGCGGCGCAGGCGGCGCTCCCGGCACCGGCGGCGAGGGCGGCACCGGCGGCGCAGGCGGCGAGGGCGGCGCAGGCGGCGAGGGCGGCGAGGGCGGCGCAGGCGGCGAGGGCGGCGCCGGCGGCGATGACGGCGAGCCCGTACGGTGGGCCGACGTGGAGCCGATCCTGCTGGCAAAGTGCTCGCCCTGCCACACCCGCACGGATCCCGCGCCGGCCAGCGGCTTCGCCATCACCTACGAGTCCTCGCAGCTTGCCTCGAGCTCGACCCAGTGCGCCGTGGACCCGGGTGAACCCACGAGGACGCAGGGGGAGTGCGCCACCATCCGCATCCACGACCTCGACAACGCCACCCGCATGCCGCGCAACCGCGGATGCACCGGCGACCCGGCGCTCGACGCCGCGAATTCTGCCTGCCTGACCGCGGAGGAGCAGAAGACCCTCGAGGGCTGGATCCTGGACGGCCAGCTCGACTGATCCGAGGAGGCGCGGCCCCCGCCGCGCCTCACCTCACCTCGGCTGCTCGAGGAGCGCTCCGTCCCGATACGCCTCGATGAGCCGCTCCAGGATCTCGATCTCCCGCTCGAGCTCCTCCCCCTTCTCGGTGTCTCCCACCCGGCGCTCGGCCTCGTAGACCTCCACGTCGGAGATCACGGGGATGATGTCCTCCCCCGCCTCGACGGCCTGCTCGACCGACGTGAAATGGTGGTGCTGCGCGAGCCGCGCCCCGCTCGCCTCGAGCACGAGCGTGTACCCCTTGTCGCCGTACGCCTCCGAGAACGCCCCGTCGATCGTCACCGCGCGGCGCGACGCCTTGATCGGCGACTCCCCCCGCTCGACCCGGACCGGCACGTGCCCGTTCACGATGAGCCCGCGCTCCTCGTCCACACCGAACTCGCGGCACACCCGGCCGCAGAACGCGGCGTCGTGGATCAGGTGGAAATAAGGGTTCTTCGTCTCCCTGTGCGTCCTCTCGTCGGCGACGAAATACGACTCGAACGTCGTCATCCGGTCCTTGCCGAACATGGGCGAGAGCGGCCCGGTCCAGAGGTACCAGAGCATGTCGACGTCCTCCTGCGCGCCCGCCCGGAAGGCCCGGCGCACCGTCCGCTCCAGCGCGTCGAACAGCGCCCTGCCGCGGCGAACCTCGCCGTCCACCACGAAAGGAAGGAGCTCGCCCTCGCCGTCCACCGGGACACAGCCGTGGAAGATGAGCGCCCGGTCGCGCCTGAGCCATGTCGTCCCCTGCTGCACCATCCAGCGCATCTGGCGGGACAGCGCCGGGCTCCTCAGGAAAGACTCCTTCAGAAGGGCGACGCACGCCGACTCGTCCGGCGTCAGCGCGTACGGATCGCCGGGGTCGAGCGTCGGGAAGCGCGCGTCGAGCAGCGGGAACACCTCGCCGTCGATCGCGACCGTGCCCGCGCGCGCGTCGATGCGATGGAGCAGGCAGCGGTGCTCGAGCGCGTACTCCGGGCGGCGCCGGCAGAGCTGCCCCTCCAGCTTGAACTGGAGGACGGCCGCGGCCTTCTGCATCCGCGCCATCAGCAGGGCGTCGCGCAGCCCCTCGCCCCGGACCGCGAAGCGCTCCGCCGGATCGTCGGCGTAGGCCGTGCGCGCGAGCCGATCGAGCGGCGCCACGGAGATGCCAAAGCCCTCTTCCAGCTGCGACAGGCGCCCGTACCGCAGCGAGAGCCGGACGACCGTGGCGATGAGCGCCTCCTGGCCGAGGCTCGCGCCCATCCAGCTCACGTCGTGGTTGCCCCACGCGACCCGCACGCGCGGCTGGCGCATCAGGTACTCGATCACCTTGTCGAGCCGGGGACCGCGATCGCCGAGATCGCCGGCCACCACGAGCTCGAAGACCGTCAGGTTCCGGATGGCGCGCGCCGTGGCGCGCAAGATCTCGATCTCGCGGCCGTGCTGCACGAACGGCTCGATGAGCGCGTCGAGGTAGCCGCCCTCGCCGAGGGCGGCGCGCGCCGAGACGAGCTCGCGGAGCAGGCCCCGCATGTCCTCCGGGAACGCCGCCTCGACCTGGCGGAGCGTGTAGCGCAGCGACAGCTCGCGGATGACCTCGACCTCGCGCGCGAGCGTCCAGAGCAGGAAGGCCCGCCGCTCCGCCTCGCTGCGGGACGCGACGCGGGCATACCTCTCGCGAGGGTAGTAGACGACCGAGAGCAGCGCGCGCTTCTCGGCCGCCGTGAGCCGGTCGCCGAAGACCCGCTCGACAAGCGGCCGCAGGCTCCCCGAGGCGTTGTTGATGATGTGCTTCAGCTTCCTGTGCTCGCCGTGGACGTCGCTGACCACGTGCACCGTGCCCTTCGGGAGCGACAGGATCGCCCGGAGATGGCCGATCTCCGAGAGCGCGGCCTCGGTCGTCGGGTACCGGCCCGCGAGGGCCCGGAGGAGCGGCAACTCCCGCGTGTCAAGCATGGCGCCACAGCATAGAGCAAGGCCGCGGGTCGACGCACGCGCGCGACGTGCTCCCCGCTGAAGCGGCCGGGCAAGCGCGCAAGACGAGCACATGTGCCTGACTCTGCCGCGTTTCTCCTTGCGGCCGCGCGGCGTCCGACTAGCAAATGCAATGGGCGCCCATGCAATGTTGTGGCAGCGAGGCAGCATCTCCGCGCCGAGCGGACTCGACGTCGGCCCACATTCACCAGCGAGCGCCCTCTTCCTACATGAGCAAGTCTGTCCTGATCATCGATGACGACGTGGATCTGGCGACGACCCTGGCCGAGACGCTGCGCGACCTCGGTTATGAGGCGACGCCTTTCTTCAGCGGGCGAGAGGCGCTCGAGCGGCTCCTCGACGGCGAGCGGCCCGGAGTGATCCTCCTCGACCTGATGATGCCGAAGATGAACGGCTGGAAGGTGTGCGACGAGCTCTGCGCGGTCCCCGCGCTGGAGGAGATCCCCGTCGTCATCATGACCGCGGCGTCGAACATCAAGCAGCCGATGCCGGCGCACGCGCGCGAGGTGCTCAGCAAGCCGTTCGAGCTCGACGCCCTGCTGAGGACGATCGACTCCGCCTGAGCGGCGCGCGCCGCCCCGAGCGTCGTGGAGGCGCGTCGCGCATCGACCGCAAGATTCTCCAAGAGGGCCAGGGCACCCCTCACTAGCGTCTCCGGCGTGGAGGCGCCCTCTCGTGGGTCCTCCTCGTGAGGAGGCAACATGTACGATCACATCGGAGTGAAGGTGAAGGACATCGAGGCGAGCGTTCGCTTCTACGCCGCTGCGCTCGGGCCGCTCGGCCACGTGCTGTGCGCCCGCGATGAGGCTTATGCGAGCTTCGGTCCCGAGGGGGCTCCGGCCCTTTATCTGCAGGTGGACCACGGCCCCCGGGGCCCCGGCGCGCACATCGCCCTGCGCGCCGCGGATCATGCCGCGGTCGATCGGTTCTACCGGGAGGGGCTTTCGGCCGGCGGCCGCGACAACGGCAAGCCCGGCGTGCGCGCGGATTACGGCCCGACGTATTATGCCGCTTTCCTGCACGACCCCGACGGCAACAACCTGGAGGCGGTCTGTATGAAATAGGGGCGCAGCGCGCGGCCGTTGCGCCATCGCCGCAGAGGGCTCCGGCCGCCGCGCCGAGGCGGCCTGGGCGCCGAGCCCCGGGCTACCGCTTCTTCTTCGCCTTCGGCGGTGCGCTCGGCTTGATATCGATGCTCGTGGCCCCCTGGCACGGCACCTGCGCTGTCACACCCGCGCTGAGCCACTCGGGGAACTTCGTCTTCCCGGCCCGGCCGACGCGCACGAAGAAGCGGCCGCAGCGCACGGCCAGCGCCTGGTTCACATCCCCCGCGTACTTGCCGGTCATGTAGACGCCCCCCGGCTGCGGAAACCCCACCGTGAGCAGGCCCTGATCCTTGGGCAGCGACGCAGGATTGCCCCCCTGCCGCGCCTGGCTCGCGGCCTCCTTCGCCGCCGCGGCCTCCTTCGCCGCGGCCTCCTTCGCCGCCGCGGCATCCTTTGCCGCGGCCTCCTTCGCCGCCGCGGCCTCTTTCGCGGCGGCCTCCTTCGCCGCCGCGGCCTCCTTCGCGGCAGCCTCCTTCGCCGCCGCGGCCTCCTTCGCGGCGGCCTCCTTCGCCGCCGCGGCCTCCTTCGCGGCGGCCTCCTTCGCCGCCGCGGCCTCCTTTGCTGAAAGCGTCTTCGCCGCCTGCGCCTTCCCTGCTGGAGCCTTCTTCGTGGGGGGCGACTCGCTCGCCGCGGACGCCGCCGCGGCGACGGGCTCGACGATCGCGGGCGCCAGCTCCACCGCGACAGCCGGCTCGGGCCGATCGCGCCGCGCCACGTAGATCCAGAGCCCCGCCACCACCGTCGCCGTGATCGCCGACACCGCGATCGTCCCGACAGGCGACAGCGAACGCGGCGCTTGCCATGGCAGCCCGGGCAGCCGCGGGCGCCGCGACGACGCGCCCGCTGGGGGCGACGACTCCCCGGGAGAGCCGCCGCGGCCGTCCGCGCTCGGCCTCGGGTACGGCACGCCCCCGGGCGGCGTCAGGCCCGATGAGCCATCCACTGGCACCGTCACCCCGGGCGGCGTCAGGCCCGACGCGCCCATCGGCACGGTCACGCCAGAGGGGGTCACCGGCGAGCCGGAAGGCGGCTTGGGCGGCGCACCCAGGAACGCGGGCGCGAGATCCGCCGGGAGGGCCGGCGGCGGACCGAAGCGGATCGCCTCCGGGATCACCGAGGGGGTCGGCACGAAGCGGGCCGCCTCCGCGCCCGTGCCAGGCATCGTCGTGCCGTCCTCCTCGAATATCGGATCGACCTCGGTCAACGTCGGCGGCCCGCCCTCCGGCGGCCCCTCCTCGGCCGCCGCCGCGTCGCGCTCCGCCGCGCGCTTCGACGCCTCGAACAGGCGGCCGAACGTCTCGCGATCCGGCAGCGCGGGCCTTCGTCCCTCGACGCCCTTCGCGCCGTCGCCCCTCACCTCGGACGCCGCCGGCACCGGGATCGTGATCGGCTCGGGCGCGCCGATCGACGCCTTGCCGTCCTGCCGAGCCGACCCGATCAGCGCCTCGGACGCCCCCGCCGAGGGAGGCGCGGTCTTCGCCTGCGCGCCGGGAGTCCGCAGCCTCGCGGCGCCGCCGTCCCTGGCCGCCTGATCCCTGGCAAAGAGATCCTTCGCGAGCCGCTTCGCCGCGTCCGCCGCGGGCCTCGCGGTCTGACCTCCCTTGCCCTTGACCGGGATCGTCGGCCGCCGGTCCTCCTCGTGATCCGCGTCCTCGATCTCGATCGTCGCGTGCGCCGATTGCACGCGCGTCACGAGCTCGGCCTTCCCCTTCTCCGGGCGAGCGACCTTCGCGAGCGCCTGCTCGATCTCGTGAACGGTGATCTTCCGATCGTCCGGCGCCGGCGCGAGGGCCGTGTCGAGCAGCGCCACGATCGGGCGCGGGATCTCCGGCCGGATCGTGGCGATCGCCTGCGGTCGCGTGCCGTCCGCGGGCGGCCGCCGCCCCGTGAGCAACGACCAGAGCAGGAGCCCCACGCCATAGATATCGGCCTTCACCGTGACGCGCTCGGCGCGCGCCTGCTCGGGCGCCATGTAGCCCGGCGCGCCCTTGACCACGCCCGCGATCGTATCCGGCGTGCGCCCGAGGATCTTGCCGATGCCGAACCCCGTCAGCCGCACCTGCCCGTCCCACCCGATCACGATGTTCTCCGGGTGGAGGTTGCGATGGATGATCGGCGTGGGGCTGCCGTGCTCATCGACGGACCCGTGCGCGTGCGCGAGCGCCCCGGCGATGCAGTGGACCAGGTAGTAGACCGCCGCGTCGGCGAGCTTCTGCTGCCGCGCCGCGATGTGCTGGTGCAGCCGATTGAGGTTCACGCCCTCGACGTGCTCGAGCACGAGCACGAGCCGGCCGGCGTGCTCGAAGAAGTCGAACATCCGCACGATCGCCGGGTGGTTCATCGTCGCGCAGATCGACGCCTCGCGGGCGAGCTCGTCGGCGAAGCGCGGATCACCCTCGGCGGTATTCGGGACGAGCTTCAGCACGCAGACGCGGCGAAACCCGAGCGGCCCATCCAGTCGCCCGAGATAGACGCTGGTAGGCCCAGAACCGGACAGGCGCCGGAGAATCTTGTAGGCCCCAATCGTCTCGGGAGCGGGCTCCGTCGGAAACATCCGGGGCCGATCATACCCAAGCGGGGCGAAGCCCCCAAGCCAACGACCAAGACCGATCACTTCGCGGCGCCAGGAGGCGTCCCCGGGCGCCTCGGTACGAGCCCATGCTCCACGCGCCCTGTACGGCGCGTCGCTCTCCCGTTCGCCAGAGAGCGGTACAGCTGATCAGCAGATGCCCGAACAGCTGTGACGGATCACCGTGGAGAACCCTCCGGCCGCGCTCGCGCGGCCGCGCCTCTGGCCTTCGAGCGGCGCGGGGCCTGGGCTATAAGCCGCCGCGATGAAGCTCCGTGCCTGGCATCGATTGCTCGCCGTCGTGCTCCTCGCGGGCTGCGAGGCCGCCGTCCCGCCCCCTCCGCCCGCGCCGCCCCCGCCCCCGTCGCCGAACGCCGCCCCCGCCTCGGCGCCTGCGCCCGCGCCGGCCGCGCCGGCCACGCCGGCGTCGCGGTTCCCCGCCGGGTGGCCTTACCCCGAGGGCGCGCCGCCGGTGCGGGGCCCCTCGATGGTCACGAGCGACGCCGCCCTCGCCACGAAGGTGGGCGCGGAGGTCCTCGCCTCGGGCGGCAACGCCGTCGACGCGGCGGTCGCGACGGCGTTCGCGCTGGCCGTGGTGCACCCGACGGCCGGCAACCTCGGCGGCGGCGGGTTCATGGTCGCGCGCGTCGGCGACAAGGAGCACGCGCTCGACTTCCGCGAGACCGCGCCGGGCAAGGCGACCCACGACATGTACCGGGGCAAGGACGGCAAGGCCACGGAGAGCGCGCGCGTCGGCCACCTCGCGGTCGGCGTGCCCGGCAGCGTGGCGGGGCTCTGGGAAGCGTACGACAAGCTCGGCTCCAAGAAGAAGACCTGGGCCGAGCTCGTCGCGCCCGCGATCCGGCTCGCGAAGGAGGGCTTCTCGGTCGACGAGAACTTCGCGACGACGGTCAAGGCCGCGTCGAGCAAGCTCAAGCGCTTCCCGGCGTCGGTCGCGCTGTTCCTGCCGGGCGGCGCGCCCATCGAGATCGGCGCGACGTGGAAATCGCCCGAGCTCGCGGCGACGCTCGAGCGCATCGCGGAGAAGGGGCCCGCGGGCTTCTACGAGGGCAAGACCGCCGAGCTCTTCGTGGCCGAGATGCGGCGGGGCAAGGGCATCATCACGGCCGCGGACCTCAAGGGCTACAAGGCGAAGTGGCGCGAGCCCGTCGTCTTCGAGTACCGCGGGCGCCGCGTCGCCTCCATGCCGCTCCCGTCGTCGGGCGGCCTCGCCCTCGCGATGATCGCGCACCAGCTGGAGGGGCTCGACGTCGCCAAGCTCGGCTGGCACTCGCCGTCGCACGTGCACGTGGTCGCCGAGGCGATGCGGCGGGTGTTCCTCGCGCGCAACGAGGTCCTCGGGGATCCCGATTTCGTGAAGAACCCGGTGGAGGAGCTGCTCTCGGTCGCGTGGGCCGAGAAGCAGCGCGCCACGATCGCGGCGGACCGCGCGACGCCGACCGACGAGCTCGCCCGCGGCGCGGCGGTCAAGGACTCGGGCGGGCGCGGCCCGCACACGACGCATTTCTCGGTGGTCGACGCGCAGGGCAACGCCGTCGCGCTGACCACGACGCTGAACGGCTGGTACGGCTCGGGGGTGACGGTGACCGGCGCCGGATTCGTGCTGAACAACGAGATGGATGACTTCGCCGCCGTGCCCGGCACCCCGAACCAGTTCGGTCTTGTGCAGGGGGAGGCCAACTCCATCGCGCCCGGCAAGCGCATGCTCTCGTCGATGTCGCCGACGATCGTGACCGGGAAGGACGGCCGCGTGGAGCTCGTGCTCGGCGCCGCGGGCGGCCCGACGATCCTCACTGCGGTGTTCCAGATCCTCTCGAACGTTGTCGACTTCGGCTTCGACGTGACCACGGGGGTCAACGCGCCGCGCTTCCACCACCAGGACTACCCCGACAAGCTGTTCGTCGAGCAGGGCGGCTTCCCCGACGAGCTGAGGAGCGCGCTCGGCGCAATGGGCCACACCCTCGACGATCGCGGGCACATCGCCGACGCGCCGTCGATCGGCCGCGAGGGCGGCGCGTTCGCCGGCGCGCGGGAGCCTCGGCGACCCGGCTCCGAGGCGGCCGCCGGGAAGTAGCGCCGGCGGGTCGCCGCGCTCCCCACATCGGCTCACGCGACGCCCGCCCATCCCACAACGGGCGGGCTCCATGGCCTGCTCCGGACCGGCAGACCGGCGCCACGGCGCGCTCGGGAGCGCCGCCGGGTGGCGGCCCCGACAGCGAGCCACGCCCGCGTCGACCGACCCACCCGACCCACGTTGTCGCCCGCCGGGCGACGCATGTTGTCGGGACGAGATGGCAACGGTCAATCGTTCAGGCGTCTCCTTACTCCCCTGTCAGGGGCCGATCGTTGCGCATTTCAATGGCTTATCGATGAGGGAAGGCGCCGCGCGTCTCAGGCACTTCCCTAAGGAGATCCCTCTCCATCTGGCGCACCTTGGCCGTTCCCGGCACGGGCGTGTGCCCCGTGCACCGTGGCTCCTCGCCTCGTGAAGGCGTCATCGCGTGATGCACATCCGACGGCCCTCTGCGCCACGGAGCGCCGTGCATCCGGGCGGCGAGGCGACGCTGTTGTCACATTTGCTTCCGAGCGTCGGCCCAATCGTCGGAGCGAGTCGTGCGCCGCTCGCCTGACGCGCGGCGTCTCGGCGGCGGAGCCCGCCGGGAGCGCTCGATCCGCGTGCGGCGCCGCGGCGGTTCGACCTTGACACAACCCGTCCGTTTCGATTGCGTAGGGCGATGCGCCCCGCCGAGCACGTTCGCTCCCTCGGCGGATCGCGCCACCGCCTGTCGCCGTCCTTGAGTTCAGCGCCCCGAGGAGCTGCCGTGAAGCGGGGGACTGCTGCTTGACACGGACCGAGATACCGACTGAACGCTGCGCTGGGTAAATAGCCCTGTCACTCCAGGGGGGGTCGCCGTCATGGTGGAGCTGTTGAATCACGAGTTGCTCGAGACGCTGCACGATGGTGCTCGCAGCAGCGTCTATCTCGGCCGGAAGAAGAGCACGGGCAAGATGTGCGTCATCAAGGTCGCGCGGAAGGGCGTCAATGGCACCCGCAACGTGGCGATCCTGAAGCGCCAGTACGAGATCACGAAGCACCTCGACCTCGATGGGGTCGTGCGGGTCCACGAGCTCGAGGTCCGGCTCGATTACGCCGCGCTCGTCATGGAGTACTTCGCCGGTCGTTCGCTGCGGGCGATCATCGACGGCAATGGGCAGGGCGTCGGGCTCGCGCAGGCGGTGAGGATAGCGCTCCAGCTCGCGGACACGCTCGGGGCGATCCATGAGCGGAACATCGTCCACAAGGACATCAAGCCGAGCAACATCATCGTCGACAGCGACGTGCGCACGTCGAAGCTCACGGACTTCTCCATCGCCTCGCTCCTGCGTGGGGAGCGCGCGGCGGTGGTCGACCCCTGGTCGGTCGGCGAGGGCACGCTGCAGTACATCTCGCCCGAGCAGACGGGTCGGATGAACCGGTCGATCGACTTCCGCTCGGATTATTACTCCCTCGGGGTCACGCTCTACGAGCTCACGACGCGGCGCCTCCCGTTCGAGACGACGGATCCGCTGGAGCTCGTGCACCATCACATCGCGAAGACGCCTGTCGCGCCGCACCTGATCCGGCCGGCGATCCCGGAGGCGCTCTCCCGCGTGATCATGAAGCTGCTCTCGAAGACGGCGGAAGAGCGGTATCAGAGCACCTTCGGCCTGAAGGCCGATCTGAAGGCCTGCCTCGACATGCTGGAGCAAGGAGCGCCGGCGGAGGACTTCGTGCCGGGGAGGCGGGACAAGCCCACGCGGCTCCAGATCTCGCAGAAGCTGTATGGTCGGCAGGGCGAGGTCGGCGCGTTGATGGCGGCCTTCAGGGCCATCAGCGGGTCTGGTCCGGAGGCGGCGGAGGGTGGCCGCTCGGAGCTCGTCCTCGTGGCCGGCTACTCCGGCGTGGGCAAGTCGGCGGTCGTCAACGAGATCCACAAGCCGATCGCGAAGGAGGCGGGCTACTTCGCCGCTGGCAAGTTCGACCAGTTCACGCGCAACGTCCCGTACGCGGCCGTGCTCGCGGCGCTGCGGGAGATCGTCCGGCAGATCCTCACCGAGAGCAGGAATGAGCTCGCCGACTGGAGGGCGAGGATCCTCGCGGCCGTCTCTCCGAACGGGCGGGTCATCGCCGAGGTGATCCCGGAGATCGAGCTCATCATCGGCGAGCAGCCGCCCGTCCCGCCGCTGGGCTCGATGGAGACGCGGAACCGCTTCAACCTGACGTTCCGGAACTTCATCGGCGCGATCGCGCTGAAGACGCGGGCGCTCGTGCTGTTCCTCGACGATCTCCAGTGGGCCGACACGGGGTCCTTGAACCTCCTCAGCGTGCTCCTGGAGGACCCGGACATCCGCCACCTCTTGCTGATCGGATCGTACCGCGACAACGAGGTCGACGACGCGCACCCGCTGACGATGATGCTGGGCGCGCTCCGGAAGAGCGAGGCCCGCGTGCGCACGATCACGCTGACGCCGCTCGGGCCCGATCACGTCAACCAGCTCGTGTCGGACACGCTCGACGCGCCTCCGGAGGAGTGTCGCGAGCTCTCGGGTGTCATCTTCGCCAAGACGCACGGGAACCCGTTCTTCACCATCCAGTACCTCGAGAGCGTCTGCCGCGAAGGCCACCTGCGCTTCAGCTCGGAGACGGGCGCCTGGCGATGGAACATCGCCGACATCCAGCGGATGAAGGTCGCGGACAACGTCGTCGACCTGATGGTCCGCCGGATACAGGGCCTGGGCGAGGCGACGCAGCGGGTCTTGAAGCTCGCCGCGTGCATCGGCAACCAGTTCGATCTGAGGATGCTCGCCCTCATCCACCAGAAGAACCGGCGCGCGACCGACGAGGACCTCTGGGGCGCGCTCGACGCAGGGCTCGTCGTGCCCGTCGACGGTGAGTACGGGATCGCGCGCTTCCTCGACGACGCGGACGAGGGCGCGGTCACGTTCAAGTTCCTCCACGACCGCGTGCAGCAGGCGGCCTACAAGCTGCTCACGGAGGGCGAGCAGGAGCGGATCCACCTGGAGCTGGGGCGGCTCATCCTCGGAGAGAGCCCTCCCGCGTCCGTCGAGGACCGGATCTACGACATCGTGATGCACCTCAACATGGGGGCAAAGAGGATCGTGGACAGGCAGGAGCGCGAGGAGGCCGCGACGCTCAACCTGAGAGCCGGACAGAAGGCGAGGCGCTCCACGGCGTACGGCCCCGGGGTGCAGTGCCTCCGCGCGGCCGCGGCGTTCTTGCCCGAGGACTCGTGGGAGACGAATTACGAGCTGTCGCTCGCCATCTACACGGATCTCGTCGAGCTGGAGTACCTGACGATCAACTTCGACCGAGCAGAGGCCTGCGCGAAGATCGTCGTGGACCATGCAAGGGACGTACTGGAGACGATCCGGGTCTACGAGACGCGTATTCAATTTTACATGTCGCAGCATCGGCTGGCGGAGGCTCTCGACATCGCCCTGGCCGTGCTCGCCATGCTCGAGGTACCGCTCTGCGAGGCGCCGCCCGCTGACATCGACATACCTCGCCTGGCGGACCTGCCGGTGCTCGTCGATCGGCGAATGCTCGCCGCGAACCGCATCCTCGTCTCTTCCTTGCCGGCCGCCCTCATGGCGAAGCCCCAGTTCGTCCCGCTGATCGCATTCACCCTGATGAACATCTGCGTACAGCACGGAATCTCACCTTCCGCGGCATACGCCTGTGCGATCTACGGCCACATCCAGTGCAGCTTCATGAACAATATAGACCAGGGGTTCGCGCTGGGACAGCTGGCGATCGATCTCATCCAGCGCTTCGGGGCGATCGAGCTCGAATCCAAGATCTATACGCTCAATTACATCGCCATTCACCACTGGAAGCGTCACCTGAAAGAGACGACCCAACCGGCGCGTCATGCGGTTCAGGTCGGACTGGAGACGGGAGACATCGAGTACGTCGGGTACAGCGCCTGTCAGCACCCCACATATTCCTTCCTTACCGGGGAAGAGCTGGGGACGACCGAGCAACGAATGACACATTCCATCGAGCTCGCGCTGAAGCTCAACCAGCAGTACCCGCTGTATTACGTGAAGATCTGGAAGCAGCTCGTGCGCAGCCTTCGAGATCCGTCCGCGGAGAAGCTGCGCCTGGTCGGCGACAGCTTCGACGAAACGACGATGATCCCTCGTCTCGTGCACAACAGTATATCGTTGTTTTCACTGCACCTCGCGAAGGGCATGCTGCTCTACCTCTTTGGCGAGCCGAAGCTCGCCTATGAGTGCCTTCGCGCCCGTGAGGAGTACCAGGACGTGGCGGGGTTCGCCACCGTCGTGCAGCAGAACTTCTACTGCTCGCTCGCCATCCTCGCGGCCTTCGATCGACTCTCGAAGGAGGAGCAGGACGCGGCGCTCTCCAAGGTCGACGCGAACCAGCAGAAGCTCGGGATGTGGGCGCGCCACGCGCCCGAGAACAACCAGCACAAGCACGACCTGGTGAGCGCGGAGCTGGCTCGTGTGGGGCGCTCGATGATCGAGGCGATGGCCCTCTACGATCGCGCGATCGAGGGAGCCCGACAGCACGGATACATCCAGGAAGAGGCGCTGGGGTGTGAGCTTGCGTCGTCGTTCTACCGGGGAATGGGCCGGAGCGAGATCGCTCAGCACTACATGACGATGGCCTACCGGGGCTATGCGCTGTGGGGCGCTGATGCGAAGTGCCAGAGCCTCGTCGCCGCGTTCCCCCATCTGAGGCTCGAGGGGAGGCCAGACCAATCGACGTCGGTGACGGAGACGTCCACCCACGATGACGCGGTCCTGGACTTGCTCAGCGTGGTGAAGGCGTCGCAGGCCGTGGCGAGCGAGATCGTCCTGGAGAGGCTCCTGGAAAACCTCATGACGATCGTGCTCGAGAACCTCGGAGCGCAGTCCGGCATGCTGGCCCTGGCGCGTGGCGATGCCCTCTTCGTCGAGGTGGAAGGGACCTTTCAGCCAAAGCAAGTTCACGTGCTCAAGTCCACGCCCGTCGTGTCGTTCAGCAGAGCGCCGCTCTCGATCGTCAGCTACGTGCAGCGCACCCAGAAAGGCGTCCTGCTGGACAATGCGACGGAGGAGGCCAAGTTCTCCGCCGACCCTTACATCCGGGAGAGGCGCCCGAAGTCGGTCATCTGCACCCCGATCATCCGTCAGAATCGGCTCGTCGGCGTGCTCTATCTCGAGAACAACCTGTCCACCGGCGTGTTCACGCAGAATCGCCTCGATCTCCTGAAGCTCCTCTCGACGCAGATCGCGATCTCCATCGAGAACGCAAAGCTCTATGAGAGGCTCGAGCAGGAGGTCGCCGCGCGCACGGAGGAGCTCCGGCTGTCCTACGAGCAGCTCCGCGACGTCAACGACCAGCTGCAGGTGGAGCTGGGGGAGCGGGTCCGGCTGCAGGAAGAGCGCGTCCAGATGCAGGAAGCCATCATTCAGACGCAGCGGGATCGGCTCTTCGAGCTATCAACACCCTGCATACCGATCACCGATCAGGTCATGGTGATGCCGATCATCGGGACGATCGATGAAAGACGGGCGGCGCAGATGATTGAAACCGCGATGCAAGGGGTCGCGTCCAGCGCGGCGAAGGTCGTGATCGTCGACGTCACGGGGGTCAAGAGCGTGGACACGAGCGTCGCGAGCCGGCTGATGAGCTTGGCCCAGGCGGTGGGACTGCTCGGAAGCAAGGCTATCTTGACGGGGCTCCGCCCTGCGGTGGCGCAGAGCTTGGTCGCGCTCGGCGTGGACCTCGGCTCGATAGAGACCCGCTCCAATCTCAAGGCGGGTATCGCCTACGCGATGCGGCGGACCTCGACGAGATTGCACGCCTGAGCAGCACCCTCTCTCACGGCGCCGGGCGAGGCGCCATGCAAGCGCGCGCCCGGTAGGCTCCTTCGCCTTCATCCAGCGCGCACGATCAAACTCTCTAGTCCAGAATAACGACCGGCCTCGAGCGCCCAGCGCTGATTTCCGGCGATCATGGCCTCGACCGCGTCCAGGTAGAGGCGGATCTCGTCGTCCGCCCAGAGCGCGAGCACCTTCTCCTTCACGCCTTGGTACTCCGCGACCCGGCGGTCGTGCATGTCCTTGAGCCGGTCGATCGCCTCTTCCAGCGTGCTCACGCACTCGTTCCGGAGGACGACGATCAGGTTGTGCGTCTCGCCGTTGGTCAGCTCCTTCCCGAGCGAGAAGTAGTCGTTCGTCCAGCAGAGGATGTCATTACAGATGTCTCGAACCGTCTGAATCAACGGGTGCTGGACGACCTCGAGCGGCAGCGGCCGTTCGAGCAGCAGCTCGAGCAGGTCGCAGTAGGTATAGACAGCTCCGCTGTAGCGCCGCATCATCAAATATTCTTCAAGATGCGGCACCCTCATCTGCTTCCGGTTATTCGCCTCCCACAGGTTGGCCTCGTAGTAGTACTGAAAGTGCGAGAGCCAGCGATTCAGGAAGAAGTGCGGATGACTGCGTCGGATGCGCTCACGTACGTCGAGCATCCCGCGCGTCAGGGGATCGCTCATGTCCGCCTCGGTGTACCCGAAGAGCTCACCCAGGTACTTCTCATTGAGCCACTCGACGGATTCCGGGTCCGTGCTGAGCTGCCCCTCGTCGTACGCATCATCCAGGAGGAACAGCGCGGCCGTGAAGTCCGATGCCAGCTGGAGCGTCTGCGTGCTCGCGGACGGCAAGAGCCATGCCGCCAGGTGGGAGAAGTTCGTCGCCTTGAGACGCGAAAGCGACCGACCGTCTGGCACCAGCCGCAATCGGCGAACCCACGCCAGGGTCCTTTGCTCAGCGATCTCTCTCCCGGGGTGACACGACGCAGAGAACGGATATTCGAATGCACCAGCATCGCGCTTGCTGACGACGACGCTAGTTCGATCGGATGACATGACGAACTCCACCACAAGACGGTTCCATGGAGTAGAGGCCTATTCGCAACGGCACATGCCCTACCAGATCCCCTGAACGACTGGCGACTCGCGTGTGGCAGGAGATGACGCTGGAACCACCTCGATGGGTAGCGCCATCGGGCAGCGGGTGTTGAGGAACACATTCCATTCAAGACGGTCAGCAGCAAGCGCGACTCGGTGGCATCGGCGGAGCAGCTCCTCGAGCATCACGCGGGCCTGCGTCTTGGCCAGGAAGACCCCGAGACAGAAGTGGGCACCATGTCCGAACGCCAGGTTGGCCTGGTCGCGGCGCTCTGGGTTGAAGCGATCCGCCTCCTGGAACTTCGTCTCATCACGCAGACCGGAGCCGATGAGCAGCGCAACGACGGCGTGGGCGGGCAGACGCGTACCGCCGAGCTCCGTCTCGGCGAGGGTCAGGCGCATCGTGGCATGCACCGGCGGCTCGAAGCGCAGGACTTCGTCGATGAAGCGCGGGATGAGCGCCGGCTCCGCGCGCAGGCGATCCATCCACGTCGGGCGCTGGGCGAGGATCAACACCATCTGGGTCATCAGCGCTATCGCCGTTTCGAGCCCTGCCACGAGGAGCAGGAAGAGGAGGGCTACGAGGTCCTGGTCCGTGGTCCCATCGTCGTCCGTCCGGGACCGGAGCAGCTCGCTGACCAGGTCGTTCTCCATCTTCCGCCGGCGGCTCGCCAGCAGGCCCAGCATGTACTGCTCCATCTCATCGATGGTCCTACGCACCTCGTCGAGCCGCGCATGATCTTCTGGAGATACGGCGCCGACGCTGACGAGGTCAGTCGTCCATCGCTTGAAGTGCCGCTCCAGCGCTGAGTCAAAGCCGATCAGCCTGGCGAGGACGCTGACCTGCGCGCGAAGCGCCAGATCGGAGAGAAAGTCGGCCGCGCGGCGCTTCACCAGGTCGTCGACGAGCTGCGCGGCCGTGGAGCGCATCTGCGGCTCCAGCGAGGCCACTGTCGCGGCGGTGAATGCGCGGTTGATGAGGCTGCGCAGCTGGCCGTGCCGCGGCGGGTCCGCGAGTAGCAACGATCTGGACAGCGGATTATCTCGCCGCAGGTAGGGCGGCTCCGACGCGACGCGCAGCCCCGCGGACGAGAACACCTGCGTGTTCTTGAACGCCGCCACGATGTCATCATACCGGGTGACCACCCACATCCCGTTGGGGTCCACCTGACACACGGGCGACTCGCGGCGCAGCGCCGCGTAGAAGGGGTACGGGTTCTCTCGGACCTCGGGGGCGAACAAATTAAGTCGAGTCATTGCGCTCTTCCTGTGGCGAAGGCAGGACGCAGCCGCAACGCCATGGCGGCACACGTCGATAAGCCTGGAGTGGGGTGCTGCGTCGGATGGCGCGCTGGGCGACGCGATGGCGTCGATTCGGTGCTGCCCTGAGACAGCTGGCCCCTAGCGCTGAAAGGAGCACGAGACGGAACCCGCAAGCCGCGTTTCCGCGATGCTCCAGCGCGTGGTCACCTGGGCGCATCTCCCGCGAGCAGGGCGCTGAACAGCCGCCACGCGGCCCGAGCCAACGCTCGGCGTCCGCAGGACACGGCTGCACTCCTCGGTCGTCGCTACGCCCGCCAGGATGCGAGCATGCGACTCACGAGCGCCTGAACTGCTTCCAGGGCATCTCCCGGTGCATCATGAGACCAGAGCAAGCGAGAGAGCCGCTAGGCTCTCTTCATGGCTGCAGGGGTCCGATGGTTCGTGGGTGCTCCTCCATCTGATGACAGCATCCTATACCATACGGACGAATGCGCAACTGTATTCTTATTTGCGGACTTCACACGACGACCTCGTCGTGCTCGAGGCACCCGGACAACGAATCTTCCAACACTTCAATCCGATGGCCGAGCCGCCACAACATGCCGCGTGAATAAAAATACATTTGAGCGTCTGCGACCCGCGCCGCTCCAGCAGGCGCCGAGAACATCACCTGCCCCCCGAGCGACACCTCGATGGCCATCCGATAGATGATGCGTTGCGATCAATGAGCGCAACGATCTCTGGATGATCGACGTCGTCTATCGCGAGCGACTGTGCAGCAATGCAAGATGCAGTCGACTCGGGTTTCATCCGTGAAGGCATAGCGCGTGACCCGGGGCCGCCCCCGCTGCGCTCCGGATGGAGCGAGCCGTGGAGACGAGAACGCTGCAGGCGCGCGTCGGCGCGAACGCCCGCGGCGTCTGCCTGGAATGCTGACGGCGAAGGTTTTCGCCATCGATGTGCCGTGCATTGCAGGAATGCACGGCCGCACGAGAGTGCGCCGGCCCGCTATGCAAAATGAACGCCTCGCTCGAGCGGAGCGCGGTCACGCTTCCCAGCGTCGTCGGCCATGAGGCGGGTCGCTCGATGTCACGCTCGGCTCGATCTCGTGACCTCGAAAGAGGGGGCCTCTCCCTGGAACCACACCTCCTCCGGAGGCGCGCCGACCCACGCCGGAGGCGCGTTTGGGACGAGGCCCGTTTGGGATCGGGGTCACGCTCTGGGCACTCCCGGGTTGCGCTCAGGGATTTCCTTAGTCGTGCTCTGGGCATGCCCAGTGCTGAACCGCTGAACAGCGGCCAGGGGCGCGCCCGGCCCCGCCTTGACGATGCGACCGATCGGTCATATGACTGACCGGTCGCATGCCGAAGAGCACGTTCTTTGGGTTGCCCGAGGAGCGGCGGGACCGCCTCGTGCGCGAGGCGATCGCCGAGTTCGCGGATCGCCCCTACGCCGAGGCCTCGCTCTCGCAGATCGCGCGCCGCGCCCGCATCCCCAAGGGGAGCTTCTACCAGTACTTCGAGGACAAGCTCGATCTCTACCGGTGGCTCCTGACCGAGGAGGTGCCGCGACAGAAGCGCGCGTTCCTCGGCGCCGGGTGCCCGGAGGGCGACTTCTGGGCTCGCCTGGAGGTCCACATCGAGCGCGGCATGGCGTTCCTCGTGGAGCACCCGCGCCTCGCCCGCCTGTCGGCCGCGGCCACCGACCCGACCGCCACGGTCGAGGTCCGCGGCCTCCACAAGGCCATCTGCGAGGCCGGCGCCGCGGAGCTCCGGGCCCTGCTCGCGGAGGGCATCGCGAGCGGCGCCGTCCGTTCCACCGACACGAGCCTCGAGGTGGCGACCCGGCTGGTCGCCGCCGTCATCGGCCCCGGGCTCACCGAGGCGGTGCTCCAGGAGCTCGGGGCCGAGCTCCACGACGTGCTGGCCTCCGACGCGCTGCGAAAGCAGCTCGGCCCGAAGCGCCGCCGTCGCCTCGCCCAGCAGGCGGTCCAGTTCATCCAGCGCGGCCTTGGCGCGAGCACTGCGTGATTCCACCAGGAAAGGGAGCTTCATGATCACCTACGACTTCGCCGGACGGGTCGCCCTCGTCACCGGGGGCACCTCGGGCATCGGCCTCGCGACCGCGCGCGCGTTCGCGCGAGGAGGGGCGCGCGTCGCCATCGCCGCGCGCGACGGCGACGCCGGACAGCGGGCCTGCGCCGCGCTCGAGCGAGAGGGCGCGCCGGCGCTGTTCGTCCAGACCGACGTGCGGGACGACGCCTCGATGAAGCGCGCCGTGGAAGAGACGATGAGGCGCTTCGACCGGCTCGATTTCGCGGCGAACTGCGCGGGCATCGGCGGCGACATGGCCCGCCTCGATCGCGCCGATCAGGCGGTGTGGGACGACGTCATGGCGACCAACGCCCGCGGGATCTGGCTGGCCATGCGGCACGAGATCCCGGCCATGCTGGCGTCGGGCGGGGGCGCCATCGTCAACATGAGCTCCATCTACGGCGTCGCCGGGAAGCCGGCGCACCACGCCTACGTCGCGTCCAAGCACGCGGTCCTCGGGATGACGCGCTCGGTGGCGCTCGAGGTGGCGCCGCTCGGGATCCGCGTGAACGCCCTCTGCGCCGGCGTCACCCGCACGCCCGCCATGCAACAGGCGGAGGCGTTCGCGCCCGAGCTGGTCCAGGCGCTTGTGGCGCAGCATCCGATGGCGCGGATGGCCACCGAGGACGAGATCGCCGGCGCCGCGCTGTGGCTGTGCTCCGAGGGCGCGGGCTACGTGACCGGCGGCGCGATCCCGGTCGACGGCGGCTTCCTGGCCGCGTGAGCGCGCCGAGCCGAGAGGCCGCTGGAAGAAGAAGAAGAAGGAGAGCGGAAGGGGCGACCGCGACCGCGGAGCGGCGGTTGCGTGGACCTCGACCGTCTGTTAGAGAGCACGGCTGACGCAAGAGGAGAGTGCTCCGGTGAAGATCAGCTCCTGAATCGGTCTCCGTCGCAGGTCGCGAGCGCGACAGGTGGCATTCCTGCTCCCTGGCCGCGCGAGGCAGCCTGCCCGTCCCGTGACCGGGCCATGTGGCCCTCAGGATTCAGGAGCTCCCATGTCGTTGTTGCGCGCGCAGCGCCTCTCCTTCTCTTATTCCGACGCGTCCACGATCCTCGCGGACGTCGATCTGTGCCTGACCCCAGGGTGGTACGGGATCGTCGGGCCGAACGGCGCCGGCAAGACGACGCTCCTCCGGCTCTTCGCCGGCGAGCTCACGCCCGAGGGGGGGAGCTTGCGGCTCGAGCCGCGGGGCGCGACCGTCGCGGTCTGCCCGCAGGCCGTGGAGCACGCCGACGCGGCCATCCACGCGCTGGCCGACGCCGAGGACGGCGCCGCGCGCAGGTTGCGCGGCGAGCTCTTGCTGGATCCGGCGGAGCTGGGGCGCTGGGCCACGCTGTCGCCCGGCGAGCGCAAGCGGTGGCAGATCGGCGCGGCGCTCGCCGCGGCGCCGGACCTGCTCCTGCTCGACGAGCCGACGAACCACATCGACGCGGACGCGCGGGCGCTGCTCGCCGGCGCGCTCGCGGGGTTCCAGGGGATCGGGGCGTGCGTCTCGCACGATCGCGAGCTCCTCGACGCGCTGACCACCGGCACGATCCGGGTCGAGCGGGCCGCGGCGAGGCTCTATCCCGGCGGGTACAGCGCGGCAAAAGCGCTCTGGGAGGCCGAGGCGCGCGGGCGCGAGGAGGCGCACCAGCGGCTGCGCGCCGAGGAACGGCAGCTCCGGCGCCGCCTCGGCGACGAGCGGCGGGCGCAGGCCTCGGCCGACGCGGACCGGAGCACGAAGCGGCGGATGAAGGGCCCGCGCGACAGCGACGCCCGGGGCCTGCTCGCGGACTTCCGCGTGTCCTCGGCCGAAGCGCGGCTGTCGCGCAACGTCGGCGTGACCCGGCGCAAGCTCGAGAAGGTGTCGGCCGAGGCGGGAGAGCTTGAGCTCGAGAAGGCGGTGGGCCGCAGCGTGTTCGTCGATTACGAGCGATCGCCCGCGCCGTGGCTCTTCGTGCTCGACGCGCCCCGGATCCACGCCGGCGGCGAGAGCGAGGGGCGGATGCTGCTGCGGGACGTGCGGCTCGCGGTCGGCCGCGAGGACCGCATCCGGATCGCGGGCCCGAACGGCGCTGGCAAGACCACGCTGGTGAACGCGCTGCTCGCCGGCGCGCGCGTGCCGGCGGACAAGGTGCTCCATGTGCCGCAGGAGCTCGGCGAGGCAGAGCAGCAGGCCCTCATCGCGAGGGCGCGGCGCCTCCCTCCGGAGGAGCGCGGGCGGGTGATGTCGCTGGTGGCCGCGCTCGGGGTGGAGCCGGGGCCGCTGCTCGGGTCGGCGCGGCCGTCGCCCGGCGAGGCGCGCAAGCTGATGATCGCGCTGGGCCTCGGGCAACACGCGTGGGCGCTCGTGCTGGACGAGCCGACCAACCACCTCGACCTGCCCTCGATCGAGCGGCTGGAGCGCGCCCTCGCCGACTACCCGGGCGCGCTTCTCCTCGTCACGCACGACAGGGCGTTCGGGCGGAGCTGCACGTCGATCCTCTGGACGGTGGCCGAGGGAGAGGTGCGGGTGTCGTCCGACGACGCCGGCGCGTGACCCGCGCCGGCGTCCTCGCGATCGTGCTTTTGAGGCTGCGCCGCGCTCAGTCGATGGCCGGCTTGCCGCCCATCTCTTTCAGCACGGCGTCCGCGCCCGACACCGCGTCCATCACCCACTCCATGTAGCGGTGATCGACGTGGATGGTCCGGGTGATCGACGGCATGAACAGCCAGTCGGACGCCATCGCCTCGTAGTTGCCGTCGAAGGCGAGGCCCACGAGCTCGCCGCGCGCGTTCAGCGTGGCAGAGCCGGAGTTGCCGTTCGTGATGTCGAGATCGCTCAGGAAGCAGACCGGCACCTCGCCGAGGTCCTTGTCCACGTACGGGCCGAACCGCTCCTCGCGCGCGGCCTCGAGCAGGGTCGCCGGGGTGTTGAACGGCGCCTCGCCGGTGCTCTTCTTCACGACCTCGCTGAGCGTGGTGAACGGGCGAACCACCGCCTTGTCGGCCTCCGGGCGGTACCCCCGCACGGTGCCGTACGTGACGCGGAGCGTGCCGTTCGCGTCGGGCGCCAGGAGGCCGCCCCGGTGCGCGCGGAGCGCCTCGACGAAGCGCGGCTTCACGAGGGCCATCGCCCCGGCGTAGGCCTTGTCCCGCGCCTCGATGGCCTTGTCGACCGGCGCGAGCTCGAGCGCCAGGCGGATCATCGGATCCCGGCTCGCCTGGAGCTCCTCGAGCGTCGCCGTCTTGAGCAGCTGGATCCGGGTCGCCGCGTCCTCGAGCGCCGTCTTCTCGTAGATCGCGTCGATCGCCGCGGCGATGCCGGCCTCCGTCTGTGCCTGCCCGCCCGCGAGGGCCCCGAGCAGCGCGGGCCTGTCCTTCGGATCGAGCTGCAGCGCGCGCCGCGCGGCCAGCTTGAAGGTGCTCCGATCGATCGCGCGGTCGTACGACTTCTGCAGCGACGCCTGCGCCTGCTCGAGGCGCTCCCAGTTGCGCTGCTGGTACTCGGCCTCGCGCTCGGCGTCGGCCTTCGGCCGCTCCTCCGCCATGCGCACGAGGGTGACCGCGGCGTCGAGGAGCCTCGCCGACGAGACGATCTCCGACACGGCCGCGTCATGGTCGCGCGTCGCCCGCTGCCCGGCGTGCAGCGCGGCGATCTGCTCGATCGCGCCGCCGTAGGCCGCCTTGCGCTCCGGGTCGGCGTCGATCCAGGCCTTGAGGTCGCCCTCCTGCTTGGCCTTCTCCTTGGCCAGGCCGCCCTGGACCAGCCCGTCGAGCAGGCCGCGCGTCTTGAGCAGGTAGTTGGCGTAGCCCTGGATGGTCGGCTCCGCCTTGATCCGCAGGGCCGGGTCGTTCTTGCCGAGCTCCTCCAGGAGGGCGATCGACTCCTCGTAGAACGACACCCGCTTCGGGTACAGCCATGAGACCGCGGACTCGACCTCTGCCGCGGTCCGGAGCCGGTTCGTCGTGCCGGGGTAGCCGGCGACCATCACCAGGTCGCCCTGGCGGAGCGGCGACGACGCGAGCTTCAGGTGATGCGCCGGCCGGTAAGGCACGTTGTCCTCGGCGTGGGCGGCCGGCCGGTTGTCCTTGCCGACATAGGCCCTGAAGAAGGCGAAATCGCCGGTGTGGCGCGGCCAGCGCCAGTTGTCGATGTCCCCGCCGAAGTTGCCGATCGCCTCCTGCGGGACATAGACGATGCGAACGTCCTTGATCTCCAGCTGCTCGATCAACGAGACCTGGCCACCGCCGAAATACTCGGCGATGGAGCAGCGGATCTCGGGGCGCCCCTCCTCGCACGCGGTCACGAGCTGCTTCTTGCGCTTCTCGATCTCCTCGTAGCGCTCGAGATCGCCCTGGATCGCCTCGATGCCGCGCCGCACCTCGCCGGTGACGTCGCGGAAGGCGCGGGTCACGAGCACGCGCGCGGTGGGGCCGGCCCATCGCTCCTCGGCGCGGGATTTCGCCAGGTAGCCGTTCGTCAGGAGGTCCTGCTCCGGGGTGGAGTTGTACTGGAGCGCCCTGGTCGAACAGTGATGGTTCGTGGCGATGAGCCCATCGGGCGAGACGAACGAGGCCGAGCAGCCGCCCAGGCTCACCACCGCGCCGAGCGGGGACGCCGTGGGATCGGCGAGCGACTCGGGATCGATCTCGAGCCCGAGCGCCTTGAGCTGGTCCTTGTGCTGCCGCATCTGCTCCGGCATCCACATCCCGCCGGGGTTCTCGAAGGGCGCCCCCTGACCGGGCTCGGAGCCCGGCGGCCTGGTATCGCCCGCTTGCGGCCGCTCCGAGCCGCAACCCGGCGCGAACGCGGAGACCGCGAACAACGCCAGGAGCGTATGACTACGTAGAGAGGAGTGAGACATGCGGTGTTGTTACCATCGTCGGTAGACAGTGCAACCACACACCAACTTTCTAGTGATACGAGACACAGTAGAACGAGCCTCATGCGGGCCAGGGACGCGCGAAGATGGCGCGCGAGGCGCTCCGTGCGTGGTGATGGACACCTGAGGCATCCCCTCGAATTATTCGGAAAAATTCACAGGGAGGCGTGGAGACGAGGAGTGAAATCCCACGAATCTCCCCGTCTCCCCGTCTCCCTGTTCAATTCCCACGAAAGATGCCAACAACTGAGGGGAGTTGTCAGGGACACCGGATCTCATCAATGTTCGTAGAGGCGAGCTTCGCCTGCTTCAGCGGGCTTGTCGGGACTTCATGGTTCTCTGCGCCTGGCGGCCGGACTGGCATCCACGGCATTCCGGACAAGGCGCGCGCGGGGGGACGCCGCGCCAGGGCGGCGCGGAGGGTCGGTCGAGCAGCGGGGGCGATGTGGCTCAGTCGACCTGGTGAGCCCGGAACCCGGCGACGGCCCCGTGGGTCTCCAGGCAGCGGTGGATCCAGGCGGCGTCACGCGCGCGCACGGCGATGAGCCGGACGTTGCCGGTGCCGTCGAGCGCCTGGAGGCCCTGGAAGCCGACCAGCGCTGCTTCCTGGAGCGTCATCACCTGCGCGCCTGTCTCGCTCAGGACCTCGTCGCTGAGCAGGCCGGCGCCGTCGGATCCCTCGGCGAGGTGCACCTCGAACACGGTCATCATGAGGCCATGGTCGCCGGGCGGCGCCGCGCCGACAAGGTCGTCGTGCGAGACAGGTCGCCCCCTGCGCCCCCTGCGCCCCCTGCACCGATTGCCGCTGGCCTCGCGCTCCGTCGCGCCCGGTCAGGCCTTGCCGGCGGCCTCGCGCTTCGTCTCGAGCTCCTCCCAGCGGCTGACCAGGCGCGCCGCCTCCTGCTTGGCGCGCTCGAGCTCCGAGAGCAGCCCCGCCACGTCCGCGCCGCGGCTCGCGTAGAGCGTCGGGTCGGCGAGCTTCACCTCGAGCTCGGCGACCTTCTGCTCGGCCGCGTCGATCCGGCCCACGATGCCGTCGAGCTCCGTCCGCTCGGCGAACGTGAGCTTCGGCTTGTCGCCTGCCCGCGCGGCGGCCTTCGCCGGCGCCGCCGCCGGCCGGGCCTCCGCCGCCTGGGCCTTCGCGGCCCGCGCCTCGGCCTCCGTCTCGAGCGCGGCGTTCGCGCGCTGCTCGCGGTAGGCGTCGTAGTTGCCCGCGTACCGCACGACCCGGCCGTCGCCCTCGAACGCGAGGATCGAGGTCGCCACCCGGTTCAGGAACCAGCGGTCGTGGGTCACGACGAGCGCCGAGCCGTCGAGCTCGATGAGCATCTCCTCGAGCGCGGCGAGGGTCATCACGTCGAGATCGTTCGTGGGCTCGTCGAGGATGATCACGTTGACGCTCTGGGTGAGCATCTTCGCCAGGGCGACCCGCGCCCGCTCGCCGCCGGAGAGCGAGCCCACCGGCTGCCGCGCCTTGTTCGGATCGAACAGGAACCGCTCCAGGTAGCTGCGCACGTCCATGGACCGGCCGCCGACCTCGACGCGCGTGTGCGAGCCCGCGATGTTCTCGAAGATCGATTTGTCGAGGTCGAGCCCGCTCCTGTGCTGGTCGAAGTAGGCGACGCTCGAGTTCTTTCCGAGCACGACCTCGCCTTCCATGCGGGGCCCCTCGGCGGCCGCGCCGTCGCCTTCGGCGCCGAGCTGGCCGAGGATCGCGCGGAGCATCGTGGTCTTGCCCGTGCCGTTGCGGCCGACGACGCCGACGCGCTCGCCCTTGGTCAGGGTGAAGTCGAGGCCGCGCACGAGCCATTTGCCGTCGAGCGAGAGGCCGAGCTTCTTCAGCTCGAGGATGGTCTTGCCGGTGCGCACCGACTCCACCGAGAGCTGCGCGGTCCGCTCCGCCTTGGGCGGCGGCGCGCTCTTGGTCGTCTCGGCGCGCTGGATGCGGGCCTTCTGCTTTCCGGTGCGCGCCTTCGGCTGCCGCCGGAGCCACTCGAGCTCGGTGCGCAGGAAGTTCTGCCGGTTCGACTCGGTGCGCGCCTCGAGCGCGAGGCGCTCGGCCTTCTGCTCGAGGTACTCCTCGTAGCCGCCGTCGTAGCTGTAGACCTTGCCCTTGTCGATCTCGAGCGTGCGCTCCGCGACGCGGTCGAGCAGGTAGCGATCGTGGGTGATGAGGAGAAGCGCGCCGGGGTGCTCCTCGACGAGGTAGCGCTCGAGCCACTCGACGGTCTCGACGTCGAGGTGATTGCTGGGCTCGTCCAGCACGGCGAGGGCGGGCCGCGACACGAGCAGGCGGGCGAGCGCGACGCGCCTGCGATCGCCGCCGCTGAGCACGCTCATGGGCGCGTCGGGCCGGGTGACGCCGACGTGGCCGATGATGGCGTCGACCTGGTGCATCATGTCCCACCCGCCGAGCCGCTCGACGTCGGCCCCGGCCTCGGCCTGCTCGGCGAGGAGCGCCTCGGCATCCCCCGAGCCGGCCGCGAGCGCCCGGCTCACCTCGTCGTGGCGGGCCTTGGCGGCGTGCCACGCGGAGAGCCCGGCGAGCACCACGTCGCGCGCGGTGTCGGTCGGCTCGAAGACCGGATCCTGCGAGAGGACGCCGATCTCGGCGCCGCGGCGGCGCGCGATGGTGCCGCTGTCGGCCTGCTCGACCCCGGCGAGGATGCGGGCGAGCGTGCTCTTGCCGGAGCCGTTGACGCCGACCAGGCCCACGCGCTCGCCGGTGCGGATGTTGACCGAGACGCCGTCGAGGATCGTCTGGGGACCGAAGGATTTGTGGAGATCGTGAGCGGTGAGGACGGGCACAGGGCGCGGAGCTTAGCGCAGCCGGCGGGGCATGGGCCGGCTTTGCTGGGCCCGTGACGGATGGTCCGGGCCCCCAGGGGGCGCGGCGCCGCCCCAGCCCCGATGGGGAGGGCGGGTGTGCCGTGTTCTGCGACGAGAGGCGGAAAGGCGCTCAAGGCAAGCTCTTCTGTGCTGATCCGATGAATCGTCATTTTCGGGATCGCCCGGGCGCGAGACGAAGGGTTCTCCCCGGTGGCAGAGGGCGCCCACGCGACCCATCTTCGCGATCCACGCGACCAGGCTGGCGCGATCTGTCGCGCAGCGCTGTCGCGCGGCGGAGGCGTGTTGAAGGCAGTGCTCGCAAGGAAGAAAGGAGGCGCAGGATGCGAGATCGATTCGACAGGGACACAGGCTACGGACGAAATGAGCACGGCTGGGATCGGCGCTACAGAGACGACCGGGGCCATTTCACCGAGCGCGGCTATCCTCGCGACGAGCGCCGCAGCGCGGGCCCGATCTACGATCACGGGGCCGCTCTGCGCGACGACCGCGATCGGGGCCGCGAGCACGCTCGCATGGTTGGGCCCACGACGCACCGCGACCCCATGGGCCGCGCTCTCGGCGACGGTCGCTTCGCCAACAGCGACAGTCGTCCCGGTGACCAGGAGCGCGGCTGGCCCCACGACGACCGCGGCGGCGATTACGTCGGCGGCCGCGAGCACAGCCGCAGCTTCGGCGGCAATCCCCTTCCCGCCGTGGGCAGCGCATACAACTTCAATCTCGGCGGCGCCTATTACCTCGGCATGACCCGCGTCGTGAGCCCCGATTACGGTCCCGATGCGGCCTGGCACGACGGCGCGTACCGCGGTGAGAACCACGATCTCCGCGAATCCGGCCGCTCGGCGCTCGAGGGCGTCGGCCACGCGCTCGGCGAGATCGGAGACCGCGTGCGCAGAGCGTTCGGCCGCGGACCGAAGGGCTACAAGCGCTCCGACGCGCGCATCCAGGAGGACATCTGCGAGATGCTCGCGGAGCGCGGGGACATCGACGTGAGCGACGTCACGGTCCAGGTGGAGAACAACGAGGTCATCCTCGAGGGCACAGTGCCCGAGCGCTACCACAAGCGCATCATCGAGCTCGCCGCCGAGGGCGTGCGGGGCGTCGAGGACGTGCACAACAGGATCCGGGTCCAGCGAGCGATCGAGCCGGCGACCCGCTCGACCGCCACGGCGGGCACGATGGGTGATGCCGCCCTGGCGGGCACGCAGCAGGGCGCGTCACGCCCGACGGCGAGCCACACGGCCCGGATCTGAGCTCGCGCGCCGGCGCCGATCGCACGAGGAGCCGAGAGCCTCCGCGACTCCGGTAACCCACCCGTGCGCTGAGGGCTCGCTCGACGTCGCGACGTCAGTCGACTGCGATCGCGACGAACCGGACCCGCCCGAAGCGCCGCGCCCTGTGGAAGTTCCCCTCCCCCAGGATGGGCGACCACGCCGCCCCGCCGTTGTTCTGCATGGCGTAGAAGTTCATCCGCCACGCGTCCCCCGGCGCCGGCGGCGCGGCCTTCGCCTTCGTGAACGAGCTCCACGGGATCTTCGCCTCGACCACATACCCCCGGTCCTCGTCCGAGCCGTCGTCGAGCGTCCCCCGCAGCGCGACCGCGCTCGCGAGCCCCGCGCTCCACTCCTCATGGCCGAAAGGCCCGCTCGGGCCGCCCCGTGGAGCGTTGTAGTCGTCGAACTGCGAGTCGAAGACGAGGTTCTGAGGGTTGATCTGGATCTCGTAGTAGTCCTTGTTGTCCCCGTCGCCGTCCGGATCGATCATCACCTCGACGGTATCCCGCTCCCAGAGGTGCGGATCCCGCGCGCCCTCGGGGAACCCGCCGGTGATCGTCCTGTCGCTGACGTCGAATCCGACGTAGAGGAACCCGTCGTCCCAGAGCAGCCGCGCCTCGCCCTGCGTCGGCAGCGACCGATCCTCGCGGCCCGTGCCCACGTTGACGAACGGGCCTGTCGTCGCCGCCGCATGCCACGCCGGCTCGTCGAGCTGGCCGTCGATCGCGATCGCCGCGCCAGGCGCGAGCTTGCGCACCGCGAGCTCTTTCACGGAGGCGAGCTGCCTCCGCGCCTCCGCATCCGCGCCACGGCCAGCGCCCACGCCCGCGGACGCCGCCGGCGCCCGGCCGGCCGACCCGGCAGGCGCGGCCCCCTGCTCACCCCCGCCACCCCTGGAGCACGACGCCGCTGCAGCGACCGCGCCGACCATCACCAGGGCCCGCGCGACCGCGCGCGCGTCGTGCGCATCGTGCGCATCGTGCGCATCGTCGAACGAGCGCCGCCGGCAGCAGGGCCCCCGCACGCGGCCGCCGCTACTTGCGCCCCTTCTTGCGGGCGTCGCGCTCGCGCTTGCGCTGCGCCTTCTTCGCGTTGCGCTCGGAGGCGCTGAGCGTCTTCATCTTCGTCATGTTCGGGCCCCCGGCGCCGGCGCCCGGGAAGCCGCCCATGCCCGGCATCCCCATCCCGGGCATCCCCATCCCCGGGAAGCCCATCCCCGGGAAGCCCATGCCCGGCATCCCCATCCCGGGCATGCCGCCGCCGGCCATCATCTGTTTCTGCATCTCCCGCATGTTCTTGGCCATGGCCATCTGCTTCATGCCGGGGATCTTGCCCATGAGGCCCATGTTCTGGCCGAGGCCGCTCATCATCTGGCGCATGAACAGGAACTTCTGGACGAGCTCGCTCACCGCCTCGGGCTTCGAGCCCGAGCCCTTCGCGATGCGCTCCACCCGCTTCGGCTCGCGGACCAGCGCGTACGGGTCGCTCTTCTCGAGGCGGGTCATCGACTGGATGATCGCCTCGATGCGGACGAGCTCCCGGTCGTCGAGGTTCACGTCCTGGGGCAGGCCGCCCGGGAACATGCCGCCGAGGGGCAGCTTGTCGACGAGATCCTTCAGCGATCCCATCTTCTGGATCATCCGCACCTGATCGAGGAAGTCCTCGAGCGTGAAGTCGCCCTGGAGCATCCGCGCGGCGTCCTTCTCGGCCTTCTTCTGGTCGACGACCTCCTCGAAGTCCTGCATGAGGCCGACGACGTCGCCCATGCCGAGGATGCGGCTCGCCATGCCGTCGGCGCGGAACGGCTCGAACTTGTCCGTCGTCTCGCCGATGCCGGTGAAGAGGACGGGCGCGCCCGTCACCTCCTTGATGCTGAGCGCCGCGCCGCCGCGGGCGTCGCCGTCGAGCTTCGTCAGCACGACGCCGCCGATCGACAGCCGCTCGTTGAAGCCGCGCGCCGTCTTCACGGCGTCCTGGCCGATCATCGCGTCGACCACGAGGAAGATGTTCTCCGGCTTGGTCGCGTCCTTGATCTGCGCGAGCTCCTGCATGAGCGGCTCGTCGATCGCGAGGCGGCCGGCGGTGTCGTAGATGATAACGTCGCGGCCGAGCCGCTTCGCCTCGCCGCGGGCCGCGGCGCAGATGGCGACCGGCGACTCGCCCGGCACGTTGAACACGGGGATCTTGAGCGACTCGCCGAGGACCTTGAGCTGCTCGACGGCCGCGGGGCGCTGCATGTCGGCCGCGACGAGCAGCGGCTTCTTCCCCTGCTTCTCGAGGTAGCGCGAGAGCTTCGCGCAGCTCGTCGTCTTCCCGGAGCCCTGGAGGCCGACCATCATGATGCCCGTGGGCCCGCCGTCGGCCCAGGCGATCTCGTCGCCCTCGTGGGTCATCATCGCCTCGAGCTCGTCGTGGCAGATCTTGATGAAGTGGTCGCTCGCCGAGACCTGGTGGACCTCGCCGGCGTGCTTCACGCGCGTCTCCAGGGTGCGGCCGACCGCGGCCTCCTTGACCCGGGCAAGGAACGCCTTGACCACCCCGATCTCGACGTCGGCCTCGAGCAGGCTGAGCCTTACCTCGCGGAGCGCGGCGTCGACGTTGCCCGCGGTGAGCTCCGTGAGCCCGGCGAGGCGGTTTCTGGCCTGACGAAAGCCCCGTGTCAGCGTGTCGAACATGGCAGGGCGGGTCTTAGCACAGGGGACCGCGAGCGCGGATCCCCTTGCCCTCTTCAACGCCGCGCGACGCGGGGCGCGGGCGCGGCCGGCGCCCCTCCCCGGGGGCGCGCGGCGCGGGCGCCACGGCCGGCGCGGACGCCGCCGGCGCGGGCGCGGACGATGCGGGCGCGGACGACGCGGGCCGTCACATCCCGCGCCGGCCCGAGCGGCGGAGGATCGCGAGCGCCTCGGCGCACCTCGGCATGACCTCGGCGCTCTCCTTGACCTTGGCGTCCGCGGCGACGAGATCCGCCAGCGCGCCGGGCCCGGCGTCCCCGTCGGGCGCCTCGAGCAGGGCGCGGACGCGCGCCTCCGCGGCCGTCGCGTCGAGCAGCAGGCGGTAGGCCCGCGCGCACGTGTCCTTGGCGCTCGCGGCGGGCGGCGTCGATGCGGGCTGGCGCTCGAGCTCCGCGAGCAGCGCCTCGCGCGCTTCGCGCGGCTCGCTCGGGGCGTCGCGGAGGACGTCGATCGCATGCAGGAGCGCGTCCGCCTCCTGCTGCTCGGCCGATCGGCCGCACCCGGGCGCCAGCTGGACCATGGCGACGGCGGCGAGCGCCGCGGCGATCCGCTTCACTGCAGCGATCCGCCGGACGGCCGTCCCTGCTGCGCCCGCCGCCGCTGCCGCCTTCGCCGCCCCTGCTGCGCCGGCCGCCCCTGCGCTGCCCGTCGCGCCGGGCCTCGTCGTCACGCTGGGCGCCCTCAGTCGGCCGGCTTCGCGGGCGGGCCCATCTGGATGCGCTCGCCGAGGTAGGAGCCGATCAGCGTGAAGAGCACGCCGATGAGCGCCATGATCACGTACATGAACAGAGGCATCGTCCGGACGGTCTGGCTGTGCAGGAGGTAGAAGACGGTCGGGATCGCGACGAGGAACGACGCGACGACCGGCTCGAGGAACGTCTTTCCGGGCGAGATCATGCCGAGGAGGACGCCGCCGATGAACCAGACGGGGATGGCGACGATCATCCCGTTCGACCCCTCGAAGTCGAGCTGCTGCACGATCATGGGGAGGCCGCCGACGAGGGCCGCGGTGAGCACGCTCTGCAGGACGAGGGCGATGAGGCACCAGAGGATCGAGAAGCCCTCCTGCTGGTAGCGGCGGTGGCGGTCGAGCTCGGAGTCGCGGAAAGGCGCGAGCGAGCCCATCCTGGCGCCGCACGCGATGCAGCGCCCGCTCGCCGTCACGGAGGCGTTGTTCGCGCCGCACGACGGGCACACGATGGAGCTGTCGTTCTTCGAGGGCATCGCGGCTAGGCTAGGCAAGGCGCCGCGCGCGGGCAAGCGCGCGACGCGGCCCCCTGCACCGCGGCCGGGCGAGCGCGCGGCGAGCTCAGGGGCGGCCCGCGAGGACGGTGGGCCGCTTGACGGTGCGTGCGGCGCCTGGCGACCATGCGGGCCCATGGCACGAACGGCGCCGGTCCCGAACATCCCCGCGATTCCCGGCATGAACCCCGGCACATTCATCCTGGGTGGCGGGGGCGGCGGAGGCGGCGGCCGCGGCCGCGGAGGGCGGGGCGGCGGCGGCGACCAGGGGGCGGACGGCAAGAGCGGTGGCAAGGGGCCGCGAGGCGGCGGCAAGAACGCGGGCGCGTGCGGGCCGGGGAGCGGCGGCGGCTGCCCGAACCCGTCGCACGGGCGCGGGGGCGGCACGTCGGCCGGGGATCCGGTCGATCCGGTGACGGGGCGGGTCTACACCGCGAAGGCCGTGGATCTGGCGCTCGGCGGGATGATCCTGCCGCTCCGGATCGAGCGGAGCTACTCGTCGGAGACGAGCGACGTGGATCTGGGGCTCGGGTTCGGATGGAGCCACTCGCTGGCGTGGGCGATCGAGGAGCGGCGGCGGACGCTCCGTGTGCTGGAGCCTCACGCGGCGCCGACCGAGGCGGAGATCCCCGAGCCGGGCCGTCCCGTGCCGATGCCGTGCGGCGTGCTGAGGCGTCACGAGGGCGGCTACACGCTGGAGGCCGAGGGCGTGCTGCTCGTGTTCGGTGAGAGGCAGGAGAGCATGTGGCTCTTGTCGCGCATCGTGGACCGGTACGACAACGAGATACGGCTCTCGTACGAGCGAGGGCGCCTGTCCCATGCGATCGACGCAGTGGCGCGGATGGTCCGCGCGCGGCGGTACGCGGACGGGAGGATCGCCGCCTTCGAGGTGAACGACGAGTCGCCGGGCGGAGGGTGGCGAGCGTTTCGCACGTATATTTACGACGATCGAGGCGATCTGGTCTCGGCGCGCGACGCCGCGGGCAACGAGGAGCGGTACGACTACGAGGAACAGCACCGCTTGGTCCGGCGCCGCGAGCCGGGAGGGCTGGTGGCGGAGTTCCGCTATGGCGACAACGGCCGCTGCGTGGAGGCATGGTGTCGTCGCGAGGGCAACGACGCGCTCGATGGCGACGTGCCTGGCACTCTGGACGATGGCGAGACGAGGGCCAAGGGCTTCTGTCACGTCAAGATCGACGATTACGACCACTTCGTCGAGGTGATCACCTCGCGCGCGAAACGGCGGATTGAAGGCAACCACCTGGACAAGGTGAACGGCGTCGCGTGGGACGGCGGCATGCACGCCTACACGTTCGACGCCACGGGCAACGTGCTGGTGTATCGGGACGCGCTGGGGCACGCATGGCGCTACGAGCGAGACGACCTGGGCCGGTTGCGCGTCGTGACGGATCCGATGGGCGCGAGAACCGTGTATGAATACGACGAGCGGGGCTTCATCGAGGAGGTTCGCGACGCCATGGGCGGGTTCGCGCGCTACCAGCGGAACGCGCGAGGCGATGTGGTGGCCGTCGAGGACGAGCTCGGGCCGGTGGTCCGGTTCCACTACGACGAGCGCGGCTTGCTCGTCGAGGCGACCCTGCCGAACGGCGGTGTAACGCGGATGGCCTACGACGCGCTCGGCAATCGTGTGGAGGTGATCGAGCCGGACGGGGCGAGGCGGAAGATTCGTTATGATTTCCTGGGACGGGTGACGAGCTTCGTCGATGAGCGCGGACTGGAGACGTCGTATGGGTATGACTCCTGCGGAAGGCTCATCCGGGTGCGGAGGCCGAGCGGGGCGACGGACTGGTATGGTTACGATGTCGACGGGAATTTGGCGGAGATCGCCGACGCGGACGGCCGGGTGACGGCGCTGCGATGGGGCGGGATCGGGGTGGTGACCGAGGTGGTGAGGCCGGACGGGAGCGCCGTGCGGTACTTCTACGACCGGGAGCAGGACCTGGTGCGGGTGGTCAACGAATCCGGCGAGGAGCACCGGTACGTCCGGCGCGGCGAGGGGCGGATCGGCGAGGAGCGGACGTTCGACGGGCGGCGCATCTATTACCGGCACGATGTGATGGGGCGGATTACGCAGGTCCGGGATGGGCTTGGTACGGTCGACTTCGTCTATGACCCGTGCGGCCGGCTCGTGGAGCGGCGGTTCACGGATGGCCGGACGGAGAGCATCGGGTATGACCTGCTCGGTCGGGTCGAATACGTGACCAGCGGAGATGTGGCGTGCGAGTACACTTATGACGCGCGCGGGAGGGTGGTGCGGGAGACGGTGACGCGGGGCGGGCGGCGGACGGTGGTGGAGACAGCGTACGACGCGCTGGGCAAGGCGGTGCGCACGAGCGGGCCGTTCGGACGGATGGAGATCGCGCGCGACGTGGTGGGGCGGCCGTTGGCGGTGGCGGTCGGGGATCTCGGCGCGCAGACCATGAAGGTGCAGCTGGCCTACGATCCAGCGGGTCAGCTTGTCGACCGGGTGCTGCCCGCGGGAGGGCGCATCGCGGAGGGGTGGACGCCCGATGGGCTTCCGTCAGGGGTGCAGGTGACGGGCCTCGGGGCGACGCCCGCGGTGCGGCCGGGCGAGCCGGCGTGGGTGGGGCCGCTGCCGCATGAGGTGACGTTCGCGCAGAGCTATGAATGGTCGGCGGCCGGGCTGCTCGGCGCGGTGGGCAGCGGCGCGCCGGGCGCGGCGTATGTCGAGTACCTGCGCGACGCGCAGGGTCGGGTGGTGGGGCGGCAGCGGGTGGATGGCACGCTGCGGGAGCTGATCGAGGGGTATCGCCACGGGCCGAGCGGGGAGCTCTACGAGAGCGCGACGCTGCGGCAGTATGCGCCGGGCGGGCAGCTCAAGCGGCGGGGAGGCGCGGAGCTCGCATACGACGAGCGGGGGCGGATGACGAGCAAGCGGCTGCCAGGCGGGCGGGTCGCTCGCTTCGAGTGGGCCGACGACGATCTGCTCCAGGCGGTGCGGTTGCCGGACGGCCGGGTGGTGCGCTTAACCTACGACCCGTTCGCGCGACGGCTGGAGAAGCGGGTGGAGCGGGGGCGCGACCGGGTGGTGGAGAGCGTGACGCGATACACCTGGAGCGGGGATGCGCTGGTGCACGAGATCCGCGAGCTGTTCGGGGAAGCGGGCGGGGAGCCGGTGGTGGAAGAGCGAGCGTACGCGGTGCTTCCGGAGGGGGTGACGCCGCTCGCGGACCGGGTGCGCCGGGGCGATCAGGACGAGGTGCGGTACTACGTCGAGGCGCCGAACGGGATGCCGGCGGCGCTGGTGGGCGGGAACGGACGGCTCGTGGGCGAAATCGATGCTTCGCTGTTCGGCAAGGTCGAGGGGGAGCAGGCCGCACTGACGCCCGTGCGGTTTCCGGGGCAGTACGCGGATGAGGAGACGGGGCTCTACTACAACCGGTACCGGTACTATGACCCGGAGACGGGGCAGTACCTGAGCCCGGAGCCCATCCGGCTGGAGGGGAGCCTGTATGCGTATGCGTATGTCGATGGCTCGCCGGTCGACCTCATCGATGCCGATGGGCTTGCAAAGATGTGGTCGAAGACGAAGGGAGCGAGCGGGGTGACGGCTCAAAATAAGAGCGGCAGCTTCGACTTGTCCGGGCAACCGCGTAGCAGAGGTGATCTGCACCCCGCGGTCCAAGCCGCGCTGCCGCCTTCAGCGGCGAGGGCCGATGGCCAAGACCCTTCGACGTGCTCGGAGCCATGGGCTCTCACAGACCACTTGAATGCATGGGAGCAGAAGACTGGCAAATCCTGCAAGCCCGGCGACCCCGACTGGCAAGCCCATTTGGGTCATGCTCTGGAGGACATGGAAAAGAGCGGCGACGGGGCGATCTCATCGAGTAAGCAGGGGGTGGATCGCGCACCTTGTCCTAACTGTTCCCAGACAGTTCCCCGCCTGTGGGCGCTCGCCAATAGAAGTCTGCCGACAGGCGTAATCAAACCTGGATATCGAGAGCAAGACGGCTCGAGAGGCGTGGGCAAAAAGGAACATTGGACGCAGCCAAGCGGAGCGTTCCTCGCAGACTCTAGCAACACAAAGGCGGCGCCAGTCATTCGCAAGGACGGCGAGCCTGTGCCGGCATTGGCGGACCTGGGTGTGTGGGCAAATCAAAACGGCGCATGGAAGCGAGCTCGGTAAGTGATACTGTTTTCTAATAGAACGCTCGCCGTCCTTCGGAGCTCCAGAATCGCGACCACGCCGTGGGCGCGGCACGAGCTGGATCGTTTTGTCCAACTTCATGAGGACTTCCCACCTATCCATGCGGAGTTCGAGTCGGCTCTGTACGACGCAGCTTCCCGCCGTGGGCTCCCGGTGCTGGACGATCATGTCTTCGGCGCGTTCGCCGCGGCACGGGAGGGCGGCGCGCCGCTGTGGATCGACGTGCACACGCCTGACGGCGGATCGCGCGGGCGCGCTTTCCTCGTAGCCTGGTCGAGGAGACGTGCTTTACCCCTGTACTTGCGCTCGGATGGGGGAGTGCTGATCGAGTCTGGGCTGGAGATGCATCCCAACATGGCCGATTGGGTGGCACAACTCGCGCTGTTCTCGGATCCCCGGTGGCTTCCAATGCGGCTTGAAGTGAGGACACAGCGCTGCGGCCGAGCGGTGGCTGGCGCGTTGTCGCTGCCCCCCGTCTCAACCATCGACGACGCGGCATCGGTGTGGGGCGGCGAGCACGCGATTGTCGCGGATGAGCCGCTTGAAACGACATGGATTCGTGTTGACGATCTGAGTCAACTGAAACGCGTACTGGAGGTTTGTCACGTATTAATGGTGCCGCTTCAATTGGTCGGCGCTCAGGTGGAGCGTATCTGCCTCGAGGAGGGTAGTGCACCGAGCTTGGCGCCAGAGTTGGGATTTCAGTACCGGCTCGATGGCGAGCCCGTCCGCCTGCTAATGGTGGAGCCTGAAGAGTCGCGAGCGCGCCAAGTGTGGTCGAAGGGACCACGTATTCTCGAGGAGAAGACATTTGAGAATGAGCGGCTCATCATCCGGAGGTATGAGCGTGCTGCGAGCCACCTGCGTTGCCACGTGTCTTCTCGTGTCATGCAATGGCTCGATGCAAAGAGCTTCTTCCGCGATCCAGATGCGACGCGCGGCCCGGAATCGTTGATGGCGGAGCTCGAGCGACATGGGATCCCCCCAGCGGCGCCATTGCTCCGGTTCGAGGAAGTGCTCGGAGGTTTGGTTGCCTACGATGAGGTGGACCCTGCACATGTACCATGCAACGAGACCAGGCTGGGCGTATACCGTGTCCTGAAGGAACGGCTCGGCTTCGATGACGATGACGCAGAGGATTCGCGCTTTCTTGAGGCAGCCGGCTGGCCGGTTGTCTATTGTCACGGCCGCCGTCTCACGCTGGGGGGTAAGTTTCTCGGCTCGATGCACTTATATGCTGGAGACACCGGGGAGATCTTCCTCTATCGTCGCGAGATTGATGACTTGGTCTTGGTCTCGGACGATGCGGTAAAGTGTCTGGAGAAGTGGGCGGTCGAGTGGCAGGCGAGCGGCCTCATGCCAAGCGGATCTCCGGTCGAATTGTCCGCCGATGTGGCGGCGGCTCTCGCTGACGAGCTGGGCTTGCAGCGAATTGATGAGGCATCTGATAGCGCGTCCGAGCACTGGCTGAGCGACGATATTTGGCTGAGACGCGTTCAGAGGCTGCGAGCGGGAGCGCCAACTGCTACGGTGACATCGCTGTCGACACGGCTTTCGAACCAGCTGGTAGAAATCGTTCGAAGCGCGCAGGTTCTCGCGCCGGGGGTACGAATCGTCGTTCGCTCTGCCGGTGGTGTGCAACCCTACTACGCGCTGAAAGACGCTGGCTTTGACGTGGAGCTTGTTTGAGGTGAGCGTCTGGCCGAGGACATCGTGACCGTCCGCGCAGCGCTGGTTAGCTGCTCCCACCGCGACGAAGGAGGAAGCAATGGCGACGAGTGAGGAGTGGGCCGAGCGGGTGGGGCGATGGGAGCGGAGCAAGGTCGAGGGGGAGCAGGCTGGGCTGACGCCCGTGCGGTTTCCGGGGCAGTACGCCGACGAGGAGACGGGGCTCTACTACAACCGGTACCGGTACTATGACCCGGAGACAGGGCAATACCTGAGCCCGGAGCCCATCCGGCTGGAGGGGAGCCTGTACGCGTATGCGTATGTCGATGGCTCGCCCATCGACATCACCGACGTCGATGGTTTGATGCGATGTACCATCACGCGCAGGGATGGCTCAGTCGTGGAGGATGTTAGCGGATTCCATGATCCACTGACCGGAAACAAGAGGACGCCCGCGGCGAAGATGGATGGAAGCGCCGTCCCCAGAGGTGAGAGCCATGCACATCTACTCGTCGCGCATGTTGAAGTATCTATCAGGGCCCCAGAGCGGTTTCAGGCCATGGTCACCCGACGCTTTACAGAGAGTCGAGCGCGAGCATGGGCCGCTGTCGAAGAAGCATTGGGAGATCGAGGAATCGCTGTTCGAGGCCGGTGGGCGTCGCGGCTCTCCAGTCATTGGATCCTATGTGTTCGGTGCTGCCGAGTGTCTTCGCGCGGGCAATGTACCGCTATACAATCGGAGCACACTTGGCGGAGCGCACGCGACGCTGTTTGCCTGCTCACCACGCGGCGGGCTCTATGTGTCACCCTCGGGATCGGTCGAAGATCATCGGGGGTATCTCATTGGTCGTGAGGTCCACTCTGTGATCGAGCGACTCGCGATGATCGAGGGGCGCGAGTGGCTGCCCATGCGAGCGGTCCTCGTTGGAGACTGCCCAGACAAGATGCTTAAACGTTCGAATCTCAGACCCATCAGGGAAGCCAGCGACGGCCATGTTGAGGCTTGGGCGGACGAAGATGCCCTGATTGTCACAAACTCGCACGATGGCAACAGAGCGTTTTTTTGGATCGTTTGAGTCGATAGATCGCGTTCTTCGGGCCTTATCTTCGTCGAACATCCTTGTTTACATTGAATCGGATTCTCGGACTGAGATCGTGGACTCGGACGATGTCGAGTGGACCGCTCCGCTCGAGAGCAAGGCGCAGTACAACATGAATGGGGAGCGATTGATCGGGAGCGACCCGTCCGCACGACTGATGTTTGAGGCGACCGGTCGCAAGGGGCGCGTCGTCGAGAAGAAGGTATTCCATGATGACCGCACAGAAGTCACGCGTTACGCCGCGGCCTCCAGATACCTTGAAAAATTCGTCTCAAACCGAGTCACTCGTCACTGTGATATTCATGGCCTGTTTCGCGACCCAACGCTCGCCTGCGGATTCGATGCGTTGGCAACCGAGCTCGAGCGGCGAGGCCTGCCATTTTATGATGCATGGTTCGAGTTCGAAGAGAAGTTCGGCGGAATCGCCTGGGAAAGTGTCCATCGCGGTCGCACAGAGATGTCTTTGGGGATATGGCAGTGCTTGTCCGCCTCTGCGAGAGACGAGCCTGCGTGGCGAATCAAGTCGAGCCAGCTCGCCTCAGATGTGTGGCCAACGGCGCGCTACAGAGAACGTCACCTCATCTTGGCAGGGGCCATGGACAACTTTGACGATCAGCTATTCGTCGATGAGCGCGGCGCCGTGTATCGACTCGTGGGACTACTCGACGAGCTCAGCGCCGAAGCGACGAACGGTCGCTCGTTCCTAGAGAAGATGGCCGCCGAATGGGAGATGTACGGGGCCATTGAGGAGTCAGCCCCCACGACGATTGATGCAGATGTGTCAGAGGAGCTCGTTGGACGACTGTCGCTCTCGCCTCTGGAAGAGGCTTCGGACGCGGTGTCGCGCGTGTTTCGCAGCGACCAGTTATGGGTCTGGCAGCATCTCGCCTTTGCTCCCAATGCGGCGAAGACGACGCTGGTAGCGCGTACGCCGCAGGCTGTCGTTGATGCGGTCAAGATCGCGCGCGAGATAGATCCTAGCATCGGTGTTTCGGTGCGAAGAGATCTCCCCGGGGGGCGAGCGCGCCTCTCCGCGCTCCGTGCTGCGGGGATGAGTGTGCGAGAAATGTTCTGAGATAGTGGCTCTTTCCGTGGGTGCCGATCCGTCGGCGTCGAGGCGCAGCATCGAGCGCGCCCTCCGCCCGTGTCCTGCGCGCCGCGACCGACGCCCTGCGCGCCCAGGTCCGCCACGCCCGAGCCCGCTCCTCCCCTCGTCCTCGTCGCCGCCGCCGTCATCGAGCGTGGCCGCGTCCTGCTCGCGCAGCGCGCGGCAGGCGCGCACCTCGAGGGCGCCTGGGAGCTCCCCGGCGGCAAGGCCGAGGCCGGCGAGGATCCGCGAGACGGCGGTGCACCGCGGCCGGCGCTCCGGCTATATACTCGACGAAGCGTGCCCACCGACCCGACCTCGACCCTGGAATCCATGACGTCCGGCCCGCGCGGCCCGGGCGGCGATGGCCTCGACGTGGCGGGGCCCGATCCGGAGCTGCTCGCGCTGCCGTCGCCGCCGAAGCAGGAGCGCACGGTCACGGTGGCGCTGATGGCGGCGACCGCGATCGCCGCGCTGTGGATGGCCGTCGCGCTCCTCGGGGAGGCGCGTTACGCGCTGTCGCCGGGCCAGCCGGCGGACGTGGGAGAGCTCGCGTCGCTGCGGCCGCAGGCGGACCTCGCGAACCGTTACGTGCGGGCCGCCGGCCTGCTCGGGACGCGCGGCGCGATCCGGTACGGGCGCGCCGCGGAGGGCGACTCGTTCCGGCTGGCGCCGGTGGCGGGCAACCCGGGGCTGTGGGTGGAGATCCGGGTGCCGGAGGGCTTCGAGGGCCCGCGCTTCGTCCCGCCGAGCACGTTCGCGGGGCGGCTCGTGCCGTTCAAGAGCGCGGGCATCCGGCACGCGCGGCTGGCCGCCGAGGTGGAGGAGCAGGCGGGGATGGCCGTGACGGACGACGCCTGGCTGCTCATCGACGGCAGCTCGCCGCGCGCGTCGCGCTGGGCGGTCGCGCTCGTGGCGCTGTTCGTGGGCTTCGCGGGCTGGAACCTGTTCGGCATCGCGCGGGTGCTCCACCGCGTGAGGGACGCGAGGGACGCGCGCCGCGCTTCTTGACGCGCTCGCGGCAGGGGAGCAGGACGCTCCCTGCCCACCGATGCCCAAGGTCACCTTCGTCAACGAGCACAGGACGGTCGAGGCCGCGCCGGGTCGTCTCCTCAGCGAGATCGCGGCCGAGCTCGGGATAGCGGTCTGCCGCGAGGCGTTCCGGGGCACCGGCATCGGCGACTACACGTGCTGGGTGAAGGGGGAGCCTGGCGCGACGTCGCCCCCGACGTTCGTGGAGAAGCTGCTCGGCGCGCGGGGCCAGCGGCGGATGGCGAACAGGACGCGCGTGCTCGGCGACGTGCAGGTGTGGACCCAGGCCGGCCCTGGCAACCGGCTGCGCGCGCCGCGGCCGATCGCGCCGCCGCCGAGCCCGGCGACGGATCCGGAGGCCCCGCGCAAGCCGATCGACGCGAGCGGCAGCGCGGCGTTCCCGTACGGCGATCCGCGCGCGGTCGGCCACGGAAAGCGCGAGCCGATCGCGGCGGGCGCGCTCGAGGCGAAGGCCGCGAAGGAGAAGAAGGCGAAGGCGGCCCCGGCGAAGGCGTCGGAGGGCGCGGCGCCGGAGGCCCCGGCGAAGGCGGCGGAGGGCGCGGCGACGGAGCCGGCGGAGGCGGCCAAGGCGCCCGGGGCAGCCAAGGCGCCGAAGGCGAAGGCGTCGAAGGCGTCTGAGGCCGCACCGAAGGCGACGGAGACGGAAGCTTCGAAGAGCGCTGCGACCGAGGCAGCGACAGCACCCGAGGAAGCACCCGAGGAGACCACAGCGACCAGGGCTGCTGCGACAGCCGAGAAAACCGGTGAAGGGGAATCGCCGTAGCAGGCCCCGCGCGCTTGTACCGCTCCAGAGCACGGGCGAGCATGGGCGCGTCGAGGTCCTAATTTCTGGAACGTCCTCGCGTAGACGGGGCGACTTGCTACCAGCCGACAAGCGCGCTCGCTCGAGGTGCTCGTACACGGTAAAGCCGGCGGCTCGGGCGTAGCCACGCGGCTGGGCAGCCCGAGCGCGATCCATCCAAGGTGCCCTCCAACGAGGGCGAGACAAGCTGGCACTGCTGCGGGAAGTCGCCCTGGGTCGGCAGAAAAACCGCCATGGCGCCAAAGCCGCCAAGAGGAGAGGAGAAGGGCTGTCCCCGCATCGTCCCTCCCTGGGGCGATAGGTCCATGCTCACCCGCGCCGACCTACCCCTGACGCGGAGCGGAAGTCCGGCCATCACTGGCCGACGGAGCTGGCCAGCGCTCGGCGCTCTTCAGAGATCTCCGACGTCTCCCCAGCAGCGGCCGGACCGCCCGGTTGCACGCTATAGTGGATTTCACTATCCTGTCTCCGCGAGGAGCACCGATGAGAGGGACGGGAACGGCGAAGCGTGGCCGGGATGAGGAACGCGGTCCGGCGGGACGAGGCCCGGACGAGGACAGCGGACCCGTCAGCGTGGTGCTCCCGGCCGAGCTCCGGGAGCGGGTCCAGGCCGAGGCGAAGAAGCGCGGCCTCAAGCTCTCGCCCGCGATCCGCGCGCTCCTCAGCGAGCGCGTCCAGGAGATCGACGACGCGGAGCAGCTCAGCCGGGCCGAGGAGTGGCAGCGAGCCCAGGTCTGGGCGGTCTGGGAGCGGATGAAAGCGGGAGACCACGACGAGGCCGCGCGCCAGGAGATCGACTCCATCTTCGACGAGGCGCTCCGTGACGCCCCTCGTCGCGGCGCCCGCTAGGCCAGGGCGCCGCGTGGGCCGCCGCGTCCGCTTCCGCCGGGAGTTCGCCCGCGACCTCCGCGATCAGGTGCGCTGGCTCGACGAGAACCGCGGGATCGAGCAGGTCGAGCGCCTGCGGACCGGCCTCGACGAGGCCATCGAGCTCCTCGCCCGCTTCCCCGGGATCGGTCCCGCCGAGGCAAAGGACGACGAGGACCGCGCCGTCGTCCGCAGGCTCCTCCTGCGCAAGCTCCCCTACGTCATCTGGTATCTCGTGGACGCCTCCGGCCCCGACGGTGACCTCTGGCTGCTGCGCCTCTTCCACGCGCGGCAGCAGCAGCCGCTGGCCGGGGCCGGCCTCTTCTCACGGAAGCCGCGGACGAGGTGAACGGGCAATGCGTCGCGTCGCTCCTCCCGGCGCGCGCCAGCCCCCGCAGCGCTCCCGCGCAAAGCCCCCCTCGGCGCCCGGCGTGCTATGCACGCGCCGATGAGCGACGTGGTGGTGATCGGCGGCGGCGTGGCCGGGTGCGCCTCGGCGCTGGCCCTGGCGCGGCGCGGGCTGTCTGTCCGCGTCCTCGAGCGCAACCAGGGCGAGGGCGCTTCGTGGGCGGCGGCGGGGATCATCGGCCCCCAGCTCGAGGCCGCGGGCGACGGCCCCCTCGCGCGGCTCTGCCTCGCGAGCCGCGCCCTGTACGCGGAGCTCGCCGGGTCGCTCGTCGACGCGACGGGGATCGACGTCGGGTACCGGCAGAGCGGCGCCCTCCGCGTGGCGTTCACCGCGGAAGGACGCGAAGAGATCGCGCGCGAGCTCGCGTGGCAGCGGGAAGCCGGCCTCGCCGTGGAGATCTGCGACGGCGACGGGGCCCGCGCGCACGCGCCGGCGCTCTGCGACGAGGTCGCCGGCGGCGCGTGGCTCGCCGACGAGGCGCGCATCGATCCGCCGTCGCTCATGCGCGCGCTGCGCATCGCGGCGGAGCGCGCGGGCGTGCGGTTCAGCACCGGGGCGACCGTCCGGCGCATCGTGGTCGAGCGGGAGCACGCGCGCGGCGCGCAGCTCGAGGACGGCACGAAGGTCGAGGCGGGCTGGACGGTGCTCGCCGCCGGGAGCTGGTCGTCCCTGCTCGAGGCGTCGGGCCTCGCGCCCTCGGCGGTGCGCCCGGCGCGCGGGCAGATCGTCGAGCTCACGCCGTCGACGCCGGTGCTCTCGCAGGTCGTCTACGGCCCCGGCTGCTACCTGTCGCCGCGCGACGACGGGCGCGTGCTCGTCGGCGCGACCACGGAGTTCGCCGGCTACGTCACCGCGGTGACGTCGCGCGCCGTGCGCGACCTCCTGACCGCGGCGCTCCGGCTCGTGCCCGCGCTCGGCGACGCGCCGATCGGCAGGACGTGGGCCGGCCTCCGGCCCCACCCGAAGGACGCGCTGCCGATCCTCGGCGAGGGGGAGATCGCGAATCTGATCTTCGCGACAGGGCACTTCCGAAACGGCGTCCTGCTCGCCCCGGTGACCGCGAAGATCGTGGCGGCGCTGATCGCCGGAGAGGAGCCGCCGGTGGATCTGTCGCCCTTCTCCGCCAGGCGGCCTGGCATCACCGGCTGAGCGCGGCGGCAAGGTGTGCGCACCTGGCGCGGCGAGCTGACAGTCGTCCGCTCAAGCATCGATGCGCGGAGACTCTCGCGATTGTTCGGCGCGACAGCGCCCGAGCCCGCTGGACACTCTGCCCGATGGGAACGACGCCAGCGTGAGGGTGATAACCCGCTGAGCTCCCTCGCGAGGCAACCGCTGATCGGGGAGCCTCGATCGCAAGTCGTGAATTGACCACAGCCCATTCGGTCAGCGGACAAGACGCTGACATACATCCTTTTTCCAGGAGGGAGGCCAGACAAGCAAGGCAATGAGCTGTCAACCAGGAGCAGGCTCCCCAGCACGGGCTTGACACCGCCGGGGAATATCGTATCTCATCTCCTTCACAGCTTTGATCTTGCTTGGTGGCATCATCACGCACACTGCCTTGAGGTCGGTGAAGTGATCCACTGAAAGGAGAACACCTTGAGCTTACGCACTGCCGTTCCCACAATGTGTGTCGCCCTGGCGGCTGTTCTCGCGGGCTGCGTCGTAGGCGTCGACGAGGGCCCTGTGACAGGCAGCGATGAAGTCGGCGACCAGCGGTCATCGTCGCTCGCGGCACCGGGTTGCACGGTTCGCCTCACGCCGGCGAGCCTCGTCGCCAGCGTCGCGCAGGCCGAGAATCCGGCAGCGAACGCCGCCGACGGCGATCTGGCCACCCGCTGGTCGGGCCGCGGCAAGGGCGCCTACGTGACGGCGGACCTGGGCGCGAAGCAGCGCATCTGCGGCATCTCTCTCGGCTGGTACAACGGCGGGGTCGATGGGCGCATCTACGACTACGCGCTCTCGACGTCCACGGACGGCCAAAATTTCTCGCCGCTCTTCGCGGGGAAGAGCCTGCCCAACACCTCGCTCCAGCCTGTCGAGCTCCAGGCCGTCGACGCGCGGTACGTCCGCCTCACGGTCAACGGGAACACCGTGAACGACTACGCCAGCGTGACGGAGCTCCAGATCTCCGCCAGCGCGGCCCCCGCCGGCGCCTTCGTGCACCCGGGCATCCTGGTCAGCAAGGAGCAGCTGGATTTCGTCAAGACGAAGATCGGCGGCGGTCAGCAGCCCTGGACCAAGGAGTACCAGCTCGCCAGGGGCTCGAGGCACGCGAAGCGGGACTACGTCGCCAGCCCGGTGCCGGTCGTCAAGTGCTCCACGCCTGGCTCGAAGCAGAGAGCCATCGATATGGGCTACGAGCAAGCGGGGTGCAGCGAGATCGTCGACGACGGGAACGCCGCCTATACGCAGGCGCTGCTCTGGTACTACAGCGGCGACGCACAGTACGCCGAGAACGCGCGGCGCATCCTCAACGCCTGGGCGCGCACGATGACCGCCATCCTGTTCGATCAGCCCCGCTTCCCGGACAACAACGGTCAGGTTTACGCCAACGGCCATTTCGTCGCTGGCTGGGGAGGCACCAATTTCCTGCGGGCCGCGGAGATCTTGCGTTACACGTACAGCGGCTGGACGGCCGAAGACACGGCGCTGCAAGAGAACCATTTCAAGACCGTCTACTGGGACCTGGTGAAAGACGGCTGGACGGGCGGCGGGAACCGGACCTCCGTGATGAACGAGACGGCGCTGGGCATCGCGATCTTCACGAACGATCGCGAGAAGTACGAGTACGTCGTGAGCCAGGTAGAGCACTCCAGCAGGGCCATGATCTACATGCCGAGCGACGGCGGCCAGCCGCTCTATCCCATGTATCAGGGCCGGCCGCGCTACACCAACGACGCGAAGGGCGATCTCGCGGGGATCTGGAGCAAGCCGACGCGCTACATCGCCGGCCTGGAGCAGGAGACCTGCCGCGACCTCGGGCACATGCAGATGGGCACGAGCTCGCTGGCGAACATGGCAGAGACCCTCCGCATCCAGGGCGACGCTCGCAGCGCCTACGGCGACGACCCCGTTCATCGCGAGAACCGCCTGCGGCAGGCGCTCGAGCTGAACGCCGATTACGTGCTGCAATACCTCGACAACACGGGCAATCGCGTCGGCGTGAAGGTGACGCCCGCGGGCTGGATGCCGGCGCGAAACTGGCCGTGCAGCAGCTTTTCCGAGTCCGCCGGCGGCGGCTCGGCGGTCATGGGCTGGGAGATCGGGTACAACGAGCTCCGCAACCGCCGCGGGATCAGCATGCCGAAGACCGAGGAGCTCATCACGCGTGTCAGGGCGATGAGCAGCGCTTCCACCCGGGTCGGCAACCACATCGGCTGGGAGGCGCTGACGCACGCGGGCGCGCCCTAGCCGCCCCGCAGCCCCGGTCCTCCTGAGCACGGGCTCCCGCGTGCCGCGGGAGCCCCGCCCCCCGCGCCATCGCCCGCCGCCGACGATGTAAGCCGGGCTACGTCCTCGCCGAGAACCCGCCGGTCAGGAACTTTTCGATGGGCTCGCCGTGTCCTGGAAGTGTCCGGGAAACGAGGCGGCGTCAGCCTTCCTCCTCCCGGCCCGGCCCATGCGCACGTCTCCCCACACCTCGTTCGTCGATCGGCTCCTCGCCGAGCTCCCGTGCCTCTTGCGGGCGGCGCGCCGCCTGACGCGCTCGGAGCAGGACGCCGAGGATCTGGCGCAGGCGACGATCGTGCGCGCGATCGAGCGGCACGCCGACCTGCGCGACGAGGGGCGCATGCGCGCGTGGCTGCTCCGCATCGAGCGGTCGATGCTGCTCAACACGACGCGCGGCGCGCGGCAGCGCCTCGAGGTGATCGAGGGCGGCCGGGGAGCCGAGTCGGTGCCGGAGCCGCAGGGCAATCTGGAGGCGGAGCTCGTCGAGCGCGGCTTCGCCGACGAGGTCGAGCGCGCGCTCGCGCGCCTGCCCCCGGAGTGGCGCGAGGCGCTGCTCCTGCGGGAGGTCGAGGAGCTCTCCTACGAGGAGATCGCCGATCTCCAGGCGTGCCCGGTGGGCACGGTGCGATCACGGCTCTCGAGGGCGCGGCTCGCGCTCGTCGAGGGCCTCTCCGAACGATGCGAGGAGACGTCATGGCAGGGTGCAACCGCGAGTGGTTCGAGAACATTTCGGCGTGGCACGACGGCGAGGTGACGCCCGAAGACGCGGCGCGGATCGAGGCGCACGTCGCCGGCTGCGCGCCCTGCCGGCGCGCAGCGGAGGTCCTCGGCGGCGTGCGGCGCGCGCTCGTCGCGAAGGCGGACGGGGAGGTCCCGGAGCGCCTGCGCGATCGGGCGGAGGCCGCCGCGCGGAACGCGCGCGCGCGGCGCCGCGGCCCCTGGGCGATCACGGCCGCCCTCGCCGCGGCCGCGGCGGCCGCCGCGCTGCTCGTCGGCAGCCCGAGCCGGGGCGTGAGCGCGGCGATGGCCGACGAGCTCGTGAGCCACCACGTGCGCGGCTTCGCGCGCGAGCGCCCGTGCGACTTCGAGTCGTCCGATCCGGGCGCCGTCGCCGGGTGGCTCGAGGGGAAGCTCGGCTACGCGGTGACCGTCCCGGCGGTGTCCGGCGCCCGGCTGCTCGGGGCGCGCCTCTGCCAGATCGGCGGCACGCGCACGGCAGCGCTCATGTACGCGAGCGGGGACAAGCCGCTCACGGTGTTCGTGCCGCCGCCCGGGTCCGGCGCCGCGACGGCGGCGCGCGCGCTCGCGGGGCGCGGCGTGGGGTGCACCCGAGGGCCGCTCGGCAACGCGATCTGCGCGAGGAGCGTGGAGCAGCCGGTGCTCGCGGTGGCTGAAGTGGACACAGCGGCGCTCGCGCCGGCGCTCTTCGGGCGCTGATCCCGTCGATCGCGAGGACCCATGACGATCGGTTCATTGCTGGCGCTCTTCGGCGCGGGGCTCCTGACGTTCGCGTCGCCCTGCGTGCTCCCCATGCTCCCCGTCTACCTGTCGGCCCTCGGCGGCGCCGGGGCGCTCGGCGGTCCGGACCCGGCGGCGGCGAAGCGCGGCGTGCGCCTCGCCGGTGTCGGCTTCGCGATCGGCCTCGCGATCGTGCTCGTCGCGCTCGGCGCCGGCGCGTCGGCGATCGCCGCGGTCCTCGCGCCCCACCGGCGCGCGTTCACCGTCGCGTCCGGCGTGCTCCTGGCGCTCTTCGGCGCGAAGCTCCTGGGCGTGCTGCGCCTCCCGTGGCTCGAGCGCGAGGCGCGCCCGCTGCTCTCCCGCCTCCCGGGCGCGGGCGGCTTCTGGGGGGGCATGCTCTTCGGGATCGCCTTCGCGGCGGGGTGGACGCCGTGCGTCGGCCCGGTGCTCGGCGCCGCGTTGACCTACGCGGCCAGCGCGGGCGCGAGCCCGCTCACCGGCGCGATCCAGCTCGGCGCTTACGCCGCGGGCCTCGCCGCGCCGCTCGTCGCCGCGGCCTTCGTCGGGCCGGCGGCCGTCGCGCTCGCGCGCCGCCTGATGCCGGCCACGCCGGCCCTCCAGCGCCTGACGGGGGCGCTGCTCGTGGCCGCCGGGATCGCCGTCGTTGACGGCCGTCTGGACGCCCTCTCGCCGGCGCCCGCGGCGGCCGTGGACGCGGGCGCGCCCTGCGAGAGCGGCCCCGCCGGCGCGTGCGCGGCCCCGGAGGGCGCCGTGGCGCAGGGCGACGTCGCGCTGCCCGAGGGGATGCCTCGGCTGCTCGAGTTCGAGAGCGCGCACTGCGCGGTGTGCGAGCGCATGGCGCCGCTCGTGACCGAGCTCGAGGCGCGCTGCGCCAAGGAGGCCGGCACCGTCCTGCGCATCCAGGTCGACGATCCGCGCGGGCGGGCCCTCGCCGCCCGCTACGGCGTGCGCTTCGTGCCGACGTTCCTCAGCGTCGACGCCGCCGGGCAGGAGGTGGAGCGCGCCGTCGGCGAGCTGCCCGCCCAGCGGCTCGCGAGCCTCATCGGCGACGTCCGCGGCGAGGCGTGCTCCCCCGCCTTGTGAGCCCCCCACGGCGGGGCTCGCTGCCCCTCATCCCGGAGGCTACCCGAGCCTCGCGGAGCGCCGTGTACCAGCTCTCAGGCGGGAGACATCGTTCCACGATGGGCTACGTCGCCGCGAGGCGCGCGCGCACCTTGGCGAGCACCGCGACGTCGGCGGGCGGGAAGAGCTCGTCCCGGAGATCGGCCGCCTCGGCCCAGCGCACGGCGGCGACGTCGAGCGCGGCGGGCGCGGGCGAGCCCTCGGCGAGGGCCGCGGCGTAGAAGAGGAGGAGCACCGGCTTCTTCGGATAGCGGTGGTAGGTCACCTCGACGATGTCGCCGACCTGGGCCTCGACGCCGATCTCCTCGCGCAGCTCGCGGATCAGGGCGTCCCGCGGATCCTCGTCGGCCTCGACCTTGCCGCCGGGGAACTCCCACGCGCCCTCGAGGTGCGCGCCCGCCTTGCGCTGCGTGAGCAGGACGCGGCCGCGCTCGATGATGACGGCGGCGGCGACGAGGACCAGGGGCGGAGCGGGCTCGGGCGTGGCGGACATGGGCGCGTAGAATGTCGGTCGCGACGCGCAAGACAAGGGCGAACGGCCGGCTCGACGCTGCACATCCCGCCGGCGTCTTCATTGCCTTGCGCGGCTGGGATTTCTCACCCTCGGACTCGTGCGCCGGTGGCGGCGGGAGCGGGGGCGCGATCGGCAGCGGCGGCAGGACCGGGAGCACCTCCGGCAGGCCAGCGCGACCCGTCGCGTCCCCGTCATCACGGCGTGTAACTGGGCAGCTCGATCACGTAGGCGTCGACGGTATCCCCGTTGCCCCAGTCGCTCCCGAACACGGCGCGCGTGCCGCTGGGGCTGGGCACGGTGTGCGGCTCGGCCCAGTACGGCTCGGCGAGGTGGGTGTTCTCCTTGCCCCAGCTCCGGTGACGGCCAATCCGGCAGACCTTGCCCGTGCTCGTGTCGGCGATCAGGTTTTCCATGTCGAGCACCCCTCTGCCCGACGCCTCGCCGATCGACGACACGAACACCCACCCCGGCTGCTTGTATGCCATCCCCGAGACGTGCCCTGTCGGGGGGTAGGGCCACCCGGTCTCCGGACCGATGACCACCTTCGAGGTGCCTTCGGCGAGATCCCATGTGACGAGGAGCCCGATGTCGTCATTGCCGCCGGGACCGGGATCGTAGACAGCCCCGTTCCAGGTGTCGTGACCGTTCACCATGCTCAGCGACGCGTGGCCGTACGGCTCCAGCAGGTCCAGCGTACGCACCACGTTCAGCCGCGGATCGGTCACGCCGCCGCTGTCGCTCAGGAACGCGAGCGTGCCGCTCGGCGCGACCTGGGCCGGGTTCTCGTCGAGCGCCTTCCTGGCGAGCACCGTATTCTGGCCGACATCATAGATGAACACCTGATCGTCGCACGTGAGGCCGATGCGGTTCGAATCCCACGACATGAACAGCGGGTCTCCGCCCGCGCTCGCGCCGCCCGAGCAGAAGTCGAACGTCGTCACGACCTCCTTCGTCCCGGCGCCGACGTGGTAACGGATGAAGTCCTTGCCGTCGACGTAGAACAGGACGTCGGGATCGGAGGTGTGCCAGTACACCTGCTCGATGTCCGCCGGCGAGATGTCGAGCGCCTCGATGAACTGGTATGTCTTGCCGTCGTAGAGCTGGTGCTCGCCGGCCGCGACCGAGAAGAGGAGGAGCCTCGACTCGTCCGCGTTCCACGCCGAGATGGTCGAGTACATCGGCTTGATGACCGGGTCGTTCCCGCCGCCCGGCGCGACCGCCGTGATCCGGCGGATCGTGGTGCCGAACTCGGCGTCGGTGACGGCCTCGCCGAGCGCCGGCCTGGCGAGCTCGGTCATCGGGCGCGCTTCCTTGTCCTGCACGAGGCCCGCGCAGAGATCGATCGGCTCGCCCGGGCCCGCGCCGCCCGCGCCGCCTACGCCCGCCGCGCCGCCCGTCCCCGTCGCGCCGGCGGCGCCCGTCCCCGCAGCGCCGCCGGATCCGGCCGTTCCTCCGGTCCCGCCGTCTCCGGCCGATGACCCGCCGTCGGAGCAGGCGGCGAGGAAGGAAGAGGAGACAAGGAGGGTGACAGAGACGCCGACTCTCATGGGGTTTCCTTGGCGCGAGCCACGATGCGTGGCCGCGGCAGCATACCCCGAAGCGACGTCAGGCGTACGCGACGGTTTGCAAACCCACCGGCTGTCCCGGTCGCGGCACAGCCTGACCAGGTGTGGTGCTGTTGATATGGCGTCGCTTTTCACGCTACAGTCTCGTGCGAGCCAGGGACGCGGGCTCCACTCGCCGGAGGCGGCCGATGGGCTGGGAAGTCGATCACGTGTTCCTCGCGACGCCCGACGTGGGCATCGTCGAGCGGATGCTCGCCGAGTTCGGCCTGAACTTCAGCCGCCACGCGGTGCATGAGGGTCAGGGGACCGCGAATGCGTGCGCGGCCTTCGAGAACGCGTTCTTCGAGGTCCTCGGCGTCCATGATCTGGAGGAGCTGCAGACCGAGATCGTTCGGCCGCTGGGGCTACACGAACGCATTCATTGGGCCGAGACCGGCGCATGCCCGTTTGGCATCTGTTTCAGGACCATCGATGCCGGAGGGGCCGGCGACTGGCCCTTCGAGACCTGGGACTACAGGCCGAAATACATGCCGGCGGGCATGAGCATGCCCATCGTGACGCCGCGAGGGTCCCTGGCGGAGCCCATGATATTCGTGGCGCCCCAGACAATCAGGCGGACCTCCCCGATCGAGTCGCGATCGCATCGTGGCGCGCGCCGGACGCTGACGCGTGTACGTCTGCAACTGCCAGCGGAGAATCCGCCGCTCTCGTCGGGCGTGCGTTGGTTCGTGGACCAGGGCATGCTCTCGATCGATCGTGGGGCGACCTGCTCGCTTGAGCTGGAGTGGGATCACGGTCACGAGGGGCAATCTCACCGGTTCCCCGCAGAAGTGCCGCTCGTCGTGCGCTGGTAGAGCGGGCTTTCGCTGTACGTTGGGGGAAGCACGAGCGCTCGCCCGGCCAAGCGGTGGCGCGTCTGCCGGCGGCGGCCCCCGCGGCACGGGGAGCCCGGCCGCCCGCCGACCCGGGAGCCGCCCGGAGGCTGGAGCCGGAGAGCGAGCCCGCTTCCCTTTGCCGCCGAGGTGTGGGATGCGCCTGCCATGAGCGTCACGTACCGGGAAGCCGGGGTCGATATCGATGCAGGGGACGCGCTCGTCGAGCGCATCAAGCGGCTCGCGAAGCCGACGCGCATCCCCGAGGTGCTCGCCGACGTGGGCGGCTTCGCCGGGCTGTGCGCCCTGCCGGGCGGGCTGTCCGAGCCGGTGCTGGTCAGCGGCACGGACGGCGTCGGCACCAAGCTGAAGGTGGCGTTCGCGACGGGCGTCCACGACACCGTCGGCATCGATCTCGTCGCGATGTGCGTGAACGACGTGCTGACCGTGGGCGCGCGGCCGCTGTTCTTCCTCGACTACTTCGCGACAGGCAAGCTCGACGTCGACGTGGGCGAGGCCGTGGTCCGCGGCATCGCCGAGGGCTGCAAGCAGGCCGGCTGAGCGCTGATCGGCGGCGAGACGGCCGAGCTGCCGGGTATGATCCGGGCGCGAGGCAGTCGAACCGCTAGATATCACGAATCCAAGACATCGGAATCATTGAAATCGGACCACCATTGTCGGTTTGACGAGATCGTCCGGATGCCTTCGCGGCCGAGCGCCTGCGACAGCTGCGTCCGGCTCTCGCTCCAAGCGCTGATGGCCACTGACTCCAGCCGCATCACCTCTCGTGCATTCTGGATCAGCAAGAGTGCCCGCTCGCTGGTGTCGCAGCGAACCACACAGAACGAGATTCCAAGTGGAGCTATCAGCTCGCGAACCCAGAGGTCCTCCCCCTCATAGCTGGAGACGAGGCGGTCCGTGCACTCAGGGACAGGTCGGAGTCCGAGCCGCTCCGCGATGAGCCCCCGCCGTAGGTGCGAATCCAGCGGGAAAGCCAGCTCGACGCGGAGTCGCTCGGCCTCCGCTAGACCGTCCTCCACCGCGAGGATCTCGAGCCATGTCCGGAGCTCGCCTGCCACAAAGTCCATCTGCTCAGGCATATTTGCGTACACCCAAAGTCCGCCTTCGCCGGACCACAGGATGAGCTTCCAGTCGTGCCATGCTCCCACGGCAACGAGCTGCAAGTCCTTCCACGACCAGAGCGGCCAGTGGACAAGGCGAAGGCCGGTCGGAAACGACTCTGCTCCGCCTTCGAAATCGAGGAGCGACTGAGCTCGCTCTGGGAGCATCTCGCGCGGAAGCAGCCCCAGCCACAGTGCGCCGTCCGGCATCTCGTGCTCGCGGGGCATGACCACACAGCCTCCGCCCACGAGTCCGCGTATGGACTCGACCAGCACCGACGGCGCAGGGACCGGCGGCGCAGCGACGCAGACGGCCCCTTGGTCCTGCAGGTAGCGATCGAGCCGAGGCGAGCCGAGTGCCGGCGCGCGGCAGCGGTGCTGAGTCGCTTCCTCGCGGACGATGTCGAGCCGTGCGACTGCTTGTTCCAGCACGAAATCGCCCTGAATCACGTGATCATCAGTCACCCACACACGGCGCGAAGTGAAGGCGGACGCGTCCGTGTAAAGAGGAGCAGCCGTGGGCACCGACAGCTCTGGAAGCTCGCGCACAGCGACGCCAGCACCCACGTCGAACACCGCCCGGGCACCTTCATGGGCGCAGAACCGAAGCACGTCCCCGAGCGCTGCCAGCGTGCGCGTGAAGATGCGCGGCTGCGCGACGACGACATCGTCCGCTCGAAGGAGCGCACCACCTTCTCCGGACGGTGAAAGCGAGAACTGCTCACTCAGTCGCGTCCAGAACGCCTGCGCGGCCCGACGACGGCGCACGACGAGCGAAGGCCAGAAAGCGTCAAAACAGTCCACGCACGCCATCAGCGCCACATAGTCGCGCCACAGGCCGACACCGAGGCCACCAAAGGAGTCGAGGTAGAGCGCGCCCTTCCAGCGATCCCACGCGAAGAGGCGGCGCTCACCGCGGCCCATCGAGGGCACCGTGCTGGGCGCGAGCGCGCGGGCAGCGGGGTAGCCGAACGCTGCCCCCCCGAGGAGCGGGAACCCACGGCGACCCGTCAGCTCAAAAAGCTCTTCGTCCTCGACGGGTGTCGGCGAATCCGGCCGAAGGCTCACGCCAGGAACGATGGGCGCCTGGCGGAGCTGCTCGCACGTCGCAGGAGACCATCGCTGCATCAGAGCTTCGTCCATCTCTTCCCGTCCCAATTCCAGGCACCAGGCTCCGCCGCTCTGCCTTCTTTGTTCATGAACATACCCTCCCTGGTCGGCGACTGTGTCCTGTTCGCCCCAGGCACCCATGATGGGTCGTAGTTCGGCCCTGTTGTGTTCTGAGAAGGGTTGCTGCCGCTCGTGAATCCCCCAGGCACCGTCTGCAGTCCCGGGGGAGGCAACCCTGCAAGGCTCCAGAGGCGGGGGACCGTCTGAGAGCAGTTGGGACATGCCTGCTCAAGCTGACTTTTATCAATTCCTCTGTATGATTTCACACCACCGACGCTCTCGAGCGCTTCTCCCAGGTGTTGCTGCCAGTTCTCATGACCTGGCCTGCACATCTTCCCCGTATCCTGCTCCCATTGCTTCAAGTAGTCGCTCAGCGCCTTGGGTTCCGAACAAACATTCTGCGCGCCGCCGCTCTCGGAAGGACGTGCGTTGTTCGGAGCCAGCGCGGCCTCCACTGCGGGATGTAGGTCCGTGGAGCCCGCCCTGCCGGAATTTGCGAACTTCGTCACATCGGCTTTCTTCCCGTTCTTTTTTAGGTAGGAGCCAGTCACTTCCGTATGCATCTTGGAGAGACCGTTGAAATCCGAGAACTCGAGAGGCCACCCATCAACATACGCGTATGTCCGAAGGCTGCCCTCCAACCGGATGGGCTCCGGGCTCAGGTACTGCCCTGTCTCCGGGTCATAGTACCGGTACCGGTTGTAGTAGAGCCCCGTCTCCTCATCCGCGTACTGCCCCGGAAACCGCACGGGCGTCAGTGCGGCCTGCTCCCCCTCGACCTTGCCGAACAGCGAAGCATCGATTTCGCCCACGAGCCGTCCGTTCCCGCCCACCAGCGCCGCCGGCATCCCGTTCGGCGCCTCGACGTAGTACCGCACCTCATCCTGATCGCCCCGGCGCACCCGGTCCGCGAGCGGCGTCACCCCCTCCGGAAGCACCGCGTACGCTCGCTCTTCCACCACCGGCTCCCCGCCCGCTTCCCCGAACAGCTCGCGGATCTCGTGCACCAGCGCATCCCCGCTCCAGGTGTATCGCGTCACGCTCTCCACCACCCGGTCGCGCCCCCGCTCCACCCGCTTCTCCAGCCGTCGCGCGAACGGGTCGTAGGCGAAGCGCACCACCCGCCCGTCCGGCAACCGCACCGCCTGGAGCAGATCGTCGTCGCCCCACTCGAAGTAAGCGACGCGCCCGCCCGGCAACCGCTTGCTCGTCATCCGCCCCCGCTCGTCGTACGCGAGCTCCGCGCCTCCCCGCCTCTTGAGCTGCCCGCCCGGCGCATACTGCCGCAGCGTCGCGCTCTCGAAGAGCTGCCCGCTCGGCCCGTGGCGATACCCCTCGATCAGCTCCCGCCGCGCCCCGTCCACCCGCTCCCTCCCCATCACCCGACCCTGCGCATCGCGCAGGTACTCCACGTAAGCCGCGTCCGGCTCGCCGCTGCCCACCGCGCCGAGCAGCCCGGCCGCCGACCACACGTAGCTCTGCGCGAACATCACCTCATGCGGCAGCGGCCCCACCCACGCTGGCTCGCCCGGTCGCGTTGCGGGAGTCACGCTGGGGCCTGTCACCTGCACACCGGACGGGAGTCCATCTTGCGTCACCCCCTCCGCGATGCGCCCTCCCGCTGGCAGCACCCGGTCGAGCAGGTGGCCCGCTGGATCGTACGCCATCTGCACCTTCATCGCCTGCGCGCCGACGTCCCCGACAGCCACCACCACCGGCCGCCCCACCACGTCGCGCGCGATCTCCATCCGCCCGAACGGCCCGCTCGTGCTCACCGCCTTGCCGAGCGCGTCGTACGCCGTCTCTACCACCGTCCGCCGCCCGCCCCGCGTCACCGTCTCCCGCACCACCCTCCCGCGCGCGTCATAGGTGTACTCGCACGCCACATCTCCGCTCGTCACGTATTCGACCCGACCGAGCAGGTCATAACCGATGCTCTCCGTCCGGCCATCCGTGAAGCTCCGCTCCACGAGCCGGCCGCACGGGTCATAGACGAAGTCGACCGTACCAAGCCCATCCCGGATCTGCGTAATCCGCCCCATCACATCGTGCCGGTAATATATGCGCCGCCCATCGAACGTCCGCTCCTCGCCGATCCGCCCCTCGCCACGCCGGACGTACCGGTGCTCCTCGCCGGATTCGTTGACCACCCGCACCAGGTCCTGCTCCCGGTCGTAGAAGTACCGCACGGCGCTCCCGTCCGGCCTCATCACCTCGGTCACCACGCCGATCCCGCCCCATCGCAGCGCCGTCACCCGACCGTCCGCATCGGCGATCTCCGACAGGTTCCCGTCGACATCATAACCATACCAGTCCGTCGCCCCGCTCGGCCGGCGCACACGGAGTAGCCTTCCGCAGCCGTCGTATCCATACGATGTCTCCAGCCCGCGCTCGTCGACGAAGCTCGTCACCCGCCCCAGGAAATCATAACGAATCTTCCGCCTCGCCCCGTCCGGCTCGATCACCTCTACACGATTGCCGAGCGCGTCATAGGCCATCCGCGTTACACCGCCGTTCGGCAGGGTCGCCTCGACGAGCAAACCGCGCTCGTCGTAGCGGAAACCGACCACCGGACCGAGCTCGTCCTCGACGGCCACCACATCGCTTCGCGCGTTCCGCTGGTAGCGCGTGAATCCGCCCATGGCGTCGCGAACCTCCTCGATGAAGCCCCGCTCGTCGTATTCATACACGGTTCTCGCGCCCATCGGATCCGTCACGACGCGCAGCCGGCCCAGGTCGTCTCGCTCGTAGCGCCATGCGTGCCCCAGCGGGTCCCGATACACCAGCACGTTGCCCGTGGCGTCGAACGTGTAGGCGTGCATGCCGCCGTCCCACGCGACGCCGTTCACCTTGTCCAGCTGGTTGCCTTCAATCCGCCGTTTCGCGCGCGAGGTGATCACCTCGACGAAGTGGTCGTAATCGTCGATCTTGACGTGACAGAACCCCTTCGCCCTCGTCTCCCGGTCATCCAGCGTGTCCGGCACGTCAGGCTCGAGCGCGTCGTTGCCCTCGCGACGACACCATGCCTCCACGCAGCGGCCGTTGTCGTCAAAGCGGAACTCCGCCACCAGCCCGCCGGGCTCGCGGCGCCGGAGCATGCGGTGCTCTTCATCGTACTCGTACCGCTCCTCGCTGCCCGCCGCGTCGCGTGCCGCCACCAGATCGCCTCGTTCGTCGTAACCGTACGTGCGGAAGGCACGCCACCCTCCGCCCGCCGTCTCATCGTTCACCTCGAAGGCGGCGATCCTCCCGTCCGCGTACCGCCGCGCGCGGACCATCCGCCCCACTGCATCGGTCGCATGGGACAGGCGCCCTCGCTCGTACGAGAGCCGTATCTCGTTGTCGTACCGGTCCACGATGCGCGACAAGAGCCACCTGCTCTCCTGCCTCTCGCCGAACACGAGCAGCACGCCCTCGGCCTCCAGCGTGTAGCCGCCCTCGTGACGCCTCAGCACGCCGCACGGCATCGGGACGGGACGGCCCGGCTCGGGGATCTCCGCCTCGGTCGGCGCCGCGTGAGGCTCCAGGACACGCAGCGTCCGCCGGCGGTCCTCGATCGCCCACGCCAGCGAGTGGCTCCATCCGAACCCGAGCCCCAGATCCACGTCGCTCGTCTCCGACGAGTAGCTCCGCTCGATCCGGAGCGGCAGGATCATCCCGCCGAGCGCCAGATCCACGGCCTTCGCGGTGTAGACCCGCCCCGTCACCGGATCGACCGGGTCACCGGCCGACGTGCCGCCCCCGCGCCCGTGCGACGGATTCGGGCACCCGCCGCCGCTCCCCGGTCCGCAGGTGCCCGCGTTCTTGCCGCCGCCTCGCGGCCCCTTGCCGCCGCTCTTGCCGCCCGCCCCCTGGTCGCCGCCGCGGCCCCGTCCTCCGCGGCCGCGGCCGCCGCCTCCGCCGCCCCCGCCACCCAGGATGAATGTGCCGGGGTTCATGCCGGGAATCGCGGGGATGTTCGGGACCGGCGCCGTTCGTGCCATGGCGGCCATAGTCGATAGGCACACCCCGCGCTGTCAAGCCGGGCAGCCTCTGTGCGACGCAGATCTGGAACCGGCGATAGCGGCGTTGAGGGAATGACCCGCGCCCGGCGGAAGGTCGAGCTTACGGACGCCGCAGATCCCTGTAGCATGGTTCACATGCGGGCAAATCAGCGGTCATGGCTGCGGCGGACGAGCGGCGCACCCGGCAGACCGACGATGACGGTACGAGCAAACCGTCCCCCCCAGCTTGCTCGCGGAGGGGCCGCCAGAACACCGGCCTCTCCGCGAGCAAGCTGGAAGGAATTCGGCGGCCCTGTATTCAACCTGGCTTGGAGGCTCGGGATCGTTCGGGCGAACTGGTTCGGCAAGGCATCCTTCGCACGCCATGAAAAAAAACTGATAGGACCCAACAGTTTATTCAATCGAAATCCGCCCTACAGAACGGCTCAATCCAGGCGTTAGCCAGGCCGCTACACCAATGCAAAAGAGGTCACTGCAAGCCATCGATTTCGACAATTTTAGCGAACGAATGAACTCCGAATCTGACAGGGCCTGCGCGGTACTTGGCGCCGCGCTGCTCGATGCCAAGCTGGAGACGCTGTTGCACCGGCACTTTCGAAGCTTCCACGAAGAGCTCCTTGGCGCAAGCCGCCCTATCGGGTCCTTTAGCACGCGGATTCAATTGGCAAACGCACTGGCGCTTGTCCGCGACGATGCCCGCGCAGACCTGGACACCATCCGCCTCATTCGAAACAAATTTGCCCACAGCTTCGATTACGAGCTCGGCGTCGACGACCAGTCCATCACAGATCGTTGCACAAGCCTAGAACAGCCAAGGCTTACATTGACGGCTTTGACCTCGCCGCGGCCGCTCCGCGCCGCAAGTTGAGTGCCATGGCAATCCACGCAATACGTGATCGTTTCAGGGCTCCTCGCTGGCGGTATCAGCTCTCGGTTGAATTCTTGGCACAGTACTTGGACGAGATCGCGACGGGCACTCCAAACTATGCGGGTTCGGACCTGCTTGCCGAGGTTCGGGCCCTCAGCGCGAACACCGGGTTGAAGTAGGGGCGCAAGGGAGTGTTCAACCGCCGGCCGTCACAGAAGCGGCGCAGGAAGCCCCCTCGTCGTGTGATGCTGGCGAACCTGGCTTTGCAGCCTCCTGGCCCCTTACCGCCTGATCACCGTCGCGACCCGTGCCCTCCCCGACCATGGCCACCGTCTCCGCGCCAAGGATGAACGCGCCCGGATTCATGCCAGGAATCACGGGGATGCTCGGGACCGGGGCCGCGTGCGCGATGCCGGCCACCGCCGAGAAGCGTTGCACGCGACGTACAGCGGCCCACCATCCTCCCCGCACTGCCCAGCCAGCCGGCCGTCCTGGCGGGGCTGCTCAGCAGAGACGAGCCGGGCGACCCCGAAAGCCGCCCCGAGAGCGAGCCCGCTTCCCTTTGCCGCCGAGGTGTGGGATGCGCCTGCCATGAGCGTCACGTACCGGGAAGCCGGGGTCGATATCGATGCAGGGGACGCGCTCGTCGAGCGCATCAAGCGGCTCGCGAAGCCGACGCGCATCCCCGAGGTGCTCGCCGACGTGGGCGGCTTCGCCGGGCTGTGCGCCCTGCCGGGCGGGCTGTCCGAGCCGGTGCTGGTCAGCGGCACGGACGGGGTCGGCACCAAGCTGAAGGTGGCGTTCGCGACGGGCGTCCACGACACCGTCGGCATTGATCTCGTCGCGATGTGCGTGAACGACGTGCTGACCGTGGGCGCGCGGCCGCTGTTCTTCCTCGACTACTTCGCGACAGGCAAGCTCGACGTCGACGTGGGCGAGGCCGTGGTCCGCGGCATCGCCGAGGGCTGCAAGCAGGCCGGCTGCGCGCTGATCGGCGGCGAGACGGCCGAGCTGCCGGGCATGTACGCGGACGGCGAGTACGACCTCGCCGGGTTCGCCGTTGGCGTCGTCGAGCGGTCGCGCATCCTCGACGGCAAGCGGATCGCGGCCGGCGATGCGGTCATCGGCGTGGCGTCGAGCGGGCTGCACTCGAACGGCTTCTCGCTCGCGCGACGCGTGCTCGAGAAGGAGATGGGCCTCACGATGAGCGACCGCGTGGCCGATCTCGGCGGCACCGTGGGCGAGGCGCTGCTGACGCCGACCCGGATCTACGCCCGCGCGATCACGGCGCTCCTCGCGGCCTGCGGCGACGCGGTCCGGGGCCTGTCGCACATCACGGGCGGCGGCCTGCCGGGGAACCTGCCGCGCGTGCTGCCGGACGGGCTGGGCGCGCGGCTCGACCTCCGCTCCTACCAGCGGCCGGCGGTGTTCCAGGTGCTCCAGCGCGGCGGCCCCGTGGAGGAGGCCGAGATGCGGCGCACGTTCAACCTCGGCGTCGGCCTGGTCGCGGTCGTGGAGAAGGGCGCCGCGGACCGGGCCATCGAGGCGTTCGCCAAGAGCGGCGAGCAGGCCTGGGTGCTCGGCGAGGTCGTGTCGGTCGGCGACGTGCCGTTCGAGGAGCGCGTGCTGTTCGGATGAGCGGGCCGGCGAGGGCGAGGGCGATGCGCGGCGCGCGGGCCGGGATGCGCCGAGCGACCGCGCGGGCCGCGCGGCGCGAGCTCAGCCGCCTTCGAGCCGCGATCGCAGGTTCTTGATCGCCTCGTCGATCGCCCGGCTCTTCTTGTAACAGGGCCTCACCGTCGTCTCGAGCACGACGAGGGTGCGCTCGTCGCCTTCGGAGACGGCGCGCTCGAGGAACGGGAGCTTCTCGCCGCACGTGGCGTCGCGCAGCTCGAAGGAGATCCGGACCGCGGGGGTCCCGCGGGCCGCGATGTCCGGATCGCGGAGCAGCTTCGCGGCCCGGGTGGCCGGCGTGGAGCGGCCGCGGGTCTCGACGATCTCGTAGAGCACGTCGATGCCCGCCGTCCCGAAGCGGCTCGAGAGCGCCTCGAAGACCTTGTCGGCGTGCTGCTCGCCCGTCTTCGCGATGGCGATGGCGACGTTGCGCGCCGCGATCGCGAGCGCGCGCTCGCGGAGCGCCGTCGGATCGCGCTCCGCGAGCTGTTGGATCGCGTCGGAGGCCTTCACCCACCGGCGCGCCCTGACAGCGTCGGTGAGCGCCTTCCGGGCCGCTTCATCGGGCGGGGGTTCGGCCGGCGCGTCGGGCGCCGCCGGCACAGCGGCCTCGGGCGCCTGCGCCGTGGGCGCGGGCGTCTCGGGGACGGCGGCGACGTCGGCCGGGGTCGGCTCGCTCGTGGCGAGCGCGCTCGCGGGAGGCCTCGCGGGGCCGAGCTGGGGCTCCGGCTCGGGCGGGGCGCGCCCACCGCCGGCGAGCGCCGCGATGACGGCCGCCGCGAGGATGCCGCCGCCCAGGTACGGGGCCAGCCGGCCCACGCGGCCGCCGAGGCCTTCGTGGCCCAGCCGCGACGCGCGAGCTTCCCGGGCTTCGCGCTTTCTCCTGGCCTTCTCCTCGCGCTCGCGCGCGGCGCGCTCTGCCTCCTCGGCGAGCTTCCGCCTGGCCTCTTCCTCGCGCTCGCGGGCGACGCGCTCTGCCTCGGCGGCCTCCAGCTCCCGCAGCAGCGTCGGGGCGAAGGCTGGCCGCGAGCCGCTCATCCGCTCGGACGTCGGCTCCGAGACGGGCGCCGCATCCTCTGCGGGCGGCTCGTCCGGCGGTGGGGACGCGGACGCCACGGGAGCCGGCTCGTTCTGCGGCGGCTGCGCCTTCACGGACGGCGCGGGCGACGGCGACGGCTCCACGCCGGCCGCTGACGGCGGCTTCGATGACGCCGGCCTCGCGACGGATGCCGGCTCCACAGCGGATGCGGACAGCGGCTCCGATGACGCACGCTCCGCCGCTGGCGACGACGGCGGCTTCGATGACGCACGCTCCGCTGACGGCGGCTTCGATGTCTCACGCTCCGCCGCTGGCGACGACGGCGGCTTCGACGATGCACGCTCCGCTGACGGCGGCTTCGACGATGCACGCTCCGTTGACGGCGGCTTCGATGTCTCACGCTCCGCCGTTGGCGACGACGGCGGCTTCGATGTCTCACGCTCCGCCGTTGGCGACGACGGCGGCTTCGATGTCTCACGCTCCGCCGTTGGCGACGACGGCGGCTTCGATGTCTCACGCTCCGCCGACGGCGGCTGCGACGACTCACGCTCCGCCGTTGGCGACGACGGCGGCTTCGATGACGCCGGCTCCGCAGCCGACGGCGATGGCTCCTCCATCCCCGACGGCGACGGCTTGTTCGATGAGGGCTCGGCCGCACGGCGCTCCGCCTTGCTCGACGACAGCAATAGGTCGTCCAGCGACAGCCGCAGGGAGCCCAGCCCCGCTGCCTCCGTCGCCCCAGGCGCTTCGACGGACCGCTCCGCCTCGCTCGGCGACCGAGGCAGCACCTCCGGCGACGGCGGCATCGACATCAGCGACGCCCACTCCTTCAGCTCCGGCGACTCCTGCGACCGCGCCGGCGCCTCGGACAGCGGTGACGACGCGTGCGGAGGACGCTGGTCATCGGCCTCGGCAGGAGCGCCACCGCCGGCGGCCTCGCGCGCGAAAGCGGCCTGCGCGATGAGCGCCGCGCCGCCCACCGTCGTCGGGCGCGCGTCGTCCGGCACGCTCGAGTCGTCGGCCGCGGAGGCAGCGTCAGCCCTGGCGACCTCCTGCGCGAAGGCGACCTGCGCCATGAACGCGGCGCCGCCCACCGCGGTCGGCCGCGAGTCCCGCGTCATCTCGGCGACGAGGGTCGGCGTGTTGCGCACCGGCGTCGGGCGCGAGTGGCTGAGGGCGTCTTCCTCGTCCTCGTCGCCGTCCACCGCCGACGCCACCGCCTCTGCCGGCTCGGCGCCGCCCGTTCGACCCTCCGAAAGCTCGCCCGACGCGCGCGCGCTCTCCGCCTCCTTCGCGCTCGCGCCGCTCCCGGCCGGCTCACCTGCCGCCCGGTCCGCGGCAGGCGCCAGCGCGTCCGCGACATCGTTGAACGAGACGAGGCACGAATCGCCAAGGACAATCGCCGAGGAGCCGCCGGCGCTCGCGTCGGGCGCGCCCGACGGCGCGCTGGGCACGGGCGGCCGGTTGCTTGGCGCGCTGGGCACGGGCGGCCGGTTGCTCGGCACGCGCGCCGCGTCCGCGATCGCGGGCACCGACGTCATCTCCGCCCTCGAGGACATCTCCCCCCTCGACGACATCTCCGCCCTCGGCTCGTGCACCGCGATCCCCGACGCGGCGCACGCGTCGTCGAGCGCCGCGATCAGCTCCGCCGCGGTCTCGAAGCGGGCGCGCGGATTCTTCTCTAGGAGGAGCCGCACGACCGCCTCGAGGGCAGGCGGGACCACGACGCCGGGCGAGTGCGCGGCGATCGCCGGCACGGGCGCGCTCCGCTGCTGGTTGAAGAGCTCGACCGGATCCTTGGCGAGGAACGGGTGCTTGCCGGCCAGCATCTCGTAGAAGATCAGGCCCAGGGCGTAGAGATCCGCGCGCTCGTCGACGAAATCCATCCCGAGCGCCGACTCCGGGGCGAGGTAGGCGATGGTCCCGAAGATCACGCCGGCCGTGGTGAGCCGGACCGGGAGCGAGTCGGCCCCCGCCCGCGCGGACTCCGGCGACGCGACGGACCGGCGCAGCTGATCGACGCTCACCTTCGCGAGGCCGAAGTCGATGAGCTTCACGAGATCGCCCTGCGGCTCGACGACCATCACGTTGCGCGGCTTCACGTCGCGGTGGACGATGCCCATCGCGTGGGTCGCGTCGAGCGCGGCCGCGAGCTGCCTGGCGATCAGGGCGGCGCGCGCGGCGGGCACCGGCCCCCGCCGGATGATCTCGTGGAGCGTCGTGCCACGCACGTACTCGAGGACCAGGAAGAACGAGCCGTCCTCCGCCTCGCCGAAATCGGTCGCGGTCGCGACGTTCCGGTGCTGGATGTGGGCGCCGGCGATGGCCTCGCGCTCGAAGCGCTGCACGAGCTCGGGGAGCCGCTCGGTGTCGGGGTGCAGGATCTTGATCGCGACGCGCTTGTGCATGTGCACGTGCTCGCCGCGGTAGACCGCGCCCATGCCGCCCATCGCGATGACCTCGTCGATGCGGTAGCGCTTCGAGATCACCCGCCCGAGGTAGGACCTCGCCCGGTGCTTCGCGGCCTCGTCGGCGGTAAGGGGCGGCTGGGGCGGGCGTTCCGACATCGTGGCGGCGCCACCCTACCCCGAGCGGCGCGGCATTGGTAGGTCGCCGGACCGCTCGGGGCGGCTCAGAGGGCGACGATGCGCCACGAGACGCCGGATGGCCTGCGCCGCTGCGTGCAGCACTTCAACGACGCCGTCCGTGAGCGGAGGTACACGCTTCGCGTGCAGACGCCGCAACGGGGCTCGGTCAACCTACCTGACGCAGCTCGCGCGGCCTTGGATCCGGCTCCTCGTCGTCCATACGCTGAGAAATTGGGCCTGTAGCTCCTGGTTCCGCCAGATGGTGATGCTGTGGTCATCCTGGTTGTTGCTGCTGAACTCGCCCGCGACGCGCGTCAGCATGCATTGCGTGTCGAAGTCGACCACCGGCGTCAGCATTTCGTAGGTCGGGTCGTCTTCTGCGGGGACACCGAACTCGTCCGTGAGCTCCAATTGAGTGGTTATCGACGAGACGGTGATGCAGCGCGCCCTGGCGTGTACCCCTGTGCTGCTCGAGACGCCGCTCAGGATCCAGTGGCCGAAAACCCGAAGCACCGACACGCTCTCGCTCATGCCGTTGAAATCTCCGCCCATCCGTGTGAGGAAGCACGCCCGCGGAAGGCCGGCAGACGTCGTATCCAACCCGAGATCGACGCCGGCATCGCCTTGCGACCACGAAAATTCGGCCGTTCTGCCGAGGGTCGAAGAGACACAGGTGGCCAGGGCGCGGGCGCTTCCGTGCGTGTTGTTTCCGTGGAGATACCATCGCCCACCCGAGATGTAAGCGTGCACCCATTCGTTGCCTGACTCGAAGTCCCCCATGATCCCTGTCAGAAAGCAGGTCCTGTTCGAGGCGCCGCCCATGTCCACCGGCCCGCTGCCAGCCTGCCAGACGCCCCCGCTCACCCAACCCAGGGGCTGCTCGGCAACGCTGGTCTCCTCGCTGTCATCTTCTTCCTCGCCAGCCCCCGCGACACACCCGCTGGCGCCGATCGCAACGAGGGCCAAGAGCCCGTTCATCAAGAGTTCTTTGACCATCTGTCTACCCTCCAAGCAATGAGAAGCTCGTGCGTGGCGAGCCAGCTCGGTCGAGCAAGGCGCATGCCGCCTTGTGAGCGTTCGCTTCCGTGACGGCCATGGACGGAGACGCGGTGGATAGCTACCGAAGCGGAGGGGCGGCACACGACGGGGGCGGTCGGACGGCGCGCCGGCACAGCAGGTTCAGGCCGAAATGGGCAGCTCATGGCGCGCCGGGCCAAAGAGCTCGACGGTACCGCCAGACGCGTGACCGTGACATGTCACGATCGAGGGCGTGACATGTCACGGTCGCTGTCGCGCTTTCACCGTGACATGTCACGCGAAGACCGCTCGAGAGCGATCGTCGCGATCGGGTGACCAGGGCGCGCCCCCGGAAGCATCGCTCTCCAGACAACGCCGACGTCTTCGCGAACAACGGAGTGTCGAGGGGCGCAGGTCGCGAGGCCGAGCTCGGGCGGCCGAGGCGACGCGGCGGATCCGCGCCCGCCGTCCCGCCCGAGCCCTCGCGCCCTGCCTGCTCGCGCGATGGCCCGGCGCGTCACGCGGCGCGCGCTCGGCGGACGTGGAAACGGGCCGTGCGGCGCGATCGCCGGACCCGGGCGGCCGCTTCCGCCCCGGATCTCTCCCGCGCCCGCCTCCGCCGTAGTATCTGCCCCCCATGCCCCCCCTCGATCTCGGCGTCCTCGTCTCTGGCCGCGGCTCGAACCTCCAGGCGATCCTGGACGCGATCGCCGCCGGCCACCTCGACGCCCGCGTGCGGCTCGTCCTGTCCAACCGGCCCGACGTGGAGGGCCTCGCGCGCGCCGAGCGCGCCGGGGTCCCCACGCGCGTCGTCGCGCACCGGGACTTCGCCGATCGCGACAGCTTCGACGCCGCCGTCGTCGACGCCCTCCGCGAGGCGGGCGCGACCTGGGTCGTCCTCGCGGGCTTCATGCGCCTGCTCACGACGACCTTCCTCGACGCCTTCCCGCACCGGGTCGTGAACATCCACCCGTCGCTCCTGCCCTCCTTCCCCGGCGTCGACGCCCAGCAGCAGGCGATCGATCACGGCGTGCGCGTCACCGGCTGCACCGTCCACCTCGTGGACGCCGGCACCGACACCGGGCCCATCCTCGCGCAGGCCGCCGTCCCCGTGCTCGACGGGGACGACCGCGACGCGCTCGCCGCGCGCATCCTCGTCCAGGAGCACGCCCTGCTCGTCCGCGCGCTCTCGTGGATCGCCGAGGGGCGCCTCCAGATCGCGCCGCCTGACGTGCCGGGCGGGCGAGCGCGCGCGACGCTCGCCGGCGTCGCGACCGCGCTCGGGCTCGCCCAGGGCGGCCCTGCGCGGGACAACGTCGGGGAAGTCGGAGAAGTCGGGGAAGGGGCGTGATCCACAAGCACTACGACGTCATCGTCCTCGGCCGGTCCATCGGCGCGCTCACGGCCGCGGCGCTCCTCGCGCGCCGCGACTTCACCGTGATGGTCGTCGGGCACGGCGAGCGCCCGCCCACCTACCGCCTCGACCAGCACGTCCTCCGCCGGCGCGCCTTCACGATGCTCGCCGAGCCCTCGCCCGCGTGGCGTCGCTTCCTCGTCGAGCTCGCCCAGTCGCAGACCTGGAAGCGCCGCATCGTCCCGGCCATGCCCATGCTGCAGGCCGTCGCGCCGCGCCGGCGCCTCGACGTGCCGCCCGACATGGTCCTCTTCGGCCGCGAGATCGACCGCGAGTTCCCCGAGCTCCGGCGGGTCGTCGACGAGCTCTACGCCGAGCTCGCCCACGTCAACGGCGCCGCGGACGACGCCTTCTCGCACGACGCCCTCTGGCCGCCGGGCACTTTCTGGGAGCGGCGCGAGACCGCGCGCTACGCCGGCATGCTCCCGTACGCGCGCGCCGAGCCTGACGCCGACCTGCTCGTCGAGTTCCCGCGCGGCCACCTGTTCCGCTCGATCGTCACGCAGTCCGTCCTCTTCGCCACGGACCTCTCGGCGCTCCCGCCTCCCTTCGCGGTCGCGCGCCTGCACGGGGCGTGGACGCGCGGGCTGATGATGCTGCCGCGCGGCGAGGAGGAGCTCGAGGAGTTCCTCGTCGAGCGCATCCTCGCCCACGGCGGCCGCTGCCTGCTCGACGAGCGCGCCGCGTCGGTCCACGTCCGCAGGGGCACCGCCGCGGGGGTCGTGCTCGACGGCGACGATCACCCGAACGGCAGCAGCTTCGTCATCACCGACATGGACGGCGAGACGCTCGCGAGCCTCTCCGGCGGCGAGGGCATCCACAAGCGCGCGCTGCGCGAGTGGCCGCGGATCACCTCCTCGGTCGGCCGCTTCGTCGTGTCGCTCGTCGTGCGCCGCGAGGGCTTGCCCGAGCCGCTCGGCCCCGAGGCCCTGCTGTTTCCCTTCCCGTCCGCGTCGGCGGGCCGCTCGCCCGCGCCGCCGCGCGTGTCGAGCGACGGCGCCTCCGGGGGCCGGCCGAGCCCGCCGCGGCAGACGCGGCCGACAGGACCCGGGCGCCCCGTGGTCCACCTCCAGCGCTGCGATCTGCCGGCTCCCTCGACCGACACGCTGCTCGTGGCGGAGATCCTGCTGCCCGATCGGGGCCCACTGTCGCTGCTCGAGGCGCGCCAGGCGGTGCTCGACGCGCTCACGGCCGAGCTCCCCTTCCTCGAGCGCCACCTCGTGCTCGTCGACTCGGTGCACGACGGGCTGCCCGTGTGGCTCTACGACGGCCAGCGCCGCCGCCTCATCGAGCGCGCCGCGCTGAAGGGCGCCGCTCCGGGCGCCGAGCCGATGGTGCGGCAGCTCGAGGTCGATCCGCCCGGCTACCTCGGGCTCGCGGGCGAGCCGATCCGCGGGCCGATCGAGCGCACGCTGCTCGTCGGCCGGAGCGTGCTGCCCGGCCTCGGCCAGGAGGGCCAGCTGCTCGCCGCCTGGGGCGCCGCCCGGCTCGTGACCCGGACCGACCGGCGCAAGGAGCGGATGCGGCGGGACATGTGGAGCAAGGTGGAGATCGGGTAGCGGGCGGGGGGGCGGACCTCGCCGGGCTGCCCGGCCCCCAGAGAGGGTGTTCTCGGCGCGGGGTGGGGGCCCCGCCGAACTCGCCTGAAACACGAGCCCCCCGGCGTTGCCGGATGGCTCGTGTTTCAGGCTCAAACATCGGCCCATCCCCCACCCCGCGCCGAGAACACCCTCTCTGGGGGCCTACCGTTTTCTGATCTCTCCACTGCGCAGAGGACGAACCGTGCGTGTTGCGAAGCGGGTGAGACGTGAGGGCGAGACTCCGTGTCTCAGAGAGACCGGGGGAATACCTGGAAGAACCCGCCGCGCTCGACCACGGTGAGCGGCACGTCGAACAGGCGCGACAGGTTGTCGTCGGTCAGCACCGCGCGCTTCGGGCCATCGGCGAAGACGCGGCCTCTCCGCAGCAGGACGACCCGCCCGATCTCCGGCGGGATCTCCTGCACATGGTGCGTCACCAGGATCAGCGTCTTGCCCTGCCGCGCGAGGCGCCTGAGCAGCTCGATGAGCTCGAACGCGGCCTTCAGATCGAGGCTCGTCGTCGGCTCGTCGAACACCAGCGCCTCCGGGTCGTGCACGAGGGCCCGCCCGAGCAAACAGCGCCGCTGCTCGCCGGCGGACATCTCCGCGATGGGCTTGTCGCCGAGGTGCGCGACGCCGAGGTCGCGGAGCACCTCCTCGGCGCGCCGGCGCTGCGCGGCCGTCGGCGGCTCGTGCTCGTGCAGCCCGGCGCTCGCGAAGAAGCCGGAGAGCACCACGTCGGAGCCCCGCACACCCCGGGGATAGGCCATCTGCAGCTCGTACGACACGAGCCCAAGCCTGCGCCGCAGCGCGGACACCTCCCACCTTTCGCGACCGAGTATCCGCACATGCGAGCCTTCGCGGTGGACCGGATAGATTTCCCGTGAGAGCAGCCTCAGCAGGGTCGACTTCCCGGCGCCGTTGGGCCCGAGGATCGCGGTGTTCGCGCCCTGCTCGATGCGCAGCGACAGCCCCTCGAAGACACGCGTGTCGCCGCGGAAGACCTCGGCGTCCTCGATCTCGATGAGCGCGGGCGCGCTCATCGCTTCACTCCACATTCCTGGCTCATCGGGCGCAGATTACCCGCTTGTCAGCGTACCGCACCGAGAAATCAGGGCGTTCGCGGTGGATCGTCCGTGCCCCGGTTCGGTGATCCACTCCATCGGCCCGCTCTCCATCTCTCGCGGACAGGCACCGTTGGAATGTGCCCGTGAACCGGCGTTCTCCGCTCTGGAGAGACGATGGCCCGGCCGTTGCAACGCTCTCCAAACCTTCCTTTCAACAAGCGCCCCGTGCCAAGCCGATGCTGGCACTCGGGAGTGGAAAAATCCGATGCGGCGCGGAGCCGCTCGGTCACTTGGAGATTGACAATGACGAAGATCAAGGGTTCGCTTTTCGGTGCTGGGGCAGCTGCGTGCCTGCTCGCCGCTCTCGGCGGGTGCATCGTTGCCGCGGACGATGGTTCCAGCTCCGAAGAGGACGAGATTTTCGCCGATGAGGCCGCGGCGGCCGCGGCGGCATCGCAGATGCGCTTCGGCGTCGCTCCGCAGTGGAGCCAGACCTGGTCACCGCCCCAGTCCGGACCCGCCAACGTCGATGTGGTCGCCGTCGGGGACTGGTTGCAATCTGGCGGCTTCACCAGCACACATAAGACCAAGCTTACGCAGATCGTCAACGCGGGGAAGACCCCCTACTTCTTCGGCTACATCGCCACGGACATGACGAAGAAGGGGCTCGGGTCCGAGAACGACTGCGACGGCAACAGCGGCGCACCGCTGTGCCAGAAGGGCGCGGCGTACGTGCGCGCCAACATCGCCTCGATGGCGAGCGCCTACCAGAAGGCGGCGGCAGGGATCAACGGGGCCCTCGGAGGGCGCGAGGCGCTGATCCACATCGAGCCGGACTGGTACCAGTTCTCGCAGACGGCGCAGCAGAACGCGCTCACGGAGAACGAGTCCGACAGCTACATCAACCAGATCCTCGGCGCCATCAAGTCGGGCTGCCCCTCATGCAAGGTGGTCATCGACTTCAGCCCGTGGTTCAGCCCGTCGGCAACCAAGTGGGCGTCGTCGGTCGGCGACTTCTACGACGGCTGGGATCGCAGCGTGGTCAAGTACGTCGGCCTCACGGGCAAGCAATTCCCGTTCACCACGGGCAAGATCGACAACTTCACCTACAAGGAGATCACCACCGCGCTCAGCCTGCCGCTCGTCATCGTGGACGCGTACACGTTCGGCGGCGGCCCGATCAACGTCGACTCCACCTGGCTCAACGAGAGCAACGTCGCCAAGGCCGTCGACATGGGCGTCGCGATCGTCATGCTCTCTCAGACGGGCGACGTCGCCGGCTATGACAGCTTCATCGCCCGGGTGAAGGGCAGCAGCAGCTCGAGCTCCAGCAGCACCACATCCAGCAGCTCCAGCAGCTCCAGCACCTCCGGCAGCGGTGGCGGCGGCGGCGGCACCACCACGTCCTCGTCGAGCAGCAGCAGCAGCAGCACCGGCAGCGGCGGCAGCGGCGGGAGCAACCCCGGGACCGGCGTGCGCGTGGAGGGCGGCAACATCACCGTCAGCATCACCCCCAACTCGACGTGGACGGGCGGCTACTGCAACAACGTCAAGCTGACGAAGACCGACAGCGGCGAGACCACGTGGAAGCTCTACGTGCCCTCGAACGGCGCGACGCTCCGTGACTTCTGGAACACCAGCGCCGTCAAGCAAGGCACCGACTTCGTGTTCACCGGCGTGAGCTGGAACGCGAAGATCAGGCCTGGAACGAGCGTCGAGTTCGGGTACTGCGCGAACGGCACGCGTTGAGCTCCAGTCGACTGGCGCCGCGCCAGCCGAGGAGGCCAGACAGCCCCCGGCGGCGCGGCGCGCCGGCCCGCAGGATCGGCCGAACGACACGGGAAGAGCCCATCTCGGGGCTCCCCGCGCGGCCTCCGCGCCCGGTCGCGCTCGCCCGCGGCCCGCGCCCTCTGGTACCGTGGGCGCCCCGTGCCCTCTGCCCCGCAGCGCTCCCCCTTCGCCGGCGATAGCCCGGTCGACCCCCTCCACGCCGCCGCGCTCCCTCCTCGCCGGGCGCGCCGTCCGGTCCGGGGAGCCGCATGGCGCTGAGGCTCCGGGTCACCTGGCGCAATGCGGGCAGCCCGCTTCTGCCCGACGCGCTCGCCGACGTGCAGGCGACGGCCGACGACGCGCCGCTGCCGCTCGCCGGCTCGGACCCGGGGCGGCGCGAGTTCGTGATCCCCGCCGGGGCGTCGCGCGTCGCGCTCAGCGCGCGCTTCTCGGCGGCGTTCGACGCCTTCGAGGACGTCCCCGCCCTGGAGGAAGAGGTCCTGTCGGTCGAGCAGGCGTTCGACGTGGCGAGCGGCGGGACGGCGCTCAGCCCCGCCCCTGACCCGGCGTTCGGGCAGGCTCACCCGCTCGTCGACGTGCAATCGGCGCCCGGCCTCGCGCTCGCCCAGATCAGGACGGATTTCGTCGATATCACCCCGTTCTGGATGGCCTACGCCGGGTATGCGGACGAGTACCGGCGCGAGCACCGGCCCGGGACCGAGCTCGTGGCCCTCGGCGCCACCGCGGGAGATCCGAAGATCTGGTTCGCGAGCATCCCGGAGGCCTGCAAGGCGCCGCCGGACGGCGGGATCTCGGCCCTCGTGTTCTACCGGCCGGAAGGGTACGCCTATACCCGGGTCGACCAGCGCCACGAGATGTTCGGGCTGAATCGATACCTGCTCACGCCCGACCCGTCTCCCGGCGCGTCGTTCTGGGCGCGCGACGTGTTCGAGCGCGATCCGCGCGACCAGTCCCGCTGGGTCTATGTCCGCTGCGGCTTCGAGGAGGCGCTCGCCGCGAGCGGCAGGGCGGTGGTCATGCTGCACCCGTGGCCGAGCGGGGCGAGCTTCGGCGCCGCCACGACAGCGAGCCTGCCCGGCCTCGCCGAGGCGGCGCTCCGCTTCCTCTGCGGCGCGCGGAAGATCGGGTTCGGGCAGGGCGGGCCGCGGCTCGGGAAGCTCGGCCTCGCGGGCTTCAGCGCCGGCGGACTGGCCCTGTGGCAGGCGCTCGCGGCCAACAAGGACCGCGTGAGCGAGGTGTTCGCGTTCGACGCCCGCGGCATCGCCAAGAACGAGGCCTTGCTCGTGCGCTGGCTCGGCGGCGACGCCTCGCGCCGCCTGCGGATGACCGGCGGCCACCAGCTCGACGCGAACGCCGCCCTCCAGCAGAAGCTCCCCGGCCCTTCCAAGGAAGCGCGCCTGACCCGCCTGCCGCCCGACAAGAGCGGCTATCTCCCCGGGGCGAACCCGCGCTGGGATCACGTGTGCTCCTCGCTCGAGGCGAGCGAGAAAGATACCTATCTGAACGCCGACTGGGTATGGCACCAGTTCGCGATGTTCGGGGGCTTCCCGGAGGCTGGAGAGCAAGCCGCCGTCACGTTCCTCCAGCGCTTTCTGGAGGAGTCGGAGCTCTGAGCCGTCTCTCACCACGCGATGAGCCGCGCCAGCACCCGCATGTCCTCGTCGTCGCCCATCCTCGCGAGCGCGCCGCGCGCCCTCGCGAGCGCGGGCTCGACGTAACGCAGGTACGTCGGATCCACGCCGATGCGGTCGAGAAAGACGAAGCGGCCGGCGTCCTTCAGCTTGCGCTGGACCGTGAGCACATCGAACTCCCGGCCGAGCGCGTCGCGCGCCGGCCGATCGAGCGAGGCGGCGGCCGCATAGTCGTCCAGCCGGGCCTCGACGAAGGAGCGATCCAGATCCTGGGCGCTGTCGTTGAGGAGCGCCGCGAGATCGTAGGCGCGCGGGCCGAGGAGGGCGTCCTGGAAGTCGAGCCAGGCGATCTCGAGGCCCCCGCCCGCCGCGTCCACGACCATGAGGTTCTGGCTCTGGTAATCGCGGTGAACGAAGCCCCGCGGCCACGCGGCGATGCGCCGGGCGAGGCGCTCCGAGACGGCGTCGAGCTCGGCCCGCGCGGCGTCGCCCAGCCGGAGCCCGCGCGCGTCGAGCGCCCACGCGCGGAAATGGTCGAGCTCCCAGCGCAGGAGCGTCTCGTCGAGCGCGCACGAGTCGACGATCGAGCCGCTCGGGAGCGCCGCGAGCGCCCGCTGCGCCCGGGCGAGATCGCGCGCGGCCAGCGCGTAGACCTCGGCGCGGCGGGCGGGCGCGCGCTCGACGAAGGCCGAGAGCGTCGCGTCCCCGAGATCCTCCAGGAGGAGCAGGCCGTGCTCGCAATCCTCGGCGAGCAGCGCTGGCACCCGGACGCCGCGCTCCCGGAGGAGCGCTTGCACCTCCAGGAACGGCCACCGCGGGGGAGCGGCGCCGACCGCGACGCCGTCGGCCCCCGCGCTCGGCGCGAACATCGCGACCGCCGTCCCGGCCGGCGTCACGACGCGCAGATAGCGCCGGCACGACACGCCCCCGCGCAGCGGGACCATCGACGACGGGACATGGCCCGTGGCCCGCTGGACGAGCCGGAGCAGGGCATCGGTGTCGAGCTCGCGCACTCCCTTTCCTACGCCGGTGGACGGCGCGGACGCCAGGGTTACGCCAGGGTTGTCACGACATCACCCCACGCCGCGCTGCGGCCGTCACGCCTGGGCGCCTGTCCCCGTCAGCGCCTCGGCGCCTGTCCCCTCGACACCTCGACGCCTGTCCCGGCGGCGGAGCGAGCCAGACGCTCAGCAGGCGCCGGCGCAGCCGTCGGCGCTGTTGAACCAGAGACCGCCCGAGTCCTCGCACGCGCTGCGGTCGTACCTGCCAGAGCAGCAGCGCTCCTGGCTCTCGCACACCTTCGCGGCGCCCTCGCCGCTCCGGAAGCAGCACTTCCGGCTCTCGGGCGTCTCGGGCGCGGCGGCGGGATCCTCGGGCGCGGCGGGCTCCCCGGGCGCGGTCGCCTTCTCGATGACCACCGGCACCGCGGGCGCGACGAGCGTCGCCACCGTGTCGCAGCCAAACGAGGCAATCATGACGAGGAGGGCGAGCGCCGATCCCAGCGCACGAGCGTTTCCAGCCGGCTTCATGATCGCCGTGGGTGGCATGGGCGCAGTGCGGCGGCAAGTTCGTGACGAGAGCCGTGCTATAACGCCGCGGAATGGCGAACGGTGCGGAGAAGGGCGCGGCGAAGAGCGCGATGAACCGTGGGACGAACGGCGCGACCGGGCCCGTGAGGGTCACGCCGCTGAACGGCGCAGCCGCCGCCGCCGTCGCATGGCGCAGCCGGGGCGAGCTCCACATCACCGTCATCGTCAAGGCCACCTTCGCCTTCGCGGCGGACGCGGAGATGCCCAGGGTCGAGCCGCAGCAGGTCGTCCACGGGGAGGTCCATCACGGCAACAACCCTGGGCGGAGCGTCCGGCTCACGAGCGATCTGGCGCCGCACCTGGAGCGCGCCGACGTGCTCTTTACCGGCCACGCCCACGCGCCGCCGCCCGGCGCGCCCGTGCACGACTTGTCCGTGCGACTCGCGATCTCCGATGAGGACGGGCCCCTCCTCGACAAGGAGCTCCTGGTCAAGGACAGGGCCGGGTTCCAGCGGATGCCGCTCGTGTACGAGCGGGCGCTCCGCGGCGAGAACGACCAGGAGAACTTCCTCGGCGTGCAGGGGACGGGCGACGCGTCCGAGCCCGCGGCGAACATCGTCGATCCCCTCCAGCCGGCGCGCGCGGCCGGCTTCGGGCCCATCGCGCGCGCCTGGCCCGCGCGCAGGCGGCTGCTCGGGGCCACGCCCCGCAAGGCGCTCGACGCCGCCATCGCCGAGATCCCCGATCCCTTCGAGTGGGCCTATTACCAGGCGGCGCCCCCCGATCAGCGGACGCGTTACCTGCGCGGCGGCGAGTGGATCGAGCTCCACGGGCTCCACCCCACGCTGCCGCGCCTCCGGATGCGGCTGCCAGAGGCGCGCGGCCGAGCGCGCGTCCACGGCCTCTCGGCCTTCGGCGTGGGCGAGGGCCACCCGCTCGAGCTGAACGCGGACATTCTGCGCATCGACGGCGACGAGCAGCGCTGCACCCTCGTCTTCCGGGGCAGCCTGGTCGTCCCCGACGAGGCCGCCCTCGCGGCGGCCACCCTCGTGGCGGGGGTCGAGCTCCCCGGCGAGCCGCTCGAGTGGCCCGAGCTGCCGGCGGAGCAAGGCGCCGCGGGCGGACTCGCGCGAGGCCGCGCGCGCGGCGTCGACCATGACCACGACCACGACGGCGGCCTGGGGGAGACCCAGGCTGATCCGGGCGCCGGGGCGCGCACGCTGAGCCTCGCGGACGTCGGCGTGGCGGCGGCTGCCCTGGCCTCGGCGGCGGCGACGCCGTTCCGCCCCGGGTCGGCTCCCGGCGACGTCGCCGGGCCGGCCGCGGGCGCGCCCGGGCCGCGGATCGACACCGGGACCCTCTCGATCTCCTCGGTGGAAGAAGGCCCGGAGGGGTCTCCCGCCACGACGCTGGCCCTGCTGCCCGAGCAGGACGCCGAGGCGACGGACCAGCCGGCGCTCCCGTTCCAGCCGGCGCCCCCGGGCGCGGCGCTGCCTGCCTCGATGATCGCCCGGGAGCCGGTCGCGGCGGAGGAGCGCGCGGGCTCAGGCACGCTCGCCCTCTCGCTGGACGAAGACTGGACGCCGGCCGCCGGCGCGCCCGGCCCCTCCGGCGCCTCCGAGGAGGGCGCGCTCGCGGCCTCGTCGGCTCGCGTGGAAGCGGCGGAGACCGCGGCCGCGCCGCTCCCCGAGCTGGAGCGGGCCGCGCCGCCGCCGGAGCCGGAGCCCGCGCTGCAGGAGCCCCCGCCGCCGCCGAGGCCGGTGCTCAGCGCCTCGCCGGCGCGCTCCCCCGAGCCGGACGAGCCGCCGCCGGCCCCGCCGCCCCGACGGCCGCCGCCTCCACCGCCGGAGCGCCCGGCGCTGCCGACCCCTTCCCCTTCGTTGAGGAGGAGCCTTTACGAACGCTTCGATCGCAAACGGTAGCTCGCGCAAACGGTAGCTCGCCGAGCGCACCTCGACGAGCGCGAGGGGCGCCCGCGCGCGAGGCGCCCCGAGGCAGGAGATCTTCTCCCACGGCACGAAGGATGGAGCTGCGACGATGACCACCCGATCCGATTCACTAGACATTCGACTCGAGCTCTCCGGCTTCTCGTCCGAGCTCCTCCAGGTGAACAGGCTGTCCGGGCGCGAGGCGATCTCTCAGCTCTTCACGTTCGACGTCGAGGTGGCCTGTCCGAGCGACGCCGGGGTCGACGGACAGACCTTCACGGGCGAGAGCGTCGCGATCGTCTTCGAGCAGGACGGGGTCGAGCTGCGGCGCGTCCACGGGATGATCGCGGAGGTCCACGACCTCCTCGGGAACCTGCGCGATTACCGCGCGTACCGGCTGCACATCGTCCCGCGCGCCTTCCGGCTGACGCTGGTCGAGACCACCGAGATCTCGATGAACAAGGCGGTGCCGGACCTCATCCAGCAGAAGCTCGAGCTCGTGGGCCTGAGCGGGAGCGACGTGGAGCTCAGGCTTTCGGGCACCTACCCGCCGCGGGAGTTCACGGTACAGTACCAGGAGACCGATCTCGCCTTCATCAGCCGCCTGGCCGAGCACGCCGGGATCAGCTTCTTCTTCGAGCACCAGGACGGGCAGGACACGATGGTCTTCACCGACGGCGGTGGGTTCAACCCCGCGGCCGGCGCCGAGTCCGTCCATTTCCGCGAGCGCGGCGAGACGCGGGACGTCTTCGAGCTCGAGGCGAGATCGCGGCTCGTGCCGAGCGTGTATGTGGCCCGCGACTACAACTACCGGCAACCGATGCTCGATCTGACGTCGGAGCACGTCCTCTCGACCGGGTATGCGGGCGGCATCGTCGAGTACGGCGGCCATTACAAGACGCCGGCGGAGGGGAAGGCGCTGGCGCAGGTCCGGGCCGAGGAGCGGCAGGCGACGCAGCTCGTGTATGCGGGCAGGAGCTCGGTGTGCGCGATCGGCGCGGGCGGGCGCTCGGTGCTGGAAGGGCACCCGAGCCTGGAGTCGCTCGAGCTGCTCTTCGTCGAGGTGGAGCACCGCGCGTCGCAGGCGGCCGGCGGCCAGGGCGGCGGCGACGAGCCGCGGCGCTACGTGAACACCTTCCGCGCGATCCCGGGCAAGAACACGTACCGGCCGCCGCGCGTCACGCCGACGCCCCGGATCGGCGGCGTCGTCACGGGGATCGTCGACGCCGGGCCGGGGGGCGGGGGCAACGACGCGCAGATCGACGATCAGGGCAGGTACATGGTCCGGTTCCTGTTCGATACGGGGGCTGCCGGCGGCGTGTCGTCCAGGCCGGTGCGCATGCTCCAGAACCACGCTGGAGCGAACTACGGCACGCATTTCCCGCTCAAGCCGGGGACCGAGGTGCTCATCGCCTTCGTGAACGGCGACCCGGATCGGCCGGTCATCGTGGGCGCCGCGCCCAACCCGCTGACGCCCTCTCCGGTCAACAGCGCGAACCGGTCGACTCACCGGATCAAGACGCAGGGAGGCATCGTCTTCGATCTCGTGGACGAGTGAGCCGCCTCGATGACGCCGCTCAGGGAGCTGGCTTCTTGCCGGGCGCGGGGCTCGCGGCGGAGGAGGCGCCCTGGGCGCCTGTCATGGCCCGGATGGCGTAGTTGAGCGCGGCGCGCAGGTTGCGTTGCGTGTTGAGCTGGGTGAGGTCGAGGCCGAGCGCGACCATGGTCTGGGCGACCGTCGGCTTGATGCCGGCGACGATGCCGTCCGCGCCGAGGAGGCGGATCGCGGTGATGAGCTGGATGAGGTGGCTCGCGACCCTGGTGTCGACGACCTCGACGCCGGTGAGGTCGAGGATGGCGAAGCGCGCCCGCTTCTCGACGATCTGCGCGAGCAGGCTGTCCATGACCTCGGCCGTGCGGACGCTGTCGACCGTGCCGACCATGGGGAGCGTGAGCACGCCGTCCCAGACCTCGATGATCGGCGTCGAGAGATCGCGGATCACCTTCTGCTGCGCCGCGATCTGGTCGAGCTGGATGCGCAGCTCCTTCTCGACGAGCCTGGAGTCCGACACGTCGAGCGAGACCCCGAGCACGCCGTCGATGCGGCCGCCGGGCTCGCTGCGGAGCGGGATGAGCCAGGTGTCCCAGTCGGCGCCGTGCGCCTCGCTGCGACCGCGGCGTACCTGGCCGTCGTACCATTTCCGCATCTCGGCGGCGGCCTCCGGGGTGGCCGCATAGAGGTCGTACACGCTGCGCCCGACGTACTGCCCCCGTGTCAACCCCGCCTTCGCGACCGCCTTGCCATCTTGATAGATGTAGATCCCGTCGCGGTCGAGCGCCCATATCGTCAAGGGATCCACGTGCTCGGCGAGGCCGTCGAGGATGCGTGCCTTGAGCCGGAGCGTGCTCAGCTCGCCGTCGGTCATCGGCGTCGCGGCGGCCAACGGCGCGGCCGCGGGCGCCGGGCGGAGCGAGCCGAGGACGGCGCTTCGGTCGGACGACCGGCTGGCGCTGCACGACAGCGGCCGGTACGCGCCGCCGCCGTCGCGCAGGCGCACGCTGAACGAGACGGGCTCGTCCCTGTGAAGGAGCGACGACCAGGCCGCCGAGAGCGCGGCGCGATCGTCCGGGTGCGCGAGATCCGCGAGGAGCGCGCCCCCCTCGACCCCGGGGCCCAGCGCCTCGCGGAGTCCGCCGCTCCCGTGGAGCAGCGCTCCGTCGGCCGAGGCGATGAAGAGCAGATCGGCAGAACGGGCGAAGAGCTCACCGAGCAACACGCTGGGGGCAGATTCCATCAGTCTCACGACTCCTCAGAGAGCAGAGAAGGATAAGTGTAGCGTGAACGGAGCAGGCTGCGAAAGAGCTCCCTGGCGGCCGTTATGCGATTGAGCCGGGAGAAACGCGCCACGACGTGGGGGCGCTAGCGCTAGCGTGGCGGGCGCTGCGCGGCAAGACGGTGAGCCGGCTCGCGGCTGAATAAGCTACGGCGAGGTGGGCCGAGGACGGGAAGGCGCCGCTTGCGTGGACCGGAGCGGGAGAGGTGGTGAGAGGTGCGGTGCTCGACGGCGGACCGCAGGTCCTCCACGATCTCTCCTGCGATCACGTCCGGCGCCGGCAGGTTCTCGGAGGTTTCCTGAATAAGGTCACCACACTATCTCCCTGTCGTGGGCGCTTGCCGCCGTGGATGCGATCGTCCTGGTCGCACCGGTGATCACCTACGCTTCGGTGCGCTAGCCTTCGCCTCTCGAGCTACCTCCTGAAACGACGGTCGTTCAGCAGCTTCTAAGCCTTCTTGTGGTCCGCTGTTGTTCCACGTCGGATCTCTCGGATCGTTGTCCACAGTAGCTGACCTGGGAACTCACGAAGAATGGATCCCTTGCAACATCTGCCGATGAACAACATCGCAATATCGTCGAGGTTTTCGTTCGTGTTGCAGCTCTGAGCCAGCGCGAGCGTGGGACCGAACAAGGGCGGAATCGGCGCAAGAATCCCCAATAGGCTTGAGAGCACAATCCCGACAATGACGGCCCTGCGCACGCTCCACCCCCTTGCAATTCATCTGTCAGTCGAACCTGCCGCCGAGCAACGGCTCGAACGCGTGGTAAGCCTCATAGCTCTTGAAGTGTCGCGCGTAGATGTCCGCGCCGTCATCAAGAGTGTCCGAAAGAACACGGCTTACATCCACAACGTGCTTCAGCTTCCAGTGAATCTCCTGCCCTAGAACATTGTTGAAGCACGTTTCATGCGCACGGCTGTGTTGCTCGGCGCGCGCGCGTGCCTGTTCCTCACTTTCGGCGCGCACCAGCGCGAAGCACTCTTCGTACATGGGGGTGTACGATGGGTCCGGCGACCAAGACTCGTAGAGTATAACGGCAACATAGAGATCGCTGTTCGGGCTGGATTCCATGGATGAACTCGCTTGTCTATGCGGCTTTGACCGGGAGTGTAACGCCGCGTGGTGCCGAGATCAGCCTGCCCTGTCGCGGGGCGCGGCGGTAGGGGCCTACCTGTCCGGACGCTTCCCTTTCCTCAAGTCGGCCACCTTCCACCGCGCAGGCGGCGGCCCCGTTGAAGCCGACCAACCAGGCGTGGCTGAGTAGAAGCCCGCGAGGTGCCGCGATCGCGCGCTCGCCGGCGTCCACCTCGACCCCGCGGCCGGTCCGCAGGCCGTGGCGCCACGCACCCCAAGCACACTCTCGTTGACGGTGCAGGACGGCGACGGCGGCAGGGTAGCTCAGCGGTCGCGAGCGGTCACACAGAGGGGACGCCCCGGGGGACGGACCGGGTGGGGTCACGAAGGGAGGTCCTCACGGCGAGGTGCTCCCGGCCGACGCTCGCGCCCTCAGATCGGCCTCCACCGTCTCGAACTGCTCGAGGGCGGCCCGCAGGTCCTCCACGATCTCTCCGGCGATCACGTCCGGCGCCGGCAGGTTCTCGGAGGCCTCCAGGCTCTCGTCCTTCAGCCAGAAGACGTCGAGGCTGCACTTGTCCCGGGCGATGAGCTCCGCATAGTCGTAGGCTCGCCACTGCCCGGTTGGATGCTTCTCGGAGAACGTCGCCCGCCGCTTGTGCAGCTCACCGGCCTTGTAGCAAGCGACGAAGTCGTCGAGATCGGCGCGCGCGAGCGGGTTGGTCTTGAGCGTGAAGTGCTGGTTCGTGCGGAGGTCGTAGACCCAGAGCTTCTTCGTCCACGGCTTCTCGCTGGCGGGCTTCTTGTCGAAGAAGAGCACGTTCGCCTTCACGCCCTGCGCATAGAAGATGCCTGTGGGGAGCCGGAGCAGCGTGTGAACGTCGCAGTCGTGGAGCAGCTTGCGGCGGATCGTCTCCCCTGCCCCGCCCTCGAAGAGCACGTTGTCGGGCACGACGACGGCCGCGCGCCCATGGATGGCCAGGATGGTCTTCACGTGCTGGACGAAGTTGAGCTGCTTGTTGCTCGTCGTCGCCCAGAAGTCCTCGCGCATGACGGTGAGCGCCTCGCGGGCTTCATCGCCCTCCTCCGTGAGGACCATCACGCTCGACTTCTTCCCGAACGGCGGGTTGGTCAGGACCATGGAGTAGCGGGAGCCCGGATCGGCGGCGAGGCTGTCCCGGGTCTCGATGGGCGGCTGCCCTTCGTCGGCGCTCGGCCCGATGCCGTGGAGGAGCAGGTTCATCGCGCAGAGCCTGGTCACGCCGGGGACGAGCTCGACGCCGCGGAGCGCGCCGAGCTTCAGGTGCTTCTTCTGCTCGCGGGTGAGGCTCGTGTGCGTCCGGACGACGTGGTCGTGCGCCGCGAGCAGGAAGCCGCCCGTGCCGCAGGCCGGGTCGCAGATCGTGTCGTCGGCCCCGGGCGCATGACCTCGACGATGGCCTGGATGAGCGGGCGCGGCGTGAAGTACTGTCCCGCGCCGCCCTTGGTGTCCTGCGCGTTCTTCTCGAGCAGCCCCTCGTAGGCGTCGCCCTTCACGTCGGCGTCGAGCGTCGTCCACTGCTCGCGGTCGATGAGATCCGCGACGAGGCGGCGCAGCTTCGCCGGGTCCTGGATCTTGTTCTGCGCCTTGCGGAAGATGACCCCGAGCATGCCCGGCTGCCGGCCGAGGTGGTCCAGCGTCTTGCGGTACTGGACCTCGAGCGCGTCACCGTCCCTGGCGAGCAGCGCGGGCCAGTCGTGACCTGCCGGGATGAACGGCTTGTGGTTCCACGGCGGCTGCGTGCGCTCGTGCGCCATCTTCAGGAACAGGAGGAACGTGAGCTGCTCGACGTAGTCGCCGTAGGAGAGGCCGTCGTCGCGCAGGACGTTGCAGTAGGACCAGAGCTTCTGGACGATCTGGGCGGAGGGGTTGCTCATTGGGTGTCTCGGCTCGCGGGACGCGGCTTTAGACGGGGCCGCTTGTCCACTTGACGCGAAAGGGGATGCTGTTGCACGATGACCCTCGGAGGCTCGGCCAAGGAGGTGCTTCGGCAGCTCCGAGGCATTGCCTCTTGTTCATTTTGTGACTTTCGCTGGCCATGTCCTTACGTCCTGCGGCGGGACTCGTAGAGATCCGGGATGTAGGTGATGCCGTCGATACGGATGTCGGCGGCTTGTACGGGGTACGCCATGTCCGAGGAGACGAAGAAGGGCGATGGCACCACCTATGCCGCTCGGTGTCTGCCAGTCGCGGTCTCCTCGACTCAGCAGGCTCCGCCGCACTACGCTGTGACCTTCGACGTGGTGCGCGAGCCGAGACCGAGGCGTTAGCGGCCAGCTGCGGCACCACATCCGTGTCGAGGAGAACCGGCCGCTCCGGCACGTCACGAGAAGAATTCCTCCAGCGCTGCATGGAATTCCTCCTCGGTGTCATCCATCGGAATCGCACCGAGGATGGCTGCGACGCCGGAGCCGGGCCCCTGCGGCACATGGAACCTGTGCAGGTGCACTGGCAGGTCGAGAGGCCGCGGCATCGTCGACCAGGCCGCCACGTCGCCCGTCGCCGGGTCGATGCGCTCGGCCTCGACGCGCAGCACCTTGCCAGAGGGCCGGAACTTGGCGATGCCCGAGACGATCGCCGGCTGGCCGAAGAGCCTCGCGAGGTCCGCCGGATCCATCGACTCGGCGGCGAGGCCTCGCAGGGTCTCACCCGAGGTGAGGACGAGCGTGAAGGAGCGATCGCCGTGACGGATCGCGTCGAGCTTGCCCCCGATCACGACGCGTCGGTCCTCCGGCGTTCGCTGGCGCAGCGCGCGGATCGCCTCGACGCCTCCCGGGTCGATACGAAGCGTCCGGCCGTTGATCAGCTCCATGCTGTCCACGCCATGGCGGAACAGGCGGCCGAGCCCTTCGAGGGTGGCCGTGCCCGGCGCGGTGCTGCGGCCGTCGATTGCAGGCGCGTCGCCTGCTGGGCTCCGTCGACGAGGATGTCGAGCAAGTCGCGCAGGAAAGGGCCACGCTGCGTCGCGACCTCCTCGCCCGTGAAACGGATCACGTGCCGGGCGCCGTCGAACTGCCTGCCGGACGCGGCGCGCTTCGTGGTCCTGGATCGTTCACCCATCGTCGAGCCCTCCCTCGTCCGCCTGGACCACCTTAGCGCGGCCCCTGCGGGAGGTCCTGCCCGCGCCGTTCGCGGGGGGCGCCGTCGCGCGCGCGGCGCGAAGCCGATCCAGCAGGGCGCTCGCCGGCTCGTCGTTCGGATCTTGAGGGACGAGCTTGCCCTCGAAGGCGCTCTTCAGGACGGATTGGCGGAGGAGCTGGGCGCGAGTGAGCTGGGCGCGGACGGCTTGCTCGACTTCCTCAGCGACAGAGAGGAGGCGATCGATCTCGGCCAGAATGCGACGCTGTTCAGAGAGGGGTGGAAGCGCGATGGGGAGTTCGCGAAGATTGTCGAGGTTGAGCCCCGGTTTTCCCGCTCCGTAGGCAACTTGCTCCAGCCGCCGACGCCCGTGCGTGGGTGACACGATCCAGGCATGGAGAAACGCGGCGCTCTCGACCAGAATCGGCCGAACGAGCCCAACGTGCTGGCTTACGTATGCCTCCCCCAAATCCATGACTACACTAGCTGTTTTCGTAACATTGGCACCAGTGATGGTAACGAGCAGATCGCCCTTTTTGACGCGTGTACGTGTTCCCTCCTCGCTTCCAGTCAGATCCACACGCGCCACGTTTTCAAGCACCAGACGGTCGGTCTTGATATCCTGTGTGCGAACCAAAAACGGACCAACATCGGAATAGCGATCCCCCCAGCCGCGTGACCCGCTCGTGACCAAGCTCGTGATCTGCCCGAGGCAAGTTCTTGCCCATCCTTCCGGAACCTGTGGCAATTCGCTCGTACTCGGCGTCTGCGGCTCCTCATACTTCGCCTTCCACCGATCGTCGCGAGCCACTTCCGGGCAGCATCTTCGGGACGAGTCATGGGCTGGATCCGGAAGCGTAACGAAAGCAGCAGGTTGGCGTCGATACCGAGGCGTGGTGGGGGAGCCATTCCCCCCGGAAACACCGGGTAGGACAACGACGCCGGAGCTGGCGGAAAGCGGGCGAAGGAAGGTGAACCCAGCGCTGGTGCAAAGGTGGAGAGAGATCGAACCACGGGTCGCGATCGCGGAGCCTCCCGGCGCCGCGCACTCCGAGGAGCTCTAGCCGGCAGCGGTGAGCATCGTTCCGGCTCTCGCCGGCTCTTGCGATGCGCTCGCGGATCAACGAGCCTGTCGGCCATGTTGCGGCCGTTCCGGCCGCGTTCCCCGACAAGGAGGGATGGATGGCGTCGAAATTGGTGACTGACAGGGACAAGTCCAGCCGCGCCGTGGCCGCGTCGGCCGAGACGCACGCCGAGGAGATCGCGAAGGGGATTGCGGCCGAGCTCGCGCCCTGCCTGAGGTCCGGCGAGAAGATGCCCGACGTGGCGTTGCTCATGCGCCTCGTCGCGCGCCGGCTCGCCACGGACACGGCCGCGCTCGTGGCGGCCGACGACGCGCACGAGCGCGAGCTCGCCGACGACGCCGCGCCCCGCGAGGCGCGCGACGAGGCGGCCGCCCGGTTGCGCTCGGTGCTCGTCGACGGGCGCGCCGCCGTCGACGCGGCGTTCGGGCCGGCGGGCCTGCGCAAGCTGCTGCTTGACGGGGCCGTCGCCGAGGATCCTTCCGTGCTCGTCACGGCCGGCGAGCGGGTCGCGAGCGCCCTGCGGGACGCGGAGATCAAGCTCCCGAAGCCGAGGCGCGCGTCGATGAAGCTCGATCGCGCCGCGCTCGCCGACGAGATCGCGGCCGAGCTGCCGGCGCTGAAGAAGGCGCTCGCGAAGGTCGCGACCGAGGAGCGCGAGAAGGAGGCCACGCTGCGCGCGAAGCAGAACGCCATGCGCAAGAGCGACAAGAGCTTCGGCCAGGGCGCCACGCTGCTCGCCGCGAGCTTCACGTTCGCCGGCCTCGAGGATCTCGCCGCCAAGGTGCGCCCCTCCGGCCGCAGGCCCGGCCGGACCGCAGCCGAGGAGGACGACGCGCTGCCCCCCGAGGAGCCCGCCTCGCCCGAATCGCCTCCGCCGCTCGAAGGCGACTGACCGCCGGCCGCGCCCGAGAGCGGCCCCTACGCTCCCCAGATCGCGCTGCCACGGCCGGGAAACGCGATGATCCCGCGGCGAAGCGCGCTCTGAACCGTTCCCCTCAGGCGTCGCCGCGGGCGCAGCCCTTCCGAAGCGATCGGCGGCCCCGGCGCCGCCGGACCTCGCCTTTCTGATGGCTCCAGCGTCGTCTCGCCCCGGGCACGTCGCCCGCGGAGCGGCTCCAGCGTCGTCTCGCCCTGGGCTCGTCGCCTGTGGACCGGCTGCTGCGTCGAGCCCCACACGTCCCTGCGTCCCCTGCGCTTCGGTGGACGGCGCTGGCGTCACCACGAACTCCCGTCGGATGCATCGGAAGACACCTCCCCCGTCCGGCGACGGTCCGTGCGCTGACGACGGACGACATGGCGCTCGAGGGCGTGCTCCTCGGCCGAGCAATGTCCCACCGCTTTCGTGAGGACGCTTGCACCTGGAGAACGTGCGGGCGAGCGTGCTTTGGCGAGAAAAGTCGCGGGGTGGAGGCAATGAGATGAGAATGGCGCGATTGGTGACGATCGTTGCGGCGGCCCTTGCCGCCCTGGTGCTTGGTGCGATGGCGCCCGGGTGCCTGTGGGATCGCGAGGAGCCCCTGAGCGGGAGGATCTGCGCGATACCGAATACCGGCGTCGTCGAGCACTGCGTCGACGCGAGCGAGGGCCCGGCCAGCGCGTGGAGCAAGGCCGAGGCGGACGGCGAGCTGCCGATATTCATGTGGGCGCGGTGGTCGGGTCGCGTGACGCCCGACGAGCTCATCGCGCACGAGGCGGAGCTCGGGGCCTGGTTCGACACCATCGATCGGGTCGTGTCCTATGTTCGCGGCGAGAAGAAGCACGCCGAGTCGCTCCGGGCGACGCTCCATGGCGAGCTCGGTAAGCTGCTCCGGCTCATCAGGGATAGCCAGGAGGAGGCCCTCCAGGCAGAGCCGATCCATGCAGCCGACAACTTCAACGAGGCGATGACCGGCAAGGCGAGCGCCGAGAGGGAGCCGCTCATCGCCGCGATCGCGGCGGACAAGCAGGCGATGGCTGCCGTGCAGGCCATCCTCGATCGAGCCAGGGACGAGGGCGCGCCGCTGCAATCCAGGTACGCGGGCGCGGCCGCGCGCTTCGCCGCCTACCGCGCGACCGAGGCGGCGGAGACGGCGGCGTACGCGGCGTTCTCGGCGCAGGCATCGCGATCGATGATCGACGAGCTCGACGGCGTGGAGCAGGCGGTGCTCGCGGCGGCGCGCGAGGCGAGCCGCGCGCCGAGCGAGCTCGCCGCGGAGGTGATGACGCTGTCGGCGGAGCTCCAGGCGCTCGCTGTCTCGTCGGAGGAGGCGCTCACGCCGCACAGGGAGTTCCTTGCGACGCATGGCGCGGCGCCGCCGGACATGACGTCGGGGGCACTGCGGTCGCTGAATGCGATGCTCGGGTATGTGCAGCGGCGGGTCGGCCGGAGCGACGCGACGGCGACGGCGCTGCTCGGCGGCATCGCGCTGCGCCGGCAGGCGCTCGTCGCACTCCAGAGGGACGAGGGCGCGCGCGAGGCGATCGCGCGGGCGCGGAGCCGCAAGGCGTCGGAGGTGTTCGGCGAGGGAGCGCGCGCGCGGGTCGCGACGCTCTCCGCGGCGCCGCCGGTGAGCGAGCGGCTCGGGCTGCCGCTCCTGGCCGAGCGGTGCGGGGAGCTCGTGGCGCTGGTGCAGATGCGGCCGCTCTGCGAGGCGGCGGCATCCTCGTGGCGAGAGGCGGGGTGCGCGGCGTTCCGAGGGCAGTTCGACGCCGCGGAGGCCGAGCTCAGGACGGGATTGCCGCAGAAGATCGCGGCGGGCCTCGCGGCGCTGCGGGAGCAGGGGATGGCCGCGGCGGAGCTCGACGCAGCGCAGGCGAGGCTCGACGCGGGCGACGTGAAGGGCGCTGCGATGGCGTATGACGCCGCCGTGCGCGGGGCGGAGGGGACATGAGAAGCTCCAAGAATGTCGTGCTGCGCGGGCGGAGCGCCTCGGTCTTCATGCAGCTCGCCGCGATGCGCGGCCGGAACGCCGCCGCGTTCCAGAAGCTCGTCGCGCTGGTCACGATGCTGGCGGTGCTGGCGCCGTCGTTCGCATGGGCCGGCAGCCGCACGCCGTACACTTTGCGCTGGAACCAGCGCCAGGACGTGACCTCGTGCGCTATTGCCGAGCTGGAGCATGAGGGCGAGGCCCTGTTCGAGGTGAACCAGACGCCCCTGCCCACGTACTCGGCACCGGACGCGCTGCAGCTCGAAGCCGACGGCGCCCAGAACAACACGTTCGAGGCGGAGTTCGACTCGGTGCTGCTGCACACGGGCAGGAACGGGTTCCACTTCGTGGTTCACACCGTGAACGGCGGCGACTGGTGTACCCATGCGCACGAGGTGGTGCACCTCGTCTCGGAGCCGCTCGGGCTCAACAAGCCGCTCTTCGACGTCCGCCGCGATGGGACCGGATTCGAGGGCGACACCGACGTGGACCTGAGCCTCGCGGAGGTCAACCCGGCGCTCGCGCGCGACATCGCGGAGCTGGAGGTCGCGATCGGGAAGCTGATGGAATCCATCCTCCGCAACGCTGCCAAGGTCGCCGACCTCCGGGCGAGGATGGACCTCTTGCGGCAGCTCGATCTGGAGCTGCACGACCTTGTGAACCGGCCGCTGGACGAGATCTCGCGGACCGACCTCGACGCGATCCTCGACCGGTACAAGGACGTGGTCGACGCGGAGACGCGGGCGGCGATGGAGCAGCTCGTCGACGACCTGAAGAAGAGCGTCAGCGACCTGGAAGACGAGCTCGCGCGGCTGATCGACGAGTTCGGCGCGCAGGCCGACGAGGTGGCGGACCTCGCGACGCAGGACGCGCGCGCCGAGGGGTGGAACCCGGACGACCCGTGGGCGTACGCGCTCGGGGAGAGCGAGGTGCCGTGGGTCGAGGTGCCGGACATCGCGGAGGTGGAGGGGGCGTTCGAGGAGGGGAGAGACCCGTACGCGGCGTATGCGGACGGCGTGATCGCGGCGCTGGAGGCCGACGTGAGCGGCGGGGTGGTGGTCGCGCGGGCGGACTTCGTGGCGAACGTGCGGGCGTGGCGGGCCAACAGCGCGGCGCTGGAGATCGCGCTGCGCGACCGGATGGGCGTGTCGCTGGCGGAGACGAACGCGTTCCTGAAGGCGCAGAACCGGATCACGGCGGTCGTGCGGCGGTACATGGATGCGTCGGACTGGTTCGTGGACACGCCGGTGCCGGCGGACCTGCGGGCGCAGGTCGACACGGTGCTGAAGCCACGGTTCGATGCGCTCGCGGACCAGATGAAGGACAACCTCAACCTGTGGACGGGGGGCGGGCTCGACCTGGAGCAGACGCAGCTCTACCAGACGATCAGCGCGTTCGCGGGGGCGATGTCGACGGTCGCCGAGGGGTTCGAGGCGTACGCGGAGGTGATGCAGACGCTGGTGCATGCGACGACGCGCATCGGGGTCGGGTTCGTGCCGGTGGTCGGGCCGGCGCTCGACCTGTGCGAGGCGGTCACCGGGAAGGCGTGGTGCTTGCCGTCGGGGGAGGAGCTCAGCGACGAGGAGCGGATCTTCTCGGGGGTGGGGTTCGGGCTCGGGGCGATCGGGCCGATGTGGCGCGCGGTCAGTCGCGCCGGCGGGCTGACGCCGGATGCGATTCGGGTTGCCGAGGAGATCGCGCAGATGGGCGAGGAGCTCGCGACAGCACTGCGCGCACCCCGACGCACATCATACAAGACGCTGCGCGGGGCGGTCACCACCAAGTTTATCGACGCGTTCGAGCGCAGAGCGGCCAAGTTCCTACTGGACGATGGGCGGGCCTTGATCGGCGTTGGCGACGACGGCGTGCGCACGGTGCTGGGTATACCGAGGACGGCTCCTCCCTACAGCGACATCGCGAAGGCGCCCGATTTTGTGACGGTGACCCGAGGGAACAAACTGGCAGTGAGCGAGGCGAAAAGTGGGACGCACGTCCAGGAAGCGATCAAACAGTTGACGAACGCTCTGAAGGCGCTGAAAGAGAAGGGGCTCGCCGGCGACATCACAAGAGTCGAGATGATCATCAAGAAGGGCGTGGCGTTCGACGATCACAACAAGATTATCAAGAATGGCTATTTATTCGACAAGGCCACAGGCAAGACCGTTCAGATTTCCGGAGAGGGTTTAAGCATTTTGTCAGGATCATCGAGATATGAGCGAGTCAAGCGGTCAGCGGGTTTTGAGGGAATCAACCCCTTCGTTCTTCGCGTGGTGTGACGAGTCGGATAGAATCGACGCATTTGCAGCGGCGCTGTCGGCTCTCGTTCACCCGTGGCGGTTCTGTAGCAGCCTGTCGATATTCTCGACATGGCATGATGAGATTCCTATTGACGAAGTCGCTGCGACGCTGCATGCCCAGTTCGGCACGGACGCGTACGCTTGGGCGTCCTTCGGCGTGACGCTAAGCTCCGGACGTGGGCTAGGCTTCAGCGGCCACTGCTGCGGCGACGGGCAGCTCCGCCGCGGCGCCTCAGGTCCTCTCGGCATGTCGCCGTTCGACAAGGAGGAACTGCTCCCGCTTCGCCTGCCCGTCGGCTTGCTCGCCAACGCGAGATCGGTCGAGATTGAGGCGGCCATGGCGTCACTCGTTGTCCAAGAGGACGTGGAGGATCTCCTGCTCCGCCTATGCGCGCCAGGCGCGAGCAGGCGCGTAACGACCGGAGGATGTACGAAGCTCGGGCACTGGGGCGCCCCGATCGAAATCGGCGCGACCTACCACGCGACAGCCACGGAGGTCGTGCGTGATCTAGCTCTCTCGTGGGTGCACCTGCACGACGGCGACAAGGTGGAACGCGCCGCGGGGTTGTCGATGGACGCGCTGCGTGCGCGCGTCGACGCTGCTCCGCACGGGGCGCGCATCGCAGTCAAAGGCGGCGCTGAGGTCTCGCGGGAAGCAGTGCTACGGGCCGTTGATACTGCACCGGAAGTGCTTCTCGACGCGCTTGAGGCGTCCGCGCTCCCGGACGATGAATGGTGCGCCGTGGAGCCCTATGCCCGCGAGGTCATGAAGATAATCGCAGAGGGCGCGCCCGCGCACGACGTGGACCTCACCACGCGCAAACACGTCCGGTTTCTCGAGCAACACGCCCCCTACCACGTGCGGCGCCTGCCGAGCGGCGGCGTGGTGCTGGCGACGCACCCGTACCGCACGCTGTGGCCGCTCTGGGCCGACGCCCTCTTTTTGCTGGGCATCACGTCCTGACGCGACTTGCCCGCCTGCTCTCCCTCTCAGGTTCCCACCTGGATATGCGGGACGGCGCACCCCTCCCTGAGCGCGCGGAGCGCGCGATTTGGGAGGGGCGGACCGCGCGCAGGCGCGGAGCGCCGAGCACGGGCCGGGGGTGGGCATCCGCTCACAAGGCTGCACGCTAGACCAAGACAGGACTCGACCCGAGCGCCGCGCGGTAGAGGCCCCCAGCAGCCTTCCCGCCCTCCCGCCCAGGACTCCGGATCTCTCGCAGCGACTCCACCCCTCCAGCCCCGCAGGCACCCTTCCAACCGCGGCTCCCCCCGTGTGATAGCCTCGCAGGACGCATGGCCCCCTACCGCTCCTCTCGCGAGGACCGCGCCGCGCCCCCGCCGCCGCCCCCGGGCCCGGTCGCCGACATGGTGCAGCAGTTCGCCGACCCCTACGCCTTCCTGCGGGAGCTCGTGCAGAACGGCATGGACGCCGGCGCGCGGAAGATCGCCGTGCGCGTCGAGACGCTGCCCGGCGCGTGCGCGACCTCGGTCACCGACGACGGGTGCGGCATGAGCCGCGAGGACATCGAGGGCCCGCTGCTCACCCTCTTCAACTCGTCGAAGGAAGGCGACGCGACGAAGATCGGGAAATACGGCGTCGGCTTCGTCTCCGTGTTCGCCCTCCAGCCAGAGCAGGTCGACGTCGAGACGTGGCGCGACGGAAACGCATGGCTCCTCCGGCTGCACAGCGACACGAGCTACGAGCTCGAGGACGCCGGCCCGCGCCAGGGCAGCGGCACGCGCGTGACCCTGATCCAGCGGCTCGACCGGGAGGCGTTCGTGGAGCACGCGCGCCGCGCGCACGCCGCGCTCCGCCGCTGGTGCCGCCACGCCGACCGCGAGATCACCCTGAGCATCGCAGACCACGAGGGGGGCTCCCGGACGGGCGCCCTGCGCATCGACGCGCCGCTCGCCATCGCAGCGCCCGTCTCCGTGACCTCCGTCGAGGAAGAGACCACCGTCGTGGTCGGCCCCTCCGCCGGCGCTCAGCACCTCGCACAGCCCACGAGCGGGGACCCCGCCGTCGAGCACGGCCAGAGCTTCGCCGGCTTCTACAACCGCGGGCTCACCCTGTTCGAGACCGCGGACGAGCTCTTCGGCGGGCTCTCGGGCGTGCGGTTCAAGGTGATGAGCCCCCACCTCCAGCACACCCTGAGCCGCGATAACGTGCGCCGCGACGACGCCTTCTGGGAGGCGATCGCGCGCGTGCGCGAGCTCGTCAAAGGTCCGCTCCGGCGCGAGCTCGCGGCCCGCCTCCCGCAGGCCGCGGCCGCGGCAGCCGCCGGCGAGGCCGAGGGCGCCGCCGCCTACGCGGCGATGCTGGAGGCGGCGCTGTCGCCGCCGACCGCGCTCGATCCGGACGAGATCCCGTTCCCGCTCGCGAGCCCCGTCGCAGGCGACCGGAGCCGCGCGGGGCTCCGGGCGCTCACGCCGGGGCGCGAGCCGCTGCTCGTGGCCAGGCGATCCGACGCGCTGACCGCGGCCATGGCCCGCAGCGGGCTGCCCGTCGTGCTGTGCAACCACCCCGCGACCAGGGCGCTGCTGAAGCGGTGCTTCCCGGCGGCGCGCGTCGAGAAGGCGCACGCCGCCTACCTGCTCGTGCGCGAGGAGCGCGAGGAGCCGAAACGCGCCCGCGCGGCCGACGCGGTGCTCCTCCAGGTGATCGCCGACGCGCTCGCGCGCGCCCGGCACGGGGTCGCCCGGGTGAGCCTCTGCCAGGTCGAGGGCGCCCTCCGCCAGCGCAGCGGGTTCCTCCTGCCCGGGAGCGGGGAGCGCGCCGGGCCCGAGCAGAGCTGCCACGCGGCGCGCGAGGTCGTGCGCCGCGCGGCGCGCTTCCCGCCCGGACACGCCCTCTACCTCAACATCGAGAGCGACACCGTGGCCCTCGCGCGCAGGCGCGCCGCCGTCGACGCGGTGACCGCCGGCAACCTGCTCGCCCGCGCGCTGCTCGTCGAGGCCAAGGGGCCGCTCGATCCCGAGGACAGCGACCGGCTCCTCGACCTCTCGGCGAGCCCGCCGCCGCGCGCGGGGGCGGCGCGCGGCGAGAGGGCGCCCGCAGGCGGCGCGCGCCCCGCGCCGAGGGGGTCGCCGCGATGAGCCGGATCGTCGCCCGCGGCGCGATCCGCGTCGATGCCCGCCGCGCCGTCCAGAAGCTCAGGGAGCACCTGCTCGTCGACCTGGACCTCTACCTGCTCGAGCTCGTCCGCGCCGCCGCGGCCGGGGGCGCGACGCAGATCGATCTCCGCTACGACGCCGACGACGTCGTCGTGACCTTCGACGGAGAGCCGCCCGACGGGCCCGCCCTGGCGCGCCTCCTCGACCACGTGCTCAACGCCGCGCCCGACGCCGCGTCCCGGAGGCTCCGCCTGCTCGCGCTCGGCGTGAACGCGGCGCTCGGGCTGCGCCCGGCGCGCGTCGACCTGCTCACGACGGGGCCGTCCAGCGAGGCCAGCGGCGCGAGCTGCACGCGCGTGCGCTTCACGCCCGCCCTGATCGAGGTGCCCGCCGAGGCCCCCGCGCCGGCCGCCGGCCCCGCCTGCGACGAGGTCCCGAGGCCGCCCGGAATGCCCGCGGCCGGCCTGCGCATCGAGGTGCGGCGGAGGCTCGGCTGGTCGGTGCTCCGCCGGGCGATCACGGGCGATAGCCCGCCCGAGCTGGCGCACCTCGCCGCGGCCACCGGCGATTTCCCGATCCCGATCGCGCTCGCCGGCGAGCCGCTGCGCCGCGCTCTCCCGAGCAGCGACCTCGCGGTGCTCGTGCGCGTGCCGTTCCACGTGCGCGGCGCGGCGCGCGCCGCGCTGGAGATCGTCGCGCCCCCCGAGCCCGAAGGAGGTCCGGCCAGCTCGGCGCCCCGCTCGCGCCCCCTCGCCGCGCCCATCTCCGCTCCCCTGCCCTCGGGCCTCCCCGCCGTCGACTACCTCGAGCGCGGCGTGCGGCTCGTCCGCGAGCGCTGGAGCTTCGATCCGCGGTTCCCCTCGGCGCCCTACCAGGGCGTCGAGCTCCCGGTCCGCGTCGTCGTCGACGCGGACGCGCTGCCCACCAACGCGTCGCGCTCGGCGGTGCGCGAGGACGCGCCCCTCCGCGCGCGGCTCCGCGAGGCGGCGGCCGGCGCGCTGCTCGACGCCATCAAGGCCCTCGCCGCGCTCGTCTACGGCGAGGGCGCGGTCCCCGACGGCGCGCTCGTCGTCGACGAGGACAGCGGCCGGCTCGCCGACGCGCTCGCGGCCTTCGCCTGCGTCGCGACGGGGGCAGCGCGGGCGGGCGCCGAGCTGCCCGCCGAGGCGCAGGCCGTGCGCGAGCTCCCGCTGCTCCGCGACGGGCGCGGGCGGCCGACGTCGCTCGCGGCGCTCGACGCGCACGATGGGCCGCGGCTCTTCCTCTTCCGCGGCGACGCGAGGCTCCCGAAGGAGCTCGCCCCCTGGGCCGACGACGTGGTCTGGAGCCCGGGGGGTCTCGTCGAGCGCGCGCTCGCCGGGCTCCCGCTCGCCGACGCCGAGGCCATGATCGAGCAAGCGAAGCTCGGCGCCGAGCGCCGCAGGGCGTTCCTCCTGCACGCGACCGGCGATCCCGTCGTGCCGCCCTCCCCGGAGCACGCGTTCCGCGACGCCTTCCAGGTGGACGAAGGGCCGCTCGCCGGCCTCCGCGGCGAGCTCGCGGTCTTCGCCGACGCGCACGAGCCCCCGCGCGGCGCGGAGGTCCGGGTGTTCGTGGAGGGGCGGCACCTCGAGACCGTGGAGCTCGATCCCGCCGCCGTCCCCTTGCCCGTCGAGATCGCGCTCGCGTGGAAGGGGCGCGTGCGGCCGCGGTTCGCGTACGACGGGGTCGAGCGCGACGCGCGCTTCTGGCGCGCCGTCCGCCACGCGCTGAAGGTCGCGCTCGCCGCGGCCGACCGCGAGGCGAAGCGGCTCTTCGGCCCGGGGGACGCTCGGCCAGGCGCAGGCTCGACGACATCCGCGCCTGCGCCCGAGAGCGAGCTCGCGCGCGTGAGGCCCGCGCTGCGCGCCGCGATCGGCGCGGTGTTCTGCGCGCCTCCGCGCCTCGGCCCCGGGGACGGCGGCCCCGGGCGCGGAGGCGGCGCGGCGCCGGCCCCGGACGACGGCCTCGCGCCCTCGAGCTTCGAAGGCCTCCTGGACGCGCGGATCTGGCCCACGCTCACGGCGGGGTTGTTCGTCAGCCTGAACGGCCTCTCCGTGCTCTCCCGGACGACGCGCGGCCTTTGCACGGCGCCGCCCGAGGCGCGGGGGCGCGCGCCCGACCGGAGGCCGGTGCTCGCCGTCTCGCAGCGCGAGCTCGACTGGCTCGCCGCCGCGCTCCCGGAGCGCGAGCTCGTCCCCTACGCCCCGGGGCTCTTCACCGAGGACGAGCTCGCGGCGCGAGGGCCGGCGCGGCGGCGCGCGCTCGCGGCGTCCCTGGAGAGGCTCGGGGCGATCCCCGCCGGCGCGCCGGTCCTCGAGGTCAGCGGCCCCGGCTTCCTCGCGCTCGCCACGCCGAGCGACGCGATGGTGGAGGTGTGGCACCACGCGTCGCGGCCCCTCGCCACCCTGGAGGCCGCGCCGCTGTTCAGCCCCGCCGCCATCGCGATCGACGACGACGCGGCGGCGCCGAACAGCGCCTGGGACGGCCTCCTGTCGCCGCGCAACAACGCCGCCGTCCACGCGGTCGAGTGCGCGCTCTGCGAGGCGCTCGTGGCCGCGCTGGAGGGCGACGCCGCGGCGCGCGCGCGGCTCGGTCTGCGGGGCGATCCGCGCGGCAGGCCCGACGCCCGCGTGAGCGCCTACCTCCTCGACAGCGTGCAGGCGCTCCAGGCGCGCGCGCGGGCGCTCAGAAGCGCGCCCCTCGAGGCGGCCCGGAGCGAGCTCGCCGCCCGCATCCGGCGCCTGCCGCTGCTCGGGATGCTCGACGCGCGCGGCCAGGAGGTCGCGTGCTCGCTCGAGACCCTCGACGCGACGCACCCGGCGCCCGCGCCGATCCCGGTGCTCGACGCGGCGCCCGGCTTCGAGACGCTCTCCTGGCACCCCCTCGTCGCCCGCAACCCGCGAGAGCGCGCGGCCCTCATGCGGTGGGCCGGCGGGCGCGCCCTGCTGGCGCAGAGCGGGGTGCCGGCACGGCGGCAGCGCGCCGCGGCCGAGCAGGAGCGCCGCGCGTCCGCCGGCAAGGCGCTGCAGGAGCATGGCCCGCGCGGGGCCGCTGGCCCGCCGCGCGCGCCGCTCGCGCTGCCAGGCGCGCCCTCGCACCCGCTGCTGCGGGTGAGCGCCGCCGCGCTCGGCGTGCCGGGGCTCGAAGGCGAGATCGAGATCGTCGAGGGCCCGGTGTCGGACGCCCGCTTCGTCGGCCCCGACGGCGCGGAGCGGCGCGTGGAGGTGGAGCTGCCGATCCCGCTCCGCCTCCTCGTGCGCGCCGGCGCGGCGGACCCGTCGAGGGACGCCTCGCGCGCGATCCTGACGCGCCTCGCGAAGGCCGCTGGCCGCCACCTGATCGCGCTGGCGCCGCGCTTCGACGAGCTGCCGCCGTTCGCGCGGGGCCACGCGCGCCGCGCCGTCCTGAAGACGCTGGCCCAGGGCAAGCGCGTCGTCGCGGAGGCGGCGCGCGCGCAGCTCTTCCACGACATCGAGGGGAACCTCTTCTCGCTCGACGACCTCCGGCGCGAGCCGCGCGCCGAGTGGCTGTGCACCTCGACGCCGCCGCCCTACCCGAAGCAGCGCTACGAGCGGCCGGTCCTCGCGCTGAGCAGGCCCGAGCGGCTGCAGCTCGCGACCGCCGTGATCGTCAACGATATCACCGACGCGGTCGCGCGCGATCGCGCGGCCGAGGAGCGCCTCACGGCGCCGCCGCTCGCCGCCGTCGGCCTCGACGCGGCCGCGCGCGCGGCGTACTTCGCGATCCTGCCCTTCGAGCGGCCGGCCGGCGCGCAGGAGGGCGCGCCGCCCGCGCACGGCGAGATCGGCCTGCTCGCCCCGGAGCACGCCGGGGCGGCGGGCATCGCGGTGCACGTGGGGCGCCGCCCGCTCTGCGCGCTCGACGCCGGCGACGGGTGGCCCCTGTGCGCGGCCGTCAACGACGACGCGCTCGAGCCGAACCGCGCCTTCGACGGGCTCAAGGCCCGCGGGGACGCGTCGAGGCTCCGGCAGGCGGTGCGCGACGCCGCCGCGCGGTGGATGCGCGCCCGGCTCGCGCCGCCCGGCGACGCGCTCGCGACGCGGTGGATCGACGTCGCCATCACCTGGCCCCGGCCGCTGTTCGTGACCGGCGCGCTGTGGCTGCCCGCGCGGTGGCCGCGCGCGCCCGAGGTGCTCGTCGCCGCGCCCTCCGCGGCGATCCTCGGCGAGGGCCGCGGGGGCGGCGAGGAGCGCGACGGCGGCTTCACCCCCGTCGCGCTGCGCTGCGGGACGGGCGTGGGCTCCGGGACGACCGGCGTGGCCCCGCTCGCGCCGGTCGAGGGGAGGCTCCTCGTGTGGCCGCTGCGCGAGGGGCGCTGGGACGCCATCGCGGAGCTCGCCATGGAGGCCGCGGCCTCCATGGCGGCCGAGCTCTCGGATCAGGCGGCCGCAGCGCCGTACCTGTGGAACTTGCACCTGCTCGGCCGCCTCTCCGGCGGCAAGCTCGCGGCGCGGACCGCCTCCGGGGAGAGCGTCGGCCCGGCGGCGGTCCGCGCCGAGCTCGTGGCGAGCGGCTGCCTGTGGATCTCCGATCGCCGGGGGAGCGCGGACGGCGATTTCCCGGACGGCTCGCCGCCGTTCGTGCTGCTCGACGACGGCTCGCCGCTTGTCGAGGTGCTGCGCCACCGCGCCGCCCCCGGCGCGCTGCGCGAGCTCGGCGCCCTCGCGGCGACGCCCGCCCCGGCCGTGGCGATCGCGGCGGAGATCGAGCCCGCCTCCGGGACGGGTCTTCCCGCCGCGAGCGCGGGCCCTCCCGCCGCGGGCGCCCGCGGCGCGGAGGCGCCCGCGGCCACGGGCGGCGCGGAGGCGCCCGCGGCGGAGGCGCCGCCCGACTCGAGCGGCGCGCGGGCCTGGGCGATCGCGCTGTGGCGCAGCGTGCTCGGCCTGCTCGGCGGCGAGGCGGCGCCGGTGCCCGGCGCCACGCCCGAGGGGGAGGAGGCGGCGGCCGGGAGCCCGCTCGCGGCCGCGCTCCACGAGGCCATCGTCCGGATGAACCTCGAGGGATCCCCGGTGCGCGCCGTCGTCGAGGGCCGCTCAGGGCGGCCGATCCGTTACGACGCGAGCCGGAGCCACATCGTCGTCAACACCGAGCACGAAGCGCTCGCGTGGCTGCGCGCGCGCGGGGCGCCCGACCCGGCGGCCGTCGCGCTGCTGGCGGCGGCCGCCGTCGGCGAGGTGAACCGGGCGCTCCAGTCGGTCACCGACGCGGAGGAGCGCCGGGCGCTCGATCATCTGCTGCGCTCGATCGGGTAGCGCGCGCGGGCGCCCCGCTCCCGGCGTTGCCCGCGCGCCGCCGGGGCGCAAAGCTCTTCCCCGTGGACACCGTCTTCACCGTCGGCCACGGCACCCGCAGCGTGGAGGAGCTCGTCGAGCTGCTCGGCGAGGGGCCGGCCGACACGCTGATCGACGTCCGGAGGTTCCCGGGATCGAGCCGCTCCCCTCACCTCGGCCGCGCTGCGCTCGCCGAGGCGCTGCCCCGGCTCGGGGTGACCTACGTCTTCCGCGGCGACGCCCTCGGCGGACGGCGGACCGGGCAGGCCGACTCGCCGCACGTCGCCTGGGAGAACGCGAGCTTCCGGGCCTACGCCGATCACATGGAGACCGCCGCGTTCCGGCGCGCGCTCTCCGAGCTCGAGGCGGAAGCGCGCGCTGGACGGCGAATGGCCCTCCTGTGCGCCGAGACGCTCTGGTGGCGGTGTCACCGCCGCCTCATCGCCGACGCCCTCGTCGCGCGCGGGCTCGCGGTCGTCCACCTGCTCGGCCCCGGCGCGCAGGCCCCGCACGCGCTGAACCCCGCCGCCCGGCCCGACGGCGCCGGCCACCTCATCTACGACGTCGGCGCGCAGCGCGCGCTGCCGCTCGGCGGCGCCGGCGCGGAGCCCGCGCCCGCGCCGCGCGAGCCTGTGCGCCCACGCCGCGCGCGGTGATCCCGGCCGGCCAGGTGGCCGCCGGACCTGGATGTGCCCCTCGTCGAGCCGCTGCAGGAGCGCGTCGCATTCCTGCGGACGGCGATTGGCACGGGAGCCCGCGATCGACCTCCGGTATCGCTGGCCGCTCACCGGCGCCGGCCCGAGGGCCGTACGGTACGTGTCAAAAATCACGAAGTCCGCGTAGCGGTCCAGTCGGGTATCACCTGAAAAATAGACCATCAGTCGTCGCACTGACGTCCTGATCCCGGCCCACCTGGAGCGCCATCCGCTCCCACGGGGGCTTTCCGCGGAGCGCGACATCGAGCGCCCCCCGCCCGTCCGGTATGGCGGAGCCGAACCGATTCCGTTACCGTCCCGAGATCACATGAAGGCGCGCCCGATGTGGGCAGGGCCTCCTGGCTCGGGAGACAGTAATGAAAGTGCAACGCATTTCGGCGATCCTGCTCACCTCGGTCGCCTTCTCTGCAGGCTTCATCGGTTGCGGCGACGACGATTCGGGCGGGGGCGCAGGCGGCGGCTCTTCCTCTTCGACCACGAGCTCGTCATCGGGAGGCGCCGTGAGCACCAGCGCGGGCGGGAGCAGGGCCGAGTTCCTCGGCGCCCGCTGCACGGCCGACGCCGACTGCGGGCCGGACGGCATGTGCGCCCTGGAGTCGGACGGGGAGGCCGGTCCTGCGGGCGGGTACTGTACGATGGAGTGCGCCGACGACGGCGACTGCGAAGGAGAGGGCAGCGCCTGCCTCAATAACATCTGTTACCTGGGCTGCGTCCTCGGAGAGCCGGAGATCACGGCCCTCGACGAGGAGCTCGACCCGCTCAAGTGCCACGGCCGCGACGAGCTGCGCTGTGAGGAGGTGGATGACGGCGTGTCGGTCTGCATGCCGAACTGCGGATCCGACTCCCAGTGCTCCGACTCCGGCCGCAGCTGCGATCCCAGGCAGAACGCGTGCGTCGACACGCCCCACGAGGGTCTGCCGATGGGGGCCGCGTGCGACCCCGAAGCCGACGAGGATCCGTGCGCCGGACACTGCGTGGGCTTCCCCGGCGACGTCGGCGCCTGCACCGAGTTCTGCGGCTTCGGCGGCGATGTGTTCGAGTCCGACTGCGGCGGGTTCGAGAACGGTCTCTGCCTCTACCAGTTCGCGGAGGTCGTCGGCGCCGGCGACTTCGGCGCCTGCACCAGGGCGTGCAAGGCGCACGACGATTGCCTGTTGCCGAACGCCCGCTGCGAGGACTTCCGCCTCCCGGACAACGGCATCTGCATCTTCGACAAGGTGCCGTGCGAGGACGACAGCGATTGCAAGGCACCGGACGAGTGCGCCGAGACGCCTGATGGCTTCTTCTGCCTCGACCCGCTGTACCCGCTGAGCAACGAGGGCACGGGCGGCGCGGGCGGCGCCGGCGGCGCGGGCGGCAGCGGCGGCGCGGGCGGCAGCGGCGGCGCGGGCGGCAGCGACGGCGCGGGCGGCAGCGGCGGCGCGGGCGGCAGCGACGGCGCGGGCGGCAGCGGCGGCGCGGGCAGCACCAGCAGCGCGGCCAGCACCAGCAGCGCGGCCAGCACCAGCAGCGCGGCCAGCACCAGCGGCGCGGGCGGCAGCGGCGGCGCGGGCGGCAGCGGCGGCGCGGGCGGCAGCGGCGGCGCCTGATCGCTGCGTCTCAAGACAGGCACTCATCTCATCTCCTCTCGACTCCAGGAGGTGAGATGAGCGCCTCGCGTTCCACTCCCCTTCCTCGAAGCACCCGAGACACCGCGGTGGCGGTCGCGACGACACGTTTCCCAGGGCTCCCACGCGCCCAGGAAGCGGCGCGCGCCGCCGTCGCCATCACCGGTTCCGTCGCGAGCGCGAGGCCTGTCTATCGGCCCGCAGACGGCGCGTCCGCCCGCGGCGACAGGCCGCGGACGAGGGTCGCGAGCGTGCGCAGCACCGGGGTGTCGACCCCGGCCCGGCGCGCGCGCTCGACCACCGCGCCCTGGAGGATATCGACCTCCGTCGCGCGGCCGGCCCGCACGTCCTGCAGCATCGAGGGCTCGGTGAGCGGGAACTCGGAGCGCGTGAGGGCGAGCATCGCGTCCGCGGTCGCCTCGGAGATCTCCGCCCCTTCCGCCCGCGCGACCGCTATCACCTCGAGCATCGCCGCCCGGGTGAGGTCCTCCATCCGCTCCGCGACCACGCCGGCGCGCTGGCCGGTCAGCGCGCAGATCGCATTGAAGGGGGCGTTCCAGACCATCTTCTCCCAGAGCATGGCGCGGTGGTCCGCCCCGCGGCGGACCGGGATGCCCGCGCGCTCGAGCAGCGCGGCGGTCGCCTCGACCCGCGCCTCCTGCCCGGGCCGGTAGGGCGCGAGCCCGGCGCGCGTCGGCGCGAGCGTCTCGATCTCGCCAGGCCCGGCGACGCCCGAGGACATGTACGCGATCGCGGCGATCACGCGCGGCGCGCCGACGTCGCGCGCGACAACGTCCTCGGAGTCGAGCCCGTTCAGGAGGGGCGCGGCGAGGCCGTCCGCGGCGAGCAGCCCGGCGAGCTTCGCGCTCACCGCGGCGAGCGACGGCGATTTCACGGCGATGAGCGCGAGATCGAACGGCCCGCGCGCCCCGTCGAGCGGGGCGACACGGAGCGGGGGAGTGCGCAGCTCGCCGGACGGCGTGCGGACGATGAGCCCGCGGGACCGCATCACCTCGGCGTGCGCGCCGCGCGCGACGAAGGTGACGTCTTCCCCAGCGAGCGTGAGCCGCGCCCCGAAATAGCCGCCCACCGCGCCCGCGCCGACAACGAGGATCCGCATCGGCGGCGACCATAGCACGCTCGAGCCGGACCGCCGCGGACCGACGAGTGGCGACCTGCGAGGATTGCGGATATGCCTACGCCGAGATGCGCAGGCCGGAAGCCCCCGCCACGACGCACGAGAGCGGCCTCATGAGCGCAGGCGAGCCGAGCGTGAGGATGGAAGCCGATCAGCTCCAGCGCTTGCTGGACGCCCTGCCGGTGCTCATCTCGTATATCGACAGCGACGAGCGCTACGGCGTCGTCAACCGGGCCTACGAGCGCTGGTTCGGCGAAGACAGCGGCTCGATCGTCGGCCGGCAGGTGCGCGAGGTGATCGGCGACGCCGCCTACGCCGCCGTGAAGCCGCACATCACCGCCGTGCTCGCCGGACGGCCGCAGGACTTCGAGGCGCGGCTCACCTACCGGGAGGGCCGCCGGCGCCACGTGCGCATCCAGTACATCCCCCACCGCGGCGCGAGCGGCGACGTGCGCGGCTTCTTCGCGCTCGTCGCGGACGTCAGCGAGCAGAAGCGCGCCGAGGACGCGCGGCGCTTCCTGGCCGACGCGTCGGCCGCGCTCGACCCGGCGCAGGGCCGCGACGCGGGCTTCCGGCGCGTCGCGGCCCTCGCGGTCGCCTCGGTGGCCGATCTGTGCGCCGTCCACACGCTCGAACCGGCCGGCTCCGTCCACGCGCGGGTCGTCGCGCACGCCGATCCGGCCAAGGCGGAGCTCGCGGCACGGCTGGCTCGGCTCGGCCGCCCCCTTCCGGAGCCCGGGACGCGGACGTCGCTGCTGCACGAGGTGCTCCACGGCGGCCACGGCCGGCTCCTCCCCGACCTCGCCGACCCCGCGCTGGCCGGCGCGGACCACCTCGCCGCCCTGCGCGAGCTCGGCTGCCGCTCCGCGGTGATCGTGCCCATCCGCGGCGACGCGTGCGTCCTCGCGGCGCTCACGCTCGCGTCCGCAGAGGTGGATCGCACCTACGGCGCCGCCGATCTCGCCTTCGCCGAGGAGCTCTCGCAGCGCATCGAGGTCACCTTGCAGCGCGTGCGCCTCTACGACATGGCCCGCGACGCCGAGTCCGAGGCGCGGCGGCGCTTCCTGGCCGAGCAGGAGGCGCGCCGGGCCGCCGAGCGCGCGGCGCAGCGCATGGCCGGCCTCCAGCGGATCACGGCGGCGCTCGCCGACGCGCTCACCAGCGAGGCCGTGGCGCAGGTCGTCGTCGACATCGGCGTCGCCGCCGCGGGCGCGTACGCCGGGACCATCGTCGTGACGGCGGGCGACGAGCTCGAGTGCCTCAAGGAGGTCGGCTACGAGCGCGAGACCATCGAGCGCTTCCGGCAGATGCCCCTCGACGCCGCCCTCCCGCTCACCGACGCGCTGCGGACCGGCGCGCCCGTCTGGCTGCGCTCGCGCGAGGAGTGTGCCGCCCGCTACCCGCGCATCGCGAGCGCCGTGCTGTCCGGCGCGACCGTGTCGCTCTGCTGTCTCCCGCTCGTGGTCCAGGAGCGGCCCATCGGCGTGCTCGGGCTGAGCTTCGCGGAGCCGCGCCCGTTCGACCGGGAAGAGCAGGAGTTCCTGGTCGCGGTGTCGCGCCAGTGCGCGCAGGCCATGGAGCGCGCCCGCCTGCACGAGGAGCGCGCCGCTCTCGTCGAGCGCGAGCGGCGCGTCGCCCTCGAGAACGCCCGGCTCTACCGCGAGGCCCACGAGGCGGACCGGCGCAAGGACGAGTTCATCGCGATGCTGTCGCACGAGCTCCGCAACCCGCTGGCGCCCATCACCACCGGCCTCGAGCTCCTGCAAATGAGCGCCCAGATGAGCGCCCAGATGAGCGCCGGCGAGCGCGCGGATCGCGACGACCGGCAGATCCTGGCGACCCTCGAGCGGCAGGTGAAGACGATCGTCCGGCTCGTCGACGATCTCCTCGACGTCTCCAGGATCACGCGGGGCAAGATCGAGCTGAAGCGGGAGCGGCTCGACGTCGCCTCGGTCGTCGAGACCGCGGTCGAGTCGGTCCGCCCGCTGCTCGTCCAGCGCGGGCACGATCTCGTCCTGTCGGTGGATCCGGGCGTCTTCGTGCACGGCGACCGCGTCCGGCTCGAGCAGGTCGTCGTGAACCTCCTCAACAACGCGATCAAGTACACGAACCCCGGCGGCCGCGTCTCGCTCGCCTGCGCCGCGATCGCCGGCGACGCGCGGATCCGGGTGACCGACACCGGCGTCGGCATCTCCGCCGAGCTGCTCCCGCGCGTCTTCGAGCCGTTCATGCAGGCCCGGCGCACGCTGGACCGCTCCCAGGGCGGCCTCGGGATCGGGCTCACGCTGGTCAAGCGGCTCGCCGAGCTGCACGGCGGCCGCGTCGAAGCGCTGAGCGGGGGCCCCGGCGAGGGGACGGCCATCAGCGTCTGGCTCCCGCTCGCCGGCGCGCCGAGCGCGCCCGCCGAAGCCCCCGCTCCGCCAGCGCCCGGCGCCGCCCCTCCGCGCGCCAGGACGCGCCCCCTCCACGTCCTCCTCATCGACGACAACGTCGACGCCGCCGAGGGCCTCCGGCGCGTCCTCCAGCTCCACGGCCACGCCGTCTCGATGGCCCACGACGGCCCGGCGGCGCTCGACGCCGCGCGGGCGTCGAAGCCCGATCTCGTCCTGCTCGATATCGGCCTGCCCGGGATGGACGGCTACGAGGTCGTCCGGCGCCTGCGCGCCGAGCCCGAGCTCACGCGCTCCTACATCGCCGCCCTGTCCGGTTACGGGCAAGACCAGGACCGCCGCCGCTCGCGCGAAGCCGGCTTCGACGCGCACCTCACCAAGCCGGTCGCGACGGAGCAGCTCCTGTCCCTGCTCGCCGAAGCCGCCCCGCGCGGCTGATCGGCCCGCGCTCCATTTCAGAAGTGCAATGCAACCGCGCCGGGGCGCGATACAGTGCTGAAACAGACGATTCCAGTTCTGAACGGTGCGCCCATTTCCTTTCATTGGCGCTGTCGCGTCCCGCCTTCGCTCGGTGCCCTGTTGCGCTCGCCGATGGCCGCGAAACATGCAGGAAACATGAGGTGGCATAGGCGATTGCAAGGGGCCTAGCGCGCCGTCGGGCCGACAATTTATTCCTGCGAAACAGTTGCGAAACAGAGCCCACAGTACACAGTTTTTGGTCCGGGACTGTGGCTGATGCATGGTTCGGACGGCAGCGCGGCAGTGACGGTGAGAAGGACTCACCGGGTCCAAAGGTGGGTTTCATGAGCAAGAAGAAGGACCTCCTCGTCATCGGCAACGGCATGGTCGGGCACAAGTTCATCGAGAACATGGTTCTCGGTGGCTTCCTGCGCGAGTGGAACGTCACGACCTTCTGCGAGGAGCCGCGGCTCGCCTACGACCGGGTGAACCTGTCCGCCTTCTTCAACGGCAAATCGGCCGAGGATCTGTCGATGGTCAAGCCCGGCCTCTACGAGGAGGCGGGCATTCAGGTCCATCTCAACGACAAGGCCGTCTCGATCGATCGGCGGAAGAAGGCGGTGACGTCGGCGAAGGGGAAGACGGTCTATTACGACAAGCTCATCCTCGCCACCGGCTCGTATCCGTTCGTCCCGCCGATCAAGGGCAAAGACGCGAAGGGCTGCTTCGTCTACCGCACGATCGACGACCTCGAGGCCATGGACGCCTACGCCAAGGTCGCGAAGGTCGGCACGGTCATCGGCGGCGGCCTGCTCGGGCTGGAGGCGGCCAACGCGCTCAAGAACATGGGCCTCCAGGTCCACGTCGTGGAGTTCGCGCCGCGCCTGATGGCCCTCCAGGTCGACGACGCCGGCGGCGCGATCCTCCGGGCGAAGATCGAGTCGCTCGGCGTGAACGTGCACACGAGCAAGTCGACGACGGAGATCGTCGCGGAGCACGGCCGCGTGGCGAGGATGGTCTTCGCCGACCAGAGCGAGCTCTCGACCGACATGATCGTCTTCTCGGCCGGCATCCGCCCGAGGGACGAGCTCGCGAGGGCGTGCGATCTCGCGCTCGGGAACCGCGGCGGCGTCGCCATCAACGAGCGCTGTCAGACGTCGGACCCGGACATCTATGCCATCGGCGAGTGCGCGAGCTATAACAGCCAGCTCTACGGCCTGGTGGCGCCCGGCTACCACATGGCCAAGGTCGCGGTCGACGCCATCACCGGCGGGAAGGAGACCTTCAGCGGCTTCGACATGAGCACGAAGCTCAAGCTGATGGGCGTGGACGTCGCGAGCTTCGGCGACGCGTTCGCGACCCAGCAGGGCGCGCGCGTGCTCAGCTTCATGAACGCGACGTCGAACGTCTACAAGAAGCTCGTCGTCAGCGCGGACGGCAAGCTCCTCCTCGGCGGCATCCTGGTCGGCGACGCCGCGAACTACGGCCAGCTGCTCCAGCTCGTGCAGAACAAGATCGTCCTCCCGCCGCACCCGGAGGATCTCATCGTCACGGCGCGGGACGGCGCGAAGCCGGCGGGCCTCGGCGTCGACGCGCTGCCCGACACCGCCATGATCTGCTCGTGCCTGAACGTCACGAAGAAGGCCATCTGCTCGGCCATCTGCGACGACAAGCACGTCACGGTCGCCGGCATCAAGGCGCACACGAAGGCCGGCACGGGCTGCGGCTCGTGCACCACGCTGATCTCCGACATCCTGAAGAAGGAGCTCAAGAAGGCCGGCGTCGCGGTCAACAACTATATCTGCGAGCACTTCAACCACTCGCGCCAGGAGCTCTATCACCTCGTCCGGATCCACCAGATCAAGACGTTCGACGACCTGCTCACCCGCCACGGCCAGGGCAAGGGCTGCGAGATCTGCAAGCCCGCGGTGGCGTCGATCCTCGCGTCGACGTGGAACGAGCACATCCTGAGCAAGAAGCACCTCCCGCTGCAGGACACGAACGATCGCTACCTGGCCAACGTCCAGCGCGACGGCACCTACTCGGTGGTCCCGCGCGTGGCGGGCGGCGAGATCACGCCGGATCAGCTCATCGCCCTCGGGGTGGTCGCGAAGAAGTACAACCTGTACTCGAAGATCACCGGCGGCCAGCGCGTCGACCTGTTCGGCGCGCGGCTGGAGCAGCTGCCCGACATCTGGCGCGAGCTCATCGCCGCCGGCTTCGAGTCGGGGCACGCGTACGGCAAGGCGCTGCGCACCGTGAAGTCGTGCGTGGGCAGCACCTGGTGCCGCTACGGCGTGCAGGACTCGGTGGGCTTCGCGGTCGCGGTCGAGAACCGCTACAAGGGGCTGCGCAGCCCCCACAAGCTGAAGTCCGCGGTGTCCGGCTGCGCGCGCGAGTGCGCCGAGGCGCAGGGCAAGGACTTCGGCATCATCGCGACGGAGAAGGGCTACAACCTCTACCTCTGCGGCAACGGCGGGATGAAGCCGCAGCACGCCCAGCTCTTCGCCTCGGATCTCGACGAGGCGACGCTCATCAAGTACCTCGACCGGTTCCTGATGTTCTACATCCGCACGGCGGACCGGCTCCAGCGCACGTCGGTGTGGTTCAACAACCTCGAGGGCGGCATGGATTACCTCCGCCAGGTCATCATCGAGGACTCGCTCGGGATCTGCGATGAGCTGGAGAAGGAGATGGCCCACCTCATCGACACCTACGAGTGCGAGTGGAAGGCCGCGGTCAACGACCCCGAGAAGCTCAAGCAGTTCCGCCAGTTCGTGAACGCCGGCGAGCCCGACCGGAGCATCGTGTTCGTCAGCGAGCGCGCGCAGCACCGCCCCGCGGCGTGGCAGGAGAAGTCGAACGTCGTCGAGGAGATGATCTGACAGCGGGGCCGAGGGGCCCTGTCTGAGGGAAACCGTCATGAGCGAGCTGCACACTTCGGAAGCGCCTCGGAGCGAGACCATGACCCAGGGTTGGATCGACGTCTGCGGGGTAGAGGACATCATCCCGAACACGGGGGTCTGCGCGCTCGTCGGGAAGCGCCAGATCGCGCTGGTCCGGGTCGGCGAGGGCGAGGAGGTCTACGCCATCAGCAACTTCGACCCGTTCAGCAAGGCGTTCGTCCTCTCCCGCGGGATCGTCGGGGACAAGGGGGGCGTCCCCAAGATCGCCTCGCCGATCTACAAGCAGAACTTCGATCTGCGGTCGGGTCAGTGCCTGGACGACCCGGGCGTGAGCATCCCCGTGTATCCCCTCCGGGTCCGGGACGGGCGTGTCGAGATCCAGGCCGCGGCGGAGCCGCTCGCGGCGGCGAGCTGACGGGATGACCTGGCGAGCCAGCGCCAGGCGCTTCCGTGCGGCGGACGCGCCGCCGTTCGCGGTGTCTCTCTTGGAGTTCTCGGGGCTGGGCTTCCGCGCCGGGTAGACAGGGAATTTCGATGAGCGTTGCAAAGGTCTCGGACACTCACTTTCGCTTACCCATCGTCAACTCGGCGCCGAAGATCCACGACAACAACAAGAGCCTGCTGGACTCGCTCCTCGCCGACCAGCAGAAGCTCACGGCGGTCGAGAAGTTCTCCAGGATGCACGAGGAGCACGCGCTCCCGGCTCAGTCCAAGTACTACCGCGACCTGATCCCGCTCGAGAAGCCGAAGCCCGGGCAGCAGTACGGCTTCGAGGTCGACCTCGACGCCTGCACGGCCTGCAAGGCGTGCGTCACCGCCTGCCACAGCCTGAACGGCCTCGACGACAACGAGGTGTGGCGCTCCGTCGGGCTCCTCCACGGCGGCACGCCGCAGGCGCCGGCGCAGCAGAGCGTGACGACGGCGTGCCACCATTGCCTGGACCCGGCGTGCATGACGGGGTGCCCGGTCAAGGCCTACGAGAAGGACCCGATCACCGGCATCGTCAAGCACCTCGATGACCAGTGCATCGGCTGCCAGTACTGCATCCTGATGTGCCCCTACGACGCTCCGAAGTTCAACGCGGAGCGGGGGATCGTGCGCAAGTGCGACATGTGCAGCGATCGGCTGGCCAACGACGAGGCCCCGGCGTGCGTGCAGTCGTGCCCGAACGGCGCCATCCGGATCACGATGGTCGACCAGCAGCAGGCCGTGCAAGAGAGCCAGACGAGCCTCTTCTTGCCGGGGGCGGCGGCGCCGGAGATCACGATCCCGACGACGACCTACAAGACGCAGAAGTCGCTCCCGCGCAACATGCTCCCCGCGGACTTCTACCAGGTGAGCCGGGAGCACTCCCACCCTCCGCTCGTCGCGATGCTGGTGCTGACGCAGCTCTCGGTGGGCGCGTTCTGCGTGAGCCTGGCCCTCAACGAGCTGCTCGGCGCGCAGGCGACGCGTGATTTCGGCGGCCACAGCGCCACGTTCGCGCTCGTCTTCGGGATCGCCGCGCTGAAGGCGAGCCTCTTTCACCTTGGCCGGCCGCAGTTCGCGTTCCGGGCCTTCCTGGGGCTCAAGACGTCGTGGCTCAGCCGGGAGATCCTGGGGTTCTCGCTCTTCGCCGGGGCCGCGACGCTGTACGCGGCGTCCTTCTGGCTGCCTGCGCTACCGTCGATCTCCGCGCTCCCGGTGCTCTCGGCGCTGCCCCCCATCGAGCACCTGCAGGCGCCGCTCTCCTATGCGGTCGCGCTGAGCGGGATCCTCGGGGTCTTCTGCTCCGTGATGGTGTACGCCGCGACGCAGCGGGAGCACTGGCGCGGGGCCCTGACGGGCTTCAAGTTCGCGACGACGGCGGCCATCCTCGGGAGCTCGACGGTCCTGATGATCGGGCTGCTCCTGAGCGCCGAGCACGCGGCGCTGCTCCTGACCCGGGGCTTCCGCGCGCTGAGCGCGTTCCTGTGCGTGACGACGGCGCTCAAGCTGCTCGTGGAGCTGTCGATGTTCCGGCACCTGCGGAAGCGGAGCCACTCGACGCTCAAGCGGAGCGCGATCCTGATGACGGGGGAGCTGAAGGGCGCGACGGGCTGGCGCTTCGCTTGCGGGGCGCTCGGCGGGATCGTCCTGCCGGCGCTCAGCCTCTTCTCGGCGCCGAACAGCGGCGTGAGCTCTGAAGTTCTGATGGCGATGGCGGTCGTGGCGTTCCTGTTCTGCCTCGCGGGCGAGTTCCTCGAGCGGTACCTCTTCTTCGCAGCGGCGCCCGCCTCCAAGATGCCCGGAGGGCTCTCCTGATGACGACCAGCGATGCAAGCGATGCGAAGAAGACGTCTCCGGCGCCCAAGCAGGCGGACAACCTCCTCTTGCAGCGCAACGGGCCGCTGACGCGCGAGCTGCTCCTCACGCCCGGCGAGTTCGGCCTCGGGAGGGTGCCTGCGCGGCTCAAGCCCGACCAGACGACGACGGTCGTGTGCGGGTTCTGCTCGACCGGGTGCGGGCTGAACGTGCACCTCAAGGACGGAGAGGCGATCAACCTCTCGCCCAACACGGACTATCCCGTGAACCTCGGGATGGCGTGCCCGAAGGGCTGGGAGGCGCTCACGCCGCTCCGCGCGACCGATCGCGCGACCGCGCCGCTCCTCAGGAACGCGCGCGGGAAGCTGGAGCGCGTGGAGTGGGACGTCGCGCTCCGCACGTTCGTCGATCGGTTCAAGGCGATCCAGGAGGCGCACGGCAAGGAGTCGGTCGCCTTCATCAGCACCGGGCAGATCGTCACCGAGGAGATGGCCTTCCTCGGGGCGCTCGCGAAGTTCGGGATGGGCATGTTGCACGGGGACGGCAACACCCGGCAATGCATGGCGACGTCGGTGGTCGCGTACAAGGAGGCGTTCGGGTTCGACGCGCCGCCCTACACGTACCGCGATTTCGAGGAGTCCGACGTCGTGGTGCTCGTCGGCTCGAACCTCTGCATCGCCCACCCGATCATGTGGGAGCGGCTCTGCAAGAACAAGAACCGCCCCGAGATCCTCGTCGTGGATCCGCGCAAGACCGAGACGGCGATGGCGGCGACGGCGCACTATGCGCTCAATCCGAAGTCGGATCTGACGCTGTTCTACGGAATCGCCCACATCCTCATCCAGCGCGGGTGGATCGACCCGGGGTACATCGAGGCGCACACGGTCGATTTCGAGGCGTTCAAGGCGCACGTCGAGGATTTCACGCCGGCGCGCGTCTCCGAGGCGACGGGGCTCAGCGAGGCGCAGCTCGCGTCGTTCGCGGAGAAGATCCATAACGGGAAGCGGGTGTCGTTCTGGTGGACCATGGGCGTCAACCAGAGCCACGAGGGCGTGCGGGTCGCGCAGTCGCTCATCAACCTGGCGCTGATGACGGGGAACATCGGCCGTCCCGGCACCGGGGCGAACTCCATCACGGGCCAGTGCAACGCGATGGGCTCGCGGATGTTCAGCAACACGACGGGCCTGTTCGCCGGCCACGACTTCACGAAGGAGGAGCACCGGAAGAAGATCGCCGGGATCCTCGGCATTCCGGAGGAGGTCATCCCGACCCGGAACAGCCTGGCCTACGACCAGATCATCGAAGGCATCTTGAAGGGGAAGATCAAGGGCCTCTGGATCATCGCGACGAACCCGGCCCACTCCTGGATCAACCAGGAGGATCTGCACGAGCTCCTCGGCCGCCTGGAGTTCCTCGTGGTGCAGGACATGTACGCCACGACGGAGACGGCGGAGCGCGCCCACCTCGTCCTCCCGGCGGCCTCGTGGGCCGAGAAGGAGGGCACGTTCATCAACTCGGAGCGGCGCATCGGCCTCGTCAAGAAGGTCTCGCGGGCCCCGGGCCAGGCGCTGGCGGACTTTCACATCTTCCAGCTGGTCGCCCAGTACTGGGGCTGCGGCGAGCTGTTCAAGGAGTGGAAGAGCCCGGAGGCGGTCTTCCAGATCATGAAGCGGCTCTCGAAGGGGCAGCCGTGCGACATCACGGGCATCGACGGCTACACGATGCTCGACGAGCGCGGCGGCATCCAGTGGCCCTACCCCGAGGGGGCGGCCTTCGAGACGAACGAGCGGCGGCTGTTCGAGGACGGCCAGTACTACCGCCCGGATCAGAAGGCGAAGTTCGCCTTCCAGGCGCCCCGCCAGCTGCCGGAGCCGACCGACGAGCAGTATCCGTTCACGCTGCTCACGGGGCGAGGGAGCTCCAGCCAGTGGCACACGCAGACGCGGACCAAGAAGTCGGCGGTGCTGCAGCGGCTCTATCCGAAGGAGATCTACGTCGAGCTGAGCCCGGTCGACGCGAAGAAGATCGGTATCGAGATGAACGAGTGGGTGGTCATCGCGTCCCGCCGCGCGGAGATCAAGGCGCGGGCGTTCGTCACGAACTCGGTGAAGCCCGGGGAGATCTTCGTGCCGATGCACTACGAGATCACGAACAAGCTGACGTTCCCGGCCTTCGACCAGTACTCCCGGCAGCCGTCGTACAAGGCCTGCGCGGTGAAGGTGCGGCGGGAAGAGGATCGCGGGTAGCCCGCGCTGCCTTCGCGAGGACAGCCTCCGCGAGGGGCGCGTGGCGCGCGTGGGAGGCGCGCTCAGCCGTGCGCGCCACGCCGCCGCGGCAGGCGCGCGGCATCCTGCCATCGCAGCGGGCTGCGGGCCCTCGGCGCGGCCAGGCGCACGCCGCTCGCGGCCGGCGCCGGGGCGCGCAGGTGCCCGCTGCGCAGGTAATACGCCAGGAGCGTGTCCAGCAGCCGGGCGTTCATGGGGGGATACGCGATCGCCGTGCCGGCCAGCCCCTCGATCGTGTTCTGGCAGTCGAAGGCGGGCATCCGCGCGTACAGCTCCCATCTTGTCAGGTCGCCGTGGACCTTCTCGGTCAGCATCGGCAAGAGAGGAAGGAACGGGCTGTCGCCGGATCGCCGTACCCGCGCCAGCAGCTGCTCGCACCATTGCGCGTACGGCAGCCGCGCCAGCGGATAGCCGCGGGAGACGAGCAGATCGAAGAAGCCGTTCAGATCGAGCCGATGAGGCGGCGGGGGCACCAGGTGGAACGCCTTCCCCAGCGAGCCCGGCCGGCAGGACAGGCGCACGATCGCCCGGCTGACGTAATCGACCGTCACGAGCTCCTTGCTCTGCGCGGGGAGGTCGGGGGCGCAGCGCATCTCGACGCAGCCTTTGATCATCCTGCTTACGAAGTCGGTCACGTTGGCGGCGCCCGTCTGGCTGTGACCCAGGATGGACCCGGGGCGGAAGACGGTGACGGGCACCCCGCGCGAGCGCGCGATCCACACGAGCTTCTCGGCGACCCACTTGCTCTGGGAATACCCCATGTCCGTGTGGAGGTGGTCCACCCAGCGATCGAGATCGTCGCTCTCCCGCGCGGTCTGGGCGCCGGTGAAATAGCCGATCTGGCCGATGACCCCGATCGTCGAGACGTGATGCACAGGCTTCGTCCGGCCCAGGCAGGCGAGCCGCAAGATCTCCTGTGTCCCCAGCACGTTCGCCGCCTTGTGGGACGCGTACGGCTTGATGTAATTGACCTCGGCGCCGGCGTGGTAGATCGCGTCGACGCGCTGCGCGAGCGCCTCGAAGCAAGCCGGGGTGAGCCCGAGCAGCGGCTCCCTCAGATCGCCAGGCACGGCGACGATCCTCGCGCTCGCCGCGGGATCCCAGAGCGAATAGGCCGAAAGGCTCCGCCGGAGCCTCGCCAGGCCTGTGGCGGCGTCGGGAGCGCGGACCAGGCAATGGACCGTGGCACGCGTCTGCGTGAGGAGCTCGCGCACGAGAAAGGCGCCCAGGAACCCCGTGACGCCGGTGAGGAAGACATGGCGAGGCGGAGCGCTCGTGTCGACGAACGCGCCGCAAGGGCGGATGTCGGGGGCGAGGGAGGCCTCCGCGCGGAGGTCGATCGCGCCCATCGACGCCGCGGCGCCGCGCGCCTTCCAGCGCCGCGCCTCCTCGACGGCGCGGGCGAGCCCGGCCAGGGTGGGTGACTCGAACAGCCGGCGCGCGGGCACGTCGACGTGGAAGACCGTCCGCACCTGGAGGAGCACCTGCGCCGCCAGCAGGGAGTTTCCGCCGAGCTCGAAGAAGTCATCGTCCACCTCCGGGCGGTCGGTATGGAGGACGGACGCCCAGATCTCGGCCACCCGGCGCTCGATCGGAGAGCGGGTGCTCTCCGGCGCTCCGGTGTGCAGCCGGCCGACGTCGGGCGGCGGCAGCGCCCGGCGATCGACCTTCCCTGTCGCTGCGAGCGGCAGCGAGGGCAGCACGACGAACGCGGCCGGGATCATGTAGTCGGGCAGCTTCTCCTGCAGAGACCGGCGCAGGCTCCTCGACAGGTCGCGAGACGCGGGGCCGCTGCTCGCGGGGCCGCTGCTCTCCACGCCGGCCTCCGCTCCCTGCCACCGATCCCCGCACGGGGGGCGCGACGGAGGGCCGCCTAGGCCGAAGTCCGAGACGACGTACGCCACGAGGCGCATGTCGCCGGGCGCGTGCTCGTGGAGCACGACCACGGCCTCGCGCACGGAGGGGCACGCGCAGAGCGCCGCCTCGATCTCCCCGAGCTCGACGCGGAAGCCACGGATCTTCACCTGGCAGTCGATCCGCCCCAGGAAATCGAGCGACCCATCGGCCAGATAACGGACCTGATCGCCCGTCTTGTACAGTCGCTCTCCCGGCTCCTCGGGCAAGGGGTTCTGGACGAACGCCGCGGCGGTCAGATCGGGTCGGTTCAGGTAGCCTCGGGCCAGCCCGTCGCCGGCGACATAGAGCTCGCCGGGCACGCCCACGGGCACCGGCTGGAGCCGGCGGTCCAGGACATAGGCGCGCGTGTTCGAGATGGGCCGTCCGATCGGCACGCGGGACGCGCCCTCCGGGACCGCGCGCACGAGGTGAGCCGTGGAGAACGTCGTGTTCTCGGTCGGACCGTAGCCGTTCACGAGGTGCTTCGGGGCGCCTTTCAAGAGCACCTCTCTGGACAGCTTTGGATTGAGCACGTCGCCGCCGACGACGAGGTAGGAGAGCCCCTGAAAGGCGTCCGGGCTCACACGCGCGAGGTGGTGGAAGAGCGCCGTGGTCAGGAACAGGACGGAGATGCCTTCGCGGCGAAGGAGCGCGGGCATCGCTTCCGGCGACAGCAGCGTCTCGTGAGACACGATGACGAGGCAAGCGCCGTTGAGCAGCGCGCCCCAGATCTCGAACGTCGACGCGTCGAAGGAGAGGCTGGAGGCGTGCGCCACGCGATCCGACGGCCCGAACGCGACATACCCGGTGTCCCGTACGAGGCGGACGACCCCTCGGTGCGGGACGGCGACGCCCTTGGGCCGGCCGGTCGAGCCCGAGGTGAACATCACGTAGGCGAGATCGGTCGCGGCAGCAGGGATGGCCGGGTTCCTGTCGTCGCCGGGCGCCCCGTCGTCCTCGTCGAGGCACATGACGTCCCCGCGGAAGTCGAGCCGTGTCACCAGCTCTCGTTGCCCGAGGACGAGGCCCACCGCCGCGTCCTCCAGCATGAAGCGCAGCCGCTCGTCTGGCATGCTCGGATCGAGGGGCACGTAGGCGCCGCCGGCCTTGAGGACGCCGAGCAGCGCGACGAGCGCGCGCGACGACCGCTCGACGAGGACGGCCACGCGCAGGTCGGGGCCGGCGCGGCGCGCGGAGATCCGATGAGCGAGCCGGTTGGCGCGGCGGTTCAGCTCACGGTAGGTGAGCGCCTTGTCGCCCTCGATGACGGCGATGGCGTCGGGCGTCCGCGCGGCGTGCTCCTCGAAGAGCTCATGAATGCACGCGTCGCGCGGGTAGGCGGTCCGCGTCGCGTTCCAGACGACGGTCATCCGGCGCCGCTCCTCCGGCGTGAGCAGCGGAATCTCGGCGATCGGCCGCTCGGCGTCCTGCGCGACGCCAGCGAGCAGGAGACCGAGGTGGTCCAGCATCCGCTCGATCGTCCCGGGATCGAACACGTCGGTGCTGTACGTCATCGTCGCCACGAGCCCTCGCTCCAGCGCCGTGACGGACAGCGACAGATCGACCGGCGCCGCCGGGCGGGCGCGCGAGCGCCGCGCCGCTGTCGCCGCCCTGATCGTGGCGCGGCGCAGGACATCCCCGGGTCGCACGAGCTCGAAGGTGGTCTGGAACGTCGGGTGATCGCTTGTGTCCTCCGCCGCCCCGAGCCCCGCGAGCGGCTGGTCCAGAGGCACGTGGCGGCAGTCCTCGGCCGAGGCGATCTGCGCGCCGATCTGCGCGACGAGGTCTCGAAAGCTGAGCTCCTCGTCGATGCGGGCGGCAAGGACGAGCGGATGGCGAGGCCCTGGCGCCGCGCGCCAGCCCCACCGGCCGCCGCGGCGAGGCCAGGGTGTCCCGATCAGGATCTCGCTCTGAACGGTATGGCGGTAGAGCAGCGCCGCATAAGCAGAGAGCAGGGTGACGAAGAGCGTCGCGCCCGAGCCCCGGCGCACGCGGTCGAGCGCCAGGGCGAGCCGAGGCGGCAGCTCTCGCGACGCCGACGCGCGACGTCGCGAAGGCGCGGGCGGGCGTGGGCGATCGGTCGCGAGATCGAGCGCGGGGAGCTCGCGCGGGAGCTCCCCCGGTGCGTGGGACGGACGTGCCTGTGTCGCGTGAGCGCGCATGATCGAACCTCCCCGTTGAACTGCAGAGGACGATGCGTGGGAGCTCAGACGGTCATCGAGCGTGCCTTGCGCTTCAGCGCGTAGGCGATACCACTTTGCAGGGTGCCGCAGGTGACGAGCCCTCTGAGCTCGGTGCCAAGATCGACGAGCGCCTGCGCGACGACGGGGCGGACGCCTGACAACACGACGTCGGCGCCGAGCAGCCTCGCCGCTTGCGCGACGCGGACCAGCGCGGCGGCCACCTCTCCGTCCACGGCCTTCACGCCGGTGATATCGAGTATCGCCACCGCGGCTTGCTTCTCGCCGAGGGCGTTCAGGAGCGTCTCCAGGATCTGCTGCGCGCGCTCCCGGTCGATCGTTCCGATGAGGGGCATCGCGATCACGCCGTCGGCGATCGGGATGAGCGGCGTGCCGAGCTCCCGGAGCGCCGCCTGCTGCGCCTGGATCACCCGCATCTGGGCGAGCGTCTCCTCCTCGTACCGGAGCTGCTCGGTGATGTCCCTGAAGAACGCCGCCATGCCCGTCGGCTCGCCCGCCGGGCCCACGACCACGAAGGCGCTGGTCTGCCCCATCCACTCGCTCCCGTCGGGGCGCCGGATCTTGAGGACGCCGCGCCATGCGCCGTCCTTCATCAGGGCTGGCAAGACCTCGTTGGAGAGCTGGCGGAAGCTCTCGGGAGCATAGAAGTCGGTCAGCCCGCAGCCGACCGCGCCGTCGCCGAAGCCGCTCATCGCCTTGAAGGCGGTGTTGGCGTAGACGACCTGCCCGCTCATGGACGTCAATGTGATGCCATCTAGCGCATTGTCAATCAACGTCTTCGAGACGCCGAGCTCTTCGGCCTGGCGGCGCTGTTCCACCTCCATGTCCTTTCGACCTGTGATGTCCTGGACTACACTCATGACCTGGCGCGGCTTGCCAGCGCCGTCGCGCGCGAGGACGATCTCGCGCCTCGTGACCCAGCACCACGACCCGTCGGCCTTGCGCAGCCGATACGCGAGCTCCTCCGAGTCGCTCGCCTGGCCTTCTCCCGCGTGATCGAGCTGCTCGCGAGCCCGGGTCTGGTCGTCGGGGTGCGCGAGCGTCACGAACGCATCGAGGCCGGCGAGGCCGGCGAGGCCCGCTTCGTCCGCCGCATATCCGAGCTCGCCGGCCAGCGAGCGGTTCTCGTAGAGCTTTCGCTGCTCGACCGGATCGTGGACGCAGAGCAGGTGCGGAATTGCCTGTAGCACGGCGTTCGTACGGCTGAGCTCGGCACGCAGATCCCGCTCGATCTGCTCTAGCCTGGACACACGAGCGCGCAGGGCGGCAAGCTCACCATGGTGCGATTGGAGAACCGTCTCGTGAGGTTCCATCGATTTCCCCCGATGCTGGCTGCTGGCAAAGGTCAGGCGGCGGCGGTGGACACCGCGCCTCCACCAGCGACGTTACACCTGATGAGCCGCCTTAGACAGCATCAATCTCAGCAGGAATACCGTCACAGTGGGGACAGCATGGCTTGCTGCTCGATACTGTCACAGCGAGGACGTTTGCTGCCCTCATTGATTTATTGTGAGGCACGGCGCTTCGTCGAATGCTTGGCTGCGCGCGTCTCCGACGGAGCGGACGCGTGCGTGGCGCGGCTCGGTATGACGGATGCCCAGCGTCGCAATCGTGCACTCGTCGCATGCACAGGGTCAGAAGACGCCTGATTCGGAGGCCACCCGTGTGGCGCTGTCATTCCTTGTGCGCCATTCTGGGCACCGCACCGCCGTGCTGCGGGATAGCGACGATCCGCCGGGCGAGCTCGCGCCGACTCGCTACGGCGCCTCGCCACACCGCCGCGAGGCCAGGCGGGACGGTAGCGGCGACGAGGCGCTCGCCCCCGAGGTCGGCGATGGGGCGGATCACGATACCGGGCCGGCGCCTTGAGAGCGTCGCGCCTCTAATCGAGGAAGCCCATCGAGACGGCTGCGGAACCGGGCTTGCCCGAGTTCGCGTTCAGATCGCCGGCACCCCCGCCGTCACCAGGGATGCCGAATTTGATCGGAGAGTCGGGTTCGACGTTAGGGCCTTGGTCGACGGTATGTGCCACCGCGAGTGAGTGTCCTCCGTGGCCTCCACCGCCCCGGCCCCCGTTGCCGCCCTTCCCGCCATCGCCGCCACGGCAGCCTGGCTGCGATCCGGCCCTGTTGCCTCCGCCAGTGCCACCGTACCCACCCACGCCGCCGTACTGGCCATCCCCGCCTCGTCCACCGTTTCCACCACGACCCGTGATGATGCTGGTTTTACTTGCGCGGACGCTGGCGTGGTAAGACAGAATCCCGATGCTGGATCCGCCTGGACCGCCGCCCCTCCCAGGCTTGCCGCCGCAGCCGCCAGCACCGCCGGAACCACCAGAAGCGCCGCCCTGTGCTGCTCCTGCGCCGCAGTACACTGAACCGCCACGCGAGCCGCCTCCACCGCCGCCCCCGTAACCGTGCTTCCCTGCCTGACCATCTTCGCCTGCGCCACCTTCCAGTCCCGTGTCTGTGACCCGACCGGGCCCTGATGCGCCGTTCCCGTTCGCGCCGTCATCCCCCGCCAGCCCGCCCCTCCCCTCTGTGCAGGACAGGATGGCTTGCCCAGCTCCACCCAGACCGTGGCTCATCGGATTCGTGATTGGCAGAGGGGAACCACTTTCCCCGTCGCCACCATCATCGTTTGCGCCGATACCACCCATTCCCCCCGACGAGATGCCATCGTCACACGAGGTTGTGACTCGCGCCCCTCCCGTCACCGTATCGGCAGAGCACGCCATCGCTCCCGGGTTCCCCGGTGTTCCCTCTTGTGCTGCATCGACGCCTCCATCCGCGCCAGCGGCTCCATCTGCGCCGTCCCCGGCTACGACCTCGCTCAAGCGCACCTCTACCGTCACTCCCGGCAGGGCGCGCATGGCGATGGAGGAGCCGCCCGGCACGGTGGCATCTTGTGCGATCATACGGATTCTCGTCAGCGTCGTGATCACGTCGGCCTCGGGCGAGGGCTCCGCCGCCTGGTCCACGACGGTGAGCGGAATCCGGTTCGGACCTGGCGCAATCGTCGTGAGCTCGCCGAGTGGATGCAGGGGCCAATGACTTGGCAGACCGCGGCAGTCGAGACCTCCCCACACGTCCATTCCTGCCGGCACACGGACTTCGACAGAGAATGTGTCGGCGCATGCGTACACCCGCATGCCACGCTCGCGGGCAAGCTCGAACGCCCGCGCAAACGTTTTTATCGGCGAATTCGGCGTGCCAGGCCCAGCATCATTGCCTTTGTCTGCCACATACACGCCATCGCAGTCGACCGGACGATCGGCGTTGCCGGGATCCGCGTTGCAGGACTCCACCGGCGCGCATGAGAGGGTCTCCTCGCAACGTTCCCACACCCCCGATTCGCTACCGCATCCGAGCGCCGCGCTCCCGTTGAACAAAGCGACTCCGAACAGCAAAGGCCGAGCACCCAGCGCGCGGAAGCCCGATTCCCATCTCGTCATCTCATCCCACATGGCGCCCCCTACTGCAGCTCATGAGAGTCTGGGTCGTTCGGATCGATGGCCGCAAACGGCAGGAACTCGGCCGCCACGCCATCGTCGCCCTTGCTCTCCGTGACATTCGGATCGCCGCCGTCCCCTCCCTCCCCAGCAGTTCCAAGGAGAAACGTCGCCTGGACGTTCTCGCGCGTAACCTCCGCGGTCTCCAGATACGCGATGGCTACCGAATGACCGCCGAGCCCGCCGCCTGCGCCACCGCCGGGCCCCCCGTTGCCGCCGTCGCCTCCGCGGCATCCCGCGAGCGCTCCGGGCACGCCTCCGCCTCCCTCACCGCCGGGAGCTCCGCTTCCTCCTGGCAATCCCGCCCCTCCCGCGCCGCCCCGACCGCCGCGGCCGGTCTGAAGGGTCGATCCGCGGATGGTGACCTTCGAACCTCTTGTGACGATGCCAGCGCTCACTCCTCCGGAGAAACCGCCTGTTCCCTGCTTGCCGCCACAACCGCCGGAACCACCCGAGCCGCCGAACGCCCCCCCGACCGGCCCGGCACCACAGGCGGTCGCACCGCCGCGCGAACCGCCACCACCGCCGCCGCCCTGACCCGGGCGTCCGAGCGTCCCGTCCTGCCCCTTGCCCAGCGTGCGGACCCATCCCACAACGCCAGGAAGCCTTGCCCCCTGACCGTGCACCCCCGCGGCACCGTCGAGGCCGCGCTGGCCGTCGGTGCACGCCATGCTTCCCTGCTGACCAACGCCCCCGGTGCCGGCGCCCGTCGGGTTCGGGTCGGGGAGCGGCTCCCCATAACCTGCGTCGAAGCCCTCATCGGGCAGACCGGGACCGCCTTGGCCGCTGACCGAGGTTTCGTCGTCACACTCCGTCGTGACCTCTCGGGTTGCAGGCACGTCATCGACCGTGCACGCGTCGGCTCCCGCGTGTCCAGGCCGCCCATCGGCCGCCGCTGCGTCCTCCGCCGGAGCTCCGGGCTCACCGTCGGCTCCGTCACCTGCGACGATGCGGCTGTCGATCACCTCGATCTCGCTGCCAGCGGAGAGATAGATCCCGATCGAGTTGCCGCCCGGCATCGCGCCCCGTCCTGTGATGACTTCGCTCGCAACGAGCTTGAGCTCGGCCTCATCGCGCACAGCGACGATTCCGATCGAGCACGCTTCTGTTCGGTCCACCTCGTTACCATCGGGCGCCACGATCCGCAGGTTCGCGAGCGTGATTCCCCGCCCTCCGAACGTCACGACTTCGCGCTCGGGCTGCTTCGGGGCGATGACGGTCTTCGCATCGGCACCGAGGTGCTGCCAGCCGTTCGTGCAGTCGAACCCGCCCCAGATACTCGTGTCGTAGAACCAGAGACGTTCGTCGAAGGTCTCAGCGCAAGCGTAGACATGGTGGAGGTGACCGCCCTCCTCCACGAGCTCGAGGGCCTTGCGCAGTGTTTTCAGGGGTGCTGCGCGCGTTCCTGGATTCGCGTCGTCGCCGAGACTTGCGCTGACGAATAGGCCGCACCCATCTTGCGGAGGCTTCACCGTGGGGTCGTCGACACAGATGGGATCCTCGTGACCGGAGGAACACCCGTACACGAGAGAAGCGATTCCGAACCCGAGCGCGATAGGCACCAAGGTGGCCACAGCCACCCGGCGTCGACCTTTCGATGAGGTATCCATGCTCCGAAGTTCCACGTTCGTCACCACACACCCGCCATCATAAGCCCCATGCGCTGCCCGCTCACCGTGGGCACAACACGCACCCCATCGCTGAGCGGCGAGCTTCGGTCCACGAGCAGAGACACGAGCGTCAGCGCACCGAGCGCGCCTCCCGACGCCAGGGTCACCCATCCGGCTTTCGTCAGGAGATCGCGCTTCTCTTGCAGGTCGCGCAGCTCCGAGCACGCGCGCGGTACCTTGGGGCCAGCACATCGGCTCGCATCCTCGTCTGCGCCACGCAGCGCGGTAGCTCGATCGTGGAGCTCATCCTCGGTGTAGGCACTCCAGATCAGCAACCCGCCGCCAGCTGCCATGGTTGCCCCCGCCACGACCGCGCCGCCGATGCGCAGCGTCGACGCGGTGGTGGAGGGCGCCACGGACGACGCCTGCGCTCCTCGCGCGGAGCTCTTGGTTGAGGTTCCCTTCGCAGGGGTGCCCGGCGCTGCAGCGCGCGGTACCTGCAGCGAGATGGTCGTCGGCTTCCCGGCCTGCGCGTCGAACGACGCGAACGCCTCCTCATGGCCCGCCAACCGGGCCCGCACCATGTGCTGTCCGGGCTCCAAGAACAGCCGGTAGGTCCGCGCAGGCGCGCTGATGGGCTTGCCGTCAATGAGCACCTCCGCGTCCGGCGGGTCGACAGACAGGTAGAGGGTCGCGACATGCGACGCTGCCTTGCGCTGCCCGGCCTCGAACCGCAGCTGTAGTTCAAGGGGCAGGACGTTGCGCTGCTCGAGACTCCAGGCGAGATGCTCGGCAGCATCACGGTACTTGCGCAGCTCGAGCTCACAAAGGCCGAGCTCTCCGGCGATCTCCGCGCGCTCCTTCTCCGTGTTCGACGCCGGGTCTGTCGCATCGAGCGCCGCATTGTAGGCCGCGTATGCCTCGGTCCACCGACCTGCGTCACGGGCTCTCTGCGCACGGCGTACATGGTCCTTCACCGTCGAGCTGCCGCTTCGCTCCAGCGTCGAATAGATGTCCTCGGCGCTGGCGGGGCTCGTGTAGACACCAGCGGCGCCAAGCATCAGGCAGAATAACAACGAAGGCGCAACGTCACGCATGCGCGGAACGTACTTACGCCCGGCGCGCGGCGTCAACGGCGACAAATTCGAAGGGAAAGAACGTTTTGTCAGGCAAAGATCGGCCCGACGACGCAAAGGCGCCCGTCGCCCCTCCGCGCAGTGGAGTTGCCCAGGTACGCACATCACAAAGCGTACATTATCCTACCAAAGTTGACCGACCCTTCTCTTTCTTGAACCCTTCCGGCCAGCTCAGGGGTGCTACCAGCTGTGGGCAAGCCAGCACGAACTCCCCCCCACTTCGAGCGCTTCCGCCGCCTCATCAGGCGGCTCGGTGTCCCCGCGCGACACGCCGAGGACCTCGCGCAGGAAGCGCTCCTACGGGACTGGGAGGCGAGAGGGCGGATCGAGACGGGCGTGGATCCAGCGCCGTACTCCGTCACCATCGCCCTGAACCTCGCCCGCAGGCACCTACGGGACGCGAGCCGTCGGGGTGAGGTCCTGACCCCGTTCGACGAGCACGACTTCCGCGGGGACCAACCGAGCCCGGAAGCCTTGCTCCGGATGCAGGAGCGGGAAGCCGTCATGCGCGACCTGATCGAGCAGGTCGACCCCAAGTACCGCGACCTCTTGGTCGAGCACGAGCTCGAGGAGAAGTCGCTCGCCGAGATCGCCGCCAAGCTGGGGCTCAAGCTGGACGCCGTGAGGAGCCAGCACCGCAGGGCACGCGAGCAGCTGGAGGAGGCAAAGCGGCGCTGGATGGCGCAGCAAGAATTCCGGGGCTGGGACAAGGTGCCCTGCGTTCCGGTGGCGTTCGGCCTGTTCCGTCGCTCGTGGTGGACGACCGCGCTGCACCTGCAGAAGGTCGGGGCGAAGGTCTTCGCGCAGGCGGCGCTCGTCATGCTGACGGGCGCCGTCGTCGCGACAGCTCCACGCTCGTCAGGCTCGGCCTGTACGACCGCGTGGTTACAGCCGGCAGCGATCCACGCCGGTGCGGTCACGCCCCCGCAGCAGCACACCGCGCCGCCCCTCGACCGGCCAGACGCACGCCGTGCGGTCGCCACGGCCTCGCTCGTGGTGCAGGGCATCGCAGCGCCCGGCGGGCATCCACTGGTCACGACGAACGGCAAGCCCGCTTCGCCGGCCGCAACAGCTGCGCGTTCCTCGCCGCCCGTCCGCGCCGTACGCCTGGTCGCGAGCGAGCGCGAGAAGGACCTGATCCTCCAGGCGCGCAAGGCCATCGAAGCCTACAACGCCAGGGCTAACGTCGAGGCGCGACGCCTGCTTGACATGCACGCCATGGAGTTCCCTCGGGGTCAGCTGGCCCGGGAGCGCGAGGCGCTGCTGCTGCAACTTCGCTGAATCGGCGGCGGCCCTGGCGACAGATAGCCAGCGGTGGAGACGGCGGCGTTCTTGAGCGACGTCAGGCCGAGATCCGCCCTGCGCCGGGCCAGGAGAATGAGCACGTCCATGACACGCAAGGAAGCCGTGGCGGAGCATAGGCGCACGTCACGCCGAGTCCAGATTGGTGGGCCTCCGGCAGTGCACGTTTCCCTCGAGGCCATCATGCGGCACTCGAGGATGATCCATGCCGTGTTGCGCCAGTTCGGCGTACCCGCTCGCGACCAGCCGGATGTGATTCAGGAGATCTTCCTGTCCGCCTGGCGCAGCGTGGAAGGCGGAGGATTTCGGCCCCGTCCGGAGGTGCCGCCGAAGAAGGCTCTACAGAGCTGGCTCTTCGCTGTTACTTGGCACCACATCTTCCATTACCGAGAGCGCCTGTACCGGTGGTACAGGGAGCTTGCTGCGTTCGCGGCTCCGGGGATAGCGAGGCATGCACCGTCGCCCTTCGGCCAGGTAGAGGCCCGGATGGCGCTTCGTTGCCTGGAGCGGCTCAAGCCCGAGCTCCGTGCCGTGCTCGCGGGCACCGCCGTGGGCAATACCGCTGAGGAGATCGCAGCAGAGCTCGGTGCCCATCCAGGCACGACGAACAAGCGGCTGCATCGCGGGCGAAAGCAGTTGCGCAAGATCCTCCGCTGAACGAGGTGCGGACGTAGCTCGCCGTCGCCGCGCGCGTCAACGTCGGGCTCGTGGCGCACGCCGATCGCACGGCCTACCTTTTCAGCCGGCGCATCGAGGCGGTGCACTTCACATCGTGGGGAAATGAGGACGGTGGCGTCGGCTTGCCCCCAACGACTACGTACGCCGACTGGCTGGACGCCGGCTCCCGCGTCTTCCGCGTCGACATGCCCAACTTGGAGCCGCTCGACGTGCTGCTCCTGGACTGCTCCTTCACGCTCGAGTTCCTGGCCAGCGGCATCAACGACCAGGCGCGCGTCCGGCTCGTCGCCGTGGCGCCGAACGGGATCATGCTCATCCCCCCCGGCGCGCACACCGCGTCCGAGCTCCGGAACTCACGGGCGCCAGCCGCCATCTCCGGGTTCCTCGTCGCATCCCAGGCCGGCAACTATCGGGTCAAGCTCCAGGGCAAGACCCGGAACGGCGACCCTGGGCAGCTCGCTATCTACGACGCGTCCGTGCTCCGCGTCCTGCACCTGAAGAGGTAACCATGTCGAGGGTCCTGAACTGGATCGACACGCCGTTCTTCGGCGTCCGCCGCATCTTCGCTGGAGGCGTCGAGTTGCCGGAGCGCCCCGCACTCAACTTCGTCGGGGCGGTGGTCACCGACAACCCGGCCGAGAACCGGACCGACGTGTTCGTCCCCGGGGCATGGCTGGTCAGCCCCATCGTGACGACCACGTACACGGCCCGGCCGGGCGAGTGAACGCACACAACCCGGTGACGATCCAGCTCCCGCTCGGCCGCACCCCGTCCCCTCCGTACGTCCACACGGTAACCAACGATCCGCCGTTCGGGCTCTCGTTCGAGCTCTCGTTCGTCGATGGGAAGCACATCGGTGCCCTGTGGCTGTTCTGTGACCGCTACCTCTGCGAGGCCTGCGTGGGCGAGGCGTAGGTGGGACGAGCTCCCCGTTCCCACCTCGGCGAGGGCTCGCAAAGCTGAGGGCCTGGCAAGCACGGGCCAGCAGATCGCGCGGGTACCCCTACGTACCTTCCGGCTGGTGAGCGACGGCGCCGCGTCGATCGTGATCTGACAGGCGGGCAGTCGGGTGGCTTGGTGTTGACGCTCAGGCTGATTGATGGCGTTGCGCGCCGTCTGGTTGATGGCCATCACGAGCCTGCGCGGGCGAGGTCGAGGAGGGCGATGGCCATCACCCGCCTGCACGGGCCGCGCCGCTGGGCGATGGCCATCTCCGGCGCACGGGGGCGCTCAACGCGCGATGGCCATCGCGTCGGATGACCCGTAGGCGCCGACGGCGCGATGGCTGCCGGCGCCTGCCACGCGTGAGCGTAGACGCCGTTCAGTCGGCGTCACTCCTGACGTCGCCGATCACCCGGGCCATGACGTCCCGCTCGACGAGCTTCTTTTTCCGCCGAGCCGACTCGCGCAGCGCGGCGGTGGCCACGCGGTCGATCTCGCGCAGGCTCGAGCCGGCGGCCTCGTGCAGCGAGGTCAGCGCCTCGGAGGTAAAGAGATCGCGATCGCAACCGGCACGGCCGAGCCGCAGGCGGACATACTCGCTCGTATCGTCCGCCGTCATCGGTCCGATCGACAGGCGCCGGTCGATCCGCGAGTACAGGGAGCGGTTCTTGCGCAGCTCAAGCCGGTCCTTGAGGTCGGGCAGCCCCACCAGAATCAGACTCAGCAGCGCCCGGCTGTCCCATTCGTAATTTGCCAAGATGTGAAGATGGTCCAACGTGTCCTGATGAAGTAGGTGCGCCTCGTCGAGCAGAAAGACCGGGTGAATCCGTTCTCGTCCGAGGTTCTCGACGTGCGCGCTGATCGCGTAGAAGACGGCGGCCGCGGTCGCAGCAGGGGTCAGGCCGAGGGCCTGGCAGAGCTGCCGGTAGAAGTCGCGGCGTCCGAGCGTGGCGTTGTGGCAGTAGGTCAGGCGGAATCCGGCCTGCGGCAAGCGATGGCGCAGCGCGCGCAGCACGCACGTCTTGCCGGCGCCCGGCTCGCCGACGAGCAGCACCTGGGAGCGCTCGTGGACCGCGTCGCACAGCTCCTCGACGAGCTCATGTTTCGAGGGCGGCAGCCAGAGGTCGCTGTCCGGGATCTCCTTGGAGAAGGGCGACTCGGAGAGCCCGAAGAATCGGATGAAAGACTCGCTCATCGAGCACCTCCCTCGGAGCTGTCGTCGGGATCCGAGGCCTCCGGCCTTTCGCTTCCAGCCCGCAGCAGCGCCCTCGTCGGAGCGAAGTCGGTGGGGCGGCTCGGCCCTTGTGCGAGCGGACCGCTGCATGGCGGCCGCCGGCGCCGCGCGTTCTTCGCCGGATCGAGGCGGCGGAGCGGCAGGCGCTTGCCCTCGTGCTCGACCCACGGGGTCGCGTCCGGGGCGACGTGACAATGAGCGACCGTGACGAGCTGGCCAGCCAGGTAGCCCTGATCGAGCTCCCACGCTTCGCCGTCGATGGAGATCACATTGTCGCTGGACACGCGCCGCCGGCTGCGTTCTGTCAGCGCGGCGCGCAGCGCCCGCTCCTCGACCGCGCCCTCGCCGGCGGGCTTTTGCGCGTACAGCTTCGAGGGGCACTTGCCCATCAGCCCGGCGTGCGGCGCCGCGTGATAACGCCGTTCGAGGAAGGCCTTGAGCCGTGCGTCGATGTCCTTGAGCGACGCGACCTCGCCGAGGAAGCTCAGGCACCCCTCGCGCAACGTCCGCCAGAAGCGCTCCATCTTGCCGCGCGCCTGCGGGTCATAGGGCTTCGCATGCAGCAGGGTGATACCGAGTCGCGAGCACGCCGTCCGGAGGACTTCGCCCCGGTAGGTGGAGCCATTGTCCAGGTAAAGGGCATCCGGTTTGCCGTGGCGGCGAAGCGCGTCCACGAGCAGCCCGAGCATGTCGACCTCCCTCTCGGTCGAGTGCGCCTCGAGCGCGACGACGTAGCGAGAGGCATCGTCGAGCAAGCCATGGATGCGGACAGGCACCGTCCGACCGCCCATCTTGCACTGCGGCAGGTGGCAGACGTCACCGTGCCAGAGCGCTCCGGGCCGCTCGGCCTGCCAGCGCAGCCGTGTCCTCGGCTGTTGTTCCGAGCGAGCCGCCCGACGCGACAGACCCGCCGCCGCATACAACCGTCGCACTGTCGGCTCCGAGACCTGGCCCGGATCGATGCGCCCCTCGTCGACGAGGGTGCTCAGGATGAGCGACACCGATGCCGCGGGATGCTCGCGCCGGATGTCGAGCAAGAGCTCGCGCAGCTCGGCGCGCAGCTCCTGCGCGAAGCCGCGATCGGAGCGCGGCTCGGGACGAAGGCCGGCGAGGCCTGTGGCGCGGTACGCGTACAGCCAGCGCTCGAGCGTGGGGACCGAATAGGTGCGCGTGCTGTCGGCGCCCGGCGGCCGGAACCGCTGGGCGCTCAAGGCGCGCAGCTCGGCGGCGAGCCGTCCGCGGCCGAGCTCGCGGTGCATGACGGGGCCGATGACCGAAGCGCGAAAGATCGCGACGGCCTCGGCGTGATCGGCAGGTCCGAGATCCATATCGAAGGGTCCTTTCTGCGCCCTGCGGCGCGGGGCCCTTGTGCGCCACCGAGGCTCGTCGAGGGAGGGATCCTCTCGGGTGGGTCTTGTTCTCTGGGCTCGTCGCTGACAGCCGCCCTCACGCTGCGTGCGCGGCGCCGAGGAACGCTCGGTGCTCCAGCGCTTCGCCCCGGGAGGTCGGATCCGCGTAGGCGGCGAGCGAGGCCGCCGCGCTCGCTGCCACGCGGCGCAGCATCGCGCCGGGATCAGACGACGGCAGTGCGGCAAAGAGGCGTCGATGCGCGACGTCGCGCGTCCAGCGGCGGAGCGTGGCCCAGCCGGTGAAGGCCGTGGCGCCCAGGATCGTCTGCGGGCTGATCCGCCGGCGCACCTCGCGGGCGGTCGCCAGCACGAGCCCGTAGAGCGCAAGAGCGAAGCCGATCGCCGCGGCGCTGTAGTGCCGCCGCGGCAGCAGCTCGCGTGGACCGACGAGGATCACCGCCCCGCAGGGCAGGCAGCGGTAGCGGCGCAGCTGGAGCACGAGAAGAACGGCGGGCGCGTTCGGGCCGGCCGGGCCACGCACCTGCCGCTCGCGAAGGCCATGGCCGTGGAGGCCAAGAGGTCCCCCGACGGGCTGGCTCGCCGCTCCGCACGCAGGGCAGCGAGCGGGGCGCACCGCCTCGACCGTGGGCACCTGCTGCTGCCAGCTCTTGATATCGAGCGCGCTGTGGACGAGACTGTGACCGCTTCGATTCCTCGACACGCGAACCGGAGCACGACGAGGAGGTTGTCCGCCAAGACTGGGCCTCCTCGTCGCCTTTTGTGGCTGGCACCGCGCCGATGCTCCGCTCCCACTCCGCGGCCGCTCCTACACCCGTGGGCGGCGGGAAAAGCGACGATGAGCATGACAATTTCGGTCGGCACGAAGCAATGCCTCTCGGCGTGGCGAGCCCGGGCGGCGACGCGGACGTCCGCGTTCCCCATGATCTGAGAAAAAGCGCAGGGAGGAGCAGACGGCGTGAGAATTTGAGATAGGTCACGGGAATGCATCCGGCGGGCACGAGGAGGCGCCCCTGCACTCACGGTGGACGATGCCTCGTGCGGGGATGCGTACCCTCCTCCATCAAGGAGCTTGAGCGAGATGTCGGCCTGAAGCCTTATTGAGGCTGGGCGCTAACACTTGGCTGAGGACGCTCCCCACCCCGACGGGAAGGGGCAGCCGCCGGAGCCTCCCTCGGTGCCGCCCGGAGAGCCAGCGACTCCCGCGACCCGTTGAGGCGGCGCTGGCCGGAGCCTCGGCCCGGCGATCTGGTGATCAGCGGCGCGGTCCACGGGCACTGCGTCACCACCCCAGTGTAGTCCCATCGCATACCATGTCTACGGCACTCCTGTGAGACCCATGTCATAGATCCTGTTGAACGTGGTAACATGCAAAATTGCGAGGACCAACGATGGGCAACTCCCCAGAAAGATGGACCCTTAAAGGGTTCCTGAGTCACTTCGAATTCGTTCACAGCAAGATGGAGGATCACGCATTTGCATGGGTCCTTGGAGCTGGAGCTTCCAAAGCGTCCGGCATACCTACTGGCGGAGAACTAGTCGAACGGTGGCTGAAAGAGCTTCACGAGCGCCTAGACGACACGGTTTCGCCCATCGAAGCATGGGCAACCTCCGAGAACCTCAAGATCAGCGATTTTACATACTCGAACGCAGCCGCGTTCTACCCCCGGGTATACGAGCGCCGATTCTGCAACAATCCGGATGAGGGCTTCGCATGTTTAGAAGACATGATGGCACGCATCGAACCGAGCCCTGGGTACTCGATTCTCGCAAAAGCGCTGGAAACAACGAGACACCGCGTGGTCATCACCACGAATTTCGACAATTTGGTAGCTGATGCCCTAGCCATTTACACTACCGCGTACCCGCTCGTGGCCGGTCACGAATTACTCACCAGCTTCGTCCGCGTGGCCATGCGCAGGCCACTAGTTTGCAAAATTCATCGAGATTTGCTGCTGGCCCCCAAGAACGACCCCAGAAGCCTGAAACGACTCCACGAGGCCTGGGCAGGAACGCTTAGAACCCTTCTGTCCCACTTTACACCAATATTCATTGGATATGGAGGCAACGACGACAGCCTCATGGACTTACTAGAATCACTGGATCCAGGAGAGATCAAGGGACAGACAATCTGGTGTTATTACGAAAAAATCGAACCAAGTGAACGCATCTGCAACCTGGTAGCCCAACATCGCGGCGCATTGGTCCCAACACCTGACTTCGACACCTTAATGCTGCTCGTCGGTTCCAAGATGAAGATTAAGCCGCTAGGTCATGTACTGGGAAAACGAGCGGAGGAGCGTGTCGGAATATATCAGAATCGGATATTAGATCTTGATGTAATCCGGCACCCGGATCTAATTCCAGCACTTGAGTCCGCAGTAGAACAAGCAAACGTGGGTTGGTGGGCCTGGGAGCTGAAGGCGAAGGCCGAAAAAGATCCAAGCAGAAAGGAGCAAATTTATCGAATCGGGATCCAACGCTACCCTGATAGCATCGAGCTCCACAGAAACCTTGCATATACTCTTTGGAGGGATCAAGAAAACATAATAGACGCAGAAAAAATTGCGAGGTCCACACACAGTATCAAACCCAACAGCGCACAAAGCAACGTGCTCCTGGCCGTTATCCTGTCTTCCAAACCAGAAAATTGGGACGAGACCGAAACTCTATTCCGCCGCGCAGTTGAGCTTGATTCCAAAGGCCCGACCGCCATCTTGACGCTTGCCTATTTCTTAAGCTGGAAAAAGAAAGATCTCGAGGAAGCAGAAAGATTACATAGGCTCGCGATCCAAAAGGCTCCACAAGATCCATTAACGCACGCCGGATTTGCGAATTTTTTATGGCAAAAGAAAAACGATATACTTGGCGCGGAAGAGCATTACAGATTTGCGCTTGAGATTGCCCCCCTCAACATGCACGCTTGCGTTAACTTCTCCGGGCTGCTGCTGTCTCAAGATCGGCCGCTAGAAGCACTACCATATGCCAAGATCGCATTGCAGCAGAGTCAACTGGCTCCTAGTATCGACACAGCAGAATCCATATTTTACATCGGCATGGCTGAGCAATTTTTGGGCCGCGATGACAGCAGAGCGCTCGCTCAACTAAAAACGCTATTGGAACACGGATTTCGGCGGAGCGAATGGTCGTTCGATTCAGTATTAGAAACAGCGATGCGCCGACTTTCGTCGGAGCAATTTAATCTCTACAAATCCATAGCCGCTGCGATATTGGACAATCGTAGCGTCAATGACTTGAGTAGATTTGATCGCTGGGAGATGCTTGCACCGGTTCCGCTGGGTGGTACTACCCGCTAGGACGGTACGCAGCTCTGGGCGTGTGACCTCCGTGTGCCCCGACGTCCGGGCACGGGGCTCCACGAGAGGGCACTCGGGTATACGAGAGGAATTGAGCCTCGATGGCCTCTGACACCGTTCCGACGCGTCCGACGCGGCGTCTGCCGTATCTCTCGCGCATGCTGGACATCAGTTCAGCTCCGGGTTCGATTCCCGGTGCCTCCACCAGGAGACTCCGGCGAGAGCCGTGTCTTCTTTGTTTTGTGCCCTGCGTGTGACCTGATTAGTTTTTAACGTCGCTGAACAGCTCGACGCGGGAAACACCTGTTTCGGCCTGTCCGAAGAGGGCAGCCTCCCAGACCACTGTGGTGAGGCGAGAGGACTCGCGAAACCCCTTACCTCACGCGACCAGGTACCGCCCCTCGCCTCGCCTCAAACCCCGCGCGGGAAGTCGCCCAGCGGCGGGAAGCGCGGGTCCTCCGTCGGATCGGGCGACGGCGGCTCCGGCTGCTCCGGCCCCGGATCCCCCGGGTTCGGCGGGAGCGGGGCATCCTCGTCGTCGCCGGGAATGTCCGTCTTCGCGAGCTCATCCTTGTCGTCGTTCATGACGGCCTTCCACTGCAATTTTCAAACCGCATCACACGCACGACCGCTCGACCCACCGCTTGACGCCCCCGCCCGGCCCCCCTGATCTGCGGCCAGCGTGCTCTCGATCCGCCACGACCCCTTCCCGCTGGAGGCCGCCCGCGACCTGCTCGGCATCGTGCGCGCGCTCTACGCCGAGGCGCGCACCCGCGGGGCGAGCGTGGCAGATCTCCACGCCATCGCCGCGGTCGGCGACGACCTCCGGCAAGCGATCGCCCTCGCCGAGGCCCATCCGCCCGGCACGCTCGGCTTCTCGTCGGCGTGGGCCCGCGCCGAGCGCGCGGCGGGCCGCGTCGGCGAGCTCGCGGACGCCGTCGCGCCCGCTGCGCCCATCGTCCGCGCCGCCCTGGCGCGCGTCGGCGGGGGCAACGTCACCCCCGGCGGGTGAGCGCCCCCGCGATCGGATGGTCCGGCGCGACGGGCCAGGCGAGCGCGCGCGACGCGGCCGCGCAGTACGCCGCGAGGCGCTCGCGTGGCACCGGGGCGCGCGCGCCGAGGCGACCGAGGTTGTCGACGAGCAGCTCCAGGCAGGTGTTGCCCGTCCGCTCCCCGACGCCCAGCGCCGTGGCGTGGACCCGCTCGACGCCGCTCGCCACCGCCCAGAGCGCGGCCGCGAGGCCGAGCCCGCGATCGTTGTGGCCGTGCCAGTCGAGCTCGATCCCGGTCGCCCCCAGCGCGCCCAGCTCCCGCCGGGCGAACGCGACGAGCGCCTCGACCCCCGGCGGGGTGACATGGCCGGTCGTGTCGCAAAGGCAGAGGCGCGCCGCGCCGGCGTCGACGGCGGCGCGGAAGAGCGTGCGGAGCATGTCGGGCGGCGAGCGGGTCGCGTCCTCCGCGACGAGGCAGAAGGGCAGGCCGGCCGCCGCGGCCGCCCGCCCGGCCTCGTCCACGCTGCGGGCCAGGAAGTCAGGCCCCCACCCCTCGACGAAGTGCCGGATCGGCGAGCTGCCGATGAACGCGTAGACCATGATCGGCGCCCCGGCGCGCTCGGCCACGCGGGCGACCTCCTCCACGTCCGCGGCGAGGGTGCGCGCGGCCGCGGTCAGGCCGAGCGGCAGGCGGGACGCGACGATCTCCCGGACGAGCAGGCACGCGTCGTCGAACTGCCGCGGCCCGGCCGCCGGGATGCCGAGGTTCACGACGTCGACGCCGACGCTCGCCATCGCGTGGAGGAGCTCGATCTTGCGCGCGCGCGGCGGGTTCACCGTGGAGACGCCCTGGATGCCGTCGCGCAGCGTCTCGTCGAGCACCTCGACGGGCCGGGCTCCCCGGTCGAAGGGCAGCCACGCCTCGCCCTCGGCGCGCGCGGCGCCCCACGCGTCGGCCACCAGGCCGCCAGGGGGCGGCTGAAGGCCACCGCGGGGCGGCTGCAGGCCACCGCGGGGCGGCCGCAGCCCGCCGGTGCCGGGGGGCGACAGCTGCCCGCCGAAGCCGGGGGGCGACAGCAGCTCACCGGGGCGCGGCGGGCGCTCCCCCGGCGCGGGCTCTGCGCGGTTCCAGTCGAAGGGGGCCGCGGCGCCGGGATCCCGGCCGTCGGCGCTCATGCGCTGCATCTCATCTCGAAGGGGGCTCTCGGCGTGGCGCGGGCGCGGCGCACCGCGTCGATCCGCGCTGGGGGAAAGGTTACTTCATGTCGGCCGCCGGAGCAGGTCCCAGCAGCGCTCGGCGAGCGCCGCGCCCCGCGCCGCGAGTGCATCGAGCCCGCGCCAGGCGCCCACACCCGCAGGACCGGACCACCGCGCCCGCCGGCGGGAGCGGCTTTCCGCGCGGAGAGCGGCAGCGTAAAAAGCTGACCAAGGAGCAACTTGCTGCTCCGGGACACTTACCTGGGCAACGGCGACGGGATGCTGTCCACGCCGCCGGTCGACGTGCCCATCGACGGCGTGGCGCAGCTCGCCGGGGGGCGACCAGCACACGTGCGCGCTGAAGGCGACCGGCGAGATCCTCTGCTGGGGCGAGAACGCCGACGGGCAGCTCGGCGTGGGCCAAGGGGCCAGCGACCAGCCTTCGCCGGTCACGGTCAAGTTCGAGCCCTGAGCGAGAGCGGCGCTCGTGACAGGCGCCTTGTCGGGCGCGGCGCCCGTCGTGGCGCCGCGCCTCGAGCTCCGCTGACGGCGCGCGCCTCGCCTGGGCGGCGAGCCGCCGCGCAGCAGCCCTCTCCGCACGCTCCTCCCGAAGTTGACTGGAGCTCGCGGAGGGCCGGTCCACGGCCCGTCCTCGCGCCGGGTGAGCCCTTGTCTCCGCGCGCAGCGTGACATGTCACGGATCGACCGTGACATGTTACGAATCGATCGTGACATGTCACGGATCGATCGTGACATGTCACGCCAGCGCCGCTGCGACCGCGCCCCCGGCGCCGCCAAGCGCACGCCGCCCACGCTGCGCGACAGCCGCCTTCGCGAAGCCTGCACAAGGACCCTGGCAGGGCGACGGCCACCTCGGGGATGGCACACAGGGTGCACTGATGCGCCGATGCGCCGGCGAGCCGGAGCTCGCGAGCGCGCCTGCAGCTTCGCGGCGAGACACCTCGGCCGCGCCGGAAGCCGAACGCCGAGCTTCCATTCACGCGTCCTGTCGTGAACCAGGAGGAGCACCCAATGATCACTCGACGGAAGTTGTTGACGGGCGCCGGAGCGCTCGCCGCCGCGGCGGCATTGCCGCGTGAACCTGCCTGGGCCGATGGCCCTTCAGGAGAGGAGTGGGCCCCTTATCCTAACGTGGCCACGTGGGGCGGCCCGAAGAAGATCCTCGAAATCTTCCTCTACGGAGGGCTCTCTCCATGGGAAACGTTCCACGTCGAGCAGCGCGGCGAGGTGTATTCTGGTGGCCTGCTCGACGCGTTCAATGAGACGTCGATCTCCGGCTGCGGCGGCTCAGGGAACGGAACGAACTCCCAGACCAAGGGGGGGATGCTGTGGAGCCCCGCGACGTCCCCGCTCTGGAGTCGACCCGACCTCCTCGCCCGCACGCGCGTCGTCACGATGACGCACGAGTTCACCGCGCACCCCGTGGCGATCCCGTATGCCCTCACCGGGCGGCGCTTCGGCGATAGCCGCGCGGCCAGCCTCGGCGCGGCGATGAAGCGCCGCTACCCCGAACAGCACACCTCCTACGTCCTCATGCCCCCGAGCTCGCGCTTCTTCCCCGGGGATGCCTCCGCGTTCGACGCGTGGCTCGCGGTCGGCATGCACGGCTCCGCGACGCGGCCCGTGATCGTCCCCATGAGCGCCGCCGCGAGCGACATGGCAGCCTGGGCAGCGCGGAGCAACGTCGTTCCGGGGAGCGACGCGCTGAATCAAGTTTATGCCGGTCTCTACGAGGCCGGCCTCGACGGATCCCGGTCGCGCGGGTTCGACGCTTACGCGGCCGCGCTCGACAGCTTGCCCGGGAGCCCGGACCTCGAGCCGGTGTTCAACTCGAGCCTTCGCACCGAGGGCCCCACGGCGGTGCATTGCTCGACGAACTCCCCCAGCCCCGGAGGACCCCCCGGGGGATCGCCGCTCAACACCACGAAGGCGAGCCTCGACATGGCGGCGTGGCTCTTCAACACGAAGGACACGCGCTACGTGGGCATGGTCGACGTCGGGCTCGGCACCGACACCGGGGCGGCGTACGACGGGCACGGGCACACCGCCGGCGTGACGTTCGGCAACCTGTACAACCTCCTGAAGGAGCTGAGCCGGGTGACGAGCCTGACGACGCCGGCATCGGGGCGCATCAGCATCGACGACACGCTGATCATCCTCAACACGGAGTTCGGCCGCACCATCGGGCCGGACCTGCCCGCTGGCCGCAACCACTACGGTCGAGGCTACGTGGTCGTGCTGCTCGGCGGTCCGATCCAGCCCACGGTCTCGGGGGAGCCCAGGCGGATCGGCAGCTTCGATTGGATGACCGGGTCCCCCCTCGGCAGCTACACGGCCGCCAACCTCGCGTGCGTGGCCCTGACGGCCGCAGGCATCGATCCGCACGTCACTGACAACTTCGCGGTCGGCGAGCTGCCGCCGGGGCCTCCCTACGAGGCACCGTTTTTTCAGGCGTGAGAGGAGACACCATGAACCCGAAGACCATCTCATCGAGGCGGCGCCGAGCCGCCTGGCTGCTCGCCGGCAGCTTGCTCGCGGCGTGCAGCGGGTCCGACACGCTGGAGTCTCCGCTCGGCGTGGGTCAATCGGCGCTCGCGCCGGATCCCACTCCCCCTGGCGGGGAGGACGCCGGGGACGCGGCCTGGGTCGAGCAGGTCGTCCCGGCGCTCCTCGGGAGGCCCGTCCGCAGCTTCGGCGAGCTCAAGTTCCTCACGGTGATGACCGCGCGCGTCGGCCGCGCCCGCCTCGCCGAGGCGCTCATGAACGAGCCGGCCTTCGTCGACCGCTGGACGGGCGTGCTGCTCGATCGCCTGCGCGTGGACCGCGAGGGGGAGCACAGCCAGGCAGACTGCTTCTCCCAGCCGCTCTTGCCCACGGACGCCGCCAGGAAGACCGCGGCGAAGATCGTCCTCCATACGGACCGCGCCGGCGCCGACCCGGCGCTGTCCATCGCGGGCGAGCCCAACGCGCCGACCTCACCAGGCACGTACAACATGGCCGACGTCGTGCGCGGCTCCCTCCTCATCGACAACGTCTTCCCGGCGTACCGCGGGTTCGTCTTCGCGCTGATCCGTAGATCGGGCAACGCCGGCGAGGAGGCGGTGATCGGCCAGCGCCAGGTCGCGGAGCATTTCACGCAGGTCTATTCGAACAAATCCATGACCTGCCTGAACTGCCACCGGTCGGAATTTTCCTGTTCGCCGTCGAAGTTCACGCCAGGATACAGCTGGGCGGCAGGGCAGGAGCGCCGCGTCTTCTCCGCGCTCGATCCGTGGACGAGCCCGCCGATGGACGCCGACTGGATAGAGTCGTTTCGTTACACGAGCGGCTCGATCGCCCCGTTCGCGGGATGGAGCAAGGCGGCGTGCGGCGGTTTCGCGAGCGACACGTCGGCCGCCGCGACGAACGGGTCCGGCCTCCTGCTCCCCCCCGAGGACAACGCGACCGTGTGGTCGCTCGACGACCGGCTGAAGGAGGGCTACCTCGCGCTGCGCGAGTCGTACAAGACAGGCGCGCTCGACACGGGCTCGGGGTTCGCGAACGAGGGGCGCACGCTCGGCGCGTACTGGCTCGCGGCCGCCTTCGCCAACGACATCTGGAGGGAGATCTTCGGCGCGCCCCTCACCATCGCCAACTTCGTATCTCGCAACACCGACGAACAGAAGAGGCTCTGGAACCTCGCCGAGCACCACGTCGTCGGGCGGGACTGGTCTCTCAAGGGATTGCTCACGGAGATCGTCACGTCGCCGTATTTCAACCGCACGCCGGCCTCCGTGGAGAACATGCCCAAGGTCTTCGAGCCGTTCATCGACGCTCCGACCAGCGATTACGTGGGCGACGCCGTTCATCGCCGCTCCGCTGACCTGCTCTTCCGGATGAAGGCGTCGGCGCTCGGCTGGAACCTGCCGGTCACCCACTTCCCCGCGGCGACAACGTACCCGACCCGCTCCGACGCGGCCGCGATGGGGCTCCACCTCTCGCGCCTCAGCCTGGCCAGCCCGACCTCGTCGCAGTTCTCCATGCTCGGGTGGGAGGCCTCCGGCGGCCGCTGCGAACGGCCGCCGGCGCTCACCCGCGACTGGATCGACGCGCTCTCGGATCGCGCCAGGACAGGCGGCGTCACGGTGCGCGGCGCGGTCGAGGCGCTGCGCTTCCGGCTCCTCGGGCGAGGCCTCTCGACCGACGCCGCCGAGGCGACCGCGCTCGCGACGTTCCTGGGCAAGGCGCTGACCACGACGTTCACCACGGCGTACCCGACGGCGTCGGACGGCAACGAGGCCCTCAGGGATCTCTGCGAGGTGTTCGTCAAGACCCCGCAGTTCATGCTGGAGGGCGCCCCGCACGGCCTCGGCGCCGCGGCGACGGACTTCGATTCACCGCCTCAGCTCCAGGTGGGTGACATGGGGCCCGGCGGCGCGCTCGTGACGGACACGCCCAGCGACGCTTGCGAGAGCTGGCTCGACCAGGCAAACACGTTCGACGGCATCTCGGTGAACTGCGCGAACGAGTCGTTCCCTCCGGCCGTCGACTGGTCGGTCATCTGCCCGAAGGGCGGCTGCATTTACATCGACAAGATCCGGTTCCGACTGCCGTGGCCATGGCCGTGCCTCACGTGCGCGTTCCCAGGAGACTGGTACACGACACGTCCGCCGCCCATCGATCCGCGAACGACGCACGTCCGCTCGATACCCATGCAGCCGGCGCGGGGCGGGGTGTTCCTGGCCTGGGCCAAGGACGCGCAGATCGTGCAGGTGAGCGGGCAGGCGCGGATCGTCCGCGCGAGCTCGCAGATCGAGACGGCCATTGTCGGCAAGTCGCTCCAGGTCGGCGACAGCCTGGAGCTCTGGCCGGGAGACACGTTCCAGCTCGTCACCCCGAGCGGGGAGGTGTTCAAGAGCCCCACGGGCGGCATGCCGAACATCCCGAACCAGACCACGTGGCTCTTCATGGCCACGGGGCCCGAGGGGCTGCCCGACCCCGTGGAGATGACGCCCACCACCATCGATCTGCCCACGGCGATGAACGTCAGCAGGGCGATGCGCGACGCCGCCCGCAACGAAGAGCCGGGTTCGGTCTCGCTCATCCACGAGGTCACGTCGCCATCGGGCAACTCGAGCTTCATCGATCACCCGGAGCTCAACGGGAAGCCGAACCGCATCGTCCTCGTGTCGCCCCTCGAGGGCACGATCACCACCAACAACCATTTCGTAGGAGCCTGGTACAGCGCGTCCCAGCAGAAATGGGCCGTGTACAACGAGGACCTCGCCGTGATGCCGGCGGGCGCGCGGTTCGCCGTCCGCGCCATGTCGCCGAGCAACAGCGTGTTCGTGCACCAGGTCGCAGCCGGCAACGCCGGGGGCAACTTCACGTACATCAATCATCCGTCGCTGAACGGGCGCCCCCACGTCGCCCCTCAGGTGAGCCACATCTACAACCCGCAGGGGGCGCCGAGCGTCTACAACAACCATCCGGTGGGGGTCTATTACAACGTGGGTATCCAGCGGTGGGCCATCTACAACGAGGACCTCGCCGCGCTGCCGATGGGGGCATCGTTCGCGGTGAAGCTGGGCGGATACCACACCGTGGTATCGAGCGCGGCGACGCGCAGCGGCAGCGCCCTCGTCATCGACGATCCGAATACGAACGGCGTGCCCGACGCGCGCCTGTTCTTCACGCATGTCAACCGAGCGCCGGACGGGGTGATCAAGTACCATACGAAATGGAGCGTCCTGCGCTACAACACGACGCTCGCGAAGTGGACGATCGTCAACCTCGACGGCACCACCGTCGCGGACGACCTGGCCTTCAACGTGCACCGCGGTTACTGAGGGCCGCCTTCGCGGCGGGGCGGGCTTTCGGGCCCGCCCCGCGCGGCGCCTGCCAGGCAACGAAACTGTCCACGAGCTCAGACTCGGGTTCCCCGTCCATCGGCGTCGGCTCCTCGCTCGGCCAGGGTACCACCACGCGACGGTGTCGTGCGGTGACATCCACGACCTTGCACGTCGGGCGCGCTTCTGTGTAGGGTTCGCGGTCGCGACATCGTCCGCGCGCGGCCGCTGCGTTCAAGGGGGCCTCGGGTGGACCACAACCTGGTGGGGAGCTCATGAGCGTGGACGTTTTTGCCATGCACTGCGCAGCGCTGCCGGCCGCCCGGGCCGTCGGCTTCAAGGGCACCGAGGCGCTGTGCCGACCGTTCGAGTTCGACGTCCTGTTCACGGTGCCAGCGGGCACCGACGTCCGCGCCGCGATCAACGCCCCGGCGACGCTCACGCTCCAGCGCGGCGCCGACGCGCCGCCGATGTGCTGGCACGGCGTGTTCGTGCGCCTCCGGCTGCTGCGCGAGTCGGCCGACCGCGCGCTCTACCATGGGTCGCTCGTGCCCAGGCTGTGGCTCCAGCGCCACTCGGTGCGCAGCTTCGTCCATACGAAGAGCAGGATCGACGCCTTCCTGACGAAGACGCTCACGCATGGCGGCCTCACGACGAGCGACTTCCGGTTCAGCGTCGACACGGACCGCTATCCGGAAGAGGAGTTCGTCTGTCAATACCGGGAGAGCCACCTTGACTTCACCCATCGATGGCTCGAGCGCGAGGGGCTCTACTACCACTTCGAGCACCCGGTCGACGACGGCGGCGCCGAGGTCATGGTCATCGTCGACAGCAAGGATCAGCACGAGCCGCTGAGCGGCAACGGCCGGGTTCGTTACCACCCGACCTCGAGCCACGACGTGTCGGCGGGCGAGTGCTTCCGGGAGGTGCACGTCGATCTCAGCGCGCTGCCGGCCGCGGTGCGGATCAACGATTACAACTACGCGAACCCGGCCGCCTCGGTGTCGGGAGAGCACGCCGTGTCCAAGAGCGGCCACGGTGAGGTGCGCGAGTACGGCTACCGCGTCTTCACGCAGGACGAGGCGACGCGGCTGGCCCAGGTCAAGGCGGAGTCGATGGCGTGCCGTGAGCTCACCCTGCATGCGACCGGCAACGCGACAGGGCTGCGGGCCGGCTACGTCTTCGAGCTGGAGGACGGGCCTTCGGACATGCCGACCCGCTACCTGGCCGTCGAGGTGCGGCACGCGGCCGCGATCACGGGCGGCTCGTTCGACATCACGCGCTTCACGGGGATGGCTGTGGACGAGACGTACCGCGTCGAGGTGGTGGCGATCCCGGCCGACGTGCAGTTCAGGGCGGCCCAGGCGACGCCGTGGCCGCGCATCTTCGGCTTCGAGAACGGCGTCGTCGACGGCTCGAGCGACAGCCAGTATGCCCAAATCGACGACCAGGGGCGGTACCTCGTCCGCTTCAACTTTGACGCGAGCGAGCTCCCCGACGGCTCCACGTCGACCTACCTGCGCATGATGCAGCCGCACGGGGGCAGCGTCGAGGGCTGGCACTTCCCGCTGCGCAAGGGGACCGAAGTCATGGTGTCGTTCCAGGGCGGGGATCCGGACCGGCCGGTCATCGCGGGCGTGGTGCCGAACGCGCACCGGCCTAGCACGGTGACGAGCCGCAACCTGACGCAGAACGTGCTGCGCACCGGTGGCAAGAACCACATGGTCGTCGAGGATCTCGAGGGCAAGCAGCACATCGACCTGTATACCCCGGTGGGCGGCACGAACCTCCACATGGGCGGGCCTACCCAGCAGGGCTTCGTCGTGCCTCCGCTGACGCCGAGCGCAAACTCCGCAATCCAGAACGTGGACTGCATGTTCTACGTCTACACGGACGGCAACGCCGGGTTCAACGTGTGCGGCAACTGGTGGCAGACCGTGGGCTGCAAGTACAACGTCGACGTCGGCGATGACGCGACCCTCCATTACGTCGGCACTCACACGCTCAACGTGGACGGCGATTCCAACGAGTTCTACAACGACCATCAGAACGTCACGGTGCATTCGGGGCGCGTCGACAAGGTCACGTCGGGCGGCATGACGCAGGACATCCATGGAGGGCTCACCCAGACGATCGAGCCCGGCGGCAAGCAGGTGGTGACGGGGAGCTGGGTGCACAAGGTCAGCGCGCAGAACCACGACGACTACGGCGAATGGAAGACGGACGTGGACAAGACGTGGACCGCGACGATCAATGGCAACGTCAGCATCGAGAGCAGGGCGGGAACAATCCTCCTCAATAGCCCTACCGAGATCACGCTCGACGCCCCGAACGTAAAAAACAAGGCCACCGGCCAGTGGTTCAAGGCCACGGGCTTATCCGTGGAGCTCTACGGGACCAAGAACTCGGCGGGGATCCACAAGTTCGACGGAGCGGGGATCGCGACGAGCGTCAACGGGCAAAAGATGGAGGCGACCCTCAACTCCAGGGCGACAACGGGCATAAAATTCGAGAAGGTGGGACAGGCCATGTCCATCGCGACCCTAAAGGTCGATCTCACGCACTGGAAGTATTCGAAGGAGGTAGAGAAGCTAGAGGTCGGCGAAATCGCCTTCTTCAACGGCGCCTTCGAGTCCAGGACGAAGGCATTCCTCAAACTCGGCTAGCCCATGAAGGTCGTCAAGCCCGCCAAGATCCCCGTTTTGACGCGCGTCGTCGAGATCGGCCGCCGCCCCTTCTTCCACGCGGCGGGCATCATCGCCTTTCCGCTCAGCGCTCCCCGGGCGCTCCACGACGAGCTCACGTTCTGGCGAACCACGGCCACCGCGCTCGGCGAGCGGGGCGTCTTCGACGAAGGCTTCGCGAGGGCCCGCGGCGAGCTCCTCGTCGCCGGCAGCTTCTTCGCCCCTGGAGGCGCGCCTCTGCCAGCGTCCTACGTGCGCGCACGCGTCGGCGCGCTCGACAAACGCCTGGCAGTCATCGGCGACCGCTTCTGGCGCGACGACGTGCCGACCCCGCCACAGCCGATCGCAACGCTACCCATCGACTGGGCGCTCGCGTTCGGGGGCCCCGGGATCGACAGCAATCCCCACGGCAAAGGCGCAGCTCCGATCACCATGAACGGACACACCGTCCACCCCCTTCCGAACATCGAGCGCTATGGGGCCATGATGCGCGCGCCCTCGGAACGCCCCGAGCCGGCAGGCTTCCTGCCGATGGACATCACCTTCGCGCAGCGCCGCAAGCGCGCCGGGACGTACGACAAGCGGTGGCACGAGGAGCACTTCCCCGGATTGCCCCCGGACGCGGAGCCGACCTTCTTCAACGCCGCGCCAGAGGACCAGTGGCTGGACGGCTTCTTCCGCGGTGATGAGGAGTTCCTCGTCGAGAACATGCATCCGGACAGCCCGCGCATCGAGGGGCGGCTTCCCGGGCTGGTCACGCGCTGCTTCGTCACCCATCGCACCCCGGAGGGGGAGCGCTTCGTCGAGATCCCGCTGCGCTGCGACCTGGTCTGGCTGTTCCCCTCGGCGGGGCTCGGTGCCATCGCCTTCCACGGAGCGATGCGGATCGCCGAGGACGACGCGGCCGACATCGTGCATCTCGTGTGCGCGTGCGAGGAGCCCGCGGCCCCGCGGCCGATCGAGCACTACCAGCAGGCGCTCCGGCGCCGGCTCGACAAGGACCAGCCAGCGGCCGATCTCTCGGACGCCGATCTCATGCCGCCGCGCGGGTCGGGCGTCGCGCCCGACTTCGGTGGATCCGACATGGGCCGGTGGGTCAAGAGCGAACACCTCACCAAGAAGAACGTCCGCCGCGGGCAGGAGCGCATGCTCGCCGCGGCGCGCGCGCGCCTTGAGTCCGAGGGGCTCGACCCGGACAAGCACGGCGCAGCGGCGCTCCCGCCAGAGCCGGAGATCCCGTCCGCCGACGATCCCGAGGCCCTCGCGACGCGCGTGCAGGAGCAGCTCGCGCGCATGGACGATGAAGCCCGACAGATCGAGGCCCTGGAGGCCGAGGGCAAGGAACAGGCGCGCAAGCTCTATGCGGAGATGGGCAAGGACCTAGACGAGGTCATGGCGGAGGCGGCCAGGGCGAGCGCCGGCCCGCCCACGTTTCGCGCGGCGGATCATCTCGCTCGGCTGGGTGCGATGGCGGCGGAGGCGCGCGCCGAGGGCATCGTGCTGGAGGAGCTGGAGCAACGGATCGCGGACCCGCGCACCCTCGCCGAGTTCGAGCAGCAAGAGGAAGGGATGCGCGAGATGTACCGGCGCTTTGCACATCACCAGCCTGCGGCCGCGGCGCTGGATCCAGACGCCATGGCGCGAGCGCGCATCGTCGTCGAGCTCGCGCGCGACACCGGAGAGTCGCTCGCGCGCCGCGATTTCACTGGGGTGAATCTCTCCGGGATGCGCCTGTCCGGCGTCGATTTCTCGTGGGCGTTCCTAGAGTCCGCCGATCTGTCCGGCTGCGATCTGTCGGGCGCGAACCTCGAGGGCGCGGTGCTCGCCCGAGCGAACCTGCGCTCCGCGGACCTGCGCGGAGCCCGGCTCCGGGGCGCGAACCTCGGCGGCGCCACGCTGCACGACGCGGCGCTCGATCGCGCCGACCTCGAAGGCGCCGTGCTGAACGGCGCGGACCTCGCCGGCGCCCGCCTCCCCTCCGCGAATCTCACCGGCGCCGACCTGATGGAAGCCAAGCTCGGCGGGATCGATCTCTCGGACGCTGTGCTCGCGCAGTGCACCCTGCTCAAGGCGGATCTGCGCGGGACGCGCTTCGCCGGCGCGGACCTCTCGGATGCGACCTTCGTGACGTGCACCCTCGACGGGGCCGACCTCTCGCGCGCGACGCTCCAGAAAGCCACGTTCGCGGGGTGCACCGGGACCTCCGTATCGTTCCGGAGCGCCCAGTTCCGGCAGGGCATCGTCGTGCATGGCTCGTCGTTCCCCGGCGCCGACTTCCGCGACGCCGACATGGAGAAGGCGAACCTACGCGGCACGGCGCTGCCCGGCGCGCGCTTCGACGGCGCGAACCTCGCCGGCGCCGACCTCTCCGAGTGCGACGCGGAGCGGGCGAGCTTCGAGAGCGCCGTGCTCAAGGGGGGGCTGCTCATTCGCACGAGCCTGGTGGATGCGTCGCTGGAGGGCGCGAACCTCATGGACGCGCTCGCCTCCAAGGCGCGGCTCGCGGGGGCCCGGTTCACCGGGGCCAACTTGTTCCGCGCCGACCTCTCCCGTGTCGTCGGCGACGGGCGAACCAGCTTCGCCGGTGCGAACGTGACGCACGTGCGCTTCCTGCCGAAAGCCGATGTCCCGCCGCGAGGTGACGCGTGAACCGGGACGAGCTCATCGATCGGGTCCGGCACGGCGAGCCGGTGCGCAGCGAGAACCTGTCGCACCTCGAGCTCGACGGCGTGGATCTCTCGGGCGCGGTGTTCGAGGATGTCCGCTTCCCGAGGTCTCTACGCGCCGCGCTCCTCAAGGAATCGATCTTCGTTGGCTGCGACCTCAGCGGGTGCGAGCTGAGCTCCGCCGATCTGCACCTCGCGAGCTTTCACCGGTCGAGGCTCGCAGGCGCGCGTTGCAACGAGGGCAAGCACATCGCGGCAAGCTTCGTGGAGTGCGACGCCGAGGGCGCCTCGCTCGTTGGGGTCGAGGCGCCCATCGTGACCTGGGTGAGGAGCTCGCTCCGGGGCGCGTCATTCGCGGGCGCGAACCTCGACCGCGCGAACCTCATCGAGATCGACGCCGACCGGACGAGCTTCGCTGGCGCCAACCTCGAGAAGGCGACCCTGTACCGGGCCGATCTGCGAACGGCTGACCTCGCTGGCGCGAACCTCACGCTGACCACGCTCGTCGAGGCCAAACTCGGGCCCAAGCGCTTCACCGACACGAAGCTTTTTCGCACGCAGTTCATGAAGAGCGATCTCGCGGGGGCGAGCTTCGCGGACGCCGACTGCGCGCAGTGCAACTTCATGGGCGCCGACCTGCGCAGGGCGACGCTCACGGGTGCCCGGGCGCCGCAGTCCTATTTCGGCGAGGCCCGGCTCGACGGGGCGAAGCTCACGAACGGCGATTTCCGGCAGGCGATCTTCGAGAAGGCGGAGCTGCTCCAGGCCGACCTGTCGGGTGCGGCGCTGGAGGAGGCTTACTTCGGCCACGCGCGCGCCCTCGGGACGCGCTTCTCGGGCGCGAGGCTGAGAGAGGCCGATTTCTCTCATGCCGACGTGACGGGCGCCGATTTCGACGGCGCCGGCCTGTACCGGACGAAGTTCCACCTGGCCAAACGCGAAGGCGCCGTCTTGCGCGGGGCGCTCCTCGCAGGCTGGTTGGGGGACGACGAGGAGCTGGCCAGGGCAGAGGCCTGGCAGCCCAGGCCCGGCGCGGCACCGTGAGCGTGGACAAGCGCCAATCCAGCCGCTTCGCGCTGCACGGCGCGCTCGACAAATAACGCACTACTCCATCGAGGCCATCATGAAAGCATCAGGGATCTGCCCCAAATGTCAATGCAACGTCCTGTGGTATATAGCCGACGTTGCGAAGAACACGGAAACTGGCACGGCTCAGCAGCAGCCCACGTTCCAGCTTGCGGTCATCGGGCTTGGCGAGGAGGGTTGCGCCGGGAAGACCGAGGCCTACGCCTGCCAGCAGTGCGGTTACATCGAGCTCTATCTCAAGGAGCGGCTGACGGTGGACGGCAAGCACGTGCACGAGCGGCGACCGTCCCCAGGAACGCCTTACCGCGGCTGACGTCTTCCGAAGGTAGACTGCAAGGGAAGCCGCAGAGACGTCCTGTCGAGAGCGGGACAGGGACAGGGCACGAGGAGAGAGGGTTATCACCGTGACAGCCGTGAAGAAGTTTGCCAGATGGGAAACCGACCTCGAAGCGGGCCGCGTCGAGCAGGTCAGCGAAGCCGTCGTGGTGCACCTCGCCTCGGGGCGCTATGAGGCGCGGCGCGCCAAGAGCTGCCTCGTCGCGCCCGAGGCCGGCGACAAGGTGCTCTGCGCCATCGAGCCAGAGGGGGTCTATGTGCTGGCCGTGCTCGAGGGCCGCGAGGGCGCGCCGACAAAGCTCACGGCCGACGGCGATCTGGAGGTGCAGGCGCGGGGCGGGCAGGTCGCGATCTGCGCGTCGCAGCGCGTGGACATCGTGAGCGGCGGCGGCGTGGCGGTGACGGGCGCCGAGCTGCACGTGCGCGCCGCGAAGGGCTCGGTGGCCATCGAGCAGCTCGGCTTCTTCGGCCGGCTCGTGCAGGCCGAGGTGGCCAAGGTCGCCCTGGTGGCCCAGGAGGTCGACTCGCGGCTCACGCGGCTGACGCAGCGTGTGAAGCGGGTGTTCCGCTTCGTGGAGGAGCTGGATCAGACGCGCGCCGGGGCGGTCGACCTGCGCGCCGAGAGCATGATCGGCATTCGCGGCGAGAACGCGGTGATCTCCGCGCGCGTGCTCGCCAAGATCGACGGCGAGCAGATTCACATCGGTTGATCCGACCGAAAGAACAGGAGGCTTTCGATGTTGGCAAAGAGCTCTGCTGGCGGCCTGTGCATGGCGTTCCCGGACGTGTGCCTCACGCCGGCCCCCCCGTCGCCGTCGCCCGTTCCCATTCCCTACCCGAACATCGGCGTCGAGCCGACCAACACGGGGTTCGTGCCTCATGTGCTGCTCACGTGCGCGCCAGCACACAACATGTCGTCGCAGCCCCCGCTGACGAACGGCGACAACGCCGGGGTCGCCATGGGCGTCGCCTCCGGAACGGTGATGGGGCCGGCGCGCACCGTGACGGCCGCGTTCACCGTGGTCGTCGGGGGGATGCCCCTCGCGCGGCTCACCAGCATGACGCTCCAGAACAGCACCAACGCGCCCGGCGCCAAGCTCGTGCCCAGCGCGACCAACGTGCTCGTCCTGGCGCCGTGAGCGTGTTGCACCAGGGGTGGCGACGGCGCGCGTCACGCCGTCACCCAGCCCCACCCTGCGTCAGTCACCGGTACGGCGTGCCGGCCGCCGCATCGATGTAGTGAACCCTGGCGCCCGGTTGTGACATGAGCTGGGCGAGTGCCTGGTTCGCGTCGCGCGCATACCACTCGGTGAAGCCGCAGATCGCGCAGATCCAGGTCTCGAAGAAGCCCGCATTGACGAGCGCGGTCGCCGTGCCCACAGACTCCGTGTTGCCAGTCAGGATGTACTGGGACGTCACGTGCAGCGGGTTCGTATGCGCGTACTGGCAGTCTTTCTGCTCCACTTTCTGCACGACCCAGAGCTTCCTGGACTGACACTTCGGACACTGACGAGAGTTCTTCATGGCGATAGGTCTCCTTGGCCCGGCAGAGCCTACCACCTCGGCTCGCCGCTTCTCCAAGCGATCGACCGAGACACAACGCCCCCACGGCCGTCTCGACGGCACGGTCCCGGTGCCCACAGAGGGACCCCGCCAAGGCGGCACACCGCGCGCGCCTGCCTGGCGCCCCGTTATTGCCCGCGCGTCGATGCCCGAGATCACCGCGCGATACGCGGCTCCGGTTCCCCTCGGCCGAGCGTCTGTCCCGCAGCACCCGCCACGCTCATCGATACGGTGAGTCCCCTGGCCTCCGCGTACCGCCAAGGCCGAGCTTGCGCTCGAGCGCATCGATCTCGGCCTCCCACGCGGAGCGCTTGCGCTCGAGCTCGCGCGTGCGCAGGGCGGCAGCGACGAAGGGCCCAGCGAGAAGCAAGACGAGGAGCACGAGACCGACGTCCACCGGCACGCTCGCCCAGCGGGTGAGGCGGTAGGGCGCGAGATCCTGGTCCTCGCGATGGGACACGTCGCTCCACGTGAGGCGGTCGATGTCGACAGCGCGGTTGTGACAGAGCTCTACCGACACGTCCGCCTCGGCCCAGGTGCCCGACTCGTGCCATGTGAAGACTCGCCCCGGGCCGCGGCACCCCTGGCATACGCTCGGACAGAAGACGCTCGCAGCCATGATCGAGCGGCCGATCATGGGCTCCACGCACGCGGGGAACATGCACCCGCCGATCAGCGCGGCGAGAAGGGCGAACAGGACAAGCACGACGCGACTCGCGTACCACATCGTGGGAACTGTGCCGAGGCTCGCGTCGTGCCTGTCGCGGAGGCGCGCGAGGCGTGATTCATCGGCGATCCGCTCCTCGCCCGCCGCCTTCTCGGCCTGGGCGCGGGCCGCCTCGCGCACGGCTTCCTCCTCGCGCCGCTTCTCCATCGCGACGACCTCGCGCGCCTTGTCTTCGATCATCTTCGCGAGAACGTCGGGCACGCCGTCCCCGTCGGCGTCGACCGGCGCACCGCAGGCGGGACATCGGGGCTTGGAGAGGTCGAGGGCGGCTTGACAGCGAAGGCATCTCATGGGCGCGGGCTTTCATCCAGAGCTTACCACAACGCACCTCGTGCATATCGCGGCAGCGCCGGGTATCCGATCGTCGGAACCCACGCCCTGGATCAAACGGCGGATCGCCGGTCCGGCTCTCGACCGCGACGCCGGCGGCTCTCACAGCGCCGTGATCGCAGCCTGGCCCTCGATCGCTCACGAGCCTTCGGGATCTTCCGGGCTCACCGGCGCCGTCTCGTCGATCTCCTTCATGTTGGCGCCCGCGATCTTCGCCCGCCTCCGCGAGGCCCCATGCAGATTGGCACGCTCCAGGTTGGCGCCGCGGAGATCGGTCAGGTCGAGCTTCGCGTGCGCCAGCACCGCGGCGACGAGGCGGGTCTTGCAGAACGAGGCCGCGCCGAGGTCGGCGCGGTCGAACCGCGCCGACATGAAATCGGCGCGATCGGCCTTCGCGTCACGCAGGTTGGCGCCTGCGAACGACGCGCCCACGAAGCGCGCATCCTCCAGGTCGGCGCCTGCCAGGTTCGCCGCGGAGAGGGTCGCGCCGTCGCCTCGGGCACGCGCGAGCCGCGCTCGCTCCAGGTTCGCTCCGCGCAGCGAAGCGCCGTGAAGGTCTGCCTCCTCGAGCGAAGCCTCGACGAGCTCCGCGCGGTCGGCGCGCGCGTTCGTGAGATCGGCGCGAGACAGATCCGCGCCGCGGAGGTCGGCCTCGTCGAGCGTCGCCTCGACCAGGCTGGCCCCTGCGAGGCGAGCACCACGGAGCCTCGCGCCGCGGAGCGCGCACCGCGCGAGCGAGCGCCCGCTGAAGTCGAGCCCCGACAGGTCACCGCCCGACAGGTCGTCTCCATCGAAATCGCCGCCTTCGGCGAGCCTCGCCTCGGCCCGCTTTCGCGCCTCCAGCCCGGCGAGCGGCTCGATCGTCACAGGCGGCGATACGGCTGCCGGCGACACCACCTCGGGCGGCCGACTCACCCTCGCCGGCACCGCCACCTCGGCCAGCGCCGGCGGCGCCACCTCGAACTGCGGACTCACCTTTTCCGGCGGTGCCACCTCCACCGCCGGATAGACCGCCTCCTGTCTCGATGGCTCTCGCGCCACGAGCGTCGACCCGGATGACTCCGCCCGAGGAGCCGCCACGGGATGCGGCTCCAGCGGCGGCGCCGATTCCACGACACCGCTCTCAGGATCTCCCCAGTCGACCAGCGTGCGCCCGGCCTGCGAGCCCCCGGCGCCAGCGGGGCTGACGAGCCGAGGCGCGGCCATCGGGCTCCACGGCGCGCCCGGGATGGGGTCCTCCCCGCGCGACGCGCTCGTCCCCGGCGCTGCCACCGGGAACTGCGCCCGCTCTGCGCCGACCTCCGCGAGCCTGTCCTCGGGGATCGGCATCCTCTGGCCCAGCGGTCCCGTGATGCCTCCGCTCACGGCGAGATCGGCAGGAGCCTGCGGCGCGGCAGGCGCATCGCGGAAGGGGAGCACTGGCCTTTCCCTCTTCTCGAGGGGGCCTGTCTCCACAAGCCCGGCGGGCGCCACGATCGGCCTCGGAAGCGACACCGCCGGCGCCGAGCTCCGGTGCGTCGCCGCAGGGCCCCCGGGGAGCGACGCGCCGTGCTCCGGCCACGGAATGGTCCCTTTGAGCGTCTCGACGCCCGCGAACAGGCGGATGCCCTGGAGCGCCTCCTCGCTCTCCGCCGCGAAGTTGCCCCGCCACACCAGCGAGGCGATCTGTCGATCACCGTCGATGACGAGCGTGTCGGCCGCCAGCGGGATCTCCTGCGATCCGCCCGCCCGCGCGGCGTCGATGCGGTAGCGGCGCACACGAGCGCGCGCCGCGGGGAGGCGCGTCCAGACGAAACGCCTCTCCGCGCTCAGGTTCTCCAGGAGGATGCACTCATCGCCTTGCAGAAAGGGGATCTGCTGATCGAACGGCGCCGGGTTGAAGGCGCGAAAGTCGAAGTCCTCCGGGATGTGGAGCACCTCCGCGCGCCCCGCGGCGGCGGGGTCCGCGCCGGGCGGGCCGAGCTGCGCCGAACGCCGCGTGGCGCCTGGCTCGAAGCCGTTGAACAGCCGCTTCCGCAAGGCCCAGTGAGGCGCGATCGGCCCGAAGCACGCGGGCCGGTGGGGGCTCGCAGGATTGACCAGGTTCGGGCGCGCTCGCCTTGCGCCCATCGCTGGATCCAGCGCGTCGGCGCGCGCGCCCTCGCCGGCCTCGGAGACGCCGACCGGGTTCCACGGATGGCTGGGTCCGCCCGCCGCGCGCTCGTACACGAGCGGCATCCTCTGGAACGGCGTGGGCGCGATGCTGCCGGGCGTGGCGTCCCCGAAGACGTGGATCGTCTTGTCGAGCAGCGGCCGATCACGGAAGAGCGCGAGCCTCGCCGAGAGGCCGATCACCGGCCCGGTGGCGTCCGGCGCATGCGCGTGCCCGGTGAGCACGACGCCGGCGCCGGGGAGGTACGGCGCGGTGTCGCTCGCGGAGCGCAGGCTCCGCGAGGGGTCGTCGTCGTGAAAGCGGTCCTCGCGCTCGACGGGCTCGGGCGCCACGAGATCCGCGTCGCCGTCCGCGCCGAGGGCGAACGTCGCCTTCACGAGGATCGTGACGCGCAGCACGCCGCCGATGCGCCACAGGACCGCGCCGCACGACACGGGATTCAAGGCGACGATGTCCACCGGCCAGAGCGCGCGCACGCGCCGATCCTACCCGCTCGTGGTCCGGCGCGTGCAGGGAGCGTGCGGGGAGACCAGGGAAACTTCGCGGCTGTGACGCGCGTCTCCATCGCCCCCAGCCGTCGCGCCGCCGCGCCGTCGCGCCGCCTCGCACGGCAGGACGCGAGGGGCTGGAGGCGCCGGCGGACATGGTCTATCGTCACGAGTCCGCCGATCGGACGCCGCGAGGCGCCGAGAGCCGCTCCAACGTCTCGATGGCCGCTGAAGGGGGTCTTGCCATGCGGATCGCGCTGATATCCGACATCCACGGCAATGAAGTGGCGCTCAGGGCCGTGCTGGCCAGCATCCGGGCGACGGGCGTCGATCAGGTGATCTGCCTCGGCGACGTCGCGACGCTGGGGCCGCGGCCCTCGGCCATCCTGGACATGCTGCACGAGCTCGGGTGCCCGTGCATCCTCGGGAACCACGACGAGTTCATGCTGGATCCGGAGCTGATCCGCACCTACACCGAGGCCCCCATCGTCGTCGACGCGGTGGACTGGTGCCGTGATCGGCTGTCGAGAGACGAGCTCGCCTTCCTGCGCACGTTCCAGGCGCACCTTGAGATCCCGCTCGACGCTCACTCGACGCTCCTCGTGTTCCACGGCTCGCCCCGGTCTCACATGGAGGAACTCCTCGCGAACACCCCGCCGGAGGAGCTCGATCGCCGCCTCGCGGGCCACGCTGCGACGGTGATGGCCGGGGGGCACACGCACCTCCAGATGCTCCGCCAGCACCGCGGGACGCTCCTCGTGAACCCGGGGAGCGTCGGGATGCCGTTCAAGGAGTACGCGAACGGCGGGCCGCCGACGCTGCTGCACCACGCCGAGTACGCGACCGTGGAGGCGCAGGGCGGCGCGGTCAACGTCAGCCTGCACAGGGTGCCGGTCGACAGGGACGCGCTCCGCGCGGCGGTGAAGGCCTGCGACAACCCCATGCGCGGCGCGCTGCTGCAACAATACGCCTGAGCGAGCCCGGCCGGCTCCGCCGGCCGCGGCGCGCGCGGAGACCAGGGAGCGCGAGCGCCTCGAGGCCGCCCGCGACGCCGCGACGCCGCGCGCTGCGCCGAAGAATCCCGCGGCGTCGGCGAGGCCGAGGGGCCCGATCCGCGTGCGGCGAGGCGCGGCGATCTGGTAGCCTCGAGGGCGTGCGCCGGAGAGCGATGGAGCCCCGATGACGAAATACGAGCAGATCAAGCTGTCCTATGAGGCCTCCAAGGCGGCGATCGGCCAGGTCGCCGAGGAGCTCTTGCAATGGATAACCGAGCTCCGTGACCACATGGCCTGGCCGAGGGACAAGTGGGCGCTCAACCGGATCGCCGGAGACGCCCACGCCAACGGGCTCTTGCAGCGGTTCGTCGTCGAGAATCAGCCCGGCGTCGGCGAGGTCTTGAAGTGCCAGCTGTCCCTCACCGTCGAGGAAGAGCTGCCGTTCACCGTCGACTTCTTCGCGGTGGGCAGGACCGACAGGGGCCTCCTCGTCGTCCTCATCGGCGGAGAGCAGATCACCGTCAGCAAGACCTCCCCCGAGGCCTTCCTCGAGAAGGCCGTGGAGCACATCCGGCAGCAGGCGAGGCGCGTGGCGAAGACGCGCCGCGTAGGAGCCATCGCCGGCACGCCCCACCGCCCTGCCTAGGCGCAGCGCTCGCCTGGCTGCCCAGGCGCAGCGCTCGTCTGGCGCCCGGGCGAGCGCCACCGTGCCACCGCTCGCGGGAGATGGCGCCCCTGCGCTTCACCAACGAAATCCGCCACACCAAAAACGAAAGCCTCACCCGTACAACGCCTACGTAAATTCACGGACCCTCGTCAGGAGATCCCTGGCCTAGCTCCTGCATAGCCCTGACCCCGGAGCGCCTGAGGGACGGTTTCCCCCCCCACACCGTCGGACGGGCGCTCTTTTTTTCTTTTGTGCGACGCCTCCGCGTCGGCACCCGCGCTTCGCCCGTGCTGCGCGTCACGCCAGCTCGGCGACCAGCACGCGATGGCCGAGGTCCAACGACTCCAGGCGCCGCAGGTCCCCGTACTTGCGATCCCACTCCCCCGACGCGAGATCCGCCCTCAAGCGCGCGAGCCCTTTCGCCAGCTCGCCCTCCTCCGCGAGCGCAAAGTTCGAGATGTTCCGCCGGATCTCGGCGTCCAGGTACATCTCCGGCCGCGCCCAGTACGCGGCGAACAGACCGTCGGCGCAATCGCGAGGCAGCTGAAAAGGGAGCGACTCCACGGACGAGAGCTCTCCTCTGATCGCGTCGATGATAGCGGAGTTCTTTCGTGACGGGTCGAGCGAGGGAAGGTAGTCCTCGGTCAGCCAGAAAGGCTCACCGCTCGGCGGGTCGCGCATGAAAATGACGATTCGCTTGCGCGCGACCCTGCGGAGCTCGCGCAGGCCTGCTCGGAGGTCGGTCCAGTGATGTAGTGTGTTGACGGCCAGGGCGGCGTCGAAGCTCTGATCGGGGAGGGGCAGGCCCTCGGCCCTGGCCTGGAGGGCTGGCGCCGCGCCGGGCCGCCGCTGCGCGATCATGGTCGCCGAGGGCTCGATCGCGAGCACCTCTCGATCGGTCGGCTCGTACGCGCCGGCGCCCGCGCCCACGTTGATCACCGAGCGCGCATCACCAAGGGCGCCTCTGATCAGCGCCTCGATGCGGGGCTCCGTCCTCCTCGTGGCGGAGTAGCCTGTACCGATGCGATCGTAGAGAGCGCTCATGTCGGTCCTGTCGCTGGCGTTGTATCACGATCCGCCGACGACCGATCCGCGGCGCGCTTGCGCTCGCCTCGCGCGAGGCCAGGGCTATCGCGCGCGGGCGCTGGTACGAGGACTTCTCGCAGACTACCGATGAGGAGGTCCGAGCCCTCCTGGATCGACCCCGTGGCCCACGCCCGCGGCGCGTGCTGCGTCGGAGAGGAGGCGCTTCGCCGCGCCAGCGATGGAGGAAGCATCAAGCCCCGCCGCGCGCAGGAGCTCGGCCGGGGTGCCCGAGCCGGGCATCTCCCTCACGGCGAGGTGGACGACGCGCGCGACGACGGGCTCTTCGCCAGCCAGGGCCTCGAGCACGGCGTCACCCAGGCCGCCCTCGGCCCAGTGATCCTCCACGACGACGGCGTTTCCAGAGGTGGCCTGCACCGCCGCGCGGATGCCGGCGGCGTCGATCGGCTTGATGCCATACGCGTCGAGGACTCGAGCGGAGAGCCCGCTCGCCTCGAGCTCTGCGTGGGCCTTCAACGCCTCGTGGACGGTGATGCCCGCAGCGATGATCGTCACGCGATCGTGGGGTGTCTCGCGCAGCACCTTGCTCCCGCCGATGGGGAACGCTTCGGTCGCATCGTACAGGATGGGCGTCTTCTCGCGCGTCGTTCGGAGGTAGACGATCCCCTTCTGATCGGCCATGGCGGCGACCAACCGAGCGGTCTGATTGGCGCAGCACGGATAGAGCACGGTGCTCCCGTGGACGGCGCGCATCATGGCCAGATCCTCGAGCCCCATCTGCGACGGGCCGTCCTCGCCGATGGATACACCCGCGTGCGAGCCGCACACGCGGATATTGGCCCTCGACACCGCGGCCATCCGGAGAAAATCGTGGGCGCGCGTGAGGAAAGCCGCGAACGTCGACGCGAAGGGCGACCAGCGCCGGACGCTCAGCCCGACGGCGGCGGCCACCATCTGCTGTTCGCTGATGAACATCTCGAAATAGCGATCTGGATGAGCCTTCGCGAACTCCTCGGCAAAGGTCGAGTTGTTGACCTCGGCGTCCACGGCGACGATATCCGCGCGCGCAGCGCCGAGCGCCTCGAGCGCGTCGCCGTAGGCCCTCCGCGTCGCGACGGCCGCGGAGCGCTCGTAGATGGGGAGCCTCAGCGGCCCGGCGGCGGGCCGCGGAGCAGGCTCACCCGGCGCAGGCGCCTCTGGCTCGATGACGATGTCGCGCATGCCCCCCAGCTCTTCGATCGCCTTCACGCACTGCGCCTTGTCGAGCGCCTTTCCATGCCAGCCGTCCTTGTCCTCGACGAGGGACACGCCCTTTCCCTTCACCGTGCGCGCGACGATCAGCGCGGGAGCGTCCGAGGCGCGGAGGGCTTCGGCATAGGCGCCGGAGATGGCGGCTGGATCGTGGCCGTCGATCTCCAGGGCACGCCAGCCGAACGCGCGGGCGCGCGCCGCATAGGCCGCGGAGTCCCAGCCGAGGGGCGTCTGGCCGCGTTGCCCGAGGCGGTTCATGTCGAGGATGGCAATGAGGTTGCCGAGCTTCGTGTGGCGCGCGTGGTCGAACGCCTCCCAGATGGATCCCTCGGACATCTCGCTGTCGCCGAGCAACACCCAGACACGGTAGGGAGCCTTCTCGAGGTACTTCCCGGAGAGAGCGATCCCGACGGCGATGGGCAGCCCCTGACCCAGGGAGCCGGTCGCCACGTCGACCCAGGGGAGCGTCGGCACCGGGTGCCCCTGCAGCGGGCTCCCGAAGCGCCGGTACGACAGGAGCTCCGCGTCGGAGATGACGCCCGCCGCCTTGAGCATCGCATAGAGCAGCGGGGAGGCGTGGCCCTTCGAGAAGATCACGTGATCGTTGTTCGGGTTCTCCGGATGGCTCAGGTCCCAGCGGAGGTAGTCGCGGAGGAGCACCGCCATGAGATCGGCCGCCGACAGGCTGGAGGTCGGGTGTCCGGAGCCGGCCATCGTCGAGCAGCGGAGGCTATCGACGCGAAGCTGCTGAGCGAGCTCACGCTGACCGTGAGCCTGCTCGGCGCTGCTTCGGCGTTGCCCCTCGGTCCGGTCGCGCCCGCCGCGCGGTTCGTGCCCACGCGTAGGCACCCCGTGGGGCGCCTGGGTCGACCGCTCGCCAGACGGCGCGGGCGAGCGATCCTTCTCGGCCTTCGGCGCTTGCTCTCGATCATCCTGCGCGGGCAGTCCCCTGGGGCGGCTCGGCGCAACGTCTTTCAGGGGGCTGCGTACATGCTTTGGCCGTCTCTTCTCGGCCGGCTTGGGGGCTTCTTGCGCCATGGCTTCACCTGACGCCGCCGTCTTGATGCAAGCAGGGCGCCACCGCGCAAGAAGCTCGTGTCTGGCCACGACGACGGCAGCCAAGTCGGCCCGCATGGATGGCGCCGACCGGCCGTAGGATGCGGATGAACCTGGGCGGCGGCGCCGAGCTCTGCAGCTCATCGACAGGCATGCCGTGCTCGATCTGCGCGGATGCCCTCGAGCTCGGCGCGGTTCGCCTCTTCGACGGCCCGGAGCACGATCGCGCAGGTTCCGACCAAGACGGGTGCGAGCGAGAGCGGGAAAACGCGACCGGCATGATCTGATGAATCCATGGCGACCCCCTCCCATCTTGAGGATGGCAGGGACGCTGGATACGCCCGCGACGAAATCGCCTCATCGCGCCCGGGCGCTGCGAGGTGCCGCCGCCGGGATCGTGGACACGCGAAAGCCGGGCCAGCATCCGGCGGGCGAAGCCGGCGGCCGGCGAGACGGGACATGGTTACGCCTCGGCGCGACGAGGGCGACTGAGGTAGTGTTGATGGCCGCCGTGACGAGCTCCAAGCCCATGTCTGCCACGGAGAAGGATCATGGATCGTTCCGTCTACATCACCAGCACTGGCGCTTTCTTGCCTGGCAAGCCGGTCCTCAACGAGGAGATGGAGCAGTACATCGGCGAGATCAACGACAGGCGCTCCAGGCTCGGGCGCTTCGTCCTCCGGCAGAACGGCATCAAGACACGTCATTATGCGTTGACGCCGGACGGCGTGCACCTTCACAGCAGCGCAGACATGGCGGCTCGTGCGATCCGGGACGCGCTTTCGCGCAGCGAGATCGCCGCGGAGAGGCTCTCCTTCCTGGCGGCGGCCACCACCCAGGGCGACCTCCTTGTCCCCGGTTTTGCCAGCGCGGTCCACGGCGAGCTCGGCCTGCGGCCCATGGAGATCGCGAGCTTTCAAAGCGTCTGTGCCAGCAGCATGATGGCGTTCAAGTCCGTTTACCTCCAGCTGAAGGCGGGCGAGCACGACTGCGGCGTGGCCTGCGCCGCCGAGTTCTCCAGTCGCTTCTTCCGACCTGGCTTCTACGCCGGTCGGGAGCAGGAAGGCGAAGACTCCTCCGCCTTGATGGAGACCGAGTTCCTCCGCTGGACCCTCTCCGACGGGGCCGGCGCCTGGCTCCTGGAGACCAGGCCGAACGAGGGGCGCCGCTCCCTGAGGGTGGAATGGATCGATCTCTGCTCCTACGCCGACCGCTTCGACCCCTGCATGTACGCGGGCACCTCCAGGAACCGGGCGGGTGAGAGGAAGCCCTGGAGTCACTACGAAAGCCCTGCGCTCGCGGCGCAGCAGGGCGCCGTCGTCCTCAAGCAGGACTTCGATCTGCTTTACCGCATGTTCCCCGTGTGGGCGAAGCACTACCTTGAGCTCGTGGATCGGCGACGTCTGAGGCCCGGAGCCATCGACCACTTCCTCGCGCACTACTCGTCCCACTCTCTCCGCGGAGAGATGGTCAAGCTGCTCGCGAAGACCGGGGCGATGGTGCCCGAGGCTCGCTGGTTCACGAACCTCTATTCCCAGGGGAACACGGGGGCCGCATCCATTCTCCTCATGCTGCACCAGCTGATCGAGGAGCGGGATCTGCAGCCGGGCCAGCAGGTCCTCGGCTTCATCCCGGAGAGCGGCCGCTGCGTCATCGCCTTCATGCTGCTCACGGTCGTCTGACCCGCCGTCATCACCAGGGAGGTTCAGCATGCTTCCGGAACGTACATCGCCTCGAGACGAAGATTCACCGCAGGCCGTCCTGCGCGGGCTGTCGTCCATCTGGCTGGATTTCGAGTCCCAGGTGCATCACATCCCGATCGTGCGGCGCGTGATCGAGCGTCGCATTCGCCTGGCCGATTACCACGAGCTCCTGCTGAACCACCGGGCGCAGGTCATGAACGGGGCGCTCTGGATCGCGCGCGCCGCCTCCAACATCGGCCACGAGTTCGCCGAGCTGCGCTCGCGCTTCATCCGCCATGCGGCCGCGGAGCATCGCGATTACCTGATGCTGGAGGAAGACTACCTGAAGAGCGGCGGCGACCCGGCCGGGCTCGCGCGGCACGAGCTGAACATCGGCAGCGAGGCCCTGTCTGCCTGGATCTTCCATCGAGCCGATCAGCCGAACCCCTTCGATCTCCTCGGCGCCATGTACATCATCGAAGGCCTCGGCAAGCGGGTCGCGGCCCAGTGGGCCGAGCATGTGCAGTCCGCCCTTCGCCTGGAGGCGCAGGCGGTAAGCTTCTATTTCTATCACGCGAAGGCCGACGAAGATCACCTGGGCGAGCTGGAAGAGGCGCTCCACTGTGGTATCTTGAACCTCCCGCGGATGGCGCCGAGAATCCTCAAGACCGCCCGGGTCACCGCGCGACTCTACCGCCTCCAGCTCGAGGAGATCGGGAGCTACTGACATGGACTTTCAGGGCTTTTTCAGGAGAATGAAGCACGACCCCGGGGATCCCGATCCGTGGCTGGCCTTGTACCTGGACCGGTCCTTGCCGATCGACGAGAGGGCCAAAGCCGCCTTCCTGAAGAGCCAGCGCAGCACCACGCGCAGGGTCGTGATGCCGATCATCAGGCCGTTCGCCCGCCTGTCGATCTCCGGCATCAAGCTCATGAAGATTCTTGTCCCGGCGAGCTGGCAATCTCCGTGGTTGCTGCACCGGTCCATTTACTGGGGCCTGAGGCTCTTCGTCGCCCCGGAGGCCAATTACCTCATCCTGCGCCACTTCACCATCGGCACGGAGATCTTGAAGTTCATCGAGGACAACGTCCCGGGCATCGATATCCGGACGACGACGCCGCTGAGGACCAGGAGGCTGGAGGACCTCCTGGACAACACGTTCACGGTCCACGATCTGATCTTCTACAACTTCATCATCGAGCTGAACGAGAAGCTTCGCGCAGAGGGGCGTGAGATCGAGCCCCGGAAAGAGATCGACTTCTCTGCCATCACAGATGACGACGCGAGCATCGACGATCTCCCGAACACCTGGCGGAACGTCGTCGACCTGCAGACCGCCATCGAGATATACACGCCGCTCTATGCGCTGTTCCTGTCGGATCACCATTTCTGGCGGGCGAGCAATTCGCTGCAGCTGGACGAGATCATCGCGCTCTACGTCGGCAAGATCCTGAACGACCCGCTTCCTGTCGCCCTGGTACACAACCATCATCCCATGGTGCCCAGCTCGACGCTCGAGGCCGGCTTCCGGTTGACGCTACATGGCCTCGACTCCGAGACCCTGCACGGACACCTGAGGAAGCTGAAGGCAGAAGCGAAGAGAGCGGCGGCCCAGGGAGCCCGCGCGCCGTGACGATCTCCTGAATCCTCCTCCTCGAACCGAGGCTTCTCCGGGCGAAATCTGGAGGAGCGTCGAGGCCGCCGGAGGGCAGAAGATCGCGCCTCGTGCCCGCTCGATGGCGCCGCGATCGGGCTCGTTTTACGTACGCGCTCGTTGGCAACGACCGCTCAGTGACGCGTCCTGAGCAGCTCGCGTTCGGTGGGCACGCTTCGCGCGCCGGTCACGCGGTCACCGCGGGGGATGCGAGCGCTCCGCGGCGCCGGGCGCGGGTCGACCGGGCGCGCGGCCTGCGCGGCGAGGGGGCGCGGCGCGGCCGCGGGGACAGCGGCCTCGTCGGGCGCGGGGACAGCGGCCCCCACCGCCGCGGCGTCACCCGATCTCGCTGCTGGGCGTGGGCTCGCCTGGGCCGCGAGGCGCGCCCGCGCGGCGCGGACCACGGACGCGGCGCGCGCGTCGACGCTCGACGCCCGCAGCGCGGCGGGGACCTGGGCCTGCGCCCACAGCGCGCCGGTCGACAGCACGACGCCAAGCGCCACGACGAGGCCGGCCGTGAGGCCCAGCTTGGCCCGGCGCGCGGGCTCGTCTCGCTCGGCGCGCGCCGGCGCACCCGACGGGCCGACGGCGGCCTTGTAGGCGGCGACCATGGCCTCGATCGAGGGGAACCGCTCCGTCGGGTTCAGGGCGAACGCGCGCGCGAACCAGGCCGAGAGCGCCGGCGGCGCCTCCGGGTACAGCGCCGGCCCCGGCGGTTGCGCTGTGGCCAGGATCGAGGCGAGCACGTCGCTCATGGTGTGGCCCGGGAAGGGCAGCCGGCCCGTGAGCGCCTCGTACGAGACGACCGCGAGCGCCCACATGTCCGAGTGCGGGTTGGTGTCCCCATCGCAGGCGTGCTCCGGGCTCAGGTACGCCGGCGTGCCCAGCACCACGCCGTCGACGGTTCGGCGGGGAAAGTCGGCTGGCAGCTCCTTTCGGATCCACTTGGCGATGCCGAAATCCGCGACCTTGGCGCGCACCTCACCGCTGCGCTCCTCCTCGAGCAGCACGTTCGTCGGCTTGATGTCGCGGTGCACGATGCCGAGGCCGTGCGCGACGGAGAGGGCCTCGCCGATCTGGCCGAGGAGCGGGGCGAGCTCCGCCGGGGAGATCGGCCCCCGCTCCTGCATGAGCTGCCTCAGGGACCGACCTCGAACGTAGCCCATGACGAGGTACGGGCCCGCTGCAGGGTCGTTGCCGACGTCGTGCACGGCGACGACGTGGTCCGTCTTCTGCGCCAGCTGCGCCGCGACCTGGGCCTCGAACCGGAAGCGCTCCAGCGCGGTGCCGGCCTGGCGCTCGCGCTGGACCGTGAGGAGCTTGAGCGCGACGTCGATCCGCAGGGCCCTGTCGTGCGCGAGCCACACCTCGCCCATGGCGCCGCGTCCGACCAGCCGCGAGAGCTTGTACCGCCCGGCGACGAGCTGGTTGCGCCGCGGGTCCTGGGCTACGTCGCCCCGCCCGGCTGCAGAAGAAGCGGGAGCGGCGTCGCCGGAGCGGTCAGAGCGCGCCGCAATGGCACGCGCGCTGTCCGCCATCGGGACATTGGCGTCAGATCGTCCACCGGAAGCCGATGCTTGCCACACGAGCGGTACCCTCCGTGCCGTCGCCGTGCCCAAGCTCGTTGACGCGCTGATGCGACAACGCTCCTGGACGCCGAGACCGGGGCATGTCAGCGACGGTACCACCGGGCGGGCGAGGCTGGAATCAGGAACGACGGAAGCGCCTCGCTCGGGAGTCTCCGGATCCACCATGAGGTGCGCAAGGGTGGTGAATCAGCGCCATACGGCGCCATCGCCCCGGTCAGAACGTCATCGTGAGCGCGTTCGCCAGCCGGTTCGCCCGGCCGTGAGGGAAATCATGCGGCGGCGCCGGATGACGCGATGAAAGGCCGCCGCCCAGACGGCCATCCATGCCGCCAGAGCGCCCGTCGGGGCGGTTCGACCGGCCACGCCGCAGGTGCACCCGCCGCCTTCATCGCCTTCGCCACCTGCGCTGTTCGATGTGCTGGAGCCGCCGCTGGATGCGGATGATCCCGTGCCGCTACCGGTGGCAGCGGCCACGCACCTGCAACCGTTCGGCTGGCCGGGAGGGACACAGCCCGCGGGGCAGCTCCCGGCATCGTCGCCGTCGCATTCCTCGGGAGCCTCGATCTTGCCATCACCGCATTGGCTCGCAGGCCCACACGACTGACCCGGGCAGGAGCAGGTCTCGGAGCAGCCCCGGAAGCTGCTCCACATGCACTCACCCATCGCTCGTTCACGATTGCCCCCGTCCTTGTTGCTCCCATCGAGCTCGGGCACTCTCCCCGAGCCGGAGATACAATCTCCGCTCCCGTCAGGACCGTGATCGGAGCCGTACTGGCCCCCGACGGGCGCGCAGGGATCCGGCTGTGTCAAGGCGCCGTGGTCGACCCAGCGATCCGCATAAGAGAGGAGGACGTCCTTGTTGACCGGCCATGCCGCCGCGAGCGCAGGCATGAGCCGCATGAGGAGCGCCGAGTATTTCGTCGGTTTGGCCGTGTTGTCTTGATACCATCCGCCAGGCTCGAAGCCGCCGTCGATGTACCCATAGGGGTCTCGAATCGTCCGGGTGGATTGGTCGGAGAAGTCGTCCCAGTACTCCTCCTCCGTACCGACGGGCTGGCCCCACAGGGCGGCGCCGTTCTTGCCGGCGTAATAGCTGGCCGTCTCGAAGAATCGGCCCGCATCGACGGCAGCGAGGTCCGCCAGCATCGCCGGGTCCGCCAGCATCGCGGCCGCGAAGGCATAAGCGAAGAGCTTGCCGCCGCCATTGCCGCCGCCGCCTCGGAACAGGCTCGCGCCCATCCTGTCGACACCCCAGATGTCGATACCGTGCTGCACGTAGCCGACGAGCACGGGGAATTTGGCGGCGAGATCCTCCTCGGGCGTGCAGGGCGGCGCGCCGCAAACATCGGCGAGATGAAGCCAAGCGTAGACGTCGGTGTCGCGCGCCCAGATGTCGGTCGACCACGGCCTGCCGTCGGGGAGCGCGTCCTCCGGCGGCATGAGGTCGCACGTGACCGAGTGGCTCGTGTAATCGAGGCGGAGGTGGCGCGTCCAGGCCTGGGCCGTCTCCAGCGAGGGGGTGTCGGCGCACGCGGCCTGCAGACGGGACAGGAGCTGCGTCTGCAGCGTGGAGGTCGAGAGCACGGGCTTGTTCGTGCCCACGAAAGGAGGACGAAAGGTCGTGCTCGGGTCAGCGGGCGGCGCGTCGATCACCGTGACCACCGCCGCGAAACGCCCGCACGACTTCTCACCGGCGCCATCGCAATCGCCCGACGGGTTGTCGGACACGTACTTCACGACGGAGCTGCCGGGCGGCGCAGCGTAAGGCAGGCTGATGGGCGGTGCATGATCGTCGAGCCGGTCGTCCCACCGCTGCGGGCCGTCGGGGGGAGGGTTCACGTCCACACCGTGACGGCCGCCGGCCGCCTCGGGCGTGATGGTCGTGATGCTGGCGACGCCGTTCTCGCTGATGACGAAGTACTCGCCCGTCGCATACTGACCGCAGGCATAGGCCTTATCGAAGCGGAACGTGATGTCGTTGCTCGACCCCGATGGCGCCTCGTAGCGCAGGCAAGGGCCGCTCGAATCGGACGTGAGGGTGCTCGGGCTCCCTGAACAGCCGCAGTCCGCCCTGGCCTGCGCGTCAAGGAGAACAACCGCCGCCGAAGCGGCGAATGCGACGGTCAACAGGTTGAGCTTCATCCCGTACACGACCTAACACGGGGCGCGCGCTCGAGGGGTGCCGGTCAGCCCTCTCGAGCTGTTCTGCGCGCGGCGCTGCCTCGGCGCCGCGCGGTGGAGCGGAACGGACGCGGCGGCGCGTCCCGGGACGGTCACGGCGAGACGCAGGGCACGCTCGGCGCGGCGTCCGGCGAGAGGAGCGGCGGCAGCCAGCGCCGCAGCACCAGGGGCACCATGGCGTCGTGGGGCATCGGCTCCGTCGGGACGAGCGGCTCGAGCTCGCGGAGGACGCCCGGCGCCGCAGGGTGCGCCTCGACGCCGCGCTGGAAGGCGCGGCGGAAGTCGGCGATGGGGCGCTTGGCCCAGGTCATCGTCTGCCACGACACGACGACGTGCGTGGTCGGGCGCGAGCGCGCGAGGGGGAGCGCGATGTCGACGTCCATGCACGTGTCGATCACGAGCGCCGCGTGCACGGGGGTGGACGCGCTCAAAGCGGTCGCGATGCCGCCCGCCTTGTTGCAGCCGCCGCCGGAGTGGCCCGCGACGACGACGCGCGCGCGGTCGAGGGTCGCGACGCCGCGCAGCCGCGCGGCCGTGGCGTCGAGGAACGCGTCCAGATCGAAGGCAGGCCAGCTCGTCCGCGCGACGGCGACCGCCGCCGGGAGCACGGCGCTCGGCGCGGCGACCAGCATCGGCGGGATCCGGCCCGCCTCCATGAGCTGCGCCGCGATCCGGCGCACGTCGCCCTCCTGGCCGCCCCCCATCCAGCGGTGCTCGATCCGCGCCTCGTTGGTGCCGTGCAGGAACACGAGGATCGGCAGCGGCCGGGCGGGATCGGCGGCGGCCAGGCGGTGCACGAAGGCGCGACCCCGCCAGCGCCGCTCCGGCGGCACCGGAGGCGCGGCAGCCTCGGCCTGCGCTGCGCCCTGCTCGGCGGCGCCGCTCGCCGGCGCAGACGGGTGCTCGTAGTCGTATGTCGCGCCGTCGAGCTGCGCGGGTGCCGCCGCCGACGTCGACGCCGCCGGCGCTGCGGCCACCGGCGCAGGCTTCGGCTGCGCCCCCACGGCGCCCGGGGAGGACACGGCCGCGAGCCCCGCCGCGAGCGCGAAGGCGCGCGCCGCGGGCGAGAAGGCGCGCGTCGCGGGCGCTAGACCACGCGCCGCCCGCGGAGCGCGCGCGCCCCCGCGGCGCCCGACGGCCGTCACTGCGGCTCCTCTGCCGGCGCCGCGCGGCCAGCGCCGGGCGCCGGGGCGGGCGAGGCGCTCGCGTCCCGCGGGATCGTGCGCTTCCGCTCGAAGGCGCGGGTCGGGTCGACCACCTTGACGTCCCCGAGGCGGCTCAGCATCGGGCCGATCGCCTGGGCGTCGCCCACGACGACGATCGCAGCGTGCGCCGGTCGCACGTTGTCGTGCGCGACCTTGCCGGCGAAGACCGGCGTGATGTCCCGGAGCTCCTTGCGGTAGCTCTCGTGGTGGTCGTCCGGCAGATCGAGCGCCTGCATGACGGCGATCTCGTCCGCGAGCCCGGTGGCCGTCCCGAGGCCGAGGCCGAGGCCGGCCGTGAGCCGCCGCGCCGCGGCGTCGACCTCCTCCTGCGAGGGCGCCGCGGCCGCGAGCTGCTCCGCGTGCTCGAGCATCGCCTGCGCGGCGAGGCCCGTGCGCACCGCAGGGACGCGGACGTGAGCCAGGAGCGGGACGGGTCCGTGCGCGACGTCGAGCGGCGCCGCGGACACCTCGCGCGCCGGCCCGCGCGGCGCGAGCAGCTCCTGCGAGAGGCGCCCGGAGGGGCCGCCGAGGACCTCGCCCGCGACCGCGAGCGCGGGCCAGTCCGAGGCGCTGCGCTCGGGGCCGAGCACGCCGAGGAAGAGCTCGCTCTCCGCGCTCTTCGGGCGATCGACGATCGTGATCTTGAGCGACGCCGGAGGCACCGGATCGGTGAACGAGAGCGCCGGCGGCTCCGCGCCGCGGCGGTCGGTGAAGGCCTTCTCCACGGCCGCGCGCGCGGCCTCGGGCGTCGTGTCGCCCGCCACCACCACCACGGTGTTCTTCGGGACGTACCACGCCGCGTGGAACGCGCGGCAGTCGGCGGCGGTGATCCGCGGGAGCTCCGCCGCTGTCGCGCCGAACGAGGCGTAGGGGTGCAGCTCGGTCGGGAGCGCGTAGAGGTCGCGGAAGAGGACCATCAGCGCTCCCCAGCGGCCGTCCGAGCGCGCGCGCTCCCTCGCCGCCTCGGCGGCCTGGGCCTTCAGCTTGGCGAGCTCCGCGGCGTCGAGGCGCGGCCGCTGCATGACGTGCCCGAGCAGCAGGGCCGCCTCCGCGAGGCGATCGCTGGGCGCGCGCAGCCCGATCACGGTCGCGTCGAGGCCGGTGTCCACCCGCAGGGAGGCGCCGAGCGACTCGACGCGCGCGAGCAGCTCGCGGCCGGGGAGCCCGCCCGCGCCCCCGCGCAGGAGGAGCTCGCCCGTGAGCGCGGCGAGCCCGGTGCGCTCGCCGTCGGCCGCGGAGCCGCCGCGGATGACCACCCGGACCTCCACGAGCGGCAGCGCGCGGCTCACCGCCGTGGCGACGCGGAGGCCGCTCGGGAGCTCGGCCCAGGCGATCGCGGGCATGCGCGCGGGCTTCGCGGGGCCGGACGGCGGCGGCTGCTCCCCGCGAGCGGCCTCGGCCGGCGGCGCCGCTGGCGCAGACGTCGCCGGCGCGGGCCTCGCCGGCGCGCCCGCCTGCGCGGGCGGCTGCGGCGCCCGCCCAGCAGCGCAGCCGCACGTCACGGCGGCCGCGAGCGCCGCGGTCCAGGAGAGCCAGGGGCGCGCTGTCCGTCGCCCGCGCAGGTCGCGTCGCTCGCTTCGCTCGTTCATCGCGTCACGCGTTCTCCGTCGCTCGCCTCTTCGCGTCACTTCTTCGTGGGTTTCGCCGGCTTCGTCGGCGCCGGATCCGGCGCGGGCCGGCTCGCCGCGCCGTGCGCCTTCGCCGGGCGCTCGCCCGGCGCGGCCTTGTCCGCGCCCTTGCCCGACGCGGCCTTGCCCGGCGCGGCCTTGTCCGCGCCCTTGCCCGACGCGGCCTTGCCCGGCGCGGCCTTGTCCGCGCCCTTGCTCGACGCGCCCTTGCCCGGCGCGGCCTTGTCCGCTCTCTTGCTCGGCGCGGCCTTGCCCGCGCCCTTGCCAGGCGCCGCCTTCTCTGCACCCTTGCCCGGCGCCGCCACCTCGGCGTCCTGCTCCGGCGCCGCGGCGCGCGCCCTGCCTCCGGCCCGCGGCGCGCCGGCCGACGCGCGCGGCGGCGGGGCGGCTCCCGGCATCGCAGGGGGATAGGTCTCGACGATCGTCCGGCGCGTCGGGCCGAGGTGGTCGCGCGCGACGCGCTGCACGTCCCCCCGGGTCACCGCGAAGTAGCGCGCGAGCTCCCCGTTCAGGTGGGCGGCGTCCCCGAAGAGGAGCTCGTGCTCGCCGAGCGCCCGCGCCCGCGCGCTCGCGTCCGCGAGGCCCGCCACGAACGCCGACTGGAGCAGCCGGCGCGCCCTCGTCAGCTCGGCCTGCGAGGGTCCCGCCGTCGCGAGCGCCCGGATCTCGCCCTCGATCAGCCTCTCGACGTCGCCGACCCGGACGTCCTCGGCGAGCCGCACGTCGATGGAGAAGAGATCGGGCCCGCGGTGGCCGTCGATCGCGACCCGCACCGACCGCGCGACCGCCTTGTTCCCGACGAGGAGAGCCGGGAGCCGCGAGCTCTCGCCGCGCCCGAGCAGGGAGGCCGCGAGCGCGAGCGCGTGGTGATCCGGGTGCTCGGGCGGCGGCACGGCCCACCCGTAGAGGATCGACGGCGCGCGGGCGGCGCTGTCCCTCACGACGCCGGTGCGCTGGCTCGTCTGCTCGGGGAACGGCACGTCCTTGAAGGGCGCGGCCGAGACGGCGGGGATGCCGTCGAAGTACTCGTGCACGAGCGCCATCGCCGCGCCCGCGTCGAAGCCGCCGGCGATCGCGAGCACCGCCCTGTTCGGGCCGTAGTGGGCCGCGTGGAAGTCGCGGGCCCACGAGAGCTCGGCGCCCGCGAGATCGTCCGCCTCGCCGAGCGCCGGGTGCTCGTGGGGCCAGTACCCCTGGAAGACCAGCTCGCGGAGCCGGATGGCGCCCTGGCCGTGGGCGGCGCCGAGGACCGCGCCGCGGCGCTCGAGCGCGTCCCTGCGCTGCGCCTCGAAGCCCTCTGCGCTCGGCGCGGGCGCCCTCATGCGATCGGCCTCGAGCCACAGCGCCAGCGCGAGCTCGTTCGCGGGCAGCGCCGCCGTGAAGGTGGTGCGATCGACGTCCGCCTCGGCGTGGAGCTCGCCGCCGCGCTCGGCCACGAGGCGCTGGGGCTCGCCCGCCGGCAGGCTGCGGCTGCTCCGGGCCATCGTGTCCATCACGAGGCGCGCCACGCCGCTCCTGCCGCTCGGCTCGTCGCGCGAGCCCGCGTCGTACGTCACGGCCACCGCGACCGTGGGCGAGCTCTCATCGGGGCTCAGCACCACGCGCATCCCGTTCTTCAGCGTGATCCGCTCGACGGGCAGCGCGAGATCGAGCGGCGCTTCCGCCGGAGCCGCCGCGGCGCTCCTCGGCGCCCCCGCCGTGTGCGCCACCTTCCCGATCGGCGCGCCCCCGCCGCGCGCCGCCTTGCCGACGGGCACGCGCGCCGCCTTGCTGACCGGTACGCCCGCCGCCTTGCCGGACGGAGGCGCTGCCGCGGCGAGGTGGGGCGCGCCTGCGCAGAGCAGGCCGAGCGCCGCGAGCGCGGCCGTGAGGGCGCGGCGGGGCAGGGTTCGGCTCACGGTCGTGGACACCGCACGGCGATAGCACGTCGCCGCCCGGGCGCGCGCGTCGAGGAGCGACGCGGCGCAGCGACCGCGCTTCACCCTGCCGGCCGACTCGCGTAGGCTCACGCCCCGAGCCCAAGACGTCACGAGCGCGCGCCGCGCGCCGCCCCGCGCCGCCCCACGCCCAGAGAGAACCGCCGATGCCCGACGTTCAAAATTTGATCAAAGCCGTGGTCGGAACGCTCGTCTTCGTCGCCGTCGGGCTGATCGTCTTCCTGCTGGCGTTCGTGCTGATCACGAAGCTCACCCCCTTCTCCATCCGCAAGGAGATCGAGGACGACCAGAACACGGCGCTCGCGATCGTGATCGGCTCGGTGATCCTGGGCCTCGCCTGGATCATCTCCGCGGCCATCCACGGCTGACGCGCGGGTCTCGGCGTTGGCCTCGGCCGGGCCCGACCTCCTCGGCGCGCTGCCGGCCGGGCCCCGCGGCGCGGCCCGCGGCGGCTTCATGTGGAGCCGCCGCGTCGACCTCGCTGTGTTCGGCGGCTCCGCGGCGGTCGCCCTCGCCCTCGCCGCGCTCTCGACGGGGGGCGCGCTCCCGGCCTGGGGCTTCCTGCTCTTCGTGGTCGGCGTCGACGTGGCGCACGTGCACACGACGCTCTTCCGCACGTACCTCGACCCGGAGGAGCTCCGCCGCCACCCCGCGCTCTACGCCGGCGTGCCGCTCGCCTGTTACGCCGCCGGCGTCGCGCTCCACCTCGCCTCCGAGCTCACCTTCTGGCGCGCGCTGGCCTACGTGGCCGTGATCCACTTCGTCCGCCAGCAGGTCGGGTGGGTCGCGATCTACCGCGCGCTCGCGGGCGAGCGCTCGCGCGTCGATCGCCTCCTCGACGACGCGCTCGTCTACGCGGCGACGGGGTGGCCGCTCCTTTACTGGCACGCGCACGCTCACCAACCGCGCGCGTTCCAGTGGTTCGTGGACGGCGATTTCGTGAGCGCGCCCTGGCTCGCCGCCGCGGTGGGCCCGCTCGGCGCGGTGTACGCAGCGCTCGCCGCCGCGTACGTCGCCCGCGCGATCCAGCGGGCCTGCGTCGACCGCGCGCCGCTCAACCTCGGCAAGCACGTCGTCGTCGGGACGACCGCGGCGACGTGGTACGTCGGCATCGTCGCGACCGACAGCGACTTCCAGTTCACGGTCACCAACGTGATCGTCCACGGGGTCCCGTACATGGCGCTCGTCTTCGCGTACGCCCGGGAGCGGGCCCGCGAGGCGCCGCGCTCGCTGCTCGCGCGGGTCCTCGCCGCCGGGCTCCTCGCCTTCCTCGGCGTCGCGCTGGCGCTCGCGTTCGTCGAGGAGATGCTCTGGGACCGGCTCGTCTGGCACGACCGGCCGGAGCTCTTCGGCGGCGCGCGGACAGGGGACGAGCCGCTCCTCGGGCCGCGCGCGCGGGCGCTGCTCGTGCCGCTGCTCGCGCTGCCGCAGGCGACCCATTACATGCTCGACGCCGTGGTCTGGCGCCGTCGCCACACCCGCCCTGCCCAGGCGCGCGCGCTCGGGTTCCGGCCCGGAACGCCGGAGGGCGAGCAGGGCGAGAGCGGAGAGGCTTGACCCGCGGAGCAACTCCCGTAACCCTCGGCGCTTCGCATGGCTTCGCTCGCGGTGCCCGTGCTCCCGCCACGCCCCTCGCCCGCTGCTCGGCGCGGATCGGCGCCGCCCCCGCGTAGCCCGGAACCATGTCCGGAGAAGATCCGACGATGTTGAGGGCATGCAATGCGTGCGCGGTGCTCGCCTGCTATCGCTCCTGCATGCTTGCGCCGTCTGGAAGAGGTAACAGCGATGAGTGAACCCCGGCCAACCGACGGGCTCAACGGGCCGCGCGTGACGCCGATTCCCCCGAACCCGCGCGCCCCCGTCCTCCTGGTCGACGACGACGCCGAGCTCCGCGAGATGCTCCGCGAGATGCTCGAGTCGTCGGGCTACGATGTCTACTGCGCCAGCAACGGCAGGGAGGCGCTCGATCTCCTGCACCAGGCGGACCCGCCGCCCGGGCTCATCCTGCTCGATCTCATGATGCCGATCATGACCGGCGAGGAGATGCTCGCCGCGCTGAAGCAGGTGCACGCCCTCGCGGCGATCCCGGTGACCATCGTCTCCGGCCACGACGGCCCGCCCGAGGGCACGGCCTACCTGAAGAAGCCCGTCGACTTCAGCGCGCTGCTCGGCGTGGTCCAGAAGACCTGCGGTTAGCCGCTCAGGTCGAGCGCGGCGCTCCCAGAGCGTTGACCAGAGCGTCGACCGGAGCGCCGACCAGCGCGCCGACCTCGACAGGCGACGGCGACCGCGGGCTCATCGCCGCGAACGCGAGCAGCGCCACGACGGTCAGCAGGAGCGCGAGCGCGAACGCCGCGGCGAGGAACAGGATGCCGAGCGACGCGCGCTCGCTCCCGGCCTCGCCCGCGCCCTGGTCCGGGTCCTCGTCGCGCCGCTCCGGCTCATCCACGCTCCGCCCTCCGCTCGCCGGCTGTGCTTACCGCCTCGCGCCGGACGGCGCAACGGACGCAGCGAGGACCTCCGTGTCCGCCGCGCTCGACGGGCGCGGCGGCGTCCTCGGCGGACGCGCCCGTCCGGACATTGTCTGTCCGGAAGGGCCATCGCCGTCCGCCTCCAACGGCTGTAGGTTCGCCTCCTCGGAGGGCGTGAGAATGGCAGAAGGCCGCACCAGCGACGCTGCGGAGAAGAGCGGACAGGCGAGCTCCGATCGCCTGTGGATCCTTGTCAACACAAGTCTTCGTGAGTCTGCGCCAGAGCGCGTAAGTGGCCGCCCTCCCCGGGAAACCATGGTGATACGTGACGGCGATACCCTCCTCGTCAGCGTCGATGTCGGCCGGGGCCGCGGCAAGGCGCTCACGGTGCCATTCAACATGGTAGAGCTCGGTCGCCTGGAGGCGACGCTGGTGGTGCGGCTCGCGGCCACCTCCGCCCCGTGCGCCGCCTGCATCGACGAGAGCCTTGCCAGGGCGGCTCAGGAGCCCGGGGGGCTCGACACGGATCGCGTCTTCTGCGCGGTGCGCGCCGCGATCGCCGGCTGCGCGCAGCGCGCGCACGGCGAGGCCGCCCGCGGCGCGGCCGACGCCGGCGGGCCTCCGCCGGAGAGCTCGGGGCCGCGGCCGCTCGGCGCGCTCCGGCTGGCGCCGGTCAACGCGCCTCACGTGCCCGCGGGGGGCGCGCCGGGGGCGGGGGCCGCGCCGGCGAAGGAGAGCGAGCTTGATATCCTCCTGATCATCTGACCTAGGCTCGCTCTCGTTATCGCTTGTTGCATCGCCACGGTGGCACTCCTTGCTCCAACGGTTGTGCATTCGCCTCCCACCCTCTGGTGTACGGCAAGGACGCCAAGCTTCTCTGCTGCCACACAAGCCAGCTCACGCAGGGAATGACCGATTGCACCGCCGTCGCGGCCGAGCAGGATCTCCGTACCTGGCTCCGCACGTCGGTACGGCGGGGCGGAGCGCGGGTGCTGAAGCGCGCGACACCAGCGCTGACGCGCCGAGAACGCGCGCCGCTTACGCGTTCGATGTGGTAGGATGGCCCCCGACGGTATGCTCCACGGGCCGTCACGAGCGCCATCATGCCTTACTCGCTGGATCTCCCGAACTCCTGCCGCCGTCACCTTGAAGCGGCAAACCTGCTCAACCGGCCTGAACCGCGGAGCGCGAGGCCGGACGTCGCGGGTTACCTTTACGGCATCGCCGCCGAATGCGCGTTGAAGGAGATGATGCGCGACTCCGGGATGCGCCAGCTCCCGCCCAACCAGCGCCGCGATGACCCCTTCTACGCGCATTTTCCGGAGCTGAAGACCCTGCTTCGTGACTGCGCTCGCGGCCGTCGGTCCGGTGAACTGCGAAAGTATGCCGAGGACGGTCAGCTCATGCAGGACTGGGACACGACAATGCGGTACGCCCCAGGCAAGGAGATCCTGCCGCGCCATGTCGAGCGATGGCGGGAGCAGGCAGAGCGGCTCAAGCAGGCGATGGAAACCCCATGAAAACGGAGAAGCTGACCGTTCACTTCGATGACAGCCTTCCCGTCCTCATCGACGAGGTCGAGGCTCACCTTGGCCGGAGCTCCCTCGAAGGCGGGGTCGTGTTGCGGGAAGCGTCGGGGCGGCTGACCTTCTTCGCCGACGGAGAGCTCACGCCGGAGAGCCTGGCCGCGCTCACCGGTGCGCTCCGGAAGGCGCTCGGTCCCTACGCACGACCGGACCGTGTTGTCGCCGATCGGCAGTCGCCCGGCGCCGCGCGCATCCTCGAAGACCCCGGTACCTGCGCGGTCCGGGTCGGCGACCGGACCGTCCGGTATCTTGATCGCAGGATCGTCGGGGCAGACTGGGTGCGCGGTCCCGAGCCCGAAGCACCGGCGCCGCCGCAGTTCGTATTTGCCAGCCTCAAGGGAGGCGTCGGCCGCTCCACAACCCTATCCGTCGTGGCCGCAGAGCAGGCCCGCAAGGGCCGGAACGTCCTGGTGATCGACATGGACCTCGAAGCCCCCGGCATCGGGTCGATCCTCCTCGACCCGGACCGCAGGCCGGCTTTCGGCGCGCTCGATTATCTCGCGGAGAGCGGCCTCGGCGGCTTCGACGAGACCGAGCTGGCTGACTTCGTGGGAACGAGCGCGCTGACCAGTGGAGCCGGCCTCGTGGATGTCATGCCAGTGAGCGGGACCTCCTCCGAGAAGCATCCGGAGAACTTCCTGGCCAAGCTCTCCCGGGCCATGCTCGAAGACGTCGAGCCCGGCGGCGGCTCAGTCTCACTGCGAGACAAGACCCGAGGGATGATCCGCCGAGTGGTCGGCCGCCGTCCGTACGATCTCGTGCTCGTGGACGCTCGCGCCGGTATGGCAGAGCTCTCGGCGGGCCCGCTCCTCGGTCTCGGCGCGACGGTCTTCCTGTTCGGCACAGCGCAGCGTCAAACCATCGACGACTACCGATATCTCTTCGCGCATCTCGCGACGCTCCCGACGCCGGAGGGAGGCTCACCGTGGCGGCAACTGCGCATGGTCCACGCGAAAGCGCCCCTCTCCGACGAGGTGAATACGACGTTCACCGACGAGATGTGGAACCTGTTCACAGAGTACCTCTATGAGGAGATCGATGGCCTGGACGGCTTCAACTTCGACGTGAATGACCCCCAAGCCCCACACTACCCGATTGCCATTCCCTTCGATGCCCGCTTCGTCCACTGGGATCCGGCCAAGAAGCCGACCGAGCTGACACGTAGTTACTACGAAGCCACCTTCGGCGCCTTCCTCACCGCGGTGGATCGCCTGCTGGGTCCATGAACCACCACCCGCCGGAGCTCGAACCGCAAACATCGCCCGTGTCCTCCAGCACATGATCGCCGAGCAGCCCACCGCCAGCGTCGACTTCAACAGCATCCGCCAAGGGCTCGCAGAGCTGCCGCGCGCGGACAATCACGCGCCTGGCCAGCCCGTCGACCCGGGCTTGGTCTACGTCGTGAGCGGGCACCGGAGCGCGCTCGACCCCGAGCGCACCCTGGTGGTTGGCAACCGGGGTATGGGGAAGAGCTTCTGGGCACACGCCCTGGCTCAGAAGGAGATCCGCGAAGAGGCGGCGCAGAGGTTCCGTCAGCCGGACCTCTACCGGACCTCTGTCGAGATTGGATTCAATGCCTCGGAGCAAACCGGCAGGGTGGCGCCATCGCTCGATATCGTCCGGCAGATGGCCCGCGATCATCGCGACTCCGAGAGCGTCTGGCGAGCCGTGATCGCTCGTGCAGCCGTTGGTTTCACGGATCACGAGCTCCCCGCCAGCTTCATCGACCTAGTGAGTTGGGTCGAGGCGGATGCCGAGCGGTATGGCCACCTGGTGACCGCCGCGGACGCGCAGCTCGCGGCGACCGGCCGAAAGCTGCTCGTGGTGTTCGACGCGCTCGATCGTCTGGGGAAAGACTGGTCGATGACGCGCGAGCTGACTCGCGGACTTCTACGCAGAGCGCTCGCCGCCCGGTCATTTCGATCCATTCGCCTCAAGCTTTTCATGAGGCTCGACCAGTTCTCAGATCAGGCTCTCTTCGACTTCCCCGACGCGTCCAAGATCCGGAATACCCGCGTGGATCTCGAGTGGACGACAAGCGATCTCTACGGCCTCCTGTTCAATCGCCTGTCCCGCTCGCCGCATTCAGGCGAGGCTTTTTCCCGGCTCGTCGAGCGTCTGAAGGCAACTTCCCCCGTTGGCCTCTTGCCCGCCGACGTGGAACAGAAGCGGATCGTCGACTCCATTGCCGGCGAATTCATGGGCGCGGACAAGAAGCGTGGGTTCGTCTTCACCTGGCTTCCCAATCATCTGTCGGATGCCAGGGGCCAGACGTCTCCTCGTACGTTCCTCACCGCCTGGCGCGAGGCAGCGCACCACGGGGCGCCGCCGGTGGGGCGCGCGGTGGACCACCTCGGTCTCCTGGAGGGCGTGCGCAAGGCTTCCGAGGACCGCCTCACGGAGCTCGGAGAGGAGTACCGCTGGGTCAGGACGGTCCTGGAGCCTCTCCGTGGCCAGATGGTCCCGATGGAGCAGGAGTTCCTCGAGTCGCTCTGGCGCAAACGCGGCACCGCGCAGACGCTCCTCGCCCAGCCGGCGACCACGGCGCTCGGTCTTGCCCCCGTCCAGCTCGCCGATCCAGGTGTAAACCCCGAGAAGGCATTGGTCGACGCTCTCCAGACGATCGGCGTCCTCGAGATTCGATCCAGCGGCAAGATCAACGTGCCAGACATCTTTCGAGTCGAGGCGGGGATCAAGCGCAAGGGCGGGGTCAAACCCCCGCGACGCACCGGGTCTGCGGATGGGTGAGCTTGCCAGTTCGCGATGGGAAGCTATCGCCCAGAACGACCGCTGACCGCCGAGCTTCACCACGCGGACGACGCCGTCGGATATTCTCCCGCCGATGCGTCGCCCTCCCCTTGTCTCCAGCGCCGCGCTCGCCGCAGCGCTCCTCTTCTTCCTGTTCCTGCCCTCCCTCCTCGCGTGCGCCGGCCCTCGCGCTCGGCCTTTCCCTCCCGCTGCGAGCGCTGGTGCGCTGCCCGCGCCGCCCGTCGGTGCGACGCGCCGGCGCGCGCGGGATCTCGGCATCGTGATCGGCCGCCTGCCGACCGGGAAGTTGAACGCGATCACCGATGTCCCCGGCGTGCGCGTCGGGCACGTCACCCACCACCGCGGCGCCGGCCGGCTCGACCCGGGCAAGGGGCCGGTGCGCACGGGCGTGACCGTCATCCTGCCGACGTCCGATGATTTCTGGCACAACAAGGTCCCCGCCGCGAGCTTCGTCCTGAACGGGAATGGGGAGATGACCGGCCTCCATTATGTGAGGGAGTTCGGCGTCCTCGAGACGCCCATCGTCTTCACCAACACCCTCGCCGTGGGCCGCGCGCTCGACGGGGCGATCCAGTACATGCTCCGACGCTATCCGGCCATCGGCGTGGACGAGCCCACGGTGACACCGATCGTCGGCGAGTGCGACGACAGCGCGCTCAACGACATCCGTGGCATGCACGTGTCGGCGGAGGACGTCATCGAGGCGGCGGAGCGCGCCGCGGATGGCCCTGTCGAAGAAGGGGCGGTCGGCGGCGGGACGGGGATGACCTGCTACGATTTCAAGTGTGGTATCGGTACGGCGTCGCGCGTCCTGCCGGAAGCCGCGGGCGGGTTCACGGTGGGCGCCATCGTGCAGGCGAACTTCGGGGCGCGCGGCGAGCTCCGGGTCGACGGGGTGCCGGTGGGGCAGGAGATCCGCGATCTCTTGCCCGTGCCGGATGTCCACGGCGAAGGCTCGCTGCTCGCCGTGGTCGCGATCGACGCGCCCCTGTCCGCGCGGCAGCTCGAGCGGGTGGCGCGGCGCATCGCGCTCGCGGTGGGGCGCACGGGAACGATATCGCGCGATGGAAGCGGGGACCTGTTTCTGGCCTTCGCGACGGGCAACCGGGTACCGTCCAAGCCGGAGGGGCTGACACGGAGCCTCCGCGAGGTGGCCGACGCGCGCCTGAACCCAATGTTCCAGGGCGCCGAAGAAGCGGTGGAAGAGGCCATCCTCAACGCGATGACCATGGCGACGACGACGTTCGGACAGGACGACCACGTCGCCCACGCCATCCCGCTCGATCGGCTCCGCGAGGCGATGGAGCGGTACGGGAGGCTCGACCCGACCGGCATCACGAAACGACGGACGCTCCACGGGACACAACCGCAGAGCGAGTAGCGCTCGCACACCGGCATGTGCATGAGCTCGCTGGACCGGCCTATGCTTGGTCAGTTGACGCAGCTCGACCGGGCCCAGTCTGGCACCTGGCTCAAGCGCAAGACCTGGGTTAGTTCGTCATGAACGCAAGCCGTCAATGCTGGTTCGCGCCGCTGGCCCTGCTCGTCGCGAGCTGTGGGTCTCATTCTGTGATGACGAGCAGGTCGGCTCGAGAAGAGATTATCAACGATGCCAGGTTGGCGTCGGGCGACGTCGGCAACGCGTGTGGCGTGGACTTTGGCCCCTGCCGCTCCGGCCTGCACTGCCTGAAGCCGAACCACGCCAGGAACGGCTGGTGCGTGGCTCCCGGCTTCAGCGCTCGCGAGAATTGACCCGCCTCTGCTCGCGAAAAATGGTCCACCCCCCGGCTGACGGTGGTCGTGTCGAGCGCGGCGCGGCGCGTTTGCGGTGGAGGCGCTGGTGAGCGCGTGGATCGTGACGGGCGGCGGGGTGCGACGCTCGGGGGATGTGTCGAGCACGACCGTGCCGGGTCTGCCGTCGGTGGTTCCAGCCTGATCCTCGCGTTGGCGATCGGCAGCAGGTCTGCTCGTCGCCGTCGTGCCAGGCGGCGAGGCGGAAGAAGACGCAGGCGTCGTGGCGGGAGCGCAACCCGGACTACTTCGTAGCGCGGCGGCTGAAGCAGCGGACGGCGATGGCGCCGCCGCCGCCTGCGCCGCTGCGGGTGCCGCCGCCGCTCGACCGACTTCCCTGGGACATCGCGCAAGACCAGTTCGGGGTCCAAGGAGCGGATTTCCTTGGGGTATTCGGCAGAGTCCTGGTGGGCGCCACGCAAGACCAGAGGCCGGCGCAAGTCCTGGATACTTCATGAGAAACGGGCGGACATCCCGGGGGTCGCCGAAAAGACGCGAGCCGGGGTGTGCGAGCGTCGGCCGCGCGCCGCCGAGCCGCGGCGCTCCGGTGCCCGATGGATCTGGAGTTCCACCAGCTCGACCTTCGCTACGAAGAGCTTCGCGGCCGCAGCCCGGCGCGCGAGCGGCGCCTGCTCTCGTCGCTCGCGGAGGTCGGACAGCAAGCGCCGATCGTCGTGGTGAGCCCGGTCTCGTCGGGGCGGCACGTAGTGATCGACGGGTACAAGCGGGTGCGCCTGCTTCGTCGCCTCGGGCAGGACACGGTGCGGGCGACGGCGTGGGATCTGGGCGAGGCAGAGGCGCTGTTGCTCGAGCGGATGATGCGCGCGGGCGATGCGGACAACGCGCTGGAGCAGGGATGGTTTCTGCGCGAGCTGCGGGAGCGATTCGGCCTCAGCGGCGAGGAGCTGAGCAAGCGATTCGGCCGGACGCCGAGCTGGGTGAGCCGGCGCCTGTCGCTGGTCGCGGAGCTGCCGGAGTCGGTGCACGCGCACGTGCGCGCGGGCGCGATCGGCGCGCACGCGGCCATGAAATACCTGGTGCCCTTGGCGCGCGCCAACCGCGCTGACGGCGAGCGGCTCGCGGACGCGGTGGCGCCGCTCGGGCTGACGACGCGGCAGATGGCGATCGTGCACGCGGCGTGGCTCGGCGCGAATGCCGAGGGGCGCGCGCTGATCGTGAAAGACCCGGGGCTGGTCGTGCGGGCGCACGAGGAGGCACGGCGAGCGAAGGCGCGCCCGGCGACGCCGGCCGAGCAGATGCTCTCCGACCTCGGCGCGCTCGGCGGCATCGCGGCTCGGGTCCATCAGCGGACGCGGCGAGGGGAGGTGCGTGGATTGCTCGCGCCGGAGCGGGAGGAGATCCGACATGCCTTCTCGCAGGCGCGTCGGGAGGTGGAGCGGCTGATCAAGCGGCTCGGAAAGGAGCTCGACGATGCTCGACCAGAGCACGCGAATCGCGATCCTGCGACTGCATGAGGAGGGCCATGGCACGCGGCCGATCGCGCGAGCGCTGGGGATCTCGCGCGGCGCGGTCAAGGAGGTGCTCGCGGCGGGCACCGCGGATGTGCCCGAGATCGCGCGCGCCGAGAAGGCCGAGCCGTACCGCGAGCAGCTCCTGGAGCTTTTGCCGCGGTGCAAGAACAACCTCGTCCGCGTGCACGAGGAGCTCGTCGCTGCCGGCGCGAAGCTCTCGTATCCGGCGCTGACGGCGTACTGCCGGCGACACGGCATCGGCCATGAGCCGCCCGAGCCGGTCGGGCACTACCACTTCGGGCCGGGCGAGGAGTCGCAGCACGACACGTCGCCGCACGAGGCGGTCATCGGGGGCAAGAAGCGGCGCGCCCAGACGGCCTCGATGGTGCTGTGTCACTCGCGGATGCTCTTCTTCCAGCTCTATCCGCGCTTCACCCGCTTCGAGTGCAAGGTGTTCCTGACGGAGGCCGCGCTCTACTTCGAGGGAGCGTGCTCGCGGTGGATGATCGACAACACGCACGTGGTGGTGCTGTCCGGCACGGGGAGGGACATGGTGCCGGTGCCGGAGATGGCCGCCTTCGCAGCGCGCTTCGGCGCCGTCTTCGCGGCGCACGAGAAGGGCGACGCCAACCGGTCCGCCCGCGTGGAGCGGCCCTTCGATTACATCGACAACAACTTCCTCGCCGGTCGAGAGTTTTCGGACTGGGCGCATCTCAACCGCGAGGCGCGTGCCTGGTGCGACAAGGTCAACGCGAAGGTCAAGCGTAGTTTGCACGCGAGCCCGCGAGAGCTCTTTGCCGTCGAGCGGCCGCACCTCGCGCCTCTGCCGGTCCACGTGCCCGAGGTCTACCAGCTCCACCAGCGGATCGTCGACTGCGAGGGGTACGTCACCGTGCATCGGAATCGTTACTCGGCGCCGTGGCGGCTCATCGGGCGGCATCTGGAGGTGCGCGAGACGAAGGACCGGATCGAGCTGTACGACGGCCCGCGCCGCGTCGCCACGCACGACCGGATCCCCGAGCCCATCGACGCGCGGGTGACCGTGCCCGAGCACCGGCCACCGCGCAGCGAGAAGGTCTTCGCGCGCGACGCGCCGTCGGTCGAGGAGCGCGAGCTTTCGCGCGGCGGCGACGAGGTGATCGCGTATGTCGCGCTGCTCAAGCGGCGCGGCCGGTCGCTGCGCACGCTCCGCAGGCTGACGGCCATGGTGCGCGACTACCCGCGCGAGCCGCTGCTCGCCGCGGTGCGGATCGCGACGCACTACGGGCTCGACGACATGGATCGGCTCGAGAGTCTGGTGCTGCGCCACGTCGCCGGCGACTTCTTCCCGCTGCCGCCCGAGGTCACCCCAGAGCCGCTGGGCGAGGAAGGGAGAGAAGACGATGAAAACCATGACGAGCCCGACGGCGAAGACGCGCCCGAGGGCGACGACCCCCCCGGATCGGAGGACGACGATGACCGATGAGATCGCGCAACTGTTGCGGTCGCTGCGGCTCGGCAAGATCGCCGAGTTGTTCGACGAGGAGCTGGCGCGTGCGGACAAGGACGGCCTGTCGCACCAGGAGATGTGGGCGCGTCTGCTCCGCGCCCAGTGGCATCACCAGCAGGAGAGCGTGCTGACGTATCGGATCAAGCAGGCCTGCATGCCGGAGCCGTGGACGATCGAGTCCTTCCCCTGGAAGCGCCAGCCCGGCGTCACGCAGCGCCAGATCCGCGGCTTCGCCGAGCTCGACTTCGTGCCCAAGGCCGAGAACATCGTCTTCATCGGCCCCACCGGCGTCGGCAAGACGGGCCTGGCCACGGGGCTGTTGCTGAAGGCGCTGCAGAACGGTCACCGCGGTCTCTTCGTCCGCGCCCAGGATCTCTTCGACGAGATGTACGCGTCGTTGGCGGACCGATCGAGCCGCAAGCTGCTCAACAGGCTCGCGCGCGTCGATGTTTTGGTGATCGACGAGATGGGCTATCTGAACCTCCGGCCCGAACAGACCAACATCTTCTTCAAGCTGATGGAGGAGAGGTATCGACGTCGGCCGACGATCATCACGACCAATTTGGATTACTCCGAGTGGGCGAACTTCCTGGGCAACAAGTCGCTCGTCGAGGCGCTGCTCAGCCGCCTGCGTCACCAGTGCCACACCGTCCGCATCGACGGCCCGTCGCTGCGCGACCCCCAGAGTTGATGTTTCCACCACGTCCGGAGGTGTCCCATGCTCCGCTCCGATCCCATCTCGCTGCACGTCCCCGAGCCGCTCGCGCTCATCGACGCGACGCTCCTCTTCACGGTGCAGGTCCTCGTCGCGCGGCACCCGGAGCTGCTCCTGCCGCCCGAGGTGACCGTGCTCCATCCGCCGCCCGGTCTGCGCGCCGCCCGCCGTCTGCTCGATGGGCTCCGCGAGCTGCACCGCGCCATCGAAGCCTATCGCGAGCTGCTCGCCGGGGCAGACGGTGATCGTCGCCCCGCGCGTCCCATCGATCCGGACGAGATCCCGTTGTAGCGCCGTCCTCCGCGGCTTCCCACCTCGCGTCCGAGATCGAGCTCACCCTCGCCTGCGCGCTGCACGAGCTTCCGAACCGATCCCATCACCATCTCCGACGCCATTTGTCACGGTAGGACGGCGGCTGTGGGATCGGCTCGGCGGGCTCTTCGATCCGCTCGGCGACGAACGTGGATTCGTCGCCGTCTTTGATCTTGATCGTCCCCGTGAGCCGCCCGCCCTTTCCGAGCCGTGCGCGGCCGGTCCCGGACATCGGGTCGTACTCCCACGCGCCCTCCCACGTGAACGAGATCCCGCCCCGCGTGAACCTTGCGCTGACGTAGGCGAGGAGGCAGTGCATGCGGAGCCGATCGCCGTGTCCCGTGAACGAGATCATCGCCGGACCGAGGTCGTCCAGGTACTTGTTGACCCACGTGCCGGTCTCGGTGATTCGCCACCAGCCGGCGTACTCGGGCGGGATGAGGTCGGAGGGCATCGTGGGCGCGAGCGTAGCACCGTCGGATGCCTACGTCGGCGCGCTACGCCTCGCGTGCTCCAAGTCCGCGCTCGCAGTCCACGCAGCGATCGCTGAGCCGCGCCCGGACCATTTCTGACGAGCACGGGTGGGTCATTTTGGGTGAGCGCTGAAGCTCCCGGTGATGTCGGCAACGCCTGTGGCGTGGACTTTGGCCCCTGCGGCCCCGGCCTGACCTGCGTCATCAGCGGCGCGAGTAGAAACGGTTCTTGTAGATGACGCCAGGTGGAACAAACGTTGGACCCGCCCCGTGAGCAAACGCCGCGTACCTCCTCGCGGGCCCAGTCGGGGTCTGCCCGCTGCGCCGCCACTCCGGGCGCGATCCGGATGGACGGTCCCTGAGGAGCGATAGAAGATTCCTTATGCGATCTGCCCCGCTCCTGGAAAGCGACGCCATCTCGACGAACTATCCACCCATGGAAGGAGCCCCCTTCACGCAACAGCCAGCGTGCGGGAGGATCTGGCGGGGAATTGCCGCGCATCCCGCTCGCCGATGCGCTCCATCTCCCGGAGCCAGGCCGCTCGTTGCTCGGGGGTCCGCGTCTTCTGATCGAAGAAGGTGGTCTCGCGGACGGGCCCAAAGCCGACGAAGCGCAATGTCGCGTTGATGAACGAGGTATGAACGGAGCGCCAGTGCCAGAATCGGTACCAAAAGCCCGGGCTATCCATCGTGGTCACGACGCGCGCGCTGCGGCCGGCGAGCAGCCCCTCGGGCAGCGCGCTTCGCTTTCGATAAGCGAACGACCATCCTGGCAAGAAGGTGCGATCGATGAAACCCTTGACCAGCGCGGGTGGCCCTGCCCACCAGGTGGGGAAGAACCAGGCCACGTGGCTCGCGCGCTCGATGGTGGCCTGCGCCTGGCGGAGATCGGGCTCGAGCTCCTGCTGGCCGCTGAAGCCAGCGCGCAGGTGCGGATCGAAGGCGAGCGAGCGCAGGGCCAGGAGCTCGACGCGGGCTCCGCCTCTCTCGAGGCCGCTGGCGTAGGCTCGAGCGAGCGCGTCGCTCAGGCTGTCGGGGGCTGGGGGACCTTGGATGACGAGGTGCATGCGTCGATCTTGGCCATGCAGCAGCGTCTGGGTAGACGGTTCTGCGCAGGTGTGCCATGCGTGGATGCATGGCACGCTCTCCCGCGCCCCCGCCCGCGAGCAGGCCGCTCGCCGACCTGGATTGGGCCGATCTGCGCCTCTTCCTGGAGGTGGCGCGCGCCGGCAGCTTCTCGGCCGCCGGCCGCAAGCTCGGCATCGAGCAATCGACGGTGAGCCGGCGCATGGCGACCTTCGAACGAACGCTCCGGGTGGCGGTCTTCGATCGGCTGCCGGGAGGCTCGATGCTCACCCCGCTCGGCGAGCAGCTCCGCCGCCACGTCGAGTCGATGGAGGCCGGCGCCGACCAGTTCGTGCGCGAGGCCAGCGGCCACGAGAGAGCGGCCGAGGGGATGGTCCGACTGGCGCTCACGGAGTCGATCGCCGTACACGGCGTCATCCCGCGCGTGCTCCCGGCGCTCGCCGAGAGGCACCCGCGCGTCTCGCTCCACCTGCTGACGAGCTACGAGGTGGCCGATCTGGGCCATCGTGAGGCCGAGATCGCCGTGCGTTTCTTCCGGCCGAAGAGCGGTGATCTGGTGGCCGCGCGGATCGTCACCCTGCCGACGGTGCCTATCGCCCACCGCAGGCTCTCGAAGAAGGGCCGCGACGAGCTCGACTGGGTCGGCGTCGATCTGGGCCGCACCCCCACCGTCGAGGACGACTACCAGAAGCGGCATGTAAAAAAGGCACCGAAGCTCATCGTGAGCAGCTACATCGCCCAGATCGAGGCCGTGCGCGCGGGGCTCGGCGCCGCGGTCTTGCCGTGCAGCGCGCTCGATCTGGACGACGACCTGGTGGAGCTCGATCTGGGCCTGCCCGCAGGCCCGGTGCTCGAGCTCTGGCTCGTCACGCCGCGCGGCCTGCGCCAGGTGCCGCGCATCGCCGCCGTGTGGGGCGCCCTCGAAGAGCATCTCCAGTTCTTGAGCTCGCCGCGACGCGCGCGGGCGCGCGGGCGCTCGGCTGATCCTCAGCAGCGATTGCGGCTTCGGCCGTCAGGGCATGAGCCGGATGCGAGCAGAGACCCGCCCGCCAGGTAGCCTGTCCGTAGACGAGCTTCGGCGTCGGGAACCCGTGGAAGAAAGGGTCGCGCAGGGCTTCCTGATGCCGGTGCTCTTCGGTTATGTGGACCGCGGCGCCACCCGCACCACGTTCGAGCACCCCATCGACGACTGGGCGGCGCTGCTGCACGAGGCCGGCTTCGCGCGCGTCGACCGCCGGCTGATCCCATCGCACCTGGTGGGCGCCGGCCTGGATGCTGGCGGCGCGCTGAGGCGCCTTGCGAGGTTTCTGGTGCGCGAGCCGGCTCCGGGCGCTGACGGGGCCTCTTGTGCCAGAACGGGCCAGTTTCTCGCCAGATGTCAGGGTTCGGGGGCACCCCGCGCGCAGCGGCTCGGTCGCTCCGCGCGTTACGCCTCGGAAATAGACGAGCCCGCGATCGGAGCCGGCGCGGCACGGCCGATGCTGGACGGGGCGGCATGCAGCGAACCCTCCGAACCTGCGCTCCCTTCTTCGTCCTGTCTCTGACCGCGATCCTCGGTTGCGAGACGTCCACCGATCCCAACACGTACCCCGACCCCGAGGGCGAGGATTGCAGCGACGCCGACAAGCCCTTCTGCGTGGTCGCCTCGGACAAGCAGCGCATCTCGAGCCCGGACGTCCCTCCGGAGGACAAGAGCGCGCTCGTCTCGGGCAACTCCGCGTTCGCGCTCGACCTCTACCAGCAGCTCCGCCAGGAGCCGGGCAACGTCTTCTACTCGCCCTACAGCATCTCGACGGCGCTCGCGATGACGTGGGCCGGCGCGAAGGGCGAGACCGAGACGGCCATGGCCGACACGCTGCGCTTCGACCTCGGGCAGGACAAGCTCCATCCGGCGTTCAACTGGATCGACCAGGAGCTCGAGAGCCGCGGTCAGGGCGCCCAGGGCGCCGACGGAGAGGGCTTTCGCCTCAACGTCATGAACGCGCTCTGGGGGCAGATCGGCTACTCGTTCGAGGCGCCCTTCCTGGACACGCTCGGGCTGCACTACGGCGCTGGAATGCACGTCGTGAACTTCTGGGACTTCCCGCAGGAATCGGTCGATCTCATCAACGGCTGGGTCAGCGACCAGACCGAGGGCAAGATCGAAAAGCTGGTGCCCGTCGAGGCGATCACCACCGAGACGGTGCTGGTCCTCACGAACGCCATCTACTTCAACGCGGCGTGGCGCACCCCGTTCGAGCCCACCGAGACGGAGGACGGCCCGTTCGAGACGGCCGATGGGACCGAGGTAACGGTGCCCCTGATGCACGGCAACCTGGAGATGCCCTACGCCGAGGGCGACGGCTACCAGGCGATCGCGATGCCCTACGACGGGGACGAGCTGTCGATGGTGATCGTCCTGCCGGCGAAGGGCACGCTCGACGCGTTCGAGGCGTCGCTCGACGCGGCGAAGGTCGACGGCATCGCCTCCGCGATGAGCGAGCACCTGGTCGACACCACGATGCCCAAGTTCAAATTCGAATACGAGCTGAGCCTCAAGAAGACGCTGGAGGCGATGGGGATGGAGATCGCGTTCAAGTCCGGGGTCGCGGACTTCACCGGCATCAACTCCAGCGGACGGCCCTTCATCCAGGACGTCATCCACAAGGCGTTCGTCGGCGTGAACGAGGCCGGCACCGAGGCAGCGGCGGCGACCGCGGTCATCGTCGGCGACGAGTCGGCGCCCCAGCCGGCGTCGCTCGCGCTCGTGAATCCCTTCCTGTTCCTCATCCGCGACAACGCGACGGGCAGCATCCTGTTCGTCGGCCGCGTCGCCGACCCCAGCGCGAGCTGACCCGCTGCGCCCGGTTCTGCGACGGACGCGGACGCATCCCCATGCGTGCGCCGATGTACGTGGCAGAGCGCCTGTGCTGACAATGTCAGGCCTCGCCACGCTGAGCGCAGCGTGCCACAGCAGAGGGCGCTCGCGCCTGTCGAGGGTCCGCCTTCACGCCAAACGCCGCGATGGTGAACACCGACATGATGGCACCGAAGACATCGAGCCTCATGAAGACCGCGATTCCGACGTGCAATCCGACCGTGGCTGCCACCCAGAGCCGCCGGGTCCGACGTGGCCAGATGAAGAACGGGTACCCGATCTCCACGAGCAGCACGAGCCACCCCGCGGCCACGGCGATCCAGGCGTGGTGCGCGAGCCACGAAAAGTCGAACCGCCGGTACTCGGGCAGCATGAGCGAATGCCACATCGCGTCGCCGTCCCACCACGCTGGGCCCAATGCCTTCTCCACACCACTCGAGAGGTAGACGAGACAAAGGTGCAGCTGCACCACCCGCAGCGCGAGGCGCGCTGTCGCGCTCGGCTCAGGCGGCGCTCGCCCAAAGGCACGATCGAGCGACAGCACAGCGCCAGAAGGCATGAAGACGAGGTAAAACAGGAAGATGTTCGCGAACTGATCTGCTCCGTAGTTCGTCCTCTCCGCGGTCATCATCAACGTGAAATGCACGAGCCATGTGCACGCCGCGGAGAACCTCGTCCTCCAGCCGAGCAGGAGTCCAACCAGCGACAGCGCGTAGAGCACACCCACGCCAGCGATCACCGAGCTCTCACCGACCCCGAAGCGCGAAAATGCGTTCACGAGGTGGCCGATCCGGGGGAAACCGATCGCGCCGGCCCCGTCGAGGAGCTGTCCCTGCACGATGCCCGAACGCGAGTACAGCTCGGAAGCGATGGGCGCGATCAGCGCTGCCTGCACCAAGAGAACCGACGCGAGCCCTATCCGGAGCGCTGCCAGGGGCCGCGCCGACGCGGGTGCGAACGCGAATCGCCCCATCGAGCCCCACAGGCGCGCAGCTGCCTCTCTAGCCTTCGGCAGGAGCAGGGTATGGGTCCGCTGCCTCATGGCGTCACCTCTTTGTTGATGTCGCCGGTAGCGAGCTGCGTCTTCAGGGTGAACTTGGCCTGATATTCGACATACCACCGCGGCTGTTTGCCCGCGCGATACTCCGCCATCGAGGGCAGGTCGTAGCTTTCGATTCGGACAACAACGCTGTCCGCCTCTGGGTGTTTGGCGAACACCTTCGCTACCCAGGACGCAATCAGGGAGCGCCTCGCCGTCGGGTCCTGCTCATCCCAATACATGCCGATGATATTCTTGACGCGGAGGTCCGCTTCGCGGCTCGCTCCTGTCTCCAGCACCTCGGTCGTCAGCGTTCCCGCGCGATCCCTGACCTGGAAGGTGGCCCAGGGCAGGGGCCCGACGCTCGGAGCAAAGAAGGAATACGCGCTGCTGGCCCCGGAGAGCGCGCCATAATAGCCCACCACATGTTCCACCCATCCTCCGTTTGGCAAGCGCACATGCAGCACACCCAGCACGATCACCAGCCCGAGGTGGATCGCCGCGGCGGGAAGCACGAAGAGCACGCGCTTTCCTAGGTTTCCTGTTCCGTCCATGGAGCTCACCCCTTTGGAGCCGTATTGCGCGCGGCGTGCCACCCGCTTTCGCCACCCACGTTTCCAACGCGTCACCATCCGGCCGCAGCGCAGGCCGCGGCCGGACGGCGACGCTTGACGTGCGATGTCTCAGCGCGATCGCCCGTAATGTTCGACTCCGCGCTCGGCAAAGCGGACCCGGCATTCCGTGATGGCCGCGCCCAACTCCGTGCCCATCACGGCAGGGCCCAACCCTGTCCTAGCGCCAATAGGGCCGATAGTAGCCAGTAGCCGGCCGATAGTAGCCGACAGCCGGCCGGTAGCCGCCGACAGCCGGCCGGTAGCCGCCGACAGCCGGCCGGTAGCCGCCGACAGCCGGCCGGTAGCCGCCGACAGCCGGCCGGTAGCCGCCGACAGCCGGCCGGTAGCCGCCGACAGCCGGCCGGTAGCCGCCGACAGCCGGCCGGTAGCCGCCGACAGCCGGCCGGTAGCCGCCGACAGCCGGCCGGTAGCCGCCGACAGCCGGCCGATAGCCGCCGACAGCCGGCCGGTAGCCGCCGACAGCCGGCCGGTAGTTGTAACGCACGCTGTCGGGTGACGGTGGCGTTGATGTCTCCTCGACGAGGTTCAGGTTGTCGATCGGCACCGTATTCGCCGCAGAAGCAAGCGCAGAGATCCCGCACACTCCTGCGCAGACGGCGATGAGGCCAAGAATTTTCACATGGTTCATTTGTCGGCTCCTTCCCTCTTCGGTTGCGCCCGTGGGCGCGACGTTGCGCCCATGACGATGCAGGAAACGAGCCGAGTTCGACCGGTGCGGCAGGTGGCAGGCTGCTGATCGCAGCGCACCAATCATCCCTGAAATGTGGGCTGGCCAGGTGAAGGTGCGCGATGCGTGAGCAGCGCGCTGCGGCGCTGGAGCATCCGCGGCATGACAGCCATTCATGGCAGTCAAGAACCTACCGCAGCAGGGAGCATCTAGAGCGACAAACGGGTTGAAACCCCGAGAAAATCATGAATTTCACAGGGAGGCGGAGAGGCGGGGAGCGAGAGACGGCGGGAGGGAGAGATTCATTCTTTCTCCCTCCCCGCCTCCCCGTGAAAATTCTCCGGGTTTCAACGCGATCGGTGTTCTAGGATCTTGGGAGACCATGTTCAGGAACATGCGGAGGTCCTGGCGAGACGGCTTGAATTTGGCGTGTGACGCGGCAGCCGCGGCAGATGAAGCAGTTCAAGCATTCGTCCTCCCCGCGAAGGACGTCGCCCGCGCCCGCGACGCGGGCAAGGTCGTCGCCATCCCCCACCTCGAAGCCGGGGACGAACGTGCCGCCCCTTCCACCGCCTCCACGACGCCATCTGCGCCGGAGCCGATCGCCTCTCCCATATCCCACAACGGCGTCGTGTTCCCTTGCGATCACGGCCTGTACGTCATGAAGCTCGACGCGGCAGGCACCACCTCTGGAACAAGACGTTCGGCAGCCCCGAGGACGATTGGAGCCTGGTCTGCACCGGCGACCCTGAAGGCAACGTCATCGCAGGCGGAACCTTCACGGTCCGCATGAACCATTCCCCCGCCGAAGTACCCACCTGTCCGGTATCATGGAGTGTCTGCACCCCATGCGAAGCGCCGGCAAATCAGGGGGCGGTTCGCAGGAAAGGATGTGCGGCTGTGCCGACATGGGCCATTGCTGCGGCGGGAATCCCGCGTGCGCCGTGGCACATGATGCGATCACATCACCGAAATCACGCGCAAGTCTCGTGAATGCGCCTGGCCCGCCGCTTGCTGATTGTGCCAGCGCGCGACGAGATCGCTGCGCTTTGCACAGGCGCTGCGTCCTGCGTCTTGCTGTCAAGGAGAGGTAACCGTGTCCATCCCGTTCAGCGCCTGCGCCAGCTGGATCGTCCTCGCTGCGACCACTGCATCGGTCGGACTACCTCTCCGACCCGCTGAACCCGCGGCACAGCGCGGTGGAGCTCCCGGACGGCGCCGGCCGCGCGGCCTTCAGCTCGACGGTACCACGGTGCTCGTCTCGCGCTGGACGCCGCTGCCCGACGATCCCTCCAGGGCGCGCTTCTATCTCGATCGCATCGACGTCGCGGACGCGTCCGCGCCGGTGGTGCGGGCGCCGGTCAACGTGCCCGGCTCGCTGCTCGCGTTCGATGGCGCGTCGAGCAGGCTGCTCACGACGGATTACGAGACCGTCGAGACGCCGGTGGCGGGGAGGGAGGCGTGTGCTCACGGCTTCGCGTCGAACGCGGCGTTCACGCCGGCAGCCGCCGGCGATGACGCCGGTCCGGGCGTGTGCAGGGGCACGCGGAGGACGCTCAAGCTCCTCGATCTCGGCGACACGAGCGCGCGACTCCTGGATGAGAGTCCAGTGGACGACGCCGTGGCGGTCATGAAGGCGCTCGCCGGCGAGGGCCGCGCCTTCCTGTCGGTGGAGGACGCCGCCCACGGCGGAAGGTCCTCGATCCTCGTGGCCGGCGGGCTGCAGGAGGGCAGCTTGAAGACCGCGACGCAAGAGGTCGCGGGTTTCAACCATAGCTCTGGCTCGCTGCTGCTCGCGGACGGAGCGCGCCTCCTCGTCGTCGACAACTACCTGTCCACGCTCTCCGTCCTCGACGCGACCGATCTCACCGCGCTTTCGTTCGAGAAGAAGAGCGAGCTCCCGGGGCATGTGTACCACGCGACGCTCTCCGGCGACCGCGCGCTCTGCTCCTGGGGCTACGGCCTCGAGGCCGTGGACGTCGGCCCTTGATCCACGTCGCGCGGCCCGCGGCCGAACCGCGCCCGCGTCCGCCACACGAGAATCCGCGTCCGCCGACCAAGCCGCGTCGACCAGCGCTGGTCTGCTTGAATGACCGTCCCAGTGGCATGTCTGGTGCCAAGTCGAAGTGCATCGCGAGGAGGCGAACGATCATGCGCAGCGAATTGGAGTGTGTCAGGCCCATGAATGGACTTGCACAGATGCGAACGTTGGCGATGGGTTGCATCGCCGCGAGCCTCCTCGGCCTCGCCGCGTGCGGCGACGAGGGGCAAACGAGCAGCAACGCTGGAGGCGCGGGCGGGCAAGGCGGTGTCGGTGGCGCGGGCGGGCAAGGCGGTGTCGGTGGCGCGGGCGGGCAAGGCGGTGCTGGAGGCGCGGGCGGGCAAGGCGGTGTCGGTGGCGCGGGCGGAGGGGGATCGAGCGCGTGCGAGCCGGGCGTTTCGGGGACGGCCACACCCGTGACGATCCGCTTCCGAAACACAGGGGCGACCGAGCTCCTGGTCGGCGACACCCAGTGCATCTCGACGTGGATCGTGACCTCGTCGAGCGGCGCCGAGGCCCCGAGGAACCTGGCGAGGCCGCTGTGCGACGACGGGACCCCGATCTGCCCCGCAGATTGCCTCGACGCTGGCTATAAGCCGCTCCCGCCTCAAGGCGAGCTGACGTTCACCTGGAACGGCGTCATCTTCGAGAGCGTCGACGCCATGGAGGCGGGGTGCCCCGCGGCTCAGGCGGGCGAGCTGTGCCCCGCGATGTGCGCGCGGCCCGTAGACGCCGCGCCGGGCAGCTATACGCTCAAGGCATACGCGTACGACGGATCGACGCCGATTGAAGAGACCGTCACGTTCACCTACCCCGAGTCGGCCGAGGTCGAGGCGGTGTTCCCATAGATCGAACGGCTCGCCGGCGCTCGTCGCGGACCTCGGCGCGGCGCGCTCGCCCTCGTCCCCGCCTTTGCGCTCCTGGCTTGCGGCGCGCGCACCAGCCTACTGGAGCTCGATACTCTTAGCGAGGGTGGCGCGTCGTCAGCGTCGTCCTCTGCCGCATACCCCTCCCGCGCGGGGGCAGAGCTCTATCCTCGTACAAACCTGGGCTCGAACCCGAAGCCCCTTCACGAGGACCCGATGAAGAGCTGCACCCTCCTCCTCTCCTTGCTCGCCGCGGCGAGCTTCGCCTCCGCGTGCGGCGGCGACGACACCGGCAACGGCGGCGGCGGCGATGGGAACGGCGCGCTCCTGTTCGGCCCCTACAAGGACACCAGCGTCCACATGAACTGGGACACCAGCGTGATCTCCACGAAAGTGTCGGGGACCCAGACCGTGTTCGCCGACGACCTCAGCGCCGCCGGCGGCAACGTCGTCAGCCTGGCCTTCGCCACCGGCGAGTGCGGCAACGAGCGCTGGGGCGACGTGCCCGGCGCGGCGATGGCCGCCGCCAACGTCCCGGTGCTCGAGGCCGCCGGCGTCGGCTACATCCTGTCGACCGGCGGCGCGGCGGGCTCGTTCACCTGCGGCTCCGACGCCGGCTTTGCGGCCTTCCTCGATCGCTGGGCCGGACCGCGCCTCATCGGCGTCGACCTCGACATCGAGGCCAGCCAGTCGCCCCAGGTGATCGCGGCGCTGGTGCAGCGCCTCGAGACCGCGCACGCCGCGTACCCGAACCTGCGCTTCAGCCTGACCCTGGCGACCCTCGCCAGCAACGAGGGCGCGTCGACCGCGCGCTCCCTCGGCAGCAACATCGGCTCGAGCCTCAACGTCGTCGGCGACACCGCCATGGCCGCGGTCGCTGACGTCTTCGGCTTCGACGGCAGCGCGGCGACCTGGCCCAGCTACGTCACCGTCAACCTGATGACCATGAACTACGGCTCGCCCGGTCCCGGCGTGTGCATCGTCTCCGGCGGCCAGTGCGACATGGGGCAGTCGGCGATCCAGGCCGCGTACAACCTGCACGATCACTTCGGCGTGCCCTACGCCAACATCGAGCTCACCCCGATGATCGGCGGCAACGACGTCCAGGGCGAGCTCTACACGCTGACCGACGTCGACGAGACCGCCGCCTTCGCCAGGTCCCAGGGCCTCGCCGGCGTCCACTACTGGTCCTATGACCGCGACGTCGACTGCCCGATCGGCGCCGCCTCGCCGGTGTGCAACTCCCTCGGAGACGCCGGCACCCGCGGCTTCCTCGCCCGGTTCCTCGCCGCGGGGCTCTGACCACGGCGCGACCGCGCGCGGCGGAGCGGCCGGAGTACGGGGTGAAGCGGCCCTGCGCCCCGGACACCGCCCGGCCGTGGGGACAGAGCGGCCCTCCCGGTCCCGAAGAACGGGTGATGGCGGCGACGAGGTGCGGCCACACAGCCTCGACCATCACCTCGGAGGTACCGGATGCGATGTAGGACATGGCTGGCGCCCTTCGCTCTCCCTGCGCTCGCGGCGTGCTCGGCGGTTCCAGACGAGCTGCCCGGCGCGCTCCCGGTGGAGGAACCGCCCGTGGCCTCCGACGCCGGCGAGGCAGCCGCCTGCGGCGCCCTCGCGGCCGCGGGGCCCTCGCTGAGCCTCGCGCAGCCGGGCACGGACCTGCTCGATCCTCAGTGGGTCCTCGGGGCCAAGGACGCGCCGGTCTATCTCTACGCCTCGGCGGCGACACCGACGGGGGGCCGGGTCGTCCAGCGGGTCGCCCTGGATCCCTGGTCAGCGCAGCCGCCCGCCTTCAGCGAGCCGGCGCTGGCGCTGGACGCAAAACACCAGACGATCCCGGGCGAGGCCTTCGCGGTGGCACAGCTCTATCCGCTCGACGAGGATGACAACTTCGAGTCCGTGGTCGTTTACCGAGAGCGCTACACGACCCCCTTCCCGGATCCCCTGCCGCCAGGCGGCTTTTTCAGGACCGCGCGCGCCTGGAGCGAGGGCAACGAGCCCTTCTCTTCATGGTCGCAGCACGTCGGCACGCACTACGGCGAACGCATGGTGTCGTTTCGTTCCTCAGGGGCGGAACAGCTCGCGATCACCGAGCTCCACGAGCCCGGCCCGCGGTACTGGATGGTGGTCGGCACCGTGTCGGAAGGGGTGGGCCACTCGATGGGCGGGATGCACGTCGGGTGCGCAACAACGCCCATCGCCTTCGATGCGGCATGGTGGAAGCGAGTGGATGAAGACGATACGGAATGGGTGCTGCACTACTGGCTCTTCGGCGCCGCGCTGGGCGCGCCCACCGATTGGAAGCCCAAGGGGCCCCTCTGCGACGTCAGGTTTCCGGGCGTCGGACCGGCGACGACCATTTACCTGGGGCGGTACTCCGCAGACGGCATCAGCATCGGCTACAATGGCAGCGCGATGGCCTCGAAGGAGGCAATCCACGAGGCCGCGCCGGTCGCGCGCCTCCGCATGGCCCCCCGCCCGGACGGCGCGTGGCTCGCCTGGACCCTCGCGCCGCTCGAGGACGCGCCGGGCGCGCTGCGCGTCGCGCGCATGACCCCGTCGGGCGGGATCGCGCTGCCCCCCACCACCGTCCCCTCATGCTCCACGCCCGTCGCGGAATCGCTGGCCGCCGAGCAGGTGGACGGAGACCTGGTGGTCGCGGTCGTCGAGACGAACACGCGCGGCAAGGACCGGATCGTGCTCCGCCGCCTCGACGCGGAGGGCACGTTGACCTGGATGACCACCCTTTTTCCGGGAGGGAAGGTGGAAGGCAGCCTGTCGATGCTCGCGCAGGGCGGTCGCGGGCTCTTGATCGCGTGGGCGGAGCGGCCGTCGAGCTCGTCCGCCTCGCAGCTGCGCGCGGTGCGCCTGGGTTGCGCCGAGGGGTTCGCCGCCGGCGCGCCCGTCTGCGAGACCGAGGACGTGATCCCTCAGTGACGCGGCACGCGTCCGCCGGCCTCCGAAACTTGGCCCGCCCTCGCCCGGCGTGCGAACCCCGAGCCCGGAGACCTCTGCAAGGATGACCAGCCCTCGCTCCCACGCCGAGCTCGTCACGCTGCGTAAGCTCGCGCAGGACCTCGCCGCCCAGCGCAAGGAGCGCCTGTCGAGCGTGCACCTCCTCGCGGCCATCGCCCTGAGCGGAGGCCCCGCCGCGGATCTGCTCCGCGATCGGCGGCTCGACGACGAGGCCCTGCTCAAGGCGACCCGCTCGGTCGACGACGAGGGCCCCGACCCGATCGGCCGGGCGATGGGGGGCGCGCGCGACGTCGCGAAGCGAGCGACCGCGAAGGAGCCCGCGGCGCTCCACCTGCTGCTCGCGCTCCTGTCCGACCGCAGCTCGGCCGCGCACCGCGCGCTCACCCAGTCGGGGGTCGATCTGGCGCGGCTGCGGACCGCGGCGCTCCAGATCGCGCTCGGCGTGGTGCAGGCGCGGCGGACGCCCTCGCGGCTGCTCCACGACGGCGGCGCGCCGGAGACGCCGCCCGCGCCGGCCGCGGCGACCACGGCGCGCCGCGCCCGCGGCGAGGCCGCCGATCCGGCGCGCACGCCGCGCTCGCCGCGCACGTCCCAGGAGCTGCGGCCCGCCAAGGGCGCAGGCGTCGCCGTCCCGGAGCTGCGGCCTGCCAGGGGCGCCGGCGTCGGTATCCCGGAGCTGCGGCCCGCCAGGGGCGCCGGCGCGCCGGAGTCACGGCCCGCCAAGGGCGCCGGCCCGGGCGTCACGGTGCCGCTGTTCCCGCCGACGCCGCTGTTCCCGCCGGGGCGCCCCCGCCCCGCCGCGGCCCCGGCCGGAGCCGACGCGCTGATCTCCGCCGAGCCGATCGCCCTCACGCCCACCCCCTCCCCGGCGTCCTCGGCCTCCCCTGCCCCCGCTTCCGCCGCCTCCCCCGCCGCGCCCGCGCCGGGGCGGCCGTTCCCGCCGCTCGCGCCGCCGACCGCCACGAGCGCCGCCGCGAGCGCCGCCCTCGCGGCGCGCTTCACCCTCGACCGCGCGCGCTTCCCGGCCCTCGCCTCGCTCGGGCACAACCTCTCGCTCGCGGCGGTGCAGGGGGAGCTCGAGCCGATCGTCGGCCGCGAGCACGAGATCGAGCAGGCGCTCGACGTCCTGGCCAAGCGCCACGCGAACAACCCCTGCCTCCTCGGCCCGGCGGGCGTCGGCAAGACCTCCGTCGCGCGCGGCGTGGCGCACCGGCTCGCGTTCGACGAGCGGGAGCCGCGCGTCGTGGTCGAGCTCGTGCCCTCGGAGCTCCTCGCCGGCACCGGCGCGCGCGGCGCGCTGAGCGAGCGCCTGTCCGCGCTCCGGTCCGAGCTCCGCGAGGCGGGCGGGCGGGTCATCCTGTTCATCGACGGCCTGTCGGAGCTCTTCGGCAGCGGCGCGCTCGACGAGGCGATGGCCGAGATCAAGCTCGCGCTCGCCCGCGGCGAGCTCACGCTGATCGGCACCGCCACGCCCGAGGAGTACAGGAAGAGCATCGAGGTCGACCCGGCGCTCGCGCGGCGCTTCACGATCGTCGAGATCGACGAGCCCGAGGAGGACGAGGCGTTCCTGCTGCTCCAGAGCGTCGCGGTCGGGCTCGGCGCGCACCACGGGCTCGCGTTCACGGACGAGGCGCTGGCCTCGGCCGTCGCCTGGTCCGTGCGCTACCTGCCCGGGCGCGCGCTGCCCGACAAGGCGCTCTCGATCCTCGATCTCGCGGGCGCGCGCACGCGGCGGCGCGCGTCGTCGACGTCGCGCGCGTCGCGCGCGGCGCTCCGTGAACCTGCGCAGCCCGCGCGGCAGGTGGGCCCCGCCGAGGTCGCCGAGGTGGTCTCCGAGCTCGCCGATCTGCCGGTCGAGCGGCTGCTCGAGACCGACCGCGAGCGGATGCTCTCGCTGGAGGCGCTGCTCGCCGAGAACGTCGTCGGCCACGGCGAGGCGCTGGCGCGCATCGCGCGGGTGCTCCGCCGGAACGCGGCCGGCCTGCGCGCGCGCCGCCCGATCGGGTCGTTCCTGCTGCTAGGGCCGACCGGCGTGGGCAAGACGGAGACGGCGAAGGCGATCGCCGAGGCGCTGTTCCACTCGCCCGACGCGATGACGCGGCTGGATTTCTCCGAGTACGCGGAGTCGCACGCGGTCGCGCGCCTCGTCGGCGCGCCGCCCGGCTACGTCGGCCACGAGGCGGGCGGCCAGCTCACCGAGGCGGTGCGGCGGAGGCCGTACCAGGTGGTGCTGCTCGACGAGATCGAGAAGGCGCACCGCGACGTGCTCGAGGCGTTCCTCCAGGTCTTCGACGAGGGCCGCCTGACCGACGGCCGAGGCCGGCGGGTGGACTTCACGAACACGGTCCTCGTGATGACCTCGAACCTCGGCGCGGCGGAGGCCGGCGCGCTCCGGTCCGAGCGCTCCGTGGGCTTCGCCCGCGCCTCCGCGGCCGTGTCGCCCGAGCGCCTCGGCGAGGCGATGCTCGCCGCGACCCGCGCCGCGCTCCCGCCCGAGCTCTACAACCGCATCGACGAGGTCCTCTGCTTCGCGCCGCTCACGCGGGCGGACGTCGCCGAGATCACGCGGCGGCTGCTCGGCGGCCTGGAGCGCGAGCTCGAGGCGCGCGGCGTGGAGCTCGAGGTCGAGCCCGAGGCGATCGACGCGCTGCTCGACGCCGGGGGGTTCGACCCGGAGCTCGGCGCCCGGCCGATGAAGCGCACGATCGCGCGCCTCGTCGAGGCGCCGCTCGCGGAGCTCATCCTGCGCGGCCAGCTCGAGGAAGGGTCGGCGGCGCTCGTGGGCGTCGAGCAGGGCGAGGTCGTTGTGGACGCGATCGCGCGGGCCGGCACGCGGCGCTACGCCGCGTGCTCCAGCTGAAGCGCGGCGCTACGCCGCGTGCTCCAGCTGAAGCCCGAGGGCCCTCGGATCGAAGTACGCCTTGAACCTCCTGATGGTGCCGGCCGGGTGCTCGATGACGCTCACGCCGTCGTACGAGAACTCCCCTCCATTGACTAGCTTTCCACGGCTCGTCCACTCGAGGATGGCGGCCTCGTCCGACTCGACGACGCACCGGAACTCGGACCGCACCTCGACGAAGGTGTGCCGGTAGCTGCGCCAGAAGTTGCGGGCGCCGTCGGGGCCGTGGAGCGGCCTCGTGATCGTCGAGTTGCTGAGCTCGGCGTCGGGCGCGAACAGCCGCGCCATGGGCTCGACGTCGCCGCTCTCCTCGATCCGACGCAGGGCTTCGATGAACTCGCTCGCCTTGGACATGGTGCCTCCTGCGGTGCTGGCGCGTGCAAGGGGCGGACCTCCCTCAGTGCGCGGCGGAGCGCTCAGTGCGCGGTGGAGCGCTCGTGCCGCCGCGTGACGACCGCGATGGCGACGGCGAGCAGCGCGGCGAGCAGGAACCCCCCGCCGAACGCGAGGCCGATGATCCAGGGATGGATCGCCCTCCCCAGGCCGTCCGCGAAGCCCGTGGCGGCGGCGCGGCTCGCGCGCTCGATCGCGGCGCTCGAGCAGCCCGGGTCGCCGGCGGGGCACCCGGCGAGCTGCTCCATGAGCTCTGCCGTCCCCTCGCGCGCCGCGGCCCTCGCCGCGGCGCCCGTGCCCTGCTCGACGAGGGTGACGAGCGCCCGATCGTGCTGGAGAGCGCCCTCGACCACGGCGCTGCTGACCGCCTCGCTCGTCTGCGCGATGACCGGCTCCAGGCCCCCGGCCTGCCGCCCGATCTCCGCCGCGCCGGCCCGGACCGCGTCGTGGACGATGGCCCCCACGAGCGGCCTCTCGCGCGCGCCTTCGGCCGGCCTCTCGGCCGATCCTCCGGCGGGCCCGGCCCGGTCCTGCGCGCTGCGATCGAGCGCCTCGAGCGTGCCGTGGGTCGCCTCCTTCGCCGCCTCGCGGACGCACCCCGGGGCGAGCACGAGGGCGGCGATCAGCGCCGCCGCGGCCGATCGACCGGAGCGCGTCGGCCCGCCCGCGCGCGGCGCCGCCGGCGCCCTCGGTCCGGGAGAGAGCGGGCATTGCACAGCCGCGCCGGCCTTCATCAACCGTGCCCGCCGCGCGCCGTACGGAGCGCGCGCTGCCCCGGTCCCCGCTACGGCGGCCCCGCCTCGATCGCCCGCCGGTACCGCTCGCGCCTGTGCGGCTCGCGCAGGATCTCGTAGGCCTCGTCGAGCACCTCGATGACGAGCCGCACGTCATCGAGCAGGTCCACGGTCGCGGCGGTGAGCAGGGTGGACGGCTCGAAGGCCTTCCTCAGCGCGAGGTACGCGCGGCGGATCTCGTAGTTCGTCGCGTCGCGCGGGATGCCGAGGATCGAGAAATAGTCCCCGTCCTCCACCAGCGCGAGCCGCGCCCGGACGCGCTGCCGGATCGCCTCCTCGTCGAGCGGATCCTCCACCGGCGGGGGCGGCGCCTCGGTGATCGACGGCGGGATGAGGACGTCGAGCACCTCCAGGCAGACGAGCGCGTAGAGCACGCTCGCGTTCTCGGGCTCCGCCACGCTCACGAGCTCGCCGACGCTGCGGCCGCGCGCGGTGCGCACGAGCTCCTCCTCCTCGCGCCGCAGCGCGCACTCGCCGAGCAGGTTGCGCCGGACGCCGTCGTCGAGGCGCGCCCCCGGACCGCCGAGGCGGCGCAGGGCGACCTCGGGGGCGATCACGCGGCGGATCGTCTCGACGAAGACCTCGGCGCCGGTGGCGCCGCCGAAGACGTTCGGCTCCGCCTTGAGGCGGCCCGGCGGCTCGGGCTCGAGGTCGCACGTGCCGGCCTCGACGAGCACGACGTGGCCGATGACCCACTCGGCGTGCGCGCGCAGCACCGGCCAGAGGTCGTCCTGGCCGAGGTGGCCGTGCGCGATGAGCGCCGCGCCGGCGTGCCGGCCCGAGGCGGGGAGCTTGCCCGCGAGCCGCGCCGCGACCTCGCGCTCGAGGTCGCCGCGCCCGACCAGGAAGGCGAGCAGCGTCTCCTCGGGGATGCTCGAGCCGGCGGTGACGAGATCGCCCTCGTGCAGGACGATGCGCCGCGCGCCCTCCTCGGTCGTGATCGCGAGGGCGCCGGAGGAGCGGCTGCCCACCGCGCGGGCCAGCGCGCGCGGCGCGTCGCCCGGGCCGAGCACCGTGGCCGACGAGGCCCCGCCGGAGCTCGGCGCCTCGTCGATCGGCTCAAGCGCCATGGCGCGGCCGAGCCCGGCCGCGGTGACCGTGGCGGGCGCGGGCGGCACGAGCGGCAGCGCAGGCGGCGCGGGCCCACGCAGGGCCGCGCCGGAGATGGCCATGGACGGCGGAGCTGGCAGGGGCCCGCGGCCGAACGCGGCCGTGCTCGGCGCGGCAGGCGGGCTCGGCGCCAGGAGGCCGCGCCCGAGCGAGCCGGCGCCCGCGCTCGCCGGGACGGGCCCGCCAGGAGGCGCCGCGGCGCGCCCCGCCGGGGCGGAGCGGGCCGGGGACGGCACGGGCGGCAGCGGCTCGGGCTCGGCCCTTCCGACCGACGGCAACAGCGCGGTCCTCACCTCGACCGAGGGAGGCGAAACGAACGCGACGCCCGGAGACGGCGGCGACGGAAAGCCAGGCGCGCGGGCGTCGCGGGCCTCGCGCGACCGGGGCGGCGGCGGCTCGGTGATGCGCTGGCGCAGGCTCGGCTCGACGCGGCCCGACGGAGCGCGCGCCCAGTCGACGTCCTCGCCGCCGCGCGCAGGGCCGGCGCGGTCCCACGCGGGCTCCTCTCGCGGCGCGGGCGATGGCGACCGATCCCACGCGGGCTCGGGGCGCGGCGGCGGCGACGCGAAGGCGTAGGGCCGGCCCGCGTCGCGCGGGGTCGGCGGCGCGGCGTCGCGGCCGCCGCTCCGGCGCGCGGGACCGCCGTGATCGCGCTCCTCCCTGCCGTGCAGGTGCGCCTCCCTGCCGAGCGAGAGCGCCGCGAGCTCGGGGCCTGCGCGCTTCGTCGCGTGCGCCCCGTCGAACGCGGGCTCGGAGGCGCGGTCGTCCTCGTGCTCGTCGCCCGGCTCCGCGAGCTCGACGAGGGAGTCGCCGGGCCCTGTGTGCTCGGCGCGGGTGGCCGCCGGCTGCGGAGCGGGCGCGACGCCGTACGGCTCGGAGCTCGTCCTCGGCTGCGAGGGCAACCCGGTGGGCACCGGGGCGACGGCCGCGCTCGCGCCGGTCCGCGGCTCGTCCTCCTCCGGATCCAGGGGCTCGTCGAGCGCGGAGAGCAGCTCCGGCGACAGCATCAGGTCGACCTCCTCCTCGGCCGCCGGGATGCTCGACGGGTGCGCCTTCGCCGTGACCCGCTGCTCGGCGGCGACGAGGATCTCCTCGAGCTCCGGGCTGATCCGCGCCGGCAGGAGGCGCGGACCGACCTCGTCGCCGTCCTCCTCCGGGGGCGGCAGCACCGAGCCGACGTCGAGCGGGTCGAGATCGCTCGAGAAGTCGGGGTTCGACGGGACGTCGTTGTCGAGCGGCCCCGGAAGGCCGGCCGCGAGGCGCGCCTCGACGGCGTGCTCCCCGCGGAACCGCCCGGGCTCCGCGACCGCGCTCACGTGCGCGGCGAGCTCGGCGGTGTCGACCGGGCGCTCGAACACCTGCCCGAAGAGCTGGGGATCGAGCTCCGCCGAGCGGACCGGATCCCCCACGAGGAGCACGGACGCGGCGACGCCGCCCGGCCGCAGGTAGAGGCGCTCGAGCGCCTCGATCGCGCCGGGCTCGTCGATGTCGACGATCACGACGCGCGGCGCGTCGCTCGCGAGGCGCGCCTCGAGCTCGGCGATGGGCGCCGCGATCACCTCGAACCCCCGGCCCCGCAGCGCCGCGCCGATCGCCTCCCCGTCCGCCGACGCGTCGGCCAGCAGGATGGCGCCTTCGCGCGGGCGCGCCTGCACTGCTTCGTAGTCGTCGCGGGGCTCGGACACGGCGGTCATCTTGTGGCGGCGGCCCGGCGGAGCAGCGCCCAGGGGCCCGCATCGACTGGACTCTCGACGGTCGTCGGCGGGCTGTCAAACGCGATCGCGGCCCGCTCGCGTTCCCGCCGCGCAGCGCAGCTCCCTCCACGACCGCCCGCCGGCGCGGCGAGGTCTCCACCCCTGCCGCGCTGGGAGCGCCCGGCCGACATCGCCTCCGCGACGCGAGCGCGAGGTCGACGTCGCCGCGCGTCGCCCCCCGCTGTGTGCGCCGCGTGGTAGACGTCGATGCATGGTGCTCGGCGCTTCCCACAACGAGATCGCCCTCACGGCTTTCCTGCTCATCGTCGTGCTGCTCGCCGCGAAGATCGGCCGCATCGGCGAGGCGATCGGCGGGCTGTTCGAGCGGGAAGCGCCAGCGACGGACGGCGGCGCGCCCGGGGACGGCGCGAAACAGGCGGAACAGAAGGAAGAACGCCAGGAAAGCTGAGCACGCCCCCTCGCCGGCGGCCTCGCCCGCGCTTGCGTTCTGTTTTTTTGGAATTCATAGTTTCCGATGCTCGTGAACGAGCCGGCCTCGCCGCGGTCGCGGCGGCGCGCGGAGATCGCGGCGCGGATCCCGCGCGGGTACCGCCCGGCGCTCCACCTCGCGGCGCCCACGCTGCTCGGCGCGCTCGTGCTCGCGGCGGCGGTGCGCCTCCTCGACGCCGTCGATGCCGTCGAGCTCGTCGCGGTGCCGGCGACCCTGCTGCTCGGCTTCGCCTTCGAGTGGTGGGCGCACAGGTCGGTGCTGCACCGGCGGGCGCCGCTGCTCGGCGCGCTGTGCGAGCGGCACGAGCGCGAGCACCACCTCGCCTTCACCGCCGACGACATGGCGCTGCGGAGCGCCCGCGAGCTCTGGCTGGTGCTGACGCCGCCGGCCTCGGCGCTCCTCGTCCTCGCCTCGCTGCTGCCGCTCGCCGCGGCGGCGGGCGCGCTGTTCTCGCTGGACGCGGCGCTGCTCGGCCTCGCGACGGCGATGGTGTTCTTCGTCAGCTACGAGTGGCTGCACCTCGCGTATCACCTGCCGGCGGACAGCCCGGTGTACCGGATCCCGGGGCTCACGCGGCTCCGCGAGCACCACCGCAGGCACCATGACCCCCGGCTCATGAAGCGCTGGAATTTCAACGTGACCGTGCCCGTGTTCGATCTCGTCCGCGGGACGCTCTGGTCGCCGCCGCGCAAGGGCGTGTAGCCGCTGCGCAAGGGCGCGCCCTTGCGCAGCGCCATGCTCCGCCCCGCCGGGACGCGCGCGACGCGCCCGCCGGGGCGTCCGCCGCGGCCGTGTGCTAACGGGTCGCGCGTGCAGCCGCGGACCAGAGACGGCCTCGTCCTCCTGCTCGTCGGGGTCCTGCTCGGCGGCGGCGTCGCCTGGCTCCTCGGCCGCCGGCGGGAGAGCCCCCCCGCGGCGCCGCGCGCGCTCGACGCCGTGCCCGCCGGCGCGATGCTCGTCGCGACGCTCGATCTCCCGGCCCTGCGCGCCTCTCCCGCGTTCGCCTCGTTCCTGCGCGAGGAGCGCGAGATCCCGGGGCTCGGCAAGGTGCGCGACGTGTGCGGCTTCGACCCGGTGGCCGCGTTGACCGAGGTCGCGATCGCCATCCCGGCGGCGGGCGAGGGCGGCGACTTCGGGCTGGTCGCGGCCGGCGCCGTGCAGGACGAGGCGCTGCTCGCGTGCGCCTCCAAGGTCATCGAGGCCCGCGGCGGGCGGCCGGTCGTCTCCGGGATCGGCAGCTTCCGCGCGGTGCGGGACTCGAGCGCCGAGGGCCACGGCGAGATCGCCGTGCGCCCCGGGGGGCCGATCCTGCTCGGCGGGGGCGCGTACCTGCGCGCCATGATCGACGCCGCCGAAGGCCGCGCCGCGAGCGTCGGCGCGAGCGCCGCGCACGACGACATCGCCCGCGCCGTGGGCGAGGGGGCGGCGCGCGTCACGGTGGTGCTCACGCCCGAGCAGCGCGCCGAGATCGGGCGCGAGCTCGCGCTGAGCGGCTCCAGCCGATCGCCCGCGGCGTCCCTGCTCTCCGGCGGCGCCAGCGTCGCGCTCGGCCCGGAGATCGCCGTCCACGCCGCCGTGCTCTGCGACGCGGAGGCCCCCTGCGCCGCGCTCGGCGCGGAGCTGCGCGCGGCGCGAGACACGCGCGCGGCGGACTTCGCGACGCGGCTCATCGGCTTCGGCGCCGTGCTCGAGCGCATCGCGATCGCGGCCGAGGGCAAGGCGCTCCACGCGCGCGTCAAGCTGTCGGCCGAGGAGGCCGGCGTCCTCGTCGATCGGCTCGCCTCGCTGCGCGGCCTCCGCCAGCCCGCGCTCGCGCCCAGGCGGCCGCCGGCGCAGGCAGACAGCGAGGCGCCGCCGCGCGGAGACGCCGCCCCGCCGCCGCGCGGAGACGCCGCCCCGCCGCCGCGCGGAGACGCCGCCCCGCCGCCGCGCGGAGACGCCGCCCCGCCGCCGCGCGGAGACGCCGCCCCGCCGCCGCGCGGAGACGCCGCCCCGCCGCCGCGCGGAGACGCCGCCCCGCCGCCGCGCGGAGACGCCGCCCCGCCGCCGACCGATGAGGTTGTCACACCCCCGCGGCGAGCGAAGCCGGACGGCGGCGCGCCATAGCGCGTGAACGCGCCGGGGAGAACCGACCGCCGCGTCGCGCTGCCGCGGCGCGGCTCCGTCGATTCCGTGGTCTGCCTGACGAGCGCGCCGCTCCGCCGCCCAAAGCCGCGCGGCGCGCCCGATCGGGCCCCCACGGGCTGCCCCGAACTCCTGTAACCTGATCGGTGCCTTCCGACGGGATCGGCGCTCCGGTCTTTCCCGCCGCGCAGGAGGCGGGTGGGGCACATCGAATGCAGGTCGTCGGGATCTCCGCCTCCGTGGTCGTCGGGACCCTCCTTCTGGTCGCCCTCTGGGCGCTCCGCCGGCGGCTCCACGCCCGCGAGCTCGAGCTCGAGCGGAAGGCGCAGGAGCTCGCGGTGAGCCGCGCCGCGGAGCAGCGGCTCTGCGAGGAGCTCGCCGAGGCGCGGCGGGCCGAGGAGGAGGCGCGCAGGGCGAGGGAGGAGGCCGTGACCGCGAGCCGGTCGAAGAGCGCGTTCCTCGCCAACATGAGCCACGAGCTCAGGACCCCGCTCAACTCGATCCTCGGCTTCGCGCAGCTCGTGGAGCGCGACCCCTCGCTCGCCGACCGGCACCGCGAGAACCTCGCGGTCATCTGCAAGAGCGGCGAGCACCTGCTCGGCCTCGTCAACGACATCCTCGAGATGGCGAAGATCGAGGCCGGCCGCATGACGCTCGTCGACGCCGAGTTCGACCTCCACGACACGCTCTCGGGGCTCTCGGAGATGTTCGCGGTCGAGGCCCAGAAGCGGGGCCTCACGCTCAGGGTCGAGCGGGCGCAGGACGTGCCGCGGCACGTCCACGGCGATGAAGGGAAGCTGCGGCAGGTGCTGATCAACCTGCTCGGCAACGCGCTGAAGTTCACGCCGCGCGGGTCGGTCACGCTGCGCGCCTCGGCGCGGCGCGCGACAGGCGCGCACGACGGCGCGGCGGCGGGGCGGGTGCGGGTGTCGTTCGAGGTGACGGACACCGGCCGGGGCATGGCCAAGGCGGAGCTCGCGGAGCTCTTCGAGGCGTTCGCGCAGACCGCGACCGGGCGGCAGTCGCGCGAGGGCACGGGCCTCGGCCTGCACATCAGCCGGCGCATCGTGCGGATGATGGGGGGCGACATCCGGGTGGAGAGCCAGGTCGGCCGCGGGACGACGCTCCGCTTCGACGTGCGCCTGTCGCTGGCCGAGGCGCCCGACGCGCGCGCCGGCGGCGCGACGCCGCGGGCACTCCGGGCCGTGGGCCTCTCGCCGGGCCAGCCGAGGTACCGCGTGCTCGTGGTCGACGACCGGTGGGACGTGCGCCACTGCCTGCTCAAGCTGCTCGACTCGGTGCGCGTCGAGGCGCGCAGCGCGACCAACGGGCTCGGCGCCGTGGCGCAGTGGGAGACGTGGGCGCCGCACCTCGTCCTGCTCGACCTCCGCATGCCGCTGCTCGACGGCTACGAGGCGGCGAGCCGCATCAAGGCGAGCGCGCGGGGGCACGAGACGGTCGTCGTGGCGATGACCGCGAGCGCGTTCGAGCAGAACCGGGCGCTCGCGGCGGAGGCGGGGTGCGACGACTTCGTGAGCAAGCCGTTCCGCGACGCGGACATCCTCGGCCTCCTGACGAAGCACCTCGGGGCCCGCTTCGAGTACGAGGAGCGCGCCGCCGAGCCCGGCGCTGCCCAGGGGGCGCCGGCGGTCGACCTCGCCCGGGCGGCGGCCGGGCTGCCCGCCGCGCTCCGCAAGGACCTCCGGCGCGCGGCGACGCGGCTCGACGCGAAGGCCGTCCAGGCGACGCTCGATCGGTTCCGGCCTGAGGACGCGGATCTCGCGGGGGCTGTGGCCGAGCTCGCGCGGGGGTATCGCTTCGACAGCATCTTGGCGCTATCGAGCGCCGACGAGGAGGAGCCGTCATGACGGACACCGACGCAAAGCCAGCCCCCCGCGGAGCGGCCCCGGGCGCACGGCCGGAGCGCCCCAGGGAAGAGCCCCCGAGCATCCTGATCGTGGACGACATGCCGGCGAACCTGTCGCTCCTGACCTCGATGCTGACGGCGCAGGGCTACGAGGTGCGGGCGGCGATCAGCGGCGCGATGGCGCTGATGTCGGCGGCGGCGGCGCCTCCGGACCTCATCCTGCTCGACGTGAGCATGCCCCACATGGACGGCTACGAGGTGTGCCGCCGGCTCAAGGGGGATCCCGGGACGGCGGACATCCCGGTCATCTTCCTGAGCGCGATGACCGGCATCGGCGACAAGGTGATGGCGTTCGACGCGGGCGGCGTCGATTACGTCACGAAGCCGTTCGAGCTGCGCGAGGTGCTGGCCAGGGTGGGGACGCAGCTGCTCTTGCACCGGCAGCGCCGGGAGCTCGAGCGGCAGCGGAGGGAGCTCGAGGAGCGCTACGCGCAGGTGCGCCAGATGCAGGCGGCGCTGCGCGGTTACCTGTCCGACCGGGCGTGGGAGAGCATCGAGGAGAGCGTGTCGTCGAACCGGCCGAGCCCGCCGGCGCGCGAGGTGCTGACGGTGCTGGTCAGCGACATCGAGGAGTTCGTGCGGCTCTCGGAGAGCGAGGAGCCTGGGCCGCTGATCGCGGATCTCAGCCTCTACATGGCCACGGTGGCGCAGATCGTCTACGACCACGCGGGCGAGGTCGACAAGTACGTTGGCGACGGCATGCTCGCGTTCTTCCGGGGCGCGAGTGACGCGCTCGCGGCGGCGCAGCGGATCCAGCGGAGCATCGCGGCCTTCAACGAACACCAGCGCTCGCAGGGCCGACCCGCCTTCCCGACGCGGCTCGGGCTCTCGACAGGGCCCGTCCTGCTGGCGAGCATCGGGTCGAGCGGCAGGCGGGAGTTCACCATCATCGGCGATCGTGTGAACACCGCGTTTCGGATTCAGGCGCAGGCGAAGGCCGGCGGCCTGCTGATGGATGAGGCGACGTTCACCGCGGCCGGGAGCCCGGGAGAAGCGATGCCCGCGCTGGTGCGGATCCGGGGAAAGCAGGGAGAGGAGAGGCTCTATGCGATCTCGCCGGAGGCGATGTTGGCGGGCGCAGGCGCAGAGGGTAGCGGGGCGGACGGCGGTTGAACGTTCACGCTCGCTCCCGGCCCGATAGGCTGGCTGTTCAAGGCTGCTCCCGGGCCTTTTCGTGTTGCCCCGCACCGCCGGGGCCATTCGAGTTCGAGCGCCTGGATCGTGCGATCCGCCGAAAACGTTCGTTCTTGAACCACGCGATGACCTCGTGCAATAGTCGCCGCGGAGGATGGAAACGAACATGAATCTTCGAATTAGCGTTACTTTGCTTGGCCTGCTCGCGACCTTTGCGGCGGGCGCGGTTGCGTGCTCGGATGACGATGGTGGCACGTCGTCGTCGTCGTCGTCCTCGACCACCGGTACGGGCGGCGGCGCCACCAGCGGCGGCGCCACAGGCGGCGGCGGCGCTGGCGAGGGCGGCGGCACCACCACCACCACCACCAGCAGCGGCGCCACGGGCGGCGGCGGCGCCGGCGAGGGCGGCGGGAACGGCGGCGGCTCGGCCTGCGCGGCGCTGCTCTGCGACGACTTCGAGTCGTACGAGGGCCAGGCCGCGAACGGCGAGAAGCTGGGCGCGTGGACGGTCTACACGGCCATGGCGGGCTCCACCGTGTCGGTCGACACGACGAAGCATTACAGCGGCGCCAAGTCCATCAAGGTGACCACGCCCGCGAGCACGGGAGACAGCAACTACAAGTCGGCCATGATCAAGTTCACGGACGCCGACGCCCTGCCCACCGAGGCGAACGTCATTCATGGTCGCATGATGCTCTTCCTCGATGCTGCGCCGACGGGGGATGTGCACTGGACCATCATCGACGGTTCAGGGACCATTCCTGGCAGCGATTTCGAGGGAATGCCCTACGCGGCACAGTATCGCTACGGCGGGCAGCACCCGGTCGCGGCGGGCAGCCAGCTCATGGCGAACTACGATACGCCCGGGTACTGGAGCGACCCGAAGACCGGACCGCAGACGGACTGCTGGCACCACGCGGAGGAGACGACCGTGGTCCCGACCGGCGCATGGACCTGCGTCGAGTTCAGCTTCGACGGGCCCAAGAACGAGATGCGCTTCTGGCTCAATGGCGAGGAGCTGGCCGATCTCAAGGTGTCCGGGACGGGCCAGGGCTGCGCCAATAACGAGGCGAACTACACGTGGAAGGCGCCGGCGTTCGACAGCATCGGCCTCGGCTGGGAGTCCTATCAGGCGGATTCCGCCCGCTCGATGTGGATCGATGACGTCGTGATCGGCACCGGGCCCATCGGCTGCCCGCCCGCGCAGTGAGCGCGCGCCGCTGAGCTCGGCGAGGCGCGGCGGCGGACTCCGCGCCTCGCTCGTCGCTGTCGAAGGGTCGGGCGCGCGCTGCCCATGGCGCCGAGGGCCGGCGCGAGCGGCGCTGGCCGCGCGCCGGCGCGCCTCGAGCCGGCGCACATGACGAATGTCGGGTTCGCCGATTGATCGCTCGCCAGGACCGCTCTACGAGACGGCGGAGGTTCAACGCCTCGCGAACCTGGAGGTCTCCGCTGTGATGAAACCGGCCTATCGTCTCTCGCTGCTCGCCTCGTTCGTCCTGGGCGCCACCGCTTGTGGCGGCGCGCCCGAGCCGGCCCCTGCGGTCCCCGACGTCCCCGCCCAGCCGCAGCCTGCGCCGGAGACGCCCGCGGCGCCCGCGGCCGCGGCGCCCGAGGCCAGCCCGCCGGCCGGCGCCGCGGCGCCGGAGGCCGCTGCGCCGCCGGCCGCGCCGCCTGCACCGCCGGTGAGCGTCTCGGTGCCCATCGAGGCGCGGACCAAGTCGAAGCTCAAGGGCACGGCGACCTTCACCGAGGTCGAGGGCGGCGTGAAGGTCGCCGTCCAGGTCTCGGGCGCTCCCAAGGGCAAGATCGCCGTCCACGTGCACGAGACCGGCGATTGCAGCGCGCCGGACGCGAAGAGCGCGGGCGCGCACTACAACCCCGAGAACCACCCGCACGGCCTCCCCGACGCCGCGGCTCGCCACCTCGGCGATCTCGGCAATATCGAGGTCAAGGCCGATGGGACCGGCACCCATGAGATCATCGCCGCGGGCGCGAACCTCAAGCAGGGCGCTCCGAACACCTTCCTCGGCCGCGCCATCATCGTCCACGAGAAGGCGGATGACGGCGGCCAGCCCGCCGGAAACGCCGGTGGCCGCATCGGTTGCGGCGTCATCTCGCAGGGCAAGTGACGCGCGCGCGGCGCGGCCCGCCGCTCCGCGCTCACGACACGTCGACTCCACCTCACCGCCTGTCCCGAGAGGGCCTCTCCCCGAGCGCCCGCAGGGCGGGAGTCTCCCTCTCCGGTGTCACCGGGGCGGAGCGCTGACCGGAACGCCCTTTCCCCCCGGGGGCGAGCCCGGGCTCGGGAGGCTCCCGCTCGCGGGCCGCTCCTCGGGCCGCGTTCCGCTGGCCAGCAGCGCGACGACGATCGCCGCCGCCACCGCCGCGAGGACGAAGCCCGCCCTGAAGGGCGAGCGCAGCCGCCGGAGCGTGTCCGCGAGCGTCGTCTCGTCGGCGTCCTCCTCGACGCGCGCCCTCTCCGGAGCTGAACCGGCCGCGCCGAGCCCGACACGGCCGGCTTCCACCCGGGGCTGCGGCCGGTCCGAGCCGGTCGCCACCTCGCTCCGCTCCGCAGGGCTGGCCTCCGCCCGGACGCCCGCGTGGTCCGGGACCGCGACGGCCTCGCTCCGCTCCACCGGATCCGCCTCCGCAGGGGCGCGCGGGCGGCCCGAGACCGTCGCCGCCTCGCTCCGCTCCGCAGGGCTGGCCTCCGCCCGGGCGCGAGGGCGCTCCGAGACCGTGACGGCCTCGCTCCGCTCCACCGGATCCGCCTCCGCCGGGGCGCGCGAGCGGTCCGACACCGTGATGGCCTCGCTCCGCTCCACCAGGTCGGTCTCCTCCCGGGCGCGCGAGCGGTCCGACACCGTGATGGCCTCGCTCCGCTCCACCGGATCCGCCTCCTCGGGAGCCGCGGGGAACACGGGAGGTGGCAGCTCCGGGCGAAGCTCGATCGCCATGCCGCCGGTGGATGGGCCGGAGCCCATGGTGGTGGGGATCGAGCCGCGCTCCCCCGCGTCGACGCCGTCCACGCCGGGGCGCACCCCGGACAGCGAGTCGCGCAGGCTCCCGCGCAGGATGCGCTGGATGCGGTCGACGAGCGGCTGCGCTGCGGGCGGCGCGAACGGACGGAGCGCCAGCGTGAGCTCCGCCAGGTCGGGCCAGCGCCTGTCGCGATCCCGCTCGAGGCACCGCATGATGATCGGATCGATGTCCGGCGAGAGCCCGCGGCAGACCTTCGACGGCAGCTGCGGCACGAACTTGCCCCCGAGCACGAGCGAGACCGTCTGGACGGAGCGCGCGTGCATGGGATACCGGCCGGTGAGCAGCACGTAGAGGAGCGACCCGACCGCCCAGATGTCCGCGCGCGCGTCGACGTCGCGCTGCCCGCGCATCTGCTCGGGGGGCATGTAGTGGGGCGTCCCCAGCATCTGGCCGGTGCTCGTCCGCATCTCGGCGACGCCGAGGAGCGCCGCCTGCGACACCTTGGAGACGCCGAAGTCGAGCACCTTGATGCACGGCGTCCCCTCGCGCGTGTGCGTCAGGAAGAGGTTGGCCGGCTTCACGTCGCGGTGCACGAGCCCGAGCGCGTGCGCCTCCGCGAGCGCGTCGCACGCCTGGATGACGTAGAGCGTCGCCTCCTCCACCGGCAGCGGGCCCCGCTGCTTGCGGATGACCCGGAGATCGCGGCCGTCGAGGAACTCCATCACCATGTACGGCAGCCCGTTCTCGAGCCGCCCGACGTCGTGCACCTTGACCGCGTGCTCGCTCCTGAGCCGCGACGCGATCCGCGCCTCCTGCAGGAAGCGCCCGCACATCTCCGGATCGGCCGCGGTCGCGGGCAGCAGCACCTTGATCGCCCGGAGCTCGTCGAGATCGACGTGGGTCGCGGCGACGACGGCGCCCATCGCGCCCTTGTCGAGCAGCCGGTCCACGCGGTACTTGCCGGCGATCAGGGTTCCGGCCTCCAGCCCTTCGATCTCTTCCAGGCCGCGCATGTTCGAAACCTCCGACCGAGAGCGCCGCGCCGCGGCAGCCAGCATAGCGCAGCCGATCGCCGGCCGGACAGCCGATGCCGAGGAAGCGACGCTCCTCTGCCCCTCTGCTGGCCGGCGCGGCGCTCGCGTGCCGGCGCGGCGCGATGTCGCGGACGCCCTCACCGCGCGCCGCGCCGCTCGCGGGAGCGCACCACGGCGGCGCGGCCCGCCCTGCCTCAGCCCCCTTCCCGCGCCCCGCTCGGCCTCTTGATCGCGATCGTCCGCCGCGCGCCGCCCGACTCGAGCGTGAGCTCGAGGGTGGCGCCCTCCTGCGCGCTCGGCAGCGCATGACGCATCGCTTCAAAGCTGACGAGCGGCCGGCCATTGATCGCGACCACCGCGTCGCCGACGCGGACGCCCGCGGCCGCGGCGGGGCCGCGGTCTTCCACGGCGACCACGACGGCGTCTCCGCTCGTCTTCAGCGCGCCTTCGAGCAGCGGAAAGAGGGGCGCCGCGGTCAGCCCGAGCGCGCTGACCGTCCTCCGGTAGCTCTGCACGGCCGCGTCGAAGCTCTCCTTGCGCATGCGGTAGCGCGCGACGGCCGCCACCGCGCCGCCGCGCTCCTGGAAGCGCGCGTCGACGCGCTCGGGGGTGGCGAACGCGCCGACCTGCTTCAGGTAGCGGCTCGCCTCGGCCTCCGCCATGCCGGCGCGGCGCGCGCCGCCGCCGTGCGCCTGGATGAAGCCGTAGGCCTGCGACCCCGCGAGCGCGGGCACGACGTTGCTCGCGAGCCGGGAGATCGCGTCGGCGCGCGCGACCGCGAGCGCTGCCTCTCGGCTGGCGCCCGAGCCCTCGCCGACCACGAAGATCGCGTCGCCCTCGGCGGTGAACGGCCGGTCCATCCACGGAGGGCTCTCCTCGGCCGGCGGCGCCGCGCGCCACCCCGAGCTCGGCGCGGGCGGCGGGTCCGCCCCGGCGGCGGTGCGCGGGCGTCCCCGGCCCTGGTAGGCGAAGGCCACGGCGAGGACGAGCAGCGCTCCCGCCGCGAACGCCGCGAGCACCCCGCGCGAGCTGGAGCCACGGGCCGCCGAGACGGCCGCGGCAGGCGGAGACGCCCCCGCCGGCGCCGCTGCGCCCGCGCGCGCCGCTGCCGGCGCCGCTGCGCCCGCGCCCGCCCCCGCCGGCGCCGCTGCGCCTGCGGGCGCCCCTGCCCCTGCGCCCGCCCCTGCCGTCGTCACGTGCCCCCCCGCGGCAGAGCGCTTCGTCGCCGGCTCGGGCGCTCCGGCGAGCGTGGGCGTCGGCTCCGGCGCGGCGCCGAGGCGCCTCAGCGCCGGCCGGAGCCACGGGAACGCGAGCGGCGCGTTGCACCGCTTGCACGGCACGTACGGCTCCCGGTCCTCGCGGGCGGCGTGCGCGGCCTCGTTCACGTCGAGCAGCGTCTGCCGGGGCGCGTTGCACCGCTCGCAGGTGCCCTCGACGATCGCCGAGACCACCTCCGCTCGCAGCGGGGGGCTCTCGGAGGCGAGGTGCTCGAGCAGCACCACGGGACAGCCCTCGATCTGGATCGACGTCACCTCGCCGCCCAGCGCGCGGAGCGACAGGGCGAGCGCCCTCGCGCCCTCGGACGTCACCCCCGCCGCGCCCGCGAGATCGAGCACCAGCGCCCCCTCGATCCCGTCGAGCGCGCGCTTCCACCGCACGTGCGCGTCGAGCTTGCAGCGCACGCGGATGCGCGTCCCGCGCTCGTCGACCGTCTTCTCGATCGCCTCGTGGGTCCCCGCGTCGAGCCGCGCGAGCTCGTCGAGCGCCGCCCGCACGTCCGCCGGCAGATCGATCCCCGCTTGGCTCGCCGCGAACGCGAAGTAGCTCTCGGCGTCGTCGTCGAACACCGCCGCCGCGCCGCAGCGCGGGCAGGGGCTCGCGGGCGGCTCGTGCGTCCTGACGAGGTGCGCGTCCCTGTCGCAGTCGAACAGCCGATCGAAGGCGGCGCCGCAGCGCTCGCACCGGTACGGGCCGTAGAACGACACGACGCGCCCGTCCCCGAAGAAGCGGCGGATCATGCTGATCTGGTTCACGATCGGCTCGGTGCAGCGGCCGATGTAGATCTCGGACGCGCTCCGCGACACCTCGGCCAGCATCGCCATCCACTCGCGCACGCCGAACGACGTGACCCGCTGCACCCCGCCCAGATCGAAGAGCACGCGGCCGGAGATGCCGCGCGCGACCGCGAGGCCCTGGAGCTCCTCGGTCATCCGCCCCGACAGCGAGACGATCAGCAGGCTGCCCAGCCTCCGCTTGGTCACCGTGAGGGCCCGCGGCCCGTGCCCGTGCGCCCCCTCGGGCTCCGCCCCGGGGCCGGCGTCCGCGAGCGACAGCGCGGGGAGCCTCCTGGATCGCGGCGGCGTGTCCAGATCCCCCGCGGCGTCGGGACGCGACGCCGCGAAGAGCGGCGCCGAGAGCTTCGTGGCGACCCCGCCCGGGCGGCCGGTCTCGGCGGCCTGCGACGCCCCGCCCACGGCGTCGAGCGCGCCCGCGAAGGAGTCCTCGTTCTGTATCGCCTCCTGCTTCTCGACGATGTGCGATTCGAGGTCCGCCCCCGAGGCGAGCGCGCCCCGCCACACCTCCACGCGCTGGCCGAACAGCTCCGACATGAACGACGACAGGGCGAGCGCCGAGGTGGCGAGCCGCTCCTCCCGGGCGAACGCCTCGAGGTCGATCTGGAGATCCCTCGCGGTCGCGTACCGCTTCTCCCGATCCCGCTCCAGGCACTTGAGCAGGATGCGCTCCAGCCCCGGCGGGTAGTCGGCGCAGACCTCGCTCGGCGGCAGCACGGGGTCCTCGACGATCGCCCGCATCAGCTCGAACTCGGTGGCGCCGCGCCGGAACATCCGGCTCCCCGTCGACATCTCGTAGAGCAGGAGGCCGACCGAGTAGATGTCGCTCCGGCGATCGAGGTGCTCGCTCGTGCACTGCTCGGGCGACATGTACGGGACCTTGCCCTTGAGCGCGCCGTCGCGCGTCTCGTTGACGCGGTTCGTCGCCTTCGCGATCCCGAAGTCGAGGATCTTCACGGCCCCGTCGTAGGTGACGATCACGTTGTGCGGGGACACGTCGCGGTGGACGATGTCGAGCGGCTTGCCGTCGAAGCCGACCTTCTCGTGCGCGTAGTGGAGCCCCGCCGCGATGCCCGCCGCGATGGTGATCGCGTGCTCGATCGGCATCCGCCGGTTCGCCGACCGGAGCGACTTCCGGACGGTCCTGAGATCCTCGCCGTGGAGGTACTCCATCGCGATGACCGGCACGCCGTCGACGTCCTCGATGTCGTACATCTGGACGAGGTTGGGGTGGTCCAGGGTGGCGGCGATGCGCGCCTCGTCGAGGAACATCCGCACGAACTCGGGGCTGTCGACGAGGTGCGGGAGGATGCGCTTGACCACGCAGATCTTCCTCACGCCCGAGATGCCCGCGACGGAGGCCACCCAGATCTCGGCCATGCCGCCCATCCCGATCTTCTTGATCAGGCTGTACCTGCCGAGCGTGGTGGGGTGGCGCGAGCCGACGCTCATGGGGCCGGCGGCGTGGCGCTCTGTCATTCGACCACCTCCATCGCTCGGGCCGGCGGCGTCACTTCTCCAGGAGCGCGGCGGGCGGTCATGGTGCTCATCGAGGGCCTTCGGCCTGGGATTTCGCGAAGCTCACGCTGCGGCGCTCACCGCGCGACTCGATCTGGAGGGTCATCGTACCACCGGCCGGCGCGCGCGCCCACGCGTCCGCCGCGGCCTTCCCGAAGATCTCGACCGAATGGACGGGGCGATCGTTGACCGAGAGCACGACGTCCCCCGCGACGATCCCTGGATCCGCGCCGCGCTGCGAGCGCTCCGCCGCGACGACGACGAGCTCGCCGGAGGTGCGTACCCGCGCCTCGAGCTGCGGGAAGAAGCGCGCCACGGTGAGCCCCTGGAACGTGGCCGTCTGGCGGTAGAGCTCCGCGGCCGCGTCGAAGCTCTGCCGGGACAGCCTGTACCGCGCAAAGGCGAGCACGCCGTCGCCTTCCCGCCGCACGACGGCGTCCACGCGCTCGGGCGTCGCGAACGCGCCGACCTGCGCGAGGAAGCGCCCGGCGATGCGCTCGACGATCTCCGCGCGCTGCGCCGCCCTGGCCTCGGCCGGCGGCTGCGCGACGAGGAGCTCGGCCGCGGGAGAGCCCGCGAGCTCCGCGGCGAGGCCGGACGTGAGGCGCTCGATCGCGCCGTTGCGCGCCGCCGCGAGCGCGCCCGACTCGCTGGCCGCGGGGCCGCCGCGGCCGACGACGAGCACGCTCTCGCCCTCGACGACGAACGGCCGCTCCACCCACGCGGGCGGGAGGTCGTCCATGACCGACCAGCCCGCCGCGCCGGGGCCGCTCGCGGGCGGCGCCGGCGCGCGCGCCTCCCCCGCGGGTGCTGCCAAGGCCGCAGGCGCTGCCGAGGCCGCAGGGGCCGCCGAGGCCGCCGAGGCCGCGGGCGCTGCCGAAGCAGCGGGCGCCGCCGAGGCCCCTGGCGCGGCGGGGCCGACGCCGCCGCGCCACGCCGCGAAGCCGGCGGCCGCGAGCGCCACCCCGCCGAGCAGCGCGAGGAACGCCGCGTTGCCGCCCGCGCCGCGCTGCTGCGGCGCGGCGGCGCCCGCGCCGTGCTGCTGCGCCTCGGGCGCCGCGGCCTGCTGCTGCTGCGAGCTCGCCGCAGGCAGGGCGGGCGGCGGCGGGACCGAGGGGGCGCGCGTCGCGTGGGCGCCGAGGACGTAGAGCAGCGAGCGGGAGCCGTCGAAGGCGAGCGGCGTGTTGCAGCGCTTGCAGGTGACGCTCGGGTCCTGGCCGCCGCGGAGCAGGGGGGCGTGCCGATCGACCTCGACGAGCACCGTCCGGGTCGCGCTGCAGGACGCGCAGCGGCCCTCGACGACCGCGGACTCGATCCGCGCGAGCTCGGGCCACGAGGGGCCCGCCGTGCGCTCGGCGAGCAGCCGGGGACAGCCCTCGATGCGGATCGCCTCGACGGCGCCGTCGAGCTTGCGGAGCGCCGACTCGAAGCGCGCCGCGCCGTCGGCGGTGACCGCGGGGACGCTGCTCATATCGAAGACGACCTGGCCCTCGAGGCCGTCGATGATGCGGCTCCAGCGGATCGTCGCGGTCAGCTTGCTGCCCACCTTGAAGCGGGTGACGCGCCCCTCGACGGACTTCTCCACCACGTCGCCGACGGCGGGCTCGTCGGCCCTCTCGAGCTCGTGGAGGATCTCGCGCACCTCCGGCGGGATCGCGCCGGCGCCGTGCTGGGCGACGAACCCGAAATACGTCTCCGCGTCGTCGTCGAAGGCGCCGGCGCCGTCGCAGCGGGGGCACACCGCGTCGGGCGGCTTGCCCTCGGCGAGCGAGGCCGCGTCGTGGGCGCAGTCGACGAGGCGCTCGAACTGGGCGCCGCACGACTCGCAGCAGTACGGCGCATAGAACGAGACGACCCGCCCGTTGCCGGCGAACCGCCGGATCATGCTGAGCTGGTTGATGACCGGCTCGGAGCAGCGCGCGAGGTAGAGAGCGCGGAGGCGCGGCTGGGCCGCATGGATCATCTGGAGCCACTCGCGGACGCCGAACGACGTGATCCGCTCGACGCCGGCGAGGTCGAGCAGGACCTTGCCCTCGAGCTCCCGCGCGAGCGCCGCCCCCTTGAACGCCTCGGTCATGCGCCCGGCGAGCCGGACGACGAGGACGTCGCCGATCGTGCGCCGATCGAACGCGAGGCTGTCGAGGCGGCCGGCGGCGCCGGCGGGCGGCACGCTCCGCGTCGGCGCGGCGCGGGGCGCCCAGGCGGCGGGCGGCGGCCGGTCCACGGTGGTGGGGCTGTGCCCCGACGAGACCGGCCCCGAGGCGGGCTCGGCGCTTTGCGGGCGCGACGCCCTGCGGCCGTTCGGCGGCACCCGGATGGTCGGCCGCGGCTCCTCGCCCTCGCGCCCCGGCGACAGCGGCGACGGCCCCGGCGTCGCGCTCGACGCCGACGCCGGCGCGTCGAAGGAGGTCTCGGACGTGAACGTCGAGTCCGACGCGATCTCGAGCTCCTCGAACTCCGCCATCCCGCCGGCCGGCTGCGCGACGACGCGCGCCGCCACGGCCGGCGCCCGCTTCGCGGCGCGCGGCCTTCGCTCCCGCGGGCCTTCGCTCCTGGCGAGCGGCGTGGGCGCCTCGGAGAGCACGGTGAGGGTCATGGTCTGGTTGTGCAGGTCGCAGTGGCCGGTCGCGTACGGCGAGATCTCCCCGTACGAATAGAACCCCGTCACCTGCGTGCCCTTCGGCAGCACGTCCGCCACCGCCTCGACCTCTTCCTCGGTCCGGTCGCCCAGCACGATCCGGCGCCCCACGCAGCTGATCGCGATCGCCAGCGCGCTGTCCCCGCCCGCCCTTCCCGCCTCGCTCGCCGCCCTCGCCGCCAGCTCCGCGCCCCCGATCAGCCGCTCGAAGTCCGCCTTCATCAGCTGCACCAGGTGCCCTCTCGGCACGTCCCCCGCGAACGTCAGCGACTGCGCGTCGTGGTCCACCGCCAGCACCGTCCGCACCAGCGCCTTCTCGTCCTGCGCCGTCGCGCGCAACGCCAGCGGGAACAGGAGCGCCGACGCCGGCAGCTCCGCCGCCTTGTCCCCGAGGTACTCCTTGTACAGCGAGAGCGCCGGGCGGCCGTCGACCTCGTAGAGCACGTTGCCCTCCGAGCGCGTCACCACGCGCTCCGGCCCGAACTTGTCCCAGCCCCCCTTGGACCCGTGCTGGATCACCACGTGCTCGCCGTACAGCCCCACGGCCGCCACGAGCCCGCTGCGCACCACGTCCCCCGCGCACACCCACGTCCGCTTGAACTGCGTCCCGTCCCCGGACAGGCCCCCGGTCACCACCACCGACTCCGGCAGCACCGCGTTCAGCCCGCGCACCAGCTGGCTGCCGTTCACCCCGAGCCCCTCCGACAGCACGAGCACCCCGCGCAGCCCCGGCCGCTCCAGCTTGCGCGCCAGCGCCTGCCCCGCGGCGAACGACGCAGGCGCGCTCGCCACCTCCACCTGCGCCGTCGCGAGCGTCGTCCGCTCGAACCGCGCCACCGCCACCGTCAGCGTCCCGTCGCGCACCGACGTGCCTGCGATCTCGCCCGCGCTCGAGCACCCCACCATGTGCGACCGCGGGTACGCCCGCCGCAGCTCGCGGATCGCCCCGGGGTCGTCGAGGAGCTCCGGCGCCCCGAACGCGAGCACCAGCGTCCGCTCGCTGTCGAGCACCGGCAGCACCCGCACGGACCACTTCTTGGTGTCCCGATCGTAGTGGAAGGTCTCGAGGATCATGGGTCTCCTCGCTCTCAGGCTACAGCACGCGGGCCGCGGCGAGCGTCGCGACGTGACGGCGGAGCTCGCTCATCCGCCTGCTGCGCCCTGCGCTCGGCGCGGCGCCTGGGCTCGGCGCGGCCGGCTGGACGCGGGCCTGGTTCGGCGGCGACCGCTGCAACGTGCCTCGCTCCTGGGCGCACATGACCGGGAACCGGGGGCCGGCGCTTCGCCATGCTCGATGGCGATCGATTTGTCGAGCACGCTCGAGGAAGGCCAGCGCAGCGCGTTTCCGATCGGTCAAAACAATCTTCCACCGACGGCCAGCGGTCGGCATGACACCCAGAGCGTGATCGGCTGATCCACCGGCAAAAGCCAACGATCCCAACGGCTTCACTCGTTCTCGGAACATCCCAACCACCCACGCTGGCGCCTGGGAGCACGTCCACCACGTGACGCCGATCGTCGGTCTGGGACGTGCGTCTGCGCCCGCGATGAGATCATGAGCTGAGCGTCGAAGCCGCTCTGTCGTCGACGATCATCCACGCGACGAGACTCGCGAATTTGGATTGCCGACGCCTTTTCCGGATTCCATCATTGCGGCCGACTCGCTGTATCCCTCGACGCTGGATAGCGTCGACGACGAACACCGATCCACGCGGGGAGGCGTCAGCTCGCGCCCCCGACCGGCGGCTTCGACTTTCAGAACAGAGAGGAGCACCAGGATGAAGTCAACGATTCTCTTGCTAACATTAACTACAGCGCTTCTGGCTCAGAGGGGCGCCCTGGCGGCAACTTACTATGTCGACTGCGACATCGGCGATGACGATGGGGAGGGCGACGCGGACGACCCATGGCAGACTCTTCAATTCGCCGTCGACAACATCAATAACGGCGATACGATCATCGTGCGCCCCGGGTTCTGTGAGGGCTGTCGCATCGGGGAGTCAGGGGCGCCAGGCGCAGGGAGAAAGACCCTGAGGGCCGAGCCCGGCGTCACGATCGATGTGCCGGGGCCTGAGAACCGACACGAAAGCAACATCGAAGTCGAGCTCTTTGACAGCACGGTGAGCCACTGGATCATCGAGGGCTTCGAGCTGACGGGTGCGCCTAGATCCGGCGTCGATCTACGCGGCACAAGCGACATCACCGTCAGGTACTGCTATGTCCACAACAACGGCCGGACGGGCATATTCACCGCGTTCAGCGACGACGCGGTGATCGAGTACAACGAATCCGCCTTCAACGGCGAGCATGGGGTGTACACCAGCAACAGCGGAGATCGCCCCCAGATCCGCGGCAACCTCTTCCATCACAACGCCGCCGCTGGCGTTCACATGAACGGCGACAGGAGGTTCAGGCCGGGCGACGGGGTCATCACCGGCGCCACCGTCGAGCAGAACAAGATCTGGGAAAACGGCACGCTCGGGGCCTCGGCGATCAACTGCGATGGGGTCAGCGACAGCATGTTCAGGAACAATCTGCTCTATGAGAACCACGCGAGCGGCATCTCGCTCTATGCGATAGACGGGTCCCAGGGGTCGAGCCGCAACCAGGTTTACAACAACACGATCGTGATGGCGGGAGGCAGCCGCTGGGTGATCAACATCCCACGCTCGAGGGGCGGCATCTCCGATCCGGTCGGCAACAAGATCAAGAACAACATCCTCTATACACCGCGGGCCGACAGGGGATCCATCCTGATCTACCGGCCCACCATCGCCGGCTTCGAGAGCGACTACAACGTCGTCGTGAACCGCTTCAGCACGAACGGCGGCAGCTCGATCATCAACCTGAGCAGCTGGCAGAGCCTCGGCTATGACAGGAACTCGCTGATCGCCTCTCCGACGAACCTCTTCGTCGACCCGGACGACCCGATCGAGCCCGATTTCCACCTGAGGCCAGGCTCCATGGCCATCGACAGGGGAACGACGGTCCCTGTGCTCATCGATCTGGAGGGGGTCCCTCGGCCGCAGGGGCCCCGCTGGGACATCGGTGCTTATGAATTCGTGAGCAGCCAATGAAGGGCGATCGGGTCGCGCTCGCGGGTGCTGCCCACAGCAGCGCCGGACGCCGTACCTCCGCGAGAGGCGGAGCTCGACCGGGTTGGCGGCCACGGCGAGGGCGCGCTGGGGGATCTGCGGCGCCGTCCTCGGGGTCGGCTACCGCACGCGGGCCACGACGAGCGTCACGTCGTCGTCGAGGGCGCGCTCGCCGCGGAACCTGGACACCGCCGCGACGATCGCGTCCCTCGCCTCCTCGGGCGCGCAGGCGGCCACGCTCTGGAAGAGCGATCGCAGCCGCTTCTCGCTGAACTGCTCGCTCGACTCGTTCTCGCACTCGGTCACGCCGTCGGTGAACCAGAGGAGCGCGTCGCCGCCCTCCAGGGCGACGGTGCTCGACGTGTACTCGGCCGAGCTCGCCGCGCCGAGCGGCTCGCCCTGCGCGGCGAGCTGCCGGATCGCGTTGTTCCTGACCAGGTAGGGGAACGGGTGCCCGGCGTTCGCGAGGGTCATCGAGCCGGCGCCGGGGTCGAAGATGCACGCCGCGCAGGTCATCAGGAACTTCTGCTGCCCCGCCTCGAAGATCGAGCAGTTCATGACCCGCAGCAGCTGCGCCGGGCTGATCGCCTCGCGCGCGAACGTGCGCACGACGTCGCAGGCGGCCTTCGCCGCCCCCGTGATGATCGCGGACGAGATGCCGTGCCCGGTCACGTCGCCGACGACGGTGAGCAGCCTGCCGTCCGGCAGATCGTGGAACGTCCACCAGTCGCCGCCGCACTCCGCCGCGGGCTGGAAGTGGCTGGCGAGCCGCAGGGAGGGCCGCTCGATGACGTCCTCGCTCGGCACGAGCATCTGCTGGACGGCGCGCGCGACCTCGAGCTGCTTCTTCAGCGACGCCTTCTCCGCCGTGTCGTAGAGCAGCTGCACCAGCCGGTCCCCGAGCGCGACGAGCTGGACGCGGACCTCGTTGATGGCCTCGTCCGAGCCGCTCGCGCCTGCGGCGTCCTGGCCGGCGGGGGCCTGGGTCGCGCCGTCGGGCGCCGCGCTGCTCAGGGAGAAGAGCTCGCCGAGCTTCGACGCGAAGCGCCGCTTGGCCGTGGAGATCGTCGAGCCGACCTCGATCGGCCGCGACGGCTCGACCTGCGAGCTCGCGGCGTCGTGGAAGATGGTCAGCGCGTCCCCGATGGCCACGACGACGCTGCGCAGGCGGTCCCGCTCGGCCAGGAGCTGCCGGTGCAGCGCGCCCATCTCGTTCGTGGAGAGGTCGAGCGAGCGGGTGAGCAGGCTCCGATCGTCGGCGACGTGGCGGTAGTGCTCGCTGATGCGCGCGACCACCTTGTGCCAGGTCTCCTTGTCGGGCGGCGCGTCGAGGTCCTCGAGCCCGAGGCGCCTGAGCTGCCGCGCGAGGAGCGGATCGATCTCAGCCATGGCGCCCGCCTCGGCCGGCTCGTCGTCCTCTTGCGCCGCGCGCGGCGAGCGCGGGCGTCACCACCCGGTCCGCTCCAGCGTCTCCATCGCCGGCGTGGAGCGCTCGAAGAAGTGGAGGGACGCCGGGAGCGAGCGGAACTCGCGCGGGTTGACGTCGAGGTCCCAGAAGGACGTGACCATGGTCGAGGCCATGGGCGAGACGTCGACGACCAGCACGGCGCCGGCCGCGTAGATCTTGAGCATGCCGAGCCCGGCGCCGCCGCGCGACGTGTCGAGCACGGGGGCGCTCGTCGAGTCGGCGCCGCGGGCGCTCAGTCCGCGGGTGATGCCCTCGAAGACGTGGTGTCGCCGGAGGCCGCCGAACGGATCGTGGGCCTGGAGGGCGAGGTACGCGCCGTCGGTGCCGAGGCGCAGGGTGGGGATCTCGTTCTCCTCGAGCACGAGGTCGCGCCGCCTGTCGTGCGCGTAGCGGGGGCGGCCGCGGCGGTCGACGGGGGCGTCGTACATGGCGTTCATGAGCAGCTCGTGCGCGAGGGCGGCGATCCGCTCGGCGACCCGCGCGGGGGCGCCGGAGCGCTCGGCCCAGTGCGCGACCTCGGCGACGGTGCGGTCGCGGTCGTCGCTCGTGCGGGGGCGCCATTTCACGATGGTGGCGCCCCAGGAGAGCAGGTCGGAGAGCCGAGGCGGCAGGGCGAGCGGCTTGAGGATGCGGCGGGCGGCGAGGGCGATCTCCCAGGGCCGCGGCATGGAGGCGAAGCTCGGCCAGCCGACGATGCTGGAGAGGCGGGGCTCCTTCAGGGCGGCGTGGAGGATCGCGTCGGTGCTGCCCGAGGTCCACACGAGCAGGTGCATGCTGGGGTATCGCTCGGCCGCCCACTCGAGCGCGAGGTCGAGATCGGCGGCGTCGCAGCCGAGCAGCAGGGGTCGCTCGGACAGCCGGGCGCGCAGCTCGGCGGGATCGCTGGCGACGGGGACGTCCTGCAGGCCGGAGGCAGCGGACATCGCGCGGGCGATGCGCTGGCCGACGACGCGGTTCCGCTCGAGGACGGCGATCGTCGCTTTGGGAGGAGAGGCGCTCAAGGGCTCACCGCGGGTTATCCCCCGGGCAGCCGCTGCCCTGGGGGGTGGACACGGCCCATTACATCACAGCGCGCGTCCGAGAGGCGCCGTGAAGACGCCGAGCCGCCGCGTGGGCGTGGAGGCGCGGGGGACGCTCGCCCCCGCAGACGACCGCACATGCAGGGGCGGCGGCGCCGCCGTGCCGGTCACCGGACGCACTGAGACCAGGCCGTCTTGTTGTTGACGGTGTGCTGCTCCCAGTCGAGCGTCGTTGGATTGTACTCGAGCCAGACGCCATCGGTCCAGTTGTTCGACGTGAAGGGCCCGCCCAGCCCTGTCATGCCGCACGCCACCCCGCCGACCGAATTGCTCGCCAGAGGATCGACGCGATGGTTGTTGCCGGCGAGCCACTGCCATGCACCGTAGTTTTGCGGCACGTCCACGCAGATGGCCTTCACCGTGGCCGTCACCGGGGTATCCACGCCCGTGGTGCTGACGCCCTCGAGGAACCACTCGCCCGAGGCATCCTTTCGCACCCTCGCGTAGTCCGTGATCCAGTTGTTGAACCTGAACGCGCCGTCGCTGATCACCTGCGTGAGGAAGCACCGCCGTGACGACGTGCCGAATCCCATGCTCGTCGGCAGGCCCTCCCCCGGTCCCCAGGTCCAGGTGGATTGAGCCGTCCTGTTCTCCGCCGTGTTGACGCACACGGCGTTGGCGCCCAGGTTCTGGCCGCTGGCGGCATCGACGTTGAGGATCCAGTCCCCGCCGGACCGCTGCACGCGCACCGCGGCCTGAGAGCTGGCCCCGAGCTTGCCCCAGACGCCTGCGAGGAAACACGTCCGGTCGACGTCCGTCCCCAGGTTGAGCTCGCAGCTCCCGCCGCATCCCCAGCTGTACCCCGACCAGCCGATCGCCGCCTGGGCCTCCCCGACGGGCTCGTCCAGGGTCCCCTCGTCCTCATCACCCATCTCGCTCACACAGCCCAGCGCCAGGGGAGCGACGATCAGCGCCAACGCCGAGCCGAGATGAGCGCTCCAGGGCTTGTTCATCAGCGGATTCGATCTCATGGGAGGAGCTCCTTGGCAGAGGGGAAGTGGAATCGATCTCAAGTTCAGGGCAACACTACGACATCTATCTTTTCCGACGGCGGTTTGTCAACACGGTTAACTTTCAGTCAGCGCCTTCTCTCCGACATGAAGCATGAAGGCGGAGGGCTCTCCTGTCGGGGGAGCGCGGGCGCGCGACCCGCTCGGACAGGCGTCCACCTCCAGTTCCAGCTCCAGCTCCAGTTCCAGTTCCAGCTCCAGTTCCAGTCCAGGCGTCCCTCGCCGGACGGCGGCGGCGGAGCGCGCGGCGCCTGCCAGATCTGCACATTGACACCCACATGACTTAACCGGTAAAGTGCGCCTTGCCATGCCGAGCACGGCGTGGAGGACCTCGCGCGCTCGTCCGTCGTCCCTTGTTTGCCGGGCTTCGGCGCCGCGCGCTGTCACGGGGATGGAGCGTCGCGGGGACCCGACGTCGCCCGCGCGGAGAGGCTTGTCATGAAGACTGGACTTATGTCGCGTCGCATCTTCTTTCTATCGGCGCTGATGCTTTCCGCCAGCGCCGCCGCGGGTTGCTCTTCCAAGGAGAAAGCCGAGGCGGCGCGTGGCGCTCCGGACGGGTCGGCGGCGTCCGCGCCGAAGCCTGCGGCGAAGGGCGCCTCGATGGTCACGATCTCGAGGGAGCAGCAGGCTTCCTGGGTGCGGAGCTTCAACCCCCTGCTCGCCGAGGGGAGCGTGCGGTTCCCGACGCTCGCCGGCATCTACGAGCCGATGCTCATCTTCAACACGATGAAGGGCGAGTACACGCCGTGGCTCGCCACGAAATACGCGTGGAGCGACGGGAACAAGAGGCTCACCTTGACGACCCGCTCCGGCGTCCAGTGGTCGGATGGACAAGCGTTCTCGGCGAAGGACGTGGTGTTCACGTTCGAGCTCCTGAAGAAGCACGCCGCGCTCGACCTCTCGGGGGTGTGGAAGTTCGTCGAGTCGGTGAAGGCGACGGACGACACGACCGTCGAGTTCGCGTTGAAGCGGCCGTACGTCCCGGGGCTCAGCTACATCGGCCACCAGCCGATCGTGCCGGAGCACAAATGGAAGGACGTCGCCGATCCGGTCACGTACGCGAACGAGAACCCCGTGGCGACGGGGCCGTTCACCGAGATCAAGACCTTCCAGAACCAGGTGTACGAGCTCGGCAAGAACCCGAACTACTGGCAGAAGGGGAAGCCGGCCGTCGATGGGCTGCGCTTCCCGGCGTACCCGGGCAACGATCAGGTCAACCTGGCGATCATCAACGGCGAGGTCGACTGGGCGGGCGCGTTCGTCCCCGAGATCGAGAAGGTCTATGTCGCCAAGGACCCGGCGAACCACCATTACTGGTTCCCGCTCGTCGGCGGCATGGCCACGCTCTACCCGAACAGCACGAAGAAGCCGTTCGACGACGTGCGCGTGCGCAAGGCGATCAGCATGGGCATCGATCGGGCGCAGATCGTGAAGATCGCGTCCAACGACTACACCCAGCCGGCGGACGCGACGGGGCTCGACGACTCCTACGAGCGCTGGCGCAACCCGAAGGCCGTGGCGGCGGGCGACTGGGTGAAGCTCGACGTGGCGAGGGCGAAGCAGCTCCTCGACGAGGCCGGGTACGCGCCGGGCCCGGACGGGATCCGGGTGAAGGACGGCAAGCCCATGCGCTTCGAGATCAACGTCGTCACCGGCTGGTCCGACTGGGTCCGCGCGGTCCAGATCATGACCCAGAACCTCAAGCAGCTCGGCATCGACGCCTCGCTCAAGGCGTACGATTTCAGCGCATTCTTCGAGGCGCTCCAGAAGGGCACGTTCGACATGTCGATGGGGTGGACCACCGTCGAGCCCACGCCCTACAACTACTACCGAGATCTCATGTCCGCGGAGCTCGTGAAGCCCGTCGGCGAGGCGAGCGCGCGCAACTGGCACCGCTACGGCGACAAGGAGGCCGACAAGCTGCTCCAGCAGTTCGAGGCAGCGACGGAGTCAGCCGAGCAGAAGCGCATCCTCGACGAGGTGCAGATGCTCTATGCGCAGAACGCGCCGGTGATCCCGCTCTTCAAGAACCCGTCCTGGGGCGAGTACAGCACGAAGCGCTTCACCGGCTTCCCCACCAAGGAGAACCCGTACGCCAAGCTGTCGCCGAACAACCCGCCGGAGTACCTGCTCGTCCTCACGGAGCTCAGGCCGAAGTGACGCGCCGCGGGCCTCCGCGGGGGATACCGCGAAGGCCGCGTCGACGGTGATCCCCTCCTGACAACTCCTCTCATTTTGTTGGCATTTTAGCGAGAAATTGAACAGGGAGGCGGGGAGACGTGGAGATTCATGAGATCTCACTCCCCGTCTCCCCGCCTCCCTGTAAATTCCACCCCACGTGCGAGCGCCTCGACCCAAATCTCTTCTGCGTTGGCCGTGCGTCAGGCGGCGGCCCCGAACCCGAGGGCGAGGTCCTTGCGCCGGACCGCCCGGATCACCTCCGGAACGACCGAGGTGGCGATCCCGATGGCGAGCGGTAGCCACTTCTCTTCGCCCTCGGCGCCGCCAGCGGGCAGCCGGCTCGACGCCGGCGGCGCCAGCTCGAAGGAGACGTCTTTGCCTCGGATCGCGCTGATCATGCCAGGCACCGCGCTGATCGCAGCCGGGACAGCCGCCCGCGCCAGCGCCGCGACCCACTTCTCCTCGGCGTCTGCGGTATCGCCGTTCCCGGCGTACACACCGTTGGCGGCCCCGGCTTCGGGCGCGAAGTCCTTGCGCCGGACCGCCCGGATCACCTCCGGAACGACCGAGGTGGCGATCCCGATGGCGAGCGGCAGCCACTTCTCTTCGCCTTCGGCGCCGCCAGCGGGCGGCCGGGTCGCAGCCGGCGGGGTCTGCTCGAAGGAGGCGTCTTTGCCTCGGATCGCGCTGATCATGCCAGGCACCGCGCTGATCGCGGCTGGCACAGCCGCGCGCGCGAGCGCCGCCACCCACTTCTCCTCCGCGCCTGCGGCATCGCCGTCACCGGTGTTGTACCCACCGTCCGTGGCCGGCGCTTCGGGCGCGAACTGCTTGCGCCGGACCGCCCGGATCACCTCGGGGACGAGCGATGCGGTGACGCTGGCAGCGAGGCCTATCCACTTCTCTTCACTCATTTGCGTGGCATCCGCCGGCGCTCCCGCCTGCGCTCTCATGCCCGTGTTGGCCTGTGGGGCCCCGGCGCCTGTCGCCTGGGACGTCGCGCCTTGCTGCCGCGGCGCCCCGCCCGCGGCGATGGCCGGCGAGGCCTGCTCGAAGGAGGCGTCTTTGCCTCGGATTGCGTTGATCATTCCCGGCACCGCGCTGATCGCGGCTGGCACAGCCACCCGCGCGAGCGCCGCCACCCACTTCTCTTCCGCGCCTGCGAACTCGCCGTTGCCGGCGTACCCACCGTTCGCGGCCCCGGCTTCGGGCGCGAAGTCCTTGCGCCGGACCGCCCGGATCACCTCCGGGACGAGCGATGCGGTGACGCTGGCGGCAAGGCCTATCCACTTCTCTTCGCTCATTTGCATGGTATCCATCGAAGCGCCCTCCTGTTCTCTCCTGTCCGTGTTCACCGGTGGTGCGGCCGCCGTGCCTGTCGCCTGGGACGTCGCACCTTGCTGCCGCTGCTGTCCGCCCGCCGCGGCGGCCGGCGGCGTCGCGGGCCGCGCTCCTGTCGCGCCCGCGGGCGCTGCCTCGGCCGGGCGCTGCTGCTGCGTCGCGGGCCGCGCTGTGGCGCCCTCAGGGGCTGCCTCGGCCGGGCGCTGCTGCTGCGTCGCGGGCCGCGCTGCTGTTGCGCCCGCGGGGGTCGGCTCGGCCTGGGGCTGCCGTGGCTGCCCCTCCGCCGGCGTGGTCGGCGACATCGCGGCGCCACCGGTCGCCGGCCTGGCGTTCGGCGGCGAGCCGGGCGCTGCGCTGCCGGCCGTGGTCCTCGTGGGCTGGGCGCTCTTCGCGGCGCCCTTCGCGGGCTGGCCGGGTGCCTCGGCCGGCGCGGCGGCTGCGCCAGGAGCCAGCGTCAGGAAGCTCGACTCAGCGAGGCCGGCCGGCTCCGCCGGCACCTTCAAGAGCGGAGTCTGCCGGAACCCCATCTCCTGGAGCTTGGCGCGGACGCCCTCGTGCACCTCGGCGATCGACGGCTCGTCGCCCGCAGCGCCGAGCACTTGCTGCAGCGCGGACGAGAAGGCCGACAGGCCCTCGGTCGCCGAGGTCGAGGCCGCCGCCGTCTCGTTCTCGGAGCAGGCCGAGAGCAGCAGTCCATTGAAGGTGAGCTGATCGGTCTCGTCCCCACCGCCTTCGCCCGGCGCGGCCGCCTTCCCCGCGGCGATCGCCTCCCGGCCCAGCACCAGCCGCTTGACGCCCGCGTCGCTCGCGATCTGCACGCTGCCGAAGGGCCGCGGGACGAGCGGCCTGCCGATGAGGCTCTTTTGCTCCTGCTGCACGTCCGGCGGCGGTGACCACGCCTTGCTGCGCACGAGCTCGACGCGCCCGCCCATCGCGACCTGCTTCTGCATCCCGCCGGAGAAACAAGAATCGAGCACCACCGTGAGCACGCCAGGTGGGGCCGTCTGGCTGAGCTCGCTCAGGCGGTTGTCGAACAGGAACTGCATGTCGCCGAGGACCAGGCACTCTTCGAGGTTCTCGCCACGCGGCTGCTGAAAGCCATGGCCAGAGTAGAAGAAGACCAGCCGGTCATCAGGGCCGACATTCTCGAATAGCCAGGCGAGCCCCTCCTCCACGTTGGCGACGGTAGCGTCGCCGTCGTAGAGCTCCTTGAACTCACTGAAGCCGTAGCGCTCGCTCAGCAGCGAACGGAACTTGGCTGCATCCTCGAGGCAGCTCGGGAGGTTGTTGTCCTCGCTACCGTAGTTGTTGATCGCCGTCAATAATGCTCTCTTCGATGCCATGTGAATACCTCCTGTCAAAAGCGGGGCGAGGCCGAGACCGCCCCCGCGTGACCGTCAGGCGCTCTCGATAGGGTTGCCGGGCACGCTGGTGGACCTCGCTTCGCTCAACCGGTGAGGGCCCCGCCCCTGCCGCCGTATCGAGACCGGGGAGACAAGGGAGCGAGCGAGCGCCCAGACGGCCTGCTTTCGGGCCGCCTGGACACGGTGTCATCAGGCATTTCCAGGGTCGCGAACGAGTACGTCGCCCCCCTCAAACGGATGCGCTCGAGGCGGCCGACACATCAGGACGCGTCGGCCTGGGTGCACCTGAAATGACCGCACACCTCGAGGCGACCCTCGTTATGTCCAATCGAGATCCGGGTTCACGATCCGCCCGATTTTCGCAAGCCCTGCTCGTCGTCCGCCGTACGGATCGACACAGGGAGCGGGACGATCGATGAGCACCCGACATGCCAAGCTTCGACGCTGCACGTGCTCGGGAGAGCCCCTCCGGACGATGACAGAAGCGCTACGTCTCGTTGCATTGCTCGAATGTTTCACGAGCGCTGCCCTCGTTTTCGGCTCGTCGTGCGCCTTACGGTGCGCACGGGGCAAAGAGCCTCAGTGTGGCGTTCCTGAGTGCTGTCTGGCGCGACGCCCTCGCGAGCGGGGGCTTCTCCTGTTCGTCGCAGCAGGGGCGGGCGCACCGAGATAAGAAGAGCTCGTCAAGCGCGAGGGAGCTCATCTGCAGGAAGCGAGCTAGAGTGGCGGCTGGCGAGGGGGGGTGCGTCACGGGTGGCGGGGTCACCACGCCCCGAGCGCCACAACGCCGATCTGCTGGGCCGTCGTCACCGGCAAGACATGGAGGGCGGCCGGCGCCGCCTTCGCTCGCGGGGACGAGGAGCCCGCGAAGAAGGACACCACGGTCGCAGCGCCAACGACGACCCCCGTCGCGACAAGGGCGGCCCCGAGGACGCGGGACGTGTCGCGCTGGACGCGCAAGCGGTGGAGCTCGGGGCATGCGGAGGGCTGCGGCACCTGGCGACACGCGTCCCACGTCGATGCTGGATCGCGGTTGAGGCCGCCGCCGCGCTCGTCGATGTCTCGATCGAGGACGTTCGCCCGGAGCATGAAGACAGTCCCCGAGGAGATGGCGGCCGTCGTGACGGCGATCCCCGCGATCCGCAGTGTTCCCGGCCACGACGCCCAGGGCCCAGGCGCCGGGGCCGCGGCCGGTCCGACCGGGCCGCGCTTCGTCGCGCTTGGCTCGGGGGTGCGCGGGGGCGCCGGGGCCACGCGCGACAGCGTCAGCGTCGCGCCGATCGTCGCCCCGCCGGCGATCTCGACCCGATGAGAGAGCTCCTCGTATCCCGACAGGCGGGCCCGGAGCGTGTGTTTCCCCGGATCGACGAACAGCTCGAGGACCGTGGCTCCCGTCCCGATCGGCTCGTCGTCCAGGAGGACCTCGGCGTCGGGCGGGGCGGCAGCCACGTAGATCCTTCCGACGTGCTCCAGCGCCTTGTTGAACCCGGCCGTGAACCGGCGGACGAGCGGCTCCTTCAGGGCGGCATCGTGTTCGAGGCTCTCCCCCAGGTGCTCGGCGGCCTCCCGGTGCTTGCCCTGCTCCAGCTCGGAGAGCCCGAGATACCCGAGGACCTCGGCCAGCTGCACCTCGGTCATCCCGGCGGCGTCGGGCGCCGCCAGGGCGGCCTCGAAGCTCGCCTCGGCGTCCGCCCACCGCTTCGAGAAGAAGGAGATCCGGGCCTTCTGGCGCAGCGCCGCGGCCGCCGGCGGCGAGCCCCCGGGCGGCGGCGCCGCGCGCGAGGGCCCCGTGGCGCTGATCAACGCGCCGAGGAGGCAGCACCGCAACAGGACCGACCGCAAGCGCAAGCGCGTCATGGATAGCCAACCTTATCAACGACGTCCCCAGCCCGGCAACGGCGCGCGCCCGGGCCGGTGCGTGCGTCTCCACGACGATTTTGACGTCGTCTCTGGAATGCAACCGACCGAGGCCCCAGCGTGCCGTCGTCCCCTCGCACGCACGGCAAGGGCGCTCCGGACGAGCGGCCGCGCCCCGGAAGCCTGAGCGCCCGGCAGCGAGCGTCGGTTCTGCGGCGCTTCGTCGACAGGCTCGACGACAGACGCCGCGCGGTCTTCATCGAGCATCGCTGTCCCAGGCCCAACGCCGGTCCAGCACGGTGAGGCAGAGGGGTAGATTCGATCCCTACTCGCCTCCTTGGATCAGCACCGAGCACGAGTCCCTCGATCTGGTGAGCTATCTCATCGACAGCCCGATGGGCCGCCTCCGTCAACCGTCATGAGAGCACTTCGATGGCCGTCGTCGCCCCAAGGACGTTATCGATCCAGCGGTCGAGGGTCGCCATGTCCGTGCATGCCTGGACGCGCTCTCTCTCGCTCTCGCCGAGCACGATCCCGGCCCGCGCGAGCAACCGAAGCAGGGTGTCCCTCTTGCCTTCGAGCTTGCCCTCGCGCAGGCCCTCGAGCTTGCTGCGATCCATGAGCTCCCGCACGAACGGAAAAGTCGTCTCGCCTTCGATCTGCCGTTCCATGACCAACGCCTCCAGAGCCCGCCGCATGGGCTCACGCAACCCGCTCCAGATGACCTGAAAGTAGACCATGGCGTGCTCCTGGTCGAGCCGGCCAAGGGCAACGAGCGCCGCCCGGACCACGGTGAGCCCGTTCGGCCCGTTGCCGTGCGCCACCGCCGAGAGCACGGCGAGCTCCGCCTCCTTCCCGGCCTCGTCAGGGTCGGTGATCTCGGGGACGACGGCCGGACCGAGCACCAGCGGCTCGACGTTGCCGCGGCCCAGGCCGAGATCGATGGTCTCCGCCGCCCAGGCGGCCACGCCGGCGTCCGGTGCGACCACGAGGACGACCGTGCCGCAGCGCTTCCTGGCGCGTACGACCGTCACGTACGTCGGCCACGAGAACTTCTTGTCCGGGTCCACGTCGCGCTGGACCTCGACGACGATCGCCAGAACGAGCGTGCCGCTCGTCTCTCGAAGCTCGAGCACGAGGTCAGCGCGGAACTCCACCGGGATGAGCTGCTCGAGCGACGACTCGACCACCGCGACCGAGGCGTGCGGCGGCACCTCGATGTGGAAGAGCGTCGCGAGCAGGTGGGGCGCGAGCTCCGGGTGCTCACGGAACATCTCGACGAGGGCGTTGTGCTCGAGCGTCGGCATGATGTTCGGCCTTGAGCACCCCCCATGCCGGCACGAAACGACGGGAAAACTCGGCGACAGTGCCGACTCAGGGGTGGCGGCGCCATGGCGGGTGGCGGCCAACACTCCCCCTCCACCTCCACGGCGGTGGCCCATGCGCCAGCCAACCTCTCCGCGCTCGCCTCCCTGAGCCCCGGAGGCAACGGCTTGATTCCGCTCGTGTATCCGAGGGCCCCCACGTGCAGCCGCCCCGTGCCCTGACCGCCGCGGGGCACGCGCGGGCCACACGCCGTGACGAATCCGAGGAGCTCCCCGGAATTCATGAGTGGGAGAGCGCAGCTCGGCCCCTGCGGGCCCCACGGCACGAGCCTGGCGCGCCGCGCAATCCAGCATGACCGCAACCACTCTAGAGACGCCCCGATGCCCTCAGTGACCCATGAAGCCCTGGTGGAGCTGTTCAAGAACCGGCCGACGCTGGCCGCCGAGATGCTGCACGACGCGCTCGGCCATCCGGTCCCGACCTTCACGGAGGCGCGCGTCGAGTCCTCCGATTTCACCGAGCTCGTGCCCTCCGATCGCCGCGCGGACGTCGTCGTTGTGCTGCTGGTCGGCGAGCAGCAGCAGCCCGCGATGGCCATCGTGGTCGAGGTCCAGCTCGGCGTGGACCCGGACAAGCCCTACGTCTGGCCGGTGTACGTCACCCAGACGCGCGCCCGGCACCGCTGCCCAACCCGGCTGCTGGTCGTGACGATCGGCGCGGCGATAGCGCGGTGGAGCGCGCGGCCGATCGACACCGGCCACCCTGGCTGGACGCTGACGCCGCTGGTGCTCGGGCCCCAGCGCGTCCCGGTCGTCACCGACGTCGAGCAGGCGAAGGCGGCGCCCGAGGTCGCCGTGCTCTCCGCGATGGCGCACGGACAGAGCGAGGCGGCGGAGGCGATCGGCGAGGCATTCTTCGCGGCGGCGGCCGGGCTCGATGAGGAGCGCCGGGCCGTCTACGGGGATCGGGTGCTATCCTCGCTGAACGCAGCGGCGAGGCGGAAGTTGGAGGCGATGATGAAGAGCGGTTATGAATTTCAGAGCGAGTTCGCGCGCAGCTACGTAGCAAAGGGCCGACAGGAAGGCCGGAAGGAGGGAATCCTCGAAGCCAAGGCGCACGACGTGCTCGCCTTCCTCGAGGCCCGCGGGCTAGAGGTCCCCGCCGAGGTCCGGGAACACGTCCTCGCGAGCACCGACCTCGACGAGCTGGATCGCTGGATCCGCCGCGCCGCCGTGATCAGCGACGCCAGGGAGCTCCTCGCCACGACCGGCTCCTGAACCGACGCCTCGGGCTTCAGGAGCAGACGAGCGCGCTGCTCCTGTCGCCTGAAGGCGACGGCAGGTGGCCCATGCGCCAGGCTGCTTCTCCGCGCTCGGCTCCTTCGGCGCCAGCGGTAACGCCGGCGGCCCCGGACATGACGGTACCCGGGCTTCCGGTACGACAGGTTCGGAGTCGCCTCGGTTTTCGGAACGAAAATCCACGGCTCTCGCCATGTCGTCCGGGTGGAGGCGCCGGGAATCGATCCCGGAGCTGACTCGGAGGGCCAGCTGCGCACGAAACACGGAGCACCCCCTCTCGTGCAGCCCCGTGCTCTGACCGTCGCTGCACACGCGGATCACACGGCGTAATGACCTCGCGGAGCCACCCGGAATTCATGAGTGGGAGGACGCTGCTCGGCTCCTGTGGACCGACCGCAGGAGCCCGGCACGTCACGCAAGTCAATCATGACTGTAACCACCAGGACCCGCACGACGAGCCCGCCTCCGTGCTCCTTGAGCGCCTCCGTGCTGCGCGCGAGCAGAACGTCAAGACCACCAACGGCGCCGGCCGCCGCCGCACCGCCGCATCCCCGCCCGCCGCCCCGACTGTTCCAGAGAGGAAATCCCCTGCAAACCGCCGAAGCCAAGCTCTAGCGCGTTCTCGAGGGTAGCAAGCAATTCCCGGTGCCGCACTACCGGCGGCCGTACTCCTACTCCTGGCAGTGGGCGCAGTAAAAGGCATCTGGCAGCCTCGGCTGCCGGATGGGCCGACCATGATGGCCGCGACCGGGAGCGCTCATCGCGCCTGGCGATCGTCAGCGGGCAAAGTCCATCTGATTCATCACCACGCCGATGGGCCGCATCCGTCAACTGTCACGAGAGCACCTCGGCGTTCCGCTCCCAGCGGACGCGCAGGGGCGGGTCGTGCGAGCCCACGAGATCGATCTACTCGGTCTCGCTCGCGGACAGCTCTATTCCTAGCACTTCACAGGCCAGGCGAGTACAGGAGGCGCAGATGTTGGCTTCTGGCCCGGCTACAAGCTTCGATTCTGTATCGGTCTTTCCGCAGAACGAGCATGACCTGGGTACCGCAGTTTCTGTTACGTGCGCGACCTCGCCTTGACGTGCGTTGAGGTGGCGTCCGGTTCCGGCAAGTTCTTCGATGACGGCCATTGCCGTATACATCAATCTGATGGACTCGCGTGTTACTGCAAGGAGGCCTTGCGCGATGGTCGTGGACGCTTGAGCCAAAGCGGCCGGACTTGACACCGCCTCCCTACAGTGTTTCAGCGCTGAATCCGCATTGTCAATAGTGACGCTCAAGAAATCCTGGTAGCGACTCAGTGCCTTGCGTCCAAGATGCAGATCCTTTGTCGCGCGTTCAAGATGCTCGGCCGCTGCACTTCGCGCGAACTGAACCAGGTCTTTAACCGCCGTGATCTCGTCATCGAGCGTCATGTTACGGACATCCCGAACTACTGCGCCTTTTTGAGGCATGCGGTGAGCAGTGCTGAAGCAGCCGCCCAGCACGCGAGTCGGAGGTTTGGCGGAGACGCGTTACACAGCTTCATGTTGTGCTTCCATGCCGTGTAGCATTGCTTCTTCGTCCATTCCGGCGATATAGGCTCGTTGCTTGTCTCGTTCTCGTCGAGGGAGTACGGCCCTTCCGCGATCGCTGCGCTCGCCTGAAATTGTAATTGCCAACACCGACCGCGTCAACGTAATTGGTAGCTGGGCTCGCCGTCTCGGCCATCGACTTTGTATGTATTCCCATTGTGCCCAGGAATCCGAGCGCAAGACACCAGCGTGTCAGCAGAAATCCTTTTGTTCCCATGGCACGGCTCCATGCACGGCATTGTTTCCTCGTACACGCAGTTGACTGTCACGCGAGCGAGCGGTTTCAGCGATTGGGTTCGGGACGTAGTCGAGCATCGGGAGGCGCACGTCAGCGAGCTCAGGAAGAGCGCCGGAGCTGACTCGGCCAGCTCGGTCGCGGTAGGGACGGCCCTTCGCCCCGTCGAGCTCGGACCGCCCCCCGCACGGATCCCAGCGAGCGGAATTGCCGCACTGGGCTCCTGCCTCGGGTTCGGACGTCAAAGCGCTCGTCAGGCCAGGGATGCAGCACGCGGGCCGGAGGGATCCACCGCTGTTCAAGCTCCTTCATCCGCCCCCAGTCCGTCCGGTCACGTTGGCCCCGACGCCGCAGGGCGCGGTGCCACATACGGACGATCTGCGTACGGAACGACGACAGCGTATGGATGTTCGTCGGCACGGCGTGGTACGCAAAGTATCCGCGCACCACCTGCGCTGGATCCACAGGTCGAAGACGTAGTGCAAGTAGACATTCGCCAGCAGGGGCAACACCGTCGCCCCCTGGGAGGATCCCTGCTCGCTTTCAGTCCAGCGACTCCTGGCGCGGACCTCTTCTTCAGCGAGAGGTAGGCATCCCGAAGCCGATCCACGGTGAGGTGGTGGAAGAGCGCCGTGAATCTTGCTTTCCTGTCCTGTCGTGCCCTCTGGCGTATACGGTCGAGCGCACTGGGCGCACCTTCGATCCGGCTCTGCGTCCGGAGTGCGTTTTGCGTCGGCGCCCGGGACTGCCTGATTTCGCGGCTCAATACCCTGCCCTTGCGTACCCCTGTCAACGCTTCGCGGGCCCCCTTGCGGGTGCAGGCGCATGACTCGGGGCCGTTGTGGGTCGCTACTCCTTCAACGTAAGGCTCTTTCATCCTCATCTTCCTGCCGGTTTATCCCGGCGCACTATCCGTTCGGTAGAGCCCATCCTGACGTCGAGCCGGTCAGGGACATAGGCTTGCCGTGCGATGCGAGAGCGACGGCAGGGCGCCGGCAACGGCGGCGAGACCGGACCGAGGGGCCCCGAAGCGACGCCCGAGGAGCGCACGGCCGGTGACGGCGGCGTGCGAAGGCGGCGCCCCAGCAAGTCGAGCGCATTGGCCGCGGAGACCGAGCCGCAGAGGAGCGGCCGCAAGCGGCGCGCGTCGAGTCCTCCGATTTCACCGAGATCGTGCCCTCCGACCGCCGCGCGGACGTCGTCGTTGTGCTGCTGGTCGGCGAGCAGCAGCAGCCCGCGATGGCCATCGTGGTCGAGATCCAGCTCGGCGTGGACCCGGACAAGCCCTACGTCTGGCCCGTGTACGTCACCCAGACGCGGGCCCGGCACCGCTGCCCAACCGGGCTGCTGGTCGTGACCATCAACGCGGCGATGGCGCGGTGGAGCGCGCGGCCGATCGACACGGGCCACCCTGGCTGGACGCTGACGCCGCTGGTGCTCGGGCCCCAAGGCGTCCCGGTCGTCACCGACGCCGAGCAGGCGAGGACTGCGCCCGAGGTGGCCGTGCTCTCGGCCATGGCGCACGGACAGAGCGAGGCGGCCGAAGCCATCGGTGTGGCCTTTTTTTCGGGGGCGGCGGCCGGGCTCGATGAGGAGCGCCGGGCCGTCTACGGGGACCTGGTGCTATCCTCGCTGAACGCAGCGGCGAGGCGGAAGTTGGAGGCGATGATGAAGAGCGGTTACGAATTTCAGAGCGAATTCGCACGCAGCTACGTGGCAAAAGGCGTGGAGAAGGGCCGGGAGCAGGGGCGGCTGGAGGGAATCCTCGAAGCCAAGGCGCGCGACGTGCTCGCCATCCTCGAGGCGCGCGGGCTCGAGATTCCCGCCGAGGTGCGGGAACGCGTCCTCGCGAGCGCCGACATCGACGAGCTGGATCGCTGGATCCGCCGCGCCGCCGTGATCAGCGACGCCCAGGAGCTCCTCGCCACGACCGGCTCCTGAACCGACACCCCGGGCCCCAGGAGCAGCCGAGCGCGCTGCCCCTATCGCTGGGCGGCGATGCAGGGTGCCTCCTGCCCTCCCTACTTCTCCGCGCTCGCTTCCCTGAGCACCGGCGGCAACGCCATCAGCCCCGGGCGCGGCCGATACCCCGGCGTCTGGTACGACAGGATCGGGATCGTCTCGCTTTTCAGAACGAAAACACACCGCTCTCGCCATGTCGTCCGAGTGAAGGCGCCGGGTGTCCAAGCCGGAGCTGAATCGGAGGGCCAGCTACGCAAGAGCCACACCGGACGCCATGTCCGAGGCATCGGTACGGCGTTGGCGACCGTCGAGGGCTTGATTCCGCTCGTGCGCCCGAGCGCCCTCCCCTCTCGTTCAGCCCCGTGCCATGACCGTCGGCGCACACGCGGGTCACACGGCGTGATGACCTCACGGAGCTGCCCGGAATTCATGAATGGGAGGACGCTGCTCGGCCCATGCGGGTCCCACCGCATGAGCCTGGCGCGCCACGCAAATCCAGCATGATTGCAACCATTCGTGAGACCACTCCATGCCCTCAGTGACCCATGAAGCCCTGGTGGAGCTGTTCAAGAACCGGCCGACGCTGGCCGCCGAGATGCTGCACGACGCGCTCGGTCATCCGGTCCCGGCGTTCACGGAGGCGCGCGTCGAGTCCTCCGATTTCACCGAGATCGTGCCCTCCGATCGCCGGGCGGATGTCGTCGTCGTGCTGCTGGTCGGCGAGCAGCAGCGGCCCGCGATGGCCATCGTGGTCGAGGTCCAGCTCGGCGTGGACCCGGACAAGCCCTACGTCTGGCCGGTGTACGTCACCCAGACGCGCGCCCGGCACCGCTGCCCGACCGGGCTGCTGGTCGTGACCATCGACGCGGTGATGGCGCGCTGGAGCGCGCGGCCGATCGACACTGGCCACCCTGGCTGGACGCTGACGCCGCTGGTGCTCGGGCCCCAAGGCGTTCCGGTCGTCACCGACGCCGAGCAGGCGAAGGCGGCGCCCGAGGTGGCCGTGCTCTCGGCCATGGCGCACGGACAGAGCGAGGTGGCGGAGGCGATCGGCTTGCCTTTTTCTCGGGGGCGGCGGACGAGCTCGATGAGGAGCGCCGAGCCGTCTACGGGGACCTGGTGCTATCCTCGCTGAACGCAGCGGCGAGGCGGAAGTTGGAGGCGATGATGAAGAGCGGTTACCAGTTTCAGAGCGAATTCGCGCGCGGCTACGTAGCGAAAGGTCGGCAGGAGGGAATCGTCGAAGCCAAAGCGCACGACGTGCTCGCCATCCTCGAGGCCCGCGGGCTGGAGGTCCCCGCCGAGGTGCGGGAACGCGTCCTCGCGAGCACCGACATCGACGAGCTGGATCGCTGGATCCGCCGCGCCGCCGTGATCAGCGACGCCCAGGAGCTCCTCGCCACGACCGGCTCCTGAACCGACGCCCCGGGCCCCAGGAGCAGCCGAGCGCGCTGCCCCTGTCGCCAGACGGCGATGCGGGGTGTCCCCTGCACCCCTCCTACTTCTCCGCGCTCGCTTCCTTGAGCGGCGGCGGCAGCGCCGGCAGCCCCGGACGCGGACGATACCCCGGCTTCCGGTACGACATGATCGGGATCGCCTCGTTCTTGTACGGCGCGCTCTCCCCCGGCTTCGGGCACTGATCTCGCACCCAGTACACGTCGAACGCCACGATCTCGTCCTCCGGCCGCCCGGTCCGCTCATGGTACCTGAGCAGGTAGTCCTGGAGGCCCGGCTTGCGAAACGCCTTGTTCCGATCGAGCCGGATCCGGTTGAAATAGTCCTGCTGGATCTGCCCGAGCCCCAGCCCCCGCGCGTCGGAGAGGTTCAGATCCGGCGGGAGCCCCGTGAACGGATCCACATGCCGGCCGTCGACCGTGATCGCGTCCACGCTGATCGACCCGTCGTCCGTGATCGGGTTCGGCGCGAACATCCCCCACCCCTGGAGGATGCGCGGATACACGATCGTCGCCTGAACGAACTTCGGCTGAGTGTGCTTGAGGAACGCCGGAACGCTCTTGTTCTCGTTGATGGCCTGGCTCACCGCGCAGAGCCCTAGGTACGCGACCAGCGCCTCCCGCGCGATCGTCCTTCCGCGGGCGAAGCGCTCCGCGAGCGGCGACGGGCTCTCCACCACGCCCGCCCCCCGCCCGCGCGGCGCCCGATCCAGCCCGAAATACCGCGCTATCCCGTCGCGCCGCCTCGAGACGACCCCGAGCAGCGCGCCCGGCGCGCCGAGGGCCAGCGCCCAGACGAACGGCCAGGCAAAGCGACCTCCAGGGAGCGCCTGCACGATCTCGCGCAGCGCCGCCGCGCCGCGGAACACCCGCCCATCCGCCGGGTCGGCCGCGTCGCGCACCTCGAAGAGCTCCGGCCGGAGCTCCCCTCCCCCGGCCGCCTCCGCGCCGTCCGCCGGGACAGCGCGCGCCTCCTCGAACCGGAGCAGCTCCAGCGCGTCGAGCCGGACAAGGAAGCGCATGAGCGCGAACGCGAGCGGCGAATCGCCGTCATAGACGACGACCCGGGGCGCCGCGCGGCGGCGGTACCAGCGCTCGAGCGCGTCCCAGTGCTGCGCCGTCGGCAGCAGGAACGACCAGGCGATCATGAACCACGAGAACGGGCCGAGGCGCATCATCACCCCGAACGAGCCGTGCAGGGCCCACATCCCCCCCATCGCGAGCGCCCGCGTGAAGCGGCGGCCATAGGGCGAGAGGATCCACGTGATGAGCAGCGCCTCGAGCACCAGCACGCCCCAGGTGAGCCCCTTCATCGCCCAGAAAGGGATGAGCTCCCGCGCGAGGACGGCGATCCCGGTCACCATGCGATCGAGGTGCAAGACGTAGTGCACCGTCTCGCCGCGACGCCAGATCTGGCCCGACTTGTTGACGACGTTGAAATAATAGATGGTCGCCAGGTTCAGGATCGCGAGGAGCACGATCCCCGAGACGTACGGCCGCTCGGCCCACTCGGGACGCCTCCGATCCGCGAGATCGGCGGCCGTCCGCTCCCGCCGCTCACGGTACGAGCGAATCAGCGCGTCGACGGAGAAGCGCCTGCCGGTCGGCATGAACATGGCCCAGCAGGTGATGATGTTCACGACGACATAGCCGCCGTTCTCGATCATGACGATCCGGTTGTCCCTGCTCGCCACGAGCACGAACGCCAGGATCGAGAACAGCCGCGTGTTCCATCCGACGAAGAAGCAGAGAAAGCAGAAGAGCGAGAGCGCGAACGCGACGTGGACCTCTCCCGTCGACGAGAACGCGTGATACAGGCTGAAGTTGTATCCGCTGCTCGGGTGGAAGAGGTGATAGTGGTTGGTGAGCACCCCTTCGTTGCTGTAGATCCAGCTCGCCTCGGCCCAGTGGCGCACGCAGTCGGCCGAGAGGAGGAAGCCGAGCACCAGCCTGAACAGGCCGAGCGTGCGGACGTCGATGGTGCAGTAATGCTCCTTGATCCATCGCCCCACGCGCCGGAGGCGCCCCTCGGCCGGACGCCTCGGAGCCCCGCCCTCGGGCGCTCGCGGCGCGCCCTCACCGCGCGGCGCGCTCTCCCGCGGCTCGCCCTCGCCGGGCGGAACATCCCCTGTCGACGCGCCCTCACCGGGCGGCGCGCCCGCGCCACTTCCGAGCGCCGCGTCGGGTTCCGCGGCGCTCGGGTCCTCGTCAGGCCGACCCATCCGAGCGCCTCAGTTCGGCTTGCCGTGCCGGCGGAGGGTCGGCACGAGGGGTAGGCCCCCCTCGCCCAGCTTTCCCGTGCCACCCCGCGAGTGCGAGAACAGCTTGTCCCGCTCGAAGCTGCTCGGCGCGGGCTCGCCCGGCGCGGGGATCGACGCCGAGACCCAGTACGCATCGAAGCCCGACAGCGACGCCTCGCGCCCTTTTCCGGACGCCTGGGGCCCGCCCTTCGCGAGGTAGTCGCGGAAGGCGCGCTGGTAATCGGACCACTCCGGCCGCCGGATGCGATCGAGGTAATCGGACCAGAGCTGGCCGAGCCGCGCCCCGGAATGCCCCGCAGGCTGGAGCCGCGGCTCCTCCCCGGTCAGCGGATCGATCGGCTCCGACGCGCGCGTCTGGCCGTCGATCACCATCAGCGCGTTGTCCCGCGGCGGCTCGGGCGCCATCACGTTCCACCTCGCCAGCATGCGCGGCCACGACGCCACGCCCGCGAGCACCGCCCCCTGCGGGACGGCCGCCGCGCCGGGCAGCGGGTTCTCCTTCGCCGTCTGCGCCAGCACCGCGGCGAGCACCACGAGCACCGCCGCCTCCCGCAGCGACCCCAGCGCGAGCCGCGCCGTCCGCACCGCCGGCGCAGGGACGTCCGGAGCGGGGCCCGCGTCGCCGCCGTCCGCTTCGCCCTCGTCGGGCAGCGGCATCCCGCACGCCTGCCGCCCCAGGAGCTCGCTGATGCGGTGCCGGCGGGCCGCGACCACGTCGTAGAGCGCGTTCAGGAGGTGCGAGATGCCCGGCAGCTTGAGCGGCCAGGCGAGCCAGCCGAGCGGCAACGCCAGGAGCCCCTCGGTCACCGCGGCGCCCCGCATGTACACGCGCCCCTTCCGGTCGATCGCGAGCGCCGTCCGCTCCACGAGATCCGGCGTGACCTCCTTCGGCATCGGCACGCGCTCCTCGGCCCCCGTCTGGTTGCGGACGTAGAGCTCGTCGAGCGTCACATTGCCCTGGAACGTCAGGTGCTCGCGCAGATCGAGCCGCTTGACAAGGCGCGCCAGGAGGAGGCAAACGCCGCAATCCGCGTCGTACACGAGCGTGCGCGCGCGCCCCTCGCTCCAGGAGCGCTCGTACACGTCCCAGAGCTCGCCGGGCAGCACGAGCGGCGCCGCGGCGGCGAGCGCCCAGCCGAACAGCCCGAGATCGAAGAAGACCCCGAGGATCAGCCCGTGCAGGACCATCAGCGCGGCCGCGACCCCGCGCGTCCAGCGGAAGAGCGCCGGGACGAAGAGCAGCGCCGGGATCGCGAGCTGCATGGCCCACGTGCCGAACGTGAGCCCGCGCAGCGTGCCGAGCGGCAGGACGTCGCGGAGCCAGACGCCCGCGTCGCTCGCCAGGCGCTCGGCGTGGAGCGCATAGTAGAACGCCGTCCCGTCGCGCCACGCCTCGCCGCGCTGCTGGAGCGCCGTACAGAGGTAGATGAGGGCGAGCTGCAGCAGCACGGCCAGCGCGGCGAGCGACGTCGGCGACCACCCGGGCAGGCGCTCGGCCGCGATCTCGGCCTCCGAGGCCCTCGACCTGTCGTTCAGCTCCGTGTCGCGCTTCTCGTCCCGCAGGGCGAGCGAGGCGCGGAGGCTGTCGAGCGAGAAGCGGCTCCCGCACGGCAGGAACGCCGTGAGCGCGAGGATCGCGATCGCCGCGTAGTTGCCGGCGTTCTCCAGCAGGACGTTCCTCGACGTCAGGCTCACCAGCACGAGCAGCGAGAGCACATGGAAGACGCGCGTCCGGTGGCCGATGAGGAACAGGGCGTAGACGACGAGCGCCAGCGAGAAGGCGAAGTGGGCCTCTCCCTCCGTCGAGATGGCGTGGAACAGGCTGAAGACCTGCTGTTTGCCCCGGAGGTTGAAGAGGTGGTTGTGGTTCGGGAGGACGCCCTCGTTCGAGTAGAAGTCCCGCACCCATCGCCACCGCCCGAAGAGGTCGGCGATAAGGACCAGCCCGAAGGTGATGCGAAACAACCCGAGCGAACGGGCATCAAGACGCAAGAAGTGATCGCGAAGTGATTTCACGGAGAGTCCTCGACACGGAATCCGTAATCCGATGCGTGCTCGAGCTCAGGGACGCTCGGCTTACGCAAGAGCAGGGAGCGCACCGTCCAGAGATCGCCGAAGACGCGGTAGCGCAGCGCGGTCTGGTCGAGGTAATCGACGCCCGCGGAGCCGCCCGTGCCGGTGCGCCGGCCGATCACCCGCTCGACCATCCGCGCGTGGCGCTGCCGCCAGATGAGCATGGCCTGCTCCATCTCCAGGATGCGGTCGAGCACCTCGCGCGGCCACGCGAGCCGGGGCAGCTCGCGGTAGCTCTCGATGAAGACGATCGCCGCGCGGACCGCCCGGCGCTTCTCGCGCGTGGCCGCGTCGGCCGCCGGATCGTCCTCGGCGAGCAGGAACGCCTCGGCGGCCGCGCTCTCCGCCTCGTAGCGCGCGCGGAGCCGCTCGACGTCCGGCGGGGTGAGCGCCTTGTCGATCGCCATCTGGACGCGGCGCTCGTTCTCCTGGCGCATCGAGCGCGTGTAGCTGCGCAGGAAGCTCACGACGCCTTCCGGCTCGCTCGATCCGTCGATCGGCGTCCGCGAGAGCCACTCGTCCAGGAAGTGCTTGAGGCTCGGCCCGCTCGCGAGCCTCGCCTCCACGCGGCGCGTGGCCGCCGAGGGCGCGCCGTCCGCGGTCTTGAGCGCCTCCTTGTAGCTCCCCTCCCGGCCGAGCGGGATCCGGAGCGCGTCGTCGAGGCCCAGCAGGAGCTCGATCTCGCGCAGCTGCGCCGACTGGAAGCCGCTCGCGGGGATGAGGCGATCGCGGAAATCGAGATAATCGCGGGTCGTGAGCGTCTCCATGACCCGGAAGTGCTCGATCGCCTGCTCGAAGATGGTGACGACCCGCCGGAACGAGCGCGCCGCGGAGGCGAGCTTCTGATCGGGCACGGGGTTCTGGCGGAAGAGCTCGCGCGCCGAGGTGAGCTCCCGGAGGATGAGCTTGAACCAGAGCTCGTAGATCTGGTGGACGACGATGAACAGGGCCTCGTCGTTGCCGACCTTCTGCTCGTCGTCGTCGAATCCACCCTGGAGGGCGAGCAGCTCCTCGACGTGGATGTAATCCCAGTAATTCATGTCCTTGGTGATTCGAGAGGCGCCGCCAGCGGCGTTCGTGCGGCGTGTTCGCAGCAAGCGGTGCGCCCGCGCCACGAGCGGCGCCGGGAGTCTACTTCCCGCCCCCCAGGAAACGGAAGGGCCTGGCACGGGTCGCACGGATTGCGCGTCTGCGCAAAAAGCAGCGGGATGCGCCGCCGGGCGAGCGCGCGCGGCGAGGCGGGGCGCACGCGGGCGGCCTCCACCGCGGAGCGCGCGCGGCGCGCTCAGGGCGCGCTCGCGGCGCCGGGAGGCGGATCGGCCGGGGCGCGCCGCACGCCGTCGGGGCCCATGTCGACGGGCGGCGCGTAGCTCTTGAGCTCGGCCCGCTCGTGGCTCGCCCCGCCCGCGGCCTCGATCACGACCACGCCGACGTCCGGGCAGAACGTCGACACGTAGCGAGCGGGCCTGTCGCCGAGGCGCTCCTCCACGGTCTGCACGCACCCCGTGAACCGCCCCGCGGGCACCTCGATCGCCACGTCGACCGCGGTGATCCGCGCGCGGCCGCCGTGCTCGCCGGTCCACGTGGTGCCGGGCGCGATCGGCTCCTTGAGCACGAAGACGCCCGTGTCGCCGCGGATCACGCCCTCGCCGGTGAACTCGAAGCGCTTCACGCCCGAGGGGAACCGGAGCTCGCCGCGGCGCGCGTCCGCGCGGTGCACGCGCGCGACGAGGAGGCCCTGCTCGCCGCCCTCGCTCATGGTCGCGTAGTGGTAGATGTGCCCGTCGACGAGCGGGAAGTAGCGCTCGGCCCGCGTGCCCGAGGCGGCGCCCCGCTGCCCGTCGGGCGCCGCGTCCCACGCCGCGGGCCGACCCGGGCTCGGGGCGCCCCCGCAGGCGATCAGCGCGAGCGCGAGCGCGGCGAGCCAGCGCGCCGGGGGGCGGCGTGAGGGACGTCCGGGCTCGGCGTTCACCGCGCTGCCTCCTCGGGGATCACGGGGCCGCGTGGCCGTGGGACCAGTACCAGAGCGCGAGGAACGCGAGCAGCGCCATGGCCGCGACGAGCAGGACGACGGCCAGCGGGTCGGGGTCGATCCGGCGCAGCAGCGCCCGCGCCGCGCGGCGGAGCTCGTCGCGCTCGGCCTCCTTCACGAGCCGCCCCGCCTCCGCGCGGACGAGCGCGTAGTCGCCGCGCTCGAACGCCTGCTCGAGGCGCTCGATCTCGGGATCGCGAGGGCGCGCCGGCGCGTCGTCGCCGGGGGGCGGCGCCGCCTTCTCGTCGCGCCGCTTCCCGCGCTTCTTCGGCGGGCGCCGCGGCTCGGCGTCGGCCTGCGCGTCCGGCGGCGAGCTCGGATCCGGCTCGGGCCGTGCGTCGGTGTCGGCCTGCTCCGTGTCCGTCACGTACAGCTCTCGGTGGTGATGTAGGCCATGGCCGAACCCGCGGCAGAGCCCCGGGACGGCGCAGGCTACCTCAGGCCCGGCCGCGCGTGCCCGAAAAAGGCCCGAAAAGCCGCGGTCCGCCGGTGGCAAGCGCCGGGGCCCCGGCCTACTCGAACGGCAGCCGGTCCCGCTGCCGATCGACCTCGGCCGGATCCGGGCGGTCTCGCCACGGGACCATCGCCTCGCCCTCGCCGCTCACCACGCACCGGAGCGCCTCGCAGGCGGCCCGGTAGTACGCCTTGCGACCGCAGCCGACAGCCTTGAAATGACCGCCGAGCTGCTCCTCGATGCGGACGTCCTTGTCGGCGCAATCGAGGTCGGAGGTGGCACGCGCCCGGATCATCGGCATCGCGTTCGACGGCACGTTGGACACGCTGCACGCCGGCGAGAGCGCGCCGGCGAGGAGGACGGCGAGGGGGGCGAGGGCGGCGAGACGGGGCGGGCGCACGGCGGGAGCGTAATGCACCGTTCGGCTCGAAATCCCGAGAAATGAACCGCGGCGGGCCGGCGAGCACACCGCGTTCGCCCTCGATCCCGGCGCCCTCCGCCTCTCGCGCGGCCTGGCCCGCCCGCTCCCTCCGCCCCGTCGCGCACGCTCTGCACACGCGCCGCAGAGCGGCGGTCACCCGCACAGGAGACGGGTCCAGATCGGCGTTTTCGGCGCGGAAGCGCACTCCAGTGCGCTGAGCACCGAAAACGCCGAGATGGGCCCGTATCCGAAGCGGGTGACCGCCGCTCTCAGAACTGGAAGTACACGAACGGCACCGCGGCCGCGCTCGCCGCCTCGTGGAGCCCGATCGCCACCAGGAACAGCAGCGCGCCCTGCACCGGCGCAGGCGCCGCGATGAAGGCGCCGCGGGCGCGCTCGTAGAGGCGCTCCGGCACGTAATGGGACAGGAGCGCGACCCCGAGGAGCGCGACCAGCACGGGCGGGAGGTTCGGGTGGAAGGTCGTCAGCGTGCCGATCTGCCGCAGGATGAGCACGGCCTGCGAGAACGTCGGCACGCGGAAGAAGATCCACGCGAAGCAGACGTAGTGGAACGTCAGCAGCACACACAGCGCGCGGAGGGGAACGCGGGAGAGGGGCGAGCTCGCGGTCGCGCCCCCGCGCTCGCCGGCGGATCGCCGGCGCTGGACCGCGCGCTGGAAGGCGCGCGTCACGGCGAGGCCGAGGCCGTGGAGGAAGCCCCAGAAGACGAAGTTCCACGATGCCCCGTGCCAGAGGCCGCCGAGCAGCATCGTGATCATCAGGTTGCGGTACGTCGCCAGCTCGGAGCCGCGGTTGCCGCCGAGCGGGATGTACAGGTAGTCGCGGAGCCAGGTGGAGAGCGAGATGTGCCAGCGGCGCCAGAAATCGGCGACGTTGTGCGCCTTGTACGGCGCGTCGAAGTTCTTCGGGAACCGCACGCCGAGCAGGAGCGCCGAGCCGATCGCGATGTCGGTGTAGCCGGAGAAATCGCAGTAGATCTGCGCGGCGTAGCCGTAGACGCCCGCGAGGACCTCCAGGGCCGAGTAGTTCTCCGGGCGCTCGAACACGCGGTCGACGAGGTTGAGCGCGAGCTGGTCGGAGAGGACGACCTTCTTCACGAGGCCGATCGCGACGAGGAACAGGCCCTCCCCGCCCTCCTCGAGGGTGAGGCTCGGGGCGCGCTCGAACTGCGGGAGCAGGTCCCGCGGGCGAACGATCGGCCCGGCGACGAGGTGGGGGAAGAACGCGACGAAGAGCAGGTAGCGGAGGTAGCTCTTGTGGGGCGGGAGCTCGCCCCGGTACACGTCGACGACGTAGCTCATCGACTCGAACGTGAAGAACGAGATGCCGACCGGCGGCAGGAGCACCCGGAACGCGTGGCCCACGCTCGCCGGCTCGCCCGTGAGCAAGGCGCAGAGCGCCGCGGCGTTCTCGAGCGCGAAGTTCCAGTACTTGAAGAACCCCAGGAACCCGAGGTTCAGCGCCACGGTGGCGATGAGCATCGCGCGCCGCGCCCGGGGCCGCTCCTCGCGGGCGATCGCGCGGGCGAGCAGGAAGTCGACCGTGGACGAGGCGAAGATGAGCGGCAGGTAGCGCCAGTCCCAGGCCGCGTAGAACCCGTAGCTCACGAGCAGCAGGAACACGAGGCGCGGCCAGGCGCCGGCGTACCGCACGAGCGCCCACGATCCGACGAAGACGGCGGCGAAGAACTCGGCGTAACGGAGGGTATTGAAGAGCACGGCCGGTCGGACCCCGGGTCAGGCTGCGGCGAGGGGCGCGGCGCGCGGCGGGGCCGAGCGCGTTGTCGAGGAGGAGCGGGCTACCCGGGCGGTGGGGGGCCGTCTACCACAGGGAGCGCGGCGCGGTCGCGCTCCTGGCGCGGCCCGATGGCGCCGCGCGGTCGCGCTCACAGCGCGGCGCCCTGCGGAACGTCGCGGAACGGCGCGGAACGGCGCGGAATGGTACGCAACGGCGCGGAACGGTACGGAACGGCGCGGAACGGCGCCGGGAACGCGACCGCGCGGGGCCGCGTTTGAACGGCGCCATGGCGCTGCGCCATGTTGAACGGCGCCCCGCGTCGTGCCAAGGATGGAGCTGATGCTGGGTCGCCTGATCCTCGGGGTTGTGAAGGGGCTCATCGTGGGGGGCCTGCTGGGCTTCGCGCTGGCGAAGCTCGGCTTCGCCGCGCCCATGGCGATCGTCGCCTACCTGGCCGCGGCGCTCGCCGGGGTCCTCGTGGGGCTGGTCGCGGGCAAGCCCATCTGGGCGAAGGACGCGAAGATCGAGGCGGGGATGAAGGCCTTCGTCGGGGCGCTGCTCGGCGCCGGCCTGATGTACGCCGCGCGCAGGTGGCTCACGGTGCCGGTGCCGCTGCCGCTCGGCGAGCTCGGGGGCGCGAACCTGTCGCTCGGCGAGGCCGCGGGGAGCACCGGGACGTTCGGCGGCCTGGCGATCACGTCGCTCGCCGCGATCGCCGCGCTGCTCGGCGGCTTCTACGAGGCCGACAACGACCCCTCGGACGAGGAGAAGCCGGGCGCGAAGCCGGCGGTGAAGGCGGCGGCCGGGGGCAACAACAAGCGCATCGCCGCCTCCGCCGCGGCGGACGAGCTCGACGACGACCTCGAGCTCGAGCCCGAGAAGAAGCGCGCGAAGAAGTAGCCGGTGCCGTTCGCGCGGGCCCTCCTCTACGCGGCGTCGCTCGGCGCGCTCGCGCTGGTCGCGCGCTCGCTGCTCGTCGCGCCGGTGCCCATGGCGGTCGCGGGCGCGGCCATCGCCGGCTATCTCGCGCTCGTCCTGTGCGGGGTCTTCTTCCTCGGGCTCGGGATGTTCGTCGACGTCGTGAAGCGCGGCCCGCCCGGCGCGCGGGGCGTGGCGCTGACCTTCGACGACGGGCCGAGCCCGGAGCACACGCCGGCGGTCCTCGCGCTCCTCGACGAGGCGGGCGTGAAGGCGACGTTCTTCGTCATCGGCCGCAAGGCCGAGGCCCACCCGGAGCTCGTCCGCGAGATCGCGGCGCGCGGCCACGCCATCGCCCTGCACAGCCACGCGCACGACCGGCTCTTCTCGCTGCGCTCGGCCCGCCGGGTCGAGCGCGACCTCCGGCAGAACCTCGACGTCATCGAGCGGATCACCGGCGCCCGCCCCACCCTCTTCAGGCCGCCGGTCGGCCATACGAGCCCGCGCATCGCCCGCGTGGTGGACGCGCTCGACCTCGACGTAATCGGCTGGTCGGCGCGGGGGTTCGACGGGCTCGCCGGGGCGGACCCCGGGCGGGTGGCGGCGCGGATCATCCCGGGGCTCCGCGACGGGGCGATCGTGCTGCTCCACGACGCGGCCGAGCGCGACGACCACGCGCCCGCGGGGCCCCTGGCGCTCCCGCGCATCCTGGCGGCGATGGAGAAGCGCAACCTGGTCGGGGTCCGCGTCGACGCGTGGCTCGACGACGGCGCGCGGGACGCCTAGACCACCTCTGTCGGGTGGCGCTACGCTCGGTTCGATGGCCGCGCCGGTGAGTCTGACGCTCTTTGCGCATATCGCCGGGAGACCGGAGGATGAGCTCGACCTCGCCGAGGCGGCGCTCCTCATCGACGACGCCGCGTACCCGGGCCTCGACATCCCGCACTACCTCGGCGTGCTCGACCGGCTCGGCGGCGAGGCGCGGCGCGCGGTCGATCGCCCCCTGCGCGCCGCGGAGGCGACGCCGGGCAGCGGCCCCATCGAGCAGCTGCTCCGCTGGTTCTACGGCGACCTCGGGTTCCACGGGAACTCCGGGGACTACTACGACCCGAAGAACAGCTACCTCCACGAGGTCCTGGATCGCCGGACGGGCATCCCCATCACGCTGGCCGTCGTCCTCCTCGAGGTGTGCTGGCGCGCGGGCCTCGAGGCCCAGGGCGTCTCGTTCCCGGGCCATTTCCTCGTGAGGACGCCGGTCCGCGGCGGCGTGCTGCTCATCGACCCGTTCGAGGGCCGCCTGCTCGGCCGGGACGACCTGCGCGCGCTGCACACCCGCGCCACGGGCGCCACGCGCGATCCGGAGCCGCGGCTGCTCGTGCCCGCGCAGAAGCGGCAGATCCTGGTGCGCATGCTGAACAACCTGCGGTCGATCTACTCGAGCCGCTCGGACGCGTCGCGGCTGCGCAGCGTGCTCGAGCGGATGCAGGTGCTCGCGCCGACCGACGAGCTCCGGAAGGAGCTCGATCAGCTCGGCGGCGAGCGCCCGTGGCCGTCCGCGGGGCGGGACGTGAACTGACGCGGCCCGATCGCCGCTCGCGCACCGCGCGCGATCGGATACGCTCGTCGGCATGGGTCAACCCGCCACGACCCCCCCGACCTTCGAGGAGCTCTACCGGAGCATCCGCGCCCTGCCCGAGCACCTGACGGGCGAGATCCTGGAGCCCGGCGTCCTCCGAACGATGTCGCGGCCCGGGAAGCGCCACCGCCGCGCGGCCAGGCTCTGCCTGCACGGCCTCGTCCCGTTCGACGCGAACGTCGGCGGCGTCGGCTGGTGGATCGAGCCCGAGACGGAGATCCGTTTCCCCGGCGGCCGGCTCGCCGTGCCTGACCTGTGCGGCTTCCGGGTCGAGCGGGTCCCCGAGCTGCCGGACGAGAACCCGCTGACGATCCTCCCCGACTGGTGCTGCGAGGTCCTGTCGCCGCGGACCGCCCGCGACGACGTGGCGGTGAAGCTGCCGCTCTACGCGCGCTCCGGCGTCGGCTGGAGCTGGATCGTGGACCCGATGCGCCGGCTGGTCGAGGTCTTCGAGACGGTCGGTGGGAGGCCGGCGCTCACGGCGACCGCGCAGGACGACGAGCGCGCTGTGCTACCGCCCTTCAACGGAGAGCTCGCGGTCGCCTCGTGGTGGATTCCGGGCGCCGCCGAGGAGTAGAGCGCTCCCGCCCAGGGGAGGGCGGGGGCTCGCCGCCAGACGGGAGAAGCGAGGGCCACTGCCGATCGCTCCGTTCGCCTGGAATCGAGCCTGGGATCGCGCGTTGGCCCTCCCATCACCCATGCCCGTCGCCGCCCCCGGCAGCAGCACCACGAACCGCGCCCCGCCGTCCGCGCCTCGCTCGACCCCGATCGTCCCGCCGGCCGCCTCCACGAGCCCCCGGCACACAGCGAGCCCGAGCCCTGTCCCCTCGCCGACCTCCTTGGTCGTGATGAACGGCTCGAACAGCGTCTCGCGGACCGCCTCCGCGATCCCCGGCCCGTTGTCCTCGACCTCGATCCGCGCGCCCCCGCCCGCGCCCCGCGACGCGCGCACCGCCACGCGCCCCCCGACGCGCGGCACCGCGTCGGCCGCGTTCAGGAGCAGGTTCAGGAGCACCTGCACGAGCTGCCCGTGCGCGAGCGGCACGGCCGGCACGTCGGGCGCGACGTCCCGCTCGAGCTCGATCGCGCGGAACGCCTTCTGCGGCGTGACGAGCGAGACGACGTCGCCGATCGCCTCCGCGACCGACCCCGAGGGGAGGTGCCCTGCCTCTCCGTCGTCGCCGGCCTCGGCCGCGCCCCGCGCCGCGGGCCGGGCGAAGTCGAGCAGGTCGCGCAGGATCTTGTGGATCCGCTCCGTCTCCCGCTTCATCCGCTCGACGAAGTCGCGCTCCTCGGCCGGCGTGAGGCCCCCGGCGAGCAGCAGATCCTGCAGGCCGAGGATCGCCGCGAGCGGGTTGCCGATCTCGTGCGCGAGCCCCGCCGCCAGGCGCCCCACGGACGCGAGCCGCTCCGAGCGGACAAGCCGCTCCTGCGCGCTCTTCAGGTCCGCCGCGTAGCGCTCGATCTCGGCGATCTTCGCCCGCAGCGACTCCTCGTCGGCGCGGAGGCGGCCCGTCATGAGCGCGAGGCTCGCGCCGAGCTCCGCGAGCTCCCGCGCGCCGGCCCGCGGCACTTCCAGGTCGCGCGCCCCGCCGGCCACGCGGCGCGCGGCCTCCGACACCGCGTCGATCGGCCGCACCACGAGGTGCGTCATCGAGATGTACGCGAACACGAGCAGCGCCAGCGCCACGATGCCCGTGTAGAGCGCCACGATCCGCACGAGCGGCGCGGCGGCCACCGTCGACGGGTCGGTCGGCACCAGCACGGCCACGGAGCCCGTCGACGTCGCGGGCGCCGGCTCCGCGAGAGACGCCGCCTCGCGCGCAGGCTCCGGGACGACCACCAGCAGCGCATCGCCGCGCGCCGTCCGCACCGTCTTCAGCACCTCCGTGCCGGCCTCCACCGAGGCGGGCAGCGCCGCCGCGATCTCCGGCTCCCCGGCGCGGCCCGAGAGCGCCCCGGCCGCGTCGTAGACGCCGATCGCCGACGCCCCGTCCGGGCCGAGCTGCGCCTCTAGCAGGAGCGAGAGCTCCGGGGCGGAGCGGGTCATCCGCGCCGCGGCCACGTGCCCGGCGATGGCGCGGCCGATCGCGCGGGCGCTCGACGCGCGCGCGCCGCTCATCGTGGCCCGCGTGAGGCTCGCCACGGCGAAGAAGAGCGGCACGAACGCCAGGAGGAGCAGCGCGCCGAGCGCGAACAAGAGTTGAAGCCGGATCCCGAGCCGCACGGTGTGGTCTGCCCCCTGTCGTACCGTCCTCGCCCAGCTCGGCGCCCGCTCGTCCGCGGCATCGCGCTGGGCTCGGAGGAACGACCTCTCTGATAGCGGCACGCGCGCCCATGGCAAAGCTCGCAACGCGCGCAACGCTCGCAACGCTCCGACGAACGGCTGGGCCTGGTGCCCGCCGCGCCGGCCTGGTACCCGCCGCGCCGAGCTGGTACCCGCCGCGGCAACCAGACGTGAACGACGTAAACAACGCGAACCACGCTGGCTGTTACAACGGCGAACCTCTCACGCGCTTGATCGCTCGCCCAGAGGCGTGACATCATGGCTGGTTCAATGGGGATAGTCTTATGAGCTTGCTCGAATCCTCCTCCGACGTGATCGACCCACACCATGTTCCTTTCCTCGCCGGCTCCGCCGCCCGCGACGCGCGCCCGTCGACCGGCCGGCGCGACCGCTCGACCGAGCGCGCTGGGCTGGCTGCGGCGAGCGACGCCGATCACGACCTGCTCCGCCTCGAGATCGAGCTCCTCCGCCGCGGCGGTCGGGACGCCCTGGAGCTGCGCCGGGAGCTCGCGGCATTCTTCTTCGTCGTCATCGCCCTCTTCGGCGTCGCGCAGCTCGTCCGGGATCTCATCCGCGCCGATCTGCCGCCGCTGCTCCAGATGGGCTATTCGTGGGGTTTCTTGCTGCTGCTCCTCGTGCCGATCGGGTGGTTCGTCCGGCGGCAGCCGCTGCCGCTCGCGCGGCTCGGCGTGACGCTCTCGGGCGCGCGGCATAGCCTCCGCGAAGCGCTCGTCATCGCCGCCATGGCCTTCGCCGCGTGCCTCGCGCTCCGCGCGGGGCCGGCCCTGCGCGGCGAGCCGTGGCTCGACTGGGGCTCGGTCGCGGGGTATTCGGGCCTCGAGTTCGCGATCTTCCTCGCGAGTTATGGGCCGCACTGCCTGCTCCAGGAGTTCATCGCGCGCGGCGTGATCCAGACCTCGCTCGAGCGGCTCCTGCCCGACGCCGGGCGCCTCGCGCCCATCATCGTCACCTCGGTGCTCTTCGGCGTGTTCCACCTGTATGTCTCGCTGGCCTTCGCGGTCATCACCTTCGCCGCGAGCGTCCTCTTCGGCCTCTTTTACGCGCGCCACCGCACCCTCGTCGGCGTCACCGCCGTCCATCTCACGGTCGGCCTCGCCAGCGTCGCCGCTGGCCTCAACTGACGCTCTCCGCGACAGGCACCCTTCCGCGCAACGGCCCGAACGGATTGTCTCCCTCGACGTCACGGTGTCCCGAAAGGCCTTTTCTTCCGAAGGCGGCGACCAGCGGCCGGAAGCGAGATCAACCGACGTGGTGCGCGCCCAGCGCCCTGGAGGGCGCCCTGCTCGATGAGCAGAGAAGACCTATGACGCCCTCGATGCAAGAAGCGAGGAATGGCCTGATGAGGCAACATGGGGTGACCACGCCGAGATCGGGCGCACAACATGGTCTCGATGGCCTTGCGCTTGCTATCGGCCGGCGTACGTGCTCGGCGTGCTCAGGATCGTGGACCGGATCGGATCTCCCGTGCCGGCGTCGGCGCCCGCGCCCGAGCCGCAAGCGAGGTGAGTGTGAGGTCTGCGGCTACAGGGGCTGCGCTGTGCGCGATCGCCGCGATTCACCCCATGCCGGCCTGCACGCCGGGCATCGAGCCGGACCACGACCGCTCGTCCGCCGAGCCGGCGGCGTCGTCCCTGGGACGCGCGACGCAGCGGGCGAGCAGGTACGGGTGGAAGGCCGTCCGTATGAATGACTTCAGCCGCGACGAGATGGTGGATGTGCTCTGGGAGCATCCCGAGAAGAGCCTGGCGGCGATCTGGCTGATGGAGGGGACCCAGCTGGTCGCGCCGGGGCCGGTCATCCCGGGGCCGCTCGGCCAGGGCTGGGAGGCGGTCAACGCGGGTGACTTCAACTCCGACGGCATGGCGGATGTGCTCTGGCGCAACATCGACCAGAACCTGGTGGCCATATGGCTGATGGAAGGGAGCCAGCTGCTCTCGCCGGGGCCGATCATCCCGGGGCCGATCGGCCAGGGCTGGAAGGTGATCGGGGTGTCCGATCTGAACCGCGACGGCATGGGGGATGTGATCTGGAACAACAAAGATCAGAACGTGATGACGACATGGACGATGAATGGACCGCAGCTGCTCGCGCCGGGGCCGGTCATCCCGGGGCCGCTCGGCCAGGGCTGGGTGGCGCGCAGCGCGCGCGACTTCAACCGCGACGGCATGGCGGACGTGATCTGGGACAACGAAGAGCAGAGCCTGATGGCCGTCTGGCTGATGGAGGGCGCCCAGCTTCTCGCGCCGGGGCCGATCCTCCCGGGGCTCGGCCCCGGCTTTCACGTCGTGACCGCGCAGGACTACGACGGAGACGGCATGGCGGACGTGCTCTGGAACGACACGGAGCGGAACCTCATGGCCGTCTGGCTGATGGCGGGCGCCTCCCTGGTGATCGCGGCAGGGCCGGTGATCCCGGGGCCGCTCGGCCGCGGCTGGGAGGCGCGCCCCGCCTCCGACAGCAGTTTCGACGGCATGGCGGACGTGCTCTGGTACGCCAAAGGAACGAACCAGGCGGCTGTCTGGTTGATGGACGGCACTCAGCTGCTCGCGCCGGGGCCGGTGTTTCCGGGGCCCTACGACGGCGGGTGACAGGGCGCCGTCCCACGTCCGCGGCTCTGTCTCGGCGCCGGCGGCGCTGGCGGCGGCGCTGGCGCCATCGACGCGGAGGCAGAGGGGGGCGGAGGCGCTCAACACAGCCGTGGTTAGGCAACAATTTCGGGCACTTGCGTCCGTGTCCCGCCGTCCCCCGCGACGATCCCTCCGGAGCGCGCAGAAATGATGGATACAGCGTGGCTGTTCAGGAGGCGCGGGCGGGCAGGCGATTCTTGTCACCTCGGATCAGCGCCGTGATTTGTCATTGACAGCCGCGAATCGCTTTGCTCTTCATTTTAATGCTGCCCTTCTGAACCGACCGGGACGTACATGACCGCCGCATGCTCCGCGACCGCCCTCTCGTACGAGTCCATCCGCGTTTCGGTCCAGCGTGGCGTTCGTCGGGACGGAGGCCGCCTTGGCTCGCGGGATTGAGCTGGATCGTTCGCGCTATCCGCTGGTCGTGATGCGGGCCGGCGAGCACTACACCCAGGACGATTGGGACGTGCTGATGCGCGGCATGATCCAGCTCATCGTGTCGGGGCCGTTCGGCCTGATCAACGACACGCGCGGCAGCAGCATGCCGAACGCCGTGCAGCGGCGAGCCGTCGCGCAGATGTACGCCGACTACGAGCGGCAAGCGCGCGCGCACCTGCTCGCGTCCGGCATCGTGGGCGACTCCAGCCTGGTGAACGGCATCCTGACCGCGCTCAACTGGCTGAAGCCGCCGCCGCATCCCGTCAGGGTCTTCTCGTCGATGACCGACGCGGAGCGCTGGGTGCTCCAGCATTTCAACGTCGAGCTCCGCCGGCAGGCCCAGGCGCCTAGCGTCGAGCACAGGGTCGGCTGACCCGCGCACGAGCGCACGCGAGCTACCGGCGCGGCGCGAGCGTGGCGCCCTGGGCGGCGATGATCGCGCGCCGCCTGTTCATCGAGCATCTGCGCTCCGCCCGGCGCGAGCGGCTTGGCGCGCCCGACACGCTGGACGGCGCCACGCCCACGCGCGCCGCGGGTCCCGCCCGACGAGGAGCTCGCCGCGCGCCGGATGGCGGGCGCGGTCGAGCAGGTGCTCGGGGGGCTCCCGGCACGCCAGGTCGAGGCGTTCCGGCTGGTGCCGAGGAGGGGAACAGCCTCGACGAGGTCGCGGCGCGGCTCGGGTGTACCGAGATGGCGGCCCGCCTCTGGGCCTACCGGGCGCGGGCAAGCATCCGCCGCCACCTCGGCGAGGCGTTGGAGGTCGCGGGGTGAGCGAGGGGAGACGGGAGAACGATGAGGATCTCGCAGGGCGGGAGATCTGGCGACCGTTCGCGTGAACACGTCGCAACCATGGTAAGGTGCCAGTACCGTGTGCCCGACGTCCGAGCCCAAGCCCGCTCCCCGCGGGGAAACACTGCCGACCAGAGGCCGCGCGCGCCGCTCGGGGAACGACAAGCTGCCCGAGCTGCTCCGGCCGTTCTTCTGGGAGTACGATTTCGACGAGCTGACGTGGCAAGCCGACCGCGCGATGATCATCGAACGGCTCCTCAGTCGCGGCTCCTGGTCCACGTGGCGGTGGCTCAGGGACGAGCTGGGAGACGGCTCGCTACGCGACTTTCTGACCAAAACCAGGGGGCGCGCGCTCGCTCCGCGTCAACTCCGGTTCTGGCAGCTCATCCTGGAGCTTCCGGAGAAGAGCGTTCGTTTGTGGATGGACGACAAGAAGAAGTCCATTTGGTTCTCGAGGACCGGTCATGAAGCTACACCGAGGAATCCTCACCGCAGCACAACGGAAGGCCCTGGATCTGCTCGGTCCTCCGGCAACGTCTCGCGGCCTTTACCTCGGCGGCGGCACCGCCCTGGCGCTGCGCCTGGGCCATAGGTCTTCGATTGACTTCGATTGGTTCTCAGATGCGCAGCTCGGCGATCCGCTGTTGCTCGCGGAAAAATTGAGAATGTTTCGGACTGCGATAGCCTACTTCGCGGCAGTTGGGGGATCAGGGAGGTGGTGAGATGGGCGGCGGGCTGACGGGCGAGCTGGCCGGGCAGCGCCTGGCGCAGCGCGCCGCACTGAGGAAGCGGATGTGGTCAGCGAGGCGGCCCGACGTCGCTCATGTCCGGGGCGACCCCTTCCCGGTCGCTGGATCGACGCGCACGCCCATCACTTCGCCTGTGTACACGTCATCTCTGGACATCTTCCGTCCCTCCGTCTGCAGGCACCGCTCCTCCAGCTGCCAGCAGCAGTTCTCGTCGGCGAAGGCCTGGATGGCATACTCCCATTCAACGCCGTCGCCGCCGGAGCGCCCCACGACGACCCCGCACGTGCCCCACAACCGCCCCGGGACTGCATCGCAGGGGAGAATGGATACAACCTCGTAAAAATCGAATTTCGGCTCCATATCAGTGCGTGATCTCTCCTTTCAACGAGACGTTTGAGCGTGCTCGCGAAGTTTGAGGGGGTGCCGAGCACGAAGATTGAGGGACGCGCGGCGTCATGGCGGTCGCGGCGTTGGGCATGGCCGGGCCGCGACGCCAGGACGGACACGAGCACGAAGTTTGAGGGCCTTTGAGCGCGAAGATCGAGGGACGCACGGCGTGATGAGCCGTGCGCGGGCGGGGTCGCCTCAAAACGGGATGTCGTCGCCGGGCTGCTCGTCGCCGAGCGCCCGCGAGTGATCGGCAGGGAGGAAGGCGCGGTAGCTGTCGAGCGCGGCGTGGAGCTCGCGGACGGCCTCGAAGATGCGGCTGGCGGCGCGCAGGCCCGGATTGCGGGGCGCGGGCGCCTCGGGGGGCGCGAGCAGATCGGGGTGCTGCGCGAGCAGGACCTGGATGAGGAAAAGCAGCGTCGCGTCGAGCAGCGCGAGGGGCTCGGGGATCGGCAGCGTGACGTTGGTGGTGCGTGGCATGGGGGCCTCCGGGTTCACCGTTTGCGGTTCGCGGACTTGGGCTTCGGGGCCGCGCCGAAGACCTCGAGAAAGAGCTTCTCGTCGAGCCGCGGCAGCTCGCGCTCGGCGGCGGCAGCGAGCAGTTCGTCGGCGAGGTTCATGAGCACGCGGTAGTTTCCGGCGGAGTGGTCGGCGAGCGTGGCCTTGAGCTCCGCGGTCATCAAGGAGGGGTTGCCCGCAGCGGCGAGCACGTGGTCGAGGCAAGCGAGCAGCTCGTCGCGAGAGGCGTAGTCGAGGACGAGCCGGCGACGGATGCGCGAGCCGAGCGGCAAGAGCTCGGCGGTGCGGAGACGCTCGGGGAGACGGGAGTCGCCGGCGAAGACCACGCAGAGCAGTTGCCTCGAATCGAAGTCCTTGCTGGAGAGGATGCGCAGCTCGTTGAGCACGGGCGTGCTCGCCTCCTGCGCCTCATCGAGGATCAGCACGGGCCGGCGAAGCGTCGTGGCGAAGTGCTCGGCCCAGCGCGCGCGAAGCGCCTTGAAGCCTGCCCAGCGGTTGCTGGACGAGAGCGGGACTCCGAAGAGATCACCGAGCTCGCGGTAGAAGTCGCCGGCCCTGCTCTGGGGATGCTCGATGGTGCCGACCACCACGTCGGTCAGGGCGCCGAGCCGCGCAGCGAGCAGGCGCAAAGCGATGCTCTTGCCCGTGCCGGGATCGCCGGTGAGCATGGCGAAGCCGCCGTGGGCCAAACCGAGCTCGACGCGACGAAGGAAGGTGTCGACGGGCGGCGAGACGTAGAGGGCCTCCGCGGGTACATCGGCGCGGAAGGGAATGTACTTCAAACTGTAGAGAGACAGGAGTCGACTCATCATGGTCAATCCTCCTCCGTGTTCTTGGGCAGGTAGGCGGGCGGCAGGCCCGTGGCCGCGTACTCGGCCATCAGCTGGCGCAGGAGCGGCGCGATACCGGGGGGCTTCCTCGACGGAGCCAGCGGCGCGGTGATCTCGGTGAGCGCGCGACGCGCGCGGTCCGCGTTCCTCTCCTTGTCGAGCGGAAAGAGCGTGGCGAGGTGCGCGCCCGAGCGCGGGTCGACGAGCTCTGCGCTGGAGAGATCCCAGCGCGCGACACGAATCCGTGGACGTTCGAGCACTCGGTAGGCCGAGGGAACCTCGAAGCGCACGCCCTCGATCGTGACCGTCCCGTCGCTCCGGCGCTGGTGGCGCGAGATCTCCATGCGGAAGGCCCGGCGCAGCGCCTCGGAGTCGGGGCTCGGGCGGCTCACGTCGGGGCCTTCGAGGTAGCGTTCGAGCGGAGTCTTCTTGAGCTCGCCGTGGACGGTGCGGTGATACTCCTGCTCGACCCACGCCTGGGTCGCGGTGTTGAGCAAGTCGAGCGTGAGGTTCGGTTCGCCCTCGAGCATCGGCATGAGCCGCCCTTCGACGAGCGTCCAGAAGTGCTCTTGCTTGCCGTTCTGATGAGGGCTGTTCGGCAGCGTGAGATATTGCGCGATGCCGAGCCGCTCGAGCCCCTCTCGCATCTCGGCGGCCTTCATGGCACCTCCACGATCGCTGTAGGCGCCGCGCGGCAGCCCCCGCTTCTGGATCCCCTGGCTGAAGCCGTGCACGAGGTTCTCGGTGTTCTCGCAGTCGAGGTACCACTGCGCGTGGCAGCACACCCGCGAGCAGTCGTCGAGCAGGCCGAAGAGATAGGGTGTCTTCAGCTCCCCGCTGGCCGTGATGACCTTTCGCTTGCCCTCGTGGAAGTCGTAGTGCCAGAGCGCGTTGACATAGGCCAGCTCGTACGAGCGCGTCTCGCGCGGCACGATCTCCGATTCGACCGCCCTGCCTTGGCGCCTCCTCTGGATGCGATACATGCCGTGGGCCTTCATGAAACGGCGCACTGTGGTGTAGCTGGGCACCGGGTCGAGCGCGGGGGTTGTCTTTGCGAGCGCGACGAGGTTGTCGTGGTGGAGCTGCCAGGTCCAGCGCGGGTGATCGCGATACTGACTCTCGATCGCGGACGCGACCGCTGTCGTGATTCTCGGCTGCGAGCCGGCGTGCTTCGGGACCTTGCGCGCGAGCACGCTGATCGGGTCATCCGCGCTGCGCGCCGCGTAGTACATGCGCTCGATGGTCTTGGGCGAGAGCCGGATCACCGAGCCCTTGGTCGGGTGTCGCCAGGACTTCGCGGCGAGCTCGGCGATCCGACTCGCGAGCTCGCCGGGCTCCGGCGGAGAGGCGAGCAGGTGGCTGATGATGGAGAAGCGCATCCGCGCCCAGCGCAGGCGCATGGGCGCCTGGTCGTCGTGGCTCATCGATTCCTCCTCCGGATCGAAAGGCGCAGACGGGCCCTTGGCGGGCGCGCGCGCGTCCGGTGCTCGTGGCTCATGAGGTCTCCTGCGCGGTCGGCGAACGGACCTACCGGGCGGGGAAACCCTATCTCACCGCGGAATCCACGCCGAATGACATCTTCTGCGTGGCGCCGTGGTCATGCGATGTCCCTCAAAAAACGTGATCCATCGAGGACCGAGCCCGTCGTGAGCGGCGCGAGCAGGTGGAGCATCGTGCCCATCTGCTCGTCGGCCGTGCCGGGAAGCCGTTCGATGATCGACCTTGGGATCCCGCCGATATCGACGCCGACGAGCCGGGTGCGGATCGCGAGCAGGACCTCCTTCGCGAGGAAGGGGCCGCGCCACCAGGCGAGCCATCGGCGCGTCGTCCTCCGCGGAACGCCGGTCGGCTGCGCGCCGGCGGTGCCGAGCGCCTGCGCGGCGAGGCTCGCCACGATCACGACGACGCCGAGGTACACGCGTGGGCCGAGGAATCGAAGCGACGGGGGCGTCGCGCGCCGCCGGCACCCCTCGCGGCCGCAGCAGAAGCTGAAGCGGACGACGAACGCTTCGCCCTCCGGCGCGATGAGCGCGCCCCGCGGCTTGCGGGTGTAGTTGCCCGCGTGCAGCGGCCCCCCGCACGCCGGGCACCGGCTCGCCGCAACCCGCCGCGCGATCGCCCGGTCCAGGGCCTCCAACGTCGCGAAGAACTCGCCCTTGAGCGTGAATTGATCGAACATGGGCTCCTCCGTTTCTGGCAACTCGGAGGCGAGCCCCCTCGGAGGACCTCGACAAGTTTTCTGAGGGGGCTTCGTTTGTCGCCCCTCAAAGAACGCGCTCAGGAGGACGCCCGGGGGCCCCCATCTTCTTGGCGCTGCTCACGTTCAGGTGTCGCATGTGCGGCGACGCTCACCCGAGCTGAGCCCTGCCGGTGCTGGAGAGCTGCACGTCCCACTCGAAAGCCTCTCCGCTGGTCTGGTAGGTTCTCTGACCCACTCATTGCCGAACCTGTCGATGACCCCACCGCCAGGGCCCTTCGCCGGGTTGGAGGGGTTCCAGTTTTTCGGCGGGACGAAGCGGATGCACCCAACTCGAGGCAGCTGCTCCGCCTTGATCCGCGCCGCCTGCGTTCACAGCCGCTGGGCCGCTCCCACCGTGTTTGGGCCGCACAGAAAGCTTAAGATGAGGTGTACCTGCTAGATTCCTCTTCGAGATACTGCCGCCATTTATCGAACAACCTCTGCTCGTTCAGGATTACGCTCCCGAGATCCGGCTCATCGGATGGCATATACCGAATAAAGCAGGCGACACGTTCTGGATAGCCGAAGTCCGCATACGCTCCCTCGACGCACCGCAGCGGGTCAGCAAACTCCTCCCTGTGCTCAAATATCCATACCAACGCGAGATAGAGCCATTTTCGACGAATCTCCTCGATATCCTCCTCGGGTTCAGCGCTCGCAAGGATCTCCACATGGGTGCGAATCGCATCGTTCTCTGCTTCTTCCAAACCTGCCAGCTCAACGAGAACCGAGGCGGAGTTATCACTGTCGGCGATCTGGGCAGCCGCGACACAGGCTGGCGCCCCCGGATCCAACAATTTTTCATCGAGACCAAAACCAACCTCGCGCCAGCTCAGTCGAACTCTGCCTTCGATAAAGTTATACGGGATGCTCACTGCGACCAGTTCCATCTGCACCTCTACTGCACCACTTTTTGGTTGGGCATACCATTGATGAACTCACCGGGAATGAACCGCTGATGGGACACGACGCTGCTCGGCTCCAGGATGTCTTCAAAGATCCCGGCCCCTCCGTTCACTTCGCCCGTCGCCTGCAGCAGTGTTCGCTGCATACCATTTCCTCCCCGGATACCGAAAAGTTTTCCAGCTTCAAGCGGCTCCCGACTGACGAAGCTCGCCGCCCGATGTGCCCAGTCCCCTTTCAAACCGCTACCGATACGCTGAGCCTTCAGAATTTCGTCTGTCGCCAGCGGAACACGAAGCCGTTGAGCCTGAACTGCGTTGCTCGCGACATCTCCTGCCGCCCTCACGGCCGCCGGAGGCGCGGCGGGTACCCTTGGCGCCGCCGCCTGCGCCTTTCCCTCCCGCGACCTTGGCGATGACGCGCTTCGTGGCCTCTGCCGCGTTCCTGGCGTGGTTGGAGGCCTGCGCTGCCCCGCGCGTCATGACCTCGACGGCCTGTCTCCCCATGGTCTGCAGTCGAGGCCCCGCCTGCCTCACCGCCTGCATGACGGCAGGCCCGGCCTGTCTCGCCGCTTGCACCGCGGCGGGCCCGGATATCGCATTTCTATGGCACCGGGGTAGGCCCAGGTCCCTGTTGTCCGTTAGCGCGTGAAGCTACCCAGGTGCGCATCCTGGGCGGGGCCCACTGCACGGGCGATGGATCCGACCCCCTCGCGTTCGTTCGACCCGACGTCCGTCGAAGATCCGATTTCAGCAAGCCACAGCAGCTCAGCTTTTCGGAAACTGGAATGGCCCCTTCTCTCGGCCCGTGAAGAGTCGCGTTTCCTCATCTGCCGCCGGCTCAAGTCCAGCGTAAAAGCGAGACACCTCGTGACGCTCTGCCATCTCTACCGCAAAGCAGAACAGGGCATCCTCCAAGGCGCGCGGGCACTCGACATCGTCCAAATCGACACCTAGCTCCACATCGATCAACTCCTCTGATCTCAGCAGTCTTACAGAAACGTCCTCGAGCGTCCCATACTTGGGCAGGTCCATCGAACGGAGCAGCAGCAACGCTGCACCAGACACGCGACCAAGCAAGTCTGCAACTGATATACCCGGATCACAGTCGTCGCCTTCAAGCACCGCACGAGCGACGCCAGCCGATCGTGCAACAATCTCGTTCACCAGATCCTGCGCGGCAGAGATTTGCAGCCCCTCGAACACAACTTCCAGTAGTTGTCCCATCAGTCCACGAACCCATTGAATGTAAAATCCTGGTTAAGCCGAATACCTCGACCATCAGGGAGCCGCTTTTCAACCCACTGAAGGCCTGTCTTCGGATCCGTCACCTTGGCGAAGTCGCCAGGTCCTCGCACAATGTCCCTAAAATGATTCAATGCTTGTTGGTGCCACGTGCTCTGATTGCCCGTCATCCTGCCCCAAATCTCAGGATGCCGTCCGGCATGCTTTGACAACGCGTGTCCGAGGCGCGTCGTCCCTTTGTACGCATCTGACGCAGTGCTCAGCGCGGTCTTCAGCTCATTCGCACCGACCAGTCTACTTGCGGCCACTGGAGGCGCGGCCGGCTGGCTCGGCGCCGCCGTCGGCAGCTTGCCCGCGACCTTGGCGATGACGCGCTTCGTGACCTCAGCCGCGTTCCTGGCGTGGTGGGAGGCCTGCGCTGCCCCGCGCTGCGTGACCTCGGCGGCCTGTTTCCCCATGGTCTGCACGCGAGCCCCGGCTTGCCTCGCCATCTGCATGACGACAGGTGCGGCCCTGGTCAACGCCTGCACCGCCGCAGGCCCCCGCGTCCTCACCGCCTGCGCCACGGCAGGACCGACCTGCCTCGCGTACTGCACCACGACAGGCCCGGCGTTCTGGACGATGGGGGCCACCCGCTGCGCGGTCTGCTGCAGGAAGTGCATGACAGGGTTGGTCCCTTCCGAGTCGACGAAGTCGAGCGGACGGTTCCGCGCATACCCGTACAGGTTGCAATCGACAGGGCTGGCGAGGCACAGGTCGGGCTCTTCGAGGAACAGCGGATCCGGCGTCGTGAACCGGTTGATCGTCGGGTCGTAGTCGCGCACCCCCATGCGGACCACACCCAGATCGGCGTCATAGCCCTTCTCCACGTAGTCCACGGCCGCCGCATCGGACGGATGCACCGCGCGGTTACCAAAGGGCGATGCCAGCCGCGCCGTGCCCCCGGCGTCCGCGATCACGGTGCCGCGCCGGTCGACCGCGAGCATCTGGAAGACGCCGTTCTTCAGCAGGCCCACCAGCTGCCCGCCCACGTGCACCGGCTCCGTCAGCCCGGAGCCGTCCAGGTAGATGTCATCACCGATATAGGCCGCCAGCGGCGCGCCGGCCGCGCTGAGCTTCACTAGCCGCTGGCCGTCCTCGTCATAGAGGAACCTCCACGACGACGCGCCCCGGGTCGCCCTCTCCACCTGGCCGTTCGGGCCATACGCGAGCGCGAGGTCCCCTTTCATCACGGTCCGACCGAGCGCGTCGAACGTGTGCACGACGCTCCCGGCAACCAGCGTGTCTCCGTGCGATACCAGCGTCCGCGTGCTGCCCGCCTCGGTGATCGACGTGGGCAGCCCGCTCGCATCGAACGTGTACGCGTACGTCGCCGCCGCGTCCTCGGCCGCGCTCAGGAACCCCTCGGCCGAGTAGTCGTACTGCCTCGTCCACCGGCTCGCGCCGATCGCCACCTCCTCGGTGTCGGTGAGCCCGCGGCTGTTGAACCGCCACCCGACCGACGTCGCCTGCGCCGCCGTCGTCTGCGCCACGCTCACGCGCTCCTGTGTCAGCGGGTCGTAGCCGAAGGCGACCATGCCCGCACTACCAAAGCGCACCTCGTCGAGCTGCCCCAGCGCGTTGTACCCGAACGTCGCCAGCGGCTGGCCGTTGACGCGCATCGTGCTCAGCGCCCCATACGTGGTCCATCCGTACCGCTTCGTCACGGCCGACAGCACCTGCCCGCTGCCGTCCTTCACGGTGGTCGTCTCCTCGGCAATCTCGTCGTTCTCGGCGTACCGCACCACCTCGGTCTCCACCGTGCGCCAGCCGTCCAGCGTCAGCGTGCTCCGGACGATCTGCCCGTCGGCCCGGTGCGCGAACAGCTTGGTGTACCCCTCGCCGGTCACCGCCGTGAGCAGCCCCGGCGAGTCGTTCGCCGCGGGTTGATCCGGTGTCGCGCCGTCGTAATAGAAGCGGTACGTCTGCGTGTCCCCCGACGCAGCGTCGGTGTGCACCTCGTGTGTCGCGCGGCCGATGGCGTCGTGCTGCCAGCGCTCGGAGCGCACCTCCTCACCGCCCTGCGACAGGAAGTGCTTGGCCACGAGCAGGCCCGTGTCGGGGTCGTACTCGTACGCGACCGTGGCGATGCCGTCGCGCTCCACGCGCTGGTGTGGGGAGGGATCACTCTGCGCGGTTTCGCATGATCACGCCGTGAGCTTCGGGCACGAAACCGTCAGGCCATCTCGTCGAGGGATCCGCCTCTGCCTGCTCCAACTCAGCCTTCTCCAAGCCTTGGCAGCGGAGGTTTGCTCCGCCCAACTTTGCCCCCCTAAAGCTCGCCTGCCCAACTCTGGCGCTCTGGAGATCGGCATTCGTGAAGTCCGCGCGATCGAATGTTCCGGCGGAAAGCACCGCTGCGCGAAGCTGTGCGCCTACGAACAACGCATCGGTCGCCACCGCGCTGAAAAGGTTCGAGTTCGACAGGTCGCAGCCGGTCAGATCCGCTCTTTCGATCCATGCGGAACGAAGCTCGGCGGCAACGAACTTTGCCCCTCGAAGATTTTGGCCGTCAAGAATGGCCCGATGGAGATTCAACCCGGAAAGGTCCGCCCCCGAAAGCGAGTCCGCACCGACAACCACATCGTCACCAGTCTGACATTTGATAGTTACCATTGGCATCACCACTCTGTCGAAATCTTGATTTGATCCCATGGAACCACTGGACCACGCCCGCCGGCCCACGACTGAATCGTGGGTTCCTGTTGGAGGATCCGACCGGCAATGTGCCGATGGTTACCATCGACGATGATCTGGCCGTCAACCTTGATGGCCGGCGCGACATCTCCAGCGAGCAGCTTATCCACGTACTGTTGAACGAGTCGCAACGATACACCACCGCCCTGTTGCGACTGCAGCGGAGCCCCCTTCATCGCCTCGCGGATCACCTGCTCGGTGACTTGCTCACCCTTCGTGATCGCCGCTTCTTTCCTTGCGGTAACTGGAGGCGCGGCCGGCTGGCTCGGCGCCGTCGCCTGAGCCTTGCCAGCGACCTTGTCGATGACGCGCTTCGTGACCTCAACCGCGTTCCTGGCATGGTGGGAGGCCTGCGCCGCCCCGCGCTGCGAGACCTCGACGGCCTGTTTCCCCATGGTCTGCACGCGAGCCCCGGCTTGCCTCGCCATCTGCATGACGACAGGTGCAGCCTGTCTCACCGCCTGCACCGCCGCAGGCCCCCGCGTCCTCACCGCCTGCGCCACCGCAGGACCGACCTGCCTCGCGTACTGCACCACGGCAGGCCCGGCGTTCTGGACGATGGGGGCCACCCGATTCGCGATCTGGATCACGTAATGGTAAGGATTGGTCCCTTCCGGGTCGACGAAGTCGAGCGGACGGTTCCGCGCATACGCGTACAGATTGCAGTCGACGGGGCTGCCGACGCACAGGTCGGGCGCTTCGAGGAACAGCGGATCCGGCGTCGTGAACCGGTTGATCGCCGGGTCGTAGTCGCGCACCCCCATGCGCACCACGCCCAGCTCGGCGTCATACCCCTTCTCCACGTAGTCCACCGCCGCCGCATCCGACGGATGCACCGCGCGGTTACCGAAGGGCGACGCCAGCCGCGCCGTGCCCCCGGCGTCCGCGATCACCGTGCCCCGCCGATCGACCGCGAGCATCTGGAAGACGCCGTTCTTCAGCAGGCCCACCAGCTGCCCGCCCACATGCACCGGCTCCATCAGCCCGGAGGCGTCCAGGTAGCTCCCATCATCGAGGTAGGCCGCCAGCGGCTCGCCCTCCCCCGTGAGCTTCGCCAGCCGCTGGCCATCCTCGTCATAGAGGAACCTCCACGACGAGCCGCCTCGGCTCGCCGTCTCCACCTGGCCGTTCGGGCCATACGCGAGCGCGAGGTCCCCTTTCATCACGGTCCGGCCGAGCGCGTCGAACGTGTGCACGACGCTCCCGGCAACCAGCGTGTCTCCGTGCGATACCAGCGTCCGCGTGCTGCCCGCCTCGGTGATCGACGTGGGCAGCCCGCTCGCATCGAACGTGTACGCGTACGTCGCCGCCGCGTCCTCGGCCGCGCTCAGGAACCCCTCGGCCGAGCAGTCGTACTGCCGCGTCCACCGGCTCGCGCCTATCGCCACCTCCTCGGCGTCGGTGAGCCCGCGGCTGTTGAACCGCCACCCGACCGACGTCGCCTGCGCCGCCGTCGTCTGCGCCACGCTCACGCGCTCCTGTGTCAGCGGGTCGTAGCCGAAGGCGACCATGCCCGCACTACCAAAGCGCACCTCGTCGAGCTGCCCCAGCGCGTTGTACCCGAACGTCGCCAGCGGCTGGCCGTTGACGCGTGTGACCTCGACGGCCTGTCTCCTCATGGTCTGCGGGCGAGGCCCCGCCTGCCTCACTGCCTGCATGATGGCAGGCCCGGCCTGTCTCGCCGCTTGCACCGCGGCGGGCCCGGTCTGTCTCACCACCTGCACTACGGCAGGCCCGGCGTTCTGAGCGATGGGGCCCAGCCGCTGCAAGAACTGCTGGATCAGGACCGGATTGGTCCGTTCTGGATCGACGAAGTCGAGCGGGCGGTTCCGCGCATACCCGCAGAGTTTGCAATCGACGGGGCCGGCGAGGCACAGGTCGGGCTCTTCGAGGAACAGCGGATCCGGCGTCGTGAACCGGTCGATCGCCGGGTCGTAATCGTGCACCCCAATACGAACCACGCCGAGTTCGGCGTCATACCCATTCCCCAGAATGCGTTCAATGTCATAAGGATAGGATACGGGCGGCGCCGAGCTCGGGGATCCACATCTCACATCGGGCTATCTCCATCAGCATCGACTGGCGATGGAAACACTGGCAGATCCGGATCGTTTTCAATAGTGTTGCCAATATGGCGCGCAAGAACTCCCATGATCAAGTCGACCATCTTGTTCTTTCTCTGCCAGTCCAACTCATCATCAGGGATCCTGCGAGAGATTTCTGCCCAAATCTCGCCACCGAGTTCACGCACCGTGCAACTTCCTTTCACAGACCCATCAGAGCGCATTATAGTCACCTATCAACCTTTGAATGATCGCACTGTTCCCTGCGTCACCCCGCACATGACCTTGAAACTTTCCAACAATATCAAAACTACTTTCCCCCGTCTGCTTGACAATAGCCCGGCCTGCATTCGCCCCCCGCAGCTCAAAGAAGCCTCCGCCAAGCGCTCGGGTTCCAATCCCAGGGTTCATGTTACCCGCTCGAAGCTGGCCAAGGAGCGTGTCTACGTCTCTCTGGGCGGCCTCGCTTAGCGCTTCAGCTTGCCGAACGGCATACGAACTCTGACCAATTCTGCTGGTCGTCGTAATGTTGGCGGCTGCGCCCGCCGACTGAGGGAGGTTCGGTAGCCCCCGTGCTGCCACCGCCGGCGCGGCCGGCTGGCTCGGCGCCGCCGCCTGAGCCTTGCCCGCGACCTTGGCGATGACGCGCTTCGTGACCTCAGCCGCATTCCTGGCATGGTGGGAGGCCTGTGCTGCCCCGCGCTGCGAGACCTCGACCGCCTGTTTCCCCAGGGTCTGCACGCGCTCGTTTGCTCGCCTCGCCATCTGCATGACGCCAGGCGCGGCCTGTCTCACCGCCTGCACCGCGGCGGGCCCCCGCGTCCTCACCGCCTGCGCCACCGCAGGACCGACCTGCCTCACGAACTGGACCGCGGCAGGACCGGCGTTCTGAGCCATGGGGAGCAGCCGCTGCAAGAACTGCTGCCCGATGCCGATAGGGTTGGTCCCTTCCGGATCGACAAAGTCGAGCGGACGGTTCCGCGCATACCCGTACAGGTTGCAATCGACAGGGCTGGCGACGCACAGGTCGGGCTCTTCGAGGAACAGCGTATCCGGCGTCGTGAACCGGTTGATCGTCGGGTCGTAGTCGCGCACCCCCATGCGGACCACACCCAGATCGGCGTCATAGCCCTTCTCCACGTAGTCCACGGCCGCCGCATCGGACGGATGCACCGCGCGGTTACCAAAGGGCGATGCCAGCCGCGCCGTGCCCCCGGCGTCCGCGATCACGGTGCCGCGCCGGTCGACCGCGAGCATCTGGAAGACGCCGTTCTTCAGCAGGCCCACCAGCTGCCCGCCCACGTGCACCGGCTCCGTCAGCCCGGAGCCGTCCAGGTAGATGTCATCACCGATGTAGGCCGCCAGCGGCGCGCCGGCCGCGCTGAGCTTCGCCAGCCGCTGGCCATCCTCGTCATAGAGGAACCTCCACGACGACGCGCCCCGGGTCGCCCTCTCCACCTGGCCGTTCGGGCCATACGCGAGCGCGAGGTCCCCTTTCATCACGGTCCGACCGAGCGCGTCGAACGTGTGCACGACGCTCCCGGCAACCAGCGTGTCTCCGTGCGATACCAGCGTCCGCGTGCTGCCCGCCTCGGTGATCGACGTGGGCAGCCCGCTCGCATCGAACGTGTACGCGTACGTCGCCGCCGCGTCCTCGGCCGCGCTCAGGAACCCCTCGGCCGAGTAGTCGTACTGCCGCGTCCACCGGCTCGCGCCTATCGCCACCTCCTCGGCGTCGGTGAGCCCGCGGCTGTTGAACCGCCACCCGACCGACGTCGCCTGCGCCGCCGTCGTCTGCGCCACGCTCACGCGCTCCTGTGTCAGCGGGTCGTAGCCGAAGGCGACCGTGCCCGCACTACCAAAGCGCACCTCGTCGAGCTGCCCCAGCGCGTTGTACCCGAACGTCGCCAGCGGCTGGCCGTTGACGCGCATCGAGCTCAGCGCCCCATACGTGGTCCATCCGTACCGCTTCGTCACGGCCGACAGCACCTGCCCGCTGCCGTCCTTCACGGTGGTCGTCTCCTCGGCGATCTCGTCGTTCTCGGTGTACCGCACCACCTCGGTCTCCACCGTGCGCCAGCCGGCCAGCGTCAACGTGCTCCGCACGATCTTCCCGTCGGCCCGGTGCGCGAACAGCTTGGTGTACCCCTCGCCGGTCACCGCCGTGAGCAGCCCCGGCGAGTCGTTCGCCGCGGGTTGATCCGGTGTCGCGCCGTCGTAATAGAAGCGGTACGTCTGCGTGTCCCCCGACGCAGCGTCCGTGTGCACCTCGTGTGTCGCGCGGCCGATGGCGTCGTGCTGCCAGCGCTCGGAGCGCACCTCCTCACCGCCCTGCGACAGGAAGTGCTTGGCCACGAGCAGGCCCGTGTCGGGGTCGTACTCGTACGCGACCGTGGCGATGCCGTCGCGCTCCACACGCTCGACGCGGCCGTGGACATCGTACGTCACGCGATGGCCCGACCCGTCCGGCAGCGCGACCTCCCGGAGCCGCCCCAGCGCGTCGTGCACAAACTCGGTGCGGTTGCCGGCCTCGTCTTCAACCGCGTGGATGCGCCCACCCGCGTCCTTCCAGCTGCGCGCCGGCGGAAGCGCCCCGCCCTCGGAGAGGTTGTCCTTGACGCTGGACACGACGCCGTCCGGCCCGACGCTCAGCGACTCGCGCACGTCGCGCTCCACGTCGGCGTGCAAGCGCTCGAGCGCCGCCACCTGGGTTCCCCACACGTCCGCTCGCACGCTGCCGGTCCACTCGGCCCCTTGCAGGAGCTGGGTGTAGCTCACATTCGTCAGGGGGAGCTTCAGCAGCAGCGAGGGTCGCGTGTGGTGCGTGACGGTCCTCAGGCCGGGATCGCGCGTGATCACGCCGTCGAACACCCACCTGGCGCCGACGCGCGACGCCTCGGCCACGATCTCGCCCGCTGCCGTGAAGTACTGCAGCGTGTCCAGCTTCGCCCCCGCGCTCGCGTCCACGAGCGCCGTGGCCGCGATGCTCCCCGGCCGGGTGGCCGTCGCATAGACATACCTGAGCTGGAGCTGGGGGTCCGCCTCGCTCCCCGCGCCCTGGTCGCTCCACTGCTTGGCGAGCCGCTCCTGGCCATCGTAACGGAACCACTGCGTGGAATGCCTGGCAGCCCGCATGGTGGTCAGCGCCAGCACCTCGTCGCGGACGGGGTGCCGCTCGGTGACCTCGACAGCGACCCCGTCGGGCGCGGTCACCCGCTGGAGCAGCTTGTGCGCCGGATCGTACGCGACCGTCGTCGTGCCCCGACCCGGCGCCGAGACGCTCTGCACCGTGAAGTCCGGGTTGTACACCACAGATTGGTGCACGAGCTGATCGCCGCCCCCAGGCTCCACGGTTTTCACCTGCTCCAGGAGGCCGATGTCGTTGCGCGACAGCTGCACCTCGTGCCGGAAATCGAGCTCGGGCCGTTCGTGCGTCCCGGTGAGCGCGGCCGCGCCTTCCAGGCAATGCAGGTGCCTCGTGAGGGCGGCGGGCGACGCGAGCGTCAGCTGCGTCTCCAGCGTGCCCGAGGCCGTCGTCCGCCGCGTCCGCGTCGGGCACAGCTCGCCCGTGTACTCGAGGACCTCCGACACCTCGCTCACGGGGGCGCCCAGCGCGCTCGACGCGTCCTGCCAGCCGTTCTCCGCGAGCTTCAGCCGCTTGAACGGGAGGCCCTGGAACATCGCGTCCTCGTACTGCCGGAATCCGTACTCGAGCAGCAGCGGAGAGAGCGTGTCCTCCTTCGACGAGTAGAGCAGCAGCCCGGCGTTCACGTCGTCGTGGAGGAAGCTCATCTCCTCGGTCGCGGTGCCCGCCCGGCGGGTCACCAGATCGAAGCCGACGAGGAACTCGCCCACGCTGTGGTGGACAGGCCCGGCGTAGTCATAGACATACTCCGTCGCCTCGTACCCGGACGACTCCACCTGAAGCGACTCGAGGACCGGATACCGCTGGCGCGCGCCGGGGCCGGCAGGACTGCGCGTGTAGGAGAAGCGCAGCACCGTGCCCTTGCCGTCGTCGGCCGACTTCAGGAGCCCTGTCTCGGGCCGCTCCACCGGGAGGGCGTACGCCTCGCCGAAGCGCGTCACGGCGAGGCTGGTATCGCCCGTCCCGGCGAGGTCCCCCACCACGGCCACGCTGGTGCTGCCGTTGTAGAAGCGCAGCCCCGGCACCGGCGTCTCCCGGAAATCTCTGCCCGAGTTGACGAGCAGGGCGGCGACGTCAGGGCTCGACAGGAGAGCGTCGGCGAGCCCGTCGCGGTTGGCATCGACGAACGTCACCGAGTGCCTGAGCAGATCGGAGATCTGGACGCCGTTGGCGTCGCGCACCGGGTAGACTTGAGCGGTCGTCTGGAAGCCGGACTGGCCGTTGCCCAGCCACACCGCGAAGCCGCCGTCGAACCTGGACACGAGGTCCGCGACGGTGTCGCCGTTCACGTCGTGCACCCACGTCGTGTGCGGCGAGGCCGCCGGGCTGATGCGCCCCCTGCGCGGCGCGCCGAAGGCGAGCGCCCCCTCGTGGCTGCTCTCGTTGAACAGCACCTCGTAACCCCCCTCGTAGACGCGCAGCAGATCGGGCTTCTGGTCGCGGTTGATGTCCACGAGGCGCGTGTTGGGCCCGAGCTCCCAGCCGCCCGTCAGCCGCTGCTGCGCGAGCAGCGTGCCGTCGCGCCTGCACACGCGGACGTCCGCGCTCGTATGGCTCGCGTTCGGCTGCACGTGGACGACGTGCGACGCCGCGGACTCGGGCCACATGCGGGCGAGGAGGCGCGGCTCGTTGTCGTCGCCCTCCGGCGGACGGCAGAGCGGCTCCACCCCCGCGCCGCGCGGCGGCAGCTCCTCCACGCGAAAACCGGCCTCCTCCTGGACCGCGAGCGCGTGGCTCCGGCTGTGCTCGAAATCCAGCCTGCCGTCCTCGTCCTCGTCGACGAGCGTGGCGCGCCACGGCAGGATCGCAGCGTCTCCCCACGCCGCGAGGGCGTCCGAGAGCTTTGGCACGGGCTGGAACGCCGCCGCTTCCAGCGCTTCAGAAGCCGTGTGGTAGCGGTACCGCACGAGCGCCGCCCTCTCGCCCGAGGCGAAGATCTGCTGCACCTCGCTCAGGTAGAAGGCCGGGCCGAGGACCGCCTCCTGGTAGTTCAGCAGGTAGCGCCAGCGCGCTACCATCTCCCCGCTGGTGGCGTGCCGGGCAAACACCCGTACGACGGACACTCGCCAGTCGAGCTTCTGCTCCATACCTGAACGCATATCGACGAATGGCCTGGACAACGTCTCGTACCCGAGCTCGATGAGAGCCTGGTGGGTGCCGCCGCGCCCGCCATAGCTGACGTGCTGGACGTAAGGGCGCCCTGAAGGGCTGCGCGCATAGACAAACGTCGTCTTCTCCCCCTCGGCCGACGTCGCCTCGCGAAGCAGCCACGAGTAGATGCCACGTGGGGTCTCGACCACGTGGGTGGAGCTCCCTCCATAACTCCACGTGCTCCCGTCGGGCAGATACGCGGTGAGGGCGGTCCCCGACACTTCCACGCGCACGCGCGCGCCGAGGCCGGCCGGGTACCACGCCCCGTCCGCGCCGCGCACGAGCCGCCCCCAGGGGCTGGTCAGCTCGTCGGTCGCGAAGTCGAGCTCCCCGCGCGCTCGCCACCGGGACACCGACCAGGAGTCGGCTTTCCAACCCATCCCCCACTCCGAGATGCCTGCGCCCGGTGAATAGCTCGGAAAGGGTGACGCGAGCAGCGGCCCGCGGTCCTCGGGCGCGTCGAACGGCCCAGGCAGGGAGAAGCTGCCCCGCGATACGTCCGCAGGTCCGAGCGCGATCTGCGCATACTCCCCCGCGATCGAGCCGCGCGCGGGCGCTGATAGCTGCGGCGTCTGCACCTTCGCATCGTAAAAGCTGGGCTGCGCGGCCGCGCTGCTCGCCAGCAGGGCCGCGCACGCGCCTGCCAGCCATGGTAGCGATGTCATGAGCTGTTTCATGGAAGACTCCGGAAAGAAAGTCTCGTGTTCTCGAGGGTGATGGCGTGATACGCCAGGGTAGTTCGTGATCTCGTATCGGCGTGACCGGAGGAGCGCGGGAGAGCGCCGGGGGATCCCGGAGCTCCCGTGGTTCACCGTGGCGTCCTGCCCCTGCGCGCCCGGCCTGCGGTCACGTCATTCGGTGTCGCCCGAGCACCACGTCGGCTGGCTGGCGCTCAGCACCGTGCGCCGGTCGACCTGCATCGTCACGACGAGCTCGGTCGCGTCGTCGAGGGGGCTCGGCGCGTTGCGGAGGCCGGCCAGGTCCACCTCCATCGTGCCGAAGGGCGACAGGCCGTCTCCGGCGATGTTCTGGTCGCTCTCGTCCTTCAGCGTCTCGTGCTCCTGGAACTTCGCGAGCGCGTTGCCAGCGCCGCCGAAGAGGACGCGCGGCGAGCCGACCAGCCACTCCGGGCTGTCCATCACGTAGGTCTTCGTGACGTCTTCCCCGGTGAAATCGAAGGTGCTCGCCCACTGCACCGCGGCCCGCTTCATCTGTCCGTTGAGCGTCTCGTTGTTGTAGCCGTTCGGCCGCACCACGTAGAACGCCATCGTATGGAGGATGGGCGCGGCCTCCGTGCACTGCAGCCAGCCGCCGTTGCCTCCCTCGCTCGTGTACAGGTCCTCCGGGGTGATCTTGAGGGTGAACCTGCCCGTCGACAGCAGGCTGCTCCACACGGCCTCGGAGCGCTCGCCGTCGGCCGTGCTCCACGTCGACGGCGCCTCGTCCTCCTCGCCGGGGGCGACGGGCTTCGGGAAGCTCAGCGCCACCAGCGTGTAGTGCGGATTCGTGTCCGTGGTCCGGCTCAGGCTCAGGGCGGACTTGATCGCGGTGACCGCGTCGAGCGCCTTGACGGTCAGCTCCGGGAACGCCGCGGACCAGTCGGCCCTCACCAGGTTGGTGAGCGCCGCGTGGGTCCTCAGGTTACCCGCGGTCCCCGGATACCGCAGGTCCATCACCGGGTGGAGGTAGTCGGTGACCAGCGTGCTGAGCGCGCGCAGGCCGTCCCGCATCTTGTGCCCATCGAGGTTGCGTAGGTTCCACATCGGCAGCAGCTCGAGCAGCCGCGCCTTCTCCTCGTTCGAGGCAAGGTCGTCGCGCAGGAACTGAAACTCGAGCTGCAGCGTCTCGATCGCGCGCTCCAGCGCGTAGATCTGCACCCGGCGCTCGAGCTGGGCGAGCTCCTTGCTCACGAACGCGTCGAACAGCGAGCGGTACACGTCCGGCATCTGCGAGGCGGCGCAGCCCGGGCACGCCGCTGCGAACTTCGTGAGCAGCTTGAGGTCCGCCGCGGCGCGCAGGGCGCCGAGCTCGCTCGGCGTCACCGCGCCCTGGGTCAGCTTCGCCGGGACGCTATTCCGCAGCTCGGTCAGCGTCTCGGCCATCGCCTGGCCCATGGCCCGGGCGACGGCGCCCGAGGGCGTCAGGTGCTGGATGTCCAGGGCGAGGTTGTACGCCGCGCCGATGGGATCCGCGCCGCATCCCGCCTTGTCGTTGACCACGAGGTAGTAATCCGCCTCGTTGCTGTTCACCACGACCGAGGTGTTCGGCTCCTGGAGGACGCGGACGTCCCTGATCTGGCTGCGCAGGATGCCGCCCCGGGGCAGCTCCACGAGCAGCAGGCTGCCGACGGGCGCGTCCGGGAAGGGCGTGCCAGGAAGGCGCAGGCCCGCGGCGAGCGAGGCGGAGGTGCGCTGCTCGAAGCCCCGCTGATCGCTGGTCGTCGTCTGCGAGCCGTGCGTCAGCTCGGAGCAGTCGTCCAGCGTCGCCGTGGCGCCGCCCCCCAGACCATAAAAGTTCACAACGAGGTTCCCGGCAGCTCCCACGCAGGAGCGCTCGGTCTGCGAGACACCGTCGAACGTGCTCTCCCCGACGGAGTACGCCTGGAAGCGATCGTTCTCGTAGGTGACGAGGTAGCCGCCAGGGCCAGTGGGCGACGACACGACGCCCGCGGTCGCTCCTGGGACCCACGGCACCGGCAGTTGCGTGGTGCGCAGCGCGCAGCTCGGCACGTAGCTCCCCGTGCTCGTGAGGTTCAGGATGTCTCCCTTCCCGGCGTGAAGGCTGAAGACCGCGCCATTGCGCTGCACCGCGAAGCGCAGCACGTCGTTCTCCACCCCGCCCGCGGGCGGCGAGTACCGAGCGCTCCCGCCGGTGAGGTTCAGCGTCTGCGGCGGGGCGCGCTCGATCATCTGCTCTCCCGCCGTTGCCTCCTGCTCCCGCGCGGTGTTGAAGGCGGCGGCGAACTCGCCGAACTGCGCCTCGTCGATGGCGATGTTGTCCTTCAGCCCCACGAGGTCCTCGTTGAGCTCGTAAAACTCGCGGACCTTCCTCTCGAGATCCTGCGTCAGCTCCTCCCGGTCGGAGCCGTTGTCGAGCTGCTGGAGCACATTCGTGACGTACTGGGCGCGATGGGCGACGTAATCGTCCTTCGCCGCGGTGAGCAGCGCCTCGCTGCGCTGCACCTCGGCGTCGAGCGCGGCCCGCTTGGACTCCTGGATGCCCATCCGCAGCGTGTTCCGCGCCAGGCCCCGGAAGGATCCGATCCGCGCGTAGCTGTCGGTGGCCGCGTCGGCCCGCTGGAACATCTTCGCCAGGGCGACGACCGGGGGCGATAGCCGGCCGGGATCGGGCTCGGTGAGCAGCGACGGAGAGTAGGTGGCCACGCCGAGGCTGCTGGTCACGGCGGCCTGGAAGGTGGCGTGTTTCTGGGAGAGCTTGTTGAACACGTCCCTCCAGCCGCTGTGGCCGGCGTACGGGGAGGCGGCCAGCTGGGTCGCGGCGGTCAGGGCGCCCGGGAGCCTGGCCGGATCCGCCGCGGCGGCGAACAGCGACCAGAGCTCGCTCATCTCGGTCTGCACCGCGCCGGCCTCGCAGCCCTTGAAGCGGCAGCCGAGATCGTGCAGGTGGCTGAAGTCCTCCATGCGCTCGTGGAGCCCGCGGAGCCCGTCGCCCAGCAGCATCAGCAGGACCGGACCGTCGAGGGGCAGCGTCGCGGGCGTGAGCGCCGCCGATACGACCGCATGGTCCACCTTGAGCCCCGTGTTGAGCGGATCAAGCGCCGTCGCGGTGGTCGTACGGTGGCCATCGCCGCCCGTCACCGAGCTCACGAGCGATTGGTCATAGGCGGCCTGCCAGAACAGGCGGAGCATGTCGCTCGCCTCGCGCCACAAGCGGTCGTCCGCCGCGGGCGCGGGATACAGGTGCGTGGCCGCCGCGTGGTACCAGGCGTTGATGTGCTGGAGGCGCAGCTGCACGTCCGCGCTGTCCGGCAGCTTGTCCGCGCCGACGCGCTTGAAATTGGTCAGGCTATGCGCGAAGAGGTCCATCCACATCGTGTGGTAGGCGTCCCGGTAAGCCTGCCCCTGGCACTCGTCGGAGACCTCGGCCACCTTCGCGGCTGCGAGCGCGCACTCCGAGATCACGCTCGCGGCGGAGGCCGCCGGCACGTGCGGCGAGCTCATGCGCGTGCACATGGCCATCCAGTTGTTGAGGTAGGTCATGGCCCCGGACGCGTCGCAGGAGGTGGGCACGCCCGCGGGCGGGGTGAACGCGGTGCCGCAGGTGCCCGAAAGCGCGCCCTCGGCCTTGTAGAGGGCGTGCATCCAGACCTGCTGGGTCTGGGTCAGCTGGTGGCTTTTCAGCTCGAAGAGGAGCTTCAGGCGGCTGACGAGCTCTCGCTTGAGGTTGGCTCCCCCCGCGGCGGCGGGCAGCGTCGGGAAGGCGTCCAGCTGGGCCTTGAGGCAATCGAATTTCGCTCGAACCTCGGTGTTCGAGCTGTTGGCGGACAGGGGGAGGCTGTCGCAGGTCCGGCAGAAGGGCTCCGTCTGGTAGGTGTATCCGCTCTTGTTCTTCAGGAAGGACTGCCCCCAGATCTGCCCCGAATGATAGGAGATGTCCGCGCGCGAGCCGCCGGTGGCCATGTACTTCGTCTCCCCTGACGAGCCGCAGCTCCCCGCCGGCGCCAGCCCGTGAGAGCTGTGGCGGCAGGTGTCATAGACCGGCTCCGGCGGGCAAGGCTCGTAGCAGACCGGGTAGTTGTGCAAGGTGTACCGGCACGTGCCGTTCAGGCTGTGGGGGGCGTTGTTGACTGTAGATATCTTGCCTGGAGGGGGATCGGTGTCGATGCTCGTGGTGACGCTGGGACGGCCATCCGGGTCGACCCTGTTCTTCTCAGCGGTCGCCAGCGCCTGGCACGCCGAATCGCAGTTGTAGGTGGTGATCCACCGGCACGGAGCCGTGCCCGGAATGGGCTCCCGTTCGCACTTGTGCACCGAGGTCGCGGGGCACGAGACGGTCGTCGGACCGTAATGGCGCGTCTCGATCGCCTGCCGCTCGGTCGATGGATCACCGTCGTTCGTCGGCCCGGGGTTGTCGCATACCTTGTTGTTGACCTTGCACTCCTCCGGCTCCTGGAGGACGTCGCAGTGCTCGGAGCTCTTCATTGCGTAGCAATTGAGCCGAAATTCCCAGGGCACCGCGCATATCTTCTGGGCGTTGGTCGCCGTGGGGGACCAGGCCAGATCGCTCTCGTTGCAGGCGGAGCCGAGCTCCAGCGCCGTGGTCTCGATGAGCTCCAGCTCGTTGGCCTCGGCGCCTGGGTCGGGATCGAGCGCCCCTCCGCACCCGAGCAAGACAAGGATGGGACTGACAGCGAACCTCATGTACCTGTGCATGGATTCATTCCTTTTCAACGAAGCAAACCAAAGGCAGCGGCCGAGGGCCCGCCGCCGCGCGCTCCTGAACGGAGCGCGCGGCGGCGTCCTCCGGGGCGACCTGCGCGCGAAGGCGAGCGGACGCTGGCGCGGCCAGCACCGCCGGCCCAAAGCAGCCCACGTGCCAGCCGTCGAAGGCCACCGCGCTCCCGAGGATCCCGGGCCGGCCGTGCGTCTCGCGGGACCGCGCGACCGTCCCCGGACGGTACGCGGACGGTGCGCGTACCGTCCGGCGCCGCGCTCAGGCGGGCGGCGTCACCGCGTGCGCATCGGTCCTGCGATCCCGAGCTCCCGCAGGCGCAGCTTCAGCCCGCGCCTGGACACCCTGAGGCGCGCCGACATGGCGTCCACATCGCCGGCGAGCTCCTCGGAACAGCGCATCAGCTCGTCCTCCGGGATGTCCGCCGCCTTGCGGACGTGAGGGCTTCGCTCGATGAGACGGTAGAGGGCGGTGCGCGAGACGCCAAGCGCCGCCGCCGCGGGTCCGATCGACCAGTGGCTCTGCCGAAGCGCCCTGAGCAAGGCGTCCTCGTCGACCTCCCGGTCCATGGGGGGGTCAGCTGGATTGGCCGTGGAGGCATCCGCTTGTCGCCTCTCGGACAGGCGCGGCGCATCCGACGGGGGTCGCGCTGTCTGACGCGCTTGCTCCAGCATCCGCTCCAGGCTCTCATCAATGACGATGGCGTCGGCGCCGCGGCTGGAGATCACCAGCTGCCGCGCCACGTTCCGGAGCTCGCGCACATTGCCGGGCCAGCTGTGCTGGATCAGCCGCATCATGAGGGATCGAGGAAACCACGGCAGTGCGCCGTCCGCGGGCGACTCCAGCCGGCCCAGATCTCCGACGCGCGCGAGCTCCTCGCGCAGAAAATGGAGCAGCAGGCGGGGAATGTCCTCGCGGCTCTGGCGGAGTGGAGGAATGGTGATGGTATAGCCCTGTAGCCGATGGAGCAACGGCGCGCGAAACCTGCCTTGCTCGACGGCTTTCTCCAGGTCGGCGTCCGTCGCCGCGATGATCCTGACATCCACCGCGCGCTGCTCGCCCTCGCCGATCGGCCGGATCGTGCCGGTCTCGAGCGCCCGGAGCAGCATCGCCTGGACATCCATTGACATATCGCCGATCTCGTCGAGGAAGAGCGTCCCGCCGTGGGCGCGCTCGAAGAGGCCCACGTGGCGGTGGTGAGCGCCCGTGAACGACCCCTTCGCGTGCCCGAACAGCTCCGAGGCGGCGGTGGTCGGGGCGAGCGCGGCCATGTTCACGGCGAGCCAGGGACGACCGGCCCGCGGGCTCGCCTGGTGGATGGCCTGCGCAACGCGCTCCTTGCCGACGCCGGTCTCTCCCCGAAGCAGGACTGGTACCTGTAGATCGGCGACGCGCGCAACCGACCTGAGGACCTCCTCGAGAGCGTCGCTGTCGCCGACAAGCCCGTGTCGCGGCGCAGGGCGCGCGGTGGTCACCATATGGACGAGGATCACGATCTTCTTGGCGAGCTGCAAAATCAGGCCAACGCGCAGGGCCTCGGCTGGAAACTGATGCGCGTCGTCGATGGGCTCGCCTTCCACGGACAGCTGGCCTCGCCCCGCGGGTGTGATGGTCAGCGACTCGTCTGCGCCCCACGTCACAAGGTGAGGTTTCCGGCTCACGTGAGGGTCGCAGAGCGGCGCGCGCTCGTGGCTGCGCGGCTGCGCGAAATCGGGCTCGAGGCGGGAAAGGGGCACCGCGTACCCGGGGATGGCCACCGTGGTTGCCCGCGCGCCGATCCGGCGCAGGTCCGGGTGGTAGAGCAACGTGAAGCGCAGGCTATGGCCCCCCCCGGAGGCGCACCGCGCCGGCGGCGTGTCGAGGCCATTCAGCGTCTCCACCTGGTGCCATGAGTCCCGCAAGGAGCATTCCGCCAAGTTGGGCGGCTTGCCTTGCACCCCCTTGGTCACCCCTGCGGCAGGAGCGGACGCCTGAGCAACCTCCCCGAAGCCGTCGCCGCCCTTGATCTCACTGCTACACTCGCGCTGAGCCACGATCCGTCATCCTATCGCCGATCGCCTGGTGTTCGTCTAGCACTCAGTAGGCCATCGCACAATTATCGCGCTCCTGTCCTGTGCCTCCCAAAGGCGGATCAGCGACGGTCGACTTTGCGCTCCGGTCGTACAGACCGTTCACGGTGCCGCGGGGTAACTCAGTTTTCCCTCGCGATGCCGTTCCCGATGCCCACTGGCGTTCGTCGAGCTGCGTACCTGCCGGCAGGCATCGTTGCCCCGCCCAGCACATCCGAGCCAACCAGATCCACCTCTCGGCTACCCACGACTCCAGGTCACACCCTCACCCCCTCTCTCGCCCCTTTCCCCCATCGCGCAGCCGCCTTCGCCGGCAGAGAACTGGGCCCCGGCGATCGACCTCTGGTACCGGCATCCGAGCCGATGGCCAACCTGGTGCTCGCCGTGCTCACCGCCCGCCGTATCGCGCGCAATGCGGCGCCGCTCGCCTGCGCGCTGGCCCTCGGGGCGCTCGTGGTCCTCGACGCGGCCGCGCCGCTCCCGCCGCTCGCGGCCGCGACCGCGCTGCTCGTGCTGCTCGTTGCGCTCGTCCAGCGGGCGCGGCGGCGCGCCGCCGCCATCGAGGCGAGCGCCCTGCTCGACCTCGAGGTCGGCGCCCTGCTCCTCGTCGGCACGTTCGCCGCGGTCCTCCGCCTCGACGGCTCGCTCGACGGCGACGCCCACGCCGCCCTCTACGTGGTCATCGCCCTCGTGAGCGCGTTCGCCCGCCCAGGGGCGTCGCTCCTCGTCGCGATCGCCGCCGCCACCCTCGAGATCGCCGTCCGCTCGGCCGCGGCCCAGCGCGGCGCGCCGAGCCTCCTCGACGTCACGCGCGCGGCCGCGCCGCACATCGGCTTCATGGCCGTCTTCTCGCTGCTGAACGCCACCATCCTCCGCGCAGAGCTCGGCCGCGTCAGGAAGGCCTCCCACACCCGCCTCCAGGCCGAGATCGAGCGGCTCCGCGACGACGCGCGCAGCTACCGCCTGCTCTCGGCCCCGGCCCAGGCGCGCGGCGCGGGCGCGTGCCAGAAAGGCGACGACGAGCGGCTCGCCCGCTCCGGCGTCGAGGAGATCCACCAGTCGGTGCTCTTCGCCCTGCGCCTGCTGCGCGAGTCGCTCGACCTCTACACCGCCGTGCTCCTCTGGCAGAACGACGCGGGCACGCACCTGCGCATCAGCGAGCTCGCGAGCGACGCGCCGAACCTCTCCGAGGGCCCGTTCCTCTCCGGCGACGGCGTCTTCGGCGCGGCGATCACCCAGCGCGCGCCGGTCGTCCTCGGGGGCCTCAAGCCCGGCTACAAGCTCCCCTACTACGTCGGCCCCTCCCCGGTGCGCGCCGTGTGCGCGCTGCCGGTGTTCGAGCACGGCCAGCTCCGCGGCGTGCTCGTCGTCGATCGCGTCGAGGACCGGCCGTTCTCGCCGCGCGAGCTCGAGCTCATCGACGAGGCGTGCCGCTACGCCGTGCGGGCCATCCAGAACGAGCGCGTCTTCGTCCAGCTCGAGCGCGCGAAGATCGAGCAGGGCAAGCTCTACCGCGCCGCCGAGGGGCTCGGCGCCGCCACGACCGAGCCCGGCGTCATCGAGGCCGGCGTCACGAGCGCCCGCGAGATCACGTCCGTCGATTTCGCGGCCGTCACGCTGTACGACGAGGCGCAGAAGGTCCACGAGATCCGCGCCGTCAGCGGCGACGGCGTCGCCGAGCTCACCGGGCAGCGCTTCCGCCACAACGCGGGGCTCGTCTCGATGGTGCTGCAGAACCGGCACCCGCTGCCGTACCGCGGCGAGTACGACGAGAAGCGGCAGGTCGTCTTCACCCGCCGCGTCACGCCGCCGTCGATGCCGTCGATCATCGTGCTCCCGCTCGTCGTGCACGACCGGCCGCTCGGCACGCTGGTCCTCGGCTCGCGGCGGCGCGCGGCATTCACCGACTCGGTGCGCAGCACGCTCGAGGTCCTCGCCAGCCACATGGCCGTGTCGCTCTCGAACGCGCGCATGGTGCGGCGCCTCGAGGAGCTCGCGACGATGGACGGGCTCACCGGGCTGCTCAACAAGCGCGCGATGCTCGAGGTGGCGGACCAGAAGATCACCGCGGCGCGGCGGTTCTCGCGGCGGCTCTCGGTGCTCGTCACCGACATCGACCACTTCAAGAAGGTGAACGACACGTACGGCCACGACGTGGGCGACGTGATCATCAAGGGGCTCGGCGACGTCCTCCGGCGCGCGAAGCGGACGACCGACGCGGTCGCGCGCTTCGGCGGGGAGGAGTTCGTCGTGATCTGCGAGGAGACGGACGCGCGCGGCGCGATGCTGCTCGCGGAGCGCGTGCGCGAGGAGCTCGGCCGGACGACGTTCCACGCGGCCGGGAGCAACGGGCCTGTGCAGTGCCAGGTGACCTGCTCGATCGGGATCGCCACCTACCCCGAGGCGGGCAGCACGTGGGAGGAGCTCTTCAAGGCCGCGGACGAGTCGCTCTACGTGTCGAAGCGGTCGGGCCGGAACCGCTCCACGGCGTGGTCGCCGGCGGTGCGGTCGAACAGCGCGCATCCGCCCGCGGCGGAGGCGGGCGCTCCGGCGAAGCACGCGGCGGAGTCGGGCGGCGCGGCGAAGCAGCCGGCGGAGGCGGCGGCCACGGCGAGGCACGCGGCAGAGGCGGCCGCCGCGGCGAGGCACGCGGCGCCCGCGACGGCGCGGTCCCCGGCGACGGCCGCGGCGGCCAGGGCTGCGGCGGCGAAGCCCGCGGCAGGGGCGCCCGCGCCGCAGCGCAGGCCGGCCGTGACGGGCGGCGCAGGCGGCGCCCCGGCGGCCCCGGGACAGGACGGCGCGCCGTCCGCCGGGAAGCGCGCCGCGGTCGCCGCGCAGGCGCCGGGGAAGGCGCCCGGCGAGGCCGAGCCTCGGAGCAAGCCGAGGCGCCCGCCGGACGTCGATCCCACGAGCAAGCCGAAGACGGCCGCCTGAGGTCTGCGCGCCGCTTGCGGCGCAGGCGCGGCGGGAACATAAGCCTCCTCGGCGAAACCGAAGCCAAGGAGGCGCGATGAGCTCGGACCCCGATCGAGACGACCCCAGGGAGGATCTCAAGCAGGGGCTGAGCCTGCTCTGGCGCGCGGCGCGCAAGACGGCCGTGGACCTGCGCAAGGACCTCGACAGCACGAACGTCGGCAGGGCGATCGACGACGCCGGGCGCGAGCTCGTCCGGGCCGCGACGAACGTGGTCGGCCGGATCGGCGCCGAGCTGAGCAAGGGCCCGGCGCAGGCGCCCCCGCGGGACGAGCGCTCCGAGGGCCGCGGGGAGGCCGAGGGGCCCGAGACGCGGCCCGCCGGGCCCACGCCGGAAGACCCGGGGTTCCGCATCGCGGTCGACCCGGAGGACAAGGACACGAAGCCTCGCTAGAGCGACAAGCGGGTCAAAACCGCCGGAAAAGAGCAGAAATTCGAGCCGCCACGGACACCGATCGATGGATCCATGGGTCGTGAACAGCGCGCTGACATCACCGTCGCCGTCGATGCGCACGCCCGACGACACGCGCCTGGCCATCCGAGTCACTGAATACGAAGGACCGCCTGACTCGCGAGCTCTCCGTTTGCCACCGTCACCTGATAGTCGCCGGGCGGATACTCCTGGGTGATCAGGATCCTGCGGATGTTGCAGGCGTCGATGGGCGCGAGCTCGTCGATGCCGTTCCCGGTGATGCGCACGGTCGTCCAGCCTTCGACGAAATTGTCCCCGATGATGTAGATGGGATACCAGACGAGGCTGTCGAACTGGTCCGATGCAAAGCGCTGGATGCTCGGCGGGAGGCCCGGATCGGGCGTGGGCTCCGGCTCGGCGCAGGGGCCCCACGGCGGACAGTCGCCGAGGACCCGGTACGGATCGCGCCCGAGGATCTCCTGAACTCGCCATTCGGTCAGGAGCCGGTTGTACATGCTGCCATAGGGGTTCAGGTTGGGCGGCGGCGGCTCCAGGGGCACAGCGTCGAAGCACCCCTCCCCCAGGGCGTGGTCGCGGCACAACGCGACGTCGATGTCGTCGGCGACGCTGAATTGAGAGAGCCACTCCGCGATCGGGAGGGGCCGCGACGGATCGATGGCGACATCCAGGATCATGAGCTGCCCACCGACCCGGACCACGGGCGCGACGTGGCCGGACCACGTCACGCTTCCGGACGGCTCGTTGGCTGTCTGGAAGACCAGCCGCTTGCGCGGCTTTGCCTTGACCCTGGCGAAGTAGGGCGTCGGATAGTCCCATTGCTGGAAGAAGTAGATCGCCGCCTCGGCCCGCTCCTCGCAGCCGTTGTCGGCCGCGAGCCAGGGGAGCCGCCGCAGAAACTCGGGTTGCTCCGGCATGGTGAGCAGCCGGCTGTCGCGGATCGCGGCGAACCCGGAGCTCAGCTGCTCCTCGGTCCACGTGGGAACGCAATCGGCCGCCAGGCTCCCGGGCGGGCCCTTGAGCTCATCGAACGAGCGCAGACCGTCGGGCAGCTGGCAGGCCGCGCTCGCGCCGCCTCCGGGGGATCCTTCGTCACCCGGCGAGCCCGCGCCGGACGGCGGGGAGTCGACGGCGTCCTCCAGCAGCGCTCCCGTGTCGGAGCGCTCGATGTCGGGAGCCCGATCGGGATAAGCGCCCTCGTCGCCTCCACAGGCCGAGGCGGCCAGGGCCGCCGACGCGACACACAACGCTTTCGCAAGAGCAATATAGGACTGTCGCATGAATCTGATCTCCCTGCGTAAGATAGGATGCACCCCGAGAGGAGCCGTCACGCTCGGAGCATGTCGGGGACCGCGGGGCGCGGCGCACCATAGCACCGCTCGCGGTCCCCGCACGGCGGACACCGGCGATCCTCGAGGGCGGCGCGAGACGCAGGGCAGGCGCAGTCCCGCAATCGCCTATTCGTTCGCCCCAGGTTGGGCCCATGCCGTCCGAGGGATTGCAATCCGTGGTCACGCCCTCCGCGAATCTCCGCGGATGCTACGGTTCGCCCCCACGGAACCTTCCCGCCAGAAAACCGATCGATGTGGTGGGCGGTCAGGAGCGGTGGCCTCGCCGCGCGCGCGCTCGCCTCTCGCTGCGCGGCACGTCCGGTGTTCGCGCGGTGAGGCGAGGAGGGAGCAGGACCTCTCGCGCGCCCCTGGCGCCCGCCAGCATTTCAAGGAGCAGCCGGACCGCTTCGCGTCCTATCGCGCCGACGTCCTGATCGACGGTCGCGACGGGATAACGCAGGAGATCGGCCATCAGGATGTCGTCGAATCCGACGACGTCGATCTCGTCGGGCACGGAGAGGCCGGCGGCGCGGATGGCCCGCAGGGTCCCGACAGTGCTCCAGAAATTTGCCGCGTAGACGGCCAGAGGTCGACGCAGCCGCTGGAGAAGCTCGACCATGCGCGTCTCGGCCGCTTCCGGGGTGGCCTCCTTCAACTCCTCGATGGCCGCCGCCGTGACGCCGCTCCGCGTCAACTCCGCCTGGAACCCGTCGAGACGAACTCTGTAGGTGGGGATGTCGAGCGGGCCGCCGATGTAGACGAGCGACCGATCCTTGTGCCTCAGAAGGTGGCGGAGCGCCAGCACAGAACCGGCGGCGTGATCGGTGCGCACGCACGCCACGTCGAGGTCCGGGACCGCCCGGTCGATCTGCACAAAGGGAAGTCCCTGCTTGTGCGCCTCGATGAGATCGCAATCCCCTCCGGAAACCGGGGACACGATGAGTCCATCCACCCGGGAGTCGTGCACGAGCTGCAACGCGCGACGCTGGCGCCCCGCGTTACCGGCCAGATGGCTCACCACGAGCGCGTAGCCGTGGAGCTCGGCCTCGCGCTCGGCGCCGACGGCTATCCCGGCCCAGAACGGGTTCGCCAGGTCCTCGACGGCGAGCGAGATCGCGTACGACTTTTGCTCCCGGAACGCCTGGGCCATGGCGTTGGTCCGGTACCCTAGCTTCTGGGCCAGCGCCCAGACCCGCTCCACCGTGGCGGCGCTGATGCGAAACTTCGCATGCTTGCCCGTCAGGACGTGAGACACCGTGGTCTGGGACAACCCCAGCTGTTCGGCGATGTCCTTCATACGGACCGGACGCAGGCCGGGCACGTGCGGCGGGTCGGGGTCGGGGGGATCGTTCAAGCGCGCGCTCCGTTTAGCTAATTCGGATTAGCTGTTGACGCTAGCACGGACATGCATAGTATTGAAGCGGAATACGCGGTCGGTGTTTGCGGTCCCTCGCGCGCGAGGGGGCCATGGCAGCGGTCTACGGATCCGCCAGATGGCGCCGACGCGACGACGACCTTGACGTTCCGGCGGGCTGGAGCGGCAAGGCCATACTTGCTCAAGCCCGCCTGCTCCAGGAGACAGCAATGGCACAGAGTGAACCGGTGATCTTGGGCTTCATGGGCAACCGGGGCTTCTTTCCGACGGAGTTCGCGGAGGAGGGAGCGAAAGCCACCCGATCGGCCGTGGGCCATGTGCTCGGCCAGCGCGTGCGCTACGTCGATCTCGGCAACGTCGAGACCTACGCCGACGCGCGCGCGGCCGCGGGCGTCGCCCAGCAGTACCGCCGCGCTCCCGACGGCGGCGGAGCCATTGGCGTCATCTGCTCGATGTACAATTTCTCCGATGAAAACGGGATTCGGGACTTTCTGCGGCTGGCCGACCTCGACGTGCCGGTGCTGCTGCACACCGAGCCTGACGTGCGCGGGTTGGGACGCATGGGACAGAAGGGCCGGCGGGACGGGGCGTGCGGGCGCTTTTCGGCCGCCAACGCGCTCCGCCACATCGGCTATCCGTACACCCTCACGTCCAGGCATTGCGAAGCCGTGAGCTCGGCAGCCTTCGCGGACGATCTCCACGCCTTCTACGCGAGCTGCGTCCTGGCATCGAAGTTCCGTCGCCGGGGCCGCGGCGTGCGCCTCGGGCTGGTGGGCTCGGGGCCCGACGCGTTCCAGACGGTCACCAACGTCTCCACCGAGCTCTTGGGGCACATGGGCCTGAGCACGGTCGGCCTGGAGCTCATCGCGCTCGATCGACAGATGCGCCAGGTCTCGCCGCGCGAGCTATCCGCTCAGCTGGAAGCGGTCTCCGGCTACATCGCGGCGGCTGACGTTCCGCGCGCCTCGCTGGAAGCGATCGCCCGGATGGGCGTCGTCTTCGACCGGTTCGTGAAAGAGAACGACCTCGACGGCATCGCGGTGCGCTGCTGGACGGAGATGCAGAAGTACCAGATCGGCGGAGAGGTGGGCGTGATGCCCTGCACCTGCATGAGCATGCTCTCGGACAAGCTCATCCCCGCCGCCTGCGAGACCGACATCGCGGGCTGGATGGGGATGTACATGCTCCAGTGCGCTTCCGGGCTCGTGCCGCTGCTGGGCGACTGGAACAACATGTACGATGACGAGCGCGAGGAGGTGGATCTCTTCCACTGCGGCGTCTGGGCCAAGAGCGTGATGCGCCCCGGCGCCCGCATCACCCGCCAGGAGATCCTGGCCACCCAGGCCGACATCGGCGCGGAGAACACCTGGGGCGCGGTCGACGGCGAGCTCAAGGCGGGCACCTGCGCCTTTCTGAGACCTTGCACCAACGCGCGCGAAGGAAGCGTGTTCCTCTACGGCGGGGTGGGCCGGGTCAGCGAAGAAGGCGTCGACACCTTCGGCACGCGCGGCCGCATCCAGATCCCGCGCATTCAGGAGCTCTTTCGCTATTTGACGCAGCCCGAGCGGGCGGTGGAGCACCACACCGCCCTCGTGGTCGGGACGCAGAAGAACATCGAGCTGACGATGAAAGCGATTCGAGACGCGGTGCCCTACATCAATGCCCAGGCGGGCCTCGGCCGCGGCGGCCAGGCGCTGGTTGATTTCTACGAGCACAGCCAGGTCGGCGAGCTCTGAGGCGACGGTCGGCTCGCTACAACGTAGCTCGACGTGGGCTCGGGCGCGTTCCGCCTATACCATGCCGCTCCCGGGCGGCGTTCCGGCGGGCGGGAGCGCGATGAGGGGCTCGTCGTCGGGGAGGCGGAGGGGGTTCGGCAGGTAGGGATCGAGCTCGCCGGGCTCGAAGCGGCAGAGGCCGATCACGTGCCAGAAGGAACCTGCGATGTCGCCGCCGAACCTGTAACGACCGTCGGGGGTGAAGGCGGCCCATCCCTCGGCGCAGGGCAGGAGGATCGCGAGACATCGGCCGGTGGCAACCCGCCAGAGGCGGAGGGTGCCGTCGGTCGAGGCAGAAGCGAGGAGCGTGCCGTCAGGGCTGAAGGTGACGCTCACCACAGGGGCAGTGTGGCCCTTGAGAGCGCCGAGGGCTCGACCGCTTCCGGCCTCCCACAACCTCACGATCGTGTCGTACGAACCCGAGGCCAACGTTCGGCCGTCAGGGCTGAACGCCACGCTCGTCGCCCCCTTGCCATGGTCCTCGAAGACACGGAGCGCTCGCCCGCTTTCGACCTCCCACAACCTCACGGTCGTGTCATTCGACCCCGAGGCCAGCATCCGGCCATCGGGGCTGAACACCACGCTCGTCACCACCTTGCCATGACCCCCAAAGGTGCGGAGGACTCGGCCGCTTTCGACCTCCCACAATTTCGTGGTCGTGTCATTCGACCCCGAGGCCAGCGTTCGGCCGTCAGGACTGAACACCACGCTCGTCGCCGCCTTGCCATGGCCCTCGAAGACGCGGAGGGCTCGCCCGCTTTCGACCTCCCACAACCTCACGGTCGTGTCATTCGACCCCGAGGCCAGCATCCGGCCATCAGGGCTGAATACCACGCTCGTCACCGCCTTGCCATGATCGCCCAAGGTGCCGAGGGCTCGCCCGCTTTCGACGTCCCACAACCTCACGGTCGTGTCATACGACCCCGAGACCAGCGTCCGGCCATCAGGGCTGAACGCCACGCTCATCACGTGATGGCTGTGGCTCTCGAAGACGCGGAGGACTCGACCGCTCTCGACCTCCCACAACCTCACGTTCGTGTCATGCGACCCCGAGGCCAGCGTCCGGCCGCCGGGGCTGAACGCCACGCTCGTCACCGCCTTGCCATGACCGCCCAAGGTGCGAAGGACTCGACCGCTCTCGACCTCCCACAACCTCACGGTCGTATCATTCGGCTCCAAGGCCAGCGTCCGGCCATCAGGGCTGAACGCCACGCTCATCACGTCATGGCTGTGGCTCTCGAAGACGCGGAGGACCTGCCCGCTGTCGACCTCCCACAACCTCACGGATGTATCGTTCGACCCCGAGGCCAGCGTTCGGCCGTCAGGACTGAATACGACGCTGTTCACCCGGGCGCCATGGCCCTCGAAGACACGGAGGACCTGCCCGCTTTCGACCTCCCACAACCTCACGGTCATGTCCCGCGACCCCGAAGCAAGCGCTCGGCCATCAGGCCTGAACGCCACGCTCGTCACCATCAGGCCATGGCCCTCGAAGACACGGAGGGCTCGCCCGCTCTCGACCTCCCACAACCTCACGGTCATGTCATCCGACGCCGAAGCAAGCGTCCGGCCATCAGGGCTGAACACAACGCTGTTCACCCAGTTGCCATGACCCTCGAAGACGCGGAGGACGTGCCCGCTGTCGACCTTCCACAGGCGCATTGCGCGCCCCGCCCCCGAGGCCAGCGTTCGGCCGTCAGCGCTGAACACGACGCTCCTCACCCCGACGCCATGGCCCTCGAAGACGCGGAGGACTCGCCCGCTTTCGACCTTCCACAACCTCACGCTCGAGTCATCCGACCCCGAGGCCAGCGTCCGGCCATCAGGGCTGAACGCCACGCTGTTCACCGGACCGAGGTGTCCAGCTATCCCCCGGATGGCTCGCCCGGAGACCACATCCCAGAGCCGGACCGAGCCGTCGCCATGGCCCGTCGCGAGGAGATCTCCCGAGGGATTCCAGGCCACCGCGTTGCACGATGACGCCGGTATCCACATCAGGTCAGCCCCGGAAGGCCGAGGTGGTGCCGCCCCTTCCGCCACGAGCGACGCGGCGGCCACCCCCCGGGCGCCGACCAGCTTGGCGCCGCGCAGCGTCGCCCCAGCGAAATCCGCACCGGTCAAATCCGCGTCCACGAGGCGAGCAAACGACAGGTCCGCGCCCCGGAGATCGGCGCCCATCAGCGAAGCGCCGCGCAGATCCGCCCGTCCAAGCCGCGCCGAGCGGAGCGAGGCGCCGGCCAGCCTGGCCTCGACCAGCGCGGCGTTCGTGAGGTTGGCGCTCGCCAGATTGGCGCTCCGAAGATCCGCGCGGTTGAGGTTCTGCCCGCTCAGGTCCTGGCCGGCGAGGTTCACGCCCTCGACCACCTCGATCTCGTCCTCCCCGACGACCGCCGCCCCCTGCTCGCTCTTCTCCAGCAAGCGCACGATCCGCAGCCCGTTGTCCTTCGCATGCCCCTTGGCCGCCCCGTGCAGCACCCGCGCCGCCCACGCCGCCGCCTGCTCGCGCCCCGCGAGCGACACGAAGAAGTCCACCATCAGCTCGCTCATCTCGTCGGCCGCGAGCGCCGCGCTGTCCCCTGTGTCATTCACCTCCCGCGCCGCCGCCTCGGCCACGAGCCACTCGAGGACCGAGCGGTGGACGAACGAGAAGGCACCCTCCGCGTCCCGCACGAGCAGCGATCCCGAGCCGATCAGGAACTCGACCATCGCCCGCTCCAGCGGCGGCCCGTCCTTCGGCTGTACGCCCTTCACGAGGCTCTCCGGCAGCTCGGCGATTCCGACCGCGCGCGCCCGCCGGTCCCACAGCAGCCGCGCGAGCTCGGTCATCGCGCCCCGGAGCGCCTCGCGCGAGATGCCACGCGGCGCTCCCCGCGGGTTGGCACGCCGGTGCTCGTGGTCGAGCCACTGCTCCACGAGCAGCTCGTACAGCTTGGCCGCGGTGATCTCCCCCGTCCCCTCCTTGGCTTCGAGGAGCTTTCTCTCGTCGATCTTCGCGATGAACCCGAGCATGCGCGGGTTCTCCGAGAGCCCCAGCAGATCGCTGACCTCGTGGAGCAGCCGGTACCGGGCCTCGGCCTCCGCGGGCTCGGGGATCAGGTTGCCCAGGAACCGCCGGATCTGTGGCTGCCCGAACCCCTCCAGCTGCACGAGCCGGTAGCCCTGCACCTGCTCCGCCCGCCGGGCGAGCTCCTGCTCGATCTGCCGGTCATCGAGGAAGTGCTGCGTCCGGCTGGTCACCACGACCTTCGCGATCCCCTCGGCCGCCTGCATCACGGTCTCGAAGTGCTCGAGCACCCGGTCGTACGTCAGCCGCAGGGCGAGCTCGTCGAAGCCATCGAAGAGCAGCGCGATCCGCCCCTCGGCCAGCATGTAGCCGAAGGCGCGCGGGTCGATCGGCTCGTCCGCGAGCGCGAAGTGCTGCGCGACAAGCACGCTCAGCGAGCGCTGCTTCTCGAGCCGGCTCATCTCGATGAGCACCGGCACGAGCGGGTGCTCCTCCCTCACCATCCGCCGCGCGAGCTCGTGCAAGAGGAACGTCTTGCCCGCGCCGAAGTCGCCGAGCACCAGCACGAAGCGCCGGCGGGGCGCGTCGAGCAGCTCCCACAGCGACGCGAGCGCGCTCTCCGTGACGCTCTTCTCGCGGTCGCCGAGGCTCACCACGGCCGGCTGCTCGACGTAGAGCCACGGCGGGTAGATCGGGTCCGCCTCGAGCCGGTCCGTCTGCCGCACGAGGTACCGGCCGAAGTCGATGAGCCCCTGGTACTCCGAGAAGCTCTTGAGCACGACGCCGCGGCGCCATGCGCGCTCGATCAGCGCCGGCGGCGCCTGCGGGCCCGCGTGGATCAGCGTCGATCGGAGCAGCGGATCCTGCTCCCGGAACGGGCGCTCCACCTCGGTCACGTAGCGCGCGACGAGCTCCTCCGTGATCGGCTGATCGAGCGCGCCGATCACCCGCAGGTCGACGAGCGATCCGTCCCGCGCCGCCAGCTCGAGCACGCCCGCGAACGGGGGCGGCGTCCGGTGCCTCGTGACGGTCGCGCCGGGCGTGCGCAGCAGCGCCACGCGCTCGATGCGCTGGAGGAAGCCGTCGTGCCGCTCCTCGAACGCGCGCTCGCCGCGCTCACCGTCGCCCGAGGTGCAATCCACCTCTCCGGCCGGCCCCCGCCGCCCCGGCAGCTCGCGCTCCGGCCGCGGCGCCGGCGCGAGGTGCTTCTGCAGGAACGCGACAAGCACCGCCGCCGAGGCGCGGCACGCGAACGCGCGGAAGCTGTCGTCCTTGGCGAGGTCGGCGTGATCACTCACCGCCTTCACGAAGATCGACCGCTTCTGGCAGCGGCCCGCGAGGTCGCCGATCGCCGCGCCCTCCATCTCCAGGCCCAGCGTGCCCCGCACCACGCGCTGGAGGTCGCCCCAGACGCCCGGATCCTGCACCACCGCCGTGAGCGTGGCGACGGCCCCGACGTGCACGCAGAGCGGCGGATCGGCCGGCGGACCGTCCGGGTGGAGCAGCCGCTCCTCCAGCGCCTTCTCCCGCCCGGCCTCGGTGAGGCGCAGCGCGCCGCCCTTCATCGCGGCGAGCCCGTCCTTCACGGCCTCCTTGACCCGCGCCGTCCACCCCGGGCAGGCGCGCCTCCGGCCGGGGTGCGCCACCGGCGAGGGCCCGCCCTCCGCCTCGTGCGCGTGGAGGGCGTCGAGGAGCCACCGCTGCTGGGACTCCCGGGAGGGCGGGCGCTCGCGGGAGAGCGCCGCGAGGTCGAGCTCGCGCGCGAGGAAGGCGGCGTCCATCTTCCACGTGGCCGCGAGATCGAAGGTGCGCACGTCGTGGAGGCGCTCCGCCTCCTTGCCCGGCGGCGCGAGGCGTTTGCCCTCATCGAAGCTGTAGAGCCGGTCGGCCACGATCACGTCGCCGAGCGCCACCTTGCGGGGGTCGCCCGCGCAGATGCCGCACATCGCGAGGCACGCAGGATCGAGCTCGGCGAGGAGCTGCTGCCCCCGGATCGCCGCCGTGCGCTGGCCCGCCTCGCCGATCCACGCCGCGGCCACCGCGAGCGACCCGCCATGAGCGCTCGGAAGGGCGCGCCGGTAGTAGCGAAAGCCGCCGAGGTCCCGCAGCTCGCGCCACCCCGCGGCGCCGCCATCGCCCTGCGCGAGCACCCCCTCGAGCTCGTCCTGGAGCGCCACGACCACGAGCACGTCGATCGGCCCGACGTCGACCTCCGCGCCTGCGTCCGCGCCTCCCCGGCCCCCGTCCCGCGCCTCCGCCGTGTCGTGCTGCGCCTTCGCCACGCAAGGCATGGTGCAGCCGGAGCGAGAGGCGCCGCAATAGAGTGAGCGACGTCGCCTTCGCCTGGGAGGGCGCTTCGGAGAGAATCGGGCCGCGGCGACCCCCGCAGGTGCTCGAGCTCCGCGGCGCCGAGGCGATCTCGAGCCTGTACCGCGATGAGCTGGTGCTGGTCGCCCACGACCCGGCGCCCGCGGTGGACCCAATGCACGCGTTTACCCCAGGGCAGGTCGAGGTGCCCCGGAAGACGCCGCGGGGAAAGCTCGGTTCGGCCCGACGCCGGAGCTCGTCGGGCTCGGCGAGGTGGCGCGACCGCAGCGATCTATCTACGCATTGCCATCCTCTGCGTCCGGAGCTCTTCGAAGCCTCGACTCCGTGAGCGCACCGATGTTCTCCGGGCTCGGCACCAAGGGGACCCATTGCTCATGCGAGAACATCACGATCTCAGCGACCCGCTTGGCGAGCAGGCGATCGCGGTCGGCCGCTCTCTCGAAGCCTGCGAATCCGAACGAATGTGCCGCCTGCAGATCCTCGATACGCCGCTGACAGGTGCGGTACAGCGCCCAAAGCTGCTGAGGCTTCCTCAGCTGGAGCCATGTCGTCATTCCCGCTGCCAGCAGCGAGAGCAGCGACGGCACCAGCTTGCTCAGCCAGAACCCCTCGCCGAGCATGACGAAGACCGGTGCCACCAGCGTGCATGCGACAGTGGCGGTGAAGCAGATCAACGCCTCGGCCTTGTTGTGATCCGCCTTTCTTTCGAAGTGTAGACGCCACTTCCCCGCATAGCTTACCGCGTCAATCTCGTCGGCCATGGTGATTCGAACTTTGCTGTCTCTCGAGGAGAGCACGCTTCCAGTTCGCCGCTACGTATCGCGCCCGAGGCGTGCAGGTCGAGGCTACGCGCACCTCTGACGGTGGATCAAGTCGGCCGGGATGTCGTAGGGAGCCAACCGGGAGCCATCCTCGGTCCCTCATCAGCCGCAGGCGAACCCTACGCGCAGGAGATCCGTCCATGCCGCTCACGAAGACCTCCGCAGCTCGACGGCTGCCCCCACATCATCGCACCCGGCCGAGGGGCCAGCGAATCCAGATGTCGGCAGCAAACGCCGATCGCGCCGGGAGCCTGGCAGCTCTATTTGCCGCTCAGAGCTTTCCAACTCCGGCCGACGCGGGCACGACCGTCTTCACGGCGTTCGCGTCGCTCGTCAGCGCGGAGGAGTACGCGTACGGGATGTCCGCCGCGCAATTGGCGGGATAGGCGCGCGACGTGCGGCTCACCTCGACGTTCGAGATGCGCTCTGCCTTCCCGGGTGAAGGGCCCGGGCCGGATCCCCGGCGCGGCGATCACCTGATGGTGGCGAACGGCTTGATCTGCGCCTCGATGGCTGCCCGATCCCCGGCGATCACGATCGTCATCCGCGAGTCGTCGAGGTACTTCTGCGCCACACGTCGCACGTCCTCCGGGGTCACCGCGAGGACGCGCTCCACGTAGGTGTCCAGGTGATCGTCCGGCAGCCCCTGGAGGTCCACGTCCTCGAGCGCGTTGATGAGGCTGCCTCGCGAAGACATCTGCAGCGCGAACGCGCCGGCCATGTAGCGCTTGATCGAGGACAGCTCCTCCTGCGAAGGCGGCTCGGCCTGGAGCCGGTCGATCTCGGCGAAGATCTCCTTGAGCGCGGGACCCGTGACAGCCGTCGTGATCTCGGCGGCCTCTACCCAGTACGCCGTCCTCCGGTGGTCCACGAGCACGCTCACGGGCGAGTACGTATACCCCTTCTGCTCGCGGATGTTGCTTATGATGCGGGACGAGAAGGCCCCGCCGAGCAGCGTGTTCGTCACCTCGAGAGCGATGCTGTCGGGGTGACGGCGCTCGATCACCGGCAGGGCCAGGCGCACGACCGACTGCGGCGCGCCGGGCCGGTCGATGACGTGGATCTCCCGGGCGCTCCGGCCGACCGGAGGCGTGCGTTTGGGCTCCGCGCCGCGCTTCCAGCTGCCGAAGGCGTCGCGGATCGCAGCCTCCACCGCGGCCGCGTCGAACCGCCCAGCCACATAGAGGTGCGCGCGCGCCGCCGCGAAGTTCGCCTCGTGGAAGGCGCGGGCGTGCGCGGCCGAGTACCCTTTCAGCATGGCCGGCTCGGGGAACAGGCGGCCATAGGGGTGCCCGGGATAGAGCAGGGCGCCGAGCTTCTCCCGGGCGAGCTGCGCGGGATCGGACTTCGCGATCGACAGGGCGCGGAGCAGGTCCGCCCGGATCCGGGGCACATCGGCCTCCGGCAGCCTCGGCCGCTGCGCCACGTCGGCGATGAGCTTCACCAGCTCCGGGCCGCACTCGGAGAGCGCGTCGCCCTCGATCTCCGTCGTATCGAAGCCGACGTCGACCGCGAGCTGCCCGCCCATGCGGGCCGCGGCCAGCGCGATCTCCTCCGCGCTCCGGGCGGTGGTGCCCTCCTCCATCAGCTCGCCGGTCAGGCCAGACAGCCAGACCTGATCGGCGGCCTCATCGATGTTGCCCGTGCGCACCGAGAGCTCCACCGTCACCTTCGGCAAGGTGCCAAAGGGGATCAGGGTGGCCCGCATCCCGTTCGGCAACGTGAGCTCCGTGGTCGATGGGACGTCGACGTCCCTGGGGGGGCCTGGTCGGGGCGGCCCTTCGGCGCGCGCCGCAGCGCCGAGGAGGGTGAGCGAGGCGAGCGTGGTGAGCACAGCGCGTTTCATGAGGGCCTTTCTCCGTCTACCTACCTGTCGGCCCTCTTCGGGCTCTTCGTCTCGGTTTGCCCCTGCGGCAGGCTGCCCGCGGCCGGCTCCTCCGCAGCGGCCGGCTCCTCCGCGGCCCCGGGGGCGACGGTGAGCACCGTCCGGTTCGTCGGCCTCAGGTACTCGCGCGCGGTCGCATGCAGGAGCTCTGGCGTGATCCGGGCGAGCTCCCCCTCGATCCGGTTGAGCCGCTGCGGATCGTCGTCGAAGAGCGCAAAGCAGGCGAGCAGGTCCGCCCGGCCGAGGCCGTGCTCCGAGTCGACAAGGTCGTAGAGCTCGGAGCGAGCCTTCAGCACGGCGAGCTCCAGGGTCGCCCGATCGACGGGCTCGCGCCGGACCCGCTCGATCTCCTCGTCGATCGCCGCGAGGATCACGTCTGCGGGCTTGTCGGTGTCGTGGATGAGATAGGCGGTCCACAGCGCCGGGCCGTTGATGTTGAACATGTTCCCGAGCCCCACATTGATGCCCCCACCCACGCCGCCGGTGAGGCCGCGCCGCCGCACGAGGGCCTGATGCAGGCGGCTGTCATCGCCTCGGAGCAGGATCTGATGGAGCAGGCCCATCGCGTAGTACTCGGGCGTGTTGCGCGGCGGGGCGTGGTAAGCGACAGCGAGGGCGGGGCGGGTGGCGAGCGCGTCGGTCCTGCTGGCGCGCTTCTCCTCCTCCTGGCGCGGCTCGGCGGTGTCGGGCCGCTCCGGCTGCGGGGACCGCGGGATGTCGCCGAGGTGCTCCTTGACCCACGCGAGCGTCTGCGCCGGATCGAACTCGCCGACGACCGCCACGACCGCGTTGTTCGGCGCGTAGTAGGTGCGGAAGAACGCCGTCACGTCCTCGAGCGTCGCGGCGTCGAGATCCCTGAACTCGCCGTAGAAGTTGTGCGCGTTGTGCCAGTTCTCGTTGGCGAACTGCGGCATGTCGAGCCACGGGAAGCCGCCGTACGGGGTGTTGAGGATGCCGCCCTTCACCTCGTTCTTCACGACGTCCTTCTGGTTCGCGAGGTTCTCCTCGGTGATGTCGAGGCCCCGCATCCGGTCGGCCTCGGCCCAGAGCATGATCTCCACGGTGTTGGAAGGAACGGTCTCCCAGTAGTTGGTGAGGTCGAACCGGGTCGAGCCGTTGAGGACTCCGCCGTGCGCGTTGACGAGCCGGATGAACCCCATCTTTCCCAGGTTCTGCGAGCCCTGGAACATCATGTGCTCGAACAGGTGGGCGAACCCGGTCCGATCTTTGGGCTCGTTGCGGAAGCCGATGCCGTAATAGACGGCGACTGTCGCGATGGGGGCCGTCGTATCGCGCGAGAGGACGACCTTCAGGCCGTTGTCGAGCTTGTGGTACGCGACGTCGACCTGGAGCCGGGCCGGGGCGCCGGGCAGCGCGGGCGCGTCAGGCGCGGCGGCGGGCGGCGGCGAAGCAGAGCTGGGCGCGTCGCTGGTACAGGCCGCGCCAGCGCAGAGCGAGGTGGCGAGCGCGAGGGCGAGAAGGCGGATCCGGATCGAGGGCAGGAGCATCGTGGGCGCCTTGGCAAGGACTGCGGATCAAAGGCGGGCCAGAGGAGCGGCCGGCCAGGGCGGCTATGCACCGTGGGATGATGCCAGCGCGATGTCGATCACCTGATGCTGCGCAGAGACATGGCAATGGGGTCGTCGTCGCCGTCGCGATCGCGCCCGTTCGCAGGTCGCCGCGGCCTCCTCCTTCCGAGGCGCCAAGGACGAACTCGACCGGTCAGGCCTCCGCCGACACGGCGCTTCAGTCTGCGCGGGTCTCCACAGGCCTCCCGCCGATCGACGCAGCGGTGAGCCCGTCGGCCTGCACCACGCACGCCTGGATCGGCCGGCCGAGCGACGCGCGCCCCGCCACGGCCCCGCGCTGCGCGTCGAGGAACGAGATCCCGCCGCGCGCGTCGCACAGCGCGAAGCCGCCCGCGTAGGCGGCGCCGCCGAGGAAGTCGGCCTCGCCGGCGTGCGCCCAGGCGAGCGCGCCGGAGCGCGCGTCGAGGCCGACCGCGGCCCGGTAGTACGTCGCCACGTAGCGCTCCGCCTCGATGCCCGGCGGGCCGGCCGGCCGGGGGCGGGCGTAGAGCCGCGCCCGGTCCTCGGCCAAGGCGGTCGGCGCGAGCACCTCGGTCCCGGCGGTCATCCAGACCGGCGCCCCGGGCAGCTCGCGCGCCGGCAGCCGCGCGGTCGACGCGCGCCCGGCCGCGCCGAGCCCGATCGAGGCGTCGAACCGCGTCGCCGCCTCGCCGCCGAAGAAGACCGCCCCGCCGAGCAGGAAGGCGCGGCTCACCTCGGTGCGGAGCAGCGCCCGCGCCACCTCGCCGCCGGTCTGCAGGTCGAACACCGTGACGTAGCGCCCCTGCCAGGGCAGGAACGCGTAGCGCCCCACGACCGCGGGCACGCCGATGGCGGCGGAGTCCTCGATCTGGCGCAGCACGAGGCCCTCGCGGCTCACCGCGAGCACGACGCTCGTGGTGCCGGTGGTCGACACGAGCGAGACCACGGTGGTCTCGCCGTCGTCGCCCGCGCCGCGGAGCCTGCCGCCGGCGCGCCGCGTCCAGAGCAGCTCCCCGGTGCGCGCGTCGAGGGCGAACAGCTCGCCCCGGCCGAGCCCGACGACGACGCTCCCCGCGACGGCCGGGCGCGCGTCGAGCGGGTGCGCGAAGGTCCACGCCGGGCCGCCGTCGAGCGGCACCCCGACGAGCTCGGGCGCGCCCGCGCCCGCGACGACGCCGACCGCCACGTCGGCGCCGAGGGGGATGCGCCTGCCCGCGAACCGCCGCTGGAAGGCCGCGATGCCCGCGCCGCCGTCGTCCTTCCAGCGCGGGTCGAACGCCTCGCCCTGCGTCTGGCCGCCGCCGCAGGCGACGGACAGGGCCGCGAGCGCAGCGCAAACAGGGACGAGCGGCGCGCGGGCGCGGGCGGCGGCGCAGAGCGCGCGCGGGCGCGGGGCTCGTCCGCGGGCCGTGGCCGGAATAGCCCTGTTCGAATCCATGATCTCGGGCACCTGCGTCCACGTTCCGGCGATCCCCCGCATGCGGTGTGTTCCTGCGCCGGTCGTAGCGTGGCTTCGGCTCACCGAGCAAGTGAGGGGGGTTTCTGCGAGCAGCGCTCTGGCAGCTCACGCCGAGAAGGCGCCGTCGATCGTCAGGCTCACGCCGTTGATGTAGGTCGACTCGGGCCGGGCCAGGTACGTGACGAACCGCGCGATCTCGTCGGGGTCGGCGATGCGCTTCTCGGGGCTCATGTTGCGCACCCAGTCGACGTGCGGGCCGTCGGCCGGCATCATGTCGGTCGTCGTCGGGCCAGGCTGGACGTTGATGACCGAGATCCCGCGCGGGGCCAGATCCAGCGCCAGCCCGCGCACCAGCCGGGCGACCGCGGCCTTCGTCATCCCGTACACGGCCGAGCCGGCGAGCATCGCGCGCTCGGCGATGTTGCTGCCGATGACGAGGATCTTCCCGCCGCGCGAGAGGTGGTTCGCCGCGGCCTTGGCGGCGACGAACACGCCGCGCACGTTGACGGCGAGCATCCTGTCGAAGTCCTCGAGACTGTATTCCTCCACGTTGCCGAAGATCAGGATGCCGGCGTTGTTCACGAGGACGTCGAGCCCGCCGAGCGCCCTCGCGCCCTCGGCGATCGCGCGCTCGAGCGCGCTCGCATCGGCGCTGTCGGCCTGAAGGGCGATGGCGCGCCCACCCCCGGATTCGACGGCCGCGACGAGCTCTCGCGCCCGGTCCGGCCTGCTCACGTAGGTGAAGGCGACCGCCGCGCCCTCCCGCGCAAGGCGCTTCACGATGGCCGCGCCGATGCCGCGCGATCCGCCGATGACGATCGCCTTCTTCCCCGCGAGCGGCCCGATGTCGTTGTTCATGTTGAGCTCCTTTGTGTCGTTGGCTGTTGTGCTTCGGTTTACTTGAACGATCAGTCAAAAATAGCGCGCGGCGAGGGCGGGGCCCGGAGCGGCCGCCGCGCGATCAGCGCGGGCGCAGGCTCTGGACCGCGAAGGCCGCGACGTCGCGGAGGGCTTCGGTCGATGCGCCGGCCTTGGCCTGCACCTTCATCCCGCTGAGCGTGGTCGCGAGGAAGCGAGCGGCCGCGCGGCTGTCGACCGCGCGGCCGATGTCGCCCTTCGCCTTGCCGTCGTCGATGACGTCCTTGAGCACGGTCTCCAGCAGCGCGGCGCTGGTCGCGGTGAGCGCGCGCACCTCGTCGTCCTCGCGGGCGAGCTCGCAGACGGCGTTCACGCCCATGCAGCCGAGGGAGCGCGCCGCGCCGTGCTCCTCGGCGAGGTCGACGAGGACACGCTCGAGCGCCGCGAGCGCGCTCGGTCCGGCCCGGAGCTCCTTGATCACCGAGGCGATGCTGTCGGCGTTGTAGGCGCGGAGCGCCTCAAGGAACAGGCGTCGCTTGTCGCCGAACGTGTCGTAGAGGCTCTGTCGGCCGATCCCCATGGCACGGACGAGATCTTCGGTCGAGGTGCCGGCGAAGCCCTTCTCCCAGAAGACCGGGATGGCGCGCCGGAGCACCTCGTCGCGATCGAACTCCTTGGGACGGGCCACGGAGAGAGCATGATCGTTCTGGACTATTGAGTCCAGAAAAAAGAGCAGGGCACCGGGCCTGCTTTCCTGCGGCTCTGGCCATCGGGGCGCCGGGAGCGCCGTGTGCTCGACCGCGGGGCGGCAGCGCACCAGCCGAGGGCGCCCCATGGGCGTCCAGCTGGGGATGGGGGCCGCGATAGAGCCCGCGTCCCTGGATGAAGCGCTGCGTCCCTGGGTGACGAGCACGCTGCCGCAGTTGCCCCCTGCACGGAGGCGGAACAATCCCGTCCCTGGAGCGGCGCTCACCTGCGCGCGGTACGGGCTCAGCCGAGGAGCTCGGCCTGCGGCTAGGTGGCGCAGATCTGAAGCTTGAAAGGTCAGGCACGCTCGTTGCTCATGACGCCCGCACCCCGCGCGACCCCCGCGAGAATCGGAGCGCGATGAGGGGCTATCCGGAAGCTCTGAGCTTTCGGCGGCGAGGAACGCGCGCTCGTCGAGGACCGGCGGCGTCAAGGCCGGGCGCGCGACCTCACACAGGCTGGGTAGTACGGGGGCCACCAGCAAAGAGAATGAAACATCGGTTTCTCCCAGCCTCAGGGCCATTTCGAGTTCGCATCATTCACTGCGAGGTTCAATCATGAAACGATTTCATTGTGAGACGCTCTCCGTGTGCATCCTGGCAGCGGGCGTCGCCGCTTGCAGCGGCTCGACCGGCGATCCTCTGCCGGTGGGCTCGACGAGAGGCCCCCAGCCCGACCAGGCTGCGCCGATCTCCTCCGGGGACGACGGCTCCGGAGCGGAGGGGGATGATCTCGCCCCCGCCGGGGAGCTGAACGACGATACCAGCGCGACCGAGGAGGAGCTGAGGCCCAAGGAGGACGACTCCCCCCTGTCCACCCTCCCGTTCGACCCCACGGGGAGGGAGAGCCCGAAGGGCCTCTCGCTCCCCTTGCAAAACGTGACCTGCCCCAGCTTCGAGGGGTTCACGTGGCATGACGAGACTCCCACGACCGGCGCGGACCTCGGGAACGCGGTCGCCGCGTCCTGCGACGCCGTCTACCAGGTCGGGTCCACCACCGGGGCCATCTCGGGCGAGGTGAACAGCGGCGCGAGTGACGCCTTCATCCGCAAGGTCGGGCAGGACGGGAACCTGTTGTGGGGCGCGCAGGTCGGCACGTCGGCGAGCGACCAGGCGACGAGCGTCGCCGTCTCCTCGGCCCAGTGCCCCACGAGCGGCAACGAGTCGCTCTACGTGGTCGGCCACACGAGCGGCGCGATCGAAGCCGGCCAGCACAAGGGATCGTCGGACGCCTTCCTCGTCAAGCTGAACGCAAACGGCACCGAGGCGTGGCGGCGCCAGTTCGGTACGGCTGTGGTGGATCAAGCGTGGTCTGTGGCCCACGCGCCTGACGGCAGCGTCTACGTGGTGGGCTCCACAGGCGGGAATCTCGCCGGGGTAAACCCGCCGCCGACGAGCGGCACGACGTCGCTGTTCGTGGCGAAGTATTCGGCGAGCGGCGATCCTGTCTGGACCAGGCAGCTCGGAGTGAACAACAGGACGACCATCGCGCGCAGCGTGTCCGTCGGAGCCGATGGGCAGGTCTACGTCGCCGGTTACACCACCGGCGCGCTGGCAGGCCAACCGTACGCGGGCGGCAGCGCTGACGCCTTCGTCGCCCGCTACAGCGACAGCGGTGCTCTGGGCGGGGTGGCTCTCCTCGGCACGAACCTCCAGGACCAGGCGTTCAGCCTGACCACTGCGGTGGAGTCGGGTCAAACCGTCGTCTACGTCTCCGGCACGACGAACGGGAACTTCCCCCCTTATGCCTCTTCGACGGCGTATGACGCCTTCCTCGCCAAGCTGGACGCGAGCCTCACGACGCAATGGATCCGGCAGACAACGGCGAGCGAGAACGTCTCCGCTACGTCGGTGGCCGTCATCGGTGGATCTGTCGTGTTGACCGGCCAGACCCCCCGCGACCTCGACTCCGACGCGTCCCTCGGGAGCGCGGACATGTACCTGCGCGAGTACAGCACGGCGGGGGCACACCTGCGCACCGAGTACATCGGCACGAACGCGACGGAGGCGGGACAAGGCGTCGCCGTCGATCCGAGGGGCAACGTCTTCCTGACGGGCAGGACGGACGCGCCGTTCTGCGGTCACTCCTTCGGCGGCGGTGGTAGCGACGCCCTCCTCGTCAAGGTCATGAAGGGGTGCCGGGTGGACACCGCTGATTCGTCCTGCAAGCCCGCCGTGTGCTGGGGAGACCCCCATTACGTCAGCTTCGATAATGTCGCCTTCGACTTCCAGGGGGAGGGCGATTTCGTCATGGCGACCAGCACGGCCACTCCCGATCTGGAGATCCAGATCCGGCAGTGCCCCGTGTCGCCGGGCGTCTCGACCGGCCGGGCCGTGGGCGCGCGCATCGCGGGTGATCTCGTGGAGTTCCACGCGAACGGCGCGCTCTACTTGAACGGGCAACAGGCGACGGTGCCGTCGAGCGGCGCGCTCGCGCTCGCCGGCGGCGGGAGCGTCTACCAGTCCGCGAGCGGCAGGACCGTGCTGGCCTGGCCGACGGGAGAGCGGCTGGCGGTGCATCCAAGGAGCTATGCCCTCGGCTTGTACCTGGACATGCTCTTCCTCGTCCCGCCGGCCAGCGTGGGCAACATGGTCGGCCTCTTCGGGACCGCCGATAACGACCCCACCAACGAGTTCATGATGGCCCGGGACGGCAGCGTGCTGAGCAGCGCGCTGACGTTCTTCGAGATGTACCAGGACACGAACAGCTACGCGGACGTCTGGCGTGTGGGCGCCGCCCAGGGCGACGTCGCGCTCATCCAGCAGGGCACGCCGTGCGGCGATCCGGCCGTTCCCGTGCAGCCAGCGTGGCTCAACAACCTGACCCCCGCGCAGAGGGCCGCGGGCGAGCAGGCCTGCGCCGGCATCGCCGACGAGGCCGTCAAGCAGACGTGCATCCTCGACGTGGGCCTCACCGGCGACCTGAGCTTCGCGGACTCGGCCCAGGAGGTCGCCACGGATCTCGCGAGCCACGGGCAGGGCGGGCCGGTCATCAACAGCCCCCGCAGCGTCTACTTCAACCAATTCACCGGATCCATCGGCCAGGAGTGGGCGTCCATCGTCACCAGCGTCACCCCGCTCGGAGACCGCACCTTCCTGGGGCAGTTCGGCAACGAGACGGCGCACCTGACGCTCAACGATCTCGCCCCCCACACCGAGCTGACCGTCAGCTTCGACCTCTACCTCATCAACGCCTGGGATGGCGATGGCCCCTTTGGCCCCAGCGTCTGGGCCGCCTCCGCGGACGGCGTCGAGCTGCTCAGCGAGTCCTTCTCCAACACCATGAGCTCCCAGAGCTATCCGCTGGACGGGAGCCTGGCCGGGGCGGGAGCGCTCGAGGTGAACACCCTCGCCTATCCGTACGGCGATTCCGTGTACCGCATGAAGCTGGTCTTCCCGCACTCCGCGCCCGACCTCGCGCTCGACCTGTCCGCGACTGGGCTGACCGGCCTCTTCGATGAGGGCTGGGGCGTGACCAACTTCGAGGTCCAGGGGCGCTGACGTTCGCCGAAATCGCCGTGAAATAGTGAGGGGGGTTGAGATGAACGAGGATGCGGCGCACCGCCTCTGGGTCCGTGATCGTGGAGAGCGCGCGCATCCTCCGTTCGCACCTCGGGCATCGCAAAGCATCGAACCCGAAGGTGTGTTTCATGAGCACGGCCCCCCGCACGCATCCTCTCCTCTCGGTCAGCCGCTGCTCTTCAGCCCCTCCCTCGCCGGGCCCGCGCCGCTCAGCCAGCCTCCGCGAGGAAGGCTGCGAGCTTCTCCGGGTTGCGGTGGGCATAGATCCCTCGAATCACGCCCTCGTCGACGCTCACGCTCACGGCGGCGATCAGCCGATCTTCGTCGTGGACCAGGAGCCCCGGGGAGCCGTTGAACCACCGCAGCACGAAGCGGTAGCGGCCATCGGGGTGCGCCGTGGCGCTCCAGACGCGGGCGAAGAAGGTGCTCACCGCGTCCGCGCCGCGGAGCACATGGGTCACCGTCTCGGCCTTGCCGCCCCCGTCCGCGTGGAGCTCCACGCCCTCCGCGAGCAGGCTGCGGAGCTCGTCGATCCGGCCGGCGCGGGCGGCGTTCAGGAACGCGGTCAGGAGGCGCTGGTGCTCGGTGGACGACGCCGCGAACTTCGGCCGCGCGTCGCGGACCCGCGCGCGGGCGCGGGAGGCGAGCTTCCGGCACGCCGCGCTCTCTTTGCCGAGCAGGGTGGAGATCTCGTCGAAGCTGTAGCCGAACACGTCGTGCAGCAGGAACGCGGCGCGCTCCTTCGGCGTCAACCTCTCGAGGGCGTGCATCAACGCCACCGAGACCGTCTCGTCGATCTGCGGCTCCTCGTCAGGGCTCCGCGCACCTTCCATCAACGGCTCCGGCAGCCATGTGCCCACGTACGTCTCTCTCCGGGAACGCGCCGATTGCAGCGTGTTCAACGCGATGCGGCTGCACACCGTGACGAGCCACGCGCGCGCGTCGCGGATCTGGTCGATGTCTGTCTGGCTCCACTTCAGGAACGTCTCCTGCACGATGTCGAGAGCGTCGGCGCGCGTGCCCAGCATCCGGTAAGCGAGCCCCTCGAGGAGGGGGCGGTGGCTCTCGAAAAGACGCGTTCGGTGATCCATGACGGTTACTCGATGGCGTTGGACATCAGCACGGCGAAGCGCCAGCCCTGCGCCGTCCGCCGGAAAACATGCGTGTATTTCTGCCGCGCGGCGAAGACGCCAGCGGCCCCGCCGCGCCGCATGGCCACCTCTTGCCGGCCCACCTCGACGGCCAGGTCGCCGCTCCGCTCGATCCGCTCCGGCATCTTCCTGAACGACGCGAAGCTCGCGCTCCGGAAGAGCTCCGCTTCGCACGCGAGGAACCGCTCGCGGCCGGAGACGACATCGTGCCCCGGGATCAGGAGCTGGATGTCGTCGGTGCAAAGCGCCGCGTAGGCCTCCGCGTCGCCCCGCTGGATGGCAGCGGCCTGCGCAGCCCGCAGCCCGCCGATCTCCCGGCGATCTTCCTCGGTGAGCGGCCCGAGCCACACCGGCTCTCCAGGAGAGGCGAAGAGATGGTCGATCTCGGCCCGCGCGCACGCGACGCGACGCGACCGAGAGGCCTCGTCTCCGCTCATCCCATCCAGCGAGATCACGTCGACCTTCGTGACGCCGATGAAGGCCAGTATCGCCCGCAGCGTGCGGGTCTGAAGCTCGTCCTCGGCGGCGGGCGAGGCGACGCCGCCGCGCGCCGTCACGATGGACGCCGACTTGCTTGTAAGAAGGCCCACGTAGCGCCCTTCTACCTGTGCAAACGTACGGTCATTGCGGATGACGTGATCGAAGTAGGCCTTGAGGGTCGATGGCAGCGTGAGGTTGTACAGCGGGCTGCTGATCAGCAAGTGATCGGCCGAGCTCAGCTCATCGATCAAGGCGTCGGACAGCACGAGGCCCTCGGGCGGCGGCCCCCCGGAAGGCGGCGGGGGCGCGAGAAATGCAGCGATGGTCACGGCGTCGAGGTGCGGCACCGGATACCGGGCGAGGTCGCGAACGATGACGCGGCCGCCCGGATTCGATTCTGTCCAGCGTACCTGGAAATAGTCCGCCACGCTCCGCGAGATTGACCCTTGCGTACGGGCGCTTGCATCGATTCTGAGCAGTCTCTTCATGTCCTCTCCGGGTGGGGTCCGCTCCCAGGACAAGGCAGCCCCCCGGAATGTGACCGCCGGCGCAGCCCGGACGCAGGCGCCCACGCCCGAGCGCTGCGGCGATGGACTGCCGAAGGGGGCCAGCGGCCGATGTCACGTCGAGCCGCTGCCGCCGCCGGACGGCGAGGCCGCGGCGGGCGGGCCTGCGTCTGGTGCGGCCGGGGAGCCCGGTGGATGCACGCTCCGGCCGTCCGATCGCTACGGCGAGGGGATGACGGAGCCGCTCACGCGCCGGCCGCGCCGGTTCGTGGGGTTTGGGCGTCACGAGAGGACGGCGCCGCGCCGCGCTCGATCCAGGTGAGGACACGGCCCGCGGGATCGCGCGTCCAGATCCCTGACAGCCTCTCGCTCAGGGCACCGTCGTGTTGAGCAGGAGCTGATTCGCCTGGCTATAATTCCCCAGCATGAGATCCAGGTCCCCGTCGCCATCCATGTCGCCGACGTCCCCGTCGGCCGTCAAGAGGAGGGTCTGGGTGAGCCAGGGGGCGTCGATCTGGGCGAAGTAGCCGCCGGCGTTCGTGTACAGCGAGTGCTTGCGCGATAACATCGAGGGGATGTTGCCCCGCAGCATGACGATGTCCACGTCGCCGTCCATGTCGAAGTCGCCGAGCTCGACCTCGCGAGCGTCGGCGTCGTAGGCGTGCGCGCTGATCCGGCTCGCCGTCACGTTGGCGAAGTACCCGGTCCCGTTGTTCGAGAGCAGGACAATCTGAGCTCCGCTTGCGGGGGCGAACACCAGATCCAGGTCCCCATCGGTGTCGAGGTCCGCAGCCTCGACGTCGACCGACCCGAACGTCGTCAGCGGCAAACTAGCGCCCAGACGACCGCTGGCGTTGACGAACGGGCCTCCCTGGGTGTTGCGCAAGAACATCGTCGTGGTGCCGGCCAGGATGAGCTCGGGGTAGATGGCTTGACGGATCGCGAGGCAATCCGCCTGCTGGGCCGGCGTCACCGCGCCGCTCGCCACGAGCCCGGCGACCGATCGCTTGGGATCCGAGCAGATCCCACACAGGGCAGCAGGGCGGCCAGCGCACGCGGAAGCGTTGACGTCCGCGATCTCGACGCACAGCGCCTTCTCCACCGTGATGTTCTGCGTCGTGGTGCCGAACCAGAAGCTGCTCTGGTCGGTGAACACGCCGTTGCCCCCGTTGATGAGCAGCGTCGAGTTGCCCGGCGAAACGTTCCCGAAGAACGCGTCGAGATCGCCGTCGGCGTCCACGTCGCAGAGCTCGACCGCGCGATCCGACATCGTGGTCGATGGCAGGCGCCCGGTCGTGGCCACCGTGAAGGTGCCGCCGGAGTTGAGGTACAGGGCGGCCTGCTTCGACGCCGTCGTGCCCGTGGCGGAATCAGCTGCCGCGATGATGTCCATGTCGCCGTCGCCGTCCACATCGCCGGAATCCACATCGGTGTGAATGACCAGCACGCTGGGGAACTGCAGCGCCGTGACGTCCACGAGGTGGCCGCCGTCGTTCCTGAGCAGGCGCGGCTGCATGAGAGCGACCGAGTAGGGCGTGATGAACACGTCGAGATCACCGTCGTTGTCGATGTCGATCAGGTCGATGTCGCTGGTCGCGGTCGTCGTGCCCAGCGGGACGCGCCCCACCGTGCCGTCGGTGAACAGCGGCTGCGGAGGCAGCGGCGCGGTGAGCGCGGCGTGCGCGTCGACGATGCCGCCGGTGCGGGTGAGGCCGGCGAACGCGGGCAGCGGCGCGGCGGTCTGCTCGATCATCTTCACCACGCGCACGGGGTCACCCCGCAGCTCGCTGTGCTGGGACAGGAGCAGCCCGGCAACGCCGCTGACCATCGGGGTGGCGAGGGACGTGCCGTTGGCGCCGAGGAACGTGTTCGTGCCAGGCGCCGCGACCGAGACCGTCTTCGCGCCATAGGCGGACGATTGGCCGCCCGTCCAGACGGAGCGGTTGCCGGACTGGTCGCTCGCCGCGACCACGATCTTGTTGGGCAGCCCGAGATGAGCGGGGAAGTCGGCGACGAGCGGATTCCCAAACGAATCGACCGCGTCGAGGTTGGTCCCCCAGTTGCCCGCGGCGGTCACGAACAAGAGGTGGGCGACGCCGAGGTCCCAGACGGCCTCCGTCAGGTGACGAAGGGCGTCCTCGGGAGTGTACGAGATGCCCGTCCAGCTGTTGAAGCTACCGCCGAACGAGCTGTTGACGATGTGCGCGCCGTTGCGCGCGGCGTACTGGTACGCCTCGAGGATGGCGTCGTACGTCGGGGCGGCGACGGTCGTCGGTGTGCCGTTCACGATGCGCGTCTCCAGGCGCCCGTTGCCCAGGGGCATGATCTTGACCCGCTGCATCACGCCGGTGTAACCGGCGCAGTCGTCTCCGATCTCGCCGAGAGCCCCCGCCACGATGTCTCCGTGCGTGTTTCCGGTGTCCACGGGCGACGGGTCGTTCGGCCTGAGCGGGCTGCCGCCGAGGTCTTGCCCCGGGCGCGCGAACTGGAAGCCGCGGCAGTCGTCCGGATAGCCGTTCTCGTCATCGTCTCGCGCGGCTCCGTCGCAGTCCTGTCCTTCGGGCGCGCCCAGCAGCGCGCCCGGGGGCAGGGCGTTGCAGGCGACGCCGCCGGGGCCGATCTCGTCGGCAATCGAGCCGTCGCCGTCGTCGTCCAGGTCGTTCGTGTAGATGCGCGCGACGTCGGGATCGAGCAGATCCGTCGCGCCGTCGCCGTCATCGTCCACCCCGCAGCCGCCGGGGCAGCCGTCGCTGTTCAGGTCCGACCGCGGGCAGGTCCCGCCCGTCGTGAGTGGCATGCAGTCGCTGCTGCACGGGGGCGCGGCGCAGCACTCGTCCGCGTTGAGGTAGATGTTGTCGACCAGCGGATGAGGGCCCGGGCCGCCGCAATTGTCCGTGCCGGAGTACGCCGCCTGATAGTAAATCACGCCGCTGTCGACCACCGCGACGACGACATCGTGGGATCCTCGCTGGATATCCCAGGCGGCGTCCACGTTCATCGCCTCGATGTACCAGTCCTGCGTATAATAGAATGGATCGTTCGGCACATAGGTCGGCACGGCGATCAGGTTGGGCAGGGCGAGCCGCACCGGCTCGCCGCCCGCGAGGAGCGCCGAGAGCGCCTCCCTCTCCGTCCCCTTCGGCACGGTGACCACGCCCATGTCCGGAGTGATCTGCCGCGCGAGCACGCCCTGTACACCGGAGAGGACCCTCCCGCGCTCCTCCGTCGACGTGCCGGAGCTGAACTTCACGATGAGCTCGCCCGGCACCATGGACGCGAGGGACACGACCACGATGTCAGAAGCGCTCTCGTTGCCGTCGATGTCGGTCGCGACGATGTGGACCCGGTTGGGCGTCAGGAACTCACCCGGGTCGTTCCGGAGCGGCAGGTCGATGGAGAACTCTCCTGCCGGCGTGAGCGCCGACGCTTGCGCTGGCGCATCGCCGATGCTGACGCTGACCGATCGCGCCAGCGTGTTGTCCTCGACGCGGCCTCGCAGGGTGAATGTCCCCTGAGCCACGATGTCCCCCTTCGCCGAGGACCTCGCGTAGTCCTCGGCGACGCGGAGCCTCGGGGCCTCGTCCGTCGCGCCGAGGCGGATGGCGTCGAGCCGGCAAGGGCCCGTGGCGCCCCGCGGGAGATCCAGCGCGATCGTGAGCCGCAGGTCGTCGTACTCTGTCTTGAGCGCCGCCACCAGCTCGGCAGGCAGCTCGAAATCGACGCGTGTGAACTGACCCGCCGCTCCCTGGGGGAGCGCGACCTCCTGGACGAACCGGCGCTCGATCCCCTGGGAGGGCAGCTCCACGAACAGGTGGACGTGCCCCAGCGGCTCCGCGCCGGGCGGCGCCTCCGGGAGCGACAGGCTGATGGAGAGGGTGGAGTGGACCGCCGCGAGGGTGCTGAGCGGCGCGCTCACCAGCTCGTGGTACCCGCTGCCGGGCACCTCGAGGCTCTTCTCGCCGTGCGCGCGCTGGTCGCTCGCCTGCGCGGCGCCGCCATCGAGCGTCCACGCGCCCGCGTCCTCGAACCCGAGGATGCTCTCGTTCGACGGTCGCGCCGCGCCGGCGCTCGGGGCGCCGCCCGGAGCGACGCTCGTGCCATCGCAGCTGCATATCAATGCCGCGGCGACGACCCATCGTCCACGTTTCATATCACTCTCTCGCTGATGCCCGAAGATTGAACCAAGATGGAAGTCGGCAGGTCCACGATGGAGGACCTTCAGGGGGCGCGCTGCATGACGTGCCTGTCGCCGGCCCGTTGGACGCCGGCCCGCGTGTCGGGCGTGCACCGGGCGCCAGGCAGGCATGGCAATGCTCATGCCCGCCGGTTCTGCACGCGCGGCCATGTCTTTCGGCCGGCTTCTCTCGCGAGGGCGGGCGTGAGGTGGCGCGATGTCACGGTGCGACGGCCCGCTGTCACGTGACAATGTCACGTGACAGTCACGGGACACGAGCCGGCCCGCCGCTCCGGCCCCCGGCTGGCCTCGACGAAGCACGTCTCCGGCTTCGGCCTCGGATTGTAGATGACGCGGCGCATCTCCGTCCCAGCCGCAGCCTCCGCCGATCGCCCGGATCCGCCTTACGCCGCGCGTGCCCCTGCCGCACGAGTCGGTCGATCAGGGGTGTGGGGTCGTGCTCGGCTGGGCTCCATCGGCATCTGACACACGAGGCTATGCCCGCTGTCCGGCGTAGCCCACACGAAGGGGGACCCCATGTCCGTGTGCATCACCGATGTCATCGCCCGCGACATCCGCTTTCCGACCTCGCGCTCTCTCGCCGGCTCGGACGCCATGAACCCGAGGCCGGACTACTCGGCGGCCTACGTCGTGCTCGAGACCGATGGCCCGGAGCGGATCGAGGGGCATGGCCTGACCTTCACGATCGGCCGTGGAAACGAGCTCTGCGTGGCGGCGATCGACGCGCTCCGCCCCCTGCTCGTGGGCAGGCGCGTCGACGCCATGACGGCCGACATGGGCGCTTTCTGGGACGAGATCACCGGCGACAGCCAGCTCCGCTGGGTCGGCCCGGAGAAGGGAATCATCCACCTGGCGACGGCCGCCGTCGTCAACGCCGCCTGGGATCTGTGGGCGAAGACCGCGGGCAAACCGCTCTGGAAGCTGCTCGTGGACATGACCCCGGAGGAGCTCGTCCGCTGCGTCAGCTTCCGCTACATCACGGACGTGCTGAGCCCCGAGGAGGCGCTCGAGATCCTTCGCCGGAACGCGCCTACCCGCGCGGCGCGGGAAGACGAGATGCGGCAGCACGGCTTTCCCGCCTACACGACGTCGGCAGGGTGGATCGGCTATTCCGACGACAAGCTGCGCCAGCTCTGCCGCGAGGCGCTCGCGCGCGGCTTCTCGCATTTCAAGATCAAGGTCGGCGCGAGCATCGATGACGACGTCCGCCGGGCGCAGATCATCCGGGAGGAGATCGGGGCGCAGCGCCGGCTCATGATGGACGCCAACCAGGTGTGGGACGTGGACCAGGCCATCGCCAGCATGCGGCGCCTCGCCGCGTTCGATCCGTGGTGGATCGAGGAGCCCACGAGCCCCGACGACATCCTCGGCCACGCCGCGATCGCCAGGGCGATCGCGCCGATCGGCGTGGCGACGGGGGAGCACACCCACAATCGCGTCATGTTCAAGCAGATGTTCCAGGCGGACGCGATCCGGTTCTGCCAGGCGGACGGCGCCCGGCTGGGCGGCGTCAACGAGGTGCTCGCCGTGCTGCTCATGGCGGCCAAGTTCGGCGTCCCGGTCTGCCCTCACACCGGCGGGGTCGGCCTCTCGGAGATCATGCAGCACATCTCGCTCTTCGACTACATCTCCGTGAGCGCGTCGCTCGAGGATCGCATCCTGGAGCATGTGGATCACCTCCACGAGCACTTCGTCGATCCGGTCGTCGTCCAGGCTGGCCGGTACATGCCGCCCACCGCGCCGGGGTACAGCACCACCCTGCGGCCCGAGTCGCTCGATCGGTTCGAGTTTCCGACCGGCGCGGCGTGGGCGAGGTGAGGCAGGCTGACGACCTGCCGTGCGCCTGCCAGAGCAGCCGAGCGCTCGGGAGGCTAGGACCGGGCCCTTTGTCTCGACGCGATCACGGCTCTTCGAGCCGCGAGCGGACGACCTCGCCGTCGAGCGTGCTGCCGTCGGCCTCGATATAGAGGTGATCGCCCACGATCGTGACCGCCCATTGGCGCCGCAAACCCGTGTTCTCCGCGAGCGCGGCGACGAGCCGGTGGTCGACGGTGGAGAGCGAGATCGCGCCGGTGACCTTGCTCGCGCGCGAGGCGGCCTCACGCGCGCCGGACACGAGCTCGTCGCGCCGGCGCGCGTCCGAAAAGAGCGCGTGAACGGCCACGCCCGCGTTGTGCTGCACGACTCTCTTGAGCTTCTCGAAGGGCGCCGCGCCGCACTCGATCCAGGTGAGGACGCGGCCCGCGGGATCGCGCGTCCAGAGGTCCGCCCCCTCGGCGTCGGCGAGCCCTGGGCCGAAGGCGAGGCCCTCCTCGTGAAAGAGGCAATACGCGAGCACCCGCAGCATGACGTGCTCGGCGCTCTCCGACGGGTGGCGGGCGACGATCACCCGCTCGCTCGCCTCGCGGCCGCGATCGACGTGCGAGAGGTCGATGCGGAAGTCCATTCGCGACGAGGGGAGTGCCATCGATGCTCCCGCTAGCCTCGATGCGCCGCGCCGCTGTCGCCGAACGCGGCTTCGGGCAGCGCCGCTGCCGCTTCTTGTTGCTCTCGCCGCAGGCGGGCATCGAGCACGACAACCCCTGTGTTCAACATCGATGACCTCCGGAGCGCGCCGCTGTTCGCATCGCGCAGGACCGTGCTCCAGCCGAGTACCACGCGAGCGAAGGAGAGCCTATCTGGAACGTGCCTCACGGTCACGTGCTTCGCGCGGGTCTCCCTCGCACGGCTTCGCGATCGTCGGCCGGTGATGGTACAGGGCCTTGTCCATGATCTCCCGCCGCGCCGTGATCGCCGCAGCCGGCCTGTTCTCCGCCGGCGCGCTCGCCCCGGGCCTGGCCCGCGCGGCGGGGCGCGTGCCCGCGCCCCTCCCGGCGTTTCCCCTCTCGATCGCTGTGACCGAGGAGGAGGCGGGGAAGCCGGTGCGCGACGACGCCTGGATCGACGCGCAGATCGCCGAGGCGGTCCGGCTGTTCGAGCCCGCCGGTGTGGCGTCGCCCCCTCCGGGGCTCCTCCGTGCCCCCGCCCCGCGCGGCATCCTACCTACTCATCGCGAACCATCCGACACGCGCGGGAAAGGCCTGGATTTCGGCTCGATTCGAGGAGGACGCGAGACCCATCACGCGCTCGTTCGAAATCACGAGCGACCCGAGTAAACTGTGCGGGAATGTTCTACGTGTCGAAGCTCGCAGCGCTGCGGATCGCGGGGGTGTTCGTGCTGGCCTCGCTCGGGGGCTGCTCGAGCGAGGCAAGCAAGGCGAGCGAGGCGAGCGGGGCGAGCGGGGCGAGCGATGACGGGAAACCGCCTGCGCCGGCCCCGAAGTCGCTGGCCGTCGTGTTCACGCCGAAGGGAGGCACCTTCCAGGCGTCCGAGCCCGTGGAGCTCACGGTCGAGGACGAGCGCGCCGCGGTGCACTTCACGACCGACGGCTCGCTGCCCACCGCGAGCTCGCCGGTCTACGTCGAGCCGCTCGTGCTCACCGCGTCCACGCGGGTGCGCGCCCTCGCCGTCGTCCCTCACGCCGCGCCTTCCGGGGCGGGGGGCAACGGGGGAGCGGGGGGCAACGGGGCGGCGGGCAGCGACGGGGCCGACCTCCTCGGGCCGATCGCGAGCGAGGCGTATTTCAAGGTCGCCGCCGATAGCGCGGAGTTCAGCTCGGAGTTGCCGATCGTCGTGATCCACACCTTCGAGTCGAAGCAGCTCGACCCGCTCGAAACCGAGTTCGTCCCGGCCACGTTCATGCTGCTCGAGCCCAACGCCGGGCAAACCAGGCTCCTGGGCCGCGCGAGCTTCGATGGCCGCATCGGCATCCACGTCCGCGGCGCGACGTCCCGCGAGTTTCCGAAGAAGCAATACGCCGTCGAATTTCGTGACGACGCTCTGGACACCGATCTCGACCGGGAGTTCCTGGGGATGCCGGCGGACTCCGACTGGGTGCTCAGCGATCCGGTGAGCTTCGACCGCTCGCTGATCCGCAATGCGCTCGCCTTCGAGATGAGCAACCGCATCGGCCGGTACGCGCCGCGCACGAGCTTCGTCGAGGTGTTCCTCGTCGACTCGGGGGCCGACGTGGCGAAGAAGAGCTTCCTCGGGTTCTACACGGCGATCGAGAAGATCAAGCGCGGTCGGGATCGTGTCCCGGTGGCCAAGCTCTCGGCCGACGATCTCACGGAGCCGAACGTGACCGGCGGCTTCCTCTTGCGCATCGACAAGGGCGACGATCAATTCAAGGCCGCCGGCCAGGACCTCCAGTTCGTGTACCCCGACCCGGAGGACATGCTGGCCCCCGCGCGAAGGCCGCAGCTCGACTACATTCGCGGTTACATCGACGACTTCGGTCAGGCCGTCGACGCGGATGACTTCAAGCAGCCCAGCAGCGGCAAGCACTATTCGAGCTTCATCGATCAAGACGCCTTCATCGACCACAACATCATCAACGCCCTGACGAAGAACGTCGATGCCCTGCGGATCAGCACGTACTTCTTCAAAGATCGACAGGGCCTCCTCTCGGCCGGTCCCGTGTGGGACTTCGACCGGAGCCTCGGAACGCCCTACGATGAACGCGCGTTCGAGCCGGAGGAGTGGAAGCTCGAGGGCTCCGACGGGACCGACTACTTCACGGAGGGCTGGTGGGGGTCGCTGTTCCGCGATCCGGCGTTCAAGGCGCGATACAAGGCACGTTTTCTGGCGCTGCTCCAGGGCGAGCTCGCGCCCGACAAGCTCGACGCCATGGTGGACGGCCTGGTGCGCAAGGCGGGAGCTCCGGCCGTGGAGAGGAACTTCGCGCGCTGGCCGGATTCCCCGCCTCTCAATGGGTCCCACGACGCCGAGATCAGCCTGCTCAAGGACTTTCTCCGCAGGCGGGCCAGCTGGATTCGCGACGAGCTCATGACGTGGTGAACGTGCGTTTCATGAGCGCGGCCCACGCGACGTAGCGCGACGTTGCGAACAACTCCCCGTCGAGCAGCCGCCCGAGGGCAAGACCGAGATCAGGATGAGCAACGACCTTGAGAAATGGATGCGCCTGGCGATCGAGGAGGCCGAGCGGGCGCGCGGAGGAACGGGCGACAACCCTTGGGTCGGCTGCGCGATCGTGAGCGCCGCCGGGGAGCTCCTCGGCAGCGGGCATACCCTGGGGCCGGGTGAAGATCACGCGGAGATCGCCGCGGCACGCGCGGCGCACGCGCGCGGACTCAGCGTGGTCGGAGCGACGCTCTATTCGACCCTCGAGCCCTGCTCGTTCCACGGCCGCACGCCGGCGTGCTCGCGATCGATCATCGAGCGCGGCGTGGCCCGCGTCGTGATCGGGATGAACGACCCGAACCCGCGCGTCGACGGCGAAGGCGTTCGCATCCTGCGCGGAGGGGGCGTCGAGGTCGTGGAGGGCGTATGCGAAGCAGAAATCCGCCGGCAGCTCGGGGGTTGGGTGCTCGATCACCATCCTCACGAGCCGCTGCGGCGCGCGCTGACCTTGCCGGCATCGGACCGCGTCCCGCGGCTCGCGGAGATCTACGGCGTCGATCAGCCCCGCATCGAGGCGCTGCTCGCGAAGGGGTAGAGATCGCACAGAGACCGAGCAGAGCAGGGTCGTGACGCTCCGCGCTTCCCCGAAGGCGCTTCTGTCGATGGCGGGGCTCGCGCTCCTCGGCGCCGCTGCGCTCGCGTCGCGGCGCCCCGCGCCGAGCGCGCCCGCTCTCCCGGGGGCGAGCGTGATCGCTCCAGCTGCGCCGAGCGCGCCCGCTCCTCCGGAGCCCCCGCCGCCCGCTCCCGCGACGCTTCCCCCCGCGGAGGGCCCGGCGGCCGGCGCCCCCGTCCAGCCCGAGGTGATGACCGTCGAGGGAGAGGACTACCGCGTCCATGTCTTCGCGTTCCGCCTCGCGAACGCCCATTTCGAGGTCGTCGACGTCGAGATGTCGCGCGACGTGGCAGGGGTGCTCGAACGCACCCGCGCGTCGTTCGTCATCAACGGTGGCTTCTTCGATCGACAGAGGAGACCCGAGGGGCTCGTCGTGGTCGATGGCCGGGAGCTCGCGCCGCTCGCGCCCTCGCTCGGGGGCGGCGTGCTGGTGGTCTCCGGCGGCCGCGCCGCCCTGCACGACGCCGCCGGGTTCGTCCTTTCGCCGGGCGCTCACCTCGCGGTGCAGGGGCTGCCGCGGCTGGTGCTCTCCGGCAGCCGGAACGTGCGCAGCGACGGCGGCCCGCGGGCGGAGCGGACCGCGCTGTGCGTGCTCGACAGGGGGCGGCGCATGGAGGCCATCGTCGCGCGCGGGGACATGGCGCAGAGCGGGCCCACGCTGGGGCTGCTCGCCGACATGCTGGTGGCGCGCGGATGCGAGCAGGCCCTCAACCTGGACGGCGGACCCTCGACCGGCGTGGCGTGGCGCGAGGACGGCGGCGCGCGCGAGATGACGCCGCGAGGGCCGATCCGGCACGCGATCGCGGTGTGGCTGGATCCCTGACAGGGGAATCGCAGGAGGAGCGCGGCTCGTGGCGGCTGCGCGCCCGCCGCTCGCTCGTATGCCGCTCGGGCCTACTCGCTTCGGTCCAGCTTCACGACGCGGGTGCCCGCGATGTGATCATGCACGCAGCGCCGATCCTTGCGAAAGATGAACAGCACGTCGACGAGGACGAGGAAGGTGCCCACGTACGGTATCTGAGCCACTGCCGCCTCTGGCAGGAGCCGTCGCAAGACGATCGTGCCGAAGGCCGCGGGCTTGCCGTCGCTGGCGTTGACGATCTGTATGTTCATCGTCTTCTTGCCGATCGTCTGCGCGCTGCGGGCGAGGAACGTGCCGTGAAGCACCAGGGTGAGCGCGAACCCCGCCAGCGCCCACAGCAACGACTGCAGAAACGGCAGCGCGGAGACCTTCGGAAAGTCGCGATAGACACCGCCCCAATACTGCAGCGGGACGAAGATGATGAGGGCCAGAACCGCGTCGATCATCGCCGCCCAGAAGCGCGACATGCGCGACGCGCTGCCATCGTAGGCTCGCTCCGAGTCAGTCTTCGGCTCGAGCGCGGTCGGCGGTTGATACGGGTTGGGAGCGGATTGAGCCATGGCTCATGCAACGCCGACCGCAGCCGCGCGTCAATTGGCTACCGGGGTTGCGTCCGTCACTGGTAATGAAACGCAACCCCCATCCCGCAGACCTCGCCGACGCCGGCCGCGCGAATCGAAGCTAGGTGTCCGCCAGCAGCAAGCGCTCGGCGGCGTCAGCGTGCATCGCGCGGATGGCGTCGAGCCGAGCGCGCCATGCGGGGCTGTCTCGGAGTTGCTTCTCGACCTGCAGCGACAGCTCGGCGGCCGACAGCGCGGCCGAAAGGCCGCCATGCTGGATGAGCCAATCGATCAGGGAGGCGGCGAGCCCGGAGTCCTTCAGCTTGCCGGTGGAGGGGCTCCGGCGCGCAGGCTGTTCGTCCACAAGGGCCAGGTACTCCGACCATAGCTCCGCGGCGAACCTGACCTCGACGAGATCGACGTCGAGGATCTCCTTCAGTGAGGCGGCGGCGATGAGGCGCAGGCCGGCAGCCTTCTGGGCCAGGCCGAGCGCGATCCGGAACGCCCGTGGCCTGGGCGCGAGCCGTGCCAGTCGGGCCGCGGCCCAGGTCCGACTGCCGCTCGCTGCGGCGACGAGCCGGGCCAGCGCCGCCTGCCAGTGGGGTAATCCGGCGTCGTCGGGAAGGCGGCTCAATGAGTCGACAGTCTGGACCAGGACGCGGCCGGAGGTGCGCGCCTCGGCGAGGAGCCTGGTAGCCAGACCGAGCCCCTCCGAGCACAGGTCATGCTGGGCAATGCAGACGCCTGCTGCCGTGGAAGCGATTCGCTCGTCGCCGCATTCGACCAGCGCCTCGGCCAGGGCCACGAAGCCGCGCGCCACCGCGGGTCGCGCCTGCGACTCGTTTGGGAACACGAGCCTCGACCCGGGGTTGAGCAGCGGCCACATATCCGGCACCGTCGTGATGCCGTCGATCAGCACCTGTCGGACGTCGGCCTGGTCGACGAAGCGCAGCAACCCCGCCAGGATGTCCGGCCGGATGCTGGGGTGCAGGTCCTCGGACCGCCACGCCTCCATCAGGAGGTCGCGAGCCTCCACGGTCGCGGCGGCTGAGACCCTGCCGGCGGCGTTCTTGCGGTTGACCACCGCGCAGTCCTTCGACAGCAGCAGCTCACGGTACGGCGCCAGATCGAACGGACGGGGCATGCGTTCGGACAGCACGTTGAGGGCGCTCATCGCCGCGCGACCCACCACGCCGGATCTTCGCGCGCGCTCCAGGAACAGCCGCCGGAGCTCGGCGGTCGGCGGCGCGATCCGGGCGCACCGCGCCAGGATCGCGGCGGCGACCGGCCCGGCCGCTCCCGGCAGCAGCTCGAGCAGCAGCGGCGCGTCCTCGACGCGGCCGATGGCCTTGACGCGCCTCGAGAGATCGAGGCTGGCGTCCCGCGCCACCCGCAGGAGATGCTGCGTGAAGCGCCTGCGCTGGGAGGGCGTCCACCGCCCGGGGGCCGATCGTGAGATCACCGCCACCAGATCGGTCTTGTGGGGATCGGTCGTGTCGTCCCGATCCAGCAGCTCGTCGACCAGGGCAGTCTCCTTCAAGCTGATCTCCGGGACGTACCCCATCACCTCGTCCAGCGGCCCGCCGCACGTGACGGGCTTGCGCGGAGGCCGCGGCGTCTTCGGTGTTCTTCCGAGGAGCAGGTCCAGGATGAGCCGCTCCGCCTCGGGCTCGTAGCGACCGACCGCCACCGGTCCCAGCATGGGTGTGGTGCCGTCGAGGCGCACGCCCTCGTAGGCCGCGTGGAGCTGGGCGGCGAGACCTTCGGCGATGCGCAGCGGGCTCGGCAGATACTCCTCCATGGACGGCTTCTGGCCTGGCGCCGGCGCCTTGTCGGCGCGCCAGCGCACCCGGGGATCCAGGCGAATTTGAACCAGGAGCCCGAGCAGCTGCGCCGCGCGCGTGATGCTGTCCCGGAGGATCGCTTCGCCGATGGCCTTGTGCACGGCCCGCTCGGCCTGGGCCAGGGTGGTTGCGTTCGAATCGCGCGACTGGACTGTGGTGAGCAGGGCGTCCCTGTACGTCTGCACGGGGATCTCCGAGACCTGGCGATCGGACAGCTGGGCCAGCTCGGCCATGACCAGATGGCGGCTCGAGCCATGCCATGCGGGCTCCACCTCGGCGAGGACGGACGCGCAGGTCGCCGGGTCGGCGCCGCGGCGGAGCGAACGCACCAGCGCAACCATCCGCGCCGCGCGCTCGCCCCGGTCCCTGGCGGCGCCCAGCGCCTCGTGCTCGGATCGCAGCTGGGCAAGGTCGAGGTGCTTCTCGATGGCCCGAAGCCGCTTGCGCCGGGTGTCCGGATCGACGGGAGGAATCAGGGCCGCCGCCGTGAGCCGCGTGACGCTCGCCGGTGGCATCGTGGCCAGCCGCGCCTCCATGCCAGGACGGGGCGACCATGCCGCCGCCGCGGCCTGTTCCAGCTCGGCGCCAAGAAGACGTTCGCGCTCGGTCAGGGGCAGGAAGCGGAAGAGCGGATCGGCGGAGGCGTCGAGGGGCTTGCACCGGTTCCGGAGCTCCAGCACATCCTCGGCCGGCAGCGTCGAGATCGGCGGCGATCCGGAGGGAAGCGGACCGCTTGCGAGAGAGACAGTCCAGTCGTTCCGGCGCAGGACCTCGAGCAGCTCGGCCGGGCAAGCCATCGCCAGGGCGTGGATCGCCCTCGCATGCAAGGCATCCCGCCGCACGAGCAGCGCCACGGCCTCCCTGGGATATCGGGTGCAGAACAGCGTGCCCTCGTCCGCCGTGATCTTGCGCCTCGTCGCCAGCGCCACCCGAAGGCCCCGCTCCGGCGCGCGCGCCAAAAGCTCGCGCCACGCGGCCTCGTGCTCGGCCGCGTGATGTTCCAGCGTGTCGAGATCGCATGTCGCGAAGAGGCGTGTCGCGAGCCCCACACCATGCCTTGCGATGACCAGGGGAATGACCGCCGTCGCCTGGGCGACGAGACGGCGCCTTTGCATGATCAGGACCACCCCGCGGCACTCGCGGCGATTCCCCTCGCGCAGCACCTGGAGCAACGCTTCGTCCGACACCGGCACCCGGCGCGCCGAGGAAAGCGCGGCCCGACGCATCATGGGGTCGCGTAGCGCCCTCTCGATGCGCGCCACGTCCCGGCGATAGGTCGCCAGGTCCAGCGCCAGCCGCCGCTCGTCGCCGTCGCCCCCATCCAGCGCAGCCATGACTGAATCGGCCGTGGCCTGATCCCAGCCGCGGGCGAGCAGGGCAAGCGCCCGCCCCCGCCTCACGAAGCTCAGGCTTCCGAGTCGACGGACCTCCGACAGCGGTTCCAGCATGCGCCGAGTCTAGACGAACGCGACGCCGACGACGACCACGTGTGGGGCGTCGCGGCTCCCGCTGATGCCAGCAGGGGCGGGCGGCGTAGCCCGGGGCAGTCGCGTACTCTCTTCAAAAGAGCCGCACGGCGCTCGCCGCCGAAATCCGAGGCGGCACGCCGGCCCGAACTGGGCGCGCTCTCGGCCATGGCGCACGGCGAGGGCGAGCAGGGAACGACCATCGCGGCGGCGGTGCTGCCGCGGTCGCCAGGCTCAGGGACGATCGGGCCAGGGTCTACGGCGATCTCGTGGTAAATTCGCTGAACGATGCGGCCCGGCGGGCGCTGGAGACGATGATGAAGGACAATGAGCTCCGGGGCGATTTCGCGAAGAAGGCGGCGCAATGGAAACCACTTCACTGCCCATGACACCTCGAATAGCATCCTGCAGCTGCGGCCAACTACAAGCGAGAACTGCTCGCGAACCTGTTCGCGTTTCGGTGTGCCACTGTCTAGCGTGCCAGCGCCGTACCGGCAGCGTCTTCGGTGCTCAGGCTCGCTTCTCAAGCGAAGCAGTCACCATCGTCGGCGAGAGCGTCGAGTACGTTCGCGTCGGAGACGAAGGCACAAGAAGCATTTTCAGATTCTGTCCTCGCTGCGGTGCCACCGTCTACTACACCCTCGAAGGCCATCCAGAGTCCGTGGCAATACCCGTTGGTGCATTCGCCGATCCTGAGTTTCCAGCCCCGACGTTCTCGGTCTACGAGGAGCGCATGCACTCCTGGGTCAACATGCCCGCTGGCATCGAGCACATGGCATGAGGCTCACCGCGCCTCCTAACCCCTCCATCGAGCGGACATGCTCCGGCTGGCTTCGCCCCGCAGGCTGCTTCGTTCAGGCGGCCCCCCAGAGCGACTTCGGCGGCGCTCGTCGGGGTGTTGTGGTCGCTAGCTAGTCACTGCCCGCAGGCGCAGTGCCGCTGCGGCTCGTAGGCGAGCGTGGCGGGGTTGGTCCCGCAAAACGTGAGGTACCAGGGGGCCTGCAGCGGGCCGCCGGCCTCGGCGAGGAGAGTATAGGTCTCGGGCTCCGTCCCGAGGTTGTAGACGCGGAGTTGACCCCTCGTCGTGGGGTCGTCGGGGTCGCCGCCCGTGATTGGCACGTACAGACCACCCGGGCCGAAGAGCAGCGCCTGCGCAAAAGCGCGGGGTTGACCGATCTGCCATAGAGCGATCGAATCCACGAGCACGGCCTGCGTCCGGCCGAGCACGTCGAAGACGAGGATTTGGTCGATGGTGGTTGCGACATTGGTGTTGTCGCGAAAGCTCGTGACGTACAGCTTTCCATCGGGGCCGAAGGCGAGGCCTTCCGGGCGGCGGAGGTTGGGGAACATGGCGCTGTCCGCGACAATCCCGAGGAAGGCGCCCGTATCCGGGTCGAAGCGTACGATCCGGCCCAGGTTCGGCTCCGTGTAGCTGAAGACGGAGGCATAAAGCAACCCGTCCGGTCCAATGACGAGGCCGCGCGGGCCGAGGACCTGTGCGGGATCCGTGTTCGGGTCCGACGGGAAGGCCGCGCCGTCGAGGACCCCGCGGAAATCTCCCGTCTTGGCGTCGTACATGCGGATCCCGCCGGGGTGGAAGTCCGGTTCGTTGTCGCCCACGTCGGCTACGAATAGAATGCCCTTGTAGATGATGGTGCCCCGTGGCGCGAAAGCCCCGTTCGGATCAGTCGAAGGGATGAAGACATCGCGGAGCTTGCCGTTGTGCTTTCGGTAACGGAAGATCTCTCCATTGATGCCCTCGACTCCGGTCGCGTCCTGATCGACGACGTAAAGATTGGGGTTCGCGCCATTCTGTCGATTGAAGACCATCCCGCGTATAAAGTTTGGGACGACCTCACCCGGCCGAATGAACGAGCCTTCATACGTGCCCGAGTACGGGTCGAACATCTCGATCTGGTCGGCCGCGCCCTCATCGTCGCCGACATAAAGGCAATCCGGCAGAGGACCTCGATCACGAGCAGCGCTCTGCGCTTCGCCCGTCACCGGCTCCTCGACGCCCTCCTGCGCGCAGGACGCCATCGCGCCCGCGGCAACGGCAATCACAATCGGAAACAATCGTCCAATGTGCAAAGAAGAACGCATATCCACCCCCGTCCGCAGCCGCACGCGAAAACAGCGAATATGTGAGGGGTCTCATGCTAGCGGTGATGGATGGAATGGCAATGAAGAGTTCGCCGAAGTATTCATCCGTGGGGAAAAAGCGCCCGCGTCGATCGCCGCGCGTTCGGGACGTTCTCGTTCCGGAGATTCAATCATCCCATCGCACGAGCTGGCCAATGTGAGCATAACCGCGAGAATTGAGGGACCCCCGCGTATCATTAGTTTATCTATGCATCGAAGGGGCCGCCTGAACGAAGCAGCCTGCGCCGGGTCGCGCGATCGAGCCGCGCCGGGCGCGACACAGCGGGGCCCAGCCCGAGCGCCGGCGGGAGCACGACCCCATCGGCCGTGCGCAGCGGCCGGCCGACCATGGGCATGAACCGCACTCCGAAGGGCGGGAGGACGCGGAGGCCCATGCCGACCGTCCCCTCGGGGACGAACGGCTCGCTCGAGAGCGGGATGGCCGCGCGCACCGAGAAATCGAGGCCCACCCCGCTGACCAGGGTGGTCATCGCGCCGACGTGGGAGCCGTGTTGCCCGGGGAGCTCGTCGCTATAGCGGGTGCGGTACGTCCATCCGAGCTCGCCGTCGATGCTGGAAGCGACATCCTCGAGGTTGTCCGGGATATCGCTGCCGCCGTGCAGGCCGGCCGCGAAGCGGCCCGCGGAGAAGTTGAGCCATGTCGCCTGCACGAACGGACCGAATCCCATATTCCCCGAGCTGTACCCTCCGGCCAGACTGCCCTCCATGAGGATCGCCGCGCGGAGGTCAGCGCCCAGGCCGAAGGCGAGCTGCTGGCCAAACGAGAGCGACAGGGAGACCCCGCCCGAGAGGGCGTAAGGCTCGTTGGACCGGGGCGTCGTTCGCGCTGAAAACGGAGGCTGAAAACGTCAGCGTCGATCCGGTGCTCAACGAGCCGCTGGTCGAGGCCTGGCGCACCGATTCGGCGTCCGCCGCTTCGCCTGGCAACGCGCCGACGTCTTCACGGCCATCGACGGGTTCAACGCGTTGCCCGACATGCCCGTGCTCGTCACGTTCGTGCACGCCCACGTCCCCATCAACGATGTCCTCGCCCGGCTGCGCTGGAACGTCGCGTACACGCTCGCCTGCTGCCAGCCGGGTCATCAGCTGAGCCAGCAGCACGACGTGCTCGCAACCGGCGGGGATCCGTACGTTTTATCCATCGGACGGCGCTTTCAGGTGCTCGCCCCGCGCGCGTGAGCGCGGGACGCCGCGGCAACGCGCGCGTCCCTCAGCGGAGCGCCCCTCCGCCGTCGCCCACGCTACCGTGCAGGCGCCGCGCGGAGCGCGGATCCAGGCCGCCGCAGGCGCCCGCGCAGCGGGGCGAAGCGCCTGGAGGCGCGCGAGCACGGTGCCACCCTCGCCAGGCGACGGCGGAGCTCCTCCGACGTGTCCGGTTGCGCGGCCTCGTGCGGCAAGTGCGGGAACCAGCAGGATCGACCTTGCGGACGCCATGTTTCTCCCAGAGAGGGAAGTGTCTCCGGCGGTTCACCGGCGCTTTAGCGATCGTCGGCCGGTGATGGTATAGGGCCTTGTCCATGATCTCCCGCCGCGCCGTGATCGCCGCAGCCGGCCTGTTCTCCGCCGGCGCGCTCGCCCCGCGCCTGGCCCGCGCGGCGGGGCGCGTGCCCGCGCCCCTCCCGGCGTTTCCCCTCTCGATCGCTGTGACCGAGGAGGAGGCGGGGAAGCCGGTGCGCGACGGCGCCTGGATCGACGCGCAGATCGCCGAGGCGGTCCGGCTGTTCGAGCCCGCCGGTGTGGCGCTGCGCAAGGTCGGCTCGCGCGCGCTCGCCCCGCGGTTTTCGCGGATCGAGACGCGCGAGGACCGGGACGCGCTCGCCTCGGCGATCGAGGCGCGCCGGATCAACGTGATGCTGGTCGCGTCGCTGCGGGACGTCGACGATCCGCGGCGCTTCCGGATGGGCGTGCACTGGCGGCGCCGGGCGACGCCGGAGCGGCGCTTCGTCATCCTCGCGGCGAACGCGCGGCCCACCGTGCTCGCGCACGAGCTCGGGCACTTCTTCGGCCTCGGGCACAGCGGCGTCGACGACAACGTGATGAGCTACGCGCGCACCGGAGCGCCCGTCTCCTTCGACGCGGCGCAGATCGCGAAGATCCGGTCCGCCGCCCGCGGGTACGCGTCGAGCAAGGCGTTCGAGCCCGCCTAAAACGGGACCTCCGCTCAAGCGCGCCGGGGCGCGGCCCCGCTGCTCCCGCGCCTGTTCGTCTGCTACGCTGCCGGGGAGAAAAGAAGGGTAGTTTACGATGAAACCGACGATGACCCACGTCGCGCTCCACGTAGGCAGCCTCGACGCGACGATCGCCTTTTATCGCGAGTTCTGCGGGCTCAAGGTGGTTCACGAGCGCAGCGACGCCGGCACGCGGGTCGCCTGGCTCGCCGAGGAAGGGAAGGAGCGGACGTTCGTCCTGGTGATGATCGAGGGCGGCCAGCGCTCGCCGCAGGCGCCGGAGGACATGAGTCATTTCGGGTTTGCGCTCGAGAGCCGCGCCGCGGTCGACGAGATCGCGCGCCGCGGCGGAGCGCACCTCGTCTGGCCGCCCAAGGAGCTGCCCTATCCGGTGGCTTATTTCTGCGCGCTCAAGGACCCGGACGGCAACTACATCGAGTTCTCCTACGGCCAGCCGCTCGGGCCCGGCGCCGAGGCGCACGACGCGGCGTTGCTGGAGGCTTCGGGCTGAACCAACCAGGGTCGACCCCACATCGACCCCTCCGGGGCCCCTTCATGCCCCCGCCGCTCAGCCCCCGGCCCGCGCGGCGCGCCTTGGCCGGCCGGGCTCACGCCGCCCCTCCAGGGCGCCGTGCGCCTGCGAGAAGATCGCCGGCCAGCCCCGGCCATGCGCCGCACCGTCGTTGTAGGTTGGCGCGATGGGGCGGATAGGAAACCGTAGAACTTTCGCCCGTGTCAAGCCCCGCGGGGACGGCGCCCGGCGAGCCGTTGTTGTTATGGCCCATCAGACACCCGCTTGCCCCGTCGCAGGGCTGGGGCGGCGTGCTCCAGGCCTCGTGGACCGCGGCGTGAGCCGCGCCTCGTTGTGCCAGATGGAAACGGGCTCCGCGTACTCGTCGCTCGTGACGCGCGTGACGCGATACACCATGGTGAAGCGGCCCGGGCGCGCCGGAGCTTCGAGCATGACCCGGAACGCCTCGGCCCTCGTGTTATTCTCGAGCGCGTGGGGCAGCCTACCCGCGTCGCACCCGCTCTGATCCTGGTCGGGGTCTCCGCGTTTCTCGTCCTCACCGCGCTCGCCGCGGCCGCGTATCCGGGCGGCACCTTCTGCGACGCGAACGCGCCCAGCTACGAATTCTGGGGCAACTTCTTCTGCGACCTCATTCAGCCCGTGACCCAGCGCGGGGTGGACAACACGCGCGCTCGCTCGCTCGCGCAGGCCTCGTTCGTCTGCTTTTCCCTCGCGCTCGTCCCGTTCTGGTGGGTTCACGGCGCCCTGCTCGGCGGCCGGCTCGGCGGCACGGTTCGCGTGTTCGGACTGCTCTCCGCCGCCGGCACGAACCTGATCGCGTGGCTGCCGTCCGTGGTCTCGCCGCTGCTCCACGAAGTGTCGGTATTCGTCGCGACGCTCCCCGGGCTGCTGGCGACGCTCCTGGGCGTGACCGGCGCGTTTGCAGGGCGCAATGCGGGCGAAAGCCGCTCGTCACCGTTGCGCTTTTCGGCGTGGCTCGGTGCGCTTTCGCTCGCGCTCGGCAGCGCGGACGCCGCGTACTACGCGTATGCGATTGCGGTGCCGGGCTGCCACGTCTTTTTGCCAGCGCTCCAGAAGCTCGCGGCGCTCTCGGTGATCGGATGGATGGGCACGATTGCGCGCGTGGGTGCCGCGCGTGGGGCGCGCTAGCGCGTCGGTGTCAAGCCGCGCGGGGACGGCGCCTGGCGAGCCGTTTTTGGCCCATCAGACCCCCGCTTGCCCCGTCGCAGGGCTGGGGCGGCGTGCTCCGGGCGCAGCCGTGCCTCGACGACGGCGGCCGGGGGTTTGGGCGTCACGAGAGAGCGCCACGACGAGCAAGGCGCGATCACGCCATGGTACCTCACAAGCGGGAGCTTCGGCGTAGGAAACAAAGCCGCGGGCCGGGCCATGAACTCCATTGGACTCATGACGCGGTGAGTGCGTCCCCGCCGAGGTGTCTTCATCAAGTACGCTATGCCCCCGTCGGGCAGGAGCTCGATTCGATCGAGTGCGAAGGCCGGGCGGATGCAGTACCGCACGAGCCTCTCGCGACCCTGATCGTCATCCGCGGCGATGGCCAGACTGTTTCGTCATCGGCCGTCACCCTGAGGCAGGCGCGGTTCTTGCATCAGGCTCGCTGGCCCGCATTGTTGCGTACGACTCACGACTGAAGTGAGCGAGGTGCGCGTTTCTTTATGTCTCGATCCACCGGCCGGCCATGTGCCGAGCGGCGCTCGCGAAAGGTGTGTAAACGCGGACGACTTTCGAGGTAATGTGGCTCGAGCAGGAAGACCTGCCTATCGACTTCGTACGATAGGCGGCTCTCCGATGGGCAGAAAACCACGAAAAAAAGGGTGAGAGCAGCGATGCGTGCTTTGTACAGGGTGTTGGCGCTGGTGCTCGTGACGGCGGGCGCTCCCGCCTGCAAGAAGATCGCGGGCATGGCCACCGACGCCGTGCAGGGGAGCTCGAACGATCCAGCGAAGAGCTCCACGGCGGTAGAGGCGATGGGTCACTACGCGACTGGCTTCAACGCGCTGATCGGCGACCCGCAGGACATGATCAAGAACTACTACCGGGAGTTCCCGGAGAGTGGGCCGGTGGAAGGCAAGAAGCATCACCTGTTCCCCAAGCACACGTCGGCCGAGGGCAAGATCGCCGAAGCGAAGAAGGAGTTCGCGGCGGCCGCGAAGATCGCGCCCGATTCGCTCAAGCACCTGGAACCGCTCGCGAGCGCGACGGTCACGGACATCGAGAAGGTCGCCGTCACCTACAAGTCCGTGCACGGCTACTTCCAGGCCGAGGACTTCAAGGACGACAAGGGCGCCAAGGGCAAGACGCTGCACACCCAGTTCCTGCAGGAGGCCGCTGCGTTTCGCGAGGACATCGACAAGTTCGAAACGGCGCTTTCCGAGATCGCGCTCAAGCAGGCCGAGGAGGAGCTCAAGGAACACACCGACAAGAACACGTACAGCTACCAGTTTCGCTACTTCAATCATCAGGCGAACGAGCTCGTGAGCGTGAAGCGTGACGGCTTCCTGGCGCTCTATCCGACGGTCGAAACCGCGTACAACGAGCTCCAGGCCTTCACCAAGGGGAAGGGCACGCCGCAGGCGACGTTCAAGGCCTACGCGGACGCCGCCGACCGCTTCTTCGCCGAGGCGAAGAAGCTGAAGCGCGGCATCGAGGGCAAGGAAAAGGAAGAGCAGCTCGACTCGATCAGCGAGAGCATGACCTCGAACTACAACAACCTGGTCAGCCTCTCGAACTCGCTCCGAAGCCTCGAAGCGAACAACCTGCTGAAATAGCGCTGGATCCGGCACGCGCCCTGGCCGGCACCGTGAAACACGGTTCTCGTCCGGGGCGTGACTGTGTAGCGTGTCCAAAAAAAGAGCGGGCGAGCGCTCACGGGAGGGAAGGGGCCCAGATTGTGGTCATGCCGCTGATTGGCAAGCTGGGCGGGGGGTTTGGGCGTCACGAGAGAGCGCCACGACGAGCGAGGCGCGATCACGCCATGGTACCTCACAAGCGGGATCTTCGGCGTAGGAGCGCGTCCGCCGCCCCCCTCCACGCGCCCTCGGCCCCCTGGAAAGGCAGCGACTGCCGCCGGTGTTAGACGGGTCTACCCTATGGCGCGGGACAGCATTTGAGCCTTGCGGCGCAGAGCCGATCCGTGAGACTTTCCGTGGGGGGAGGTTACAAAAGGCGACGAGCTAGGCGGACCTGGTCCGGCGGTCTCGGTTGACCAATCGACTGATAGTCAGGCGGCGCAATGGAAACCACTTCACTGTCCATGACACCTCGAATAGCATCCTGCAGCTGCGGCCAGCTACAAGCGAGAACTGCTCGCGAGCCTGTTCGCGTTTCGGTGTGCCACTGTCTAGCGTGCCAGCGCCGTACCGGCAGCGTCTTCGGTGCTCAGGCTCGCTTCTCAAGCGAAGCAGTCATGTTACCGAGCCGACTGGCTTATGGCACCGCGCCCCGCCTCGATGATGGCCATCTCGCGGCCGTTCGGCAGGGCTCCGTCCGGCGACGGCCATTGCGGGTGTTGCCCCGACGTCGCACGGCGCGATGGGCATCCTGCCGGCCACCGTCCGTCGCGGCGAGGCGATGGCCATCGTGGACCTGACACGACTCGGCCCGCGAGGCCGACGAGCTTCGCGGGCTGAGCGCCGCCGTTTAGCCGAGCGACGAGGAGAGCGTGAGCGTCTCCGCGACGCGGGCCACCGCGTCGCGGTCGACCAGCTTGCGCTTCCGGCGGGCCGATTCGCGCATCGCCGCCGCGGCGAGGCGGTCAATCTCGCGCAGCGAGCCCGACGCGAGCTCATGCAGGGCGGCGAGCGACTCGCGCGAGAAGAGCTCGTGGTCCGCGCCGGCACCCTTCAGGCGGAAGGCCACGTACTCCACCGTGTCCTCCACCGTGGCTGGCTCGATCATAAAGCGGTGGTGGATGCGCGTGAGCAGCGAGCGGTGGGAGCGTAACGCCATGCGGCCCTCGAGCTCCGGCAGGCCAACAAGGAGGATCGACAGAAGAGCACGGCTGTCCCACTCGTGGTTCAACAGGATATGCAAATGCGCCATCATGTCCGGGTGCAGCAGATGGGCCTCGTCGAGCAGAAACACCGGATGCACCTGGTCTCTGCGCAACTCGTGGACGTGCCGCTCGACCGCGAGGAACAGGCTCGCGGCGCTCGAGGTCGGCTGCAGGCCGAGCGCATGGCAGAGGTAGCGGTAGAAGTCGCGCCGGCCGAGCGTCGCATTGTGGCAGTAGGTCAGGCGAAATCCAGCCTGTGGTAGCCGGTGCCGCAAGGCCCGAAGCACACACGTTTTGCCGACGCCCGGCTCACCGACGAGGAGCACGCTGGCGCGCTCAAGAAGCGCGGCTTCGAGATCGTCGACGAGCACCTGCTTCGACGTGGGCAACCACAGCTCGGCATCGTCGAGCTCCTTGGAGAAGGGGGCCGTGCGAAGGCCGAAGAAGCCGAGCTCAGAAGATCGCATCGAGATCCTCCTCGGTATCGACGTCGTCCGCGCCGGGCGCCAGAGCCGCATCGCGCGCGCTCTTCACGAGCAGGGCGCCGGCCGGGTCGAAGGCGACCGGCTGCCCCGCGGGCGACTCGCCGCTCTTCGTGACACGGCGTGGTGGCCGCTTGACGTGCGCGTTGTGTACCGGGTCGACGAGGCGAAGCGGGATGCGCTGCCCCTCGATCTCGACAACCGGGGCGAGAGGCTCGTCGAGCAGGCAGTAGGCGACGATCACGACACGGCCGGCGAGGTAGCCGTGATCGAGCTCGTAGAGCCGCCCTCGGACCGAAACGGTCGTGTCTCGGCGCACGCGCCGGCGCTGCCGCAGCGTGAGCGCTTCGCGCAGGCGAGCCTCGGAAAGGGCGTCGACCTCGCGCTGCCCGGGCGCGTACACGAGCCCGGGCGCGCGCCCCATCAGTCCGGCGTGCGGGGACGGATGGTAGTGGACGTCGACAAAGGCCTGAATACGAGAGGAGATGTCCTCCAGCGACGTGATCGAGCCCAGGTGGTCGAGCACGTTCTCTCGAAGCGTTCGCCAGAATCTCTCCATCTTGCCGCGCGCCTGCGGGTCGTAGGGGCGCGCATGAAGCAGGGTGATCCCGAGGCGCGAGCAGAAGAGGCGCAAGGCGTCGCCACGGTAGGTCGCACCGTTGTCCAGATACAGCGCGCTTGGAACGCCCTGGAGTCGGAGGGCGCGGACGAGCAGCCGCAACATGGTGTCTTCCTTCTCGTCGCTCTCGACCGAGATGGCGACGATGAAACGTGAGGCATCGTCGAGCAGGGCGTGGATTCGCACGGGGACCCTGCGCCCGGCGAGATGGAGTGTCGGGCCGTGGCAGACGTCGCCGTGCCAGAGCGCGTCTGGGTGGTCGGCTTGCCACTTGAGCCGAGTCGTCGGCCCCTTGCCGTCACGCTGCGGGATCTTGTCGAGCCCCTCTTGGCGGAAGAGGCGACGCACGGTCGAGGCGCTGACCGTGGCGCACAGGCGTCCGTCGGCGCGCAGCGTGCGCAGGATGAGCGGCACCGAGGCCGCCGGGTGTTCCCGCCGGATGTCGCACAGCAGTTGCCGCAGCACGGCATCGAGCTCGCGGCCGCGCCCGCGGTCGCTACGGGCGCGAGGGCGGAGACCTTCGAGCCCTCGCCGGCGATAGGCATAGAGCCAGCGCTCGAGGGTCGGCACCGAGAAGGAGCGCGTGCATGCGCCGCCGGGCGGGCGCAGGCGCTGGATCGAGAGGTCGCGTAGGGCTTCAGCGAGGTCGCCGTGCTCGAGATCACGAGCGCAGATGTGCCCGATGACGCCATGGCGGAAAATGGCGATTTCCTCCGAGTGATCTTTGGATTTGAGGATGTCCACGAACGGTCCTTTCCACGGGTGCGTTTCGACGACCCGTGTGGACCCAGTGCCTCATCTTGCCGCCGCCGTGCCCGATCCTATGTGGTGGAGTCGCCGGAGCCCGCGTTTGCCGGCAGATGGGCATCATGCTGCGAGCGCGGCGCCGCGGAACGCCAGGTGAGGGGCGCGCTCGCCCGCGTCGCCCCGGGGCGACAGCGCGACGAGCTGCATCGCCGTGCGCTCGGCGATCTGCACGCGGGTGCTCTCCGCGCCGTGACGTCCGAGCCGCGGGAACAGCTGTCCGCGGCGACTGGCCTCAATCCATCGCGACGGCGCGAGCCACCGCTCGGCGGCCGCGACGCCCACGATCGCGCAGCTGCAGACCTCGGCGCGGACAGTCGGCGTGGTCGCGCCGTCGAGTCCGACGCGAGCGAGCACCCAGCCGATCGCCGACGCGGTGTAGCGACGCCGGGGCAGCAGCCCGCGGGGCACCACGACCACGATCGCGCCGCAGGCGCTGCATCGATAGCGCCGGGCGTGCACCGTGACCAGCTGCGGAGCGCCACCGGCCTGGAGCGGGCCGTAGACCTGACGCTCGCGCAGGCCGTGGCCGCGCATCCTCAGCGGGCCGTCGACGGGCCGGCCGGCCGCGTCGCAACAGGGACAGCGCGCCGGCCGCAGGTAGTGAACCGCTGGCACCGCCGTCATCCAGCGCTTGATATCGACATCGGCTTGAACGATCCTGCATGAGCTCCGCTCCTGCACGGTGTTCGGAGCACGACGAGGGGAAGACGGGTCGCCACAACACGCATCCCCTCGTCGCCTATTTTGTGGCCGGCTCCGCGCCGCTGCTCCGCTCCATCGGCCCCGGCCTTACGTCAGCGGCGGCGCTGACGTGGTGCAAAGTGGAGTGATAATTTGTGACACGGCTCCGGAATGCATGAGGATCGAAGCGGCGAGACCGCGAGGCGGAGGTTTTTGTGAGAATTTTTGGTGGGTACGGGGAATGCAGAACGGCGAGCACCGGTCGACGGCGGAGGCTCTGCATCCACCCCGGCTCCCTCTCCCTGATCCGCACCGACTCCCTGATGGACGGGCACAGGCCACTCAGGAGATAGCCATCACGAACAGGGATCAATATCGGGGCGAACTCCACTACTGGGAGGGCGCGGTAATACAGTCACCATCGTCGGCGAGAGCCTCGAGTACGTCCGCGTCGGAGACGAAGGCACAAGAAGCACATTCAGATTCTGTCCTCGCTGCGGCGCCACCGTCTACTACACCCTCGAAGGTCATCCAGCGTTCGTGGCAATACCCGTTGGCGCATTCGCCGATCCTGAGTTTCCAGCCCCAACGTTCTCGGTCTACGAGGAGCGCATGCACTCTTGGGTCAATATGCCCGCTGGCATCGAGCACATGGCATGATCCAAGGAGCAGCTGGCTTCTGAAAGAACGAATCTCTCCTGATCGCGGAGCAGCTGGCCGCTCCAGAGCGACTTTGGCGGCGCTCGTCGGGGTGTCGTGGTCGCTGGCGTTGCTCGCGCATGCTGCCGCCGCGATTGCAGCTTGGGTGCTGCTTCCCGGCGGTTTTCCCCTCCTTCACGCGCGTTTCTTCGCGAACCGCGCTCTGCCGGCGGTCGCGGTCGGGAGCGTGATCGCCGTCGGTGTTCTGGCCGCGCGACGGTCGACGGGTGCGCGTGTGTTGCTGTTGCTCTTTCCGGCGGCGTGGCTCGGGGTTGCTCTTGCTGCGGGGACCATGTTTTCGGAGAGCGGCGGGACGGTCGCGTTCGGCGCGGGTTGTCTGGCGGTGGTCCTGTCGCTGGGCCTCGCGATGGCGTGGTGGCGGTTCGGGGTCCCGCCGCGGCTGACCTGGCTCGCTGCGCTGCCCGGTGTCGTTTTCGGTGCGGGCTTCGTGGCCGCGCAGCGGGCGCCGGAGCCTTCGACAGCTCCGTTTGCTGCGCCCGACGTCGAGCTCGGCGGCGATCGTTGGACGCGAGCACTCGCTGGGCCCGCTTCGTTCGACGTGGCTCCGTGGCTTCGGGTGGTACCGAGCTCGGGTGAGGTTTCGGTGCAGGCGGGTGCGGTGGGCATCGTCGTCGAGCCGCGGCTCGAGTTCATTTCGCGCTCGCCGGATCGTTTCTGGACGGTGTTCGCGCCCCTGCAATGGCGCGGCGACTCGCCCGTTCGTCGTCTCGAGCGCGCCGATCGCGAGCTCGCGGTGGACTACTCGGACGAGGGGAGCCTGCGCGTGAGGGCCACTTCGGATCAATCTGCCGCCATCGACGCACGAACCGCGCTTCAGGCGCCCGTGTTCTCGCACCTGAACTCCTTCACGCGCGTCTCGATCACCGGCCATCGCCGGCTCGGCTTGCGGTTCTCGCCTTGCCCCGAGGTCGTTGTCGAGGTGATCCACTTCGACTATCCGTTCGGCGCGCCCGCGCGCTTCGCGTACCTCGACGCCGGCGGCACGTTTCGCGTCGTCCAGGCGAGCGACGCCGAGAAGGGGCCGTTCACGACGCTCGGCGAAGGCCGGCTCGCCCGCGGCGAACCCCTGAGCGTCGTGCTCGTCGAGAAGGGAGATTCGCCACCCCGCGAGCTCGCGACGATCGTCTTCCACGACTGGTCACGGCAGCTCTCGACGGAGCTCTCGCCCACCGCCGGCTGGGGCCTGCCGCAGAATGCGTTCGAGTTCGGGCTCGCCTCGAACGCCCCTTCGTCCGCGGCCTACCTCACGCTCACGCTGGCCGGGACGAGCGTGGGGCGCGGCTGGGACAGCGTGGGTCACGCCGCCGGCAGCTACACGAATCGGATCGAGATCCGGCTGCCGCCATCCAGGTGAAAGAAACGGTACGCTCGCTCGTTCTACAGCGGTTTCCGCCCGCCTCTGCACCATGCAGAGCAGAGCGGCGGTCACCCGCACAGGAGACGGGCCCAGATCGGCGTTTTCGGCGCGCAAGCGCACTCCGGTGCGCTGAGCACCGAAAACGTCGAGGTGGGCCCGTATCCGAAGCGGGTGACCGTCGCTCTAGGGTTTACGCCGTCGGCGCTTCGGGTCGAAGATGGCGGCCATGAAGGTCATCGTTACCGGAACGACCGGCATGGTCGGCGAAGGCGTGATGCTCGCTTGTCTCGCGGATCCCACGGTCGAGCGGGTCCTGTCGGTGGCACGCCGGCCGTCGGGGCACGCGCACCCGAAGCTCGAGGAGTGCTTGATCCCCGACTTTCGCGAGCTCGGCACCTTCGAAGCGCGGCTCTCGGGCTACGACGCGTGCTTCTACTGCGCCGGCGTGAGCTCGGTCGGCATGAGCGAGGCGGACTACACGGCGATCACGTACGATACGGTGCTCGCCTTCGCGACGGCGCTCGCGCGCCTCAATCCCGGCATGGTGCTCACGCACGTTTCGGGCGCGCAAACCGACTCGAGCGAGCAGGGCCGGGTGATGTGGGCGCGCGTGAAGGGCAAGGCCGAGAACGCGCTGATGCGCCTGCCCTTTCGCGGCGTTTACAACTTCCGGCCGGGCTTGATGACGCCGGTGCCGGGACAGAAGAACCTGAAGCGAGCCTACCGCTTCCTGCTTCCGCTCGTCCCGCTCATGAAGCTCGTGTTCCCGGCCCTGAAGCTCGAAGAAGTGGAGCGCGCGATGGTGCGTTCCGTGACGAGCGGGACGCCGAAGCAGGTGCTCGAGGTCGCCGACATCAAGGCGCTCGCTTCGGCGTAGCTCGCGCGCCCCTCACCGGGATCAGCCGACCACGGCGAGCGTCCGCTTGAGCATCCGTTCCCCGTCGCGCCGCGCCGCCGCCCACGTCTCGTCCCACGCGGCGTCGGCCTCGGCGCGCGGGAGCTGGCCGAAGGCCTGCAGCTCCTTCCGCTCGCCCTCGACCTCGGCGTCGTCCGCCGACGGCGCCTGCCGGCCCGCGCGCTGTCCAGCCACGCCCCCGCGAGCGCTGCCCGGGTCGCGCGATCGAGCCGCGCCGGAGCCGACACCGTGGGGCCCAGCCCGAGCGCCGGCGACGACTCCCATGTTCCCCGTGCTGTACCTTCCGGGCTGACTGCCATCCAGGAGGACCGCCGCGCGGAGGTCGGCGCCCAGGCCGAAGGCGAGCTTCTGGCCGAACGAGAGCGACACGGAGACCCCGCCCGAGAAAGTGTATTGCCCGTCGGCGCGCGCCTGGCCGGGGCGCGAACCAGCACGACCGCGGCGGATGACGGAAAGCGGCTCTGGACGGCGGGCTGAAGCATCCGCTCGAACTCTTCGGGACAATTCACAGGGAGGTGAGGAGACGAGGAGTAAAATCTCACCAATCTCCCCGTCTCCCTGTTCAATTTCCCGCTAAAAATGCCAACAAAGCTGACGGCGAACGGTCGAGCTCTCGCTTTGGGCCACGCGCTCCGGCGCCCGGTGATAGAACGACCGCCGTGAATCCGCACACCGACGCTGGCCCAGCGAGCAGCGACTACCTGGATCGCCTGATGCGTCGAGGGTCGTTCGAAGCCCTGTGGCCGCTCTTCGCCAAAGCCACGCGCCCCGCCAAGGAAATGACCGAGAGCTATTCGGCGCTCGAGCACCTGCGGCCCTTCATGTCCGGCGCGCCGTGCCGGGTCATCCACGTCGGCGACGGCGCCCACGCCCGCACCGGGGCGTTGTTCGCGCTGAAGACGGAGGCTGAGAACGTCAGCGTCGATCCGGTGCTCAACGAGCCGCTGGTCGAGGCCTGGCGCACCCGATTCGGCGTCCGCCGCTTCGCCTGGCAACGCGCCGACGTCTTCACGGCCATCGAACGGCTCAACGCGTTGCCCGACATGCCCGTGCTCGTCACGTTCGTGCACGCCCACGTCCCCATCGACGATGTCCTCGCCCGGCTGCGCTGGAACGTCGCGTACACGCTCGCCTGCTGCCAGCCGGGTCATCAGCTGAGCCAGCGGCACGACGTGCTCGCAACGGGCGAGGACCCGTACGTGTTATCCAGCGGACGGCGCTTTCAGGTGCTCGCCCCGCGCGCGTGAGCGCGGCCGTCACACGTCGCACGCGCCGTCTTGACGGACGAGCGCACCCGCGCATTCTTGCAGCCATGTCGCTACGCCGCGCGCCCGTCGCTCCGCTCGCCCTGCTCACCTCCCTCCTCGTCGCCGCCCCCGCCGCGGCGGCCGTCGTGCCGGTCGGCACCACCGACGAGCTCGTCGCCGCGATCGGCGCGGCCAAGGCCGGCGACGAGATCGTCCTCGCCTCGGGCACCTACGCCTTCGACGGCGCCTCCTGCGCGGCCGCAGGCACCGAGGCCGCGCCGATCGTCGTGCGCGCCGCCGAGCCGCTCGGCGCGATCGTCGAGCTGTCGGGCCTCGAAGGCTTCAAGGTCAGCGGCCCGAACTGGCACTTCGAAGACCTCGATATCCGCGGCGTCTGCGCCGACGACTCGGACTGCGAGCATGCGTTCCACGTGTTCGGCGCTGCAAGCCGCTTCACCCTCCGCCGCTCGAAGGTGCGGGACTTCAACGCCCAGCTCAAGATCAACGCCGCGCAGGTGGACGGCGTCTGGACGGCCCCCGACGACGGGCTGATCGAGCGATCGGAGCTGTTCGACACCCACCCGCGCAGGACCAGCAGGCCCGTCACCAAGATCAACATCGACGGCGGCAAGCGCTGGACCGTGCGCGACAGCTACCTGCACGACTTCCAGAAAGACGGCGGCGACACCGTGAGCTACGCCGCGTTCATGAAGAGCGGCGGCTCGGACGGGCTCTTCGAGCGCAACCTCGTCGTCTGCACCACCGCCGGCTCGCCGGACGGGGCGCGCATCGGGCTGTCGTTCGGCGGCGGCGGCACGGGGGCGCAGTACTGCGCCCCGGCCTACGACCCCGACGTGCCCTGCGAGGTCGAGCACACCGGCGGAACGATGCGGAACAACATCATCGCGAGCTGCTCGGACGTCGGGATCTATCTGAACCGCGCGACGGACACGCGGCTTCATTTCAACACGCTGATCGCGACGAGCGGGATCGACTTCCGCTTCGCGACGACCAGCGGCGTCGCGCGCGGCAACGTGCTCACGGGCAAGATCCGGGACCGCGACGGGGCCACGCATCAGGAGAGTGACAACCTGGCCGAGGTGGGACTCGCGACGTTCCAAACGTGGTACGAAGATCCGAGTCTCGGCGACCTGCACCTCAAAGGGGATGTGGCGTCGCTCGTCGGCGAAGCGCCCGCCGAGGCCGCGGTGACCGACGATTACTGCGCGCGCGGGCGGCCGGGCAGCGGGAGCTTCACGCTCGGCGCGCTCGAACATTCGCTCGGCGACTGCGCGACGGTGCCGCCGCCGGGGCCCTCCGGCGACGGGGGCGCGGGCGGCGGCACCGCCGGCTCGGGCGGGATGGGCGGCGGCACGACCGGCCCGGGCGGGATGGGCGGCGGCACCGCCGGCTCGGGCGGGGGTGAGGCAGGCGGCACGGGCGTGGGCGCAGGCAGCGGCACCGGCGCGGCCGGCGGGGGCGGCGACGCCTCCAGTGACGGCGGGGGCTGCAGCTGCCGCGCCGCGGGCGTCGGCGGGAATCACACCCTTGGCCTCCTGACGGCGGTCCTCGCCGCGTTCGCCCTCCGGCGACGACAGGCCTCCTCATCGCTGAGCGACGCCAGCTAGCTGGAGAGGGGCGACTGCGATCCACCCGGGCTCGCGGTGGACCGCAGCCGCCCGCGCCCGGCGTGGGAATTCGCCTTGCGGCGCGGGTCGGCCATACTGCGCAGCATGACGAAGGGAAGCTGTCCATGAGGACCACGCGCTCCATCCGCGGCAGCGACCATGCGCTGGTGCAGCGGATCTCGCACGTCGCCTACGGCGACGACGCGCAGGACCAGTCCCTGCCCGACGGCTGCTGGGACCTGGTGTTCATGAAGCGCCGCGGCCGGCTGCAGGTGCTGCATACCGGTCTCATCACGCACCCGGTGACGCTGGGCTACGAGACCGGCGACGACTACCTGAGCATCGCCTTCCGGCCAGGCGTGTTCATGCCGGGGGTGCCCGCGACGGGCATGCTGGACCAGGGCGTGCTGCGCCCGCTGGCGAATTCGCGCTCGTTCCTGCTGGGGCCGCGAGCCTTCGAGGTGCCCGACTTCGAGAACGCCGACGATCTGGTGGCACGCCTCATCGGGGCCGGCCTGCTGGTGGCGGATCCGGTGGTGTTCCGCGTGCTGCAAGGCGATCCCGCCGGCACCAGCCTGCGCTCGGTGCAGCGCCGGTTCCTGAGCGCCACCGGCCTCACGGCGAAGCAGCTGTCGCAGATCCACCGCGCACAGGCGGCGCTGCAGCAGCTGATGCATGGCGATGCGCCGGCCGACGTGGCTGCCGCCTGCGGCTACGCCGACCAGGCGCACCTGGGCAATTCGCTGAAGCGAATCATGGGCAGGACGCCCGGCGAAGTGGCGCGGGCTGCGGCCCGGCCCGGGCCTGGGCGCTGAGGACCCAGACGGTCCGGCGAGGCCTGAGCCTGTCGTTTTCTTCCAAGACCGGGCCCACCCCGGTGGATACGGTCGCGTCGCCGGCTCGCACCGGCGATATCGACCAACCCGAGGACGCCTATGCACCGCGACTCCGAGATCCACCCCTTCCGCATCGACATTCCGCAAGCCGACATCGACGACCTGCGCGAACGCCTGGCGCGCACGCGCTGGCCGGCGCAACTGCCGGGCGGCGACTGGGTGAGGGGCGTGCCGGTGGCCTACCTGCAGCGGCTGGCGGCGCACTGGCAGCGCCAGTACGACTGGCGGCGCTGCGAGGCCCATTGGAACAGCCGCCCGCAGTTCACCACCCGGATCGATGGCCAGACGATCCACTTCGTGCACCTGCGCTCGCCCGAGCCGGACGCGCAGCCCCTGCTCTTGCTGCACGGCTGGCCCGGCAGCTTTGCCGAGTTCGACCGCGTGGTGGACGCGCTGTCCGACCCGCGCCGCCACGGTTGCGACCCATCGCAGGCTTTCCACCTGGTGATCCCGTCGATCCCGGGTCACGGGTTCTCGATGCCGCTGGCCGACGCCGGCTGGAACCACGGCCGCTGTGCCCGTGCGCTGGCGGCGCTGATGCAGCGCCTGGGCTACACACGCTACGGCGTGCAAGGCGGCGACGTGGGCGCGTTCATCGCGGCGGAGCTGGGCCGCATCGACAGCGAGCATGTCAGAGGCGTGCACTGCAATGCGCTGGTGACGTTTCCCTCCGGCGACCCCGCCGAGCTGGAAGGCCTGACGGCCTCGGAGCAGCAGCGCCTGGAACGGCTGCAGAACTTCCGCGACCGGATGATGGGCTTCGCGCACATCCAGGGCACGCGGCCGCAGACGCTCAGCTACGGGCTTCATGATTCGCCGGTGGGTCAGCTGGCCTGGATCGTCGAGAAGTTCAAGGAATGGACCGATCCCGCGGCCGCGCTGCCGGAGGACGCGGTGGGCCTGGACGCGTTGCTGGACAACGTGAGCCTGTACTGGTTCACCGGCACCAGCGGCCCCTCGGCCAACCTGTACTATGAAGCCTTCAACGACCCGTCCGGCTGGGCGCCCAAGCCGCGCGGCACCGTGCCCATGGCCGTGGCCGTGTCGCTGACGCAGGACGTGGCGGTGCGCCGGCTGGCCGAGCGCGACCACCATATCGTGCGCTGGACCGAGCTGGCACGCGGCGGGCATTTCCTGGCGACGGAGACGCCGACGGCGCTGGCCGCCGATCTGCGGGAGTTCTTCGGTTCGCTGTCCTAAGGCCTGCCTGTCCACACGACTTGCGCGCCCACGCCGGCGGGGCGAGCCGGGCCGCCGGCCTCGACATCACGGCTGCGCGTCGAGCCCGGAGCGCCGTCGGTTCCCACGTTGGGTCGCGTGGCGCAGCTCCGCGGCTCACGCCCTGCGCGCTCGGCCGTGAATGGCGTGCTCGCGCTCGGCTCACACGGCGGCGACGCGCAGCACGTCGGACCGGAGGTGGAGAAACGACGCGTGCACATAGCGCACGAACGGCGCCTTCAGGCCGAAGAACTCCGCCAGATCGACCTCGGCCGCCGCGCGGAACATCCCTTGATCCAGCACGGGAGCCTCGGTGCGGAGCGCCCCGCTCGCGAGGCTCCGGCAGGCGGGGGACGCCGACGCGGGGTGGATGGCGACCACGAGCGTGGCGGCCCACGGCGCCGCGGCGAGCCGCTCGCCGAGGGAGCTCGGGTACCGGTAGCGAAGCGCTAGCACGGCGCCCTGCAGGGCGGCCTCAAGGACAGGCGCCGCGCCCGCCACGCCCGTTGCCGGAGGGGCGGCCTTCCCCGCCGCAGCCGCGCGCCTCGCCCCCGCAGGCGCGCCCGCCGCCCCGGGCGCGCCGCCGCACCCGCCGAGCACCACGAGGCCAGCCCCCGCGGTCACCTGCGCGATGAACGCGCGCCGCCCCTCACTCGCCATGCGACGGCCCCTGGAGCCTGCGCCTGCGCGCCTGCCCCACCAGCATCCGCGCCGGCGTGATGCGGCCCAGCACCGCGGCGCTCTCCTCCGCCGTCGGCCGCACGGGGTGCCCCGGCGGGAGCTCGGCGACCATGCTCTGCCACAGCGCGAGCGCCCGGTGCTGGTAGATCTGCGCCAGGCTCGATCGCGGCGAGAGGAAGCGCTGGCCGAGCACCATGGCCCTCTCCAGGAAGGCTATCGCCTCGTCGTCGCGGCCGTCGTTCAGGAGGTGGAGCCCCTCGTTGTACCAGGGCATCGGATCCGCCGGATCCTCCTCGCGCATGCGCTGGTTCGCCTCGAGGTAGCGCGACAGCTTCTCTTCCATGACGCCGTCGTCCTTCAGGAAGCCATAGTGCTGGATCGCCACGCCGGCCGGGCGGACGACGAGCTCCGGGTGCCGATCGAGGCTCGGCTGCACCGTCTCGTGCACGGCGCGCCCGTACCGGATCCGCGCGTCGTTGCGGAACAGCCGCACGGCGATCGTCATGACGGGCGGGCCGTCCTTCTGGTGATTGGCGATCTCGAAGGAATAGGCGTGGACGTCGAGGTCGTCCATGAGCCGCACGACGCGCGGCAGATCCCAGTGCGCGAGCTCCTCGTCCGGGTCGAGGCTCAAGATCCAGGGCCGCGTGGCCATCTCGAGGCCCACGTTGCGCACCTCGGCCAGGTCCAGCCGGTCCGTCCGGTGGACGCACACCCGGTCGGTGAACCTCCGCGCGATCTCGACCGTCGCGTCGTCGCTGCCGTTGTCGACGATGCAGATCTCGTCGACGAACGGCTCCAGAAACGCGAGGAACCGCTCCAGCCGCTCCGCCTCGTTCCTCGCGATGATGCAGAGCGATACGCCGGACGCGGGCGCATACCTGCGCAGCGTCACCGTGTTGCTCGCGAGATCGGCCAGCTCGGGGGGAGCGCCCGCGCGCGGCGGCGTGTACGGGTCCGGCCGCCCGTGGAGCGCGAGCCGCGCCTGCCGCGACGCCTCGGTGTCGTAGCCGAGCCGCCGCACGCGGACGTCGGTGAAGCGCCCGCACCCGTCCGGCATCTCGGGGATGCCGCCGCCGGGCAGGCCGCCCTCGGCCCCCCGGGCGACGCGCAGGCCCGGCTCGTTCCGGTACATGCGGTACCCCGACATGGCCCCGAGCGCGCCGTCCGCCCGGAAGTACGTGCGCGTCGGCTCCCAGAACGTGTACCAGTGGAAGCCGAGCGCCTTGATGTGCGGATCGGCGAGCTGCATGAGGCGCTCGGCGCGCGCGCGGTCCATCTCGAACACCTCGTCCCCGTCGACCGCGAGGATCCAGTCCGGGGCGAGCTCCGCCGCCATCTGCAGGGCGCGGTCGCGATCGCGCCGATCGTCGACGCCCGGCGGCAGCTCCGTCCGCTCGTACCTGGCCACGGCGGGGTGCGACCGGGCGATCGCCCCCGTCCCGTCCGTCGATCCGTCGTCGAGCACGACGATCGCGTCGGCGAACCGCGCCGTCGCGTCGAGGCTCTCGCGCAGCGTCGCCTCCGCGTCCCTGACGCGGTACGCGGCCACGAGCCGCGTCTTCCCGGCGCGGCGGGCGCGCCACTTCTCGAAGAAGAGCTCCGCGCCCCCGAGGCCGCCCTGCGCGCCGGGGAACGCCTTGCTCAGCGTGGCGCTCCCCTCGTGGTGCACGTACACGTCGCTCGCGATCATGCACTCGAAGCCGCGCTCCTGCGCCCGCAAGGCGAGGTCGGCGCCCTCGTGGCCCACCGGGAAGAAGCGCTCGTCGAGCCCGCCGATCTCGGCGTAGACCTCGCGGCGCATCATCAGGCAGAAGGTCGAGAGGGCGAACGACGGCGCCCACCGCCGGCGGAACGCCTCGCGGTGCTCGGCCGCGAGCTCGTTCAGCGCCTCCGGCTGGAACGGCGGCGGGTTCTGCACCTTCTGCGGGCCGCGCGCGCTGTTCGTCACGGGCCCGACGAGCCCGACGCGCCGCGCGCCGGGCACGGCCCGCGGCGCCTCCTCCATGCACTCCCGCAGCCCCTCCAGCCACCTCGGGGTCACCACGACATCGTTGTCGAGCAGCACCAGGTACTCCCCTGCCGCGACCTCGAGTCCCCGGTTCGCGCCGCCGGCCAGGCCGAGGTTCTCGTCCAGGAAGACCGTCTTGGCGGCGTCCCCGAGCCGGCGCGCGACGTCGGTGAGGTAAGCGGGCGTGCCGTCCTCCGAGCCGTTGTCGACGAAGACCACCTCCGCGTCCGAGGGGAGCGTGCGGAGGAGGGCGTCCACACATCGCGCCGTGTACTGGAGGTTGTTCCACGTGACGACGATAACGGAATAAACAGGCGTCATCGGGCACCGGGCGGGGCCATGAGGCGAACCACGTTGGAGACGTACTGGCGATACGCCGCGTGCAGATAGAACGCCCCGACCCGGGGTGCCAGGACGATCTCGCACCGGAAGCTGCCCACGAGGTCCGCGCCCACGTCGTCGATGTCGTCGGGGAAGACCAGCCTCGGCCCGAGCAGAGGCACGGTGACGCCGCCCTGCGCGGAGGCGTAGATCAGCGTGAGAAAGACGCCGCGGAGCACCTCGGCGCGCTCGACCTCGATATCGACGGCGGGCACCCGCGCGCTGCCGTGGACGACGTGGACGAGGGCGCCGCCCTCGACGGTGGGCGGGCCCGGCTCGGCGAGGACGACGCCCGCGCCGGAGGTCGCGGGCGTCTCCGCGGTCAGGCCGAAAGAGACGGATCGGACGAGCATGGGTTCACCGCCGGTCAGAATTCGATGGCCTTCTTGTCGACGAGATCGATGCCTATCACGTTCGACACGTAGTTCTCGAGGACGAGGTACACATAGACGCTCGGCCGGTAACGGGGCACCGCCACGGCGCAGGGGAACGCGACGGTGACGTTGAGCCAGGCGCCCTGGTACCCCTCGGACGCCAGGCTGCCGCGGCCCGGCATCGGCAGCGCGGGCTCGGCGAGCTGGTTCGGGCCGTCGCGCTCGCCGGCCGGGAACTCGATGAACGTGTTGCGCGCGAGCAGGGCGCCGCCGTCCGCCTGCTCGATGTCGTGGACGACGAGGACCATCGACTCCTCGACGTCGCGGTAGCGGCTCGCGACGGCGTCCGGGAACAGGAACGAGGCCGAGACGTCGAGCTCCACCGTGCCCGCCGCGAAGGACACCCGCGAGATCGCGAGTCGGATGGCCTCCTTGCCGGCCGCGATCTCGGGCGAGCCCGCGTGGGGGGCGAAACCAAAGGGTGTCCGGGGTTCGATCTCCATGGGGTCCTCTCGACGTGGGCGCGGCGCGGGGCGCGGGGTCGAGAGAGCAGCGCGCCCCCGCCCCGCCCGCGAGGTTCAGCCAAAGTGGTTCCAGTTGCGGGAGGTCTGCGCCGGCGTGTCGAGGCGCACGCGGCGGATGCGCGGGGCGCACACGGGGCAGAAGACGCCGTCGTCGCGGTTGTTATGGCCGGCGTGGTAGATGGTGCAGAGCCGCCCACCGAGCGCGGGCCACCAGTCGTACCGCTGGCCCGACGTGGTGGACGGGTCCGGCGTGAGGCCTGCGTTCGTGTTGCAGTGCGGGCCCTGCCCACCGAACTGGTCGGTGTACCAGCGGGGGTTGGCGAGCTGCGTGGCGAGCGCCACGCCGGTCGCGCTGTACTGCGGCTCCTGCCGGACGGTCTGCCCGATGCCGTGCCCCATCTCGTGGACGAAGGTTCCGAGGACCGCCGTCTCGCTCCGGCCGGGGCCCGTGCACCCGACGACGCAGAAATTGCCCCAGCTGTAGCCGTTGATCGAGCTCTTCCAGATGAACGAGAACGTGAGGTTGTACGTGTTGCCCGGCGTGGCGAGGTGGGCCGTGAGGCCCGGCAGCGTGGTGAGGTTCCAGTTCACGCGGTTCGGCGACCCGGGCGTGAAGGTGAAGTACGCCCGCACGTCGGTGGCGCCGGCCGCCGGCCACGACGCCTGCGCCGTCCACATGAAGTTGTTGCCGTTCGTGGGGTCGCGCCACACGGTGCGGAACGTGGTGATGCTCCCGACCGCGTTGTTCGCCGTGGGCAACGCGCGCCGCTCCAGCTGCGTGTAATAGCAGTTCGGCACCAGCAGGAAGGCCATGTGAAGCGGCTTGTCGGTCAGCGTGCCTCCCCCGGGGGGCAGGCCGCCGACGCGCAGGTTGAGCAGCGCGTTCGGGCCGCCGTTCATGAACGGCCAGTCGAAGGTCGGCGAGCTGACCGCCTGCTGCGACAGGCTCTGGAAGTCGACGCGGGCCGAGTCCACGGTCGCGAGCGCGGGGAGGACCGCCCTGCGCTCCAGCTCGATGAAGTGCCGCGCGAACTCGCCCACGAACCGCGGATCGATGTTGTTGTACGTCGCGAGCGTCTGCGCGCCGGAGTACCAGACCGTATAATAGAGCTTTCGCCACGTCTGGAACTCGTCGGTGGCGAGGAACTGCGCCCGCTGCCCGTCGCGCGATGCCTTGATCGTGTACTTGTCGCCGCCGATGTGCGTGAACGTGAGCGTGTTGTCGAAGTGGTGCCCGACGCCGACCGTCACGCCGGGGGCCGCGCCGTGCGCGAGCCGCGTGCGCTCGGTCAGCGACTGGAATGCGAGGTTCTCGTTGCCCGGGTCGGGCTCGATCCACCAGTCCACGCGGTCGCCGGGCGCGACGTTGGGCACCTGGTTGGGCGTGACGCGCAGCTGCCGCACGGGGCCGTTCACGCCCGTCGCGGCGGCAGGGAGGTTCACGTATTGCTTGATCGTCGGCATGCGAGAGCTCCAGGACGAATCAGCGGGGAGTCCGGTCCATCAGCGCGGCGCGGGTCGAGGCTCGCTCCGCGGCCGCCCCCTCAGAACACCTCGATCTTGTCGACGCCCCAGTCCTTGGGGTTCTCGGGCGCGGGCGGGGGCTCCTCCATGACGATGACGATGAGCGGCGGCTGGACGAGCGGCGTGGGCGGGGTGTTCTTGCTGTTGTGGAGCATGAGATCGAGCGCGCGGGCGCAGCCCTTCCCCTCGACCTTGACGTCGAACGAGTAGCTGATGAACTCGGCCTTGTTCATGTTCACGCCGGAGACGACGCCCCCGTTCGTGCCCGCCTCGTCGCCGCTGCTGCGCGAGAAGTTGCTGTCCTGATGGCAGACGGGGTTGCCGTCGGCCTTGACGTTCTTCGCGGTGCTCGCGGCGTCGGACGACATGGCGATGTTGGGATAGGGGATGGGGACCGGCGGCGCGGGCGGCGCGGGGGTGAGGCACACGTCCGGAAAAGCGATGGTCATTCCATTGCTCGCGGCGTGGACGACCGTGCGTGAGTTGACTCCTACGGTGACAGGCATATCGCTCCTCCTTCACGCCCTCTTCGCTGCAGCCGAGACGAGGCACACGGCGGCGCGCGTCCCGTCGCCGGAGCCCGCGAAGAGCGCGGCGCGCGCCTCGGGGGACGCGCCGCGCTCGAACGATCGCACGCACGCGGCCGCGAGGCACCCGCCGGTCGCGGCGCCGACGTCGCCGTAGCCGTCGGCGGGGTGCCACAGCGCCCGGACGCCCCCGAGGAGCGCGGGCGCGCGGACGCGCGCGAGCCCCCACTCCTTGGCCCGGTAGCTCTCGCCGTTGAGATCGCAGAGGACCCACGCGGGCGGGCCGCCCGCGGCGCACGCGGCGGCGAGCGCCGCGGCGAGGGCCTCGCCCGAGGGGGGATCGCCGCTCTCGATGGGGCTCTGCTCCTCCCCGGCGCCCGAGCCCTCGATCTCGGCCAGGATGGGGGCGCCGCGGGCCTCGGCGCGGCGGCGGTGCTCGACGAGCAGCGCGGCCGCGGCCTCGCCCGGGATGAACCCGTCGAGGTTGCGGCGGCTCTTGAGCCGGCGCGCGCGGTCGAGCGCCTCGAGCAGCCCCACGTCGACCTGGGAGTCGGCGCCGGCCACGATCCAGGGCGTGCCGGGGTCGGCCTCGACGGCGCGCGCCGCGTGGGCCAGGCCGAGGAGCATCGCCGCGTGCCCGTCGGGGGCGAGGAGGCCGCGGGTCACGGCGTCGACCCCGGCGGCGTCCGCGACCCGCTCCCGGAAGGCGTCGCGCAGCTCGTGGTGGTGCGCGGCGGGGCCGGGCGAGGGGCGCGCGAGGAAGAACGAGGCGTCCTCCAGGTCGGCGCGCGCGAGGTCGCCGGAGGTGGCGAGGTCCTGGAGCGCCAGCGCGAGCAAGCGGACCGGGAGGTCGAGCGCGCGGGGGAGATCGGTGTACGCCGCGACCACGGAGAAGGGCTCCTCCGGGCGGGGCGGGTCGGCGGGGAGGCAGGGGTAGCTCGGCCACTCGCGGAAGCGCGTGAGGCGAGCGCGGACCGCGGCGGTGGTGGACGCGGCGGTGTCGCCGAGGGCGGTGACCATGCCGGCGGCGGTGATGACGGCTCCGGTGCTCATGCGGGCGCGGGCTCCACCTCGATGCGGCGCACGCGGAAGAGATCGCGACCGACGGGCATGGCGCCGCGGTACACGAGCACGGCGCGGAGGTCGTCGGGCTCGAGGACCACGGTGTCGAGGACCAGCGGGAGCGGGCGGCGCTCGGAGTCGATCAGGACCACGGCGCGAGGCGCCGCGGGGGGCAGCGAGAAGCGCTGCGGGCCGAGGGGGCTCAGGTGCACGAGCTCGACCGGCTCGCCGCCGCGCAGGTGCGGCGTGGCCACGAGGCGCGGGTGCGCGCCCTGGTGGTAGCGAGGGTCGAAGGCGGCAGGCAGGAACGGCGACGGGGCGGGAGGCGGCGACCCGGCAGGAGGCGGCGACGAGGGGTCGGGCGCCGTGGCGGCGTAGCGCAGGCGCGGCTGCCAGCTGCGCCCGATGAAGCCGAGGCCGACGGGCTCGGCGCGATCGTCCGGCGAGCGGAGCGGCTTCCTGGGATCTTCGAGGTTCGGCATGGCGAGCTGCGCGAGGTCGACGAGCGAGCGTCGGGCCCGGAACCCGCGCCCGACGGGGTTGCGCGGCTCGACCTCGTGGTCCGCGGCGGACTCGGCGGACTCGTCCCGCCCGCCGAACGCGCGCTCGTACACGAGCGGCATCCGCTCGAAGGGCGCGGGGGACGCGGGGCGCGCCCAGGTGCGGTCGCCGAAGACGGCGAGGGTCGTGCGGATCGGGCCGACGCGCACGGAGACCTGGACCTCGGCGTCGCGGCGGCCGGGAGGGTACGCGTGGCCGAGGACGACGACGTCCGTGCCGACCTTGTGTGGCGCGAGGTCGCTCTCATAGCGCACGCTCGAGAGGCCCGGCTCGCCGTGGAAGGCGTCGGCGAGCTGGAGCGGCACCTGCTCGGCCGCGGGCGCGAGGCGGCCGCCGGCGTGGATGGCGAGCGTCGCCTTGACGAGGACGACGAGCACCTCGGCGCCGGCGGCGTCGACGTGGACGATGCGCTCGGCGACGAAGGGGGTTCGATTGCGGAGGTCCATGTTCAGCTGGGCGTGGGCGCGGCGTCGGGCACCGAGCGGAGGAACGAGGCGCCGAGGCCGTCGGCCGCGACCTTCGCGGGGCGGCGCTTGCGCGGGGGGATGAGCGGCTCCGACGAGGGGCGCGCGTCCGGGGCGAGGCGCTGCCGGCGCGGGCGCGCGGGGCGCCGGGCAGGGGCGGCGGCTGCCGCGGCGGGCCAGGGTGAGGCGGCGGGCGACGATCCCAGGGCGTACGAGGGCGCGATGCGCGGCTGGGCGAGGGTGTACGACGGCGCGACGGGCGGCGGCGAGGCGGCGGGCGCCGAGGCCGCGGCCGCGCCCGACGCCCACGGCGAGCGCGGCTCCGAGGCGGCGTGGGGCGCCGCGCCCGACACCCAGGGCGAGGAGCGCTCCGGCGCGGACGGCGCGGGAGGGGGCGCGGACGGCGCCTGGGGAGCAGCGGGGACGGGCGCGGACGGCGCTGGCGCGAACGGCAGCGCGCCGGACGCCGCCGCCGGCGATACGAACGGCAGCACGCCGGACGCCGGCGCTCGGACCGGCGCCGCAGGCGACGCCGCGGCCGGGGCGGCGAACGGCAGCGCCCACGCCGCCGCGCCATCGCGGGCGCCCGGGGGAGACGGGGCAGCGGGCGCGAACGGCAGCGCCTTGGAAGCTGCGCCCGCCGCCGCCGGCGCCACGAAGGGCAGGCCGCCGCGCCGCGGCTCCGCGGGCGGTGTCCCCGCTGCGGCGGGCATCTCCGCCGTGCCAGACCTCGCGAGGTGCGGTCCTCCCACGGAGGCCGCGGGCGACCGGAACGGCAAGGCGGGGTTCGGCTGGACGTCGTCCGGATCGACCGACACGGTCCCGGACAGCGGATGGTCGGTCGCCCCGCGCGCCGCCCGCTGCGGGCTCGCCGCCGCCGACGCCTCCTCCGGATCGAGCGCCACCGTCCCCGCCAGCGGATGCTCCGCCGCCCCGCGCGCCGCCCGCTGCGGGCTCGCCGCAGCCGGCGCCTGCGCCCGCTCCGCGCGGACCGGCGGCGCTGCCGCGACGTCCCACGGCACCGCCTCGCCCGGGAGCGCGACCCTGGCCGTGACCCGGACGCTGGCGAGGGCCTCCTCGCCCGGCAGCAGCGCGCTGGCGCGCCACACGAGCGAGCAAAGCCAGCGATCGGCGTCGATCACGAGCATGTCGGCGACCAGCGGCAACACCTGCGGCTGCGCCGCCCCCCCGAACGCGACCCGCGCCTCGGCGACGGGGCCCGGCAACCAGGCCTCGATGCGGTCGAGATCCGGGTGCATCCCCTCGATCAGGATCCACTCGTTCCCCCGGAGGTACGGCGTCTGCTGATCGGCCGGCGCCGCCTGGAAATACGCCCAGTCGAAGCCGTCCGGGACCACGGGCCACGGGGCCTGCACGCCGCGCGGATCGGCGTTGCCCAGCCGGCGCTGCCGCGCGGGCCAGTGTGCCGCGATCGGCCCGAGGCCGGCGGCGCGCGTCGGCTGCCGGGGGTCGATGATGTTGGGCGCGCGGCCGGCGCGCGGATCGACGCCGGCCGGGTTGTCGGGGTCGGCCGCCCCGCCGAGGGCGCGCTCGTAGCCGAGCGGCATGGCGAGGAACGGCTGCGGGGCGCCGCGGCCGTTGCCGCCGCGGTCGCCGTAGACGTGCAGGGCCTTGTCGAGGAGGACGGCCGCGTCGAGGCCGACCCGCAGGCGGACGGGGACGAGCGGCGCCGGGCTCCGCCCGCGGGCCCAGGCGTGGCCGCCGAGGAGGATGTCCGCGCGCGGAAGGAACGGGGCCATCTCCGCGGCCGCCGAGATGGCGGCGCGCGGGTCGGCCGCGGCGCGCGCCGCGCGCACGTCCGCCGCGACGATCGGCGCGGGCGGGAGCGGCGACATGGCGCGCTTGTGCTCGAGCTGGAAGGTCGCCTTGACGACCACCGCGAGCATCACCCGCCCCCGGGAGCGGAAGGGGCGCACCGCGGCCGCGGCGTGCCCGAGGGCGCGCGGCGCGGGCGGCGCCCTCACGGCGACGCCCCGAGCGCGGCCCTCTGCCGCTCGACCCGCGCGGCCACGTCGAACAGCGGGCGGCCGGGCGCGCGCGCCGCCCGCTCGAACGCAGCGCCCGCGCGGCGCCGCTGGCCGCCGAGCCGGAGCACGCGATCGAGCCCCCCCTCGTCCAGCGGGCGGCCGTCCACGTGGCGCACCCCCGACGCGAAGCGCCCGCGGTGCGCCGCCCAGAGCGCCCGCGCGTTCGCCCCGTGCGGCCACGGCAGCTGCGTGTCCGGATCCATCTTCACGCTCGTGTCGCGCGGATCGTCGCTCGGCCCCGCGTCGAAGCCGGGCGCCGGGGCCCCGCGCAGCGCCCCCTCGATCGGCGCGCCGATGATGCGCGAGAGCGCCTCGCCGGCGAGCCGCGCGAGCGGCGCGACGTCCAGCCGGTCGAGCACCCACGGCAGCAGCGCCGGATCGCCCAGCGCCCCCGCCGCGACAAGGCAGACCCGCCCGAGCCCGGGCGACCGCATCAGCGCCTCGATCCGGCGGCGGGCCTCGCCCGGCGGGCTCACGCGGGCGGCGCAGTCGGCCGCCTCCTCGGCGAACGCGCCGCTCCGCCCGGCGACGCTCCACAGCGCCTCGTCCGCGCCGCGCGCCCCGAGCAGCGCGCCGGCCCACGCCGACCAGAAGCGCTCGGCCTCGTCGTCCGAGCCCCACGCGCCGCGGAGCTCGCCCGCCAGATCGGCGCGGCCGAGCGCGCCGGCCGCGCGGAAGGCCAGCGCGCGGACCGCCGCGTCGCCGTCGCAGAGCGCGTAGCCAAGGAATTGCCCGGGATCGCGGCGGTGCGCCACGCACGCGGCCAGCGCCAGGCGGCGCAGCGCCGGCGGCTGCGCCCCCGACAGCATCGGCGCCACGATCGCGAACGCGTCGGCCGGCGACGCCCACGCGAGGGCGCCCGCGACGCCGGCGGCGGGCTCGTCCGCCTCCTCCGTCGCGTCGAGCACGGCCGCGAAGCCCGGGTAGTCGCGCGCCTCGACGGCGGCGATGGCCGCCGCGAAGAACGCGCCTGGATCCTTCGTCGAGAGGGCGGCCAGCGTGAGCTCCCAGCCGGGCTCCCCCGCGATCCGGAGCCCATCGAGGTGGGCCTCGACGCGCTCCTCGAGCTCCGCGAGATCGGCCAGCGTGTAGTGGTGCGACCTCACGGCCATCTCGCGGAGCTCCCAGAGGAACGACGCCATCTCCGCGTGATCAGCCACCACCTCGTGAACCATCCGCCTCGGCTCCGATCCTGCGCGACGCCGCTCAGTTGATGTCGACCCCGCTGCCCGAGAGCTTGATGTTCGAGCCCGCCTTGACGCTCACGTCGCCGTCGCTCTTCACCTCGACCTTGGCGCCCTCGACCTTGACGGTGCCCGAGCCCTTCACGGTGATGTCCGACCCCTCGACCGTGATCTTGCCGGAGCTGTCGACGATGATCTTGCCGCTCCCGCACTCCAGCGTGAACTTCTCGCCGACCTTGACCGTCTTCTTCGCGCCGACGGATTCGGTCGCGTCCACGTCGATGTTCCGGGTCTCGGTCCCGCCGACCGACAGCGAGTCGTCGGCGCCGATGGTGGTGTTGCGCTTCGAGCCGACCTCCAGCGTCGCGCGATCACCCACCTTGACGGTCTCCTCGCCGCCCACCGAGAGCTCGCGCTTGCCGCCCACCGACTCGATGTCGTCCTTCCCGACATCGGTCTTCCGGCCCTGCCCGATCTTCAGGCTCGCGTCCTCGCCGATGTCCACGCTCTCGCTCTTTACGACGCCGAGCGTGCGGTTCGCGCCGATCTTCTCGTTGTGATCCTCGCCGACCTCGGTGGTCTTGAAGGCGCCGATCGACTCCCACTGGCTGTTGTCGATGCGCTTCTTCCGGTCGTGGCCGACGGTCAGGCGCTCGTCGTGGCCGACGGACTGGGTCTTGTCGTTCTCGACCTCGATGTTCCAGTCCTTCTGCGCGTGCAGGTAGATCTCCTCCGCGCCTCTCCTGTCCTCGAACCTGAGCTCGTTCGAGCCGCCGCCGCCCGGCGAGGTGTCCGACTTGATGGTGCTCTTCGTCTTCTCGGCCGGCAGCGCGTAGGGCGGCACGTTCGCGCCGTGGTAGACGCGCCCGACGATCAGCGGGCGATCCGGGTCGCCCTCGAGGAAGTCGATGACGACCTCGTGGCCGATGCGCGGGATGTACATCGAGCCCCACGCGGCGCCCGCCCAGATCTGGCTCACCCGCATCCAGCACGAGCTCTGCTCGTTGCGGCGCCCCTTCCGGTCCCAGTGGAACTGCACCTTCACCCGGCCATAGATGTCCGTGTGGATCTCCTCGCCCGCCGGGCCCACGACGATCGCCGTCTGGATGCCGCGGGGCGTCGGCTTGGGCGTCTGCACGGGCGTGCGGTAGGGCACGTCGTCCGGGATGCACTGGAATCGATTGGAGTACCCCACGACGGTCTCCTGCGATTCCCCCCCGACGGCCCGCGAGCCGAAATGGTCGACGCGCGTGATCAGGTATCCGCGGTTGAAGCTCTCGCGGCCGTGGTCCTCGAGCGTGAAGGTGGCCCCGGGCATGAACCGGAGCACGCTCCCCTGCCCCTCCGCGGTGCGGCGCACGAGCTGGAGCTGCTCGAGCCGGAGCTTCGCGAGCTGCGTGCCCTCCTCGGGCAGATCGTGCTCGGTGGCATACACGTACACCTCGAGATCGGTGTCGCGGTCGGCCTCCGCCTCCCCCTCGAGGCTCAGGCTGGGCTTCTGGAAGTTGTAGTCGCGGACGGTGACCTTGCCGGGCCGGACCTCCTCGGCCATCGAGAAGCGGGAGACGGCCTCCTGCCAGGCGAGCGCCCCGCCGCCGGTCCGGTACGGCACGACGGCCGGCCCGTCGATGGGCTCGTGGACGAACGGCGCGTCGCCGAAGACGAGCACGTGGTTGTCGGCCTTGTGCTCGAAGAAACAGAACATGCCTGTCTCTTCCATCAGGCGGCTGATGAACGCCCAGTCCGTCTCGGCGTACTGCACGCTGTACTCTCGCCGATCGTGGGTCATCGCCGTCGAGATGCGGAAATCGTCGGAGGACAGGCCCGCCGCGCGGAGCACCTTGTCGATGATCTCCGGCGCCGTCGCCTCCTGGAAGATGCGGTAGTCGTGCCGGTGCTGCAGGCGCCACGCCCGCGGGACGACCGTCGCCAGGTACGTGGTGACCGAGCGCCCCTCTTCGTGCTGCTCGAAGCGCGCGACGATGCCGTGGATGTACCGAGTCGACGCGTCGTTCCGGATCGTGAGCAGGCACGTTTGCCCGACCAGCCCGTCGAACGCCAGCGCGGCGTCCGTCGACGCGAGGGTCACGCGGAAGTGGAACAGCCGCGATATGCCCTCATGGCCCTCGATCCGCGCGACGCGCCACGGATCGGTCGCGCCTTCCACAGCGAAATCAAACTCGATCGCACCGTCCGCCATCGGTCGCCTCGCCCTCGCACGTCCCGGAGCCCGAGCCGTCGAGCCTACCATCGCTCGCCGGCCGGGTGGGCACATTCACGCGCGCCGACGTCGTCGACTTGCCGGCGCACATGCCGGCGCACATGCCGTCGCTGCTTGACGCACGGTGGACGAACGGTTGACGCACGGCGAGGACGGGCCTAGTCAGATCGGGCGCCGGGGGAACAGCGGACAGCGGATCGCGCGGATTCATGGGCAACGTCTGGCAGGTCGTCGATGCGTACGGAGACGTCGGCTTCGTCCGCGCAGCCGGCGCGGTCCTGCCCGAGGGCGCGGAGCCGATCGAGCCGCACCTGGCCGCCCTCGAGGTGCCCGCGTGGTTCCCTTCCGAGGAGCCGGACCGCGAGCGCGTCGATCTCCTGAGCGAGCTGTGCGCCGCGGGCGCCGGCATCGTGTCGCTCGACGCGGCGCGCGAGCTCGACCTGCTCCGCGAGCGCGTCGCCGAGCTGCTCCGGACGGGGTGCATCCTCGCCTTCCGCGGCCCGCCGCCGCGCGCCCCCGAGGCGCGCAGGCCGCTCGAGGTGCCGCCGCCGGTGCAGCCGTCGCCGAAGGCGCCCGACATCGTCCACGCGCTGGTCGGCGTGATCCAGGTCGACTTCGCGGCGAACCACGCGGTGGAGCGGGACTCTCTCGGGAACTTCGCCTCCCCCGAGTGGCTGAGCACCCGGCAGGCAACGGATCAATCGCCGGTCTGCTACGTCCGCGGCGCGCGTGTCCCGCTCGCCGTGGTGCTGCGCGTGCTCCGGCCGCCCACCGGGACCGAGTCCGTGCAGCTGCGCGGCCGCGCCATGGCCGGCGGCGTGACGCTCGAATGGACGTGCACGGTCAGCGTGTCGCCCGGGTCGGTCGACGTCTCCACGCCCTCGATGACGAGCAGCGCGCCGCTGCCGAACGTCGTCGCCTGCTACGATCCGCTGACGATCGCGTGGGAGGCGAACGCCGCCGGCACCGGCTGGGTCGGCGCGGGCACGACGGCGCACCTCGTCTACGCGGTGCTCGGCGCGCCGGCCGGCACGGTTTACTGGACGCTCGTGGACATCTCGTGCCGCGCGGCCCAGGGCGAGACGACCGAGGGGCGCGTCGTGTCCCAGAGCTTCGCGCCCTTCGCGACGCGGGCGCTCACGCGCAAGCGCGACGGCGTGGGCCTCACGTACTGGAACCCGAACACGACGACGTGCACGAACACCCGCCTGCTCCTCGCGAGCGCCGACGGCAGCGGGCAGTGCGGCTCGTGGGCCGAGTTCTTCATCGACATGCTCAAGGTCCACGGCATCACCAGCGCCGACAAGGTGGTGGTCGTCGTCACCGTGGCGGCGTGGACCTCGGGATCCCAGGGGTTCCTCGTGAAGAACTGGCAGTGGAACGCGGCCACGCAGCCCGCCCCGTGGACCCACCGCATGTGGACCGACGTTGTCAACCTGCCGGGGATCCCCGGCCAGCGGAACCCCGAGCCCCCGCCCGCGTTCTTCAACCATTTCATCGTCGTGCACGGCGGCCAGCTCTACGACCCCTCGTATGGCGGCGGGCCGTTCGCCGACGCGGCCACGTGGGAGACCGGCGCGATCGACGGGCTGTTCGCTGCCGCGCTCGCCGGCTATCCGAAATCGTCGAACCCGCAGGCCCTCGTGCAGCTGTGGAACATGCGCACGAACGCCCGCATCTAGCGAGGCGCGGAGGTCGACCGGCATGCCCTCGCCCCTCTCGACCGCCGCGCCCCGCTCGACCAGCGCTCCCAGGAGGCCGCGCCGCGGGCCTCCCGCGCCCGCGCTCCTCGTCTGTCTCGCCGCCGCGTGCCGCCCCGCCCCCGGATCTGCGCCCATGAACGAAACGCCCCCTCCGCCTCTCGCGCTCTCTCCCGCCGCGCTGCCCGACGCCCCGCTCGCGGACACCCTGCGCCTCGTCGCGCTCGACGGGGCGCCCGTGCTGCTCGCGTCGTCGACGCACAGCGCGGCCCCGCCGCACCGCACCGACGTCTGGGCCTTGCCGCTCGCGGGCCGCGGTCCGTCGGGCGCCGTCGCCACGATCCCGCAGCTCTTGCCCGCGCTGCCCCGCTGGGACGCCGCGGCGGCGGACGGCGGCGCGCTGTCGTTCGTGGTGGAGGTCGCCGGCGGCGCGGTGAACGCGCTGGTCCGGCTCGACGGCGCCTCCGGTGCCCGCGCCTCGCTCACCGCGCACCGGCCGTTCGCGAGCTTCAGCGGGCCTCGGTTCGTGCGCGGCGCGGGCGCCGGCTCGCTCCCCGCGCCCTCCCCCGGCGTCCCGGGCGCCGTGTCCGCCGTCGTCGACAACGCGACGGCGGTCGTGCTGGAGGCCGCGGCGGCCGGCGGCGGCTCGGTGGACCACCCGATCGGCGAGTGCATCGATGTCGTGGTCCTCGCCGGGTCACCGGGCCCGACCGCGGTGTGCAAGCGCGTCGCCCCCGGCGCCTCGCGCGGCGGCGCGCTGCCCGGCACCGTGCGCGTCTCGGCCCGCGATGCGGCGTACGGCCCTGCCGGCGCCGAGGAAGCGCCGTTCGGCGACCGCCGCGTCTTCGAGCTCGACGCCGACCGCGCGGGCGGCGGGCTCGTGATCGTCGCGACGTCCGCCGCCCATCTCCTCGTCGCGCACCGGCCGGCCCCGGGCGCCGCGTTCCGCGTGCTCCCCGTGGACGCTGGCGGCGCCGATCCAGCGACGTTCTCGGCGCCGTGTGTGCTGGTCACGGATCGCACCGTGACGCTCGCGGTGCTCTCGAAGGCGCGCACGCCCGACGCGCGCGCGCTCGTGGCCACGTGGCCGCTGGACCCGCCGCCCTGACGGGCGCCGCCGTCGTGGCCCCCTCCCCCATGCGCCGTCGCGTCCTGTACATCGGTAATTTCGGCCCGTCGTTCTCGACCGAGAACCACGTCGGCGAGAGCCTGCGAGCGCTCGGCGTCGAGGTCGTCCAGGCCCAGGAGAACGCGTTCACCCTGGGCGAGCTCGACGGCATGGCGCGCGACGTCGATCTGCTGCTCTACACCCGCACCTGGGGCCTGCGCGGCGACGCGCTGCGCTGGATCACCCAGCTGCCCATCCCGACGGCCTCGTACCACCTCGACCTGTACGCCGGCCTCTCGCGCGGCCGCGATCTCCGGCTCGACCCGTTCTGGCGCACGCAGCACGTGTTCACGCCCGACGGCGGCAGCGAGGCGTTCTTCCGGGCGCAGGGGATACGCCACCATTACATCAAGCCCGGCGTGTACGGCGCCGAGTGTTATCTCGCGGAGGTCGATCCCGGCATCGCGTCCGACGTCTGCTTCGTGGGCTCGTACGATTATCATCCGGAGTGGCCTTATCGGAGGCGGCTCGTGGATTTCCTGTCGGAGACGTACGGCCGCCGCTTCGTGAAGCACGGAGCGCCGGAGAGCTGCGTGCGCGGCGACGCCCTCAACCGCCTGTACGCGTCGGCGAAGGTCGTCGTGGGCGACAGCCTGTGTGTCGGCTTCGATCACCCGCATTACTGGTCCGATCGCATCTACGAGACGCTCGGCCGGGGGGGCTTCATGATCCACCCCTACATCTTCGGCCTGGAGGACGAGCTCCGGGATCGCGAGCACGTGGTCTACTATCCGTTCGGCGACTTCGCGGCCTTGCGGCGCCTCATCGACTATTATGTGAAGCACGACGACGAGCGCGAGGTGATCCGGCGGGCCGGGCACGCGCGCGTCAAGGCGAGCTTCACGTATGTGCACCGCATGCGCCAGATGCTCGGCATCCTCGGCGAGCACCACGCGGCGCTGAGGGGCTGGGTGTGACCCTGGCCTGGCGGAGGGCCCTCCCGGCGCCGGCGGAGCCGGGGCTGCGGCTGGATCGGGCGGTATCGAGCTGAGATGCGGATCCACATCGTCACCAACATCGACAACGGCAAGGGGCTCGAGCGCGACTACCGCCTTCTCGGCAGCCTCCTGGAGAGCTGGGGTCATCGGGTCACCGGCCTTCACTTCCAGCACCCCGAGAGCGCGGGCGGCGCGGGAGGCGCCGATCTCGTCATCTTCCTCGAGGTCTACGAGCCGCGCCTCGCCGGGGGCGCGCCGCGCCGCTGGCTGATCCCGAACGCCGAGTGGTGGCGGCCGGAGGCCCGGCCCGCGCTCGACGATTTCGAGCTCGTCCTGTGCAAGACCCGGGACGCGCTGTCGCACTTCGCCCCGCTCACGCCGCGGGCCCGCCACCTCGGCTTCTTCTCGGAGGACCGCTGGGACCCGGCCGTTCCTCGGGCGCGGCGCTTCCTGCACGTCCCTGGCGGCTCCGACGCGAAGGGCACGGACTCCGTGCTTCTGGCCTGGGAGCGCCACCGCATCCCGTATCCGCTGACGGTCGTGTCCTCGCTCGGCTGGCCGCTCAGGCCGCGGAACGTCGAGTTCGCGGGGCGCGTCGACGAGCGGCGGCTTCGCTTTTATCAGAACGCATCTCGGTTCCACCTCTGTCCGTCTCGTTACGAGGGCTGGGGCCACGTGCTCCATGAGGGCCTGTCGGTCGGCGCCGCGGTCCTCGTGCCCGACACCGAGGCGATGAGCGAGATCGACGGCTGCGCGCTGCGCATGCCGGCCGCGCCGCACGGCGCGCAGGGCCTTGTGCGCACGCACGCGGTGGCGCCGGAGGACGTGCGCGATGCGGTCGAGCGCTGCATGGCGTTCACGGAGGCGGATCTCCGGCGCATCCAGGAAGCGGCGCGCGACGCGTACCTGACCGAGCGCGAGCGGTGCTTCGCCAGCTTGTGGGAGGTGCTCGGCGAGCGGCCGGCGCTGAGGGGCGGCTCCGCGGCAGGCGCGGGCCGCAGCGGCGCGTCCGCGGGTGATGCGGCCGTCGGAGGCGGCGCTGCGGGCGATGCGGCCGGCTCCGCGGCCGGCACGCCCGGCTCCGCGGCCGGCACGCCCGGCTCGGCTGCGGAGGCTCACGCGACGGGCGCCGCGCCGCCGCGCATCGCCCTCGTGATCCCGTGCCACCCCTCGACCGCGCCCCTCCTGCGGCGCGCCGTGCTCGCGCTGCGCGCGCAGACCGCCGCCCCGTCGTCCTTCGAGGTCGTGGTGGTGTGCGACGGCGGCGACCCGGGCGGCGCGATCCGCGCCGCGGCGGCGCCGGGCTCTCAGCCCTTCCGGGTCGAGATCGTCGACAGCCCGCGCCCGCGCGGGCAGTTCCCGCACTGCAGCCACGCCAGGAACGCGGGCTTCCGCGCCGCCCGGGCGCCCTTGATCTGGTTTCTGGACGCCGATGTCCTGCTCCCGCCCGAGGCGGTCGAGCACGCGCTCTCGGAGCACGACGCGGCGCTCGCGCGCGGCGTGCCGGCCGTGCTCACGCCGGCGCTGGCCCGCGTCGCATTGCCGCCGGCCGCGTGGATCGAGCGCTCGGCCGCGTGGGCGGCCTCGGGTGCGGTCGAGGGGCTCGCCCCGCTCCTCGCGGCCACGCCGCTCGACGGCGGCGTGCCCGGCGCCCAGGGCGATCGGCTCGGCCCCGGCGCCCCGAGCTCCGAGTCGCTCTGCGATGTGCGCGACGGGCTGCCCATCGTCTGGCGAGGCCTTGTCGATGCGCTCGGCGGCTTCGACGAGTGGTTCATCGGCGGTGGCGCCGAGAAGGGAGCCTTCGTCGACCTCCTGGAGGGCGTACGGCGCGCGGACCTCATCGATATGCGCCTGCTCACGAGCGTTCGCGCCCTGCGCCAGCCGCAGAAGGCCGCCACGGAGGTATTTCAGGTCCACGTCCATCGAGGGCGGGAAGAGCGCGAGCGCCGCGCCCGGGAGATCGGGCATGGCGCGCGGTGGTGGCGGGCGCGGCTCGCCGCGATCCGGGCGGCGCTGTCGCCGGCCGTCATGGCGGCTGCCCCGGACGCGCCGGCGGCGGAGCTCCTGCCGGACTGCTCGCCCGACGCGATCGAGGCGCGCGCGCGGCTCCTGCGCGGCGTGAGGGCGGTCGCCGCCCCCGCCTTGCGTGGTCTGTACGGCGGCGTCGTCGTGGTCGGCGAGGCGGCCGAGCTGCTCGCGCGCGACGTGGCGCAGGTGTGCGGCCTCGCGGCCCGCGTGGCGAGCGTCACAGGGCTCGCCGCGCTGCCGGCGAACCGCGCCTGCGGGGTCATCCTCAGCGGTGTCCTCGCCGGCGCGACGGAGGAAGAGAGGGCGCGCGTGCTGGACCAGGCCCGCCGCATCATGAAGGCGACGGGGCCGCTCCTCATCGCGGAGATCGCGGGCGGCTCGGTGGAGCGCGGCGCAGGGACGGCGGGCGGCGATGCGGCGCTGGCGGCCACCGAGGTGCGGGTGCGCGTCGAGCGCGTCGGCGTGTGAGCCTCCCAGCGCTGCTCTTCCTCGTTTGCAGCTCGGAACTCGATCGGACAGCGCTGCGTCGCTGGCCGGAGCCCCGGCGCGCTCGAGCGCATGCGGGGTTGCGCCCGAACCATCGGGGCGCGGCTTCGCGCAGGCGGATCGAAAGACATCGCGATCGCTTGGAACAATTCGCGCATTTTGCGTAGATTGTACCACCCATGGACCCTCGCCTACCCAACGTCGCTCTCGACGAGATCGTCCTCTTCACGAGGGTCGTTCAGGGAGGCAGCTTCACGGCGGCGGCGACCGCCGCCGGGATGCCGAAGTCGACCGTGAGCCGGAAGATCTCCGATCTCGAGTCGCGCGTCGGCGCCCGGCTGCTCCAGCGGACCACGCGAACCTTGAGCCTCACCGACGTCGGTCGCGTCTACTACGAGCACTGCGTTCGCATCGTCGCCGCGCTCGAGGAGGCAGAGCTCGCGGTCTCGCAGCTCCAGTCGACGCCCCGGGGGCTCTTGCGGGTGACGGCCCCGCTCGCGTTCTCCGTTCTCGGGCCGATTTTCGCCGAATACCTGCGTCTTTTCCCCGATGTCCAGGTCGACCTGGTGTGCACCGATCGCAGGGTCGACGTCGTCGAGGAGCGCTTCGACCTCGCGCTGCGGGCCGGTACCACGCCGGACACGAGCCTCGTCGCCCGGCGTCTCGGCGCCGTGCGGCGCCGTCTGGTCGCTGCGCCCGAGGTCAAAAGGGCGCTCGGCGAGCCGAACGACATTGCCGAGCTCGCGGACCACCCGTGCATCGTGTTCGCACCGGAGGGAAGCTCCTGGGAGCTCAGGTCGGGGCCCAGGATCGCCGAGATCACGGTTCACCCGCGGCTCGTCGTCAACGACTACGAGATGCTTCGCTCGGTCGTTCGCGCGGGTTTCGGCGTCGCCCTCTTGCCGGAGTACCTGTGCGCGGAAGACCTCGCCGAGGGACGGCTCATGCCGGTGCTCGCGTCCTGGTCGGCGCCCGAAGTGCCCGTGTTCGCGCTTTATCCGAGCACACGGCACCTCTCGCCGAAGGTGGTGGCGTTCCTCGACCTGCTCCGCCAGCGCCTCGTGTTGTCCACCACGCCGAGCGTGGCCGCGAGCGTGTGCCAAGATTGTTCCAAAAATTGGAACAGTTCTTCCTGTTCTTGCGCATTGTTCTATGAACTCGGCATGTCTATTCCTCCTCGTGTCAGGAGAACGCAGCCATGACCACCACGCTCTGGGTGAACCTGCCGAAGGCGCACAAGATGTCGCCGCCTCGGTATCAAAGCATCACCAGCGATCGGATGGGCATCGTGACGCTCCCCGAGAATGCGGGCTCCGTCCGGGTCGTCGCAGGCGAATACCAGGGCGTGAAGGGCCCCGCGCAGACCTTCACGAAGATCGATGTCCTCGACGTCCGCCTGAATGCGCGAGGCAGGGTCGATTTCACCTTCCCGGCGCGCCATAACCTGGGCCTGCTCGTCATGAAAGGCGACATTGCGATCAACGGAACGCACGCTGCGGCGCACGACCTCGCGGTGTTCGAGAACGCCGGCGAGCGCTTGCTCATCGAGGCCGAATCGGAGGCCCACCTGCTCGTCCTGAGCGGCGAGCCGGTCGACGAACCCATCGTCCAGTACGGCCCGTTCGTCATGAACAGCGCGCAAGAGATCCAGCAGGCGTTCGCCGACTTCGCGAGCGGCAAGTTCGGCCACCTGGACGATTGACCGACTTCCATGCTCGGGCGTCGAGCCACACAGACGCATCACCCACGACGACAGAAGAGGAGACAGCCCATGACCAAGCCGTACGTTCGACTCGACAAGAACAACGCCGCCGTGTTGCTGGTCGATCATCAGGCGGGACTCTTGTCGCTCGTGCGCGACATCCAGCCGGACACGTTCAAGAACAACGTGCTCGCGCTCTCCGATCTCGCGAGGTACTTCAAGCTGCCGACGATCCTCACGACCAGCTTCGAGTCCGGCCCCAATGGCCCGCTCATGCCGGAGCTGAAAGAGCAGTTCCCGGACGCGCCGTACATCGCGCGCCCCGGCAACATCAACGCGTGGGACAACGAGGACTTCGTCAAAGCCGTCAAGGCCACGGGCAAACAGCAGCTCATCATCGCGGGCGTCGTGACCGAAGTCTGCGTGGCCTTCCCCGCGCTGTCGGCGATCGAGGAGGGTTTTCAGGTCTTCGTCGTCACGGACGCGTCCGGGACCTTCAACGAGATCACCCGGCACTCCGCCTGGGATCGCATGTCGCAAGCCGGCGCGCAGCTCATGACGTGGTTCGGCGTCGCCTGCGAGCTGCACCGCGATTGGCGCAACGACATCGAGGGATTGGCGACGCTGTTCTCGAGCCACATCCCCGACTATCGCAACCTCATCACCAGCTACAACGCGCTGACGAAGAAGTGACGGCGAGCGTCCTGCCCGTCCACCCTGCTGCCGTCGCGATGGCCTCCTTCCAGCAGGCCAGGTCACCGAGCCCGACCGCCGCGTGCCGCGTCCAGGCCGACGTCCTCCAGCCGCATTCGGCGGCGTCGCCTCGACGCGGAGCGCGTTCCTGCTCGACGCGGCCCGGACGCGCGGCTATCCATGCGCCATGGAACGCTCACCGCGCGTGCTCCGGTGTGGACTCGCCCTGATCAGCTCGCTCGCCCTCGCCTGTGTGTCGGGTTGTGGGAGGGATGTCGAGCGCACCGCGCCGGAGCACACGCCCGGCGCTGCTCAGGAAGGAAAGGCCATGTCGCTCTACGACTTCACCATGAAGACCATCGACGGACAGGACCGCTCCCTCGGTGACTACCGAGGCAAGGTGCTGCTCGTGGTGAACACCGCATCGGAGTGCGGCTATACGCCTCAGTACGCGGGGCTCGAGGAGCTCCATGATCGGCTCAAGGATCGCGGCTTCGCCGTCCTCGGCTTCCCGTCGAACGATTTCGGCGCGCAGGAGCCGGGAACCGACGCCGAGATCGCCGCCTTCTGCTCCACGAAGTTCGGTGTCAGCTTTCCCATGTTCTCGAAGATCCCGGTCAAGGGGGGCGGCAAGCACCCCCTCTATGCCTTCCTCACGCAAACCGCACCTGCCGGTGAGGTGAAGTGGAACTTCACCAAGTTCCTGATCGGCAAGGACGGGTCGGTGATCGCGCGGTTCGAGTCGTCCGTGGCGCCGGACGACCCGAAGCTCACGCAGGCGATCGACAAGGCGCTCGGCGGGTGAGCAAGGCGGCGCCCGGGCCACAGGCCCGACGAGGCAGCCATCAATTGCAGTCGAGGCACCTCCACTCGACCTGTCCAGAGGCCGAGACCCCGAACCGCTGAGCGGTGTATTTCTCGATATCGATCAGGTACCCCGACGGCTGCGCGTTCCGCGTGCAGCACCCGCTGCAATCGGCGTCGGAGCACATGTCGTACACCTTGACGTCGATCTCCTTGCCATTCTTTCGAAGGCGCAGGGTCTTGAGCTTGTACCTCTCGAAATCCTTCGAGTGCACCGCGGCGATGTTGTTCTCTCTGACCCAGCTCTCCGGCTGCTTTCCGTCGAGCGCCGCGAACTGACCGGCCCACGTGCACCCGTTGTACTCGATGCACTCCTCGCTGCCGGGGTCGGGGTAAGACTCGAACTCCGTCAGGCTGGCCGTCTGCCACACCACGCCCGAGCCCCCGCTACCGCCGCCACCCGTCGTGCTGCCGCCGCCCGTGCCTGTCGTGCTGGCGCCGCCCGTCGTGCTGCCACCGCCCGTGCCCGTGGTGCCGCCGCCACCCGTCGTGCTGCCGCCGCTGGAGCAGCTGGTGTCGCGGAGCTCGACGCGGGACGGGGTGAACGAGGACACCGAGTCGGTGGAAAAATTGAGTGTGAATGACGCGCCGCGGGCGATGGACACGTTCGATGTCCTCGAATAGGTGCATCGGGAGCCGGCTTGTGTGTGAGTCCAGCCCGGCTCGTGATGATCGCACGTGACACCGCCGGGCACGTCGAAGGCGACAGTCGGCTTCTTCAGCGCGCTCGCGCCCGTGTTCTTCACCTTGATCGTCCCCCAGTACTCCGGGGCTCCTTCGTACGCGTTCGTCGTGACCGCATACGAACAGGCTGCAAGATTCTGGTCCTGCTCGCCCATGTCTTCGGCCGTGGGGCCCGTGTCGGCCGAGCACGCTGCGAAGCAGAAGGCTGCTCCCGCAGACGCGGACGCGAACGCAAGCTGAGCTGCCCGCAGACCTCGGATTCGATTGATGCGCATACGGCGATCCTTTCCTGCGTGCATCGGCGACAGGCCATGATGTAATGACATGTCCTCCCCCTCAACGCCGGACACGTGAGATGGGTAGCACTGCCGCGTTGGGCTGTCGAGACGAGGAGGCCGGGATTTGCAGCCAGGCGCCGCGTGAGCCTTGGATACCCGCGACAGGGACCTTCGCTCGTCACCCCCATCGCGTCGTCGCATGGAGGGGCTCAACCCACGTTCTCTGCCATGCAGCCTGCGCCGCCAGCATCGGATCGCTCAATCGATCTGCCGGCGTTTATTTTATATGGTCTCGCTGCACTCGGATCGTCCACCCATCGCCGGTTCGCCCACAACCACCCGGGACACGCTGTGCATTCAGGGCTGAAGGCGCAGCCTGGCGGTGACGGGAAAGTGATCCGACGGATAGAGGCCGTCGCGGTGTTCGCGGATGATCCGGGCCATCTGCACCTCGCCGAGATCATCGAGCTGCGACCTGAGCGCCTCCTGAAGCCCGAGCACATCGGGGTGTGCGTCACGGATGACCTGATAGAGCATGTCGCGGCGATTCGGCCATGCGTTGTCGCCGTCCGCGCGGTTTGCGTAACGGATGTTGAACGTCATCAGGTCGAGCTCCATCGGCGGCACCGCGACGGCGCCACCCGCGCCGCCTACCCCGGCCATACCGCCTGTGCCGCCCGCTCCGCCTGCGCCATCTGCACCGCCCTGTCCACCCATACCGTCCCCGCTGCCTGTGCTGCCCGTTGCGCCGTGCTGCTCTCCACCTACGGGCTCGCTGCTGCATCCGGCCAGAAAGAGGACTGCCCCCGCTGCGAGGATCAGCGCTCCCTTCGAGGCGAGAGCGCGGTGGTGCCGGCGATCAACCAGGTCGAGCTCAGCCCGTTCCTCGGGCAGGCCGAGCTGCGCGCGTTCTGCGCAAAGCACCGGATCCTCGTGCAGGCGTACAGCCCGCTCACGCAGGGCGTGAAGCTCGGGCACAAAGACATCGTCTCCGCGGCGACAAAGGCCGGGCGCACACCAGCGCAGGTGATGCTGCGCTGGGCCGTGCAGCACGGCTTGATCGTTCTGCCGAAGTCGGTGACGCCCGCGCGTATCGCCGAGAACGGCGCGATCTTCGACTTCGCGCTCGACGCCGACACGATGCGCACGCTCGACGGGCTCGATGTCGGCTTCCGCGCGAGCTGGGACCCGACAGACGTCCCCTGATCCACACCGTCAGCGAAAGGCGCTCAGCGGAAGGCCGCATGGGAGCCGGCGTTCTTCAGCGTGGTGCCGAGGGCAGAGATGCGGCGGCCTTCTCGTCTGGTTCGTGACGGATAGGCAAGCCCTCGCGCAACTGCGTGTGATGCAATTCCGAATCCGACCACCTCCCCTCCTGGGAAGGCGACGCTAGCCGCTCACGGACACGTCTTCGGGCGGACCACCGCATAGACGAAATCGTGGAATCCGGCCGCCACGAACCCGCCGCCCGGGAGTGATGTGATTCCATTGATCCGGCTCGGCGTGCCAACATCCCCTTCGTACTCCCAGCGCAGCTCCCCGTCGGTGTCGACGGAGAGCAGCCAGATCCGCTGCGTTCCTCCGTCCGTTCCCCGCGTCGCCCCGCCGAGGTGCAAGAGCCCCGTGCTCGGATCGTGCGAGATGGCGTGAAGCTCGGTGTCGAGCTCAGGGTGATAGGTCCTGGCCCAGATCACCGCTCCCTCGGCGTCCAGCAGGATGACATGACTCTGACCGAGGCTGATCGCGGCGATCGCGATGCGGCCATCGGGCAGGGCCGCGATGTCCTGTGGCCACGCTCCGCCGACCTCCTCCAGCACACGGTCGAACACCGGCGCCGTCTGCTCGGTGCTGCGGACGACGCGCAGGTAACCGGCGTGCGCGGTCAGCTGAACCACGTCACCTCCGGGCAGCAGCGCGGCCCCGCCCCGACTCCAGGACTCCGTGATCGCGGACCCGGGAGCGATCGGCATGAACCGTTCGTGGACGATCTCGCCCGCGTCGTCCAGCCGCACCAGGCGCAGCCGAGGCGCCGCGCCCTGGGCCTCGCTGTCGTGGGTGGAGAGCACGTACCCCCCGGTCGGGTGCCGGAGCAGCTCGATGTCGACGTGCGCGCTGAAGGCCGATGGTCCGAGCCGCCGGCTCGCCAGCAGCTGACCGGCTCCGTCGAGCCGACCGAGCCACAACCCCGTGCGGGAGGGAGACGTCGAATCATCCACCTGGCCCGCGACCATGAGGCCCCCGTCCTCGGTCTTGGCGCCGGTCTTCAGAAATCCACCGGGCAGGGGGATCGCGCTCCACACCACGTGGCCCGCCTCGTCGAGCTCCGCAACCCCCCCGTTCGCTGGTGCTCCAACCGCGATGAGCCGTTCCCCATCGACCGGAAGAAGCCAGTCGGCGTCCATTCCCGAGGGCGCAAAGAACGATACATCCGTGCCTTCAACGCAGCTCTCGGGCTCGCTATCGACAGGGGCCGGTGGCTCGACGTCCTCGGAGCCCGGTGGCTCGACATCCACAGAGCCCGGTGGCTCGACATCCACAGAGCCCGGTGGCTCGACGTCCTCGGAGCCCGGTGGCTCGACATCCACAGAGCCCGGTGGCTCGACATCCACAGAGCCCGGTAGTTCGATCGTGACTTTGCCACAGCCCGCAATCATCGCGAGCGCGACGAGGGAACCCGCAGGGAAACCAGTGCGTCCCGAGTTGGTCTTCATGAAGCGCCTCCTGCAACCAGCGTGCCCTACATTCAAGGATGGCGTGAACCTCGATGACATCGAGCTGTTCTGAGCCAAAGCGCCCGGCGGGCGATCATGCCGGGCGCGCGAGCGGAGCGAGCCCCTCGTGGACAGCTTCTATGCGGCGTCGCGAGGGGATTGCGCTCGGCGGGCTCGCCGGCGGCGCGCGCTGAGGAGCAGCGCGAGCCCGGCGGCGGCAGGCTGCCAGTCGGAGCCCGAGCCGGCCGCGCTGCAGCCGCTGCTGGAGGGCGGGGTCGTGGCGGGACTCACGTCGCTCGCGCCGGCGCTCCCCGCGCTCGTGACAGCTCCGCCGTTGCCGGTTCCGACGCCCCCCTCGCCAGCATCAGCGCCTCCTGCGCCAGCGTTAGCGCCACCATCGCCGGCGCCAGCGCCTCCCGCGCCGGGGCCGCCATTGCCGGTGTCTCCAGCGCCGGCGCCTCCCTCGCCAGCATCGGCGCCGCCGTTGCCTGCGCCTCCTGCTCCAGCGCCAGCGCCGGCGCCGCCGTCGCCACCGCCGGCGCCGCCGTCGCTCGCGCCTCCTGCTCCAGCGCCACCACCTCCAGCGACTCCTGCTCCAGCACCGGCGCCGCCATTGCCGTCGCCAGCGCCTCCCGCTCCAGCGACGGCGCCCCCCTCGCCAGCGCCTCCTGCACCAGCGTTAGCGCCGCCATTGCCGTCGCCAGCGCCTCCAGCGCCACCGCCGGCACCCCCCTCGCCAGCGCCAGCGTCTCCTGCACCAGCGTTAGCGCCGCCATTGCCGGCGCTAGCGCCTCCAGCTCCAGCGCCGGCGCCGCCCTCGCCACCGCCGGCGCCGCCCTCTCCAGCGCCGCACTCCGCGCTGCTCGATAGAGCTCCGGCGCACACCCCGGCGTCGCAGGAATCGCCGAGCGTGCACGCGTCGCCGTCGTCACACGGGACGCCGTGGGCACGCGTGCACACCCCGTCCACCGTGCCCCCCGCCGCGATGGAGCAGGCGATGCACTCAGCATCCCTGCACGGCGACGCGCAGCACACGCCGTCCACGCAGATCCCGCTCGCGCATTGTGTGGCGGTCGAGCAGGGCGCGCCGTTCGTCAAGGGGTTGCTGGCATACACGACGGCGCTGTCTGTGCTGAGGCCCTCGCGCGTCGACCAGAGCCACGTGTACCCACCCGCCACGAGGACGTCGCCGCCATCGAGCGACGTGGCGGAGTGATAGCCTCGCGCAGCTGGGATATTGCCGCCCGGCGACCACGCGTTCGTGACCGGATCGTAGAGCTGGACTCGATCGTAGGTGTCGTGGGCGTGCGCAAGATAGAGCGAAGTGCAGATGGTCCCTCCCCAGGGGTCCGCATAGTAGATCGCCTCGATGCCTCCGCTGATCATGACCTGGCCGCCGGGGAGCCGCGCCGCCGCCTCACCGAGCACGCCGAGCCCGGTCACGTAGGTCCCGTCATCCAACGAGCCCGTCGCGGGCGTGTCGCCCCACTTGCCCGGGGCCGCGGTCCAGGCGTCCACAGCAGGATCGTAGACCTCGGCGGCGCCTGCGAGGCCCGTGACCAGCACGCGTCCGTCGAGGAGCTGCGTCGCCGTCAGCCACGGAGTGCCGCCGCCGAGCGGCGCCGCGGCCGACCAGGCCGCTGTCGCCGGGTCGAAGATCTCGACGGCGCCCGCGGCCGCCCCGTGGGTGCCGCCCGTGACGAGCACGCGTCCATCGAGCAGCCGCGTGGCCTTGTGAGCGGCGCGGGCATTCCGCATGGAGGGTCCCGGGGCCCACGTGTCGGTCGCCGGGTCGTAGATCTCGGTGCTCTCCGTATCCGCTGACCCGACCCTTCCGCCGGTGAGGAGGACCCGCCCGTCGTCGAGCAGCGTGACCGTGGGTCTCGACCGCGACACCGATGGCGACGAGGCCGCTCGCCATGCATCGAGCGCGTCGTCGTAGATCTCGGCGCTCGTGCCCCCGGCCTCTTCGCCGATGACCAGCACCCTCCCGTCCGCGAGGCGTGTCGCGGTGTGACCGCCGTTCACAGCAGCCATCGGCGCGGCCGCCAGGAACGCGCCCGTCGCGGGATCGTAGATCTCCGCGCTGCCGAGCGGCGTCGTCGAGAACATCGGATCGCAAATGATCCCCTCGTCCCAGCTCAGGAATCCCCCTGCGATGAGGACCCTGCCGTCGTCCAGCAAGGTCGCCGTGTGCTCGGCGCGCGGCGTGATCATCCTCCCGGTCGCCACCCACAGCGGGTCCACGAGCACGGCCTCCTCCGGCGGGGCGTCGACCCAGAGCGAGAGCGTCGAGCCCTCGGCGTCGAGGCGCGTCGAGACCCTCCGGCCCCCGCGCGCGTACGCCGACGGCGCCGTCACGGCGAGGCGCGCGACGCCGGCCTCGTCGGCGAGCTCGATCGCCGCGCCGCGCCGCCGCAGCGTCGCGCCCTGAACGGACCAGGCGGCGACCGGCGCGTCCGCCCGGAAGGTGCCCGGCCGGAGGAGGAGCCACTCTTCGTATCCCCCGTGCGCCGCCGTCCAGAAGGAATACCCACCTTCGTGTGCATAGGCGACGGCATCTCCGCCGGCGATCTCCTGAGTCCCCACGAGCCGTCCGGCGCCAAGCCCCCTGCGCTCGCGGACGCGCACGTGAAAGCCGTCCGGCAGCTCGATCCGGATCTCATCGCTCCCGTGCTCGGGCAGATGGACGACGAGCCCCCGCGACGATGAGCCGCTGCCCGGCGCGGCCTCGCCGCGCGCCGCCGTCACGGAATAGCCGCGCTCGCCGCGCGCGAGGGCGCCGTCGGCGGCGAGCACCAGCCCGGCCTGCTCCGGGAAGAGGGCGCGCAGCTCGGCCTCGGCGGGGTCGAGCTCGTCCTGCATGTCGCTCGCACAGTCGGCGGAAAACACGGCGGTGAACGCCATGAGGCAGAGCCGGAGCGCGGTCGAGAGCCCCGCGCCGCGGCGGCGAGCCGGCGCGGCGCAGGGCCGCCGCAGCGCGCGCGCCGCGAGCTCGCGGGAGCGGGGCGGGCGCCGCGCACCGCCAGGTGACGGGCCGCCGGTGGGAGATGCAGACGGTCGCACGGCGGGCGTGGCGTCATCGCAGCGATGCATACGGCTGCTTCGATGCGCCCGCTCGACCGGCATTCACGCCGGGCACGGGCTCGACGTCACGGCACGCTCCACGCGCGCGCCGGCCACGCGCTCGATCGCGGCGCCGCCGCACGCGCGCTTAACTGCTGCATGCAGTGCGTGAGGCCGGCCCGCAGGTTGGCCTGGGTCACGATGACGCTGAGTCGAGTCCTGACGCCAAGCTGCGCCTGGTTGCCGACCTGCCCGCGACCGGCCTCCGCCGCGTGATAGAAGGGCCGCGTGCACTTCACCATCTCGCACGAGCTCGACGCGCCCCTCGACGCCGTGGAGCTCGCCGTGCTCTCGCCGGACCTCGGGCCTCGGCTCGCCACGCGGGTCGCCTCGCTCGAGAGCGTCGTGACCGTCGAGCACGCGCTCCGCGACGGCGAGCTGCTCCGCGTCCTGCGCTTCCAGGCGAGCGCGCCGCTGCCGATCTTCCGGAGCTACCCCGTGGCGAAGGACGCCATGTCCTGGGAAGAGCGGTCGACCTACCGCCTCTCGGACCACGCCTCCACGTGGCAGGTCAGCCCGAAGGAGCAGTGGCGCAGCTACTTCCGCTCCGCGGGGACGTACCGGCTCGAGCGCCTGCCACAGGGCCGCACCCGCCGCCGCGTCGATGGCGACATCCAGATCCGGCTGCACCTGCTCGGCCCGCTCGTCGAGCGCCTCGCCCTCGCCGAGGTCCAGCGGACGTACGACGCGGAAGCAGATACGCTCAGGGAGCTCATCCGCGCATGAACAACCTACCCCGCCCCCAAAGCCCCGCCCGCTCCCCGCGCCCCGCCCGGCCGGGGCGGCTCGCCAGCATCACGCACCCCGCCATCGCCGCTCGCTCGGCCAGCGCCGCTCGCCCCGCCAGCGCTGCCGCCGCGCTGCTCGGCCTGTGCGCGGGCCTCTGCGCGCTCGCGGGCGCGACCGCCGCGCACGCCGCGCCGGCCGACGGCCCCTCGCAGCCGCTCCCCGATCCTGGCAAGCCCGTCGCCAGCAGCGACGACACCTCGGCCATCGCGGTGAACCCCGCGAACCTCTCCTTCCTCCCGGGCACCGAGCTCCGGTGGACCTGGGTCCACACGGGCTCCGCCTCGCCGCTGCCCGCGCGTGGCCACTCGATCGCGCTCGGCGTGCCGCTCTGGTACGTGTCGACCGGCCTGCGCTTCGACTTCCTCGACCCGCCCGACGCCGCGCCGGCGCCGTTCGACAGCCCGTCGCGCTGGGTCCGCTGGGGGCTCGCCCTCGACACCGGCCCCACCTTCGCCTTCGGCACGACGCTCGGCTGGGGCAGCTCCGACGCGCCCGCGCTCGACGGGTACTTCTCGCTCACGAGCGGCGTCACGCTCCGGCCCTCCACGTGGCTCTCGCTCTCGGCCGTCGCGCGCGACTGGAACCGCCCCGAGAACCGCCTCCGCGAGGCCATCGAGCGCAGCTACGACTTCGGCGTCGCCGTGCGGCCCGCGGGCGGCAGGCGCGCGCTCGAGATCGGGCTCGAGACCTCCTACGTCGAGAACAGCGACCCCGACGGGAGCGGCACCTGGACGCCCCGGGCGACCCTCGGCCTGCGCGTGCCCTACGTGGGCACGCTCCGGGGCGACGTGGCGCTGCGCGACCTCACGGCCGACGGCGGCCCGAAGATCGCCGCCATGGCCGGCCTCGACGTCAACGTCGACGAGCTGCAGGTCTCCGCCGGCGGCGTCTTCGGCAACGCCATCACGAAGAGCGGCACCGGCTTCTACACAGGCGTCGCGCTCCGCAGCTTCTCCGAGCGGGGCGTCCGGCTGCCGGCCCGCGTCGTCCGCGTCCGCCTCGACTCGACCCCGGGCGTCCGCAGGCACACGCGGCTCCTCCAGCGGCTCTGGCGCCTCGCCGAGGACCCGGAGGTCTCCGGCGTCGCGCTCGTGCTCCGCGCGGAGCCCGCCAGCTCGCTCGCCCACGCCGAGGAGGTCTCCGACGCGATCCGCAACCTGAGGAGCCACGGCAAGAAGGTCCTCTGCCACCTCGAGGACGCCGGCGGGCGCTCGCTCCACGTGTGCTCGAGCGCCGACGCCATCGCCATGAACCCCGCGGGCGGGCTGCGCTTCGCCGGCATGTCGTCGAGCTACTTCTACTTCGGCGGCCTCCTGAAGAAGCTCGGCGTGCAGGCCGACATCGTCCGCATCGGCGCCCACAAGCTCGCCGCCGAGCAGTTCGCGCGCGAGACCAGCACCCGGGTCGGCAAGGACGACCACCAGGCGCTGCTCGATCAGCTGAGCGGCGCCTTCCTCGCCGAGGTGAGCGCCGGGCGCCGCATCCCCGTCCCGGAGCTCGCGCGGCGGATCGCGCGCGGGCCGTTCCTCGCCCAGGAGGCGCGGCAGAGCGGCCTCGTCGACCAGCTCGCCTACGACGACGAGCTCGGCCGCGTCGTCGACGAGGTCATGGGGCGCGCCTCCCGCGTCGTCGACGACGACCCGGGCGACGAGGCGCCCGAGCGCTGGGGCCGCTCGCCCAAGGTCGCGCTCGTCTACCTCGACGGCGACATGATCGACGGCGAGAGCCGGTCGATCCCGTTCGTCGGCGTCAAGCTCGCCGGCTCGTACACCGTCGCGGGCGCGCTGCGCCGCGCGCGCGAGGACCAGAGCGTCCGCGCCGTCGTGCTCCGGGTCGAGACCGGCGGCGGCTCGACGCTCGCGGCGGACGTCATCCTGCGCGAGGCGATCCTCACGGCGCGCGTGAAGCCGCTCGTCGTCTCGATGGGCTCGTCGGCCGCGAGCGGCGGCTATTATGCATCCGTCGCCGGCGCCCCGATCTTCGCGAGCCGCTCCTCGATCACCGGATCCATCGGCGTCTTCTACGGGAAGGTCGACGTCACGGGCCTGCTGCAGAAGCTCGGCGTCAGCATCGAGACGTTCCGCTCGTCGCCCCGCGCCGACGCCGAGTCGCTCTACAGGCCGTACACCGACGACGAGCGCGAGCAGCTCGGCGTCAAGGTGAAGCAGTTCTACGATCGGTTCGTCGCCCGCATCGTCGAGAACCGGCACATGAAGGCCGAGGAGGTCGACGCGCTCGGGCGCGGGCAGGTGTGGACCGGCGCCCAGGCCCTCGAGCGCCGGCTCATCGATCGCCTCGGCGGGCTCCGGCAGGCGATCGCCGAGGCGCGCCGGCTGGGCCAGCTGCCCGACGACGCGCCCATCCAGTCGCTCCCCGAGGAGGACACGTCGCTCCTCGGCTACGCGCTCAGCCTGGTCGGCTTCTCGGCGCAGGCCCAGGGCGAGCTGGCGAGGGCGACCATCCCGCCCGTGATGCTCGACGCCGCGCGCGCCCTCTCGCCGTTCTTCGTGTTCGGCGCGGACAGGCCGCTCGCGCGCAGCGAGTTCGCCGGCGAGATCTCGTTCGGCGCCCCCGCCACGGCCCGGGAAGACGAGCCCGGAGGATCCGCGCCGCCGGCGTCGCCTGCGTCGAAGGAACGCTGAGCCCATGGAGCAGCTCGAGCCCGCGTCGCCCAGGACCGCCGAGCCCGCGGAGCAGGCCGGGCCCGCCGCGCCGCCGCTGCTCCACGCCCGCGCGGCGCGCATCGCCGTGGACGACGTGGTCGCCGTCGACGCGCTCACCGCTGCGACGCGCGGCGATCGCGTGCTCTGCGCCGGCGACGCGGGCGCGCTCTTCGCGGCGCTCACGGGCGTCCCGTTCTCGTCGCTCCGGAGGCCGGCGCAGGCCGGCGCGGCGGACGACGCGAGCGGGGGGGCGCCCGGGGAAGCGCGCGTCGTCGCCGGGCGCCTCGAGGTCGCGGGCCGCGACGTGGCGCGCACCGCGCACCGCGCGGCGAGCGGGGCGGCGCCGCTCGATCCGCCGCTGCCGCTCGCGTGGACCGCGGACGCCTACGTCGGCTGGGGCGCGCGCCTCGCGGGGGCCTCGCCGCGCGCGGCGGCCGAGATGGTGGCCCCCGCCCTGGCCCGGGTCGGCCTCGCGGCCTCGCGGAAGCGCGCGCTGAGCGCGCTCGCGCTGCCCGAGCGCCGCGCGCTCGTCCTCGCCCAGGCGATCGTGACCGCGCCCGCCGTGCTGATCGCCGAGGATCCGCTCGTCGGCCTCGACGGCGCCGCGGCCGCCTTCGTCCTGGCCGCGCTCGCGGGCGCCACCGAGGGCCGCGGCGCGCTGCTCACGGCCGCGCGCCTCGACGTCGAGGGCCCGCGGGGCGCCCTGGTCCGCGGCGCCACCGACGTCCTCGTGCTCGCGGGCGGCGAGCTCGCCTTCTCGGGCACGTTCGCGGAGATCGCCGCCGGGAGCCGCCTCTACGCCGTCACCGTCCGCACCAACGCGGCGCTCCTCCGCGAGGAGCTCGCCGCCCGGGGGATCGCGCTGCGGGGCGGGCCGGTGCGCTTCGCCGCCGCGCTGCCCGAGGGCGCGACCACCCGCGACGTCGTCCTCGCCGCGACGCGCTGCCGCGCCGCGATCGTCGAGCTCACCCCCCTCTTCTGACCTGCCGCCCGCCGTAGTACCGTGCGCGCGATGTCATCCGAACCCGCCGCGAACAAGCCGACCGCCGCTCAGGTCACCCCGGGCGGCCCGCCTCCCGGAGGTCGACTCGCCGTGCTCACCGCCTTCGCGGTGGGCGCCTCGTGGATCCCGGTCCCGGTGCTCCCCGCGCGGATGCTGCTGCGCATCCGCGGGGCCATCGTGCAGGACACCGTCGCCCGCCACGGCCTCAGCCTCACCACCGACGCGCGCGCGCTCCTCGTCGAGCCCGGGTCGGAGCAGACCACGCTCCGCAAGGCCGCGCAGCTCGTCACGAAGGAGGTCCTCCGGCGGCTCAACCCGGCCCTGGCCCTCGCGGCGGCCGCGCGCGGCCTGGAGGTCTACGCCCTCGGCCACCTCCTCGACCGCTACATCACGCGCTTCCGCCGGAGCACCGCCGTGCGCGTCCACGCCGAGGAGGCGCGCTGGGTCCGCGACGCCGTCGATCGCGCCGTGCGCCGCGCGCTGTCCCCCTCCCTCCAGGCGAGCTTCACCGTCCTGCCGAGCGGCACCGAGGACCTGCGCGACGAGTTCACGCGCTGGATCGACGCCTTCCTGCTCGCTGGCGCCTCGGTCCCGGAGTACATCGAGCGCCGCCTCGACGCGGCGTTCGACGAGATCGCCGCCGCCGGCATCCCCCATGACTGACACCGAGGACCGCACCGCCACGAAGGGCGGCGCCGCGGCCGACGCCGCGCCGGAGCTCGATCCGCAGGCCGCGCGCGCCGCGCTCCGGCGCTGCCGCCGCATCATCATCAAGATCGGCTCGAAGAGCCTCTCCGGCGACGCCTGGGACCGGCTCGCCGCCGAGGTGGCCGCGCTCCGCGGCCGCTCCGGCCGGAGCCTCGTCATCGTGTCGAGCGGCGCCATCGCCCTCGGCATGGCGAAGCTCGGGCTGAAGTCGCGCCCGAAGGACATGGCCTGGCTCCAGGCCGCCGCCGCCGCCGGCCAGAGCGTGCTGATGCAGCGCTACGAGGAGGCCTTCGGCAAGGTCGGCCTGCTCGTCGCGCAGGTGCTCCTCACGCACGCCGACCTCGCGGACCGCACCCGCACCAACAACGCGAGGAACGCCCTGGCCGCGCTGCTCGAGGCGGGCGCGATCCCGATCATCAACGAGAACGACGCCGTCGCGGTCGAGGAGATCAAGTTCGGCGACAACGACCAGCTCGCGGCGATGGTGACCCCGCTCTGCGAGGCCGATCTCCTCATCCTGCTCTCGGACGTCGAGGGCCTGCTCGACGGCGACGGGCGCCGGGTGCCGTTCGTGCGCAGCGTCGCCCGCGAGGCGCGGCACCTCGCGGGCGCGTCGACCTCCGGCGTCGGCACCGGCGGCATGGCCAGCAAGGTGGAGGCCGCCCGGCGCGCCACGCTCGCGGGCTCGCACGTGGTCATCGGCGCCGCCCGCGAGGCGGGCATCATCACGCGCATCGTCTCGGGCGAGGACGTCGGCACCCTCTTCGCCGCCGTCCCGCAGCGGCTCAGCGCGCACAAGCACTGGATCGCGTACACGCTGCGCCCGCGCGGCGCCATCCTCGTCGACCGGGGCGCCGCCGAGGCGATCGGCTCGAAGAACCGGAGCATCCTCGCCGTCGGCGTCCTCGGCGTGCGCGGCACCTTCCTCCCCGGCGACGCCGTGGCCGTCGTCGACCCGGACGGCGCCGAGATCGCGCGCGGGCTCGCGCGGATGTCGGCGAGCGACGCCGCGCGCACCGCGCGGAAGAAGCGCGAGGAGGCCGGCGAATACGACGTCGTCGTCCACCGCGACGACCTGGTGGTGCTCCCGAGCGAGTAGCCCCGCGGCCCCGGCCGCCCTGTAGGCGCGCCGACCACCCGGCCGATGCCCCGGCCAATCATCGGCCCAACCTCTGGGCCAACCATCGGGCCAACCCCTGATTGCGCGCCGCTCGCGCTTCGCGGGAACCTTCGCGCCGCCCCGCTGTCGCTTGGGTTTACCGCATGTTACCGCGCGCGACTGCCCGTCGCCGCCGGCCGCCGCCGACGGCCGGGGGTCCCTGCCGGTTCCTGGAGGTCGTGTGATGCGCTTCGGGTTGTTCGTCGCGAACGGCTTGGTTCTCGCGGGGGTCGTCTGGACGATCGGGCTCGGGCCGAGCGTCCGGGCGTCGCAGCTCCTGCCATCGCGCGCCGCGGCGGGGGCCGACGAGCTCGCGGCGCTCGAGGCCCGCTACGCCGAGGGCAGGACGCCGGCCAGCGTCACCGCGCTCGCCGCGGCCTACCTGGAGCGCGATCAGCCAGGACTCGCCTCCTCGGCCCTCGACGCGGCGCCCGGCGAGGTGCGCGCGCTCCCGGAGGCGGCGCTCCTCTCGGCGCGGGCGCTCCTCCGCCGAGGCCGCGTCCAGGACGCCCTCGCCGCGTCCGAGCAGGCGTCGGCGGCCTGCGCGGCCGGCGCCTGCCCCGCGTGGCTCGCGGCGAAGTCCGAGCACCAGCGCGCCTTCCTCGAGCAGCTCGTCGCCGCGGGCGTCGAGGATCCGCAGGTCGACGCGGCAGCCGCCCGCGCCGCGCTCGACGCCTACGCGCGCAGCGCGAGCCAGGTGCGCCTCGTCGCGGTGCGCTAGCGCGGCGCGGGGAACATCGACGCACGCGCGAACGTAAACGCAGGCGTAAATGTACAGAGCAACTACAAACGAGGCGGCGAGACGGCGAGACGCGCAACGTGATCTGCGATCGTCGAGGCCGTATCCAAGCTTGGAAACCCTGTCGTTGTCGAATGACGGTCACCGCCTTATGTCGTAGTCTTTGGCATTGCTCGGCGCGTTCGTACCGGGGGCGCTGTCCGAGAGAACAACCGGTTGCGCTTGGGAGGGTCTCCCTCAGGTGGAACAGCCGCAAGCTCGCACGCTGGGCGCCCTGGCGACCGCATGGACAGGGTTGTACCGACGCGGCGCCGCCGTGGCGGCCGCGCTCGCCCTCACCGTCGCCGCGGGCTGTGCGCGGCCGATCACCAACGCGGGGCTGCCGATCCCCGCGGCGAAGCCGGGCATGGAGCAGCGCCCGTTCGAGCTCCGGCCGCCGTTCGAGCTGGCGACGAACGAGGACGCGATCGTCCGGATCGTCACCGACGTGACGTGCACGGGGACGCTCATCACCGAGGACCTGGTGCTCACCGCGCACCACTGCGTCGCGGCGCGGGACGACAACGGCAGGACGCTGCGCCGCGATCAGGATCCCGAGGTGATCTCGATCGAGCTCGGGGGCGACCACCTGCCGTGGGGCGACGTGAAGGTCCGCGCGGTGGTGTCGCCGGACTGCGGGTACACGTCGGGCGAGGGCGACATCGCCATCCTCGTGCTGTCGCGGCGCCTCGTCGGGATCCCGACGCTCCCGCCGCGGATCGAGGCCGAGCCGGTCTCCAGGGAGCAGGTGACGCCCTATGGCTTCGGCCGCTGCGCGCTCTCGCGCGACCCGATCCACCTCACGCCGCGGCTGGGCGGCGCGATCGACGCCGTGAGCCCGGGGCACTTCGTCGCGATCGCCTCGATCTGCCCCGGCGACTCGGGCGGGCCGGCGCGCAGCGATCGGGGGGGCGACGTCGTCGGCGTCATCTCGTCGAGCGTGATGGACGGTGACGAGCACACCACCGGGACCTCGTATTTCAGCCGCCTCGACGTGTGGCCCGAGCTCTTCTCCGCCGCCCGCGAGATCGCGGCGGGCGCGAGCCCGAGCGAGCTGCCGCCGTACAGGGGGTGCCTGCGTTGACGGCGCCGCGGCGCCTTCGCGCGGTGCTTGCCCGCCGCCCGCGACCGGAGCTGCGCTAGGCTGCGCTGCTGCATGCGGAAGCTGTTCAACGGGCTGCTCTGGATCGTGGGGACCCTGCTGTTGCTCGGCGTCGTGCTCCGCGCGCTCGTCCTCGACGTCTGGGTGGTGCCGAACGACCCGATGCTCGGCGCCGCGCTCGCGCCGAGCCTCGCCCCGGGCGACGCGGTCGTCGTGCTGACGCGGGGCACGCCCGGCTTCGGCGAGCTGGTGCGGTGCCCGGATCCCGAGGCCCCCGGCAGCCACATCGTCGGCCGGATCGCGGGCTTGCCGGGCGACACGGTCGACGTCGACCACAACGTCCTCCTCGTGAACGGGCAGCGCTACGACGCCGAGACGGCGTGCGCCGAGCCCAAGGTGAGCATCACCGACCCGGCCACGGGCAACCCGGTGCAGCTCTCGTGCGACATGGTGATGATGGGCCCCGGCCTCCACCCCCGGGCGACGGGGCGCAGGCCCCCGCTCGAGCGCCGCTACCACGTCGAGGTGCGGCCCGACACGGTCTTCCTGCTGAGCGACAACCGGAGCTACCACGACGACTCGCGCGACTTCGGCCTGCAGCCGCGCGCCGCGTGCAACCAGCGGATCGTCTTCCGGCTCTGGGGCGGCGCCGGCTGGAGCGACGACCGGCGCCGCTTCACCTTCGTGCGCTGAGCAGGGCCGGCCGTCGCCCCCACCGGCGTCACCTCAGAGCTTGACCCCTCCGCTCATCGACGTCTAGAACCGTGTTTCTCTCCACCCGGGTCAGGGACCCCGCGCGAGCAGCGGCCCGGGTTCCCCGTCCTGGCTCGCTTCATCGGTCGGAGGTCCGCCACGGCGGCCTTCCACTGGCGCGGGTCGGAGAACCGCGATCCGCGGTCCTCCAATGCACCGAGGAGACGTTTGCACACCGAGCAGAACGAGATTGGCATCGTCTGTGGCCAGTGCGACCTGTGGAGCCCGATGGGCACCGCGCGTTGCTCTGAGTGCGCGAACGACTTGGCCCTGTTCACGACGCGCCGGGCGAGCTCGACGACCACGCCGGCCCGGCGCTCCCCCACGCCCGCGGCCGGCAGCGCGAGCGCCCGGCTCGACCCGACGAGCGCGCGCGGTCAGGGCCGGGGCCCCAAGACCACCTCGTCCAAGAGCGAATTCGCCGAACTCTCCCAGGAGGAGCTGATGGAGCAAGCCCGTAACTACGTCTGCCGTTCCTGCTCGAGCGGTGTCCCCTCGGGCCACAAGTTCTGTGGGAGGTGCGGAACGGCGGTCCCGCCCGAGATCCTCAACGCGCAGACGCTGTTCTTCGGGGACATGCAGAACCCGGCGAAGGCGAAGCTGATCCTCATCCGCGGCGAGGGCATGGACGGCCTCTCGTTCCACCTCAAGGCGGAGCAGCACATCGTCGGCCGCAACGGGCAGCTCGTCTTCCCGGACGACCCGTTCGTCTCGCCGAAGCACGCGAACTTCTTCTACCGCGACGGCAAGCTGGTGGTGCGCGACGAGGGCTCGCTGAACGGCGTGTACATCCGCGTGCGCGGCACGATCGACATCACGCCGGGCGACACGTTCCTCGCGGGCGAGCAGCTCTTCCGGCTCGATCCGACGCCGCGCGCCTCCGACGGCCAGGATCCGGACGGGACCTTCTTCTACTCCTCGCCGAAGCACCCGAGCCCGTTCCGCCTGACGCAGGTGCTCCAGGGCGGCGCGGTCGGCATGACCGTCTGCGCGCGCGGCACCTCGCTGCAGATCGGGCGCGAGGGCGGCGACCTGAACTTCCCCGTCGACCTGTACATGTCGGGCTCGCACTGCCGCCTCGAGGAGCACAACGGCAAGTTCACGCTGACCGATCTCAACAGCCGCAACGGGACCTACGTGCGCATCAAGAGCGAGCGCGAGCTCGCCCACGGCGACTACCTCTTCATCGGCCGCAAGCTCCTGCGCGTCGAGCTCAACACGAACTAGCGCTGGCCCGCGGGCGCGGCGCCCCTCGCCATGACCACCGCGCGTCTTGCCCTCGATGTCCTCCGCGCCGGCCCGGTCGCGGCGGGCGCGACGCTGTGGCGCAGCCGCGGCCAGCTCCACGTGACCCTCGTCGCCAAGGCGACCTTCGCGCTGGTCCCCGGCGGCGAGGCGCGGCGGATCGAGCCGTTGGAGCTGGTGCGGAGCGAGGTCTACACGCGGGGCAACCCGATGAAGCCGCTGCTCGCGGCGAGCGATCTCGCGCCCTGGCTAGCGCGCGCCGAGGTGGTGCTCACCGGGCACGCGTGGGCGCCCGGCGGGGCGCCGGTCCGGGGAATGGCGGTGCGGCTCGCGATCCTGCGCGCGGGGGCGGCGCTGGTGGACAAGCGCCTCGAGGTCGTGGGCGATCGGGCGGGCGGCGCGGCGGCGGCGGGGGCGCTGCCCGAGCCGTTCGTGAAGATGCCGATCGAGTACCAGCGGGCGTATGGCGGCCCCGGTGAGCCGGAGAACCCGCTCGGCGTCGGGGCCGGCGCCGACGAGCGCGTGGGCGGCGGCGGCGCGCTGCCCAACCTGCTGCCGCCGGGCGGGGGGCGCGCGCCGGTCGGCCTCGGGCCGATCCCGCCGATCGTGCCGAGCCGGGCGCGGCTGCTGCGCGGGCTCGCGCGCGCCGAGCTGGAGGGGATCGCGTCGATCCCGGACGATTTCGACTGGTCGTACTTCCAGTCCGCGCCGGCGGATCAGCGGTTCGATCGGGTGCTCGGCGGCGAGGAGATCGTGCTGGAGGGCCTGAGCCGGCACCACCCGGCGCTGGCGACGCGCCTGCCGGCGCTGCGGGCGCTCGCGACGATCCTCCTGCCGAACGGCGCGGCGCGGTGGCTGCCGCTCGTGGGCGACACGCTGATCGTGCAGCCCGACGCCGAGCGCTGCGCGGTGGTCTTCCGCGGGAGCTTCCAGGTGGCCTCGGAGGAGGTGCTCCCGGCGCTGCGCGCCGCGGTGGGCGTGGAGGTCGGGGACGAGCCCGTGCCGTGGCCGGACCTCAGCGAGGCGCCTGCAGGCGCGGCGGGCGCGGCGGGCGCGGCTGCGGGGGAGAGCGCGAAGCGGACGGACTGGAGCTCCACGGTGCGGCTCGGCGAGGGCGACGTCGTGGATGCGCCTGTGAGCGTCGCGGGCGTCGCGACGGGGCGAGAGCCGGCGCGCGAGGGGGCGCACCCGCTCGAGGGCACGTTCCCGCTCGATGACACGTTGCCCCCGGCGGGGAGCCAGCGGAGGCCGCGCGAGGCGCGCACCGTGCCGCTGCCGCCCGTGAGGGTCCGAGGCCCGGGCCAGGACGACGCGGTGAGCGCGCCGTTTCCGATCGCGCCTGCCGGGGCGCGCGGCGAGCGGGAGGGCGGCGAGCGCCCGAGCGCGCCGTGGGCGACGGGCAGCGCGGCGGCGATCCCGGCGATCGCGTCGCCGCTGGAAGGGACGGTCGATCTCAGCGAGCCGGAGGCCGCGCCTGCGCCTGCGCAGACGGCACCGTCGCCCGCGCAAGACGTCGCGCCTGCGCCTACGCCCGTGCAGATCGCAACGCCTGCACCTGCGCCAACGCAGGCCGCCGCGCCTGCATCTGCGCCAACGCAGGCCGCCGCGCCTGCGCCGGTCGCCACACCCACGCCCGCGCGCGCCTCCGAGCCGCTGCCCGCGCCGGAGCGCGATCCGCAGGTCGAGCGTTCACCCGAGCCGCGCGCGCCGACTCCGGCGCCGTCCGCGTCGAAGCAAGAGCGGCCCAACCTCCTCGGCAGCCTGTACAAGCGCTTCCGCAAGGACTGAGCCGGAACAAGGATGGAGGGACCAACCATGTCGGAGGGAGCCGTGGTTCGGGAGCGCGCCACGTCCGCGCGCGCCGAGGAATACCTGGGGCCGGCGCACGTGCTGGAAGCCCGCGGACAGGCGGCGGTGGTCGAGCTGCCGGACGGGGAGAGCGCTGAGGCGACGATGGCGCTGGCGATCCCCTATGCGCCGGCGGTGGGCGACGTGCTGCTCGTGATCGGCCGAGGCGCGCGCCTCTATGTCATCGGCGTCCTGCACGGGACCGGCAAGGTGACGCTGGAGCTCCAGGGCGACGTCGACGTCCGGGCCGCGGGCGGCGCGCTGCGCCTCTCTGGGGACCGGGGCGTGGAGCTCCGGGGTCCGGAGGTGGACCTGCACGGCGACAAGGTGCGGGTGTTCGCGGGGTCGCTCGTGCAGAAGGCGGCGTCGCTCGTCCAGCGCGTGACGGACCTGTTCAGCCTGCACGCGCGCGAGAGCCACACGGTGGTGGACGGGTCGGCGACGACGAAGGCGAAGAGCGCGACGGTGCTGACCGAGGAGACGATGACGATCAACGGGAAGGAGATCCACCTCGGGTAACAGGGAGGACGCGCATGAAAAAAGCCAGGCGGTTGAGCCACAACGGGCACAAGCTCGGGACGGACGCCGCGACCGAGACGGAGGGCGGCGCGGCGACCCTCCGCAATTCACAATCGATCCAGGCGCAAACCGAGACCCGGACCGACGCCCCCGATGCGAAGGAAACCGGCGAGACGAAGGACGAAGAGAGCGAGCCCGAGCCGCCGAACCGGAGCACGCCAGGCTCCGTGCTGGATCTGGCCCAGAAGACGGCGATCGAGGCGTACCATGCCTCGTCGAACAGCCGCGGAACCGGGCTCGAGCTCGCGGTGCTCGACCTTCGGGCCGATCGGAGCGGCGCTCTCCTCGACGTGGCAGAGCGCATCATGAAGGCTGCGCGCAAGACGATCTCCGAACCGACCGCTCCGCCCGTCGCGGAGCTCACGTGGTGGCCCTTCAAGTCCATCAACAAGCGAGAGGACACGAGGGACAAGGCACGTCAGAAAGAGCTCTCTTATGCGGCCTGGGTCAACGCAAGGCAGATGGCGTATACAAGGGCCAAGACGGGCACGTCGCCGCTGCACATGAGCATGGACCAGGTGCGGGCCTTTGGCGCGCGGGTCGCGCAGGAGAGGGTCGGCAATTGCCTCGAGCTCTCCGCGTTGACGATCTGGCTCCTCTCCCATCCAGAGGAAGCCCACGGCGCGGAGGTGGACATGGTGCGCCTCGGCAAGCGGCTGCCCACCGCGGATAACGGCGGCTTCGCGAGCGGAGATCACGCCTTCGTCGTCCTGAACCCGCCGGAGGCCGACGAGAACGGCGGATATCCGGGCGACTTCGACGACTGGGGCGAGGCGTTCATCATCGACCCCTGGGCGAACATCGCCTGCAAGGCGCGTGACTTCCCGGAGCGATGGCAAGAGAAGATGCGGAAATGGAAGCGCAAGGGGAAGGAGATCGACACCGTGACGAAGGACGGCGCGGGCACGAGGCCGCCTGACCAAGAGCCCTGGATCGACGGCATCGTCGTGTTCGAGAAGATCTCGGTCACGAAGTCGCCGCCGCCCGAGCCGACCCCCGGCGGCGAGGCGAAGGACGAGCACGACGCGGAGGCAGACGACCATCACGGTCAGAAGTGCGCTATCTGCAGTGTCATGTGAGAGCGCGGCGAAGCTGACCGAGGAGACGATGACGGTCGACGGGGAGGAACTCCTCCTCGGTAGCTTCCCGGGCGCCGATCGCCCTGGCCACCAGCCGCCTCAGGGGCCTGGGTAGCTCGGGTGGTGCTGGATGATGTGATCGGTGTGACCGGAGTGCTTCTGGTCATCGTAGTAGTTCTGGAAGTCCGTCCAGGGGCGGTCCGGCCTCTCGAAGCCCGGCGCGAACCGGTTCAAGAGCGCGTAGCCGCGATCCAGCTGCTCCATCTCCTTCATGATCTGGTAATGGCGCTGCGCCGCCTCCCACTCCGAGCGCTCGACCGCCCTCCCGTAGGCTTCGGGATCGACGAAGCTGCTCATGCCGGGCTTCAGGCCCGTCGCGTCGGCCCATGCATTGCACATCTCGAAGATGATATCGGAGTCGGTGCGATGCTCGCCTCCGGGAAGATTGAGGCCGATGGAGATGATGCGCCGATTCCCGGCTCGATCGTAGAAAGACACGTTGTCGTTGGTGATGATGTATTCGACGTCGCCGTCCTGGAGAACCCGGTCGACCATCGCCCGGAAGATGGCTGAGCCATGGTAGACCGCGTCGAAGACGCCCTGGGGTCTTCCCGGCGGGATCGTGACACGCCCGGGCTGCGGAGTCGGAGGAGGAGGCGGTGGCGGATTCGGAGGCGGCGGTGACGGCTGAACGATCGGAGGATTGCTCGGGGTGCCATTGTGGTACTGGGCGACGAGCGCCGAGTCCACGCGTTGCTGATTGCGTTTCCGGTACCCAGGCTCCGGATCGGAGAAGCCGAACGTCTGTGCGAGCGCCGACCTGCGCCAGGTGCCGTCCTCCGCCTTCGTCAACCGTTGGCGGCGTGCTGCGGGCCCGGCAGGCTGGTCGCCGGTGCGTTTCTTCGGGCTTCTGGTGACGGATAGGGTCTTGGTGCCAGCCTTTCCCCGACCGCCGGTCGCGTTGTTCCGCGGTCTCGACGTACCCCCGGGGCTCTGCTGCTTCTTCTTCCTGTTCGTCACGGCCACCACCCGCGACGACCAGCGCCGCGCCGACCTGTCGGATCCTACAGACCGCCTGGACGGGGGGGCACATAGCCTGTCCCCCCATGATCCCACCGGTACGTGTTGTCGGGCAGCTTGTCACCCAGATCCACAACGTACGGCGTGACCGTTCCGTCCGGCTGCTGGACGTAGATGAACCCTATGCCGCGCGATCCGGTCGAGAGGTGCTGGTGCGACATCCTGCCCTCGGCGGCGCGATGGTGCCGATCGTTGAGCTGGCCGCGCCCGAGGTCTCTCAGGATCCGATCGCCCTCGGGTGACGCCCGGATATCACCTTCGGTGATGCCGTTCCGGTACTGCACCGGGTTCATCTCCCAGGTGCCGGAGTCATTCGGTTCGAACCGCGCGCGCCGGAGGGCGACGGCGTGCGCGCGCGCGTCCGCCGCGTTTTGCTGGTGCATGAGGTGGTTTCGCAGCTGCTCTAGCTCTCCCCTGGCAGTCGCCTGCTGCCCCGTACCCCAGAAGTAGGCGTCGGGAGCGGTGCTGAGGATGGCGAGCCTGCCCTTGGCCCATGCGCTCAGCGCAGGATCAGCGGATCGCGACGCCGACTCGAGCTCACGTTTCAAGTAGTTGGCCAATCCAACCAGAGCGTGATGCTCGACCTCTTCCGGCGACGGCGGCGGCGGCGCTGTCGGCGGCGGTGCCGCCGTCGTCGGCGGTACCAGCGACACTGTCGTCGTCGGCGGCGGTGGCAGCGGGGCCGGCGCCGCCGGCGGCGATGCCGGCGGAGGTGGCAGCGGGGCCGGTGCCGCCGGCGGCGCCGGCGGAGGCGGCAGCGGGGCCGGCGCTGGCGGAGGCGGCGCCGGCGGAGGCGGCAGCGGGGCCGGCGCTGGCGGAGGCGGCGCCGGCGGAGGCGGCAGCGGGGCCGGCGCTGGCGGAGGCGGCGGCTGGGAAGCCGCCCCTCCCCGATACCATCGGACCAATGCCCCGCCGACCCCGCCGGCCAGGATGCCCAGGCCCGCGCCAACCGGGCCTGCAACCATCGCCCCCACGGTCGCCAGGAACGTCGCGGGGGCTCCCAGGGTTATCGCCGTCTGCGTGGTGGGGAGGTACGCGGTGACTGAAAGCGTTCTGGTGGCAGCATTTCCCCCACCGGCCGTCGCGTTGTTGAGCGGTATCGAGGTGCCGCCGGGGCTATTCTGCTTCTTTTTCTTGTTCTTTTTCTTCACCCCGGCCACCCCCTGGCGGCCGTCTCGCCAGGATCCGGGTCCACACCCACCCCCTGCACCTCCGCGCCGCCCGGCAACGTCACCCGCACCGCCGCCGCCATCCGCGCGCCCCCCTCGCCCGCGCAGAGCGCCTGCCCCACGCCTTTGCCGTGAGTCCTCTCCCCTGCGATCCCCGCCCGCCCGTGCGCCTTCAAGCACCCCGCGAACAGCTCCGACGCCGACGCCGTCCCGCGGTTCACCAGGATCGTCACGGGCACCGTATACGGCTCCTCCTGCCGCGAGCGATAGACCACCTCGTCCCCGTCACCGTCGGTCACCGTCGCCACGACGCTCCCCGCCGGCAGGAAATCCCCCGCGAGCTCCACGAATGCCCGCAGCTCTCCTCCGGGGTTGTCCCGTAAATCGATGACCAGCTCCCGCATCCCCTCCGCCTCGAGCGCCCGCACGGCCCGGTACACCAGCGCCGGCACGTCCAGCGAGAACACCCGTATCCGGATCACCCCGACACCATCGCTCAGCAGCGCGTGCTCCACGTTCCCCGCGCCGGGGAGCACCTCCTCCGGCGCCGCCGCGCACGTGTAGAACACGTTCACCGCGCTCGGCACCAGCACCGCGCCCACCGCGTTGTTCCCGGCGTTCCCGGTGGTCGGGCAGGTGAGGTTGATCGCGGGCAGCCCCTCGATGTTCACCTTGGAGTTGCCCGCCACGTAGGCGCCGACATCCATGTAGAGCGGGTGCGCTATCCCGGGCTCCATCCCGAAGGTCATCGGGATGATCGTGCCGAGGTTCAGCGCGTTCATCATCGACACCTTCACCTTCACCGAGAAATTCACCGCCATCGCGTTGAGCGCGAAGTTCGGGTACGGAATCGGCACCACCACCGGCCCCACCGGCGTCAGGCACACGTCCGGAAACCCGATGTTCATCCCGGCGCCGTTGTTGCTCGCAGGCAGCACGCGTCCGCTCCTTCCGCTCTTATCGCGGCGGACGCGGGGGCGTGTACGCCTCCGCCTCCAGCCGGTCGACGTCCGTCCGGCGCGCGCCGAGCAGCCTCGCGCCGGCGAACCGCGCGCCCCTGTCGTGGAGGGCGTGCAGGTTGGCGCCGCCGAGATCGGCCTCGCTGAAGTCGGCCTCCTCGACCCGCGCGTGCGACAGGTTGGCGCGCTCGAGGCGCGCCGAGAGGAAGAGCGCGCCGCGGGCGTCGGCATGATCGAGCATGGCGTCTCGAAGATCCGCGGCGGCGAGGTTCGCGCCGTCGAGATCCGCCCGGGTGAACGTGGCGTACCGGAGCATCGCCCGCGAGAGCTTCGCCCCGCGCAGCGAGGCGCCGCCGAAATAGGCGGCCTTCGCCACGACATGCGGCAGGCTCGCCCCGTCCAGCGCGGCCTCGCGGAGCCTGGCCTGGGTCAGGATGGATCCCTCGAAATCGGCGCCGCGCAGGTTCGCCTTCGAGAAATCGCTGCCCATGAAATCGCAGTCGCGGAGGCTCATCCGCTCGAGGTTCGCCTCCATGAAGGCGCAGCGGTGCACCGTGAGGCCGGCGAACGAGACGGCGCGCAGATCCACGCCGGTGAAATCGACGCGATCGAAGATCGTCTTGCCGAGCACGGCGCCCTCCAGCACGGCCCCGCGGAGGAGCGCCTGCTGGAGCACCGCGCGCGTCAGGTCCGCGCGCGCGAGCCGCGCCCTGTCGAGGATGCAGCGGACGAGGCGCGCGGCCGTGAGATCGGCGCCCTCGAGATCGGCCTCGATGAGGATCACCGACTCCAGATCGCGGCCCGAGAGGTCCACGCCGCGGAGGCTCGAGCGCGAGAGGTCGCAGCCGAGGAGGCTCGCGCCCCGGAGGTCCGCGCCGGTGAGATCGCAGTCCGAGAGGATCGAGCGCTCGAGGCGGGCGCCGCGGAGGCTCGCGCCGCGCAGGTCGGCGCCGCGCAGCGAGCAGAGGGAGAGATCCGCGCCCGTGAGGTCGAGGCCGGAGAGATCCGCGCCCGTGAGGTCGGTCCCGGCGAGGTCCTTGCCCGCGAGCTCGGGCCGGCCGAGCTTTGCCTCGTCGAGGACCACGCCGTGCATGCGCTTCGGGAAGCGGGCGCCGCGCAGGTCCGCCTTGACGAAGACCGCGCGGTCGAGCTCCGCGCCGTCGAGGTCCGCGCCGCCGAGATCGGCCCCCACGAAGGCGCCGGCCTCGACGCGGGCGCGGGCGAGGCGCGCGCGGCGGAGGTTCGCGCGGGTGAACGAGGCGCGCGCGACACGGGCCTCCGTGAGATCCGCGCCCTCGAGGTTCGCGAGGTCGAGGCGCGAGCCCGAGAGGGTCGCGCCGGCGAGCCGGGCGCCGGACCAGTCCGAGCCCACCGCCTCGACCTCGACGATCGTCGCGCCGGAGAGATCGGCGCGGGCGAGGCGCTGGTACGAGAGCTTCGCGCGGGTGAGCGTCGCGCCGGCGAGGCGCGCGCCCTCGAGGTTCGAGCCGAGCACGAGCGCGCCGTCCAGCGCGCAGCCCGCGAGGTCCGCGTCGCGCAGGTCGCACTCGACGAAGTGCGCGCCCGAGAGCGCGCTGCCCGCGAGCCGCACGCCGCGCAGGCTGGTGCGGAGGAACTTGACGCGGGCGAGATCGAGGTTCGTGAGATTCCGGCCCGAGAGGTCGAGGCCGTCGAGGCGGGCGCCGTGGAGCGGCGCGCCGGAGCGGATGCGGTCGAGGAGCTCCTCGACGCTCTTCACGCGCCCTCCAGGCTCGAGCGCCGCAGGTTCGCCCCCTTGAAATCGCAGCCGGCGGCGCTCGCGCCCTCAAGACGGGCGCCGTACAGGCTGGCCCCTGCGAAGGAGGCGCCGTCGAGGCGCGCCTTGCACAGGTCGGCGCCGAAGAGGTCGGCCTGCGCGAGGTCGGCGCGCTCCAGCGAGGCGCGGTAGAAGCGGCTCCCGCGCAGGACCGCGCACGCGAAGCGCGCGCCCCGGGCCGAGGCCCAGGAGAGGTGCGCCCGCGGGAGGGACGCATACCGGAGATCGGCGCCGTCGAGCTTCGCCCGGAGCAGCGCCGCGCCCTCGCCGCGCGCTTCCACGAGCGTCGCGCGCTCGAGATCGGCGTCGGTGAAGCTCGTGCGCGGCAGGGACGCGCCCGTGAGATCCGCGTCCTTCGCGGAGGATCCGGCGCACATGCACCCGAGGAGCGACGCGCCCCGCAAGGAGGCCCGATCGAGCTTCGCCCCCTGGAGGACGGCGCCGTCGAGGTGGAGCTCCTCCCCGTCGATCTCGCGGAGGTCGGCCTCGTCGAGCAGCGCGCCGCGCCCCCGCGCCCTCGCCAGGCGGGCGCGTGCGAGATCGGCGCGGGTGAAGATGGCCTGGTCGAGCGTCGCGCCGCGCAGATCGGCGCCCGCGGCGCGCGCGCCGGTGAGGTTCGCCTGGGAGAGGTCGGCGCCCGGGAGCGCGGCGCCCTCGAGGTTCGCCTCGAACAGCACGGCCCGCGAGAGATCCGCGTTCGCGAGGTTCGCCCCCGCGAGGTTCGCGCCCGAGAGGAGCGCGCCGGAGAGCTTCGCCCCGGAGAGGTCCCGGCCCGAGAGGTCCTGCCCGGAGAGATCACGCCCCGAGAGGTCGGCGCCGGGGCCGGGCTCGGGCGGCGGCGCCGCGGCCTCGCCGGGGAGCCGGTAGCCGGGGACGATCTCGCGGAGGCGGGCATCGCGGAGCAGCGCGTCGAGGCGCTCGACGCCCTCGAGCGCCGTCCCGCGCGCGGCCGCGTCCCGCCGGAGCTTCTCGACGCGCGCGACGAGCGCGTCGAGCGCGCCGCCCATGGGGACGCGCGGCGCGCCCGCGGGCGCGGCCGGGAGGTACGCGGCCTGCCGCTGCGCCGGGAGCCGCGCGAGCGCCTGCGCGACCGTGCGCTCGAGGTCGACGCCCTCGGGGGTGCGCAGGTCCCGGAGCTTCGCGACGAGCTGCCGCACGCGATCCTGCTCCGGCGCGTGCAGGCCGCCGAGCCGCTCGGCGAGGAGCTTCGACACCGGATCCGCCTCGTCCGCGGCGGCGCGCGGCGGCCGCGGCGCGCCGTCGCGGACGAGGTCGTAGGCCTCGCGCACCTCCGGCGGGAGGTCCTCGAGGCCGCGCGGATCGCGGGCGAGCTGGGCGAGTGTCTCCCGGTAATCGTCGAGCGGCAGCGGCGCAGCCGAGAGCGGCTCGGCCGCGATGACGACGGCGCGCACGTCGGCGAGATCGTCCTCGGCCACCTCGGCGTGGCCGCGCCAGGTCAGCGTCACGAGGCCCGCGTCCGGCTCGACGAAGAGGGTGTCGAGGCTCATGCGGGCGTCCTGCACGCGGCCCTGGGCGTCCTCGACGACCGCGCGGATCCGGAGGCCCGGCAGGCGGAAGGAGGCGGTCTGCGCGGCGGGGTGGAGGTTCAGGAGCGTGACCTCCTCGTCGCCGCGCAGATGGCCGGCGAGGCGCTGATCCGGCGGGGCGGCCTGGAAATAGGCCCAGTCGAAGTCCTCGGCGTACCAGGGGGCGCGTGCCTTCCGGTACGAGGGGCCGTACTCCTTGCCGAGCATCCGGCGGTGCTCGGGCGAGTCCGGGTGGATCGGCCCGAAGGGCGCGGGCACCTGGCGGCCCTCACGCGGCGCCGGAACGAGCAGCGATTTCGACCAGCTCCCGACCGCGAACCCCACGGGGTGCTCGCGCTGCGGCTCGCCCGGCGGCGGGTGGCAGGCGCCGCGGAGCAGGAGATCCGCGGCCGGCTTCCAGTCGGCGAAATCGCCGGGGTACGTGCATTCGCCGTCGCGCTCGCCCTCGCCCCCCTCGAAGGTCTCGGCGGTCAGCGCCCCCTGCGCGAGCTGCCCTTCCAGCGGCGCGAGCGGCTCGCCCAGGCGGAGCGAGAACCGGCCGCGGACGACGAGGACGACCTCGGGCTGCGGCGGCCTGCGCGAGCAGACCTTGGCGCCGAAGGGGAAGGGCGTGAGATTCCGGGTCTGCATCAGAACAGGTTGATGACGCCGGACATCACGCTGTACGCCCCGGTGCTCACCGACTCGGCCGACGAGACGCTCGCGCAGATGTTCTTCACGTTGGTGCGGAACTGGGAGAGTTCCTGCCGGTTGGTCAGGTTGAGCTCGGCCTTGGGGCCCATGTTGATCGAGACCCCCGCCGTGAGCGAGACCTCGAGCATGGCCGCGATCGTCAGCTCGACCAGGCCGCCGATCGTGACCTCCTCGGTGGCGCCGACGGTGATCGACGCCGCATTGCCGATGGTGACGTCGCTCGTATTGCCGAGGGTCACCGACTGGACCTCGCCGATGGTCGTATCCGACACGAGCGAGGCGGTCGTCGTGCTGGACACGGTGCTCGCGGCGGTCTCGTCGCTGATCGACGTGGCGCGTGTGGTGCTGGAGATGGTCTGCGCGGTGGTCTCGTCGCTGATCGCGGTCGCCGTCGTCTTGCTGGCGATCTGATCGGCCCAGGTCTCGTCGGAGATCAGCGGCACAGGGCAGGCCGCCGAGCCGGTGTACGACTCGATCCGCTGCGCCCAGGTGGAGCTCAGGCAGGTGGGGTTCGGTCGCTCGGCCGTGGGGGCCTCGGAGCCGGTGATGCTCGTTTGCTTGTTGCCATAAAAGCGATCGAACGTGTCGCCGTGATAGGTGGTGTCGACGTCGCCCTTCTCGGTCTTCTCGGTGACCTTCCAGGTGCCGTTGTAGTTCTGGACCCATTCGATGGTGGTGGCGGCGGTCCAGAGATCGGTGGCGTCCTGGATATGGCCGCCGGAGACGTCCCAGCCGGCGGTGTCCTCCTGCCGGCCGAGGACGAGCATGCGGTAATTGCCCTTGATGACCTCGACCTTGTCGCCGCGCGTGGTGGTGATGCGGTTGCCGTCGGAGTGGTCGCGCCAGCCGCCCTTGGTGTGGAGCTTCGCGGTCTCGGCCTGCCGCTCGGCCTCGGGGAGGAAATCGGGGCAGCCGTCGCGCTTGCGGGTGTCGTCGATGAACGAGGTGACCCGGGCGGCGAGGTCCTCGCCGGTCGCCCTCGGCGCGCCCGGGCTTCCGGCGAGGCTCGGGTCCTTGACCGCGCCGAGGCGCAGATACGAGCCCATCGCCTCGGCGTCGGACGCCGCGTCGTTGAAATTCGGGACCTCGATGAGGAGGTATTTCCCGTTGATACCCTCACCCTCGCGCGTACCCATGCGTGCCTCCGCGTCGGGTACAGTACCAGGCGAGCCGCGGAGGAGGCGCGACGATGAACCGAGAGCCGACGGAACCCCTGAGGTGCAGCGAGCCGTCCCCACCCGCCGCCGCCCCGCCGTGCGGTGAGCCCACGGCCGCGACGGCGCACCGCGCGCCCAGCGCCGTGACGATGGCCGCGGCATCCCCCGCCGCGCGCATCCGCGAGGCCCCGGACGCAGGGCCCCCGTGCAGCGAGCCGATCGCGCGCGCGGCGTGCGCCGAGAGCCCGGAGGAGGCGGCCGGGCCCGTGGAGGATGCCCCGCCAGCGCCGTCTCCGGACGACCGAGAGCTCCTCGAGGCGCCGGCGCGAGCGAGCGCCGGAGGGCCTCGCGAGGTGCCGCCATCGCCGCCGCGGGCGAGCGCCGGAGGGCCGCGGGAGCTCCCGCCGTTGCGCCCGGGGGCGAGCGCCGGAGGGCCGCGGGAGCTCCCGCCGTCCCAGGGCGGCCCAGGGGCGCCCGATCACCTGCCGTTCCGCGGGCTCGGCGCAGCGGAATCCGTGCTGCGCCCGCCGCGCGCGGCGCCGATGGAAGCGCTTCGAGAGGCGAAGGCCGCGCTCCGGGACCGGGCACGGCAGGCGCCGATCCTGCGGCTCGACTCCAGCGATTTCTCCTGCGACCTCCTCCGGGTGCGCGGGGTCCACGGCAAAGAGGCCATCGGCCAGCTCTTCTCGTTCGACATCGATGTCGTGTGCAGCGACGACGCCGAGCTCTCGATCGAACAGGTGCTGGGGGCGGCGGCGTCGCTCGTGTTCGAGGTCGAGGGCGCGGACGAGCGGACCGTACACGGCATGATCGCCGAGGTGGAGGACCGGCACGAGACGGAGACGGCTCTCCGCTCCTACCGGCTCCGGCTCGCGCCGCGGGCGTTCCGCGCGACGCTGGTGGAGCTCCAGCAGGTCTTCCTCGACATCAGCGTGCCAGAGCTCATCCAGCACAAGCTCGCGATGGTGGGGCTCGGGCCCGAGGACGTGGTGATGCGCCTCTACCGCGATCACCCCCAGCGGGAGATGATCGTCCAGTACAAGGAGACGGATCTGGCCTTCATCTCGCGGCTCGCCGAGCACCTCGGGATCTCGTTCTTCTTCGAGCACGAGTCGGGCCGCGACGTGATGGTGTTCACCGACGAGCCGACGGGCTTCCAGCCGCTGCCGGGGGGAGACGCAGTGGTGTTCCGGCCGCGGGGCGAGCGGCGCGACATGTTCGAGCTCAGGGAGCAGGCCAGGGCCTTCCCCGCGACGTACGTCATGCAGGAGTACAATTACCGGACGCCAAGGCTCGACATGACGGCGGCGCACGAGTCGCCGGCGGGCCTCGGGGGCGGCGTCGTCGAGTACGGCGCCCACCACAAGACGCCGGAGGAGGGCCAGCAGCTGGCGCGGATCCGCGCGGAGGAGCGGGCCTCGTCGAGCCGCTATTTCGAGTGCCAGAGCGACGAGCTCCGGCTGATCCCGGGGGCCGTCTTCGCGCTCGAGGGCCACCCGCGGCTCGACGGCGAGCGGCTCCTGGCCGTCGAGGTCGAGCACCGCGCGGTGCAGCCGGTGGCCATCGAGGGCGGGGCCGGCGGCGAGCAGGAGTACGTCAACCGCGCGCGCCTGGTGCGCGCCGGGCAAGCCTACCGCCCGCCGCGGACGGCGCCGCGGCCGAAGATCCACGGGGTGGTGACGGCGCTGGTGGAGCCGCTCCCGGACGGCGAGATCGGGGAGGTCTCGCCGATCGACGAGCAGGGGCGCTACCGGGTGCGCTTCCACTTCGACGCGGGGGATCCCGCGTCGCGCGCCTTCCCCTCGCGGCTCGTGCGGATGATCCAGCCGCACGCCGGGCCGAACTACGGGATCCACTTCCCGCTCAAGCCCGGCATCGAGGTGCTGATGGTCTTCGTCGACGGCGACCCTGACCGGCCGATGATCGTGGGCGCCGCGCCGAGCCCGATCACGCCGTCGCCGGTGGCGCGGGAGGTGAACCTGATGCACCGGATCGAGACGTCGACCGGCATCCTCATCGAGATGCGGGACTGCCCGCCGCGCGGGTGACGCGGGCCGCCGCTACTTCTTGCGCCCCGATCGGCCGCTCAGGCGGCTGATCGCGTCGCCTGCGGCCCAGGCGACGCGGGCCGCCGCGTTCAGGGAGCGGACCATCGCCTCGGGCACCTGCGCGATCAGCCGCTCCAGATCGACCGGGCCGTCGATCGACGGCAGGAGCTGCTCCATCAGGTCGGCGAACAGGTCGTACTTGCGCGACAGGTCGTCGAGCCGCGAGCGCATCGCGTCGGCCTCCGCGCCCTGCGCGTCGCCGAGCAGCGAGAGCGCGCGCCGCGCGAGGGCGCGCTTGTCCTGCACCACGCGGCGCAGGCGGCCGAGGTACGCGCCGACGATCACGTCGGGGTACTTGCCGCGCAGCGCGAACGAGTCGTGCCGCGCGCCCGACTCCCGCCGGCGCTCGATGATCCCGGCCGCCTCGAGGCCGCGCAGGTTGGCGAAGATGTTGCTCTTGGAGCGGCCGAGCTCCTGGCTGAGCTCGTCCATCGAGCGCGGCTCGTCCGCCAGGTAGAGCGCCGCCACGACCTGCCCACCCAGCCGGGTGATGCCGGGGAACGACGCGGCGATCTCGGCGCCGACCCCCTCGAGCAGCGCCTGCCGCGCCGCCGCGACCCGCTCGTCCGAGGCGCTCCCGTCGCCCCCCTCGCCCGTTGCGGGCGGCTGCGGCGGGTGCGCTGTCGGCGACGTCGGCCTCCGGGCGGTCATGATGGGTGACTCACATAACGATCTTTCACGAATGCGCCAAGCGGCGAGCGCGCCCACACCCCGTATGCCTGGCCTGATCGCCCCGGCGCGGGAAGCCCGCTCAGGAATCGTCGGTGCAGACGTCGACGGACCCGGCGCGCGGCTTGCTCTTGTAGATATCGGCCGGGCAGCTGCCCCAGCGCGAGACCATCTCGCCCACCTCGATGGCCAGGCTGCTCGACCAGTCCCGCGCGCCGTCGAAGCGGGCACGGATGATCCCGTTCGGGTCGATGATCCACGTCTCCGGGTAGAGCTGCGTACCGTACTGGTCCATCACGACCTTGGACTCGGGGTCGAAGAGGACCGGGAACGGCGGGTCTCCATTCAGGGCCACCTTGAGCGCGTCGCGCACGTCGTCCGGCCCCTCGTCGGTCGAGACGGTGAGGACGACGATGTCCTTCCGCGACTGGGCGATCCGGCCGAGCTCCGCGAGCGCCGGCATCTCCTGCAGGCACGGGGCGCAGGTCTTGGTCCAGAAGTTCAGGAAGACCGTCTTGCCCCGGAAGGACGACAGCCGGACGGGCTTGCCGTTCATGTCCGGCAGCTCGAAGTCCGGCGCGAGCCGGTTCCGGCCGGCGTACGCGGGGCGCAGGGCGCAGATGGCCTCGCAGCCGGTGGTGCGCTGGTCATTCTGCGCGGCGTGCACGAAGCCGTAGACGGCGACGGCAGCGACGAGGATGAAGGCGAGCTGCGCGATGGTCGTCCACTTCACGGGGGTTCGCATAGCGTAGCGCGGCGCAGGGCGAAAGCGGGCCGAAACGCCCCGCCCCCGCTCGTCGACGCGGCGCTTCACTCCGGGCCGGAGAGCAGCCGCTCGAGCCGCCGCTCGTCGACGCGGTACTTCATGATCTTCCGCCCATCGAGCTCGACCACGGGGACCTCCCAGTCGTACAGCGCTCGCTTCTCCGGGCCGGCCTCCCGGTCGAGGTCGACGACGGCGAGCTCGAACGGCAGCCGGGCGCGCACGCGCTCGAGCGCGGCGTGGGCCTCCTCGCAGAGGTGGCAGCGCTCGCGCGTGAAGAGGGTCAGCGTCTTCATCGTCACGTGACACCCTCCGGGCCGGGCTGCCGCGCCGCTCACCCCGCCGCGAGCAGCGGCAGGCTCTGGCGGCGCGGCGGCTCCGGCCGCTTGATCTTCTCGAACGCGCGCTCGTAGTCCCGGAACGAGCCGCCCGCGTGCACCGCCTGCAGCACGGCGTGCCCCTCGGCCTCGCCGCCGGCGGCGAGCACCGCCTCGACCCACGCCCAGCGCGCGCTCGTGGCCCGCACGTCCGCGCGACCCCGCAGCCCGCGGCGGAGCCGGTCGAGCCGCTTGTTCACGACGTCGATCCCGGCGAAGCGCGCGCCGTGGAGCGGCGTGTTGCGCTTCGGGCAGAACGGCGCGATCCCGAGCGCGACCGGCACGATCCGGGACAGCTCCGTGACGAAGGAGACGCACTCGTCGACGTCGGCGTCGGTCTCGCCGGGGACGCCCACCATCAGGTACAGCTTGAGTCGATTCATCCCGTGCTGCCGCGCGAGCTCCGCGGCCCGCTGGAGGTGCCTGGGCCGGGCGCGCCGCTCGAGCGTCTCGCGGACCCGCTCGCTCGTGCCGTCCATCGCCGTCGTGAGCGTCTTGTAGCCCGCGAGCCGCAGCGCGCCGACGAACTCGTCGGTCAGCCGGTCCGGCCGGAGGCTGCTCAGCCCGACCTCGCAGCCCCTCTCGGCGAGCGTCCGGACCACCTCGACGATCTTCGGATGATCGCTGACCGCGGCGCCGACGAGGCCGACGCGCCTCGCGTCCTCGGGGATGAGCTCGAGGAGGCGCTCCTTCGGGACGATGCGCATGCCGCCGTTGGTCGAGCGGCGCATCACGCAGTAGGTGCACCCGCGCGAGCAGCCCCGCTCCGCCTCGATGAGGAACATGTTCGAGAGCTCGGTCTCCTCGGCGCGGATCGGCGACCAGGCGGGAAGGAGCGCGTTGTCGCACTGCGCGACCGGGGGCATCTCCGCGCCGTGGCGCGCGGGGACGAAGACGTGGGGGAGGGCCGCCAGCGCGTCGAGCGCCGCCTCCCGCGACGAGGCGTCCCGCAGCACGCGGAGCGCCTCCACGGCCAGGGTGTCGGCCTCGCCCATGATGATCGCGTCGGCGAACACCGCGAGCGGCAGCGGGTTCGAGAACGTGAGCGGACCGCCCGCGAGGACGAGCGGATCGCGAAAGGAGCGCTCCTCCCGGAGCGCCGGTATCCCTGCCAGCTCGAGCAGGCGGACGACCCCGGCGAGCTCGAGCTCGTAGGCCACCGAGAGCGCGATGACCGGGAAATCGGAGATGGGGCGGAGCCCCTCGTACGTGATCGGGGGGCCGTCCGCGCCCTGGCCCTCGTCGTCCGGCAGGAAGGCCCGCTCACACGCCATCCCGGGCTCGGCCTGGATGGTCTTGTAGATCTGGAGGAAGCCGAGCGAGCTCATTCCGGCCCGGTACGGCGAGGGGTAAGACAGCGCGACGCGGAAGGGCGCCTGCTTGTCGATACGACCGATCTCGCCCGCCAGGCGGCGGCGGATCGTGGTCGTCATCGCGCTTCGAGACATCGACCCAGCGTCGCTCAGGGGACGTCCAGGCGCAAGGATGGGAGGCCAGCTGACAGCCGTCCGGAGCGGGGATTTTTTCCAGCTCACGGCCCACCGTTCTCCAGGGCATGTCCGGCAGCGGCACCCCCGCCGCGGGGACCGGGGGCCGGGCGCGGCGGCTCGCCCGGGCGGGACCAGAGGACGCGCTCGCCGTCGGTCTCCCAGGTCAGGGCGCCGCCGCGGTCCGTGCGCGCGATCGCGACGCCGCCGGCCGAGAGGCGGGAGAGCACCTCCGGGCTCGGGTGCCCGAAGCGGTTGCGGACGCCCGAGGACACGGCGGCGATCGAGGGGTCGACGGCCGCGAGGAGCGCCGCGCCGGTCGACGTCCGGCTGCCGTGGTGCCCCACCTTGAGCAGATCGGCGTGGAGCGCGGCGCCGTAGCGCGCCACGAGCGCGTCCTCGGCCTCGTGCTCCGCGTCGCCCACGAGCAGCGCGGAGCGCGCCCCGTAACGGATGCGCAGGACGAAGGAGTTGTCGTTGGCGCCCCGGTCGGGGTGGAGCTCCGGGCACGGCGCGAGCACCTCGATCGTCGCCCCCGAGAGGACCCGCGGCCTGCCGCAGAGCGAGTCGGGCCGCACGATGGGCACGCCGCGCCGGCGCAGGTCCGACAGGAGCTTCCGGTAGACCGGGCCCGCGCCCTCGGCCTCGCCCTGGCCGGTGTCCCAGAGCTCGCCGACCTCGACGCCCTCCACCGTGGTCGGCAGGCCGCCGAAGTGATCGGGGTGCGGGTGCGAGAGGACGACGGCGTCGAGGCGCGCGCGGCGGCGCGCCCGCAGGAGCGGCCGGAGCACGCGCGCGCCCGTGTCGACGGGGCTGCCCACGAAGCCGCCCGCGTCGACGAGCATCGCGCCGCCCTCGGGGAGGTCGATCAGGATGGCGTCGCCCTGCCCCACGTCGAGGACGTTGACGCGCAGCACGCCGCGCGGCGCGCCCGCGCGCGTGGCGACGCCCTCGAGCAGCAGCCACGCGCCGGCGCCGGCGGCGAGCGCGGCGAGCCGGCGGACGCGGCGCTCCGCGGCCCACGCGAGCGCGATCGCGGCGGCGAGCGCGGCCAGCTGGGCGGGCGACGGCTCGGGCAGGCGCAGCACCACGCCGGTGTCCGCCGAGGCGCGGGCCACGGCGCGGACCGCGAGCAGCGCGCCCGACCCGACGAGCGCGCAGCCGCGCTCGACCGGCGGCGCCCACGAGAGCACGGCGTGCGCGAGGCAGAACGGGAGCGCCGCGAGCTCGCCGATCGGCGCGGCGACCACGTTCGCCGCCACGCCGAGCAGCGGGAACGTCTCCCCGTTCATGAGCAGCAGCGGCGCGCACCCGAACATGGCGGCGAGCGTCGTCGCCAGCGGCGCGAGGACCTTGCGCGCGAGCTCCCGCGGCGGCGACGCGCCCGGCCCGCCCTCGGCGCCGCCGTCGCCGCGCTTCCCCTCGCCGGGCACGAGCAGGGCGGCGAGCGGCCGCTGCAGCCAGAGCAGCCCGGCGGTGGCGGCCGCGGACAGGCCGAACGAGAGATCCCACGCGACGAGCGGATCCACGGCGGCGGCGCCCGCGAGCGACAGGGCGAAGCAGCGGACGCCCACCGGACGGAGGCCGAGGAGGCGGGCGCCCATCGCGCAGCTGAGCATCGCCGCGGCGCGCATCGCCGAGCCGCCGCCGCCGGCGAAGTCGGCGTACAGCCACGCGGCCGGCACGCACAGCGCCGCGGTGATCCGGCCCGCGTCCCACCGGGCGGCGATCGGCCCGACGCGGACGAGGATCGCGCGGAGCGCCGCGGCGAAGCCCGCCACCGCGAGCACGAGGTGCGTCCCCGAGACCGCGAGCAGGTGCGCGAGGCCGCTCTCGCGGAACGCCTCCTGGTCCTCGGGCGCGAGGTCGGTCTCGCCGAGCACGAGCGCGCGCCCGAGCGCCACCGCGTCGGGGTGGAACGTCGCCTCGATGCGCCCGCGCACGAACGCCCGCGCGCGATCGACAGCCGCGTCGATCGAGCGCCCCTCCGACGTCCGCCGCGCCTCGACGATCGTCCCGCTCGCGACGATCCCGCTCCGCGCGATCGCGGCGGTCGCGTTCCGGAGCCCCTCGTTCCGGAACAGGTGGATCGGCGCGAGGTCCACGGTGACCTCGAGCCGGTCGCCCCGGGCGAGGTCCAGCGGCGCGCCGTAGAGGCGCGCCCGGAGCGGCCCCTGCAGCGCTCGCCCGCCGCACGTCCCGCCGGAGAGCTCCACGTCGATGCGCGAGGCCGGCGGCTCGTCCTCGCCGCGCTCCGCCGCGGAGCGCCGCTGCGCCGCCCCGACCACGACCGGCGAGCCGACGACGGCGCACGCCACCTCGCAGCGCGCCGGCGGCTGCAGCAGCGCGAGGGCGCCATCGTAGGCGGCGCCCGCGCCGTCGAGCAGCGCGCGGGCGCGGAGGCCGCTCACGACGAGCGCCACCCCGGCGGCGGCGAGCGCGGCGCGGCCGGCCCGGCGGCGGAGCGCCGCCGCGGCGAGCGCGGCGCCGAGCGCCGTGGCCAGCGGAGAGAGGGCGAGCGGCGCGCCCGCGGCGAGCGCGAGGCCGAAGAGCAGGACGGGATCGATCACGGCCCCGCCGCCCCGCAACACCTGGGCCGCGCGCGTTCCCGCGGAATTTCACGGGGGAGCGGCCGCCGCGCCCCTGGCGCCGCCATGGCGGCGCCGGGCGCGGCGGCGCGCCGGCCGATCCTGCAAGAGCTCTCTGTTATGTGGGGGGAGCAACGAGCCGAGTCGGTCATCGTGCCCGGTGCGCGTGCACGACCGCGGCTTCGCCTCTAGAATCTTTGCTCCTTGCGGCACCCCGCGGCGCGCAGACATTGCAGTATCTGGAGGCCTTCGATGTCGTTTTGCTTGCCCAGAGTCACCTGGATTCTCGCCCTGGGACTCGCTGCGACAGCGTGCAGCTCGGCCCTGGAGGCGCCTCCTGACGAGATCGGTGAGGCGCGGGATGCCATTCAGGACGGATATCTCGACGACGGCGACAGGGCTGTCGTGGGCATCTACAACGACGTGATCGGCGCGATCTGCACCGGCAGCTTGATCGCCCCGAACGTGGTGCTGACGGCCCGTCATTGCGTGTCGGACATGGCCAATGAGCTCGACGGCCAGATCACCTGTCGATCGACGAAGTTCACGGACACGCACCTCGCGCGCCGGATCCTCGTGACGCCCGACGCGGAGATCGGCAGGTACGCGCGCTTCTACGGCGGCAGCGAGGTCGTGCTGCTCCCCGGCGAGGGGACGGACGCGTTCTGCGGCAACGATCAGGCGATCCTGATCCTGGACGAGCCGATCCCGGAGAGCGAGGCCGTGCCGCTCGTGCCGCGCGTCGACGTGCCGCTCGTGGAGGGCGAGGAGTACTACGCGGTCGGCTTCGGGGCGACGAACGACGAGAGCACGGGCGCGGGCCTGCGGCGGCGCCGCGACAGGCTGTTCATCGACTGCGTGGCTGACGGCTGCCCGTCGTCGCTGGTGAAGGCGACGGAGTGGGTCGGGGACACCGGCATCTGCGAGGGAGACTCGGGCGGACCCAGCCTCGATCTGATGCACCGCGTGATCGGCGTGACCTCGCGCGGGGCCGCGGGCTGCGAGTATCCGATCTACGGCTATGTGTACGGCTGGGCGGAATGGATTAAAGAGACGACCGTGCGCGCCGCCCGTGCCGGAGGATACAAGGAGCCCCCCTGGGCGACCGGCTACCCCACCGATCCCGCGTACTCGGCGGAGGTCGGCGCCACGTGCGAACAGCCGGAGCAGTGCCCTGCGAACGCGTGCCTCGACGGCACCTGCACGCGGCCCTGCAACGAGGCCGCGGCGTGCCCTGACGGCTACAGCTGCAACGGCGAGCCCGGCTTCTGCGCGAAGGTCCCCGAGCCGCCCGCAGACGACGAGGCGAGCGGGTCCTGCAGCGTGAGCCCGCGGCCTGATCCGACGCAGCCGGTCCCCTGGGTGCTCGGGGCCGCGAGCCTGGGCGCTCTCACGAGCCTGCGGCGGCGGCGCAGCCGGGAGCGGCTTGGCTGACGAGCGGCGCTCCTCCACGCGGAGCGCCGCCGGCGCGGCGCTCCTGCCGGGCGCCGCGAGGCCTGCGCTCCTGCCGGGCGCCGCGAGGCCTGCGCTCCTGCCGGGCGCCGCGAGGCCTGCGCTCCTGCCGGGCGCCGTGCGGGCCTCGCTCCTGCCGGGCGCGCCGGGCCGCGCGCTCTCGCGGCGGGCCGCGCTCGCCGGGCTCGCGGCGCTCGGGCTCGCGGCGTGCGAGCGCACCGCCCCGGCGCGCGCGGCGGGTGCGCGCGTCGTCTCCCTGTCGCCCAGCACCACCGAGGCGGTCTGCGCGATCGGCGCCGGCGCGGCGCTCGTCGGCCGGTCCCGCTACTGCGACCACCCGCCCGAGGTGCTCGGACTGCCGAGCGTCGGCGGCTACGCCGATCCGAGCATCGAGGCGATCATCGCGCTCTCGCCGACCCTCGTCGTCGGCGCCCGCGGCCCCGCGGGGCCCGCGCTCGACGAGTCGCTGCGCGCGCACGGGATCGCGACGTGCTTCCCCGGCACCGAGTCGCTCGCGCAGATCGAGGACATGCTCACGGAGCTCGGGCGGCGGCTCGACGCGGCGCCCGGCGCGGAGCAGGCGATCGGCCGTATCCGCGCCCGGCGCCGCGCGGTCGAGCAGGCCGTCGCCGCAAAAGGCGCCCCGCGCGTCCGGGCCGCCCTGCTGTTCGACACCTCGCCCCTCTTCGTCGCGGGCCCCGGCAGCTTCCCCGATGAGCTCATCCGGCTGGCCGGCGGCGAGAACGTGATCGCCCGCGGCGGCGCCTACCCGTCGATCAGCGTCGAGCAGCTGCTCGCGCTGGATCCCGATGTCCTGCTCGACGGCACGTCGAGCGACGCCGACGCACAGGGCGCCTCCAGGCTGGCGGCGCTCCGGGACGCGCCCGGCTGGAGATCCCTGCGCGCCGTGCGCGAGGGGCGCCTGCGCCCGCTGAACACCGATGTCGCGCTGCGCCCGGGCCCGCGCATCGGCGACGGCCTCGCTTCCGTCGCGCGGGCGCTCCACGGCGACGCGCTGGCGCTCTCCGGCGACGCGGCCGTCCCTCCCTCCCCCGGCGGCGCAGGCCTCGCCGCGCCCCTGCCCAGGACGGAGGCGCCATGACCCGCGTGCGCGCCGACGCCCTGCTCGTCGCCCGGAAGCTCGCCGGCTCGCGGACCGAAGCGCAGGCGCTGATCATGGCCGGCAAGGTCACCTCGGGGCCGCGCCGCATCGACAAGCCGGGCACGCTGCTCGCGGAGGACGCCGAGGTCCACGTCGCCTCCGGCCCCCGGTTCGTCTCGCGCGGCGGCGAGAAGCTCGAGCACGCGCTCGCGGCCTTCGCCGCGCACGGCCTCGACGTCGCCGGGAAGACGTGCGTCGACGTGGGCGCCTCGACCGGCGGCTTCACCGACTGCCTGCTCCAGCGCGGCGCGGCGCGGGTCTTCGCCGTCGACGTCGGCTACGGCCAGCTCGCCGCCAAGCTCCGCGCCGATGCGCGCGTCGAGGTGCGCGATCGGGTCAACGCCCGCGAGCTCCAGCGAGAGGACTTCGACGTCCCCATCGATCTCGTCGTCGTCGACGCGTCGTTCATCAGCATCTCCCGCCTCATCGACGCGATCGCCCGCCTGCTCCGCCCCTCGGGGGATCTCGTGGCGCTGATCAAGCCGCAGTTCGAGGCGGGCCGCGAGGCCGCCGCCCGCGGCCGCGGCGTCATCCGCGACGAGGCGACCCGCCTCGCGGCGATCGCCGACGGGCGCCAGGCCATCGAGGCCGCGGGCTTCTCGGTCGTCGGCCAGGTCGACAGCGCGGTGCGCGGGCCGAAGGGGAACGTCGAGCACTTCGTCCATGCGCGCCGCACCGGCTAGCCGCCGCGTCGATCGACCGCCGCGTTGACCAGCCGCCGCGTTGAGCAGCCGCCACGTTGAGCAGCCGCCGCGTTGCGCAGCCGCCATGTGCACCCCGTTGACCAGTCGCCGCGTCGGCTAGCCGCCATGCGCACCGCGTTGGCTGGCCGCGGCGCGCGACGCCGCGCGCCACGACGCCGGGCTCGGCCGCCGGAATCCGTGGAAAGTCGAACACTTAAGATGCTCCACGCCGACCGCATCGCGGCCCGACGGTGCTGACGTGCCGCGTAGACAATGGTAGACGCGGTGAGTACACGCGCTCTGAGCCGCTCCGTGGGCGGCCATGGCCACCGCGGGCGACCCCACGCGAGGCAGCCCGGCGACAGGGAGGACGACGACATGCTCGGACGACGGGGTTTGGTGAAGATGATCGCCGGGGCGCTCGCGCTCAGCGCGATGACGCTCGGTTGCGACAAGAAGAGCGAGGGTTCGGCCGACAACGCCGCCCAGCACGCCAAGGACGACGCCGAGTGGAAGGTCGGCGCTTACTTCAGCCTCTCGGGCGAGGAGACGGCGTTCGGCGTCGACTCGAAGGAGGCTATCGATCTCGCGATCGACGAGATCAACAAGGCCGGTGGGGTCAAGGGCAAGCCGATCCACGTCCTCTACGAGGACAACAAGTCGAAGCCCGAGGAGGCGACCAACAAGGTCCTGCAGCTCATCGATCGGGATCACGTGCTGGCCCTCCTCGGCGAGGTCGCCTCGTCGCGGTCGCGCGCCGGCGGCATCGTCGCCAACAAGAAGAAGGTGCCGATGATCACGCCGTCATCCACGAACCCGGACGTGACGAAGGTCGGCCCGTTCGTGTTCCGCGCCTGCTTCACGGACGACGTGCAGGGCCAGATGGGCGCGCAGTTCATCGTGAACACGCTCGGCAAGAAGAAGGTGGGGCTCTTCTTCGCCTCCGACGACCTCTACTCGTCGGGCCTCGCCAAGGTTTTCCGCGACGAGGTGAAGCGCCTAGGCGGCGAGATCGTCATGGAGAAGAGCTTCCTCAAGAAGGAGACCAACTTCACGACGTACATCAACGAGCTCAAATCGGCGAACCCGGAGATGATCTACGCGCCGATCTATTACACGAGCATGGCCCCTGTCGCGCGGCAGGCCAAGGCCGCGGGCGTACCAGGGAGCATGTTCGTCGGCAGCGACGGGTGGGACGCGAACGAGCTTCTGCGCGACGCCGCGGAGGAGCTCGACGGCGCGTACTTCACGAACCACTACGCGCCGGACGTCCCCTGGCCCAACTCCCAGGCCTTCGTGAAGAAGTACAAGGAGCGGTACAACCGCACGCCGTCGAGCATCGCGGCGCAGGGCTATGACGCGGCCAGGCTGCTGGCCGACGCGATGGGCCGCGCGAAGGCGATGACGCCGGACGACATCCGGGCGGCCATCCAGGACACCAAGGGGTTCCAGGGCGCGACGGGCGTCATCACCATCGATGCCGAGCGCAACGCGGACAAGCCGGTCGTCATCGTCCGGATCAAGGACAAGCAGTTTACCTACTACGCGACGGTCAACGAGAAGGCTGCGAAGCAGTAGCGGTCGTCCCCGCGCGCTGGCTCGGACGTGAGGAGCGCGCGGAACGTGCGGAACGTGCGTTAAAGAGGTCTCCATGGAGAAGATCGTGAATGCCCTGATCACAGGGCTCGCCCAGGGGTCGATGATCGCGCTCGTCGCCCTCGGCTACACGATGGTTTACGGCATCCTCAAGCTCATCAACTTCGCTCATAGCGAGATCTTCATGATGGGCGCCTTCGCCGGGCTCTTCGGGATCGCGGCGTTCGGCGGCGGCAGCGCGCCGCTGTTCGCGGGCGTGGCCGGCACCCTCTGCGCGATGGCCTTCGCGGGCGTCCTCGGGGTCCTCGTCGAGAAGGTGGCTTACGCGCCGCTGCGCTCGCGGGGGCGGGGCCTCGCGAACACCCGGATCACGCCGCTGGTCACGGCGCTCGGGATGAGCGTGCTCCTCCAGAACCTGGCGCAGCTCCTCTTCACCGCCCGCTACCGCGGCTATCCGCAGCTCCTGCCGATCGAGAACACGCGGCAGGTGATCTTCGTCACCTCGATCCTCGTGATGATCGGCCTGGAGCTGCTCGTGCGGCGCACCTGGACGGGCAAGGCGATGCGCGCGCTCAGCGTGAACGTCGAGGCCGCCCGGCTGATGGGCGTCCGCACGAACCGCATCATCGCGCTCACCTTCCTCACGGGCTCGATGCTCGCGGCGGTGGGCGCGGTGCTGTACTGCCTCGATCAGTCGCAGGTGTACCCCACGATGGGCGTCGTGATCGGCAACCGCGCGTTCGTGGCGGCGGTCATCGGCGGCATCGGCAACATCACGGGCGCCATGCTCGGGGGCATGCTGATCGGGATCATCGGAGAGATGACGAAGCTCACGCCCTACTCCGGCTTGCAGGACGTCCTTGTGTTCGCGGTGCTGATCGGGGTGCTCCTCGTGAAGCCGACGGGGCTGCTCGGCACGACCGGGACCGAGAAGGTGTAAGGCCGCCCTGGCCCGCCGGCCCACGCGCCGCGCTTCCATCCATCCTCCAGAACGAGCAGGCCGCCCTGGCCCGCCGGCCCACGCGCCGCGCGTCCTTGCGGTATGCTCGGCGCATGCGACGCCTCGCTCTCGTCGTACCGCTCTCGCTGCTCGCGGCGTGCGCCGCGACGCCCCCCGCCAACTGGGTGCGCGGCGGCGCGCTGCTCGACATCCCCCGCGCGCGCTGGGCGCTCGCCGACCTCACGATCGACGTCATGCCGGACGGCAAGATCCTCGTGAACGGCGAGCACCAGCTCAGCGTCGATCGCGGCGGGCGCGTGTTCGGCCTGGAGGCCGAGCCGGTGGCGCTGCTCGAGCCGGACGGCCGGGTCACCGGCCCGAACGACGATCCGCTGGGCCAGGTCGGCGTGCTGCACGCCTCGCTGCCGCGCCAGGCGAACGCCTGGATCACGGTCGCCGAGGGCGGCGCGGTGATCCGCTACAGCGAGGAAGGCGAGCGGGAGCCGCTCGGCGCCTGGATGGGGTGCGAGGCGACGGCGCGGGCGCACCAGGCCTGCACGCTGATCACGCACATCGTCGGGATGCGCATGGGCAAGCTGGCGCGGCCGCGCGCGCCGGACGCGTTGCAGATGGGGCTCGGGAACGGGCTCGGGACGGGGTCGCTGTTTCCTTAGAGGGGGGCGCGCCTACTTCAGCAGCCAGCCGAACAGCATGCGCTTCGTCGTGTCGCGGGAGACGGCCGCGAGCGAGTCGACGAGCGGGATCTCCTTCGGGCACACCTCGACGCAGTTCTGCGACTTGCCGCAATCGGTGATCCCTCCCTCGCTCATCACCGACTCGAGGCGCTCGCCCTCGTGCATCGCCCCCGAAGGGTGCATGTTGTAGAGCCGCACCAGGTTGATGGCGAAGGCGCCGACGAACTTCGTCCCGTCGCTGTACTGCGGGCACGCCTCGACGCAGCAGCCGCACGTCATGCAGCGGGAGAGCGGATATCGCTCCTGCTGCCGCTCCGGCGACTCGCGCGGGCCCGGGCCGAGCTCGTGCGTGCCGTCGATGTCAATCCACGCCCGCACGCGCTTCATGTCCTCGAACATCCGGCTCCGGTCGACGAGCAGGTCGCGCACGAGCGGGAACTTGGACATCGGCTCCAGCGTGATCACCTCGCCCTTCGGCGCGAGCTGGTCGATGAGCGCCGAGCAGGCCTGTCTGACTCGACCGTTGATCACCATCGTGCACGAGCCGCACACCTCCTCCAGACACACCGCCTCCCAGACGACAGGAGCCACCTCCTTGCCGTCCACGGTCCGCGGATCCTTCTGGATCTGCTGCAGCGCGCTGATCACGTTCATCTGCGGCAGGTAGGGGACCTTGAACTCCTCCCAGCGCCGCGACTCCGTCCGATCCGCGGTGTCCTGCCGCCGCACGCGCAGGTGCACAAGCCGGCCCTCGCCCTTCGGCTGCGCCGGCGCCGCCGCCCCGTTCGCCTCGTCTCCGCTCGCCTTGGCCATCCTACACGCTCTTCTGCGACAGCTTCCCTGTCGCTTGCGCGCTCGCCGCGCTCGCCGCGCTCGCCGCGCCCGCCTGCTCGTACTTCCGCTCCCGCGGCGTCACGAGCGACGTGTCCACCGCGTCCGTCACGTGGATCGACTGGCCGGCGCACGCGTAGTCGAACTCGCGGACGAACCTCACCGCGCCCTTCTCCTCGTGGCGCGCCAGCGTCGTGCGCATCCACGCGGCGTCGTTCCGCGCCGGGAACTCCGGCTTGTAGTGCGCCCCGCGCGACTCGTCGCGGTTCCTCGCGCCCTGCGCGATGACCCGCGCGAGCACCAGCATGTTCTCGAGGTGGCGCACGAACTGCGCCCCCTGGTTCACCCGCGGGGCCGTGTCCGTGCACTTGATCCGCCCCGCCCGCTCCTCGAGCTCGCCGAGCTTCTCGAGCACCCGGTCGAGCGTGGCGTTGTCGCGCTCGATCGTGCAGTCGCGCAGCATCGTCTCACCGAGCTCCTGGTGCAGCCGGTACGCGTTCTCCGGCTGCTTCGCGTCCTGGTTCTGCGTCAGGATGCGCTGGTAGCTCGACTCCGCGCGCTTCTCGGCCTTGTCGAAGATCGAGCGCGGCAGGTCGAGCGCGCTCCGCTTGATGCTCCGCTGATAGGTCGCGACGGCCGGCCCGCACACCATGCCGGCGTAGATGCACGAGAGCAGCGAGTTGGCGCCGAGCCGGTTGGCCCCGTGGTACTGGTAGTCCACCTCGCCCACCGCGTAGAGGCCCGGGATGCTCGTCGCGTGGTTGCGCGGCGACCCGGCCTTGAGCGAGCCCCGCGCGTCCGCCTCGTAGTCGACCCACAGGCCGCCCATCGAATAATGGACCGCCGGGAAGACCTTCATCGGGTTCTTGTACGGGTCGGTGCCCGCGAACTTCTCGTAGATCTCGAGGATGCCCGCGAGCTTCGACCGGAGGAACTTCTCGTCCTTGTGGGTCAGGTCGAGGTAGACCTCGTTCTCGTTCCGGCCCGTCGCGGGGCTCCAGATGCCGCGCCCCTCGTGGAAGCACGTCTTGAAGATCGCGCGCGCGGCGATGTCGCGGGGGACGAGGTTGCCGTAGCCGGGGTACATCCGCTCGAGCAGGTAGTCGCGCTCCTTCTCGGGGATGTCCCGCGGGCTCCGCGCGTCGGTCTTGTCCTTCGGCACCCAGACGCGGCCGCCCTCGCCGCGCGCGCTCTCCGAGATGAGCCGCAGCTTGTCGGCGCCCGGGATCGCCGTCGGGTGCACCTGGATGAACTCGCCGTTCGCGTACACCGCGCCCTGCTGGTAGACCGCCGACGCCGCCGTCCCCGTGCAGATGACGCTCAGCGTGGAGCGGCCGAAGACGATGCCGCAGCCGCCCGTCGCGAGCACGACCGCGTCGCCCGTGAAGGCGCGGATCTGCATCGATTTCAGGTCCTGCGCGACGCAGCCCACGCACGTGCCGGAGTCGTCGAGGATCGCCTCGAGGAAGTCCCAGAACTCGAACTTCCGGACCATCTTTTCGCCCGGGATCGCCACGCCGTGCTCGTCGGTCACGTCGGCGAGCTCGTACCGCCGCACCTGCTCGTCGAGCGCGTAGAGCAGCTGCTGCCCCGTCGTGGCGCCGGCGAACGCCGTGCGGTGGTAGAGCGTGCCGCCGAAGCGGCGGAAGTCGAGCAGGCCCTCCGGCGTCCGGTTGAACGGCACGCCCATGCGATCGAGCATGTTCACGATGCCCGGCGCGGCCTCGGCCATCCCCTTGACGGGCGGCTGGTTCGCGAGGAAATCGCCGCCGTACGCCGTCTCCTCGAGGTGCACCTGGGGGCTGTCGCCCTCGCCCTTCGTGTTCACCGAGGCGTTGATGCCGCCCTGCGCGCACACCGAGTGCGAGCGCTTCACCGGCACGAGGGAGATCAGGTCGACAGGGACCTTCGCCTCGCACAGCTTGATCACCGTCATCAGGCCGGCGAGCCCGCCCCCGACGACGATCACGCGCCGAACCTTCCCCCCCTCGCTCCTCGTCGTGCTCTTCGCGGCCATGTTCGATCCCGATGCTCCCGCGCCGCTCCCCGGAAGGGCGCGGCCGATACGATGGTCAGTGCGAGGCCGGCGCGCCCACGTCGGCGCCGGCGCCGGCGCCGACAGACGCGTGCGCGGGCGCGCCGGTGGAACCGGTCGACGACGACGCGATGTCCGCGCAGGTGCGGCCCCCCTCCGCCGACGGGCCCGGCGTCCCGGGGAACGGCGCGCCGGTGGCGAAATAGATCACCGTGTTGGCGCCGAACAGGAAGACCACGAGGCCCACCGCGCCGAAGACCACCGCGGCCATCCGCTGCGCCCGGCGCGACACGGTGATCCCCCACGAGAAGCAGAAGCCCCAGAGGCCGTTGGCGAAGTGGAACACGCTCGCCGCGATGCCGAAGAGGTAGACGAGCGCGATCACCGGGACGCCGCCGACCGTCGACGCCATGTCGGCGCACAGCCGCGGGTAGAACTCCTCGGGCGCCATCCGGCCCAGCCACTTCTGCGCCCAGTACGACCAGAGGTGGAAGCCGATGAACGCGAAGGCGAGCACCCCCGTGACCCGCTGCAGCGTGTACATCCAGTTGCGCGAGAACGTGTAGCTGCCGACGTTCGGCTTGCCCTCGAGCACCAGCTTGACCCCGTAGAGGGCGTGGAACGCGAGCGGCAGCACGACGAGCCCGATCTCGAGCACGGGCAGGTACGGCATGTGCGAGATCTCGGCGACGGCCGCGTCGAACCGCTCCTGCCCCTGGAGCGCCTTCGCGTTCGTCCAGAAATGGAAGAGCAGGAAACCGCCCACGGGGAGGGCGCCGGTGAGAGAATGCAGCTTGCGCAGGAGAAAGGACCGGCGGCTCTCGTGAAAGAGCGATCTCGCGGGGGTTGCCTCGGACACGCTGACCTCGATGGAAGGCGGGCGCGGCGGGTGTATGGGATGCCCCGGGTGACGTCAAGGTGAACGCAGTCAACAGTTCCGGCCGGTTTTCCGCTGCCTTTGGCGCGTCGAGCGGCGGCGCGGCATCTCGCCCGCGCCGCGGCGCCGCCGGGCAACGTCGGCCACTTCACGCCCGCGCGGCCGCGATCGCGGCGACGGCCCTGCTCGCGCTCGCCGCCGCGACCGCCGGCGCCGGCTGCGGCGCGCAGGAGGGCGGAGCGCCGGTGAGCCCGGCGTTGGCCGGGTCGCCCGCGGCCCAGGCCGAGCTGCGCCCCCTCCTCTCGCGCTTCGCGAACGGCGCGCGCGCGGAGCGCATCGCGCTCGAGCCGGAGCTCCTCGCCTTCCGGGGGCGCCACGCCTCCGACGACCTCGCGCGCGTCGCGACCGTCCACCTCGCGTGGATCGCCCTGGAGCGCGGGGACCTGCGCCGCGCCGGGGCGCTCGCGGCCGAGGTCGAGGCGGCGGGGCGGAGCGCGATCGGAGATCTCGCGCGCGTGATCCGCGGCGCGGCGCTCCGGCGAGCCGGCAAGCCGAGGCCCGCCTTCGGGGTGCTGCGCCCGCTGGTGAGCAAGATGATCGACGCGTACGTGCGCGCGCTCCTCAACGAGGAGGTCACCGCCGCCGCGATGGAGGCGGGCGCGTGGACGCAGGCGATCGAGCTGATGAGCGTCTGGCTGCGCGAGGCCGACGACGACCGGCGCGCCGCCGTCCGGGCGCAGATCGGGGCGCAGCTGCGCGAGGTGCCGATCGATCACCTCGTCCAGGCGCTCCGCGCCGGGCGGGCGACCGGCGAGGTCGTGAGCCCGGAGGTCGACCTGCGCTCGCTCGTCGCCGAGCGCCTCGCGATCGTCGCCCGCGAGCGCCGCGACGTGGCGCTCGCGAAGGAGCTGCTCGATCGGGCCGACGCGGCGCTCGGCACCCAGCGCGACGCGATCTTCGAGCTCGCGGCCGGCGCGGGGGCCGCGCGCGTCGAGCCGCCCACGGTCGGCCTGCTGCTGTCGACGCGCACGGCCGCGTCGCGCCGCCGGGGCGTCGAGATCGCCGCCGGCGTGGCGCACGGGCTCGGGCTGCTCCGGCCGGGCTCGGACGCGCGGCTCGTGAGCCGCGACGACGGCGGCGAGGGCAGCGTGGACGAGGCGCTGAACAGCCTCACCGCCGAGGGCGCCGCGGTGCTCATCGCCGGCTCCGATCGGGAGCAGGCGACCGAGGCGGCGAAGTTCGCGCGGACGCACGCGATCCCGGTGCTGCTCGTCCACCCGCCGGAGCCGGCGGCGCTGGACGGCGCGTTCGTCTTCGTCGTGGGCGAGGAGCCCGCGAGGAGCATCGAGGTGCTCGCCGCCGCGCTCGCGGAGCGGGGAGCGAAGCCGGTGGCGCTCGTGGGCGGCGATGCCGAGGTCCGGAAGGACGCGGCCCCCGCGCCGGCGGGCGCTGCGGGGGCCACGCCGGCGGGCGCTACCGGGGCCGCGACGGCGGGCGCCGCCGGGGCCGCGCCGCTGGCCGAGCGCGGCATCGCGCTGGCGCTGCCCTGCGACGGGACCTTCGACGCGCGCGCTCTCCGGCCCCCGGCCATCCGCGGGATGGTCCTCGCCGGCGACGCGCGCTGCGCGGACCAGGCGCTCCGCGCGGCTCCCCGCTCGGTGACGATCGCGCTCGCCTTCGAGGCGGCCGTCGCGCCGCCGCCGGGATCGCTCGTCGCGACGGCGGGGCTCTTCCCGCTCCTCGCGGCGCCCTCCGGCGCGCAGCCTCCGCCGGGCGCGGGCGATCCCAGGGCGACGCCTGGCTCGGGAGCGGCGGCCGCGCTCGCGGCGTGGCTCGCCACCCATCCGTCGCCGCCGAGCTTCTGGGCGGCGCTCGGGCGCGACGCCGGCGTGCTCGCCTGGGCCGGCGTGCAGCGGCTGCCGAAGACGGGCACCGAGGACCCGGCGGAGGTGAAGGCGCGGCGCCTCGCTGCCGCGAGCGCCATGAGCACCGCGACGGCGGAGCTCTGGACGACGGCGGCGGACGGCTTCGGCGGGCGGCGCGTGCTGCCGCGGGTGATCGGCCACCGCGAGAGCGGGAAAGCGCGATGAGCGGGGCGAAAGCGCGGTGAATGACGCGGCTCACGTGGCCGGCGCCCGGCCAGCGCGGGGCACGACGCGCGAGGCCGCGCGTGGAGACCGTGCCGGCGCGTCGCCCCGGGGCTGCTCCGGCCTGCCGGCGGGCGTAGCATGGCGCCGCATGATCCGCCGAGCCCTCTCCTGTGCCGCCGCCGCCGCGCTCCTGGCGATCGCCCCTGCCGCGCTCGCCGATCGGGTGGCGTTGCTCCCCACGCGCGGGGGCACCGACGAGGCCGCCCGGAGCGCCGCCCAGGCCGAGGTCGCGCGCGGGCTCGCCGCCCTCGGCCACACCACGGCGCCGGACGGCGCGGTCGCTGCCGCGCTCAAGGACGTCGCCGATGGCGTCGCCGACAGCGCGGACGAGTACCGCGCGGTGGGCGCGCGGACGGGCACGGACTGGGTCCTGACCGGCACCGTCGATCCTGCGGTCACGACCACCCGGATCGAGCTCACCGCGTACCTCGCCTCGACGGGCCGGGTCGAGTCGGTCGCCAGGGAGGTCGACCGGGGTAAAGAGGCCCGGCAGACGCAGGAGATGCTGGCGGTCCTGCTCCGCCCGGAGGGCGTCGGCGCCGGCGAGCTCCCCTGGGAGCGCGCCGCGCGCTCCGCTCCGGCGAGCGCGCCCCCGCCTCCGTCCGCGGGCGGGGCGATCGTGCTGCCCCCCGTGCCGGCGCCGCCGCCCGCGCCGCCCGCGAAGGAGGTGCTGATGGCGTATCCCCTCGGGCCGGAGCGCGGTTGGCCGGCGTACTCGGGCGGGCGCCGGGTCGCCCTCTCCGCGTCGCTCGGGCTGGCCGTCGCGGCGGCGCGCCTCCCGGGCGCGAGCGGCAGCGCGGCCTCGCTGGTCGGGGAGGCGCGCGTGGCCTATGCGCCCGGCGACCGCGGGCTCGAGCTGTTCGCCGGCGGCGGCGGCAACCTGGCCGGCCCCTTCGCCGGCTGGATCGAGGGCGGCGCGCGCCTGCTGCTGACGCCCAGCCTGACGCCGCACGACGGCGCGTGGCGCGCGTTCCCGCTCCACCTCGGCCCGTCGCTCCGCGCGGGCGCGTTCTTCAGGTCCGCCCCCGGCGCCGTGGGCCCCGATCTCACGACGTACCACGGCGATCTAGAGGTCCACCCGGTGCTCGGGGCGTCGCTCGACGTCGCGCTCGCGCTGAGCCCCTCGGTGCAGCTCGAGGCCCAGCTCGGCAACCTCCGGTGGGTTCCCACGGGGGGCGGCTCCCTGTTGCTGGTCGGCGCGACGCTCGGCGCCGGGGTCCGGTTCTGACGCATGCGCATCGAGCTGCCGAGCCGCCGCAGCACCATCCGCCTGGCACGGGCGCTCGCCGCGCGCCTCGCGGGGGGCGATCTGGTCGTCCTCGCCGGCGATCTCGGCGCCGGGAAGACGTTCTTCGCCCGGGCCCTCTGCCGGGCGCTCGGCGTCCCGCCGCAGCTCCCGATCACCAGCCCGACGTTCACGCTGGTCCACGAGCACGAGGGCCGGGTCCCCATCGCGCACGCCGACGCCTACCGCCTCGGGGGCGCGTCCTCCGCGGGGGGCGCGCGCGACGACGCGGCCGCGGAGCTCGCCCAGCTCGGGCTGCGCGAGCGCCGCGCGGAGGGCGCGCTCGTCGTGGTGGAGTGGGGCGAGCCGTTCGTGGAGGCGCTCGGGGGCGACGCGCTCCTGATCCACCTCGCCGCCCCCGAGGACCCGGCCGCGCCCGGCCGCGCCGCCGAGATCAGGGCGACCGGCGCGCGGAGCGGCGAGGTGCTCGCGGCGCTGGAGGGGGAGCGGCCCCTGTAGGCTCCGCTCGCCATGGCGACGTGCCGCAGGCGAGCGGCTCGGTGGAAGCGACTGCTGCGTGAGTCGAAGGCGCGACGCGCGTTCGACAAGGTCGATCCGCATGCGCCGCTTCAGCCGAGCTGCCGGAGCTTCTTTTCCAGGTAGTAGGCAGCAGCCTGGCAGTAGGGCGGCAAGAGACCGGTCCCATCCGGAGTCGATGCAAGCTCCAGCAACTCCTTCACGCGTGCGGCCCGCGGCGCCTTCTTTTGGAATTGAGACCGGAGGGCACCGATCACGTCCCTCCGGTTCCGTCGAAGACGAGCGATGTTGAGGTTCAGACGCTCGATCTGCGCTTCGACGCTGGCGCGCATCGCGGGCTCCAGGCCCTCGGCGGGTCGCATCTCCCCCTGGTTCGTATACGAGAACATCGAACTGACGTCGGGCGGAGACGCCGCCGGGTTCAGCTCGATCCGCTGCTCCTCTCTCGGGAGATGTCCGCGGTAGGTGTCGCAGTGATAGCGCTTGCGGTGCTCTCCTCCGCCCTCGCGGATGCCCACGTCGCCCAAACAGACCCCGAGCAGATTGTCCCAGTCGAAGACCAGCTCCGGCGACAGCGCGCGGGTCTCGAAGTGCTCGATCTTCATGCCCTCGGCGCTCGGCGGTCCCGGCAGCGGGGACATGCAGTACGCGCAGAGCCCATGCTGCTCCTTGAACGCGTGCTCCCGCATCTGCTGCCGCTGTGTTCCATGCACCGAGCTCCAGGCTGCGCCAGGGGTGCCCCGGAGGTCGGCCAGGCACGCGGGCTCGCGGGCCTTCTCAATCCGGCGCATTTCCGGTCTCCGCCATGGAGATCTCCCACCGCGCGGTGACGATCTGAGCGTCGTCCTCGCCGAGGAGGCTCGATAGCTCCGCCAGCAGCGCCTTCGCTGCCTCGAGCTGGCCGTCGTCGATCAACCGCGCGAGCTCGTCGAGCTTGTCCTGCGTCTCCTTCAGGCGCGACGGGGCACCGAGGATGTCCTCCAGGATGGTGTTGGTGTCCTTTCCCGCGATCCTCTCGACCCGGTGCGCCTGGTGATCCGGGTCGAGGAGACGCACCGATCCGCGCGGGGCCGCCGACATCACCTGAGGCGAGTGCGTCGTCACGACGAACTGGATGCCGGGGAACGCGCGAAGAAGATCGTCGAGCACGCGCCATTGCCACGCGGGGTGGAGGTGGAGATCTACCTCGTCGATGAGCACGACGCCCGTGGCCCGCGCCGGTGCTTCGGCGCCGAGCTGCGGGTTGAGCTGCGTCGCGCGCCACGCGATGTCTGCCGCCACCGCGATGAGGTTCCGCTGGCCATCGGAGAGAGCCCCGAAGGGGAGGGAGGAGCCATCCAGGAAGTCGACGCGCAGTTCCTGGTGGTTGGCGCTGTAATAGATCCGGCGAGCTCCCTCGAGGCAAGCGCACGCCGCCGCGCTCACCCCCTCCAGCTCGGGGCTTCGCACCTCGGAGAGCGGGCGCCCTTCCTCCGCGGCCCGCGCGAGGCGCTGGACGCGATCCTCCTCGCGCCAAGCCATCCAGGCCTCGAACCCCTTCTGGTCGGACGCGGCCTCGAGCGAGGCCCGGTAGCCTTGAAGCCTGGACTTCAAGCCCGCCCTCTCGGGGTTCCTGTCCCGCTTGTGGTGCCACAGCCGACCTGTTCCGTAGTAGGCGAGCACCGGGAGCGCGATGGGCTCGGCGCCCGATATCGCATCCTCGATGCCACGAGGCATGAACCGGGTCGCCTCCAGCGGACCTTCCCGACCGGACTTGGTGACGCCCGTCGTCGTGCGGCTGTCTGCGCCGCGAAGCTCCCTCGCCCACGCCACGTGGCCCAGCGGGGTTTCACCGCTCGCTTCGACGCGCACCGGGTAGCACGTCGCCATGCTCGGGACGCCGCCGTGCATCGTGGTAACAAAGCGCGCTGCCGACTTCGCGATCGGGCGGTCGTCCCGGCTCGCGTTGAAGAAGCTCAGCCACGCGCCCAGCGCCACTGCCAGCCCTTCGAGCACGGTCGTCTTGCCCGTCCCGTTGCGGCCGACGAGCACCGTGAGCCGCGGCTCCAGATGCAGCGCGAACCGCTCGAAGGCGCGGAAGTTGATCAACCGGATCTCGTCGATTCGCATCGAGGCTCGATGGGTGATACGCGGTGGAAACCTGGGGAGCTAGCGGTTTTCGCCGGGATCGCTGGGTCCGCTGGCCGCCGCCCTGGGCAAGTTGAGCGCTGAGAGGATCGTGTCCTTCCGCGCCTCTTGCCGGTGCCACGCCTCTACCATGACGCAGCCAGGCACCGCCCCATGGTGCGAAGGCACCACCGCGGCGCAGCCCTACCCCGTGTGGCCTCCCGGAGTCGGCGCAGCGGGCACCTCTCCGGCGGCACCCCCACCTGCCACCGCGAAAGCCCATCAGGCCGTGCGCCCGCCCGCCGGGCGGCCCTCCCCGGCCACGCGCCGGCGCGAAGCGCGCGCCGCGGCGCGGGCGAGCGGGCGCGCGGGGTCGTCGCGAGCCCGGCCCCGTGCGCGGCGGCGTTGCGTGGTACAAGAGCGCACCGTGAAGGAAGGCGCTGAGACCAGCCGCGGCCAGCTGCTCGACAGGGCGCTGGAGCCGGTCCTCGCGTTCCTCGACAACATCGGCAACATCGTCACGCTCACCTTCCAGACGATCGTCTGGCTCGTGCGCCCGCCGTTCCGCCCCGCCCAGTTCCTCGCGGCGATGGACTTCATGGGCGCGCAGTCGGTCTTCATCGTCGGCCTGACCGGCGTCTTCAGCGGCATGGTCGTCACGCTGCAGACGTCCTACGCGCTGCGCGCGTTCAGCGCCGAGGGCCGCGTCGGCGGCCTCGTCGCGGTCTCGCTGGCCCGCGAGCTCGCGCCGGTCTTCTCCGCGATCATGGTCACCGCCCGCGCCGGCAGCGCGATGGCCGCGGAGCTCGGCAACATGCGCGTCACCGAGCAGATCGACGCGATCGCGACGATGGGCGTGAGCCCCGTGCAGTACCTGCTCTCGCCCCGGCTCTTCGCCGCGACGGTGATGCTGCCGCTGCTCTGCATCCTGTACACGAGCGTCGGCATGTGCGGCTCGTACCTCGTCGCCGTGCTCTGGCTCGGCGGCGACGAGGGGGCGTTCTTCCAGAGCATCCGCGACTTCGCCCTCCCCAAGGACATCTCCATGGGGCTCATCAAGGCGTGCGTCTTCGGCTTCATCGTCTCGTCGGTCTCGTGCCGCCACGGCTTCTACGCCTCGGGCGGCGCGCGCGGCGTCGGCGTCGCGACCACGCGCGCGGTCGTCGAGAGCTGCGTCACCGTGCTCGTCACGAACTACATCCTGACGCAGCTCTTGCTCGACATGTGAGCCGCGACGGAGGACCGCTGCCCTCCACGTGCCGCGATGCTGCGGCGCGGCGGCGCGGATGTTACGGTGACCGGCGTGTCGCTCGATCGCGCCTCCGAAGTCGAAAAGTTCGATCACTACGCCCCCACCTACCGCGAGGCGCACCAGCGGAGCGTGCGCCTGAGCGGGGAAGGGCCCGAGTACTTCGCCGAGCACAAGCTCGGGTGCCTGGCGCGGGCCGGCGTGTCCAGCGCGCACAGCGTGCTCGACTACGGCTGCGGCACCGGCAGCCTCACGCGCTTGCTCTGCGGTCGCTTCGCCTTCGTCGGCGCCTTCGATCCGTCGGCGGAGAGCGCCAAGCTTGCGCGCGAGCAGGCTCCGAGCGCGACCGTGTACGGCGAGGAGGCCGCCATCCCGAGCGAGCGGTTCGACGCGGCCGTGCTGTCGGGCGTGTTGCACCACGTTCCGCCGCCCGAGCGCTCCAGGCTGGTGCAGGCGGTTGCGGCCAAGCTCAAGCGGGGTGGGCGCCTGTTCGTCTTCGAGCACAACCCGTACAACCCGCTCACGCGGCGAGCGGTGCGGCTGTGTCCGTTCGACGACGACGCCATCCTGCTTCCGCCACGCGAGGTGCGCGCGCTGCTCGCAGGCGCGCTTGCCTCGGTGCGGCAGGACTACGTGCTGTTCTTCCCGCGGCCGCTCGCGCCCTTGCGGCCGCTCGAGCCCTGGCTCGCGTGGTTCCCGCTCGGCGCGCAGACCATGACGGTCGGCGTGCGTGCCGGCGCTTGAGGCGCCCTCGCCGGGGCCCTGCCGCCCGTCCTCGCCGCTGCTATGGGGGCATGACGCGCCCGGTATCCGCTCTGGATTGCATCGATTGAACCGCTGGTATGCGAGTTCAACTCGCCACCGGCCCCCACACGTCCTCGGCCTACACCTCTTCCGCCGGGTCGGGTTGCACCTTCCGGTGCGGCCCCCGGGCGTCTAGCTTCGCCTCATGAGCACCTCGTCCCTCTCCAACCGCCACTACATCCTGAAGGCGCGCCCCGAGGGCCCGCCGGACCGCAGCCATTTCGAGCTCCGCGAGGCGCCGGTCCGGGAGCCTGGCGACGGCGAAGTCCTCGTCCGCACGCGCTACCTGTCCGTCGATCCGACGAACCGGCTCTGGATGAGCGACATGAAGCAATACATGCCGCCCGTGAACCAGGGCGAGGTGATGCGCGCGCTCGGCGTCGGCGTCGTCGAGCGCTCCCGTCACCCCGACTATGGCGCAGGAGACCTCGTCTCCGGCCTCCTCGGCTGGCAGGACTACAACGTCGCGGCTCCCGGCGACCTCGCCCTCACGCGCTTGCCCGCGCTGGACGTCCCGCTCGGCGCCTTCCTCTGCCCACTTCACGTGGCCGGCGGCTTCACCGCTTATGTCGGCCTCTTCGATATCGCGCAGCCGAGGCCCGGCGAGACCATCGTCGTGTCCGCCGCCGCCGGCTCCGTGGGCTCCCTGGTCGGCCAGATGGGCAAGATCGCGGGCTGTCGCGTGGTGGGCATCGCCGGCAGCGACGCCGGGTGCCGCTATGTGACCGAGGAGCTCGGCTTCGACGCCTGCATCAATTACCGCACCGAGGATGTCGCGGCGGCGCTCGACCGCGCCTGTCCAGACGGTGTCGACATCGATTTCGAGAACGCAGGCGGCGACATCCTGGACACCGTGCTCGACAAGATGAACCTCTTCGGAAGGGTCACGATCTGCGGCCTCATCTCGACGTACAACGACAAGCAGCCCCGCCCTGGCCCTGTGCGCTTTCCGCTGATACTGATGCAGCGGCTCCGGTTGCAAGGCTTCGTCATCCTCGATCATCAAGCGCGCTTCCCCGAGGCCTTCGAGAAGATCCACGGCTGGATCAAGGAGGGCAAGATCACCTGGCGCGAGCGCGTGGTGGAAGGCCTCGAGAACGCCCCGGATGCGCTCGCGATGCTCTTCCAGCCGAACAAGATCGGAAAGCTGCTGATCAAGGTCTCCGAGTGATCAGCCAGGCCGGCGGACGCCCATATCGACAAGGCGGGGCAGGACCTCCTCTCTGAAGTACGGGAGCTCGGCAGCGTAGTCGATGAAGCAGAGGGCCAGGCCGCGGACCCCGACGAGCTCCCTCCCCGGGGCCGGTCAGCTCATCGAGACCTCGAGCTCACCAGGAAACTACCGCAGCCCCCCCGGCGGATCCGGCTCCCGCAGCGCGATCAGCGCCGGCGAGAGCTGCACCGGGTACCTCGCCGGCGCGCGCAGGAGCGCGACCGCGTCCGGCAGCAGCTGGCGCGCCGCCAGGGAGCGCTCGCGCCCGGCGCTCGCCGGCTCCGGCGACTCGAGCGCGCGCCCGCCGCGCATCGCCGCGCGCGCGAGCGGGGCGAGCCTCGCGACCCCGAGCGCGCGCGGCGCAAGCATCCGCTCGTGCGCGAGGTGGATCACGTCGAAGGCCGCGCGCCCCGCCTCGTCGTAGTAGCGCGCCACCATCTTCCGCCCCGCGATCACGTCCCCGCGATCGCTCGTGCCCTGCCGGAGCGCCCACGCGCCCGCCTCCTCGAGCGCCACGAGCTCGCAGCGCGCCGCCGGCAGCCCCTCGACGGCCTCCCCGAGCCCCGACGCGACCCAGCCGCCCGCGCTCGTGCCCACGCGCCTCGCCTCGAGGAGCAGCGCCTCCTCGTCATCGCCCCCGAGGTCGACCATCGGATCGGCGTACCAGGGCCAGCGGCCCTCGAGCGGGGACGGCGGCGGCGCGAGCTCGCCGAGGTCGATCCCCGCCTCGCAGCGGAACGGGATGCCGAGCGCCGTGGCCGCGAGCGCGCTCGTCGTCGCCACGGCGCCGCCCACGTGCGCCGCGCGGGCGAGCGCGAGCGCCTCGTCGGCGAACGGCACGCTCGCCGACGACCCGTCGACGATGTCGCCGCCGCCCGCCGCGATGTGGAGCCGCGCTGCCCGCGTCGCCGCGGCCGTGCCGCGGCGGAGCGCCGGAGCGAGCAGCGCGCCCACGAGCAGCGCCTCGACGAACGGCCCCTCGACCGAGGCGACGGGCGTCCCCGGGAAGGCGATCGTCCCGTCGGGCATCGCGTCGATGTCGACCGAGAGCGGCGCGCCGGCGAGCCGCTCCTCGAGCGCGTCGCTCAGGCCGCACGCCGCGCGCGCCGCCGAGACCGCCGCCGCGTCGAAGCGGGCTCCGTCCCCCGCGAGCGCCTCGAGCGCCGCCTCGACCCCCGCGACCACGAGAAAACCCGTGTGGGGCGGCATCGCGGCGAAGGCGAGCTCGAAGCTCGCGCGCCGGTCGGCGACCCCCGCGTGGACGAGGCGATCGGCGTCGAGCAGCGCGCGTCCGTCGCGGAGCAGCGGGCTCGCTCGCAGCAGGGGCGCCGGCATCGGCCTCCGTCAGAGCCGCTCGGCCAGCATCCGCGTGCCGGCGGCCGTCGAGGCCTCGTCGAAGAGGAACGGCAGCATCACGGTGGGCAGGTCGAGATCGCGGCGCAGGCGGGCCAGGCTCTCGCGCTGCACCGACTCGCGCATCGCCCGCCGCGCGCCGGCCACGAAGGCGCTCTCGACGGTGTCCGCGGCGCGCGCCGGCGCCTGGATGTCGAGGCGCGCCGGGTCGACCAGGAGCGCCCGCTGCTCCTCGGGCGAGAACAGCGCCGGCAGCACGCCGTTGATGATCACCCGGTGGACGGGCAGGCCAAGGTCGCCCCGGACCTCCGCCACGAGCTCGACGGTCTCGGTCGCCGGCATCTCCTCCGGGAGCGTCACGACGACGACCCCGCTCCGCGCGGGATCCCTGAACATCGCCCACGCCGCCTCGGCGTCCCGGCGCAGGATGCCCGGCGGCGCCACGTCGAGGATCACCTTCGGCACCCGCAGCATGTCCACCCCGTGCCCCGTCGCGGGCGCGTCGAGCAGGACCACGTCGAAGCGGTTCGAGCCGTCCGGGAGCAGCTCCGTCGTGTGGAACCACGCCTTGCCGAGCATCGCCCACTCGAACAGCCCGGGCACCGCGCGGAAGAAGGTGCGCGTGTACTTGTTGTCGAAGACGAGATCGGCCGCGGCGCGCATCTTCAGGACCATCTCGCCGTACTCCCGGAGGGCCCTGTCCGGCGCGATGTTCACCGCCGACACGCGCTCGGCGACCTGGATGACCTCCGGGCCGATCGGCTTCGAGCCGAGGATGGCGGAGAGCCGCTCCTTCGTGTGGCACATCGCGACGAGGACGCGCTTGCCGCGGGCGGCGAAGGCGAGGGCGAGGGCGCCCGAGATCGTCGTCTTCCCGACCCCTCCCTTGCCGGTCACGAACAGGAAGCGCCGGCGCTCGAGCTCCGGCAGGTCCTGGCCGAGCCCGCCCGCTTTTGAGGCTTGATAGACGCTGGTCATTCCTCGCCAGCGGAGTTACGCGCAAGCTCAGGCGAAGGCAACCCGGATCAAGGAAACGGGCTCTGCTATGCATCGCTCATGCGCATCACCGAGCGACACCTCGAGCCGCTGAACCGACGCTTCCAGGGCGCGTCCCCCGTCGAGCTCCTCCGCTTCGTCCGCGAGTCCTTCGGCCCGCGCGCGGCCATCATGAGCAGCATGCAGCGCGCCGGGACCGCGCTCTGCCACATGGCCGACCGCGCCGGGCTCTCCTTCGACGTGGTCTTCGTCGACACCGGCGTGCTCCACGCCGAGACGCTCGCCACGCGCGACGCGCTCGCGCGGACCCACCCGAACCTGCGCGTCGTCACGCTCTCGCCCGAGCGCAGCTTCGCGCAGCAGACGCGCGAGGAAGGGCTGCTCTACCTCTCGAAGGAGGGCCAGGAGCGCTGCTGCGACCTCCGCAAATCGGCCCCGCTGAGCGCCATCCGGGGCCGCTACGACGCGCTCGTCGCGGCGCTGCGGCGGGGCGAGGGCGGCGCCCGCGCCAAGGTCGCGCCGTTCGGCCTCGACCCCGCGAACAACACGCTCCGCGTCCACCCCTTCGCGTCGCTGACCGGCGAGGAGCTCGACGCGTACTTCGCCGCGCACGAGGACGCGCTCGAGAACCCGCTGCACAGGATGGGCTTCCGCACCATCGGCTGCTTCCCATGCACGACGCCGGTGCTGCCCGACGAGCCCGAGCGCGCCGGGCGCTGGCGCCACCTGGCGAGCGTCGAGTACTGCGGGATCAACCCGGTGGACCGGGGAGACACCGACGGCGGCGTCGACCTCGACGACCGGTACGAGCGCCTGTTCGCCGCGTGACGGCCCGACGACCTGCACGAGCCCATCGACGCGGCGTGGCACCTCGACGCGGCGTGACGATCGCCTGCGAATACCGGTTCGCGGCAGCTCGATCTTGACTCAAACGGCATGCAGGGAGATTTGCCCCGCATGCCGGCGAGCTACTTCGACGTAGACGGCACCCTGGTCACGACCAACCTCGTGCACCCGACGGTGTTCTACATGCTGAACCAGCCGACGCCGATGCACAGCCTGGCGAAGCTCGGCCGCGCGATCGTGAAGGCGCCCTGGATGGCGATGGCGGAGCTCCAGGATCGGCGCCTCTTCAACGAGCTGCTCTTCAGCTCGTTCGAGGGCGTCTCCGAGGATCGCCTCGTGGCGCTCGCGGAGGAGGCGTTCGCGAAGGTGCTCAAGCCGGCGATCTACGCGAAGGCGCGGGACCTCGTGAAGTGCAGCCTCGACAAGGGGCACGACGTCGTCCTCATCTCCGGCGCGCTGGATTTCCTGATGCAGCTGCTCGCCGATCACCTCGGCGCGACGGGCATCATCGCGAACCGCCTCGAGGTGAAGGATCGGTTCGCGACGGGCAAGCTCCTGCGCCCAGTGGTGGCCGGGCCCGAGAAGGCGCGGCTCATCCGCGAGCACGCCCACGCGCACGGGCACGACCTCGACGAGTGCTTCGCCTACTCGGACAGCTACTCGGACGTCCCGATGCTCTCGGTCGTCGGCTACCCGGCGGCGGTGAACCCGGACCGCAAGCTCAAGATGCTGGCGCAGGCGTACCACTGGCCGATCCTCCACCTCGCCGCATGACCCCTGCCTCCTCCCGCCGGCGGCGGGAGGCCACCACCCAGCCCAACACGTCGCACCCCCTGCTCTGAAGGTCCCATGAGCCATCCTTGCGTCGTCACGCTAGACAGCCGCAGCGCCCCCCGGGTGCTCTTCTCAGGCGACCAGCTGGTCGAGGTCGACCTGCCCACCGGCACCCGGGTGCTCTACGCAAAGCCGCCCATCGAGCCGCTGAAGGACGTCGACGCCGCGATCCGCTACGCGATCAACCACCCGTACAACTCGGAGCCGCTCTACGCGAAGCTCCGCCCGGGGATGAAGGTCACGATCGCGGTGGACGACATCTCGCTGCCGCTGCCGCAGATGAAGCGCCCCGACATCCGCGAGCGGGTGCTCACGATCGTGCTCGATCTGCTCGCCGACTACGGCGTCGACGACGTGGAGATCATCATCGCCACGAGCGTCCACCGGCGGATGAAGGACTGGGAGGTCCGCCACATCGTCGGCGACCGGATCTTCAACGCCTACTGGCCGAAGAGGCTCTACAACCACGACGCCGAGAACGCCGCCAACATGAAGTACGTCGGCACGACCGACGTCGGCGAGGAGGTCGAGCTCAACAAGCGCGCGGTCGACAGCGACCTCGTGATCTACGTGAACCTCAACCTCGTGCCGATGGACGGCGGGCACAAGTCGGTCGCCGTCGGCCTGTGCGGGTACCGGAGCCTGCGCGCGCACCACAACCCGCGGGTGATGCGCGACTGCTACTCGTACATGGATCCGAAGAGCTCCGCGCTGCACACGAGCGTCGAGCGCATGGGCCGGCTGGCCAACAAGAAGCTCAACGTCTTCACGATCGAGACGACGATCAACAACCGCATGTTCGATCGCCCGCTCGAGTTCCTCGCGAAGAACGAGGACGACCTGAGCGCGGGCGAGAAGAGCGCGCTGCGCGCCCTCCGCTTCACGCTCTCCAAGGTGCCGCAGCCCGCGCGCCAGGCGATCTTCCAGCGCGTCCCCTCGCCGTTCGGGGTGACCGGGGTGTTCGCCGGCGAGACCGAGGCCGTCCACGAGCACACGCTGAAGCGCAGCTTCGACCAGTACCTCGTCCCGGTCACGGGCCAAGCCGACATCCTGATCACGGGCATCCCGTACATCAGCCCGTACAACGTGAACTCGTTCCTGAACCCGCTGCTCGTGCAGGTGATGGCGAACGGCTACCTGTTCAACCTCTACCGCGGCGCGCCGATGCTCAAGAAGGGGGGGACGATGATCATCCTCCACCCCTGCACCGACCTGTTCGACAACGAGCACCACGCCCCGTACATCGAGTTCGTGCACCGGCTCCTGCCGGAGACGCGGGACGCGATGGAGCTGCACAAGCGGTACGAGAAGAAGTTCTCCGAGAACCCCGCGTACATCGAGATGTACCGCTTCGGGCACGCGTACCACCCGACCCACCCGTTCTTCATGTGGTACTGGGGCGAGGCGGGGCGGCAGCACATCGGCCGGATGATCGTGGTCGGCGCCGACAACGAGTACGTCCCGCAGCTGCTCGGCTGGGAGACGGCGCGCACGATGGATGAGGCGCTGCGGATGGCGAAGCAGTCGGCCCCGCCCGCGCCGGAGATCCTGGCCCTGCACACCCCGCCGATCTTCATGGCCGACGTGACGGCCTAGCGCGCCCGCGGAGGAGCCACCCTGCGGCTGCACCTCATCGACGGCACCTACGAGCTCTTCCGCGCCCACTACTCCAAGCGGCCCGAGCACCGCGCGCCCGGCGGCTGGGACGCGAAGGCGACGGTGGGCGTCGTCGCCTCGCTCCTCGCGCTCCTGCACCACGCAGACGAGGAGGTCACGCACCTCGCCGTCGCGTTCGACAACCCGATCCGCTCGTTCAGGAACGACCTGTTCGCCGGGTACAAGAGCGACGACGGGATGGATCCCGCGCTGCGCCAGCAGTTCGATCCGGTCGAGGAGGCGGTGCGCGCGCTCGGGGTCGTCGTCTGGTCGATGGACGCGTTCGAGGCGGACGACGCGCTCGCGACGGCGGCGGCGCGGTTCCGGGGCGCGGTGGAGCAGGTGCGCATCCTCAGCCCGGACAAGGACTTCGGGCAGTGCCTTGCCGGCGATCGGGTCGTGCAGGTCGACCGCCGGAAGGAGAAGGTCGTCGACGAGGCGGCGATGCGCGCCGCGCGGGGCGTGGCGCCGGCGAGCATCCCGGACTTCCTCGCGCTCACGGGGGACGACGCCGACGGCATCCCTGGCCTGGCAGGCATCGGCGAGCGGACGGCGGCCGCGCTGCTCGGCGCTTACGGCCACATCGAGCAGATCCCGGACGACCCGGCCGCGTGGTCGGTGGCGATGCGCGGCGCGGACCGGATCGCGCGCGCGCTTGTCGAGCAGCGGGAGGACGCGCTGCTCTACCGGACGCTGGCGACGCTCCGGACCGACGTGCCGCTCGCGGAGGGCCTCGACGACCTGCGCTTCCGCGGCGTGCCGCGCGACCGCTTCGAGGTGTGGTGCGACGCGATGGACGTGCGCACGCTGAAGGCGCGGCCGACGCGCTGGGCACCTTGAGCGACGGTCACCCGCTTCGGATACGGGCCCACCTCGACGTTTTCGGTGCTCAGCGCACCGGAGTGCGCTTGCGCGCCGAAAACGCCGAGGTGGGCCCGTATCCTGTGCGGGAGACCGCCGCTCTGCTCTGGTGCAGAGGCGGGCGGAAACCGCTGTAGAGCGGGGCCTTTATAAAGGCTGCTTCCTCATCGGCGCCCTGAGCTCGGCGAGCACGCGCTCGCGGACGAGCGGCAGCGGCGGCGAGCCGTGGGAGAGGAGCGCGTCGTGGAAGCGGCGCAGCGAGAACGCCGGGCCCAGGGCCGCCTTCGCCTCCTCGCGGAGCTTCAGGATCTGGAGCTTGCCGAGCGTGTAGGCGAAGTAGCCGGGGTCGAACGTCGCGCGCACCGCCTGCTCCCGCGCCGTCGCGCGGTCCTGGAAGCAGTCGTCGACGAAGCGGCGCTCGGCCTCGTCGAGGCTCATGCCCTCCGCATGCACCCCGAGCGACACGACCACCCGGCAGTTGCGCAACAGCGCGTCCGCGAGCTGGCCGAGGCGACTCTGCGGGTCCTCCTTGCCGAACCCCTGCTCGATCATCATCTGCTCGACGTAGTGGGCCCAGCCCTCCACGAACGAGTAGCTCCCGAACATCTTCTGCGTCTCCGTCGGCGCCCGGTTCCCCCACAGGCCCTGGACGAAGTGCCCCGGGTAGACCTCGTGCACGGTCGTCGAGAGCAGCGTGCCCCGCGGCATCACGTACTCCTCCTGCTCCTTCCGGGGCCACGAGGGGTCCGGCTTCGTGATGTAGTAGAACGCCTCGAGCCCCTTCCGCTCGAACGGCCCCGGCGCGTCGAGGAAGGCGGCGTTCCAGCGCATGTAGGGCGGCGTCTCCTTCACGATCGCCCGCTCGTCGGACGGGAGGCTCACGATCTCCTTGTCGACGAGGAACTTGCGCGCCGATTCCATCATCCGCGTCGCCTCGGCGAGGAGCTGCTCCGCCTTCGGCCGGGAGGTCTTCACCTTCCTGGCGAGCTCCTGGTACGCCGCCTTGTTCGCCGCGAGGTCGTCCTCGCCCATCTTCTTGAACTCGGCGAGCGGCATCGAGAGCCCCTCCTGCGCGAGGAGGAGCTTCCGGTACCGCGCCTCCCCGAGCACATGGCTCGCGTCGCCCTTCGGCAGCTCGACCTTCGCGAGGTGCTCGGCGAGCTTCTCCGCCGCGTCGGCGAGCGCGGCGTTCGTCTTCTCGAAATCGGCCTGGAACGCGGGGTCGCCCACGCCCTTGAGCAGCTTGACGACGTCGCCGCGCAGGTACTCGGCGTAGCCCCGGAAGATCTTCACGGCGACCTCGATCACCGGCTTCGGCATCGGGCTCACGAGGTTCTCGAGGACGCGCGGCGCCTGGGCCAGCGCCGCCTTCTCGTGCTCGAGGAGGCGCCGCGCGCGCTCGGGCAGCGGCGCGTACGCGCGATCGAGGTAGTGGTTCACGCCGAACAGATCGCCGTAGAACTGCGGCCGCCGGCGCCACTCCTCGACGTCCCTCCCGGTGAAGATCTTGAGGTCGATCTGCTGGAGGAGCAGCGCGCGGTCGAGCGCCTCGTCCGGGGAGAGCGCCGCGGCGTCGACGGCGGCGAGCGCCGCGCGGTCGCGCTCGAGGCGCGCGAGCCGCCGCTCTATCGCCGCGGCGGCGTAGTCGGAGACCTTGCCGTCCTGCTCGTGCAGCCCGCGCGAGCGCGCGAAGGCCGGCTCGTCCGCGACCCACTCGCGCAGGATCCGATCGCGCAGCGCGGTGAACGGCTCGCGCGGCGCCTCCGCTGGCCGCGCGGGCTCGGCGCTCGCCACAGCCTGAGGGGGCGCCGCGGCCTGAGGGGGCGCCGCGCCGAGAGAAGGAGGCGGCGCCGAGGCGCTCCCGCTGCAGGCGGCGAGCGCCGCGAGCGGCGCGAGCGCCGCGAGCCGGCGCCAGCGCGAGCGGACAGGTGTGGGTGCGGCCATGACGGGGCGAGCCTGTCAAACCGGCCCGCGCAGGTCAACGCCGCAGGTCAGTCGCGGAGCGCGCGATCGATGATCGTGTCCACGTGCGAGAGCGCGTGGTCGAGGTCGAAGCAGCGCGCGATTTCGTCCGGGGCGAGCAGCGCCGCGACGTCGGCGTCGGCGTCGAGGTTGTCGCGGAAGCGCCCCTCGCCCGCGATCGCGCGCATCGCGCAGCGCTGCACCAGCTCGTAGGCCGCCTGCCGCGGCCTGCCCTTCTGGACGAGCGCCAGGAGCACCGCCTCGCTGAAGAAGAGCTCGCCCGTGCTGTCGAGGTTCTGGCGCAGCTTCTCGGGGTAGACGACCAGCCCCTCCACGAGCCCGGCGGCGCGGTCGAGCATGAACCCGAGCGTCGAGGTCGCGTCGGGCGCGATCATCCGCTCGACCGACGAGTGCGAGATGTCGCGCTCGTGCCACAGCGGCACGTTCTCGAGCGCCGGGATCACGGCCGCGCGCACGATGCGCGCGAGGCCGCACAGGTTCTCGCTGAGGATGGGGTTGCGCTTGTGGGGCATCGCGCTCGAGCCCTTCTGGCCCACGGTGAAGCGCTCCTCCGCCTCGCGGACCTCGGTGCGCTGCCAGTGCCGCACGTTGGTCGCGAGCCGCTCGATGCCCGCCGCGATGAGCGAGAGCGCGGTGAAGAGCTCGGCGTGGCGGTCGCGCGCGACGACCTGCGTCGAGACCGTCTCGGGGCGCAGGCCCAGGACGGCGAGCGCGCGCTCCTCGATGCGCGGCGACAGGTGCGCGTACGTCCCGACCGCGCCAGCGATCTTCCCGACCGCGATCGCCTGGCGCGCCGCGAGCAGGCGCGCCCTGCCGCGCTTCATCTCCGCGAGGTGGCCAGCGAGCGCCAGGCCGAACGTGATCGGCTCGGCGGCGATGCCGTGGCTCCTGCCGATCATCGGGGTGCGCCGGTGCTCGTCCGCGCGCCGCGCGAGCGCGCTGCAGAGCTTGTCGAGCCGCGCCGAGAGCAGGTCCGTCGCGCGGACGAGCAGCACCGCGAGGCTCGTGTCGAGCACGTCGCTCGAGGTCATCCCCCGGTGCAGCCACCGCGCGCCCTCGCCCGCGAGCTCCTCGACGTGCGTCAGGAAGGCGATGACGTCGTGCTTGACCGTGCGCTCGATCGCCTCGATCCGCGCGGGATCGAGCGAGAGCTGCTTCGCGCGGATCCCCTTCGCGATGCCGGCGGGCACGAGCCCTTCGGCCTCCATCGCCTCGCAAGCGGCGAGCTCCACCTCGAGCCAGGTCGAGAATCGGGTGGCGGGCGACCAGAGCTCTTCGAATTCAGCAGGAGTGTAGCGGGGGATCATGGGCGGGACGCTGCGAAGGTCTGGAGGGTGCGTCAAGGATGGAGTGGTCCAGGGAGGTCCGGGCGCGCGGGGGCCGGCTCGCGCTGCTCGCCTGCGCGCGCCGCGCCGCGCCGCGCGCGACCCGTACCGTCGGGCGGGGCGCTTGCGGACGCGCGGCGCGCGGCAAACGTTGGCGCGATGCCAACCGAAGCACCGGCGCCTGCGCGCGCCGATCAGGGCAGGTCGTTCGCCCGCACGCCCCACGCGGCGGGCGACGCGCCGCCAGAGACGCTGCCCGCAGGGGCGAGCGAGCCGAACGCCGTCAGCCAGACGCCGCTTCCCCCGCGGGCCGAGCCTGGGCGCCGCGAGCCGGCGGGGCGCGCTGGCGGCGCGGCCGCCGCTGCCAGCGCGCCGGCTGTCGTGAACGAGCCGGCGCCCACGAGCGAGACCCGCGCGAGCGTGCGCGGGGGTCGCCGGGTGAAGCCGTACATCGTGGTGGTCGCGATGGACCTGTCCGAGCCGGGCGGGCGGGCGTGGCGCTTCGCCTTCGATCTGGCGGCGCTCCGCGGCGAGACGGAGATCCACGCGGTGGTCATCGGCCCGCGGCAGGTCGCCCCTGCAGTGCGCGACGTGACGACGCCGGGCGCGTCGTCGCCGCCGTCGCTCCGCGTGCTCCAGCACCGGTTCGCGGACGGCCAGGCCCGGCTGATGGCGATGCACTTCCGCACGGGCCGGCCGGACCGGGCCATCGTCTCGCTCGCCCGAGAGCTCAGCGCCGATCTCATCGTCGTGGCCACGCACCCGCAGTCGCCCCTGCAGCGGCTCTTCGGCGGCTCGACGGCCGATCGGATCGCGCGGAACGCGCCGTGCCCGGTCGTCGTCGTGCGCCCCAAGGAGGACGACGACGCCGACGCGGCCAACTACGACCCCAGGCTGCGCTGACGCGGAGGCGCGCGGCGGACCACCGAGCGCTCGATCTGCGCGCTCGGTGTCGCTCGGGCGCGGGCTACCGCGCGCTCGATGCCCGCGCTCGGGCTACCGCGCGCTCGGTGTCGCCTGCGCCGCGGGCTACCGCGCGCTCGACGGCTGAGCGTCGACCTGCGCCGCCGGGTCGAGCTTGTCCGGCGCGCTGACGCCCTCGGCCTTGCCCCCTTCGCGCGTGTCCGCGTAGCCCCACGCGACGCCGGCCGCGTCGACGAGGAGGTTGTTCGCGTCGCCGATCGGCATCGGGTCCATCACGAGGACGTGCCCTCGCCGCGCGAGGTCGTCGAGGGCGGCCTGCGGCGGAGGCGTCAGCCGCTCGACGCGCACGCGATCCGGCATCCACTGGTGGTGGATGCGCGCGTGGCGGACCGCCTCGTCGATGGTCATCCCGTGATCGACCAGGTTGCGGAGGACCTGCGCGACGGTGTTCGGGATCGTGTCGCCCCCGGGAGATCCGAGGACGAGCGCGACCTTGTCGTCGCGGCTCACGAGGGTGGGCGTCATCGAGCTCGCCATGCGTTTGCCCGGCGCCACCGCGTTGATCCCCGTCTCGGAGAAGGCGCCCATCGCGTTGGCGAGCAGGATGCCCGTGCCGGGGATCACGATCCTCGCGCCGAAGCTCGCCGACAGGGTGGTCGTGCACGAGACCGCGTTGCCCTGCGCGTCGATCACCGAGAAGTGCGTCGTCTGCGGGGACTCCTGCGCGACGGCGCCCAGGGGCGCCGCGATGTCGCCCGCCGGCGTGGCCCGCTCCGGGTCGACGGGCGGCCTGCGGCGCATCAGGTAGGCCCCGTCGAGGAGCTGCGCGAGCAGCTGCGCCGTCTCGGGCGCGACGAAATCGGGGTCGGCGCTCACCTTGCGCCGATCGGCGTACGCCCGCTTCGCCGCCTCGACGAACAGGTGCAGCGACATTCCCGAGTCGGCGGGCGCCTCGTGCGCCTTGAGCCGCTCGAGCGTGAGCATCATCTCCGCGAGCGCGACGCCGCCCATCGAGGGGGGCGGCATCGTGTCCACGGTGAAGCCGCGGTACGAGAACCGGAGGGGCGCGCGCCACTTCGCCTGGTAGGCGCGCAGGTCGCTCTCGCTGATGTGGCCGCCGCGCTCGCGCATCGCGCCGGCGATCTGCCGGGCGATGGCGCCCTCGTAGAACGCGCGCGGCCCCTCCGCGGCGAGCGTCTCGAGGGTGCGGGCGAGATCGAGCTGCCGCACCAGCTCGCCCTGGGCGACCGGCGCCTTGCCCCGCCCCCAGATGGCGCTCGCGGCCCGATCGGCCTTCAGCCGCGGCCACGCCCAGCGCAGCGTCAGCGCCTGCCGCGCGCCGAGGCGGTGCCCCTTGCGCGCGAGGGAGATCGCCGGGGCCAGGAGCTCGGCGAACGGGCGGGTGCCGAACCGCTCGTGGGCCAGGGCGAGGCCGGCGACCGAGCCCGGGACGCCGGCGGACGCATAACCGTACGCGCCGGCGCGCACCATCGCCATGTTCGACTCGGTGGTCACCGACGCGGGCGCGGCCTCGCGGAAGTCGATCGCCTGCGTCTCGCCGTTCGCGAGGCGGACCAGCATGAAGCCGCCGCCGCCGATGTTGCCCGCGCTCGGGTGGGTCACCGCCAGCGCGAACGCCACGGCGACCGCGGCGTCGACCGCGTTGCCGCCGCGCCGCAGCACGTCCGCGCCCGTGCGCGTCGCGTGCTCCTCGACCGAGGTCACGAGCCCGGCGTCGCCGCGCACCGCCCGCGGGCCGCCCGAGGCGAGCGCGATCGGCGGCACCGGCGGCATCGGCTCCGGCGCCGCGGCGTCGGCCGTGGGCGCCGCCGCGGCGCTCGCGGCCGACGCCGCGGCGCCCGCGCTGGCGATGGCCGGCGCGCCCGAGGTCGCGGGCGCCGCCGGGTGCGGCGCGGGCAGCGTGCGGGCCTCGCAGCCTGCGAGCAGCGCGAGGGCGAGCGCCCAGCGCGGCTTCGAACGACGGAGCAAGGTCATCAGGGTGCGCGCGAATCTACTACGGTGCCGCGGAGAGCCGGGCCGGGCCGCGCGGGGCGGCCGGCCTGGGGGATTCGTTCAGGACGCGAGGATGCGCAGCCGGCGCGCGCCGGATCCGCCTCCGGCGCGCGCCGTCAGGAACGCCGGACCTCGCTCAGGACCGCTTGCGGCGGCGCGCGGCGGCCACGCCCACGCCGGCGACGAGCGCGGCGAGCCCCGTGCCCGCGAACGGCGCGGAGGAGGACCCCGGCGCGGCGGCGCAGGAGACGCTGGCCTCGGCCTCGGCGTGGGCGTTCACCTCGATCTCGAGCGTGCTCAGGTAATCGAGGCAGTCCTCCAGGCTCCCGACGACGTCGACATACTGACCGTTGCAGAACAGCGCGCCTTCCGGCTCCGAGCACTTCGTCTTACATCCGCCCTCGAGATCGACCGTGCATTCCGCATTGCAGTCGATGTCGCAGTCGAAGTTCGCCTCGGCCTTGCACTCGCCCTCGCAGCTCGCGTCGCATTTTGCCTGGCAATCCGCGCTCGGTGGTGTCACCTCGCAGCTCGCGCTGCACTCGCCGTCGCAGCTCGCCTTGCAGGCCCCCTCGCACTCCGCCTGCGACTGGCCGGGGCTGGCGCTCGCCGAACACTTGCCGCTGCAATCCGCCGAGCAGCTCGCCGAGCAGCTCGCCCTGCAGTCGAAGCTCCCGGGATTGACATTGCACTTGGCAGAGCAATCCGCGGAGCAGTCGACGTTGCAGTCGGCGGTCGCGCTGGCGTTGCACTCGCCCTCGCATTTCCCGGCGCACGCCGCCGTGAGGTTGACCGGCTTGCAGCTCACCTCGCAGCCGCCCGAGGTGCGAAACTCGCAGTTTGCGCTCGCTGCGAGCTGGATATTTCCACAAGCCTCCGGGCCGGGCGCCGCCGACGCCGACGAGGCGATGGCCAGAGGGATCGCAAAAGTAAACGCACTCACAAAAAGCTGAGCAATGGTCCGTCGCATGCCAATTCTCCTGGGTTCAGAGCGCGGGATCCGCGTGTGGTCTCCGCAGGTGTTGCAATCGGACGACCAGCGCCACCCTTTGAAGCATTTCCCAAGAAAAAAGTCTCGCTGCTCGTGACCGATCGGCCACAGCGTATCTCCGAGTTCACGGTCCCATGATGCGCCATGCCACACGAAGGGCATGTCCGGGCAGGTGAGGACACCTGCGACGTGGTGATCAGCGGCTCACAGTGTCGGCGATTTGCCCTGTTCCGTAGCGCGCCACCACGCCCTTGCGGGCTCTGCCGGGTGTCGGCTGGCTAAGGAAGTCCCCGCCGACCGCCCAGAAGGCCCCTTCCCCGTCGGCCCAGACGGCGTGGAGATCGGCGTAGGGCTCCTCGGTGAACTCATCGATCCAGGCCCCGTCGACGAGGCGCTGCTTGAGCCCTCCATAACCGACGATCGCGACCCCCCCCGGGCGGCCGCAGGCGACGCCGTTCACGTCGTTGGTGAGCTCTATCTCGAGCCTGCGCCACGACGCGCCGTCCGAGCGGAGCACGTCTCTCCCGCCGACCGCGTATACCTCTTCACGGCTGCAGCCGGCGGCCGTGAACAGGGTGCCCTGCGCGATCGGCGGATCGGATTGCACTTCCCAGGTCGAGCCCGAGCGGTGCCAGATCACGCCGAACTCGCCGACGGCATAGAGATCCTCGGAAGATTCGCCCCATACCTTGTAGAGCGCCCGGCCGGTCGCCGCCGGCAGCGGCTCTCGCGACCATGCGCTGCCGTCCCAGCGGAGGACGATGTCCTTCTCCGCGTCCGCGCCGCTGCCGGGCATGCCGCCGACCGCCCAGGCATCGTCGGGTGAAAACGCGATCACGCCCCACAGCGTCGCCTCCGTCCCCGTCGCATGCTCGGTGAACGTCGCGCCGTCCCACCGCGCGGCGCGGCCGCGCTCGCCGACCATCCAGACGTCCTGCGGACCGGAGCCGGCCACCCACCAGAAGGTCGTATCCCCGCCCGCCGGGAGCTCGCGCCACATCGCCCCGTCGTAGTGAAGCGCGAGCGCCTGGAGGCCCGTGTTGCCGAGCGGCCCCCCGACGGCGAACACGTCGTCGGGCGCCGTCCCCCAGATCGAGAGGACCGCGCGGTCGAGATCGCCCTCGTCGAGCAGCACGCGCCACGCCGGCGGCTCCTGCTCGGGCGGCCTCGCAGGATCGCCGGGGCAGCCGGCGAGGGCGACCGCGCCGAGCGCCGCCAGAGCCATGGAGTGAAAGCAGGTGCGCATGGGAGTGAAGACCCGCCTGGAGAGGTCCTGCCGGCGCGCCGCCATGGAGGGCTCAGTTGCAGAACACGTCGGTCTGCTTCGGATAGTAATAGACGAAGATGTTGCAGTGCTCGTTCTTCTCGACGATCGGCCCGAACGTGTAGCAGCAATCGAGCGACTCTGCGGCGGTCCCGTTCTTGGACACGTCGTAGTCGTCGAGGCCCTTGCACCCAACGGACGGGTCCGGCTGCTGCCACTCGTAGGTGCATCCGTACCAGACGCCGCCGTTCGTCGGGAGCTCCCTGTCGAGCTCCGGCGCGATGAGCATCGGCGGGTCGTCCCACGCGTCCGATGTGTAGAAGCGATCCGAGGCCGGAGGCGTGCCGATGGTCTTGCCGTCCCATGCATACATATCGAACCGCGTGCCCCGGCTGTGGAAATGGCCGTTGGCGCCGATGATCTTCACGGGAGAGGGGCTGTTGATCTGGCACGAGCCCTCGAACGTGGGCGTCGGGTTCGACTGACAGACACGGATCGACTGCTTGGTCGCGAAGACGGTGCCCATCTCGGCCTTGACCTCGGCGGCGGGCAGCGCCCAGAAGTTCACCCGGACGCGGCCGACCGCCTCGGGGGTCTTCTGCGACGTCGCATTCACGTAATGCGTCTGCAGCATCAGCCACTCGTCGGGCGCGAGGACGTTCGCGACGCCCTCGGGGAACTCCCAGTCGACCTGGCCGTTCTGCTGCGAATTCGCGATGAGCGGCCAGTCGGCCCAGTTGGGGCTCTTGAAGCACTCCCCGACCCCGTTCTGGTTCTTCTGGATGAGCCCGCCCTCCGGCCCCAGCCCCTTCACGGTCTTCACGCGGAAGATGTTCATGTGGTGCGAGCCGTCGCGCTGCGCGATCTGCACGCGGTGGAGGTTCACGGGCGCGGTCGGGTCCAGCCCGTTCGACGCGGCGAGCTCGCTGACCTTGAAGAAGTAGCAGTCCTGCTGCTCGACCCCCGCCGGCACCTCGGTCTCCTCGGTCTGCATCTGGAAGCCCTGGCCGACCGGCGGCACATCGAGCAGCGACTCGTCGACCGGCGCGGGCGTCACGCCCCCGCCCCCCTCAACGCAGGCCACGATCCCCAGCACGACAGGAAGCAAACCAAGCGTCAGGCATCGAACAGCCATGAGTCCCTCCGGGCAATCGCGTCGCGATGAGGAGAGATATACACGGCTGCACAATTTCAGGGCGTTCGTGTCGCGCGGCGGGCATGGTTCCGTCGGGCTCCGGGGCGCCGTGGCCGAGCGCTGGCCGGTGCTGCTAGGATGTGGGAGAGGTTCAACCATGGCGGCGCCCAAGAAATGCGGTCCACACACCGAGCTCGCCTCGAACGAGGCGACACGCATCACCCGGTGCGGGTGTGGCACCGTGCACGTGACACTCATCGGCCCTGGCGTGACGTTTCGCATGCCAGCGGACGCGTTCCGGGGCGTCGCCTCCGGGCTCAAGGCAGCGGCCGAGCGGCTTGACGACGACCCCCGTTTCGGCACGACCTCCATCAATTAGCTTGCGCGAGCGCAGCGGAGCGGCCTACCAGTGGCTTCGCCGCTGAGATCTCTCTCCTCGGATGGCCGCTGGTCGAAAGAGGGCGCCTCTCGTGTACGACGACGACGCGGAGCACTGGGTCGGCAAGACGTTCGCCGGGACGTGGTGGATCGAGCGCGTGCTCGGCACCGGCGGCATGGGGAGCGTGCTGCTCGGGCGTGCGGCGGACGGCTCTCAGGTCGCGCTCAAGGTGCTGCACCCGGAGCTCAACGCGATCACGGAGGTGCGGAAGCGCTTCCTGCGCGAGGGGTTCATCGGCAACACGCTCGGCGGGGCGGACGCGGTGCCCGGCGTGGTGCGCGTTCTCGGCTCCGGCGAGACGCAGGAGGGCCTCGCCTACCTGACGATGGAGGCGCTCCAGGGAGAGACGCTCTTCGATCGGATGGCGCGCACCGGGACGATGCCGGCCGGCGAGGTGCTCGCGCTCGCGGACCAGGTGCTCGAGACGCTGGCGATCGCGCACGCGCGCGGCGTCGTGCACCGCGATCTCAAGCCCGAGAACATCCACCTCGGCAACGATGGGCGCGTGCGCATGCTCGACTTCGGCATCGCGCGCGTCGTCGACGGGCTCACCGGCCTGCCCGAGAAGACCGCGACCAAGACGGGCATGATCATGGGCACGGCGACGTACATGGCGCCGGAGCAAGCGACGGGGCTGATCCACGACATCGACGGGCGCACCGATCTCTTCGGGCTCGGAGCGACGATGTTCCGGCTGCTCGCGGGCCGACAGGTGCACGGCGAGGTGACGGAGGCCATGGAGGTCATCGCCGCCGCGACCGAGGCCGCGCCGCCGCTCGCCTCGATCGCGCCCGGGATCTCGCCCGCCGTCGCGGCCGTGGTCGATCGCTCGCTGGCGTTCATCAAGTTCCATCGCTACCCGAACGCCGAGACCATGCGCGCGGACGTCCGCGCTGTACGCGCAGGCGCGCTGCCTCCCTACGCGCAGGCCGTCATCGAGGGGCGGATCCGCGCCGGCCAGCCGATCTCTCAGCCGGCGCCTCCGCTGCATGCCGGCGGTTCGCCGAGCGCGCGCCCGCAGCCGACCGTGGTGGAGCCGGCCGCGGCCCCTCGCCATTCGCACTCGATGAGCCGACCGGAGCGAACGCTCGACGACAACCCGTCAGCGCCCTCCCGCGCTGGCGCGTCGCTCTCGCAGCTCTCGACGGGCAAGCTGCTCCTGCTCGTCGGCGGCGCCTCGCTCGTCACGGGCGTCATCGTGGCGGTGATCGTCGTCCTGCTGGTGTTCAGCCGCTGAGGGCCACGAGCGCGCCGCCAAGGGCGCGCTCGTCAGAGGTGCAGGGGATCGTCGGTGGAAGGTGCCGGCGGGGCCGCTGGGCCCCGCTGCGGTCACTCGCGCTCGTCGAGCGGCGTGTAGTCGACGGCGTTCTCGCCGGTGTAGATCTGCCGCGGACGGCCGATCTTGCCGGTCGGGTCGTCGTTCATCTCCTTCCAGTGGGCGATCCAGCCGGGGAGGCGCCCGAGCGCGAACATGACGGTGAACATGTTCGTGGGGAAGCCGAGCGCGCGGTAGATGATGCCGCTGTAGAAGTCGACGTTCGGGTAGAGCTTCCGCTCGACGAAGTACGGATCCTTCAGCGCGGTCTCCTCGAGGCGCTGCGCGATGTCGAGCAACGGATCCTTGATGCCGAGCTTCGCCAGGATCTTGTCGGCCGCCGCCTTGATGAGGACGGCGCGCGGATCGTAGTTCTTGTACACGCGGTGGCCGAAGCCCATCAGGCGGAAGTTCGAGGTCTTGTCCTTCGCGAGCTTGACGAACTTCGAGACGTCGCCGCCGTCCGCGCGGATCGCCTCGAGCATCGTCACGACCTCCTGGTTCGCGCCGCCGTGGAGCGGGCCCCAGAGCGCGCAGATGCCAGCGGCGACCGAGGCGAAGAGGTTCGCCTTCGAGCTCCCGACGAGGCGCACCGTCGACGTCGAGCAGTTCTGCTCGTGATCGGCGTGCAGGATCAGGAGCAGGTTCAGCACCTTCACGATGTCCTCGTCGATCTCGTACGGCTCCGCCGGGACCGAGAACATCATGTTCAGGAAGTTCGCACAGTACGAGAGCGAGTTGTGCGGGTAGACGAACGGCTGGCCGATCGACTTCTTGTACGAGAACGCCGCGATCGTGCGCACCTTGGAGAGCAGCCTCGCGATGGTGATGTCGAGGTGCTCGGTGTTCTTCACGTCGATCGCTTCCGGGTAGTAGCTCGACAGGGAGAGCACCATCGCGGACAGGATCGCCATGGGGTGCGCCGTCGACGGGTAGCCGTCGAAGAAGCGCTTCATGTCCTCGTGGATCAGCGAGTGCCGGGTGAGCAGCGTCGAGAACCGGGACAGCTCGCTCTTGCTCGGCAGCTTGCCGTAGATCAGGAGGTACGAGGTCTCCACGAAGGTCGACTTCTCGCCGAGCTGCTCGATCGGGATGCCGCGGTAGCGGAGGATGCCCTTCTCCCCATCGAGGAACGTGATGGAGCTCGTGGTCGAGGCCGTATTGACGAAGGCCGGGTCGATGCAAACGTACCCGGTCTTCGAACGAAGGGACGCGACGTCGATCGCCTTCTCCCCTTCGGTGCCCGTGATCACAGGCAACTCGATCGTCTGCTCCCCACCGTTCTTCTTCAGCGTTAACTTCGCGGTCTCCTGCACGCCTCCTCCTTCCGCCGCAGCGCGGCGTAAGCTATCACGGGCCGAGGGAAGAATGCTTCCCCGAGAAAATGAGGTGATGCATTTGAGCGAGCCGGTCGTGCGGGGGGAGCTGGCCCACCACCCGGAGGCGCCTCGGTTTGCGGCCGAGGTGCGGCGTGTCCACGGGCGTTACGCCGACGAGGTTGTCGCTCGCTACCGGCTCTGCCCGTTCATGCGCGACGCCGCAACCGGATTCGGACGCTTTTACGTCCTGCTCGATCGCGAGCCCGTCCTGGAGACGGCGCTGGCGGTCATGGAGGAGGCCGACTCCGCGGTGGTGCACCTGGTTTTCCCGTGCATCCATGCTCCGTCGCCCCAGTTCGAGCGCTTCGCGTCGCGCCTGGGTGAACAGCTGCGGCGGCGCCTCAGCCCCGCGCCGGTGCTCGCCGCGTTCCACCCCGAGATGGCGGGGGACGAGACGAACTCGCACCGGCTCGTCGGTCTCCTCCGACACGCGCCAGATCCGTTTGTACAAACGATTCCAGAGGGGCTGAACCATACTGGGACCGTCCTCGCGGGGGCAGGCGTCGAGCCTGCGGTCGACCCCGCCGAGGACAATTACCGACGCCTTGAAGGGGCAGGGATCGCCGCAGTCAAGATGAGGCTCGCGGAGATCATGGCTGATCGGGACTCGAGTTATGCGCCCTTCCTCGCGCAGCTCGGGCTCACCCGCCCCGGCCCGCGCTTCAGCCCGCTCCCAACACCGTAGCGCACGGGGGAAGAGCGCAAATGAAACACCTGCGAAACGCGCGCGAAACGCGTGTTGAGCGTGGTGATGGCCCTCGGCTCAATCCGCAGGCGAGCGGCGCGGCGCCGGGTCCGACCCGTCGGAGCCGGACCCGGCCTTGGCCTCGCGCTGCGCCATCAGCGGCATCAGGTACGGGAAGCCGGCCGCCATCGTATCGAGGTGGGGATCGATCTGGGCGGCCAGCCAGAAGAGGAGCACGCAAGCGCGCTCGACATAGAACCAGTCCTCCGGGTACTCGAACGACCGCATCAGCTCCTGGAGCTCACCGCGCTCCAGCTCGGGGTCCGCGAGCCGCTCCAGCTGCTCGGGGCGGGCGCGCATCAGCGCCGCCGGCGTGCGATCCCGGATCTTGAGCAGCTTCGCGAAGTAGGTCTTCACGGTCCTCTCGAGGAGCGCGTCGTTGCCCCCGGGCGCGACGAAGCCCATCCTCCGGAAGCCGCGCACGACCGCCGCGTCGTCCTGCGCGAAGATGCCCTTCAGGATGTCGAGCAGCCCGTCGATGAGCTCGTCCTGGGCCTCGCAGCTCGCGCCGAAGTCGAGGACGACGAGGCGAAAGCCGCCGCCCTCGTCCGCGGGCCGCGCGGCGACAAGGAAGTTCCCCGGGTGCGGATCGGCGTGGAAGAAGCGATCCGCGAAGAGCATCTTGTAGAAGGCCTGCACGAGCCTGAGCGCGACGTCCGAGGGCTCGACGCCCGCGCTCCGGAGCGCGTCGAGGCGGGTGATCTTGATTCCTTCCATGAAGGTCATCGTGAGCACGTCGCGCGTCGTGAGCTCGTGGATGACCTCCGGGAACGCGACGCCCGCGTCCCCCTCGAAGTTCTGCGCCATCCGCTCCATGCACGCGGCCTCGTGCAGGTAGTCGGTCTCCCGGCGGAGCAGATCGACCAGCGACTCGTGCACCCGCTCGATGTGCCCCACCGGGACGAACCGCTTGTAGACGAGGATCGCGAGGCGCAGGACGCGCAGGTCGACGGCGATGATCCCGCGGATGCCGGGATAGAGGAACTTGACCGCGACCTTGCGGCCGTCGCGGAGGCGCGCGACGTGGACCTGCCCCAGCGACGCGGCCGCGAGCGGCGCGCGCTCGATCGACGCGAACAGCTCGCCCGCAGAGCGGCCGAAGCTCGCGCGCAGCGCGGCCTCGAGATCGCTGAACGGGTGCGGCGGCACCTGGTCCTGGAGCTGCTCGAGCTCCTTGCCATAAGCACGAGGCAAGAAGCCGCCCATGATGGACAGCACCTGGCCGAGCTTGATGAAGACGCCCCGCAGCTGGAGCATGGCGCGCAGCAGGCGCCGGGCGTTGTTCTGATCGACGCGGGCGCGGCGCGCGACGAGCCAGCGAGGCGGCTCACCCGCAGGCGAGCCGCGCCCGAGGCGCCTCGCGAACACCCGCACGAGCCCCAGCTGAATGAGGTAGCTCGTCAGGATGACCGAGAACGCGAGCAGCGCGCGGAAGAGTCGGACGGCGAGCGTCATGTGCGGCAAAGCAGCCGCACCATGCTACCGCAGGGGCCGCGCGGGGCCAGCGGTGCTCGCCCTCGCCCGCCGGCGATGGGTGAATCCCGGCGAGGGGGCCGCCGCGGACCTCCGCCGCGCAGCGGAGCCCTCCGGCGAGCCGGGCAGGCTCAGGACAGCGAGTCCTTGATCGCCTTGATGGGGCGGGCGCGGACCGACTTGCTGGCCGGCTTGGCCGCGAACGTCATCGGCTGCTTCGTGAAGGGGTTGATCCCCTCGCGCGCCTTCGTCGCGGGCTTCTTGACGACGCGGAACTTCGCGAAGCCGGGCATCGTGAAGATGCCGTTCTTCTTGAGCTCCTTGTACGCGATGTCGGTCAGCGACTCGAGGATCGCCTTGACCTGCTTGCGCGAGATCTCGTTCTCGTTGGCCTCGACCACCGCGTTGATCAGCGCGCTCTTGCTGAGCGACGTGCTCTTCTTCCCATCCGCCTTCTTGGCCGCCATGTTCATTCCTCCTGAGGTTTGTGCCCTCTTGCGGGCCAAAGGAACCACAACGGCCGCCGCAGATCCAGTGTCGAATCGTCGATCGGAGCTACAAAAGAAGGGGTTTCATGCCCCGGGGGGCGCGCCGCTCCGCCGGAAGGACGGCCGGGGGGCCCTGGCACGGGCCGTCAAATCCGCGGGAAAACAGCTCAAATCGACCCTTCTTCAGGCCTCGCGCGCCCGCCGCGAGGGAGGTCGCATGCCGGGCGCTCGCCGTAGGAGATCACCCGAACCCCTTCCGTTGAAGGCGATCCTGGTCGCCCGGGCGGGCCTAGCGGCGGCTCACCGCCGAGCCCGCGCCCCACTTCCGCTTGGCAGAGAGGCCCAGGATCGTCAGCGACTGGGGCGCCTGCGTGAACTCGATGACGTCGCCGAAGCCGACGCTGACCGAGTGGATCGGCCCGTCGAAGAAGAGCTTCGCGTCGTGCGTCTTGCTGCGCACGACGAGCGAGGCGCCCGGCTGGATCAGGGCGTGACGGAGGCGGTACTCCTCGCCGTGGGGGGTGTAGGGCTCGCGGACGACGAGCTGGAGCCGCTTCGACGTGAGCGGCAGGACGCGCCCGCCCGCGGAGCGCTGCGCGGCCGTGGACCCGGCCGCAGGACCGATCCAGAAGCCGCTCGACTTCTGCTCCTCCTCGGCCCGGCCGAGCCGGAGCACGTAACGCGACGTGGCCGCGGGGGAGATGTGGCAGAAGAGCGCGTCGTTCAGGACGCGCCCCGTGGCGAGCTTGTCGTTCACCGTGACCTGCATGCGGGTGAGCACGGTGCTGCGGAGCGAGCCGCTCAGCGCCCCCGCGATCGCGTCCGCCGCGTCGCCGCTCGTCGCGCCGCAGAAGAAGCCGACGGAGTGGCCCGGCGCGCTGTTGATGCCGAGGATCGGCACGTCGCCGACGTTGTGGGACGCGCTGAGCAGCGTCCCGTCGCCGCCGACCGTGATCACGAGGTCGAGCTCGCCCGCGTCGAAGGACTGGGCCGCGCTGGCGACGACATCGATCTGGACCCCGAGGTCGTCGAGCGCCGCCTTGACCTCGCGCACGGTCTGCTCGTGCGCCTCGTGCGACGCCTTGAGGCGCGCGACCGCGGAGTCGCCGGCCTCGATGAGCCGCGTGATGCGCGGATCCTTCCGCTCCTCGCGGTAAATCTTCCAGGCGGAGCGCTTCACGACGAGCGCGACGCGGGGCGGACGCCGCGGCGCGGGCGCGGGGGATCGTTCCGCCATCAGAGCTCCGCGAGGCGCCGGAGCGCCACCTCCGTCTTCGCGTCCTCGATCACGCCGCGCCGGGTGAGCTCGATCGCCTCGTCGAGCGGGACCGCCGCGATGGCCGCGAACCGCTCGAGGGGAGAGCCGTCCTCGAGCGGCGTCCCCTGGCGAGCCGGGTCGACCTCGACATGAAAGAAGAAGTGCCGCTCGCCCACCATGCCCGGCGCCGGGAACGTCGACGGGCCGAGCGGGTGGAGGTCCGACGGAGGCACGTCGAAGCCGACCTCCTCGAGCAGCTCGCGCGCGGCGGAGCGCTGCAGGCCCTCCGGGCTCCGCTCGTCGAGCTCGACGAGCCCGGCGGGCAGCTCCCAGATCGCGCCGAGCGTCGGCGCCTCCGGGATGGGCCACGCCTCGGGCGGGCGGGTCGCGGCCGGAGGCCGGAACGCCGAGCGGAGGAAGACGTGACGGCGCCCGTCCGCGCCGCGGTAGTGCGGGGCGATCACCACCGCGTCGAGGCGCGCGCGATCGACGCTGTCGTAGGTGAACGGGTCGCTCAGCGAGCCGTCCGGGAACTCGACGCGGAACACCTGGCGTCGCACGTTGAGGAAACCAGGGCCGTCCAGCGAGGGGACCGTCCGGACCAGCTTGAGAGCGAGCTTCGGGAAGGGAGGTAGCCGCATGCGTCGAGGCGCAAAGCATAGCGCCAAACGGCCGCCGATCGCGATGCGCCTCGTCCCCGCGCCCGGCGCGACCTCGCCCCCCGCGCCCGGGGGGCCTCGGGCTCAGCGGAGCACGAGGACCCAGACGTCGTAGAGCGCGTGGGTCCAGACGGCCGGCGCGAAGCCGCGGAAGACGTAGATCGCCGTGAGAACGAGCCCGCACACCATGCGGAACACGAAGGAGGGGAGGTTCCAGGGATCGCCCAGCGACCCGACATAGTGCCAGCCGGAGAAGACGGCGGCGGCCACGACCGCCCAGCCGACCATCAGCACCACCCCCTGGACCCCCCTGCCGAAGAAGAACTTGATCCCGAGCGCGCCCAGCCCGTAGAGGCCGGCGCGGAAGGCGATCTCCTCGTAGAAGCCGGCGCCGAGCGACATCACGACCCCGGTGAAGATGTCGTTCGACGCGGCGGGCGGCCCCAGCCGGAGGGAGCCGACCACATAGGAGCCGGCGAAGCGCATCAGGATGGCGTAGAGCGCGCCCTCGGCGGCGAGCAGCGCGAAGCGCCTCGTCTGGAGGGCGTGGCCGCGGCCGAGGATGGAAAGGACGAGGACGAACGCGGCCCCGACGGCGACGGTGAGGCCCGCGTAGAGCGGGAGGCTGTGCTTGGCCAGCGCGCGGAGCTCGGCGGTGACCGGATCCGCCGCGTTGCGGATGGGGAGGAAGGCGACGCCGAGGTGATACAGGACGAAGATCGGCATCGTCAGCGCGAGATCGGTCAGCGCATCGCTCTTCGCGGTGGGCTTGTCGCCGGCAGGGGCCGCCCCCGGCCGGGCGAGCTCCGGTCCGGCGCCGAGCATCAGGACGGCCTCAGGCGGTACACGATCACCAGCACCTCGGCCGACCACATGACGACGTTCAGCACGAAGGGCGTGTCCCGGAGGATCTCCTGGGTGGGGCTCTCCGACCTCGCGCTGCCGGCCACGAGCTGGAGGAACCGGATCCCGCCGAAGAGCGGGTGGATCGCCGTGAGCCAGAGGTACGGGTTCTGGAAGAACCGCTGCGTGTCGTGGTCGAGCGTGTACGCCAGGTAGGTGGCGAAGGTGGCGAGGCCCGTCACGGCGAGCGCCGCCGTCAGGGCGGAAGGCGAGTAGCCGTCGAGCGCCGCGCGCTGCTTCGAGGCGTTGGCCGAGGCGAGCTCGTGGCGGCGCTTGCCGAAGCCGAGGAAGAGCGCGAGCAGCGCGGTGCAGGCGATCATGAAGCCGGAGAGCGGCGTCCTCGTCGCGAAGCCGCCTGCGAGCACGCGCAGCACGAAGAAGATCGCGATGCAGCCGACGTCGAGGTAGGCGATCTTCTTGAGCCGGAACGAGTAGGCGACGTTGAGGACGTAGTAGCTGGCGGCGACGACCGCGAAGAGCGGCGGGCCGAGCAGGCTCGCGCCGAGCGCGATGACCGCGAGGCCGACCGCCATCGCCTTGGCGACCGGGATCGGCACGCGGCCCGAGGCGATCGGCCGGAAGCGCTTGACCGGGTGGACCCGATCGGCCTCGACGTCGACGATGTCGTTCAGGATGTAGACGGCGCCGGCGAGCAGGCAGAAGATCGCGAAGGCCCCGATCGCGCTCGTGATGATCGAGGGGTGGGTCAGGTGCTTGGCGAACACCACGGGGGCGAGGACGAAGAGGTTCTTCACCCACTGGTGGGGCCGCATTGCGCGGACCATCCCGCGCACACGCCAGAGCAGCGTCCCCTTCGGCGAGTCGGGCAACAGGGGCGGCTGCGCTATCAAGCCGCCCGAGGGGGGCCCGCTCTCCGGCGGACGGGAGCTCGGCACGCCGGCGCTCCGCGGAGGCGACGACGGAGGTTTGCCGGCGAGGACGGAGCTCACCGAAGCGGGCGAGCCGCCCTGCTCGGCAGGCGCCGGCGCGTCCGGCGCGCCCGCATCCGGGCGAGCCTCGGCGCCGGGCGCCTCCTGATCAGGGAAGCCTGCGGCACTGTTGCGAAAAAAGGGCCCCGAGGCGGTCACGGCGCGCGGAGCATACTCGGGCGCCCTGGTCCCGGCCATTCCGCGGCAAGTTAAAAGCACAGGGGGCGCTGGCGCCCGGGACCGACGAAACCGAGCGCCAGCGGCAGCGCCGAAGCCCCTCCACCCCTCCAGGCCACGAACCGGGAAGAACGTGGCGCAGCGCACCCGGTCCTGCGGCCTCGCGGTGAGGTCGCGAATCTGGGTTCGCACCCGCCAGCCCGGCTCGTGGAACGCAAAATGCGCATCCCCGCAGGCGCGCCGTGACCTCGTGCTACCATCGCCCCCGATGACATCAGCGCTCTCGGTCGCGCGTGAAGCTTCGCCTCTTCTCCTGAAGCTTCGCTCTGCCGTGGAGCAGGCCCTCGAAGGGAAGCCAGAGGCGGTCGAGCTGGCGCTCATCGCGCTGCTCGCCCGGGGCCATGTCCTCATCGAGGACGTCCCCGGCGTCGGCAAGACGACGCTGGCCCGAGCGCTGGCCAAGGCCGTTGGGGGCGAGCTCCGTCGCGTTCAGTTCACCAGCGATCTCCTGCCGAGCGACGTCCTCGGGGTCAGCGTCTTCGACCAGCGGCTCGGGCAGTTCGTCTTCCGGCAGGGGCCGATCTTCGCGAACGTGCTGCTCGCCGACGAGATCAACCGGGCGAGCCCCCGGACGCAGTCGGCGCTGCTCGAGGCGATGAACGAGGGGCAGGTGTCCATCGAGGGGACGGCGACGCCGCTGCCGTACCCCTTCTTCGTGCTCGCGACCCAGAACCCGCAGGATTTCGCGGGCACGTTCCCGCTGCCGGAGTCGCAGCTCGACCGGTTCATGGTGCGGATCCGGATCGGGTACCCGCCGCCGCAGGTGGAGATGCGGCTGCTCCTCCAGGGCGGCGAGCCCGACCGGGCGCGGAACGTGCCACAGATCATCGATCCGGCCCAGCTCGTCGCCCTGCAGCGCGAGGTCGATCGCGTCGAGCTCGACTCGTCGCTCGCGACCTACCTGCAGGCGGTGCTCACGGCCACGCGGTCGAGCCCGACCCTCTCGCTGGGCGCATCGCCGCGCGCCGGCATGAACCTGGCGCGCGCGGCCCGGGGGCGCGCGGTCCTCTACGGACGCTCGTACTGTATCGCGGACGACATCCACAACCTTGCGGTGGCCGTGCTGGCGCACCGGGTCCGGCTCTCGGCCCACGCGGAGGGCTACATGCCGACCCGCGACGAGTGCGAGGCGGCGGTGCGTGACCTCGTGGCGCGGGTGCCGGTCCCCCTCTGAGGGGTGGGCGATGGGCGCAGAGGACAGGGAGCGGGGATCTCTCAGCGGCAGCTCCCGCGGCGCAGAGCGCGCCGGCGCAGCGGCGCGGAGCGCCGCCCGGCCGAGCAAGCCGAGGCGCGACAGGCCGCTTGTCGAGCAGCGCCCGCTGCTGCCCCCGCGCGGGGACAAGGCGTCGTTGTGGACGAGGGTCCTGCTCTTCCTGAGGCCGCCCCGGAAGCTCAAGTTCACCCGGGAAGGAAAGTACTACCTCGGGATCACGCTGGGCGTCGGCTTCGCGGCGATCAACACGGGCAACAACCTCCTCTACCTGCTGCTCGGGATGCTGCTGTCGCTGATCGTCGTCTCCGGCGTGATGAGCGATCTGTCGCTGCAGCACCTCACGGTGACCCGGCGGCTCCCGGCCCGCGCCCAGGTGGGCCGGGCTCACCTCGTCGAGATCGAGGTCTACAACCACAAGAAGCGCGTGCCGTCGTACGCGATCGAGGTCGAGGATCTGCGCGCCGGCCAGCCGGCCGACAAGCGCTGCTTCTTCCTGAAGATCAGCCCCTCCAGCGCGCAGGTGGCCGCGTACCGGCGGACGCCGGCGAGGCGCGGCCGCGACCGGCACACCGGGTTCCGCATCGCGACCCGCTTTCCCTTCGGGCTGTTCGAGAAATCGAGGGAGGTCGAGGCCGAGGGCGACCTCATCATCTACCCCGCGGTCGATCCGGTCCGGCTCCCCGTCGAGGACGCGGGCCGGCGCGAGGGCGGCGCGAGCCTCAGCGGGCGCGGGGGCGGCGACGAGACGTTCGGCCTCCGGCCGATGCGCGAGGGGGACGATCCGCGCGACATCTACTGGAAGAAGAGCACGATGCGCGACCAGCTGGTGCTGCGCGAGCGCACCCGCGAGACGCGACCGGACGTGCAGATCGTCGTCGACACGGTGCGCCCCGCCGGGGAGGGCGACGCGTTCGCGCCGACCTTCGAGCGCAGGATCCGCGAGGCGGCGTCGCGCGCCGTCGCCCACGTCAAGCGCGGCGACGCCGTGGTCGTCGCGACGACGCTGGGCGAGCGGGTGCGCGGCGATCGCAACATCGGCTCCGACGCGATCCTCCGCTTCCTGGCGCTGCTCGATGCGGTCGACGACGGCCGGGCGCCCGAGCGCAACGCCCGCGCGCCGCTGCGCCAGGGATCGAGCCCGAGCCCGAGCAGCGGTGAGCGCCGCGCCGGCGCGCCGAGGAGCGCGTCGTGAGGTTCGGGATGGTGCACCGGGTCATGACCGACGCGCTCGCGGCGCTCGGCGTCATCGCCCTCGTCGCGAGCGGGCAGTTCAACCGCTACGTGAGCTGGGCGATCCTCATCTGCCTCGGGCTCGCGCTCGTCGTGCGCGAGTCGTGGCAGCGGCACCCGGCGCTCCGCCACCTCGACACGGGCATCCTGCTGGCCGTCATCGCCGTCCAGGTGGTCCGCATCGTCGCCACCGACGCGAGCGTGCTCGACGTGCTCGTGGAGTTCGCCGCCGCGCTGCAGATCATCCGGCTCGCGACGCGCAAAGGGGCGGCGCACGACCAGCAGGTCATCGTGCTTGCGCTGCTGCACCTCATCGCCGGGACCGTCCTCGGCGGCGGCATGGGCTACGGGCTGTGCTTCCTGGGGGTGCTCGTCGTCGCGCCGGGCGCGCTCGTGCTCAGCCACCTGCGGCGCGAGGTCGAGGGCAACTACCGGCAGGGGGCGCGCGACCGGACGGGGCTGCCCGTGGACGTGCCGCGCATCCTGCGCTCGAGGCGGGTCGTCGGGCGCTCGTTCCTGGCCGTCACCTGCCTGCTCTCGGTCCCGATCTTCGCCTTCACCGCGCTCCTGTTCGTGATCTTCCCGCGCGTCGGCCTCTCGCTGCTCCTGCTCAACCGCGGCCACACCGGGCGGATGATCGGCTTCTCGGGCAAGGTCGACCTCGGCGCGGTCGGCGTGCTGCGCAGCGACCCCAAGCTGGCGATGCGGGTCGAGATCCCCGAGCTCCCGGAGCCGCCGCCCCCGCGCCTCACCATGCACCTGCGCGGCACCGCGCTCGACGCGTACGACGGCCGCACCTGGACCCAGAGCGAGATGTTCAAGCGCCCCGCGGAGAGCGACGGGGGGCTCGTGCCGATCGAGCGGTACCCGGACCCGGCGGTCGACCCGGTGATGCGCATCGATCTCGAGCCCATCGATCCGCCCGTGATCTTCCTCCCGCCGAACGCGACGGGGCTCCGGCTCAAGCACCGCGGGCAGCTCGGGGTCGACGCAGGCACGATGGCCTACCGCGGGCCGGAGGGGGAGCTCAGGTACCAGCCTACGGACGATCGCGGGCTGGTCTACGACGTCTTCCTGTCGCGGAAGCGGGCGCCGACCTTCCAGCGCCTCCCCGGCGCCGAGCGGAGGCGCTACCTGGAGCTCCCGAGGGATCTGCCGTCGCGCATCGTCGATCTCGCGCAACAGTGGACGCAAGGCGTGGATCGTCCGGCCGATCGGGCGCGGGCGATCCAGGAGCACCTGCGCACGGAGTACCGGTACGACCTTGCGTCGCCGTCGGGCGCGGACCCGCAGCCGCTCGATCATTTCCTGTTCGAGTCGAAGCGCGGGCACTGCGAGTTCTACTCGACCGCGATGGCCATCCTGCTGCGCGCGGTGGACGTCCCGACGCGCAACGTGACCGGCTTCGTCGGCGGCACCTACAACCGCTTCGGCCGGTTCTATGCGGTGCGCCAGGGCGACGCCCACTCGTGGGTCGAGGTGTACCTCGACGGCGAGGGGTGGATGACGTTCGACCCGACGCCGCCGGCCGACGCGGCGCCGAAGAGCGAGCTGGTCGGGGCCTGGGCGTACCTCCGCGATTTCATCGAGGCGACGAGCCAGCGCTGGGACAGGCACGTCGTCGGCTACGACCTGAACCAGCAGGTGGGCCTGCTCCAGACGCTGACGTCGCGCTACCGGAGGTCCGGATCGAGCAGCGATCTTTCGCTGTCGCGCCCGCGGATCCTCGCCGTCGCCGCCGTCGCGCTCGCGCTGGGCGGCGGCGTGCTCTACTGGCGCCTCCGCCGCACGCGCCGCGGGCGCGAGGAGCGCCGCGCGGACGCCGGGCGCACCCCGAGCGCGATCCTGGCGACGGCGCTCTACGAGAGCCTGGAGGCCGCCATGCTCGTCCAGGGCGTGCCGCGCCCGCCCAGCCTGCCGCCGCTGCGCCACGCCGAGGCGCTGGAGCTCGCGGAGCACCCGCTGGCGCGCGAGATCCTGACGCTCACGCAGGTCTACCTGCACGCCCGCTTCGGCGGGGCGACGCTCTCGGAGGACGACAGCCGCGACTTCGAGCGGCGGGTCAAGGCGCTGCGCGGGGCGGAGCGGCGAGCGCGCTCTGCGAGCGAGAGCGGGCTCGCCGCGTCGACCTGATCGCGGCCGAGGAGACGCGCGGCGCGCCCGGAGCCGCGGCGCGCGGCCCACGCGGGTTGCGCCGCGCGCGCTGCTCCAGCCGCGCGGACCGCATCAACGGCGGCGCAAAGGTCGCTTCGCGATGAACGCCTGCCGGATACCGGCGACGGCGCGGCGGCTCGGGCCGCCGGAGATGAACGGATCCTCGGGCGCGAGCTCACCCAGCCGGTCGAGGAACGACTGCGCCACGACGCGCTCGCCGAGGAGGCTCACGACGTCCGACTGGCTTCGCATCGTGGACGCGAGGACGGCCGCCGTCGACGTGTCCGGCACCGCGGCGATCGAGAGCGACTCGAGCACGCGCCTGAGCGGCACGATCGACTGCGCCGTCGCCAGCTTGCGATCCGAGGCGCCGAGCGGCTGCGGGGCGTACTCGAGCCAGATGCCGGCGACGTTCAGGTGGCCGAGCAGCTTCTTGGACCAGCGCGGATCGAGCTCCACGTGGAGCGGCCGGACGTCGGCCAGCGTGGAGAGGGCGAACTCGCCGGGCTCGCCCGCGAGCGCGAAGTCGCGCAGGAGCGGCGCGAGCTTGCGCTCGTCGGCGAGCAGGCTCGCGGCGACGTGGCCGCGATCGAGCAGCGGGATCGGGACCACGAGGACATCCGGCCGCTCGCCGCGCGTGATCCGCGCCGCCCACACCCGCCACGTGATCGCCGGGGATCGCACGAGGATCGCGGACCCGGGATCGAGGCTCCCGTACGCCTCGTCCGTCCAGACCTCGGCGGCCGTCTGCTCGCTCCGATCGGCGGCGAAGCCTGCCTCTTCGCTCGTCAGCGCGACCAGCGTCAGCTGGAAGACGACGAGCAGCGCCGCGCCGCTCCGCGAGAACGGCACGCGCGTGTGGAGCAGCGCCCGCACCGCGGCGTGCGCCCCGAGCGCCGAGCCGACGGCGATCGCCGCGACCGCGAGCGAGCGCAGGGGGGTGAGCGGATCCGCGGAGAGCACGCCGGCAGCCCGCGCGGGCAGGAGGGTGTCGAGCGCGAGCAGGACGAGGAAGGGCGCGACGAGCCACCGCGCGCGCGGGCGCAGGAGCGAGAGCGAGAGCCCGGCCGCGGCGACGAGCAGGGAGACGACGCCGATCTCGCGGCTCCACGCGGCGAGCGCCGTGGTGCGGGCGCTCGCGACGTCGAGGGCGGCGAGGCTGCCGGCCGTGAGCGCGCGGCCGATGTCGGCCCAGGCGCGCGGCGCGAGCGGCCTGAGCACGAGCGGCGCGAGCAGGAGCGCGGCCGTGAGCGCCCCCGCGCCGGCGGCGGCGCCCAGCATGCGCCGGGGCGGGCCGCCGGCCGTGGCCTCGGCGGGGCCCCCGCCCGCGCGCTGGGCGCCGCCGCGCGCGAGGAACATCGCGTACGACGCCGCAAAAGCGGCGAGGCCTGCGGGGGGGCTCTCGGCGAACGTGGCCCCGAGGAGCGCGCCGAGCGCGATCCACGCGCGCCCGGCGTGCCGCGCCTGCTCGGCGCACGTCGACGCGAGCGCGAGCGTCACGAGCGCGCAGCAGGTGCCGATCATGGCGCCGCCGCCGACCGTCGCCTCGCGCTGCCAGGTCGGCGACAGGGCCGCCGTGAGCACGGCGATCGCGGAGAGCACCGAGGCGAGCCGCGGGCTCACGGCGCCGCCGAGCGTGTCCGGCGCGGCGGGCGTGGATCGCGCGCCGGCGGGGGTCGGCTCGGCTGCGCCGCCGCGGAGCTTGCGCCAGAGCGAGAGCCCCGGGAGGGGCGCCGGCCGCGCGGACTCCAGGAGGAGGCGGCGGACCATCCCGTAGAGCAGGCGCGACGCGAGCGCGAGCGCGAGCGCCGATCCGAGGGCGGTGCGGAAGGTGCGGGAGCCCAGCGGGAGCAGGCTCAGCGCCTGCGAGAGCGCCGTCGACAGGCCGCCGCCCACGCCGACCGCGACGAGGCCGAGATCCCGGACGGCCGTGAGATCTTCCCGCCATTGCCCGGAAGAGGCGGCGCGGCCCAGCGACAGCCCGAAGGGCAGCGCGGCCGACAGCAAGGCGAGCGACCGATCGAGCCAGCAGCGTTTCTCTCCGGAGCCCACCGAGCGGCCATGCCAGATCGGCCGCGGCCGGGCCAAGTTCCGGCGCACCTCGGCGCCGCGCGCGGTTCGGCGGCGGCGCGGCGCGCGCGGGGCCGATCCGCGCGCGCAGGGCGCGGAGGATACGGAGAGGCGGTGAGCGGCGACCTGGGCTAGAGTCGCCCCTTCCACGGAAAATCGGAGGTCGGCTCGTGTCCCGTTTCATCGATGAGCTCAAGAGGACGCACCGCTGCGGCGATCTGCGCGAGGCGGACATTGGCAAGCAGGTCGTGCTGTTCGGCTGGGTCGCGCGGCGCCGCGATCACGGCGGTTGCATCTTCATCGACCTCCGCGACCGCACCGGCGTGACGCAGATCGTCTTCGATCGCAGCTACCTCGAGGCGATCAGGAAGCACGGCCTGAAGGTGGAGGAGAAGGACCTCGTCGACGCGCACGCCGCCGCCGAGCGGGCCCGAACCGAGTGGGTCATCGGCGTCCGGGGCGTCGTGGTCAGCCGAGAAGGCAACGTGAACGACAAGATCGACACGGGGGCGATCGAGGTCTGGGTCGCCGAGGCGACGATCTTCAACAGGGCGGAGACGCCGCCGTTCGAGATCGCGGACGAGATCGAGACGCGCGAGGAGATCCGCCTGCAGCACCGGTACCTCGACCTGCGCCGCGCCCCGCTCCAGCGGGCGCTGCGGATGCGCCACGAGATCAACCGGACGACGCGGAATTACCTGTCGGACAACGGCTGCCTCGAGCTCGAGACGCCCTTCCTCGTGAAGTACACGCCGGGCGGGGCGCGCAACTTCCTCGTCCCCTCGCGGATCTCGGCCGGGAAGTTCTACGCGCTCGCCGAGAGCCCGCAGCTCTACAAGCAGCTCTTCATGGTCGCGGGCTTCGACCGCTACTTCCAGATCGTGAAGTGCTTCCGGGACGAGGACCTGCGCATCGACCGGCAGCCGGAGTTCACCCAGATCGACGTCGAGCTGTCGTTCGTGAACCAGGACGACGTCTTCGGGCTGATGGAGGGGCTCGTCTTCGCGGTGTTCAAGGCCGCCCTCGGCAAGGACCTCACCGAGCTCTACCCGACCGGCCGCTTCCCGCGCATGCCGTACGCCGAGTCGATGCGCCGCTTCGGCAACGACAAGCCCGACCTCCGCTTCGGGATCGAGCACACCGACCTCACGGACCTCATCATCGAGCACAACGGCGGCGGGGTGCCGTTCTGGGTCGAGCTCGCCGAGAAGTTCAAGTCGGGCAAGCTGCGGCGCGACCTGCCCGCCGAGATCGTGAAGGGGCTCGTGATCCCGGCGAGCGCCAACCTGTCCCGCCAGCAGACCGAGGACCTCGAGAAAGGGCTCCGCGACGTGAAGGGCTTCCGCGGCCTCGCGCGCGCCAAGCTCGCCGAGGACGGCTCCTGGACGCAGTCGCCGCTCACGAAGTCGATCACGCCGGAGCTCCGGCAGAAGCTGAACGAGGTGCTCGGCGCCAAGCCGGGCGACGTCCTCTGCTTCCAGTTCGGCAAGGAAGCCGTTGTGCACACCGTGATGGCGAAGCTCCGCATCGACGTCGCGAAGAAGATGGGGCTTATCCCGGAGTACGGGCATGGCGACCAGTGGAGGTTCCTCTGGGTGACCAACCCACCTCTGTTCGAGTTTGACGAGGACACGGGGCGCTGGGCCGCCGCGCACCACGCGTTCACGCGGCCGATCGACGAGCACGTCGCGCTCCTCGAGAGCGATCCGGCGCGCGTGGAGTGTTACCGCTACGATCTCGTGCTGAACGGGTTCGAGATCGGCGGCGGCTCGATCCGGCTGCACGATCCCGAGGTGCAGGCGCGCGTCTTCAAGACGCTGGGCATCGACGAGAACGACGCGCGCGACAAGTTCGGGTTCCTCCTGGACGCGCTCCGCAGCGGGGCGCCCCCGCACGGCGGCATCGCGCTCGGCATGGACCGGCTCGCGATGCTGCTCAGCGGCGCGCCGACGCTCAGGGACGTCATCCCGTTCCCGAAGACCAACCAGGGCACGGATCAGATGACCGGCGCGCCCGTGATCGTCGACGCCGCGCAGCTCACCGAGCTTCACGTGAAGACGGCGGTCGCGGCCGCGGACGCCCGGCAGGGCGCGACGGGCACCGGCAGCGCCGGCGCCTGATGCCAAGTCGGGGGACGCGCGCGCGATCGGGCGCACCTCCGGCGGCGGCGGCGCGGCGGCGCGGCGGGCCTCTCGCCGGTCGCGCGCGCCGCCGCGACCGCGCTCGCTGTGCTCTGCCTCGCCACGCGTGGCCGTCCGCGTTGGCCTTTATGTTTGCAGGCCGCGCACTTCTGGTAGGGTAGGGCCTGTATCCTTCGCCATGGCCTCCCCGGCGCGAGTCCTCGTTGTCGATGACAGCCCGACCATCCTGAAGGTCGTCAGCGCCATCCTCGCTCGCAATGGGTTCGACCCGACCGTGGCGCGCGACGGGCTCGCGGGGATCGAGCTGGTCAAGAAGGGGCCGAAATACGACCTCGTCCTCCTCGATTTCGTGATGCCGAGGATGAACGGCTACGCCTTCTGCCGGGAGCTCCGCTCGAACCCGTCGCACCGCAACGTGCCCGTGGTCCTGATGAGCGCCAAGGGCGACAAGCTCAGGGGGCAGTTCGTCCAGCAGACCGGCGCCGTCGACGCGATCACCAAGCCGTTCGACGCGCGCGCGCTGGTCGCGGTGATCGAGGGCGCGCTCTCGAAGGCGGCGGAGGGGCGCGCGCGGCCCGTGCCCGAGGGCGCGAAGATGCCCGACGAGGACACGATCGCCGAGAGCGTGCGGCCGAGCCTCCTCGCCAGGAACATGCGCCAGCGCACCGGCGCGGAGTTCGCGCAGCAGCTGTCGACGGTGATGACGCCGGCGATCATGAGCCTCTCGCCCGAGGCGCGGACCAACGAGGCCGCGGTGATGCAGGCGGTCGCCCGCGTGATGACGAGCGAGGTCGTCTCCAAGCTGACCCTGACGCTCCGCGACCTCGACGATACGCCCGCGGACGCGAAGGAGGTGATGAGCGGCGACGTCTCGGCGATCCCGCTCGCCGAGATCCTCCAGCTGCTCCAGATGCAGCGGCAGACGGGCGTGCTCCGGGTGACCACGAACCGCGCGTCGGTCACGATCTCGCTCCGCCAGGGGCTCATCGATCTGGTGCAGGCGCGCAACTCGTCGGACGAGTTCAAGCTGGGCCGCTACTTCATCGAGCGCGGGCTCCTGACGCGGGAGCGGCTCGAGGCGCTGCTCCGCGCGAAGCGGCCGCACGCCCTGCTCGGCCAGGTGCTCGTGGAGGCCGGCGTCGCGACGAACGACGACCTCATCGCCGTGCTGGAGCGGCAGTCGAGCGAGCTCATCTACGAGGTGCTGCGCTGGCCCTACGGTCGCTTCTCGTTCACGCGCGAGCCGTTCCGCCCCGAGGTCGAGCAGGCGCACCTCGGCCTCCCGGTGTCCGCGCTGGTCCTCGAGGGGTTCCGGCGCGTCGACGAGTGGCGGCTCATGGAGGGGACGATCAACTTCGACCAGGTGGTGGTCGTCGACCAGGTCGCGCTCGACGGCGTGGGCTCCGGCAAGCTGACGCGCATCGAGCAGCTCGTGCTCGGCGCGGTCAACGGCTCGCGCACGGTGAACGAGGTGATCAAGGAGAGCGCGGTCGGCTCGTTCGACGCGATCAAGACGATCTACCAGTTCCTCCAGTCGCGGGTGCTGAGGACCAGGGCGGCCTGAGCGCCGCGGCCGCGAGGGCCACGCGGTCCCGCGTGAGGCCCGCGTGAGGCCGCGACGGCGCGATGACCACCCACGCGCTGCTCGCCGCAGCGGCGCGCTCGAGCGCGGCCCGCATCACCCGCGGGTCGTCTGTTTGTGTTCGCGTGTTCGCGTGTTCGCGTGTTCGCGTGTTCGCGTGTTCGCGTGTTCGCGTGTTCGCGTGTTCGCGGTGCTCAGGCCGCCGCACGACGGGCGTAGCGCTGAGCGTTCTCGCGGCGGAGAGGGCGGGATTCGAACCCGCGGATCAGTTTCCCGATCGCACGCTTAGCAAGCGTGTGCCTTCAGCCACTCGGCCACCTCTCCTGGTACCCAGGATGGTCCACCCGCCCCGTGCTCAGCGCAGGAGCAGCGCGGACCTCGATGCATGACGATAGAAAGAACGCTGGCTCGTCCGACGCTCGGCGCGGCGGCGAGGGAGCGGCAACATACCAAAGAGGTTGTCGCCGTGCACAAAAGATCGTGCAGGGGGATGCCGGTAGCGACGGATCCCGACGGGGCGGGACGGACGGCCCGGGAAGCGAGCTGTCAGGCTCGTCCTTTGGCGCTCGGATCGGCCGATCACCGTCGGGCGAACGGGGAGCGCAGAACGCGCCGGGACAGCTCCGGTCGCCAGGACCGCGCGTCCGTCATTGCGGCACCACGTAGGCCAGGGCCAGCAACACGGCGCCGAGCGCCGCGCAGACCCCCCACGCGCGGGCCGCGCTGCGGGCCAGGAAGGCGAAGCACATCGCCGCGAGCCAGAGCGGTACCACGAGCGAAAAGCCGAGCGCGGACCGCGTGTCCTCGGCGAGCGGCGCGAATCGCGCGAGGCACACGCTCGCCAGGACGGCGAGCGGGAGAGTCCCGATCAGCGCCGCGAGCACGCGCAGCGCGGAGTCGAGGCGGGCGAGGCGGCGGCTAGCCATGGCGCGCTCCGAGGAGCGAGAGCGCGGCGATGGCCGGCGGACACAGGAGGGCGAGGCCCCAGACGGCGCGCGGCCAGACCGGCGCGAGCAGGACGAACGCGCTCGCGGCGCAAAGGAGCGCCGCGAAGGGGACGAGGAACGCCGCGACGCCGGCCTCGGCCCGGCTCCACAGCCACACCGAGAGCGAGAAGAAGGCGGCGGCCAGGACCCGGGCCGAGGCGCGCGATTCGCGCCTCGCGCGCAGCCGCGCCGCGACGCCGAACGGCAGGCGCTCCGGCCGCGCCCCGTGGAGCAACGCGAAGGCGAGATACGCCGAGAGGACCGACGCGGTCTCAACCATGGGACGCCGTCTGCCGCCTGGCCACGAGCCCTGCCCCGCCGTGGGCCAACGAAGGCTGCGGCGCATGGCGCGTCACCAGCAGCCGCGCCGCAGGTCGCGAGGTCGCCCGGCGAAGCGCCCACGCAGAGGCGCAGAGCGCCGCGGCCGTGAGCAGGAGCGCGACATCGACGGCGACGACGGCTCCGAGCTTCGGCCCCGCGCCGAAGAGCCCCGCCCCCGACCAGCGCGTCGCGAGCGCGGGGACCGGCAGCAGCAAGAGCCCCGCGAGCCCGAGCTGGCGCGACCAGAGGCGCCCGCCATCACGCGCGGCGAGCGCCCAGGCGATGCAGAGCACGAGCACCCCCAGGAACGTCAGCTCCTCGGCCGTCGCGCGCGCGCCCCAGTCGAGCGGGAACGCCCGGCTCACCAGGAAGAGCGCCGCTGTCGCGACGACGGTCCCAGCGCCGAAGCCCACGGTGAGCCGCGCGAGGAGGCGGTTGCCGAGGCGCTCTTGCCGCGCCTCCCGTCGAGCGAGCCAGATCCAGTTGCCGGTGAGGATCGTCGCGCACGTCGCCAGGGCGAGCACGAAGAACAGGATGCGAAGCGTGGTGCCGCCGAAATCGGCGTAGTGGAGGCCATAGATCCAGCGAAACACGTCGCTGCGCGCGCCCTCGGCGCCCGGCGCGTCGAGCGAGAGGACCGCTCCGTCGATCGCCCGCAGCCGCATGCGCACGCTGCCACGCGTGAACGGGACGCCCTCGAGCGAGCCGCGGATATCGACGGTCCCGCTGTCGAGACCGAGGTGCCAGATACGCAATCTCTCGGGCACGAGCCGGGGCTCCGCGGCGCGCGCGCGGGCCATGAGCTCGTCCAGCGTCAGGCCACGAGCGGGTGTCCCCTGCGCCGGCTCGTCCGCGAAGGACGCCCCCCAGGCGGAGAGGTCCGCCCGCGCGGCGTCGCCGCCGAACACGGGGCCCGTGAACACCCCGACGAGCACCCCCAGGAACACGATGAAGGCGCCGGAGTACGCGTACAGGAGCTGAAACGGAAGGCCTATCACGCCAAGCACCTTGTGCATATCCGACCACAGGACACGGCGCGTCTTGTCCGGCCGGAACTGATGAAACTGCCGGACGATGTCCTTCAGGTGGATGAGCACGCCGGTCGCCAGCGCGAGCAGGAGCGCGACGCACAGGAGACCGGCCACATAGAACAGCCACACTCCGGTCGCTCGGTGCCAGAGGTAGTGCAGGTCGTAGAGGAAGTCGGACAGCCGCTCTCGCTCGGGCACGAGCCCCTCGTGGACCCACGCCGTGACCGCCTCGCCCTGCGAGAAGTAGAGTAGCCGCGCGGCGCCCAGCCCACCTTCCGGCACGTCGAACCAGAGCTGCTCCGGCGTCGTCCCCGCAGCGGCGAGCCCCTCATCGAGCGTGGCCTGGAGCCCTACCTGCTCGACGGAGGAGCGCTGCTGGGTCAGGGGCTCCTCCCACACCGCGAGCTGCCTGCGGAAGAGCGTGATCCCCCCCGACAGGAACATCACGTAGAGCAAGAGCCCACCTATCACGCCTGCCCATGCGTGCACGCTCCAGAAGGTCGTGAAGGCATGGCGGGAGAGCTTCTTGGCCATCGCGAGTCACCCTGTTCCCTCGCGCGGAGCGCCGCGCGCCGCGCGAGATTATCTCACCTTCGCCAGCCCGTGCAGGTATCCCGGCGTCTTCAGGCCGAGCTTCGGGCCGCCCTCGGCCGTGAGCTCGATCAGCGTGCTCTCCGTGGAGCCGCTCCCCTCATCGATCGTGAAGACCCGGCCGTCGACCTCGAAGAAGGAGACGTTCGCGGGCGAGGGGGCCAGCTCCCCGACCGCCGTGGCCTCGTTGGTCGCGGTGTCCCACCGCCACCAGTGCCACGCCGGCTGGCTCGTGACTCCTGACGTCTTGGTCTCCTCCTCGATCGTGGCGAGCTCCGGTTCGAACACCCGGAGGAAGAGGCTGTCCCCGCCCGCAGGGATGGGATCGCCCGCGATCGCGCCGTCCGAAAGCTCGCTCAGGAGCAGATGGAAGTCCGGGTCGAAGGCGTCCGCGTCCTTCAGGATGCGCAGCGCGCAGGGCTCGGACTCCAGGCGCTCGAGGTGATAGGCCGCCCCCGCCAGCGCCGAGCTCACGAAGTAGGCGTCGCCGGAGGCCGTCTCGATGGGCTGCGTGATCCCGCCGCACCGGTCGTCGACGTCGAACCGCACGACGGTGTCCGTCTCGGTGTCGATCGCGATGAGCCCGGTCTCCGGAAGAATGGTGTCGGTCGTCTTCCAGTCGAACCACCCCACCGAGATGAGCAGCGTCTTGCCGCGCAGAACAGACCCGTATCCGTACAGCGCCAGGTAGCCCTCGCGGTGCGTGTCCGGCAGCGGGATCGTCCCTTCTACCTCCATCGTCGTGGGGTTCCACACGACGATCTGCTCGCCCGCGCGATCCGGATGATAGACCTTCGTCGACGAGATGAGGTAATTCGTAGGCCAGAGGGACTGCACGCCGAAGGGCTGGAAGCTGATCGAGTCTCCCTTGACCAGCTTGTTGGAACCATCGAGCGTGTAACGCGAGATCGTCGGCGCCTCGGCCTCACCGATGCCGAACCAGCCCAGCCCCTCGAACGCGAACAGCCGTGCCGATCCGGGGATCTCGAGCGCCTGGGACGGGTCGACCTCCGTGCCTGGCTCGATCGACGGCAGCACGTGAAAGTAAGAGTTGGTCGCGGTGTCGTCCCAGACGCGCGTGGCGACGATGAACGCGTCGCCGCCGTCCTGCCCGCCGCCGCCGCCGCCCTGCCCGCCGCCACCGCCGCCCTGCCCGGCGCCGCCCTGCCCGCTGCTGCCGCTGTGATCGACGGGGTTCGACGTCTCGTCGTCGCCGCAGCCGCTGCCGAGCACGCCGGTCAGGAGCACGAGCACGAAGGCCGTCGCGCTCGTTCGGATCGATGACCGCTGCTTCCGCTGAATCACACTCATCCGTGTCTCCTTCTGTCGTGCGAGCGAAAGGGCTCACCTCGACATCGTCGTCATCACATCTCCAGCGTCGCCTTGGAGAACAGCGTCCGCCCGGGTCGCTGGATACCGTAGAAATCGAAGGCCCGCTCGTTGGTGAGGTTGTGAGCCTCGATGGTGAAGCTCACCGTGCGCGGCTCGTCGCGCGCGACGTAGGTGAGCGCGAGCGAGTGCAGGAGCTGCGAATCCACCTTGGCCTTGGACTCGGGCTGCCCCCAGTTCTCGAAGCCGAGGTAGAACCCGTGCACGTAGCGCGTATCCCAGGTGAGCGAGATCGCGTCGCGCGGCGCGACGACCTCCTGGAGCTGCACGCGCGCCGAGCCGTTGGCGAAGAGCCACGGCCGGTTCGGCAGCCGTTGGCCCTCGGAGCCAGCGAAGTTCCCTTCGTCGGACACCTTGCGAAAATCGTCATAGGTGATGTTGCCGTCGAGGGCGAGGTGCTCCCCCGGCGACGTCCAGCCGGCGGCGGCCTCGACGCCCAGCGACCGTGCCCCCGAGACGTGGATGTACTGGATCGATTCCGTGCGGTTGTTCAGCACGATGAGCCGCTCGACCGCGCGGACGAACCCGTTCGCGTCGAGCCGCCACGCGCCCCACGCGGTGTCGCGCGCGTCGATCGTGAAGCCGAGGTTCCCGTTGTGGCTCGTCTCGGGCTTGAGCGCGAGGTTGGAAACGATCATCATCCCGTCGCCGAACACCTCGACGGGCCGCGGGAGCCGCGTCGTCCACTCGTACGACGCCTTGGCGTAGAGCCATTCGGAGAAGCGATAGCGGAGGCCATCGCCGACGCCGAGGCGGTGGGTGTCGCGCTCCCGCTGGTCGAAGTACCCGTGCAGCCCCGGGAGGCGCCCCGTCATGCGGAGAAGCTGCACGTAGTCCTTCACGAAGGAGCTGTTCTCCAGGCGATCGTCGAGCAGGTTGAGCTGATGCTCGACGCCGAGCACCAAGGTGAACAGGCTGTGCGCGCCCCTGAGCTGCTCGCGGGCATCATTGTCCAGCCTGCGCTCTTCTGCCGTGCGCGTGATGAACGTCGGAGACACGGAGAGCTGCAGCGCGTGCTCCGGGTGGGGCCGATAGCGGAGGTTCAGGCGGCCGAGACCGCTGTGCTCCAGGAACACCCGATCCCGGGGGGACGTCTCGTCCTCGCCTGGATTGGGGCGCTTGCTGCGGCAGCGACCGAACCAGTCGTAGTTGCACTCGCTGACATCGAGGAAGGCGGCGCGCCCGTACGTGTACCCGACGAGCGCTTCGAGGGCGACGCCGCGGCCGAGCCCTTGCTCGTACTGGAGCGTCGCGCCCGGCGCGGTCTCGCCGTTCGTGACCTCGCCATAGGGCGTCTCCATGACGCCGAATTTGTGCTGATGCTCCTTGTCGTAATCGGTGACGTAGGCGCGCAGGAGCAGGCGCCGCGCCCAGGGCCGATTGACGAAGCCGACCTCGGCGCTGGCGCCCGCCGCCCGGTAGGCGTCGTGGAATCGGCGGACGCGGGTGAGCTCGGAGTCCCTGCGCCCGGTCTTGAAGTCCACCACATGGACATCCACCGGATAGTCGTTCTTCGCGTAATCGAAGAAGCCGCTCACGCGGGTGAAGAAGCCGCTCGGCTCGTGCAGGTGCCGCGCCGAGAGCGTGAGCCGGTGGGTGTCGTAGGAGCCGAGCTCGTACGACGCCGCGCCATGGGTGCCGCGGACGTCTCGATCCGTGACCAGGTTGACGGCCCCGCCCAGCGCGTCGGCGCCGAAGCGCACCGGGACCACGCCGCGGTAGATCTCGACGCGCTCGACCAGGTTCACAGGCACGTTCGAGACGCCGAACGGGTACCCCGCGAGATCGAGCGGCACGCCGTCGATGAAGAAGCGTATCTGTTCGTCCGTGAGGCCGTTCAGCGAGAAGCGCGCCCAGGAGCCGAGCCCCGCGCTCTTCCGCACGCCGACGCCCTGGGTGCGGGCGAGCACCTCGCCCATGTCCGCGGTCCTCCGCTGCGCCTCCTCGGTCTCGATGACCGTGACCGCCTGCGCGGATTGCCGGAGGCGCTCGGCCATCGCGGCGCCGCGCACGGTCACCTCGGCGGGCGCTGCGCTGTTCGCCGGGTCGGACCCCGTGGCCGGCGGGGGAGCCGCGTTGTTCGCCGGGTCGGACCCCGTGGCCGGCGGGGGAGCTGCCTTGTTCGCCGGGTCGGGCCCCTTCGCCGGCGAGGGAATGGTCGCCGCCGCGCCCGTGGCCGCGACCCCGCTTCCCCCCGTCGCCGAGGGGGAGGGCTCGGCTTTCGGCTCCTCGGGGAGCCGGAACGCGTAGCTGTAGAGGATCCGTGCAGCGACCGGCGTGCCGTCCCGGCGCGCCGGCGTGAAGCGGGACCGGAGCACCGCCGCGCGGGCGACCTCGTCGAAGCCGTCGCCCAGCGGGCTCGTGACCTCGGCCTCGGTCACGCGCCCCGCCGCGTCGATCAGGAGCTTCAGCACGACCGTGCCCTCCCGTCGTGCCGCTCGGGCCGCCTGCGGGTACTCGGCCTCGGCGAGCTCGAGGAGCTGCGGCGGCTCGATGCGGGGGCCCCCTCCGCCGGGCGGTGAGCGATCGAGGCCCGGCGAGCCAGCGACGGGCGCGCTCACGGTCGGCTCCCGGTCCCCCGCGGCGCGCTCGGGCATGCCTTCGTCCTGCGCGTGCGCTGGTGCCTGCAGGCCAAGCAGCAGGAAGGTCAACACGCCTGCAAGCGGGCCTCGAAGCGCGAGAACACCTCGCGCCACCGCGTCCATCTTGAACCCGGCCCGCGGCTCGGGACGCGGCGGTTGGGGAACCGAACTGACAAACATGTCCGGAACTTCCGGTACCCAAGATGAAAACAGAATTCAATTTCATTCGTCGATGGGTCGCATCGTTCAGAACCCAAGATTCCAGCTGTAATGGATTGTCCGCGCGCCTCTGAACCGTGGCCTGGTCCCTCCGAGAGTGGACCGGGAGCACCTCGCTGACCGGACCGCCCCCCTCCCCGTCCGGCCACGCCCCGCCAGGCCTCCCTCAGCGCCCCCAGACCCCATCCCGCCGCTCCGCTCGCCCTCGTCGCGCATCCTCGCGGACCAGTGTCGGTTTTTGCCTTGACAGCAATCGGATCTGTATTCCATAGAACCGCCGTTCAGAAGTTGATCATCATTTTCATTTTCAACATTGCAACGTCGCATCGACAGGCGGGTGACGCGGTCGCCGAAGGAACTGTCCGGCGCTTTCGCTCACAACGCTTTGCGTCATCAAGCTCGGAGCCCAGAGCCTGGTGAGCGGGACCTCTTTTTGTCGGGCTTTCTTCGTCGGGAGCTGAGGTGGCGATGGAGTCGAACCGATCCGCTGGGCGTGCGATCAGCGATCGCGGCGCAAACGAGCCTGTGACGCTGGTCGCGCTGCTCCGGCGTCGCGCGGAGCAGCGCCCGTCAGGGCACGCAACCACCTTCCTGGTCGACGGGGAGGCGGACGCCCGCGCGATGACGTACGGCGAGCTCGATCGGCGGGCGCGCGCGCTCGCGGCGGAGCTCCAGGCCGACGCGCGGGCGGGTGACCGCGCGCTCCTCCTGGTGCCGCCGGGGCTCGACTTCATCGCCGCTTTCTTCGGCTGCCTCTACGCGGGGCTCGTCGCGGTGCCCGTCCCGCTGCCGCAGCGCAAGAGCGGGCTGATGCGCGTGCTGGCCATCGTGCGCGACTGCCGGCCGAGCGTCGTGCTCACCACCGAGGCGTTCCTGGGCGCGGTGACGATGCTCCGCGACGACCCGAGCTTCGCCGAGCTGAGCCACCTGCGCTGCATGGCCGTCGACACGATCCGGGACGGCCAGGAAGACGCGTGGCGAGCGCCGCGCGTGACCGCCGAGACCGTGGCGTTCCTCCAGTACACGTCGGGCTCGACCGGGACGCCCAAGGGCGTGGTGCTCACGCACGGCAACCTGCTGCGCAACGAGCTCATGATCCAGCGCGCGTTCGCGCACACCGCGGAGAGCGTGATCGTCGGGTGGCTGCCGCCGCACCACGACATGGGGCTCATCGGCAACATCCTCCAGCCGCTCTACGTGGGCGTGCCGTGCATCCAGCTCGCGCCCGAGCACTTCCTGATGAGGCCGCGGCGCTGGCTGGAGGCGATCTCGCGCTACCGGGCCACGACGAGCGGCGGGCCGAACTTCGCCTACGAGCTGTGCATCCGCAAGATCCCCCCGGAGCAGCGGGAAGGGCTCGATCTCGGCTCATGGAAGGTGGCCTTCAACGGGGCCGAGCCGATCCGGGCGGCGACGCTCGACCGCTTCGCCGAGGCGTTCGCGCCCGCGGGGTTCCGGCGCGAAGCGTTCTATCCCTGCTACGGGCTGGCCGAGGCGACGCTGCTCGTGACCGGCGGAGCGGCCGACGCGCCGCCCGTCGTGCGCGCCGTCGACCGCGCGGGTCTAGCCCAGGGACACGCGGTGTTCGAGCCGCGCAGGCCAGAGGACGGTGTCGCCCTCGTGGGCTGCGGGGGATCACCCGCAGGCGACGAGGTGCGGATCGTCGATCCAGAGACGCTCAGGCCCTGCAAGGACGAGCGCGTCGGGGAGATCTGGGTCGCCGGAGCGAGCGTGGCCCAGGGCTACTGGGAGCGGCCGGAGGAGACGGCGCTGACGTTCGAGGCCCGGCTCTCCACGGGAGAAGGGCCGTTCCTGCGGACCGGCGATCTCGGGTTCTCCTCGCGCGGCGAGCTGTATGTGACGGGCCGGCTCAAGGATCTGATCATCGTCCGCGGGCGCAACATTTACCCGCAGGACATCGAGCTCACGTCGGAGGAGAGCCACCCGGGCCTCCGCGCCGGCGGCGGCGCGGCGTTCTCGGTGGACGTCGACGGCGAGGAGCGGATCGTCATCGTCCAGGAGCTCGGGCGGCGCGCGCCCGCGTCGGAGCCGGCGGAGCTCGGGGCGGCGATCGAGCGCGCCGTGGCCGACCGACACGAGGTCGCGGTCCACGCGGTCGTGCTCATCAAGCCGGGGAACCTGCCGCGGACCACGAGCGGCAAGGTGCAGCGGAGGGCGTGCCGCGCCCGGTTCCTGGACGGCTCCCTGGACGCCGTGTGGCAGTCGACGCGCGTCGACCGCGCGCCGCGCGCGGAGGCCGAGAGCGCGGAGCCGCCGCAAACGGCGCTGGAGAGCGCGCTGGCAGGCATCTGGGCCGAGGTGCTGGGGCGCGGGCGGGTCGGCCGCAGCGAGGAGTTCCTGAGCCTGGGCGGCGATTCGCTGCGGGCCATGCAGGTGAGCGGCCGGGTGAGCGAGGCGCTGGGCGTCGACGTGGGACCGGCGCAGCTCTTCGAGTCGACGACGGTCGCGGCGCTCGCGGCCTGGATCGAGGCGAGGCAGGCCGGCGCGTCGACGGACGGATCGACGGGCAGACCCGCGGCGCTCGCGCCGGTGGAGCGGCCGGAGCGGCTGCCGCTGTCCCTCGTGCAGGAGCGCCTCTGGTTCCTGGAGCAACTGGTCGCGGGGGCGCCGGTCTATCACATCGCGGCGGCCGTGCGGCTCGCCGGGGCCCTCGACGCGGGGGCGCTCGAGAAGGCGGTGACAGAGCTCGCGGCCCGCCACGAGGCCCTTCGCACGAGCTTTCCCTCCGTCGAAGGGAGGCCCGTCCAGCGGATCACACAGCCCGCGCCGGTCGCGCTGCCGCTGGAGGACATGAGCGCTCTTGCAGAGGAAGCGCGGGAGTCCGCCCTGCAAGCGCGCCTGCGCGAGGAGGCGCGGCGCGCGTTCGACCTCGCCGAGGCGCCGCCCGTGCGCTGGACGCTCCTCCGCACGGGCGAGCGAGAGCACGTGCTCTCGGTCACCTGCCATCACCTCATCGCGGACGGCTGGTCGATGAACGTGCTCCTGCGGGAGCTCTCGCTGCTCTACGGCGCCTTCGCCGCGGGGCGGCCCCCGGCGCTCGCGCCGCTCGCGCTGCAGCAGGCGGATCACGCGCTGTGGCAGCGCCAGAACGAACAGGCGGCAGCGCGCGAACGGGAGCTCTCGTACTGGCGCGACCGGCTGAAGGGGCCCGTGCCTCCCCTCGAGCTCCCCACCGATCGGCCGCGGCCCGCGGTCCAGACCTACGCGGGGGCGCGCGAGGAGCTCGCGCTGCCGCCGGAGCTCGTGGCGCGGCTGAGCGCGCTCGGGCGGCGGACGGGCGCCACGCTGTTCACGATCGTGGCGGCGGGGCTCTTCTCGCTGCTGCACCGGTACACGGGCCAGAGCGATGTGTGCATCGGGACGCCGGTGACCGCGCGGCCGCGGGCGGCGCTGGAGGGCGTCGTCGGGTGCCTGCTCAACACCCTGGCGCTGCGCGTCGATCTCTCGGGGAATCCGAGCGTCACCGAGCTCCTCGCCCGCGTCCGCGCGGCGGTCCTCGAGGGGCAGGCCCACCAGGAGGTGCCGTTCGAGCGCGTCCTCGAGGCGCTGTCCCTCGAGCGGAACCTCAGCCACACGCCCCTGTTCAACGTGATGATCGCCATGGATCCCGCGCCCGAGCAGGCGCCGGAGATCCCCGGCCTGTCGATCGGCGCGCAGCGGGTGGACACGGGCACGGCCCAGTTCGATCTGGCGCTCAACCTGGTCCCCGACGGCCAGGGAGCGCGCGGCGCCTGGGAATACAACACCGATCTCTTCGACGGCGCGACGGTCGCGCGGATGACACGGCACCTCCTCGCCCTCCTCGAGGGCTTCGTCGCCACTCCGGAGATCCGGCTGGCCGATCTGCCGATGATGGATGCGGCCGAACGAAGGCAGGTCCTCGTCGGCTGGAACGCGACCGAGCGCGCGACTCCGGACGAGCGGCGCGTCCACGAGCTCTTCGAGGCGCAGGTGGAGCGGGCGCCGGACGCCGCGGCGGTGATCTTCGATGAGGAGCGGCTGAGCTATCGAGAGCTCAACGAGCGCGCCAACCAGGTGGCTCACGCGCTCAGGAAGCGCGGCGTGGGGCCGGACGTGCTCGTGGCCATCGCGGCAGAGCGCTCCGTCGAGCTCGTCGTCGGGCTGCTCGGCATCCTCAAGGCCGGCGGCGCCTACGTGCCGATCGACCCGGAGTATCCCGCGGACCGCATCGCGTTCATGCTCGAGGACGCGGGAGCGCCGGTCCTGCTGAGCCAGCGGTCCGTGGCGTCGCGCCTGCCGGCGCACGGCGCCCAGGTACTGTGCCTGGACGCGGATCGCGCCGAGATCGACAGGGAGCCGACTGGCAACCTCGCGACCCCGCTGTCGCCGGACAACCTCGCTTATACGATCTACACCTCCGGCTCGACCGGTCGACCCAAGGGCGCCGGCAACAGCCACCGGGGCCTGCTCAACCGCCTGCAATGGATGCAGGAGCGCTACGGCCTCACCCGGGATGACCGGGTGTTGCAGAAGACGCCCTTCAGCTTCGATGTCTCGGTCTGGGAGTTCTTCTGGCCCTTGATCACCGGCGCTGGCCTCGTCGTCGCCAGGCCCGGCGACCACCGCGACGGCGAGCGGCTCGTCGAGCTGATCACGCGGAACGACGTCACCACGCTGCACTTCGTCCCGCCCATGCTCCAGGCCTTTCTGGAGACGCCGGGCGCGGCGTCGTGCCGGTCGCTGCGCCGGATCATCTGCAGCGGCGAGGCGCTGCCGGCGGAGCTCGCGCGGCGGTGCTTCGAGCGGCTCGAGCAGGCAGAGCTGCACAACCTCTATGGCCCGACCGAGGCCTCGATCGATGTGACGTCCTGGGCCTGCGAGCGAGGGGACACCTCCGCCTCGGTGCCCATCGGGTACCCCATCGCCAACACCCAGATCTACCTGCTCGACCGCCACGGCCAGCCCGTGCCCGCGGGCGTCGCCGGCGAGCTCCACATCGGCGGCATCGGCCTCGCCCGCGGCTATCACCGTCGGCCCGCCCTCACGGCGGAGCGCTTCGTGCCCGATCCGTTCGGCTCCGCCCCGGGAGGGCGCCTGTACAGGACTGGCGATCTGGCGCGCCACAGGCCCGACGGAGCCATCGAGTTCCTCGGCCGCCTCGACTTCCAGGTCAAGATCCGCGGCCTGCGCGTCGAGCTCGGTGAGATCGAGGCCCGCCTGCTCCAGCACCCCGGCGTCGGCGAGGCCGTCGTCCTCGCCCGCGACGAGGCCCACGGCGGAAAGCGCCTCGTCGCCTACGTCGCCGGCCGCGACGGCGCGGCGCTGGAGCCCGAAGCGCTGCGCGCCTGGCTCGCCGAGGCGCTCCCAGCCTACATGGTGCCAGCGCCCATCCTCGTGCTCGACCGCATGCCGCTGTCGCCCAACGGCAAGGTCGACCGCCGCGCCCTGCCCGCGCCCGAGCAGCTCGACGCGCCCGCCAGGGCCGTGACGCCGCCGCGAACCGACCTGGAGCGCACCATCGCGGCGCTCTGGCGAGAGGTGCTGTCGGTCCCGCAGGTCGGCATTCACGACAACTTCTTCGATCTGGGCGGACACTCGCTCTTGCTGGCCAAGGTCCACAGCCGGCTGCGCGACACGGTGGACCGTGATCTGCGGCTGCTGGTCCTGTTCCAGCACCCCACCATCGCCTCGCTCGCGGCGGCGTTGAGCCGGGATCCCAGCGCCAAGACGACGCCGCCGGGCGGAGCGCCGGAGGGCGAGCGGGCGAGAGCCGCCCAGCAGCGACGCGGAGAGATCTTCGCGCGTCGGCGCGGCGGACTGGAGACCAAGAAATGACCACACCGACCAGCGGCGAGCCCCGCCCGGGCCTGGACATCGCGATCATCGGCATGGCCGGGCGCTTCCCTGGCGCGCCGGACGTGGCGACGTTCTGGCGAAACCTCTGCGCGGGCGTCGAGTCCGTCTCGATCCTCACCGACGAGGAGCTCCGCGGCGCGGGCGTCGACCCCGCGCTGATCGCGCGGCCCGAGTACGTGCGGGCGCGCGCGGTGCTCGACGACATCGAGATGTTCGACGCGGAGCTCTTCGGGTTCACGCCGCGCGAGGCCGCGGCGCTGGATCCGCAGCACCGGCTGTTCCTGGAGTGCGCGTGGGAGGCGTTCGAGAGCGCCGGGATCGACCCCGAGCGCGCGGGCGGCCCGGTCGGCGTGTACGCCGGATCGAGCCTGAGCGGGTACCTGGCCCACCTCTTCCCCGACGGGCCGCGCCTGCAATCGGCGGCGGACGTCGCGGCGCTCCTCGCGCTCGACAAGGACTTCCTCACGACCCGCGTGTCGTACAAGCTGAACCTGGAAGGGCCGAGCATCGCCGTGCAGACGGCGTGCTCCACGTCGCTCGTCGCCGTGCACCTGGCCTGCCAGGGGCTCCTCGGCGGCGAGTGCGATCTGGCGCTGGCGGGCGGCGCCTCCGTCAGCGTCCCGCAGAAGAGCGGTTACCTCTACCAGGAAGGCGCGATCGCGTCGCCCGACGGGCACTGCCGCGCGTTCGACGCAGGCGCCCGCGGCACCGTCGGCGGCAGCGGCGTCGGCGTGGTCCTCCTGAAGCGGCTCGACGACGCCATCGCAGATCGGGACGCGATCATCGCGGTCATCAAGGGATCGGCCATCAACAACGACGGCCGGGCCAAGGTCGGGTACACGGCGCCGCGCGTCGACGGCCAGGCGCGCGCGATCCGCGCGGCGCACGCGGCCGCGGGCGTGGACGCGGACTCCATCACGTACGTGGAGGCGCACGGCACCGGGACGCCGCTCGGCGATCCGATCGAGATCGCCGCGCTGACCCAGGTCTTCCGCGCGACGACCGACCGGAAGGGCTTCTGCGCGATCGGCTCGGTGAAGACCAACGTCGGGCACCTGGACGCGGCCGCAGGGGTCACCGGGCTGATCAAGGCGGCGCTCGCCGTGGCCCACGGGAACATCCCGCCGAGCCTGCACTTCCGCGCGCCGAACCCCGCGCTCGACCTCGAGAACAGCCCTTTCTGCGTGGCCGCCGAGCTCGCGGCGTGGTCGACCCCCGGCGCGCCGCGCCGCGCCGGCGTGAGCTCCTTCGGCATCGGCGGCACGAACGCGCACGTCGTCCTCGAGGAGGCGCCGCCCCCGCCGGAGGCGGACCCGCCCAGGCCGTGCGAGCTGCTCGTGCTGTCGGCCCGGTCGAGCGCGTCGCTCGAGCGCCTGACCGACGCGCTCGCGGAGCACCTGGAGACCCACGGCGATCTCGAGCTCGGCGACGTGGCGCACACGCAGCAGCTCGGGCGCCGGGCGTTCGGCCACCGCCGCGCCGTGGTGTGCCGCTCGCGGGAGGAGGCAGCGCGCGCGCTGCGCGATCGCAGCGACGCGGTGCGCACCGGCGGGCCCGCGGCCGGGCCGCGGCCGGTCGCGTTCCTGTTCCCCGGGCAGGGTACCCAGCGGCCCAACATGGGACGCGATCTCTACGAGACCGAGCCCGTGTTCCGGGCCGAGGTCGACGCCTGCGCTGCGCTGCTCCAGCGCCACCTGGGCACGGACCTCCGGGCGCTGCTGTTCCCGGCGCCCGCGGACGTCGAGGACGCGGCGAGGCGGCTCGACCGGACGTCGATGACGCAGCCGGCGCTGTTCGTCGTGGAGTACGCGCTCGCCCGGCTGTGGATGGCCTGGGGCGTGACGCCCGACGCGATGCTCGGGCACAGCGTGGGCGAGTACGTGGCCGCCTGCATCGCGGGGTGCCTGTCGCTCGAGGACGCCGTGGCGCTGGTGGCGGCGCGGGGGCGGCTGATGGAGGCGACGCCGGACGGGGCGATGCTCGCGGTGTCCGCGGCCGAGGCGGACGTCGCGGGCTGGCTCGGCGACGAGGTCGCGCTGGCCGCCGTCAACGGGCCGCGGCAGTGCGTGCTGTCCGGAAGGGCGGCGGCGATCCAGCGGGTCGAGCAGGAGCTCGCGGGCCGGGGGATCGAGGCGCGCCGGCTGCGCACGGCGCGCGCCTTCCACTCGCACCTGATGGACGGCGCCCTCGCGGCGTTCCGTGAGGCGGTGGGCAGGGTCACGCTGCGCACGCCGCGCATCCCGTGGATCTCGAACGTCACCGGGAACTGGATCACCGCGGCCGAGGCGCAGGACCCCGCATACTGGGTCCAGCACCTCCGAAGCACGGTCCGCTTCGCCGATGGTGTGCGGGCCCTGCGGGAGCAGTCGGAGCGGATCTTTCTGGAGGTCGGGCCGGGGCAGACGCTCACGGCGCTGAGCCGGCAGCTCGCGGCGGAGTCGCTGGCGCTCGCGTCGATGCCCATGGGGCGCGAGCCTGCACACCAGGGCGCGGCGGGGGCGGCGCTGCTCGACGCGGTCGGACAGGTCTGGGCGGCCGGCGCTGCGGTGGACTGGGCAGGCCTGCAGGCGGGGCGACGCCGGCGGCGCGTCGCGCTGCCGGCGACCCCGTTCGAGCGAAAGCGGTACTGGCTGGAGCGGCCCGAGGGGAGGGGGGCGACCTCAACCTCGGTCGGTTCGACCTCAACCTCGGTCGGCTCGACCTCAACCTCGGTCGGCTCGACCACCTCGGTCGGCTCGACCTCAACCTCGGTCGGCTCGACCTCAACCTCGGTCGGTTCGACCTCAACCTCGGTCGGTTCGACCTCAACCTCGGTCGGTTCGACCTCAACCTCGGTCGGTTCGACCTCAACCTCGGTGCGGGCGCCGTCCGATCTGGATGGAATTTTCTACGTCCCATCGTGGAAGCGCTCCCCCCTGGAACCGCTCGCACCCGCGGCGGACGCCGACGAGGCGCACTGGCTCGTCTTCACGGACGAGGAAGCGATCGGCCACCGGCTCGTGGAGCGGCTCGAGCGCGCCGGCCGGCGGGTCACCCGTGTCCGGAGCGGCGAGCGCTTCGAGCGCATCGCGGAGCGCTCCTTCACGCTCCGCCTGGACCAGCCCGAGGACTACGCCGCGCTCATCCGCGACCTCGGCGCAAGCGCGGGGCCGCCCACGCGCGTCGTGCACGCCTTCAGCCTCGGCGATCGGCGCGGCCACCACGACGCCACACGAGAGACGCAGCTCGACCCGGACGCGTTCCGCGAAGCGCAGCGCCGCGGCTCGGCCACCCTGCTCTGGCTGGCACGGGCGCTGGGCCAGCAGCCCGGCGGCGCCCACCTCGTCGCCCTCGCCAGCGGCCTGCACGACCTGACCGGCCGGGAATCCCTGCGCCCCGAGCACGCCCCGCTCCTCGGCGTCTGCAGGAGCGTCCCGCTGGAGTACCCCCACGTGCGCTGCCGCGTGATCGACCTCGAGGCCCCCGTCCCGGACACCTCCGAGGCCGATCGCCTCGTCGAGCGGATCCTCGCGGAGGCGCGCTCCGACGCCGCCGACACCGTCGTCGCCTACCGCGGCCACCACCGCTGGGCGCCCGCCGTCGAGCCGGTCGCGCTGAGGCCAGCCCAGGCGGCGCCCCCCTTGCTGCGAGAGCGCGGCGTCTACCTCATCACGGGCGGGCTGGGAGGCATCGGCCTCTGGCTCGCGGACCACCTCGCCCGCACGACGCGCGCGCGGCTCCTCCTCACGGGTCGCTCGGCCCCGACCGACGAGCAACGCGCGCGGCTCCTCGCGCTCGAGCAGGCCGGCGCCGAGGTGGTCGCGCTGCGCGCCGACGTCGCCGACGCCTCGCAGATGCGCGCCGCCGCGCGCGAGGCGATCGACCGGTTCGGCGCCCTGCACGGCGTGATCCACGCGGCCGGGGTCGCCGCCGGCGGGCTCATCGACCGGCTGACCGCGGACACGCTGGACGCGGAGCTCAGCCCCAAGGCGCTCGGCGCGCTGGCGATCGACGAGATCGCCCGCGCCCTGAAGCCGGATTTCGTCCTGCTCTGCTCCTCGATCACCGCGCTGAGCGGCGGCCTCGCCCACGCAGGCTACGCGGCCGCCAACGCGTTCCTCGACGCGTACGCGCAGGCCTGCGCGCGCAGGGCCGGGCCGTACACGGTCTCCGTCAACCTCGATCGGTGGCGCAACGTCGGCATGGCGGCCCGCGCCGAGGCGCGCCTCCTCGCCCTCGGGATCGACGACGTGATCCGCGACGGGATGAGCCCGGAAGAAGGCCTCCAGGTCTTCCACCGCGTCCTGAGCCAGGCGGCGCTGCCGCAGGTGATCGTCTCGGTACGCCCGCTCCACGGCCTGCCCAGCGACGACGAGGGCGCCGCCCTGGCGCGGCGGCTCGGCGCTGCGGCAGGCCGCAGCCACGAGCCGCCCCGGCGCGCCGAGGCAGCGGCCGCCAGCGCAGCCGAGGGCCTGTCGCCCGAGGCGATCACAGCGCAGGTGACCGCGATCTGGGCGCGGGCGTTCGGCATCGATCCCATCGATCCCAGGAAGGACTTCTTCGCCCTCGGCGGCGAGTCGCTCCTCGCCCTGCAGATCCTCAACCGCGTCCGCGAGGCGTTCCAGGTGGAGGTGCCGCTCCGCGAGTTCTTCGAGCGGCCGACCGTGGCCGCGCTCGCGGAGCGCATCCACGAGGCGCGCGGCCAGGCGCCCGCGGGCACGAGCCCCGAGCCGGCGCTGGTCGCGCTTCCGCGGACCGCGCGGCGGCTCCCCGGCGCCGGAGGCCCGAAGGCGCCGGCGCGCCCGGACGGCGAGCCGGTCCCCGCGAAGGAACCGAAGGAGGACGGGCGATGAGCGTGCTCGGCTTCCTCGTGCGCCGCGACCTCCGGCGCCTCCTGCTCGCCATCGCCGCCGGCGCGATCAGCGGGCTCGCGGGCGCCGGCATCATCGCGCTCGTCCAGGAGGCGCTCTCCGCGGACGGCCGCCCCGCCGCGCGGCTCGCGTGGGCGTTCGCGGCGCTCGCCGTCCTCGGCGTGCTGAGCAAGGCCGTCTCCCAGGTGCTCCTGACCCGGCTGGGACAAGCCATGATCGCAGAGCTGCGCATGCAGCTCGGCAAGCGCATCCTCGAGGCGCCGCTGCGCCGCATCGAGCAGATCGGCCCCCACCGGCTCCTGGCGGCGCTCAACGACGATCCGGCCGTCATCACGCAGGCGTACGTCTTCCTGCCCCTCCTCTGCGTCAACGTGGCCACCGTCCTCGGCTGCCTGGCCTACATCGGGCGGCTCTCGTGGTCGGCGCTGGCGATCGTGCTCGGCGCCATGGCGCTCGGCGCCGTGCTCTTCCGGGCGCACAACGGGCGCGCGATCCGCTCTTTCACGCGCGCCCGCGAGACGAGCGACGCCCTGTTCCAGCACTTCCGCGCGCTCACGGGCGGGATCAAGGAGCTCAAGATGCACGGCGGGCGCGGGCGGGCGTTCATGGAAGGCGCCCTCGGCACGAGCCTCGCGACGTACCAGCGGGACTTCGTGGCGGGCACGACCGAGTTCTCCGTCGCGATCGGCTGGGGCACGCTGCTCTTCTACGCGATCCTCGGGCTGACGCTCTTCGCCCTCCCGGCCTGGGCAGGGCTGACGCCGCCGGCGATGTCGGGCGTGGTGCTGGCGATGCTGTTCCTGCTGACGCCGTTCGCGCAGACGGTCGAGCTCCTGCCCGCGGTCGGGCGCGCCAGCGTCGCGCTCTCGAAGGCGAACGCGCTCGGCCTCTCGCTGACGCCGGAGCTCACGGGCGCCGCGCCACAGCCGCCGCGCAGCGGCGCGGAGGGCGCGCCCGCGGCGTGGAAGCGCCTCGAGCTGGCCGGCGTCACGCACCGCTATTACCGGGAGAAGGAAGACGGGAGCTTCCAGCTCGGGCCCATCGATCTGACCTTCCGGCCCGGCGAGATCGTGTACCTCGTCGGCGGCAACGGCAGCGGCAAGACGACGCTGTCTCTCCTGCTCCTCGGGCTCTACGCGCCGGAGTCCGGCGAGATACGGCTCGACGGCGTGCCCATCGACGACGCGGGTCGAGAGCGGTACCGGCAGCTCTTCTCGGTCGTCTTCGCGGAATACCACCTCTTCGAGAGGCTGCTCGGCCTCGGCGGCCCCGACCTCGACGAGCGCGCCCGCCGCTACCTCGAGCGGCTGCAGCTGGATCACCGGGTGCGCGTCGAGGAGGGCGCCCTCCGCGTGACCGGGCTGTCGCAGGGGCAGCGCAAGCGCCTCGCCCTGCTCACCGCCTACCTCGAGGACCGGCCGTTCTACGTCTTCGACGAGTGGGCCTCCGACCAGGACCCGCAGTTCCGGAAGATCTTCTACACGGAGCTCCTGCCCGAGCTCCGGGCGAGGGGGAAGACCGCCCTCGTCATCACGCACGACGACCAGTACTTCGCGCTCGCGGATCGCTGCCTGCGGCTCGACTTCGGCCGCCTGACCGAGCTGCCCGCGGCCCCCGCCGGGGACGGCGAGGAGCCGCGAGCGGCGCGGGAGGCGCACGCGATATGAGGCGCAGCGTTCGCTCACTCCTCCTCTCGGCGCTCGCGTCGCTGGCGATCGCCGGCTGCGCGGAGAAGACCCAGGGCACCGCCCTCGCCCCGGCGCCGCGCGCCGGCGACGCAGCGACGTTGGCCGGCCTGGAGCGCGCGGTGACGGTCACGTCCGATCGCCTGGGGATCCCCGCGATCCGCGCCGCCTCGCGGGAGGACGCCCTCCGGGCCCTCGGCGTCATCACGGCGCGCGACCGGCTGTTCCAGATGGACCTGCTCCGGCGGAGCAGCGGAGGACGGCTCGCGGAGGTCCTCGGGCGCGATCTGCTGGAGGCCGATACCCGGCAGCGGCTCTACGGCCTCCCGCGGGCCGCGGCGGCGATCCTCTCGCGCCTGCCGGAGAGCCAGCGCGCCGCGCTCGACGCGTACGCCGACGGCGTCAACGCGGTTCTCCGGAGCGCGGAGGCGCTGCCGATCGAGTTCCAGAAGCTGGGCTATCGGCCCGAGCCGTGGCGCCCCGAGGACAGCGTCCTCGTGGTGCTGGGGATGTTCAACGCCCTGAGCGTCACCGAGGACATCGAGCGGACGCAAACGGTCCTGACACAGCGCCTCCCCGAGGGCGTGATGTCCTTCCTGATCGAGAGCATCGACCCGTACACGAAGGCGCTGCTCGGCGCGCAGGACGCCGCCTCTCCGCCGCTGCCGGCCGAGGAGCTGCGAGCGCTGGTGGCGCAGAGCCGGAAGGAGCGCCCGCAGCGCGAGCGCGTGCTCAGCGAGGACGCCGGCGAGGCGCCGGTCGGCTCGAACGGCTGGGCGGTGGCCGGCCAGAGGACGCGGGACGGCCGCGCCATCCTCGCCAACGACATGCACCTCGAGCTCGGCGTCCCCAACATCTGGTATCGCGCGGAGCTCCGCTATGGCGAGCGCGAGGTCGCGGGCGTGGTGCTGCCCGGCCTGCCCTTGGTCATCGTGGGAACGAACCGCCATGTCGCCTGGGGGATGACCAACCTCCACGGCGACGTGATGGATCTCGTCCGGCTCGACACCCGCCCCGAGCGCCCGGACGAGTACCTGACGCCCTCCGGGTGGAAGCGGTTCGACGTCGCGCAGGAGACGATCAAGGTCCGCGGCGAGCCCGACGCGACCATCGCGGTGCGCAGCACGATCTGGGGGCCCGTCGCGCCGAGGCCGCTCCTCGGAGCGCCGGTCGCGGTCCGCTGGACAGCGCTCGATCCGGAGGGGGTCGACCTCGGGCTCCTCGAGATGGATCGGGTCCGGAGCGTCGACGAGGCGGTCGCCGTGCTCCGCGCCGCCGGCGGGCCCGGGTGCAATGTCCTCCTGGCCGATCGAGGCGGCCGCGTGGCGTGGACGGTGACAGGGCGCATGCCCCGGCGCCGCGGGTTCGACGGCTCGGTCAGCGTCTCCTGGGCGGACGGGCGCGCCGGCTGGGATGGCTACCTGGCCCCCGCCGCGCTGCCGCGCATCGTCGATCCGCCGTCGGGGTTCATCGTCAATGCCAACCACCGCATGCCGATCGGCGAGGGCGCGCCGGTGCTCGGCCACGACTACGCGAACGGCTACCGCGCCTACCGCATCACCGAGCGCCTGCGCGAGGCGCGCCCGGTCACCGAGGCGGACCTGTTCCAGCTGCAGCTCGATACGCAGGCCGAGTTCTTCGGCTTCTACCGCGACCTCGCGCTGCGCGTGCTCACCGAAGAGGCCGTGTCGAGGCGGCCAGCGCTCGCCGAGGCGCGGCGCGCGGCGGCCGCGTGGGACGGCCGCGCGGACGTGTCCGGCGTCGGGCTGCCGCTCCTGGTGCGGTTCCGGCGCGTCCTGGCCGACGACGTGTTCGCCGCGTGGCTCGGCGGCAGCCGCGCCGCAGAGCCGGGCCTCACGCTGGCGCTGCCCGACATCGACACGCCCCTCCAGCGCGCCCTCGACGCGCGATCGGCCGATCTGGTGCCGGCGCCGGCGGGCGGCTGGGACGCGTTCGTCCTCGCGGCGCTGGAGAAGGCCATGATCGCGGTGAAGCAGGAGCACGGCGGACGGCCCCTCGACCAGCTCGAGTGGGGCGCGGTGAGCCGGGTGCGGATCGCGCACCCGCTCGGCGCGAGCCCGGAGCTCGCCGCGCGCCTCAACATGCCGGACGAGCCGCTCCCGGGGTGCGGCTTCTGCGTGCGCCTCGCCACCCGCTCGGTCGGCGCGAGCGAGCGGCTCGTCGTCTCGCCCGGCCACGAGCAGGACGGCATCCTGCACATGCCGGCCGGCCAGTCAGGCGACCCGCTGTCGCCCCACTACCGCGATCAGCAGCGCGCCTGGGTCGACGGGCGCCCGCTGCCGCTCCTGGCAGGGCCGGCCGTACACACGCTCACGCTCGTTCCCGAGCGCCGCTGACGTCATCACCACATCTCGAACGGAGGATTCCATGGCCAACGAAGAGCGCGAAGACAGCACCATTTACAAAGTCGTCGTGAACCACGAGGAGCAGTACTCGATATGGCCCGAGTACCGGGAAAACCCCCTCGGCTGGCGCGACGCAGGCAAGACCGGCACGAAGGCCGAGTGCCTTGATCACATCAAGGAGGTCTGGACCGACATGCGGCCGCTCAGCCTCCGAAAGCGGATGGAGGAGGGCCAGCCGTCGTGACCGCCTCGAGCGCTCTGTCACAGCGCGCGACGCCCGAGGACGCGGCGCGGAGCGAGGCGGCGAGCCTCTCGCGGTCCTGCTTCCCCGGCGGCGCGCTGCCGCTCGTCGTGAGCCCGCTCGGCCGCGGCGACGTGAGCGTCCCCGCGCTCGCCGCGGCCATCCGGGCGTGCGCGGAAGAGGAGCTGACCCGGCACGGAGCGGTGCTGTTCCGCGGCTTCCCGGTCGGATCGCTCGCCGACTTCCACGCCTTCGTCCGGCTCGTGACGCCGGATCTGCTGGACTACACGTTCGGGTCGACGCCGCGCTCCCACGTGCAGGACCGGATCTACACGTCGACGGAGTACCCCGCTCACCAGCACATCCCTCTTCACAACGAGCAGTCGTACACGCTCGATTGGCCGCTCAAGATCTGGTTCCACTGCGCGGTGGCCGCGCCCGAGGGCGGCAGCACCCCGCTCGCGGACAGCCGCGAGGTCTTCCGGCGCATCCCTGCCCGGATACGGGAGCGCTTCGCGGCGAAGAAGGTGATGTACGTCCGCAATTACGGCAACGGCCTGGACCTGCCGTGGCAGAAGGTCTTCGGCACGAACGATCGGGCCGAGGTCGAGCGCTTCTGCCGGGCGGCAGGCATCGAGTGCGTGTGGAAGGCCGACGGCGAGCTGCGCACACGCCAGGTGTGCCAGGCCGTGGCCACCCACCCGCGCACCGGAGAGCACGTGTGGTTCAACCAGGCCCACCTGTTCCACGTCTCCAACCTGGAGCCGGCCGCGCGAGAGGCGCTCCTCTCGATCTTCGCCGAGGAAGATCTGCCCCGTAACGCGCTGTATGGGGACGGATCGCCCATCGAGGGCGCCGCGCTCGACGAGATCCGCGAGGTGTACAGGCAGCTCGCCGTGGAGTTCGCCTGGCAAGCGGGGGACGTGCTCCTCGCGGACAACATGCTGGTCGCCCACGGGCGCGCGCCGTACCGCGGCCCGCGCAAGGTCCTTGTCGCCATGGCCGAGCCGTACCGGGCCAAAGCCTCCTGAGGTTCATTCATGCTTGAGGATGTCTTCGTTTTTCCGATGAGCTTCGCCCAGGAGCGGCTGTGGTTTCTCGCCCAGCTCGAGCCGGAGAGCGCCTCCTACAACCTGGCCACGGCCGTGCGGCTCACCGGGTCGCTCGACGTCGCCGTGGTGGAGCGGTGCCTCTCCGAGATCGTGCGCCGGCACGAGATCCTGCGCACGACGTTCGCCGTCGTCGACGGGCAGCCCTCCCAGATCGTCCAGCCCGACGGGGCGGCGCGGCTCGATCGGCTCGACCTCGGCGTCCTGCCGCCGGCGCAGCGGGAGGCGGAGGTCCGGCGCGTGATCGAGCGCGAGGCGCGGCGGCCGTTCGATCTCACGAGCGGCCCGCTCCTCCGGCTCACGCTCCTGCGGCTCGGATCGGAAGAACACATCCTCCTCTGGGTGGTCCACCACATCGTCTTCGACGGGTGGTCCACGAGCCTGGTCCTCGGCGAGTTCGCCGCGCTCTACACGGCGTTCGCGGCGGGCCGGCCCGCCCCGCTCGCCGACCCGGCGCTCCAGTACGCGGACTTCGCGCACTGGCAGCGCCAGCGCGTCGAGGGCGGATTGCTCGAGACCCAGCTCGCCTACTGGACGAAGCAGCTCTCGGGGCAGCCGGGGGTGCTGGAGCTGCCCACGGATCGGCCCCGGCCGGCGACGCAGCGCTACCAGGGAGCGCGGCGCTTCTTCCGCGTGCCCGGCGCGCTCGCCGAGGCGCTCGGCGCGCTGGCGCGGCGCGAGGAGACGACGCTGTTCGCGGTGCTGATGGCGGCGTTCCAGGCCCTCCTCGCGCGCCACGCGGGGACGTTCGACATCAGCGTGGGCACGCCGGTGACGAACCGGAGCCGGGCCGAGCTGGAAGGGCTCGTCGGCTGCTTCGCCAACACCGTCGTGCTCCGCGCCGATCTCTCCGGGGATCCGTCGTTCGCGCAGCTGCTCGGCCGGGTCACGCAGACCGTGCGCGCGGCGCAGACGCACCAGGAGGTGCCGTTCGATCAGGTGGTGGAGGCCGTGAGCCCGGTCCGCGACCTGAGCCACGCGCCGCTCTGCCAGGTGATGTTCGCGCTCCAGCCGGTGCTCCGGCAGCCGATGGAGATCCCGGGCCTCGGCGTGCGCCTCCTCGATCTGGACGTGGGGGGCGCCCAGTTCGATCTGTCGCTCGACGTCGCGCCCGACGAGGACGGGCTCTCGGCCGCCCTCGAATACGACACCGATCTGTTCGACGAGGCGACGATCGCTCGGATGGCCGATCACCTCCTGCGCCTGCTCGCGGGCGCGGCGGCGAGCCCCGGGGCGCGCCTGTCGGAGCTGCCGATGCTCGCGGACGAGGAGCAGCGGCAGGTGCTCGGGTGGAGGACGGCGGGGGCGCTCCGCGCGGCCCCGAGCGCCGTCCACCGGATGTTCGAGGAGCACGCCGCGCGCGCGCCCGGGGCGGCGGCCGTCGTCCACGAGGAGCAGCAGATCACGTACGGCGAGCTCGATCGGCGGGCCAACCAGCTGGCGCAGCTGCTCCGGCGGCGAGGGGTCGGGCCGGAGGTCCGCGTGGGCCTCTGCCTGCCGCGCTCGATCGAGATGATCGCCGCCGTGCTGGGCGTGCTGAAGGCGGGCGGCGCCTACGTCCCGATCGATCCCAACCTCCCCCGGGAGCGCGTCGCCGCGATGATCGACGGCGCCGGGATCCGCGTGGTGATCGCGCAGGAGGGCGCGGCGGCCGAGCAGCGCCCCGGCGTGGCAGTGATCCAGCTCGACGCCAGCTGGGCGTGCGTGCGCCGCGAGGTCTCCTCCGCGCCGCCGCCGCCGGCCGGCGAGCCGGCGCCCGAGCAGGCGGCCTACATCCTCTACACCTCCGGCTCGACGGGGACGCCCAAGGGCGTCGTGGTCCCGCACCGGGCGATCGCGAGCTTCGTCGACGTCGCGGCGGGGGTCTACGAGATCTCGCCGCGCGACCGGGTGCTGCAGTTCGCGTCGCTGAGCTTCGACGCGAGCGCGGAGGAGATCTTCCCGTGCCTCGCGCGAGGCGCGACGCTGGTGCTGCGCACCGAGGCGATGCTCGAGTCCGTCGCCGGGTTCCTCGCGGCGTGCGGCGCGTGGGGCGTGACCGCGGCGGTGCTGCCGACCATGTACTGGCACCGCATCGTCGCGGAGCTCGGCGAGGGCGCGGCCCTGCCGCCGTGCCTCCGGCAGCTCGTCATCACCGGCGAGGCGGCCTTGCCCGAGCGGGTGAGCGCCTGGCGGGCGTCGCCCGACGCCGCGCGCGTCCGCCTGCTGAACGCCTACGGCCCGACCGAGACCACCGTGACCGCGACGGTCAGCAACCTGTCGGCCGCCGCGGATCCGCGCGACGCGTGGGTGGTCCCCATCGGCCGGCCGCTCGCGAACACCCGCGCGTACGTGCTCGATCCCGCCGGGCAGCCGGTGCCGGCCGGCGTCGTCGGCGAGCTGTACCTCGGCGGCCAGGGGCTCGCGCGCGGGTACTGGGCGCGCCCGGATCTGACCGCGGAGCGCTTCGTCCCGGATCCCTTCGCGGACCGGCCAGGAGAGCGGCTCTACCGGACGGGGGACCGGGCGCGGTGGCGCGCGGACGGGCAGCTCGAGTTCGCCGGCCGCGTGGATCACCAGGTGAAGCTGCGCGGCTTCCGGATCGAGCCCGGCGAGATCGAGGCGCGGCTGGGCGAGCAGCCCGGCGTGCGCGAGGCGGTCGTGATCGTGCGGCAGGACCGGCCGGAGGAGCGGCGCCTCGTGGCGTACGTCGCGGCCGGCGCGGACGTGGAGCCGGAAGCGCTCCGGCGCGCGCTCAAGGAGCAGGTGCCGGACTACATGGTGCCGTCGGCGTTCGTGGTGCTGGAGGAGCTGCCCCACACGCCGTACGGCAAGATCGACCGGCGCGCGCTGCCGGCGCCGGCCGCGCCGAGCGGCGAGGCGGCGACGCCGCGCACCGAGGCCGAGGCGGCGCTCGCAGGGATCTGGGCGGAGCTCCTGGGGCGGCCGGCGGTCGGGGTGCAGGAGAACTTCTTCGAGCTCGGCGGCGACTCGATCCTCGCGCTCCAGGTCGTCTCTCGCGCGCGGGCCGCGGGCCTCTCGCTCACGCCGCGGCAGATCTTCCAGCACCAGACGATCGCCGATCTGGCCGCGGTGGCGGCGAAGGCCCCGGCGCCGGCCGCGGCGGCGCCGCTCGCGCCGCTCGCGCCGCTCACCGAAGACGCGCCGCTCACGCCGATCCAGCGCTGGTTCTTCGAGCTGGGCGGGCCGAGCCCGCACCACTGGAACCAGACCGTGCTGCTCGAGCTGCGGCAGCGGATCTCCGTGGAGGCGCTCACGGCCGCGGTCCGGGCCACGGCCGACCACCACGGCGCGCTGCGGCTGCGGTTCACGCGCGAGGCGGACAGCGTTCGCCAGCGCTACGCGGGCGCGGCTGGCGCGGAGGTCGCGCGGGTCGACCTGTCGGACCTCCCCGCCGAGGCGCAGGCCGCGGCGCTGGCCAGGGCGGCCGGGGAGCACCAGGCGCGGCTCCACCTGAGCGAGGGGCCGCTCCTCCGCGCGGTGCTGTTCGATCTGGGCCCGGAGCGCCCGGGCCGCCTCCTCCTGGTCGCGCACCACCTCGTGGTCGACGCGGTCTCGTGGCGGATCCTGCTCGAGGATCTCCAGACCGCTTACCGGCAGCACGGCGCCGGCGAGGCGATCCGGCTCCCGGACGAGACCCTCTCCTTCGGCGAGTTCGCCCGGCGCCTGTGCGCGCACGCCCGATCGGAGGAGGTGGCGCGGCAGGCCGAGGCGTGGATCGCCGCGAGCCGCCCCACGGCGGCGCTGCCCGCGGACGATCCGGCCGGCGGGTCGCTCGAGGCGGAGACCGTCTACCTGACCCGGTTCCTCTGCGCCGAGGACACGCGCGCGCTGCTCCAGGCGACGCCCGCGTACCGGATGCGCGTGGACGAGATCCTGCTCGCGGCCTTCGCCGGGGCGCTCTCGCGGTGGACGGGCGATCCGGCCGTGCGTATCGACCTGGAGGGGCACGGGCGCGACGCGCTCGACGACGTGGATCTCTCCCGGACGGTCGGGTGGTTCACGAGCGTCTACCCCGTCCGGCTGGAGGTCCCGGCCGGCGCGGCGCCCGGCGGCGTGCTCAAGGCGACGAAGGAGCAGCTCCGCGCCGTCCCCCGGGGCGGCGCCACGTACGGCGTGCTCCGGTACCTGAGCGAGGACGAGCGCGCGGCGCGGCTCCGGGCGCACGCCGCGCCGCAGGTGAGCTTCAACTACCTCGGGCAGTGGGACGACCTGTTCGCGTCGAGCCCGCTGTTCGCGCACGCCGAGGGCGACGTCGGGCGCGACCACGATCCGCGCACGCCGCGGGGCTACGAGCTGGAGGTCGACGCGGCCATCGTCGGCGGGCGCCTCCGCGTGATGTGGAGCTACAGCGGCGCCCGCTACCGGCCCGAGACGATCGCGCGGCTCAGCGAGGACTTCGCGGCGCGGCTGCGCGCCCTCGTCGCGCACTGCCTCTCGCCGGACAGCGGAGGGTACACGCCCTCGGACTTCCCCCTCGCGCGGCTCGATCAGGCCAGGCTGGATCGCCTGCTGGGGGCCGGTCGCGACGTCGAGGACGTGCATCCTTTGAGCCCGCTCCAGCAGGGGCTGCTCTTCCACAGCCTGTGGGAGCCCGGCTCCGGCGTCTACGTCGAGCAGGTGACGTGCCGGCTGGAGGGCGCGCTCGACGTGGACGCGTTCCGCCGGGCCTGGGAGGCCGTGGTGGAGCACCACGGCGTCCTGCGCACGACCTTCGCGTGGGAGGGGGCCGACGAGCCGCTCCAGGTCGTGCGGCGCGGGGCGCCGGTGGAGCTCGAGCTGGAGGACTGGCGCGGGGCCGGGGCCGAGGAGCAGCGGGCGCGGATGGCCGCCCGCGTCGACTCGGATCGCGCGCGGGGCTTCGATCTGGCCCGGGGCCCGCTGATGCGCGTCGCGCTCCTGCGCGTGGGCGACGAGGCCTACCACGTGCTCTGGAGCCACCATCACCTGGTCCTCGACGGGTGGGCGGCGTCCCTCGTGCTGCAGGACGCCTTCGCTGCCTACGACGCCCTGCGCGCCGGCCGCGCGGTCGCGCTGTCGCCGCGCCGGCGGTACCGCGAGTACATCGCCTGGCTGCGCGAGCGGGACGCCGGCGCCGAGGAGCCGTTCTGGCGAGGCGCGCTCTCGGGCTTCAGCGCGGCGACGCCGCTGCCCCTGGAGCGCGTCACGCCGGCCGAGGGGACGAGCGGCCACGGGGCGACGATCGTCTCGCTGTCGGAAGCGGCGACGGCGCGCCTCCAGCGCTTCGCGCAGCAGCACCGCGTGACGGCGAGCACCCTGGTCCAGGCGGCCTGGGCGCTCCTGCTGAGCCGGGCGGCCCGGAGCGACGACGTGGTCTTCGGCATCACGGTCGCCGGGCGGTCGGCGCCGCTCGCCGGGATCGACGCCATGGTGGGGCTCTTCATCAACACGCTGCCCCTGCGCGTGGCCGTGCCGCAGGCCGCCACCGTCGCGGACTGGCTGCGCGATCTCCTGCGGACGACCACCGAGCTTGGCCCGCACGAGCACACGCCGCTGGCCCAGGCGCGGGCGTTCAGCGCGATACCGGCGGGACAGCCGCTGTTCGAGAGCTTGCTCGTCTTCGAGAACTACCCCACCGATCCTCGGACCCAGGCGGGGTTGCCCGGGCTCGGCGTCCGCGACATCGCGTTCGCGGACCAGACCAACTACCCGCTGACGCTGGCCGTCCTGCCGGGGAGCCAGCTCCAGCTGCGCCTGTCCTATGACCGGCAGCGGTTCGACGAGGACGCCGCTTCCCGCCTGCTCGGCCTCGTGGAGGCGGCGCTCAGGCAGCTCGTCAACCGCCCCGAGGCGCGGGTCGGCGAGCTGTCGCTCCTGGGCGAGCTGGAGTCCCGGCGCGTCGTGACGGACTGGAACGCGACGGGGCGCGCGTATCCGGACGAGCGGCGCGTCCACGAGCTCTTCGAGGCGCAGGCGGAGCGTGCGCCGGACGCCGTGGCGGTGATCTTCGATGAGAAGCGGCTGAGCTATCGAGAGCTCAACGAGCGCGCCAACCAGGTGGCTCACGCGCTCAGGAAGCGCGGCGTGGGGCCCGACGTGCTCGTGGCCATCGCGGCGGAGCGCTCCGTCGAGCTGGTCGTCGGGCTGCTCGGCATCCTCAAGGCCGGCGGCGCCTACGTGCCGATCGATCCCGATTACCCGATCGACCGCATCGCGTTCATGCTCGAGGACGCGGGAGCGCCGGTCCTGCTGAGCCAGTGGCCCGTGGCGTCGCGCCTGCCGGCGCACGGCGCCCAGGTGCTGTGCCTGGACGCGGATCGCGCCGAGATCGACAGGGAGCCGACTGGCAACCTCGCGACCCCGCTGTCGCCGGACAACCTCGCTTACACCATCTACACCTCGGGCTCGACCGGGCGGCCCAAGGGCGCCGGCAACAGCCACCGGGGCCTGCTCAACCGGCTGCAGTGGATGCAGGAGCAATACGGCCTCACCCCGGATGATCGGGTGTTGCAGAAGACCCCCTTCAGCTTCGATGTCTCGGTCTGGGAGTTCTTCTGGCCCCTGATGATCGGCGCTGGCCTCGTCGTCGCCAGGCCCGGCGACCACCGCGACGGCGAGCGGCTCGTCGAGCTGATCACGCGCCACGGCGTCACCACATTGCACTTCGTCCCGCCCATGCTCCAGGCCTTCCTGGAGACGCCGGATGTGGCCTCGTGCCGGTCGCTGCGCCGGATCATCTGCAGCGGCGAGGCGCTGCCTGCGGAGCTCGCGCGGCGGTGCTTCGAGCGGCTCGAGCACGCCGAGCTCCACAACCTCTATGGGCCCACCGAGGCCTCCATCGATGTGACCTACTGGGCCTGCGAGCGAGGGGACACCTCCGCCTCGGTGCCCATCGGAACCCCCATCGCCAACACCCAGATCTACCTGCTCGACCGCCACGGCCAGCCCGTGCCCGCGGGCGTCGCCGGCGAGCTCCACATCGGCGGCGTCGGCCTCGCCCGCGGCTATCACCGTCGCCCCGCCCTCACCGCGGAGCGCTTTGTGCCCGATCCGTTCGGCTCCGCTCCGGGAGGGAGGCTGTACAGGACTGGCGATCTGGCGCGCCACAGGCCCGATGGAGCCATCGAGTTCCTCGGCCGCCTCGACTTCCAGGTCAAGATCCGCGGCCTGCGCGTCGAGCTCGGCGAGATCGAGGCCCGCCTGCTCCAGCACCCCGGCGTCGGCGAGGCCGTCGTCCTCGCCCGCGACGAGGCCCACGGCGGAAAGCGCCTCGTCGCCTACGTCGCCGGCCGCGACGGCGCGGCGCTGGAGCCCGAAGCGCTGCGCGCCTGGCTCGCCGAGGCGCTCCCGGCCTACATGGTGCCAGCGCCCATCCTCGTGCTCGACCGCATGCCGCTGTCGCCCAACGGCAAGGTCGACCGACGCGCCCTGCCCGCGCCGGACGCGGCGACGGCTATCCATCGCTCGTATGTCCCGCCGCGGACCGAGGCGGAGCGGATCCTCGCCGAGGTCTGGGCGGAGGTGCTCCACCGCGAGCGGGTCGGCATCGAGGACAACTTCTTCGAGCTCGGCGGTGACTCGATCGTCACGTTGCAGGTCATCGCGCGCGCCTCCCAGCGAGGGCTCCACGTGACGCCCAGGCTGCTCTTCGAGAACCCGACCGTGATGGAGGCCGCGGCGCGGCTCGCCGTGGCCCCCGCGCCGACCTCGCCCGCGCCGCCGCCGGCCCCCGAACCCCCCGACGCCGGACTCACACCGGAAGAGTGGCTCGACCTCCTGGAAGAGCTCGACAGGTGAACCGTGTCTCCTAAGCCTCCTCCTTCAGCCAACATCGAAAGCGTCTATCCCCTCTCGCCCATGCAGGAGGGGATGCTGTTCCACACGCTGCTCCGCCCGTCCTCGGGCGTCTACCTCGTCCAGAACCGCTATCGCCTCGAGGGCGAGCTGCGGACCGACGCCTTCGTCCAGAGCTGGCGCCACGTCGTCGCGCGGCATCCGATCCTGCGCACCTCCTTCGTCTGGAAGAGCCAGAAGCGCCCGCTCCAGGTCGTCCACAGGGCGGTAGAGCTGCCGGTCGACGTGCTCGACCTCCGCGGCCTCGCCCCCGAGGCCCAGGAGGCGCGCCTCTCCGCGGAGCTCCGGGCCGAGCTCGAGGCCGGGTTCGACTTCGGCAAGGCGCCGCTGATGCGCGTCCGCCTCGTCCGGCTCAGCGACCGAGTCCACGAGTTCGTGCACAGCTTCCATCACATCCTCCTCGACGAGTGGTGCATGTCCGTCCTGATGACGGAGTTCCTCGCCCACTACGAGGCCCAGATACGGGGCGAGGAGCTCGATCTGCCGCCCGCGCGCCCGTACCGCGACTACATCGACTGGCTCGGGCGACAAGACCTCCCGGCCGCAGAGGCGTTCTGGCGGTCCGCCCTCAAGGGCTTCTCGACACCGACGCCGCTCGGCTTCGAGGAGCCCCTCGCCCCGGCGGCGGAAGACCAGCAACACTTCGACGACCTGGTGATCCGGCTCGGCGCGGCGCCGACGGCCGCCCTTCGCGGGCTCGTCCAGCGCCATCGCCTCACGCTCAACACGATCGTGCAGGGCGCCTGGGCCCTGCTCTTGAGCCATTACAGCGGTGAACCCGAGGTGCTCTTCGGCGTCACCGTCGCCGGGCGTCCCCCGGAGCTGCCAGGGGTCGAGTCCATCGTGGGCCTCTTCATCAACACGCTGCCGCTGCGCGTGGCGGTCGCCGCGGACCAGCCGCTCCTGCCCTGGCTCGCGGCGCTCCTCGAGCAGAACCTGAAGCTGCGGCAGCACGAGCACACGCCGCTCGTCGACATCCAGCGCTGGAGCGAGGTCGAGCGCGGACAGGCGCTCTTCCAGAGCCTCCTCGTGTTCGAGAACGCGCCCGTCGACCCCGCGCTCCGCGAGGGGCGCATCGCCTTCCAGGCGCGGGAGGTGGAGGACCGCGGCGCTACGAACTACCCGATCACGATCACGTCGTGGCCCGCCGAGGAGCTGCCCCTCAGGCTCTCCTACGACCGGTCGCGCATCCGGCCGGAGCTCGCGGCCCGGCTGCTCGGGCACCTCCGCACGCTGCTCGAGGGCATGGCGGCCCACCCCGGCGCGCGCCTCGGCGATCTGCCGCTCCTCACGCCGGCCGAGCGGGACCAGGCGCTCCTGGCGTGGAACACCACGAGGACCGGCGAGCGGGATCTCTCGTCCTATGCCGCGCGGTTCGAAGCCCAGGCGGCGCGGACACCCGACGCGGTGGCGGTGTCGTGCGGGGACCGGCGGCTCACCTATGCCGAGCTCGACCAGGCGGCCAACCGCGTGGCGCACGCGCTCATCGCGCGCGGCGTCGGCCCGGAGGAGCGGGTCTCGATCATCGACGACCGCGGGATCGAGCTGCTCACGATGATCCTCGCCGTGTTCAAGGCCGGCGGAGCCTACGTGCCGCTGGAGCCCGCCTACCCTGCCGAGCGCGTGGCGCGCCTCCTGACGTCGAGCGAGCCCCGCGTGGTGCTAACGCGCGACCGGCACCGCGACGATCTGGAAAGAGCCTTGTCTTTGCTGCACGGGCCGCGCCGGCCAGCGGTCCTGACCATCGAGGACGCCCTCTGCACGGCCTCGTCGGACGGCGCCCCGGAGGAGCGCGGCGGGCCGGATCACCTCGCCTACGTCATCTACACCAGCGGCTCGACCGGGGTGCCGAAGGGCGCGATGGTCGAGCGGCGCGGGATGCTCAACAACATGCTGAGCAAGCTCCCGCGGCTCGGGCTCACGGCGGGGGACGTGATCGCGCAGACGGCGTCGCCGTGCTTCGACATCTCGGTCTGGCAGCTGCTGACCGCCCTGCTCTTCGGCGGGGTGGTCGACGTCGTGCCCGACGAGATCGCGCGCGATCCGGGCCGCCTGCTCGAGCACGTCGAGCGCCGCGGGATCACCGTCATCGAGGTCGTCCCCAGCGTGCTCCAGGGCATGCTGGACGCGGCGCGCGAGGCCCCTGCGCCCGCGCTGGAGCGGCTGCGCTGGATCCTGCCGACGGGCGAGGCGCTCCCGGCCGCGCTCGCCCGGGAGTGGCTCCGCCGCTATCCGGCGGTCGCGCTCATGAACGCGTACGGGCCGGCGGAATGCTCGGACGACGTGGCGCTGCACCCGCTGACGACGCCGCCCGCCGCGCACGAGGCGCAGGTCCCGGTCGGGAGGCCGGTGGACGGCCTGCGGCTCTACGTGCTGGATCACCTCCTCGCCCCGCTGCCGGTCGGCGTGTGCGGCGAGCTGTACGTGGGCGGGATCGGCGTGGGGCGCGGGTACCTCGGCGATCCGCGCCGGACCGCGGAAGCGTTCCTCCCCGACCCGTTCAGCCGGGAGCCGGGGCGCCGGCTGTACCGGACCGGGGACCTCGGTCGCTACCGCCCCGACGGCGCGATCGAGTTCGCCGGCCGGCGCGACCACCAGGTCAAGATCCGCGGCTTCCGCATCGAGCTCGGCGAGATCGAGGCGCGGCTCGTCGAGCACGCCGCCGTGCAGGAGGCCGTGGTGCTGGTCCGCGAGGACCGGCCAGGCGCGAAGCGGCTCGTGGCGTACGTGACCCCGTCCGATCCGGCGCTGTCCGCGGAGGATCTGCGCGCCTGGCTCGCGGCGCGGATCCCCGGCTACATGGTGCCGCCGTCGTTCGTGTTCCTCTCGGCGCTGCCCCGCACGCCGAACGGCAAGGTGAATCGACGCGCGCTGCCCGCCCCCGGGTCCGGCGACGCGCCCGGCCACGTGCCCCCGCGCACCGCGACCGAGGAGCAGCTCGCCGGGATCTGGGCCGAGGTGCTCGGCGTGGAGCGGCCCTCCGTGGAGGACTCCTTCTTCGACCTCGGCGGCCACTCCCTGCTGCTGACGCAGGTCTTCGCGCGCGTGCGCCGCGCCTTCGAGGTCGACGTGCCGCTCCGGACGCTGTTCGACACGCCGACCGTGGCCGCGCAGGCGCGCGCGGTGGAGGCGGCCCGGGGCCGGCCGGAGGCGCTTCCGGCGCCGCCGCTCGTCGCGCAGCCGCGCACGGGTCCCATGCCCCTGTCGTTCGCGCAGGAGCGCCTGTGGTTCCTGGCGCAGCTCGAGCCCACGGCGGCCTCGTACAACATCCCCGCGGCCGTGCGCCTGCTCGGCGCGCTCGACGTGGATCGGCTGCAGCGCAGCTTCGAGGCGGTGGTCCGCCGTCACGAGCCGCTGCGCACGAGGTTCGTGGAGATCGAGGGCCGGCCGGCGACGGTGATCGGCGCGGAGCAGCCGGCGGCGCTCTCGATCGTCGACCTCCGCGCCGCGCCCACGGAGGCTCGTGAGGCGCAGGCGCGGCGCGCGCTCGAGGCGGAAGCCAGCCGCGCCTTCGAGCTGACCGGAGGGCCGCTGTTCCGGATCACCCTGCTGCGCCTCGGCGAGCGCGAACACGCCCTGCTCGTCGTCCTCCATCACATCGTGTCGGACGGGTGGTCTCTGGACGTCCTCGTCCGCGAGGTGATGGAGCTCTATGCCGCCGAGCTGGAGGACCGGCCCGCGGCGCTCCCGCCGCTGCCGATCCAGTACGCCGACCACGCCGCGTGGCAGCGCGCGTGGCTGCAGGGGCCGGTGCTCGATCAGCAGCTCGCCTACTGGCGGCAGCGGCTCGGCGCGGAGCCGCCGGTCCTGCGGCTGCCCACCGACCGGCCACGGCCCTCGGCGCGCTCGTACCGGGGCGCCTCCTTCGCCTTCGCGCTCCCGCGCGATCTCTCCGCCCAGCTGAGCGCGCTGGCGCGCGCTCAGGGGGTGACCTCGTTCGTCCTGCTGCTGGCCGCGTTCCAGACGCTGGTCGCGCGCATCAGCGGCCAGACGGATCTGTGCATCGGGACGCCGATCACGAACCGCGCCCGGGTGGAGCTCGAGGGCCTCATCGGGTTCTTCGTCAACACGCTCGTGCTGCGGACGGACCTCGGCGGGGATCCACGCTTCACCGATCTGCTCGCGCGCGTCCGGGAGGAAGTGCTGGCGGCGCAGGCGCACCAGGATCTGCCGTTCGAGCACCTCGTGCAGGCGCTCCGACCGGCGCGGGACCTCGGCCATACCCCGCTGTTCCAGGTGATGTTCTCGCTCCAGGAGGCCGCCCGGCGCGCGCCGCCGATCGCCGGCCTCGAGATCCTGCCGCTCGACGTGGATCCGGGCAGCGCCCAGTTCGACCTGTCGCTCCACATGACGGCGGCGCCGGAGGGCCTGAGCGGCGCGTTCGAGTACAGCACGGACCTCTTCGAGGAGCGCTCGATCCGCCGCATGGCGGACGACCTCCGCGCGCTGCTGGAAGGGATCGCGGCCCGGCCGACCGCGCGGCTCGGCGAGCTGCCGCTGCCGGAGCCGCCGGCCGCCGCGCTCCCGGAGCCGCGCAAGGCAGCGCCCGACACCGACGCGGACGGCGCGGCCGACGCGCGCCCGGCCGCGACGCCGGACGCCGCCCCCGCCACGGCCGTCGAGGCGCAGCTCGCGGGGATCTGGGCCGCGGTGCTGGGCCGCGAGCGCGTCGGCCTCCACGACAACTTCTTCGAGCTGGGAGGCGACTCGATCCTGAGCCTGCAGGTCGTATCGCGCGCGAAGCAGGCGGGCCTGCGCCTGACCGCGCGCCAGATGTTCCAGCACCAGACCCTCGCAGCGCTGGCCGCCGCCGCGAGCCTCTCCGCTGGCGTCGACGCGGCGCCGGCCGAGGACGACGCGGCGGCGGGAGACGTCCCGCTGACGCCGATCCAGCGGCGGTTCTTCGCGCGGGGCCTGCCGAACCCGCACCACTGGAACCAGTCGCTCCTGCTCTCGGTCTCCGAGCCGCTCGAGTGGCCGGCGCTCGAGGCGGCGGTGCAGGCGCTCCTGCGCCACCACGGCGCGCTGCGGCTGCGCTACGTGCCCGAGGAGCGCGGCTTCCGTCAGGCGCTCGCGTCCCACGAGCCTGCCACGGTCGTGCACCGGGCGGACCTCTCCCGCGTGCCCGAGGCCGAGCAGCCGCGGGCGCTCGAGGCGCACGCCGCCCGGTGGCAGGGCAGCCTCGACCTGACGGCGGGGCCGCTGCTGCGCGTGGTCGGGTTCGACCTCGGCGCCGGCAGGCCGGGGCGGCTGTTGCTGATCGTGCACCACCTGGTCGTCGACGGCGTGTCGTGGCGGATCCTCCTCGAGGATCTGGAGGTCGCCTACGACCAGGCCCGCCGCGGAGCGCCGGCGCAGCTGCCCGACAGGACCACCTCGTTCGCGCGGTGGGCGGCGCGCCTCGAGGCCGCGGCGAAGGACGCCGCCCTCGAGGAAGAGGCGGCCTTCTGGCTCGGGCTGCCCTGGGATCGCCTCGCGCCGCTGCCGGTCGACGAGCCGGCGGGGGATCGCGCGGAGACGGCCATGGCCACGCGCAAGGTGGGCCTGAGCGGGTCGGAGACGCGGTCGCTCCTCGAGGCGGTGTCGGAGGCGTACCGGACGCGGATCGACGAGTTCTTGCTGGCCGGGCTGGCCCTGGCGCTCGCGCGGTGGACAGGCCAGCCGCTCTCGGCGATCGAGATCGAAGGCCACGGGCGCGAGGCGCTCGATGGGGAGGAGCTGGACCTGTCGCGCACCGTCGGCTGGTTCACGAGCGCCTACCCGGTGATGCTCGAGGTCGCGAGCGACGCGGCGCCGGGCGACGTGCTCAAGGCGGTGAAGGAGCAGCTGCGCCGCGTGCCCCGCCGCGGCCTTCCCTACGGCGTGGTGCGGGAGCTGGGGACCGGGGCGATCGCCGACCGGCTGCGCCGCCTGCCGACGCCGAGCGTCGCGTTCAACTACCTCGGGCAGTGGGATCAGGTCATCGGCGCCGGCGCGCGGTTCTCCCTGGCCGCGGAGTCGTCCGGCGCCGAGCACGACCCGCGCAGCCCGCTCGCGTACGAGATCGAGATCGACGCCGCGATGTACGACGGCCGGCTCGAGGCGACCTTCCAGTACAGCGCCGCGCGGTACCAGGAGGAGACGATCGCGGCGGTCAGCGCGCTGTGGCGCGACGCCCTGAGAGAGCTGATCGCGCACTGCCTGTCACCCGACGCCGGCGGCTATACGCCGTCGGACTTCACCGACGTCGCGCTCGCGGCGGACGAGCTGGACTCCATCCTGGAAGCCTTGGACTGACGCCATGACGAACAAGAAGAAAGACGTTGAGTCGATTCACTACCTCTCCCCGCTCCAGCAGGGATTGCTCTTTCACGCGGTCTCGGACCGCGCCGCCGACCCGTACTTCATCCAGACGGCCTTCCTCCTCGAGGGGCGGCTCGACCTGGGCGCCTTCGAGCGCGCCTGGCAGGCGCTCGCGGAGCGGCACCCGATCCTGCGCACCGCCTTCGTCTGGGAGGGCGTCGCGAGGCCCGTGCAGGTGGTCCGACCGCGGGTGACGATCCCGGTGGCGCGCCACGACCTCCGCGGGCTCCCGGCCGGCGAGCGCGAGGAGGCCCTCGCCGCGCTCATGGACGCGGACCGGCGCGCCGGCTTCGACCTGCTGAAAGCCCCCCTCATGCGGCTCACGGTGGTCCAGGCCGAGGAAGATGCCTTTTATTTCATCAACAGCCATCACCACCTCTTGCTGGACGGGTGGAGCTTCGCCCTCCTGCTGAGAGAGGCGCTGTTCGTCTATCAGGCGCTCGCGCGGGGCGCGGTGCCCGAGCTGCCGCGGGCGCGCCCGTACCGGGAGTACCTGAGCTGGGTGCAGGCCCAGGACGAAGGCGCGGCCGAGCGGTTCTTCCGCGGCGCGCTGGCCGGGTTCCGGGCGCCGACGCCGCTCCCGATGGAGGCCGGCCCGGCGGCGGCCGCGGCGGCCGCGGCGGGCGACGAGGCGTTCCCCTGCGCCGAGCAGGCGCTGCGCTTCTCGCGGGCCGAGACGGAGGCGCTCGCGGCCTGCGCGCGCCGGCTGCGCGTCACGCTGAACACCCTCGTGCAGGGCGCGTGGGCCCTCCTGCTCTCCCGGCACAGCGGAGAGCGCGACGTGGTCTTCGGCGCCACGGTGTCGGGCCGCCCCCCGGAGCTCCCGGGCTCCGAGGCCGTCGTCGGCGTGCTGATCAACACCTTGCCGGTGCGGGTCCGCGTGGACGAGCACGAGCCGCTCGCCGCCTGGCTCACGCGGCTGCAGGACCGCAACAGCGAGCTGCGCCAGCACGAGTGGACCCCGCTCTCGAACGTCCAGCGCTGGAGCGACGTGCCGGGCGGGCGGTCCCTCTTCGACACCATCGTGGTGTTCGACAGCTACCCCGAGGAGGACGTGAGCGGCGTGCCATCCGACGTGCGCGTCCGTCCCCTGCCCCGGCCTGGCGGCGGGCGCGTCGGCGACGCGCTGCTCACCGCCGGACGCAACAACTACCCCGCGTCGCTCATCGTCGAGCCGTCGAGCGAGCTCGGGCTCATCCTGTCCTACGAGCGCCGCCGCCTCACGCACGAGGCCGCGGCCAGCCTGCTCGGCCAGTGCCGCGCGCTGCTCGAGGCGATGGCGGCGCGGCCGCGCGCCCGCCTGGCCGAGCTGCCCCTCGTGGGCGCCGCCGAGCGGCGTCGCCTGCTCACCGACCTGAACGCGACGGCCACGGCCTCCCCGCCGGCGGCCTGCGTCCACGAGCTCTTCGAGGCGCACGCCGCCGCGCGGCCCGACGCGCTCGCGGTCGCCTGCGAGGAGACGGCGCTGACCTACGGGGAGCTCGACCGGAAGACGAACCAGCTGGCGTGGAGGCTGCGGGCGCTCGGCGTGGGGCCCGAGGACCGGGTCGTCCTGTGCATCGAGCGCTCGGCGGAGATGGTCCTCGCGCTGCTCGGCGCGCTCAAGGCCGGCGCCGCGTACGTGCCCGTCGATCCGAAGTTCCCGCGCGAGCGGCTCCGCGCCGTGGTGCAGGACAGCGGCGCGCGCGTCGTGGTCACGCAGGAGCGGTGGGCCGGCGCGTTCGACGAGCCGGGGCCCGCGCTGCTCTTCCTGGACCGCGACGCGGGCGCCCTCGCGGCCGAGCCCGACGCGCCGCTCGGCAAGACGGCCCGGCCCGACAACCTCGCCTACCTCATCTACACCTCGGGCTCGACGGGGCGCCCGAAGGGCGTGGCCGTCGAGCACCGCCACCTCGTGAACTACGTGCGCGGCGTGCTCGCGCGGCTCCCCCTCGCCGAGGCCGGCGGCATGGCGCTCGTCTCGACCGTGGCCGCGGATCTCGGGCACACGTCGCTCTTCGGCGCGCTCTGCTCGGGCCGCGCGCTGCACGTCCTGTCCGAGGCGCGGATCTTCGATCCCGACGCGACCGCCGAGTACATGAGCCGCCACGGGGTCGACGCGCTCAAGATCGTCCCCAGCCACCTCGCCGCGCTCCTCGAGGCCGCGCGCCCCGAGCGCGTGCTGCCGACGCGCTGCCTCGTGGTCGGCGGAGAGGCCTCGAGCTGGGAGCTCATCGAGCGGATCCGGACGCTCGCGCCGACCTGCACCGTCGTGAACCACTACGGCCCCACCGAGACGACGGTTGGCTCGCTCACATGGCAGGTCGACCCCGCAGGCGGCCGCTCCGGAGCCACCGTGCCCATCGGCCGGCCGCTCCCCAACACCCAGGCGTATGTCCTTGGCGCAAATTTCGAGCCGGTGCCGGTGGGTGTGCCCGGGGAACTTTACCTGGGCGGGGCTGGCGTGACGCGCGGCTACCATGCGCGCCCTGAGCTGACGGCGGAGCGGTTCGTCCCGGATCCGTTCGGTGGGGTTCCCGGGGGTCGGCTGTACCGCACCGGGGATCGGGCGCGCCTCCTTGCGAACGGCGCGATCGAGTTCCTCGGGAGAACGGATCACCAGATCAAGCTGCGCGGCCATCGCGTCGAGCTGGGCGAGATCGAGGCGCGGCTGCGCGAGCAGCCCGAGGTGCGCGAGGCGGTCGTGGCGGCGCGGGAAGACGGCGGGGCCAAGCGCCTCGTGGCCTACGTGGTGGGCCGGGAGGCGGCGGCGCTCGACGCGGAGGCGCTCCGCGGCCGGCTCGCGCAGCAGCTGCCCGACTACATGGTGCCCGCCGTGATCGTGCCCCTGGCGGCGCTGCCGCTCACCGCGAACGGCAAGATCGACCGCGCGGCGCTGCCCGAGCCCGAGCGGGCGGGAGCGCCGGAGGCCGGCGGCTTCGTCGCGCCCCGGAGCGAGGTCGAGGCCACCCTCGCCCAGATCTGGGCCGACATCCTGCGCGTGGAGCGGGTCGGCATCCACGACAACTTCTTCTCCCTCGGCGGCGACTCCATCCGCAGCCTCCAGGTCATCGCGCGCGCCAACCAGCGCGGCATCAAGCTGAGCCCGAAGCACCTCTTCGACCACCCCACGGTGGCCGCCGCCGCGGCGGTCGCGGTCTCCGCCGCAGCCCCGGAACGGGCTGGCGAGCCGCAGGGAGAGCAGCGCAAGGCGACGCCGCCCCGGTTCGCCCTGAGCGGCCTCACCGAGGACGAGCTCGCGCGCGTCGTGCCGGACCTGTCGGGGCTCGAGGACGCGTACCCGCTCTCGCCGGTGCAGGAGGGCATGCTCTTCCACACCCTCCTGAACCCGGGCTCCGGCGTCTACATGACGCAGCAGCACTACATGTGGCACGGCCCGCTCGACGCCGACCTCCTCGTCGAGGCCTGGCGGCGGGTGATCGCGCGGCACCCCATCCTGCGGACGTCCTTCGTCTGGAAGGACCTCGATCGGCCGCTCCAGCTCGTCCACCGGCAGGTCGACCTCGCCGACGTGATCCACGTCCTGGACTACCGCGATCAGCCCCGGGCCGAGCAGGAGCGGCGACTCGCCGAGGCGCTCGAGGCCAAGTTCGCCGCCGGGCTCGACATGACGCGGGCGCCGCTCATGCGGATCCGACTGATCCGCGTGGCGGACGACGCCTACCGCATCGTGCGGAGCTTCCACCACATCCTCACGGACGGCTGGTGCTTCTCGGTGTTGATGATGGAGTGCCTGTCGTACTACGCGGCCCTGCGCGAGGGCCGCGCGCTGGAGCTGCCCGAGTCGCGCCCCTACCGGGACTTCATCGCCTGGCTCGCGCGGCAGGACCAGGCGGCGGCCGAGCGGTTCTGGCGCGAGGAGCTCCGCGGCTTCGCGGCGCCGACGCCGCTCGGCGTGGAGCGGGCCGTGCCCGACGGCGCGCCGCAGCCCGCGGGAGCCGGGGTGAGCGACGAGTTCGTCGAGCTCCCCTCGACCCTGACCGAGGCGCTCCATGACCTCGCGCGCCGGCACGAGCTCACGCCCAACACCCTCGTGCAAGGGGCCTGGGCGCTCCTGTTGAGCCGCTACAGCGGCCAGCGCGACGTCGTGTTCGGCGTGACCGTGGCGGGCCGCCCGACCGAGCTGCCCGGCGTGGAGACGATCGTGGGCCTGTTCATCAACAGCCTGCCGCTGCGGGTGCGCGTGTCGCCCGAGCAGCCGCTCCTCGCGTGGCTCAAGGACCTCCTGGCCCACAACTACCGTATCCGGGAGTTCGAGCACTCACCGCTCCTCGACATCCAGCGGTGGAGCGAGCTCCCCCGGGGACAGGCGCTGTTCAACAGCCTCCTGGTCTTCGAGAACGCGCCGGAGGATGCGCGCCTCGGGGAGCAGGTAGGCGACGTCCGCCTCTCCTACGAGCAGGACCGGGTCCAGACGAACTACCCGATGACGGTCCTGGCGTACCCGGGCGAGAGGCTGGGGATCCGGCTCTCGTACGACCGGCGCTCGTTCGAGCGCGACGCCGTCGAGCGGATCCTGGGCCACCTGGTCCAGCTCCTCTCGGAGATGGCCCGCCGACCGGAGGCCCGGCTGGGCGACCTGTCGCTCCTGCGCGAGCGCGAGCGCCGGCAGCTGCTCGTCCCATGGAATGACGCGGCGGCGGATTACCCCGCAGACAGGTGCGTTCATGAGCTGTTCGAGGCGCAGGTCGAGAGGACGCCCGACGCCGCGGCAGCGGAGTACGAGGCGCAGCGGCTCACCTACGCAGCGCTGGACCGTCGCGCCAACCAGCTCGCGCATCACCTCCGCTCGATGGGCGTGGGCCCCGGTGTTCTGGTCGGGCTTTGCGTCGAGCGATCGCTGGAGATGATGGTGGGGCTGCTCGGCATCCTGAAGGCGGGGGGAGCCTATGTGCCGCTCGACCCGAGCTACCCCAGGGAGCGCCTGGCGTTCATGCAGCAGGACGCGCGCATCTCGGTGCTCCTGACCCAGACACGACTTCAGGACGAGCTCGCAGCGCGCGCCGAGGCCGTGCTGTTGCTCGACGCGGAGCCGTCGCCCTGGGCTTCCCAGCCGATCACGCGGCCGGCGAGCAGCGCCGCGCCGGACAACCTCGCCTATGTGCTCTATACGTCGGGATCGACCGGTAAGCCCAAGGGGGTGCAGATCCCGCACGGGGCGCTCTCGAACTTCCTCCAGTCGATGCGCCGCGCGCCGGGGATCCGGGCCGACGACGTGCTGCTCGCGGTGACGACGCTCTCGTTCGACATCGCGGGGCTCGAGCTGTTCTTGCCGCTCCTCGCGGGCGCCCGCGTCGACATCGCTCCGCGGGAGGTGGCCTCGGACGGGGCGCGGCTCGCGGCGCGCATGGCCGCCGTCGGGGCCACGGTGATGCAGGCGACGCCCACCACCTACCAGATGCTCATCGCGTCCGGGTGGAAGGGCCGGCCGGGGCTCCGGGTGCTGTGCGGCGGCGAGGCGCTGTCGCGCGAGCTCGCCGACCAGCTGCTGGAGCGCGCGGATGAGGTCTGGAACATGTACGGGCCCACCGAGACGACCATCTGGTCGATGGTCGCGCGCGTGGAGGCCGGCGCGGCGCCGGTGCCGCTCGGACGGCCGATCGCGGCCACGCAGGTGGTCGTGCTCGATCGCGATCTCAGGCCGACGCCGGAGGGCGTGCCCGGGGAGCTCTACATCGGCGGGGCCGGGGTGGCGCTCGGCTACCTGGGTCGGCCTGCGCTGACGGCGGAGCGGTTCGTCCCGGACCCGTTCAGCGCCGAGCCGGGGTCACGGCTCTACCGGACCGGCGATCTGGTGCGGTTCCGGAGCGACGGCGAGCTGGAGTTCCTGGGGCGGGTGGATCACCAGGTGAAGCTCCGGGGCTTCCGCATCGAGCTCGGCGAGATCGAGTCGGCGCTGCGGCGGCACCGGGCGGTGCGAGAGGCCGTCGTGGTCGCGCGCGAGCTCCGGCCGGGCGACGCGCGCCTCCTCGCCTACGTGACAGCGGACCTCGGAGCGCTCGCCGCCGAGGAGGCGGCGCCAGAGCAGGCCGAGCAGGTGGCGCAGTGGCGCGCGGTCTGGGACGAGACCTACGAGCGGCCTGCCGGCGCGGGCGAGCCCGATCTCGACGTCGTCGGCTGGACGAGCAGCTACACGGGGCGGCCCATCCCGGCCGAGGAGATGCGGGAGTGGGCGGAGACCACGGCGGAGGACATCCTCGCGCTCCGGCCGGAGCGCGCGCTCGAGATCGGCAGCGGCAGCGGGATGGTGATGTTCCGGGTGGCGCCGCGCTGCGCGCGCTACGTGGCGTCCGATCTCTCGGAGGCGGCCCTCTCGCGGCTGCGTCGGCGGCTGGCGGCGCGGCCGCTGCCCCAGGTGGAGCTGCTCCACCGGGCGGCGAACGACCTGCGCGAGCTCCCGCCGCGGTCGTTCGATGTCGTCGTCCTGAACTCGGTCGTGCAGTACTTCCCGTCGGCCGCCTACCTGCGCCACGTGCTCGCGGGGGCGCTTACGCTCGTGCGGCCCGGCGGGGCGATCTTCGTGGGGGACGTGCGCAGCCTGCCGTTGCTCGAGGCGTTCCACGCCTCGGTGCTGGTCCAGAAGGCGCCGGCGTCACTGTCGCAGACCGAGCTGCGCCGGCAGGCGGCGCGCGCGGTGGCGCAGGAGGAGGAGCTCGCGCTCGCGCCGGCGTTCTTCTCGGCGCTGGCCCGGGAGCTGCCGGGCGTCGCCGCGGTGGAGATCCTGCCGCGGCGGGGCCGCCACCGGAGCGAGATGACGCGGTTCCGCTACCAGGTGATCCTGCGCGTCGGGCCGCAGGGCGGGGCGGCGCCGGCGATCGCGTGGTCCGATGCGGCGGGGTGGACGCTCGCCGCGATCGGGGAGCGGCTCGCCGGCGGCCGCGGCCTCACGGGGCGCGCCGCGAGGGGCCCCGGGGACCCGGGCGAGGCGCCGGATCTCTGGGGGATCGCGGGCCTGCCCAACGCGCGGCTCGCGGAGGAGGTCCGGCTGGCGCGATGGCTCTCGGACGGGGATCCCGCGGAGAGCGCCGGGGCGTTCCGGGCGGCGGCCGCGAGGCCGGAGGAGCCGGGGCTTGATCCGGACGAGCTGCGCGCGCTCGGCGAGGGGCTGGGCTGGTCGGTCGGGGTGAGCTGGGCGCGGCACGGCGCGGACGGGCGCTTCGACGTCGTGTTCCGGCGCGGCGGGGCGGCGATCGTCGCCTCGCCCGCGGCGGCCGCGGGGCCCGGCGGCGAGGAGCTGCCGGGGGCGGCCGAGGGCGCCCGGGCCGGCGAGGCCCCGCCGGCGAACGCGCCGCTCGTCGGCAGGCTGCGGCAGCGGCTGCGGCAAGAGCTGCGCGGCGCCCTCCAGGGGCGGCTGCCCGAGTACATGGTCCCGTCGGCGATCACGGTCCTCGACGCGCTGCCGCTGACGCCGAACGGCAAGGTGGATCGCAAGGCGCTGCCGGCGCCCGAGTCGCCCGCGGCCGAGCCGGCGGGGGCGGCGGCCAGCGCCCCGCGGACGCCGACAGAGGACATCCTCGCGGGCATCTGGGCCGAGGTGCTGGGGCTCGACCGGCTCGCCGTCCGCGCGAGCTTCTTCGAGCTGGGCGGGCACTCGCTCCTGGCCACGCAGGTCGCGTCGCGCGTGCGCAAGGCGCTCGGCGTCGAGCTGCCGCTCCGCAGCCTGTTCGACCACCCCACCGTGGCGGAGCTCGCCCGCGACGTCGATCGCCGCCGCGCCAGCGCGGCGGGGGCCGAGGCGCCGCCGCCGCTCGTCCCGGCGCCGCGAACGGGGCCGCTGCCGCTCTCGTTCGCGCAGCAGCGCCTGTGGTTTTTGGCACAGCTCGAGCCCGACAGCGCCGGGTACAACATGACCGCGGCCGTGCGCGTCGAGGGAGAGCTCGACATCGCGCTGCTCAGGGACAGCCTTGCCGCGCTCGTCCGGCGCCACGAGTCGCTGCGGACCACGTTCGGCGTGGCCTCGGGCGAGCCGGTGCAGGTGATCGCCGCCGAGGGCGCGCCGGAGCTCGAGGTGGTGGACCTGTCGGCGACGCCCGCCGAGGAGCGCGGCGCGGCGGTCCAGCGCCTGGCCGCGGAGCGCGCGGAGCGGCCGTTCGACCTCGGTCGCGGCCCGCTCCTGCGGGTGACCGCGATCCAGCTGCGCGACGACGAGCTCGTGTTGGTCCTCATCGTCCACCACATCGTGTCGGACGCCTGGACCATGAACGTGCTGGTCGCGGAGCTGGCCGAGCTGTACGCGGCGGCGCGGGCCGGGCGGCCGCCGGCGCTGAAGCCGCTGCCGGTCCAGTACGCGGACTTCGCGGTCTGGCAGCGCAGCTGGATGCAGGGCGCGACCCGCGAGGCGCTGCTCGGCGCCTGGCGCGAGCGGCTCTCCGGGCCGCCGCCGGCGCTCGATCTGCGCCCGGATCACCCGCGGTCCGCCGCGTCGACCCACCGCGGCGGGCGCCACACGATCGCGGTGGATCGCGCGCTGTCCGAGGCGCTGCGCGCGCTCGGCCGGCGCGAGGGCGCCACGCTCTTCATGACGCTGCTCGCGGCGTTCAAGGTCGTGCTCCTCGGGCGCACCGGCCAGAGCGACGTCCTCGTCGGCACCGACGTCGCGGGCCGCAACCGCGCCGAGACCGAGGGCCTCATCGGGTTCTTCGTGAACCTGCTGGTCCTGCGCACGGATCTCGGCGGCCTGCCCACGTTCCGGGAGCTCCTTCAGCGGGTCCGGGAGGTCACGCTCGACGCGTACGCGCACCAGGACCTGCCGTTCGAGCAGGTCGTCGACGCCGTGCGGCCGGCGCGCGAGCCCGGCCGCCACCCCCTCGTGCAGACGCTCTTCGTGCTGCAGAACGTGCCGGCGTCCGAGATCTCGCTGCCCGGGGTGCGCTTCAGCGCCGTGGAGCTCGAGCGGGAGGTGTCGCGGTTCGACCTCGGCGTGTTCGTCGAGGAGACGGACGAGGGGCTCACGTGCGCGTGGAAGTACCGCGCCGATCTGTTCGAGCCGCCGACCATCGCAGCGATGGCGGCCCACTTCATGGCCGTGCTGCGGGCCATCGTGGACGACCCCGATCGCCGCGTGACGGCGCTCGCGGCAGCGGAGAGGAAGGAACGCACCGTGGAAGGACGCGCGCGCGACGAGGGCCGGCTCCGGAGCCTCAAGCGCATCACCCCCCGCAAGGTGGACGTGGGCCCGAGCGCGCTGGTCGCGACCAGCACGCTGGGCGACGGGCCGCTGCCGCTCGTCGTGAAGCCGGCGGTGGACGACGTGGACCTCGCCGCATGGGCCCGCGAGGAGCGGGCGTTCGTCGAGGCGCAGCTGCTCCGGCACGGGGCCGTCCTGTTCCGCGGCTTCCCGATCCGATCGGCCCCGGAGTTCGAGCAGGTCGCGCAGGCCATCTGCGGCGAGCTGTTCGGCGAGTACGGCGATCTTCCGCGAGAGAAGACGGGGCAGCACATCTACGGCTCGACGCCCTACCCGGCCGACAAGGCCATCCTGTTCCACAACGAGAGCTCGCACCTCCCGCGCTGGCCACTCAAGCAGTGGTTCTTCTGCGTGCAGGCCGCGCCGGAGGGCGGCGCGACGCCGATCGTCGACTGCCGGAGGCTCTACGAGGCGCTCGCCCCCGACGTCCGCGAGCGCTTCCGGCGGTCGGGGCTGCTCTACGTGCGGAACTTCACGCCGGGCTTCGACGTGGATTGGCAGGACTTCTTCCACACCACCGATCCCGCGGTCGTGGAGGAGCGCTGCCGCGCCGGCGGCATGCGGTGCGAGTGGCTCGCGGGCGGCCGGCTGCGGATCAGCCAGCGCGGGCCGGCCGTGCTCTCGCACCCGAAGACGGGAGAGCAGGTGTTCTTCAACCAGATCCAGCTGCACCACCCGGCGTACCTGGAGGCGCCGGTGCGCGAGTCGCTGATGGCCATGGTCGGCGAGGAGTGGCTGCCCCGCAACGTGACCTACGGCGACGGCGCGCCGATCGAGGTCGAGACGACGCGCGCGCTCGGCGAGGCGTACGAGCGCTGCGCCGTGCGGTTCCCGTGGCAGGAGGGCGACATCATCCTGCTCGACAACATGCTCGTGGCCCACGGCCGCGATCCGTTCTCGGGTCCGCGGAAGATCGTGGTGGCCATGGGCGAGATGATGACGGCCGAGCGGGCGATGCAGGCGTCGCGGACGTCGGATGGCGCGGTGGCGTCATGACGACGCAGGTCAGCGAGCTCGGGCCGAGCGTGCAGGGCGTGCGCCTGTCGCCGCAGCAGCGGCGCCTGTGGGCGCTCCACCGGAGCGAAACCACGGTGTTCACGCGCGCGTGGATCCGGCTGGAGGGAGACCTCGACGCCGCGCGGCTGGCCAGCGCCCTCGGCCAGATCGTCGCGCGCCACGAGATCCTGAGGACGACGTTCCGCCGGGATGCGCGCCTCAAGTTCCCGCTGCAGGCCGTCGGCGGGGCGGCGCCCGCGTGGCACCGGGTGGATCTCGGCGGCCGCGCGGCCGGCGAGCAGCAGGCGCACGTCGAGGCGCTCTGGCGCGAGGCCGCGCGGCTCAAGGTCGACCTGGAGCGCGGGCCGCTGCTCCACGTGTGGCTGGTGCGCCGCGCCGAGGGGCTGCACGACCTGCTCGTGGCCGCGCCCGCGCTCTCTGCCGACGCGTGGACGCTGGACCTCCTGTTCGGCGAGCTGGCCGAGGCCTACGCCGGCGCCGGCGCCGGCGAGCGGCAGGAGGCCGGGGTGGAGCCCGTGCAGTACGCCCAGTTCGCCGAGTGGCAGAACGATCTCGTCGGCTCGGCGGAGAGCGCCCCGGCTCCTTCGGGGATGCCCGTCGTCCTCCCGTTCGAGGGCGCCGCCGAGGAGGGCGGCGCCTCTGGCGAGGTCGTCGACATCGAGGTCGACCCCGCCCTACTCGGCCGGCTGGAGTCGCTGGCCCGCGGCGAGGGCGCCTCGCTCTCGTCGGTCCTGCTCGCGGCCTTCCAGCTCCACCTCGCGCGACTCACCGGGTCGCGGGAGCTCATCGTCGCCGTGGCCTCTGCCGGGCGGCGGATCGAGGACGTCCAGGAGGTCATGGGCCCGGTCGCCAAGTGGCTCCCGGTGTCGTGCCGCGTGGACGAGGCGCAGCGGTTCGCCGAGCTGGTGCGCCGGGCGCAGGCCGGCGTCGAGGAAGTGACCGAGGAGGAGGAGCACTGGAACCCCGACCTGCCGGCGGACGGCGGGGGGCCCGGAAGCACCGTCGGCTTCGAGTTCTCCTCGCTCCCCGAGCCCAGGGTGGCGGGCGGCGTCGCGTGGCACGTCGAGCGCCAGTGCACGGGCGCGGGCGGGCTCAAGCTCGCGCTCTCGGCCCAGCGCGGGCGAGGCCGCGTGCGCCTCTCGCTCTGGCACGACGCGCGCCGCTGCGGGGCGGAGGGCGTCCTGGCGATGGCCGAGCAGTACCGGGCGCTGCTCGGCAGCGCGGCCGAGGCCTGGTCGGAGCCCGCCGCGCGCCTCGGCCTGCTCGGCCCAGCGGAGCGGGCGCGGCGACTCTCCGAGGGCCGGGGGGCTGCCCACGACGCCGCGCCGCCGCGGTGCCTGCACGAGGCGTTCGAGGAGCACGCGGCGCGGCAGCCCGACGCGCTGGCGGTGGTCGCGGGCGACCGGCGGCTGACCTACCGCGAGCTCAACCAGCAGGCCAACCGGCTCGCCCACCACCTCCGCCGCCACGGCGTTGGGGGCGGCAGCCCGGTCGGCCTCTGCGGCGAGCGATCCGTGGACATGATCGCGGGCCTCCTCGGCATCCTGAAGGCCGGCGGCGCCTACGTGCCGCTCGACCCGCACGCCCCGGTGCAGCGGCTCGCCCAGCAGATCCGGCGCGCCGGCTTCTCCGTCCTGCTCACGAACGCGCCCGTCCGCGCCCGGCTGCCGGACCTGTCGGACACCGACTGCGCCGTCCTCGACCTGGAGGACGCGGCGCGGCTCGACGGCGAGCCCGAAGGCGACCCGGCCGTGCCGGTGCTGCCCGACGATCTCGCGTCCGTCGTCTTCACGTCCGGCTCGACCGGTGAGCCCAAGGGCGTCGGCGTCACGCACCGCGGGATCGCCAGCTACACCCGCTCGGTGTGCGAGGCGCTCGGGATCATCGAGGCCGGGCTGCACTTCGCGACCGTCTCGACGTTGAGCGCCGATCTCGGCAACACGAGCATCTTCGGCGCGCTCGCCTCGGGCGGCTGCCTCCACGTGATCGGCTACGAGACGGCGACCGACGGCCGGCTCTTCTCGGAGTACTACCGGCGCTGGCCGATCGACGTGCTGAAGATCGTGCCCTCGCACCTGAGCGCGCTGCTCGACACGGGCGAGGGATCGGCGGTGCTGCCGCGGCGGCTCCTGGTGCTGGGCGGAGAGGCGCTGCCGTTCGCCCTCGTCGAGCGGATCGCGGCGCTCTCGAGCGGCTGCGCCGTGGCGAACCACTACGGGCCGACCGAGACGACGGTGGGCGCGCTGGTCTTGCCGCTGCGCGCGCTGCGCGACCGGCGCGGGTGCGCGTCGGTGCCGATCGGCCGCCCGCTCGCCAACGCGGAGGCGTACGTCCTCGACGAGCGCCTGGAGCCGGCGCCGGTGGGCACGGTGGGCGAGCTGTACCTGGGCGGCGCCGGCCTCTCGCGCGGGTACCTGGGCCAGCCGGATCTGACGGCGGAGCGGTTCGTGCCGCACCCGTTCGGCGTGGGCGCGCGCCTCTACCGGACGGGCGATCGGGCGCGGTACCGGCCCGACGGCGCCATCGAGTTCATGGGCCGGCGCGATCACCAGGTGAAGATCCGCGGCTTCCGCGTGGAGCTCGGGGAGATCGAGGCGCGGGTCCGGGAGCACCCCGCGGTCGGGCAGGCGGTCGTCATCGCCGCGCGCCAGGACGGCGCGGTCGGGCCGACGATCGTCGCGTACGTCGTCCCCCGGGAGGGAGCGCTCGACGAGGCCGCGCTGCGCGCGTTCCTCAAGGACCGGCTCCCCGAGTACATGCACCCGAGCGACTTCGTGCTGCTGCACGCGTTGCCGCTGACCGCGAACGGGAAGGTGGATCGCAAGGCGCTGCCCAGCCCTGCTGCGCGCCGGCGGCGCGAGTACGTCGCGCCGCGGACGCCGGTCGAGGAGACGCTCGCGGCGATCTGGGCCGACGTCCTGGGGCGCCCGCAGGTCGGCGTCGAGGACAACTTCTTCGACCTCGGCGGGCACTCGCTGATGGCGATCCCGCTGATGCACCGGATCCAGCAGGCGCTCGGCGGCGGGCTGTCGTTGATGGCGATCTTCGAGGCGCCGACCGTCGCCGGGCTCGCCAGGCTCCTCGACGCCGGGGGTCCGGCGTCGAGCGTCGTCGAGCTCCGCGCGGGCGGGTCGCGCCCGCCGCTCTTCTGCGTGGATCCCACGGGCCGGCATGTCGCCGCCTACCAGGGCCTCGCCGACGCCGTCGGCGAGGACCAGCCGGTGCTCGGCCTCGATCTCGGCCCGGCGCTCGCGCGCGAGGCCGAGGCCGCGTCGATCGGGCGGATCGCCGAGCGCCTGTCGCGCGAGATGCGGGAGCGGCAAGCGCGCGGGCCGTATCATCTCCTCGGGTGGTCCCTGGGCGGCGTGCTGGCGCTGGCCGTCGCCCGGGCGCTGGAGGAGCAGGGCGAGCGGGTCGCCTTCCTCGGCATCCTGGACACGCAGCCGCGCACGCGCGTCTACGCGGCGGCGGGGGGCGAGCCGGACGCCGTGGACGAGCTCGCGGAGTATGTCGCGCCGGACCGCAGGGCGGCGCTGCTCGCGCTCCCGCCGGCGGAGCTCGACGCCTTGCGCGAGCGGCTGCGGGGGCTCAGCGAGGTCGACCGGGTGGACGAGGCCGTGCGGTGGGCGCAGGCCCACGGCCTCGTGCCGGGCGACGTGCCGCCCGCGGCGTTCCATCACCGGTACGCGCTGCTCCGGGACGCGGCCCTGTTCCTGAACGACCTGCCGCCGCGCTGCCTCGGCGCGCCCATCCACGTGTGGTGGAGCGCCGAGACGATCGAGCACCACGGCGGCCCGCCCGTGGACTGGCAGCAGTACACGGCCGGAGCGGTGCGCACAGCGATTCTTCCCGGCGATCATATCGCCGCCGTGCAGGGGGCCGACGCGCATGCGCGCGTACGCGAGACCCTGGACGTCCTGGACCCCGCGGAGCGCGCCCTAGAGCGCCCGGTGCGGAACAACCCTTCTCACTAGGGAGTACCCCATGAGTCTGTCTGCAGCTTCCAGTTTGCCTGTGTCGGACCCGGTGCCGGCGGTCTCCAGATCGCCCCTTCACGCGGGCCTCGCCGCGGAGCTCGGCGAGCGCCACCGGCGGCGCGCGCTGTACGAGCTCGGGGATCACCCCTTGCTCGAGCGGCAGCGGCAGCGCGAGTCGAACGCCCGATCGTACCCGCGGCGGCTGCCGCTGGCGCTCTCGCGCGCGCAGGGCGTGTATGTGGAAGACGTCGAGGGGCGCGTGTTCCTCGATTGTCTGGCCGGGGCCGGCACCCTGGCGCTAGGGCACAACCACCCGGCGGTCACCGACGTCCTGGTGCGGACGCTGCACTCCGGTCTACCGCTCCACACGCTCGACCTCACCACGCCTGTCAAGGATCGCTTCACGCAGGACGTGCTCGGCGTGTTGCCGGCGACCTTTGCCCGCCATGCGCGCGTCCAGTTCTGCGGCCCCACGGGGGCGGACGCCGTCGAAGCCGCGCTGAAGCTGGTCAAGCTCGCGACCGGGCGCGGCACGGTGCTGGCCTTTCAGGGCGCGTACCACGGCATGACGCAGGGCGCGCTCACCCTGATGGGCAACCTCGGGCCCAAGGCGGCGCTCGGCTCCAGCCTGCAAGGCGTGCAGTTCCTGCCGTATCCGTACGAGTACCGCTGCCCGTTCGGTCTCGGCGGCGCCGCCGGCATCGCGGCCTCGCTCGCGTACATCGACAACCTGCTGTCCGATCCGGAGGGCGGCGTGCCCAAGCCCGCTGCCATCATCATCGAGGCGGTGCAGGGCGAGGGGGGCATGATCCCGGCGCCGGTGGCCTGGCTGAAGGGGCTGCGGGAGCTGGCGACGCGCCATGATATCCCGCTGATCCTCGACGAGGTGCAGACGGGCTTTGGCCGCACCGGGCGCATGTTCGCGTTCGAGCACGCCGGCATCGAGCCGGACGTGCTGGTCCTGTCGAAGGCGCTGGGCGGCGGACTGCCGCTCTCGGTGGTGGTGTATCACGAGCGCTTCGACACCTGGCGTCCGGGCGCCCACGCCGGCACGTTCCGCGGCAACCAGCTCGCGATGGCGGCGGGCTCGGTCACGCTGTCGGTGCTGCGCGCGGAGCGCCTGGACGCGGCGGCCGCGGAGCTCGGCGCGCGGCTCATGGCGCAGCTCACCGCGCTCGCCAGGGAGCACGCGTGCATCGGCGACGTGCGCGGGCGCGGCCTGATGGTCGGCGTGGAGCTCGTGGACGCGGCGGCCGCGCCCGACGCGCTCGGGGCGCGCCCTGCCCACCGCGACCTCGCCGGGCGCGTGCAGCGCGAGTGCCTGCGGCGGGGGATGATCGTGGAGCTCGGCGGCCGCCACAGCAGCGTGGTGCGCTTTCTGCCGCCGCTCATCATCACGGCGGCGCAGATCGACGAGGCGGCGAGGATCTTCGGTCAGGCGCTGGCGGCGGCTTCTCTGTAGCTGTCGTTCGGGAGGAGGGATCTCGGGGACACGGAGGCGCCGTGTTCAGGAGCCGGTCGTGGCGAGCAGCTCCCAGGCGTCGCTGACGACGGCGGCGCGGCGGATCCAGCGGTCCAGCTCGTCGAGGTCGGTGCTCGCGAGGACACGCTCTCGCACCTCGACGGGGACCTCGAGCCCGCGGGCCTCGAGGAAGGCGAGCACGTCGTGCGCCTTGGTCCTCAGGGTGCCCTCCCGCATCCCTTCCTCTCGCCCCTTCGCCACGTAGCTGCGCGCGAATTCGCTCTGAAACTGGTATCCGGCCTTCATCATCGCCTCCAACCTCCGCCTCGCCGCTGCGTTCAGCGAGGATAGCACCAGGTCCCCGTACACGGCTCGGCGCTCCTCATCGAGCTCGTCCGCCGCTGCCAAGAAAGCCAAGCCGATCGCCTCCGCCGCCTCGCTCTGTCCGTGCGCCATCGCCGAGAGCACGGCCACCTCGGGCGCCGCCTTCGCTTGCTCGGCGTCGGTGACGACCGGGACGCCCTGGGGCCCAAGCACCAGCGGCGTCAGCGTCCAGCCAGGGTGGCCGGTGTCGATCGGCCGCGAGCACCACCGCGCCATCTCTGCGTTGATGGTCACGACCAGCAGCCCGGTTGGGCAGCGATGCCGGGCGCGCGTCTGGGTGACGTACACGGGCCAGACGTAAGGCTTGTCCGGGTCCACCCCGAGCTGGACCTCGACCACGATGGCCATCGCGGGCTGCTGCTGCTCGCCGACCAGCAGCACGACGACGACATCCGCCCGGCGGTCGGAGGGCACGATCTCGGTGAAATCGGAGGACTCGACGCGTGCCTCCGTGAAGGTCGGGACCGGATGGCCGAGCGCGTCGTGCAGCATCTCGGCGGCCAGCGTCGGTCGGTTCTTGAACAGCTCCACCAGGGCTTCATGGGTCACTGAGGGCATCAGATCGTCTCACGAGTGGTTGCAATCATGCAGGATTTGCGTGGAGCGCCAGGCTCATGCGGTAGGACCCGCAGGAGCCGAGCAGCCATCTCCCATTCATGAATTCCGGGCTGCTCCTCGGATTCGTCACGCCGAGTGCCCTGCGTGTGCTCCGACGGTCAGGGCACGTGGGCTCCACGGGAGGGCTCGCGCGTACACGAGCGAAATCGGGCCCTCGACGGCTTCGAGACGCTACCGACGATGGGTGGTGCTCACGCAGCGGTTACCGAGTTGCTCGCCGCTGCTGCGCACGAGCGCGCCGCGCACCGCGCGCAGCCCCTCGGACAAGCTCGCGTAGCGCGGGATCGCGTACCGCTCGCACACGACATCCACGTTGCCCTTGCGCCAGAACCCCTCCGGACAGACGACATGCATCTTCCCGGAGCGCCCGAACAGGCCGAGCTCCAGCAAGCTGATCGGCGCCTTCGAGCCCGGCGCGAAGTACATCAAGACGACGTCCGCCTCCTCGAGCCCGCGGAGCTCCCATTGCACCTGCTCCACGAAGCTCGGGTTCTCGAGGCTCTGCGCCCAGCCCGGCTCCCACCGCTCCCGCCTCGGGTTGAGGATCACCACGTCGAGATCCGCGAGCTCCTCTGCGACGCTCGCCTGCCACAGCTCGGCCTGGCCGTTGTCGATGGATCCGGCGAGGAACAGCTTCGGACCCGTCCATCCGTCGAACGGCCGCGGCGCCAGCACCTCGATCATGGGGAACACCTCGCGGAGGAGAACACGTGGACGACGATCGCCATGCGGGCCGCTCCCCTCCCCCGCTCCGTAACCCGTAACCCGTAAACGATCAGCCCGCTCCGCCGTGCCCGTGCCCGCAGCCTCGCTTCGGCTCGGGCTCGCCCAACGCCTGCGGCGCGGGCATCGGGCTGCACGTGCAGTCGAGGCACCCGTGCTCCGCGCAGCTCCCGCACATCGCGGTCACCTGCTTGCGGAGGGCCTCGCGCGCGCGGAAGAGGCGCACCGCCGCGTTGTTCGCGGTGATCGACGCCTCCTCGGCGAACGCCTGCACCGAGAGGCCGTCGACCTCCACGCGCTGGATCGCGGCGGCGTACTCGGGCTTCAGCGTGCCGGCCAGCGCCCGGACGCACTGGCAGACGGCGCGGCGCTCCACCTCGGGCTCGGCCACCTCGTCGAGCTCGGCGGCCAGCGCGGCCATCGCCCGCTCCGACGCGCCCTTCCGCCGGAAATGGTCGACCACGGCGTTCCGGAGGGTCCGATAGAACCACGCCGTGGCCGACTCCTCGTCGCGCAGGCTGTCGATGCGCCCTATGCCCCGCACGAAGGCGTCCTGCAGGATGTCCTCGGCGATGGCGCGATTGCCCACCTTCCGTTCCAGGAAGCGCAGAAACTCGCGGTGACTCTCGACGAGAGCCGCGACCGCCCCCGCCGCCCGCGCGTCCTCGGCGCCTCCCCTCGCCTGCTCCGCGCCCTCCGGGCTTCGCTCTGGCTCGCGCTCGCTCATGACGCACCAGGCTACCCACGAGGGCCGCCCTCCGCCACCGCGCCACGGCACAAAGCGATGGCCGGCGTGACCGGTCGGGTCAGAATGTCCTCCTCTTCACCGGGAGGCTTGAATGACGCTTCAGAGGGTGCTCGTCCTGGCCAGCGTGGGGCTCCTGCCGGCGTGCTCAGGGGCCGATGCCGACGCCCCGCTGGCGTCCACGCCGCGCTGCAGTGCATCGCCGGAGTGCGCCGCCACGCCCGACACGCCGCTGTGCGACCAGGCGCTCGGCGCGTGCGTCGAGCTGCCGCCGGGATCTCCGATCGGCGTGAAGGATGGCAGTCCGTCCTCGGTCGCGCTCGTGTCCGTCTTCGAGCCGAACCGGCAGCGCGAGCCGACCGACCTCGCCTTCAACCCGGAGCGGCCCGAGGAGCTCTGGGTCGTCAACCGCAAGGACGACAGCATGATCATCATCACGAAGCCCGGCGCGCCGGACGGCTCGTGGGTCCGCCTCCGCGACCCCGCCGCGGCGCACTTCATGGACCAGCCGCCCGCGATCGCCTTCGGCCACCCAGGCACGTTCGGGGTCTGCGGCGACAACGACAACGGCGGCAACTACTTCATGGGCCCGTCGCTCTTCTCCTCGGATCTCTCGATCTTCGCCACGGAGACGCCCGACGGCCTCGGGTCGCACCTCGACATGCTCCACTCGAGCTCCTTCTGCAAGGGCATCGCGCACGAGCAGGCCAACGTCTACTGGGTCTTCAACGGCAACGACAAGGCGCTCGACCGGTACGACTTCGCCCACGATCACGGCCCCGGCCACGACGACCACTCCGACGGCGAGATCTACCGCTATGCCGCCGGCGAGGTGCTCGGGGTCGAGGCCACGTCGAGCCATATCTTCTACAGCGCCAAGGAAGAGCGCCTCTACGTCGCCGACACCGGCCACAAGCGGCTGCTCAAGCTGGATCCGACGAGCGGCGTGCCCGGCGCGAGCTTCGACGGGCAAGAGCCGGTCAAGGTGCGCAGGCACATGGACGGCGCCACGCTCATCGAGTTCGTCCCCCCGGGGACGCTCGAGGCCCCGAGCGGCCTCGAGGTCCACGAGGGCCTCGTCTACGTCACGGATCACGCGACCAGCAGGATCTACGCCTTCGACACGGCGGGGCAGGTGGTCCGCACCCTGGACACGGGCCTGCCCGCGGGCTCGCTCGCGGGGATCACCTTCGGGCCGGACGGCAAGCTCTACCTCGTCGACACGCTGACGAGCCGGGTCTACCGCATCGATCCGATCCTCTGAGGCGGCCGATCGCGCGCCGCGCGCCGGCCGTGACGGCCTCGGCAGCGCGGCGCGCCTGCGCCCCTGCGCTCCTAGCCCATCACTCGCCGCCCGCCGGCGCGCTCGCTTCCGGCCCGCCGAGCAGCGCGTCCAGCTCGGCCTCGCCCTTGTCCTCCGCCGCCCTGCGCCGGCGGCGGCGGAGCCACTCGGCCGCGTCGTCGAAGAGCGAGTACGCCACCGGCACCGCGAGCAGCGTGAGGACCAGGGAGAGCGACTGGCCGCCGAGCACGATGGCCCCCGTCGTCCGGTTCTGGCCCGAGCCGACCCCGTGCGAGAGCACGAGCGGGATCATGCCGGCCACGAAGGCGATCGTCGTCATGAGGATCGGGCGGAGCCGGTCCTTGTTCGCCTGCAGGATCGCCTGGAGCCGCGGCATCCCCTCCGCGCGCAGGTGGTTCGTGTGATCGATCTGGAGGATCGCGTTCTTCTTCACCACGCCGAAGAGGACGAGCAGCCCGAGCCCGGAGAAGAGGTTCAGCGACTGGCCGAAGAGCTTGAGCGAGAGCAGCGCGAAGGGCACCGTGAGCGGCAGCGAGAGCAGGATCGTGATCGGGTGGAGCCACGACTCGAACTGCGCCGCGAGGATGAGGTACATGAACACGAACGCGAGCCCGATGACGACGACGAAGCTCGCCGCCGTGCTCGCCGTGTTCTTGGAGCTGCCCACCGGCTGCGCGGAGTAGCCCGCCGGCATCCGCTGCTCGGCGATGATCCTGTCGAGCGCCGCCTGCACCGCCGAGTCGCCGACGCCGGGGGCGGCGTTCGCGCTGATCGTGATCTGCCGGCGCCGGCCGAGGCGGCCGATCGACGAGGGGCCGCTGTCGGGCTCCATCGTGACCACGCTGTGGAGCGGGACGGCGCCGTGCTTGGACGACGGCACCGTGAGGAACGCGAGGCTCTCGGCGTCGGCGCGGTGCTTCGCGTCGGCGCGCACGCGGACGTCGTACTGCTCGCCGGCCTCCGAGTACGTCGACACCTTGAGCCCGCCGACGAAGAGCTGGAGCGCGCCGGCCACGTCGGCCACCTGGACGCCGAGATCCGCGGCGCGGTCGCGGTCGATGGTCGCGCGGAGCTCGGGCTTGCCCACGACGAGGCTGTTGTCGACGTCCACGGCGCCGGGGACCTTCCGCAGCTCCTCGGTGATGCGCGCCGCGTACTCGCCCAGCCGGTCGAGATCCGGCCCCTGGATCGCCACCTGGATCCTGGCCGAGGACTGGCCGCCGGACGAGATCGCCTGCACCTCGCCGGCCGTGACGCGCAGCTCCTTCGGCAGCTTCGCCAGGATCTCCTCGCGCACCCGCTGCATGATCGCGAGCTGCCCGAGCGCGCGCTGCTCGGGGTCGACGAGCATCACGTAGACCTTCGCGACGTTCGCGGCCTGCTGCTCGCCCTCCCCCACGGTCAGGAGCGTCCGGGTGACGCCCGGCAGCCGGCGCACGTCGCCGGCGATCCGCTCGGCGATGAGGCGGGTCGAGGTGAGGCTCGTCCCCTCGGGCGCGCGCATGTTGATCTCGAACTGCGCCTGATCGTCCTCGGGGAGGAAGCCGGCGGGCAGCGTCTTCGCGATGGGCGCGCACGAGCCGAGCGCGACCGCCGAGGCGACGACGATCACCCAGCGGCGCTTCATGACCCACGAGAGCGCGGCCATGTAGGCGCGCTCGATGGGCCGGTAGAAAACGTCGACGGCGCGCTCGAGGACCGACGGCTTCGCGGGGGCGCCGTGCCGCCCGCCATGCGCGTGCCCCGAGAGCCACCGCGCGGCGAGCGAGGGCGTGAGGGAGAAGCTGACGATCAGCGAGACCCCGATCGCGAACGCCATCGTGAGGCCGAAGCTCTTGAGGAAGCGCCCCACGATCCCGGGCATGAACGCGACAGGGATGAAGACCGCCATGAGCGACAGCGTGGTCGCCAGCACCGCGAGGCCGATCTCCTTCGTCGCGAGCACGGCGGCCGGGAACGGCTTCATGCCCTTCTCGTCGATGTACCGGACGATGTTCTCGAGCACGACGATGGCGTCGTCGATGACGATGCCCACGGCGAGCGCGAGCGCGAGCAGCGTGAGAAAATTCAGCGTGAAGCCGGCGATCCACATCACCGCGAACGTGCCGACGACCGAGATCGGGATCGCGAGGGCCGCGATGAGCGTGCTGCGGGCGTTGCCCAGGAAGAGGAGCACCACCGCCGCGGCGAGGAGGGCGCCGAGCACGAGGTGCTCCTTCACGGCGGCGATGCCCGTGCGGATCACGCGCGAGCCGTCGCGCACGACCTCGATCTTCGTCCCCTCGGGCAGCGAGCGCTGCACCTCGTCGAGGCGCGCCTTCACGGCGTCGACGACGGCAACGGTGTTCTGGCCCGACTGCTTGACCACCGACAGGAGGACGGTGCGCCGCTCGTCGAGCTGGGCCCAGGTCTTCTCCTCCGCGCGGCCGTCCTCGACGCGGGCGACGTCCGAGAGGCGCACGGCGTGGCCGTCCTGCTCCCGGAGGACGATGCGCCCGAGGGCCTCGGGCGACTCGACGCGCCCCATCACGCGGAGCGTGAGGTCCTCGGGGCCGGTCTCGACGCTGCCGCCCGGCGTCATCAGGTTCTGCGCCGCGATCGCCCGCTGCACCTCGGCCGCGGTGATCCCCTGCGCCCGCAGGGCGATCGGGTCGAGCCAGACGTTGATCTGCCGGCTCTGCGCGCCGATCAGGCTGACCTGGCCGACGCCGGAGATGCTCTCGATCTGCCGGCGTACCCGCTTGTCGACGATCTCGCTGAGCTCGCGGATCGGCTGATCGGACGCGACGGAGACGAGCAGCACCGGGGCCGCGCCAAGGTCGATCCTGCTCACGATCGGCGGATCGACGCCCTTGGGCAGGCTGGGCAGGACGACGCTTATCTTGTCGCGCACCTCCTGGGCCGCGACGTCGGCGTCCTTCTCCAGCACGAAGCCGACGACGACCTGGCTCACGCCCTGGGTCGACGTCGAGCGCAGGTCCTCGATGCCGCTGATGGTGTTCACCGCGCCCTCGATCCGGTCGGAGATCTCGGCCTCGACCTCCTCGGGCGCGGCGCCGTCGAGGCGCGTCGTGACGACGACGTACGGGACGTCGATGTCGGGGAACTGGTCGAGGCCGAGCCGGGTGTAGCCGGCAACGCCGAGGACCACGATGACGAGCATGAGGACCGACGCGAAGACGGGCCTCTTGACGCAGACGCGAGCGAGCCACTGCATGACGACCTCACTCCACGGCTTGGCCGTTCTGGAGCGCCTCGGACGGGTTGATGACGATCGCTTCCCCTGCGCGGACGCCGCGGAGGACGGCCACGGCGTCGCCCTTCTCCACGCCGGTCTGCACGACGCGCTCCTCGAGCCTGTGGTCGACGACGGCGAACAGGTGCGCGCGCCCGTCCCGCGGGACGATGGCGGATCTCGGCACCACCGGGCCAGGCGCTTCGGCCGTGGCGAGCGCGACGGACGCGAACATGCCCGGCCGCAGCGCGCCGTCGGGGTCCTGCACCTCGGCCTCGGCGACGAGATCGCGCGTGGTCTCGCGGACCGCGGCGCCTACCCAGCGCACCGTGCCCGCGAACGACCGCCCCGGGTACGCCGGCACGGTGAACGTCAGCGCGCCGCCGGCCTTGACGGCCGCGAGGCTCGCCTCGGGCACGGTGAACCGGAGGCGCGGCGCGCCCTTCGAGACGAGCGCGACGACCCGGGAGTCCTGGCGGACGTACTCGCCGACGTCGACGAAGCGCTCGGCGACCACCCCGTCGAACGGCGCGCGGATCTGGCCGTCGCCGACGCTCTGCGCGGCGGCGCGGGCGCGGGCGGAGGCGGCCGCGACCGAGAGCGGGGCGCTCCGGCACTGGTCGGCGATTCGGTCGTGCTCGACGCCGGAGATCGCGCCGCTCTCGAGCAGCGCCCTGTAGCGCTCGCACTCGCGCTTCGCCGTCTCTTCCTGGGCGCGCGTCAGCGCGGCGTTCGCCTGCGCCTCCGCGGCGGAGAGCGCGGCGGCGCGGACGTCGAGGCGCGCGAGCAGGTCGCCCTTCTTCACCTCGGCGCCGCGCTCGACGAACGTCTCCACCACGCGGCCGACCGCGTTGGCGGCGAGATCGGTCTCCCGATCCCCGCGCAGCGTGCCGGTGAGCGCGATGCTGCGCGGCATGGGCTGCTCGCGCACCTCCGCTGTCTCGACGCGGGCCTTGGGCCCGTTCGTCTCGGCGGCGGTGGAGGCGCTGGCCCTGGTCCCGCAGCCCGCCGCTGCGGCGGCGAGCGCGAGGAGCAGGAGGAGGCTTCGGGCGCGGCCTTTCGTCGTGGTGTGGCTCAAGGGTCCCTCGGGGCAGCGTCGGTCGCGGAGCGGCCTGATGCGGGCGGAGCGCGGCCTCGGCGGAACACGGCGCCGCGCGCGCCGGCGCACGCGCCGGTGCGCTGCGCCGTCCGCTCGTTCCCCCGTCGCCCAGCCTCCGGCCTTGCCGCCCGGGCGCGCCGGCGCCCAGGCGATCGCAACCGACAGTTGCGATGGGTATAACACGGCCGAAGCCGACCGCAACCACCGGTTGCGATGATCGCAACGAAAAGGTGCGATAGCCGGCCACGCCGTGAAATTGGGCTGGCGTGTGCCGCGCGGCGGAACTTCAATGGCGGCCGATGCAGGCGACGACGGCGAAGCGCACGGCGAAGCGGGGCTCCGCGAAGGCGCGCGCGCTCGTGCGCGGCGAGCCTGTCGTGCGGGGCATCCTCGCCGCCACGCTGGAGGAGCTCGCCAGCGCGGGGTATCGCGCGCTCCGGATCGAGGACGTGGCGACGCGCGCGGGGGTCAACAAGACCACCGTCTACCGGCGCTGGCCGACGAAGGAGGACCTCGTGCGGGCCGCGCTCCTGTCGGTCACGGACGAGAAGATCATCCCGCCGAACACGGGCTCGCTCCGTGGAGATCTCGTCGCGCTCGGGCGCGCGATCATCGAGATCCAGACGTCGCCGGTGGGGCAGAGCCTCTTTCACGTGTTCCTGTCGGAGGGGCCCGACTCGGAGCTCATCACCATCGCCCGCTCGCTGCGCGCGGTCCAGGAGGCGGGGCTCCGGGCCATCATCGAGGCCGCGGTCGCGCGCGGCGAGCTCGCGCCGAGCGCGGATCCGCTGCTGCCATGCGAGCTGCTCGCGGCCTATCTCCGGCACCGGATGCTGGCGGACCGCACGGTCGTGGACGAGGCCCAGCTCGCTCACGTCATCGACGTGATCCTCCTCGGCGTGCTGCGCCCGGACAGGCGGAAGCGGGCCTGAGCCGCGGGGGCGCGGGGCGGCGCCCGGGCGCGGGTCAGACGGCGAGGGACTTCCAGCGGCCGCGCGCGAAGGCGACGGCGAGGAGCGCGCTGCGGCAGATCCAGTCGGCGGTGCTCCCCATCCAGACGCCGACGAGCCCGTGGCCGAGGGTCACCGCGAACAGCCATGTCCCGCCGAGCCGGACGAGCAGCGAGCAGACCAGCGTGACGGCGAGCACGGTCCGGGTGTCGCCGGCGCCGCGGAGCCCCATCCCCATGACCGTGGCGAACGCCATGAACGGCTGCGCCACGGCGGCCACGGGGAGCGCGCGCTCTCCGAGCGCGAGGAGCGCGGGATCGCTGGAGAACGCGAGCAGGAGCGGGCGCGGAACGAGCGCGAACAGGACGCCGAACGCGGAGAGGGCGACGATGGCCATGAGGGCCGCGACGAGCCCCACGCGCGCCGCGTCGCGGGGGCTGCGCGCGCCGAGGCGCTGCGCCATGAGCGCCCCGGCGGCGATGCCGAACCCTTCGGCGGAGAGGAAGCAGACCGACTCGACGGCGATGAGCGCCTGGTTCGCGGCCATCGCTGTGGCGCCGAGCAGCCCGATGATCGCCACGAACCCCATGTAGCCGGCGTGGTAGGCGGAGCGCTCGGCGAACGCCGGCAGCGCGACCCGGAGGACCCGCGTGAGCGCCGCGGCGCTCGCCTGCGGGGCGGCGCCCGGCGCTGACCGGAGGGGCAGCGGGCTCGATCGCGACAGGAGCGCCGCGGTGAGCAGCAGCGCCTCGGTCGCCATGGTGCACGCGACGCCGACGGCCGCGCCGCGCACGCCGAGCGCGGGCAGCCCGAGGTGGCCGAAGATCAGGACGGCGCTGATCGCCACGTTGACGAGGTTGCCGAGGGTGGCCACGGCGAGCGGCGTCCTCGTGTCGCCGACGCCCTGCAGCGCCGCCGCGGCGGTGGCCTCGACGAACGCGAACGGGAGCGCCGGCAGCACGATCCCGAGGTACGCGGCCGCCTGCTCGATGACCGCCCCGCCGGCGTGCGGGAAGAGCGCGCGGAGCAGCGGGCCGCAGGCGACGAGCAGCGGCAGCGCGATCGCCGCCCCGAGGGCGAGGGCGAAGAGGAGCGAGGCGCGCGCGGCGGCGGCGGCCGCGGCGCGATCGCCGCCGCCCACGCTGCGCGCGACGACCGCGAGCGTGCCGGCGGAGGTGGCGCTGAAGACGGAGACGATGGTCCACGTGAGCGTCCCGCAGATCTGCATCGAGGCGAGCGCGGTCGTGGAGTAGCGACCGACCATGCCGCGCCCGACGAGGAAGACCAGCGTCAGGAGCAGCATGTGCGTGATCGCGGGCCAGGCGAGCCGCCAGACCTGCCCCGCCAGCACGGCCCACTCCCGCGCCGCGGGGGCGGCGCGCTGGGCCGTCGGGGAGCCTGTCGCGGCCACGCGGCTACCGTAGCGCCGAGCCGGCGCCCGTCGAGGCGAGCGACCAGGCGGCGCGGCGGCCCGCGCTGGGCGCGGCGATCGGGTCGGTCTCGGCGCGCGGGTCGGCCCGCGCGTGAGGTGTCCGGCGTGCACTCGGCCACAAAAGATATTTTATTGTAAATGCAATCAAGTTGCTTTAAAGCGAGCGCACGCCAGACCGGGGCCCGGCCGATCGCGCCGTGGCCGCGGGTTCGCCTTGTTCACCCCACGCCGCGCGCGCGGCACGCGCACCCGCCCGCGCTGGAGCGCGCCGGCGCTGGCGAGAGAGGATCTCGACGTGACGCAAAAGCTTCCTGTGACCGTGCTGTCCGGCTTCCTGGGCGCCGGCAAGACCACGCTGCTGAACCATGTCCTCGCGAACCGCGATTCGCTGCGCGTCGCGGTGATCGTCAACGACATGAGCGAGGTCAACGTCGACGCCGCGCTCGTGCGGGGCGGGGGCGCGGCGCTGCGCCGCGTGGAGGAGCGGCTCGTCGAGATGTCGAACGGCTGCATCTGCTGCACGCTCCGGGAGGATCTCCTGGTCGAGGTGGCCCGCCTGGCGGCCGAGGGGCGCTTCGACTACCTGCTGATCGAGTCGACCGGCATCTCGGAGCCGCTCCCGGTCGCCGAGACGTTCACCTTCGACGATCCGGCGACGGGCAAGAGCCTCTCGGAGGTCGCCCGGCTCGACACGCTGGTCACCGTCGTCGACGCGCAGCGGTTCCTCGCCGACTGGACGAGCGCCGACGACCTGCGCGCGCGCGAGGCCGCGCTGGACGGCGACGACGAGCGCACGGTCGCGGATCTGCTCGTCGAGCAGATCGAGTTCGCGAACGTGCTCGTGCTCAACAAGACGGATCTCGTGAGCGCTGACGAGGTCGAGCGGCTCACGGCGATGCTGCTGCACCTGAACCCCGGCGCCCGGATCGTCAGGGCCTGCCGAGGCCGGGTCGATCCTCGGGAGATCCTCGGCACCGGGCGCTTCGATTTCGAGGAAGCGGCGCGCTCGCCCGGCTGGATGCGGGAGCTGCGCGGAGAGCACGTCCCCGAGACCGAGGAGTACGGGATCGAGAGCTTCGTCTACTCCGCGGAGCGCCCGATGCACCCGGAGCGGCTCTGGGCCTTCCTCCACGGGGCGGCCGCCTGGGATGGAGTGCTCCGCTCCAAGGGGTTCTTCTGGCTGGCGACGCGCATGGACATCACAGGCGCCTGGTCGCAGGCGGGTGGCGCCGCCTCGTTCGAGGCGGCCGGGCTCTGGTACGCCGCCTTGCCGGAGGAGGAGCGGCCGGAGGACGACCGGCCGTGCGCCGCGTGGCATCCGGTCTGGGGCGACCGGCGGCAGGAGATCGTGTTTATCGGCGTCGACATGGTCCGAGAGGAGCTCACGCGCGGGCTCGACGCCTGCTTGCTCACGCCGGACGAGATGGCCGCGGGGCCTGCCGCCTGGAGCCGGTTCGAAGATCCCTTCCCGGCGTGGGAGAACGCGGGTGAGCCGGATGAACAGGAGCGCGAGGCCGGGCCGGCGCAGCTCCTGTCCTGAGACGCTCCCTGCAGGCCGGCTGACGCGGCCTCGGCGGGGCGCGCTGCTGCGCGGCGCGGCCACGCTGGCTGCATGGCCGCGAGCTGTGGAGTCGCGACTACTTGCCTCCTCCCTTCGAGATCTTCCCTTCCGTGAAGACCACATGTTTGCGGGCGATCGGATCGTACTTCTTCATCTGCATCTTCTCCGTCATCGTCCGTTTGTTCTTCGTCGTGTAGTAGCAGTGACCCGTCCCCGCAGACGAGACGAGCTTGATGACATCGCGCATGAGGTGCCCTCCTTATCGCCGTTCGGCGTCAGGTCGCGCTCCGCGGCAGCGGCGGCGGATCGCCTGACCTGCTGGATGCAACACCATTACTTCGGCCCCGCCACTGATGCAAATAGATTGCATCAACAACGAAGGCTCATGGCATCTTGTCCCATGAGTCTTCGTCGCGGCAGCGCTTCGCGTGCACCGGGCTCTCCCGAGCGAGGCGACCCTGCGAACAGCGTCACTCTCCCTCACGTCGAGTCGGCATTCCCTCCAGAGATCGCCGCTGCGCGGCGTTCAGCCGGATCCCGGGCCGTCGGAGCCGGAGCTGGGCCTCCGCCTCGCTCGCGTTCGCGGCGAGCCCCCGGTTCAACAGCAGGGCTGCCGCGATCGCCGCCGAGCGACCATGGCCGGACGGCGCGAACGGCAGGCAGGCCCACCACGCCAGCGCGCCGTCGACCCGCTTTCCTGGCAGGGCGGGCTGCCGCGCCAGGTAGGCAGCGCCGACGAGGGCGAAGCTCAGCGCCGGCCAGAGAAGTGTTGACGCGATTCCAGGATTGCATCGAGAGTGCGTGGGTGGACGCGCAGAGCGGCGCGGCCCTGGCATCGCGATCGACAGGGCGACCCTGTAGGAAGGTGCGGACATGAAGCTGTTTCGGTTTGCGAGCGGTGGCGGTCCTCGGCTCGGGCTCGAGGACGAGCGGGGAGCGCGCCACGACCTCACGGCGGCATCCCCGGAGGCGTTCGCGTCCGTCGCCTCGTGGCTCACCTTGCCGGATCCCCTCGGCGCGGTGCGCGACGCGCGCGCGCGCGCCGCGGCCCACCCCCTCCCGCCCGACGTCCCGCTGCTCGCCCCGATCGACGGGCAGGAAGTCTGGGCGGCGGGCGTCACCTACGAGCGCTCGCGCGCCGCGCGCAAAGAGGAGAGCGCCGGCGGCGGCGACTTCTACGACCGCGTGTACGAGGCCGAGCGCCCCGAGCTGTTCTTCAAGGCGACGCCCCGCCTTGTCGTCGGCCCGGGCGCGCCGGTGCGCATCCGCCGCGACTCGAGCTGGAACGTGCCCGAGCCGGAGCTCTCGCTCGTCGTCTCCGCGGCGGGCCGCATCGTCGGCTACACGGCCGGCAACGACGTCTCGTCGCGGTCCATCGAGGGCGACAACCCCCTCTACCTGCCGCAGGCGAAGGTCTACGACGGCTGCTGCGCGCTCGGCCCCGCCATCGCGCTCGCGGACGAGCCCGGGCTGGACCTGCGCGCGCTCTCCATCGAGCTCGCGATCCGGCGCCGGGGCGAGGCGGTGTTCGCGGGGAAGACCTCGACCGCGAGCATGCGGCGCTCGCCCGAGGAGCTCGTCGCCTACCTCACGCGCGAGCTGAGCTTCCCGGCGGGCGTCGTCCTCATGACCGGGACCGGCATCGTGCCGCCGGACTCGTTCACCCTGGAGCCCGGCGATCTCGTGGAGATCACGATCCACGGCGTCGGCACGCTGGCGAACCCCGTATCTCCACGTTGACAAGGCGCCCCATGGAATTCCTCGCCCACAACGCCGCCACCGGCGAAACGCTCGGCGCCTACCGTGACGCCACCGCCGACGAGATCGACGCCGCCGCCCGCGCCGCCGTGGCTGCGGCGCCGGCCCTCGCCGGCCTCGCGCCGGAGATGCGCGCCCGGCTCCTGGAGACCGCCGCCGACGAGATCATGGCGCTCGGCGACCCCCTGATCCAGACCGCGCACCGGGAAACCGGGCTGCCCATCGCCCGCCTCGAAGGCGAACGCGCCCGCACCACCGGCCAGCTGCGCCTCTTCGCCGCCGTCGCGCGCGAGGGCTCCTGGGTCGATGCCCGGATCGATCCCGCGCTGCCGGACCGCAAGCCGCTCCCGCGCCCCGACGTGCGCCGCATGCTGCGGCCGCTCGGTCCGGTCGCCGTCTTCGGCGCGAGCAATTTCCCCCTCGCGTTCTCCGTGGCCGGCGGCGACACCGCCTCCGCCCTCGCCGCGGGCAACCCGGTCGTGGTCAAGGCCCACCCGGCGCACCCCGGTACCTCCGAGCTCGCGGCCTCGGCCCTGCGCTCCGCCGTGCAGAAGGCGGGTCTGCCCGCGGGCGTGTTCTGCATGGTGCACGGCGCCTCGCCCGAGGTCTCGCTCGCGCTGGTGCGCCACGAGGCCATCCAGGCGGTGGGCTTCACCGGGTCCACCCGCGCGGGGCGCGCCCTCTGGGACGCCGCCGCGGCCCGCCCGCGGCCCATCCCCGTCTTTGCCGAGATGAGCAGCATCAACCCGCTTGTCGTGCTGCCCGGCGCGCTGCGCGAGCGCCGCGACGCGATCGCCGAAGGGCTGATCAACTCGTGCACGCTCGGCGTCGGCCAGTTCTGCACCAAGCCCGGCCTTGTCCTGGGGCTGGCCTCCCCCGAATGGGATGCGTTCGCGCGGTCGGTCGCCGACCGGGCCCGCGCCATCACGCCTGGTGTGATGCTGCACGCCGGTATCCAGGCGTCGTTCGACCGCTCCGTGCGGGAGCTGAGAGGCGTGGAGTGGCTCACCGACGCCGGCGCGCGCGTCGCTCGCGTCTCCGCCGCCGACTTCGCGCGGGAGCCGCACCTCGCGCACGAGATCTTCGGGCCGTACACGCTGCTCGTCACCGCTTCGAGCCGCGGCGAGCTGCTCCAGCTCCTCGGCGCGCTCGACGGCCAGCTCACCGCCACGGTTCACGGGACCGCCGGCGACCTCGCCGCCGCCCAGGACCTCGTCGATGTCCTCGGCCGGGTCGCGGGCCGCCTCGTCTTCGATGGCTACCCGACCGGCGTGGAGGTGTCGCACGCCATGCACCACGGCGGGCCGTATCCAGCGAGCAGCGACGCGCGCTTCACGTCGGTTGGGACCGCGGCCATCCTCCGCTTCGCGCGCCCCGTTTGCTACCAGTCGTGCCCGCCCGCGCTGCTCCCGCTGGAGCTGCGCGACGAGAATCCGCTCGGAATATCGCGTCTCGTCGACGGCCGGGCCACCCGCGACCCCATCGCACCCCGCGCATGAGCCACGACCCGGTATTCGAGTCCGGCAGCGAGGCGATCTACACCCTGCGCACGACCGCGCCCGGACCGTCGGGGCGCCTCCCGCTCGGCGCCGAGCAGCTGCGCGCCATGTCCAGCGGCGAGCTGTTCGGCTGGACTCAGAATGCCGGGATGGGGTGGGATCCTGCGCGCCTGAACGGGAAGCAGTTCCTCGTGCTCAGCACGCAGGGGGGGATCCGCGCGCCCGACGGCACGCCGATCGCGCTCGGGTACCACACCGGGCACTGGGAGGTGGGGCTGCTCATGGAGGAGGCAGCCCGCACGTTCACGGCCGGCGGGGCCATCCCGTTCGCCGGCTATGTCAGCGATCCGTGCGACGGGCGGACCAACGGCACCGTCGGCATGCTCGACAGCCTCGCTTACCGCAACGACGCCGCCATCGTCTTTCGGCGACTGATACGCTCGCTGCCCACCCGCCGAGGCGTGCTCGGCGTCGCCACCTGCGACAAGGGGCTGCCGGCCATGTTGATGGCGCTCGCCGGCACCCTCGACCTCCCCACGGTGCTCGTGCCGGGAGGCGTCACGCTCCTCGCGGAGGAGGCCGAGGACACCGCCAAGGTCCAGACGCTCGCGGCGCGTTATGCGCGCGGGGAGGTGAGCCTCGACTACGCCGCCGAGATGGGCTGCCGCGCCTGCGGTTCCCCCGGCGGCGGCTGCCAGTTCATGGGCACGGCCGCGACGAGCCAGGTGGTGGCGGAGGCGCTCGGCCTCGCCCTCCCGCACGGCGCGCTCAGCCCGTCGGGCGCCGAGATCTGGCGCGACCTCGCCCGCCGCTCCGCGCACGCACTCATGGCCCTCGAGCGACGTGGAGCGACCACGCGGGACATCGTCACCGACGACTCGGTCCACAACGCCATGGTGCTGCATGCCGCCGTCGGCGGGTCGACCAACCTGGTGCTCCATGTGCCGGCGATCGCCCACGCGGCCGGGCTTCGGCGCCCCACGGTGGACGACTGGGCGCGCGTCAACGCCCTCGTTCCGCGGCTCGTGGACGTGCTGCCCAACGGGCCGAAACACCACGCCACGGTTCAGGTCTTCCTCGCGGGAGGCGTCCCGGAGGTCATGCTCCATCTGCGCGAGCTCGGCCTGCTGCGGCTCGGCGCGCGCACCGTCAGCGGCCGGACCCTGGGCGAGAACCTCGAGTGGTGGGAGCGCAGCGAGCGGCGCCGGCGCCTGCGCGACAAGCTACGGCAGCTGGACGGCATCGATCCGGACGACGTGATCATGTCCGCCGGGAAGGCACGCGAGCGCGGCCTCACCAGCACGGTGACCTTCCTGCGCGGCGACCTCGCGCCCGAGGGAGCGCTCGTGAAGAGCACCGCGATCGCTCCCCAGGTGATCGGACCGGACGGCGTTTATCTGCACGAAGGGCCTGCGCGCGTGTTCGGCAGCGAGGACGCGGCGATCGAGGCGATCAAGACGGGCGCCGTGCAACCGGGTGACGTGATGGTGCTGATCGGCATCGGCCCCGGTATCGGGATGCCGGAGACGTACCAGATCACCTCGGCCCTCAAGCACGTGAAGGAGGGGCATCGTATCGCCCTGGTCACGGACGGTCGTTTCTCCGGCGTGTCCACCGGGGCGTGCATCGGCCACGTCAGCCCGGAGGCGTGGGCGGGTGGACTCATCGGCCGCGTGCGCGACGGCGACCGCATCAGGCTGCGGATCGACACGCGCAAGCTGGAGGGGACGGTGGACGTCGTGGGTGTGGACGCAGGCGATCTTGCCGCCCGCTCGCCCAATCCAGCCCTTCAACCCGACGGCCGAGTGAACGCGGATACGCGGTTGTGGGCTGCGCTTCAGGATGCCAGCGGCGGCAGCTGGGGTGGTTGCGTCTATGACGCGGAACGCATCATAGGGCTCCTCGGTCGCGCCATCGCCGCTGAGCGGAGCTCCTCTGGCACATAGGCTTTTGATGTAGCGTTATTTTTCCAGGAGAAAGGCGGATCGCGTGAGATTTCATCATTCAGCCAACGCGTGCAGCGTGGCTGTACGATGTGAACGATCACAACGAGAAGCTTGACTTCCGGATCGCGTTTGGATTTCCTAAGCCCCGAAACCAGAAGATCTGTCGTGGTAGGCCCCACGAGCGTCGCCGATCACGTCATTGAATTGTGAGGGCGCCCGCGAAATCCGCGTGGTGCCCCGGGAATGACGCGCGACACCGTCGCTCGCCAGATGCGAATCGTTGTACCCCAGTGTTTTTGCCGTGAGCAACGCGGCGGCACGCAGACATTGCCCTCGTGGTTCGTGAGGGCGAGAACGTGACGACGTGGGATGGGCCGCAGAGGTCTCCATCCGACCACGTCTCTTTGCTCGAAAGGTAGCGGCACGATGTCGATTGGCCAGTTGAAGTCACGTGGATCGGCGCGGCGCGCAGCGGCGGTGTTGAGCTGTGCGCTCGGGCTCTGGGGTCTCTCTGCTTGCAAGGACAAGCCCGACAGCGCTCCGGCCGCAGGAGGCTCCGCCAGCGCCGCGGCCGCGCAGGCGCCGAGCGTCGCGGCCGCGCAGGCGCCGAGCGGGCAAGGGCCCAAGGTCGTGCCAGGGCCCGGCTATAACCCCGAGTGCTTCGCGCCGTGGAAGCAGGACACCAAGTATCTGCAGTGGACGGCGCGAAAGCCGCCGTTCCGCCTCGCGCTCGTCAACGGCTACGTCGGGAACGCCTGGCGCATCCAGATGGTCAAGACGGCCAAGGCCTTCGCCAAGGATCCGGCCATCGCGCCGCTGATCAAGGAGTTCAAGGTGGTGTCGACCGGCACCGACGTCGCGGCCCAGCTCGGTGCGATCGAGGACTTCATCAACCAGGGCTTCGACGGCATCGTCACGCTCGCCGTCAGCCCCGACGGCTTCGATCGCGTGATCCGGCTCGCCGACAAGAAGGACGTCGTCCTGGTTCCGTTCGACAACGTGCTCGACACGGACAAGGTGATGCAGGTCAACGAGGACCAGCTGGCGATGGGGCGCCAGTGGGGCGAGTTCCTCGACAAGCAGCTCGGCGGGAAGGGCAAGGTGCTCGAGGTCCGCGGCCTGCAGGGCAACTCCGTCGATCGCGACCGCCACCTCGGCTTCCGCCAGGTCATGGAAGCGCCGGGGAAGAGCTACACCATCGTGGAGGTGGTGGGCAGCTGGGACGACGGCAAGGCGCAGAAGGCGGTGGCCGACGCGCTGGCCGTGCACCGCCAGTTCGACGCGCTCTTCGCGCAGGGCGGCTCGACGGGCGCCGTCCGCGCGCTGCTCGACGCCGGACACAAGCCGATCCCGGTCGCCACGGAGGCCGAGAACGGCGTGCGCAAGCTGATCGCGAAGCACCACGAACAGGGCATGAAGGGCCTGTCGCTCGGCCAGTCGCCGGGGCTCGCGGCCATCGCGATGAAGGCGGCGCTCGAGGGCCTGCAAGGCAAGGTGCTGCCGCAGATGATCTCCGTGCCGATCCCCGCCGCCGATCACACAACGCTGAAGGACGGCGAGAGCTTCTTCTCCCAGCTCTCCGACAACTTCTTCACGCCCAACGAGTTCCCGCCCTGCGGGGTCAACATCTCGGGCGTGAAGATCATGAACGAGTCGGAATCCGACGTGAAGTAGACGTGAAACGTGAAGTAGACGTGAAACGTGAAGCAGACGTGAAGTAGCGCCCCGCGGGCGCCCCAGCATCATGACCGAACCGGTGAGCCCTCCGCTTCTCGAGCTCCGGGCCGTCTCCAAGCACTATGGCGGAGTCACCGCCCTCAGCGGCGTCGACTTCGCCTGCGCGCCGGGGAAGGTGCACGCCATCCTCGGCGAGAACGGCGCGGGCAAGAGCACCCTGATCAAGATCATCGGCGGCGTGGTCAAGCCGAGCGCCGGGGAGCTCTTGCTCCACGGCAAGCCGGTCCGGTTCGACCACCCGATCGAGGCGAACGCCGCCGGCATCGTCTGCGTCTTTCAGGAGCTGTCCCTGATGCCGACGCTGACCGTGGCCGAGAACATCGGCATCACCATGCCGACGAGCCGCCTGGGGCTCTTCGATCGCAAGGCGCAGGTCCGCAGGGCCGAGGAGCTCCTGGCGCGCGTCGGCTGCGAGGGCGTGAACCCGAACGCCTGGGTGAGCGACCTGCCGCTCTCGCGCCGCCAGATGGTCGAGATCGCGAAGGCGCTCGGCAAGGACCCGCGGCTGCTGATCCTGGACGAGGCCACCTCCGCGCTGACCAACACCGACGTCAAGAAGGTCTACGAGCTCCTGGCCGAGCTCAAGGCTCAGGGCGTCGGCATGCTCTACATCTCGCACCGCATGCACGAGATCAAGGAGCTCGCGGACGTGATGTCGGTCTTCCGCAACGGTCGGCACATCGAGACCTTCGCCAAGGGCCAGCGCAGCGACGACCAGATCGTGGAGCTCATGATCGGCCGCGACATGGGTCACGTCTTCCCGCCGAAGCCGGCGGCCCGCAGCTTCCCGGCGACGCTGCTCGAGGTGAGCGGCCTGAGCTGGGAGCGGCAGCTCGAGGACGTGTCGTTCAAGCTCGGCAAGGGCGAGATCCTCGGCATCGGCGGGCTCGACGGCCAGGGCCAGCGCGAGCTGTTGCTCAGCTTGTTCGGTGTGCTCAGGGATGTGCGCGGCGAGATCAAGATCGACGGCAAGCCGGTCAAGCTGACGAGCCCGCGCCAGGCCAAGGGCCGCGCGCACGGCATCGCCCTCGTGCCCGAAGACAGGAAGACCGAAGGCCTGATGTTGCCGATGTCCATCGCCACGAACCTGTCGCTGGCGTCGCTCGACAAGTTCACGAGCGGCCTTTTGCTCGACCGCCGGCGCGAGGCGGCGCGCATCGACGAGATGGTGCGCCGCATCCAGATCAAGATCGGCTCGGTCGACCACCCGGTCTCGTCGCTGTCCGGGGGCAACCAGCAGAAGGTCGTGCTGGCCAAGTGGCTGATGACGGAGCCGCGGCTGCTGATGCTCAACGATCCCACCCGCGGCATCGACGTCGGCACGAAGCAGGAGATCTACCAGCTGCTCCGCGAGCTGGCGGACGCCGGCACGTCCATCCTCTTCTACAGCACGGACTACGACGAGCTGATCGGCTGCTGTGACCGCGTGCTCGTCCTTTACCGGAACCGCGTGCAGGGCGAGCTCGTGGGGCCCGACATCACCGAAAAGAACATCCTGGACCTGGCCCTCGGTCTGCGCGGCGGGCCTGAGCGCGCGAGGCGCGAGGACGAACGCGCGCCATCGGAGGCACGATGAACGACTGGAAGCTCCGCCTGCGCCAGAACCAGGGCCTGCTCGTGGCCGTCGGTCTGTGCATCGTGTTCTACGGGCTCTACTCGCTGTCCCATCCCAAGGGCTTCAGCGCGCCGCTGCTGGGGCAGAACGCCAACGAGTCGTTCGTGCTGGTGGCGGCGGCCATGGCCCAGACGATCCCCGTGCTGACCGGCGGCCTGGATCTGTCCGTGGGCGCGGTGATCACGCTCGTCAACTGCGTGGCCTCGCACGTCCTCGCCGGCAGCGCGCTCACGATGTTCCTGGGCATCCTGCTGTGCCTGGCCGTGGGCATGGCGGCGGGCCTGCTCAACGGCTGCCTCGTGGTCTATGGCCGTCTGCAACCGATCATCGCCACCCTGGCCTCGGGCACGATCTTCCTCGGCGTCGCGCTGTTCCTGAGGCCGACGCCCGGCGGCCAGGTCGACGGCGATCTGGCGTTCGCGGCCACCTTCGATCTCAACGAGCTGCTGCAGGTCGCGGGCGCCGCCCCCCTCGAGGGCGCGCTCGGCTTCGTCGGCAAGATCCCGTCGCCCGCGATCTGGATGGCGCTGCTCGCGCTGCTCTGGACCTACTACCGCCGCACCCGCTACGGCCTCGGCGCTTACGCCGTCGGCGCGTCGCAGGAGGCGGCGTACATGTCGGGCGTCCGCATCAAGCGCGTCAAGCTGGCCGCGTACACGCTGTCGGGGTTCTTCGCCAGCGTCGGCGGCCTCTACCTCGCGCTGCAGACGACGTCGGGCAACGCCGACATCCCACAAGCCGGCTCCTACACGCTGAACTCCATCGCCAGCGTCGTGATCGGGGGCACCTCGCTGTACGGAGGGATCGGCGGCGCCATCGGATCGCTCTTCGGCGCGCTGGTGCTCCGCTCCGTCGCCTTCAACTTCCGCGTCTTCGACGAGGGCTCGGCGCTGGGCCTCCTCGCCAACCCGCTCTACCAGCCGCTGTTCGAGGGCCTCATCCTGCTCGCGGCCGTCTGCCTCGGCGCGCTCTGGGTCATCCGCGTCAAGAACCGGCTGCACGTCTTCAGGTGAGCTCGATGCAACAGCCCCTCTCCCTCAAGAGCCGACTCGGCGAGATCGACAAGCCGACCTGGTACGCGCTGCTGTCGATCGGCGTCGTGCTCGTGACCGGCTCGATCGGCACGCTGGTCACCCAGGGCACGCTGAGCTTCCTGAGCCCGTACTACATCCTGCAACAGCTGCAGATCGCGGCCTTCCTGGGCGTGGCCGCCACGGGCATGATGATCGTGATCCTGCTCGGTCACATCGATCTCTCGCTGCCGTGGGTGCTCACCTCGAGCGCCATGCTGGCCGCAGGGATCGGCGGCTGGGCCGCGTTGCCCTACGGCCTGGCCGTCGGCGCCGCCGCGGGTCTGGTGAACGGTCTCGGCGTCGCCTACCTGCGCGTGCCCTCGATGATCTTCACGCTGGGCACGAACACCGTGCTTCAGGGGCTGATGGTGCTTTACACTGGCGGCTTCGCTCCGCGCAGCGAGGCACCGGAGTGGATGGAGGTCCTGGCCGTGGGCAAGACGCTCTCCATCCCGAACTCGCTGTTCGTGTGGATCCTGGTCGGCGGCGTCGCCACCTTCGTGCTGAAGAGGACCGCGCTCGGTCGCTACATCTATGCCGTGGGCAACCAGGAGCAGGCCGTCTACCTGTCGGGCGTCAGAACGCACCTGGTGCTGATCGGCGCCTTCGTGATGTGCGGCGTGTGCTCCGCCATGACCGGTATGCTGCTGGCCGGTTTCTCGCACAAGGCCTACCAGGCCATGGGCAACGACTACCTCATGCCGGCCATCGCCGCGGTGGTGATCGGCGGAACCAACATCATGGGCGGGCGAGGGACGTACCTCGGCACCGTCCTCGGCACCATCCTGATCGTGCTGCTCCAGAGCATGCTCAGCGTGCTGCAGATGCCCGAGGCCGGCCGCCAGATCATCTACGGCGCCGTGATCATCGCCATGCTGCTGGTCTACGGCCGACAACATCAGGAGGGACGCTGACTAGCGCCCGGCGCCGCGGGTGTTCAGGTAGACGGCGTACAGCGAGGTCGTGCCGCAGATGAACAGGCGGTTGCGCTTGGCGCCGCCGAAGCAGACGTTGGACACCGTCTCGGGGATCAGCACCTTCCCGAGGAGCGCGCCGTCGCTCGCGTGACAGTGCACGCCGTCGCCGGCCGACAGCCACAGGTTGCCGTGCACGTCGACGCGGAAGCCGTCGTACACGCCCACCGGGCAGATCGCGAACACCTCGCCGCCGGTCAGCGTGCCCTTCGCGTCGACGCGGAACTTGCGCACGTGGTGCGGGCCGCCCTTCACGTGCGTCGCGCCGGTGTCGGCGATGTACAGCAGCGACTCGTCCGGCGAGAAGGCGAGGCCGTTGGGCTGCACGAAGTCGGCCGCGACGACCGTCAGCGCACCCGAGGCCGGGTCGAGGCGGTAGACGCGCTGCGCGCCCTGCTCGCTCGGCGACGCGTCGCCTTCGTAGTCGCTGTCGATGCCGTAGCTCGGGTCGCTGAACCAGACGCTGCCGTCGGACTTCACGACCACGTCGTTCGGCGAGTTCAGCCGCTTTCCCTCGAAGTGCGACGCGAGCACCGTGCGCGAGCCGTCGTGCTCGGTGCGCGAGACGCAGCGGCCGCGGTGCTCGCAGGACACGAGGCGGCCCTGCAGATCGACCGTGTGGCCGTTGGTGTTCATCGCGGGCTGGCGGAACACCGAGACCGAGCCGTCGGTCTCGTCCCAGCGCATCATGCGGTCGTTCGGGATGTCCGACCAGACGAGGTAGCGCCCCGCCGGGAACCACGCCGGCCCCTCCGCCCAGCGGCAGCCCGTGTACAGCTTCTCGACGTGCACGTGCGGCAGCGCCAGCTTGCGGAAGCGCGCGTCGATCACCTTGAAGCTCGGGGTCAGCTCGATGACCATCGGGTTCTCCTTCTAGCCGGTCCGGACCTGCCGCGTCACCGTCGCGAGGACGAGCTGCGTCACGCGGCGCATGAAGCCATAGTCGAGCGTCTCGGGGGTGTCCGTCGGGCGGTGGTAGTTCGGGTTGCGGAACTCCGCCGTGTCGGTCCAGAGCATGGCGGGGATCTTCGCCTTCCAGAACGGCGAGTGATCGCTCCGGTGGAGCACGGGGAGCCACTCTTCGAGGCCGAGGTAGACCTTGAGGCCCACGACCGGCAGCTCGGGCACCAGCGCCTCTGCCTGCTTCGCGGCGAGCTCCACGAGGTGGTTCGAGCGGTGGTTCGTGAGCAGCCCGATGAAGTCGCCGACGTCCGGCGCGCCGGGGACCGGGACCGGCATCCGCTGGGATCCCGGCTCGTGGCTCGCGTAGCCGACCATCTCCAGCACGTGCACGGCGGCGATCGGCGCTCCGCCCTGCGATCGATGGCGCGCCACGAACTCGACGCTGCCGAGCAGCCCGTCCTCCTCGCCGTTCCAGGCCACGAAGCCCACCGGCGGGGCCGGCTCGAAGCGCGAGAGCGCCCTTGCGCAGGCGAGCATCGCGGCGATCCCGCTCGCGTTGTCGTCGGCGCCGGGCGTGTCGGGCACGCTGTCGTAGTGCGCCCCGACGAGGATCATCGGGCGATCGCCCCGGTCCCGAGGCGTCGCGACCACGTTCCCGAGCTCGCCCTCGATCTCGACGGCGTAGCCCCGCTCTTCGAGCGCAGCGGCGACGTACTCCGCCGCGCGGCGGTTCTCCGCGCGCTGGCGGAACATGTGCCGCGGCCTCGCGAGCGCGACGATCGCGTCGAGCAGCTCCGCCTCGCTGACCGACGCGAGCGCATCGATCAGGCTGCCGTGATCGCCCATGGCCTTCGTGCGTCTCAGCTCCATCGCGGGGTCTCCTCCTGCTACCGGCGGAGTGTAGCTGAGCCCCACCCCTCCCCTCACCTCTCCCCGCTGCTCGGCCGCGGCAAAACGACCGCATCGGTCACCCGAGCGGGTGCACTTCGTACCTCGGAACGCTGATGATCCCCTCGTCGCTCACGAGGCCGCACAGCGCCGGGTCGAGCAGGACGTCGGCCACGCAGCGCTGCTCCGATCCGAGGGCCATCAGGCCGCCGATCAGCCGCACCCCGTGGCTGTAGTCGGCGTAGGTGTCCTCGTGCGGCAGCCGCCGCCGGAGCGACGTGTCCAGCGGCTGCCACGGCTTGCCGTCCGCCTTGTAGAAGCCGAAGATCGCCAGCCGGCGCGCGTAGTGGTGCAGCCGGTTGGTCACCACGACGTCCTTCTTGTGTCCCGCGAGCAGCTCGCCGAGCTCGCCGACCCGGTGCTGCTCGATGGCCAGGTGGTGGTCACGAAAGCGCTCCACCTTGGTGCCGTCCTGGGGATCGAACGGGATGGCCGTCTGCTTCCGCGAGGCGGCATAGATGTCCTTCACGAGCTTCTTCGTCGGCAGCACGCAGCCGCACGCATCCGCGACGCGCTGGGCGGTGACGCCGGTGAGCGGCATGCGCAGGAAATCGGTGTCCGGGCCGATCGCCAGGTAGTCGGCGCACACGTACGCGACGCCCCGCTTTCCGTCGGGCGCCTCGACCGTGACGCGATGGAAGCGGCGCAGGAAGCTGGGCACGTTCCCCCGCAGCACCTCCTGGAGAAAGAGCTCCTCCCGCGCCGCGAGCGACAGGCCCCGGACCTGCTCGTAGAACCTCGTGCCGGTGAGCGCGCCCGGATCGCGCGGCGGCAGCCAGTCGAGGCCCGTCCCGTCGAACACGGGTGCCAGATGCGCGGACCCGGGCTGCGCCTGGCCCGACGCGAAGAACGCCACGGCGCCCCCGGCGTCGTTCGCCCGAGCCGCCTCGACCGGCTCGGGGGTGGCGGTCACCGTGAACCGGAAGCCGCTCTCCGCGAACGTGTAGCTGCGGACGCCGGCCGCGTCGTAGCCCGGAGTCGCCAACGCCGTCGACCCGCTCACCGCTCCCTGGCGCTCTGCCTGCGGCCCCGCCGCGCGCACCGCGCCTCCCGCGGCCGCCCCCTGGCCGACGATGCCCAGGAGCGCGCGGCCCAGCGCGCGCGGCAGCTCGAGCGCGCAGGGCGGGCGCGGCAGCGCGCGCTGCATGGCGTCGCGCGTCTCGGGCCCGACCGCGCCGGTCACGGGCAACCCCATCTCCTGCTGGAAGATCCGCGTGGCCGCCTCGGTCTCCGCGCCGAACTCGCCGTCCGCGCCGAACCGAGGCAGGAGCCCGGCGCGCCACATCGACAGGTGCTGTTGCCAGGCCTTCACCTCGGGCCCCGTGGCGCCTCGCGCGAGCCCGCCGCCGGGCGGCGCGGCGCCGTAGTCGAGGCCCGGGATCCGGCCCGCGTGCGTCCAGCCGCGGTCCAGCGCCGGGAACACGCCGACGCCATGCGCGGTGTCGCGCGCCTCGATGGTGCGGCCGTCGCCCAGGCTCATGGCCACGTGGGCGTGCTCGGGGCGCCCGCCCGTGAACGGGTCCGCCGAGAAGCGGAACAGGAGGGCGCCGCGGGTCGCGATCGCCGTGTCCACCGGCATGAGCAGCCGCGCCGCCTTCACGTGGCGCGCCTGCATCCAGGAGCCGTCAGGCATCGTGGGCTCGACGGCGAGCTGGGCGCAGCCCCACTCGATGAGCTCGGAGCAATCGAACGCGGAGGGGTTGGGATCGGTCAGGCGCACCTCGTGCCCGAAGATGTATCTGTCATCCGCCTGCGAGAGCAGCTTCTGGCAGAGCGCGTCGGCCGTGGGCAGCGGCTCGGACGTCACGGACCCGGCCTCGAGCCGGGCGAGGCGCCGCAGATCGCTCACCGTTCCATTGAACAGGTTGGCGTCCACCGTGTTGGTCCGGACACCCGGCATCACGGCCTTGGCGGTGATCTGCCAGAACGACCACGCGGACCAGGGGTCCCAGGCCCTGAGCGGCTTCCTGCGCGCCCAGTCCGCCCATTCCTTCGGGTTGGCCGGGGGCCTCGCCCGCACCGAGTCGAGGCCATAGGTATAGTTCGCGATCCAGAGCGGGCAGTCGACGAACTCGGAGCTGCCGCCGAGGTGATCGTGCCAGAAGTTGTGGCGGGTATAGAGGATGACGGAGCGGCCCGGGTAGCGCGACTTCACCTCCTGGACGAAGCAGCGGGTCCACACCTGGAGAGCCAGGGTGTCCTGCGACGTCCAGACATGGCCGTTGTCGCCCGCGTGCTGCGTCTCCTCGAGGTCGAGCACCATGTCGAGCTCCCCGGGCTCGAGGTCGCCGACCGCGCTGCAGAGCCGCTGCGCCTGCTCGGCGGCGTCGAGGCGCGGTAACGCGTAATGGTAATACCCCCGGAGGAGCCCGCAGCGCGCGGCCTCGGCGCGGTTGGTCGCGAACCTCCTGTCGACCCCCTCGATCCCGTACGTCGCCCGGATGAAGACGAAATCGAGCCGTGAGGCGAACGCGTCCCACTGGATATTTCCCTGGTGGACGGAAACATCAGCACCGCTCAACATAGGCTCCCACCTCCCCCGCGCGCGCGGAGCGCGGCCTCGTGCCCGAGAGCCGTGCCCTGCGTGCGCGCCCTTACGCTCATGTCGCGCCGCCCGGGCGACGTGATCCCCGGGGTAGCTCAACTGCTATCGCAGGGCGGCGCGTCCGTCGAGCAAGGTCGACGCCGTGGATCATCCGTCCCCGCGGTCATCGCGGCTGTGGAGGCGGCGATCAGCGCGTGTGTTGGAAGCCTATGGCACCGTGCAGCAGAAGATGCGAGACGCCTTCACGCTCGTGAACCACGGCGGCCGCGCCTTCCGATCAGCGGCCCCCCGGGAGGCCGAGCTGGGCCTCCAGCCGCGCGATTGCCGACGAGAGATCGTGCCATTGGCGCGCCGTCGTGACCCTGACGATCCCGCCCGAGAAGCAGAACGTCAGGATGCCTGGAAAGACCGCCACGCGGCTCTGCCGGAGGAGATCGCGGAAGCACCGATACGAGTCGTTCCACCCCGGCAGCTCGACGGCGAGGTTGATCGAGCAGCGCGGCGAGATGACGCGCGCGGACGCTCGCGCGAGCCGGCCGATGGAGGCGTCGCGCAGCGTCTGCAACGCGTCCTGCCGCGCGCGCCGCTCGGTCCGATATCTCTCATAAGCTATCGAGAGCTGCGCGCGATCCAGCCCGTAGGAGCGCTCGAACTCGTCGACCTCGGCCGCCCCCGGCTCCGTGACGCCGGTGATGAGCCAGCGCTCCATCCGCGCCAGCACCTCCACCAGCGTGTAGAAGAAGGAAGGCGGCCCGCCGAAGGTCGTCGAGGCGTATTCGTAGTAGTCGGCCATGAACCCGGCGTCGGCGAGGAACCAACCTATCTTCAGCCCCGGCGCCGACCATGTCTTCGAGGCGCTGAAGACGCGGATCACGTTGGTGGCCGCGCGCCGCTGCGAGCACCGCCCGAGCGGGCCGAGCCACTCGTGGCACTCGTCGAGCACGATCATCGTCGACGGAGACGCGGCGCCGATCAGCCGCCCGAGATCGGCGTCGGAGACCGCCGCCCCCGTCGGGTTCGCGACCGTCTGCAGGAGGACGAGCGGGGTGCGCGGCGTGAGCGCGGCGATCAGCGGCTCGAGCGACGTGTGGCCAGCCCTCGACGGGAGGGGAACGAGCTCGACGTTGCGCCGACGGGCTATCGACTCCACGAGAGGGGGATAGTTGGGGATCCCGCACAGCACGGGCGCCCCCTCCCTCGGCGCGCCCGAGAGGATGAAGTCCGCGAGCGCGCTGATCGCGAACGTCCCGCCCATCGTCAGCGCGACGTTGTCGGCCGTGTAGACCGCCCCGTCGATCCGAGCGTTCTCGTACATGGCGACAGCCTCGCGCGCCGGGCGGCGCCCGCACGAGTCGGAGTAGCCGTACCAGTCCCGCTCGAGCGCGAAGCGGACGCAGTCCTTCAACGCCTCCGGGAGGCCCCACGCCTGCTCGTCGACGGACCCGCTCGAGAGGATGATGTGATCGTCGGACCGGAGCTCCCCGTAGAGGTCGTCGCGAAAGAACCAGTTGAAGAGCTCCTTGATGAAGCGCACGGTCGCGCGCGAGGTGAGCACCTCGCTCGGGTGGACCTGCCTCCGCAGCGTCGCGGCGCGCCAGCGCTCGGCGAGCAATGGCCTGTGCGCGTGCCTGCCGAGCTCGTGCTCGACGCGTCCGAGCCAGAGATCCCGCAGCTCGATCGGATCATCGGGGTTCTTCGCCCGCGCATACACGTCGAGCATGCGCTCGTCGACGGTCGGCACGAACGTATCGTCGAAATCCCCGAGGGAGCGGGCGCGCCGCGCGGCCTCGTGCGCCTCGTCGGGCAGATCGAAGGGGCGCGCGCGCGGGGCCCTGGCGAAGAGCTGGAGCTCTTGCCCGGCGAGCTCCGCCGGCGCCGGGGGCCGCGGAGCCCTGGTTCGCTCCTCACTCATTGGGCTGCTCGGCTGTGCGAATCCGCTCCACGTGCCGCGCGGAGATGCCGTCCACGATGGTCCGGTTGATCATCGGGTGATCGTCGTGAACGGGGCCGAAGTCGCTGTCGGGGTGGAAGGCGACGACATCCATGCTCTCCGCTTCGGTCTGGAACGCGTGCTTCGAGCCCGGCGGCAGGTGGAACACCAGCCCGGGCGAGAGCGGCACCCGCCGGTCGCCCAGCCTGCAGACGCCGCGCCCTCGCATGATGAGCCCCGCGCGGAGCGAAGGATGGGTGTGGAGCGTCTGGTCCGTACGAGGGGGGAAATGCAGGTGGTTGAGGCACGGCTCGCCCCGGACCTGAGGGGCGATGAGCAGGGAGTCGGTGCAACCGTCGATGTAGCGGAGCCGCCCGGACGCCTCGATCGGCCCGGCGATCTGGAAGAACCCTTTGCTCCGAACGTGGGTGATCCCGAACGCCTCCCCCTCGCCGTGCAACGCCAGCTCTCCCGGGACGCAGAACACCATCCCCGCGCCGATCTCGAAGACCCCCGAGCGGCAACGGAGGGTCAGCCTCCCCGAGAAGACAGCGCCGTAGTGAGTCCCCTCCGCAGGAGGTTGCCACGGCCCCGGGCGATAGCTCCAGAGCTCGCAGGGCCACGTCGGGTGCGGGAGCCTCTTCAGGCTGCCGCACTCGATCCGGTGAACCGAAAAATCCGTCGCTGGATCCATCCCCGCCATGGGCTCAGCCTACCAGGCGTCCTGGTCGATTGTCGCCTCTCGTGACGTCGTGGAGCTCTCCGGCGCCTTGGCCCGTCAGGCGGAGGGGCCGGCGAGGATCCGCAGGCGCTGGAGATGGCGGCGCCGGCTCGATCCGGCGCTTCGCCCGGCCGTCCGCCCATGGAAAAAGAACGTGTTGTCGATGATGACGAGCTTTCCGCGTGTCCAATGGACGCGGATTGCGGCGCCGGGAGCGTACATCGACGCCAGCAGGTCGCGAAGAGCGCCGTTGATGGCGTCCGCGGAGGGGGCGTGCCCCGCGTGCGTCCACTCGAGCGGCTGCGAGAGGAAGTCGCGGAACGAGAACACCCATCGACCGTCGACGCGCCGCGCTATCCATGGACCGTCGGGGCTCCTTCGATATCGCGTCTGCTCCAGCGTCGCCAGCGCGTCTGGCGACAGCCCCTCTGCGACGGCCGCCATCGGGACGAGGACTGTCTGGGCCGCGGTCCCTTCGTCGCCGGGATCGCGGCACATCAGGACGATGTACCGAGGCTGCTCCTCGGCCCGCCGGCCGCTGCCCTCGCTGTGGAGCGTCAGCGGGTTCGTCGCGAAGGGCTGGAGAGAGACGTCCTCCGTGCGCCCGTGCTCGGCCACGAGGTTGAGGATCACGCCCCTCTCCACGTACGGGAGCACCGCTGGATCCGTCTCCGGAGAGGCGGTCCCGAGGAGCGATCCCAGGGTGGTGAATCGATCGTTCGAGAGCGGCTCGTCGAGCTGGACGGCGACGAGGCCGCGCTCGCCGAGCTCGCGGAGGAGGCGCTCGCGGACCGCGTCCGGGAACTCTGCGGCCGACGCGCGGAGCACGTCTGCGCACGGCGGCAGGGCGGCGCCGCCCTCGAGCAGATCTCGCCTCCGCCCGACGTGGGCGTCGCCCGCGCGCTCGGTGAAGGCGCCCTCGATCAGGTCTCGCCCTCCCTCGACGGCGCCGGGAAATACGGCTGCTTGGCGCCGATCTCGTGGCCCGCGGGGATGGGCGTGCCGAGCTCTTCCAGGCGGAACACCTCGGGCGGCAGCCGGAGCGACGCGCGGAGGCGATCCATCGTCTCGGGGACGAACGGGTAGAGCATGATCATCAGGGTCTTCAGCACGTAGAACGACGTGTAGAGGGCGTCGCGGCGCCCCTGCTCCGGGTGCCGATCGTCGTGCGGTTTGTACTGCGTGAAGAGGCTGTTGATCGTGCGGGCGTAGTTCTCGATCTCGAAGAGAAGGTTCGGGTAGTCGGCCCGCTCCATGGCGCGCACGTAGCGCTGGACGATGCGCACCGTGTCGGCGACCACCTTGTCGAGCAGGGCGCCCTCGGGGACCTTGCCGCCGAACTTGGAGTGCACCGCCGAGATGGGGCGCTCGAACGCGGCGTTCATCGGCCCGGCGAGGAACTTGTTGCGCTCGTCGAGCTTCTCGAAGTCGAAATCCGAGGGTTTCTCCGCGAGCGAGAGGAGCGCGAGGTAATACCGGATCTGATCGACGGAGTAGCCCTTCTCGTCGAGGAGCTGATTGCCGGTGAAGAAGTTGCCGCGGCTCTTGCTCATCTTCTCGCCGCCGACGAGGAGGTGGAAGCAGCCGAAGACGTCGGTGAGCTGGAGCTCGCCCGCCGCCGGCAGGCGGTGCGGGTCCTCCTGGGTCCCGAGCCACATGGCCCCCTGCATGAGCACGTAGAAGTAGACGTTGTCCTGCCCCAGGAACTGGACCACGCGGGCCTCGGGATCGCGCCAGAACTCCGCATAGCGCGCCGGGTCGACCCCCTTGTCGCGGAGCGCCACCTTCGAGAACGAGATGGGCGCGATGAGCGAGTCGGGCCAGACATAGAGCGTCTTGCCCGCGAGGTCCGGATCCTCGGTGATCGGGATCCCCCAGGCGATGTCGCGCGTGATCGACCGGTGCGCCCACTCGTCGACGAGCTCGACGCGGACGCCGTGCTGCTCGAGGATCGCGCGGCCGCTCTCCAGATCGGCCTTGTTGCCGAACTGGACAACGAGCTCCTTCCCGCGGGCGAGCTTGCTCTTGTGCTTGGGGAGGCTCGCCTTGATCTCCTTGTAGGTGGCCTCGTGCGCCCGGTCGAGGCGCACCGACGGCATCACCGTCTCCAGGACCTCGGACAGCATGGCGCGCCGCCACGTCTTCTCTTTGCCGCTGATCCACTCGCGCAGCGTCTCGGACACGGACCACATGTCGAGCCACCAGTGAACCGTCTCGCGGAGCTCGGGCACCGCGTCGCTCAGCGTGCTGCGCGGGTTGAGGAGCGCGGCGGGGGCGTGCTGCTGGCCGCAGCGGTCGCACTCGTCGCTGTAGGCGTCCTCGTTGTCGCACTGCGGGTTGGGGCAGCGACCGCGCACGTAGCGGTCGGGGAGGAATCGCCCCATCTTCGGATCGAACCACTGACGCGTTGCGCGCTTCTCGAGGAGGCCGTTCTCCGAGAACCGCGTCAGGAACTCGTGCGCCAGCTCTCGCTGGAGCGGAAAGGTCTCCGGCTGCGAGGTGCCCGTGAAGGCGTCCAGGCTGATGCAATACCGCTCGAGCGTCTTCTTCTGCGCCTGCTGGATGCGATCGATGTACTCGCGGATGGGGAGCCCGGCCTGGACCGCGGCGATCTCGCTGGTCGACCCGTGCTCGTCGGTGCCGCACACGTACAGCACGTTCTCTGCCCCGATGAGCATTCGACACCACCGAGCGTAGATGTCGGCGGGCAGCTGGGCTCCAGCGAGGTGCCCGAGGTGCAACGGACCATTCGCGTACGGCATGCCCGCGGTCACCACCATCCGCTTGGGCCTGCGGAGCTGCCCGATGATCGAAGCGACGTCGGAGGGGGGGCCTTTACGCGTTTCCATTGGTAAATCCAGGGTTTCCTTTAGCCCGAAGCCCCTCCCCTGACAACCGCAAAGGGCGGCCCCGCCGGAGCGGCGAGAGCGCGCGTCACCCGTTTTGACCGGATTTCCACGACCGGATCGGCGCGGACTCGCAGGTCGATCGCTCCAGAGGGAGCCGCGGACGATGCTGCTCGTTCGCCACGTGGTGAGCGCTGGCCAGCGGCGGCGCTGCGTCGTGGGGCGGAGGGAGTCGGGGGACGAGGCGCCGGTGATCCGCGCTGAATGTCGGGAGGCTTCGCGGGGCGTGGAGTCGAGGGCTAGCGTCGCGAGCCCTCGTGAGAGCGAGCCGTTTCGACTACCAGCAGGCGACGGAGCCCGGGTTGACTCGCAGGCCGGCCTTGATGAGCTCGAGGTTCACCTCGTTGAGGCGCGCCTGCGCCTTACGGTACTCCGAGAGCGCCTTCAGCTTTTCGCTGTAGAGCTTCAACTGCTCTTGATTGAGGTTGTGCGCGAGATCCTTGAGGTCACGTTCCGCCATGGCTGATTCCTCCCATACCTGCGATTGATCGCAGCAATCGAAGAGGCTATGGGATCGGTCGGCGGACTGTCAAGGGCGATGGGGGACCGCGCCTCGGGCGATTTCTCGCCGAGCGCTGCGTCATGGCGTATCGGAGGTCGCGAGGAATGCGCGCCGCATATGAATCGACACACGCGAAGCTTCGATGAACATCGCCAGCCTGAATATCGGGCCCACCTGCGATGTTCCCGTCAGGCGGCATTCCGGTAGGGGCAGATCGTCTTCACCTCGCGGCCACTCGGTCGACACGAGATCGGGGCCGATCGGCGCCGACACGAGGGCGCCGCTCCAATCGCCCTTGGGCCCCCCCCGCGAGAGCCCGAGGCCGTGATCGGCGCGCTCGATCACGGCCTCGCAGCTCGCCGGGCGGTCGTCGACGGCGCCGCAGCTGGCGCAGCTGGCGAAATAGCGGGGCGCGCCGCCGGGCGCGCTCACGTCGTAGACTCCCGCCCAGAGGTCGGCGCCGCAGTCGCCGCACGTCCTGCCGGCCAGCTCCTCGCGGAGAGTGGCCGTCGGCAGCCACGAGTCCAGCCAGCTCGACCACATCGTCCTCGTCAGCACCCCGAGGAGCGTTCGTCGCAACGCGGCCTCCAGCTCGGCGCGCGGCCCCGGCGTCGTGCTCGAGCGCGCGAGCTCGCTCGCCTCGACCGCCGCCCGACACGCATCGACCGCCGGGGAGAGATCGGGCTGCCACGCTCTCACGTTCTCGAGGAAGCGCAGAATGAGCGGCGCCTCGGTGGCCTCGACGGGGGCCGAGGGCGAGGGCGCCGTCATGTCGAGGGCGGCCTCGTCGAGGGCGGCCTCGTCGAGGGCGGCCTCGTCGAAGGCGGCCTCGTCGAGGGCGGCCTCGTCGAAGGCGGCCTCGTCGAAGGCGGCCTCCTCGAGGGCGGCCTCGCGCGCTGGGTTTGCGACGACCGCGGGATCGCCGAACAGAAAGAGGCGATCTCGGATCATCGCGTGGGACTGTCTCCCGAGCGTCTCTCGCCACGCCGCGAGCGCGTCACCCACGCTCACCCCTTCATGCAGCGTGGCGACGAGGGGGATGACCTGCACAGGCCCGGTGTTCACGATCGCGCGCAGCGCGACGAGGCAACCGACCTCGGCCGAGGCGAGGAGCTGGGGCATGAGCCCCCAGGCGTCGACAACGCTCCAGTGCCGCCCCATGATCCCGAAGCAGCTGTTCCACATGAGGACCCGGCTCGACAGCGCGCGCGCCGGCACGAGCCGGCCGGACGCCAGCGCCTCCGCCACCCGCATCTTCTGCCGGTGGCATTGGCCGGTGATCACGCACTTCGGCGACGGACCTCCGGGGACGGAGCTCGGGTCGAGGTCCACGAGGGCACAGAGCGTCGCCCGCTCGCCGAGCAAGGCGTCGATCCCGTCGGAGTGCGTCGTCAGCGCCATGACGGCGTGCGGCCCCGTCTCGAGATCGCCGGGCGTCTTCAGCGCCCCCCGGAGCTCGACGGCGCCGACGCGGACGGGCTCGATGTGCCCTGTCATCGGGCTCAGCACGGTGGCCCGATCGAGCGGCGCAGGATCGAGCCGCGCGGCCGCGGCGCGGATCCGGGCCTGTCGCGAGAGGGAGCCCGCGTCGGCCGCCCAGAGGATCCCCAAACGAGCATTCCTGCGCGCGCGCGTGATCTCGTCGAGGAGATCGTGCGGCGCCGACGGGGCGACGCAGACGACGACGTCGACCGCGTCCATCGCCGTCGCCTCCCGCGGCGAGCCCACATGAACGTAGCGGCGCCCGGTGAGATGGGCATACAGGCGGCCTGCCCGCTCGGCGCCCTCGTCGTACCCCGCGACGAGCCGTTCGCCGCCGTCGCGTGGGCCCCTCGAGGCCGGCTGGACATCGACGATCTCCCGCCCGAACAGCGTCGCGACCTGGGCGAGCAGCGCCCTCTCGTCGGGGCCGGCGTAGGGCCACACCGGAGCTCCCCGCTCGTCGCTCAACAGCGGATCGTCCCCGGCCTGCGCCACCGGCAAGGCGAGCAGTCGCTCCATCGGCTCACGCGGAGCCTATCAAGGACCTCCCGGGGGATCAATCGGCGGCCGCCGCGGCTGTCTTAACGCATTCGTCGACGGTCCTCCGTCGGGTCGGCGCCTCTTCGCCGGCAGCTCGGGCAGGGAGAAAAAACGTGCAGATCCACCCCTCGCCGGAGAGGTAGTCTCCAGACGATGGATGACCTCCTACGAGCGGTGTTGGACATCGCGGCGCGCCACGTCGACGCGGAGAGAGCCTCCGCCGTGGGCCCCGACACGGATCTCTCGGCGCTCGGGCTCGCGTCGCTCGAGATGGTCGGCTTCATCCTCGATCTCGAGCGGGGCCTCGCGGTCCGGTTCCCCGCGGACCTGATCGATCCCGCCACGTTCCGCGACGCGCGGACCATCGCCGGCCACGTGCGCGCGCTGCGCGGGCCCGGGTGACCCCATGTCGACCGACTTCGATCTCGCCCACAGCTACGGCGGCGTCCCCTTCGATCGAACGCTCCCGATCGAGCCGACGATCCTCGCGCACGTCGCCGCTCGCGCGCGGTCGCAAGGCGACGATCCCTTCCTCACGGCGGCGCGGGCCGACGGAGGGGTCGTGACGCTCACCTACCGTGATCTCGAGGTTCTGAGCCGCCGGGTGTCGTCGTGGGCCCGCCGGCGGCTCGGGGTCGGCTCCGGCGACGTCCTGGCGCTCGTCCCGACGAACGAGGCGAGCTCGGTCGTCGCCCTCTTCGGCGCGTTGCGCGCCGGCTGCGCGCTCCTCCTCCTCAGCCCGGCGGACCCCGCCGGGCGGCTCCGACAGCTCGCCGAGGCGCTCGGGGCGAAGGCGGTCCTCCGCTCCCCCGACGTCGCGGCCGACGTCCTCCCGGAGGCGATCCCGGTCCCCGAGGCCGCTTCGCTCGAGGACGGCGCGGCGTCCGATCCCGATCCCGCCGTCGAGCCCCGGGCAGACGCCCTGTTCTTCGGGACGTCGGGGTCGACCGCGACGTCGAAGCTCGTCGCGCAGTCGCACTACGCCGCGGCCGTGAACGCGGAGGCGCTCCGCCGTCACCACGGGCTGAAGCGCGGGGACCGCCTCCTCGGCTGCCTCCCCATTCATCACGTGAACTGCCTTCATTTCACCATCTTCGCGACGCTCGCCGCGGGCGCGCACGCCGTCCTCGCGCACGCCTTCGATCCGTTCGGCTACCCGCGGCTCGTCGAGCGGTTCCGCCCGCGCATCGCCAGCGTCGTGCCCAGCATCCTCGAGGCGCTGCTCGGGATGTGGCGGCAGCCCGCGCTGCCGGGCGATTTCGAGTACTTCGTCTCGGCCGCCGCGCCGCTGACCGCGCGCACGGCCCGCGCCGTCCGCGAGAAGCTCGGCGCGCGGATCCTCCAGGGCTACGGGCTCACGGAGACCACCAATTTCTCGACGACGATGCCGGCGGACCTCTCCGAGGACGCGTATCGGGCGCACATGCTCGACGTGGAGATCCCCTCGATCGGCACGGCCTTGTACGGCAACGAGGTGGCGGTGCTCGACCGCGGCGGCGAGCGCGCGGCGCCCGGCGAGATCGGGGAGATCTGCATGCGTGGGCACAACGTGATGACGTGTTACGCCGGCAACGACGAGGCGACGGCCGAGGCCTTCCGGGGCGGGTGGTTCCACTCCGGGGATCTGGGCCACGAGATCGAAGATCGAGGGGACGGCCGGCGTTATTTCACCATCACGGGGCGGAGCAAGAACATCGCGAAGGTGCGAGGAGAGTCGGTGTCTCTCGACGAGATGGACCGCGTCCTCCGCGCGCTCCCGCACGTCGAGGACGCCGCGTGCGTCGCGCTCCAGCACCCCCTGCTGGGAGAGGAGATCATCGCCGCGATCGTGGGCTCGCAGGGCGCCGTCGGCGACGCGGAGATCCTGGCCCACCTCCGCGCCGTCTTCGCCCCGACGGTGCTGCCCCGCCGCCTGGTGCGGCTCGAGGCGATCCCGCGGACGCCGACGGGGAAGCTCCTCCGCGCGGATCTCGCGCGGAGGCTCGCCGCGCTCGTCGGGGCCGCTCCGGGGCGCTGATCAGCCGCGCTCACTGCCCCCCTTCGAGCAGCGCGGCGCTCACCGCGTGGAAGCAGCGCTCGAGCTCCGCGGTCGAGTCCAGGTGGCTCACCGCGCCGTCCAGGGAGTCGTCATCTCATGACCGCCGCGCTGTCTCAGCCAGAGCGGTTCCCACCCGCCCCTGGTAAGAGCGCCGCAGAGCGGCGGTCACCCGCACAGGCGCCAGCGCGGGCGCGCGACTCCCGCCGTGGAGCGCTGGTTGACAGCGCGCCACGAGGGTGCGACCGTCGCCCTCATCCCCGCTCCCGAGATACCGTCTTTTCCATCCACGCGATAACACGGAGACGCTCCCCATGTCGACTCCCCACACGCTGCAGCCCGACGATGTCATGGAAGAAGGCGGCGACGTCGTCCGGCGCGCGCAGGAGGCCTGCTGGTATGCCGAGACCTCGATGGGGAAAGCGGTGCTGCGGTATCGCGAGGTCCACGATCTCCTCCGCGACGCTCGGTTCCGTAACATGGGCACCGACGTGCTCACGAGACAAGGAGTCACCGATGGCCTCGTCCGGCGGATGTACGAGGGGTTCCTCCTGAGCACGGAGGGCGCCGCGCACGCGCGCCTCCGGGGCCTGCTCAAGAAGGGTTTCACGCCCGACGCCGTGGACGCGCTCCGCCCGCGGATGCGGGAGAGGATGCACGCGCTGCTGGACGAGATCGGCGATCGAACCGAGTTCGATTTCGTCACCGCGGTCGCCGAGCGATTCCCCGGCCAGGTCATCATCGAGCTGCTCGGGCTGCCGGTCTCCTTCGAAGATCCCGATTTCCGGCGGTGGTGCTCGGATCTCGGTTACATCGTCGGGCTCGAGGTGAAGAAGCACCTGCCCCGGCTCGAGGCCGCGTTCGAGGGCCTCCGCGGCTACATCGAGCCGACCATCGCGGCGCGCAGGGCCGAGCCGAGGGGCGACCTGATCTCGATGCTCGCCGCCGCCGAGCAGAACGGGGATCGGTTCAGCGAGGAGGAGCTCGTGTGTCAGATCGTGGCGCTCCTCTTCGGCGGCCTCGACACCACCCGGCGCACGATCGGCAAGGCATTCCTGGTGATGCTGGAGCACCCGGACCAGCGGCGGCTCCTGCAGGAGCGGCCCGATCTGGCGGAGCCGGCGGCGGAGGAGATCCTCCGCTACGCCCCGGGGACGCGCGTCGCGATCCGGGTCGCTACCTGCGATCTCGAGCTCGACGGAGTCCCGATCCGGGCCGGCGAGCTGGTGATCGCCGCGACGGGCGCGGCGAACCGCGATCCCAGGGTGTTCGAGGCGCCGGAGACGTTCGATATCACCCGGCGAGGCGCCGCCCCGCTCTCGCTGGGCGCCGGCCCCCACCACTGCCTGGGCGCCTACCTGGCGCGCGCCGAGCTGCAGGAGGCGGTGCCGATCCTGACCCGGCGCCTCACGGAGGCGGCGCTCGCCAGCCCGGTCGTGGTGCGGACGGCGCGCGAGGGGTCGCCCGGCCCGCGGGTGATCCCGCTCCGATGCCGCGTGCGCCCGCGCTGACGAGCGCCTGCTGCGCCGCCGGATCACCGCCCGGCGGGCAGCCCCGCGAGCCCGTCGAAGAGCCGGTCCTCCCACCCGGGGGGGTACCACGAGGCGATCATCAACCGCAGCATCACGTGGCCTCGATCCGCGCACCGGAGGGGCCATCGGCCCGCTCCGTGGCGCAGGAAGACCTCCGCCGTCTCGGGCGGCGTGGAGAGAAACACCACATTGCCGGCGCTCTCCGGGCTCATCACGAAGCCTCGTGATCCGAGCTCCGCGCGGATGCGCGCGGCGCGATCGACGTGGCTCCGGAGCGTCTCCCAGAGCAAGGCTCGGTGCGACGTCCACGCCGCCTCCCACCGCGCCGACGTCTCCCAGGCCTCGAACTCCGCGAGCCCGATGGGCTTCACCGAGGCCCGGAGTCGGTCGAGGCTCCCCTCCTCCGCGCGCGGGAAGAAGACGAACGCGCCCGGCCCACAGTCGATCTTGGGGAGCGAGAACGTCACCGCGTCGGCGAGCCCCATCAGATCGAGGAGCCGAGGGTGAGGATCGGAGTCCTCCGCGAGCTTGTGCGGGCCCCAGACGAGATCGAGCGCGAGCTTCATCCCCTCCCGGTCGCAGGCGGCGCGGAGGGCCCGGAGCTCGTCGATGGACGGCGCGAAGCCGAACAGCGACGGCCACGAGAGGAGGAGCACACGGGGCGTGGGGAAGTGATCCCGCCCGAGGGTCGTCTCCGCCGCTCGTGGGCAATGGGCGAGGAGCGCGTCTTCGAGGTCTTCGAGGCGTATCGTCCCCCTTTCGTCCGTCCGGATCGCGACGGGGAAGAGCTGCCCGCCGCTCATGACCGTGACGGCGCCCGCCTCGAGGATCATCGCATGTCCGACGTCCTCGGCGAAGAGCGCGCCCGGCCCGCTCCCCGCGAGGAAGCGCGCCGCGACGGCGCCCGCCGCGGTCGCCGAGGGGCAAGGGAGCCACACGCCCGGCCCGAAGAAGGGGGCGAGCGTCTCGGAGAGGCGCTTCGTGATTCGATCCCTGGCATAGGGCCCGAGATCCCGGCGAATCAGCTGCTCCGACAGCGCGCGGAGGCTCGATCCGGCCAGCGCCGTCCGGAGCGCGATCTTCCCGGGCTCGGCGGCGCCTGCCACAGAGTCGCCCGCGGAGGAGCGGCCGTATCCCTCCAGCACGCGGCGGAGCAGCCACGGAGGCGCCCCGAAGTGATCGGCGATCACCCGCAGCGCCCCCTCGATCTCGTCGTCCCTCCGGATCATCGCGCCTGCCCCTCCCGCCGCGCTCGGAGCAGAGCGCAGATCGCCCCGACGTTCTCCAGACCTCGAATCTCCCGGGTCGTGAACCGGACCCGGAAGTGCTTCTCGATGGCCAGGACGATTTGCACGTTCGAGAGCGAGTCCCAGCCGGGCACGTCTCGCGCGACCGTCTCCTCGCGGAGCTCGAGGCTGTCCGCGTCGAGGATGCCGGCGATGATCCTGGTCAGCTGGGCGAGGATGTCGTCCCCTTCCATGTCACGCCCTCCGGATGAAATGCTCGCGAGGCCGGTAGGTCTCCAGATCGAGATACCAGAGATCGCCGCGGCGCTCGAAGCCGAGCGTCGCGTAATGGTCCCTCACGAGCGCGTTCTTCGGCGTGGGCAGGTGCTCGCCGACGATCCCGCGCGCCCCTCGCCCGCGCGCCGCCTCGACGAGCACGTCGAGCACGAAGATCTCCAGCCCGCGCTTCAGCACCCGGCAGCTCATCAGCCAGGTGTCGACGAACATGGCCTCTCCCCGCGCCTCGAGGATGACCACGCTCACCAGACCGTAAGCGCCGAGCCGATCCTCCAGGCTGAACGCGAACGGGAGGTGCCCTGCGGAGCCGCTCATCCGCCGCAGCTCACCCTCCGCGTGGCGCACCGCCCGCAGGTTGAACTGGTTGGATCGCTGCGTGAGCTGCGCGACGCGGGGGAGGTTGAAGGGCGTGAAGCCCTCGACCTTCGCCATCATCTCGAGGCCCCGGAGGAAGTCCTCCGGAGCTCCGGACGAGCCCTGGAGGGCGCGCCTCTGGCTCTCCTCCCGATAATACGCGGTGCGCCGCGCGTCCTCGCCGGTGAAGGACGCCGCCTCGAAGAGGTTCAGCCGCCGGAGGAAGGGCATCACCTCGACAGGATCGGCGGGCAGCTCGGGCACGCACACCTCGGGCAGCGCCGCGCGCACGGCCGCCCGCTCCACGGCGCTGTCGTCGAGGAAGACCATGCCGTCGAACCCGATCCCGATCACGCTCTGGATGTGCCGGAGGTGGTCGACCTTGCTCTCCCAGCCAGCGCAGAAGACCGCGATGTCCTCGAGCCGCAGCACCATGTCCGGGTGACGGTCGAACACCTCCCTCGCGACGCGCTCTTCGTTCTTGCTGGACACCGCGAGGACGACGCCGCGCCGCTCGAGCTCCTTCGCCCAGCACTGGATCTCCGTGAACGCGGGCCCGAGGCCGAGCTCGCCGAGCTCGATGCCCGGCAGGCCGTCCTCCGCCGCGATCCCGCCCCAGAGCGTGTTGTCGAGATCGAGGACCAGGCACTTTCGGGCGCGCCCGAGGATCGCGTCCACGACGTCCAGCGTTCTCTCGGCGAAGACCGGGAGGAAATCGACGCCGAGCGCCATCCTCGCGGTGGCGGCGAGCCGCCGGTCCTCCGCGGCCGCCCTGCCGTGCTCCGCGAAGAGGAGGGCGAGATCGAGGACGAAGAAATCGTCGCGCGAGCTCGCGAGCTCCATCAGAAGGACGTTGATCCGGCGGAGCTGATGGACCCAGGACGAAGGGATCTTGTTGGCGAAGCTGCCGAAGACCCCGTCGTCGATCTCCGGGACGTTGACGTGGATGATCCGGGCCGAGGTGCTCTCCGCGAGCGCGTCCGCGAGGCTCCGGACGTGCGCGACGTGCCGATCCGCGAAGGAGGCGCGCTCCGTCGAGGGCAGCGCTCGAAACGCCGAGAGCAGCCGCTCGGCGGATCGCCAGACGACAACGAACTCCGGCCGAGAGCGGCGCAGCTCGGAGGAGGGATCGAGGATCGCCTGATCGATCTGATCGAACTCGCCCTCGAGCACCGCGAGGGAGAGGCGGCGATCGGCGGCCTCGCCCCGGAGCGCCAGGGCGTAGAGCTGAACTGCGGAGTCGGCAAGGACGGCCAGGCGGGCTCGGCGGAATTCCGGAGAGGGCCTCTTCGCCAGCCTCCGAAGCTCGTCGAACGTCTTCACGCGCAGGCGCCCACCGAGACCCAGCTCGCGCAGCCGGAGCGCGCCTCCCGGATGACGTCGAGGGCCGCGGCGTTGCTCCCGACGTCGACGAACTCCGTCTCCATCCCCGGGGTCGTCTGGAGGGTCAGGTGCAGGAGCGTGCCGGCGACCCGGTACGGCAGGACCTGGCAGGAGCAAACCCAGTTCACGAGCCGCCCGTCCTTGACCAGGCCTGCCGCCACGATCCCGTAATCGCTGGTCGAGGCGCGGCATCTCCCCACGTAGATGGCGTCCAGCGTGTCGAGCTCGGGCCGATCGCCGGTCAGGTTCATCTCGGTGCACAGGACGAGCAGCTCCTCCACGCGCGGATACTCCGCGGGCGTGGCCGCCCGGACGTCGACGACGATGTTCAATCCGCGCAGGAAGGCCTCGACGCGCTCGGCGGCGGCGCCCGATCCCGCCGGCGCGACCGCCGGAGGGGAGCCGGCGATCGACGCCGGCCTCGGGGCCGGGCTCTCCCAGCGGACCAGCCGAGGACCGTGGAGGAGGAACTCTCGATATCGATGCGCCGGCCCCTCCGGCACGGTGATCTCGGGCGCGTTCGCTCGGACCTCCTCGCGATCCGCCTCGGTGGCGCCGAGGAACGCCAGCGCGTGGAGCTCGATCCCCAGGCGCTCGGCGACGCGCCGGCACGCCTCGGACGCGGGGCGTCGAGGGTCGGCCTCGAGCGCCGCGAAGTCGGCGACGTCGAGCGCGAGGCCGTCCACCAAGGCAGGGTGCGCAGAGAAGATCGAGCTCCGTACCTGCTCCGGGATCCCCTCGTACATCCACGCGAACGGCCCCGGATCGCCGTCGGCGACCGGAGCGCGCTTCTGGAACCGGCGCTGGGTCGCGTCGCGATCATTGCGTGTCGTCAGCGCGAGCGCGACTCCCCGCCTCGCGACGATCCGGAGCGCCTCGTGGAGGCCCCGCTCCATGGACCACCACGCCTCGAGGACGGTGGCCGCGGGCGCTCGATCCGGCGGGAGCCAGGCGGGGTTGCGAGCGTGGAAGTCGTCCGCGAGGAGATCTCCCCGGATCAACAGGTCGAGATCCACGACGACGCACTCGATGGGCGGGAGCGCGCGGGCGGCCCACAGGCTCGCGACCCACTGCGCCTCGTGGAACACCGCCTCGGCGACGGCGTTCGGGCCGGCCTCCTTGCCCGCGCCCGCCCCCAGGGCCTCGCCGTGGCCGAGGCCGCCGATGACGTCATCCATCGGGATCCCGTGGCGGGCCCAGAGGCCCTGCACGTCGAGGACGCGGTGCGCGCGTATCACCGACGCGAGCTCGTCGAAGGCAGCGTCGATCTCCGCGTCTCCGCCGAGCAGCCCAAACGCACCTGCGGAGGGGCGGCGCACTCCCCTGTAGACGACGGGTGTCTCGCTCAGCGCGGCGACGACCGCCCGGAGCGGGTCGAGATCGAAGCGGGGAATTGGGCGGCCGGCGATCGCGGCGACGCAGATCGGCGCGATCACGTCGAAGCCGAAGAGATCGACGTAAACGAGCGTCGGATCGAGGCGGAGAGCCGCGTCCACCTGCGTCCACCCGAGGACCTTGACCTCGGCGCCGGTGAGCTGGCGGAGCGCCGGCGCGACGCGGAAAGCACCGCAGTTTCCCATGAGAAGGATCATGGCCCCTCGCTCTTCGCGTGGTGAGTGGAGCACATCGCCTGGGGCTCGTCAACGCTCGCGCCCCGGGCCCCGCGCCGCTGATCCGGGGCTGTTGCCCGGCGTTGACGGCCACTTTTGGACCTGATTGAATCGCGCCGTGGTGGCCAATGACGCGATCCGACGTCTCGAAGAGCTGGTATCGAAAGAGGACCTGCACCACCCCGACGCCACTGCGCTCGTCGACGGCTCGGCGCGGCTCTCGTATGGAGAGCTCGATCGCCGGAGCGACGAGCTCGCGCGCGCGCTCGTGGCCCGCGGCGTGCGGCCGGGCGACCGCGTGGCGCTCCTCGCGCCCAAGTCGGCCGAGGCGATCGTCGCCCTCGTCGGCACCCTGAAGGCCGCGGCCGTCTGCGCGCCGCTCGACGTGACGAGCCCTGCCCCTCGTCTGGTCCGGATGCTCCGGGCGCTCGAGCCCTGTCGGCTCGTGATCCACCCCGAGAGCGGCGGCCTCGCCGCGCGGTGCCTCGACGAGCTCGGGGACGCCTCCGTCTCCGAGGTCCTCCGCCTCGGCGAGGACATCGCGGCTGCGCGCGCCGAGCGGCCGGCGCCGGGGGCTGCTCCGGACGATCTGGCGGTCATCCTCTTCACGTCGGGCTCGACCGGGGAGCCGAAGGGTGTCCCCCTCACCCACGAGGCGGTGCTCCACTTCGTCTCGTGGTCCACTACCCATTTCGGAGTCGGCGCCGACGATCGCGTCTCCTGCCATTCACCACTGCACTTCGACGCCGCGCTCTGGGACATCTTCCGCGCGTTCCACGCGGGCGCGGAGCTGCATCTCGTCCCTGCGCGCGCCAACCTCCTGCCGCGATCGCTGGCGGAGTTCATCCGCGGCGCGAGGCTGACGCAGTGGGACTCGGTGCCTTCGGTCCTTGTCGGCATGGCGAGCAGAGACGTGGTGGCCCACGGCGACTTCCCCGAGCTTCGAAGGCTGATCTGGTATGGTGAGGTGTTCCCCACCAAGGCCCTTCGCTACTGGATGGAGCGCCTGCCCCACGTGACGTTCACGAACACGTACGGTCCCACCGAGACGACGATCACCGCCAGCCATTACACGGTGCCGCGCGTCCCCGACGACGACGCGCCCATCCCCATCGGCGAGGCGGTCCCCGGCAAGCGGCTCTCGGTGCTCGACGCGGATCGCCGCCCCGTGGCGCCCGGGGTGATCGGCGATCTCTACATCGGCGGCGTCGGCCTGAGCCCGGGCTACTTCCGCGATCCGGACAAGACCGCATCCGCGTTCGTCGAGGCGCCCCCCGGCTCCGGCGAGCGCCTCTACCGGACAGGCGATCTCGCGAGGATCGACGAGGCGGGGATCGTCCACTTCCACGGCCGCGCCGATCGGCAGATCAAGTCGCGCGGGTGCCGCATCGAGCTCGACGAGATCGCCGTCGCGCTGGGGCGCATCGCCGGGCTCGCGGAGAGCGCGGTCGTCGCCGTCGCCGTCGACGGCTTCGAGGGCGCGCGGATCTGCGCCGCGTACGTCCCGATGCCCGGAGCCACGCGCAGCCCGGCGGAGCTCCGCGCGGAGCTCTCGAGCTGCCTGCCCCCGTACATGCTGCCGGCGCGCTGGCTCGCGCTCGACGGGCTGCCCAAGAACCCGAACGGAAAGATCGATCATCGGGCGCTCGAGCGGCGGTTTCTCGAGGAGAGGTAGCGCGCATGTCGGAACGAACCCCGCCGATCGCCGCCGTCCAGCAGATCCTCGGCGAGTCGCTTCACCTCGGGCCCGTGGGCGCGGACGTCGATCTCGTCGAGAGCGGCCTGATCGACTCCGCCGCCTTCATGGATCTCTTCGTCCTCCTTGAAGATCGCTTCGGGATCAGGATCGAGGCCGGCGACATGGATCTCGAGCACTTCCGCACGGCCGCCCGGATGGCGGCGTTCGTTGCGGGCAAGCAGGCGGGTCCTCCGGGGCGATGAGCGGCGCTCGAAGCCCCTGCCGGATCACGGCCTATCGCCCGGGCGACCGGGATGCCGTCGTCCACTTCCAGCGGCTGCTCTGGAACGGGGGGCCGAGCCTCAACGCCGCCTACCTGGACTGGAAGTACGGCCGCAATCCCTATCTCGATCATCGCTATCTCATGCTCGCCTGGGACGGCGACGAGCTGGCCGGGATGGTCGGCGCCTTCGGGGCCTGCTGGGAGGCGAACGGCGGCGATCGCGTGGTGCTGCCCTGCCTCGCCGACGCCGTGGTGGCGCCCGACCAGCGAGGCGGGCCCCTGTTCGGGCGCATGCTCGACGAGCTGGTCGCGCGGCTCCGCGCCGACGGGATCCCGTGGCTCCTGGATTTCGGGAACGGCCTCGCGGTCCCTGCCCTGCTGATGCAGGGGTGGAAGGCCATCGGCCCGTGGCCGCTCGCGAGCGCCAGGCGAGGAGGTCGCGTCGTCGACGCTCGCTCCTGGCCGGACGCGGAGGGCGGCGGCCTCCAGGGTTCGCGGTCCGGCGTCTCGATCCGCGCCAGCCGCGCGCCTCACCCGCCGACGATCGCCGCGCTCGCGGCGGAGGTCCCATTACCGGACGGCGTGCGGCGTCATGTGCGCGATCTGGAGTACATCACGTGGTGGAACCAGAACCCCTTGGCTCGCTATTTCTACCTCACCGCGGAGGCGGAGGGGGCGCCGTGCGGGTATCTGGTCGGCCACCGCTCGCTGGACCCGGACGACCACCCGACCCCGACGACGATCCTCGACTGCGAGGCGAGGAGCGACGAGATCTGGCTGGATCTGCTGGAGATGGCGTTGACCCACCTGCCGGGATCCACGGTGCTCCTGTGGGCGCGCGACATCTCCCCCGGGCGCCGCGGCGGACTGGGCTCGGTCGGCTTCGAGGTGAAAGAGCCCACGGGACAGGTCACCCGTGACTGGCAGTTGCCGAGTCTCATCCTGCGCTCGACCGGGGTCCTGGATCCTTCGTCGCCGCTCGCCGCGCTCGACTCGCCGGCGGCCTGGGATCTGCGGGCGGTGTGCGGGCGGAGCTGGCGTTGAGCGCGGGGCGCGCCCGCTCAGCGCAGGACCTTTTGCAGGTACACGCGGCGCCGCCCGTCCTCCGACTGCGCCCGGCCGTGCTCCTCGAAGCCGAACATCCCGAGCAACGCCCGCACGTGCGTCAAATCCGGGTTCGCCTCCGAGCGCAGCACGTCGGCCCCGCCCGCCGTCGCCAGCTCGACCGCCCTCCGGAGGCAGCGGGCGCCGGCGAGGGAGCCCCTCGCCAGCCCCGCGGGGTGGACGACGAGGCGCGAGAGATACGCAGGCTTCCCCGCGGGCGGGAAGATCGCGAGGTCGGCCTCGAACGGCGGCTCCCACGTCAGCGTGAACATGGCGATCGCCTCCGCCCCCTGCCGCAGGAGGTGCACCGAGCCTGCCTGCACGCGCCGCCGCGTCGTCTCCAGGCGCCGCGCGGGCGCCGGGTTCTCGGGCGTCGCGTGGTGGGCGTCGCTCGCGCAGAGGAGCGCGTGGACCTCCTCCGCGTTCGAGGCGACCTCCCACGATCCCTGCGGAGACTCGTTCTCGGTCACTGCATGTCCCTCTTTCACCGCTTCTTCTGGAACGGCAATCGACCCAGCCGCTCCGCGACATGGGAGGCCACGTACCCGGCGAAGAGGTGATAGAGCAGCGGCGAGAACGCCTCGCGCACCTCGCCCGCCACGGGCAGCGTGAGGATCGCGTGCCTCGACACCTCGGTGTCGGCCTCGTGCACGACCGCGAACACGCGCCTCCCGAGGCCTCGCGCCGCCTCCGCGATCTCGCTCGCCCGGCGGTGGGCGCGCCCCGGAGGGGCGATGACGAAGAGGGGCATGTCGACGGGATAGGCAAACCGCTCGACGTGCCACCACTCCTCCACGTCTTCCCCGACGGTGAGGAGGCCGGTCGCCTCCACCATCTTCGCGGCGCCGAAGCGCGCGGTGCCGTGGCTCGGCCCGCTTCCCAGCATCACCATGGCAGGGGCGTCGGCGACCCTCTCGGCGGCCTCGCGACACCTTCCTTCGACGGCGCGGCGCGTGGCGTCCACGGCGTCGGCAAGCGCGACGATCTCCTGGCGGAGGGCGCCCGCGTCGGCGGTGCCCCGCGCCTCGGACAGCCGGATCGCGACCAGCAGCATCCCGAGCAGGCTGGCCTGGTACGTGCGAATCCCCGGCGAGCGCTCCTTTTCCGGCAGCGTGGCCACGACGGCGCGATCGGCGGCCCGGGTCACGGCGCTGTCCGCCGCGCAGGTCAGCGCGATCGTCGCCGCCCCGCCCTCCTTGGCGCGCTCCACGGCCTGGATCACGCGCGGGGTGCCCCCCGAGGCGGAGGTCGCGATCACCAGCGCTCTCTGCGGCGAGCGCCGGCGCATCCGCGCGCCGCCGTACTCCAGGAAGCGCTGCGAGCTCATCGCCGCGCAGGCGACCCCGCCGATCTCCTCGAAGGCCATCTCGGCGGCGCACGCGGCGTGGTGGGAGTCCCCGCTCCCCACGAGGTAAACCTCGTCGATGGACGCCCACGCCGGGGGCGAGAGCAGGGCGCGCACCTGCTCTTCGAGCGGGCCCGCGAGGGCGCGCAGATCGCTCGCCAACGCCTGGATCTCGCGGGCCATCACGGCCGGCTCGAGCTCCCTCGTCGTCGCCTGCGCCGCCGTTCCCATCAACGCTCCAGCCCGCGGACGATCTCCACGTACGCCGCGACCCGGTCCCGATCGATCCGGCCGCCCCACCCGCCCTGCTCGAGGCAGGCCCCCACGAAGGCCCCGTCGGCCGCCGCCATCAACCGCGCCGCGTTCGCGTGGTTCGTGTGGCCCGCGAGGAGGATCGGCAGATCGGGCGCGGCCGCCCGCACGGACGCGATCATCGCGAGCGTCTTCGCCTCGTCGGGGTCGCCCAGCGACACGGCGTCCGCGCCGACGTGCTTCGCGCGCCTCGCCACCTCTGCCACGGGCTTCGCCCCGCCGAGCCACGTGAACTGCGTCGACGCCACGTCGGCGATGATCTTCACGCCCCACGCGTCGATCTTGTCGCGGTACTCCATCACCTCGAGCGGGTTGGCCTCGACAAGGCCGTGCTCGGTGAGCGTGGCGCCCACCAGCGCTCCGGCGCGGACGAAGCTCCCCCGGGCCACCTTCGCCACCGCGAGCGACGCCCGGATCGCGTTCCGCATCAGCTGCACGCCGATCTGGAAATCGTCGCCCGTGGCGCGCCCGATCGCGTCGACGATCAGCCCCATCGCGGTCGTGCGCGCCGGATCAGACTCGTCCTTGACGCCGTAGACGCGCTCGACGGTCTGCACCAGGCACCCGTCCGCGCCGCCCTCGCTCAGGGCGATCGCCGACTGGACCGCGACATCGAGCGTCCGCTCGAAGCTGCCTTCCTCGTGGAAAGGCGTGCCGGGCAGCGGGGCCAGGTGGATCATGCCCAGCACGGCTTTCCGTCGTCCGAGGGTCGCGAAGGTCCGCATGATGGCCGCTCACCTCGAGAACGCGTGGGTCGTGACGTGGCGATGGATCATCCCGGGATCGAGCCGCGCCGAGGGGAAATCAGCGCGGTTGGGCGCGTCGGGGAAGGCGCCTGTCTGCAGGCACAGCCCCGCGCGCGGCCGGGCGAGGCCGTCGCCCGAGTAGACCGCGAGCCCCGGCTGATCGGTGACGACCCGCATTCGCCGGCCGGTCGAGGGTTCGAAGAGCTCCGCGGCCCACGTCGGATCGTCGAGCACGAAGCAGTCGTCGATCCGCGCATCGCCGATCTGCCGCGGCGCCCGGTAGTCGAGCCGCGTACCGGCGACGCCGGCGGGCGGGCCCCGCGGGATGAGCTCTTCGTCGCACGCGAGGACGCGTGCCGCGTTGAGCGCGAGCCGGTGATCGTCGATGGTGCCCGAGCCGGCGAGGTTCCAGAAGGCGTGATTGGTGAACGCCACGATGGTGCTCGCCGTGGTGGTCGCCCGATAGTCGAGCGTGAGCCGACCGTCGCCGTCGACTCGATAGGTGACCTCGGCCGACAGCGCGCCGGGGTAACCCTGGTCGCCGTCGGGGCGCTCGAGCCGGAGCCGGAGCGCGAGCTCACCCTGGCGGCGCTCGGCGTCGGCGCTCCACACGAATCGATCGAATCCGATGCTTCCCCCGTGGAAGTGATGCCGGCCGTAGTTGCGATCGAGCTGGTGCTCGACCCCGTCGAGCTCGAACCGACCCCCCGCGACGGCGCGCGCGAAGCGGCCGAGCGTGGACCCGATGTAAGGGTTCTTCGATCGATCCTCGTAGCTCTCGAGATCCGGGAGGCGAACGACGACGTTGTCGACCCGGCCGTCGCGATCGGGGACGAGGAGCTCGACGAGCGTCGCCCCGTAGGTCCACACGGTCACGGCGAGCCCCTTCTCCGTGTCGAGCGAATACGCGTCGACGCGGGTGGGGCCTTGCCCGGCGTGCCCCGCGGTGGTGCCGATCGTCGTCCGCCGGATGTTCATCGCCGATCGGCCGCCAGCCTAGACGTCGCGAGGCCCGAAGTCCAGGGCCGGCCCCGCCTGCGGGCCCGACGACCGGCCGGCGGGGCCGAGCGCCGTGCTACGCTCCGGCGGCGTCTTCAGCGTCTTCCAGGGTACCTCGACGATCGATGTGGCGTAGCCGCTCGGGATCCGAACCCTGGGGTCATGAGAGGCGGCAGGAGGTCCAGCGTGCGGGTCTTGATCCTCGGAGGCACCGGCTTCATTGGGGCTCGCGTCGTGCACGCCCTGCGCGGGCACGACGTCTGGACCTACGAGCGCGGGCAGACAGGACGCGTCTCACCGACTACGTTGCGCGGCGACCGCGCCGAGATCGCCCGGCACCGCGATCGACTCGAGCGACTCGGGGTCGACGTGGCACTCGACATGATGCCCCGCAACGGCGCGGACGCGCGCGGCGTGCTCGATGTCTTGAGGAGCGTCGCCCCGCGCCTCGTGGCGGTGAGCAGCGGCAGCGTGTACCGGGTCTTCGGCCGCCTGCTCGGTCGGGAGGCCGGGCCGCCGGAACATACCCTCTGCGACGAGCAAGCCCCTCTGCGAACATGCCTGTTCCCCTACCGCGGCGCCTCGCCTCGACCCGCCTCCGACCCTCGCGGTTGGCTCGACGACTACGACAAGATCCCGGCCGAGGAGGCCTACCTCGCCGCCGGGGCGAGCGTGGTGCGGCTGCCGATGGTCTACGGCCCGGGCGATCCGGACCGGCGGCTCGCCGGCTACTTGCGGCGGATGGTGGACGGGCGCCGAGCGATCTGGCTGCACGCGGCCGGCGCGGCCTGGATGAACTCGAGATCGTACGTGGAGAACGTCGCCGAGGCGATCGCGTGCGTCGTCCTGCGGGGCGCGCCCAGGCGCGTGTACAACGTGGCCGAGCCCGAGGACTGCTCGGAGCGCGTGTGGATCGAGCGGATCGCCCGTGTCGTCGGTTGGGGGGGCGAGGTCGCCGTGGCTCCGGCGAGCGAGCAGGCCTGGGCACGCCCCGCCATCGAGGAATTGCCCCCCGAGGCCCGCTTCGAGCACCACGTACGCCTCGACAGCGGCCGGATCCGGCGGGAGCTGGGCTTCATCGAGCTGGTCACGGCGCCGGAGGGCCTGGAGCGGACCGTTCACGCCGAGCTGCGCGCAGGGCTTCCCTCCGTCGACTACACCCGCGAGGACGACTTCGAGCGGCGGGCATAGGGAGCGTACCCTCCCATCGAGTCACCGGAGCCGGGTGGGGGAGCCGTTCAGGCGAGCGCGCTCAGGCGAGCGCGCGGGACATCCGGAGCTCGTCGAGGCCGTCGCTGGTCTTCGCGCCGCCGTCGAGCGCGAAGCCCGCGCGCTCGTAGAACCGGATCGCGCGCGCGTTGCCGCGCAGGACCCAGAGCTCCGCCCGCGGGAAGCCTCCCGCCGAGAGCCAGGCGAGCGCGTCGACGATGAGCGTGCGCCCGGCGCCGGTCCCCCAGACGTCGGGGTGCGCATAGAGCGCGTAGAGTTCGCCGTGGCGCGGGTCGTCGCGGCTTGGCCCGGCGCTGGCGAAGGCCACGACGCGAGCGTCGCGCTCGAGCACGGTGGTGCGTGATCCGGGCAAGGGCTCGGCGAAGTTTCGTTGCCAGCGTTGCGTCCGAGCCTCGATGGTGAGCCCGTCGAGCACGGTGTCGGGCATCAGGCCGCGGTAGGCAGCCTTCCACGCGGCGACATGCACGACGGCGATCGCCGCGGCATCGACGTCGGCGGCGGGACGGATGGACATGCGTTGAGGCTGCCACCCCGAGGCGGCCGTGGCAACGGGCGGTCCGGGCGCGCGTTGCGCCGTCTCCTCTCGAAAATCTAAGCGCCGCGCGCCGAACGTGCTCCTTGCAGGCAGCATTGCGGCTCCTGTTAAATTGCGCGCGTGATCAGCGATCCCTTCGAGCTCCACGCCGGGGCGTTCACGCCCGCGGACCTGCGCGTTGTCTCGTTCCGCGGGCGTGAGGCGCTCTCCGAGCTGTTCTCGTTCCAGCTCGTCGTGCAAGCCACCCCCGAGCTCGAGGGCCGCGACGCCGAGCTGCTCGGCAGCCTCGCCGCCTTCGTCCTGCGCGATGGGCGCGGGGCCCAACGCCGCATCGAAGCGCTCGTCGATCAAGTGCGCGCGGACGCCGCGTTCATCGCGCGGACCGGCCCGACTTGGCACTTGCGCCTCGTTCCCCCGCTCGCGCTGCTCCGGCGCCGGACCACAAGCCGCATCTTCCAGGACGAGACCGTGCCGCAGATCCTTCGGCACGTCCTTGCCGCGGCCTCCATCCCGGTCGAGCTCCGCCTCTCGCGGACGTACGCGGTCCGCAGCTACTGTGTGCAGTACCGCGAGAGCGATCTCGCGTTCGTGCGGCGGCTCGCGGCCGAGGAGGGGATCGCGTTCTGCTTCGCGGACGCGCCGCCAGGCACCGTGGGGACCCGCGCCCCCGTGATCTTCCTGGACGAGCCCTCGCACTACTCCGCAGCGTTCGGCATCGAGTCCGGCGCGCTCGTCCTGCGTCCTGAGGAGGGCCTCATGCCGACAGGGCGCGAGATCATCTCCTTCGGTCTGCAGCGATCCATCCAGCCAAGCTCGGTACACCTCAGGGACTATGACTTCCGCCGGCCAAACCTGGTCCTGAGCGAGCGGATCGGGCCCAAGGCGAGCGGGCCGCCACCGCTCGAGGTGTACCAGCACCACGCGGACTACGACACGCCGGATGTCACGCCCGATCGCGCGCGGGTGTTCCTGGAGCAGGCCCAGCGCCGAGCGGTGGTGGGCAGCGGCGAGAGCTGGGTACGCGAGCTCGCGCCGGGGCGTCGCTTCGAGCTCAACGCCGAGGCCTCCCCCGGGATCGAGGGAGCCTACGCCGTGACCCGTGTCATCCACGGGGGCCATACACCCGAGCTGTCGGGGCGACCCGCGGAGCGCACCTACCGCAACCGGTTCGAGTGCATCCCCGCGACGGCGCTGCTCCGACCGCGGGCACCCAAACGCAAGCCGCGGCAGGTCCTCGAAACAGCCGTGGTCACCGGGCCGGCAGGGCACGAGGTTCACACCGACGAGCACGCGCGCGTCAAGGTGCAGTTCCACTGGGATCTCGCGGGGCAACGCAACGACAAGAGCTCGGCCTGGCTGCGTGTCGCGCAGAGCTGGGCGGGCGCATCGTTCGGCTCGCAGTTCGTCCCGCGCGTGGGCATGGAGGTGCTGGTCGGCTTCCTCGGCGGGGACACCGATTGCCCAGTCGTGCTCGGATGCCTGTACAACGCCACGCATCCGCCGCCCTTCCAGCTCCCTGGGGAGAAGCTCAGGAGCGGCCTCCGAACCCAGAGCTCACCAGCTGCCACCGGCTCCAACGAGCTCAGCTTCGACGACACCGCCGGCGACGAGCAGATCTACGTGCATGCGCAGCGCGACCTCGACGAGCGGATCGAGCGGCGCCGGACGACGCTCATCGGTGAGGACGAACAGACCGACGTGCGCGGCGACCAGCACAATCACGTCGCTGGTGAGCGACGCGAGCGTATCGGAGGAAGCCGGCGGGGCAGCGTCGGCGGCGATCACGAGGAACGGGTTCAAGGCCACCAGACCGTGCGCGTGGACCGCGACCAGACGAACGAGATCGGAGGGAGTCGGCGGCTCGTCGTGGGCGGCGTATCCAAGGAGGTTTTCATGGATGACGCAGTCACGCTCTGCCAGGACACCTACACGCTCCACGTGGAGCGTCAGGCGGCGGTGACCGTCGGTTCTCGCGGTGATTCGTCCCGGAGCGACTTCTACGTGTTCGGCGATCACACGACCGGAGCCGCGGGCAGCCTCGTACTCACGGCGAGCCGCTCGCTCACCCTGCAATGTGGCGACAGCATCATCGCCCTCACGCCCGAGGGCGTGAAGATCGGCGGCAACGCGCTCGCGATGGCCGGAGCGAACGGGGCGAGCATCAAGGGCAAGGGCCCTGCGCTCGACCTGGGAGAGGAGGCCGAGCTCGTCGCCAAGAAGATCCGGATCGTCTCCCCGAACGCCTCGCTCGATCTGGACGACGATGCGCACCTGCGCGGCAAGCTGGTCAAGCTCAACTGCGACTCGGCCGACCTGCTCTCCGAGGACGAAAACGACGAGCCGCCGAGGACCCGGCCGCTGCGGCTCAAGCTGTCGGATGTCGCGATGGTGCCCTACGCGGAAAAGAACTATCGCCTCACGGTCGACGGTCGCGTTCACGAGGGAACCACGGGCCCGAACGGTGAGCTCGAGCTGGAGGTACCGGAAGCCGCAAAGAGCGCGGTGCTCGTCGTCTGGATCGAGAGCTACCCGGAGGGGCCACGCCAGCAGTGGACCCTCAGCCTGCGCGAGAGCGCGCCGGCGGACTCGGTGCCCGGCGCAGCGCTCAGGCTGCGCAACCTGGGCTACTACGAGGGGCCGCTCCGGGACGACATGGCCGAGCTACCCGAGGGAGCCGTGCGAGGGCTCAAGGATTTCCAGCGAGACCATGGCGTGCAGGTGACCGGTAAGCTCGATGCGGCGACGGTCGCCAAGCTGAGGGAGACATACGGCCACTGAGGTCGTGATGCGGGCGCGAGTGGGGCAAACAAGGTCTGATTGAGGTGTTGCATGAACTGGACGGATGGCGGTGGCGGCGCCGGGGGAGCGAGCGGAGGGAACGACCGGCGATTCGATGGGGCCGAGGGCGGGCCGCAGGCGTACGATTATCACACGCCCGATCCCCACGAGCCCGAGGCGCTGCCGCCCGAGCAACCGCCGGCCCCTCCACCGCCGCCTCCTCCCCCGAGCACCCTGCCAAAAGATCCGCCGCCACCCGTGGCGGCTGACGTAAGCCCAGGGCCTGACAACCACATCTCGCAGGCGGCCGGCACTCCCTTCACGGCTGCGTTGCCGAAGTGGGTCCTCGAGATTACCCAGACGCAAAACGCCGCCGATCTGGAGCTTACCTACCCTAAGGGCGGGCCAACCACCAAGCGAACCGTTCGGCTTTATTGGTTCCGATTTCTTGGCGTCGGTTTCCATTCTGGCAATGTGATGGGTGTCAATCGAGAGCTCCTCAAGAAGCTCCTTCGCGCGCAGGAGGATCTCTATCGACAGTACCGCGAATCGATGGGAACTCCAGTCGACGATGCCGATGATCAGAAGAAGTTCAAGGAGTGGTGTGCGGCGAAGGAGCTTGTCGGAGGACAGGGGAAGCGCGGCGGGGGCAACCACCGAGATGGGAGTGCGATCGATATCGAGTATACGGCCTCGCCGTGGGTACCGATCTACGGCGGCGATGGCCCGACCGGCGAGATCCACAACAACAGGAACGTCGAGTGGAGCAGGACCAACGTGTGGGAGCCTTGCTTGGAGGTGTACCAGCGGGCCACGCTCTTCTGCTTCGGCCACAGCACTCAGCCGCGCAAGTCGAGCGACCCATCACGCTCCTACGATACCTTCAAGAAGGTCCATGATGGGCTGGTAGGCTACCTCGCCTACCGTTATCCCAACGGCGCACAGGAGGACCTGACCGAGGCATCCCTTGGCGACTTCATCAACCGTGTCAAATCTGAGAAGGACACAACGCTCAGCGGTTGCAAGATTTTGCTCCGCGATGGGAGCGGAAAGCTCGCTGAACGGAGCCCATACGACGAGCAAGGGGACCTCGATGAGCGGCTCCTGGGCGAGGCGTACGCCCAGATCGAGGCCGATCGCAAAGTGATGCGGTACGGCATGGTGAAGAACGCCTTGAAGATCAACGCCGACCGAATCGATGAGAGCGCGACCAATTTCCGAGAGCCCTGCCGAGGGTTTCTGATGCTCAAGAAGGAAGTCGTGCTGGCGCTGATCAAGGTGGGCCTGCGCTGGGGAGGACAGGATTTTGGCGACATGATGCACTTCGATATGGGATTCGAGGTGCTCAACGAGTTCTACGATATCGCCGTCGCACACAAGACATCGAAGTCATTGAATATGCTTGGGACGAAGGACGATGTCGGCCTCCAAAAGCTGAGGGATGCGGCCGCGGCGGTCAAGAGTGCAGCAGAGACGGCGGGGCCAGCGGCCAACCAGGCAAGCCTCGCCGGCAACACGGCGAAGGAGGACGCATGCCGCGCGGCGGTGCGCTCGGCGGACGCAGCGCTCAGCAAGGTTGTCGCTGCCGGTGATGCGGTGAAGAGAGCGGCTTCCAGCGAGAAGATGCCAGAGAACAAGAGGCAAAAGGCGCTGGATGCGGCGGACGCGGCGCTGGCGGCAGCCAAGCAGGCCGAAACCGAGGCACAACAGGCGGCCGCGATGTAGGCCGACGCCGTGTCCCAGCCGTTCCGATCCGGTATCATGAGGCGCGAGATGAGTCGTCTTGTTCTCCTTGGTCTGTTTGCTGCAATCGGTGTGACCTCCTCTGCCTGTCGGCCAGCGGCGCGACGAGCCCAGCCCGAAGCCGGTGTCGCGCACGCCGCTCCTCGTCCGTCCGCAGCGTCGAGGGAGCAGGTGGGCTTATGTCCACCGATTCAACGCGCCCGGGTGGCCACGTTCAATGAAGAACAACGCACCCATGACAAGCGCTGGCTTTTGCCCGAGGTGGTAGAGAGTCCGCCCAAGGAGCCCGTCCAGGAGGACTCCGAGGTACCGCTGGACGAAGCCAGCGCGCGGGCGCGAGGTGCCACCTCTAGCAACGATCCGGTGTGGATACTGGGCGACGGGGTTCCGCCGTGCCGGATGATGCCGGGGCAGTATCTGCTCCAGCGCGAGAGCTGGGGACCCCAGATCGCGAGAGTCGTGCGGGTGCTCGAGGGGGCGTGCCCTGAGCAGGGTCGGTCGGCACGGTCGGTCGTGTTTCAGCAGACCGAATCGCCGGAGAGGTGCCTCTTGCATAAAAAAGAGACATTGACCCAACGTGCTCCACCCGAAGGTCTCATTCCCCAGAACCGTTGCCAGGAGCCGGAGTGCCGCTATATGGAGGCGGTGGGCGGCGGTGAACTACCCGGTGGTGGCGGAAGCACGGTGCTCGAAGTTACAGCCACCTGGCTCTACCCTACGGAAGAGCATGAATGTTCCTGGGCGCATGACGACTTCTACGGCATCTTCGTCCAGGCGAGAAAGGACCTACCGTTTACCAAGATTCCCAACGTAGACAGCCTTTTCGGTGTCCTGGTCGATGGTCGAGGGCTCCGTGCCGCGATCGGCGACGCGTTATGGATCATGACTTTCGTGCCTATTGCTCCGTCTGGGCAGCCGGAGAAGCCGCTCAGCGTGACGGCCCATGTGGCGCATCATGATGAGAAGACCTGGAACTCGCTCGCGCCCTACTGCGGTCCGTGAGCCGGTGGTTGCCGCGAGAGAAGGAGAAGCGAGGATGCCAGCGCATGGGCCGAAGGCGGGCAAGCCCGCGGCAAAGCAAGGGGACAAGGTCGTCGGCATCGACACGCACGTGGTGATGATCCCCTCGCCTGGCGGGCCGGTGCCCACGCCAACGCCGCTGCCGTTCAGCGGGACGTTGAGCGGCGCTCTGAGCCGCGACGTCCTGATCGAGGGCAAGCCTGCCGCGATCCAGGGCAGCACCGCGGCGAATGCGCCCGCGCATGGTCCTCCAGGGGGCACGTTCCAGCGGCCGCCGTCGAACCAGGCCCGTGTTCAGGCGGGCAGCAAGACGGTGCTCATCAACAACAAGCCGGCCGCGCACCTCGGGGATCCGGCGATGACCTGCAACGACCCGGCCGACGCGCCGAACGGGAGCGTGATCGCCTCCGGAACCGTGCTGGTCGGCGACTAGGGGTCCGGGGGGATGGCGGCAGGCATGAAGCCCGCAGCAGGGGCGCAGGAGGCGCGCGAAGAGATCTCGCTGGCGCAGTACGCAGCCGTCAGGGCGGCGATGACGGAGGGGTTCCCGCTGGCGGACGTGCTCGCGGTCGAGGGGCTCACGCCGCGTACGTTCGCGCGGGCCGATCTTGCCTGGAAGCAGCGGCTGGCCGCCGAGCCGGAGCTGCTCGCGGCCTACGAGCAAGAGCTGGCACAGGCGGAGGACTGGCTGGATCGACGGGTCGAGCCGCTCGGGGAGGACGAGGCCGCCTGGGCGAGCTTCCTTGCTGTCTTCGCGGCGCACCCGGCCCCGTTCGAGCTGCTGCAGGAGAACGATCTGGGCATGAACGACGTCGCGCGGCTCCGCCGCCGATGGGCGCGGCGCGTTGACGAGGACGCGAAGATCGGCGAACTCCTCAAGGATCTGCACGCGAGACCGGGGAAGCTGGGATCACTCCGGGTCGGCCCCCGGGTGCTGCAGCCGTCGAGAGTGGCCGAGGCGCGAGCCTCGGGGAAGGCGGTCGCAGATGAGCACTCTGCGGCGGGGCCGCTGGGCGAGCCCAGGCTGGGCCTGGCCGAGTACGCGGCGCTCTGCGCGGAGCTCGATGCGCTGCCTGAGCAACGCGAACGGGTACTGCGGCGCCACGGTCTGGCCGATGAGGAGATGCGGGCAGCGCTGGATCGGCAATGGCGGGCAGCGCTGGGGCGTGACGCGGCGCTGGCGAAGGACTTCGAGCGGCTCCACGCGCATCACGCGCGTCGGCTGGAGATGCTCCTCGCCCGAGCGCGGGAGGTCGGCAACGTCGAGCGCTCGCCAGCATCCGTTGCCGCCTCGTTCGCGCCTGCCGCGCCGTCTTCCGAGGCGACGGCCGGTCGTGGGGCGCCCCTCATGACACCGGCGGCGCTGCAGGGCACGGGGCCCCTGCTGGGTGTTCCCCGAGGTGCAGCGGTCCCGTTCGTGCCCGTGCACGCCCAGCTCGCGACCGTGAAGGCAGCGCCGAAGCCTCCTCGCGCTGCGGAGTCGCTCACCGGCACCGCTCCCCTGCCCGACATTCCGCGAGGGCCGGAGCTGCCGTTCCCTCAATCGGGTGCGGCGAAGGTGGTGAAGCGCCCGCCTCCTGCGATCGCGGAAACCGCACCGTTTTCTGACATTCCCCGCGGCCCCGCTCTCCCGTTCACGGCCGGAGCATCGGAGACTCCCGAGCCGTCCACATCGACAGCGCGGCCGCAGCAGCCGCGAGCCCCCTCCAAGGTCGCAGAGACGTCACCGTTGCAGGCTCCCCCTTGCGGCCCGGTGATCCCCTTCGCGGCAGCGGACCCCACGAGGCGTGCCGGAGCTCTGGCAGCATCGAAGCCCGCTCCGCGGGCCGCAGCAGACCTCCGGGAAACGTCGCTGAACCTCGCAATTCCCCGTGAGCTGCTGACACAAACCGCGTCCTCGCCGGCCCCTGTGACCGGAGCAGCCTCCCAGACCGCCAAGGTATCGCCGCGTTCTGCGCCGTCGAGCACAGCCGGGGACGGAGGTACAGCGCCCCCCTCCGAGCCGCTGGAGACGATCCTGCCGCTCGCGCGGTATGCCGCGCTCTGCGCGGAACTGGCCCTGTCCCCCGCCATGGCCGAGTCGATCTTCCAGCGCTACGGCCTGGGTTCCGGCGAGATGCGATCAGCGGTCGATGCGGCCTGGAAGGAGCGGCTCCGAGAGCACCCGGCGGAGTACGCGAGGTGGCAGGACATGTACCAGCGCTACTACGCGCACTTCGCCAGGTGAGGTGCGCCCCCGCGGTGAACAGCAGCTCGCCGGCCACCTGCACCTCTCCGTCACCCAGCGCTACGCGCACACCAACGACAACCTGAAGAAGAACGCAGTGCAGGCCTTCACGCCGCGGTCGGCGTAGCCGTGTGAATGGCGTGCGAATGATCTCCGCTAGCCCGCTCGAGGACGCCCTCGCCCCTCGATGAAATTCTCAATGGTTTCAGCGGAGGAGAAGGGATTCGAACCCCTGGTTGAGTTGCCCCAACGGCGGTTTTCAAAACCGCTGCCTTCGACCGCTCGGCCACTCCTCCAAACATCCAGAACGACTCGCTTTTCTGCCTCTTCTACCGCCCCCTGTCAACGCCGCCCTGAGAACCCGCCCCCTACCCTACCCTGCTCCGGGCCGCCCCTGAGCTCTCCAGCCCCGGCCCCGCCGCTCCTGCCCCCACCGGCATCCCCCACCGCCCCCACCGCCCTTCGCCCCTTACTTCTCCCTCCCCACCGCCGCCCCCGCCAGCGCCCCGGCGCCCTGTCCCCCCACCCCGCCCTTCATCACCTCCGCCAGCCACTTCCCCGCCCCCGCGCACGTCCCCGCCGCGCTGACCTCCCCTCCCCCGCGCCTCGCGTACGGCCCTGCCACGATCGCCACGTCGCTCCCTCGCGCCGTCCACGCGATCGGCCCGAGCGACGGCCGCCGCCTGCACACCTTCCCGAAGCGCCGCTCGATCACCTTCCCCGCCTCTGCCGCGTCGCCCGCGCTGTCGAACCGCAGCCGCCACGCGAGCGCGACCTCTTTCCGCGACGGGTCCTCCGGGTCGTCCCGCCGCACCACCGCGAACCGATCCCCTCCCCACCCCGCCGCCGCGCCGATGGCCGCATCGCGGTGGGCATACGCCGCGAACGCGATGCGCAGCGCCTGCTCGCCCATCACGTCGTCGAAGACGACGCGGAACCCCGGGCCGAGCGCCGCGGCCGTCGGGACCGCCACCGCGACGGCGGGCTCGCGCGCGGCGAGCTTCTCCGGGTGGAGCAGCTGCTCGGTGGTCTCCGGCAGCGCGCGCCAGACCGCATCCACCGAAGCCCACCCGCCCTCCCGGCGCAGCGCCTGCACGAACGCGAAGCCGTCGGTGTACGGGGCGCCCAGCGACTCCTGCAGCACGAGCGGCGTGTCGCCTACCGACGACAGCGCCGTCGACATCGCCACGAGCCTCCGGAGCATCGACTCGTCGACCTGGAACGCCGAGCCGACAAGCACGTCGAACATCGCGCTCATCGCCTCTCCCTCGACGAGCGCGTGTGTGGCCGCCAGGCGATCGCTGTCGCCGAGCTTGAAATCGAGCAACCTCCCCAGCGAGAAGCTCTGGTCCTGGAGCGCGTGGACGAGCTCGTGCGCCAGCGTCTCCTCGGCTTCGGCCTCGCTGAGATCGTCGACGAGGTACATCGTCGCGTCCTCCGGCTCGTAGAAGCCCGCGATGCGGCCCTCGAGCAGGCGGTACATCCCGGCGGTGAAGTCGTAGTCGGCCGGGATGAGCTCGAGCGCCGCGAGCACCTCGCGCTGGTGATCGAGCACGCCCTCGGGGATCTCTCGCTCCACGTGCGCGCGGACCCGCTCCAGGATCTGCCCGCGGGCGAGCACGCGGCTCCGCACCTCGCGACGGACCGGCAGGCCCCGCGCCTTCGCCACGCGCGCGAGCACGCGTGCGATCTCGCCGTCGGTCAGGCGAGCCGCGTCCTCGTCGATCTCGCCCGCATCCACCGGGCCTGCGCCCCCAGCCGGCCGAGGCGCGGCTGACGCCGCAGGTAGCGTCGCAGTCGAGGCCTGCGCCCGCGGCGGCGCCGCAGGCGCGGCCGTCGGCGCGCACCCGGCGAGCACAGCCGCCCCGACCAACCCGACCAGCCCAACCCCCCTAACCGGCGCCGCCGCGAGCGCCGCACCGCGCCAGCGGCCGCGCTTCGACGTCGCGCCCATCGCGCACGGCGCGCCCATCGCGCAGCGCGCCTGGCCCGCCGCGGCAGCGTCCTCGACGCGCCGGGTCACGACGGCTCCCTGGCGGGCGTGCGGAGCGCGCGGATCGCCTCGGCATACCGCGCGACGCGCTCGTCGAACGGCAGATCCTCGCCCCGCGCCACCGCACCGAACACCGCCGAGCCCGCGACGAGCGCCCGCGCCCCGGCGGCGATGACCTGCCCGGAGGTCGACGGGGCGACGCCGCCGTCGACCTCGAGCGCGATGTCCAGGCCTGCCTGGTCGATCGTCTGGCGCAGGCTCTGCAGCTTGGTGAGCGCCCCCGGGATGAACCGCTGGCCGCCGAACCCGGGGTTGACGCTCATCACCAGCACCAGACCGATATCCGCCATCACGTGCCGGATCGACTCCTCCGGCGTGTGGGGGTTCAGCACGACGCCAGGGCTCGCGCCTGCGTCCCTGATCTGCTGGAGCGTCCGGTGCAGGTGAGGCGACGCCTCGACGTGGACCGAGATGCGATCGGCGCCGGCGGCCGCGAACTCCGCGACGTAGCGCTCGGGCTCGACGATCATCAGGTGGACATCGAGGGGAAGACGCGTCGCGGCGCGAACCGCGCGAACGACGAGCGGCCCGATCGTGATGTTTGGCACGAACCGGCCATCCATCACGTCAACGTGGATCCAGTCGGCGCCAGCGGCCTCAGCGGCCCGTACTTCCTCCGCGAGACGACCGAAGTCAGCCGACAGGATCGACGGAGCGACGATGATTTTCTCGTGACGCACAGGGGTAGCGCTAGCAGGCGTGACGCGCGGCGGCTAGCCGAGCATCCACGAGCGCGCTTACGGGGAGGCCGGCGCGGCTGCTAGGCTGCGCAGGTCTTCGCGATGCGTTCGTGTCGTGCGCGCGGACGCTGCAGATCGAAGGCTGGGGATCCGAACCGTTCGAGTGAGGTGATGCATGGAGACACGGCCGCTGACGAAGCCCGACTACGACCGGATCGTGGGCGAGATCGATCGGTGGTGGGCAGGCCCGACCAGCGCGCTCGCGCACCCGATCTTCTTCTACGAGCTCGGCAGGCTCGCGCGCGTCGTCGAGGATCGCGGGCTGCTCGTCGGCTTCCTGCTCGGGTTCAGGTGCCCGGACGCGGCGATCGGGTACGTGCACCTCGTCGGCATTCACCCGGACTATCGCCGCCGCGGCGTCGGCAGGATGCTCTACGCGGCGTTCGAGGAGGACTGCCGCCGCGAGGGCTGCCGGCAGCTCAAGGCGATCACGACGCTGGGCAACGAGGGCTCGGTGCGCTTCCACGCCGCGGTCGGCTGGTCGGCGGCCGAGATCGAGGACTACGCCGGGCCTGGGCGTCCGCGGATCGTGTTCACCAAGGACCTCTAGTGCGGATCGCGCGGAGCACGGGCGTGTTGCGGCGTACGCTCTCGACGGGGTACATCTGCTCGGGACCGCGAGGTGGAGCGATGCGAGAAGGCGGGCATGTTCGCGACGTGGTGGTGGGCGTTGTCGGGTCAGCCGGCAGGACGGTCGCCGCGGGCGCCCTCGGTGCATCCAGGTGAGCCATAACCCTTCGCTGATCACGCAGCTGCGCGAGATCGGGCTGTTCGGAGGCCTGGGCGATCACGTCCTCCAGGGCCTCGCCGACACGCTGGAGCTGCTCGATCTGGAGCCGGGCGCCGTCGCCTTTCGCGAGGGCGACAGCGGCCGCGAGATGTTCGTGCTGCTCTCGGGGGAGATGGAAGTGCTCAAGCGGTCGAAGCGCGACGTCGAGGCGCGCATCGCGGTCCTCGGGCCGAACGACTGGTTCGGCGAGATGTCGATCCTCGACGTGATGCCTCGCTCGGCGACCGTCCGGGCGATCGCCCCGTCGCGCTTGCTGCGCGTCTCCGCGCACGATCTCGACGCCCTCTACCGGCGCGATCTCAAGTCGTACACGCTGCTGGTGCTGAACATCGCGCGCGAGATGTCGCGCCGCCTTCGCGTGGCGGACAGCCTTCTCGCCGAGCTGGTGGCGAACATGCTCGACGAGTACGCGCGGCCGCGGCGACCCGGGATCTGAGCCGGCGCCGCCGCGTCAGTCGACGTCGAGCGCTCTGCCCGCGGGCGCCGGGCCCACCGGTCGCCTCAGCCGCCGTCTGGACCGATCGCTCCACCGGCGCCGGCTTCGCCGCCCGCGCCGCCTGCACCACCGCCGCCGGCGTCGCCACTGTCGCCGGCTTCGCCGCCCACACCACCAGCACCGGCTTCGCCGCCTGCGCCGCCCGCACCACCGTCGCCCGCTTTGCCACCCGCGCCGCCCGCACCACCGGCGCCGACTGGGTTGGCCGGTTCGCCCCCCGTGCCGGTTCCGCCGGTGCTAGCGGCCCCAGTCGAACTGGACCCAGTCGAACTGGCGCCGTTCGAACCGGCCGCGTCTGGCGGCAGGAGGCCACCGCCGCCCGCGCCGTCGTCTTCGCCGGGATCGCCGGCGGCGACGCCCCCTCCTGCGCCGGTCGCGCCGAGGTCTTCGCAATCACCGCACCCGATGCCCCCCTCGGCGGGAGGCTCCGGTTGTGGATTGAACACACAGCCCGCAAGGACGACCCCGAACACAAGGACGACAAGCTGGCGCATAAGCTCCCTCCTCATAGCACCCTGCGCATGTCCCTGCCCGCTTGTGCGGCGCCCTCGTCCGCGGGAACGCTGCGTCGAGCGCGATCCGTCGGCTGCTTCTCGCTCGCTCTTACCGCCGGGCCGACGCCGCCGTCAGGCCCGGGCTGCGTGCTCCTTCAGCCGCATTCCACGGCACCGGCGCCTCCAGCGCCGCCCACACCGCAGGGCTCGCCGTCCGCGCCACCCGCGCCACCCTGGCCGCCCGCGCCGCCCGCGCCGCCCTGGCCGCCCGCGCCGCCCTGGCCGCCTGCGCCGCCCGCGCCGCCCTCGCCCCCTCCAGCGCCGCCCTGAGCGCCCGCGCCGCCGTGGCCGCCCGCCGCGCCCCCATCGCCAGCGCCGCCGCCCGCACCCGAGGCCTCCCCGCTGCCAGCGCTGGTCCCTGCCGCCGTGTTGCCGGCGCCCGTGCCACCCGAACCTGAGCCGCCGACCGCCGCACCGGTCGACGACGACCCGGAGGGATAGGGATCCCTGTCATCGAACGGCGGTTCAGGCTGCGGGTTGAACGAGCATCCAACCGCGAGGAGCAGGGGGAGGAACAGCAGGCTTCGCATGGCGGGTACGCCGAGTATGGCAATCAACATGCCACGTGAAAATAGCCAGAAAGCGCCTTGCTCGGTCCGCCGTCGACGCGGTGCTCAGGCACACTCTGGCACGCCGCTCGGGCGGTTGGATCCGGCACTTCCCTCCGCGCCACGACCCGCGCGGACCGTCCGCTGCGGGTGTCCCCCCTGGTGTCCACGGCGGCAGCTCGCGGTATCGTGCGGCGTGATTTCGGAAGACCTGGGGAACGTCGCATCGCGGCTCGACGAGGTGCGGCGCCGGATAACGAGCGCCGCCGCGCGGGCAGGGCGCGGGCCAGAGGAGGTCCGGCTCATCGCCGTGTCCAAGGGGAAGCCCGCGGAGGCCATCCGCGCCGCCTACGCCGCCGGGCAGCGCGATTTCGGCGAGAACTACGCGCAGGAGCTCGTCGAAAAGGCCGAGGCGCTCGGCGATCTCGACGGGCTCGTGTGGCACGCCATCGGCCAGCTCCAGAGGAACAAGGCGAAGCTCGTCGCGCGCGTCGCGCACGTCGTGCAGTCGGTCGACCGGGAGGAGCTCGCCGTGGAGCTCGATCGGCGCGCGGCCGCGCTCAACCGCACCCTCGACGTCCTGATCGAGGTGAACGTCGGCGGCGAAGCCTCGAAGGGCGGCTGCGCCCCCGACGATTTCGCGCCGCTCCTCGCCGCGATAACCCGGTGCGCACACCTCCGGCCGATCGGTCTCATGACCATCGCGCCGTTCCTCGAGGACCCGAGCGACGTCGTGCCGTTCTTCGCGCAGCTCCGCGCCCTGCGCGACGCGCACGGCGGCCGGGCCGTGCTGCCCGAGCTCTCGATGGGCATGTCGCACGATTTCGAGGCAGCCATCGCGGAAGGCGCGACGTGGGTCCGCGTCGGCACCGCCATCTTCGGAGCCCGCGGATGACGGCGACGTCCGCCGCGTCGCGCCTCGGCGCGGCCTTCCCTGGCGGTGGCGTCGCGCGCGGCGCCACGCTGGCTACGTGCGCGCTGCTCGCGCTCGCGTGCGGGCCGGGCGCGATGCCCGCGTCGGTGCGCCACCCGCTCGTCGGCAGCGCCGCGCCGGAGTTCCACGCAGAGTCCACGGCGGCGGTCACCGTCGGCGTGCCCGGCACGCGCAGGACGCGGGTCACCGTGATCGACTTCTGGGCGTCCTGGTGCGCGTCGTGCAGCCGGACCATGCCGGCGCTCGACCGGCTCTGGCGCGACCGCAAGGCGGACGGGGTGGCCGTGATCGGCGTGAACGTCGACGACTCGGAGGCCGCCGCGGAGGCCGCCGCCCACGAGCTCGGCGCGACGTTCCCCATCGTCGCGGACCTCGATCAGCGGCTCTCCGGGACCTACGGCGTCGCGCAGGTCCCCCTCACGTTCGTGGTCGACGGCGCGGGCACCGTGCGCTGGGTCGGGCACGATCCGGCGAGCGCGCGCCGCGCCGTCGAGGTCCTCCTCTCGGAGCGCCCCGCGGGCGCGCGGTCGGTCTTCGAATGAGCGCGCCCCGGGGCGGCGGCGGCGCGCGACGGCGGCCCGCGGGCGACGAGCCGACGCTCTTCGACGCCGCCCGGCAGCGGGAGCCGGAGCTCAGGGCCGCGGTGCCCCTCGCCGAGCGCATGCGCCCGCGCTCGCTCGAGGACATGCTCGGCCAGGCCCACCTCCTCGGCGAGGGCAAGCTGCTCGCTCGCGCGATCGCGGCCGACCGGATCCCCTCCATGATCCTGTGGGGCCCGCCGGGCGCCGGAAAAACCACGCTGGCGCGCGTCGTCGCGCACACGACGAACGCCCGCTTCGTCCCCTTCAACGCCGTGCTGGGCGGCGTGCCGGAGCTCCGCGAGATCCTCGCCCAGGCGCGCACCGCGCGCTCCTACGAGGGCAAGCGGACGATCCTGTTCGTCGACGAGATCCACCGCTTCAACAAGGCCCAGCAGGACGCCTTCCTCCCGCATGTCGAGGACGGGACGATCACGCTCATCGGGGCGACCACCGAGAACCCCTCGTTCGCGGTCAATGCGCCGCTGCTCTCCCGATGCAAGGTCTTCCGGCTCCAGGGCCTCGACGCCGCGGAGCTCGTCGAGCTCCTGCGCCGCGCCCTCGAGTCGCCCGCCGGGCTCGCCGGCGCGATCGCCGCCGACGACGACGCGCTCTCGGCGATCGCGGCGCTCGCGCAGGGCGACGCGCGCAGGGCGCTCACCACGCTGGAGATCGCCGCGGACGAGGCGGGGCGCGCGGGCGCCTCGACGATCACGCGCGAGCTCATCGCCGGCGCGAGCGAGCACAAGACGCTGCTCTACGACAAGGCCGGCGAGGAGCACTACAACGTCATCAGCGCCTTCATCAAGTCGATGCGCGGCTCCGATCCCGACGCCGCCATCTACTGGCTGATGCGCATGATCGAGGCCGGAGACGACCCGCTCTTCCTGCTGCGCCGGATGATGATCTTCGCCTCCGAGGACATCGGCAACGCCGACCCCCGCGCGCTGGAGATCGCCGTCGCCGCGGACGCCGCGTTCCGGCGCATGGGGATGCCGGAGGGGCTCTACCCGCTCACGCAGGCGGCGCTCTACCTCGCCACGGCCCCGAAATCGAACGCCTGCAAGGCCGCCTGGCAGTCGGCGCAGGCCGCCGTGCGCGAGCACGGCGCGCTCCCGGTCCCGCTCACGCTGCGCAACGCGGTCACGCGGCTGATGCGCGACGAGGGCTACGGCGAAGGCTACCGCTACGCGCACGACGAGCCGGGCGGCGTCGCGCGGGGCGAGGCCTACCTCCCCGAGCCGCTCGCGGGCAGCCGGTTCTACGAGCCGACCGATCGCGGCTACGAGCGGACCATCGGCGAGCGCCTCCGCCGGATCCGCGGCGAGGGGGAGGGCGAGGGCGGCTGAGGCGCGGCGACGGCCGAGCCGTCACGGCGTCACGCGTCGTCGTCGTCGCCGCCGCCCGCGCCGGCGAGCGCCTGCTGGAGCTCGCTCAGCGCGTGCTGATCTCCCTTGCTGCGCGCGGCCCCGATGCCGTCGACCAGCCAGGCGCGCCCCTCGTCGAGGCGGCCTGCCTTCACCAGCATCGTCCCGCACATGAGGTACATCGGCACGTACGCCGGATCCATCACCCGGAGCGCGCCGAACGTGGCGAGCGCGTCGTCGTGGCGCCCTTGCCCCGCGTACTCCAGCGCGAGCGCGTACCAGTGGAACGGATCCTTCGACCCATCCCGGGTCATCTTCTCGAGCATCAGCAGCCGCTTGCTCACGTCGCCTCCACAACCCCGATGAACGGCAGGTTCCGATAGCGCTCGGCCCAGTCGAGCCCGTAGCCGACCACGAACTTGTCCTCGATCGTGAAGCCCAGGTAGTCGATGGGCACCTCGACCCGCGCGCGCGCCGGCTTGTGCAGGAGCGCGCAGACCTTGACGCTGTTCGGCATCCTCGTGCGGAAGAGCTGGAGCAGGTGCGAGATCGTGAGGCCCGTATCCACGATGTCCTCGATGAGGAGGATGTCCTCGCCCTCGATCGGGCGGGTGAGGTCCTGCGTGATCTGGACGACGCCTGTCGAGGCCGTGCCCTCGCCGTAGCTGCGCACGCCGAGGAACTCGACGCGCACCGGGAGGTCGATGTGGCGCGCGATGTCGGCGGTGAACACGAAGCTCCCCTTGAGCACGGAGACGAGCACGAGCCGGCGCTCCGCGTAGTCCCGGGTGATCTGCGCGCCGAGGTCGCGCACGCGAGCGCCGATCTGTTCGGCGGACAGGAGCGTCCGGACATTCGCCATGCCGCCCGCTAACATCGCGGCGCCCGCGCCACCAGCGCCGAGGCGGGCCCGCCGTCGCAGCGCGTTGCGATCCCATGTCGTGCGGCTGGTGTCGCGCGGTCGCTCTGCTGCTGCCCGGGTCGAAACTGGGTTAGTCTCTGCGCCTCCCGCGATGCCGCTCCCTTCTCTGCCTGACGCGCCCCCGCACCTCACCTCGCGCACGCCCCTGGCCGTCCGCTTCTGCGAGACGGATCTCATGGGCATCGTCCACCACGCGAACTACGTCATCTACCTGGAGGCCGGCCGCATCGACTGGCTGAAGCGCCGCGGCCTCTCCTACGAGGAGATGGTGCGGCGCGACCTTCACCTCGCCGTCGCGGAGCTGCGGATCAAGTACCGCCAGGCCGCGCGGTTCGGCGACGACCTCGTGGTCGAGACGACCTGCCGCGAGGTCCAGCGCGTCACCGCGCGCTTCAGCTACCGGATCCTCCGGGGCGAGGACGTGATCTGCGACGGCGACATCCTCCTCGCGTGCCTGGGCTCGAACCTGACGCTGACGCGGATCCCGGACGACATCGTCCAGCTCCTGGCGAGCCCCGAGACGACGGCCGATCGCTAGGGCAGGGGACGCCGTCCTCGCTTCCGCCGCCGCCCGCCGCCCCGCTTCAGCCGCCGTCCGCCGCCTCGGCCCCGCTGCGCACGATGCGCGCCGGCATCTCGACCGTCTGCGGCGGCTCGATGCGCTCGCCGAGGAACGTGCGCCACTGGACGACGTAGCGCCCGCGCAGGGGCCCGATCACGTAGCGCTCGCTCGCCTGCGGCACGGCGACCGCGGGGATGCCGTCGACGAGCAGGTAGAGCAGCGCGTCCGTCTGGTTGACCGCGACGAACCCCTCGCCAGGCGCGCCTGGGTCGACGCTCGCGGGCAGCTGGAGCGGCTCTGCTCGGATGGCCGCGAGCTCGTCGCGCGTCAGGAAGACGCCGCCCTGCGCCGACGGGAGCCCGGCGGCGGCGTACGCGGCGCTCGGGGGCGGCATGAGCATGTCGGTCGAGATCAGGTCCGTTCGCCGGGCGATCGACGTGACCTCGAACGCGACGCCGCCGCCGCCTTGCCAGGCGTAACTCGCGTAGAGCGGCACCTCGCCGGCAACGCACTCGGGCGACTTCGGATCCACGCCGAGGATCTCCAGCAGCGCCCGGCAGAGCAGCGGCCCCCCGTCGCCGGCCTCGGTGACCCTGCCGAGCTCGACGTACAGCGTGCCGAGGCTCCCGTGCACCTCGACCTTGCGGACGTCGATCTCGAGCCGCTTGCCGTCGCCGACAGGACGCGCCGAGCCCGTCGACAGCGGCGTCACGTCGACGCGCCGCTCGCCGAGGAGCGTGCGGAGCGCCCCCGGCGGCACGACCCGGTACTGGGTCAGGGACGGCCAGAGCAGCACCTCGCCGTACACGTCGTGGCGCGCGCGGAGCTCGGAGCCCGCGGGCAGCGGGAGCGCGCGCGACGTGAACTGGACCCGCATCCGGCCCGTCTCCGCGAGCTCGACCTTCCACGTCAGCTCGGTGAGCTTCTGCGCCGCGTGGATCCCGGAGGCCGCCACCTCGGGCGCCTTGGGGGGCTGCGGCACGTCGCGGAAGCGAAAGGCCGCCTCGAGCGTGACGCCGGGGAGCTCGCGGGGCGAGAGCGCGTCGTCCGGCAGGGGGGTGGCGGGCGAGAGCGGCAGCGGCGACTGCGGGCTCGCCTCGGACATGATGAGCCGGCCGTAGTCGTCGGCGATGATCTTCGAGGTCGCCTCGGCGGCGGAGGCGTCGATCAGGTCCGGCGTCTCGTTCGCGAGCGGCGCGGGGAGGATCCTCGCGTTCGGGCTCGCGCCGGCCTCCACGGGATCGACGGGCGGGTGGCGCGACGGCTCGCACCCGGCGGCGGCGAGCAGCAGGAAGGCCACGGCGACGCGCGCGGCGATCACGGCTCCAGCTCGAACGTGTGGATGACGCGCACGCGCGCGTCGAGCGGCGGCGGGTCGGGCGCGCACTGCGTGTCCAGGAAGACCGCGGTGCAGCGGGGATGGCAGCCCAGGAGCAGGTTGCAGTTGGCCGCCTCGTTGTCGAACACCGCGATGACCCGCCCGAGCCGCGAGAGCTGCGGCGCGACGCTCCGCTTGAACTCGGTGTCGGGCATCTCGAACCTCGGCTTCACGACGAGCTCCGTGCCGATGACCCCGATGGGGAAGCCGAGGTCGCGCAGGCTCGCGAACGAGCCGAGCGCCATCTTCGGCAGGTCGCGGCCGGTGAGGTACACGAGGGTCGCCCCCGCCGCGTGGCAGTCGCGCGCGTACTGGCTCGCGCCCGGCACCTCGACGTCGTGCCGGATGTGCGGATCGTTGAAGAAGCGGGCCCTCCAGAAATCGAACGCGTGCAGGTGGAGCGCCTCGTCGTGGACGCCGAGCTGCCGCAGGTTGTCCTGGAACCCGTACACGATGCCGTCGGGCGACGCGCGCTCGAGGAGGGCGGCGGCGTGCGGGTGCTTGCGGCGCCACTCCTCCGCCAGCTCATGGAGGATCGCGACCACCCGCGGCCGGTTATCCATGAGGGTGCCGTCCAGATCGAAGACGATCACGGGGGGCCCCTCCGACCGATCGGCCGCGCGCTCGACGATGGATCTCAGGAGCCGCGTCCGCTCGAGAGGGACGAGGCGCTTCTCGTGAAACAGCGTGCTCAAGGTCGTCGCGCCGTGGAAACGCGCACCGTCCGCGCGGCTCCTCGGGCCGGAACCCTAGCGCGAACTCGCCCTCCCCAGAAGCGACGGCGCCCCCACCCCTTCGCCGGGCCCTGCGGATCTGCGTAAGTGTGCAGAAATATCCTACATTGTTGGCCTAGTCATTCCGTTCTTCGTAGGATTTTCCAAATCGGGACCCGTCGAGGCTCCGAAGGAAGGCCCATGCAGAACCGCATCAAGACCGCTCTGGCCCTGGCGATGGCGCTGACCGCCGTGGTGGGCTGCTCGAAGACCCCTCGCGATCGTCTGCAGGGGCGCTGGTATGGCGATGCCATCGAGAACGCCCCTGTGGATCAGCTCACCAAGGCGACCGGATGGGTGAAGGGAACAGCGCTCGAGTTCAACGGCAGCAAGGTGACGGTGACCGTGCCCGCGGAGACGCCGCGCAGCGGCACCTTCAAGGTGACGAAGGCGGACGGCGATCAGATGACCGTCGCTTTCCTCCGCCCCGAGGGCGGGCTCGATGAGGCGGCGTTCCGCTTCGCCTCGGATCAGACGCTGCGCTGGGAGATCGGCGACGGCCGCGCCATCGTGCTGACGAAGGCGAAGAACTGAGCTCGGCCGGCGCCGCGCCATCCGGCGCCGCCGCCGAGCACCGCTGCCGGGCGCTCGCTCCGGGCGCCTCCGCCGGCGCCCCGGGCGAGCGCCCGGCCGTCTATCGCCGCACCCGCTCCCTCCGCACCCGCGTGAGCCACCGCGCCTCGCCGCGATCGCCGTCCCGCGCGAGCAGCACCACGACATCCTCCGAGAGCGGCCCGGTGAGGCGCCGCCGCGCTTCCTCGATGGAGCGCACCTCGACGCCGTTCACGGACAGGAGCCGATCGCCGGGCTCGATGCCGGCCTCCTCGGCCTCGCTCGCCGGGGGCACCGACACCACGGTCACGGTCTTTCGCTCCTCGCCGAGCGTCACCGCCAGGCTCCCTGCGCCCTTCGGATCTTGCCGCGCGCCGTCTCCTGGCAGCGCGATCCTCACGCGTTCGGTCGTCCTGCCGGCCCGGACCTGCACCGGCTGCGACTCGGCGCGCCCGAGATCCGCGCTGTACGCCTCGATGACCGCCGTGCCCTCGGGCAGCCCGCCGAGCTGGAACCGCCCGTCGCGGTCGGTGGTCACGACGCCCGGCGGGAGCGGGCCGAGCGGCAGGTACGTCGGCACGCGGTCGCGCGCGACGCGGGCCCCCGCGACCGCGTCCCCGCGCTGATCGACGACCTGGCCGGCGACCTCTCCCGCCTCGGACAGGTCGATGCGCCCGAGGTCCGTCGGGCGATCGGGATCGCCGGCGATCGTCACCCGCAGCGTCGCCGGCGCGTACCCGTCGCGGCTCACCGTCACGCGGAACTGGCCCGGGGCGAGGTCGGCGAGCGTGAAGGCGCCCTCCGCGTCGCTCGTGGCGCGCCGCGGCCCGGTCGTCGAGAACAGCGTGATCCGCGCGCCCTCGAGCCGCTCCCGCCCGCCGCGCCCGGTCACGGTGCCGGTCGCCTTGAGGGCGGCGCCCATCTCGAGCCGCAGCTCCTTCGGCGCGGCGTCGACCTGCTCGACGCGCGGGGACTTGCCGGAGCGCACGAGGCTTACCCGGAGCGGCAAGCCGGCGGCGTCGGGCAGCAGCGCGTCGCCGTCGTCGTCCGTGAACAGCGTCTTGCGGAGCGGGACGGCCACGTCGAGCGAGAGCACGCGCACCTCCACGCGATCGAGCGGGTAGCCGCGATCGTCGGCGACGTGGATGGCCACCGCCTCGCGCACCTTCGGAAGGACGACCTCGATCTCCTTGCGATCGCGCTCCGGCACCTCGACGACGAGCCGCGCCACGACGTCGCCTGGCGACTCGGCTCGGGAGACCGAGACGAGCACCTCGTCGGGGACCGCGGCGAAGGCGAACGTGCCGTCGTCCGCGGAGTACGTCACCCGCTCGAGCGAGCCGGCGGTCGCGGCCAGCTCCACGCGCGCGCCGGCGACCGGCTTGCGGTCCTCCTCGAGGACGCGGCCCTCGAGCAGGCCGCCCTGGCGCATCACCACGCGCACGTGGGCCTCGCCGCCCGGCTGCAGGGTCACGATCTCGCTGGGCGTCTCGACGTACTCCGGGTGCCGGACGATGGCGTGGACGCGCCCGGGGGTGACGGGCTCGGCCCGGAACGTGCCATCGGCGCGCGTGACCCACGGCTCGCCCGAGCGCACCGAGGCGGCCGGCAGGACCGCGTCGCCATGCGGCAGGTCCGGGATGGGGCCCGGCATGACCCCGAGCTCGCCCGCGGGGATCAGCGGCGCCGGGCCGGGCAGGGCGCGCTCGAAGTGCTCGTCCCTGAACTCGGACATCGCGGTGGTCTCGTCGATGGGCATCCCCTCGGCGTCGGCGCCCACGACCTCGATCGTCGCGCCCGGGACCGGGTAGCCGCGGTCGTCGACGACCTCACCCACGAGCGCGCCGCCGCGGAGCAGGGGGATGCGCACCTCGGTCGCGCCCGCGTCGACCTGCACGGCGTTCCTCGGCACGAAGCCCGCCGCCAGGGCCGAGGCGCTCGCGTACCCCGGCGCGATGGGCCCGAGCGTCACGGACCCGTCGTCGCCCGTGCGGCCGTGCAGCGGGAACGCCGACAGGCCCTGCTCGACGAGCACGACGTTCGCGCCCTTCACGGCCGGCGCGTCCTCGCCGTCGCCGTCGGTCACGAGGAGCCGCACATGGCGGCCGGGCCCGAGGACGAGCTTCACCTCCTTGCCCTCGCCGCGCCTCACGGGCACGGCCAGCGCGGTCGCGCTCACGGCGGCGCCGCGCCGGGCCTTGAGGTCGTACACCCCGTCGCGGAGCCCGGCGATCCTCGCGGCGCCCGTCGCGTCGGTGGTCGTGCTGCGCGCTGGCCACAGCCCGGTGCCGGCGGCGAGCACGGTCGCGCCGTCGGCCGGCTGCCCCTCCGCGTCCACCACGCGGACCGTGAGGGCGCCGAGCCGATCCATGCGGAGCCTGAGCGGCGCCGGCCCGGGCACGATGCCCGTCCGCACGGTGTCCTCGAAGCCGAGCGCCGACGCGCGGACGACGTAGGGCGCCGCCCCGAGCCGATCGAACCGCGCGCGGCCGCCTTCGGCGGTGGTCGCCGCGAAGGGGAGGGGATCGGCGGTCGCGACCGTCACCTCGGCGCCGTCGATCGGGCGCTCGGCCTCGTCGACGACCAGCACGTCCAGCACCTTCGCGGGCCGCAGCACGAGGTCGACGGCGCGGGGGCCTGGCTCGAGCGCGACGCGGGTCGAGGCGCGGGCCCGCTCCGCGCCGTACGCCATGATCCAGGCCTCCCCGGACGGCAGCCCGGCGAAGCGAGCCTCGCCCGAGGGATCGGTCTTCAGCTCGCCCGCAAAGTAGGCGCGGTCCTCGCGCATGGCGAAGACGCGCACGGTGGCGTCCTTCAGCGGGCGCCCCTGCTCGTCGCGCACGGTGGCGGTGAGCTCTGCCGCGCGCCCTTCCACCCACGCGGGCACCGGCGGCGCCGGGATCGGCGCCCGCGGCAGGAACCGCGGCCCCAGATCGCGCAGCGTGGTCGCGGCGAGGAAGCAGACCAGCGCGGCGATCGCGGCCAGGACGGTATCGAGCCGCGACCGGCGATCGGCCCGGTCGCCTTCCGCTGCGGGTTGCTTGTCCTGTTCCGCTGCGGGTTGCTTGTCCTGCTCGGCCACGGCCTGGATTTCTACTCCGGATCCGTGAAAACGCCGAACGTCCCGCCGCCGTTCCCGCCGCCAGCGCCTGATCGCGCGGCGCCGCGCCGGCGTCCCGGGATCAGGCCTGGCGGCCGCGGTGCAGCTCGATCACGGCCTGGATCTCCTGCTCGGACAGGATGTGATCCGTCGCCTTGGCCTTCGCCAGGATGGCGTCGACGAGCTCCTTCGAGGGCTCGATCTTCCGCTGCCGGAGCCAGTAGTTCACGTTGGAGGCCCCGGACATGTAGCCCACGCAGATCTCCTGCTTTCGCCCGAACATGCCGGCGGGGACGCCGGAGTAGATCCGGTCGGCCATCCAGGAGTCGCCCTTCGACTCGGCCTTGATGATGGCCGCCGCGTGCACGCCGGTCGCCGTGCGGAAGGCGTCCCGTCCGACCAGGGGATAATTGATGGGCACCTCCCAGCCGACCGCCTGCGCGGCCGTCGTGCAGTACTCGAGGAGGTGGGTGAGGTCCTGGTGCTCGAGGAGGCCGAGGAGCTTCATGTTGAGCAGGATGAGCTCCATCGCGGCGTTGCCGACCCGCTCGCCGATCCCGAGGGCGGTGCCGTGCACCCGGTCCGCGCCGAACTGGAGCGCCCAGATCGCGTTCTCGAGCGCGAGGCCGCGATCGTTGTGGCCGTGCCAGTCGATGCCGACCGACGCCCCGGCCCCCGCGACGATGGCCCGCGTGAAGTTGATGAGGTTGCGGACCCCGTCCGGCGTCGCGTGCCCGACGGTATCGCACAGGCACAGCCGGGACGCGCCGTGATCGATGGCGACCTTGAAGAGCGTCGCCAGCACCTCGGGGCGCGAGCGCGTCGTGTCCTCCGTGACGTAGGCGACGGGGAGCCCGGCCTTCACGCCCGCGTCGATCGCCGCGGCGCTCCGCTGCGCGATGAGGTCGACGTCCCACGCCTCCGCGAGCTGGCGGATCGGGCTCGATCCGATGAAGGCGTAGATCTCCACAGGGATCCCTGCGCGCTGGGAGATCTCGATCATGGGCGTGATGTCCGAGACGACCGTGCGGCCCGCGCAGGCAACGCGGAGCGGCAGGTTGTTGTCGGCCACCTCCCTGCACATCCGGAGCACGTCCTCGAACGCCCGCTGCGAGCTGCCGGGCAGGCCGACGTCGGCGATCTGGATACCGATCTTGGCCATCAGGTGGAGCAGCTTGAGCTTGCTCTCGATGTTCGGATCGGCGACCGAAGGGTTCTGCAGGCCGTCGCGCAGGGTCTCGTCGAAGAAGCCGATGTTCTCCGGGATGACCCGCCCGGCGCGACCCACCTCGTTCCAGTCGTAGGTCAGCTCGGTCGGGCGGTTACCGGAGGCAGCGATCGCCATGCACTATTATAGTGCGCCGCGCTCGACGCCGGGCCTGAAGCGAAGCTTTTCCGGGGCGCTCGCCATGACGCACGGCGCAGGTGGAGACGGGCGATCGGTCGCGCGCTGCGGTGCGCTGGCCCTGCGCGCCCGGCAAGCCTAAGCTTGCGCCCACGACGATGTGGCAATCCCTACCTGAGTTCGGGACCGGCGTCCTTTACGCCATTCTGGTGACCGCGGCGTATACCTTCGCCGTCGGGCTCGCGTCGGCGCGCGGGCGGCCGCGGCTGCTCCAGGCGGCGCGGCTCGGCGCGTACGGCACGATCGCGCTGGTCGGCCTCGCGGTGCTCGTGCTGGCCTACGCCTTCGTCAGCCACGATTTCCGGATCGCCTACGTCGCGCAGTACAGCGACCGGTCCATGAGCACGCCGTACCTCATCGCGGCGCTCTGGGGCGGGCAGGACGGCTCGCTGCTCTGGTGGATGTTCCTGACCGCGCTCTTCTCGGGGGGCTGCGTCGTCTGGCTGCAGCGCCGGTATCTGGAGCTCCAGCCCTACGTCATCGCGACGCTGATGAGCGTCCTGATCTTCTTCGCGGCGCTGATGATCTTCGCGGTGAACCCGTTCCGGACGAGCGTGGCGGGCGCCCCGCTCGACGGCAACGGGCTGAACTACCAGCTGCGCAACTTCTACATGATCATCCACCCGCCGAGCCTCTACATCGGCTTCACGAGCGCGGCGGTCCCGTTCGCGTTCGCGATCGCCGCGCTCGCCACGGGCCGGCTCGACAGCGAGTGGATCGTGGCGACGCGCAAGTGGATGCTCTTCTCCTGGCTGTTCCTCTCCATCGGCAACGTGCTCGGGATGCTGTGGGCTTACGAGGAGCTCGGCTGGGGCGGCCCGTGGGCCTGGGATCCGGTCGAGAACGCCGCGTTCCTCCCGTGGCTCACCGCGAGCGCCTACGTCCACTCGACGATGATCCAGGAGCGCCGCGGCATGCTGAAGGTGTGGAACATCTCGCTCATCTGCGGGACGTTCTTCCTCACCATCTTCGGCACCTGGCTCACGCGGTCCGGCCTCATCGCGAGCGTCCACTCGTTCGCCCAGTCCGGCATCGGCATCTGGTTCGTCGGCTTCATGGCCGTGATCCTGGCCACGTGCACCGCGCTGATCGTCTACCGCCTGCCGCGGCTGCGCAGCGACGGGCAGTTCGAGTCGATGCTGTCGCGCGAGGCCGCGTTCCTCTTCAACAACTGGGGCTTCTTCAGCATCATGATCTTCATCGCGGTCGCGACGGTGTGGCCGCGCATCAGCGAGTGGCTGCTCGACCAGAAGTCGACGCTCGGGCCGACGTTCTACAACATGTGGCTGCCCCCGATCGCGCTCGTGGTCTTCCTGCTCATGGGCGTCGCGCCGCTGCTCGGGTGGCGGAAGACGTCGCCGGAGCTCTTCCGGAAGAGCTTCCGCTGGCCGGTGCTGGCCACGGTCGTCACGGTGGCGCTCCACCTGACGCTCGGGAAGAGGGTGGGCTTCGCCCCGTTCGTCGCCGTGGACCCGATCTACCCCGGCCAGCTCGGCGACGCGCTCGCGAAGCTCGCGTCGACCTACCCGTTCTTCACGGTGGCCATCGCGGCGTTCAACATCGCCGTGGTCGCGCAGGAGTTCGCCCGCGGCATCGCGGCGCGGCAGAAGCGCGGGAAAGAGCCGCTCTTCACCTCCTTCTACAACCTGATCGCCAGGTCACGGCGCCGCTACGGCGGCTACATCGTGCACGTCGGCATCGCGGTGATGTTCCTCGGGTTCGCCGGTCGCGCGTGGGGCGTCGACAAGGAGATCAGCCTCCACCCGGGCGAGTCCGTGCAGATCGAGGAGTACCGCCTCACCTACGCCGGCCCGCGCATGGAGGTCGACAGCGAGAAGCGGATGGTCTTCGCCGACCTCGACGTCGAGCGCCACGGCGCGCCGATCGGCCGGATCAGCCCGGCGAAGTTCATCTACAAGGCGTCCCCGGAGGCGCCGTCGACCGAGGTCGCGCGGCACATCACCGTCAAGAACGACCTCTACGTGATCATCGGGATGGCGAACCCCCAGACGAAGGTCGCTTCGTTCCAGATCCACGTGAACAACCTGATCTCGTTCATGTGGTTCGGCGCGGGCATCCTCATCCTGGGGGCGCTCGTCGCGATGTGGCCTGACATCGCGCTCGAGGAGGCCGGCGCGTTCGGTTATGTGCGGGCGGCGGGGTCCGTCACCGCGTCCGTCGTGTTCGCCTTCCTGCTCGCTGGCGGCGCGTCGCAGGCCTACGGGCGCCCCGCCCAGGAGGGGCTCGGGCGGCCCGTCTTGGTCGCGCCCGGCGCGGCGGACGGCGACGTCCGCGCCCCGGGCTCGGGCGCGTCGGTTGATTCCGGGCGGTCGCCCGCGATCGGTGCCATGCTCCCGACCGCTGCCGAACCGATGCAGCCGGCGTTCGAATGAGCCGCACGCGAAGACTCATCCAAGGCATCACCCTCCTCGTCGCGGGCGCCCTCGCCCTCGTCGTCCTGCTGCGCTCGCCGGAGTTCGCCCACAGCCAGCAGCTCGGCGAGGGGATGCAGCGCTCGGGCGTCGTCGGAATCGCGAACGACATCGAGCGCAAGCTCTTCTGGAGCCTGATCTGCACGTGCGGCTGCCCGCGCGAGACCCTCGGGACGTGCACGTGCGGCACCGCGCACGAGCGCCGCGACCAGCTCCGCGCGGCGCTCGCGTCGGGGCTGTCGATCGAGGCGATCCAGGCCGCCTACGCCGAGCGCTACGGGGCGGAGGCGCTGGCCGTGCCGCCGAACAAGGGGAGCCAGCGGCTGCTCTACCTCCTCCCGCTCGGCGCCATCGTGGTCGGCGCGGGCATCGTCGTCGCGACGCTCCGCCGATGGAAGCGGCGCAGCGACGAGGCGGGCGCCGCCGGCCAGCAGCGATCCGCGAAGGGCGTTGTCCCCGGCGCCCGTGACGATTACGACGACAAGCTCGACGAGGAGCTCAAGAGCCTGGACCGCGAAGACCGCGAATGAGCGCCGAACAGCCCGCCAAAAGCGCCACCTCGGCCACGGCCGACGAGACCGTGACCCGGGGTACTGACTCGCCGCTGGAGCGGCAGATCGTGCACTACGCCCGCTTCGGGGCGCCGCTCGCGGCGCTCGTCGGCGCTGGCATCGCGGGGCTCGTCGCCGGGCCGCCCGCGGCGATCCTCGTGCTCGCGGGCGGCGCGCTCGTCGCCGTCATCGCCATCTTCTGGGCGAGCCTCCGCGTGCTGATCGGGGAGACGCCGCTGAGCGGCGCCGACGCGTACGCGATCGGCGCGCCGCGCGCGGAGGAGGAGCAGAAGCAGGCTGTCCTGCGCGCGCTCAAGGACCTCGAGTTCGAGCGGAGCGTCGGGAAGATCAGCGATGAGGACTACGCCGAGCTCGTCGCGAAGTACCGCGCCGAGGCGAAGCGGCTCCTCCGCCTGCTGGACGCCGACGCGCAGCCGCGGCGCGAGCAGGTCGCGGCGCTCGTGGCGAGGCACCTCCAGCGCGCCGGGCTCCAGGACGACGGCGCGCCCAGGGAGCCGGACGAGGCCGCGGCGACGGCGGAGCCCGCGGCGACGCAGGGCGTGGCGTGCGGGGAGTGCGGCACGCTGAACGACGAAGACGCGGTGTTTTGCAAGAAGTGCGGGACGAAGCGCGCGCTCGGCGCGCCTCAGGACGACCCGGCTGCGACGGACGACGCCGCGGCCAGCGTCGATGAGAACGACCGCAGGAGGGCCTCGTGATGCGCTGGACCGGGTGTACCGCGCTCGCCGCGATCGCCTCGCTGAGCATCACCGCCGCGCAGGCGGTGCAGGCGCAGCCGGCTGCGTCGGCGCAGCCGGCTGCGTCGGCGCAGCCCGCGGCGGTGGACGCAGGCGCGCCCGACGCTGCGAGCGAGCTCCCGCCGGGGCATCCCGAGGTGGGGCAGGGGCTGCCTTCGGGCCATCCGCCGGTGGGGAAGCCTCCCGCGGCAGATGCGGCCTCCCGGCGCGCCTCGGAGCAGTTGACGGGCCTGTTCGATGCGCCCGAGGACACCGTCCAGGAAGACACAGGGCTCCCGCCCGGCGTCCTCGTGCTCACCGTGCGGGACGCGGATGGGAACCCCGTCCCTCGCATCTCCGTCGACGTCGACATCTTGCAGAGCTCGGTGGCGAAGGGCGACTCGCGCGAGCGCATCAGCCGAGAGACGGACGACGCGGGCACCGTCCGGCTCGAGAACCTCGCGATCGCCGGCGGCACGAGCTACGGCATCTCGGTCACGCGCGACGGCGGAACGTTCTCGATCCCGCATTTCGGGCTCAGCGCCGAGGCCGGAAAGCGGGCTGTGCTCCACGTCTACGATGCCACGCCGAACGTGAGCGGCCTGATGGTCGGGACGCAGGGCATCGTCTACCTCCAGCTCCGGCAAGACTCGATCTCGGTGGAGCAGCTGTTCCAGGTCTTCAACCTCGGCCGCGTCGCCTGGCTGCCCAACGAGACGTTCGCGCTCCCGCGCGACTACAAGGCCTTCAACAAGACCGAAGGCATGGGCGAGGAGATGCGCTTCGACGAGGTCAAGGGCACCGGCGTGGCGCTGCGCGGCACCGTGAGCCCTGGCCGGCACGAAGGGCAGTTCCGCTGGCAGGTCCCTCTCCATGACGAAGAGCGCCAGACGATCCGCATCGAGCTGCCGCCGCGCATGGCCCAGATGCGGGTGATGGCCGAGGCGTCGAAGTCGATGACGCTGAACGTCGCCGGCTTCCCCGCGGCCCAGCGCACCCAGAACCGGGACGGGAAGAAGATCCTGATCACCGAGATGCAGGGCGTCCGCACGGAGGGCGGGATGAAGGTCATCGAGATCACGCTCGGTGGTCTGCCGACGCCGGGCGTGGGCCGGTGGATCGCGCTGGTGTTGGCCGGCGCGACCGTGATCGGCGGGGCCGCGCTGAACCTGGTCCGGCGGCGCGACCAGGACCGCGGGCCCGACGACGAGGAGCGGCGGGAGCTGCTCGAGGCGCGGAACGCGCTCCTCGACGAGTTCGTCGAGCTCGAGCGCGCGCGGAAGCGGGGCGACGTCGGCCCGAAGACGTACGATCGCGTCCGTGCGGCGCTCCTCGACGCGCTCGCGCGCATCGTGGCCATGATCGAGGCCAGGCCGGCGCGCGGGAAGGCCGCTGGCGCGCGCGAGGCGGCCGGCGCGCTCAAGGCCGACGCCGGATCGCCGCGCTCCTGAGGGGTGGGGGCAGCACCGGACGTCGGGCGGATGCCGCGGTGGAAGGCCGGTCTCGCCGCGGGCGCGGCCCTCCTGATCGGCGCCATCGTCGCGCTGGCGCTCCATCGCGCGGAGCCGCCGGCGCGCTGCGCGCCGGGGATGGTCGCGCTCGGCCCGCGGTGTTGCGGCGAAGGCCAGCGCCTCGATGACGCCGGCCGCTGCGCAGGCGCGCCGGGGCGATGCAGCGCCGGCCTCACGGTCACGGCCGCTGGCTGCGTCGCGCCGGGTGCGGCCGTCCGCATCGCCTCCGGGACGCTGCGCCTCGGGCCAAGCGACTGGGAGGCGCAGGGCATCGTCGACCCGCGCGCGGTGTTCGTCCCGGCGTTCTCGCTCGACGCGTTCGAGATCACCGAGCAGCGCTACGCCGCTTGCGTCGAGGCCGGCGCGTGCGCCCCGCTCCCGCTGCGCGGCGAGCCCGGGGTCCCCGTCACGGGCGTCACCCTGGCCGAGTCGGCTCGGTATTGCGCCTTCGCGGGCGGGGCGCTCCCCTCGCGTGATCAGCTCGCCTTCGCCGCGGCGGGCGACGCGGGCCGGCGGTACCCGTGGGGAGACACCGGCGCGGTCTGCCGGCGCGCCGCCTTTGGCCTGCGAGCGGGCCCGTGCGGCTGGGGCGCGACGGGCCCCGAGCTCGCCGGCTCGCGCCCCGACGGCGCCGCCGTGCACGCCGGCGGTCGGGTGTTCGATCTGGCCGGCAATGTTGCCGAGTGGGCGGCCCCTGATCCGCTCGAGGGCGAGTTTTCGGGAACTCACGGCGGATCATGGACGGATGGGGCCGCGGCGGCGCTCCGCACCTGGAATCGTCGCCTTGTCCCGGTATCCATCCGAGCGCCGGATCTCGGCTTCCGGTGTGTCTATCCACCGTAGCGCTCGCAAGCGCGCCCCGCTCCGCGGCGGGCGGGTGGGGGAGGGGACGGGGGTGGGGGAGGGGACGGGGGTGGGGGACAAACGGGGTAGGGGGACAAATGGGGTAGGGGGACAAAACCACCCCGCTTTCCGACCTCAAAACAATCCGGAAACGCGCTCCGGCGGCGCCGGATGGAGTTAGAGTCCCGAGTCCCAATGGCTGTCGCGCTTCTCTCGATCGGGACCGAGCTCACCCGGGGCGAGATCATCAACACCAACGAGGCCTGGCTCGCTGCCGAGCTCACCGCAGCGGGCTTCACGGTCAGCGAATCCAGCACCGTCGACGATGACGTCGATCGCATCGTCGCCGCGGTCCGCCAGCTCGCGAGCGCGCACCGGTTGGTGATCGCCACCGGCGGCCTCGGCCCCACGACCGACGACCTCACCGCGCGGGCCGCGGCGCGCGCGATGGGCACCGACCTCGTGCGCGACGAGAGCACGCTGCTCGCCATTCGCCGGCGCGTCGAGAGCCGGGGCAAGACGATGAACGCGGGCCACGAGAAGCAGGCCGAGGTCCCCGCCGGGTCGGAGATCCTTCCGAACTCCTCCGGCAGCGCGCCCGGCTTCGGCATCCACCTGGGCGAGTCCACCGTGTTCTTCCTCCCGGGTGTGCCGCGGGAGATGAAGAGCATGTTCGCCGAGCAGGTGCTGCCGCGCGTGCGGCCGGCTGCGCCGAACAACACCTTCCAGGTCCGCCTCCGCACCTATGGTCTTCCCGAGTCCACGCTGGGCGAGCTCCTGAAGGGTGTGGAGGAGGCCCATCCCGGCATCACGCTCGGCTACCGCGTGCACTACCCGGAGGTCGACGTGAAGGTCCACGCCCGCGCCGCCACGCAGTCGATGGCGCACGAGCTGGCCCTGAAGGCGACGGCCGATGTCCGTGAGCGGCTCGGCACCGCCGTGTACGGGGAGGGGGGCGACGCCTTCCCGGAGATGGTCGGGCGTTCCGTGCGCGCCCGTGGCTGGAGGCTCGCCGTGTCGGAGTCGTGCACCGGCGGCCTGATCTCCCACCTGCTCACCAGCTATCCGGCGAGCGACTACCTGGTTGGCGCCGCGGTCACCTACGCGAACAGCGCCAAGACGCGGCTGCTCGGCGTCGCGGAGGACACCCTGCGCGGCCACGGCGCGGTGTCGGCCGAGGTCGCCGCCGAGATGGCGCAGGGCGTCCGCCGCCTCTGCGAGGTCGACGTCGCCATCTCTGTGACGGGCATCGCCGGCCCGACGGGCGGCACGGCGACCAAGCCGGTGGGCCTCTGCTACTGGGCCGTGTCGCACCCCGGCGGCCTCGTCGTGCGCGACCGGGTGTTCTCGGGGGATCGCGAGGAGGTCCAGCTCGGCGCCGCCTACGCCGTCCTGGACCTCCTCCGCCGCATCGCCGGCAATCTCCCTGAGCGCTGACGCAGACCGAGCGCTGACGCAGGCCGAGCGCGGGCGCGGGCTGGTGAGCGTCAGTTCGGCGCTGCGCGCGTGAAGGTGAGCCCTCCGGCCCCGCGGTCGATCCGCACCGTGTCTCCCTGCTTGAACTCGCCGGCGAGGATCCGCTTCGCGAGCTCGTCCTCGATGCTCCGCTGGATGGCGCGCTTCAGCGGCCTCGCGCCGTACTGCGGATCCCACCCCTGCTCGATGAGGTAGCCCTTCGCCTCCGACGAGATGGTGAAGAGCAGCCCGCGTCGATCCAGGCGCTTTCGCAGCAGATCGAGCTGGATATCGACGATCTGCTCCATCTGCTCGCGCGCCAGCCGCCGGAACACGATGAGATCGTCGAGGCGATTCAAGAACTCCGGGCGGAAGTGCTTCCGCACCTCCTCGATCACGGCCCTCCTCACGAGCTCGGCCTTCTCGTCCGCCGGCAGGTTCGCTCGCTCCTCGATCGCCGCGGCCGCCGGCGTCCCGAGGTTCGATGTCAGGATGATGATCGTGTTCTTGAAATCGACCGTGTGCCCCTGGCCGTCGGTCAGGCGTCCGTCATCCAGCACCTGGAGGAGCGTGTTCCAGATGTCCGGGTGGGCCTTCTCGATCTCGTCGAACAGCACCACGCTGTAGGGCCGCCGGCGCACCGGCTCCGTGAGCTGGCCTCCCTCCTCGTAGCCGACGTACCCGGGCGGCGCGCCGATCAGCCGGGCCACCGCGTGGCGCTCCCCGTACTCGCTCATATCGAGCCGCACCATGGCCCGCTCGTCGTCGAAGAGGATCTCGGCGAGCGCGCGCGCGAGCTCGGTCTTGCCGACGCCGGTCGGCCCGAGGAACAGGAACGATCCGATCGGCCTGCGCTCGTCGCCGAGCCCGGCCCTCGAGCGCCGGATGGCGTTCGACACCGCGCGGAGCGCGTCCTCCTGCCCGACGACGCGCCGGCGCAGCTCGTCCTCGAGGCGCAGCAGCTTCTGCATCTCGCTCTCGAGCATCTTGGAGACGGGGATCCCGGTCCATTTCGAGACGACCGCGGCGATGTCCTCGTCGGTGACCTCCTCCTTCAGGTAGCTCTGCTTCGACTGCACCTGGGAGAGGGTCGCGCGGATCGACTCGAGCTTCTTCTCGATCTCCGGGATCTTGCCGTAATGGATCTCCGCGGCGCGCCCGAGGTCGCCGGCGCGCTTCAGCCGCTCCTCCTCGAGCCGGAGCTCCTCGATCTGCGGCTTGAGCCGGCGCAGCTCGGAGATGAGCTCCTTCTCGCGCATCCACTGCGCCCGCATCGCGTCGCGCTGCCCCTGGAGATCGGCGATCTCGCGCCGCACCTCGTCGAGGCGGACCTTGCTCGCCTTGTCGCTCTCGCGCTTGAGCGCCTGTTCTTCCATCTGCAGCTTGAGCAGATCGCGCTCGACCTGATCGATCGGCGTCGGCAGGCTGTCGATCTCCATACGGATCTTCGACGCCGCCTCGTCGACCAGATCGATCGCCTTGTCGGGCAAGAAGCGCTCGGTGATGTACCGGTTCGACAGGACGGCGGCCCCGACGAGCGCCGCGTCCTGGATGCGGATCCCGTGGTGGACCTCGTACTTCTCCTTGAGGCCTCGCAGGATGGCGATCGTGTCCTCGACGCTGGGCTGCGTGACGAGCACCTGCTGGAACCGCCGCTCCAGCGCCGCGTCCTTCTCGATCCGCTTGCGGTACTCGTCGAGGGTGGTCGCGCCGATGCACCGGAGCTCGCCGCGCGCGAGCGCCGGCTTCAGCATGTTGGCCGCGTCCATGGCGCCCTCGGCCGCGCCGGCGCCCACCAGCGTGTGGAGCTCGTCGATGAACAGGATGATGCGGCCGTTCGAGCCCTCGATCTCCTTGAGCACGGCCTTCAGCCGGTCCTCGAACTCCCCTCGGAACTTCGAGCCTGCGACCATGGCGGCGAGATCGAGCGCCGCGATGGTCTTGTCCTTGAGCGACTCCGGCACGTCGCCCGCGACGATGCGCTGCGCGATGCCCTCGACGATCGCCGTCTTGCCGACGCCGGGCTCGCCGATGAGCACCGGATTGTTCTTGGTGCGCCGCGAGAGCACCTGGATGACGCGCCGGATCTCCTCGTCTCGGCCGATCACCGGATCGATCTTGCCCTGTCGAGCGAGCTTCGTGAGATCCCGTGTGTACTTCTCGAGCGCCTGGAACTTCCCCTCGGGGTCCCGGTCCGTCACGCGCTGATTGCCGCGCACGGCCGCGAGCGACGAGAGGAGCTTGTCGTACGAGAGCCCCGTTCGTTCGAAGATCGATTGGATCTCCTTGTCGGCCTTGATGCCGGCGAGCAGGACGTGCTCTGTCGAGATGTACTCGTCCTTGAGCGCCTTCGCCTCGTCTTCGGCCTTCTGCAGGACCGTGAGCGCGCGCCTCGACAGGTTCGGCTCGGCGCCGCCGCTGACGCGAGGGTAGGTGTCGATCTTCGCGTCGAGGAGGCGCAGCACGCCTGCCGGATCGGCGCCTGCCTTCTGCACCAGAGGCGCGCCGACGCCGCCGTCCTGGCTGACGATCGCCCGCACAAGGTGCTCGGGATAGAGCTCGGGGTTTCCCCGACGGCTGCCGAAATCGACAGCGTCTCGTATGGCCTCTTGGGCCTTCGTCGTCATTCGCTCGATTTTCATGGCCCCTCGAAGCTAAGGCGGGTGCCCCGCCTAGCAAGGGGACGCCCAGGCAAGCGGCTTGCCAAAACGTTGAAGGGCGTTGAAGGGCGTTGAAGGGATGCCGAGCGAACGGGGCAGGTGAGCGGTGCAGCGGCAGCCCCGTGTCAACCCCCGACCGTGCGCCTCGAGCGGGGGCTCGGCGCGCCGCACGCCCAGGCGCGGAGCCGGGGCGTCGCGCCCCGGGGCGCAAGCGCCGCGCGGGGCGCGCAGGAGCCGCGCGCCGGCGACGCGGGAGACGTGGGCTCAGATATCGAGGTTCTTCACGTTGAGCGCGTTCTGCTCGATGAAGTTGCGCCGCGGCTCGACCTGATCCCCCATCAGGATCGTGAAGAGCTCGTCCGTCTTCACCGCATCGTCGATGCGGACCTGGAGGAGAGTCCGAGCGTCCGGGTTCATCGTCGTCTCCCAGAGCTCGTCCGCGTTCATCTCGCCGAGGCCCTTGTAACGGCTGATCGAGATGCCCTTCTTGCCGCGCTCCTCGATGTAGTCGACGAGCGACTCCCCGTTCTCGATGGTCTCCTCGCCGCTCGAGGTGCGCGCCCGGTACGGGGGCGCGCCGATGGACCGGAGGTCCTGCTCGATCGACCAGGCTTCCTGGTACTCCGGCGAGTTCACCAGATCCCAGTCGATGACGCTCTTTCGCGCGCTCGCGCCCGGGCGCGGCACGATCTCGATCCGGCTCGTCCCGTGCTCCGTGTCCCGGGGCGTCGACAGCGTGAGCGGGAACAGGTCCGGATAGCGCTGCTTCAGGTAGGCGCGGAGCTCGTCGGCGGCCGCGGCGACCTTCTTGGTCTCGCGCAGATCGTCGCGCCCGAGCCCGCTGGACCGCAGCAGCGCCGCCACGATCCGCGCGTCACAGCGCTTGTCGATGTTGGAGAGCACGGCGCGGAACCGCTTCAGCCGCTGCGCCAGCCGGTAGAGCGGCTGGCCTGCGACGCCCGTCTGGGCGCCGCTGGCGACGATCTCGAGCCCGTCCACGGCGTTGCCCACGAGGAACTCGTCGAGGGCGCCCTGGTCCTTCAGGTACAGGTCCCGCTTGCCCTTGCGCACGCGGTAGAGCGGCGGCTGCGCGATGAACAGGTACCCCTTCTCCATGATCTCCGGCATCTGCCGGAAGAAGAAGGTCAGCAGCAGCGTGCGGATGTGGGAACCGTCGACGTCGGCGTCCGTCATCAGGATGATCTTCTGGTAGCGGAGCTTGTCGATCTCGAAGCCGCCGGCGTCGTTGATCCCGCAGCCGAGGGCGGTGATCAGCGTGCCGACCTCGGCGGAGCTCAGCATGCGGTCGAGCCGCGCGCGCTCGACGTTCAGGATCTTCCCCTTCAGCGGGAGGATCGCCTGGAAGTGCCGGTCGCGCCCCATCTTGGCGCTGCCGCCGGCGCTCTCACCCTCGACGATGTAGATCTCGCTCTTCTCCGGGTCCTTGGACTGGCAATCGGCGAGCTTGCCCGAGAGCGATGTCACGTCGAGCGAGCCCTTGCGGATCACCTCGCGCGCCTTGCGGGCCGCCTCGCGCGCCTTCGCCGCGACGACCGCCTTCTCGATGATCTTCTTCGCGCTCTGGGGGTTCTCTTCGAAGTACTGCCCGAGCTTGTCGCTGACGGCGGCCTCGACGATGCCCTTGACCTCGCTCGACACGAGCTTGGATTTCGTCTGCGAGTCGAACGACGGGTCCGGGTGCTTGATGCTGAGCACGCACGTCAGGCCCTCACGCGCGTCCTCGCCCTGCAGGCCCTGCTTCAGCTCCTTGAAGAGGTTGTGCGCGCTCCCGTAGTTGTTGATCGTCTTCGTGAGCGCGGCGCGGAGCCCGGTGAGGTGGGTGCCGCCATCCTTGTTGTGGACGTTGTTCGTGTAACAGAAGATGGCCTCCGTATAGGAGCCATTCCACTGCAGCGCGACCTCCACGCCGACCGGCGGAGTCGCGGAGCTGCCGCGGCCGTTCGCGCCGTCGCCTGTGGCGCCGGCCTCATGCTGCGACACGAAGCTGATCACGTCGTCGTGAATCGGCTCCTTGGTCTTGTTGAGGAGCGACACGAACTCGGAGATGCCCCCCTTGTACTCGTAGATCTCCGCTCTCCCGTCGGGGCGCTGGTCGTGGAGGTGAATGACGAGCCCGGCGTTCAGGAACGCGAGCTCGCGCAGGCGGCTCGCGAGGATGTCGAAGCTGAACTCGACCGTGCTGAAGACGAGCGGATCGGGCTTGAAGGTGAGCTTCGTCCCCGTCTTGTCCGTCACGCCGATCCCCTTGAGCGGCGCCTTCGGCACGCCCCGGGCGTACTCCTGAAACCAGAGCTTTCCTTCGCGCTTGATCTCGAGCTTCAGCCACTCGGAGACGGCGTTCACGGCGCTCACGCCGACGCCGTGCAAGCCCGCAGAGACCTTGTAGCTGGAGTTGTCGAACTTGCCGCCGGCGTGGAGGACGGTCATGACGACCTCTGCCGCGCTCACGCCCTTGGCGTGCATCCCGACCGGGATCCCGCGGCCGTTGTCCTCGATCGACACCGAGCCGTCGAAGTGGACGGTGACCCTGATCTCCGTGCAGGCGCCGGCGAGGTGCTCGTCGACCGCATTGTCGATGGCTTCCCAGACGAGGTGGTGGAGCCCCGATCCGTCGTGCACATCGCCGATGTACATGCCGGGTCGCTTTCGCACCGCTTCAAGGCCTTCGAGCGCCGTGATGCTGTGGGCGTCATACGACGCCTTGGTGAGGTCGGTCGGCTGGCTCAGGGTGGGTTCCGTCATCTCGGTCCTGGTGGCGCGCCCGCCGCCTCTCACCGGGGGCGCAGAGCGGCGGAGACCGCTCGGATTGCCGGAGTTCTTGCAGTGGAGGGGCCGGCTCGATGGCAGCTCGTCTGGTGAGACCCGGGCGCCGCGGCCGCGGCGCCGGATCGATTCCGGGGCCACGAGCGTTCATGTGCGGACCGCCCGTCGATGCCCCGTAAAGACTGCGGAAATGTAGCCGAAATCAGGGGCTCGGGCAAGCGTTTCGCCGGGTCCGGAAGGCTCGTAACACCGTATTTTCGGTGCCCGTCGCGGTCGCGTCCGGAGCATCCCAACTCGCGCGCTCCGGGGCCAGGATCAACGCGGTTGACGGCGGTCGCGGCGCGGTCGGCGGACGTTCGTCCATCGCGCGCGCCGCGCACGTCCGGCAGCGGCGCGCCCGGCAGCGGCGCGACCGCGACGAACGTCAGCCGACCGCGCCGCCTTCGACGTGGAAATCGCGCCGCTCCGAGGAAGGTACGCCCGGCGTGACGATGAGATCGCGCCGCGTGGTCGTCAGGAATACCTGTCCGCGCGCCATTCCGAGGAACATGAACAGCGCCGTGGTCCGGTCGGGATCGAGCTCGCTCGACACGTCGTCGAGCAAAAGGATAGGTTCTACGCCCCGGACGGAAGCGATGGCAGCGGTCTCTGCTGCCTTGAGCGCGAGCGTGAGGGCCCTGTGCTGGCCCTGGGAGGCGACAACGCGGGCGGGGTGGCCGTCGAGCTCGAGCAGCAGGTCGTCTCGGTGGGGGCCGTAGCCTGCGCTCGGCCGGTGCGCGTCGCGGCGGCGCTGCTCGCGCAGCGCCTCGCGCGCCTGCTCGGCGTCGCTGCTGCCGCCCGGCGCGTACCGTGCGACCAGGGTCAGGTCGGGCGCGGCGATGCGGGCGAAGGCGTGCGTGAGCTCCGGCGCCAGCGCCTGGACGGCGGCCTCGCGGGCGCGGGTCAGCGCCGCGCCATGGAGGGCGCAGAGCGCCTCGAACGCGTCGAGCTCGGCGCTCGCCTGGGCCTGCGCGCCCCCGCCGCGGTGGAGCAGCTCGTGGCGCGCGCGGAGCGCCTGCGCATAGCGGGCCCGGTGGTCGGCGCTCTGCGGGTCCATGAAGAGCGCCAGGCGATCGAGCAGCGTGCGCCGCGCGCTCGCGGGCCCGGTGGACAGCGCGAGCTCCTCCGCGTGGAAGGCGACGACCGGCGATCGCGTCGCGAAGCTCGCCAGGCTCGGGGGCCGGTTGCCGTCGATGCGCACGACGCACCGCTTGTTCTCCACGGCGGCGGTCTGCTCGCGCGCGAGCGGCTGCAGCGCGTCCCGGCGCTCGACGAAGCGCGCGCGCGCGCTCGCGATGGGGGCGCCGTGGCGGACCAGCTCGGCCAGCCGGTGGGTGCGGAAGCTCCTCGAGGTCGCGGCGAAGTAGATCGCCTCGAGCAGGCTCGTCTTGCCCTGCCCGTTGTTGCCTGCGATCACGTTGATGCGCGGCGCGGGCTCGACGTCGACGCGGCCGAGGTTCCGGAACTCGCGGATGTGGAGCCGCTCGAGGAGGAGGCTCGGGGAGGGCCCCTGGAGCTCGTCGGAGGGCGCGCTCAAATCCGCATCGGCATGATGACGGCGACGTAGCTCTGCTGGTTCGACTCGCTGCCGGGCCGGATCACGGCGGGGTCGAGCTCGCCGGAGATGCCGAGGATGACCTCCTCGTCGTCGATCGAGGCGAGCACGTCGAGGAAGTACTTGGCGTTGAAGCCGATGGTGACCTCGGGTCCGCTGTAGTCGACGGCCACCTCGTCGAAGCCGGCGCCGGTGTCGGGGCTCTCGCTGGTGATCCGGAGCGTCCCCGGCGCGATCGACAGCTTGACGCCGCCGGTGCGGTCGTTGGCGGCGAGCGCGATGGCGCGGAGGGCCTCGGCGAACGCGACGCGGGGGGCGCGGACCGAGCGCTCGGTGACCGACGGGATGACCTGCTGGTAGGGCGGGAACTGCGCGTCGACGAGCTTCACCGAGAACTGCATCCCGGCGATGTTGAAGAAGGCGTTCGGCCCGCTCTGGGTGATGGCGACCATCGGGGTCTCCTTCTCGGCGCGCGCCTCCTCGGCGAGGCGGCGGAGCTCCGTGATCGCCTTGAGCGGGATGAGCATGGTGGCCGTCGCGGAGCTTCCCGACACGGTCGCCTCCATCTTGGAGAGGCGATGGCCGTCGGTGGTCACCATCCTGACGCGATCGCCGGCCCACTCGAACAGGGCGCTGTTCACGTGGGCGCGGGTCTCGTCGGTGGAGATCGAGAAGTGGGTCCGGGTGATCAGGAGCGCGAGCTGCTCGACGGGGAGCTCCAGCGAGGGCGCGTCCACCGCCGGGGCGGGCAGCTGCGGGAACTCCGAGCCGGGGAGCCCGGGGAGCGTGTAGCGCCGGGGCGATCCCACGGCCTTGAGCGACGTGTGCGCGCCCTCGGTGGTGGTGATCTGGATCGGACCATCGGGCATGGCCTTCACGCGCTCCAGCAGGTCCCTGGCCGGGACGGCGACGGTGCCGCCGGTCTTGATGTCCGCGTGGGTCTGACCAGTCACGCCGAGGTACAGGTCGGTCGCGGCGACGCGGACCGCGTTGCCCTCGGCGGCGAGCAGGACGTTGGCGAGCGCGGGCATCGCGCTCTTCTTGTCCGCCACGCCTTGGCAGCGCGCGACGAGGCGAAGCAGATCTTTCTTGGGGATCACAAGGTCCATAGCCGACTCCGGAGTCGCTCCCTTTAGCAGGGTTATCGCCCGGGGGTGCGCTGGAAATGAGCGCTCGCGTGACCTTGCGCAACGCCTCTTCTTTCCATGAAATAGATAGATAAAGACATCGTCTTCGTCGTAGGCGTTGTGGAGGGCGGGGATAACTCAGAATGCGCAACGAATCCAATGAGTTAGAAGCGGACGCCCTGGGGTAAATGGACCGTCCTCAGGGGTAGGTGGACAGGGGAGAGCTGGCGGATGGCCGATCTCCCCCGTTTTGCCCCCAGGGTTGCCGGCGGGGTTATCCCCAAGGATCCCCCAGGGGGCGTGCGGGGTGATGTGGAACCGAGCGTTACCTGCGTGCTCTGCCCCGATGCGCTGTGCAGTTCCGAGCAGCACCTGGATGGAGTATTTCAAATTGTACGGACTTGAGTTCGGTGCGGTGCATCCACTGCGGTAGCCACCACGATCTCGCGGTGGTCGTGTGTCCGGCGACCGGGCTGGTCGTCGCTCCGAGCGATCCGCCGCCGTCGCGCGCGGGCGCTCGCGCTGGCGCGGCTCCGTTGCTGCCGAGCCATCGGCCATCAGCGCATCCTTCGTCGAGGGTGGCGCCGCCGTTGCTGAGGTGGCCGGCAGGCGTGGCGCCGAGCTCATCGGTGCGCGGCGCGCTGGCGCCAGGTGCGGAGCAGCGGGCTTTTGCGTCGCGCGCTCCGTCGTCTGCCGTGGCGGGCTCGCGGACGCCGGCGTGGCCCGGGAGCCGCGGCGTGAGCCCGACCTCTTCCGGGCGCTCGCTGCTCGGCCACGTGATCGGCGACAAGTACGCGGTCACCGCCATCATCGGGGAGGGCGGCATGGGCGCGGTGTACGAGGCGGAGCACCTCCAGATCGGGCGGCTGGTCGCTGTCAAGGTGATGCATCCGCGGGAGACCCAGAAGCGCGAGGCCATCTCGAGGCTGGAGCACGAGGCGCGGGTCGCCGGGCGGATCGGTCATCCCAACATCTGTGAAGTGTACGATATGGGGTGGCTCCCTGACGGCAGTCCCTACCTCGTGATGGAACGTCTCCACGGGGAGACGCTGGCGCAGCGGATCGAGCGCTGTGGTGTCGTTCCGCCGAACGAGCTCGTCGACATCATGCTTCAGGTGCTCTCGGCGCTGGTGACGGCGCACGATCGCGGGGTCGTCCACCGTGATCTGAAGCCAGAGAACATCTTCCTCTCGGAGCGCGCCGGCATGTTGCCGGTGGCCAAGCTGCTCGATTTCGGCATCTCCCAGGCCTCGGGCGTGGATGGGGCGCTGACGGATCTGACCCGTACCGGCATGGTGATGGGCACGCCGTATTACATGGCGCCCGAGCAGGCACGGGGGGACGCGGAGCTTGACCGCCGGCTCGATCTGTGGGCTGCGGGCGTGATCCTGTACGAGGCGCTGACAGGCCAGCGCCCATTCGTGGCCCGCAACTACAATGCGTTGCTCGTCCAGATTCTCACGCTGTGGCACCGGCCGATGACGGAGCTCGATCCGACGATTCCGCCCGGCCTCTCGCGCCTCGTGGATCGCGCCCTGGCGAAGGCGCGGGATGAACGATTCCAGAGCGCGCGGGAGTTCCTGGAAGGGCTGCGGCGGTTCAAGAACAAGGTGCCGGTGTCACAGAAGCGCCGGCTGGAGCGCGTTGCCGTTCAGAATGTCGTCGACGAACAGTCCGACGACGGCACGATGAGGTTCGCTCGGCTCGGAGAGGGCGAGCACGAGAGTGACCCTGGCAGAGTCGTCCTGGCGGACGCTCTCGGCACAGAGGCGGCGGCGAGGAAGGGACCGCAGACGGCGGACCGCAACAGCAGAGGGCTGCAGGTCCCTCATGGCGTGCGGCCGCTGCGGTCGTCCGACGGTGGCGCTGTGCGCAGACCGAGCGAGCCGGTCGCGGAGACGGATGACGGGCAGTCTCGAGACGATGAGTCGGAAGATCGACCGACGATTCCGTCGTTGAGTCCGCTCGAGGCGGGAGCGGAGCTCTCCGACGATTCCGAGGCGACTGTCGTTGATCCGCCAGCGTTCCCGGAGGACATCACCACGGTCGTTCAGGGCGAAGGTCGCGCTCGAGGCGGCGACAAGGGCTGACGGGAACGCGAGCGCAGGAACGAGGTGAGCGCTGTGAGGACGATCGAGCGCGTGGTGGCTCGTGGCGTCGTGAAGACCTACGGAGCAACGGCGGCGTTGCGTGGGGTGAACGCGACGATCGAGGCAGGGCGATTGACGCTCATCGAGGGGGCGAACGGGTCGGGCAAGTCGACGCTACTCGGGATCCTCGGGACCGTGATCCGTCCCACGTCGGGCGCGGTGAACTACGAGCCGCTGGGCGACGATGTCGGGACGGCGCGCGGCACCATCGGCTGGCTGTCCCACGAGTCGCTGGCGTACCCGGACCTCTCCGGTCGGCAGAACGTCGAGCTGGCGGCCGGCTTCCACGGGCTCGACGCGCACGAGGCGTGGCGTCATGCGGAGGAGCGCTTCGAGCTCGGGAGCTTTGCGCTGAGGCCGCTCCGCACATGTTCGCGCGGCCAGCGACAACGAATCGCGCTCGCGAGAGCCCTGGTGCACCAGCCTTCGCTGGTGCTGCTGGATGAGCCGACCACGGGCCTCGACCGCGCAGGGGTGGCGCGGCTGCTCGCGGTCGTGGACGCGGAGGTGGCGCGGGGCGCCGCGGTGGTCGTGGTGTCCCACGAGCCGGAGGTCTTCCGGGAGCGGGCGGCCGCCCGTCTCGTGCTGGAGCGAGGTCGCGTCGTCACCGGCGCTTCCTGACGAGGCGCACCGATCCGTCGCAAGTCCTGCGAACCCGCCGAGCGGGTTCTCTGGCCGGAGCTCAGGACCGGGTACTCGGGTCCGGTAGCTCGGCTTGATTTCTCACAACCTCGGGGCTGGTCACCCCTTGAACGTGACGACGTCTCGCTACGAAAGGGCGAGGCGCGCCAGGGCGATCTGCGCCGCGGCGAGCGATGCCGGCGCTGTTGGAGCGGCGCGCGGCATCACGACAGCGCCGGAAGCAATGCCGAGCGCAGCGAGCTCCCCCGCGTTCGTGCCGGTGGATGCATCGGGCACTGTCGGCGGGTTCAGCACGATCACGGCTGGCGGAAGACCAGGGGCGAGCGCGCGAAGGGCGAGCGTGCAGCAAGCGACCTCGTGAAGGATGCCTAGCCGGTCGAGGCCGACCAAGACGACGGCATCGGGCGAGAGTGCGCGCACGAGGTCTGCGTTCGTCAGTCCTGGTCCGAGCGGGGAGAGGAGCGCGCCGGCGCTCTCCACGACCGCGAGGGGAGCGGACTGCCTGTCGACCCACGCGGTGGCGACGTCCAGCGAGATGGCGTGTCCGCAACGGCGCGCTGCCAGGTGAGGGGAGAGCGGTTCGGCGAAGCGGTAGGGGGCTGGCTCGGGCTGGACCGAGCTGACGAGCGCCAGCTGTTCGGCGTCGGTCGTCGAGGTGCCGTCGATGCCCGATTCGATGGGCTTCAAGCCGCAGACCTTGTCGCCGCGAGCTGCCAGCGCTGCGACCAGCGCGATCGACACGTGCGTCTTGCCCACCCCGGTGCCGGTTCCGACCACGGCGACCCGGATCCGTCCTGTTTCACGTGAAACAGGATGTCCCCTCATCGCATCGCCTCCCGGAATCCTGCGAGGGCACGCTCGACGTCCGACTCGGAGAGTGACGCGTTCGCCACGATACGGAGCCGCGACGTACCCGCCGGCACCGTCGGTGGCCGGATCGCCTGGACGAGGACGCCCTCGCTCGCGAGGCGCCGAGACATCTCCACCGCGGCCCCCGGCGACTTCAGAAGCCAGGGGAGGATCGGGCCCAAGGAGCCAGGAAGCAGCTCGGCTCCCAGCGTCAGCAGACCAGAGCGAAGCCGGTGGGTGATCATCGCCAGACGCGCCCGAGCCGGGTCGTCCGCGGCGGCGCGGCGGACCCGCTCCACCGCAGCGAGCGCCACCACAGGGCTGATGCCGGTCGAGTAAACGAAGCTCCTGGCGCGGTTCCACAGGTAGGTTCGCAAGGTCGACGAGCCCGCGACGAAGGCGCCATGGAGCCCGAGCGACTTGCCGAGCGTGCCAATGAGCACGTCGGGGCGAACCCCGGCCTCGGCGCAGAGGCCAGCCCCGCGCGGTCCGAAGACACCGAGGGCGTGCGCCTCGTCCACGATCAACGCGGCATCGTGACGATCGCAGAGCTCACGGAGGCGGCGGAGGTCGGGGGTGTCGCCATCCATGCTGAAGAGCGATTCGGTCACCACCCACCGGCGGCGCGCGCCCCTGGCCCGCACGAGGGCGCTCTCCACCGCCTCCACGTCGACATGGCCCACCACCTCGACGGTCGCGCCGGAGAGACGACATCCGTCGATGAGCGACGCGTGGTTCAGCGCGTCCGACACGACGACATCTCCCGGCCTGGCCAGCGCAGCGACGGTGCCGACGTTCGCCGCATACCCCGAGGAGAACAGCAACGTCGCTTCCACGCTCAGCCAGGCGGCGATCTCTCCCTCGGCCATCAGGTGGGCCTCGTGGGTCCCGCTCACCAGGCGGGACGCCCCCGCACCGCTCGCGGTCCCGACCTCGGAAGGCAAGGCGAGCCCGGCGTAGCCGAGGTAGTCGTTGGAGCACAGGACCAGCAGCCGGTCGGAAGCCGGGGCAGCAGGGGGCGTGCGAAGCAAGCCGGCGCGCTCCATCTCGGAGAGCTCGTCCTGGAGATGGCGAAGGGCGTTCATGCCTCCAGGCGTGGGGTCGAGGGCCTGGAAAGCTTCATCCATGGGTGCAGGCATGCCATCTCCAGACAGCGGCAGGGCCGCTCAGAGGGGACCCCGCCAGGTACGGGCACTCCAGCTCAGCGCGTGCTGTCGTTCGCTCCGCTGGACGAGGGCGACTCGGGACCGGCGCCGAGGACCGCGTCGACCCGCTGCAGGATACGGCCAAATGCGTCCCGCGCGCGCCCCGCGATGACCGACGCCCGGGTCCGCTCCTGCTCGAGATCGTGCGCGAGCGCGATGGCGGCGAGCAACATGGCCTGGGGAGTCACGGCGCGGCCGGCGGGCACAACGGTAGCGAGCTTCTGATCGACGACCGCGGCGAGCCGCTGGAGCTCTTCGTCGCTCGCGGACGTCACCACGCGGTAGGTCTGACCTCCTACCCGCAGCTGCACTGTGCGTCGCGCCATTGCCCCCGGACGCTACCATGAACGCCAGCGGGCGCGCAGGGCGGGCTGCGTGGTGCGAACGGAGGGACTCACCCGCGACGGACGCGACGCACGCGACGCACGCGACGCACGCGACGCACCGAAAATGAACTCCGGAGAGCCTCACGCAGGGCGGGGCTCCGTGCAGCCGAATTCAGGCGCGCTCCCCGCCAGCGCCCTGTAGCATCGCTCCATCATGGCCACCGCGGGCCGCCCAGCTGCCTTGGTTGCCGCGCTCCTCGGAGCCGTTCTCCTCCACGGCACAGCCCGCGCCGAGCCCCAGGCGAGCGCCGGCGTCACCGTTGGCCTTGCCGGCGTCGGCCTCGATCGCCAGCTGTGGGACTCCACGGTCTTCCACCTCGGGCTGCGCGGGGATGTCCTGTTCGGCCGCGCTGCCAACGACGACTTCGGCGTCGGTCCCTACGCCGAGGTGCTCACCCACGCGTTCGATGAGATCCAGACCGGCGCGGGCGTCTCCGTGCTCGTGCCCATCCACGACTCGTTCCCTCTGGTCCTCTCCACCGGCGCCTACGGCCGGTGGAGCGACGACGCCCGCGGCGTGGAGCCAGGGATCGCCGCCGCCATCTTCTGGGGTGGACGCAGCTACAACTTCCACTCGCGTTACGGGATGAGCACAGGGCTGCTCGCCCAGGGGCGGTTCGGGCTCGGCGGCTCGAAGGAGACCGCGGTCGTCCTCGCGGCGCAGCTCGATCTCGCGCTGCTCGCCCTTCCGTTCGTCTACCTCTTCGAGGCTGCGAAAGGGCCGTCGCCCGAAGCAGCCCCCGTGCACCGCGCCAGACCGGCGCGGTGACGGCGGCTCGGGCCTGCGGTGAGCGCTCTACAGGCCGAAGCTTGCGATGTGATCGGCGCAGGGCTGACCGAGGTCACGACAGTCCTGAGGGCCCCGGGCGCCAGGGCAGGCGCCCTCGAGCTCCTTGGCGTCTTCGCACTCCTCGTTCGCGGAGCTGTAGCAGCAGTCCGGCGGAGACGTGTCGACGCACCGGCTGCAGGCGAAGCAGACCCTGACGGGGTAGGTCCACTCCGTGGTCTCGACCTCCTGGCCGCCCAGCGTCCTGCCGCGCAACACCACCGTCGCCCACACCTGGATATCGCGCCGGAGCTGCGCGGCCTGCCCGCGCAAGGTGTCCATCGTGGCGCCGTCGATCAGGAGGACCTCGGTGCAGTTGTAGCCCGGGTCGCCGGACGAACCCGGGTCGACCGTGCCGGTGATCGGAACGACGTAGCCCGGCGTCACGTCGTTGCCCTCGATGTCAGCGACACGGACCTCGGCCTCGTAGAGCTGGACGCGGGATGTCTCCGTCCGGAGGACGTCGGGGTCGCCGCGCTCCACGATCTGGTTGCCCACCAGGAGCAGCGCGCTGTGGCTGCCCGCATAGGCCGAGTCCACCGCATCCTCGGTCCAGAACGGTTCGCTGGGGCCGCAGCTCACGCTGCAGTCCCCCGTCTCTGCCATCCGCATGCGGATGAACACGCTGCTCTCGTTGTCGGCGCATGCAGACCCGAGCAGGCCACCCGACGTCGCGAGCAGCGCCAGCGCGCACAACCTCCTCGCGAGGCCGGGCGTTGCGTTCACGGACCCTTCTCCTTCATCAGTCATGTCCAACGCCTCCACCGCGGAAATGAACATCAGCAGCGAACAACGAGCGCCGCTGATGCAAGTCGACCTGCCGGATCGTACTGCGCGAGCCGACCCACGGCCGGGGCGAAAAGAGTAGCGGGTCAGGCCGCCGACCGGCAAATTCGCGATGGCCGGCGCCGTCCGAAGAGCGACATCACCGCGCCTCGCGGGAACCCACGCGTGAGCTCCAGATACGCTACGATGCCGCCGGCCAGATGAGCAAACCCGAGGAGAGCGGCGCCGTCGGCGAGTGGAGTCGCCTCGCGATCACCGAGCGCGCCGAAGGCGTCCGCATCTCGGTCCAGGTGCGCCCGAAGTCGTCGCGCTCGGCCATCGTCGGGGTGCGCGAGGGCGCGCTCGACGTGTCGTTGACCGCGCCGCCCGTGGAGGGCGCCGCCAACGCGGAGCTCGTCAAGCTGCTCTCGCGCGCGCTCGACGTGCGCCAGAGCGATGTCCAGATCGCCCTCGGCGCGAGCGGCAGGAGCAAGGTCGTCGCCGTCCGCGGGCTCAAGGAAGCCGAGGCGCGAAAGCGGCTCGCCGAGGCGAAGCGATGAAGGAAAACGTCGTCCGGTTCGAGAAGTGGGAAGGTCTTGGCAACGACTTCATCCTGGTCGAGGCGGTCCCGATGACCGCCGAGGCGGCGCGGCGCCTCTGCGACAGGCGGTTCGGCATCGGCGCCGACGGCGTGCTCGTGATCGATCGCGAGCAGCCGCGCATGCAGGTCTGGAACGCCGACGGGAGCCGCCCCGAGATGTGCGGCAACGGGATCCGCTGCGTCGCGGCCTACCTCGTCTCCCGGGGGACCCCCCAGAAGGCGCTCACCATCGCGACCGACGCCGGTGACAAGCGGTGCGAGGTCACACGGGCGGGCGATCGCTTCGACGTGCTCGTCGGCATGGGCCGGGCCCGCATGGGCGAGACGCTCGTCGTCACAGCGCTCGGCGCGGAGCACCGGTTCGCCTGCGTCGACGTCGGCAACCCGCACGCGGTGACGTTCGATCCCTACACGGAGGACGCGATCGACGAGCTCGGGCCCATCGTCGCGACCACGCCGGCCGAGGGCATCAACGTCGAGTTCTGCCGCGTTCGACCGGCCGACCAGGGCGAGGCCGCGCGCATCGACGTGACCGTCTGGGAGCGCGGGGTGGGCCGCACGCTGGCGTGCGGCACGGGCGCCTGCGCCGTGGCGGCCGCGGCGTGCGCCCAGGGCCGCGCGCCGTACGGAGCACCTCTCCGCCTGGCGCTGCCGGGCGGCTCGCTGCGCATCACCGTCGCCCCCGGATCCCTGGAGCTGCTCATGCAAGGCCCGGCGCGCCGGGCGTTCTCGGGCGAGGTGGTGATCGCGTGACCGCCTCGCTCGAGGGGGTCTGGAGTCCTGGCCGGGCGCCGGCCCACGAGTTCTCGCTCAAGGTGCTCGCCGTCATCGCCGACGAGGCGACCCGCACGCTGTTCTCGCGGGTCATCACGTCCGATGAGCTGATGCTCGCCGGCGATCTCGCCGAGGGGATCGTCCTCGCCGAGACCGCCGCGCCCGACGTCGCCTTCATCGATGTCGGGCTCGGGGACGGGGCCGGCCTCGCCATGGTCCACCACCTGAAAGCCCTCGCGTCCGAGGCCACCGTCTTCGCGCTGGCGACGAGGGCGGAGCTCGAGGCGGGCGCCCATGCGGTCGCGCTCGGCGGCGCCGGGCTCTTCCTGCTGCCGCTCGGTGGGGACGAGGTGCTGAACGCCGTCGGCTCGGTGCGCCTGCGCTTCGCCGAGCGGGCTCTCCGGATGCAGCTCGAGCAGGAAGCCGCGCGCAGCGCGCGCGCTGCCGGGTGGATCGCCCGCGTGGCCGAGCTCGCCGATGCGCGCGACCGCAACGCGGCGGCTCAGCAGCTCGCCGAGGTGTTCGTCGAGGCGACGGGCGCGGCGGCGGCCGCCGTCTACCTGGCCGCCGGAGAACGCTCCAGCGAGCTGGTCCGCTCCGCGGCGATGGGGCCGCTCGACCGCGCGCCCGCCTACGGGACCGAGACCGACATCCTCGATTTCGCCCGGCGCGAGCAGCTCATCGTCGTCCCGCTGGCGCTCCGCAAGCTCGCCGCAGGGCATCTCCTCCTCCAGAAGGAGCCCGGCCGCAGCTCCGCGTTCCCCTCGGTCAGGCGCCCGGACAGCGCGGCCTCGACCCCGCGGCGCGCCCCGCTCCTCGACGGCCTCGTCAAGCTGCTCGCCACGCAGGCGACGACGGCGCTTGCCCTCCTCGGCGAGCGCGAACGCTCGACAGGCGGCGCCGCGATGAAGGATCCGGCGTCGAGCGCCTACTCGTTTGCCTACTACGTCGACGTCGCCGGCCGGGAGATCGACAAGGCCAGACGGTACGGCCGCCGGTTCACGATCGCGACCATCGTGATCGAGCCGGATGCAGCAGCCGCACCGGAGCGCCCAGGCGACCTCGCCTTTTGGAGGACCACGCCGGCGCCCCCTGCGAACACGCACAACCCGGGTCAGGTCGTCGAGCACCTGCTCCGCGCCGTGCGCGACACCGACATCCTGGCCCGCGTCGACGAGAACGAGTTCCACCTGCTCATGCCCGAGACGGCCGCCCTGGAGGCCCACGCCTGCCATCGACGGATGCTGTCCCACGTCGCCGAGAGCGAGAAGCGGGCCGGGTACCTGCCGAAGGGCCTGCTCGTCGGGGTCGCCACTTTCCCCCAGGACGGCCAGAGCCTCGCTCAGCTGCTCCGCATCGCCCGGCGGCGCGCCGACGCCACCAAGTCCTCGATCGTCCACCGCGTCCCTCAGGACCGGCGGAGCATCGGCGAGATCGTCAGCCTCCTCGTCCGGGAGTCCCCCGCGGCCGGCGGAGCTTCCGCGATCTCGGCGCCCCGCGCGCTCGATCTGTCGGTGTCCGATACGATTCTGCTCGCGACGTCGGTCGTCAGGAACGCGCTCCGCGGGGGCGCCGTGTTCCTGCTGGTCGCTCACCACGACGGGCTGAGCCTGGGAGCGCAGGTCAAGGCGCAGCTGGCCTCGCCGCGCGACGACGTGGTGGTGCACACCGTCGACCTCCGATCCTCGCCAGGGTGCGACGACATCGAGGCGCTCTGTGTCCTCGCGGAGCACGGCGCGTATGCCCTGGTAGGGCGTAATCAGGGGGGGTTCGTGAAGGGTATCCATGCCGCCGATCCGCTGCTCGCGGACTTCCTCGCCGAGCGGCTCGGCCGCGCGGCCGGGCTGCGGGTCTTCGGCTGACTCGGAGGGCGCCGATCCAGTGTCTCGCAGGGTGCTGTTGGTTGATTCGGACGTGGACGCGCTCGGCGCGCTCGCGTCGGCGCTCAGGGCGCGTGGTCTCACCGTGACCAACGCGAACGGCGCGTTCGAAGCCGTGGAGCAGGCGTTCAAGCGCCGGCCCGACGTCGTGCTCGCCGCCAGGGCGCTCGACGAGGACAACGCGCTCGCGGACGCGTTTGCCGCCGTCCCCGACCTCGCCGATACCCCGATCCTCTTCCTCGTCGACGGCGCCGAGGGCGATCTGGGCCTCGACGAGGTCCTGCGGGGCGACGTCGATCACATCGTCTCGCGGATCACCGAGGCGTCGCCGCGCGGCTCCAAGCCGACGGTGCCGCAGGAGATCCGCGGCGACCTCCAGCAGGTCCCGCTCGTCGACCTGCTCCAGCTGCTCGCGATGAACCGCCGGAGCGGCATCCTCGGCATCACCACGCCGACCGGGGCAGGGGAGCTGCGGCTCTCGGCGGGGGAGGTGATCGATGCCGTCTACCGCCGCCTCGAGGGGGAGAAGGCGCTTTACCGGCTGCTCGGCGAGCGGGACGGACACTTCGCGTTCTCACCCGGCGAACCGGCGAGCGCGCGCCGCATCATGGCGCCGACCTCGCGCCTCCTGATGGAAGCGCTCCGCCAGGTCGACGAGGTCCAGCGCCGGCGATCCGAGCTCGCGCCGGCCGGTGAGGCCTTCCTGGTGACCGAGCCCGCGAGCGACGATCTCGACCTGTCCCCGCTCCCGGACCACGAGACGTTCAGCGTCGACGCGACCTTCGGCGACAGCGCCGCGGCGGACCGAGGGAGCGCCGCGCCCCTGGCGAGCGCCATGACCTCGCTGCCCGACTTCACCGCCCCGCCGATGCCGGCCAGCGACGTGAAGGGCAACCGCGGCGGGTCGATGCCGCCGCCGCCCACGCTCCGCGCCGCGGAGCCGGCCGCGTTCAGGCTCGAGGCGCTGCGCACCCCGACGACCTCACCGCCGGCGCCCGTCGGGGAGCCGGCGGAGCGCGCGGCCGTGGCCGAGAAGCTGGCGGCGCTGCTCCAGATGCCGCACAACCTCGACGAGCTGCTCGACGAGATCAGCGGGCCGGATCTCCTGATCCTCGAGGTCCTGATGGAGCTCACGGCCTCCGGGAAGATCCGCCGCATCTCGCTCGCCGACCTCACGACGCCGTTCGCGCCGTCGGAGCACCTTCCGGTCCTCCGGTCCCTGGTGACCCGTCTGGCCCGGCCCGGCTTCGCCTCGCCGCCCCACCTCGTCATCGCCGCAAGCACGCGCCGCATGGCGACGCTCTCTCATGCGGTCCGCCGCATCGGAGACGCCATCGTCCCCGCCGAGCCTCCGCCGCAGGCGGCGATCCCGAGGCCGCTCGGCGTGATCCGGCTCGGCGACGGCGTCGAGCTCGCGCTGGTCGGCCTCCCCATCGAGGAGAGCTTCGCGCCAGCCTGGCCGCTCGCTCTGCACGGCGCGGCCGCGGTCGTCCGGCTCGGCGACGGCGGTGAGGACGCGCTGGCAGCGCACTGCGAGGCTCTGGAGCTCCTGCTGCTCGACGCAGAGGCCATGATGGGGCCGCTCGATCTCGCCTCGCCGGGACAGATCACGCTGCTCGTCCGCGCCGCGCTCGAGGCCGCCGCGGGCGTGTGACCAGCCGACGAAAACGTAGCTTCAGAACGGATCTTCCGGGTTTCTCGCCTCGGAAACCGGCGTTTGACTCGGTGGCTCACGGCGTTGCGAGGGCAGGTTTCTGCTATCGTCGCACACGCCTCGCTTCAGCAGTTCGGCGAGGAGAGGAGCGCGATCGTGCTTATCGGAGTCCCCAAGGAGATCAAGACACGTGAGTACCGCGTCGGCATGACGCCCGCGGGAGTCCGGGCCCTGGTCGGGCACGGGCACAAGGTCCTCGTGGAGTCCGGCGCCGGCGAAGGCAGCGGGATCTCCGACGAAGCCTACGGACGCGCGGGCGCCCTCATCGCGAGGTCGGCAGCGGAAGCGTGGAGCGCCGACATGGTCGTGAAGGTGAAGGAGCCGCTCCCCGCCGAGTACGGCCACTTTCGCCAGGGTCTCCTCCTCTATACCTACCTGCACCTGGCCGCCGAGCCGGATCTCACGCGGGAGCTCGCCAAGCGAGGCGTGACAGGCATCGCGTACGAGACCATCCAGCACGAGGACGGCTCGCTGCCGCTGCTGCGGCCCATGAGCGAGGTGGCCGGCAGGATGGCCGTTCAGGTCGGCGCCTCGTGCCTGGAGAAAGAGCGGGGCGGCAAGGGCGTGCTCCTCGGCGGCGTGCCGGGGACGCGGCGCGGCCGCGTGGCGATCCTCGGCGGCGGCGTGGTCGGCCGGAACGCAGCGACCATCGCGGTCGGGATGGGGGCGCAGGTCACCGTGCTCGATGTCCGCGCCGAGACGATGAGCTACCTCGAAGACGTGTTCGGGGGCGCGATCGAGACGCTCTACTCCAACGCGGAGAACATCGAGATGATGTGCGAGCGCGCCGATCTCGTGGTCGGCGCGGTGCTCGTGCCCGGCGCCAAGGCGCCCCAGCTCGTGACCGAGGAGCACATCCGCCGCATGGAGAGAGGGACGGTCGTCGTCGACGTCGCCGTGGATCAGGGCGGGTGCATCGCGACCTGCCGCCCGACGACCCACGACAACCCGACCTACGAGGTGCACGGGGTCGTTCACTACTGCGTCGCCAACATGCCGGGCGCGGTCTCGCACACGAGCACCTGGGCGCTCACGAACACGACGATCGGCTACGCGGTGGCGATCGCCAACCAGGGCATCGTCGCCGCGGCCAAGGCCGACAGGTCCGTCGCCCTCGGCATCAATACCCACGGCGGCCACGTGACCTACGGCCCCGTCGCAGCGGCCCACCGGCTGGAGTACGTGCCGGTCGAACGCGCGCTCGGCTGACCGGGAGCGCGACCTCGTGGCAGCCAAAAAGAAGAAGAAAATCGCGATCATCGGCGGTGACGGCATCGGCCCGTCCGTCATCGCCGAGGCGAAGCTCCTGCTCGAGCTCTATCAGGAGCGGGCAGGGCTGCCGATCGACCTCTGGGAGCTCGATCTCGGCGCCGACCGGTACCTGCGCGACGGGACGACCTTCCCGAACCAGATCCAGATCGCCATCCAGCGCGAGTGCTCGGCGGTGCTGCTCGGCGCCCTGGGTGATCCCCGTGTGCCCAACCTGGAGCACGCGCGCGACATCCTCTTCGGCATGCGCTTCGGCTACGACCTCTACGCCAATGTGAGGCCCGTCCGCGCGCTGTCGGACCGGCTGGTGCCGCTCAAAGGCCGCACGGCGAAGGACATCGACTTCGTGGTGTTCCGCGAGAACACCGAGGGGATCTACGTCGGGATGGGCGGGCAGTTCAAACGCGGCACCCCCGACGAGGTCGCGATCAATGAGGACGTAAATACGAGGAAGGGCGTCGAGCGGATCATCCGCGCGGCGTTCGACTACGCGCGCGCGAACGGCCGGACGCGGGTCACGATGGCGGACAAGTCGAACGCGATGCGGCACGCGCACGAGCTCTGGCTGCGCGTCTTCCACGAGGTGCGCGCCCAGTATCCGGAGATCCAGTCGAACCACGTCTACGTGGACGCCCTCTGCCTGTACGTCATCCAGGATCCCGCGCAATTCCAGGTGATCGTGACGAACAACCTGTTTGGCGACATCGTGACCGATCTCGGCGCGGCGCTGCAGGGGGGGCTCGGCATGGCGGCGAGCGCGAACGTGCACGCGTCCGATCCGGCGCGGGTCGCGCTGTTCGAGCCGGTGCACGGGTCGGCGCCGCCGCTCGCCGGCAAGGACATCGCGAACCCGTTCGCGGCGATGCTCACCGCGGGGCTGCTGCTCGCTCACCTCGGGTGGCCCGAGGAAGAGCGCCGCATCGAGCGCTGGGTCTCCCTGGCGCTCGACCAGGGGATGTGCACGGTCGATGTGGGCGGCACGCTCGGCACGCGCGCCGCCGGCGCATGGGTCCGGGAGCAGATCGCCGCCGAGCTGGGGCCGCCGTGAGGTGACCTTGGGGCGCCGGCGCGCGGCCGGGAGCCACGGGCGCGGGGGCGCGATCGCCGAGAAGTTCGGGTGTCCGATCCTCCTGTGATACGGGACCGCCAATGGGCGTAGGATCGACGGCAGTGGAGCACGCGGGGCCGCGCAGCAATCCAGCGAGCGAGGCTCGGCACGAGCGGCTGGGCGGAGCGCGCGCCGAGTTCGTGGCGAACCTGGGTCGCCGCGTGGCGGAGCTCCGCGAGATGGTCCGGCGGATCGAGGCAGACGGCGATGCGCCGCGGCTCGTCGAGGAGCTGAAGCGGCGCCTGCACTCGCTCGGCGCGGGGGCGCGCCTCCTGCGCTTCGTGCGGGTCGCCGAGCGGCTCGCCGAAGGGGAGTCGCAGCTCGTCGCCGCGAACGGCGCGCGGCTCAGCGGCGAGGCCGCGGCGGCCCTCCGGAAGCTGCTCGAGGAGCTGCCCGCCCTGGCCTGGGGGCAGTCGGCCATGGGTGAGCAGGCGTCGGCGCCGCCCCGCGCGCGCGCTGCCGCGGATCAGCCGAACGCACGCAGCGCCAGCGCGCGGCCGGATGGCGCGGGTGTGGCCAAGGGCCAGGCCACGACGTGGATCGCGGGCGTGAGCAACGGCCGCGCGCTCGCCGCCGAGCCGCTCTCGCTCGAGGAGGAAGAGGAAGCGCGCGCGTCCTCGACGCGCGGCGCGGAGCAGGCGCCCCCCGCCGAGGCGCCCGAGGCCGCGCCGGTCGCGTCGATCGACGCGCCGATCACGGTCCTCGTCGTGGGCGCCGCGCCGCTCGCCGAGGCGTTCGACTCGGCGAGCGCCGACGTCGGGCCGTCGTTCGAGGTCGAGCGGACCGACGACGTGGAGACGGCGATCGATCTCGCGCGGGCCTTCGCTCCGGATCTGGTCCTGCTCGACGCGGACATGCCGGGCGCGCGCGGGCTGGCGGAGGCGCTGGCCGCCGATCCGCTGACCGACCTGGTCCCCGTCGTCGCCGTCGGCCGCTTCGCGCGGCCCGAGGACGCGGCTCCCTACGTGGCGCTCGGCGCCGCGCGCGCGCTGCCGAAGCCCGTGTCGCCGGACGCGCTCCGGCGCGCCGCCGCGGAGGCAGCGGTGGCCTGCGTGCGCGCTGAGACCGCGCGCGCCGCGCGCGGGCCGCTCGGGGCCGTCAACCTCGACGAGCTCGGGGCGCGCCTCGCCGAGGAGCTTCGCCGCGGCCTCTGCGACGCCGCCGAGCCGAGGAGCCGCGGGGAGCACGTCGATCTCGGCGACGGCGCCGAGGTCCTCGCGGCGCTCTGGGGCGCGGTGGCGCGCATCCGCGATCTCGTGACGATCCGCTCGCAGGGCGGCGTGCGGTTCTCGCCGAACGGGCCGGAGGGCGCGCTGCCGCTCGCCCCGTGGATGATCGCGCCGAGCGCGCCCGAGGGCGAGCGCTCGCGGCTGCACAGCGAGATCCGCGCGAAGTCGCCGGCGCGCACGATCAGCGCGTCGATCGCATCGAGCGCGGCGCCGGGCGACGCGGGGCTCGACGCGCTCGACATCGTGGTGGCGGACGACGATCCGGCGGTGACGTGGTTCCTCGCCGGCGTGCTCCGGGCCGCAGGCGCGAACGTGCACGAGGCGCACGACGGCGCGCGGGCGCTCGACCTCGCGTACCAGACGACGCCGGACCTTGTCGTGAGCGACGTGCTGATGCCGCGGCTCGACGGCTTCGCCCTCTGCCGCGCGCTCAAGCGCGACGTCGCGCTGCGCGACGTGCCGGTCATCCTGCTCTCCTGGAAGGAGGACCTGCTCCAGCGGCTCCGCGAGCTCGGCGCCCAGGCCGACGGCTACCTCCGCAAGGAGGAGAGCGCCGCGGCCTTCGTGCAGCGGGTGCACGAGGTCCTGCGGGGCAGGCGGCGCGTCGCCGAGCGCATCGCGACGGGCGGCGAGGTCCGCGGGCGGCTCGACGGCATGACGGCGCGGACGCTGCTGTCGCTCTCGTGCGCGCGCCGGCCCGACGCGCTCGTGTCGGTCCGGGACGCCGCGTTCCTGTACGAGGTGCTGCTCAAGGACGGCCGCCCCGCCGGCGCGACCCGGACGGCGCAGGACGGGACGTTCCACCGCGGCCCCTCCGTGCTCGCGGCGCTCCTCGGCGTCGGCTCCGGCCGCTTCGTGGTGGAGCCTCTGCCGGAGAGCGAGCTCGCGGCGCCGCCGCGCCCCGGGTTCGAGGGGACGCTCGCGGAGCAGCTCCTGCCCGCGATCGCGGCGGCCCGGGCCGCCCAGCGGCTGTTCCACGGGCCGCCGTTGATGCAGGTCGAGCGCGTCGTCCTCGACCTGGAGGGGATGGGCGCGACCGCCGACGCGACGCCCGAGCCGGCGCGCTCGCTCCTGAGAGCGCTCGCCCGCGGGACGTCGCCGCGATCGGTCATCACCTCGGGGGAGTTCGCCGCGGGCCTCGTCGAGGACGTGCTGAACGACGTCGCGGCGCGCGGCGGCGTGCGCAGGGTGATCAGCCGCGAGGGAGAGGACCTGCTCGCCCCCGCCGTGGCCTACGAGGAGGAGACGCTCCGCGGCGTGCGGCGCGTCCCGGAGCGGGCCGCCCCGGTCGCGGCGCTGCCGCCGGAGCTCGCCGGCGACGCCGCCGCCGCGTCGTCGCGCGCCTCGGTCGAGCTCACCGACGACCAGCTCACGGTGGTGCCCGGCTCGGTGGCGCCGCGATCGGCCATGCCGGCGCGCGGCTCGGCTGCGCCGAGCTCGGCGGTGTCGGGGCCGGGCTCGGCCATGTCTGTCCACGTGCTGTCCGTGGACGGCGAGGACGAGGACACGGCGTTCGCGAGCGCGCGCGAGGAGGAGGCGACGGCGCTCTCCAGCGCGCTGGTCAACGCACGGGTTCCGAGCGATCTCGCCGAGCTTCAAGGCGATGTGGTCAGCGTGCGCGCGGCGCGGAGCCCCCAGGTGGACGCTGCTCTGCTGGCGGGCGTGACGCCGGCCGTGCCCGGCGTGGCGCCCGCGCCCCGCAGGCCGGAGGCCACGCTGCCCGCGCTGGAGTACCCGAAGCCCGAGCGGCTGCTGACGCTGGGCTCGCTCCCGCCGCCGCCGGTCGTCGAGGCGCCTGCGCCCGCCGCGCTCAGGGTCCCCGCGGCGCCGCCCGCCGCGCGGCTCGCGGCCCCCGCCCCGGCGCCCGCCATCGACGAGTCGCCCACGCCGCGCCGCGTGCGCCGGCCGTCGGCCTACGTGCCGACGCCGCAGCCGCCCGCCCGCGACAACCGCATGACGATGTGGGTCCTCTTCGCGGTGGCGGCGTTCGTCTTCGCGGTGGCCGCGCGGTTGTCGCGCGATCACGAGCTGCAGGCTGCCTCGCCGCCCTCCGACCAGCCGAGCCCGCCGGCCGCGGAGCCCGCGACCGCTGCCCCGCCCGGCGCTGTGCCCGCCGCCGCCGGCTCGTCGAGCGTGGTCGCGGCGGCGGTCGTCGCCACGCCGGCGCCGGCTGCCGCCGGGCCGATCGGCGAGACGACATCGAACCCCGTGCTCCCCGAGGATCTGCCGCTGGCCGCCGAGCACAAGGTGCCCGAGGGGCAGGGCATGCTGGAGGTGATCGCCGGCGCGGGCGACACGCTCTTCGTGGACGGGCGGAAGGTCGGCACCGGCAGCGTCAAGCTGCCGCTCGCGCCCAAGGACGGCGCCTACGAGATCCGGGCGAAGCTCCGGGACGAGGAGCGCGTGCGCTTCGCGGTCGTCAAGGCCGGCCGCCTCACCCGGCTCCGCGTCGCGCCGCCGTGGCGCCGCTGAGCGCGCCACGAGCGCTCCCCCAGGCAATCGAGAAGCCGGCGCTCGCCCCGGGGTGCCCAGCCACAGGCAGGGCACCCCGCTCGTGGTAGAGGACGCCCCGTGCGCGCCCGCGTGATCCGAACCCGCCATCCCTCCTTCGCGCTCACGCTCGCCTCCGCCGCGGCCGCGCTCCTCTCCGGTTGCACCGGGTGCGAGACGTCGACCCGCGATCTGCCTTCCGGCGCCCCGGCCGCAGCGTCCGCGAGCCCGCGGGCGACGCCTCCGCCGCCGGCGCGCGACGTCGTGCACCTCATCGACGAGCTGCCGAGCTGCGATCTCGAGCACCGAGGGCTCCTGTTCGATACCGGCGCGGGCGCGCTCCTCGGCCGCTTCGCGTGGCAAGGGACCGTGCCCACCGGCATCCAGGCGGTCGAGCACGATGGATCCACCTGGGCGCGGATCTCGGAGCGACAGATCAAGCTCACGTTCGTTCTGCCGTCCGCGAGCCCCATCTTCGTGTCCGCCCGGGCCGTCGGGCTCACCTCCAAGTACGCCACCGTCTCCCTGGACGACCAGCTGCTCGGAACGCTCCGCCTCCAGCGCGACCAGATCCGCATCGCCTCGACCCCGACCACCACGCTCCCCGCCGACCCCGGCCTGCACACCCTCACGCTCCAGTTCTCCGGCCGGCTCCGCGAGGGGGAGTCGTTCGCCGACGTCGACTGGGTGCGCGTGGGCATCCCGGACGAGGACCCGGCCACGTACGGCCCCCCGACCCTGCGCGACGTCGTCGCGCCCGCCGCCGCGCTGTCGGGCGTCCCCCACCGGTCCATCGCGCTGCGCGCGCCGGGCGCGGTCCGCTGCGCCTTTCGCCCTTCCAGGGTGACCCGCCTCCACACCTCCATCGGCGCGCTGGGCTCGGGAGAAGGCGACGCCGAGATCCGCGTCCTCCGCGACGGCCAGGAGCCCCTCGTGATCCATCGCGTCCACGTCGAGGGCGGCGACAAGGCGACCTGGACCGACGTCGAGCTGCCGCTCGCGCCCTTCGCCGGGTCCCTCATCTCCCTCGAGCTCCGCGCCGCCGCCGCGGCCCGCGGCGGACGCATCCTCTTCGGCGACCCCGTCCTCGCCGGATCGCCGGAGCCGCCTCCGTCCGTGCCCGCAGCGCGCGCCGTCGTGATCGTCGCCCTGAACGGGGTCGAGCGGCCCGATCTGCCCCCCTGGAGCGGTCGTCCGGAGCCGCACCTCGCCACGCTCTCGGAGCTCGCGACGTCGGCGACGACGTTCGATCACCACCGCGGGCCGAGCACGGTCGTGTCCGCCGTGGCGGCGTCGCTGCTCACCGGTCTTCCGCCGCCGGCCCACACCGTCGCCGACACCGGGGCCCGCCTCCCCGCCCACGTCACCACCATCGGCGCCATCGCGAGCGACAGCAGCATCCGCACCGGGTTCTTCACCGGCGTCCCCACCACGTTCCGGGCGTTCGGCTTCGGACCCGGCTGGTCCCGGGTCCTCGAGCACCCCCCGACGAGCGGCGAGCCAGCCACCACCCCGATCGACGCCGCCGCCACCTGGATCAGCGAGACCGTCCGCCAGGACGCTTCCAACCGCCTCCTCGCGTTCGTCCACGCGCGCGGCGGCCATCCGCCCTGGGAGGTCACCCCGAAGGAGCTGAACGCCCTCAAGCCCGCCGAGTACGCCGGCCCCGTCGAGCCGCGCCGCGCCGCCCAGGTGCTGGCCAGGCTGAGGAACCGGCGCCGCGATGTGCTCAGCCCCGAGGATCGCGACCGGATCCGCGACCTCTTCTCCATCGCCCTCGCCGGCCAGGACCGCGCCCTCGGCAACCTCATCGGGACCCTCAAGGCCGCCGGCCTGTGGGACGAGACCCTCTTCATCGTGACCGGCGATCTGGCCAGCGGGCGCTCCGACGCCGTGCTCTACGGCGAGGGCATGGAGCTCCAGGAGCCCGTCCTGACGCTCCCGCTTTATGTCCACTTTCCCGGTGATCTGTACGCCGGCCAGCGCGTCGCTGCCCCGACCGAGATCATCGACGTCGCGCGCACGGCGATCGCCGCCCTCGGCCTCTCGTTCGCCCGCAAACCGCTCGGGAAGGATCTGGCGGCGGTCGCCTCCGGCCTCGAGGGCGTCGAGCGCGGCCCCCAGATCGCCGCCCTCGGCGATCGTTACTCCACCCGGTGGGGCAACCTCGTGCTTTCGGGTCGACTCGGCGTTCCCCCCTATCTCTGCGACCTCGACGTGGACCCGACCTGCGCCTTCAACCGTCGCGAGGTGATGCCCCTCGCCACCGTGTCGCTCTTCCGGCGTACCGTGACGTTCGACCTGTCCGTGCGCGCGCCCGCGGCGCAACGGGAGCCGGCCACGATCGACGCGGAAACGGCGGCCGTGCTCAACGTATGGGGCGCGAACTGAGGCCCGCGCGATCGACCTGCGCCCGCGCCTGCGAGCCGACGAAAGCCCGCTGACGGCGCCCGGCGGCGCGCCGGCGCCCTGCGCGGGCGAAGGCGTCCGCGACATCGCGCAGGCCGCGCGCGATCACGCTCCAGCGGCGCCATGATGCCTCGCTGCGGGGCAGCACGCCCCGCGTCGCGCGCCGCGACGCCCCCGCGCGGGTTGGCCAAACGACGTACGCCCGCGCCCGCGCGTGCGCGTCGTGCGCTCGCTTCGCGCGCCCATTTCGCCTGGCATGCTTCGCGCAAACCCGCAGGCCGCACAGGCCAAGCGCCTCGACGGCGCTTCATCTTTCCGTGAGAGGAGTCCCCGCATGAAGGCGACCGACCTATTGAAGGAGCATCACCAGGAAGTCGAAGAGCTCTTCGAGCGCATGTCGCAGGCTGACAGCGACGAGATCAGCGCGCTCCGCGACGAGCTCGTGGCGACCCTCGTGAGCCACTCGGCCATCGAGGAGGAGCTCTTCTACCCCGAGAGCCGGGAGGCGCTCGGCGCCTCCCCCCTGATCCCGACCTCGTACGAGGAGCACGCGCTCGTCGACGTCATGTTGCAGAAATTGCTCAGCACCGAGCCGGGTGACGAAACCTTTCACGCCAGGCTCGGCGTGCTGAAGGAGCTCGTGCAGCACCACGTCGAGGAGGAGGAGAAGGAGCTCTTCCCCCAGGTCGAGAGCGCCATGGGCGCCGCGCGCCTCGAGGAGCTCGGCAGCCGCCTGGAGGCGCGCTTCGGCCAGGTGCGCGAGAGCGACGTGGAGGCGCTCCTCGCTCGGAACGTCGCGAAGAGCATGCCCGCCGCCACCGCCGGCCGCCGCGCGCGCACGGCGAAGCCGTCGGCGCGCAAGGCGGCGGCCAAGCGTCCACCCGCGAAGCGCGCGTCGACGCAGCGCGCCGAACCGGCGCGGGCCGCGCAGAAGGGGCGCCGCACCACCGCGACCGGACGGAAGAAGACAGCGGCCACGGCGCCCGCGAAGACCGGGCGAGCCGCGCCCGCGCGCAAGCCGAGCCGACCGGCGAAGACCAGCCGCACAGGCCGCAAGGGCGGTCGCGCGAGCAGCGCCTCCGCCCGCTGACCATCGCAAGCCAGCCAGCGCACATCAACGCACGTTGCCGTAGATCAGCGGCGCGAGGTCCGGCCGGAGGGGATGGCGGGCCTCGCGCCGCCATCGAGATCGAACAGCGGAAGCGTGCCGCCGGCCTTCGGGGCAGCGGCCTTCGGAGCAGCGGCCTCCGCCGCGAGTTCCTGGAGCAGGGCGGGGTCGTCGTGCGCGACCGAGTTGACCCGCGGCGAGACGGCGCGCGCCGCGAGGGCGCCGCGAGGCGCCGGCCGGAGCAGCGCCTCGGCCCGATCCGCGTCCGCTCCGTCGCCGACGCCGAGCCAGAGGTCCACGTCCCCGGGGCCCAGCAGGACCGGCATGCGGTCGTGGATCGGCGCGACGTCGGCGTTCGCCTCGGTGGTCAGGATCGTGAACCGGAGGTCGGGCTCCCCCGTGTCGAGGTCCTTCGCCGGCTGGTACAGCCCCGCCAGGCGGAGCAGCCCGCCGTCCGCAGGGTGGAACCAGGTGGGCCGCCGCGCGCCCTTGGGTCCGGTCCACTCGTAGAAGCCGTCCGCCGGCACCACACAGCGGCGCGCCGCGAACGCCTCGCGGAACGTCGGCTTCGCCCGCGCGCTCTCGGCGCGCGCGTTGGCCAGGAGCGCAGGCCCGGCGCCGCCCCTGGCGAAACGCCCCACGAAGCCCCAGGTCGCCGCCACCAGCGCGCGCCGGCCGTCCCGCGCGCGCAGCACCGGGTGGACGGTCGCAGGTGCGATGTTGAAACGAGGCCGAAACCTTGCCGCTATCTCCGGATCAGCGGCAATCGACCGAGCCGGGCCGCCGCCTGCTCGGCCCGCGCCAGAGGAGGACGACTCGAGCAGTGCGATGAGGGTCGCAAAGTCCGGAACGGCGAGGGTGAAGCGCGCGCACATAACACTAGATTAGCGGCTTCGGGGCGCCTACAAGGGCGCTCCGGACGTTGGAGGAGGCCGCATGGTCGACAGCTTTGGCACCAAGAGCACGCTGACGGTTCAAGCCGAAACATACACCTATTACAAGCTCACCTCGCTGGCGCAAGGCGGCGCGTCGATCGACAAGCTCCCCTTCTCGCTCCGCATCCTCCTGGAGAACCTCCTCCGCCACGAGGACGGGCGCGTCGTGCGCAAGGACCACGTGGAGGCCGTCCTCAACTGGGACCCGAAGGCCCGCCCCTCGCAGGAGATCGCCTTCCACCCCGCGCGCGTGCTGCTCCAGGACTTCACCGGCGTGCCCGCCGTGGTCGATCTCGCCGCCATGCGCGAGGCGCTCGCGAAGCTCGGCGGCGACTCGCTCAAGATCAACCCGCTCCAGCCCGTCGATCTCGTGATCGACCACTCGGTCCAGGTCGACCGGTTTGCGTCCTCGACGGCCGTGAAGGTGAACGCGGCGCTCGAGTTCGAGCGCAACGAGGAGCGCTATGCGTTCCTCCGCTGGGGAGCGCAGGCGTTCACGAACTTCCGCGTGGTTCCGCCCGACCAGGGCATCTGCCACCAGATCAACCTGGAGTACCTCGCGGGCGCCGTCATGCGGCAGGGCACGCTGGTCTACCCGGATACGCTCGTCGGCACCGACTCGCACACCACGATGATCAACGGGCTCGGGGTCGTCGGCTGGGGCGTCGGCGGCATCGAGGCCGAGGCGGCGATGCTCGGCCAGCCGCTCTCGATGCTCATCCCCGAGGTCGTGGGCTTCAAGCTCCACGGCAGCCTGCCCGAGGGCGCGACCGCGACCGATCTCGTCCTCACGGTGACGCAGATGCTGCGGCAGAAGAAGGTGGTCGGGAAATTCGTGGAGTTCTACGGCCCCGGCCTGAGCGCGCTCTCGCTCCCGGACCGCGCCACGATCGCCAACATGGCGCCCGAGTACGGCGCCACGATCGGCTTCTTCCCCGTCGACGACGAGACGATCGCGTTCCTGCGCTTCTCCGGCCGGCCCGCGCAGCTCGTCGCGCTCGTCGAGGCCTACTACAAGGAGCAGGGGCTGTTCCGCACGGACAGCACCCCGGACCCCGTCTTCAGCGACACCCTCTCGCTCGACCTCGGCGACGTGGTGCCGTCGATCGCCGGCCCGAAGCGGCCGCAGGACCGCGTCCCGCTGCGCGACGCGAAGCGCACCTTCCGCGCCTCGCTCCAGGGCATGCTCGAGAAGGAGTTCGCCGCCGCCGACGCGCCCGCGGTCAAGGCGTTCCTCGAGGAGGGGGCCGGCCACGCCGCCGCGCGCGCCCCCGCGCTCGAGAAGGTCATGCGCCCGGCGGAGATCACCGAGGGCGACACGCGCTACACGCTGCGCCACGGCTCGGTCGTGATCGCCGCGATCACGTCCTGCACCAACACGTCGAACCCGGCGGTCATGCTGGGCGCGGGCCTGCTCGCGAAGAAGGCCGTCGAGCGCGGGCTCACGGTGAAGCCGTGGGTGAAGACGTCGCTCGCCCCCGGGTCGAAGGTCGTCACCGACTACCTGCGCCAGGCGGGGCTCCTGCCGTACCTCGAGGCGCTCGGCTTCCACCTGGTCGGCTACGGTTGCACGACATGCATCGGCAACTCCGGGCCGCTGCCGGACGTGATCGGCGACACGATCCGCAACAACGATCTCGTCGTGGCGAGCGTCCTCTCGGGCAACCGCAACTTCGAGGGCCGCATCAACCAGCACGTGCGGATGAACTTCCTCGCCTCTCCGCCGCTCGTCGTCGCGTACGCGCTGCGCGGCGACGTCGACGCCGACCTCTTCAAGGAGCCGGTCGGCACGGATCGCAACGGCGAGCCGGTGTACCTCAAGGACATCTGGCCGAGCTCGGCCGAGGTCAACGAGGCCATCCGGACGGCCGTGCGGCCCGAGCAGTTCCAGGTGCAGTACGAGAACGTCTTCGCCGGCGACGAGGAGTGGCAGAAGCTCGCGGTCCCGGGCGGCCAGACGTTCGTGTGGGACGAGGGCTCGACCTACGTGCGCAGGCCGCCGTTCTTCGAGGGGCTGTCGAAGGAGCCGGCGCCGCTCACCGACATCCGGGCCGCGCGCGTGCTCGCGCTGCTCGGCGACTCGGTGACGACCGACCACATCTCCCCGGCCGGCAACATCGCCAAGAACAGCCCCGCCGCGAAGTACCTGGTCGAGCACGGCGTCGCGCCCGCGGACTTCAACTCGTACGGCGCCCGCCGCGGCAATCACGAGGTGATGATGCGCGGCACGTTCGCGAACATCCGCCTCAAGAACGCCCTTCGCCCCGGCGAGGAAGGCGGGATCACGGTGCACCTGCCCGACGGCGAGAAGACCACGATCTACGACGCGGCCATGCAGTACAAGGCCGAGGGCGTGCCGCTGCTCGTGATCGCCGGCGCCGAGTACGGCACCGGGTCGTCGCGCGACTGGGCGGCCAAGGGGACCAAGCTGCTCGGCGTGCGCGCGGTCATCGCGAAGAGCTTCGAGCGCATCCACCGGTCGAACCTGGTCGGCATGGGCGTGCTCCCGCTCGAGTTCGCGCCGGGCGAGGACGCGTCCACCCTCGGCCTCACCGGGCGCGAGGTGTTCGAGATCGACGGCATCTCGGACAACCTCACGCCGGGCAAGAAGCTCAACGTCGTCGCGACCGGGGAAGGCGGGGCGAAGAAGACCTTCACCGTCACCGCGCGCATCGATACGCCGAACGAGGTCGACTACTACCAGCACGGCGGCATCCTCCAGTTCGTGCTGCGCAGCCTGGGCGCCAGCGCCTAGCGCCTCCCTGCGCGCCGCTCCCCGCCGAGCGTCTGGCGGGGAGCGGGCCCATCCTCGGAGCGGCGCGTCGCGGCTGCTGACGCGCGTGCAGGCTTCGGCTAAACCCTGGGGTATGCTCGATCCTCGCTACGTCGCGGAGCACCTCGATGAGGTGCGCGCGGCGCTCGCTCTCCGCTCGCCCGCCGCCGCCGCCAGCCTCGGAGACGACTTCGCCTCCACGGTCAGCGCGAGGCGGTCCAACATCCAGGAGCTCGAGCGGTGGCAGGCGGAGCGCAACGCGGCGAACGACGCGATGGCGCGCCTCGACAAGAAATCTCCTGAGTTCGCGCAGAAGCGCGACGAGCTGAAGGCCCTGTCGACCCGGATCAAGGAGTCCGAGCAGGTCGTCTCCGAGCTCGAGAAGCGGATGACCGAGCTGCTCTCCATGGTGCCCAACCTGCCGGACCCGTCGGTGCCCGTGGGCGCGGGGGAGGAGGGCAACGTGGTCGTCCGGGCGTGGGGCGAGAAGCCGAGCTTCTCGTTCGCGCCGAAGTCGCACTGGGACATCGGGACGGCCCTCGGCCTCCTCGACTTCGAGCGCGCGGCGAAGCTCTCGGGGGCGCGCTTCACCGTGCTGATGGGCGCCGCCGCCCGCCTCGAGCGGGCGCTCATCTCGTTCATGCTCGACCTGCACACGCGCGAGCAGGGCTACCTCGAGGTGCTGCCGCCCTTCCTCGTCAAGGACACGGCGCTGTTCGGCACGGGCAACCTGCCCAAGTTCGCCGAGGACCTGTTCAAGACGCAGAAGAGCGACCCGGAGAGGGCGTACGACCTGTACCTCATCCCGACGGCCGAGGTCCCGGTCACGAACCTCCACGCCGACGAGATCCTGGACGGCGCGTCGCTCCCGATCGCCTACGCGGCCTACACGCCGTGCTTCCGCAGCGAGGCGGGCAGCCACGGGCGCGACGTCCGCGGGCTCATCCGGCAGCACCAGTTCGACAAGGTCGAGCTCGTGCGGTTCTCGGCGCCGGAGGACTCCGCCCGCCAGCACGAGCTGCTCACCACGCACGCGGAGGAGGTTCTGAAGCGGCTCGGCCTGCACTACCGGGTGTCGGCGCTCTGCACCGGCGATCTCGGCTTCGGCTCGCAGAAGACGTACGATCTCGAGGTGTGGCTGCCCGGCCAGGGGGTGTACCGCGAGATCTCGAGCTGCTCGAACTTCGGCGACTTCCAGGCGCGCCGCGCCCAGATCCGCTACCGGCCGGAGCCGAAGGCGAAGCCGCGGCTGGTCCACACGATGAACGGGTCGGCGCTCGCGGTGGGGCGGACGGTTATCGCGATCCTCGAGCAGTACCAGCAGGCGGACGGCACGGTGGTCGTGCCGGAGCCGCTCCGTGCGTTCATGGGCTGCGAGGTCCTCCGCGGCAGGTAACAGCGATGGCAGCGGACGAGGAAGCCAAGCGTGAGCTTCCGGAAGCGAAGAGCGCGCACAACGGAGGGGACGGCGAGCGGCGCTCGCAGATCCCGGAGTCGCGGGGCGCGCGCGGCGGAGGGGACGGCGAGCGGCGCTCGCAGGTCCCGGAGTCGCGGGGCGCGCGCGGCGGGGGGGACGGCGAGCGGCGCTCGCAGATCCATGGACCGCCGACCAACGCGGAGACGTCGATGGCGCTCGCGCGCCGGCGGCTGCTCGACCTCTGCAAGCGGCACAAGGACGAGCTCATCGACGACTGGATCGAGAACGTGCTGGCGCTGCCGCCGGAGCGGGGACGGTACACCGATCGGCCCGTGGGCGAGGTCACGGAGAACGTGCGCTCCTGGCTCGCCGCGTTCACCAGGATCCTCGAGGACGGCAGCGAGACGCTGCTCGACGAGTTCATCACGCACCTGGTCGAGCAGCGCTACGCGACCGGGTACTCCATCAGCGCTCCGCTGATCGCCGCGTCCGAGTTCCGCACCGCGGTCGCGGGCGTCCTCGACACGACGCACGACGACGCCGAGGCCGACGGCTCGTCCTCAATCGACGTGCTCCGCGCCGTCGACGCGCTGCTGCTCCAGTTCGAGCACCGCTTCGCCGAGGCGTACGCCCAGCGCTCGCTGTTCGCCTCCGAGGAGCGCTACCGCGAGATCGTCGAGCTCTCGTCCGACGTCCTCGCGACGATCGACCAGGAGGGCATGCTGACGCGGCTGAACGTGCGGTTCGAGGCGCTCTTCGGGCACTCGCGGCAGGCGTGGATCGGCCGGCCGATCACCGCGCTCGCGGTCGCGGCGGACGTGCCGGCCCTGCGCACGCTCGTGCTGTCCGCGTCGCGGGCCGAGGCGCCGAGGGAGGCCACCATCCGCTGCGGGACGCGCGCCGGCCTGACCAAGGTGATGACGGTCCGGATCACGCGGCTCTACGGCGAGGACGCCTCGCTCGCGCTCATGCGCGACGTCACCGAGGAGGTCGCGCGCCGCGCGCAGATCCTCCACAGCGAGAAGCTCTCCTCGATCGGCCAGGTCGCGGCGAGCGTCGCGCACGAGCTCAACAACCCCATGGCGTGGGTGATGGCGAACCTGGAGCAGATCCGGAGCGGGGCGCACAAGCTCGTCTCGGCGGCGCGCCCGGTCGCCTCGGGCTCGTTCGAGGACCTGCTGCGCGCCATCGACCTCATCGATCGCTCGTGCCACGAGGCGCTCGCCGGCGTCGAGCGGATGCGGGACATCGTGACGGACCTCAACCTCTTCTCGAGCAGCAGCGAGCGCAAGCCCGAGCGGGTCGATCTCGTCGACGTGATCGAGCTCGCGCTGCGCATGACGGGCCCGCAGCTCAGCCAGCTCTGCCGCATCGAGCGCAGCTACGGCGAGATGCCGCCGCTCGTCGGCTATCCGGGCAAGCTCTCGCAGGTGTTCGTGAACCTGTTCATCAACGCGGCGCAGGCGATGCCGAATCGCCCCCGCGACGAGAACATGGTGCGCGTGACGACGCGCTTCGACGCCGGCGTCCACCACGTCGAGGTGGAGGACAACGCGCGCGGGATGACCCCGGAGGTCGTCGAGCGGATCTTCGACCCGTTCTTCACGACGAAGGAAGAGAGCGCGCGCCCGGGCATCGGGCTCTGGGTGTCGCGCAACATCGTCGAGGAGCAGCACGGCACGATGACGGTGTCGAGCACGCCCGGCGTCGGGACCGTCTTCACGATCCGCCTGACCGGCCTCAACCCCACGGATCTGCCCGCGCCGCGGCCGCCGCCGGAGCCGCCGCGCGCGTCGTCGCGCGGGACGATCCTGTTCGTCGACGACGAGCCGATGCTGCTCAACGCCTTCGCGCGCGCGTTCGAGGAGCGGCACGAGGTGCTCGTGGCGAAGAGCGGCCACGAGGCGCTCGACCTCCTGCGGGACCGCGGCGGCCGGATCGACGCGATCGTCTGCGATCTCCTGATGCCGCAGATGAGCGGGATGGCCCTGTACGACGAGATCGCCGAGCGGTTCCCGCAGCTCTTGCCGAAGATGGCCTTCATGTCGGGCGGCGCCTTCACGCCGAGCGCGCGCGAGTTCGTGGAGCGGGTGGACAACCCGAAGATCGCGAAGCCGATCTCGCTCGACGATCTGGAGCGGGTGATCGCCGATCTTCTCAGCGGCGGGTCGAAGCGGGGGCACTAGGCTGGAAGAGCGGGGGGCTCGATGGCGGTCGCGAAGGCGAGGACGATCCGGGAGCAGGCGAACCACGCGCGTTACCGGCCGGGGCAGCGGGGCGGTTTCTACGAGAGCTTCTTCCAGCGCGCGAACCACCCGACGCGGCCGCTCGCCTTCTGGATCCGGTACACGCTGTTCAGCCCGGCCGGGCGGCCCGAGGCCGCGGAGGGTGAGCTCTGGGCGGTCTACTTCGACGGCGAGTCGGGGCGCCACGCGGTCGCCAAGCGCGAGGTCCCGTTCGCCGGGCGCTGCTCGTTCGCCCGCGACAGCCTGGCGGTCGCCATCGACGGCGCCCGGCTGAGCCTCGGCAGGCTCACCGGCGCGGCGGGCGAGGGGGAGCACGCCATCACCTGGGACCTCGCCTACGAGGGCGGCGGGGAGCCCCTGCTGCTGCTCCCGGCGGCCCTCTACGGCGCCCCGCTGCCGAAGGCGAAGGCGCTGGTCGGCGCGCCGATGGCCGTCTACAGCGGCCTCCTCCGCGTCGCTGGGCGCGAAGTGGACGTCTCGGGCTGGGTGGGCAGCCAGAACCACAACTGGGGGACGAAGCACACGGACCTCTACGCCTGGGGGCAGGTCGCCGGGTTCGACAGCCACCCGGACAGCTTCCTCGAGGTCGCCACGGCTCGACTGAAGGTCGGACCGTTCTGGACGCCGAACATGACGCCGCTGGTCCTCCGGCACCGCGGCGAGGAGATCGCGCTCAGCTCGCTCGTCCAGTCGGTCCGCGCCGACGCCTCGTTCGACTACTTCACCTGGCGCTTCCGGACGGAGACCGATCGGCTGAGCGTCGAGGGGGAGATCTCCGCGTCCGCCGGCGATTTCGTGGGCCTGGCCTACAGGAACCCTCCTGGCGGCGTGAAGCATTGCCTGAACACCAAGATCGGGGCCTGCACCGTCACCCTGCGGCGGAAGAGCCTGGGCCGCGAGGTCGGGATCGAGACCCTGACGACGGCGCGGCGCGCGGCGTTCGAGATCCTCACGGACGACCGAGGCCATGGCGTGATGATCCGCGCCTGATCCACGCTGGACGCACCGTCCGCGGTGCTCGGCGCGGGCGGCCGGGCCGACGCGGAGGCGCGGGGCGCCGCCGCCGAGCGATGCGCTGCGCGTCCGGCGCCAGGTCGGCTAAAGAAGGTGCGGTACGTCACCGCACGAAAGGCGGACGCCATGAGTCTCAAGCACCCCCGGACCATCCTCGTTGCACTGGACAGCTCCCCCAAGGCGTCGCTCGTCCTCGCGGAGGGCGTCGATCTCGCGCAGAAGCTCGGCGGCAAGCTCGTGCTCGTGCGCGGGATCGGGCTGCACCACAGCCTGCCCGCGGAAGCGTTGAACGAGTCGCCGACCCGCGTCCCCGAGATCCTGGAGCGGAGCGACCGCGAGGAGCTCTTGCAGCTCGCGCGCGACGTGCCGCCCGAGCTCCTCGCGAAGGTCGTGATCCACGTCGGCGTCGCCTGGGAGGTCATCTGCCGGACGGCCGACGAGGAGAACGCGGATCTCATCGTCATCGGGTCGCACGGCTACTCGGGCATCGACAAGGTGCTCGGCACGACGGCGGCGAAGGTCGTGAACCACACGAACCGGTCGGTGCTCGTGGTGCGCGACAAGCCGTCGGACTGACAGCGGCTCGCCTGCCTCAGCGCAGCCTGGCGATGAGCTCGTCGCTCAACGTGGGCTGATCGATCTTGCCCAGCCAGATCCGCCAGGTGGCCTTCATGAAGTCGACGCCTGCCACGGTCGCCGTCCCGCCGCCAGCGACCGTGACGGTGGTCGCCTTCGCGCGCGGGTCGTACGCGATGGTGACCTCCGCTCCCGCCTTGAGGTCTCCCTCGAACGCCGCCACGAACCTCTCGATCTTCGGCGTGTCCGTGTATCGATTCAACGCATACGCCTCCCGCAGCGCCTTGACGATGCTCGCGCGGTCGACGTCGCGAAGCATCGTCCAGACGAACTTCTTCCCCGTGTCCATGTCGATGACGGCGTCCTTGGACCTGGTGGCAGGGAGCTGCTCCATATAATGGCTGATCCGATAGACATCGACGTGGAGCACGCCGATGGTCCTCACGCGGACGCCCGTGCCGGTGAGCGTGTAGCCCGGCAAAGCAAGGAGGCTCCCGACAGCGAGGAAGACCGCCGCGAACGCGGCGAGAAGAGCTGGAGATTTGCTTCGCGCGAGTTGCATCGGATCGACCTCCTCCGGCATCGCCGCTCCGTGCGGCGCATCGTGTCTGGGCGCCGCGGTCCGGCGATCGCCCATCGACGGTCGTGAATGAGCAAGACCTGAACCACCGACAGAGGGACGTCGGGAGTCGCAGATCTCGCGAGATCTCGAGGTGGGCCCTGGAGTCAGGCAGGGACGACCCATGGATGTGTGCTCGGAGGGGGCTCCGGGCGCGGAGCGGCGGCCTTTCGCCGGTGCGAGGGCCGGCGGCGGTGATGCCGACGCCGGCTCTCCCGGAGATCTTTTTTCGGCCCGGTCCGTAGAAGCCGCGCGCTGCGGAGCCCGGGAGATCGCGGCGGAGGGACGCGGGTCCCCCCGTGGGCCGCGCCATGGCTTGCGGCGGAAGGAGCTTCTCGATGCGGACGATGCTCGCTGGATTGCTGATGGGATGGGCGGCTCTGGGCTGCACGGCCAGCGCGGCGGCGCCTCCGGGCGCGACCGCCGCGGCGGTCGCGCCGGGCGCAGCGGCGCGGGAGGAGGCGGCGAAGCCGGTCGCCATGGCCGCGGCCCCGGCGGAGCCGGCCGAGCCCTCGGCGGCGGTGGCCGAGGCGCCGTCGTCCCGGCCGGAGCCGGCGCCCGCGGGGAACCAGGGCGTCTGGATCGGCGCCGCGGGCGCGAGCGCGTTCGCGCTGCCGGGGACGCGCGAGACGCAGCTCGGCGTGTGGATCGATGTCCCGGCGGCGCGCGCGGCCCGCGGACAGCCGCGCGCGCCGGCGGCGGTCGTGCTGCTCGTGGACGCCTCCGGCTCGATGCAAGGCCCCAAGATGGAGAACGCCCGCGCGGCGGCGCAGGCGTTCGTCGACAGGCTCCCCGACGGCGACCTCGTCTCGGTCGCGTCGTTCGCCGACACCGCGCAGGCGCGCGTCTCGCCCACGGTGCTCGGCCGGTCGACGCGCCCCGCGGTGGCGCGCGCCATCGCCGCGCTCGGCCCTGACGGCAGCACCAACCTCTTCGCTGGCCTCCAGCTCGCGGAGCAGCACGCGCTCACGGCGCCGTCGACGCACGCCGTCCGGCGCGTGGTGCTCATCTCGGACGGCCAGGCGAACATCGGGCCTTCCTCTCCCGACATCCTCGGAGCGCTCGCCCAGCGCGGCGCCGCGCACGGGGTGCAGATCACGTCGATCGGGGTGGGGGCCGACTACGACGAGCGCACGCTCAACGCGCTCGCCATCGGCTCCAGCGGTCGGCTGTACCACCTCACCGAGGCGCGGGAGATGCCCTCCGTCCTCGAGCGCGAGCTCGCCCTGCTCCAGACGACGGCGGCGACGGGCGCGTTCGTCGAGATCGTCCCGGCGCCGGGCGTGGAGCTGCTCGACGTCCCCAACGAGCGCACCGAGCGCTCCGGGGACGCGCTCCGGGTGCTGCTCGGCACGATGTTCGGCGGGCAGCACCGCGAGATGCTCGTGCGGGCGCGGGTCACCGCGCCGGCGGCCGGCTCCCACCCGCTGGCGAGCGTGCGGCTCCACTTCCGCGACGCCGAGAGCGGCAATCTCCCGCGCGTGCAGGAGGTGGTCGCCCGCTACGATGTGACGAGCGATCCGGCCCTCGTCGCCGCGCACCAGAACGAGAAGACCCAGACCATCGCCGCGGTGATGGACGCGGGCATGATGCAGCTCGACGCGGCCCAGGAGGTGAACGCAGGCAACTTCGGCGCGGCCGAGGCGAAGCTCGCGGCAGCGGAGGACCGGCTCCGGCAGCAGGCGGCGCGCGCCCGGTCGGACAAGGAGAAGGAGCGCGCCGTCCAGGCGGCCTCGGCGGTGGCGAGCGCGCGGAAGACCGCGCGCGCGGCCGCGGCGGCTCCGCCCTCACCCGCGGCGCGGCGCATGGATGCGCTCGAGATGAACAGCGCCTCCCCTGTCTGGTCGGGCCGCTGATCCGGCGCCGCGGCCGAGGCGCGCCGCCGGCGCCTGCCCGTTGCGGATCCCTGCCTGTCGCCGCTGACGCCTGGCCGTTGCGGATCCCTACCTGTCGCCGCTGACGCCTGGCCGTTGCGGATCCCTGCTCGTCGCCGCTGACGCCTGCCCGTCGATGACGGGCCGTCATGGTGGGCGGGCGCGGCGTCCATCATGAGAGGGCAGGTGCGGTGTCCATCATGGGACCGAAGATGTGATGTCCATCGTGGGATGGCAGGTGCGGTGTCCCTCATGAGAGGGCAGATGGGATGGCCGTCATGGACGACCGGACGAGATGTCCATCATGGACGGGTTGACCGGCTCTGCACGACCGGCGGCACCCGGTCATGGTTGATCCATGAATCAACGTTGACGATACAATCCATGATGGATTGGTAGATGCTCCTCGCGTGGCCCTCGACACGGGTCGGAGCCCGCGCGACATTGTTCCGGGCCCTCCGGCACGTCGCCTCCTCGGGGCCCGCTCCTCGTCATGAACCCGAACGCCTTCCCGGAGTCGCGCGCCGCCGCCGTGCGCGAGCTCTGGTCGCTCGACCCGGCCGTCACCTTCCTGAACCACGGCTCGTACGGCGCCTGCCCGCGCGCGGTGCTCGAGGCGCAGCAGCGCTACCGCGAGCAGCTCGAGCGCGAGCCCGTCCGGTTCTTCCTTCGCGAGCTCGGGCCGCTGCTCGACGCGGCCCGAGGCGCGCTCGCCTCCTTCGTCGGCGCTGACCTCGACGACCTCGTGTTCGTCCCCAACGCGACCGTCGGGGTCAACACGGTGCTGCGGTCGCTCTCGCTGCGACCCGACGACGAGCTCTGCATCACCGATCACGGGTACAACGCCTGCAACAACGCGGCCGAAGCGGTCGCGGCCCGCGCTGGTGCGCGCGTCGTGGTCGCGCCGGTGCCGTTCCCCATCGAGGCGCCCGAGCAGGTGGTCGACGCGGTGCTCGCGCGCGTCGGGCCGCGGACCCGGCTCGTCCTCGTCGACCACGTGACGAGCCCGACGGGGCTCGTGTTCCCGGTCGCCTCGTTGATCGCCGCGCTCGCGGAGCGCGGCGTCGACGTCCTGGTCGACGGCGCGCACGCGCCCGGCATGGTGCCGCTCGATCTCCGCGCCCTCGGGGCGGCCTATTACACCGGCAACTGCCACAAATGGCTCTGTTCGCCGAAGGGCGCGGCGTTCCTCCACGTGCGGCGGGACAAGCAGGGCGCGGTCCGCCCTCTCTCCATCAGCCACGGCGCCAACTCGCCGCGCACCGACAGGTCGCGCTTCCTGCTCGAGTTCGACTGGACCGGCACGGCCGACCCCAGCGCGGCGCTCTGCGTCGCGGACGCGCTCCGCGCCATGGCCGCGCTCATGCCCGGCAGCTGGCCCGCGCTCCAGGCGCACAACCGGGCGACGGCGCTCGCCGCGCGCGACCTCCTGTGCGAGGCGCTCGGCTGCATGCCGCCGAGCCCCGACGCGATGATCGGCGCGCTCGCGACGGTGCCGCTCCCCGACGCGCCGTCGTCCCGGCTGCGCCTCGATCCGCTCCAGGACGCGCTGCTCGAGCGATGGGGGATCGAGGTGCCGGTGTTCGCCTGGCCCGCGTCGCCCCGGCGGCACCTCCGGATCTCGGCCCAGATCTACAACGACAGGCCGCACTACGAGCGGCTCGCGGCCGCCCTCGCCGCGCTGCTGTAGCGGCGCGCGGCAGGGCCCGGCCCCGCGCCGCTGCTCCGCGGCGAAGCGCCGCGCGGCGCTCGCCGCTGCCTCCGGGTCGCCCCGTGCCCGTGTCGCTGCGGGATGGCGCTGGCGCTGCGGGATGGCGCTGGCGCTGCGGGGCGGCGGTCGCGCCACCCGAGGCGCGTCCAGCGCTCGCCGGAGCAGACCGCGCGCGCCCGTTGAGACGATAGGATGCGCGCTCCAAGGAGACACGATGCCACGTCGAATCCTGGTCTTGTCCTCGCTTTCCTGGCTGGCGGCGACCCTCGCGGTCGCGTCCTCCGCTGCGCAGCCCGCGACGCCTCGCCCGGCAGCGAGCCCTGCGCCCGCCGCGTCGGCGGGAACGCCTCCGGCACCTGGTGCACGGCAGCCGCCCGCAACGCCGGCGCCGGGCACACCGCAGCCGCCGGCGTCGGGCATACCGCAGCCGCCCGCGACGCCGGCGCCGGGCGCACCGCAGCCGCCCGCGACGCCGGCGCCGGGCGCACCGCAGCCGCCCGCGACGCCGGCGCCGGGCGCACCGCAGCCGCCCGCGGCGCCGTTGCCCAGCGGGCCGCCGCAGCCCCCGGCGCTCGGCGCGCCCGAAGCGGGCGCACCTGAGCCGGACGCCTCGCCGCTCGCGCCGGAAGGGGCGCACACCGCGCCGAGCGCTGCCGGGCCGCCCTCGGACCCGGCGCCGCCTGACCGGAAGCCGGGCGGGGTGGAGGCGGGCCGCAAGGGCAGCACGCCGGCGCCCTGGGCCCTGTCCCTCTCGGACACCGAGCTGGGGCCGCCGCCCGCGCGCGCGTCGGGCGGCAGAACCATCGACGAGGGGACCGTCCCGCTGAGCCAGCGTGGCGCGATCGGCCTGGAGACCTCCTCGTTCACCGGCGGCGACGGCGAGGTCTCCGGGCTCGCGGTCGCCCTCTTCGCCCGCATGCCGTTCGCCCAGCACACGTTTCTCGATGTCCGACTCCCGTTCGGGCTCGCGATGGCCGAGCGCACCGACGCCGTGCTCGGCAACGTGACGCTCGGCGCCCATCACGTCGCCCGCGTCGGCCGGACGTTCTGGCTCACGGTAGGCGGCGACGTCGGGCTCGCGACGCTCTCGGGCAAGACCCACCACCACGCCAGCTACGAGCCCGTCAGCGCCAGCCGGGCGTACTGGGATCTCCACGAGTTCTTCCCGAGCATCCTCCCCATCCACGCGCGCCTCGGCGCCGAGGCCCACGTCGGCTCACTGGTGATCGGGCGCTTCCAGCTCGAGCCGGTGCTCTACATCCCGCTCGGCCGCAACAAGGAGTACGAGGTCGCGATCCAGCACGCCGCCGAGCTCCAGATCGGCCACGGGATCGGCGGCGGCGTGCGCGTGCAAGGGATGGCGCTGCCCACGTTCGACAACGTGAGCATCCGGCACGCCGTCGCACGCAATCTCTACGTCCTGGCCATCGAGCCTTTCCTCGCGATCGAGCGCAACCTCGCGTTCCTCCGGACGGGCCTGCTGCTGCCCTTCGACGAGGAGCTCGGCCCGCCGCTCGACCACACATGGGGCTTCCACTTCACCGCGGGCGTCCGCGTCGACTGAGGCCCGCGGCCGGGGCGCCCGGCCGCGGGCCACGCCTGCCCGGCGGCCGAGCCCGCAGCGCACTCCGGTGCGCTGAGCACCGAAAACGTCGAGGTGGGCCCGTATCCGAAGCGGGTGACCGTCGCTCTAGGCGCCGCGCGCGCGGCTCGCTTCGCCGATCGCGTGCGTGATGTGGCCCTCCAGCTCGCCCGCGGGCAGCTGCTCGGACTCCACGACGACGAGGCGTGCTCCCGCGTCCTCCGCGAGCAACTCGAAGGTCTTCGGCGCACGATCGTGCAAGTGGCTCGGCAAGACGATGGCCAGCGGGCGGAGGCGGACGGCCACCCCCCACGCCGAGCCCGCATCGCAGGAGCGGACGAGGAAACGAGCCCGCGCTGCAACCCTCCGGCAACGAGCCAGAAAATGGGGGCTGCAGTCGAGCGCCAGCACCATGGGTATCCGGATCAACTGACTGCTACTAGGGGGCTCCGACATAGGAAGATGCTACTCCAGCGAAGCGCGATTGCGCGTCCTCTTATCCCGCATAACCGATACAGAGCCTTCCCGAAATAGAAAACAACAAGCTCGCCAGCTCATGTAAGCAGTCACGCGTGATTTTGGTGTATTGGGTAACGTTCTGTGAGCGCAGGATATTTGAAATGAACGCTGCGAGAGGGGGAGGCGCCAGCGCATGAGAACCCCCGCGGGACCGCGCGCAAAATCGCCGAGAATTCGGCCCTCCTTGCGCTGCAACAGGAGCGCGTGATGCCCTGAGCGATCGCGCGTTGATGAAATGATGCACCATGGACGGAGAAGGTCTCGGCGCACACCAGTGAAAGCAACATGGCGATCGGGTGTCAGGAACGCCCGGACGGGTGAAGTCAGCGCACACGTGGTAGACGCCGCTCGGGACGTAGGTTGTGAAGGCAGCGTCCACGAGAGCGTCGCACAAGATGGCTCGTGTTCACCCCTGACGCTGCCCAGATCGCCGCAGCGGCGCCACGCCTCCAGCCCGTCGAGGCCGGTACGCCGCAAAGGAGTTGGCGAGCACACGTAATGGAGATCGTGTGTCATCGCCACGCGGCAGGCGAGCCGCGCCAGCGCCGCCGTCGGCCGGACCCCCAACCACCCAGCGCCCGCCGCTCGCCGCGGCGACGCTGAACCGGTTACGTTCCTCACAGAAGCTCGGGGGCGCCACCCACCCAGCCCCCTCCGAAATGTTTCCGCCAGGTTACGGGGAGCGCCGACGACGGAGGCGGCCGCCGGCGGCGCGATGGCCCCGCCGGCAGAGAACCGGACCCTCTCCGAGGCCGGCGGCTGCAGGGAAGGAGCACCGGGGAGAGGTCGAGAGAGGTGGCGGTGTCGAGCTGGCACCTGCAATAAGGTTCCAACTATATCATCTCGTGGCCCGGATAGAAGAGAACAGCGTCGGGGTTGTGATCGCAAAGGCGTCGGCCGTCGCGGTGAGGCGACGACCTCGCGTCCAAGGTCGGAGTCGGCGCTGTAGCGGGGCTGTATTTTTACAGCAACGCCCTGCGAAGGGGGTTATCCTTCTCGGCGGTCGGATAGCCGACCTGATCGGGCGATAGCGTGAATCACCGGTCAGGGAGGCGGCGCGCGCGCCAGCAAGCGGGTGGTGCTCTGATCCCGAGAGAGCTCAGACGAGGTCGGGAGGTTAGGAAGAACACTTGCCTACCATCCGGACAATGGGGGTTTCAGGCGGACACGACCCCCCAGCTCCGGTGATGTTTCGAGGAGTGGACACCTCGACGCGGCGCCGCACCGCGACGGTCATGCGGCCGTCGACGCGTGGCCCGGGGCTCGTCCCCGGAGCGCCGGCTCGGGGCGCCGAGCGGCCCGGGCCGGCGACGTGGCCGGGGCGGCGCGCTCGCGGCAGGGGCGGCGGCGCGAGCCGACCGCTCGCCGGCAGGACGCTGGGTCGCACATGGTATATGCCGGCCCCATGGCGCAGGTGCACGGCGGCAGGCTTGTCTCGAAGGCCCTCGCGAGACACGGGGTGACGCACCTCTTCACCCTGTGCGGCGGGCACATCCAGGCGATCTACGACGGGTGCCTGGATGACGGCATCCGGGTGGTCGACGTGCGACACGAGCAGACAGCCGGACACGCCGCGGACGGGTACGCGCGGGTGACCGGGAGGCCGGGGGTGTGCGCCGTCACCGCGGGGCCGGGCGTGACGGACGTGGTGACGGCCGTCGCCAACGCCCAGCGCGCGGGCGTCCCGATGGTCGTCCTCGGGGGCGCCGGTCCGCGCGCCCTCGCCGACATGGGCTCGCTGCAGGACATGAACCACGTCGAGCTGATACGCCCCATCTCGAAGTGGAGCGTCTCCGTCCCCTCGACCGATCGCATCCAGGAGTACGTGGACTCGGCCTTCCGCATCGCCCAGGCGAACGTGCCAGGCCCGGTCTTCCTCGAGATGCCGCTCGACCTGCTGATGAACTACGCCGGCGACGACGCGCCCGCCACCGCGCCCGCGGCCCCGCCTCGCCCCGGGGGAGACCCGGCCGCCGTCGCGCGGGCCGCGGCCCTGCTGAGGGACGCCGAGCGGCCCATATTCATCGTCGGGAGCCAGCTCCGGTGGTCGCCGCGGCGCGACGCGCTGCGCCGCTTCGCCGACGCGGTGAAGGCGCCCTTCTACCTGAACGGCATGGCCCGCGGCGCCCTGCCCCACGCGCACCCGGGGCTCATGAGCCGCTCGCGCCGCTTCGCGCTCTCGCAGACCGACCTCTGCGTGGTGCTCGGGACCCCCTTCGACTTCCGCCTCGAGTACGGCCGCGCCATCAGCCCGGCGGCCAAGGTCGTCCAGATTGACCTCGACGGGAGCGAGCTCGGCAGGAACCGCCGCGTCGACGTCGGGATCGACGGGGACAGCGGCGTCGTCCTGGAGCAGCTGCTCGCGGAGGTGCCCGACAAGACGGCCGCGGCGTGGCTCTCGGCCGTGCGCGAGGCCGAGGAGCGATCGCGCGCGAAGATGCTGGCGGAGATCGCGAGCGACGGCGACCCGCCGAACCCGCTGCGCGTCTGCGCGGAGATCGGCAGGCGCCTCGGCAAGGACGACATCGTCATCGGCGACGGAGGGGACTTCGTGGCCACGGCGGCGAACGTGCTGAAGCTCGAGTGGCCGCAGCTCTGGATGGACCCCGGCCCGCTCGGGACCCTCGGGGTCGGGCCGGGCTACGCGATGGCGGCCAAGCTCGCGCGGCCAGAGGCGAACGTGGTCCTCGTGTACGGCGACGGGTCGTTCGGCTTCCACGCGCTCGAGTTCGAGGCGATGGTGCGCCAGGGCATCCCCGTCGTGAGCGTGATCGGGAACGACGCGGCCTGGACGCAGATCCGCCGGGGGCAGGTGGAGCTCTACGGCGAGGGCCGCGCGCCGGCGACGTCGCTCGACTTCACCCGGTACGACCGCGTGGTCGAGGCGCTGGGCGGCTTCGGGGCCTGCGTGGAGCGCGTCGAGGAGCTCGGGCCCGCGCTGGACGAGGCGTTCCGGTGCGGCAGGCCCGCTTGCGTCAACGTGAAGATCGCGAAGAGCGACTTCCGCAAGGGCGCCATCAGCGTCTGATCCACGTGGAGCTACGGTTCATCTCCCCCGACCTGCAGAGCCTCGACGAGCTCGACTCGGAGGTGCTCGCGTGCGCCCCGTTCAGCGACGCGCGGCCGGCCCACGGCGTGGCCGGCCTCTGCGACTGGCGGCTCGGCGGCCGGATCTCCGAGCTGAGGCGGCAGGGCCTGATCACCGGCGAGCTCGGCGAGGTCGTCATGATCCCGTGCAAGCCGCGCATGGCGTTCGACAAGCTCGTCCTGTTCGGAGCCGGCGAGCGCGACGCGTTCGACGAGGCGGTCTTCCGCGAGATCGTGCGCCGGATGCTGGCCACGATGGGCGGGCTCTGCACGCGCGCCGCCGTGGTGGAGCTCCCGGGACGACACGACGGGCTCATCCCCGCCGAGCAGGCGGCCGACGCGCTCCTCGACTGCGCGGGCAGGGAGCGCGGCGACAACGTGTGGACGCTGGTGGAGCGCGCCGAGGGCAGGCAGCAGATCACCCAGCACATGATCGAGCAGCGCCGCCGGGTGCGGCGGGCGCTCTAGCCGCGCGGCGCGGAGGGCGTCAGGCAGGCTCTTTCGGCAGGTCGACGGTGAAGGTCGCCCCCTCGCCCGGCCGGCTGTCGACCTGGATCGTCGCCCCGAGCGCGTCGGCGATCTGCCGCACGATCCACAGCCCCATGCCGAAGCCGCTGTAGTTCTCGCTGGAGACGGCGCGCTCGAAGCGCTCGAAGATGCGGGCCTGCTGCTCCGGGGCGATGCCGATGCCGCGATCCCGCACCGTCAGGCGGGCGCGGTCCGCGAGGTCCTCCAGCGTGACGTCGATGGGCTTGCCGGCGCCGTATTTGACGGCGTTCGAGAGGAGGTTCGTGACGATCTGATCGAGCCGGAGGCGATCCCACCGGCCGACGATCGAGGCGGGGGCCGACAGGTTGACGGGGCAGCCGGCGGCGCAGAGCTCCTCGCGGAACCGCTCCAGCGCCTCGTTCACCGTGGCCGCGAGATCGACGTCCTCGAGCTCGATCTGCAGGCGGCCCGCGGAGATGCGCGAGATGTCGAGCAGGTTCGTGATGAGCCGGGCGAGCCGCTCGACCTGGCGCTTGATCATCTCGAGCCGCGGCGTGGCGCGCTCGGCGGTCAGGCCGCCGCGCTTGCCGGCGCGCAGGAGGCCGTCGACCTGCAGCTGCATGGGCGTGAGCGGCGTGCGGAGCTCGTGCGAGGCGATCGTGAGGAAATCGTCGCGCGCGCGCACCGCGAGCTGCGCCTCCCGGTAGAGCCGGGCGTTGTCGACGGCGAGCGCCGCGCGCCGCGCGAGATCCTGCGCGAGGTCGAGATCGACCGCGTCGTAGCGCCGGTGCGTCGAGGCGAACGAGAGCGTGCCCAGCGTGCGGCCGCGCGCCGTCAGCGGGACCGTGAGGTGCGAGGCGAGCGAGAGCGAGCGCAGCGCCTCGTAGTGCGCCTGATCGAACGAGATCGCGCGGACGAAGGAGTCGGTCACCTTGGGGATGAGCTCCGGCTGCGCCGTGCGCAGGACCCTGCCGATGCCCCGCCCGGCAGAGTCGGCCGTGATCCTGCCGAGCAGCTCGGTCGCCATCGCCATCGACGGATCCGCGTGGGCGGTCACCTGCCGATCGATCGCGCCGGACTCGTCCTGCAGCAGGAGCACGCAGATCGACGCGAAGTCGGGGAGCGCGACGCGGACCACGCGCCGCAGCGTCTCCTCGAAATCGAGCGACTCGCCGAGGATCTGCCCGGCGGAGACGAGGATGCGCTGCGCCTCGTGGACGCGGCGGCGCTCCGTCACGTCGCGGGTGACCTTCGCGAAGCCGCGCAGCTGCCCGGCTTCGTCGAAGAGCACGCTGATCACCTCGTTCGCCCAGTAGCGGGTGCCGTCCTTGCGGACGCGGTAACCCTCCTGGATCGAGCGGCCGGTCTCCACGGTGGACTCGAGCTCCGCGGCGGGCCTGCCGAGCTCGACGTCCTCCGGCGGGAAGAGGACCGAGCAGTGGCAGCCGATGATCTCGTCGGCGCGGTAGCCGTTGATGCGCTCGGCGCCCGGGTTCCAGCTGGCGATGCGGCCGGCGGGGTCGAGCATGAAGATGGCGTAGTCCTGGACGCCCTCCACGATGAGTCGGAACCGCTCCTCGCTCTGCTTGAGGCGCCGGTCGGCGCGCGCCTCCGCCGCCTCCATCTCCCGGCGCAGGAGGAGCTCGCGCATCCTGCGGTTCTCGTCCTCGTAATGCTTCCTGCGCAGCTGGGCGCGCAGGCGCGCCTTCAGCACCGTGAGCTCGCCCGTCTTCGTCACGAAATCGTCGGCGCCGGCCGAGAGGGCGTCGAGGATCGCCTTGTGGTCGTCGCGGCCGGTGAGCATCAGCAGCGGGATCGGCCGCCACGAGGCGTTCGCCTTGATGCGGAGGCACGTGGCCGGGCCCGACAGACCCGGCATCACCATGTCGAGCAGAATGCCGTCGACGCGCGCCACCGTGAGCCGCGCGAGCGCCTCCTCCCCCGAGTGGGCGAGCACCGGCAAGTAGCCTTCGTCGCGCATCGCCGCCGCGACCTGGTTCAGGTACGTGGGGCTGTCGTCCACGATGAGGATGCGATGGGACGGCGTATCCACTGTGCGGTTCACGGGAGCCTCCGGGGCGGGCTCCTGTGAGCGAGGCGAGTCGCCAGGACGGGACGCGTAGGGCTGGTTGAACCGGTGCAACACCCGCCGATCACCCCCCGTGGCGCCTCCACCCTCATTGGCCACCCATACAGGTTGGCATGCGTTCTCCCCCGGTCGACGCGAAAAGGCTACCTGGCCCGATGCACTTTGCGTACAGCATCCTTTTTCTACCAGCCGCCAGGCGCTCGCAACGTTGCTTCCCCCACCGAGAACCGGAATCACCGGGGAAGCGCACACGATGCGCTCTGTGGGCTTCGAGCGCCCGGCGCCGGCAGAGGGGGGCTTCCCGCGCGACAAACCAGGGAAATGACGCTTGACAAGCGGCGTGACGATCCGAGTTGCGCGTGACTCGAGCGACCCGAGATCCGCGCTTGGCGAGTCGCGGGCTCGCGGCGGCGCGCCGGCGTCGAGGAGGGCGTGAGCGCGCGGCGAGGAGCGGAGCTCATCACCACGCTGGCTCCTCGGCGGAGCCAGGCCTGGGCGGCGCGGAAGATAGGAGACGCGCGAATCCGTCAGCCCTCGTCGATGAGCTCGATCATCGTGGCCCGGGCGGGCCCGCCCGCGGGAATCCAGCGGCAGAGCTCGTCGACGCCGACGTCATCGACCACCCGGCGGAGCTCCGCGCGCGCCGCGGCGGGCTCGCCGAGCGCGGTGAACGCGTGCGCGCGGGTGATGCGGTAGCGCTGGCGCACCTCGGTCGGCTCTTCTCGCTCGCCATCGCGGAGGCCGATCAAGGAGAGCGCGCCCTCGACGTCGCCGGTGCGCACGAGCACCGCGGCGCGCGCTCCCCGCACGAGCGGCCGCACCGACGCCGGCGCGCGCTCCTCGTCCAGATCCGGGAGGAGCCGCCGGGCGGACTCGATGTCGCCGGCGCAGAGCTGCCATTGGGCGAGGTTGCTCATGACGAGCACCCGAACCTGCGGAGGTATCCAGTCGCGAGGCACGTCGCGCAGCGAGGCGGCCGCCGCCTTGTAGCTCCCCTCCCAGGCGAGCGACTGACCGACGGCCTGGGCTGCGAACGCGTAGATGCTCCGCGGATCGTCGAGCTCGGTCGGCGGCGTCGAGGCGCGCTCCGCGGGGCGCGCGGCCGGCTGCCCCGTCCGCGGGAGCCGAGGCGCCGCGGGCGCCTGGCGCCAGGATCGACCGGGCCTCGCGGCGAAGCGCCGCCGGACGACGCCGCCGAGGAGGACCAGCAGCGCGATCGCGGCGGCGGCCGCGCAGGCGGCGCCGAGCGAGAGCGACCCATCACGCCACCGCGCGAGCGCGCCCCACGCCAGCAGCGGCGCCGCGGCGCCGGCCGCCGCGAGCAGGATGGGCCGCCGCGTCACCGGCGGGCTCCGGCGCCGATCGGCGCGGGTTCGGCCGTGCGCTTCGCTGCCATCGGTCCTCTTCAGCGCTCCCTGAGCATTCTTCGAGGATCCGCGCTCGTCCCGCCCTTCAGCGTGTCGGCGATCGCCTGGTGGAAGCGCTCGAGCCGCTGGTCCGCCGCGTGGAACACGGTCCCCTCCGGGTACCTTCCGTCCGCGTCGGCGACGCCCGCGGGGACGCCGGTGATGATCTCGATGCCCTCCTCGACGGAGCTCACCTCGAACACGTGGAAGCGGCCGGCCTCGATCGACGTCACGACGTCGCCCCGCAGCATGAGCGCGTCGCGGTTCGCGCTCGGGATCAGCACGCCCTGCTCGCCCGTCAGGCCCTTGGCGGCGCACAGATCGAAGAAGGCCTCGATCTTCTCGTTGATGCCGCCCACGGGCTGGATGCTCCCCTGCTGATCGATGCTGCCCGTCACGGCGAGCTCCTGCCGGATCGGGACGCCGGAGAGCGCGGACAGGAGCGCGTACAGCTCGCTCGACGAGGCGCTGTCGCCCTCGATGGGCTCGTAGGTCTGCTCGAAGACGAGCGAGGCGCCGAACGAGAGCGGGCGGTGCTGGGCGAACCGGGCCGCGAGGAAGCCCGTGAGGACCATCACACCCTTGCTGTGGAGCGGGCCGGACATCTCGACCTCGCGCGCGATGTTCACCGGGCCCTCGCGGCCCGGGTAGACGACCGCCGTCACCCGGCAGGGGCGCCCGAACGTCTGCGGGCCGTCGGACAGGACCGAGATGGCGTTGACCTGCCCGACGTGCCGGCCGGTCACGTCGATGCGGATCGTCCCGTCCGAGAGCAGCTCGTGCACATGGTCGCGGAAATGGCTCCCGCGGCGCCGCGCCGCCTCGAGCGCCTCGTTGACCTCGGGGCCGTCGACCACCTTGCGGCCGCGGCGCTGGGCCCGGTAGCCGGCCTCGGTCGCGACCTCGGCGATGAGCCCGATCTGGGCGCTCACCTTGGTCTGGCTCTCCGCGAGGCGGCCGCCGTGGAAGAGGAGCGCGGTCACGCCGTCGGCCGTGATCGGCGGGAGGCCGCGATCGTGCGCGAAGCCGGCGAGGAACGCGGGGTACGTGAGGAGCGCCTGATCGAGCGAGATCGTCGTCTCGAAGCGCGCCTGCACCTTGAAGAGCTGCGAGAACTCCGGATCGGCGTCGTGCAGGTCCTGGTAGAGCTGCGGGTTCGTGACGAGGACGACCTTCACGTCGATCGGGATCGGCGGGAAGAGCAGCTCCTCCGCGGTGCCGCGGAAGTACGACGGGTTGTGCTCGGGCACGATGAACTTGCCCGCGAGGAGGCAGGCCTTGAGCTGCTCGTAGAGCGCCTCGTTCTTGAGGAGCGCGCCCGCGGGCAGGATGAGGAAGCCGCCGGCCGCCTCGTGGAGGGCGCCCGCGACGGCGAAGCCGGGCTCCGGCGGGAAGCCGGAGTCGGGCGGCGCGTGGGTGCGGCCGAACAGGGCGGTCAGCGTGGGGTAGGGGACATCGACGACCGGGGCGCCGGAGTCGGGCGTGTGCTCCGTGAGGAGCGTCGGGACGACCACGCCGCGCGGGAGGGTGGCGCCGCCCTCCTCGCCGCGCGCCTCGTCGACGAGCAGGCGGAACTCCTTCGACACGACCGTCTCGACGTCCGCGAGGAAGGCGCTGATGTCATTGCGCCCCTCGAAGCGCGCGCGCACGGGCTGGAAGCAGCCCTTCACCCCGTCGCTGAGCAGCTGCTTCACGACGCCGCGCAGCTCGACGTCGGCCTCGTCCTGCACGGTGGCGAGCCGCATCTCGAACTCCTCGATGGAGCCGGCGATGGCGAGCAGGGCCTCGCCGTCCGGCGCGTTGGCGGCGTCCTCGATCGAGGTGATCTGCACCTCGTCCTCGCCGCGCACGAGGTCGAGGCCGAGCTCGCGCGCCGCGGACTTGAGCTGCTCCTCGAGCCGCCGCTCCTCCGCGTTCACCCGGCGCTGGATCTTGCCGCGCGCCTGCTTGAAGCGCTCGCCCTCGGTCGCGCCGCGCAGGGCGTCGACCAGCTTCTCGTGGAGCTCCTCCATCGCCTCGACGAAGGGGCGCCCCTCGCCCGGCGGTAGCGACAGGACCGTCGGCTCGCTCGGGCGGTGCGGGTTCGGCAGGAGGAGGATGTCGTCGGGCGTGGGGCGGCTCGCCGCGATCCGCTTCGCGACGGCGCGCGCGCAGAACGTGCGGCCCGTGCCGGGCGCGCCGACGACGACGACGTGGAAGCGGGGCTGGCGGATGTCGAGGCCGAAGGCGAGCGCGGCGAGGGCGCGCTCCTGCGAGCCGATGCCCGCCGACAGCGGCGCGACCTCCTCCGTCGTGGAGAAGCGGAAGCTCTGCGGCTCTACGATCTTGCGACACTCGCTGGGGGGCAGCTTCCGGGAGACCATGGCGGCGCACCATAGCGCCTTTCGCCGGCCGTTGGCGTGGAGCCCGCCCGGCGAGGCGCCCGCGCGCCGATCGAAGGCCGAGCGGGCGCCGCCCGGACGCGCCGCGCCGGGCGCGCTAGCGCCGCAGGACCAGCACGGGGCACGGCGCCCGAGCGAGCACGTCGCGGATGACGCCGCCATGGTGATTCGCGAGCTGCCCGTGCCAGACCAGCACTACGAGGTCGCTCGCCAGCTGCCAGGCGAGGCGCGCGATCTCCGCCGCCGGTTCGCCCTTGCCGAGGAAGAACCGCGTGGAGACGCCGTGCGGGCAGTGCCCGATCGCGCTCAGGAACCGGGCCAGGAACTCCTCGGTGAACGCGGGCCACTCGTGCTGAGGCTGGTCGACGTAGAGGGGCGCCACCATCGCGCCCGGCTCGAATGGCACAGGCGTCGAGACGGGCGGCCCCTCGTCCGCGGCCTCCCGCGGCGACGCGCAGCCGACCATCACGATGTCGAGCTCGGCGCCGAGCTTGCGGGCGACCTCCCCGACGGGCGTGATCGCGCTGGCCGTGCTGGGGTTCCCGTCGAGCGGCAGCAGGATGCGCTGGAGCCGCGGCGGGGAGGGGTCCTCGCGGATGACGACGACGCCGAGCGCGGCGGACTCGAGCGCGCGCGCCGCGAGCCGGCCGACGCCGAAGCGCTCGTCCATGGGCTCGTCCGCGTGCGAGGCCACGATCACGAGCGCGGTCCCGCAGCTCGCCACGGCTGAAGCGAGCGCGCCGGCCGGATCGTCGCTCGCCTCGACGTCCAGCACCATGCCCTGCAGCGCCTCCGGGGCGATCCCGAAGTGGGCCGGCACCTCGCTCGCGTCGATCGGCTCCGTGGAGAGGCACAGCCCGCGCAGCGGGGCCTCGAGCCCGTGGGCGATGAGCCGCCCGAGCGCGATGGCGCCGAGGTGGGCGCGGCGGCCGTGGAGCGCGACGACCACGCTCCTGCGCTGCAGGCCGCTCTGCGGCGGGCGCTCGTCGGCCCCCTCGAGCGCCTCGTGGGGCAGCTCGGCCGGGGGCGCCGGTCCGGGGGGCGCCCCGAGCCCGACCGGGGACCCGTCGCGTACGGCGCTCAGCATGGCGTGACCTCCTCCCATGGCGTGACGCGGCCGCCCAGCCGCCGCGTCGCATAGCGGCGGCCCGGCTCCGCCAGCACGGCGCAGGCGGGCGCGCCCGCGTCGAGCAGGCAGATCGGCAGCGGCGCGTTCCCCTCCAGCGCGACCTCGACCGCGCCGTCCTCCACGTGGATCTCGAGGCCGCGGCCTCGCCAGGCGATCGGGATCTTGAGGTGCCGCCAGCCCGGCAGGAGGTGCGGCTCGATCCCGATCGCCTCGTCCTCGTCGGGGCACGGCGGCGCGTGGGGGAGCGCCTCCGAGAGCGCGCTCCGCGGCACGCGCGTGACGCCGGCCACGCCGAACGCGACGGCTTGCCAGAGGCCGCCCATGGCGGCGATGTGCACGCCCCCCGCGGCGTTGCCCATCGTGTTGCCGAGGTCGATGTCGGCGGTCTGCTCGAAGTAGCGCTCGGCGTGGGCGTGGAGATCGAGCCGGGCGGCGACGAGCGCGTGGGCGCTGGGGCTCAGCGAGCTGCCGTGGGCGGTGCGCGGCTCGTAATAGAGGAAGTTGTCGCGCCGGGCGCTCGCGGGCACCGCGCTCCAGAGCAGCGCGATGAGCTGCACGACGTCCGCTTGCTTCACCACCTGGCAGGCCTGCGTCCGCTCGCGCCCGAGCAGGACGTCGACCGGCGCGCTGCGCACGGCGTAGTCGGCGATGGAGAACGGCGCGAGGCCGAAGTAGCCCGCGAACTGCTCGATCAGGCCGGTCCGCGGGTCGATCCCGAGGAGCAGGCGGTCGGCGACGTCGCACCAGTGGTGGGGCTCGTCGGGCCGGAGGTCGAGCCGCGCGAGCACGTCCGCGCGCGCGACGTTGCGCCGGACGAGCGCGGCGGCGACGCGGAGGTTGTGCCGCGCCATCCAGTTCGTGAACGCGTTGTCGTCCACGGTCTCGTGGTACTCGTCCGGCCCGATCACCCGCCGGATGTGGGCGTGGCCATCCGGCCCGAGCTCGGCGCGGCTCGCCCAGAAGCGCGCCGTCTCGATCAGGATCTCGGCCCCCTCGCCGCGCTGGAAGTCGAGATCGCCGGTCGCGCGGACGTAGGCGTGCACCGCGTACGCGATGTCGGCGCTGATGTGGTGCTCCTGCTCGCCGGAGAGCACCCGGACCACCTCGCCGAACGGCGTGACGACGAGCGCCGGCGTCGTCTCGTCGCCCGTGTCCGCCGACTCCCACGCGTAGAGCGCGCCCTCGTAGCCGAGCGCCTTCGCCTTGCGGCGCGCGCCGGCGAGGGTGCGGTGCCTGTAGAGGAGCAGCGCGCGGGCGGCCTCGGGGTAGCAGTGCGTGTAGAACGGGACGAGGAAGGTCTCGGTATCCCAGAAGACGTGGCCGCGGTACGCCTCCCCGCTGAGCCCGCGCGCGCCGATCGAGCAGCGCGGGTCGTCCGGGTTCGCGGCGCCGATGAGGTGGTACAGGGCGAACCGGAGCGCCCGCTCGATCCTGGGGGCACCGTCGATCTCGACGTCGGCGTGGCGCCAGCGCTCCGCCCACGCCCGCGTGTGCTCGCCGAGCACGTCGGCCATGGCGCGGCGCGAAAGCTCGTCCTGGAGCGCCTGGCCCGCCTCGCGCGGCGTGGGCGTGTCGCGCGACGTGTGCAGCGTCGTGGTCCGGAAGAGGCGGCGCTGCTGGGCGACGCGGACGCCGACGTCGCACCGCTCGGCGATGGATCGCGCGCCGGTTGTGCGCTCGCAGCGCGCGCCCTCGAGGGCCTCGAGCGGGGGCGAGCTCTCCGCGGCCTGCTCCGGGAGCTCGCGCAGGTGCGAGGTCATCGCGGTCACGAGCCCGCCGTGCGTGTGCCCGACGAGCAGCAGGCTCTTCGTGCCCGCGTCCGCCGCGAAGCCGGCCCAGTGCGCCGCGCCGCTCGCGCTCTTCACGTCGCCGCTCAGGATCGCGTCGACGCGGATCGTCCCGGTGAAGTTGAGGGGCGCGATGCTGAGCGCTTCCATGAGGACGTGGCGGTTCGCGAGGGACGCCGCGTGGAGCGTGTGCAGGTGTATGAGGTGGCCTCCCGCGCCGCGCCGCAGGACCTCGCGCAGCAGCACGCCCCGCCGCATGTCGAGGGCGCGGTGGTGGTGCAGCACGCCGCTCGTCTCCGCGGAGAACGACTCGCCCTCGATGGCGACGCTCAGCCGGCCCCAGTCGGGGGCGATGACGAGCTCCGGCACGCGGCTCACGTCGGCCGAGGGCTCGAAGGCGCCCGCGATGAACGTCGCCGGCCGCGACACGCTCGACCCCTCCGGCAGCGACGCGCGCGAGCCGAGATAGCCGTTGGCGATCGCGAGCAGCGACTCGATCTCGTGCTCGCGCGCGACGTCGAACCCTGGCTCCTCGATGAGCCACGCGGCGTCTCGGGGCGCCGCGAGCGAGCCGAGCTCGCCCTCGAGATCCCGCTGGAGCGCGAGGATCTCGTGGAGCCGCTGCGCGCCGGCCGTCGCATGGACGGCGCCCGCGAGCTCCGGCGCGCCGCGGAGGCCGCGCGCCGCGGAGGCCGCCGCGCCGTCGCGTGACTCGCCTGATTCGCGTGGTTCCGGCGAGATCGCGAGCCGATCGTGCGGATCGATGCGGAGCGGCGCGATCACCTGATCGAGCAGCGCGGCGATGGCGGAGCGCCCGTCCGGCTCCGCGCGGGCGACGAGCGCGACCGCGGCGCCGCGGCGATCGAAGCCGTGGAGCTCCGCGCCGTCGAGCGCGCCGAGGAAGAGCCGCCTGCGGTTCTCGGCGCGCACGCCGCGCTCGAGCCGCCGCGCGAGGTGGGGCACGGCCTCGCCGGCGAAGAGGGCCACGCGCACCCCCATCGCGAGCAACACGTCGAGCAGCGCCGCGGCGCCGTCGGCCGCCTCGGCGAGGAGGCCCGCGTCGATAGCGATGAAGCGGAAGCGGTGGTGCAGCTCGGCCGGCAGCTTGATCGCGGCCGCCGGCACGTTCGCGCTGGCGGGGCTGCCCGATCCGCCTCGCGCGAGGACGCCTGGCCCGGTGGCGCTGTCTACGAGCGACGACATCCTCGGCTTCTCCTGGGGGCCAGGGAACGCGAGGAGCGTGCCGCCGCGCGTGTGCGAGCCGGGATCGGGGGGCGGCGGCGTCGGTGCGCTAGCGTTGCACGGCGCCGGTCAGGCGATCGAGCACGACGAGGAGCCGGTCGACGTCGAAGGGCTTCGCCAGCACGCCGGCCACGACGCCGCGGATGTTGGGCTCGTTCACGCCGGAGAGCAGGAGGACGGGCACCTCGATGCCCGCGGCGGCGAGCGCGGCGAGGAACTCCTCGCCGGTCATCTCGGGCATCACGTAGTCGAGCAGGACCGCCCGCGGCCGCGCGCCGCGGGCGAGGCGATCGAGCGCTTCCAGCGGCCGCGTGAAGCCCTGAACCCGGTAGCCCTCGTCGGAGAGCAGGTCGAGCAGCGACTCGACAAGCGCGGGGTCGTCATCGACGACGAAGATCTCCGCGGGCGAGCGCGGCGAGGTGGCGGCCGGGCCGGGAGCGGGGACCGGCGAGCTCATCGTATTTCCCTGGATCGCTGGCCATTCCGGCGCATGAGGCGCGCGAAGAATACCAGACGGTTGCCGCGACCGCATGCGCAGGCCGCTCTGGGCGCATCGTTGCACCCTCCGTCACGTCCACCGTTGCGCATTCCACGTCGCGCGGATCTCCGTCGAGCTCCGAAACTCGCTCTGGACGGAGTTTTCCTCACCAATTGGGCTTGCCGCCGCGCCGCTCCTTGCAGATCGTTGAGCACCTGATACCCCTGTAAGGTTCCTCCCAGGACGACCCGAGCAGCTTGACTTGAACTGCTCATGGGTATCGAATTGTGGTCTGAAGGACACTCCAATCCCCCTGCGGTCACCATGGCGGAAACCCCTGCTAGCAAGCTGCACATCTATCTGATCGACGATCACCCCGTCGTTCGCGAAGGCTTCGCTCGAGCGCTCTCGGACGAGCCCGACATGGTCGTCGTGGGCCAGGCCGGGACGGCGGCCGATGCCCTGCGCGAGACGGCGAGCTGCAAGCCGGACGTCGTGCTCGTCGATCTCAACATCCCCGACCGAGACGGCATCGAGCTCCTCGGGGCGCTGAGAGCGCAGTTGCCGCAGGCGAAGCTCCTCGTGTTGAGCGGCTATGACGACGAGTTCCGCGTCGCCGAGGCGCTCCGCGCGGGCGCGCAGGGATATCTCGTGAAGACCTCGAAGCTCGAGGAGGTCATCGAGGGCATCCGCCGGATCGCGACCGGGGGAGCGCCGCTCTCCTCGAGCATCGCGGGGGCCGTGGTGCGCGCGATGCGCAAGCCGGCGAGCGAGGGCTCCGGTGGTCTCGACGCGCTGACGCCGCGCGAGCGCCAGGTCCTGCGGCTGCTCGCGGCCGGCGTGTCGACGCGCGAGACGGCAGCGCGGCTGACGATCAGCCCGAAGACGGTGGAGACCCACCGCGTGCGCATCTACGCGAAGCTCGGGTGCAAGAGCGCGGTCGAGCTGACCCGCATCGCGGTCCGCACCGGGCTCATCGAGGCGTAACCGCCCGCGGTCGCGCGGGGCGCTGCCCGCTCGCTCCGCGGGTGGGGCGCTACGGTTTCCGCTCCTTCCTCGGCTTCTTCAGCGGCGCTTCCTTCTCGGTGGCCTTCGGGGCCTGGCTCGCGCGTGATCGATCCTTCGCCTCCTCGATCAGGCGATCGATCCGCACGCCGTCGATGGTGAGCCCGTCGATCGCGCAGCCGACGATCTCGACCTCGCGGAGGTCCGACCCCTCGAAGCGAGCGCGGCGCAGGCTCGCGTCGGACCAGCGGGTCGCGGCGGCGTCGGCGTCGTTGAAACGCGCGCCAGCGAGCGAGATGTCGTCGAGCGAGGCGCCGGCGAGGGTCGCGTTGTGCAGGCGCGCGCCGCGCAGGTCGACGTCGTCGAGCTCGGCCTCCGCGAGCGAGACGTTGTGCAGGCGCGCGTTGCGAAGGTCGACGTCGTCGAGCTCGGCCGCCGCGAGCGAGACGTTGTGCAGTCGCGCGTCGCGAAGGTCGACGTCGTCGAGCTCGGCCCCCGCGAGCGAGGCGTTGTGCAGGCGCGCGTTGCGAAGGTCGACGTCGTCGAAGCTGGCCCCGGCGAGCGCCGCGCCGTGAAACCGCGCGGGCCTCGCCGGATGGGTGCCCTCGTCTTCTGCGGCGTCCGCGCTCGGCGGCGCGATGGGGGGCTTCTTGGCCATGGGGCCATGCTAGCGCTAGGCGCAGGCCGCGCGCTCGCGCGGTCCGGAGAGCCATGAACGCACACGCCGGCTTCGTGCCCCACCACGCCCTCGTCTCCGCCCCCTCCGCGGCGCCTGTCCGCTGGATGCTCGTGCTGCACGGCATCTTCGGCTCGGGCGCCAACTGGCGCACCTTCATCCGACGCCTCGCCGAGGCGCAATCCGCCGAGGGCGCGCCAGGCGCAGCCGCCCGGCCGTGGGGCTTCATCCTTGTCGACCTGCGGGCCCACGGCATGTCGCAGAGCCCGCCTGCGCCCCACACCATCGCGGCGGCCGCGGAGGATCTGCTCCGGCTGGGCGACCGCCTCGGCCTCGATATCCGCGGCGTGATGGGCCATTCGTTCGGCGGCAAGGTGGCGCTCGCCTACCTCGAGCGCCGGCCGACGGGGATCGAGCGCGGCTTCATCCTCGACGCCGATCCGAGCGCGAGGCCCGCCGGCGAGAGCGGATCGGAGAGCCCCGGCGTGCTCGCGATGCTCCGCGCGATCCCGCAGCCGATCTCGTCGCGCGAGGCGTTCCTCGAGGCGGTGCACGCCGCCGGGTTCAGCCGCGGCATCGCGGACTGGCTGGCGATGAACGTCCGCCGCGAGGGCGACGGCTTTCGCATCCGGCTCGACCTCGACATCCTGGACGCGCTGCTCACCGACTATTTCGCCCGCGATCTGTGGCACGTCCTGGAGGACCCGCCGGCGCCGGGCGTGCCGGGCGTGGAGCAGCGGCGCATCCATGTCGTGCTCGGCGGCAAGTCCAAGTCGATCTCGCCGGCCTCGCGCGACCGCTTCGAGGCGCTCGCGGCGCGCGCGCCCTGGCTCTCGGTCCACGTCCTGCCGCGCGCCGGCCACTGGCTCCACGTCGACGATCCGGAGGGCCTCTTCGACGTGATCCGGGCGGCCTTGTGATCGGGCGCCGCGGACCCCGCGCGTGCCCCTGGACCAGGCTTCCCGCCCGGCTCTTCATCCGCTATCGCCCGGAGGACCTATGCGCATCGCGTCCTGGAACGTGAACTCCATCCGCACGCGGCTCGAGCAGCTCACGAGCTGGCTGGTCCGCGCCGCGCCCGACGTCGTTTGCATGCAGGAGACGAAGGTCGAGGACGGCAGCTTCCCCGAGGCCGCGCTCTCCGAGGTGGGCTATCGCTCGGTCATCTTCGGCCAGAAGTCCTACAACGGGGTCGCGATCGCCACGCGCTTCGGCCTCTCGGTCGACGACGTGAAGAAGGGCCTCGACGGCGATGAGCAGGACGTCGCCCGGCGGATGCTGGCGGCGACGATCGAGGGGATCCGGGTCATCAACGTCTACGTGCCCAACGGCCAGGCGGTGGGCACGCCGGCCTTCGCCTACAAGCTCGCGTGGCTGGAGCGGCTGCGGAGCGAGCTCGAGGCCCGCTACCGCCCGGATCAGCAGATCGTTATCTGCGGCGATTTCAACGTCGCGCCCGAGGCGATCGACGTCGCCGAGCCGAAGAAGTGGGAGGGGCAGGTGCTCTTCCATCCGGACGAGCGGGCCGCGCTGGGCCGCCTGATGGAGTGGGGGCTCGTGGACGCGTTCCGCGCCTGCCACCCCGCCAAGGAGGCGTACAGCTGGTGGGATTACCGGATGGGCGCGTTCAGGCGCAACAAGGGCCTCCGTATCGATCTCGCGCTGGTGACGCGCTCGCTCGCGGCGCGCTGCACCGATGTGTCGATCGACACGCGCCCGCGGGAGCTCCAGCGCCCGTCCGATCACGCGCCGGTCGTGGTGGAGATCGCGGACGGCGACGCGCCGCCGGGAGCCGTGCCGGCGGCCTGAGCGCGGGCGGACGTCAGCGGGGCGCGAGCGGGGCGATCGAGCGACCGCCTGAGGCCGCGCTGGGCGTCGCGGCCGCCGGCGCGGCTGTGGCGGGCGCGTTCACGGCCGCCGGTGCGGCTGTGGCGGGCGCGTTCACGGCCGCCGGTGCGGCTGCAGCGCGCGCTCCGTCGGTCACCGTCGGCGCCGCCGTGGAAGGCACGCCGTAGATGTCCGTGTCCGTCGCCGCGGGCGCCGCGGAGGCGAGCGGCTGCTTCGCTTCATCGGCGGCGCACGCGGGGCGGGCCAGCGACTCCTCGATGCAGGCGCCGCGCATCGACGGGGGGCACATCACGCGGATGTGGAAGTGGTCGTTGTGCAGGTCGGCGTCCCTCGGGCTCATCATCGCGGCCGCGGCCCGGGCCCGGAGCTCCGCCGGGACGCGCTTCTTCGCGGCGTGGGCGAGCAGCCGCGCCCGCAGCGCGTCGGTCACGAAGAGGTATTTGACGCCCGCCTGCCGATCCTCGAGCAGCGCCTGGACGAGCGCCCAGTTGCGCGCGTCGTCGAACCGCGCGCCGGGGAGGCCGATGGCGTTGCCCTCGTCGTCGAACGCCACGAACCGGTCCGTGCGGAGGTTCTTGCCCTTCGAGTTGACGACGTAGAAACCGACGTCGGCGTCGCGCCCCGTCTGGTGGGAGTTGTGCCCGTCGAGCGCGCCGCCCGTCCTGGCCGAGAGGTCGCCGACGAGCAGCGCGGAGTCGCCGTGCTTCTTGGCCACCTGGTAGGCGGCGCGCCGCAGGGTCTTCACGAGCACGGGCAGCCCCCATGTCCTGGCGCCCTCGCGCGTCTTGAGGTGCCTCGACGATCGGAGCCGCACGGCGCCGGTCAGCCGTCCACGGTTGGGAGCGCCCTTCGACAGCAGCTTCCGCTCGTCGGCGTCGGCGTCGGTGCCGCCGCGCTCCGCGCGGGAGGCGTCATCGCGTTTCGCCGCGCGCTTCTTGCCGGCGCGCTCCTGGGCCTTCTCCTTCGATCGGGCGCTGCGCGCCGCCCGCGACTCGCCGTCGCCATCGACCGAGCTCCGCCGCGCGGCGCGGCGCTTGTTCTGCGGGCTCTTGCCCGGCTGCTGCTCGGCCGCGGCCGGCTGCGCGCCCGCGGCGGGAGCGCCCTGGGCCGGCGCGGCGAGCGAGAGGGCGAGCAGGAGCGCGGCGATGGGGCCTCGGGACGCAAGGCAGCGCCGGGAGAGCGGGCGGAGCAGCGGCATGGCGGAGCGGACCCTACCTTGCGGCGCCGCGGACAGAGAACTTCTTTCGCAGCCGCGCGGGGCCAGGTGCGGCCGTGGCGGGCCAAACGCCGCCGTGTCGGGTCAGGCGCGCGCCCCGAGGGCGCTGCGCTGCCCGCGGCCGGTGCCGGTGGACGGTGCGCTGCCGACGGAGGGAATGACGGGATGCGCCCGTCGAGCGCGTCCGTTCGGGCTCGGCGAAGGTGGCGGCCTAAAAATTGCGCACCAAGTTGCTACAACGTCTTGACATATCGCCGCCGGTGCGGTTAGAAGCGTTTCGCGAGCCCCGCCGAGGGGCGCGCAGGAGCGCCCGTAGCTCAGCTGGATAGAGCGTCGGACTTCGAATCCGAAAGTCGCCTGTTCGAATCAGGCCGGGCGTGCCGGGCTCAACGGGCGACTCAAGCGCTCCGGCGAGATCCCGGGAGCCGTTCCAGGTTCAGTCGGTTTGACAATTCACTCGGGCCATTAGCTCAATTGGTAGAGCAGTGGACTCTTAATCCATTGGCTGAAGGTTCAAGTCCTTCATGGCCCACCAAGGATACGATGAGGATCTCGCGATCCTCATCAAGACCGAGCTGCTCCGCTGGGCGATTCGTGGACGATTCGCCAAGCGGACCGACCAGCTCGGTCGGTGATTCAGGAAACGCCTCGCCGAAGCCGACGCGTACCTGCTCGGCCTCGCGGAGGTAGCCCTCCGTCGTCGGGAACGACGTGTGGCCGGCCCGGCTCTTGAGCTCGAGCGGGTCGTCCCCGCGCACGGCCATCCAGGGGATGCTCGCCGGGCGCAGGTCGTAGAACGTGATCGGCTTCCGCGTTTTGTCGTTCGCGAAGAGGTCGGGCCGCGTAACGCCAGCACGCTCGAGGTGCTCGCGGAGGCGCCGGGAGAGGTTCGTCACCTCCGGCATGTCCTCGACGACGCGCCCCTTCCCGTCAGCTTCGGCGTGCATCACCCGCAGGAGCGGGAGCCGCTTCGGCTCGACTGGCTGTTCGTGGGAACCCGGGCCGGATGGCTGGGCGGCCCTCTGACGAAGAACACGACAAGAACACGATGGATTCAACCGCAGCTTCTCATGCTCACGAAGATGCTTCTCGGCACTGGAAACAGCGCCTCTCGTGAACGATTGAACTGTGCGGTTGAGTTGACCGGGCGAGCGGCTATCGGGTGCCGACAGCGGCGAGCCTGGGGCTCGTCGCCTTCACGTACGAGTCCCGCTGGATGAAGATGGAGCGATCCAACCGGCCGGCGTTGAAGACGATCTCGTCGTGCTCCAGGAGCTTCGGATCCACGACGAGCTCGAGCTCGGGGTTGAACGAGACCGGGGGGACGGCGCCCATGACGCACCCCGAGAGCTGCTCGGCGACGTCCTGCGGCGCGAACGTGGCGTGAGTCCCGCTCCCCAGCGTCTTGACCGCCTCCATGTCGACCCGGCAGTCCCCGGGGACGACGCAGAGGTAGTAGCGGCGGCTCTTCTTGCCCTGCTTCACCATCAGCACCATGGCCTTCGCAGCCTGCGGCAGGCTGTTGCCGCGGATCTGCGAGATGAGCTCCGTGCGGCCCTCGGCCGGGTGCTCCACCACGCGGAACACGGCGTTGCTCTCCTGGAAGAGCGTCACCAGACGATCGTGCACGTCCGAGCTCATCATGAGACCTTCGCTGCTCCCATCGGTCGGTTCTCCGGAGCGACCATGTTGATGACCCGAGGCCCGAGAACGACGGTGGCGAGCCCGAGGAGGACCAGGGCCGCCGCCGCCACCCCGGCGCCGCTTTGCTCCTCATGCAGCAGGAGCGCCGAGAAAGCCATCCCGAACACGGGCACGAGGAGCGCGAACGGCGCCACCAGGTTGGCCGAGTAGCTCCTGAGCAGATGGCCCCAGATGCCGAAGGCCACGACCGTCGCGATGATGCCCGTGTAAAGGACCGCCCCGAGGCCCCCGAGCCCCATCCGTGACACCGCGGCGACCTGCCCCTCCTCGAGCAGGAGCGAGAGGCCGAGGAGCGGCAGCGGCGGGATCAGGCTCATCCAGACCATCAGGCGAAAGGCGTCGAAGCCCCCGGCCCGCTTGATGAGGATGTTGGCGAACGCCCAGGCGACAGCGGCGCCGAGCACCAGCGCGAACCCGGTGAGGCTGACGCTCCCGGCTCGCGTGTAGCCGATGAGCGCTATCCCAGACAGCGCGATCACGATCCCCGCCTTCTGCACGCGCGAGGGCGCGTCCTTGAGGAAGACGGCCGAGAGGATGAGCGTGAAGAGCACCTGTGCCTGGACCGCCAGGGACGAGAGCCCCGCCGGCATCCCGGCCTTGATCCCCGCGAAGAGGAGCGAATATTTGACCACCCCCAGCACGAGACCCACTTGGAGGATCACGCGCCAGGGGATCTGCTTCCGATCGATGAAGAACACAGCCGGGATCGCGGCGCAGGTGAAGCGAAGCGCAGAGAACAGCAGCGGCGGAAACGAGTCCAGACCGACCTTGATGACGACGAAGTTCAAGCCCCAGACGAAGGCAGTCAGCACCGCCATGAGAACGTGACGAAAGCGCATTTTAGCTCCACACGACTGCATTCCTGAGCTCATCATCGTAGAACCCGATGAAGAAGCCCAGTGTAATCCGATCCTTCCCGCCGACACGCTCGATCTCGTGGTAGTTTGTGGGATTAATTACATAGACATCGCCCGTCTGTGGCCGGAAGACCGTGCGCGGCACGTCGCGGACGACGCCCCTATCATAACCGAGACCCCCCTTGATCTTGAAGGCCTCGTCCTCCTCGTTCCACGTCTTGCGGTAGCTGATCAGCTCTCCTCCCTGATCGCACTCCTGGATGCAGACGATGCAGCTCAGCTGGTGCTTCAGCTTGGCGAGCGAGAGGCCGGTCGACGCCGCATCGCGCATGATGTTGTCGTTGTGCAGCGGGTTGCACACGCCGTCCGCGTGGACGCGCACGATCGAGTCCGCGTAACGCTGGCCGCCGGGCTCCTCCTGGACCTTCATGCTCTGCAGCCCGAAGAGCGACTTCAGCCTGTCCCGCACGATGTGACGGAGATCGAAATCGGGCTCGGGGAAGACCTCATCGATGATGCTTGCGTTCGCGAAATACTCCTCCGGCCGCGAGAGGTGCTTCGCCAGGTAGGGGCCGATCGTCGTCAGCGTGCCGTTCACGTACTGCGTCGCGAACTTCTTCCCGTAGTGGTCGCGGATCTGCCTGAGGCCGTTCTGGAGGAGCTTGTCCCCGAGGAGGTCCTTGCACACGACGACCGCGATCTCGCTGTCGACCAGCCCGCGGAGCAGCTTGCGGCCGGAGGCGCGATCGTCCGCGGGGAGGGAGACCTGATTCCAGTGATGATCGTTGTTCATGATAGACCTCTTCCGTGGGCGTTGAGCTTGATGGGTACGATGTGGCGCTGCGGCAACGGCGCCCAGCGCTCGCGCGGCGCCAGCGCCGGGATGATCTCCGAGGCGTAAATGGTGCAGTCTTCCAGCGCGAGCTGGTGCATCGAGAAGTAACGGCGGTACGGGACCTCCTGAGGCGTCCAGTGGATCACGTACGCCCACTCCGCGTTCATGAGGATGGCATTGGCCGAGGTGCCCCCGGGCGGGATGGCGCGCAGCTTGGACAGCGCAGCGTCGATGTCCAGCGTGTGGGCGTTCTCCGGGACGAGGTACTCGAGGTACTCGGCCGAGTCGAACTCGGAGCGCTCCTTGCCGAGCCTCTGGTGGACGGTCGGCAAAAAGCCGTTGTGGAGGAGGTACCACGGCCCCTTCGCCCCCGGGCGCGCCAGCGGGTGCGTGCACTGGAGCCCCTGGTTGCGCGCGAGCGTCGCGTGCCGCACGTGCACCGCCAGGAGATCAGTCTCCACGCCCCGGAGCGGGGACTCGTCGGCCGTGTCGTTGATCCTCCGCGGGTCGCGGTGGATGCTCAGGCCGCCCCCCGGATCCCGCCACACCGCGCCCCAGCCGTTGGGGTGCTGCTGCGTGGGCCCTTCGTGGTCGGCCGTCTGGCCCGAGCTCATCATGATGGCCGCGTCGAGGATCGCTGAGCTCGAGAATCTACCTTTGGCGAGGATGAGCCGGCACATGTCAGTCCTCCAGGCGGGCGGCGATGCAGTGGCGCAGGTTCGCGCGTGCCTCGTCGCGGTGTCGCGCGTACAGGACGACCCTCCCCACGAAGCCCGTGTGGCGCAGCCGGTCCGAGGCGAGGCTCGCGTCATCGCCCGCGTCGTCAGGGTCGCTCGCCGGGGCCGCGAAGCGCAGGATCTCCGCGCGGACGCCGCGCGAGAGGAGCTGCTCCGCCGCGCGGAGCTCGTCCTCGGAGGCGAGCGTCGCCTGACCGATGACGGCGCCCTCCCCCTGCGGCGGCCTGGTCAGCACGGGCTCACGCCCGTCCAGGTGGCTCGCGACCGACAGCTCTGCCCAGTCCATGTCCGTCACGCGCCGGACCAGCGCCACGATGCCGCCCCCCGAGAGCCGGAATCCCATCTCCACGAAGTGGACGCCTCGCGCGTTCTCGATGAGGTCGATGTGGAACGGACCGCTCCTGTACCCGGTCGCGTCGATGCACCGCTGCGCGAGCTCCTGGAACGCCTGGGGCGCCTGCGCGCCGTGACTCGCGATGTGGGCGACTTCGCGAAACCCGACGAGCCGGCCGGCGTCCCGCGAGCGCTCGCGGAGGATGATCTTCTCGCACGTCGTGAGCACGACGGCGCGGCCGCCGTGCGCGACCGCCTGGATCGAGTGCTCCGTCCCCTGGACGTACTCTTCCAGGACGATCTGCGAGAAGGCCCCTCCATCATAGTTCGTCATGGCCCGGATCTGGGCGATGGCATCGTCGCGCTGCGCCGGCTCGTCGACGACGAAGACGCCAAGGCCACCCCCCCCGTCGGCGGGCTTGATCACGAGCGGTAAGCCGAGGTGATCAAGCGCCTGTCCTCCGGCGCTGGGCCGCACGGGGAGCGTCCTGTAGCGCGGCTGGAGGACGCCCGGCGCCCTCGCGTCGAGCGCCGCCCGCTGCCCCGACTTGTCCAGCGGGGTGAAGCGGCGCTCGGCCCGCGCGTCCTGCGGGGGCACGCCGAGCAGCTCGGCGGCGGCGTAGGTGCTCGCCGTGTAGCGCTCGAAGCCCGGCAGCATCAGCGCGATCCGGGGGCGCAGCGCCTCCAGCGCCGCCCGAACCGCCTCGGGGTCGGCGGGGCGCTCGACGGCGATCTCGACGTCGAACGCGCTGCGCCCGAGCTGCCGGCGCCAGCGCAGGTAGGCGGGCGTCTCCACGAGGACGGCCGACAGGGACCGCTTGCGCGCGACGCCGAGGTACGGGTCCAGCCCGTCCCGCGTGGCGCCGACCTGAACGAAGATGTTTCCAGTCTGAGAGTTCATGTTTCCTTACCTGCCGGAGATGGTCTCTTGAACCAGGGCGCCGCCGGGGGCGCGCCGCGTCTGGATGACGTCCTTGTGCGGATCGCGCGCGAGGATGTGCTCGATGAGGTGTCCCCCGCCGCCCTCCGCAGACGGGTGCAGCGGCGACGCGTGGATGACGCGGAGCTGCGAGAGCGTGAGCCCGCTCAGCCGCTCGAGCGCCTGCTGCACCTCGCGCTGCCGTGCCCCGCGGGCCGGATCCTTGCCGTGGCGGAGCAGCTCGCGGATGGCCCCGGCGAGCGGCGCGAGCTCGGGCTGCTCGCGCGCGAGATAGACATCGAGGTTCTCGCACCTGTCTGCGAAGGGCGAATAGATCATGCAGACAAGCTGCTGCTCGTCGAGGCCATAGACCTCGCTGGCCATGTCGTCCATGACCACCCGCATGCGCGCGAGCTTCTCGGGGCCATCGTAGCGGGCGAGCATCATGTCCACGAGGACCTGCGGAAACTCCTTCTTGCGCATCAGCCCCACGGCGAAGTCGACGTACTCGGCGATCCCTTCAGCGTAGCTCCGCCCGTACATTCGCTCGCACTTCAGGCCTCGCAGGTGCGCCATGAGCGCCGGGTTGGCGCAGTCCGACTCGCTGAAGCTGAAGGCAATCTCGTCGAACTCGAAGCCGAGGTGTTTGGTGAGCAGATCCCAGTGGTCCCCTGAGGCGTACTGGGTGTCGTCGTAGATCGAGAAGAACTGAAGATCTTTCCGGAGGTCCGCCGTGACGAGCCGCCGCGCGATGGCGTCCGCCGCGTCGCTCCCGTGGAGATCGCGAAAATAGAGCTGCGACAGGCTGCGCATCCTGGTGAGGAAGCCGCCGAAGCCCCCCTCGGCGCTGTTGCTGTCGAACCCGAACCGCTGCGCGAGCCGCGCGACCCAGACATAGTAGGCCCGCTGCTCTCTGCGCGAGTCTCCCGTGATGATGACGTCGACGCCGCTCCCGTGGGACGCCGCGAGGCCGAACGAGTTCACCATGCTGAGGTTGCACGCGTTGCAGAACGTCGGTCGGGCGTCCGCGAACGTCCGGTGCCCCGTCATCAGGATGTCTTCCCGGTTCTGCCGCACGAGGGCGAGCGGCAGCCGCCGATCGACCCTGAAGGGGTTGATCTCGTTGCCGTCGATGAGCAGCGCCTCGCAGTCCGGATCCTCGAGCAGCTTGAGGGCCCTGTAGGCGCGGGCGATGTTCTCCATCACGGCCCGTGGCATCCCCGCGTGCCGGTTGGTCACCACGAGCAGCTTGAACGTCTGGCCGTGCATGCGGGCGAGGAGCAGCTGCATGCACCGCACGAAGGCGATCGTGTAAGAGCTGTCCTTCCCGCCGCCGTAGGCGACCAGGACCTGGTTCCTGCGCAGCTCCTCCTTGTGCGGCAGGCCCTCGTGGAGCTTCTGCGCGCACCTCGTCGCAGCGTCGATGTGCTGCTGCGGCAGGTGAGCGGCGAGGGCGCGGAGCGCCTCTTCTCGAAGTTGTCGTACAGGCGAATGGTTCGTCATCTCAAGTTATCCCAATGAGGGGCCTCCCCCGTCCGCCGCGGAGCGGCGGGCGGGTTCGTCCGGCTTTGAGGGGGCGTCACTCGCCCCGCGGCCACGTTCGGCGGCCAGGCCACCTCGCGCAGCTCCGGCGGAGCGAACGTGACGTGCGACGAGCGCGTCACTGTCGCCTCGAGCTAGCTCCTCAGACTCCGCTAGCGCCGTAGTTCGGCAGCGCGCGCGCGCTCGGATCGGAGACGTCGCAGTTCTTCCATTCCTTGTTCGGCATCCAGTAGTCGGGGATGAGCTCCGCGCGGCCGGGGAAGCGGCTCTCGAACATCTCCCGATACAGGAGCGACTCCTTCGAGATCGGCGCGCGGTGCTCGTACTTGCGCTGCGCCGCCGCGACGTCCGCGTCCGAGTACCGCGCCTCGGCGTGGGCCTTGATCGAGTCGACAAGGCTGTGGCCCATCGCGTCCGAGAAGGCCGCCTTCTCGCGGTAGAGGATCGCGTCGGGGAGGTACCGCTTGTCGGCGAACGCCCGGCGCAGGAGGAGCTTGCCCATGCCGGTCTTGTTCATCTTCCGCTCCGGGTTGATCGCCATCACGTAGCTCGCGAAGGCGAGGTCCCCGAACGGCACGCGGGCCTCGAGCGAGTGGGCGCTTATGCAGCGGTCCGCGCGCAGGACGTCGTAGGCGTGGAGCTCCCGCAGCCGCTTGCGCGCCTCCTTCTGGAACTCCGCGGCCGACGGGGCATAATCGGTGTACTTGTACCCGAAGAGCTCGTCGCTGATCTCGCCGGTGAGCAGGACCTTGATGTCGGTGCTCTGCCGGATGTGCTTGCAAATAAGGTACATGCCGATCGAGGCGCGGATCGTGGTGATGTCCCACGTCTCGAGGTGATAGATCACGTCCCTCAGCGCCTCGAACGCCTGCTCCTTGGTGACGTAGACGTTGTGGTGGCGCGACTTGATGTGATCGGCGACCGTCTGCGCGTACTTGATGTCGATGGCGTCCTCGGCCATGCCGATCGCGAAGGTGTCGATCGGCTTGCCGAGCACGCGCGTGGCGATGGCGCAGACCAGGCTGGAGTCGAGGCCGCCGCTCAGCAGGAAGCCGACCGGGACGTCGGACACGAGCCGCTTGCGCACCCCCTCGACGAGCAGGCGCTCGAGGTTCGCGGAGAGGGTGGCCTCGTCGTCGTTCGCGACGTTCTTCACCGCCGTGATGTCGCGGTACTGCACGAAGCTGTCGCCGTCGAAGTAGTGGCCAGGCGGGAAGGGCGCGACCTTCGCGCAGAGATCGCTGAGGAACTTCACCTCGGAGGCGAACACGATCCCGCGCCCGTTCTTCAGGTAACCGAAGAAGAGCGGCCGGATGCCGATCGGGTCCCGTGCCGCGAAGACGCGGCCGGAAGCACCGTCGTAGTAGGCGAAGGCGAACTCCGCGTCCAGCCGCTCGCAGGCGCCCCGAAGCCCGTATTTGCGCACCAGCGGCGGGATCACATCGCAGTCCGACCCCGAGCCGCCCCCGTCGTCTCCGACGTCCGCGCGGATCGCCTCTTCGTTGTACACCTCGCCGTTGCAGATGACGGCGTCCCTGCCGTCCCTCGACCAGAGCGGCTGGTTGCCGTCGGGGCCGAGCCCTCTGATGGCGAGGCGCTGGAAGCCGAAGACGGCCCTCGGGCCGACCTGCTCCCAGGCCGAGTGGTCAGGGCCCCGGTGATTCAATCGTTCGAAGCTGCCCCGGAAACACGTCGCTGAATCGATATCTCCGAAGAAGGCAAAGATTCCGCACATTGTTGACTCCAAGGTACGTTGGTGGACGCTGGCGAGCGTCTCTCAGTTCAAGTCCTCCAGAGCTCTGAGCTGGCCCCGGAGCCTTCCATCGTCGAGCAGAGCCCTCCGGCCGCTCCTCGATGGAACGTCGGATTCGCCGCCAGCGCGCTCGGATGCCCCCGATGCCCCCCAGCTCCACTCCTGTTGAGTCCTCCGCCTCCGGGCTATCGGCACGACGTCAAGCAAGGGTCACGGCGCCCAGCGATGGACGACCTATGACCACGGACGACGGCCCAGGGGAACGGACGGCGCTCGCTCTTAACGAAGCAACATCACGCGATATTCCTCGAGTGGTCTCCGCAAATCTGCTGCTCCGGCGAGCAACCCATGGCGATGTTCATCCTCCGATCCAGGGATCGAGGGATCGCGGTGATTGCTGACGACCGGCGCCGCGAGGGCAGCGGGACACGTAAGCTAGTGCGGCCCCTCACCATGCGCAAGCGTCTAACACCAATCAAAATCCTGCTCTCCCGTCGACCGGATGACGAGTCGGCGCTGTCGATGTCTTGCGTCCCGTCCTCTGCATTGCAGAAATCGGATGAGGCTATGACGGGGCGAGCGCCGCACCGTGGAAGCCTGCTGCTGAGCGGCCGCGTGCCATCAACACGCGTGCCATCAACACGCGTGCCATCAACACGCGTGCCATCAACACGCGTGCGATGCGCCCCGCGCCCGACGCCGCGATCTGGCCATCGACGCGGGATCGAGCCGACCGCCGACAGCACCTGTGCAACGACAGACATCGTGAGCGGTGGTGACCCGCCTGTGGAGAATGCGGACCAGCTCGGTGTCCCACGCTGCGCACCAGTCAAGGATGGCTGATCGCCAGGGTGCGCGATGATGCCTGGAATGGCTCGATGTTGCCGATCAGGCGGCGCGTGGAGGCGACGCTCCGTCCTGCACCCGTGCGCAGGCGTGGCCGTGCGCGCGGCGGCCTGCGGCGAGGGCAGGCGATGGAGCAGGACCACGGTGAACACCGGCGCCGCGGCGGAGGGCGCGAGCAGGCGCCAGGAAATCGATGGTGTGGCGGTGCCACATCGGGCAACGCGGCGCGGGGGCTCCGCGCAACAGGGACGCTCGCTTGAAGTAAAAGTGAACTGAACTGCAGAGCTCGCTCGAGCGTCGGCTCGGCGAGCGCCGGGGCGCCGCGTGAAGCGGGGGCCCGGCGTGCGTGAGGGGGGTCGAGGCGCGTGCGGGGATCGAGCCGGCGTGCGGCGTGTGCGCCGCGCGCCTCAGCTCCTCTTGACGGAGAAGCCGGCGAACGCCTGCATCACGGGCATCAGCTCCAGCCGGTTCACGTTGACGTGCTCCGGGAGCATCGCGCACCATACGACGGACTCGGCGATGTCCTCGGCCGAGAGCGGCTTCACGCCGCGGTACACGGCGGCGGCCTTCTCCTGGTCTCCCTTGAAGCGCACCACCGAGAACTCCGTCTCCGCCATGCCGGGCTCGATGTCGGTGACCCGCACCCGACTGCCGAGGATGTCAGAGCGCAGGTTCAGCGAGAACTGCGCGACGAACGCCTTGCACGCGCCGTAGACGTTGCTCCCGGGGTACGGCGTCTCCGCGGCGACCGAGCCGATGTTGATGATGTGCCCGCGGTCGCGCGCCACCATGCCGGGCAGCAGCGCCCGGGTGCAGTAAAGTAAGCCTTTGACGTTGGTGTCGATCATCTCCTCCCAGTCGTCCAGATCGGCCTGGTGCGCCGGCGACAGCCCGAGCGCGCCGCCTGCGTTGTTGACCAGCACGGTCACCTCGGAGAACTCGGGCGGGAGCTCGGCGATGGCCTTGTTGACGGCGCCGCGGTCGCGGACGTCCAGCCGGATCAGGTGGATCGCCGGCGCGCGCGCGCCAGCCGGGCCGGGGATGCGGCTGTCCGAGAGCTCCGCCGCGAGCGCTTCCAGGCGCTCGTAGCGGCGGGCGGCGAGGACCAGGCGCGCGCCCAGGCCGGCGAAGCGTCGGGCGATGGCGGCGCCGAAGCCGGAGGAGGCACCGGTGATGAAGACGATGGGAGGCTGAGCAGTCGTGGTGGCACTCATTGCGATGTCCTGGGCGGAGCTATATCAGCTGTGCACGCGCCGAGCGACCTCCGGCGCCCTCGGGCCGCGCGTCCGGGCCGACGGGCATCCTCCTGGAACAGCGCGGTGGCGCGGTCGTGGATGTGCTCGTTTCTCCGCCACCCGCCGATGCACATCCCACCTCGGCACGACGCTTGCTCAAATTACCACGATGCGGCCGAGAGGCTGTGGCACCGGCCAGCCCGGACGCGACGCCCGACGGGGACAGCGGGTCCGCCGTGAAGCAGAGAGGCGATCGAGGTGGCGATATGAAGCACGTTGACATGGGACGACGAATCGGCGGCCGGCTAGGGCTTACGCTCGGTCTTCTCGTGAGCATGGCGCTCGCAGGCTGCGGCGGCCCGAGCGAGCAAACCATTCAGGGCACGCGGCTCGCGCCCGGCGCCGATGCGCACATCACCGCCGACATCGACTCCGACGCCGCGACCACGCGGCTGCTGGTGAACGTCGTACACCTCTCGCCGCCCGAGCGGATCGAGGCCGGCAGCACGCACTTCGTCGTCTGGCAGCGCCCGAGCTCCGAGTCCCCGTGGCGACGGGTCGGAGTGCTCGACTACAATGCTGAAAGCCGGAGAGGCAAGCTGGCCGGGATGACCGTGCCGCACGCCGACTTCGAGCTGCTCATCACCGTCGAGAAGCAGAGCAGCCCCCGATCCCCATCGTCTGCCGCCGTCATCGGGCCGACATCGGTCGGGTAGCCAGCAGCCCCCAGCCCCCAGTCTCGACGGCCTTCTACATCAACCCTGCGCGCGCCTCCAGCGACAGCCAGCGACCCGATGTGAAGCACATCCATGCCGCGGCCAGGTCGATCCAGAAGCGCGCGGGGCCATGACACGCGCGTGGAGAGGGAGAGGCCGCTCGCGGCCTCCTCTGCGAGGCCCGGGCTCAGCGCCGAAGCGCCGCCGCCGCGCGCCCCGAGATGGCCGAGCCGCTCGTGACGATCGCCGACCCCAGCGCGAGCAGGGCGACGAGCGTGAGCACCATGGGATGGATGCCGACCAGCGCCAGGATGCCGAGCACGACCGCCCCGGCGCCGACGAGCGACTGCAAGCCGGCGGCGGCCATCGCCGCCTGACGAGCGACGTGGGCGAGGTGCTGGTGCGCGCCGCGCACGTCGAGCGCGCCGAGGTCCGCGGTCGTACCGCCGCTGAGCAGCAGCGCGCCGCCAAAGACGATCACCGCGACCGACGTCAGCGCCCCGGGGGCGAGCCCGAGGAGCGCGAGGATGCCGAGCACGATGCCCGCCGCGCCGCCGACGAGCTCCGCGCCCATGCCGCCGCCGAGCTCGGCGCGCGTGTCCCACTCGACGGGCGCCGTGGTGCGCGTCAAGGCGCCGAAGCGCGAGGCGATCGCGCCGCCGTGCGCGATCAGCGCGGCGCCGAAGACGAGCGTGGCGATCGAGGTGAGCTCTCCCGGCATGAACCCCGTCAGTCCGAGGATGGCGAGGACGATCGTCCCCGCGCCGCACACCACCTCGGCGAGCGAGCCGCCGAGCACGATCCGCGGCGCCTCCCTCTCCTCCTCCGGCCTGCGCCGCGCGCCCGATATCGGCGCGATCGGGCTCTCCTGCTGTGTAAACCGTTCACGTTCCTCGGGTCCTGGCGTCTGCATGATTCCCCCATCGTGAGGCGTGGCCTCGCCGCGGCTACACGCCTCTGGCTTGCATGTTCTGCGCCCCGCTGCAGGTCGTCGAGGCGATCCGGGTCCACGGGCTCATCGGTCTCTCGCCGCGTGTCGAACGGGCCGGAGCGCTGCTCGATCGCCGCGGCCGATGACAGCGAGGCGTCGCGTCACCATGTTCCCTCGCGGCCCTCTGGCAGCGCAAACCTCATGCGCTGTCGAAAGGAGCAGCGGCGAACGCCAGGCGAGCGAGCAGACGAGAGGCGCCGGCCGGCGCCCCGAACAGCCGCGCGGGAGCGCCCGTGAACGAACGCTCGTCCGAGGTACATGCCCCGCGTCAGGAGGAGATATGAGCATGCTGCATCTCGAGCTCAGCGAGCGCGAAGCGGATGACACGAGGACGGCCCTCTCGACCCGGCTCGTGGGGATGCGAGACGAGCTGGTCCACACCGACGATCGAGCGTACCGGGCGGACCTGAAGGCGATGATCGAGCGGCTCGAGGTGGTGCTCGGCCGCCTCGAAGCGATCGTGGCGGCGCCGACGGCGGCGCCGTAGCTGGTCATGCCGGCGCTCGTCGACGCGCCGGGGCGGCCGGCGGCACGGTTCGTGGTTCACCGGGGGCATGGCAGAGCCCGCGGCGCAGCAGGAGGATGAACGCGGCGAGGAGCCCCTCTCGACGGTACGGATCGCCCTGATCGCGTCCGTCGCCGCGCTGGGCGGCTTCCTGTTCGGGTTCGACACCGCCGTGATCAACGGCGCCGTCGGCGCGCTGGAGAGGGTATTCACAGCGCACCCGGGGACCGTGGGCCTGTCCGTGTCCTCGGCGCTGCTCGGCGCGGCTGCCGGCGCGGTGCTCGCGGGCAAGCTGGCCGACCGTTACGGCCGGACGCGGACGATGATCGCGACTTCCCTGCTGTTCGTCGTCAGCGCGGCGGGCTCGGGGGCGGCGATCTCGCCCTGGGACTTCAGCGCGTGGAGGGTGCTCGGCGGCATGGCCATCGGCGCGGCCAGCGTCGTCGCTCCCGCCTACATCGCGGAGATCGCGCCGGCCCACCTGCGCGGCCGCCTCGGATCGCTCCAGCAGCTCGCGATCGTGCTCGGCATCTTCGTCGCCCTGCTCGGCGACTACGCCATCGCGACGTCCGCGGGCTCGGCGACGAGCCCGTTCTGGCTCGGGGCACAGGCCTGGCGATGGATGTTCTGGAGCGCCATCCCACCGGCGCTCCTCTACGGGCTCGGCGCGCTGCTGATCCCCGAGTCCCCGCGCCACCTCGTGGCGAGGGGGCGTGTGGACGAGGCGCTCGCCGTGCTCCGTGGCCTCCTCGGCGCGTCCGCCCGGACGAAGCTCGTCGAGATCCAGAGGACGCTCTCGTCCGAGCGCCGGCCCAGGCTCGCGGACCTGCGCGGGCGCGCTGGGCTGCTCCGCATCGTCTGGATCGGCATCGGCCTCTCGGCGTTCCAGCAGCTCGTGGGCATCAACGTCATCTTCTATTACTCGAGCGTCCTCTGGCAGGCAGTCGGGTTCTCCGAGCGAAGCTCGCTCGCCATCACGGTCATCACCGGCGTCACGAACATCGTGACCACCCTCGTCGCCATCGCGACCGTCGACCGCGTCGGGCGCAGGCCGCTTCTCATCGCGGGGTCCATCGGCATGACGCTGACGCTCGGCGCCATGGCGGCCGTGTTCGGCGCCGCGGGCGAGGACGCCGCGGGCAACCCCGCCCTGACGGGCGCCGCCGGCCCCGCCGCGCTGCTCGCCGCCAACCTGTATGTCTTCTGCTTCGGGGCGTCCTGGGGGCCGGTGACCTGGGTGCTGCTCGGCGAGATGTTCGAGAACCGCATCCGCGCCCTCGCCCTCTCGATCGCGGCCGCCGCGCAGTGGCTGGCGAACTTCCTCGTGAGCGCGACCTTCCCCCCGCTCAAGGCGGCCGGCCTGGGCATCGCCTACGGGCTCTACACCGCCGCCGCGGCGGCCTCGCTGGTGTTCGTCGTCGCCTTCATCCCCGAGACGAAGGGCAAGGAGCTCGAGGAGATGTGATGCGCGTCCGCGTGGCGAGAGGAGACGTGTGTCAGCGAGGCGCGGCTGTCTCGAGAACCTCAGCGGGCGGCGAACTCCCGCTCGTGGATGGATCGCACCTTCTCCAGCACCCTCGGGCCATGCTCTCGGAACGGGAGATCCATCGCGCGGTCCTTCTTCAAATAGACGCCTGAGAGGTCCCGGTTCGCGCCGAACGCCGCCTCGTAAAGCCGCGAAGCCCCCTCGCTCGGGGGCGGGAACAGGAACCTCATCAGCGGCTCCACGTAAAACGGCAGCCCCGACCGCTTTCCCTTCCTCAGCGTGTTGTTGGGCCCAGGATCCACGCTCCGGATCTTGATCCCATCCCCCGCGAGCAGCGGCGCCACCTCACGCGTCCAGAGGGAGAGCGCGAGCTTGGAGGTCGCGTAGGGACCGAAGAGCTGCTTGAACGACGCCGGGCGCTCCAGGGCGTCCGGGTCGAAGCGCCTCGTCATCTTGAACGCATTGGAGGAGGTGTTCACGACCGTCTTCAAGGCCCCTCTCCGCAGAAGCCCTCTGAGCTCCATCGCGATGACATACGGCACCACCGCCTGGAGCTCGAAGTGCAGCTCTCGGCCTTGCCTGGAGAAGGTCAGCTCCGGGACGCTGCCGCCAGCGTTGTTGAACAGCACGTCGATCTTCTCTTCGCTCGCCTTGATCGCGCCGAGCACCCGCCTGAGGCCCTCGAAATCGGACAGATCCGCGCTGTGGACACGGAGCCTCCGGCGCTCGATGCCCTCCCGGATCAGCGGATCGTCCTCGGGGAAACCCGAGCGATTCAGCGCGATGACCTGAAAGCCCTCCGACAGCAGACGACGCGTGAGCTCGAGCCCAATACCGTGGTTTGCGCCCGTGATGAGCGCGACCTTGTCGTGTTCCATGGTGTTTCTCGTGGATCCTGTGAGGGCCGCCTCCCCCGCATCCTCCGACGGACAACGGCCGTGGGCGCGCCGATCGCTCGATCCGACCGCGGGCGCGCCGAGATATCGGTGTCGCTGCAAAGCGGCCTCCCGCGATGCGCCCGCGCGCGAGGGCCCCTGTGCGCGACGGCCGCGCCGAGGCCTCGGTCGTCGCTCGATGCGACGGCGATGGATGGACTCCGTACCTGGGAAGGCGCGCTCCTCCGCCCGAGATCGCTCCCATCGGCGGGGAGCCGCGACAGGGAAAGAATGTGCGACTCAGTGGCATTTGTCAAGGAGAGGCACCAGGCCGTCGCGATCTCTCCTGATGGCTGTCTCGAGCGGCACGGCGGAGCGTCAGGTCCGCGCTTCGTCGCTACGGCAGCGGCAGCGTGAACTGGAAGGTCGTCTTCCCGGGCGCGCTCTCCGCCCAGATCCGCCCCCCGTGGGCCTCGACGAGCCCCCGCACGATGTAGAGCCCGAGGCCCAGCCCGGCGGCGCCTCCTGCCTTCGCCTCGCGCGTCCGGTAATAGCGGGTGAAGAGCCTCGGCACATCGTCCGGCGCGATGCCATTCCCCTCGTTCTCGATGGCCACGAGCACCGCGCCGCTCCGCCGCTCCACCGCGATCCTGATCGGCGTCTCGGGCGCGCCGTACTTGGCCGCGTTGGACAGCAGGTTGGTGAGCACCTGCTCCAGGCGCCCGGGATCGGCCAGGAGCGGCGGGACCCCGTCCAGCACCTCGACGTCGACCCGATGTCCCCTCATCGCGTCCGCCGTCCGCTCCACCGTCGCCCGGATGAGCGCCGGGAGATCGACCTCGGCGTGCTTGAGATCCAGCCGGTGCGACTCGAGGCGGGAGACGTCGAGCAGATCGTCGATCATCCGGTTGAGCTGCGTCGCGCTGGCCAGGATGTGCTGTGCCTTGTCGCTGGACTGCGATTGCTTCGAGAGCATGGTGGCCTTGAGGACGATCGTGGTGATCGGCTGACGCAGGTCATGGGCGATGATGCTGGTCCACTCCTCGCGCATCCGCGCGAGCTCCTTCAACGGGCTGATGTCCTCGGCGGCGACGATGGCCCCGGTGATCATCCCCGCACTGTCGCGGAGCGGCGCGGCGGCGACGAGGAATGTCCGGCACGAGCCGTCCGTCCTGGCGACGATGAGCTCCTCCCCGGTGATCGTCTCGCCGCGCATCGCGCGGCTCGACGGCAGCTCGTCCAGCGTCAAGGCGGTGCCGTCCGGGCGCCGCACGCGACCGACGCACTGACTCCGCTCCTCCGCGCCCCCCGTGAGATCTTGCCCGTGCGGGTTGGCGATCAGGCGCTCTGGGCCGTTTCGATCGATGAGCAGGAGCGGGATGGGCGCGCTGTCGAAGACCGTTTGCAGCGTCCTCCGCTCGGCGTCCAGCTGCGCGAGCAAGCGCTCCCGCTCCTCCTCGGCCTGCATGCGCGCCGTCACGTCCTCCACCTGGGCGATGTAGTGAATGGGCTCGCCGTCCGCGTCGTGCACGACGGACACGTGCAGGATGACGGGGATGACCCTTCCATCCTCGTGGATATAACGTTTGGCGAGCTGATAGCGCGAGATCTCGCCGCGCCTCAGCTGCTCGACCAGGCCAACGTCGGTGTCCACGTCGTCGGGGTGGGTGATGTCCTGGAAGCGGAGCTTCGAGAGCGCTTCCGCCGAGTAGCCCACGATCTCGCAGTAGGCGCGGTTGACGCGGATGAACCCTCCACCGAGCCCGACGATGGCCATGCCGATGGGCGCGTTCTCGAAGGTGAGCCGGAAGCGCTCCTCGCTCTCGCGGAGCGCCTGCTCCATCTGCTTGCGCTCGGTCATGTCGCGCCCCTCGGGGATGAGCATCACGACCCTGCCACGGTCGTCGGTGATGGGCTTGATGGAGAAATCGATCCAGCGCCGCCCGGTAGCGCCGATCACGTCGATCTCGTCCCGCACGAGCCGGCCCGCCGCGGCCTCGGCGACGGCGGCGCGGATGCGCTCCCTGTGCTCGGGGCGCCACCCCGTCAGCTCCCAGAACGGCCGGCCGATCGTCTCTGCCTCCGTGGCCCCGCAGAACTCGAGAGCGGTGCGGTTGTTCTCCAGGACGATGCCCTCCGGCGAGAGCAGGCCGACAAACTGGAGGGCCCCGTCGAAGATCGCCCGAAAGCGCTCCTCTCTCTCCCGGAGCGCCCTCTCCAGGTGACTCGCGCGTCGGAGCTCCTGCGCCACGCGGTCTGAGGTACGCGCGCTCCCCTCGCGCGCGAGGGCGCTGTCCAGGCCGATCGCGAAGAGCGCGGCGAGCGCGCCGAGATCGACGTCGGCGCAAGGGTAAGGGCGGGACAGGCAAAACGAGAGGACGCCAAGGCAGCGATCGCGGACGCGGAGGGGCATCGAGACCGCGCTCTGTGCGTCGGTCCGCGCGCAGAGCTCTCGCGTCATGGACGGACCCGGATCGAGCGAGCGCGCATCGCTCATCACCTGAACCCGACCCGAGCTCGCCGCCCATTCATCGAGCAGCGGCGCGCCCCGCGCCACCCGCGCGAGGCAGAGGCGGATGTCGGCGGGCACGTGGCGGTGGGAATGGAGCCCGAGCTCGCCGGTGTCCTCGGAGGTCAGAAGCAAGTAGGCAGCGCGAGCGCCGAGCTCCATCGCCTGGTCGAGCAGGAGCGCAGCGAGCTCGTCGAGATCGGCCACGCGCGCGATGCGGGGCGCCGCGCGCGCCATGAGCTCGCCCGGCGCCGGGTAAACCTCGCGGCGAGCGCATGGGCTGAGAGAGGCCGTGCAGGCGACCTCCTCGTCGCGGCCGATCGACGCCTCGATCTCTTCTGCCGATAACGTGATCCCCACCGGAATCGACCCATTGTTGCACGAGAGGCGCGCCGCCTGAAGGGTCGACGCGGTCAGGTCCCTCGGCATGACTTCCTCGGATGCCGATCTGTTCCTGCTCGCCAGGGCCAGGAGCGCCGGCGCGCGCCCTCCCTCCGCGGCGCCGGCCTCACGGCATCCCGAGCAGCCCGCTCCCCTGGTAGACGACGAGCGCCGCGACGTACGCCGCCGCGTAAGTGTAGGCGAGGACGAACGCGGGCCAGCGCCACGACTTCGTCTCGCGCCGGATCGCCGCCACGGTGCTCATGCACTGGCAGGCCAGGACGAAGAACGCGAGCAGCGCGAGCCCGGTGCGCGACGAGTACGCGAGCGCCCCGTCCGGGCGCCTCGCCTCGCGGATCTGCTCGGCGAGCGGCGCGGGCTCGTCGTCGGCGTCCTCGACGCCGAAGATGACCCCCATCGTCCCGACCATGACCTCGCGCGCGCCGAACGAGCCGATGAGGCCGACGTTGATGCGCCAGTCGAACCCGAGCGGCGCGGTCACCGGCTCGAGCGCGCGCCCCACGCTGCCGGCGATGCTCGCCTCGAGCGACGTCGCCTCGAGCGATGTCGCCGCGCTCTCGGCCGCGGCGGCCGGAGGCTCGTGCGGCGCGGCGCCCGGCATGGGGACCTTCAAGAGCACCCACAGCACGGCCGAGACGGCGAGGATCACGGTCCCGACGTCGCGCGTGAACCGCCACGCCGCCTGGCCCGCCTTGCGGACCACGAGCCGCGGCTCGGGGCTGCGGTACGCCGGCATCTCGAGCACCATCGGGAGCGAGCGCCCGCGGGTCGCCGTGCGCCGTAGCAAGAGCGAGGCGACGAGCCCGGAGAAGATGCCGGAGACGTAGAGCGCGACGAAGAGCAGCGCCTGCACCCAGGCGCCGTGGGCCGCGAAGAAGGTCGTCAGGAGGAGCGCGTAGGTCGGGATCCGCGCCGAGCAGGCCATGAGCGGCAGGACGAGGATCGCCGTGAGCCGCTCGCGCGGGTCGCGCAGGATGCGCGTGGCGTGCACGGCGGGCACCGCGCACGCGTGCCCCATCAGCAGCGGGAGGAACGCCCGGCCGCTCAGCCCCATCAGCTGGAGCAGGCGGTCGACGAGGAAGGCGCCGCGCGCGAGGTACCCGCTCGCCTCGAGCAGCTCCATGGCGATCGTGAGGATCACGATCTGCGGCATGAAGGCGAGCACCGTCCCCGCCCCGCCGAGCAGGCCGTCGACGACGAACGAGGCGGCGAGCCCCCCGCCGAGGGCGCGGGACACGAGGCTGCCGAGCTCACCGATCGCCGCGTCGAGCGCCTCGGTGACCGGGGTGGCCACGAGGAACACGGCGGCGAACAGGAGCGCCATGAGCCCGAGGAACAGCACCGGGCCGGCCGCCGGGTGGAGCAGCACGGCGTCCGCGCGCGCGGTGAACGTCCTCCGTCGCTCCGCGGCGGCGTCGCGGCGCGGCGGCTCGACGTACGCGGCGCGCGCGACCTCATCCGGATCCCACGCCGCGGCGCCAGGGGGCTCCACGGCGCCCGACGCGATCGCGTCGAGCCGCGCGGCCGCCGCGTCGAGCACCACGCCCCGCGCGGCCGGGTCCCTCGCGCTCACGAGCAGCACGGGCAGGCCGATGGCGCGCTCTAGGGCGCCGACGTCGAGCCCGCGCCCCTCGCCCTCGAGCACGTCGCGCTGCGTGGCGACGACGAGCGGGGCGAGCCCGCGCCGCACGAGCTCGCGCGTGAGCCGCAGGCCGAGCGCGAGCTGCGTGGCGTCCACCACCTGGACGACGAGGCGCGGCCGCTCGCCCTCGCCGGTGCGGTCGAGGAAGCGGCGCGCGACGCCCTCGTCCGTCGCCGGATCGACGACGGCCTCGATCGAGTAGAGCCCGGGGAGATCCGCGATCGTCGCGACGGCCCCGCCCGCGAGGCGGACGTCGGCCGTGAGGATGTCGACCGTGATCCCCGGGAAGTTGCCGACGTGCGCGCTGCCGCCGGTCAGCCGGTTGAACAGCGACGATTTGCCGGAGTTCGGCCGCCCGAGCAGCGCGATGAGCGGCCGCTCTGCCGACGCCGGGAGGCGCTCCGTGCCCGTGCCTGTGCCTGTGAAGTCGAGCGAGGCGGTCATCCGACCCGCCTCTGCGAGGGCAGGGGCGCCACCAGGATCGAGCGCGCGAGCGACGCGTTGATCGCGAGCTCCCCGCCCGACCCGGTGCGCACGTGGAGCGGGCCGCCGAACGCCGCGCGCCGGATCGACGTGAGCGTCTGGCCGGGGCCGAGCCCCATCGCGCCGAGCCACCCGGCGAGCTCGGCGTCGAGGCCGACCTCGACCACGATCACGCGCTCACCGGCGCGCACCTCCGAGAGCGGACCCGCGGGAGCTGCGGCGCCGGCGTGCGCCGGGGTATCCGAGCCGGCCACGCGGCCGGCCGAGTCCACCTCGGGGAAGGTCACGTCAAGTTGGGGAGGAACGCTGGAAACCATGGGTCCTGCCAGATTTTGAAAATCAATTTCAAATCTGAACCCATTGTGAACGGGTTCGGCCGGGATGTCGAGCGTCTCTCGACCCGCTGCCGTGGCGACTGGCCGCTCTGGCGTGGCGGCGACGCCTGTTCTCCTGTTCCCGCCCGGGTGGCCAACCCTTCCAGGTCCTGGAGATAGCCGCGCCGCTCCTCGCTCTGGGGCCCGGCGCACCCTCGATCCGCTCTCCGGCGAGCGGTCGCCGCGCGTCGGCCGAGACCGCGGAGCGGAGCGCGCGAAGCATTCGGGTCGAGCGAGCCATCCGATTCACCGGGCAGCGGCGGAGCCTCGGCCAGAGCGATGGCGGTCCGCGGATTGTCCTCCAGGGGCCCCTTCTACCATGGGTGCGCGACGCGAGCGCCTCGCGGTCCTCCATAGCAGACCCGCCGCTGCTCGGGGTGTAATGAACCCCGATGGCTGCGTCTCCGAAGGTGAGCGGCCCGCGGGTCGCCGAAAGGAAGACGCCATGAAAGAGACCATGCTCCAGGTGGACGGGATGAGCTGCCCGTCCTGCGTCCGCCACATCGACAGCGCGCTTCGCGAGCTCGGCGGCGTGGCCAAGGTCGACGTGCGCCTGCGCGAGGGCACCGTCGTGGTGCAGCACGATCCGGCGAGCGCGCCCGTTCCCGCCCTCGTCGAGGCCGTGCGCGCGGCCGGCTACGGCGTGCGCCCGCGCGCCGCCTGAACGCGCGAAGCGCCCCCGGCGCGTTGTCTCGTGACAGCGCATCGCGCCATGAGATCTCCCATGCCGCGCTCGACGCTGCAGTGAAACATTTACCGGTTAATCCAAGCGGCGGCCAGCGCACGCATGTGGCCGTCCCCACAAGCTTCGAAGCGCGCTCGCCCCTCGGACATCTCGGCCCCGTGGCGCCCATCGAGGCGCTGGACAATGAACCGATTAAGTGGTTTCCTGTCCGCGCTTCCCGCGTGCCTCGGGCCATGTCGTAGGCGTCGTTTGTGAGCCCCGGTCCGCGGTTTCTTGGTTTCTTCATTCTCGTGGGCCCGCGGACGGAATAGGTCCTCTCCTCGCCGCGGGTTCCTCCCAGGCCTGGCCATGCAGGGCGTCATTGGCGCGCTGCCCGCGCCGCTGCGTGGCGTGCAGGACCTGTTCGACCTGCAGAACGAGAAGGGTTCACCGTGCGGTCACGCAGGGTCGAAGCCGGACGTCGCCAGGTGCAATCAGGGGAGAGGCAGAAGGAGATCACGATGCGCGTTCTTCACGGGTCTTTGGCTGGTTGGACCGGAGCAGCCCTCATGGCGCTGGGCCTCTCCGCGGGATGCGGAGACGACTCGGACGACCCTCAGGGCTCGGGGCAAGAGACGACCGGAGCGGGTGGCGGCGCATCGGGCGCGGGCGGGGGGGCCACCGGAGCCACGTCCGGCGCCGATGGCACCACGTCGAGCAGCGGCGCCACGTCCGGCGCCGGCGGCGCCGCCTCGGGCAGCGGTGCCAGCTCGGGCAGCGGCGCCACGTCCGGCGCCGGCGGCGCCGCCTCGAGCAGCGGCGCCACGTCCGGCGCTGGCGGCGCCACCTCGGGCGCGGGCGCCGGCGGGGGTGACCAGGAGTCGACGGGGTTCTCGGTGCGCGGCCGCTTCCTCTACGACCGCTGCGGAGAGAAGGTGCTGCTCCGGGGCATCAACGAGATGGTCGTGTGGCTGTCGTCGGGGCCCGACGGCCTGCCGGAGTTCGCGGAGATCGCGAAGACCGGCGCCAACGCGGTGCGGATCGTCTGGCTCGCCACGGAGTCCGCGGCGGGCCTCGATCAGGCCATCACGAACGCGCTCGCGCAGAAGCTCATTCCGATCGTCGAGCTCCACGACGCCACGGGGAAATGGGATCTCCTGCCGAGCCTCGTCGACTACTGGACGAGAGCGGATGTCGTCGCCGTGATCAAGAAGCACGAGCAGAATTTGCTCGTCAACATCGGCAACGAGGTCGGGGACCAGGTGGACAACGCGGCGTGGGAGGCGGGCTACAAGCAGGCCATCACCCGGATGCGCGGCGCCGGCATCACGGTCCCGCTCGTGATCGACGCCTCCAAGTGGGGGCAGAACATCGACCAGCTGCAGGCCGTCGGCCCCGCGCTCGTGAAGCACGACCCGAACATCCTGCTCAGCGTCCACATGTGGTGGACGGACGGCAGCGGGGCCACGATCACGAAAGAGCTGCAGGAGTCCGTGGCGCTGAACCTGCCTTTGATGGTCGGTGAGTTCGCGCAGCACGCCGTGTACGAGTGCGGCAAGCATCCGTTCGATTACAAGGCGCTCCTGGCCAGGAGCGTCGAGCTCGAGGTGGGGTGGCTCGCCTGGTCGTGGGGCGCCGTCAAGAACAGCGACTGTCAGAGCGACGGGCCGTTCGACATGACGACCAACGGGACCTTCGCGGGGCTCACCGGCTGGGGTCGCGAGGTCGCGGTGACCGACCCGAACAGCATCCAGAACACCTCGGTGCGCCCGCGCTCGATCGAGACCGGATCGTGCAGGTAGGCGTGGCGATGGCTCCCTGACCTCTCGCGCCGCTACTCCTGCGGTACCGGCGCGAAGTAGACCTGCTTGGGACCGATGGCGTGCCCGGCGGGGATGGGGGTGCCGAGCTCCTCGAGGCGGAAGACCTCCGGTGGGAGCCGGAGCGACTCCCGCAGCCGATCCATCGTGGTCGGGACGAACGGGTAGAGCATGATCATCAGGTTCTTGAGCACGTAGAACGAGGAGAAGAGGGCGTCGCGGCGGCCCTCCTCCGGGTGCCGATCGTCGTGCGGCTTGAACTGCGCGAAGAGGCTGTTGATGACGCGCGCGTAGTTCTCGATCTCGAAGAGCAGCGTCGGGTAGTCGGCGCGATCCATCGCGCGCACGTAGCGCTGGACGATGCGCAGGGTGTCCGAGACGACCTTGTCGAGCAGCGCGCCGTGGGGCACGCGCCCATCGAACTTCGAGTGCGCCGCGGAGATCGGCCGCTCGAACGCCGCGTTGAGCGGCCCGGCGAGGAACCGGTTGCGCTCGTCGAGCTTGGCGAAATCGAAGTTCGACGGCTTCTCCGCGAGGCCGAGCAGCGCCAGATAATAACGGATCTGGTCCGCTGAATACCCCTTCTCGTCGAGGAGCTGATCGGCGGTGAAGAAGTTTCCGCGCGACTTGCTCATCTTCTCGCCCCCGACGAGCAGGTGGAAGCACCCGAGGACGTCGGTGAGCTGCAGCTCGCCGGCCGCCGGCAGCCGGCGCGGATCGGGCTGCGTACCGAGCCACATCGCGCCCTGCATGAGCACGTAGAAGAAGACGTTATCCTGGCCGAGGAACTGGTAGATCCTGGCCTCCGGATCGCACCAGAAGTCCACGTACCGGGCCGGATCGACGCCCCTCCGGGCGAGCGCGACCTGCGAGAAGGCGATGGGCGCGATCAGCGAGTCGGGCCAGACATAGAGCGTCTTGCCGCAGAGCTCCGGATCGAGATCCACCGGCAAGGAGAGCCCCCAGGCGACGTCGCGGGTGATGGCGCGGTGAGCCCAGTCCTCGACGGGCTCGCTGGGGACGCCATGGCGCGAAAGGGCGGCGCGCGCCTCCTCCATCTCCGGCTTGCTGCCGAGCTGCAGCAGGACCTTGCGATCCTGCGTGAACTTCGCCTTGTGCTTCGGCAGCGACGCCTTGATCTCCTTGTACGTCGGGGCGAGGTCGGCCTCGAAGCGGAGCGAAGGCATCACGGTGTTCAGCACGTCCGCGAGCACCGCCGGGCGCCACGCGCCCTGCTTGCCCTGGATCCAGCCCCGGAGCGCCTCGGACACGGCCCACATGTCGAGCCACCAGTGCGCGGTGTCGCGCATCACCGGCGTGGCGTCGCTGAGCGCGCTGCGCGGACTGCCGAGCTGTGAGGGCGAGTGCTGGTGACCGCAGCGATCGCACTCATCGCTGTACGCGTCCCCGTTGTCGCACTTCGGGTTGGGGCAGCGCCCGCGCACGAAGCGGTCGGGGAGGAAGCACTGGAGCTCCGGATCGAACCACTGGCTGCTCGTGCGCTTCTCCAGCAGGCCGTTCTCGTGCAGGCGCCTCAGGAAGCGGTGCGCGAGCTCCTGCTGAATCGGGAGGCACTCCGGCCGCGAGGTCCCCGAGTAGACGTCGAGATCGATGTCATACCGCCGGAGGCTCGCGCGCTGCTTCTCGTGGATGCCGTCGATGAACTCGCGTATCGACACACCGGCCTGCCGCGCCGCGATCTGGCTGGCGGAGCCGTGATCATCGGTGCCGCAGACGAAGAGGACGTTCTCGCGGCCGATGACCAGGCCCAGCCACCGCGCGTGGATGTCCGCAGGGACGTGCGCCCCCGCGAGGTGCCCAAGGTGCAACATCCCGTTGGCGTAGGGCATGCCTGCGGTGACGACCGCCCGCCTGGGCCTGCGAACCTGGCGAAGGACCGAGGCGACGTCGGTCGGGGCGCCGTGATAAGATGCCATCGAAGCTCGCTATACCCCAGCGGGCCCATCCGCACAACGCTCGCTCCTCAAGCTTCCTTCGTCGCGTCCGTCGCGTCCGTCGCGTCCGTCACATTATGCGCGCGGTGAAGCCGCGCCCGCAGAGGGCTCGGGCCCTGCCTGAGCTCCGAGGTGGCCTGCTCGATACCCGTCCTCCGTGTCGCGATTCCCCTTCTTGCCGGCTCGAACGGACGTCGTGAGGTTGCGTGTCCACCGGTGTCCGCGAGCCAGGATGCCCTCAGGAGGAGAACAGGGAGGTTGTTGAAGACTTCCACTTTCACGGAGATCAGGTCCCCTCGGAACACGCGCAGATCGCGGCGCGTGTCGTGTGGGCACGGAGCTCCGCTGTCGCTCGCTGGTCCGGGACGACCCGCCCATCGGCGCAGCCAGCGAAGGCGACAGCTCCCCACGGGTGGGCATCGACGTGACGAGGCCCGGCCAGGTGGGCCTCCAGCCCATGCCCGGGTGACACCGGGACGCGCCGCGGACGCCGCCAGGCCGCCGCGCGGCAGCCGGCGGGCGTCGCCCTGCGTCGGCCCGGGGCCGATCCGTCGCGCCCGGAACCCGCTTCTCGATTAGACTCGCCGTCGATGGCCGACCTAGCCAGGCAAGCCGCCCCGGACCAGGCACGGCAGCAGGTACCCCCGGAGAGGCCCACCCGACGCTGTCCCGTGTGCGGCGTCCGGTACCCGCTCGACTTCCTCGTCTGCCCCATCGACGCGACGGCCCTGGAGCTCCAGGGCGTGACCGCGACCGACCCGATGGTCGGCGAGCTGCTCGCGGGGAGCTTCTGCATCACCGGCGTGATCGGCGCCGGCGGCATGGGCCGCGTCTACGTCGCCGAGCACATCCGCCTGCCGAAGCGCTTCGCCGTCAAGGTGCCGCACGAGCACTTCGCCAGCCACCGGGAGGCGATGGCGCGCTTCGAGCGCGAGGCGCAGACGATCGCGCGCGTGGGCAACGAGCACGTGATCGACGTCGTCGACATCGTCCGCCTCAAGGACGGGCGCCCGTGCATGGTGACCGAGCTGCTCAAGGGCGAGGACCTCGGCGGCCTCCTCGACCAGGTCGGCAAGCTGCCGCTCCCCACCGCCATCACGATCTCGCGCCAGGTCTGCCGCGGCCTGGCCGCGGCCCACGCGACCGGCGTCGTCCACCGCGACCTCAAGCCGTCGAACCTGTTCCTCGTCCGGCGCGAAGGGGGCAGCGTCCACGTGAAGATCCTCGATTTCGGGGTCGCCAAGGTGCTCGACGGCGCCGACCTCACGCGCACCGGCTCGGTGGTCGGCACGCCCCAGTACATGGCGCCGGAGCAGGCGCGCGGCTCGGCCGACGTCGACTCGCGCGCGGACATCTACGCGGTCGGCGCCGTGCTGTACCGCATGCTGACCGGCGAGCGGCCCTTCCCCGAGGAGGAGCCGACGCGGACCATGCTCCGCCTGCTCACCGAAGATCCTCGGCGCCCGCGCGACATCGACAAGACCATCCCCGAGGGGCTCGAGGCGCTGATCCAGCGCGCCATGGCCCGGGCGCGCGAGGACCGGCCGCCGTCCGCCCAGGAGCTCGATCGCCTGCTCGCAGACTTCGATCTGCAGGATCCGCTCGCGCCTTCCCGCGCGCTCGGCGTGGGCGTCGCGGTGACCGACGGCGCCCCGAACGACGAGCGGGCCACGGTCGTCATCCCGAACGCCCAGGGCCAGAGCGCGGACGACGTGACGCGCAAGGCGCGGCGCGCTCGCCCCGTCGCGTCGCTGCTGTCCATCGCCGTGAGCCTCGCCGCGGGCGCGGCCGTCTTCACCAGCGCCGCGATGGTCCTCCGCAGGGTCTACGGCATCACCGAGCGGCGGGCGCTCAGCCAGAGCGAGGTCCTCCTCGCCGCGGGCGCCGCGGGAGCGCTGGCCTTCATCGCCTTCGTCGCCACCCTCCGGGTCCTCGTCGGCCGCTGGCGGAGCGCGCCGGCCATGGAGCGCCTCGGCCACGGCCTCCTGGGCGCGCTCGTGTGGCTGTTCGTCTCGTGCGGCGTCCTCGCGCTCGGCGCCGCCGCGTACAACGCGTTCGCGCTGCCGATCCCCACCCTGGGCCTCGACCCGGCCGAGTGGCTCGGCTGGGTCGACGTCGGCGTGATCGCCGTGCCGACCCTGATCGCGCTCGTCGCGCTCACCGTGGCGCTGCGGCGCGTGACCCGCGTGTCGTAGCGGCGCGGGCGGGCCAGCAAATTCTGCTCATCCGGCGAGCCCGTCACCATTCTGTCATGCATTCGATAGCTTGTAAATAGGTGGCTCTCTCGGCCAGATCCGCGTGCCCGCGAAGCACCCCACGAGGAGGCGAGATCATGTCCGCACGATTCAGGCCCGAGGTGTATGCCGTCGATTTCGGTACCTCCAACTCGCTGCTCTCGGCGGCCAGCGCGGAGGCGACCTGCCCGCCCATCCCGCTCGACGCCGCGGCGGCCGATCCGACCGTCCTCCGGAGCCTCTTGTTCTTCGGGCAGGAGCGGTTCTCCTGCGGCGCGGCGGCGATCAGCGACTTCGTCGCGAACGGCATGCAGGGCCGCTTCATCCGCTCGATCAAGAAATACCTCCCCGATCGCAGCTTCTCCGGCACGCAGATCGGGCACCGGGTCGTGACCATCGAGGACCTGATCGGCCGCTTCCTCCGGGAGATGCGCGAGCAGGCGAACCGCCACTTCGACGCCGACGTCGCGCGCGTCGTGCTGGGCAGGCCGGCGAAGTTCTCGGCCGAACCGGCCGACGATCGGCTCGCGGAGGAGCGCCTCGAGCGGGCGGCGCGCATCGCGGGCTTCCGCGAGGTCTCGTTCTGCCCCGAGCCGGTCGCCGCCGCGCACGACTTTCACCTGGAGCTCGACCGCGGGGCCGTCGTCCTCGTCGCCGATTTCGGCGGCGGGACGTCCGATTACACGATCGTCCGGATGCGGCCGGAGGGGTTCTCGCCGTCCGACGTGCTGTCGCTCGGCGGCGTCTCGGTCGCGGGGGACGCGCTCGACGGCAGCCTCATGCGCCACAAGATCGCCCGCCACTTCGGCGCGGAGGTCACCTACCGCGTCCCGCTCGGCTCGAACCAGCTGACCATGCCGCGATCCATCGCCGAGAAGCTCTGCTCACCGGCCGACATGACGGTGCTCCAGCACCGCGACGTCCTCACCTTCCTCCGCGACGTGAAGGCGTGGTCCCTCGGGCCGGAGGATCGGCAGCGCATGGACCACCTGCTCTGCCTCGTGGAGGACTCGCTGGCATTCCGGCTCTTCGAGGAGATCGAGCGCAGCAAGTGCGCGCTGTCCGGCGAGGCGGCCACGGAGTTCCGCTTCGATTACCCGTCGATGCACATCCGCGAGCGCATCGCCCGGGAGGAGTTCGAGGCCGGGAGCGAGCGGCAGATCGACGCCATCCTCGGCGCGCTCGACCGGACGGTGGCGGACGCGGGCCTGTCGTTCGACGGCATCGACGTCGTGTGCTGCACGGGCGGGACCGCCAGGGTGCCGGCGCTCCGGCGCGGCATCGAGCGGCGCTTCGGCGAGGGCAAGGTGAGGCAGCTGCGGAGCTTCCACTCCGTCGTCCAGGGGCTGGCCGAGCGCGCGCGCAGCATCGCCGCCGCGTCCTGCTGAGCGGGCGCCGGCCTTGCCGGTCGGCGCGGAAACGTCCGCGGGCGGCGCGGCCTCGCCGGTCGGCGCGGGCCCGCCGTCGAGCCAGCGGGGATCGCCCTCGACGACCCACGGGTACGCCTCGTGGAGCGCGCGTTCCATCAGGCCGCCATAGCTGTGGCCGGCGCCCACGGCGTGGACGACGCGCGCCGTGACGCCGCCGCGCTCGAGCACCTCCCGCGTCCTGCGCGCCTGCGCCGCGCAGTCGGCCCGCCCGCACGCGAGCAGCACCCGCGCCCCGCCGCCGCCGCGAAAGCGCCGGGCGGCGCCGGGCGTCCACTCGTCGAAGCTGCCGTATCCACCCTCGATCAGCGCCGCCCGCGCGAAGCGGGCGGGATGCCCGGGCAGGAGCAGCGCGCCCATGATCGCCCCCTGCGAGTACCCCGCATAGATCGGGTCGCGGAGATCCACCCGATCCCCGAAGCGCGCCGACAGCGCCGAGACCGCCGCGGCGACCTCGCGGCTCAGCGCGTGATGGTCCGGGTAGTAGAAGATCCGCCCGGCGTCCGGCGCCCGGACGTCGATCGGCTTGCCGCGCGGGCAGAGCACGAACCCGGCCCCCCTCACGATCCCGCGCCAGATGTCGCAGTGCCATTCGGGCCGATCGCCCGCGCCGTGCGCGACCACGAGCAGGGGCCGCGGCCCCTTGCCTCGCGGCGTCACGACCACCGCAGGGCCGAAGTCCGGGACCTCGAGCTCGATGAGCTCGGGCTCGTCCGCGGACGGCGGAGGCGCTGGCGCAGGCCGAGGTGCGCTCTCCAACCCGCGCCCGCGCTCCTGCCGGGCGGCGGGCGGATCGCTGCGGCCGACACGGCCGAGCGGCGCGGCGAGCGGCGCTCGCGCGCACCCCTCGGCGCCGACCGCGAGCGCGATCCCGAGGAGGAGCGCCCGCCGGGGGCCCGGGGCGGTCAGCGCGTGTCGACGTGCCGCACCTGCCGCGCGCATCGCGCGTGGCTCACGGTTCGCGCGTGTCCTACGGGCCGCACGTGTTGCGCTCATCGCACATCGGAGGGTGAACACCCTCAGCACGGGAATCAAGAACCGGAGAACACGCCACTCCCGGAGACCCTCGAGCGCCCGGGAGATCGCGGCGGCTCTCCGCAGATCGACGCCGGGCTCGGCCGTCCGCTCGCCGGCGCCATGCGAGCTCGACGGGGACCGCGTCGGGCGTGACGTCAGGCGGCGACGAGGACGATACGGCTCACCTCGGGCGGCGCTCCGACGCGGGCGGGCGGCCCGGCGGTGCCGAAGCCGCGGTTGATGTAGAGATGCGAACCGCCACGCTGGTAGAGCCCGGCGACGTAGCCGTGGGGGAGCACCAGATCGGCGGGCCGCACGAGGAGGTTGATCTGGCCTCCGTGGGTGTGGCCGCTGAGCTGCAGGGCGACCTCTCCGGCTGCGTCCGGGAAGAACACGGGGTTGTGGCAGAGCAGCACGCGCGGCAGATCGCGGGGCACGTCCGCGATCGCGCGGCCGAGGTCCGGACCGCCGCCGGGGACTCGCCCTCGCGCCCACACATCGTCGACGCCGAGCAGCGCGAAGGAGCCGCCGGGCCCACCCACGACGCACCCGCGGTTGCTCAGCACCCGGGCGCCGCCGCGCTCCAGCGCGCCCAGCGCCGCGTCGATGCCGGCGAAGTGGTCGTGGTTGCCCGGGATCGCCGCGACGCCATGCCGGGCGAGCGGGCCGAGCCTCCGCGTGAGGCGCCCGAGGTGCTCGGCGTACCTCGGATCGAAATCGACGAGATCACCCGTCATCACGACGAGATCGCCGCGGGCCTCGCGCACGAGATCCTCGGCGGCGCGCATCTCCGGCTCGCCCACGAACAGCCCGAGGTGGATGTCGGACAGCTGCACGATGGTGAACCCGTCCAGGCTCCGCGGCAGGCCCGGTATCGGGATGGCGATCTCTTCGATGATGTAGTCGTGTCGCCCGAGCAGCGCGCCATACACAGCGCTGCCGCCGCCGATGAGGAAGGCGGAGCCAGCGGCCCCTGTCGCGAGGAAGTCGCGGCGGGCGAGCGTCGGCCGCTCGACCGGCGGCGGGGGCGGCAGGGCCGCGGGGCCGCCGTCCTCCTGCGTCCCTCGCTCCGCGGGGCTGGGCGCGGAGCCGGCAGCGCGGGCCGTCCCGCCGTCCGCGAGCGCGGCGGCCGTCGCGCGCCCGAGCGCGGCGCGCCCGAGCCGCGCGATCAGCCGACCGAGGTCCACGACGGCGAGCAGGACCGCGGAGATCAAGACGCCCAGCGAGAGCGTGCTCCCGCCGAGCCCCATCCCGCGGAGCACGCCGTCGGGCAGCGCGCCGCGCCCGAACCGCGCGGAGATCATGGCGATGATGCCGGCGGCCAACAGGCACGCCAGCGCGCGCCGGGCGCGCACACCCAGGCCGAGCAGCCTGGAGGCGCGCCGGTGCACGTACAGCCCCAGGACGCCGAGGACGAGGGCGAGGATCAGCGAGAAGACCGCGAAGCGCATGGGCAACTCTGCACGAAGGGGGACGGAAGCCTAACCGATCGGCGGCGGTCGGCCAGAAAGCCCTCCGTGACGGCCCGATGACGGCAACGCGCTGCGACGGCACCCGGCGGCACGCGCCGGACGGCTTGCGATCTCGCTCGCTGTCACGACGTCATGCGTTTCGGCCGGGGAGAAGGTCCACGCGCACGCCGCCGGCGAGCGGCGTACTCCGCCCCTCGAGATCGGACGCGCCATGGCGCCGTGCGTCGCCACCTCGCATGACGCCAGGCGCAGAGCTCCGAGCAGAAACCCTGGTGTGTGTTATCGCTCGGAGAGGCGGAGTTTGTCGCCACTGACAAGCTTGGAAATAGAACTGAAACTCTTCTATTCGTCTGCCGTGTCACATCCGGACCCAGCCGCGCTCCCAAACTGCGAGTCGTGGTGATTGCGCGTTGCGTTGGATGGACGGCGCACGCCCCCGTGGCCCCGTGGCCGGTGCGTTCTCCCCTTGCAGAACCGCGGCAAGTTCGCGCGGCCGCGCGCGGGTAGGACGCACGCGTGACGCGGGTCGAGAGGTGTCGGTTGTTCTAGCTTGCGTGAAAAAATACCTGTACAACGTACTACGATGTAGCCGCTCTGGCGTGGGATAGCCGTCGTTTGTCCTTGCCCGAGAGAGGCCTTTGGTCTAAATTCGGCCCGCTATTTGACGCGTTGAATTGGCCTGTTTCTTCGTTGAAGTAATGAAAGGCTTAATATGCTGAGAAGGAATGCGCATCAGCTGGGGTTGGCAACGTCGGTTGCGGTCATCCTCGCGCTCACGGCGTGCGGGGACGGCGGGGGCGGTGACACGAGCGGGAGCGGGAGCGGGTCGGGCGGGGGCGGCAACACCACCGGCGTGGGCGCGGGCACCCCGACGAGCAGCGGCGTGGGCGCGGGCACCCCGACGAGCAGCGGCGTGGGCGCGGGCACCCCGACGAGCACCGGCGCCGTCGACCCGACGACCACCAGCGGCGCGGGCACCCCGACGAGCACCGGCGCCGTCGACCCGACGGCCACCTCGGCCGTGTCGGGCGGCAACTGCTCCCCTGCGGTCGACATCACGGCGCCGAACGGCAACCCGTTCGCGAACACGACGCTGTTCGTGGACCCCGGTTACATCGCCAAGGTCGACTCGTCGATCGCGAAGGAGACGGATACGGCCCTGAAGGCGAAGATGGAGAAGGTCAAGCAGATCTCCACCGCGTTCTGGCTCGACAGGATCGCGGCGGTCGACGGTCTCGCGGCCCACCTCGACGCGGCGCTCAAGCTCCAGAACGAGACCTGCAAGCCGGTCACGTCGGTCATCGTCGTGTACGACCTGCCGAACCGCGACTGCTTCGCCGAGGCGTCGAACGGCGAGCTCCGGGTCGAGAACGGCGGCGTCGAGCGGTACAGGAACGAGTTCATCGCCCCGATCAAGCAGATCTTCGCCGCTCACCCGGACCAGCGCATCGTCGCGATCATCGAGCCCGATTCGCTCCCCAACCTCGCGACGAACCTGGGCTCGAAGGACTGCACCCCGGAGACGGAGACGGCGTACCGGGAGAACGTCGCGCACGCGCTCAAGGAGCTCGATATGCCGCACGTGTACCAGTACATCGACGCGGCGCACTCGGGCTGGCTCGGCTGGCCGGACAACCAGAAGAAGGGCGCCAAGATCTTCGCTGACGTCATCAAGGCCGCCGGCAGCCCGAAGAGCATCCGCGGCTTTGCGACCAACGTCGCGAACTACACGCAGCTCAGCTACAGCTCGGAGAGCTACGATCAGCAGAGCAACCCCTGCTACGGCGAGTTCGACTACGTCGATGCCATGGCCTCGGCGCTCTCGGCCGAGGGCCTCGGCGACAAGCACTTCATCATCGACACCAGCCGCAACGGCGTCGGCAACATCCGGGCGGACTGGGGTTACTGGTGCAACAACATCGGCGCAGGCATGGGCCAGCGGCCCCAGGCCAACCCGGGCGGCGCGACGAACCTCGACGCCTTCTACTGGGTCAAGCCGCCGGGTGACTCCGACGGCACCGCCGACAAGAGCGCGGCGCGCTTCGACGCCTTCTGCGGTTACGAGGACGCAGATCAGCGGGCGCCGGAGGCGGGCGCCTGGTTCCACGAGTACTTCGTGGAGTGCGTGAAGAACGCCAACCCGCCGCTTTGACGGGCGGGTCGGCCTGCTTCAGGCTGTGACGAGCGCGCTCGGCTGAGCGCGCGGCCGGCGGCCGGGGCAGGCGAGGAGCGTGAGAAAAAGGGGTCTACCTTCCCGCGGACGACGCGGCCCGCTGGAGGGTAGACCCCTTGGAAAGACGCTCCTCGCCTGTCCTGGCCGCCGCGCCGCTTTCAGGGACCTCACCAGCGCAAAGGGCCCGCGGCCTCTGGCGGGCGCGCGCGCTCACCCTATGACCGCGCCGCGGCGCGCCGTGGCATGGTGATGCGCGGTGCACGACTCCATCACGCTCGAGCAGCTGCGCACGTTCATCGCGGTCGCCGACGAGGGCAGCTTCTCGGCCGCGGCAAGGAAGCTCCGGCGCGTCCAGTCGGCCGTGAGCCACGCGATGGCCAACCTGGAGAGCCAGCTCGGGATCGCCCTCTGGGACCGGTCGACGAGGATCCCGGCGCTCACGGAGCACGGCCGCGTCCTGCTCGGCGCCGCGCGGCGGGTGTGCGCCGACGCGGACGCCCTCAGCAGCGCGGCGCAGCGGCTCGCCGGTGGCCTCGACCCGCTCGTCTCGCTGTGCGTCGACGCCATTTTTCCGCTGTCCGCGCTCGTCGATCTCTGCGTCGAGTTCGCGCGCGTCTACCCCACCGTGGAGCTCGTCGTCCACACCGAGACCATGGCCGCCGTCGCCGATCGCGTCCTCGACGGGACATGCCAGCTCGGCGTCGTGGGGCCGACGGCGACGGCCCAGGGGCTCGAGCGCCAGCACCTCACCTCGGTGCGCATGGTGCCTGTCGTCGGCAGGACACACCCGCTCGCCGCCGCCGATCCGCGCGGCGCGCGCGTCGCGACCGAGCAGCTGCGAGAGCACGTGCAGATCGTGCTGAGCGAGCGCGGCGGAGCGCGCTCGCCGGAGCAGGCCGTCCTGTCCCCCCGCACCTGGCGCGTCGTGGATCTCCAGACCAAGCGAGAGCTCCTGTGCGCGGGGCTCGGCTGGGGGAACCTGCCAGAGCACATGATCCGCGACGACCTCAACGCCGGGCGCCTGGTCCGGATCTGGCCGGCGGCGTGGGGGGACGACGAGCACGTCCTGCCGCTCGCCGTGGTCCACAGGCCAGGCCTCGTGCAGGGGCCCGCGGGGCAGTGGGTGCTGAAGCGCCTCGTCGAGCTCTGCCGCCAGCACGTGGGGGGCCCGGAAGCGCCGCGGTGACCTGACGTCGAGCGGGGTCGAGCAGGGAGGAGCGGCGAGCGCGCGCCCATCCACGCTCGCGCTCGCACCGGGCTCCCGGAGCCGGCGCCGCTGTCAGAGCGAGAGCCGCGACAGCAGATCGTTCACGCGGAGCGCGGCCGCGACGCTCCCGGCGTCGTGCGCGAAGTCCATGGCCGCGAACAGGTGGGTCTGCTCGAGGTCGAGCCGCTCCGGAGAGCGCTCGAGGAGCGCCATGTAGTGCTCGAAGAAGCGACGCTGATCCATCTGCGTGCGCTTCAGCACGGCGTGGCGCACCGTCGCGTGCAGCGCGAAGCGGCCCGCGAACGGCTCCTGCACCAGCCGGAAGCGGCGCAGCGAGGCCAGCGCGTCGCCGGCGCGCCGCCCGGCCCGCGCGAGCTCGGCGAGGGAGCCCTCGTCGATGTGGTCGCCGTTCGAGTGCGCCAGCACCGCGAGCATCCGCCGCGCCGGCGGCGAGAGCCCGCGGAAAGCCCACGCGACGAGCAGGCCGACCTCGGGGAGGTCGTCCTCGTGATCGATGACCCGCACGCGGTCGACGCCGCCCGCCACGAGCCACCGGTGGAGCTCGGCGACGTCGGCCGCGCCGCTGCCGACGATCGCGTCGGCGAGCTCCAGGGAGACCGGGTTCCAGCGGAGCAGGCGGGTCAGCGAGGCGACCGCAGGGAAGGGGCTCCGCCCCGACGTCACGAGCGGCGCGATGACCGGAAAGATGGAGACGCCGGCGACGAGGCAGCGCCGCGCCGTGATGACCCAGGTCACCGCCTCGTCGCGGAGGTCGTCGAGCAGCTCGGCGACGGCGCGGTCGTGCTCGTGGTTGTCGAGCACGATCAGCATCTCCCCGAGCGCCCGCAGGCGGCTCCGCAGCGCAGGCAGCGACGGCGACGGCCCTGCCCCGAAGCGGAGCGACAGCATGCCGCGCAGCGTGCGCGCGTCCCATGCGCCGACCCGGAACCAGTGGATCCCGCCGGGGAGCTCGCGCGCGAGCTTGTGCCCGAGCGCGCACGCGAGCGTCGACTTGCCGCTGCCGCCGGTGCCGACGAGCGCGACGCGGGTCGGGCGTGACGCGCGAACCGTCGCCAGGAGCGTCGCGAGCTCGCGGCGACGGCCGCGCAGCGAGGGGGGGCGGGGAGGGAACACGAGCGGCGATGCGGTCATCCCCGCGTGAGCGTACCAAAAAGCGCGCGAGGCGCCGGCGCTCGGCGCGGCGGTCGCGGCCGTCGCGGCGGTTCACCCGGGCGGTCGCGGCGGTCGCGGCGGTTCACCCGGGCGGCTGCGGTTCGAGCATGATCTGCTCTATCGCGCGGGAGATCGGCTCCGGCGACATCGAGGTGAGGCGGAGCCGGAGGGGCTCCTGCCCCTCCCGGATCAGGAACAGCGCCGGCACGCCCCGGACCTGGAGAGCCGCCGCCTCGGCCCGCGCGGCCTCGAGCTGCTGCACGACCTCCGGGCTGTCGCGCTGCGCCATCGCCTGCTCTGCGTCCACGCCCGGCACCTCGGAGGCGACGCGCAACAGGAGCTCGTCCGTGATCGCCGGGCGCTCGCGCGCCTGGAGCCGGAAGAAGCGGTCGACGAAATCAAAGAGCCGATCCTGCATCCCGACCGCGGCAGCCATGCGCGCGGCCTGCACGGAACTCGGACCGAGGAACGCGAGATTCCGGAATACGAGCTTCACCTGCTTCGTCCTCACATGGCGTTCGAGGATCACCGGCAAGATCTCGATCCCGTAATCCCGGCAATGCGAGCAACGCAGATCCGAGAACTCGACAAGCGTGATCGGCGCGCTCGGCTCCCCGAGGATGATGCCGTCCTGGGGAATGCCGGAATAGAGGTCAATCCCGCCCGTGACCGCGCCGGTGGGCTCCTGCACCGGCGTCTCGCCGGCGTCGTGGCACGCCGAGATCCCGAGCAGGAGCGCGGCGAGCAGGGCGCCGCGCCGCGCCACCGAGCCAGAGCGTGAATTGCGTGAATGAGCGAGTGCGTATGGTTCGAACAGCTCAGGACTCATTCTCGAGCATGCGGCACGAACCGTACCTCGATGGGGCCGCGTGTGAGAGATGCTTTCACGAGGATCTCGGTAAACCGTGCTGGGTGAGGACCTCCAGGCGAGGAAGGACTCCTCTCCAGGGCGCCGCGCGGCGCGAGGAGCGACACCGGCAAGCGCCGAGACCGCCGGAAGGGGTCAGGACATGGAGGTCTTCTCTCGGCGTTCCTCCCGCCGCGGCGGTTCGCGCGGCGGCGCGCCCGGCGCGGGCCGGCGCGACGCCGCGCCGGGGCGCTTGCCTGCACCCCGTCCCATCCGCAATGCTGTTGCGGAACCTTCGTGTCCTCGGAATGCCCTCAGCTCAGCGCCGCCCTGGGCCGCGACCGTGAACGGGGCGGCGCCTTCGCCCCGCGCGGCGCCGCGAAGCGAGCGGGCGCGTCCCTCGATGGATCCGCGCCGTCCGCCGACGGCGTGGCGCGGCAGCTCCGCGAGCAGGCGCAGGGCGCGCTCGGCGAGGTCCTCCGCGGCTTTCAGGCGGCGGATCCGCAGGGCGGCGACGTCGCGTGCGCCGGCTCCGCCGAAGGGCGGCGGCGCCTCCGCGCCGGCCTCGTGTCCGCGTTGATGCGGCTCATCTTCCTCCTCTACGCCGAGGCGCGCGGCCTGCTCGCCGGCGTGGAAGGCGGCGGCGCGCCGCTCGCCCGGCTCTTCGAGGATCTCCAGGAAGAACGGCGACGGCAGGGAGACGACCTCGAGCGCCGCCACGGCGCGTGGGCGAGGATCGCGGCGCTCTTCCGCGCGCTCCGCGATCGCGGCCCCGGGGGCGCGCGCGGCGGCCTCTGCGATCCGGACGCCCATCCCTTCCTGGAGGGGAGACCGTGGCTCAGCGACGGCGCGCTCCACAGGGTGCTCTCGGCGCTCCTCGTGCATGACGGCGTGCCGTTGCGCTACGGCGAGCTCGAGGTCGAGCACCTCGGCACGCTTTACGAGGGCCTCCTCGCCTTCGACCTCGAGATCGCCGAGGGCGAGTCGATGGCGCTCTTGCCGTCGCACGTCGTCGTGGATCTGGAGGCGCTCCTCGCCCTCCCCGGCCGTGACCGGCTCGCGCGGCTCGAGGAGGTGGCGGACCTGAAGCTCGGCGCGCGGCCTGCCGCGCGCGTCGCCGCGGCCGGCAGCGTGGCCGAGCTGTCGCAGGCGCTCGCGCGCCGCGCGTCCCCGCGGCAGCCAGACCGGATCGCGCGGGGCGCGCTCTACCTCCAGCCGGGGCAGCTCCGGCGGCGCGCGGGCTCGTACTACACGCCGCGGGAGATCACGTCGCATGTCGTCGAGCGCACGCTGTCGCCGCTGCTCGACAGGGACGGCCGGCCGGCGGCGCCCGCGGATGCCCTCGCGCTCGCCGTGTGTGATCCCGCGATGGGGTCCGGCGCGTTCCTGGTGGAGGCATGCCGCCAGCTCGCCGCGCGCCTCGTCGATGCATGGCAGCGCGCCGGCGCGGCGCCGCCCCTCGCCCCCGGCGAGCCGCCGCTCCCTCGCGCCATGGCGCTCGTGGCGGAGCGCTGTCTTCACGGCGTCGACCTCGACCCGCTCGCGGTCGACCTCGCCAGGCTATCGCTGTGGCTCGTCGTGCAGGACGCGCGCCTCCCGCTGAGCTTCCTCGACGGCAAGCTCCGCTGCGGCGATAGCCTCATCGGCGCCGAGCGCGCGGAGGTCGGCCGCTTCCCGTCCGCCGCGCGGCTGCCGGGCGGCCCCGGGGAGCGGCAAACGCGGCGGGCCCTGCTGCGGCAGGCTCCTGCGCCCCCGCGGCCGGAGGGCGCGCCGCCGGAGGGCGCCGACGGAGCGCCCCGCGACGGGCCCGAGGGCGCCGAGGGAGCGGATCAGGCGGCGCTCGACGCCTGGATGGCCCTGTGGTTCTGGCCGCCGGCGGGTGAGCTCGCGGCCCTGGCGCCGGCGCCAGCCACGTTCGCGCGCTACATGGCCGCCGCGCGCGAGCCGGCCGATCCGCGGGCGGCGCTGTCGCGGCGTATCGCCGAGGAGCGCCGGTTCCTGCACTGGGAGCTCGCGTTCCCCGGCGTCTTCGATCGCCCCGAGCCGGGCTTCGACGCCGTGATCGGCAATCCGCCCTGGGTCGCCTACGTCGGCCGCGCGGCGCAGCCGATCGCGCCCGAGGTCTTCCACCTCCACCTCCGGAGGAACCCGGCGTTCCACGGCTACCGCTCGCTGCACGGCCTGTTCGTGCACCGGGCCGCGTCGCTGCTGCGGCCGGGCGGGCGGCTCGGCCTCGTCATCCCGACGTCGGTGTCGGATCTCGATGGATACGGCCCGACGCGCCGCGCGCACGACGCGCTCTGCGCCGTGGACTCCGATCTTCCGAGCTTCGGCAGCGACGCCTTCGACGGCGTGTTCCAGCCGTGCATGGGCCTCCTCTCGACCCGCCTCGCCCCCGCCGCCCCGCGGGCGGCGGAGGCCGCCTCGTGGCCGCTCGCGCGTTCGGATCTCGACGTCGTGTCCCGCCGGCTCCTCGAGCGGCTCGGCGCGCTGCCCCCGCTGCCGGCGGCCCTGTTCGGCGAGCGCGGGTTTCAGACGACGGCCGAGGACGCCGAGCGCATCCGGCGCGCGAACGCCCCGGAGCCGCCGTACACCTGCCCCATCCGGGAGGGCGCCGACGTGGGCGAGCTGATCGCGCGCGCGCCGCGCCACCACGTCGATCGCGCCGGCGTGAAGGGCCGCTTCCGGAAGGACGAGGACTGGAAGGCGGTGCGGCTCCTCATCCGCCAGACCGCCCGCTATCCGATCGCCGCGCTGAGCGACGGCCTCCCGTTCCGCAACTCGATCCTGGCCGGCTTCTCCGACGCCACCTGGAGCGAGTTCGCGCTGCTCTGTTACCTCAACTCCTCTCCCGTCCGCTGGTGGCATTACACGCGTCACCGGGACGCGCGCGAGGGCATGCCGCAGGTGAAGATTGCGCACCTGCGTGCGATCCCTGCGCCCCCGCCGGCGGGAGCCGCCCTGATCGCGGCGCTCGACGCGCTCGGACGGGAGCTCGGCCCGGCGAACGCGGGCCTGCCGGCCGACGCCCGGCGCCACCTGGACGGGATGGTGGCGGACATGCTGGAGATGACCGAGGAGGAGCGGGGCTGTGTCGCGCGCTGGGCGGCGGCGACCCCCCTCCCGCGGCCGGACGGCTGAGCGGCGGCCGAGGCGCGCGGAGGAGCGCTCCCTCGTCGGTCCTCGTCGGTCCTCCTCAGTAACCGCCGTCGAAGCCGGGCGCGTCCTTCAGGTTGAACAGCACGCTGCGGAGATCGTCCAGATCGAACGGCTTCTCGAAGACGGCCGAGGCGCCCAGGCTGCGCGCGGTCGCGTGGAGGTGCGGGTGGCCGAACGCCGTGATCAGGATGACCGGCGGCCGCCGCCTCACCTCGGCGAGGCCCTCCAGGATCTCCATCCCCGAGAAGCAGGGCATCTGGATATCGCTGACGATCGCGTCGATCGGCTTCGGGGGCTCGTTCCCACCGAGGCAGGGCGCCACTTTGTCGAGCAGCTCGAGGCCGTTTCGCGCCTCGGACACCTCGAACCCGTCGCTGCGGAGCGCCATGGCGATCGTGGACCGGAAATCCTCGTCGTCTTCGGCCAGGACGATATGCTGACCTTTGCCGAACAAGCCGCAAGGCGGGACCAAGGGCTTATCGCCAATCCAGCTTTCCGTCAGGTTCATGGCAACTTCTCCTTCTTTGGGCCCGCCAACGCTGCGTCGTTGGACCGTCTACCGCGGTCCTCGGAGCTCAGCCCCGCAGGATTTGCAGCGCCCGTGCCATGCTGTCCTGTCTTGCGGTGGAGCGGTCTCGACGGGCTCGACCCCGCTCGTTGGCGGGGCGCTGTTCGAGGCGTAGGCGGCGCCGGCAGGGGCCCCCTTCGGGGCGGGTAGGGGCATTTTGCCGCGCGAGGGGCAGATCACGCCCATGCGGGGGTGTGGGGGTGCCTACGGGCGTCGAGGGACGTTCCGTCCCGAGAACGAGGCGGCCCCCTTGCTAGAGGTGAGGACAGCGACGGCGGGGGGGAGGGGGAGGCGGGGAGGGGCTGGGCCAGCTACGGCGGCTCTCCAGGCTGGTCGCTTGGAGCGGGCGCTGGCCCGGGGACGCTCGCGTCTACGTCTCAGCGGCCGCAGCCGCGGTGATGGTCGCGATCGTTGCGGTTGTCCTCGCAGTCGAGGTCGTCGCGGTGGGGGGCGCAGAGATAGCCGTTGTTGTACTTGTCGAGCATCTCGGACAGGGGCTTGCCGGTCACCCACGGCGCGTTCCTGCTGCAATTGTCCTTCACGTTGCTGCCGAGCGGGTACTTCTTGAGCCAGGCGTCGGCCTTGGCGATGGTGTCCTCGATGCAGCTCGACCGGTTGCCGATACCGACGTTGAGCTTGGCGACGATGAGGTGCTTCGCGATGATGTACGTGACGTCGCCCCGCGTCGGACGGCTGATGATGTCGAGGAGCTGGGACTTCGTATAGGTCTTGCCGCCGATGGTCAGCTTCGTGATCTTCCAGGCGCTCGGGTGGCTCTTCCAGTAGCCGGGGGAGCCGGTGCCGGGGGATGAGCACTTGCAGACGCCGCAGTCGGCCGCGCAGCTCGAGCAGTTCTCGACGCCCGCCTTGCAGACCCCATCGCCGCAGACCGGCGGACAGGCGCCGCAGTCGGCCGCGCAGCTCGAGCAGGTCTCACCGGCCTCGCAGACGCCGCTGCCGCAGACCGGCGGGCAGACGCCGACGTCGCTCGGGCACTCGAGGCAGTTCTCGCCGGGCTCGATGACGTTGTTGCCGCAGACCGCGGGGCAAGCGCCGCAGTCGCCGGTGCAGTTCGAGCAGTCCTCGCCGTTCTCGCAGACGTTGTTGCCGCAGACCGCGGGGCAGGCGCCGCAATCGTCCGAGCAGGTGCCGCAGTCCTCGCCGGCCTCGCAGGTGCCGTTGCCGCAGACCGGCGGGCAGGTGCCGCAGTCGGCCGCGCAGGTGCTGCAGCTCTCGCTGGCGTCGCAGGTGCCGTCGCCGCAGGCGGGCGGGCAGACGTCGCAGTCGGCGCTGCAGCTCCCGCAGTCCTCGCCGCTCTCGCAGGTGCCGTTGCCGCAGACCGGCGGGCAGGTGCCGCAGTCGACGGCGCAGCTGGAACAGCTCTCGTCACCGCCGCAGACGCCGTTGCCGCAGGAGAGCTGGTAACCGAAGTCCGCGTCGAGCAGGTCCTGTGCCCAGCCGAGCGAGACCGCACCCACGTTGTCGAGCCCGCCGTCGGGGTCGGCCGTCGGCTCCTGTCCAGCGAGCGGACCACTCGTCATGAAGTTGTCGGACGTGACGACCACCGAGTAGGCGCCCGCCGGGAGCGTGTCGAAGAGGTAGAAGCCGGGCTGGCCGGTGTAGGGGCTCGTGCCGGTGATCGTGAAGTCGATCAGCTGGGCCCCCTGGAACAGCTCGACACGGACGCCATTGACGCCGAGCTCGCCGGTCTCCGGCTCGTAGAGCCCGTCGGCGTCGCTGTCGAGCCACACCGTGTCGCCGATCGACGAGTACGTCACGTAGCCGAAGTCGGCGTTGGCCACGTTCTCCCCCGCGTCGAGGGACACGCCGAGCGGCTCGTCGTCGCTGGTCAGGATATGGCCGAGCGGGAGCGTCGCGTCGTCGACGTCGACGACGTAACAGCCCGCCTCGAGCTCGGTGAAGCGGTAGACGCCGTTCGCGCCGGTCACGGCCGTCTGGAGCAGGGCGCCGTCGGCGACGCCGTCGCAGTTCGCGTCGCCGAAGAGGTCGACGACGACGCCGGAGATGCCGAGCTCCGAGGCGTCCTCGATGCCGTCCGCGTTGGCGTCGAACCACACCTTGTCGCCGATCGAGCCCTTCGGCGCCGTGTAACAGACCTCGAGGAGAGGCCGGTAAGACACATCGGTGTGGGCGCTGCCCTTGTACGACGTCTTCCCGCTGGCGCCCTCCTCGAGGAGGATCCCGTGGCTCGGCGCCGTCCCGTCCACCCAGTCCTGCACGATCCCGGTGAGATCGACCGAGCTCCACCCGGTGACGTTGGGCACGAACGAGGTGAACGCGGCGGGGTCCATGCCGCCGAAGTTGTTCCACGTGACGAGCTCCTCGCTCCAGGGGGCGAGCACCTGGTGGACGTACACGGTCTGCGCGGTGCTCGTGTACGTCTGGGCGTAGAACGTGGCCGACGTGACGAGAGAGCCGGCGGGGATGGGGCTGAGATCGAAGCGGAATAATGCGCGCTTCTCTCCGACCGAGCTCGAGTACCCGGTGTTGACCTCGAACGGGGTCGGGACGTGGTAGCTCGGGGCGAGGCTCCAGATCTCGGCGTTGTAGATGTCGCCGAGGACACCCCGCTTGATCACGGTGCAGGTGGGCGACGGAGCGGTGGTGTTGGCGAGGCTGGTGGCGGTGATGAACAGCGTGGCGAGCGCGGCAGAAGATGCGATTGCGAACTGCTTCATTGGTAGCTCCTCGAGGTCCTCACGGGTGAACCATTGCTGGAGCGTCATCCGAATAGAAGGCACCATGACACACGGGTCAGGCGAGGTCGGTTTCGCGGGCTCCGGTCGGAATGAGCCCCCGCGGGCTGATCAGGATCGGATCAAGTACGCGGGTGCTTGTGCTTCGATCGGAGAGCGGATGCGCAAGGTAACAGTGTGTAAGTTAGCAACTCAGATCTGGAGGTGTCCAGATCTTTTTGGCGATAGGTGCGAGAAAAGTGTCGAGTTGCACGGTGACAATTTTGGGTCGTGCGGTGACGCTTTTGGGCTGCTCACGGTCTGCTCGCGGTCCGCGAAGACGAGCGCAGTCTGGCGCATCGAGTTCGATGGCCAGAGCACTCGCCGGCTCGACGGTCGGCGCGCAGCTCGCGGTTCGCTTGGGGCGCGCTGGACGTTCGGCGGCGAGCGGCGACGCTCAGCGGCCCTCTCCGACCCTTCGCAGGGGTCGAGGGACGAGCAGGATCGGATCAGGTACGCGGGAGTGCCTGACGAGATTTGATGCAGAATGCGCACGGGACCATTTTTCAATGTAACGAATCTTTATTTTGCCTGTCCAGATCCTTTTTCGCGGTGTGAGCATTTTGTACGGCTCTTGCTCTCGGGCGCTTGTGAGGGTGGCCCCGGGCGGTTGCGTGTCACGCGTTGCTCGTCTGCTCGTCGCTCACGCACGCCGGGGACCTGCGCCTCGGACCCGCGGGCGCCCCGCCGCCCTGGACGCGGTGGTTGGTCGATGGTCGGGCGCGGGACGCGGTGGCTGAACGAGCGGGCCGCGCCGCCGCTCGCTGCGGTCTGGCACCTCGCGCAGCTCGCGCCGCACGGCACCGCGCGGGCGGCGCTTCGAGCCTGCCGGCTGCCGCCCGCGCGCGGGCGCTGCTACGGTTCGCCTGTGCGACGCCCGCTGCTCGCCTCGTCGGCCCTGCTCCACGCGCTTCGCCGTGCGTCGCTCGCGTCGCTCGCGTCGCTCGCGTCCATTGCTCTCGCCGTCGCCATCCCTCGCGCCGGCGCCGCGCAGGACCTGCCGACGCTGAGCGGGTCCTGGACCGCGAGCGCCCTCACTGAACAGTGGTCGGTCTCCGCCTGGGGGCAGGCGTGCGGGCCCAGGCCTCGCCCGCAGGGTGCCCCGGGCGGCGCCGTGCAGATCCAGCAGCACGGCTCGGAGCTCTCGATCTCGGGCGCCGGACGGTCGTGGAGCACCGCCGAGTGCTGGGAGCAGATGCCCGGGCTCGCGCGGAGCAAGCACTCGGCGTCTGGCAACGCGCGCTCCTGGCAGACCCGCTGCACCACGCCGGCCAGCGATCCCCGCCGCGCCGTGGTCACCACCACGACCCAGGCGACCGACGCCAGCATCAACATGGTGGAGACGGGGCAGTACCAGTTCATCATCCAGGACACGACCTGCAGCGCGTCGGTCACGAGGACGCGGACCTACACGCTCGTCCGGCGCGAGGGCGAAGCGCCCCCCGCGGCGAGCGCCCCGCCGCCGGTGGCGAGCGCTCCGCCGCCGGTCGTGAGCGCTCCGCCCGCGGCGCCCGCCGCAGCCGAGAAGAAACCCGCGGCGTCGCGCACCTGCGACGCCCCCGGCGAGCCGGCGCGCCTCGAGGTCACGCCGTCGCGCAAGCTCATGCGGCCGGGCGAACGCTTTCAGTTCCGCGCGCTGGTCATGGATGCGGAGGGGTGCGCGCTCCCGACGAGGCCCACGTGGTCGATCGCGCCGGGGCCGCTCGCTTCCGCTGCGACGGTCGATGCGACAGGCGCCCTCTCGCTCGGCGCCGGTGCGGGCGAGGGGGCGCTCGGCCTCGTCGCGTCCGTCGCCGGCAAGGGGGTGACCGTCGCGATCGAGGTGACGAGCCCCGATCGTTACGACGCGCTCCTCGCTGCGAGCGGGCTCAACGATGCCGGCGAGAGCGAGCAGGCCGCCGTCGTGGTGATCGCGGCCGGCACCATCGGCGGGCGCACGACCTCGGGCGAGGACCTGGGACGCCAGCGCAAGAACCTGTTCGTGGCCATCGTGGGCGGGGTCGCGGCCTGCCTCGGATTTGCCGGGTTGATCCTGCTCCGCCGAGGCCGCCGGCGGACAGGAAGCGACGTGGAGGGCCCGTCCTCCACGGCCGGCGCCGCCGGCGAGCGCGACAGCGCAGGCGCCGAGGGCGCGCCGGCGCCCTCGGGGGCCTCGCTCGCGGGCGCCGCAGGGCCAGCCGCGGCGCCGGTCCGGCCGACGCTGCGGGCTCGTGGAAAGATCTGCCCAACCTGCGGCGACCGCTATCCGAGCGAGGCGATGTTCTGCGGGAAGGACGGCACGCAGCTGCTGCTGCTCAATTGATCGCGCCACACTGCGCGCGCTGAGCGAGGACGTGGACGCGCGCTGCGTCATCGCGCGGCGCTGCGCCGGCGGCGATCATAAAAGAAGTCGCCGCCTTGATCGGCCTCGCGCCGTCCCGCTATTCTGCGTCGACCGACCGGGCCGCGTGATCGTGCGCGTGTGTGGTCGTTGAACCCATGCCCGCATGCCGGAACGGGAAGGGCGACAGTCGCATGAAGATTACGTGTGAGTCGTGCCAGGCCAAGTACACGATTGCCGACGAGAAAGTCGCCGGCAAGACGGTCAAGATCAAATGCAAGAAGTGCAACCACTCGATGGTGGTCCACGGCGCGAACGAGGCTGCCCCGGCCGCACCGCAGGACGCGACCGTGGAGCAGCAGGGCGATCTGTCGGATGACGCCGAGGCGAAGCTCGTGGCCGACGTGGGCGGCGCGCCCGCGGCGGCGGCGCCCGACACGTGGACCGTCAACGTCGCCGAGGGCGACGAGCGGACCATGACGACCGCCGAGCTCGTGGCCGAGTACGCGCGCGGAGGCCTGAGCAACGACACGTACGTGTGGAAGGACGGGATGGGCGACTGGCTGCCGATCGCCAGCGTCCCGGAGCTCAAGGAGCGATTCTCCTCGCAGAAAGACGCGGCGCCCGCGCCCGCAGCAGCCGTCGCCGCGGCGGCGCCCGCTGCCGCTGCGCCCGCGATCGCGACGCCCATGCCCGCTGCCGCCGCGCCCGCTGCCGCGGCCGTCCCTGCTGCAGCTGCACCGGCGGCCGCAGCGGCGCCTCCGCCCGCAGCGGTCTCTGCGCCGGCCGCCGCTCCGGCGCCTGCCGCTGCAGCTGCGCCGGTCCCCACGGCTCCGGCGCCTGCTGGGCTCAGGTTCGGGCCCGAGGGGACCGTGGTCATGAAGGACTCGCGGCGCGCCCTGAACCAAGCGGGGGCCGCGACCCCGGCGCCTGCAGCCGTCGCATCGGCGAAGGTCCCGGAAGCTGCGGCGCCGGCGAGTCCAGCGGCCGCGGCGACGGCGAGCCCAGCGGCCGCGGCGCCGGCGAGCCCAGTGGCCGCGGCGCCGGCGAGCCCAGCGGCCGCGGCGCCGGCCCCAGGCGGCGCACCGGCGCCAGCGGCTGCGCGTCGCGCGGCCCGGGGGGCCGCGGTCGACGTCTTCAGCGCCGCGGAGCGCGCCGAGGACCCCGCCGGGTCCGCCCCGCCGCCGGGCCTCGATCGCCAGGTGGGCGAGCGCAACGAGAACTCGGTCCTCTTCTCGCTCTCGGCGCTCACCGCGACCGAGAACGCGGCGGCGGCCAAGCAGAAGGAAGAAGACGAGCTCCCGTCGGGCCGGCGTCCCTCGAACCGCCCCTCGAAGAACAACGGTCGAGCCGGCTATGACGACCTGCTGAACCTCGGCGGCGGCGCCATCGCCTCCGCGCCGATGCTCGCGCCGCCGCCGTTGCTGGCGCCGGTGACGGACTCGCGGCCGCCTCCCTCGATGTCGCTTCCGTCCAAGGCGTCGGTGCCGCCCGCGTCGCTCTCGTCGCTCTCTCCGCTCACGGCGCCGGAGGCCTCGACCAAGAAGGGCCGCACGGGTCTGATCGCGGCCGCGATCGCCGCGATCGTGCTGATTGGCGGCGTCGCCTTCTTCTTCATGCAGTCGCCGACGCAAGAGGCGTCGACGGTCACGCCGGAGCAGGCGAACACCGCCCCCGCCGAGGTGCCGAGCCCTGCGCAGACGGCGGCGCCGGCGCCGCCGTCTGCCGAGACCGCTGCGGCCGCAACGCCGTCCACGGCGGAGACGGCGGCGCCGTCCGCGGAGCCCACCGCCAGCGCCGAGGCCCCGAGCGCCGCGACGCCCGCTGCCGCGACGCCCGCCGCGGCGACGCCCGCCGCGGCGGAGAAGCCGGCGTCCGCGCCCGCCGCCGCGGCGGAGAAGCCGGCGGCATCGAAGCCGGAGCCGGCGGCGTCCGGAGGCGCCGAGTTCAACCGTGGCGCCGCGAGCTCGGCGCTCGGCGCGGCCGCTGGCTCCGCCAAGAGCTGCAAGAAGGCCGGCGGACCGACCGGGACCGGCAGGGTCAAGGTCACCTTCGCGCCGAGCGGCAGCGTCACGTCGGCCGAAGTCCAGGGGGCGCCTTTCGCCGGGACCAGCGTCGGCGGCTGCGTCGCCAGGCTGTTCCGCGGCGCGCGGGTGCCTGCCTTCGGCGGGGGCTCGGTCTCCGTCAGCAAGTCCTTCACCATCAACTGATCGCGGCCCGAGCACGGGCGCTCCCGCGAGTGGCCCTCGCGGCGTGCTGGAGGGCTTTCTTCAGGCGCGAGGGCCCGCGGCAGCGGGGCCGAGGGCTCCTGTCGCGCGCAGAGCCTGCGTTGCGCGCCGGGAGGCTTCTGACGCGCCCACCAAGGTCTCTGCCAGCGGCGCGGGAAGGCCTCCGATGCGCGCCCGGAGCTTCCGTCTCACCGAAGAGGAGGAGACGACATGGGCGGTGCTCGTGACCAGGGCAGAGCGGCTCGGGCGCTAGCCACGGTGCGGTCCAGGGGGGACGGTTCCCGGGCATGGCGAGCAAAGCGCCTGTTCAGCGCAATCCCAAATCACTCGGCAGATATCCCCGTAATTCATGGGTGGAGCCACGTCACCGGTGCGCGGCGCCTTCGGGGCACTCGATGACACCCACTCCTTCTGTTGGCCTGCTGGACGGCAACGTTGGCCTGAGGCAACCGAGCCAGGTTGGGCCAGCGGCACGGGCGCGTGTGAGGGACGATTGAGAGATGAGATGGTTTGCCTTGTCGTAATTGCGCGACACCGCTCGATGCCATCTCATGAGTCGCGTCCAAAAATAGATTTCTTTTCCATGGTCAACCTGCCTGCGACTTGCTAGCGAATCGGCCTCAGAGACGGCGCGCCGCCGAGCCCGTATTGGGCGGTGCAAGAGCGACGCTTGTCCTTCCGCGCCGCGGAGGCGCTTGCCCCATCACGCCGGCCATTTGCACACGCCGGCCAGAAGGATCGACCCATGGGCGTGCACGTGATTCTCGACATCGATCCGCGAGGCATCGACGAGGCCGAGTGGGCAGCCACCTACGACGAGACGCTCGCGCTCCTTTCGGCGTGGCAGCCGCGCCTCCTGGGTTGGGGCTGGCGCTCGATCGAGGGGGTGCGCGTGCCGATGTACATGCGCTCGCTCCGTCGTGATGTCGATGACCCCAGGAGGGCGTGTTGGTCCGTGGTCGGCGACCGCGACAGCCTGCACGAGCGGGAGATGCGTGAGCTCGGCGAGCTCGCTGCCAAGGTGTGCGCCGGCGGCGGTGGTGATCGGTGACGCCCACCCCTCATGACGCGCTGTTCAAGTCCACGTTCAGCCAGCCGGAGCACGCGGCCGTGGCGCTGCGCCAGGCGCTGCCTGCAGCCCTGGCGGCCCGCATCGACTTCGCGTCGCTGGTGTTGCAACCTGGCAGCTTCATCGACGAGGCGCTCGCCGCGAGCCACAGCGATCTGCTCTTCACCGCCAGACTGGAGCGAGCGTCGCTGTTCATCTACGTGCTCTTCGGCTGGTGCTGTGGTGCTTCCGGCATGCGCGCGATCCCGAGGATCTGGTGGAGCGCCTGTCGGCGTGGCGCGACGTGGTCCAGGAGGTGCGTCGGGCGCCTGACGGAGGGGCTGCGCTCGTGCGCGTGTGGCGGTAGTTCTTGAGCATCGCCGACCCGCGCGAGCCCGACAAGCTGCTGCCGAGGCTGCTCGTGGCGGCGGGACCGGATGCCGAGGAGGAGATCGTGACCATCGCAGATTACCTTCGCGAGGAGGGCCGGCTGGCAGGCGAGCGAGAGGGCCGGCTGGCGGGCGAGCGAGAGGGCCGGCTCGAGGGGCAGCGGAGCACGTTGCTGAAGCAGCTCCGGCTGCGCTTCGGCGAGCTGCCGCAGCCGATCGAGGCGCGCATCCGCGCCGCCGACGCCGTGCAGATCGACGGCTGGACCGAGCGTGTGCTCACCGCGCCCACGCTCGACGACGCGCTGGCCGAGCGCTGACGCGGCGGTGAACGTCTACCCCCTGCGCCGCCGGCAGAGCAGACCGGCCAGCGCGAGCCCCGCGAGCCAGCCGGCGCTCCCATCCCGGCCTCGCGGGCTGGCCGCGCAGGGGCCGAGCATGCCGCTGCCGGCCGCGTAGAAAGACTCCGGCTCCACGGCGACCTCGGTCGGCGGCGCGCCCGGGGCGTCGCCGTTGCCGTCCGTCGGATCGTCGCTGACCGGCGCGCCGAACGCGCCCGCCGCGGCGATCTTCGCCTGGTTCTTGATGAAGTCCGGCGCGTCCGCGTCGACCGTCACCTCGAAGCGCACCGTGACGCTGCCGTCGACAGGGATGCTCCCGCCCTGCGCGCCGTCCGCCCCATCCCCGAGCCAGAACGTGACGGTCCGCGTCGCGGGATCGTACTCCCCGAGGTCGTCGCCAGGCGCGTCCGTCTGGGGACCGGCGTTCGGCCCATCGACGATCGACAGCGAGCCGGGGACGAACGTCACCCCAGCAGGCAGCGCGTCCGTCAGCACCGCGCCCACGGCCTCGTCATTGCCCGTGTTCGTCGCCGTGATGCGGTATTCGACGGCGTCCCCGCGGTAGGTCGGCAGCCCGCCGAGGTCCGTGGCCACCTTGCTCGATTTGCTGAAATCAGGCCCATAGTTGGAGATCGACGTCACCCACCCCGCGAGGAAATAGAGCTCGTCCCTGCTCGTGGCGACGAGCGTGGCCCGATCGTCCCCCGGCGTGAGCTTCGCGCTGACGTCCACGATGTCGATGTCGACCCCCGACATGCTCTGAGGCGTGCCCGGGATCCTCGGGAGATCGCCCTCCACCGACACCGCCTTTCCGAGCGCCGAACGGGTGCTGTTGAAGAAGTTGTCGGCGGGGTTCAGCTCGTCGCTCAGCGCCTCGGCCAGATCGGGCTTCCCCGGGTTCTTGGGGTTGAAGAACACGCTGTCACCGGTGTTCGAGTTGTCGCCCTCGAACGCGACGATGCCCAGCTTCGCCACGAAGCCGGCGTCGGGCACCTTGAAGCCCGAGAGCTCGACCTGCTGCCAGCCCACGTCGGAGACCCGGTCGAGCCCGTCGAACAGCGCGAGGTTGCGCATCGGCGATCTCGGCGCCTCGTAGAACACCACCATCCACCACGCCACGAAGACCACGTCGTCGTCGCTGTCCCTCACGTCGACGACGTCCACGCCGCCCACCCGGTAGGCCCCGGCGCCGCTCTCCTTCACGATCGAGGTGATGTCGGCGACGGACTGGTAGTTGTGCGACTCGTTGGGTTTCCCCTGGTTGATCACCGTCTCGACCGAGTCGATGGCGGTCACCGTGCCGTCGTAGCCGCCCGCGTGGTGGAGCTCCACCTCCGGATCGGCGCCGGCGGTGTTGCGCGCGGCCCAGTACAGGAACGCGTGGGTCACCGCCGCCCCCTCGGGCAGCGTCAGCACCGCGGTCGTGCGCGCCATCTCCGGGGTGATATCGAGGCTCGCCTCCGCCCTGCCGTCAGCAGGCGAGTCGGACCGCCAGAAGAGATCGGGCCCCGACTCGACGGTCGACTGGCCGCAGGCGCCCATCGTGCCCTCCGTGGGCCTCGGCGTCGCGGAGCGGCACTCCTGCCCGATCGAGCTCCCGATGAGGGCGAAGTCGCCCTGCTGATCGATCTGTACACGCAGCTTGGGCTCGGCCGTCGCGCTGGCGGTCGTGAGCCCGATCAGCGTGAGGGACGCGAGCCCCGTGATGCTCAACTGCTTTCTCATCGATCCTCTCCGGTCTCTGCCTGCGGCTTGTACGCGGCCTTCTTGATGATGTTGAACTGGACTCGCCGGTTCCGCTGCCTCCCGGCTTCCGTCGCGTTGTCGTCGATGGGCTGCTCCCGGCCGTAGCCCTGGGCCGTCAGCCGCGTCGAATCGATGCCGCGGCGGACCAGCGCCGCCATGACGGAGTTGGCGCGGTTCTGCGACAGGATCCTGTTGTGCTCCACCGTGCCCCGGTTGTCGGTGTGACCCTGGATCTCGATGAGCACGATCTCCGGGTGCTCCTTCAGCACCTCGGCGACCTCGTCGAGCAGCGGATCGCTCACCGGCTTGATGGTGGCCTTGTCCGTGTCGAACTGCACCTGCTGGAGGATCACCACGTGCTTCTCGGTCACGCGCACCGCCTTCGGGCAGCCGTGCTTCTCCGGGTCCGGATCCGCGAAGCCCTTCTCCCTCGGGCAGGCGTCCGTGTCGTCGCGGAACGTGTCGCCGTCGGTGTCGCGCGGGCAGCCGTTCTTCGCCGGATCCTTCGAGCGGACCCCCTTGACGTCGGGGCAGGCGTCCTCGGCGTCGGCCACGCCGTCGTCGTCCCGGTCCGGCGGGCAGCCGTTCTTCTTCGGGTCGTCGCTGCGCACGCCGGCGATGGCGGGGCAGGCGTCCTCGGCGTCGACGATGCCGTCGGCGTCGCGGTCCGGCGGCGGCGGGCAGCCGTTCTTCTTCGGGTCGTCGCTGCGCACGCCGGCGACGGCGGGGCAGGCGTCCTCGGCGTCGACGATGCCGTCGGCGTCGCGGTCCGGCGGCGGCGGGCAGCCGTTCTTCTTCGGGTCGCCGCTGCGCACGCCCGGCACGCTCGGGCACGCGTCTTCGGGGTCGCCGATGCCGTCCCTGTCCTTGTCGGTCGGCTGCTCCGGCGTGAAGGCGGCCATCGCGACGGCGCGCACGTCCGGCGTCCCGATGCCCGAGGTGATCCCCGGCCCGACGCCGATGCCCGCCTCCATGAAGGGCAGGAATCGATACCTCGCGTCGAGGAGGAGCTCCGCGTTGGTCGAGCGACTGCTGATGTCCTCGAGCACCATCGCGGCGCTGAGCTCCGGCCCCACCTGGAGCCGGCCGTCCAGCGCGAGGAACCCGACGCCGCCGCCCAGCGTGAGCATCGTCCCCTGCGCCACGCCGCCGAACGACTGGGAGCGCCGGACCTCGGTGCCCAGCGCGGTCGACCAGACGAGCCGATCCATGCGGCCGCCGGCCGCGACGTACGGCATCGCCCGGACGCTCCCGTCGCTCACGAACGAGTCGTCCGCGCCGGTCGGCAACCAGAGGTAGGCGCCGACGGCGAGCTGGAACGGGTCATGGTACGCACCATGGAGCTGCAAGCGCGCGCCGAGCCGCACGTCGCCGAGCGCCGCGCCGCTCGGCGACGGGAACAGCTGGCCGCCGCCGCTCGGGCTGTCCCCGGACTGCAGCGCGGTGAGCGGCGCATCGAGGTCGACGCTCAGCTTGTTCCAGAGCGGGAGCGACGCGCCCAGGCGGAACGTGAGCTGATCGCTGACGACCGCGCCGATCTCGGCGCCGTCGCGCTCGCGCCGCAGGACCAGCGGGTTGCTCGCGTAATCGGCGAGCAGCATCACGTGCGGTGTGAGGTGCCCTGCCACGAACGGCGACGGCACGCTGAACATGCGGTCCCCGGCCGGCGCCGGCACGAAGCGGCTCAGGGCCATGCCTCCGGGGTTGACCGGCGCGTCCTGCCCGTGCGCAGGCGCGGGAAGGAGAGGGACGACGACGAGGGCGGCCAGCGCGGTGGCAAGCGAACGGAGAGGCCAAAGTCTCATGAGGTGGCACCCTGCATCGGCGGGTTTCGCATGACGATATAAGACGCTGTCGCGGATGAGTATACAGGTCGGCAAGTGCGGAGTCTTGAACAACGAGCGACGTCGTCCGCATGTTCGTAGGACTTGCGCGCACCTCCCCGGACCATTCCCCGACCATTCCGCGCCACCCCCAGCGCATTTCCCGATCCGCTGAACGAACGAGAGGCGATCGCGCGCAGGCGGCGCGCGCTTCATCGCAGCGACGCCGCCGCGAGCGGGCCGTGCCGCGCGGGCGAAGTCGACCTCGTCGAAGAGCGCATATCCCGCGCTGCCCGCCGGACGACTGTAAAGAGAGGGACCGTCGAGCCGCAGAGAGGGCCGGGAGAGCCCATGTCGTCGCGGCGGCCCCGGCGCGATGCGGTCCGACTCCAGGGTCGGTCGCTCCAGCCACCCTCGCGAATGGCCAGCGCGACGGCGCGACCGCTCCGGCGCCCCGTCGCGCTGGCGCGAGGCGGGCGCCCGGGCCGGCAGCGCGGGATCGCCGGCGATGCGGCGGCGCGCCGCACACCTCGCCCGGCGCGCCCTTCGTGGCGCCTGCCCGCTGCGCAGCGAGCGCGCTCGGCGCACGCCGCTCACCGAGCTCGTGGCACGCCGGGCGCTCGAACCGCCGCGGCCTTCGAGGGCGAGCCTCGAACGGCGCGGGGTCCGATCCGGACGGAGGACCTGCTGGACGGCACAGGGGGCGCTCGGGCGCCTGCGCTCTGGACGCCGAGCGGCTATGGTTCGCGGCACATCGCGATGGGCACCCTCCTCAAGCGTGCGCTCGACCAGGCGGCGGTCTGGCATCGAGCCCAGAAGCGCAAGTATCCGAACGCCGACGTCCCCTACATCAGCCACCTCGCCGGCGTGGCGGTCCTGCTCGCGCGCCACGGCTTCGACGACGAGGTCGTCGCGGCCGGCGCGCTGCACGACGCCATGGAGGACCAGGGCGTCACGTTCGACGAGCTGAGCCAGCGCTTCGGCGATCGCGTCGCCACGCTCGTCCGCCACGTGACCGAGCACGACAGGGCGCTGCCCTGGGAAGACCGCAAGCGGCTCTATCTCGAGGCGTTCCCGAAGAAGCCCTGGGAAGCGCAGGCGATCACGCTGGCTGACAAGATAGACAACTTCCAGTCGATCATCGTCTGCGCGCGCGAGCACGGCGATCCGTGGTCGATGTTCAAGCGCGGCAGGGACATGCAGATCGCGAGGTTCGAAGAGCTGCGCGCGATGTGCCGCGGCCTGCCGCCGCACCCGCTGCTCGACGAGTACGGGGCCGTGCTCGACGAGCTCCTGTCGACGGGCTGAGCGCCGGATCCGCGGGGGCTCGGCGACGCGCTCCGGGGCCTCGGGGCTCGGCGGCGAGCGGAGCTCCGCCCGCGGCCAGGAGATCCTGAAAATCGAGGCCTCGGAGACACGGTGTGTCTCGAACGTGCGCGAGGTGACGGCGACGCGCGCTGGACTCCGGAGAAACCCTCTCGGGGCTGCGCGCTCGGTGAGAGCAAGCGTGAAGGGTCCAGAGCTCCCGTGAGCCACCCTGCCCCGCTCCGTGCCGGATCGGGTTCACTCGCGCCCTCCGCTCCCTTCATGTGAGCACGACGAGCACCCCTCCTGCCCGTCCCGGGCGAGCGACAACCACCCTGATCCTGGCCGGCGCTGCGTTCCGGAGCGGCCGGGGCGCGCGCGCCGACAGCCGCTCACCGGCACATGCGATGCACCGGGTGAGGGGAGCTCCTCCAAGGAGGCACCGATGAAGCTTCTATCTCCCCGCCATCATGGATACGTCGATTACGCGGTCGTCGTCCTGCTCGCGCTCGCGCCGCTCGCGCTCCGCCTCGATCCGGTGCCCACGGCGGTCTGCTACGTCGCCGCCGTGGCGCACCTCGTCGTGACGCTGCTGTCCGATCAGCCGCTCGGCGCCGCCAGGATGATCCCGTTTTCGGTGCACGGCGCGCTGGAGACCTCCCTCGCCGCCGCGCTGCTCGCGTCGCCCTGGCTGTTCGGGTTCTCCGCCGAGCTCCCGGCGCGGACCTTCTTCGTGGTCACCGGGCTCGCGCTCGTGCTCGTCGCCCTCACCACGAGGTACTCGACCGGCGCCGCCTCCCGGCAGGAGCCGTACGACCGCTACGATCGCTGAGCCGCGCGGGCGGCGCTCAGCAGGCGGAGACGGCCGCCTGCGCCTCCCGCATCACCTCGGGCCAGGCCGGATCCGCGCGCGACACCTCCATGGCGATCGCCAGCGGATCCTCGCCGGCCGCGATGGCGAGGCGCGCGGCAGCGGAGCCGGTGAGCAGATCGAAGGCCGGGATCGTGTCGACGTACTCGTACCGCTCGGTGCGGAAGCGGAACTGCTCGGGCTGCTGCCTGCAGGCGAACGCGATGAGCGCGACGTACGTCGCGACCGGGCGGAAGGCGCGCGGATCGGTGACGTGGATCTGGACGCCGCCGCAGATCTTGCCCGCGTGCTTCTGGAAGGTGGGCCGGAAGGTGAGCGGCCGCGCGACGAAGCCCGGCAGCGCCGTGGACGCGAGGCGCGCGGCGAGATCGCGGCCGTCGAGCCAGGGGGCGCCGACGATCTCGAACGGGCGCGTCGTGCCGCGGCCCTCCGACAGGTTCGTCCCCTCCAGCAGGCAGCCGCCCGGGTAGACGAGCGCGGTGTCCGTCGTCGGCATGTTGGGCGACGGCAAGACGAACGGGCGATCCCACCCGGACGCGAGCGCCTCCCGGCGATGACCCTCGACCGCCACGACCTGCAGCCCGCAGGCGACGTCGCCGAGCGGGATGCCCTCGCGCCGCGCGAAGAGCGCGACCAGCTCGCCCACCGTGAGCGAGTGGCGGATGGGCACCGGCTCCAGGCCCACGAACGACAGGAACCCCGGCGCCTGCGTCGCGCCCTCGACGCTCTCCGCCGCGCCCCCGAGGGGGTTCGGCCGGTCGAGCAGCACGACGTGCACGCCCGCCGCGTGGGCCGCCCGCAGCGCGAGGAGCGCCGTCCAGACGAACGTGTAGTACCGCGCGCCGACGTCGGCGAGATCGATGAGGAGCACGTCGATCTGCGCGAGATCCGCCGCGGAAGGCGAGAGATCCTCGAAGCTTTCGCCGTACAGGCTGACGATGCCCGCGCCGGAGCGCGCGTCGACGCTGCTCATCACCGTCGCCATGTCCTGCGCCTCGCCGCCATAGCCGTGCTCCGGGCCGAAGAAGAGGCGCGGGCGCAGGCGGAGGCGCTCGAGGACGAAGGCGATGTGGATCAGCTCGCGATCGACGCTCGCCGGGTGCGCAAGGACCCCCAGGCGAGTCGAACGGAGGCGCTGGAGCTGCGGAAGATCCGGGAGGCGGTCCAGTCCGACGTGCACGTCGCTGTGCTACCAAGGCGAGCGCGTGCCGTCCATGCGTCCGCGGTGGATTCTGTGTGACGCGCGGCGACGGGCGGCGTCACTCCTCGGGGGCGCTCTCCGCCAGCGCGTCGAGGTCCATCGGCGCGGCGTCGTCCGCCGAGCCTCCGTCGGAAGGCCCCGCCGGCCACGCCTCCTGCCCGTCGTCGCGCAGGTGGATGCGCTCGAGATAGAGCCCGTCCGGCGGCGCCGTGATCCCTGCGTCGCGCCGGTCCAGCGACGAGAGCGCGCGCGCGATCGCGCCGGGCGCGAGGTGGCCGCGCGCCACGTCCATCAAGGTGCCGACCAGGATGCGCACCATGTTGTGCAGGAACGCGTTGCCCTCGACGTCGATCCGCACGACGCGCGGGTCCGCGGGATCGAGCGACAGCTCGACGCCGTACAGCGTCCGCACCGTGGTCGTCCGCTCGTCCGCGCTCGTCCGGAACGCGGCGAAGTTGTGGGTGCCCTTCGCGGCGAGCGCCTCGGCGCGCGCCCGCTCGATCGCCTCGTCCGTGATGCCCTCGACCCGCCAGGCGCGACGGCTGAGGAACGGGTCGCGGACCAGATCCCGGAGGACCAGGTAGCGGTAGCGCTTGCGGAGGCTCTCGAAGCGCGGCGAGAACCCGAGGCGCACCACGGCCGCGCGCCGGATCACGATCTCTTCCGGGAGGTGGCGCGCGGTCGCGAGGACCCAGCCGCGCGGCGGCAGCGGCGCCGTCGTGTCGAAGGCGACCCGCTGGTCGCGCGCGTGGACGCCCGCGTCGGTGCGGCTCGCGCCGCGGATCTCGCGGATGCCGGGGTCGATGACGCGCAGCGCGCCGAGCAGCTCTCCCGAGACCGTGCGCTGGTCGCGCTGGCGGGCGAAGCCCGCGAACGGACGCCCATCGTAGGCGACCGAGAGCAGGATCCCCCGGCTCGAAGCGGCGCTCCTCGCCACGGCGCGATCGACGCGCGCGGCCTAGCCGCCGCTCCCCCCGGCGCCGCCCGCGCCGCCCGAGCCGCCCGCGCCGCCGGCACCACCCGCACCGCCGGCACCACCCGAGCCGCCGCCTCCCCCGTCGCCGTCCGAGCCGCCGTCGCCGCCCGTGCTGGCCGAGGAGGTCCGCGACGCATACCCCTTGACGCACTCCGGGTTGACGAGGCCCTCCGCGTTCTTGCAGCACTCCTCAGGGGCCGCCAGCTGGCCATTCACCACGCAGGCCGGGAGCTGATAGCAACCGTCCGGATCGTTCTCGATTCCCTGGTCGGCGTTGAGGTTGTTGTCGCAGAGCGCCGTGGTTCCTTCATCGACGTGGCACGCGGCGCTCTGCAGGACGAGCGGCGCGAGCGCGAGGAGGAGCAAGCTGGCCATCCGGGGGGGGAGCGTTCGCATCGGCTGCTTCCTATTGCTTGATGGTGAAGTTGATCGGAACGTTCACCACGACGCATCCGCTCTGCGGCGGAGGCAGTGATTTGCCGCGGAAACGTCCCAGGACGCAAGACGCAATCTCGCCCGAGCCCACCGTGTCGTTGAGGATCGAGGCGCTGCACACCGCGCCGTTGGAGGCGACCTGCACGCTCACCGTCAGCTTGCCGGAGACCTCCGAGGTGCGCAGCGCGCGGTTATAACAACCCTGCGCCGAGCGAGCGAGCCCCAGGACGGCGGAGTCGAGCGCGGGCGAGGTCGCGCCGTCGCCGCACTTGCCGGAGCAAGGCGACTTGCCGGTGGTGGCCGGGCCCTGCCCCGACGCGACCTTGCCGGCGTCCACGCCGGCGTCCTCGACCTCCTCGACGGGCGGCGGCGGCGGGGGCGCGAACAGCGGCGGAGGCTCCGCGGGCTTCGTCTCGGCGGGGACAGCGGCGGTCGGCGCGGCAGGCGGCGCGGCCGGCTCCGGGCGCAGCTTCCAGTAGAGCAGGCCCGCCATGAGCGCAGCAAGGACGACCATTCCTGCGATGTAAGGCCCAGGGCCGCCGGATTTTCCCGGGATCTGCTGGGATGACGGAGGCATCGATGCGGACACGTTGAGAAGTCCTCCCGGAGAGACGCGCGAGGTCCGGCCGCTTCGGCGGGACCGTCGTGCGCCGGAGCCGAGACGCGGGCGCGTCCGGCGGGGGCGAGTCTACAAGGGCGGGCAGGGAAGCGCGCCAGGAAACTGGATGCGCCCCGGATGAACACGACAGCGCCGCGCGGAGGGCTGCTCGCGCGTGGCTGGCGCGCAGGCGGCTCAGCGCGCGTGGCTGGCGCGCGCAGGTGGCTCAGCGCGTGTAGAGCGACACCGCGGTGTCACCGTAGGCGCGGCTCGCGGTGCAGGTGAGCCCAGCGATCTCCGGGGAGGGATCGCGGCGCGCGTGCTCGAGGACGAGGCGCCCTTCCGGGGCGAGCAAGCCGAGCGGGCCGGCGAGGCGCGCGGCCGCCGCGGCGGCCTTGGCCAGGACGGCGTAGGGCGGATCGAGCAGGGCGAGGTCGAAGGGGCCCTCGTCGCGGAGCAGATCGAGCGCGCGCTCGACGGGGAGCGGGACGACCCGCGCCGCCTCGTCGAGGCCGAGCGCGGCGAGGTTCTCGCGGAGCACGGCGAGCGCGGGGCGGCCGCTCTCGACGAAGACCGCGCGCCGCGCGCCGCGCGAGAGCGCCTCGATGCCGAGCGCGCCGGTGCCGGCGTACAGGTCGCAGACGAGCGCGCCGGTGACGTCGCCGAGCGAGGAGAAGAGCGCCTCGCGCACGCGGTCCGCCGTCGGCCGCGTGCCCTCGCCGCGCGGCGCGGCGAGCCTCCGCCCGCCGAGCCGGCCGGCGATCACCCGCACGGTCGTCCCCCCGTCATCGCGGGCAGCGAGGCAGAGCTCACCAGCGGTACGTCACGTCGACGTCGACGCCGCCGCCGCCGAGGCCGACGCTGGGCTGCACGCTCCAGCCGGCGCGCTCCGCGGTCTGACCGTCGCTCGTCACGAGCAGGTACGCGCCCACACCCGCGGACGCCACCGCCAGCGGGTAGAAGACGTACTGGAGCGCCATGAACGTGTCGGCCCTCTCGCAGAGCTCGATGCCCTTGCGGGCCGTCTTCGCGTCGGCGGTGAAGTCGTCCTGGATGGCCCTGCGGTTCTCGAGCGCGCAGACGTCCTCGACCTTCTCCGTGAACAGCCCTCGATAGGCCACGTACCGCGCGTCGCTCTGGATGCTCGCGACCTGGACGGAGCTGATGACGGCGACGGAGCCGAACACCGCCCCCGCGCCGAGGCCGATGAACCCGCCCATGCGCTTCCAGTTGGTCCGCGTCGACTCGGCTGGCATCTGGCTGAGCGCGACGTCCGTCGTGGCGACGGGCAGGACCACGACCGACGCCTGGGAGTCGAGGAAGCCGGCCGACTTGACGCGCACGTCGTGCGGCCCGGCGGTGACCGTGAAGGTCGCCTCGCCGTTGTGCACGTTGCCGGCGGGCTTTCCGTCGATGAAGACGCTCGCCTGCGCGGCGCCCGTCCTCACGCGGAGAGCCCCGCTCGGCGGCCCGCCGGTCAGCGTCGCGATCGCCTGCGTGGCGATCTTGCGGAGCGGCTCGTCGTTGGCCTCGGTGAGGTTCGCGCTGTACTTCACCGGCACGCTCGATTCCGGCTTGCCGCGGGTCCAGAGGTGCAGCTCGCCCTCGACCTCGGTGTCGCTCCTGCGGAGCATGCCCCAGATGTAGCGGTCGCTCTTGATCTGGTCGGCGATGCGGGCCTGGCAGCCCGCGTCGGGACGATCGTCGCACTGGAGGGAGAGCGTCAGGACCTCGAGCGAGAAATCCTCCTCGCGGACCGACCACCCCGGGGCCTCCTTGATGGCGGAGCGGAGCGCCTGGGTCAGCGCGCCGGCCTGGTCGTAGGCGTCGTCTGTCCGGAGGACGACGACGGTGATCGGTAGGGCGGTGGGCGACGGCTCCGCCGCACGGGCGGCGTTGCTGCAGGCGAGGAGGGCCACCACGGCAGCGAGACCGGTCCTCTGTGCGCGCGTCATCATGTGGTCCTGGGCTCCACGCGCCCAAGTTACCCGCCCGGCGGCCAGGAAGGCAATCCGTGAGCCGGCGAGGCGGCGGCGCGGCGGCGCGATCGCGATGTCGGCGAGGCGAGGGGGCGTGATCGCGGTGACGGCGCGGCGAGGCGGCGGCGATCGCGACGACGAGCCGGCGAGCCCACGCTGCGCGGGCGGCGTTTTTCGTTTCGCCCACGATTGCGCCGTGTCAGAGCGTCGTAGGCGCCGGCCCGCCTTGCAGCGCGGGCGCCGCGCGCTCCTCTGCCTGGTCCATGAAGGTCCCCCGACACATCTTCCGCGAGTACGACATCCGCGGCGCCGCCGAGCGCGACCTCACGAGCGAGCTCGCGCGCGAGCTCGGCGCCGCGTTCGCCCTGCTCCTCGGCCGCGAGCTCGCCGCGGGGGCGCCTCCTCGCCGGGCTCGGCCGGAGGTGGCGGTCTGCCGGGACGGCCGCCTCTCCAGCGACCGGCTGTTCTCCGCCCTCACGGAGGGCCTGCTCGCGGGCGGCGCCGACGTGATCTCGGCGGGGGTCGGGCCGACGCCGCTGCTCTACTTCGCGGCGCACCACCTCCACGCCGACGGCGCGATCATGATCACGGCGAGCCACAACCCGGCGCCGGACAACGGGTTCAAGCTCATGCGCGGCAAGGCCTCGTTCTTCGGCGAGGACATCCAGGCGCTCGCCGACCTCATCGAGCAGGGGGGCGCCGACGGCCGGAGCGCCGCGGCGGCGCGGGGCGCGCTCACCGAGGTCGAGCTCACGGAGGACTACATCGCGGCGGTGCGCGCCGCGGCCCGCCTGCCCGGCACCGACGTCCGCTTCGTGATCGACGCCGGCAACGGCGCGGCCGGCCCGCTCGGCGTCCGGACGCTCGAGGCGCTCGGCTTCGCGCCGGACGCGCTCTTCTGCGACATCGACGGCCTCTTCCCGAACCACCACCCGGACCCGACCGTGCCCGAGAACCTCGAGGCGCTCCGCGCCCGCGTGCTCGCGACCGGCGCCGCGCTCGGCGTCGCGTGGGACGGCGACGGCGATCGGATCGGCGTGGTCGACGAGCGCGGCGAGGTGCTCTGGGGGGACAAGCTGCTGCTCCTGTTCGCGCGCGCGCTCCTCGCGGAGCGCCCCGGCTCGGCCGTGCTCGGGGAGGTGAAGTGCTCCGAGACGCTCTACGCCGACATCGCCGCGCGCGGCGGGCGCCCCATCCTCTGGAAGACGGGCCACTCGCTCATCAAGACCAAGATGAAAGAGGAGGGCGCCCTGCTCGCCGGCGAGATGAGCGGGCACATGTTCTTCGCCGATCGGTGGTTCGGGTTCGACGACGCGATCTACGCGACGGTCCGCCTGCTCGAGATCGTCGCCCGGGCGCGGCGGCCCCTCGGCGAGCTGCTCGCCGACGTGCCGGAGACCTTCGCCACCCCCGAGATCCGCGTCGACTGCCCCGACGCCGTGAAGTTCGAGGTCGTCCGCCGCGTGACCGAGCACTTCCGCCGCGCCCGTCCGGTCGTGGACATCGACGGCGCGCGCATCGACTTCGGCGGCGGGGCCTGGGGCCTCTGCCGCGCCTCCAACACCGGCCCGATCCTGGTGCTGCGGTTCGAGGGGCGGTCCGTCGCGGACCGCGACGCGGCCCGCGCCGAGGTCGAGGCCGTCGTCCGCGACGCCGTCGCCGCCGCCCCGCTCCCGTGACCATGTCCGAAGGCGAGCAGCAGAGCGAGGCCTGGACGATCCGGCGCGTGATCACCTGGGCCACGGGCGACCTGAAGAAGCGCGGCGCGTCCTCGGCGCGCCTCGACGCCGAGCTCCTGCTCGGCAAGGTGCTGGGCATCGATCGCGTCGGGCTGCTCATCGACGCCGAGCGGCCGCTCGACCGGGCCGAGCTCGCCGCCTACCGCGAGCTGCACCAGCGCCGCCGCGCCGGCGAGCCGGTCGCCTATCTCCTCGGTGTGCGGGAGTTCTACGGCCGCCCGTTCCGCGTCGATCCGCGCGTGCTCATCCCCCGCCCCGACACCGAGATCCTGGTCGAGGTCGGCCTCGCCCGGACGAGGCACCTCGCCCTCTCCGCGCGCGTGCTCGACCTGTGCACCGGGTCCGGCTGCGTCGCTATCAGCCTCGCGTGCGAGCGGCCGACCAGCCGCGTCCTCGGCGTCGACATCTCGGACGGCGCGCTCGCCGTCGCCCGCGAGAACGCGCTCCGCCTCGGCGCGGTCAACGCGGGGTTCCTGCGCTCGGATCTCTTCGCCGGCGTGCCGTCCGGCCTTCGCTACGACCTGATCACCGCGAACCCACCGTACATTCCGGACGAGGACGTCGCCGCGCTGCAGATCGACATCCGCGGCTACGAGCCTCACCTCGCGCTCGCGGGAGGCCCGGACGGCCTCGTCTTCACGCGCCGGATCGTCGCGGGCGCGCCGGCCTTGCTCGCCGCCGGCGGGGTGCTGGCCATGGAGGTCGAGGCCGGCAAGGCGGGCGCGGTGGCAGAGCTCTTCGCCGCGGCGGGGTTCGGCGGCGTCTCGAGGCACCTCGACTACGGCGGGCACGAGCGCGTGGTCTCCGGCGTCCTGCCCTGATCGCCCGCCGCCCGGGGGGACGGGCGGCCGCCGCGGCCGCGCAGCGCGCGCCTCCGCGAGGGCCGCGCAGCGCCCGTGCCTCCGCGAGGATGGGGCTGGCGCGCTGTATGCACAGCGACGCACGGCGAGGGTGGCGTGGCGCAGTCGGTGGCGGGGGCTCGGTGGTGACCCGCGCGCCGCTGGCTGCCTGCGCCGCCCCCGAGCGCGTGCACGCCGCGAGGCGAAGAGGTGTCCCATGAGGCAGGTGGATCCCAGGCCGGAGAGCTCGACGGCAGATCTCGTGAAGGAGGCGATCGCCGAGGCCAGGGAGCTGATGCAGGTCGAGGTCGCGCTGGCGCGCGACGAGATGAACGAGGAGATCGCGCGGGCGAAGGCGTCGTGCGTCGCTCTCGGCGCCGCGGCGGCCGCGGCGCTCCTCGGGGTCGCGCTGGTGCTCGTCGCGATCGCGCTGGCGATCGCGCCGGAGCCGCTGCCGGCGCTGCTGATCGGGCTCGCGTTCATCGCGCTGGCGATCGTGGTGGGCGTGGTCGGCTACAAGCGCGCGCCGAGGAGGCCGCTCGAGAGGACCCGGGGCCGCCTCGGGGCGGACGTCCGGCTGGTCCGGGAGCTCGTATGAAGGGGCTGAACGGTCAACGCGCGGACTTCGAGCGCAGGGCGGACGAGCTGCGCGATCGGCTGATGCACACGATCGAGGCGCTCGATCGGCGGCGCCACGCGCTCGTCGACGTGCGGTCGCGGGTGCGCCGGCACGGCCCCGAGGTGCTCGCCGGCGGGCTCCTGCTCGCGATCGCGGGCGGCGCGGCGGCGATCGCGCTGATCAAGGAGGCGCGCGCGCGCAACGAGCGGCTGGGCGGCGAGCGCCTCCGCGCGCTCGTGCGCTTCTGGCGGCACCCGGAGTGGGTGGCGCCGCGCGGCAAGCCGAGCGTGTCCCGGGAGATCGGCCGGAGGATCCTGGTGGGCATGGCGTCGTACGTGGCGATGCAGCTCATCCGGCGCGGCGTCCGGCTCACGCTGGCGCTCCCGGAGGGGGACGCGCAGGCGCGGCGGAGCCCGCTCGAGCTCAGCGCCGCGGCGTCGAGGACCAGGCCGCCGTCCGGTCAGGGCCCGGTGTAGAGGGCGGTGCGCCACCCCAGGTAGAACCCTGGCTGGCGGACGGACGTGCTCCAGGTGTAGTCGGCGTAGAGCCACGGGCCCATCGCCACCTTCCAGAGCCGGATCCCCTCGTAGAACACGCCGCCTCCGATGCGGGCCGGCAGGGCGCCGTCGATGACCTCGGCGCCGTCGGCGTCGGAGGTCGTGTACGCGACGCCCGTGCCGGCGTCGAAGATGACGCCGACGTCCCTCCACCGATCCGCGAGCGAGAAGAGCGGGAAGACCTCGGTGTGGAGCATGAACCCGCCGGCGAGGGAGGCGTGGTCCGCCGCGCTCAGGCCGTGTCCGCCGAAGGCCGCGCCGAACGTGAGCCAGTCCGCGAGCGCGCCGCCGATCCAGACATAACCTCCGGCGCCGATCCCGACGCCGGTCTCGGTGTAATGACGCTGGAATCCGATCTTCTGGACGTCGTTCTGGAAGCCGGCGGCGCTCCCGAGCGCCAGGCCTCCGGCGATGCCCGCGGCGAGCCCGCTGCGCCGCACGGCTGATCTGGGCGCGAACAGCGGGCCTTCGGCGGGCGTCTCTCCGGACGCCGCCGGCTGCGCCGCGGCGGCCGCGGGGACCAGGCTGAGGCCAAGGAGCGCCGGCAGGGCGGCCGCGCGCGCGCGTCGGAGGTGGGGACACGTCGCCATGGGCTCCCTTTCCTATACGATGACGCGGGGCTCGGCATCGCAATCCGCCGCTCGGCGCGGACCGGCGCGGGCCGGTGGGCGCGCCGTCGCACGGGAGGATCGCCCGTGTTCGTGCCGTGTCCTCGCCGCGGTGAGCGCGGCCCCCTCGGTGTTCGCGCTATGATCCCGCCGTGACGCACGAAGCTTCCCTGGAGCGGGCGCCGGCGGGCGGGATCGTCCTCCGGTGGCTCGTCGGGCTGCGCTGGGCGGTGTTCGCGCTGCTCGCGGCGACCCTGGCCGTCGACGAGGCGCTGTTCGGCTATCACGTCCGGTACGCCATCGCCGTGCCCATCCTGGCGCTGGCCGCCGGGCTCAACCTCGCCCTCGACCGGCGGGTGCGCTCCGAGCGGGGCGCGCAGACGGCCCTCGTCGCCGGCGTCGTGGCGCTCGATCTCGTCGCGATCGCCGGGGTCCTCGCCGCGTCGGGCGGCGCGGGCAACCCGTTCAGCGCCCTCTTCTTCGTGCACGTCGCCCTCGCCGCGGCGCTCCTGCCGCCGCGGACGACCTTCGCGCTCGCGGCGCTCGCGGCCTGCCTCTTCGCGGCGCTCTTCGCGCTCCCCGCCGGCGCGTGTTGCCCGAGCCACCCGGAGCACGGCGCGTTTTCCACCCACCTCTACGGGATGCTCCTCGCCTTCGTGCTGAGCGCGGCGCTCGTCGCCCACGTCCTCCTGAAGATCCGCCGCGCGCTCGACGAGAGCGCGGTCGAGAACGCTGCGCTGCGCCGGCGCGCGGAGGAGGCGTCCCGCTTCCAGGCGCTCGGCACGCTCGCGGCCGGCACCGCCCACGAGCTCGGCACCCCGCTCGGCACGATCGCGGTGCTCGCCGGGGAGAGCCTCCGCGACCCCGGATCGAGCGACGCCGCGCAGCGCCGCGCCCGGACGATCGCGGAGCAAGTCGAGCGCTGCCGCGTGGTGATCGCGCGCATGCGGGCGGACGTCCGGGCGAACGACCTGCGCGCCGGCGTCGAGGTCGGCGAGGCGGCCCGGCGCGGCGTGCAGGCCTGGCAGGCGGCGCACCCCGGCGTCGCGGTCGAGGTGCGCGGCGATCTCGCGCCGCGCCGCACGGTGCCGCTCGACGCGGCCGACGTCGAGGCGGCCCTGTTCGCGCTGCTCGACAACGCGCTCGAGGCGCTCGGGCCGAGCCCCGCGGCCGCGGAGCCGATCGTGGTCACCGTCGGGGACGAGGGCGGCGCGCCGGTGATCAGCGTCGAGGACAGCGGCGCGGGCGTCGCGCCGGGCCTGGAAGGGCGGCTCGGCGAGCCGTTCGTGACCACCAAGGCGCCAGGCGAGGGCATGGGCCTCGGGCTCTACCTCGTGCGGACGCTCATCGAGCAGGTCGGCGGCTGCCTCACCGTGTCGCCGAGGCAGGGGCCTGACGAGCGCGGCGCGCGCGGCACGCGCGTCGCCCTGCGCCTCGCGCCGGTGGAGTCATGAGCTCCGAGGCCGCCGGCGAGCCGACGCTGCTCATCGTCGACGACGACGCGACCTTCCGGACCGCGCTCGGGCAGGCCCTCGGCAAGAGCGGGTTCGCGGTGTCCCTCGCCGCCAGCGCCGAGGAGGCCGCGGCGATGGCGCGAGGGCACGTGTTCGAGTACGCGCTCGTGGACGTCCGGATGCCAGGGCAGAGCGGGATCGACCTCGTGGGGACGCTGCGGAGCATGGATGACGGCATCCGTATCGTGGTGTTCACCGGATACGGCACCATCGCGAACGCGGTGGCGGCGATCCGGGCCGGGGCGGTCGATTACCTGACCAAGCCGGTGGACGCCGCCCAGTGCGCGCGGTCGCTGCTCGGCGTCGCCCCGGCCGCGCGCGGCGATGACGACGAGGACCTGCCGTCGCTCGATCGGGTGGAGTGGGAGTACCTCCAGCGCGTGCTCGCGGACTGCGAGGGGAACATCTCGGAGGCGGCGCGCAAGCTCAGGATGCACCGCCGCTCGCTCCAGCGGAAGCTCTCGCGCCTGCCGCCGAGATCGTGAGGGCGTGGCGGGGAGGATCCACGAGAGGCGGTTCCGCTCGGTCGAGCGGGCCCTATGGAGAGGCGATGCCCTACAAACCCATCGAGTCCTACGGCGTCATCGGCGACATGCACTCCGTCGCGCTGGTCGGGATGGATGGATCCATCGACTGGTGCTGCCTCCCCCATTTCGACTCGCCGAGCGTGTTCGCGGCCATCCTGGACGACGAGCGCGGCGGCCGCTTCGCGCTCTCCGCGGCGAACGGCGCGTCGCGCAACAAGCAGATGTACATGCCGGACACCAACGTCCTGCTCACGCGCTTCCTCGACGTGGACGGCGTCGGCGAGGTCTGCGATTTCATGCCGATCCACCGGGACACGTACGGCGCCTACCGCCGCGGGATGCACCAGATCGTCCGCGTCGCGCGGGCCGTCCGCGGCGCGGTGCGCTTCCGGCTCGCCTGCCGCCCCGCGATCGACTTCGCCCGCCGCCCCCACCGCCTGATCCTCGACGACCCGCGCGGCGCCGTCTTCGACTCCGATGGCCTCGACCTGGCGCTCATCAGCCCGGTCCCCCTGTCGAGCGACGGCGCCGGCGGCGTCACCGCCGACTTCGTGCTCCAGCCCGGCGAGTCGGCCACGTTCTCGCTGCGCCAGGTCGAGGACTGGACGGAGAGCGCCGATCTGCTCGCCAGGCCGATCGACGGCGACGACGCCCTCCGGCGCACGGTCGCCTTCTGGCGGTCGTGGCTCGCCCGCTCGCGCTACAAGGGGCGCTGGCGCGAGATGGTCGACCGCTCGGCGCTCGTCCTCAAGCTGCTCACGTTCGAGCCGACCGGCGCGATCGTCGCCGCGGCGACGACCAGCCTGCCCGAGGAGATCGGCGGGGTCCGCAACTGGGATTATCGCTACGTCTGGGTGCGCGACGCCGCGTTCACGCTCTACGGCTTCCTCCGGCTCGGTTACACCGAGGAGGCCGCGCGCTTCATGGAATGGCTGAGCGCCCGCGTCTCCGAGGAGGACGGCCCCACCGGGCCGCTGCAGCTCATGTACGGCATCGACGGACGCCACGAGCTGCCCGAGGTCGCGCTCACCCACCTCGACGGCTACCGCGGGTCGCGGCCGGTCCGCGTCGGCAACGGGGCGACGACGCAGCTCCAGCTCGACATCTACGGCGAGCTCATCGACTCGGTATATCTCTTCGACAAATACGGATCTCCCATCTCTTATGATTTCTGGCGCGAGCTCCGGCGCATGGCAACCTGGGTATGTCAGAGCTGGGAGCAGGCGGACGAGAGCATCTGGGAGGTGCGCGGCGGCAAGCAGCAGTTCGTCTACTCGAAGCTCCAGTGCTGGGTCGCGCTCGACCGGACGCTGCGGCTCAGCCGCAAGCGCTCTCTGCCGCTCGACCGGCAGCGCGTCGCGCGCGCGCGCGACGACATCTACGAGGCGATCATGGCGCGCGGCTGGGACGCGCAGCGGAGGACGTTCGTGCAGGCCTTCGGCGGGGCCGCGATCGACGCGAGCAACCTGCTCATGTCGCTCATGCGCTTCATCTCCCCCACCGATCCGCGGATCCTCGGCACGCTCGACCGCACGCTCGAGGAGCTCGCGAGCGACACGCTCGTCCACCGCTACGAGCTCGGCAAGGGCGCAGGCGACGGCCTGACCGGCAAGGAGGGCACGTTCAGCATCTGCACCTTCTGGCTCGTCGAGGCCCTCGCGCGCGCTGGCCGCCTCGACGACGCGCGCTTCATCTTCGAGAAGATGCTGACGTACGCCAACCACCTCGGGCTCTACTCCGAGCAGATCGGGCCGAGCGGAGAGCTGCTCGGCAACTTCCCCCAGGCGTTCACCCACCTCGGCCTGGTCAGCGCGGCGTTCTACCTGGATCGCGCGCTCGGTCAGGGCGGCTGAAGGTCGGATCTGGGTCCTCGCGCGTTTCCCGCCGGCGACCGGCGGGGCGCGGCTCCTGCGCGAGCGGTGGGAGGGAGAGAGCGGCTACCGGCAGCCCGGGATATCCAACCCCGGGCGGCCGGCGCCCGCGAGCCTCGTCAAAGGAGGGGACTGGCGCGGCGCCGAGGGATCCTGCGACGTGGAGTCCCTGGCGCCGGCCAGCAGGGTGGGGTCAGATCACCAGCCGCCGATGCCGCAGGGGCTGAAGCAGGGGTTGAAGGCCGGCACGAAGCTGGTGATCGACGTCGTGATCGCCGTCAGACCGCAGCCGCCGCCGAAGCCGCCGAGGCCGAAGCCGCCCCAGCCGAAGCCGCCCCAGCCGCCGAAGCCGCCGCCGCAGCCGAAGAAGCGCTCGCCCTCACGCTGCCCGGTCTCCTGCCCGACGACGCCCGTCTGCCCCAGGCCGGCCTGGCCGATCTGCGCCGGTCCCGCCTGGCCGATCTGCGCCGGTCCCGCCTGGCCGATCTGCGCCGGGCCCGCCTGGCCGATCTGAGCCTGCGAGAGGTCGGACGCCTGGCCGAGCTGCGCCTGGCCGAGCTGCGCCTGGCCTTGCTGCGCGTATCCGCCCTTGGTCGGGTAGCCGCCCTTGCTCGGGAGGCCCTTGGTCGGAAACTCACCCTTGCTGGGAAGGAGCCCGCCCTTGCTGGGCAGCTCGCCCTTGCTGGGCAGCATCGGAACGCCCTTCGAGGGCAGACCCTTGCTGGGGGGCAGACCGAGCTTGCTGGGCCCCATCTGGCCGACCTGAGCCTGAGCCTGCGACTGGGACGCGTACCCGCCGCGCTCGTCCGCCTCCAGCGCGCTGTTCGCGGAGTCGACGCTCTCGTCATCCATATCGAAGTCGTCGTCCGCGCCGACCGCGCACCCGGCACCGAGCGCCAGCATCATCGCGAAACCCATCGTCTTGTGCATCGAGATCATTGGTCCTCCCCGGTGTCCCTGATGAGCCTTGCGGCCCCCGAACACCTTGGTGCACCCCAGAGCAGGCTGTGTGCCTCGCTCTTCTGTGCAGAGGCTGCCGCTTCGCACAGCATGGATTCGCAGGATGGCGCCCGCGAATCAGGCGCTCCTCGCATCTGCGCTCCCCCGGGATTTCTCCGCGATTCAATCGCGGTGGATCCGGGCGAGCGCGGCGCGCGCTGGAGCACCGTCGCGATGACGATGGATAGGATAGAAGGCGCCCCGCCCCGCGCCGCGGGGCCGCGCGGGAGGAAGGAAGACGCGAGCGCGGCGCCCCGCGGCGCGGATCGCGCGCTCCCGCGCGGTGGCCGTGGCGAGCGGAGGTGTCCTCAAATAGGTAGAGCCTCCCTCCGGATCCAGAAAAAAGCGGGCTCACGACGCGTCGACATCACGGGACGCAAACGGACGTGATCGAACCCAAACGGACGTGATCGGACGTGATCGGACGCAGGCGGATGTCATCGGACACAAACGGACGTGATCGGGCGAATTCGATGGCGCCGTCCAGGCGAGACATGCGGCCTGCGCCCCGCCTGCTCAGCGCCTCGCGTTCCGACACGTTTGTGCATCCCTCTGCCCGTGAGAGCGGAATTGTCGCTTCCGGTCGGAATCGGCTGCTGGAGCGCGACGCGACGCGGCGAGCGGGCGACGAGACCGCCCGCGTCGCAACAAGCCACTCCCGCTGCGCCGCTTTCCTGCTCCGGCGGCGGACGGAGTCGAATCGGCTGTTATTCCCACTTGCGCAGGACGTTCTGTAAATGGTCCAGTGGAGGATGTCGGTGACGGGGAGGGAGCATCTGATTGTGTAGTTTGCCCCACGGCTCTCGACGACTCGGTGGCGGGTTGTCTCATGTCGTCCGGGACGCTGGCTCTCCAGCGTGCTCGGCGTTGGCCGAACGGCGGTGGTGGAGCGCCGGATCGAGCTGCCCTGGCCAAGGTTTGCAGCATCGGCGCGCACCGGTCGCGGCGCCGTAATAGAGCAGAAACATGGTCCAGCGTCGCATCGCGGCCGTCGCCGCCTATCTGCCGGAGCGCGTCGTCACGAACCAGGAGCTCATCACCAGCTACGGTCTCCCTCACGCTGCGGACTGGCTGCACGAGGCGACGGGGGTCGCGGAGCGGCGCTTCGCCGGCGCGACGGAGACCACGCTTTCCATGGCCGCGGCGGTGCTGCGGGAGCTCATCGAGGTGGGGCGGCTCCGCGATCCCTTCGTCGATGTCCTCATCATGACGGGCGACGACGGCGGGGACGCCGGCGGGGCGGCCTTCGCCGCGTGCATGGCCGGCCTCGTGCCCGCGCTGGCGATCGATCTCACGCCCGCTCAGGGCGGTTTTGCCGCGGCCGTCGAGCTGGCGAATCGGCACCTCGACAGGGGGTGTCGGCGCGTGCTCATCGTGGCGAGCGACGTGCGGTCGCGGCGCCTGCGCGAGGGGCAGCCGTGGGGCAACCACCAGATCACGGAGATCCTGGGAGACGGCGCCACGGGCGTGCTGCTCGAGCGGGTCGACGGCCTCGGGGCCGAGGTCCCCCCGCGCTGCGCCGAGCCGCCCTCGCCCCGCGGCTCCCAGCCTTTCCTCTCCGCGGCTCACGCGAACCGCGGATAGACCTCCTCCTCGAAGAGCGCCTTCACCTGGTCCCCGGGGGCCTCTGCCACGAACTCCTCGTAATCCTCCCGCACCGGCACCCTGTATCCACCCCTCCACGGCGCGACCGAGTTGAGCCACGCCGTGTGGAGGGTCAGCCCCGGCCGGAACGTCGGGTGTCCCAGCTTGCAGAGCGGCCCTCGCGCCAGGTTCGTCGCGTCGAAGATCCAGACCTCCGCGCGGCACGGCGTCGCGACGATCGCCACGACGTAGCCGTCCGTGTCGGCCCCGCTGCCGCCGCGCCGCGGGACGAACTGCAGCGAGCTGAGCCAGGACCCCACGGCGCGCCGCGGGAACTCGTAGCGATCCTCGATCCGCATCGCGCGGTGGTTGAACCGGAACAGGCTGTCGGGGTGGCCGCCCTCCGCGCGCATCCGGCGGAGCGCCGGGAGGGGGAGCGACCTGTGCGGGTGCGCCGCATAGAGCCGGTCGATGAACTCGGTCGACAGCTCATCCCATATCCCGCCGCCGCGCCAGTAGACGTTCTCGAGGCGATCGGGCGGCATCCACGACGCGCCCGTCTCCCGGTACGCATAGAGGCCGACGCCGAGCGCCCGCGCGGCATCGGCGAACACCGCCTGGTCCACGACGCGCTCGGCCGCCGCGTCGAGGGTATACCGGCCGATCCGGTTCACGTCCGCCTGCCCGAGCGGGAACAGGCCGCGCAGGCGCGGCGGCGCCGGCGTCTTGTCGGCGGCGTGCCGATCGCAGGGCCGGAGCCACTCCCCATGATCGGTCGCGCAGTTGTGCGCCGCGTGCACGGTGATGCGGTCCCCCGCGTCCTCGTAGTCGACGAGGAAATGGAGAGTCTCCAGCGGGACGACGACCCGCTTCACCACGACCGGCCCGCCGCCCGGCCGCAGCGCGTCCCTCCGGACCAGGTAGAACGTCGTGCTCGGCTCGTGGGGCATCGTGAGGAGCGACCGGACGAGGCGCTCGACCCCGGGGCTCTCCCTGGAGCCCCGGAACGCCACGCTCTCCAGGCCGATCCTGAACGCCGTGTCCGCGAGCACGACCCAGCGCCGCGTCAGGCCGATCTGGTGCACGCTCTGCTCGATGCGCACCGGCGCGCCGCTCGGCAGGACCAGCGCGTGCCGCTCGGGCTCGTTGTGGCCGTCCCATCGCAGGAGATGCACGAAGTCGCCCGCCGGCTCGTCGAGCGCCACGCCGCCGAAGCGCGCCGCCTGCCGCGCGAGGAGGTCGCCCGGCCCAGGCGGCGCGCTCGGGCGGAGGCGCGCGGGCAGGAGCTCGAGCGCCCGCTTGGCGAACGCCTCGATCCGGTCCGCCCTCGGGCGGACGAGCTGCTGCTCGATCATCGACGCGGCCGCCGCGGCGAGCCGATCCCAGGAGCGCGGGAGCGCGCCGAGCTCGTCGAGCCGCGGCAGCGACGCGACGAACAGGTGGAGGAGCGAGCGGCCGTAGTTGACGGTGAGGAGCTCGCCCCGCTCCGCGTCGAAGCACGGGTGCGCGCTCGAGAGCGTCATCGGAAAGGGGTGATCGACGGGCGCGGCCGGGTACCACGTGCTGTTGCGCCCGACCGGCGTGACGAGCTCCAGCGTGGCCGGGTCGATCTCGTAGGGCCTGCCCGTGTCGCTCGTGACGAGCAGGCGCGCCGGCGCGCGCGGCGCGTGCATGGGCACGAACGCGGTGTTGAGGTGGTTCCGCAGGCCGAGGTGCGGCGAGAAGCGGAGCAGCCCTGCGTCACGGAAGCCCAGCGCCTCGAAGCGCGTGCCGGGGCGCGAGGCGGCGTCCGCGTGATAACAGGGCGTACGCGCGATCCTCGAGGTCAGCCGGACCGCCCCGCCGCGGCCGAAGTCGAGGCGGTAGATCATCCCATTGCCATTGAGGATCGGCGCGCCGTCCGCTCTGGGCAGGTCGCCGTCCACCGAGCCGACGGGCCCGATCGCGAACACGTGGCCCGTGAGGTCCCGCGGCACGCCGCCCGCGTGGGATGACTCCAGGACCGCGAGCTCGACCTTCGTCAGCTCTTCCGTGCTCGCAGCCATCAATGCATCGGGGACGCGCTGGCGCATGATGACCTCGGTCACACCACGCTACGCCAATCCGCGCGCCGCGTGGGCGCCGCGCTGCGCCGCGCGCCTCCGAACACGCTCCCCTCCCCGTGATTCCCGCCTGGGACGGACGCGCGCTGGCGCCCTCGCAGCGCCGCGCGCCTCCTCTGCATTGCGCGGCGGCGCCGCGCGGCTGCCCTGGTCTTCCGCGCATTGGCGCTGTCTCGGCGGCTTGCGAAGGTGCTTGTCGGCCCCATCTGTACCTGTGGATCAGGAGGCACATGTTCGACCAGGGGCTGACAGTCCTGCGGATCCGTGGAATCCCGGTACGGCTGCACATCACGTTGCTGATTTTCCTGCCGTACGTGGCGTGGGCGGCGTCGTCGCAGTTCTCGGTGATCGCGTCGTCGCTCGGGATTCCGCGCGAGGAGATGCGCCTGCCGCCGCTCGCCTGGGGGGCGATCCTGGCTGTCGGGCTGTTCGTGGCGGTGCTCGTGCACGAGCTGGCCCACTCGTTCGTCGCGCTCAAGAACGGGATCCGGGTGCGCGCGATCACGCTGATGATGCTGGGCGGCGTCTCGCAGATGGAGCGCGACGATCCCGAGCACGAGGCGTGGATGGCGTTCGCCGGGCCGCTCGTGAGCTTCGTTATCGCGCTCGCCAGCTACGTCGCGTATCGGCTGCTCCCGGCGCCGGCGGAGATCGGCGCCGCGCTCGTGGCCTTCGCGATCACGAACGCTCTCCTCGGCGCGTTCAACCTGCTGCCGGCCTTCCCGATGGATGGCGGCCGGGTGCTGCGCGGGCTGCTCCTGCGCCGTCTCGGGCGGACCCGCGCGACGCGCATCGCCACGGCGACAGGCAAGGTGATGGCGGTGGCCTTCGGGCTCTTCGGCTTGCTCTCGTGGAACCTGATCCTGGTGCTCATCGCGGTGTTCGTCTACATGGGGGCGTCGGCCGAGCAGACGCGCTCCAGCACGAACGAGCTCCTCCGCGGCATCCCGGTCGCGCGGTTCATGACCGATCGGCTCGGCGAGGCGTATGCGGACGAGAGCCCTCGCGCGGTGGCCGAGCGGCTCTTGCGCCACAACCTGGTCGGCGCGCGGGTCATCGACGATCCCCGGGACGGCGCGGGGCGCCGCGAGATCGGCGTCGTCACGGTCTGGGATCTCGCGCGCCAGCTGCAGGGCGGCGCCGCGCCGGCGACGGTCGGCGCGGTGATGCCCGTGGATGTGCCGAGGGCGCACGCGGACGACGACGCGTCCCGCTCGTTCGACGCGCTGGCGAGCGGCGAGGCGAGCGTGATCGCGGTGCTCGACGAGGGCGAGCGCGTGATCGGCCTGGTGACGTCCGCGGAGATCCAGCGCGCGCTCGCGCTCGCCGGCGCGCTCCGCGCGGCCCGGTGAGCGCCGCGCCGGCGGAGATCCGGAGATCTCGAGTCGCGCCGCGCTGGCACTCGCGTTGCTGAGTTGCGCTCCGAGGAGCAATGACGTGAAGCAGAGCAACAACGTGACTCCGCCCGTGCGAGGGCGGTCCAGATCTCTCGGTGTGACGAGGGCCTCGCTCGCCGCGGCTGCGCTCGCGGTCGGCGCCTCGCTGCTCATGGGGTGTATGGGCACGGTCGGGACCGAGGGGGGGTTCGTCGTGTCCGGCGTTCCGGCGGTGCGCGCCGAGGTCGTCCCGGTGGAGATCGCCGCGTATCCGCGCGTCTATTTCCGCGGGACGTATGCGTACCTGGTCGACGGCCGCTGGTATTACCCGACGAACCGGGGCTGGGTCATCTTCGAGGAGGAGCCCACGGAGCTCGAGCACTACAGGCAGACGTACCGGACGTCGCCGCGGTACGTGCCGGAGCGCGAGCTGAGCTATCCGCGCGAGCGGGGGCGCCGTTACTACACACCGCGTTGACAGCGGGGCAGCAGCGAAAGGACGGGTACGAGGATGAATCAGGAGAAGAGCGTCTTTCCCCTCTGCGGCCTCGCGTTATCGAGCTTCCTGGCCCTGGGGTGCATCGTCGACGTGGAGCCCATCTCCCAGCGCCGGCCGCGGCCCGTGCAGGCCGTCGGGAGCCTGACGCTGGAGTGGACCGTGGCCAACCGGATGGATTCGCGGGCGTGCTCCCAGCACAGCCGCGGAGGAGCGGATTTCGAGCTGATCGTTTACCGGGGCAGCCGCGAGGTGGCGAGAGACTACGCGCGCTGCGACGACTTCAGCATCACTGTGGATCTCCCGCCCGATGAATACACGGCCACGGCGACGCTCGTGGAGCGTGGCAACGACCGCCCCGTCACCACGACGCTGCAGGTGGAGGACATCAATATCGTGCGCGGCGCCACGCTCAACCTCGACGTCGATTTCCCGCCGAGCTCGTTCCTGCGCTAGCAGGTCGCTCCATTGGATGTGGACGGCGAGGCGTCAGCCCGAGTGCGGGATCGTGAGCCGCACCCGCGTCTCCCCGCGCGGCCCGTCCTCGATGGCGATACCGTAGTTGGTATGGGCGGCGATCGCGTGCGCCGCGATGAGCGGCAGCGCCGGCGGGCGGCCCTGCGCGACCGCCTCGAAGTCGCGGCTCAGCACGACGCCCCGCGCCGCGGCCGGGAGCGGCGGCCCGGCGTCGTCGAAGGTGATCTCGACCCCGCTCGGGCCCTCGGAGAGGGAGACGAGCACCTCGCTGCCCGGCGGCGACGCGCTGATGGCGTGATCGAGCAGCGCGTGCAGCAGCACCGTCAGCGCGCCCTGCGGCACCACCTCCTGCGCGGTCTCCGGCGCCTCGACCACCACGCGCACGTCGTGGCGGGCCGCGCGCGCGAGATCGTCCTTCACGACGTCGCGCAGCACGTCGGCGACGTCGCAGTGGCGCGGGAATTCGTGGAGCGGACACGCCCCCAACCTGGCGAGATCACTGACGATTTCTGACGCCGCCGTCACGTGGCGCCCCACCGACGAGGCCGTCTCGCCCGCGTCGCCGCCGTGGGTCCGGAGCGGCGCGATGTCGCGGCCGATCGCCGACAGGATGCCGCGCAGCTGCGTGCCGAGCACGCGCACCGCGGCGACGAGCACCGCGAGGCTGTCGCCGCTCGGCGGCAGGTGAGACACCGGCTCGCTGCCGCCGAGCCGCGAGATGACGCCGGACAGCGACCCGCGCTCGCGCTCGCCCTCGGCCCGCGAGAAGACCGCGGCGAGCTCGCGCGCGTAAGCCTCGCCCTGGGCCTGCGCGGCGGCGAGCTCCTTCTTGAGGCTCTCGACCTCGAGGCGCTGGAGATCGACCTCGGCGGGCAGCGTCAGCGTCTGCATCTGGCCGTCGAGCTCGAGCCGGCCGCCGTAGCGCAGCGCCATGCGCGACAGCCACACCCGCTCGGTCTCGAAGTTCACGGGCGTCTCCGGGCCGAGGTTGACCCGGACGCTGACCTCGTCGCCGACGCGGTGGATGCTCACGTCGGGCGCCCCGGTCAGGCTCGAGGGGTCGCCGCCCTGCGCGATGAGCACCTGGAGCATCCGCCGGAGCTCGGTCTCGTCGCCGAACACGGTGGTCCCTTCGCCCATCTCGATCTGCACGCGCGCCTCGGGCGCGACCTCCCAGAGGAGCGCCGTCAGGTCGACGCGGCCGCGCCGCCCGCGCGGCAGGGGGCGGCCGTGGAGCGAGGCGAGCATGCTCACCGCCTCGTCGAGCCGGTTGAGCGTGCTCTCGACGCCGCCGCCCGAGGCGTCGTCCGGCGATGGCGTCGGCGGCGGCGCGCTCTCGGTCGCGATCATCCCCACGCCCTGGCGGAGCTTCTGGGCGGCGCTCCGCGCCTCCTGCGCCAGCAGCCACGTCAGCTCGGGTCGGGTCAATCTGTCGCTGGTCACCCTGTTTTTCCCTCTATCCGCGACGCTCTGCGGAATCGCGCGCCATGATGCCAGACGTGGCGGTGCCCTGCTACGCTCATTGCCGCTCACCTCGTTCGATGCGGACTCACACTTCCTCCTTCTCGACGCCTTCCTCCTTGACGCGTCTCGCTCTCCTCTGCGGAGCGGTCGCCGCGGCGGCGCTCTCCGGCGCTTCCTGCGCCTCGAGCGCCCCGAGCCCCTTCCCGTCGACCGGCGGGGCGGGCGGTGAGGGCGGCGCCGGCGGCGCCGGCGGCGAGCAGGCTCCAGCGGACCCGACGCTGGGCGGCCCGTGCGTCGACGACGATCAGTGCGAGGACGGATTTCCCTGCACCTTCGATGCGTGCGACACCGCCCTCGGGCGGTGCCGTTTCACGCCGGACGACAGCGCCTGCCAGAACGACGTCCACTGCGACGGCGTCGAGCGCTGCAACCCGCGGCTCGGCTGCGTGCCCGGCGCGCCGGTCGCGTGTGACGATCAGAGCACATGCACGATCGACGCCTGCGACGAGGCGACCAAGACGTGCTCGAGCGCGCCGCGCGACGCCGATCTCGACGGCGATCCTGACGAGCACTGCGGCGGGGGCGACTGCGACGACGCCGATCCCACGGTGTCGTCGGCGCAGCCCGAGGTCTGCGGCAACGATCGGGACGACGACTGCAACGGGCGCGCCGACGAGGGCGGCTGTGTGTCTCCGGAGCACGACACGTGCCTGGACGCGCTGGAGATCTCCGCGCCGGGCTCGTACGCGATGACGACGGCGGGCGCGGGCTTCCACTACGCGAGCTCGTGCGGCCTGCCCCGCGCTGCGAGCACGCACGACGTCGTGGCCGCGGTGATCTTGCCGCCGGGGCCGCCGGTCGACGTCGAGGTGACCGCGCGGACGGAGGCCCCCGACGACGAGACGGAGGCCACCGACGTCGCCGTGACGCTCGCCGGCCAGTGCGGCGACGCCGCGACCGAGCTCGCGTGCGGGGGGCCCCACGAGACGGCGGACGGCGGCAAGCTCGCGAAGCTCCGGGCCCGCGGCCTCGGCGATCCTGAGCGGGCGACGGCGCTGCCGCTCTACGTGACGACGAAGGTGGGCGCGCCGGTCATCGTCGACGTGGCGTTCCTGCCGCCGGCGCCGGCGCCGGCGAACGAGACGTGCGGCACGGCGGCGCCCCTCTCGCCGGGCGCGCCGGCGCTGGCGACGATCCTCGACGCCGCCCTGGATCTCGGGACCGCGTGCGAGACCGGGCTCGGGGAGCTCGTGTACACGTTCGAGCTCGCCGAGCCCCAGGACATCGACCTCTACGCGATCTCGACCGACGGCGACGGCGATCCCTCGCTCTCGCTGCGGAGCGCCGCGTGCGCGCTGCCGGAGGACGAGCTCGCCTGCCAGACGGCGGCGGCGCCGCACCTCTTCCGGCGCGCGCTGCCTGCGGGGGTGTACGCCGTCGCGGTCTCCGCGACGGCGCCGACCTCGGTGCTCGTCACGCTGGAGCTCTCGCCGCCGACCGAGCCTCCGCCGGACGAGGGGTGCGAAGGGGCGGCCGAGCTCGCGCCGAACCGGACGGTCTCCGTGTCGCTGCTCGGCCACCAGGACGACGTGGATCTCGGCTGCGGCCCGGCGGCCGTCGACGCCGTGTACACGCTCGAGCTGCCGGTCGCGTCCGACGTGCTGCTCGTCGAGAAGCTGTCGGCCGGCGACACCGGCGCGATCGCCCTGTCCGCGCCGGCGTGCGGCGGCGAGGGCGATCGGCTCGCGTGCAGCGAGGGGGAGGTCACGCCGCTCCGGAGCGCGCGGCGCAACGTCGCGCCGGGGTCGTACCGGGTCGTGGCCGAGGCGCAGCTCGGCCAGCCCGTGAGCGTGACGGCGTTCGTCCGGCCGGCGGTGCCGCCCACGCTGGTGCCCTTCTCCGACGCGTGCGAGGGGGCGCTGGAGATCCCGGAGAGCGGCGGCTTCTTCCAGGGCAACACGGCCAACGCCGCCGCGGACTTCGACGCCGGCTGCGACCGCGCCGGCACGGAGGAGGGCGGCGCCCGGGACCAGCTCCTCCGGCTCACGCTCACCGCGCGCAGGCGGGTCGTGCTCGACATGGCCGGCTCGAGCTACGACACGCTGCTCTCGGTCCGCCGCGGCCCGGGCTGTCCCGGCGTCGAAATGCCGCTTTCCTGCACGATCGGTGCGGATCCCCAGCGGAGCTTCCTCGATCTCGTGCTCGATCCTGGCGTGTATCACCTCCAGATCGACGGCCACGCGCTCGCGCACGGCCTCTGGTTCCTGGACGTGCGGGTCGTCGACCCGGGGGACGGCGCCGGCCCCTGACCCGCGGCCCTTTCAAGCTCCCCCCGTCCCTTGCTAACGTCGCCCCGATGTTCGGCCGCATCTCTGCGATCGCCCTCAACACCTACCGGGAATCGCTTCGGGCGCGCATCCTCATCGGCCTCGCGGGCGTCGCCTTCGCCGTCGCGTTCTACTCGATCATCGTCGGCGCCTACACGCTCCGCAACGGGGCGCGGGTCGTGAGCGACCTCGGCGTCGCGTCGATCTCGCTCTTCAGCATCGCGGTCGCGGTCATCATCGGCGCGACGTCGCTGTACCGCGAGCTCGAGCAGAAGACGATCTTCCCGATCCTGGCCCGCCCGGTGCGCCGCGGCGAGTACCTCGTCGGCAAGTACCTCGGCACGTTGCTCACGCTCGGGGTGTTCATCCTGGCCGACGCCGGGCTCGTGCTGCAGATCAGCGCCGTGCTGGCCGGCCGCTCGCTGGCCCTCGTGGCGGGCGCCGGGGCCGCCTCGCTCGCGGCGCTCGGGCTCGTGGCGTGGCGCTCGCCGCTGGCGCGCACGTACGGGTTCATCCCCTGGGCGGCGGTCTTCCTCGTGCTCGGCGTGCTCTTCTCGGACGGCGCGCCGACCGAGCGCCGCGTCGTGCTCGCGGGCAGCGCGCTCGCGTTCCTCGAGGTCGGCATCGTCGCCGCGGTGGCGACGCTGTTCTCGTCGTTCTCGACGCCGTTCCTGTCCTCGCTGCTCACGCTGGGCGTCTTCCTCATCGGGCGCAACGCGGACTCGCTCGCCCGGCTGCCTGTGAAGTACTTCGGCCCCCAGATCAGCGCCGCGGCGCACGCCTTCTCCAAGGTGGTCCCGAACCTTCAGATCTACGTGCCGCCGCGCCCGTTGCTCGCGGGCGAGGTCGCTGACGCGAACCTCCTCGTGTACCTCGGCTGGGCGGCGATCACGTGCGCGGGGTGGGCGCTCATTCTCCTGCTGGTGGCGGCGTTCGTCTTCAAGAGACGCGACTTTCTGTGAGGCGCTCGGTCGTGCTCGGCGTGCTGCGCGGCCTCGCGGTCGCCGGCTTCCTCGTCGGCGCGGCGTCGCTGCGGGTGGTGGCCGCGGGCGAGCGGGAGATCGCGGAGAGCACGGACGCCCTGCGCGCCGGCGACGCGCACGCGGCGGCGCTCCACGCGCGGCGGGCGGCGGGCTGGTACGCCCCCGGGGCGCCGCACGTCCGCGTGGCGTACGAGCGGCTGATCGCGCTCGCGACGGCCGCGGAGGGCCTTGGTCGGGCCGACACGGCGCTCTTCGCGTGGCGCGCGGTGCGCACGGCCGCCCTGGAGACGCGGTGGCTCACGACGCCGCACGCGGAGGACCTAGAGCTGGCCAACGCGGCCATCGCCCGCCTCTCGGCGGCCGCGCCGCGCCCGCCGGGCACCCGGACCGAGCCTGCCGCGGCGGTCGAGCGGCAGCACCTCGCGGCGCTCGCGCGCGACGACGCGCCGCGGGTCGGCTGGGTGGTCGCCCTCGTCGGGGCGTTCGCGGCGTGGGTCGCGGGCGCCGTCTGGGTGGTGCGGCGCGGGGTCACGGTGACGGGGCAGTGGGTGTGGCCGCGGGCGGCGCCGGGGCTCGCGGTGTGCGCGGCGGGCGTCGCGGTGTGGCTTCTGGCGATCTGGCAGGCGTGAGGCGCGCTGGCGGGCGCATTCCGCGCTGAGCTCGCGCGTCGCGGTGCCGGGAGGTCTTGCCGAGCTGACCGGCCCTCGGAGCGTGGTCGTCGCGCGGCGCAGGGAGGGCTGAACTCGCCTGAGACGTGACTCCTCCGGCAGCGTCAGAGGAATGACGTCAAATGGGCTCAGACATCAGCCCTCCCTGCGCCGCGCGACGACCACGGGCGCGGAGGGCCCACGGCATTGGCCGACGAAGGATGAGCCTGATGATGCGGTGTCAGAGGTGGAATGGGCCGCGAGGCGAAATGGGGCGGTGGGGCGAAATGGGGCGAGCCAGCAGGAGCGGCGGTCAGGAGAGCCACAGGCGGGAATCCGCCGGACACGGCGTCTGCTGATCGGGTGCGCGGGGTATTGCAATGCGACGACGCGCGACACATCGATCTCCAGAAAGCGGCTCTTGCAGCGCTCCGCTTCGAGGAGGATACGAAGTTCATGAAGAATCAGATCAAGACGATCCTGTTGCTCGGCGTCATGTCGGCAATCCTGGTGTCCATCGGCGGGGCGCTGGGGCCCGGGTACCTCGTCTTGTTCGGCGTGCTCGCGCTCGCGATGAACCTGGGTGCGTATTTCATGTCCGACCGCATCGTGCTCGCGGTGCACCGGGCTGCCGAGGTCTCGCCCTTCGAGGCCCCGGGGCTGCACCGGATGGTGGAGGAGCTCTCGAGTCGGGCGGGGATCCCGAAGCCCCGCGTCTATGTCATCCCGGACGCGCAGCCGAACGCCTTTGCCACCGGGCGCAACCCGGAGCATGGCGTCGTGGCGGTGACCGAGGGCATCATGCAGCTCCTGAGCGAGCGTGAGCTGCGCGGCGTGCTGGCGCACGAGATCGCGCACATCAAGAACCGCGATATCCTGGTATCGACGATCGCGGCGGCGTTCGCCTCGGGCATCACGTGGGTGGCCCATGCCGTGAGCTTCGCCGGGATATTCGGCGGATCGTCGGACGATGAGGACGGCGCGAGCCCGCTCGGCGGGCTGGCCCTCGCGATCGTGGCGCCGATCGCGGCGACCCTCGTGCAGCTCGGCATCTCGCGGTCGCGCGAGTACATGGCGGACGAGCTCGGCGCCAAGCTGTCCGGGGACCCGGAGGCGCTCGCCAGCGCCCTGTCCAAGCTGGAGCACGGCGTGGCGCTCGTGCCCCCCGAGGCGGCGCGCCCGGCGACGGCCAGCCTCTTCATCGTCAACCCGCTCGCCGGGGCTGGCTCGGTGCTGAAGTGGTTCTCGACGCACCCGACGACCGAGGAGCGCGTGAGCCGGCTGCTCTCGATGGCGTCGAGCGGCCGGACGGCGCGGGGTTTTTCGAGGGTGATGGCCTGACGGCGGGCAGCGGCCGCCTTCACTCCACGGACTGCGGCTCCTCGTCATCGCTGTCGCTGTCCTCGCCGTCGTCCTCGTCGTCCTCGTCCTGCTCAGGGGGCTTCGGCGCGAGCGCCACGCGCGGGTAGTGCTCGCCAGAGGTGTCACGGCGCCCGGCCTCCCAGGCGTCCTCGAGGTTGACGAGCTCATACCAGCCAAGGCGATTCACGGCCTCGAAGAAGAACTTGCCGTCAGCGCTCGGCTCGAAGCTGAGGGGCTCCGGCTCGAGCTCGGCGAGCGTGCGGACGCCATCGTCGTAGACGCCCCAGACCCGGATAGGCTTGCCTTCGGAGACCTCCAGCACGGCCACGCGGCCCCCCGCGGCGCTCTCCACGACGCGCAGATCCAGGTCGCCGCGCGCCTCCAGCCTGGAGGCGCCGCCGCTGACCGAGAAGATCCAGGTCTCCGACGAGGTGCCGACGATCACCCGCCCGGAGGCGAGCGCCTCGAGCGTGTAGATCTCGTCCTCGCTCTCCTCCTTGCTGAAGTCGTGCACGAGGATCGGCTTGCCGTGCGGGAGGTCTACCCACCAGAGCTTGGCGTCGCCGTCGGTCGCAACGAGGGCGGCGCTCCGATCCGCGTTCACCAGGCCCGTCGACGAGGGGGAGCTCGCCTTCACCGCGGTCTCGATGAGCTCCCCGTCCTTCAGCACGGCGAAGACGAAGGAGCGTCGGGCTTCCTTCTTCCACCCGATGTACACGTCGGCAGGGCGGTAGCGCTCGAGCTCCCGCGCGCCCGCTCCGAAACGCGCGCGCACGTCCTTCGGGACGTCCTCCTCGTCCTCCGGCAGCGGGCGCTGCTTGCCCAGGTAGCGCACGCCGACGCGGCCCGGGGCGGGCTCGATGGCGTACTCCTCGGGCGCCTTCCTCGGGCCTGACTCCGGCGCCTCGTCGTCGTCATCGTTCTCCTCGGACGGCGTGTACACGGCGACCTCGGGGAACGCGTCGGGGTTCGTGGCGAGCCGCTCGAACAGCGTGTCGAGGCCGAGCAGCTCGTAGGTGTCGCCGACGTGATCCATGAAGGCCCGGCCCTCGGCGATCCGGACCTCACCCACGGAGGCCTTCACGCGGGCCACGCGGCGCAGCTTGCTCCCGTCGAAGCCGACGATGGTCAGCCCGTCCTCGGAATCCTCGCCCTCGTAGCTCTTGACGAGGAGCAGCCGGCCGCCGAGGGCGGGGGTCAGGCCGTAACCGCCCACGTCCCAGCGCTGCTCGAGGACGGCGCCCTCTCCCTCGCGGCGGTAGACGTCGAGGGACTCGCCCGTGGCGAGGATGACGCGGTCCTCCGGGCCGTAGGCGATATCGGAGATCGACGCCTCGTGCTCGAAGAGGCGGCGCAGCTTGCCGTCCGCGAAGGAGAGCTCGGCGACGAGGTCGTAGTCGAACCCGTACAGCACCGCGCCGCCGTCCTCCCGCGCCGCGATGTAGCCGTGGGGGCTGGGCAGCGCCTCGCCCTCGGCGCGCTTGAGCTCCCCGCCCTCGATCCAGGCGGCCGTCGCCGGCTTGCGCCGGAGCTTCGCGATGCCGTAGACGCGATCGCCGGGCGCCGCCGCGACGCAGGAGGTCGACCCGAACAGCTCGCGCTCCGTGCGCTCGATCTCGGGCTCCGGGGGCACCTCGCGCGACCTCCGCCGCTCCACGCGGAGCGCGCCCTCCAGCACCTCTGGCCGGGAGTCCTCGTCGTCGCCGTCGCCGGACGTGCTCTCGCCCTCGTCGGACGCGCTCTCGTCTTCGTCTTCGTCCTCGTTGCCGGGTTCGTGCTTCTTCAGCTCGGGGAAGGACTCCGGCTGCGCGGCGAAGCGCGCGGCGAGCACATCAAGGCCGAGCAGCTCGTAGTACTCGCTGCCGTCCTCCACGATGACGCGGGCGCCGTCGAGCACGATGTCGCCGATCGAGATGCGCACGCGGGCCAGCCGGCGCATCGTGGATCCGTCGTAGCCGAGGATCGTTACGCCGTCCGCGCTCTCGTCCTCGTCGTCGAAGCACTTCAAGAGGAGCAGGCGTCCGCCGAAGACCGAGTGCATCCCGTAGCCGTCGAGGTCCCAGCGCCCCTCGAGCGCGACGCCCGAACCCTCCCGCCGATAGACGTCGATCGAGCTCGCGAGCACGAGCACCCGGCCCTCCGGGCCGTAGGCGACGTCGGAGAAGGGCTCGTCGTGCTGGATGAGGCGCCGCACGGAGCCTTCCGCGAACACGACCTCCCATACGGCCTCCGAATCCTCCCCGATCAGCGCCGCGCCGCCGTCGTCGCGCGCGGCGAGGTGAGCGCCGGTCGTGGTGGCAAGCGGATCGCCCTGAGCGGTGCGGAGCTCGCCGTTCTCGATCCACGCGGGGACAGGCGGCTTTCGCTTCGGCTTGGCGACGCCGAAGACGAGGCCGTTCGGCGCGATCAGCACCTCGCCGCTCCGCCCGAAGAGCCTCTGTTGCTCGTCGGAGGGCCCGGGCGCCTTGTAGCCCGGCACGAGCTCCAGCCGGAGCCCGCCAGAGATGACCCTGGGCTTGTCGTCGTCGTCGTCGCTGGCGTCCGCCTCGTCCGCGTCGTGGTCGTCGCCCGCCGCGCGCTCCGACGAGCGCTCCTCTTCGGGGGCCGCGGCGCGCGCCGCCTCGCGCGCGGCTTCGACCGCCGGATCCACCGCGCACGCGGCCTCGAAGCGCTCGCCTCCGCCGAAGCGGGGCAGCTCGACGGGCCACCTCGGGCCCGTCGGGGGCTCGGGTCGTTGCTCGGCGGACCAGGCGTCCCAGTCGCTGTCGCTCTCGATCGCCTCGGCCAGGGAGGCCACCTCGATCGGGTGCGCGCCATGCACCGCGGTGAGGGCCTGCTGGACCGCGCGCGCCATGTCGGCGACGCACGCCTTGCTCCACCCCGCCGGCCGCACCCGCACGAGCGCCCAGCGATCGGCCCACTGGAAGGGCTCGCAGTGCTCCACCGCGCGCGCGTCGAGCGCCCGCTCCCACGCCTCGCCGACGGCGCGCCGCGCCGCCGCGTCCGGGGGCGCCACGAAGCAGAGCTCATAGGAGAACAGGTCCCCTTCGAGGTCGAACCAGTCGCTCGGCGCTGCCCCGAAGAACGCGAACGGATAGGGCTGAGATCCCGGCATGGGCGAACGGTACAGCAGCTCCTGGCGAGCGTGCAGGTCCAGACGCCCGGCGGCTCGGCGAGGCGCCGGAGGCGCTGCTCATCGTCCCCAGTGGGCTTATTGGTTGCTTATTGGTTCCGCGAAGTGAGGTGCATGGACGTGGTTTCACGGCGCTTTCGGAGTCGCCGTTGCATGATCCATCGAGGTGGCCCGGATGGAGTGCTGTTCAACTCGACAGCAGCGCTGACCAGGCGAAGATCGACGCCAGACGCGGTCAGCCTGCTCACGTCGGAGCCTTGGGTACCCCCGGCTCGAGCCGCGCGCCGAGCTGCGGGAGCCGGCCGAGATCGTCGGCGTTCCGCCATGTCTCGACGATCTTGCCGTCAACGATGTGGTGAATGAACATCGCGGTGAACGTCTGCTGCCGTCCGTGGCTCGGGATGCCCAGGAAGCTCGCTTGTGCGCACGTGTTCTTCGCGCGCACGACCACCTTGTCCCCTTCGGCGATCACGTCCTCGATCGACCATGTTTGCTCGACGGCGCCGAACACCCTCCTCTTGTCATGCCGAGAGCGCATCGCCGCGCCCGCAAAGCCAGTTCCAGGAGAGCCGCCGGCCGAGGCGCCCGCGGGAGCGCCCATCTGAGCTGAAAAGGTAGCGTAGCGTCGGGCGCGCCGCCGAGGCGCCGCGCCCGTCGCGTCACGACGCCGCGCGCGGCGCCTCGCCGAGGAGCTCCAGCCTGGCCAGGCTCCCGCAGGTCTCCGACAGGGCGCGCATCAGCCGCAGCCGGTTGTCCCGCACGGCCGCGTCGTCGGTCATCACGAACACGTCGATGAAGTACTGGTGCAAGAGCGGGGCGAAGTCCGCCACCGCCCTGAACGCGGTGTCGTACGAGCCGCTCCGGACGTCCGACGCGATCTGCTCGCGCAGCTTGAGGTACCCCGCGAACAGCGCCGTCTCGCTCGGGTGCACGTCCTGTCCGAACGGCGCCACCGGCTCGCCGGCAGGCGCCTTGTCGGCGATGTTCGTGGCCCGCTTGAAGACCTCGCCCACCCGCGCCCGCACCTCCGGGCTCAGCGCGTCGATCGCGCGCACGCGGGCCCTGAGATCGAGCGGGCGATCCGCGGCGACGCGCAGGCACGCGAGGACCGCGTCCTGCGGGAGCCGGTCGGAGAGCAGGCCTCGCAGCCGCTCGGAGAAGAACTCGCCGAGGCGGGTCGCGAGCTCCTCGCGCGAGACGTTGAGCTCCACCCCGGCGTAGCCGTCGTAGGCGGCCCCGAACGCGGCGCCGAGGCGCAGATCGAGATCGCGATCCAGGAGCGTGCGCAGCACGCCGAGGCACGCGCGGCGCAGCCCGTACGGGTCGGCGGTGCTCGTGGGGACGAGCCCGATCGCGAAGCAGCCGACCAGCGTGTCGAGCCGATCGGCCATCGCGACCAGCGCGCCGGCGTTCGTCGGCGCCGTCGCGTCCGCGGCGCCCTTGGGCAGGTAGTGATCGCGCACGACGTCGGCCACCTCCGGGCTGACCCCCTGGGCGAGCGCGTACGCCCGCCCCATCTCGCCCTGGAGCTCGGGGAACTCGCCCACCATCAGCGCGACGAGATCGCACTTCGCGAGGTGCGCCCCCGAGGCCGCCGCCACCAGCGTCTGCTCGGGCAGCATCAGGAGCAGGCCGAGCTCGCGGGCGAGCCGCTCGACGCGCTCGGCCTTCGCCAGCACGCTGCCGAGCCGCTTCTGGAACACGATCCCGCCGAGCTTCTCGCGGCGGTTCGCGAGCGGGATCTTGACGTCCTCCCGGTAGAAGAACTGCGCGTCCGACAGGCGCGAGCGCATCGTGTTGTCGTTGCCGCGCTTGATCTTCTCGGGCGCCTCCGCCGTGTTCACGACCGCCAGGTACCTCGGGAGCAGCGCCCCCGTCCTCGCGTCGCGGACGCCGAAGTAGCGCTGGTGGCCGCGCGCGACCTCGAGGATCACCCGCTCCGGCAGCTCGAGGAACCGCTCCTCGAAGCTGCCGACGATGACGTGCGGCTCCTCCACGAGGGAGAGGTTCTCGCCGATCAGGAAGTCGTCCTCGATCAGCACGCCGCCCGCGTCCCGCGCCGCGGCGAGCAGGCGCTCGCGCATGAGCTTCGCGCGCGCCTCGGGGTCGACGAGCACGTGCGCCGCGCGCATCGCCTCGACGTAGTCCTTCGCGGCGCCGATCGCGATCTCGGCCCGCCCGAGGAAGCGGTGGCCGCGGCTCGTGCGCCCGCTGCGGATGCCGGCGATCTCGACGGGGATGACCTCGCCGCCGGAGAGCGCGACCAGCCACTGGATGGGGCGGCCGAACGCGAAATCTCCCTGCCCCCAGCGCATCGACTTGCGGAAGGGGATGGCCGCGACGAGCGACGCCAGGACCTCCGGGAGGAGCTCGGCCGCGGGCTTGCCGGCCTCGCGGCGGGTGCCCGCGAGGTACTCGCCCTTCGGCCCCTCGACGCGGCGCAGATCCGCGACGGTACAGCCGAGCTTCTGCGCGAACGCCTCGGCCGCCTTCGTGGGCGCGCCGTCCTTGAAGGCCGCCTTGACCGGCGGGCCGGTGACCTCCTCCTCGAGGTCCGGCTGGCGCGCCGCGACCCCGGAGACGAGCAGCGCGAGCCGACGCGGGGTGCCGAGCGCGCGCACCGCGCCGTGGCGGAGCCTGAGCTCCGCGAGGCGCTTCGTCGCGAGATCCGGGAGCGCGCGGAGCGCGGCCTCGACAAACGACGAGGGGAGCTCCTCGACGCCGATTTCGAGCAGGAGATCGCTCGCTTCGTTGGACATGGGACCGCGGACGCTACCCCAGAACCGCTCGTTCGGCGAGGTGGTCGAGCGATCGATCCGCGCTGTTTACGCCTGTTCACGCCTGTTCACGTTCGTTCACGCCATTTGCGCCGTCCGCGTCGCTCGCGACGTCACGCCGTGGCACGGCGCGCACCACGGGCGCGCGCCACGGGCGACGTGACGTTCGCGCGGCTCAGCGCGCCTGTGCCGCGCTCCGGAGCGCGCGCGAGAGCACCTTCTTGAACGCGGTCGCCTCGCCTCCGTTCGGCTTGCTCTTGCGCCCGTAACGGGTCGCCGCGCCGACCCGGGCGACGCACTGGGCTGCGCGCATGTACCGCCGCGCCGCCTTCGCGACCGCCCGATCGCCCGGAGCAGACGCCGACGCGACGGCCGCGCCGAGCTCGTTCAGGGCCTCATCGAGCGGCGCGCAGCCCTCGGGCGTGGGGGGCAGCTCGAGGGGGGGCGGGGCGTGGCAGCAGCGGGCGCGCAGGGTCGCGACGGTCGCCATGTCGTGCCAGCCGAGCACGGCCCATTCCTTCGTGGCGTCCGAGACGCCCTTGGGCCCAGCTGCCTGGGCGAGGTGGCTCTTGAGCGCCGCGACGCCCTTCATCGGGTCGGTCTCGGCGCAGACGAACGACAGCTGGCCCGCGATGGCGGCGTCGACGCTCTTGCCGGGAAAGAGCGGCATCGCGCATGCGGCGAAGTCCGCCGTGGCCGCAGGATCCGGCGCTGTGCTTGCGGTGCCTGCGTCCGCCGGCGCCGCCGTGCGTGCCTGTTCCGCGCCGGCGTCACCGGGCGCCGGGGCGCTCGGCTCTGCGGGGGCGGCGCATGCGGCGGGCGCAGCGTCCGCAGACGGCGGCGCCGGGAGGGACGGCGGCGCGGCGTCGCGGTGGCGAAGCCAGAACCAGGCTCCCCCCGCGGCGCCCGCGATGGCCACGACCCCCAGGGCCAGCGTGACCCACCGGCGCGCCGGGGACGGCGTCTCGTGGCTCGCTCCGGACGCTGGCGTCGGCGCCCGCGCCCGGAGCGGCGGCGCGACGAGCCCGGACGCGCCGCCGCGCGCGGCGACGCCGCCGGGCGCCATCGGGAAGGGGTGCGACGGCTCGTGCGTGTCGTCTTCGCCCAGCCAGGGGAGATCGACGGCCGGGACGTGGGGCGTCGGCGCGCCGGGCCCGGGCGCGCCGAAGCGCACGGCGACGCTGCCGGGCGCCATCGGGAAGGGGTGCGACGGCTCGTGCGTGTCGTGCTCGCCCAGCCAGGGGAGATCGACGGCCGGGACGTGGGGCGTCGGCGCGCCGGGCCCGGGCGCGCCGAGGCGCGCGGCGACGCTGCCGGGCGCCATCGGGAAGGGGTGCGACGGCTCGTGCGTGTCGTCTTCGCCCAGCCAGGGGAGGTCGTCGACCATTCGCGGGCTCGCCGGGGCATCCGCGTCGAAGAGAGGCACCGCGCTGGGGGAGAAGGGCGGCTGCACCGTCGCTGCGGGCGCGACGGGCGGCTGCGCGGTCGCTGCGGGCACGACGGGCGGCTGCGCGGTCGCTGCGGGCACGACGGGCGGCTGCGCGGTCGCTGCGGGCACGACGGGCGGCTGCGCGGTCGCTGCGGGCACGACGGGCGGCTGCGGCGGTGGCTGCACGTGCGCGGTCGGGGCAGCCACGGCGCCCGCGCGCGAGCGGTCCTCCGTCGCTGCGCCGGCGAGCCGCGGCGATGCGGCAGGCAACGCGGTCTGCGCCTTTGAGGCACGGTCTGGCGCCTCCGGAGGCGGGGTGGTCGGCACGCCGATGGTCGACCGGAGCCCCAGGCTCGCGAGCCCGTGGAGCGGCAACGGCGTCCGGCGGGCCGAGGCGCTCGCGATGGGCGGCGGCTGCGAGCTCGAGTGGCCATGCGGCGGCGCGCTCTTGCGGGGCGGCTGCGAGCCGGTGCCCTCGCGCGGCGGCGCGCTCTTGCGGGGCGGCTGCGAGCCGGTGCCCTCGCGCGGCGGCGCGCTCTTGCGGGGCGGCTGCGAGCTCGACGTCCCCCGCACCCCGCTGCTCGACGGGCGCGGCGCTGGAATGGTCCTCGCCGGCGCCGCGAGCGCGTGCTCATCGAGCGGCGGCAGCTCCTCCAGGCCTTCGCCCGGCCGCGCGGCCTCCAGCGCGCGACGGAGCGCCGCGACCTCGGTGATCCGCTGCTCAGCGCGGCGCGCGAGCGCCTGGTCCAGCACGCGCCACAGCGCGTCGCCCGCCTCGCCGGGCGGCGTTACCCGCGGCGCGGCGCCGGCGCCTTGCTTGCGGCGGAGCTCCTGGTCGCTCTCGGCGGGGAACGGGAGCGCTCCCGAGAGCGCCGTGTACAGGGTGACCGCGAGCGCCCACGTGTCGTCCCGGCGCGACGGCCCCTCACCCGCGGCCCGCTCCGGCGACCGGTAACCCACGAAGGCGGGCGTGGCGAGCGGATCCGAGAGCCACCCCGTCGACGTGCACGGCTCGCCCTCCATGACCACGCACGCGGCCGACAGGCGGCCGTGCACCGTCCCGCGCGCGTGCAGGCTCTCGACGCGCTTCGCCAGGCGGACGACCCAGCCGACCGCGTCCCTGTCCGGCAACGGACCGGCGCGTGCGATCCTCGCAGCGAGCGTCTCCATACGAGCGCCGCAGCGTAGTGCGGCGAACCGCCGCTGACCACATTGTGGCTCTCTCGCGGCGCGCCGGATCGCGGATCGCCTGCGTCTGGCCCTGGAGCGCCGCGGTCAGCCGCCGATCACGTCGGCCATCGTGTATCGGCCGGGCGGCTTCCCGTGCAGGTGCCACGCCGCGCGCAGCGCCCCCCGCGCGAAGAGATCGCGGCTGGTCGCGCGGTGCGTGAGCTCGAGGCGCTCGCCGGGGCCGAGCAGGTGGACCGTGTGGTCGCCGATGACGTCGCCGCCGCGCACGGCGAAGATCCCGAGCTCGTTCGGCTTGCGCGGGCCGACGTTGCCTTCGCGGCCGTGCACGTCGGCGAGCGTCCCGGCCGGCTCGCGGGCCCCGCGTATGGCGTCGGCGAGCCGCACGGCCGTGCCGCTCGGCGCGTCCACCTTGGCGCGGTGGTGCACCTCCACGATCTCGACGTCGTAGCCGGGCCCGAGCCGCCGCGCCGCGCTCGCCGCGATCTCCGCGAGCACGTGGATGCCGATGCTCGTGTTCGGCGACCAGAGGACCGGGACGTGCTGCGCCGTCTCGTCGAGCAGCCGCTCGCACGTGCCGTCGAGGCGCGTCGTGCCGCTGACCACGGCGACCTTGGCGCGCATCGCGAGGTGCAGGAGGCGGGGGAGCGCCTCGGGCCTCGAGAAGTCGATGACCACGTCAGCGCCGAGCAGCCCGGCGCTGGTGTCGTCGCTCATCGCGACGCCGACGGTGCCTGTCCCCGCGAGCTCGCCGACGTCACGGCCGATGCGGGAGGAGCCGCGCGACACGATCGCGCCCACGACCTGGGCTCGCTCGTTCGCCGCGAGCCGGACGATGGCCTGCCCCATCTTGCCGCTCGCGCCGTGGATCGCGACTTTCAGAAGCCGGGCGTCGTCTCCCTGGGGGGCCCCCACGAGCGCGCTCATCGGCACGCCTCGATGATCTCCGTTCGATTTCACGACGCCTCGCGCCTCGCCTCGAGCCGCCTCATCGCCTCGGCGATCTGCTGCCGGGTCGCCTCTCCGGCCGGTACGAGGGGCAGCCGGACCGCGGCGCTCATGCGGCCCAGGGCGGCGAGCGCGGCCTTCGCGGGGGCGGGGTTCGGCTCGACGAACAGGAGCCCGTGCAGCTCGAGGAGCGCGAGGTGGGCTGCGCGCGCGCCCGCGAGGTCGCCGGCCAGGAACCGCCGGGTCACCGCGCTGGTCTCGCGCGGCAGCACGTTCGACGTGACGCTGATGACGCCCTGCGCGCCGAGCGCCATCATCGCGAGCGTCAGCGCGTCGTCGCCGCTCAGGATCGCGAGCCGGTCGCCGAGGCGCCGCACGAGCTCCTGGCAGCGGAACACGTTGCCCGAGGCGTCCTTGATGGCGACGACGTTCGGCGCGGCGGCGCAGATGCGCTCGGTCGTCTCGGCGGAGAGGTCGACCACCGTCCGACCCGGGATGTTGTAGAGCACGATCGGCGCCGGGACGGCCCTGGCCACGGCCAGCGTGTGCTCGCGGAGCCCGTCCTGCGAGGGCTTGCTGTAGTACGGCATCACGATCATCACGCCCGCCGCGCCAGCGGCGAGCGCGGCGCGCGAGGCCTCGATCGTCTTCTTCGTGGAGAACGAGCCCGTCCCCGCGATCACCGGCACGCGGCCGCGCGCCGCCTCGACGACGCGCCGGATGACCGCGGTCGTCTCGGCTTCGCTGAGGGTCGGCGACTCGCCCGTGGTCCCGCACGGCACGAGCCCGCTGACGCCGCCCGCGATCTGCGCCTCGACGAGCGCGTCGAGCGCGTCGAAGTCGACGGCTTCGCCGTCAGGCGTGAATGGCGTGACGAGGGCGGTGAACGTTCCCGACAAGGGGAGCTGCGACATCAGACGACCATGATCGCCACCCCGGGTGCGCGTCAACAGGAGAGGACAGGTTCGCCGCGCACTCCCCGCTCTCCGCTGGTTCCCGCGCGGGGCGACGCCGCACGGACGCGGCCTTGGGGCGGGCTGGCGGGAGCCCGCGGGGCTTGTACGGCGCGGGCTGGCGGGACCCGCGGGGAGCGGGCTGGACGCTCCAGGGCAGGTCCGCGTCTGCTATCGTCCGCGGTGTAGCGCCTCGCTCCTTCGGGGGATTTGCCCGAGCGCGTCAGGTCCCTGAGAGGCACCGGCCATGGATCTCGCCCAGTACATCAAGAGCATCTCCAGCGCGGCCAATACCATCCTGGAGGGGATGGCGGTCACGTTCTCCCATCTGTTCCGGGAGCCCATCACCGTCCAGTACCCCGACAAGACGGACCGCCCCGTCAGCGAGATGCTCCCCCCGCGGTACCGCGGCTTCCTGGAGGTGCAGATGGACATCTGCACCGGCTGCAAGCGCTGCGAGCGCGCGTGCCCCATCGAGTGCATCGCCATCGATCTGGAGAAGGACCCGGCGACGAAGAAGCAGGCGATGAGCCGCTTCGACATCGACATGGGCAAGTGCATGTACTGCGGCCTGTGCGTCGAGGCGTGCAAGACGGAGTCGACAGGCGCGATCCGCCACACCCGCGAGTTCGAGGGGGCGGCGCCGACGCTCGATCACCTCACGTTCCGCTTCATCCCGGAGGGCCTCGTGCCGCTGTACAAGGCGCCGAAGGACCTCGGCGAGGTGCCCGTCGGCGAGTACGGGCCGCACGCCCGGGAGGCCCGGGAGCGCGCCATGCGCGACAACCCGGCCGCGCTGGAGGAGCTGCGCGCCATCTGGCGCAAGGAGCGCGAGAAGCAGCAAGGCGCCGAGGGCGCGGAGCCCGCGGGCGGGGGGGCCGGAGGGGGAGCTGGAGCGGGGTAGGGGCGAGGGCGGGAGCGGGCGCCTGAGCGAGGGCGCGCGGCGAGCAGAAGGGCGCAGAACGGCGCAGGAGCGCGCCGCGAGCGACGCGCGGGGGTCGCCCTTGCTGGGCGGTGGGCAGCGGTCTAACGTCGCGGCCCTCACCCCATGCCCTCCCTGAGCGCACTCGTCTTCCTCGGGCTTGCCGCGCTGACGCTCGGCTCGGCCGGGCTCGTGGCGTTCTCCAGGAACATCATCCACTCCGCGCTGGCCTTGCTCGGCACGTTCCTCGGCATCGCCGGGCTGTACGTCTCGCTCTCGGCCGATTTCATCGCGGCGACGCAGGTGCTCGTCTATGTCGGCGGCACGCTCGTGCTCATCCTCTTCGCCGTGATGCTCACGAGCCGTATCGCGGAGATGAAGATCTCGAACCCGCGCGGCGGGCCGGCCGTGGCGTTCGGTCTGGTCACGGCGGTGCTGCTCCTGCTCGGCAGGGTGGCGACCCAGACCCCTTGGCCCGCCGAGGCCAAGCCGGCGATGCCGTCCACCGCCAAGCTCGGGCACGCGTTCCTCGGAGAGTACCTGCTCCCGTTCGAGCTCGGCTCGGTCGTGCTGCTCGCCGCGATGATCGGCGCGGTCGTGCTCGCGCGTCGAGCCGTCAGGCGCGCCTGGGAGAGGGAGTAGGCGATGGAGGTCGGTCTCATCCATTACCTCACCGTCGCCGCCGTGCTCTTCGGGCTCGGGCTGTTCACCGTCATGACGCGGAAGAACGCGGTGGGCATCCTCCTCGGCGTCGAGCTCATCCTCAACGCCGCCGCGCTCAACTTCATCGCGTTCGACCACTTCGTCGCCGGCGGCGTGGCTGGCCAGGTGTTCACGGTCTTCATCATCGTCCTCGCGGCGAGCGAAGCGGCGATCGCGCTGGCCATCGTGCTTCAGGTCTACCGCAATCACCGAAGCATCATGGCCGACCAGCTGACCTCTCTGAAGAACTGACGCGAGAGCGGTCATCCGTGCGGAAGCGCGCGGTCAGCGTGACGCGCGTGACGCGCGCGACGCGCGCGACGTTCGGACCGGCGGCCGCCGCGTCGCGCGCCCGCGCCCCACGCCGATGCCGATCGTCGACCGCCGACCGCCGACCGCCGACCAGGCGATGCGCTCGACGCTCCCGCGCTCTGCCGCTTCACGTGGAGCTCAATCCCAGCGACAAGCAGGAAAAACCTGACCTTGCTAAGCCCCAGCGGGCGACCCACGTTCGAAGGCATGCAGAACCTATCCAAGACGGAGCTGGTGGGGTTCGTGGAGCTCGAGGTCGGTTCGCTTGCTGTGCAGGTGCCGATCCGCGCCGCAGCAGCGGCGACAGAGCTACCGCTCGCATCCTTCGAGGCTGAAGGGGACAATTGCGCCATCCTCGTGCGAGGCGACACGTCCTCGAAGGCGGTCGAGGTCGCGCTGCGAAACGCGGCGCAGGAGGCGGTCAAGCACCTCTCGAAGAAGTTGCTCAACTAGAGCGGAGCGATGGTCCTGCTGGCCCGGCGCAGGGCTGCGGGCCATCGTCCCGCGATGTTCCGTGAAGTTCCGCGATGTACGGTGCCCCGGGGCACCGGCGGAGCGGCGTGGTCAGGTTTCTGCTGGCCGCCCGGCGCTCAGCGCGAGCGGGGCGGCTTTCCAGCCCGCGCTGGAGCCTCGCGTCGCGGGGGAGCCCGCTGCGCTCCGAGGTGAATTTCTCGACGCACGTCGTGCTACGCTGCGCCGCGAAATCGCCCGTGAAGCTCATCATCCAAATCCCTTGCTTGAACGAGCGCGACACACTCGCGCAGACATTCGCGGACCTGCCGCGGTCGATCGACGGCGTGGACGAGATCGAGGTCCTCATCATTGACGACGGCAGCACGGACGGGACGAGCTCGCTCGCCGAGCAGCTCGGGATCCACCACATCGTCCGCTTCGCCAAGAATCGAGGCCTCGCCGCCGGGTTCATGGCCGGCATCGACGCGTGCCTGCGGCTCGGCGCCGATATCATCGTGAACACCGACGCGGACAACCAGTATCGCGGCGCGGAGATCCCGAAGCTCGTCGCTCCCATCCTCGACGGCCGGGCCGACCTGGTGATCGGCGATCGGCAGACAGACAGGATCGAGCACTTCTCGCCGCTCAAGAAGGTCTTGCAGCGGTGGGGCTCGCGGCTCATCCGGCGCCTGTCCGCCACGGAGGTGGCCGACTCGCCGAGCGGCTTCCGCGCGGTGAGCCGGAAGGCCGCGCTGCAGCTCTTCGTGCACAACCGCTTTACCTACACGCTGGAGACCGTGATCCAGGCAGGCCGCCGCGGCCTCGCGCTGGAGAACGTGAAGATCACGACCAACCCGAAGACGCGCGAGTCGCGGCTCTTCCGTTCGATCCCCGACTACCTGCGCCGCGCCGGTCCCGTCATGTTCCGGGCTTATGCGATGTACCGCCCTGTGCAGCTCGTGGGCTGGGTCGCGACGGTCCTGCTCGCGTTCGGCGTCGCGCTCGGCGTCCGGTTCGTCTACTTCTACCTGCGGAATCCGGATTACAGCGGCTATATCCAGTCGCTCATCGTCGGCACGGGCGCCGTCGTGATGGCGTGCATCCTGGTGGCCGTGGCGTTGCTCGCGGAGCTCATCGCGACGAACCGCCGCCTCGTCGAGGAGGTGCTGATGCGCGTGCGCCGGATCGAGACCGAGCTCGCCGAGCGGGAGCCGGCCCTCAGGCTGGAGGGGATCCAGTCCACGGGCGCGAAGCCGTGGCACAACCAGCAGGTGCAACCGGCGCGAGCGAGCGCGAGGTGAAGAGCCCGGTCCCCTGGACCGGGCCGCTGGCCGAACAGCGCTCGTAGCCCCGGGCCGGGAGCTCAGCCGTCCGGGTCCTCCGGATCGACGTCCTCCGCGGGAGCCACAGGGTCGGTCGGCTCCGGTCCGGGCGGCGCGCCCGCGGCCGGAGGCTCGGGCGGCGGCTCCGCCCGGGAGGTGTCGCGCTGCTGCCGCAGGTAGACCGTGTAGTTCTTGAAGCGCTCCGCCGCGAAGAACACGCCGTCCAGCTTCACGTTCCGGCTGCCCCGCGCGGCGTTCTTGCCGAGCACCACCGCCTCCGCGGCGTCGAGGAGCGCGGCCTGCGCGTTCGTATCCCTGGGCCACGCCCGTGCGGGCTTGGGCTCCTGGCCCTTGGGCGGCTGGAGCTTGGGGAGGATGTGGAGCGCCTCGACCGGGTAGAGCCCGTCCGTGTAGCCCGGCGCGCCGAGCGCGAGCACCTGATAAGGCAGCTCGTCGGCCGGCGGCGGCTCCTTCGGCATGGTCACGAGCTGAAGGCTGCCGAAGCGGCGTTTCTCCGTCGCGTAGCGGTGCACGAGCTCGTTGAACAGCACGGCGGCCTGGAGCGTGTCCGGCGGGCGCTGGTTCGGCGGGTACAGGATGTGGGTGATGCCGACGCTCCGGTAATGCGCGTAGAGCTCGGCCGGCCCTCGCACGGGCTCGTAGAAAATGAGCGATTGCCAGGCCTGGATATCGAAGATGATCTCGCGCTCGATACCGAGCGTCGTGCGGTAATTGCGCGCGAGGATGCGCGCGTCGGGCGGGGTAGCCTGGTTGATCGCGCGGTGATCCACGCGAAACTTGAACCGCTGCGCGTCGCTCCATCGCTTCTCGTAGGTGGAGCGGATCAGCGAGAGCGCGCTCTCCAGCCGGCGGGGGCCGGAGTAGAAGGGCACATCGCCGCTCCACACGATCTGGAACACCACGAGCGGCACGAGGCCGAGCCGCGCGATGGTCCCGAGCTGCCATGTGCGGACGAGCAGCGCCGCGGCGGCGGCGATCGGCACCGCGAGCATGCCCTGCAGGTACCGGTCCGCGGTGTACGTGTTGCTCCACATCCAGACGCCGGCGAACGTCGCCCAGGCCGCGAGCGCCGGCCTGCGACGGCCGCGGATGACCAGCAGCATCGGCAGGAGCAGCGTGAAGAGCGAGCCCATCGAGGGGACGTAGCGAGTGAACGAGTAGTGCGGGGAGAACGAGAACGTGAAGAAGTTGCCGGCCGCGATGAGCTGCCGCTCTAGCCCCTTCCCCTTGGGCAGGTAAGGCGCGTTGGGATACGCCTTCTCCATGAACTCCGCGGAGCGCGCGTGCTGCGGGTACGACCGCGTGAACACGCGCTGGGCCAACGGATAAACGGGGTTGTTATGGTAGATGGTGTTCTTGATCAGGTGCGGCGCGGCCGTGCCGAGCGCCACGCCCGAAGCGATGAGCCCCGCCACGAGGACGCGGCGCGCCGAGAGCAGCGGCCGCCTGCGCTTCTTCAGGGCGCGGGAGGCCGCGCGCGCGAGCAGGTACGCGGCGCGCGGCACGACGACCGCCGCCGCCATGGCCAGGTGATAGACCGCCTGGTACTTCACCAGCATCGCGCCCCCGAGCGACGCGCCGAGCAGGACGGCATACCGCCTGTCGAAGCGCTCCGCGAAGCGCATGGACGCGAGCAGGACCGGCGCCGCGAAGAAGCCCAGGAAATGGTCCGCCGAACCGCCGGGGTTCTGGTCCTGGACGAACAGCGACGGGAACAGGAAGAAAGCCGCCCAGAGGCCAGGGACGCGTTCGCCCTGGAGCAGGTACCGCGCCAGCGCCGCGACGCCGACCACCTTCCCCAGGACGAACACGAACTCCAGGTGGAGCGCCATCATCCACCGTTGCTCCACGAGCATCCCGGGGACGCTGAAACCCCACGCGTAGAGCATGCTCCCGAAGTGGGGGAACGAGCGGTTCACGTCGCCGTAGAACGGCACGATGCGGCCGGCGCGCGCATAGTCCTGCCCGATCGGCAGGTGATACCAGGTCGCGTCGAAGCTGATGGAATCCGGGGTCAGCGACAACAGGTAGAGGAGCACGAGGCACAGGGCGCCGACGCCCGTGGCCGTGAGCCACAGCCAGCGCATCGTCCCTTTCGGCGTCGTCGAGGCGTCGAGATCGTGCTTCAGCCGCGATAGCCAGCGTGGCAGCTCCAGGAGGCCGCCCGCGAAGAGGGCCGCCGGCATCACGAGCCCGTACCAGGGGCGGATCCAGCCGACCACGCCCGCGAGGTACATGCCGAACACGAAGGCGATGCTGCCGAGCGTCATGCCGAACAGGCCCTCTTCGACCGGCGGCACGTGCGCGAGGCGGAGCACCCGGCGCAACAGCACGAGGCCGATGCCGAGGCTGGAGAGCAGGAACAGCAGCGAATAGCCCCAGAGCGGCGCGAGCCGCCACAGGAGCCAGTGCTGGACCGGAATGTGCGCGTGGACCACGAGCGCGTAGCCGACGAGGCCCGTGAGGCATGCGACGGCCGCGAAGACGTTGCGCAGCAGCCTTTCCCGGGGCGAGCCGGAGGTCAGGGCGGCACAGAAGCGGGCCAGGGGGGAGTCGGAGTTCAGGGCAACACGCAGGCGGGCCAGCATGAGAGGGGGCGCATCCTAGCGAGGCGCGGCGCGTCGGCAAAGCAGCCGCGCGATGAGCAAGCCGCCGACGTCCACGGCGAGCGAGGTGGCGCGCGAGATGAGCGCGGCGCCCAGCGCCGCGGCGGGTCCAACGGCGGGGGCGAGGCCCACGGAGATCAGCGCCTCGCGCACGCCGATGCCTCCCGGCGTGGCCATCGCGAGGAAACCGGCGATGGGCGCCAGCACGAACAGGCCCGAGCCGCCGAGCGCCGCGCCCGGCGTCGCGCCGACGGCGAGCGCGGCGCACGCGCCGTGCGCGGCCCAGGTCAGCGAGTACACCGCGTGCACGAGCGGCAATCGCGCCGGCATGAGCGGCCCGCGCCCCTCGGGCGCGAGGAGCTTGCGCACGCGCTCGGGCGCGCGGGTACGATCCACGGTCATCAGCGCGACGAGGACCGCGCCCAGGGCGAGGAGCACGGGCAGCCTCCATCGACCGATGAGCGCGTTCGCGCCCGCAAACTGCTCGCCGCCCGCCGCGAGCAGGCCGAACCCCACCATGGCGCCGACCGCGATGAAGCTGGTGAACTCGATCGCGAAGGACGACCCCACCTCCGCGCTGGTCGTCCCGATGCGCGACGCGCCCAGCATGCGGAACAGCGGCACGCCGACCTTGCCGGGGATGTACCGCGCCGCCTGCGACTCGATGTGCAGCGCGATCGCCGGCCAGCGAGGGATGGGCCGGCCGGTCAGCTCTTCCAGGATGAAGGCCCAGGCGAGCCCCAGCACGACGAGGCCGAGCGCGAGGGGCAGCACCGAGAGCGCCACGAACGCGGGACGGATGTCGATCGGCGCGCCGCTCTCCCACCTGCGAGCGAGGTCCCGCGCGGCGAGCCCGATGAACAGGGCAGCGGCGACGACCATGATCGGGCGCAGCGCCGTGCGCACCCTGGCGAGCGGGCCTCCGATCCGCTGAGGCGGGCCGGGCGCGGGCTCGGGCGGATCGGCCGAGATCCTCGGGGGTGCGGGCGGGGCGCCGGTGGGCGGGGTGCTGGGGAGATCGGCGAGCGACGCGGATCTGTCCTTCATGCGGCCCAGCGCTTCGCCACGCAGAAGACCGACAGGCCGAAGCTCGGCCGGTAGCCGCGCGCGATGAGGTCGACCTCGGCACCGAGGACGGCTTCGAGCGCGGAGGAAGCGAGGCCCGACTTCGGTGAGGGCTGCTTCATGCTGGTCTTGCGAGGGCGCAGCTTGCGCGCGGCGCTCCAGACGGCGCGCGAGCCGACCGCGGCAGGGAAGAGGAGCTGGTTGAAGTAGGCGCAAGCTTCCACGTGGAGCTCGGCCGGCAGCGCGGCGCGGAAGCTGCCAGCCGTGTACCGGCGGAAATGCTGCAATGCGCGGTCGTGGTCGCTGAACAGCCACGGATACGCCGGCACCGTGGCGACGAAGATTCCGCCAGGGCTCAGGTGGTCATGGATCCACCGGAGAGCGGCGCGGTCGTCCTCGATGTGCTCGATGACGTCGAGCGCGCAGATCACGTCATAGCGTCGGTCGAGCTGGAACGGGATGGATGTGCCGTAGAGCGTCCTCGCCGCGCCGGCCTTCGCGATGGCCTCCTGTCCGAGAGGGCTCACCTCGTTTGCGTCGACGGCCCCGAACTCCGCGAGGACACTCAGGTTCTGGCCGACCCCGGCGCCGACCTCCAGCAGCTCGAGCGGCCGCCGTTCCGGGCCGAACTCGCGCACCAGATGGGCCAGCAGCCGGGCCCTCCCCTTCCTCAACCAGTCGCCGGATTCTTCGGAGTATTGCTGATATGCAGTCGTTTCCACGCTTCACTCTGCATGCGGGGCCGGATCGCCCTGGGGCGATCCGGCCGGGGGCGGCGACTCTGCTGGTGAGGTCGGTTCCGCCTCGGGCTCCGGAGGAGTCGGGATCTCGATCGTCAGGTCGTCCACCTTGCCCGGCTCTTTCCGCGACTTCTTCGGCGGTGGCGGCGGCGGGCGCCTCTTCCGCGGCGGCGTCGTCGCGGAGGCCCTGGCCGACGGCTGCGCGGACGTGGCCGTGGCCGTTTCCACGGCCTTCGCCGTGACGGTCGGCTGGGGCGCGGGCTCCTGCGGCGGTGCGGGCTCTGCCGTGACGACGGGCGGCGGCGGGGCCTCGCTCTCGGCCGCCGGCGTGCTCTGTGGCAGGCGCTGCGAGCGGACCACCTGCCACGCGGCGACGCCGGCCAGGGCCACCAGCGCGAGGGCTGCCAAGCGGGCGCGTCGGCGCCGACGTGAGCCGGGGTCGAACTCCGGAAGCACGCTCTCGCGCGCCTCGTGCGCCACCCCGCTCACGCTGGACCCCTTCATCCATTGGTCCGGCGACTGGCCGGAGGGCAACGGGCGAGCCCGAGGGGCGAGCGGCGGATCGAGCGGGGGCGGCTCGCGCAGCGAGGCGGGGGGCGCGGTAGCCGTGACCGCCCCGGCGACCGCCCGCCTGACGTTGTCGCGGAGCTTCTCCGACGACGGGTCCTGGCTCGGCGGCGCCTCGCGCTCGGGGGCGATCGCGTGCGGATCGGCCTCTTGTGGCGAGAGCGCGCGTGGCGTCGGCGAGGAGAGCGGCGGCTCGGCCGTGGCGCCTGGCGCGACGGGTACGCCGCTCTGGGGCGCAGCCATCGCGGGCTCGGCCGGCACGTTGGCCGCGGGCTCGGCCGGCGCCTGGGCCGCGGTCTCGGCCGGCACGTTGGCCGCGGGCTCGGCCGGCGCCTGGGCCGCGGTCTCGGCCGGCACGTTGGCCGCGGGCTCGGCCGGCGCCTGGGCCGCGGGCTCGGCCGGCACGTTGGCCGCGGGCTCGACCGGCGCCTGGGCTGCGGGCTCGGCCGGCGCCTGGGCTGCGGCCGGCGTTGCGTCTGCGCGCGGAGCGAGCGCCGCGGATGCGGCCGGCGCCGTCCAGGGCTCGTCCACGTCGGTATCGATCACGTCCTCTTCGAACTCGTCGATGTCGACGTCGACGAGCGAGGACGCGCTGTCGGCGGCCTTCCGGAACGTGTCGCTGGGCGCCAGCGCCGGTCCAGGCGCGCCTGGTGGGGCGTCGACGCCGTCTGTCGTCGCGGACGATACGCTGCTCGGCTGCGCGGAGACCGGCGTCCCGGTGACGACCGGTGTTCCGGCAGCGACCGGTGTCCCGGCAGCGACCGGCGTCCCGGTGGCGACCAGCGTTTCGGCAGCGACCGGCGGCTTCTGCGATGCGCTTTCGCTGTGCTGCGGCGGCGCCGGAGGTCGATCGCCGGGCCGAGCCGGGAGCGGCGGCCGCTGGCTCAGCGGCGGCCTTTCGCCGAGCTCGGACGAGCCCGGTGATGGCTCGCCGATCTGCGCCAGCGACGGCGTCTGAGGCCGCGCCGTGGGCCGAGGCGGCGCCGGAGGTCGCTCGGTGGCCCGCGGCGGTGCGAGAGGCCGCTCGCCGAGCCGAGACGACAGCGGCGGGCGCTCGCTGAGCGGAGGCCGCTCGGTGAGCCGCGGCGGCGTCTGCGGCCGCTCGCTTGGCACCGCGGGGATCCTCGCGCTCGCCCTGGCCGACGACGGAGCGGCCGCCATGTCCGCCGGCAGCTCGCCCGATCCTCGCTCGGGCGATCGCGTCGAGGCGGCGCCCGTGGGGTCGGCCACCCGGGGGAGCGGCGGCGCCTTCGGGATCACCGAGCCTGTCGCCGGCCGCGGCGGGGCCGCCGGCGGGCGCGTGGGCGAGGCCCGGGGCGGCAGCGGCGGCGGCTGCGGCGATCGGATGCTGCTCGGGGCATCGGTCGACAGGTCGGCGACGCGGGCGAGCGACTCCGCGAGATCGCGCGCGCTGCTGAAGCGCCGCGACGGGTCGCGGTCGCAGGCGCGCGCGAACCACCCGTCGAAGCTCGGCGGCAGCTCCGGGTTCGCCCTCGACGGGACCGGGATCTCGCCGAGCGAGATCTTGATCAGCAGGTCGCCGACTCCCTCGCTGTCGAACGGGAGCTCGCCCGTCACGCACTGGTAAGCGATCACGCCGAGCGCCCAGAGATCCGCGCGGTAGTCGACCTCCCGGAGCCCCTTCACCTGCTCCGGGCTCATGTAGTGCGGCGTGCCCATGAGCGTGCCGACGCTGGTGCGCTGGGCGACCCGCTTCCCCTGCCCCTTCACCTTGGCGATGCCGAAGTCGAGGATCTTGACGATCTCGTCGTCCTCGTTCGCGCAGAGGAAAAAATTCTCCGGCTTGAGGTCGCGGTGCACGATGCCGGCCCCGTGCGCGCGGGTGAGCGCGCGCGCGACCTGCGTCACGATCTTCGACGTCTCCTGGAGCGAGAGGCGGCGCCGGCGCGCGAGCCGATCGAAGAGGTCCTCGCCCTCGAGCAGCTCCATCACGATGAACGGCTGCTCCCCGTCGATGCCGTGATCGATGATCTGCACGACGTGCGCGCTGCGCAGCTGCGCGGCGGCCGTCGCCTCGCGGCGGAACCGCTCGCGCGCGTCCTCCTGCTTCGCGAGCTCCAGATCGATGAGCTTGACCGCGACATGCGTGCCGAGCGCCAGGTGCTCTGCGACCCACACCGCGGCTTGCGCGCCCTGCCCCACGGGTCGGATGAGGCGGTAGCGCTCGCTCAGCACCTGACCAGCTGCAATAGACACGGCGGCAAAAGCCTACGTCGAGGACAACATCCGTGTCGAGTTCATGCGTACCACCTCAGATGCCCTGCGGAACGGTTTCCTTCATCAGCTCGCGCCATTCGTCGTGGGTGAGCTCTGGATAAATGTAGTCGCCCTCGAAATTTGTATGGTGCAGGAGCAGCCGGGCGACATCGACGATGGCCCGCGCGACGTCGTCGCCCTGCGCAACGCCGGCCAGGGCGTCGGTCGCTTCACGCACGGCGGCGTGCTGCTTCAGCGCCACCTGGACCTCCTCGGCGAGCCCGCGCACCTGGAAATGCGGGAACAGGGCGGTCTCTTCGTAGCGCATGTGCCGCTCCATCGGTCCACGCAGGAACGCGAGCAGGCTCGCGCGCTCGGCGCTCGCCTCGTCCGTGGAGCGCTGCGCCAGCTCGATCAGCTTCTTCGCCGTGTCGCGAGCGAGCTCTTCCTCCTGGAAGAGCTCGCTCACCATCCGGTCCAGTTCCATGAGGTGCGGGCCGTCGTAGTCCAGATCCCGTGGAGGGTCGAGCGGGGCGCGGCGCGATCCCGCGGCGGAGCAGGTCGGCTCCGTCGTGCGCGTCAGTCATGCGCGCGGGCGCGGACGATCGCGGCGAGCCGGCCGACGACGCCGTTCGCGACCATGGCGAGCACCTGCTTCTCCAGCGCCTGTCGCTCGCTCGGCCTGCCGCCGAACGAGATGCGCGAGCGGGCGGTGGGGCCGCCGACGACGCGGCCGACGACGGTGCAGCTCACGCGGTGGACGTCGCCCCGCGTGGCCGAGGTGAACTCGACGACACGCGCGCTCAGCACGACCGATTTCGCCTTGCCGAAGTCCGCCTTCTTCGCGGCGCTGGAGAGCATGCCGCGCAGCGCTCGAGCCCGCTGGGCCTGGCCCTCGCCCGCGGGTACGTCGACGCTCTTCCATTCGACCTTGGTGTCGCGGGCGAAGGTCGATGCTGGCGAGGCCGTGAGCGTGGTCAGGGCCATCACCGCCGAGAGCAGCCATCGTGAAGCGCGGCGCATGCGCGCACGGTAGGGGGCCGCGGGCTCGCCGGCCAAGTTCGCGCACGGCGCGCGGGTGCGGCGCGCGCGGCGCGGCCGCACCCGCGCGTGATCGCCGCGCTCGCGCCGCGATCGGGCCCGCGCTATGCCGTGGCCGGGAAGCGAGGTTCGATGGAGCGCAGCTCGCCGGGGGGAGATCGACGGGATCGACGAGGACGAGATCGACGCGCGCGCGCCCGCGCGCTCCGCGGGGGCGGGTGGCTCGCCGCGCTGCTCGCGATCGCCGCGCCCGCGGCGAGCAACGCACAGTCGCCGCGTCCGGGAGGCGCGACGGCGGGCAGCGCGCCGGCGCCGCGAGCCGGGGGCGCGAAGGCGGGCGCGAGCGCGCCCGCGGCGGGCAGCGCGCCTGCGTCCGAGAAGCGCGCGCCCATCGTGCTGGCGCTGCGGTGGACCGCCGCGACGCCCGACGAGATGCTCGGCGCGGCGCTGGTCCGGGCGCGGCGGGGCGGCGACGATGCGTTCGCCGGGCTCGTGATCGCGGCGGCGCTCGCGGACCGCGCCGCGCAGGGCCGCGCCCGGGAAGGCCTCGCGCAGATCGGGGCGTCCTCCTCGCCGCTCGCCGATGAGGCGCGCTGGCTCGCCGCCTCGCTCGCCCCGGAGCCGCCGGCGGCGACGTGGCCGGGCGCGCGCGCCGTCTCGTACGACGCGCCCCCGGACCCGTCCGGGCTCGTCAAGGCGTTCGCCGTCCTCGGCCCGTTCCAGGACAACTCGGGCGGCGGGCTCGCGCTCCGCGAGGGGCCCGAGGGCGAAGGCCAGCGCTTCTCGGACATGAGCGCCCGCTACGCCTGGGGGGTGTACGACGTCGCGTGGCGCAGGGTGCTGCCCGCCGCGTCGACGGCGCGCGGCGTGCCGCTCGATCTTTACATCCATCCGCGCACCGAGACCTGCACGTACCTCGCCTCGCGTGTCACCGTCCCGGCCGCGCTCGATCGCAAGCCGATGCTCGCCCACGTCGCCGCGACCGGCGCCGTGCGGCTCCTGTGGGACGGCGCCGACGTCGCCGCGAGCGAGGCGGCGCACGAGCGCCTCGTGCTCGACCGCATCGCCGCGCGCATCGAGGCGCCCGCCGGCGATCACCTGCTCGCCCTCAAGGTGTGCACCGGGGCCATCGCCGACGAGGGGCGCGTCCGCGTGCGCTTCACCGACGAGGACCGCCGGCCCGTGGCGCTCGCGACCTCGTCGGACCTCACGCCGCTCAAGCTGCCGCCGGCCCCGCCCCCGGGCGCGCGCGCCGCGACCGCCGTCGCGACGGCGCTCGACAGGGCACTCGACGCGGGCGCGTCGCAGTCGCTCGATCAGACCCTCACGGCCGTCGTGGCGCGCACGCTCGGGGGCGCCGACGACCAGCGGTCGCCCCGCGCGCCCGGGCTGCTCGACCGCGTGACGCGGTCGCCCGGGATCTCCGCTGACGCGCTCGCGCTGGCGGGGTGGGTGTCGCCGTTCGGCGCGAACCGCAGCGGCTGGCTCGAGGCCGCGCGCGCCCGGGGCCTCGCCGAGAAGGACCGGGCCACCGCGGCGTTCGCGCAGCGCCGGCTGGTCGCCGCCCACCTCGCCTCGGAGCGGGTCGACTGGGCCGCGGCCGCGCTGCGCGAGGAGCCGCTGCGCTCGGCGCGCGATCCAGAGGCGCGCGTCCTCAGGGCGCTCGTCAAGAAGAAGCTCGCGACGGCGGGGCTCACGCGGGCCGGGCTCGAGGAGCTGCTCGCGGTCGAGCGCGAGCAGAAGGACCGGACGCCGGTCGTCGTCTGGCAGGAGATCGCGGCCGCGGCCCGGCTGGACCCGGCGCTCGAGCTGCGGGCCGCGCGCCGGCTCGCCGAGATCGCGCCCGAGTCGCGGGGCGCGCCCTACGTGCTCGCGTTCGAGCCCGACGGCGGCGCTGCGCTGGAGGTGGCGGCCGCCGGGGCGCTCGCGCAGCAGACGTCGGCCGAGGACGTCATCCGGATCGGCCGCGCGCTGCACGACGCGGGCCGCGTCGCGTGGGCGCGCGAGGTGCTGTCGTACGCGACGCAGGTCGCGCCGAACCAGCCCGCCGCGTTCCAGGCGCTCGCCGCGGTCCGGGAGGGCGGCGGGGGCGCGCGGCCGACGGCCGCCGCGTCGCGCGTGGCCACGGCCGCGCTCGCGCGGGCGCGCGACCTCACGCCCGGCGATCCCTACCTCAAGGCCGAGCTCGCGCTCCGCCTCGGCGAGGGCTCGGCCGGCGCGCCGGGCCGGCAGCGCATGCGCGACGAGCAGCACCTCGTCGCGCCCGGCGTCTTCATCTCGCGCGCACGTCAGACCCCGGCGAAGAAGGGGGAGGTGGCCGACCGGCAGCTCCACTGGGTGCGCGTCGTGACGTACCACCCGGACAAGCGCGTCTCGCAGCTCATGCACTACGCGCGCGAGATCGTCATCGAGCCGCGCACCGATCAGGATCTCTACGAGCGCGACATCCCCGCCGAGGGGGAGGACACGGAGCTCCTGCTCGCGCGGGTCCACCGCAAGGACGGCACGGTGGCGCAGCCGGACGAGCAGGGCGCGGGCGGGCAGAAGCCGTTCGTGCGCTGGCCCGAGCTCAAGGCGGGGGACGTGGTGGAGGTCGCGGTGCGCTCGTGGACCCGGGGCCCCGTCGGCCGCCGGGGCGACGCGCCGTTCTATTTCATCGACTACGTCGGCTCGACCGACACGCGGCCGATCCTCTACAACGAGGTCGTCGTCGACTCGCCGGCGAGCGACCCCCTGGCGATCGACGTACTGAACGGCAAGGCCGAGCGGGTGCTCAGGTCCGAGAAGGACGGCCGCCAGGTGACGCGGTACATCTGGGACGACCCGCCCGAGGTGCCCGAGGAGCCGCTCGCCCCGCACCTCGCGGAGGTGCTGCCGGTCGTCGTGGGCTCGACGTTCCACGGCTGGCACGACTTCCGGGAGTGGTACCGGGGCGCGGTCGCCGGCTTCATGGAGCCCGACGATCAGGTCCGCCGGCTCGCCGCGGAGCTCACCAAGGGCAAGGCCACGCGCGAGGCAAAGCTGCGGGCGCTCTTCGACTTCGTGGCGGACGACATCCGGTACGTGAACTTCGTGTCGGGCGAGTGGTGGCTGCCGAACCGCCCCCAGGAGCTCCTGGCGCGGCGCCAGGGCGACTGCGACGACAAGGCGATGCTGCTCATCACGCTGCTCAAGTCGATCGGCATCGAGGCGACGGAGGTGCTGGTGCAGACGCGCTACACGGGCCAGCCCTCGCTGCTCCGGAGCGAGGTGGCGGCGATCCCGGTGTTCGATCACGGCATCGCGTACCTCCCGGGCGCGGGCGGCGCGCCGGGCCTGTGGCTCGACGCGACGAGCCCGCAGAGCCGCCTGGGGCCGCTGCCGGCGATGGACGCGCGCACGCTGGCGCTGTTCGTCGACGAGGGGCCGCCGAAGATCGTGGAGACGCCGGCGAGCTCGCCCGCCGATCACGGCGTCGACGCCGCGTGGACGATCGCGCTGCTCCCCTCCGGCGCGGGCGAGCTCGCGGCGAAGGAGCGGCACATCGGCGACGCGGCGTTCGAGCTCCGGTCGAACCTGGCGGAGGCCGACGCGCGCGCGCAGTGGGTCGAGCGGTACCTCGCGTACGGCTGGTTCCCGACGGTCGACGTGAAGCCCAAGGTGGCGTTCCAGGCCGATCTCCCGCACGGGGCGGCGACGCTCGAGTACGAGGCGCGCTCCGAGGGGCTCGCCCGCCGCGAGGGCGCGGAGCTCTCCGTGCCGCTCTCGGGCGCGTCCACGATGACGTCGCAGCTCGCGCCGCTCGTGAAGCGCACGCTGCCGGTGGTCTTGCCGCCGAGCTTCGCGCCGCGGCACCACAACCGGACGATCACGATCACCGCCCCGCCCGGGTACGCGTTCGCCGAGCTCCCGCCGGGCGGCGACGAGAACGGCGGCGCGTTCGGGCGGGCGACGATCTCCTTCGCGAAGGTGCCCGGCAAGAACGCCGTGGTGGTGAAGGAGCGCGTGATCCTCGATCAGTCGACCATCCCGGTGGCGCAGTACGCCGCCTGGCGCGGCTGGCTGCAGCGGGTCGACGGGCTCCTGCACCGGATGGTGCGGCTCGCGCCGGTCGCGCCTGCGAGCAAGCAGGCGCGCAGCGCGCTGGGCACCGGGGCGGGCGGCGCCGGTGCGTCGCCGCAGGCGCGCGGCGCGATCCGCTGACGAGCGGCTCCGCCCCTCGCGCTGGCGGCGCGCCAGGCTCTTGCTCGTCCGCTCGCGGCGGCGATCGGCGATCCCGCGCGCCGCGTCCACCCGCCGGCCACGCGCGCCGCCTCGGTTGGTACCATTCTGGCTAGCCGCGCTCTGGCGTACGCACGCACAACCCCGAACGCGCTGCCCAGGGGAGGGACTCGCCATGTCGCTCGAAGAGTACCGACGCCCGCGAATGATCGTTCTTAGCCCGCGCTCGACCGCTTATGACGCCGTGAGGGCGATGATGGACAACCACGTCGGCGCGGTCCTGGTCCACGACGGCCAGCGCCTCGCCGGCATCGTGACCGACCGCGATATCGCGCTGGAGGTCGTGGCAGGCGACCTCGACGCGCGCAGCACGATGCTGCGCGACATCATGTCCGACGAGATCGCGACGCTCGAGCTCGACGCGTCGATCGACGACGCCGTGCGCACCATGCGCGATCATGCGTGTCGGCGCGTGCCGGTGACCGAGCAAGGGCGGCCCGTCGGCCTCGTGACCCTCGACGATCTGCTCGCCGATGGGGTCATCGACGCGGAGGCCGCCGGCTCCGTCGTGAAGGCGCAGCTCGAGGTGGCCGCCCGGTTCAAGCCGGAAGGCGCGCTGCACCCCGAGGGGACCGCGCGCCCGGAGCGCTCGCACGGCCGCGTGCGCGCCCTCACCCGGCGCAAGGCGCGCGCTGACAGCGCTTATGGCCGGCTGATCCACGCCGTCGAGCGCCACAGCGGCCTCCAGCAGCGCGACCGCGCGGAGCTCGCGCTGCAGATCGTCCTCGGCTGCCTCTGCCGCAGGGTGACGCCCCAGGAGGCGCGGCACCTCGTCGCGCAGCTGCCCTCGAAGCTCCACCCGTCGCTCGAGCCGTTCCTCGACGGGCCGGACAAGCGCATCACGACGGCGACCATCGAGGCCGACGTCGCGCGCGAGCTGCGCATGGACCGCGAGGCCGCCGGCTTCGTGCTGCAGGCGATCTGCGAGGCCGTCGCGGACAGCGTGTCCGCGGGGGAGATCGAGGGGTTCCGCGGTCAGCTCCCGCTCGACATGAAGGACCTGTTCCCGCCGACCCCGCTCCGCCGGGCCATCTGAGCCGGGATCGGCCCGGCGCGACGAGGCCGCGCGCCGCGCGCCGCCTACGCTTGCGGCCAGACCACGCCGCGGGCGCGCAGGTCGGCGACGGTGTCCGCGAGGGTCTCGAGCGGATCGCGCGGCGTCCAGCCGAGCTCGCGCCGGGCCTTCGTCGCGTCGAGGTACCAGAAGTGCTGGCCCATCTCGGCCGACACCGGATCGACCGGCAGATCGAACGGCAGCCGCTTCCGCGCCTGCTCGATGAGGTGCGCGCCCGCCTTCGCGAGCGCGATGCTCCGCGGCAGCCGCAGGGCGGGGGCCGGGACGCCCGAGATGCGCGCGAGGCGGCGGAAGAAGACCTCCAGGCTCATGTTGGCGGCGCCGAGCAGGTAGCGCTCGCCCGGGCGGCCCTTGTCCATCGCCAGCGCCATGCCTTGGGCCGCGTCGCGGGCGTCGACGAAGGAGAGGCCGCCCGCGGGGGTGAAGGGGAGCCGGCGCTCGAGGAAGCTCACGATGTCGCCGGTCGAGGCGCCGTGGACGTCGCCCGGGCCGAGCAGGATGCTCGGGTTGACGGCGAGGACCTCGAAGCCGGGCCCGCTGCGATCGAACGCCGCGCGCTCGGCGTACAGCTTCGAGCGGTAGTAGGGCCAGCCGGCGATGAGGTCGATCGGCGTCGCCGCCGTCTCGTCGCGGACGTCGCTCGGGTCCTTGCTGACCGCGACGACGCCGCTCGTGCTCGCGATCACCGCGCGCTTCACCCCGGCGTCGCGGCAGGCGTCGAGGGTGATCTTGGTCCCCTCGACGTGCGTCCGGTAGAGCGCCTCGGCGTCCTCGCGGCGCCGCGAGACGCGCCCGGCGCAGTGGAAGACCCCGTCGCAGCCCTCGGCGGCGCCGCGCACCGACGCTGCGTCGAGGATGTCTCCGCGGCGAAGCTCCACGCCCTGCGCGGCGAGCGCGGGCGCCTCTGCCCGGCAGAGCGCCACCACGTCATGGCCACCCCCACGGAGCGCCGTGACGAGGTGCGATCCCAGGAAACCGGTCGCGCCGGTGACGAGATAGCGGCTCATGCGAGGTCGAAAACCTTCTGGAAGGTCTGCAGGAGGGAGATGTCGTTCGATTTCACGAGGCCCGTCATGAACTCCATCGGGCTCGGTGTGTAGGCCTCGCGGACGATCTTGGTGAATATCTCGGGCGTGGTCTTGAGGACACAGTCCGCTTGCTGGCTTGGCTTACCGATCCGCGCCTCGCAGCTGGCCGCGTCGATCCGCAGCGTCCACTTCGCCTCGTCCTCCGTGCCGAGCGTCACGTAGTAGGTGATCGGCTGGGTGACCCGCCCCGCCACGTATTTCGACTCGAGCTCGCGGAACAGGACCGTGAGCGGGTGCTCCTTGGCGGTGGTGGCGGCCTGATCGATGCTCTCGACCCGGCTCAGATCCAGGGCGCCGCCCTCCTTGAGCTTGATGACGGCGAGCTGCGTGAGCTCCGCGACCTTGCGGCAGGCCACCGCGTACTTCATCCCGGCGGTGAGCCGCCGGAGGTCGCCGATCGCGAGCGGCGGCCCGATGCGCGCGACGAGATCGCGGCGGATCGGGACGGTGCGCCCCTTGGGGAGCGCCTCGAAGGTGCCGCCCAGGTAGAGGGGCAGGATGTCGACGTTGTGCGTGAGCGCGAGGTGCCCGATCGCCGGCTTGAACTCGAGGATGCCGCCGTCGGGGCTGCGCGTGCCCTCCGGGAAGAGGAGCACGGTCCGCCCGCGATCCAGGATGTCGCCGGTCTGGCGCAGCGCCGTGCGGAGGCCGCCCTTGCGGTCGAAGGGCGCGAGGTTCGTGAGGTTCTCGAAGTAGGCGCGCCGCCAGCGGTTGCCCTCGAAGAAGTAGTCCTGGGCGGCCAGCGAGACGAGGCCGTCTCCGTAGCTGCCCAGCGCGAACTTCACGAGGCCCATGTCGAGGTGGCTCGCGTGGTTCGAGACGACGATCGTGTTGCGGTTGTGCGGGATGAACGCGCGCCCGTAGACCTTCGGGCTCATGACGTTCCCGTAGAAGCCGGACTGGACCTTGTTCATCCAGTGCTTGGCGAAGTCGGCCACCGGGCGGGGGATGTGGATCGGCTCGTCGCCCACGCCGTGCGCCTTCGGCTCTGCAATCGCCGCGCCGGCGTCTTGCGCGACGGCCGCCGCGCCCGCGCCGGCCTCGGCGGCGAGGCGCGTGACGATCGCCTTCACCTCGGAGCGCTTCACCTGACCGGACGCGGTGCGGGGCAGGTCGGCGTCGTCGAGGTGGACGGCCATGGGGTGGCACGGCTTGGGCAGCGCCTGGATCGCCGTCCGGAGCGCGTCGAGCGCGCGCTCGTGCTGCGTGGCCCGCGCGAGCGCCGCGTCGCCCTCGCCGCCCTTCGCGCCCGGCGCCGTGGGGACGGCGAGGCAGGCGACCTGCTCGCCGCCGCGGCCGTTGTCGATCCCGACGATGGCGAGCTCCTTGACGTGCTCGACCTTGCCGAGCATTCGCTCGATGTCGGCCGGGTACAGGTTCTCGCCCTTCGCCGCGCTGATGACCTCGCTCTGCCGGCCGACGAGGACGAGCCGCCCTTGCTTGTCGAGCTTGCCGAGATCGCCCGTGCGGAGCCACCCGTCCGCGTCGAGGGCCGCCTGGGTCGCCTCCGGGTCGTCGGCGTAGCCCTTCATGACGTTGGGGCCGCGCGCGAGCACCTCGCCGACGCCGTTCGCGTCCGGGTTCGCGATCTTGATCTTCACCCCGGGGATCGGCTTGCCGACGTTCCCCGGGCTCGCCGCCGGCGAGGGCTTGGTGACGGTCAGGAGCGGCGCCGCCTCGGTCAGGCCGTAGCCCTCGGCGAGCGGCAGGCCGAGCCCCTTGAACACGGCGGCCGTGTCCCTGGGGAGCGCCGCGCCGCCCGAGATGAGGAAGCGGACGTTGCCGCCGAGCGCGTCGTGGACGCTGCCGAAGAAGAGGCGCCCCGCGTTCAGGCCCAGGCGCTTGCCGAGCATGCGGTTCAGCTCCATGGCCCAGCTGAACGCGGTGGCCGCGGCGGGCCCCTGCTCCTTCACCCTGGTGACGATCTGGCGCTCCAGCATCTGCCAGAGCGCGGGCACGCCGACCATCGCCGTGACGCGCGCCTTCTTCAGCCCGTCGCTCACCCGATCGGCCGAGACCTCGTCGAGGTAGATGATCCGCGCGCCCTGCGACAGCGGCAGGAGCAGGCCGCAGGTGACCTCGAAGGTCTGGTGGAGCGGCAGCACGCTGAGCACGCGGTCGCTCGCCTTGAGCGGGAACAGCGGCGCCAGCGAGGCCAGCAGCGCCGTGAAGTTGCCGTGCGTGAGCAGCACGCCCTTCGGCTCCCCGGTCGTGCCGCTCGTGTAGACGACGCTCGCGACGTCCTGGCTGCCCACGCGCACGTCCGGGGGCGCGAGCCCGTCGCCGGACGCCGGGCCCAGGTCGGGCACCTGGCCCTCGGCGAACCCGACCATGTCGAAGGCGACCAGGTTCGGCAGCGCTGCGCGCATGTCGGCGCCGAGCTTCTGCTCCACGCCGCTGTCCCAGAGGACGACCTTCGCTGTCGACGAGCGGAGGACGTCCGCGAACGCCTTCGCGTCGAGCCCGGGATCGATCGGGACGGCGACAGCGCCTGCGCGGAGGATGCCGAAGTAGGCGACGGGCCACGCCGGCTGGTTCGCGCCGGAGAGCGCCACGCGATCGCCGCGGCGGACGCCGAGCGCGGCGAGGCGCGCGGCGGTCATGCAGGCCGCGTCGCGGAGCTCGCGGTAGCTCGTGCGCGAGAGCCCGTCCTGCTCGAACCGCTGCACCGAGAGCGCGTGATCGAAGCGCTCGGCGACCTCGTCGAGCAGGTCGACCAGGCTGTCGTAGGGCCGGAGCGGCTTGATCTCCCGGCGGAGCATCTCCTCCATGAGCGGGAAGGCCCACTTCTCCAGGCCGGGGAGGTGGACGTTCCAGATGTAGTCGCGCCAGTCGATCTTCTCGGGCGCCCAGACGAAGCGCGCCCGCTCCTCGGGGGGCATGCGGGCCATCGCCGCGCGCGTGTTGGCGCAAGAGTAGATCCAGTCGCCCTCCGCGACGAACGGCATGAAGACCTCGAGGAGCGTGGCCGTCTTCTGCTCGGTCCTGGCGGCGCTCTCGAGCGCGGCCGCCGCCGGCTTGAGGAGGGCCGCGGCGGGGCCGACGCTCGCCGTCTTGAGCAGGCCGCCCAGGCCGCGGAGGGCGCCCTCGATGGCCCGCGCGCCGTGCGCGCCGTACTGCTGCCGGGTCAGCCCGCGCGGCTCGAAGCGGGACGACACGACGTCGAAGAGCGAGGTCTTCTTCCCCTCGAACACCTGCCGCCGCTTGTAGAGCCCGGCGAGCTCCAGGTAGCGCGTCACCCGGCAGCCGTTCGTGTCGGTCGATCCGTACTGGTACACCGCGGGCGCGCGGCCCTCGATGAGCTCGCAGAGCGAGGCGATCATGCCGCTCGCGGTCATGTCGACCGGGATGAGGTCGAGCCGCACGTCGTGGTCGCCCGGGAACTGCACCTGCCCCTTCGAGGCGAGGTAGAGGTACGGCGCCGAGGTGTTGATCCCCTCGTTCCAGCCGGTGAACGGGAACTCGACGGCGGTCTCGACGACGGCGGGGCGGACGATGGTGAAGGGCAGCCCGGAGCTCGCGAGGACCTGCTCGCCGATGCTCTTCGTGTAGGTGTAGATGTTGGTCCACCCCCAGAAGAGCGCGCGCTCCTTGCCGGCCTCGATGAGCCGGTCCTTGATGAACTTGCGCTTCACCCTGGCGAGCTCGTTCTCGAGCGCGCTGCCCCGGCACGGCTCGCTGCGCGCGGCCAGGTTGGCCTTGGCCTCGTCGAGGAAGGCGCTCTGCCGGAAGGCGTCCTCGCACCGCTGGCGCGCCTGCTGCACGAGGTCGAGGCACTCGCTGATCTCGCGTTGCGGATCCCAGTGCGACCGATCGAGGGTCCGCTTCGGGCAGGCGGCGCCGAACCACGTCTCGCCCGCGGCGCGGGGGAAGGGGATCTCGGCCGGGTGGTTCTCCTCGATGAGCCCGGAGCGGTAGCCTGCGACGAAGCAGGTGCTCGTGTGCATCACCTTGGCCCCGAGGGTCCGCGCGAGCTCGACGAGGTTGCTGATGCCGAACGCGTTGACCTCGAGCGCCTCGTCGAGCGGCGGGTTGAAGTCGACGACGCCGGCCACGTTCACGACCGCGGCGATCGTGCCCGTGAGCTCCCCCACGCGGTCGCCCAGCCCGAGCAGCGGCAGGCCGACGTTGCCGTTCATGGGCGTGATCTTCTGCCGCAGGTACTCCTCGAAGGCGGGCCCGGGGTACTGCTCGCGGATCGGGTCGAAGACCGGCGAGGTCACGATCTGCGACCAGAAGCGCTCCTCCGGCGACTGGTTCTCCTTGGCCCGGACGAGCAGGTAGATGTGGGCGATCTCCGGGAACCTCGCGAGCAGCATGGCCAGCCAGACCTTGCCGAGGAAGCCGGTCCCTCCGACCACCACGAGCCGCTTGCCCGAGAGCACGTGCGACGGCACCAGCGGCGGGGCCGCCGCGGTTTCCTCGCCCTTGGCCCCACCCGGCGACCCCGGCACTGCCTCTCCGGCTCCGGCCCCGTTCGTAACACCCATATGGCTCATCGAGACTCCAGGAAGGCCGCTCAATTCGCGCCTGGGCAGGAACGCGTCAAGGGTGAGGTGCCGCGAACCGGGGTTCGCGCCCTCCCGGCATACGGTTTGCTCGATTTGTTCGCGGAATCGGCGTCGTCCCAAGGGGACGGACGAGGCGGCCCGGGCGTTGCCTTCATGCGTGAGAGCGCGTGGGAGCGCGCGGTGGCGCGCGGTGGCGCGCGGATGACGGGGGCCGTGGCAGATCGGGTGGGCTCGGGGCAATGCCTTGCCGGCGGCGGGGAAGCGCCCCAAGCAGTGCGGCCCATGATCTTCGGCGCGCACGAGTCCGTGGCTGGCGGCCTTCACCGCGCGATCGCGCTGGCGGGGGAGGACCGCTGCGAGGCGGTGCAGATCTTCACCAAGGTCTCGGGCCAGTGGCGGGAGCCGGCGCTGAGCGCGGAGCAGATCGCCGCGTTTCGCGCCGCGCGCGCGGCCTGGGCCGGCGCGGGCCGGACGCTCGCCCATGCGAGCTACCTCATCAACCTGTGCGCCGACGACGCCGCGATCCTCGAGCGCTCGCGGGAAGCGCTGTTCCAGGAGCTCGCGCGGTGCGACGCGCTCGGGATCGACTTCGTGGTGTTCCATCCGGGCGCGCCCCGCAGCCTCGGCGAGGAGGTCGGCCTCGACCGCATCGGCGAGAGCTTGTCGATCGTGCTCTCTCGCGGGAAGGGGCTCCGCGCGCAGCTGTGCATCGAGAACACGGCCGGGCAGGGGTCGACCCTCGGCCACCGCGTCGATCAGGTCGCCGCGATGATCGAGCGCGCCGGGCCGGAGGGGTCGCGGCTCGGGGTCTGCATCGACACGCAGCACGCCTTCGCGGCGGGGCACGACCTCCGGAGCGAGGCCGGCTACGAGCGGTTCTGGAGCGACTTCGGCCGGCTGCTCGGGCTGGATCGGCTGCGGTGCATGCACGTGAACGACTCGAAGGCGGGGCTCGGCCAGCGGGTCGATCGGCACGAGCGCGTCGGCGACGGGGAGATGGGGCTCGCGCCGTTCTGGCGCCTCGCGAACGACGCGCGGCTCGCGCGCGTGCCGGCGGTGATCGAGCTGCCGCCGCTCGCGAAGGAGCGGCGCGGCTACATGGAGGAGATCGCGCGGCTGCGCGCCCTCGAGGGCGCGGCGGAGCCGGTCACCCTGCCCGGTGCGGCACCCGGACGCCCTTCTCCTCCGCCACGCGGCACGCCGTCTCGTAGCCCGCGTCGGCGTGCCGGATGATCCCCATCCCCGGATCGATGGTGAGCACCCGCTCGAGCCTCTGCCGAGCGGCCTCGGTGCCGTCGGCGACGATCACCATCCCGGCGTGCAGCGAGTTGCCGATCCCGACGCCGCCGCCGTGGTGGAAGCTCACCCACGACGCGCCGCCCGCCGTGTTCGCGAGCGCGTTGAGGATCGCCCAGTCGGCGATCGCGTCGGAGCCGTCCTTCATCGCCTCCGTCTCCCGGAACGGCGACGCGACCGACCCGCAGTCGAGGTGGTCGCGCCCGATCACGATCGGCGCCTTCACCCGGCCGGCCCGGACGAGCTCGTTGAAGGCGAGCCCGACCTTCGCGCGATCGCCATAGCCGAGCCAGCAGATCCGCGACGGGAGCCCCTGGAACGCGATCTTCTGCTCCGCGAGCTCGATCCAGCGGCGGAGATCGGCGTCGCCCGGGACCGCCTCGAGCACCGCGCGGTCGGTGGCGAGGATGTCCTCGGGATCGCCCGAGAGCGCGACCCACCGGAACGGGCCCTTGCCCTGGCAGAACAGCTCCCGCACGTACGCCGGCACGAAGCCGGGGATCGCGAACGCGTCCTCGGCGCCCGCCTCCATCGCGCAGGTGCGGATGTTGTTGCCGTAGTCGAAGACCTCGGCCCCGCGCCGCTGCATCGCGAGCATCGCCTCGACCTCCCTCCGCATCCCCGCCTTCGCGCGCGCGACGTACACCCCGGGATCGCGGGCGCGGAGCTCCGCCGCCTGCTCGAGCGTGAGCCCCGGCGGGACGTAGCCGACGAGCGGATCGTGCGCCGCGGTCTGCTCGGTGACGAGGTCGGGCGTGACGCCGCGGCGCACGAGCTCCGGGTAGACGTCGGCGGCGTTGCCGCAGAGGGCGATCGAGCGCGGCGCCCCGCGCTGGACGCTCTCGAGGACGGCGTCGAGGGCGCGGTCGAGATCGTCGATGCGCTCGTCGACGTAGCGGGTGCGGAGCCGCTTCTCGATGCGCGCCGGGTCGATCTCGACGCCGAGGCAGGCCATGCCCGCCATGGTCGCGGCGAGCGGCTGCGCGCCGCCCATGCCGCCGAGCCCCGCGGTGAGCACCCAGCGCCCGCCGCCCGGGGCGCGCGCCGCGTGCGCCTTCCGCGCGGCGACGAACGTCTCGAAGGTGCCCTGAACGATCCCCTGTGAGCCGATGTAGATCCAGGAGCCCGCGGTCATCTGCCCGTACATCGTCAGGCCGAGCGCCTCGAGCCGGCGGAACTCGTCCCACGTCGCCCACCGGCCCACGAGGTTCGAGTTCGCGAGGAGCACGCGGGGAGCGTCCGGGTGCGTGCGGAAGCGGCCCACCGCCTTGCCCGACTGCACGAGGAGCGTCTCGTCGTCCGCGAGCTCCCGGAGCTCGCGGACGATCACGTCGAACGCCTCCCACGATCGCGCCGCCTTCCCGGTGCCGCCGTAGACCACGAGATCGTCGGGGCGCTCCGCGACCTCCGGATCGAGGTTGTTGTGGAGCATCCGGAGCGCGGCCTCCTGGATCCACCCCTTGCAGCTCCGCTCGCTTCCCCGCGGCGCGCGCACCACCCGGGCCCCCTGCTCTCCGGTCGTCATGCTGTCGTGTACTCCACCCGGTCCTGATCGACCAGAAGGCGCGGCGTCCGCCGCGCCGCGCGGCGAGGCGACGCGAGGCGAGGCGCACGCCGCCGCGCGACGCGAGCCTGCTCGATCCTCTCCGGGGCAGCCGGCTTCGTCCGAACCGGAGTATGCTTGCTCGGGGCGCGCGCAGCGCCCGTGTGTCCGGGAGAATCCATGATCTCGACGATCCGTTCGGCCCTCGCGCGTTGTCCGGTCCGGGCCCTCCAGCTCGCAGCCCTGGCGCTCACCCTCGCGACCACGGGGTGCGACAAGGTCGGGTGCTTCGAATGGACCGAGATCGAAGGGGCATGCCCCTCCCAGGAAGAGGCGCTCGCCTATTTCGGAAGCGACTCGTGCGGCGGCGAGGTCGAGTCGGTCGACAGCGAGCCCGAGTACGACGACGGTTACTGCTGCTACGACATCACCAAGCGCGACGAATACGGGGGCGCCTGCACCTCGCCCGGCGGGCGCATCTCGCCGCCGCCGCCCGCCCCGTCTCCGCCGAACTGAGCCGGCGCTCCGGACGCCCCCGCGCCCGCGCATCGCGGGCCTCGCGTGTGGCGCCGCCTCCGCCCTGGTTCATCGAGCTAGAGCTCGTCCAGCGCGTTCCTGTCGAGCTCCTGGAGCGCCGCGAGATCCCGCGCCGCAAGCTCCTCCACGTCGCCGGGAGCCTCGCGCGGGTAGGCCAGCGTGAGCTCGCCGTCGTGGACGTAGAGGTGCTGGCTGTCGATGCACCCGTGCGCGCCTCCGGCCGCGTGGAGCGCCGCGATGGCCTCGCCGAGGCGCGCGCGCTGGGCCCTGGTCAGCGCGCGCGCCTCGTCGGCGAGCGCGCGGCCCTGGGGCAGCGCCACCCAGACCTCGCCGCTGGCGAGATCGACCCGGAGGACGGACGTCAAGGCCGCGTGGCCGGCGCGCGCGAAGGCCCGGGCCCGGGCGAGGGTCGCGTCGTCGAGCTGCAGCACGAGGACGTCGCGATCGATCCAGGCGTCGTGCCAGCGCCCCTCCGTGTCCCGGCCGTCGCCGACCTCCAGGGTCGCCGCGAGCCGCGCCGCCGTGGCGGGCGGCGCGTCGCTCGATCGGGGCCGGCCGCTCGCGCGCGACCGCCGCGGCCGCGGGCGCTCTGGCCAGGCCATCGCGGTGATCGCGCGCCGCGCCTCGAACGCGTCGCCCGGCCGCGCGGCGGGGTCCTCCGCGAGCAGCGCCGCCACGGCCGCGTCGTGGGCCGCCGTGAGGTCCGGATGGACCTCGCTCGGCGCGGGATCGAGCCGCCCGCGCACGGCGGGGGCGGGCGGCTCTCCGGTGAGCAGCTCGGCGAGCACCGCGCCGACGCCGTACAGATCGCTCGCCAGCGTCGCCGGTCGGCCCATGCGCTGCTCCGGCGACATGTACGCGAACGTCCCGATCGCGCCCGCCGTGGCGGTGGACGAGAGATCCCCGAGGTGCGCCGCGCCGAAATCCGCGAGGTGAGCCGTCCCGATCTCGTCGAAGAGCACGTTGCTCGGCTTCACGTCGCGGTGGAGGATGCCGAGGCGGTGCGCCTCGCCGAGCGCGGACAGGAGCGCGCCCGCGATCTCGACGGCGCGCGCGGGCGTGACCGGATCCCCCCGCAGCCGCTCGATCAAAGACCCGCCCGTCATCCAGGCGAGCACCATCGCCGGCCCTTCGGGGTGGTACGCGCGGAGCGCGACGACGTTCGGGTGCCGGAGCTGGGCGAGGGCGCGCGCCTCGCGCTCGAACCGGAGGAGCGCGTCGCGGCCCGCTCCGAACGCCGCGCCCGCGAAGATCTTCACGGCGACGCGCTCCGCCGTGATCCGGTCGCGCGCCTCCACCACGCGCGCGTGGGGCGTGGCCGTGACCTCGCGCAGGGTCTCGTAGCGCCCGAAGAGGAGCGGCCCGACGGGCGCGGGGCCCGCAGGAGGAGGTCCCGCGGCGGCGCTGCCGGGAGCGGCGCCTCGCGACGAGAGCGCCTCCTGGCCGGGCGGCTCGAGCCGGGCGAGCTCGTCGCGGACGGTCCGCGCGGCGTCCTCGAGCCCGAGCTCGCTCAGGCAGCGGCCGAGCAGCGGCAGCGCGCGGGCCCGCTCGGCGGCGGCGGGCGGCAGCTGCTGCAGCGCGCGCACGGCGGCCTCCGTGCGGCCGTGGCGCGCGAGCAGCTCACCCAGCGCGAGCCACGCCGCCGCGTCGCCCGGGCGGCGGCGGAGCGCGGCCTCGAGCACCCGCGCGCCGTCGGCGGGGCGGCCGGCGAGCTCGAAGCTCTCGGCGGCGCGGCACGCGTCGTGGGCCGCGGTGAACGCCTCCGCGGCCGCCGCGTGAGCGCCGAGCGCCGCGAACAGCGCGCCCGCGTGGCGCGAGAACCCGCGCGCCGCGAGGTCGGCGGCGACGCGCAGCGCGGCGTCCCGGGGCGACGTGGCGGCGATCCGCTCGAGCGCCTCGCGCGCGAGCGCCTCGTCGCCGCCGAGCGCGGCCATCAGCGCGGCGCGGGCCGGGTCCCCGGCTGCCAGCGCCTCCTGGGCCGCGCCGGCGAAGTCGCAGACGCGCTCGAGCAGCTCGGAGGCGCCCGCGTGATCTCCGGCCGCCGCGAGGAGCGCCGTGCCGCGATCGCGCTGCCCGATCGCGGCGAGCTCGGCCGCGCGACGTCGCAGATCCTCGTACGCCACGCCGATGTCTGTCGGAGCGCCGTCAGCGCGCGGCGATGCGCGCTCGGCCGTTCACGGAGAGGTCGAAGCGCACCTCGCCGAGGTCGATCCCCGAGGTGTTGAACGGCACCTGCCGCGTCCGGTGCACGGCGAGCGTCGCGTTCGCCGGCAGAGGCCCGAGCGTCGAGGGATCCAGCAAGGAGCCCGGGATCACGCCCCGCCCGGTGTCCTTGAACGCGCACCGCACGGTCGCGCCGTGGGCCGAGGTCACGTCGACGTAGATGATGTCCCGCGTCCGGCCGGCCTCGCCGCCCTCGTCCGCGCGCCACTGCACGACCGCGCCGACCCCTGCGTCGAGATCGACGCCGTCGGCCAGCTCGGCGTCGCCGATGCGCACCTCCTCGGGACCCGCGGGGGCATCGGCCTCGAACGCGAACCGGTCGAGCTGCCCCGAGCCGGAGCTCTCGAACACGTACCGCGCCGGCGCAGGCAGATCGCTGGTGGCGTCGCGCGACGTGTAGAACACGCCGAAGACCAGGGCGCCCACGTCCGGGAACGCGCGGGCGGCGAGCGGCATCTCGGTGCTCTCGGTCTTCATCGTCACGTCGCCCGCGTCGAGGAGCTCGATCGGGCTGAGCGAGCTGAAGTTGCTCGCCTCGTCGTCGGCGGCGGGCGAGAGGACCATGCAGCTGCCGGCGGAGGGGAGGACGAACGGCTTCCCGACGGCCCCCTCGGCGAGCTCGGGATCCATCGCGGACGAGAGCCGCATGAACTTCGCCAGCACGTTCGTGACCGCCCCCGCCCCCTCGGCGCCCGCGCTCGGCTGCGCGGCCTCGTCGAGCTCACCGGGGGTCGCGGCCACGGCGGCGTCCCGGCTCAGGTTGATCGCGCGCTCGACGCGCACGACCCCCTGGGTGACCACCCCGTTGACCTCCGTCGCGTCGCCCGCGACAGGCGCCGAACAGCCGACGAGAGCTGCACCGGCGAGCAGGCATGAAGCGGCGAGGGCGCCGTGGGGACGCATAGATCCGAGTCTAAGACGGGTCCTCCGGCCGGGCAAGCGCCTGTGCTTGCCACCGAAAATGGCAGGGAATCCGTCTCATTACGTTTTGCTAGGTTTTGCTAGGTTTTGTTGCGCTTTGCCGCGCTTTGCCGCGGCTCGTCACGCCCTGTTACGTTTGGTTACGTCTGGGAACGCTCCGAACGTGGCGTTTGCCGACGTTGCAACGTCGTTGCGTTTGTTTCGACCGTGTCAGAAGGTGACCGTGAGGCCGCCGCCCGGGGCGACGGTGCCCTGATCGATGGCGACCGGATCGCCGGCGATCTCGCCCTCGGCGTGGTGGTAGGTCGCGGTGGCCTCGACCGCGACGTGCACATGGCGGAAGCCCGCGCGGATGCCCAGCACGAACCCGAGCTGGAGATGCTGGCCCGACGCGTCGACGAGCGGTCCTCGGACCGCCGCTCCGGCGGCGGGCAGCCGCACCTCGCCGCCGAGGAGCTCGAAGCCGAGCCGGGGACCGAACCAGAGCGCGTAGAGATCCGCGTCCGACCGGAAGCCGAGCAGGAGAGGGACGTCGAGCCCTGCGCCGTGGACGTCGATCCCTTCTGCGCTGGGGCCCGGCCCGCCCGCGAGCAACGCCGAGGCGCCGAGGCCGATCGACAGGGCCGCGTCGCCGAGCGGGAATGCGTGGCGCCCGTCGAGCCGGATGGCTCGCCCCGTGTACGTCAGCCCCGCTTCGTTCTCGCCCTCGATCCCGACGCGGGCGCTGGCCCAGGGTGCGACGCCGGGCGACACGGTGATCTCGGAGAGCTTTCGCCGCGCGGCGCCCTCCGCCGTCGCCGGGCCTGTGGCGCTCGCCCCTGCGTCCGCCGCTCCGGCGACGACCATGTCACCCGACAGGCCGCCGCCGAGGCGCACGGCGCCGGGACGGAGGACGTGCGCCGGGTGGAGCAGCGGACCGCTGCCATGGCAGCCCGCGCAGGCACCCGCGAGAACCACTGCGGCCCAGCGCCGGATCATGGTGTGACCCGGGCGCCGCATTGAACCGACGGTGCCGACGGAGGCATGGGAAGCGCGGCCGGAGAGGCGACGCGATGGTGCGCGAAGAGGCGCGCTACTTGCGGAAGCGCGAGGGGTAATCGTTGGCGGCGGCCCGCTTCTTCAGCTCCCCATCGTCGGGGTGCAGCCGGACGGCGCGTGCGATGAGGACCTCCTCGGTCTCCACGATCTGCGGGTTGGGCAGGCAGCACTCGACCGGGCACACGGCCTGGCACGCTTCGTGATCATAGAAGCCGACGCACTCGGTGCAGAGCTCCGGATCGATCACATAGATCTCGTCGCCCTCGCTGATGGCTTCGTTCGGGCATTCCGGCTCGCAGGCGCCGCAGTTGATGCAGTCTTCGGTGATGTAAGTCGCCATGGCCTTCGCTTCGTTCTCCGGGGTCACCCCGGTCCGCTCGTTTGTAGAGGCCTGACCGCAAGGTGTCAATTCGGGCGGAAGCCAGCGCCGGTTCCGGGACGGCGTCTGGGCGTCGTGGGCCTACGCTTGCGCGCGGGCGCCCCTGCCGGTACTAAGCGGCCTCCTCGATGCTCCGCCTCACCGAGCCCGCCCTCCTGCTCGCCTTCCTTGGCGCATCCTCGCTGCTCGCCGGATGTGGCCCCCAGATCGGCGATCCGTGCACCTCGTCGCTCGATTGCGTGCAGGCAGAGCAGCAGCTCCTCTGCGATGGGACGCAGCCTGGCGGCTACTGCACGGTCTTCAACTGCGAGCCGGACAGCTGCTCCGGGAGCAGCGTCTGTGTCGCGTTCAACCCGGTGATCGAGCCGGCGTGCAGCGAGCTCGAGAACGTCCGCTGGCCGCGCTTCGAGCGGACCTTCTGCATGGCCACCTGCGATGAGGACGACGACTGCCGCAGCGGCTACTCGTGCGTCGCGCTGGGCAACATCCAGGGTGCCGCAGCGATAGCGCCGGGCGAACGCAACGCCGCGATCGTCGACGCCACGCCGGAAGGATCGAGGGCCTGCCTGCCGAACCCGCCGTCTGCGTCGAGCGAGCCGCCGGGCGACGCCGAGAGCGAGCCCGGGGTGTGCAGGGCCGCGCCTGAACAGCCGGGAGTTCCGGAGGAATGGCCCACGTACACGGCCTCGGGCGCGGGAGGCGGCGGTGGCGCGGGTGGCGAAGGCGGCGGCTCGGGTGGCGAAGGTGGCGGCTCGGGCGGCGCTGGCGGCGGTTCGGGTGGCGAAGGCGGCGGCGGCTCGGGCGGCGAAGGTGGCGGCTCGGGCGGCGCTGGCGGCTCGGGCGGCGCTGGCGGCTCCGGCGGCGCTGGCGGCTCCGGCGGCGCTGGCGGCTCCGGCGGCGGCTGAGCGCCGCTCGGTGCGGCCCGGCTTTGCGCATCGACCGTGCTAGCGTTGGCCGCGTGTTCGGACCGGCCCCCGCGAAAAGGACGCTCGAGGCTGCGCTGCGCGACGTCGCTTCGCAGAAGCCCGCCGTGCGCGCGGAGGCCGTGAACGACCTCGTCCCGTATGCCGCGACGGCACGGGAGCAGGTCGTGCGCGCGATCGAGGGCGCGCTCCGCGTCGATGAGCACGCGGCGGTCCGCGCGGCGGCGGCCATCGCCCTCGCCGACACGAAGGCCGTCGAGGCGCTCCCGGCCCTGCTCCTCGCCGTCGAGGACGTGGATCCCTACGTCCGGCAGATGGCGATCACGGCGCTCGGTGAGATCGGCGACATGCGGGCCACGGGCCGGCTCCGGCGCGCCCTCTCGGACGAGCGGCCCGAGGTGCGGTTCCAGGCGGTGATCGCGTTCCCGCGCGTCTGCGCCCAGCAGGCCGACGCGATCGAGGCCGTCATGCAGGCCACCCACGACGACGACCCGCTCGTCTGCCACATCGCGCTGCGGATGTTCGAGGAGCTGGGGGAGTCCAGCGGCGAGCTGCCTCCGTTGGGCATGGCGCGGGCCCGCGCGCTGCTCGGCCACGCGTCCCCGCTCGTCCGGGCAGCGGCGGCGGTCGTCACCGCGCGCTTCGGCGATCCGGTGGGCCACCCCGTGCTCGCCGAGATCGTGGGAGGAAAGCTCCACGGGGTCGATCGCGAGGACGAGGCCGCGGCCATCGAGCTCTGCGGCGAGCTCGGCCTCGCCGCTTCCCGGAGCGCCCTGGAGCGGCGCGCGTTCGGGCTGAGGCTCGGCTTCGGCCGCGATCCGCTGCGCTGGCACGCGCGCGTCGCGCTCGCGCGGATGGGCCACGAGCGGGCCATCCGCGACATCCTCGGCGAGCTCGGCGCGTGGGACCGCCACAAGCGCACGCTCGCCGTCGCGGCCGCCGGTCGCGCCCGCCTCTCGGCCGCCCGCGCCGCGATCGCGGCGATGCGGGGAGACGAGCGGAAGGCCGATCAGGGGGCCGTCGAGGAGGCGCTCGCCGCCCTCGCTGCCGAGGTGGATGCATGAACGATGGAGCCCAGTTCAGCGAGGCGGACCTCGCCCCGAGCCCCGAAGAGCGCGCCGCGTCGCGCCGCTCCCTCATCGATCGCGTGGCCGCGAGCGTGGCCGCGCTCGCGGCGGGGGCCTGGGTCGGCGGCATCGTGGCGCTGGGCGCCTGCGCTGCCCCGTTCGTCTTCCGGCTCGCCCCGGCCCCCTTCTCCGGTGACGCGATGAGCGCGGCGTTCGCGCGCTTCGATCAATTCGCGCTCGGCGCCGCGGTGATCCTCCTCGGCGCCGAGGTGGCGCGCACCTGGGCCGCGTACCGCCAGGGCGCCGGCCGCGCGGCGCGCGTGCGCCGGGTCGTCGCCATGGTGTTGGCCGGGTGCGCCGCGTACGTCGGCCTGGCGCTCACCCCACGCATCGCGGCGCTCCACCGCGAGGGCGTCCGGCGCGGCGAGGGGGAGCTCGGCATGGAGCTCGAGCGCGTCCATCGCCGCGCCGAGCTCGTGAGCAAGTCGGAGGTGTTCCTCGGCGCGAGCCTGGTCCTCTTGCACGTCTTCACGCTCGGCGCGCGCCGCCCCGAGCAGGACGACGACGAGGAGGCGGCCGCCCCGCTGCCGCCCGGCCCGCGGTGAGGACGCCGGGGGCGCCCCACCTGCGCCGTCGCCTCGGGCGTGGGCGCGCGCGCGACGATCGAGGCTCCGCGGGGCGCGATCGTCGCGCGCGCGCCGCCGCGCATCGCGCCCACGACACCGAGGGATCCGATGCCGCGTGACAACAAGCTCTATAGCGGCTTCGTCAACCACGATTACATCCTCACCTTCTCGATCGCCGACGAGGCGAACCGGTCGCGCCTCGTCGCGCTCTGCGCCGGACCGTGGCAGGGCGACGAGGTCACGCCCGACACGTGGGAAGTGTCCAATACGCTGAGCCCCGATCAGATGGAGCGCGCCATCCTCGATCTGATGGGCGACGCGGACCGCGCCGCTTACTACTACCTCTCGGACAGCAAGCGGATGTTCCGCGTCCTGCTCGGCTGAGCTCGTGCGTGAGCGATGTGAGCCGCTTCGCTCCGGCGCGCCGCGGGGGCGCGAGGGGCGTCCCCGCGGGCCGAAGGGGCCGCGAGCGCGGTCATTTCGCGGTATGGTCCGGTCATGAGCGAGCTGGAAGCCACGCCGCCCGGCGCCTCGGCGAGGTCCGCCGCCGACGCCCCTCCACCTCACGCGCCCACGCCCCGACCAGGGGAGGGGGCCGACGAGGGCTTGCTCAGCGTCCTCAGGGACGATGGATCCCTGGATCCCGCGACCGACCCCTGCCTGAGCGACGCGCTGCTGCTGCGCGCGTACCGCGAGATCAAGCGCCTCAGGCTGCTCGACGCGCGCATGCTCCTGCTCCAGCGGCAGGGGCGGATCGGCTTCTACGGCGCGTGCACCGGCCAGGAGGCGACGCCGATCGCCACGGCGCTCGCGGTCGAGCCCACGGACTGGATCTTCCCCGCGCTGCGCGAGAGCGTGATGATGCTGGTGCGCGGCTTCCCGCTCCGCACCTATGTGGCCCAGGTCTTCGGCAACTCGGGCGACCTCCTCCAGGGGCGCCAGATGCCGTCGCACATGAGCGGGCGGCAGGTGAACCAGGTGTCCTGGTCGAGCTGCATCGGCCCGCAGCTCCCGCAGGCGGTCGGCGCCGCGTGGGCCGCGAAGCTGCGGCGCGACAGCACCGTGGTGGTGGGGTTCATGGGCGACGGCGCGACGAGCGAGCCCGATTTCCACAGCGCGATGAACTTCGCGGCGGTCTTCAAGGCGCCGTGCGTCATGATCTGCCAGAACAACCACTGGGCCATCAGCGTGCCGACGGACCGGCAGACGTCCTCGAGGACGATCGCCATCAAGGGGCGCGCCTACGGCGTGCCGTCGGTGCGGGTCGACGGCAACGACGTCATCGCCGTCTACCGCGCCGTCTCCGAGGCGGTCGCGCGGGCTCGTGGCGGCGGCGGCCCCAGCTTCATCGAGGCGCTCACCTACCGCGTCGGCGCGCACTCCTCGAGCGACGACCCGAGCCGCTACCGGTCGCAGGAGGAGGTCGATCGCTGGACGCAGCGCGACCCGCTGCTGCGCCTCGGGCGCCACCTCGCCGGCCGCGGGCTCCTCGACGACGCCGCGGAGTCCTCCCTCGAGGCGGAGCTCAACGCCGAGATCGCCGCCGCCGTCGCCGAGGTCGAGGCGATGGGCCCGCCTGCCCGAGAGACGCTGTTCGACGACGTCTACGCGGAGCTGCCCTGGCACCTGCGCGACCAGCGCGCAGAGCTCCTGCGCTCCCCGAAAGCGCCGCCGCACGGCGGCGGGCGCTGACCTCGGGGAGGGATTTCCCCTCGCTGCGAGGTCGTGTAAGCCCCGGGCACCCAGGGACGGCTCGCGTTTGCGGGCGCGGCCTCAGGGCTGTCGGCGAGGGGCTTGCCTGACGAACCCCGGCGCCCCTAGTTCCAGTCTTCGAAGCGCACAAAAGGACAAGGATGAAGACCTACGACGCAATCGTGATCGGAGCCGGCCCCGGCGGTTACCCCTGCGCCATCCGGCTCGCTCAGCTCAAGCTGAAGGTGCTCTGCATCGAGAAGGAGAACGTCGGCGGCGTCTGCCTCAACTGGGGGTGTATCCCCTCCAAGGCGTTGATCTCCGCCGCCCACCTCTACGAGAAGTCGCAGGCCGGCGCCGCGATGGGCATCAAGGTCAGCGGCGTCGAGCTCGACGCCAACAAGATGCAGGACTGGAAGGAAGGCATCGTCAAGAAGCTCACCGGCGGCGTCGGGTCGCTGCTCAAGGGCAACGGCGCCGACGTCGTGAACGGCACCGCCACGGTCGTGGGGCCGAAGCGCGTGGACGTGACGCGGGCGGACGGCTCGGTGGAGCAGTTCGAGGCGACCAAGGCGATCGTGATCGCGACCGGCTCGACGACCATCGAGATCCCGACGTTCAAGTTCGACGGCGACACGATCATCGGCGCGAAGGAGGCGGTCAGCCTGCGCCGCGTCCCGAAGCGGCTGATGGTGATCGGCGGCGGCGTCATCGGCCTCGAGCTCGGCATGGTCTACCAAGCGTTCGGCGCCGAGCTCATCGTCGTCGAGGCGCTGCCGGAGCTGCTCACGGGCGTCGACCCCGACTGCACCAAGATCGTCGAGCGCAAGATCCTGAAGCGCGGCGGCACGATCCACAAGAACGCCAAGGCGCTCGGGTACGAGAAGCAGAAGGACGGCTCGGTCGGGGTGAAGATCCAGTCCGACGGCAAGGAGCAGACGATCGTCGTCGACACCGTGCTCGTCGCCGTCGGCATGCGGCCGAGCAGCAAGGGCCTCGGCCTCGAGAAGGTCGGCGTGACGGTCGATCAGCGCGGGTTCGTCCCCACGGACAAGTTCTGCCGCACCAACGTGCCGTCGATCTACGCCATCGGCGACGTCAGCGGGCCGCCCCTGCTCGCGCACAAGGCGACGAAGGAGGGCGAGATCGCCGCCGAGGTCATCGCGGGGCACAAGGCCGAGAAGGACTGGGTCGCGATCCCGGGCGCGATCTTCACCGATCCGGAGATCGCCACGGTGGGGCTCACCGAGGCGGAGGCGAAGGCGAAGGGCCTCGAGGTCAGCATCGGCAAGTTCCCGTTCTCGGTGCTCGGCAAGGCCATGGCCATGAACGAGACCGAGGGCTTCGTGAAGATCGTCGCCGACAAGAAGACGAAGCAGGTGCTCGGCGTCCACATCGTCGGGCCGGAGGCCAGCACCATGATCAGCGAGGCGTCCCTCTCGCTCGAGATGGCGGCCTTCCTCGAGGATCTCTCGCTCACGATCCACCCCCACCCGACCCTCGGCGAGTCGCTGATGGAAGCCGCCGCCCACGCCATGGGCGCCGCGATCCACATCGCCAATCGCTGATCCGCCCGCTCTCGAGCATCACCAGCCTGCGCCGTCGACGAAACCATCGAGTCGACGGCGCGGGCCACCGCCCTCATCAATCGCGCATGAAATGGCACGTATACCCGGCCGGGTATTTTTCCAGGTACTTCTGGTGGTACTCCTCGGCGCGCGTGAACGGCCCGGCCTCCACGATCTCGGTGACGAGCGGGGCGCGCCACTTGCCGCTCTTGTCGACGCGCGCCTTCACCTCCTCGGCGATGCGGCGCTGCTCGGGCGTCGTGACGAAGATCGTTGAGCGGTACTGCGTACCGACGTCGTTGCCCTGGCGGTTCCGCGTCGTCGGATCGTGCATGCGGAAGAACCACTTCTCGAGCAGCTCGGCATAGGACAGCTTCGCGGGATCGAAGACGATGCGCACCGACTCGGCGTGGCCGGTCGATCCGGTCTTCACGTCTTCATAGGTCGGCGCCTTCGTCCGGCCGCCGGCATAACCGACCTCCGTCTCGAGGACACCGGGGATCTGCCGGAGGAGCTCTTCCATCCCCCAGAAGCAGCCGCCCGCCAGGACGGCCGTCTCCAGCGTCGTCTGGCACCCAGGCGCCTCCCCCGGCGCCGGCACGGCGCAGGCGTTCGCGCTCGCTTGCTCCCGAGGCGCGCCGCCGCGGCCCTCGAACAGCGCCCGATAGGCGCCGTAACCCTCCGCCTCGAGGCGAGCCAGCGGGATGAACCGGAGAGACGCGGAGTTGATGCAGTAGCGCAGCCCGTCGGGCGCGGGCCCGTCCTCGAAGACGTGCCCGAGGTGCGAGTTGCCGGCCTTGGAGCGCACCTCCGTTCGGACCATCCCGTGGCCCCTGTCCGAGCGCTCCACGACGCGCTCCGGCTCGACGGGGCGCGTGAAGCTCGGCCAGCCGGTGCCCGAGTCGAACTTGTCGAGCGACGTGAAGAGCGGCTCGCCGCTCGCGACATCCACGTAGAGGCCCGCCTCGTGGTTGTCCCAGAAAGCGTTGCGGAACGGCGGCTCGGTCGCGTCGCGCTGGGTGACCTCGTATGCGAGCGGCGTGAGCTGCTTGCGCAGCTCCTCATCCGACGGTTTGCGATAGCTTCTGTCCGACATCGTCACAGCCTCCTTGGACCCCGGAATCACCTTGCTCGCCCTCCCTGCATCGCCGGCGCGAAAGCACGCGAACACGGCGGCGCACGCAATGAGGACGAGCGCGAAGAGAAGACCAGCAGCGCGGAGCCGTTTCATCATCCACCTGGCCTGTCGAGGGTAGCGCACCTAACCCTCCTACGCCCCGCGGCCCCGCTGGTTTCGCCCGGCGAGCGCGGCCCGCGCGGCGCCGGCCTCAGCGCTACGGGCCGCCGCTCTCCAGCGAGGCGTCGCTCTCGCCGTCGCTCTCGCCGGCGCCCCGCTCGAAGCACTCGGCGGGGATCTCGCGCGCGCGGCGGACGAGGCGGGTCGCCCCGATGAACGCCGACGTGACCGGATCGTAGTAGCCGCTCGCCCCGTGCAGGCCCGGGACCGCGCGCTGGTAGTGGCGCGCGACCCGCTCCATGAGCGCCTCGCGGACGTACTTGCCCACCATCGACGCCATCGCGACGCACAGATCCGAGGCGTCGCTATCGCGGACGAACGCGATCTCGCCGAGGCCGGGGAAGCGGTAGGCGCTGCGGGCGCGGCCCTCCTCGAGCACGGCGTGCATCCTCCCCGCGAGCGGGCCGAACACGGAGCCATACTTGCCGAAGCCACCGACCTTGCCGCACACCGCGAAGACCTCCGCGCCGGCGAGGCCGCGGAGCTCCAGGACGAGGCGCTCCATCGCGTGGAGATCGAGCACGAACCTGTTCTTCCCGGCGCGCGCCCCGTCGTTCATCCGCTTCGCGCAGAGCAGCACCGAGCGCACGGCGACGACCTCGACCCCCTTCTCCGAGAGCTTGTCGAGGTCCTTGCCGATCGCGCCGAGCAGCTCGTCGGATGCGGTGAACGCCTCGCCCTCCGCCGACCAGCACTGCTCCTCGACGTGGCCCGGGCAGAGCGCACGGAGCGCGGGGCGATCCTCGAGCGCGACGGCGTGGAGCAGCTCGTCCACCGACGACGCGCCGCTGGCCGTCCCCGCGCGGCCGCAGCCGCGCGCGACCAGCGCGCGAGCCCAGGCCTCGCCGAGCGAGACATCCCCGTGCGCCACGAGCTGCTTCGAGTCGCCGAGCCGCTGGGCGAGGGCGCCGCGAGGGGCGCGGCCGGCGACCTGCCAGCCCGCCTCCGTGACGCGCGTGAGGACCGCCGTCACCACCATCGGACCGAGCCGCGGGCCCAGCCCGTTCTCATCGACGCCGATGCGGTAGCGGACGGAGGGCTCGGCGGACGTCATGCCGGCCCCTCTGCCACACCATGGCGCCCGCGTCACCGCGCGGATCTCCGCCAGGCCGCCCGCCGTCCCGCTCGGGACCACTTGCCGGTTCGGCCGAAAAATTCTCAAACTTTCTCGAGCTCATGCGCGATCCACGCGCGCCGCGCGCACCTTTTCCCCGGCTCTCGCCGGGGGCGCCGCTATAGTCGACGCCTCATGCGCATCCTCCCCGTGCCCTGCCTCAGCGACAACTACGCGTACCTCGTGGCCGCGGACGGGCGGCGCGAGGCGATCGTCATCGATCCCTCGGAGGCCCAGCCGATCATCGCGGCGCTCGAGCGCGAGAAGCTCAGTCTGGTCGCCATCGTCAACACGCACCACCACCACGATCACGTCGGTGGCAACGAGGCGCTCCGCGAGCGTTACGGCGACCTCCCGGTCTATGCGCACTCGAGCGACGTCGGGCGCGTTCCCGCGCAGACGGAGCGGGTCGAGGAGGGCACGCCGGTCCAGGTCGCCGGCCTCACGCTCCAGCCGTTGCACGTCCCCGGCCACACGCTCGGCGCCGTCTCGTATTGCGTCGAGGACGTTGTGTTCACAGGAGACACGCTCTTCATCGCCGGATGTGGCCGTATGTTCGAGGGGACGCCGGAGGTGATGCACGCCTCGCTCTCCAAGCTCGCCGCGCTCCCGGCGCATACGCGCGTCTTCTGCGGTCATGAGTACACCGTGAACAACCTCCGTTTCGCCGAGGCGGTCGAGCCCGAGAACGAGGCTGTCCGCAGGAAGCTCGCGGCTGCCCGTGCGGCGCGGGAGCGCGGCGAGCCCACGGTCGGGAGCACGATGGCCGACGAGCTCGCGACGAACCCGTTCCTGCGCTGCGGCGAGCCGCGTTTGCAGGCGCGCTTCCCGGGGGCCGCGCCGTCCGACGTGTTCGCCGCCGTGCGTCGCGCGAAGGACGATTACCGCTGACTTTCGGCGTCGCGCGCGGCCGTATTCCGCTCGCGCCCGCCGTCCGATTTCTATACGACTAGGCCCATGGACTCCCGCGCTCCCATCTTCGGGTTCAACGACGCGCGCGACGAGATCGTGCGCACCGTGGTCGACCGGGTCGTCGGCTCCACGAGGGATCCGCTGCTCGCCATGAACGAGGCGGCGTATCAGGAGGCGAAGCGGCTCGAGGGGTCCCGGAAGCCGCAGGACATCCGCGAGCTCGCCGAGTGGCAGCGGCTCGCCCGCTCGCTCGGCCGCATGCACGACGCCGAGCGCCGCCGCCGCCTGCGCGAGCTCTCGGAGGAGTACGCGTGGGACATCGCGGGGAACTTCGACCGGCGCGTCTACCAGCTGTCGTCGCGGCTCCTGCCGCCGGTCGTGAGCGCGCTGCTCGCGCCGCGGAAGCTCATGACCGTGGTCCGCGACCCGCTCAAGCTCGTCAGCCTCGAGCTCCTGGCCGACCGGGTGCTCGTGGAGGGCCCGCTCGCGAAGCTCCGCTCGCTCGTGCAGCGCGGCACGGCCGTCTACGTCCCGACCCACCTGTCGAACATGGACTCGATCGTGTTCGGCTATGCCCTCGAGCGCGCCGGCCTGCCGCCCGCCACGTACGGCGCTGGCAAGAACCTGTTCACGAACCCGGTCCTCTCGTTCTTCATGCACAACCTCGGCGCCTACCGCGTCGACCGGCGCATCCGGCACAACCTCTACAAGGACGTGCTGAAGACGTACTCGGGCGTGCTCCTGGAGCGCGGCTACCACTCGCTGTTCTTCCCGGGGGGCACGCGGTCTCGCTCGGGCGGCATCGAGCGGAAGCTCAAGCTGGGCCTGGTCGGCAGCGCGTTCGAGGCCTACACGCGGACGCTGCAGAGCGGCCGCGAGCGCCGCGTCTTCTTCGTCCCGGCCACGATCAACTACCTCATCACGCTCGAGGCCGAGACGCTGATCGCCGATTTCCTCTCCGAGGCCGGCAAGGGCCGCTTCATCATCGAGGACGACGAGTCGAGCCGCATCGGCCGGATCGCCTCGTTCCTGCGCAAGCTGCTCGCGATGAACGCGGCGGTGGTCATCCGCTTCTCCGACCCGCTCGATCCGTTCGGCAACCGGGTCGACGAGCTCGGCCGCTCGTTCGACGCCCGCGGTCGCGAGGTCGATCCGGCGAGCTACGTGAAGGATCAGGGCGGCAAGGCGGTCATCGACGCGGCGCGCGACGCCCAGTACGCGCGCGAGCTCGGCGAGGAGATCTGCCGGGCGTACGCGCGCGACACGGTCGTGATGGCGACGCACGTCGTCGCGGCGGCGAGCTTCGCCCGGCTCCGCAGCCAGGCGCCCGCCGCGGATCTCTTCACGGTGCTCCGGCAGCGCGACGTGCTCACGGTGCCGCGCGACGACCTCGCGGCCGACGTCGTGGCCCTCTGCGATCGGCTGCGCGCGCTCGAGCAGCGGGGGTGCATCGTGCTGGGCGAGGACGTCCGGCTCGGCTCGGGCGGGGACATCGTCGAGCGCGCGCTGCGCGCCTTCGCGGGCTACCACTCGTCGCCGGTGCTCGACTCGCGGCCCGACGGCATCGCGATCTGCGACACCAACCTGCTCTTCTACTACCAGAACCGCCTCGCCGCCCACGGGGTGGCGTGGGACGTCATCGCCCCGCCGGGCGTCCCTTCCGGCCTGCAGGTCCAGCCGCCGCTCCCGCCGCTCGAGCCCGCCTCGTCGCCGCCGCCCCTGGAAGAGCCGCGGGGCTCGGCCTCGTCCGCTTCGTCGTCCTCACCGGCCTCGTCCCGCGCGGGCGCTGCGGACGCGCACGTGGGCTCGATGAACGGCGCCGGGGGTGGCCAGTGAGCGCCCCGGGGAGCGCGCTTCCGGCGCCTTCGGTGGGGGTCATCGGCGGCGGTTTCTGGGGCGTGGCGCTGGCGCTCGCGGCCAGCCGCACCGGCGCGGAGGTCCTCCTGTACTCCCGCCGCGAGCAGCCGCAGATCAAAGGCGGCCCGCGGATCGTGCGGGACCACGCGGAGGTCGCCCGGGCGCGGCTGCTGGTGATCGCGGTGCCGTCGAACGCGGCCCGGACGGCGCTGCGCTCGCTCGGCGATCACATGGACGGCTCGCACCTCGTGATCCACGGCGTGCGCGGCCTCGAGGGCGAGGCGCTGAAGACCGTCTCGGATCTGGTGCGCGAGGAGACCCCGGCGCGCCGGGTGGGCGCGCTGGGCGGCCCGGTCCAGGAAGACGAGCTCCGGGAGGGCCGCCCCTCGGCGATGGTGTGCGGCTCGCGCTTCCCGGAGGTCCACGCCGCCGTGACCGCGGCGTTCCAGTCGGACGCGCTCCACGTCTACACGACGCCCGATCTCCAGGGCCTGGAGTGGGCGTCGGCGCTGGTCGGCTGCCTCGCCGTCGGCGTCGGCTTCGCCGAGCAGGCGGGCGCCGGGCCGGGGTTGCTCGCCGCGCTGATCTCGAGGGCGGTCGACAGCGCGGCCCGCGTCGCGGCCGCGGCGGGCGCGGAGGAGCGGACGATGCTGGGGCTCGGCGGCTACGGCGACCTGCTCGCCTCGATCCGGCTCGAGAGCCGCCCCGAGGTGGTGCTCGGCAAGGCGCTCGCGCGCGGGCGGACGCTCGACGAGGCGGTCGCGGAGGCCAGGCTGCGGGTGGAGGCGATCCCGCTGATCCCGCGCGTCGTGGCGTTCGCGAAGGCGCGGAAGGTGGATGCGGGGGTGTTCGAGGCGCTCGAGGCGACCCTGAAGGGCGGCGCGCCGAGGGCGGTGCTCGATCGGATGTTCGCGGCGTGAGGCATGGCGACGGCAGCGCGCTCACTCGTTCGCGAGCGCGAGGACGGCCTGGGCCACGCCGGTGACGACCTTTGCAGCGCGTGCGTAGTCGAGCGTATCCGGCGTGTCCTTGTCGGTGTGGTAACGCCGGTTGCGCAGAAACGCCGTGTCCGTGATCATGACCGCTGGATAACCCGCTTCCCAGTAGCTCCGGTGGTCGGACCAGTCCACGCCCTGGACGAGCGCCGGAGCGCTCAGGGAATAGGCGGGCAGATCGGTCGCGCCGCGCATCGCCCCCTTGACGGTGCGAACGAGCGAGAGCCCCTCCAGGTTGCCGATCACGGCCACGAAGTTCCCCTTCGTGGGATACAGCATGGAGAGCGGCGCCAGCGGGAACGCCTGACTGTCCTCTTCGTCGGTGAAATATCCGATCATCTCCAGGCTGATCATCGCCCGGACCTTCACGCCTGCTGCTTGCATCGCATTCGCGTGATGGGCGCTGCCCATGTGCGCAGACCGGAAATAGGGCGGCTCCTCCAGCGTGAACGCCGCGAGCTCGACGTCGCCGCGGAGGGGCGCGCGGCCGAGCATCCGCCCCAGCTCGAGCAGCCCTGCCACGCCGCTCGCGTTGTCGTCGGCGCCGGGCAAGTCGTCCGCCGCGTCGTAGTGGGCGCCGACCACGACGCGCGTCGACGAATCCGGGCCGAACCGGGCGAGCACGTTGCGATACGTCCGTCCCTCGACATCGTAGAGCTGCTCGGTCACGCGTCCTCCGGCGGCGCTGAGCTCGTCGCGCAGGTACGCCGCGGCGCGGTCCAGCTGCGCGATCTGCCGGTGGCCCCGCGGGCGGAACTCCTCCACGAGCCTCCGGACGTCGCGCTCCATGCGTGCGGGGTCCGCGGAGAGCGCCGGAGCGGGCGGCGGGAGCGCCGCCACGAGGGGCTGGCTGACGCAGGCTCCGATGGCCGCGAGGCCGGCGAGGAGCAGCGCCGCGGCTGCCGCGGCCCACCGGCCGTGGCGGGGGCGAAGCCTTGTGATCGCGCGAGCGTCTTCGAGGGTCGTCGCTGCGCTCGTGGTCATCGAGAGGGCAGGACATCTGGCGGAGGCGCTCTGTTCCTGGCGCGGGCAGGAATCGACGGGCGATCCTCCGAGAGGGCTGCCCGTGATGAGCGCGCCGCAGCCGTCCTCGGGCGCAGCGTCGCTGGGATCGCGCCGCGGGCGAGCTCGCCGGGGCCTGCTGGTGCCGGGGACCTCGGCGCCGAGCCGCGCGTCGTGGCCGGCCGCGCTGTCAGCCGCCGCCGTCTCGCCGGCTCGCGTCGGTCGTCCCCGGAGCGGCTGGCAGCTCGACGCTGTCGCAGCAGCGGAATCCCGTGGAGTAGTCGTGATAGGTCGGCTCGTGGGCGATGGTGGTGAAGTAGCAGCCGGGGCCGAGCTCGCTGGTCGTGCTGAAGAAGCCGCCCATGAACACGCCGTTTCCCTCGTGCCACGGCTGATCGCGGCGCTCGACGCCTTCGGTGCTCATCCGCATCACGAGCTCGTCATCGACCATGTCGCCGACCCACTCGTGCAGGTTCCCGATCATGTCGTGGACGCCGAGCTCGCTGGCGCAGCCGGCGTGTTCGCCGCTCCTCGCCAGGAAGCCTGGTTTCTGGTCGAGGTCGGGGCTGTTGAAGTGTCGTTCGTAGCTCCACCCGCCCGGCGGGTGCTCGCCGAAGACCTCCCGCAGGAGGTGGGGTTTGCCGGTGTTGCACCGCCCACGCTCGCCGCGCGGGCCGTAGGGGTAGCGGTGGGCGCCGTTGCCGCGGCAGGCGCGCTGCCATTCCCGCCGCGTGCAGAGGCGCTTGCCCGCGGCGACGCAGGCGGCCTTGGCCTCGACGCGGCTGATGTACGCCTGCGGAAAGACGCCGGCCGCGCTGCGGGCGAGGTACCGGACGCCCGGCTCGGGGCGCTTGAAGTGCGGGTGGACGGAGAGCTCTCCGCCGGCGTCGATGACCAGGTGCGCCTCGTAGCGATCGATGCAGAAGCCGCTGACGAGGGCCATGTCGGTGGGGCAGGGGCCCGGCGGCGGGGCGGGAGGGGCGAGCGGCGGGGCGCCGGCCGAGCCGAGCGGGGGCGTCTCCGCGGGGGCGGCGCCCAGGCTGACCGCGGTCGGCGTGGGACCGGGGGCTGAGCCGCTGAGGATGCCTGAGCCGGCGTGCGCGCTGCCGGCAGATGTCGGTGCCGTGAGCGAGGAAGCCGCGGTGGGAGCCATGCTCTCGGCGGCGGGCGACATGTGGGGTTCCCCGAAAGCGTCCGCTTTCTTCCCCGGGCTGGTGCCGCCGTCGTTCGGAACGGAGCACGCCGTGAGCCATACCAGCGCGGCGAGCAAGGCTGAACTTGCGGGGCGTGACGGGCGGCGTCGGGGCAGCGGGGATCTCTTCGACAAGCGAGCCTGGAGGCGATCGCGGGACGGCGCGGGCGGCACGAGGCGGAGTGTACACGCGCCCCGCGCCCGTCTGCGCGGGATTGCGGCACGCTCTTCCGCCACGCGCGCCAGCGCTGCTCCCGTGGCTCACGTCGTGGTAAGTAAGGTCACGCTGAGGGTAGAGGCGAAGCCCCGAAGTCAAGGAGCCTGTCGCGCTCGATCGGCGGAGCGGTGGTCTCGTCTCGCCGCAACGGTTCGAGCGAAGCGCTCAGGCTGACGCCCCGCGCTTCTCGCACTACGATGGCGCGCATGAGAATGCGCACATCGCTCCGATGCCTCGCTGGTGTCGGCATCATGGCCGTATCCGGTTGCGGGCTGGTGCTCGGCCTCGACGACTTCGAGGACGCCGCAACCGCGGACGCCACGACGGCGACGGGGACAGGCGGAGGCTCCACGTGCGAGCCCGAGCACGTGATCGAGTGCTACTCCGGGCCCCCCGGGACGAAAGGCGCCGGGATCTGCGAGGCCGGGACGCAGGCGTGCAAGCAGGACGGCTCCGGGTACGAGGCGTGCGAGGGCGAGGTGATGCCTGCGGCAGAGACGTGCGCGAGCACGGACGACGAGGACTGCGACGGGAAGGATTGCGTCAGGTGGGCGAGGCTCATCGGCGGGGCCGAGGAGGAGGACGTGACCGGCGTCGCGACTGACTCAGCGGGCAATGTTTATGTCGGTGGCAAGTTCACGGGAGCGATGTCGTTCGGAGACGATGTGCTCATCGCTGCCGGAGGTAACGACGCGTTCCTGGCCAAGTTCTCTGCTTCTGGGGAGTACGTCTGGAGTCGACAGGTGGGCGACGTAAAAGGAGATACCGTGTACGCACTCGCGGTCAATTCGCAGGGCGAAGTCATGGTCACGAGCTTGGAGCTCGAAAGTCAGCTGGCCTCGATGAACATGGTGCTGCACAAGTACGACCCGGATGGGCGGTTGCTGTGGCGGAAGCCGCTGGGCGGAAAGATCTGCGGGCTCGTGCCGAGCGCCGTGAGGGGGATGACGTTCCTTCCAGATGGGGACGTGGTGCTCGTGGGGGACTTCTGCGGAACAATCCGATTCGATGACGAGCACGTTGTTTCCAATGAGACTGATTCGGAGGAAATATTCGTGGCCAAGTTGCGGTCTTCCGACGGTTCCGTCGACGATGAGAGCGGCTGGGTTCGGGTGTGGGGCGGTGAGGATGCGCAGATTGCCCAAAGAGTGATCGTCGATGCGGCTGGCAATATTATCCTGGCGGGGCACTTTTATGACGAGCTGGTTCTGGGGGACCTTTCATACGCGTCCGCTGGTGGCGCGGATGTGTTCCTGGCGAAGCTCACGAGCCGTGGCCTCGTGAGCTGGGCGAGGGTTGTGGGAGGCACCGACCACGAGACGCTGCAGACCATCGCTGTCGATAGACTGGGTGGTCCGGCTCTCGTGATAGGGTTCCAAGGGACGGTTGATTTTGGTGGCGGTGAGGTCGTGGTGAATGAACGCGCGAGCGCCTTGCTAAAGTATACGACCTCTAACGTTTACGAGTGGGCTCGAGTCTTCGATGGTGCGCTGACTATTGGTGGGATCTTGGCCGAGTCCGCGAGTGATGTGATGATCGTTGGTGGCCTGGTCGGTACTGTGGAGTTGGGCGGAGATTTGCTTCGCGCGAAATCCGAGAGAGATTTGGTGCTCGCGAAGGTTGGGCCCGAAGGTGAGCCACTCTGGACCAGGACCTTCGGTTTGATGGGGGAGGACGGCGTGAGCGCGACGGCGAGCGTGCTCAGCGGCCGCGGTGAGCTACTGATTGCCGGCGCTGCGGATGGAAGGATTGATTTCGGTGCCGGGGTGATGACCCCGCAGGGCGATGGGGATGTCTTCGTCGCAAGTTTCAGCCCGTGAGGCGCCCGAGATCATTGCGAGGTGCCTGGCGGCCGCAGGCGGTGAGTGGCGATCGATCTGTGCGCTGGTGAGGCTTCTCAACTCACGGGCTGCATGGGTTTGCGATGGTTTCGCATGTGTCCGCGCAGCTAGTGCAGGTACACTCATAGACAGCGCGGTAGAGAGCCTCGACGCCCTCACCGCCCGGGCCGTTTGCGGCATCCGCATCGCAGCTTCTGAAGCACTCGGGGCGAGGGTCGTCTGTCATGCACCCCCGCGCGCAAAGAAGCCAGAGCAGACACCCAGTGTCGTCTGTGCAGGCATCCATGCAGCCGTTTCGTGTCGAGCAGCTCAGGCACTCCAAGGCACTGCCCCCTTCGTCACCCTGGCACTCACTCAGGCAGCCGGCGAGCTCCGGATCGACAGTGTCCCCCTCCAGCGACTGGAGCTGCTCGCACGTCGCGTCGACCACGCACCGCGCGCCGCACTCCGATGCTGGATCTGCGCAGTCGAACGGAAGGGCGTCGCACACGGGAAATCCGCATTCGTCTGCCTTGTCGCAGGCCTGATCGCACACGGTGGCGCCGCCGTCGCTGCCGCCCCCGCCGTCCCCGCCTGCTCCGCTCGACGTCGCGGCCGTCGTCGAACTGGTGCTCGCTCCCGTCGTGCTGCTCGTCGTTCCCGCGCTGCCGCTCGCTCCGCTTCCCCCGTCGCCGCCAGGGTTCTCCGTCGTCTCGCCCGAGCACGCTGCGAACGCGGCGCCCGCCGCGAGACAGAATACGAATACCAAAGAAGAAGTCCTGCTGCGCATCGCCGTTCTCCTTGGGCACGCCGCGGGTGTTCCACGTTATTGCCCCAACGGCGCGGGATCGTTCGCCTGCTTCATTCCCCCGGCAAGATTTTTCGCCGAGGAACCCATGCCCGGGCGCGCGCATCCCCGCGACCAGCTTCCGGTGACGCCGTCGCCCACCCGAAGGCGGCCCCGTCGTCGCCCTCCGCGCCCCGGCCGTGCCCGGCGCGCCCCCGGCACGCCACGCCATACTCGACGATCCCTCGCGGCCGCCTCCCCTCAGCCCGGCCCCGGCGACAGGGCCCCGAGCTCCGCGCCGCTGCGCTCCACGCCGAGCAGATCCCGCGCGGGCACCTCGCGCGCATCGCCCTGCCCGATCAGCACCTTCGACGACCGCTTCGGCCTGAAATCCGGCCGGTTCGGGTTGAGCTTCCACCAGCCCCCCTCGAAGATCACCCACGGCTCCTCGCTCGCGCGCACCACCTCCGTCGCGAACCGCGCGCGCGTGATGCCCGTGATCGCCCTCGTCTCCGGAAGCGCGGCCGCGAGGCGCTTCAGCCCCTCCGGCATGCCGCCGTAGCTCACCTGGGTCACCACGTTGTGGCCGGCGTCGAACCGGTAGATGCTCGTGCTCAGCACCTCGATCGACGGCGAGGCGTCGCTCACGAGGATGTTGTTCCGCAGGCGGCAACCCCAGCTCCCATTGCCGCACTGGAGCGCGGGCCGGCCCCTCGCGCTCAGCACCACGGTGTTGTTGCGGATCAGGTTGTTGCGGCAGCCCCAGAGCGGCAGCGCGTCAGGCCCGGTCACCTGCTCCGGAGCGCGCGGGCCGGGCTCCACATAGGCCCGGTCGAACGGGTTCGCGTTGTCCCACTGCGCGATCCCGCTGGCGAGGTTGCCGTAGATGAGGTTGTTCTGGATGACCGAGTCCGACACCCCGGCGAGGTTGATCGCCCCGCCGCCGCTGCGCCCGTTGCCGTTGATGACGTTCTGCTCGATGATGAAGTTCACGCCGCGGCCGTCCGGAAACCCGTGCTCGCCGAACCGCTCCGTCGCGCCCTTCATCAGCTCCGTGGCCCAGGCGCGGGTCGGCTCCCTCCGCGGATGATCCCGGAACGACGGGTGCTCCAGCACCGCGTCGAGCGAGGCCTCCGGATCGAGGTTCGCCTGGAACCCGCTCGCGTTGTTGCCGAAGAACACGTTGCGACGGACCACGTAGTTGTCCGATCCGTCGGATATGTAGGCGCCGTGCTCGCCCGCCGAGAAGGCGAACAGGTTGTCCTGTAGCAGGACCGTGTGGCTGTCGGTGGAGTGAACCCCCCACGTCCGATGGTGATGGGCGAAGTTGCCGACGATGGCGATGTGGTGCGCGAGACTGCTGGTCTCGCCGAAGGCGCCGTCGATCATGATCCCCGCCTTCGGCTCGGCCGCGCTCTGCCTCCCAGGCGCGCTGCTGCCAGCGAGGCGGAAGCCCTCGATCACCACGTGGTGCGCCGTCTTCAGGTAGATCATCCAGTTCGGATCGGCGGCGCACCCCCGGTTGATCACGACCTCGCCCGGGCTCCCCATCGCCTTGAAATGAATGTACCGCTCCTGGCCGGCGCTCGGCTTGTCGCCAACCGAGAACCCCGCGTACGTCCCGGGCAACACGGCGATGAGATCGCCGCCGCGCGCCGCGTCCGCCGCCTCCTGGAGCGTCGCGAACGCGCCTGTGACAGGGAGGTCCCGCGGCTCGGCCGCAGCGCCGCGCGCGTTCAGATCGAGCGCGGCCACGCGGATCGCGGCGGGGGCCGGCGCGCCGACGACGAGGACGCGCTCGTAGCGCGCCTGCAGCTTCAGCGTCTGGCGCACCCACTCGTCGGAGTCCCGCGTGGTCACGAACGGCTCGGCTGCAGTGGGCGCCGGCGGCTCTGGCGCCTCGGGGGTCTTCGCCGGGGTGGGCGGCTTCTTCGCCTGCGCCGGCGGGGGCGCCGCGTCCTCGGGCGGCGGCCCCGCGACCTGGATCGTGCCGCTGCAGGCAAGCGCGGCGACCGCGACGAGCGCGCCGCCGATGCGCGCGCAGCCACGGGCCAGCTGGATGACGCTTGTCGATCCTCTCATCTCGACGCTCCGGGGAAGGCCGCCCCTCCGAGGTGCGCCGCGCGTGCGGCGCTCGGCTCGGCTACCCCGGCTTACCCCAAAGCGCGCGCTTCAGCCAGACGAGCGCGCGCCTCGGCCAGGGCCCGCGCGCGCTCGGCCCGCATCGCGCGCAGCGCGCCGAGCGAGGTGCGACATCTCCTTCCAGCGGCGGCCGTCATGCAGCCGACACGTGCCCGTTTGCTTCCGTCGCTGCCCTTCCTTTGGTACGAAGAGCTCATGAAAGCGCTGCCCTCGCTCGTGAGCGTCGCTCTAGCCGGCGCCACCCTCCTCACGCTCGCGCCCGAAGCGCAGGCGAACATCAAGAATCCGAACGATCACCCCCGCTACTTCGCCGAGCTCGAGCCGCACGGGGATTTCGTCTTCATGCACCGCGACTACGGCCTGCGGCGGTACGGGCCCGGGCGCTACAACGGCTTCGGCGACCCCGAGTTCGGCCTCGGCTTCAGGGCGAGCATCGAGCTCGCCGACCCGGCGTTCATCCCGAAGCTCAACAACACTGTCGCCATCTCGTTCGGGCTGGATCTCACCAACTGCAGGTACTGCCGCCGCGACTTCACCATCTGGAGTCCGGTCACCATGCAGTGGAACTTCTTCTTCACCGATCAGTGGAGCGCGTTCGCCGATCTCGGCGCAGTCGTCCGTACCGACGGGTTCTACAACGACGTGTGGCTCGACTTCGTCACCATGGTCGGCGGCCGCTACCACTTCAACGACAACATGTCGCTCACGATGCGGATCGGGTATCCCTTCTTCAGCGTCGGCGTCTCGTTCTTCGTCGGCTGAGCCGCTCCCCGCCGGCTCTGGCCCTCTGGCGGGCTGAGCCGCCCCGGGTGCCGCCCTGCTGTCGCGCTCTCCTGGCGCATCCGGGGCCGGCGGGAGCGCACGGCCTCCGCCGCGGGCGGCATCTCGCCGGGGCGGGCGTACGGCGCGGACATCGGGCACGTGCGGACAGGGCCCGCCCTGGTTAGACTAGCCGGAGATGGTCGGCTGGTATTTCGTAGGCATCCTCGGTCTCGCCCTGCTGATGGTGGTCCACGAGGGAGGGCACTTTCTCGCCGCGCGCGCTTACGGCATGCGCGTCTTGAAGTTCTCGATCGGCTTCGGCCCCACCTTCTTCAAGGTTGTCCCGAAGGACGGGTACTACTGGTTCACGACCGCCGCGGACAAGGTCCGCGTGCGGCTCTTTCGCCACGACCCGGTGAAGCACGGCCCCACCGTGTTCCAGGTCGCCATGATCCCCTTCCTGGCGTACGTGCAGATCGCGGGGATGAACCCCCTCGAGGAGGTCGATCCCGAGGACAAGGGCAGCTACGCGAACGCGAGCCTGATGGGCCGGATCGCCGCGATCTTCGCCGGTCCGCTCGCCAATTACCTGTTCGCGTCGGTCCTCTTCTTCGCGAGCCTGATGGTGGGCGGCAAGCCCCACCGCCTGACCGACATCGGCGTGGTCGCCGGGATGCCGGCGGCGGCCAGCCTGAAGGACGGCGACCGCATCGTCGAGATCGACGGGACCCCGGTCCGCGACTGGGAGAAGATGGCGGAGATCATCTCCAGGAGCCCCGGCCGTCCGCTCGACCTCGTGGTGGAGCGCGCGGGCGAGCGCGTCTCGGCCAAGGTCACGCCTGCCAACGAGAGCGGCTCGGGCAAGATCGGCGTGATCCCCGTCGGGCCGGTCCAGCGGGTACCGGTGACCGCGAGTGAGGCCGCGCTGCTCGCGCTGAAGATGCCGCCGAAGGTCGTGCAGGACCTCGTCGTCGGGCTCGGCCAGGTCCTCACGGGCAAGATCGAGGGCGAGCTCGGGGGCCCGGCGCGGATGATCGGGGAGACCGCGCACGCGGCCAAGCGCGGCTTGCCGCACGCGCTCGAGTTCCTCGGGGTGCTCTCGGCCTACCTCGGCGCGTTCAACCTGATCCCGTTCCCCGCCCTGGACGGCGGCCGCCTGATGTTCCTGTTTTACGAGGCCGCCACGCGGCGCCGGCCGAACGCGCGCGTCGAGGCGCACATCCACCTGGTCGGCGTGTTCATGCTGCTCGGGCTGATGCTCTACGTCACCGCGAACGACTTCGGCCTCGGGTCGAAGTAGCCCTCCCTGCGTGGCGACGAGGCCGCCCGCGCGGGTTCTCGCGCCCGGCGGGCGCCTCGCCCGCGCGGTGATGCGGCTCCTGCTGCGCTGCCTGCCGCTGCTCTCGCTCTGGCCGTGCGCGCGGCCGGCGTCCGCGCTGGCCGCGGCGCCGGGCGCGTGGTCCGACGAGGAAGACGAGGCCGTCTTCGACGTCCCCGCGCCCCCGACGCTCCCCGGGCTCACGCTGCGCGATCCGACCTTCACCTTCGAGTACACGGCGGCCGTGATCGAGCCCGACGCGGCGAGCCGGGCGGGCGGCAAGCTCGCCTTCGCCTGGTACTCGCACGGCGAGATGGAGGTGCCGCTCGTCCCGCGCAAGTGGTTCGTCGGCGCGGTGCATGACAGCGCCGCGGCGAGCGTCCCGGGGGTCGAGCGGTCGATCCTGCTCGGGAGCCCCGAGCTGTACGGGCGCGGCGTCTGGTCGAGCGTGCGCGGGCTCGCCTCCGGCGGAGGCTTCGGCGTCGTGCTCCCGGTCCCGCGCGACGTCTCGCGCGACCAGGCCGAGGTGCTCCGGACGGCGCGCGTGGTGCGGCCGTGGGACGAGACGCGCTTCCGGGAGCTCACGCTCACGTTCCGCCCCTGGTTCGACATGCGGCACATCACCGGGCCGTTCATCTTCCAGCTCAGGCAGGGCCTCGACTGGTCGCTGCTCGTGCGCGGCCCGCGGTCCGGGGAGCGCCGCACCGACATCACGGCGCACACGGCGTTCTACTTCGGCTACCGGATCGCCAGGCCGGTCGGGGTGGGTCTGGAGCTGTGGGAGGTCTACCAGCTGACCCAGGACGTGCTGGACGACCGGCGCGCGACGTTCGCGGTCTCGCCGAGCGTCCGCTTCATCCTGTCGAACGTGCAGCCGGCGCTGAGCGTGCTCCTGCCGGTCACGACCCCGCTGCGCGGCGACGTCGCCTCGTATTACGCCGCGCGGTTCAGCGTCGGGTTCACCTTCCCGACAGGCGCTCCACGGGCTCCCCCGTGAGCGCGGCGGGCGCGCTCGCCGGGCGCGCTTCTGGCCGAAGGCGCGGAAGGCGCGGGATCGGCTTCGAGTGTGCGTGCATCCAGCGCGGGCGCTCGGTACCCTGGCCGCGTGGTCAACGCAGGATGGCTCCGGCGCGGTCTGGTTCTCGCGGCGCTACTTGGCCCGGCCGGCTGCTCGACCCAGCTCGTGAGCCTGAACGAGGGGCCCCGCGAGTACGTCGCGACGGACTACGAGAACGTGCTGCGCAGCTGGACGCGCACGGAGCACCTGTTCGCGCTCTCCGAGCTCGACAACTTCCTCACCGCCACCGCGACCTTCGAGTCGTGGGACTTCCGCTGGGCCTACGTGGTCCGCTACGCGCAGGACTACCGGCTCACGATCGAGCAGCGGCAGAAGCTGCTCGAGAAGACGCTCGAGGAGACGCGCCAGCGCCATCAGTTCTTCGTCGCGATCTTCGGGGGCGAGCGCAAGTACAACGACCTCTCGACGCCGAACAGCGCGTGGATCGTGCGGCTGATCGACGACACCGGGAACGAGACGGCGCCCGAGGAGATCGTCGCGATCGCCAAGCCGAACGCGCTCGAGCGGACCTACTTCCCGTACAACACGGTGTGGCGCCAGGCGTTCCGCATCCGCTTCCCGCGCGCGACCGCGGACGGGAAGCCGACGATCTCGCCGAGCGCGAGGTGGTTCGGGCTCCGCTTCGCCGGGGCGCAGGGCAACAGCGAGCTCGTCTGGCAGGTCAACGAGGAAGCGGAGCCCATCGATCCTGCCGAGCTGGAGCAGGGGGCCGCGCGGCCGCTGGGGCCGAAGAGCGGCCAGCTCTAGCTCCGCCCGCCGGGCATTCCGCCAGGGCTCGCTGACGCGCGGAGCCAGCCGAGCCCCGCGCGGCCTTGGCTCCGCGCGCCGCCTCAGCCGCGCTGAGCGTTCATCGAGACCGACTGCGCCAGGATGGAGAGCAGCTCGGGCGTGCTCTCGAACAGCTCGCGCAGCGTGGGGTGGTCGGCGAGGAGCACGAGCGCGCCGCCCCCGGCGGCGCGAGCGATCGAGGGCGCCGGCTGGCCTCCGAGCAGCTCCGAGGCGAACAGGAGCTCGCCGGGCCTCGCGGTGCCTGCGATCGCCTGCGATCGCTCCGCGACCAGCTCCAGCGCCCCAGCGCCGATGATCACGAGCCCGGGGATGGGGTTGCCGGCGTGGATGAGGTGCTCGCCGGGCGCCAGGCCGCGCAGCCGGAGCCGGCCGAGGACGCGGCGCAGCAGCGTATCTTCGAGCTCGCCCAGCGGCCCCATCGTGGCGCCTGCGAGCGACTGGATCCGGTCTGCGACGGTGCGCAGCTCGTCGAGCACCCAGGGGCAGCTGCGGAGCGCGTGATCGATGGTCGCCTGGTCCCAGATCGCCACCCGCGCGCCGTCCGCGCCGGCGACGACGCGCAGGGCGATGCCTTCCTCGAGCGTCCCTCGGGACGGCACGAGCGTCCGCGTCGCGGCGCGCTCGGCGGGGATATCGACGATGTTCGCGCACACGGCGGCGTCCCCGCGCAGGACCAGCGCCGCCCCGTCGACGGTGAGCTCCTCGTCGGACGAGAGGTCTTCCACGCGCGCTGCGAGCGCGAGCTCGTCGTGCATCTCCTCGGGCAGGTCCGCGAACGCCTCGATCTGCTCCAGGTCGCGGCCGGTGAGGGCCGCGGCGTTGGCGGCTGGCGCGGCGCTGGCCGCGCCGGGCCGCGGCAGATCCGGCGCGATCTCCGGTGCGAGGTCGAGGGCCGCGAGCGCCTCCGTCTCCGGTGGCGCGCTGGGCGGCGCGTCGAGCGCCATCGCGGCGAGGTCGGCGCTCTCGCCTGCGGCCGACCGCCGCCCCTCGACCGCGGGCGCATCCACGCGCGGCGCCGCGGCGAGATCGGGGAGGGCCTCGACCGAGGCCGGCGCGCGGGCGTCGGTGGCGGACGCAGGCCGCGGCGCGGCGGCGGGCGCCTGGGCCGGGGGCTCCTCGACGAGCGCGAGGTCCGCGTCGTCGAGCAGCTCTTCCACGGGTTCCGGCGCGGGCTCGCCCGAGGCTTCATCGAGCGCGCGCGGGCGCGGCGCCTGGACCTCGGCGCCGTGGGGCGCGGGCTCGCCGCGGGACGGGGTGGCCGTCGTCTGCAGGTCGTCGTCCTGCTCCGCTGCCTGTGGCGAAGGCGGAGGGGCGGCGAGCCGGCTCGACATCGGCGCTTCGAGGTCGCTGTCAGAGAGCTCGATGACGATCGTCCCCTCGATCGTCGACTCCGCGGGCGACGCGTCTGCGCTCGCAGGGGGCTCGATGTTTGCGCCGTCGCTCGCGGAATTTGCGGCGCCCTTCGCGGGAACGGTGTCGGCCGAGGCCCCGAGGTGTCCTGGGGGTTCGTTTCCGGTGGGCGTCGCCGGGCGGGTGCGCGCCGCCGCAGGCGTCGGGGGCGCGGGAGGTCGCGCGGAGATCGGCTTCCGCTTGAGCGTCAGATCGAGCGGCGCTGCCGAGGTGATGACCTCGTCTTCCTCTTCGTCGCCCGGCTGTGGCGTCGAGGGATGCCTGCGGGCCACGAGGTACGTGTCGCCGTTCGACGTGATGATCTCCTGGGGAGGCCGCGGCGGCGCGGCTGGCTCCGCGTCCTCGGACCAGGGGTCGAGGATCGGCTCGCGCGGCCGGCGTTTGGAGCTGATCGCTCCCTGTGCGGGCGCGGCCGTGCCTGTGCGGGCCGGGGTGGGCGTCGGGGCCTCAGCCTCGACGACGATCTCGCCGATGTCGTCGCTGGGCGCGTGCTCGTCGGCGGGGGCTGGAGGGCTCGGGGCCTGGTGCGACGCCGATGTCTGGAGCGAAGCCGCTGCGGCCAGAGGTGCGGCGGATACCGGCAACGATGGCGCGGGGGGCTGCGCGGGCGGCGGCACGGACGCCGGCGATGGCGCGGCGGGCGGCGGGCCGGCGGGTGATGGCGTGGCGGACGCCGAGACAGACAGCGGTGGCGCAGCAGGCGATGGCGGCGGCGCGGCGAGCGGCGGCACGGCAGGTGATGGCGGTGGCGCGGCGGCCCCCGTGGGCGCATCGGGAGGCGCAGCAGGCGGCGCGACCGGCATCGACGAGGCCAGCGGCGGCGCCGCGGGCGGCGGAAGCGCGCCGGGCGGCGGTGTCGCGGAGGTCAGCGTGGGCGGCGGCGGCGTCGGGGGAGGCAGAGCCTGCGGGTGTGGCGGCGTGCTGATCGGCGGCTGCGGCGGCGCGAAAGACGGCGGCGACACCGGCGGGGGGAGCACCTGCGGGTGTGCAAGCACGCCAGCTGACGGCGCAGCGGGTGTCGGCACGGCGGGCGGAGGCGGAGGCTGCGGGCGCGGAGGTTGAAAAGACGGCGGATGCGGTGCTGGCGCAGGCTGCGGGCGCGGGGGCGCAAAAGGCGGCGGGTGCGACGCGGGTGGAGACCCGAACGTGGGCGGAGGCGGCGCGGGTGGAGGCCCGAAGGACGGCGGAGGCGGCGCTGGCGGAGGTCCGAACGACGGCGGGTGCGACGCGGGTGGAGGCCCGAACGACGGCGGGTGCGGCGCTGGCGGAAGTCCGAGGGACGCCGGATGCGGCGCTGGCGGAGGTCTGAACGACGGCGGGCGCGACGCGGGCGCGGCGCCTCCTGTCGCCGGCGGCTGCGGCTCCGCGATGAGGCTCGGCAGCGGTGGAGCAGGTAGAGGTACCGCCGGAAGCGCCGACGGAGGTCGCGGTGCCGCGGGCGGTGGCTCGCTCATGGAGCGTGTCCCGGCGGGGCGCGGGGGCTGCAGGGGGCTCATCGCGGGGTCGGACCGGCCGCGCTCCGGCGATGGAGGTAGTAGGGCAGACTGCAGCTCCTGCGGCGTGGGCACGGAGGCAGGGCGAGGGGGGATCGATGACGGCCGCCGCGATGCTCCCCGCGGTACGGCCGGCGGTGGTATCGGGGCGGGCGGTCGCGCGCTCGGTGTCTTCACCTGCGCTGTCACCAGAAGCGGGTCCGTGGTGAGCTGCTGCCGGAACGACGGAACCCCCGGCGCGGGAGGCAGCGGCGGAATGGCGTTCGCCATGGGGGCAGGCAGCGGAGGCGCCGGCGGTGGCTGACTCCGGTACATCGCGCCGGCCTGGACGTTGGGCGCAGCCGTCGGCGGTGCGGAGGGCGCGGTCGACGGCGCCAGCGGTTGCGCGTGCGGTGGGTCGAGCCGCTGCGGGTACGCGGCGGGCGGCGGTTGCGAGCGCGACACGGGCGGAGCCGCCGGCGCGAAGGGCGGCGGCTGCGAGCGCGACACGGCAGGCGGAGCCGCCGGCGCGAAGGGCGGCGGCTGCGAGCGCGACACGGGCGGAGCCGCCGGCGCGAAGGGCGGCGGCTGCGAGCGCGACACGGCAGGCGGAGCCGCCGGCGCGAAGGGCGGCGGCGGCTGAACGGGCGGCGCAGCCTGCGGGAAGGCACCGCCGGGAGGCTGCTGCGTCGGCCGCTGCGCCATCGGCGGCGTGGGGGGCGACGTGCTGCCTTGCGCATGGCCGGGCGGCGCGGGGGAGAACGGCGCGATCGGTCGTGCTCCGGCGCCCTGCCCGCCCTCTGCGCCCGGGCTGAGCGGCGGCGACGGCCGGGACGATCCCGTCAGTCGCTCTGCTTCGGCCGCCAGCTCCGGCTGCGAGAGCGGTTCGAACATGTCGATCTCGATCGAGGGCATCGAGGCGCGCAGCTCCTGGGTGAGCGACATGCGGCGGCGCCAGGTCTGCTCGTCCGACGGCGGCGCCTCGTCAGAGGACGGGGGCGGCGCGTCGCCTTCGCTGTCGATGGTCTCCAGGAGATCGGGATCGCTCGGCTGCCCGACCTCCGAGGCCATGACCTCCTCGAGCGCCGTCACGCACAGCCCGAGCTCCGAGGCGCGGAACGGCTGCCCGGCCGCCCCGGCGGCGTCGGCCGCGCGTCGCAGCCACACGATAGCGTCGCGCCGCTCGCCGCGCGCCCACAGCGCGCTTGCCGTGGAGATCCCCCACACGACATCTTCATCGTCATTCGGGTGAGGTTCGGGGAGGGCGACCACGCGGTTCGCCATGAGCAACACCACCTATCACAGGCCCCACTGCGGCCGTTTACCCCATGGTACCGAGCGAGCCGACGTCCCGGATCGGGCGTCGCGCGAGCCCCGCGGCGCGGAAAGCCGCGCCACCCAGGAGCTTAGCCGCGCTCGCTACGGCACGTACAAATTACGGTACGGAACTCGCTTTTAGCGCTCGCCTCGCCATCGTTGCCCGCCAGCAGCCCGTCAGGTGCCCGTCAGAACCCGGTGCTGGCACACATTCGCGACGCGAACGCGGATCCAAGGCGACGCTCCGACGTGAATTCGACGTGGCCCGACGTATAAGGAGCGAACGCCGCGTGCGCCTGCAAAGCGCCCGGCCAGGGGGCCTGGCGGATCCTGGTTGAGAACGGGGCACGCGCGGGTGCGTCCGCGGCCCGTGCAATGACGCCGGGTCAGGTGGAGCGCCGTCCACCGATGCGCCGCGGCCGGCAGCCCAGGCCCGCCGCGCGACGGCACATCTCCTCGACACCATCCCGCGATGCGGCCTCTCCGGGCATGCGTCTCGCGAGCCAGCCGATGAGCGTCAGCCCCGCTGCGCGGGCGTCTGCGGGCATCGTCCCGTCGTTCAGGAGGCTCGCGATCTGGGCGATCAGACGCGTGCGCGTTTCCTCGGGCGCCATCCTGGGTGCTCCATGAAGCATTCGAACGGGAAAGTCAAAAGAACCGCCATGCCGGCGCGCAGCCCCGTCGGCGGGCACCTCGACGCTGTGTGCTCCTCGACATCCCGTCTGTCCCGCTTGCCTGGGTCGGCGGCGTGCCAACACCCTCTGTGCAGTGGCGTCAAGATAAATCACACAGGGTCAAATTGGCGCGATCAGCACCTCGCGATCCTTGGCGCCGTTCGCGGGCCCGACGAGCCCGCGCTTCTCCATCGCCTCGACCAGCTTGGCCGCGCGGTTGTAGCCGACGCCGAGCTTGCGCTGCAGCCACGAGGTCGAGCAGCGCCGGGTGTCGGCCACGATGCGAACCGCGGCGTCGTACATCGGATCGGCCTCCGCGTCGGACGTGTCGGGCTCCTCGCCCTCGTCGTCTCGGGGCCGGAGGATCGCCTCGTCGTAGACGGGCTCGCCCTGGAGCCGGAGGAAGTCGGTGATCTTCTGGACCTCCTCCTCCGAGCAGAACGGGCACTGGACGCGGCGCGTATCGTTCGAGCCGTTCATCTTGATCAGCATGTCGCCGCGGCCGAGCAGGTGCTCCGCGCCCTGCTCGTCGAGGATCGTCCGGCTATCCACCTTCTGCGCGACACGGAAGGCGATGCGCGTCGGGAAGTTCGCCTTGATCATGCCGGTGATCACGTCGACGCTCGGCCGCTGCGTCGCGAGGATCACGTGCATGCCGGCGGCGCGCGCCTTCTGCGCGAGGCGGGCCACGCTCGCCTCCACGTCCTTGCCTTGCTGCATCATGAGGTCGGCGAACTCGTCGACCACGATCACGATGAACGGGATCTTCTCCGGCAGCGCCGCGTCCGACCCGTCCTTCGCCGCGTCGATCTCCACCTCGAGCCCGTCGGCGCCGACGGCGCTCACCTTGGCCGGGGGCTTCGGCGGGCGCGCCTCGCCGCGCTGCACGCGCTCGACCCAGGCGTTGTAGGTCGTGATGTTCTTCGTCCCCGCGTTCGCGAAGAGCTGGTACCGGCGCTCCATCTCGTCGACGGCCCACTTGAGCGCGTTCGCCGCCTGCTTCATGTCCGTCACGACCGGCAGGAGCAGGTGCGGGATGCGGTCGAAGGGCGCGAGCTCGACGACCTTGGGATCGATCATCAGCAGCCTGAGCTCCTCCGGCGTCTTGCGGAAGAGCAGGCTCACCAGCATCACGTTGAGGCCCACGCTCTTGCCCGCGCCGGTCGCGCCCGCGACGATGACGTGCGGCATCGACGCGAGGTCGGCGAAGTACGGCGTCCCGATGATGTCGCGGCCGAGCACGCACGGAAGCGGCGCCTTCATCTCGATGAAGCGGCGATCCTCGACGAGCTCGCGCAGGTTGACGGGCAGGCGGTGCTCGTTCGGGATCTCGAAGCCGATCCGGTTCTTGCCGGGGATGGGGGCGACGATGCGGACCTTGCGCGAGAGGCCGAGCGCGAGGTCGTCCGCGAGGCCCGCGACCTTCGACACCTTGGTGCCGGCGGCGGGAGAGACCTCGAACGTCGTGACGGTCGGCCCCGGGTGGATCTCCTCGACCTTCCCGCTGACGCCGTAGTCGGCGAGCGTCTTCTCGAGGAGCTGCGCGGTCGCCTTCAGCTGATCCGCGTCGAGCTGCAGGCGCCCGCCCGCGGCCGCCTCGAGCATGTCCGTCAGCGGCAGGCGGAAGCCCGCTCCGGCCGCCGGGACGACCTTCACCACGGCCGGCTTCTCGCTGACGAGCTCGCGGCTCGTGTCGACGATGGTCGGGTCGCGCGGCGCGACCCCGCGAGCCCGCTCCGGGCCGATGGCGGGCGAGGGCTCGCGGTGGGCCACCGCGGCGTCCGGCGCGCGCGCGGGCAGCTCGCGATGAGCCGCCGCGGCGTCCGGCGCGCGCGCGGGCAGCTCGCGATGAGCCGCCGCGGCGTCCGGCGCGCGCGCGGGCAGCTCACGCGCGGGCAGCTCGCGCACCGGCAGCTCGCGCCGCTGGCGCACGGGCAGGATGGGCGACGGTGTCGGCACGTCGACCTCGTCCGGTTCTCCGAGGGCGGTCACCATCTCGTCGTCACCCGGGTCGAGCGCCGCGAGCGCTACCGGCTCGTCCTCGTCGAGGTCGCCCTGCTCCTTGTCGAGGTCGCCCTGCTCCTCGTCGAGGTTGCCCTCCTCCTCGTCGATGTGCGCCTCGCCTCCGAACGGCGGCTCTTCGCTGTCCTCCTGGGCGGCGGCGCCGCGCGGCGCCGCGGGAGGCGCGGCGCGACGCCGTGCTGCTCGGCGCTGCGTTCCCTCGCGCGGCTCGGCAGCGCGCTGCGCCCGGCCGCGCGGCTCGGCGCCGTGCGACACCGCCTCGCGCGGCTCGTCGTCCCGCTGCGCTGCCTCGCTGGGCTCGGCGCCGCGGGTCACCACCTCGTGCGTCTCACCGCCGTGGATCACCAGCTCGTGCGGCTCGGCGCCGTGGGTCACCACCTCGTGCGCCTCCCCGCCGTGGATCTCCACCTCGCGCGGCTCGGCGTCGTACAGCTCTGCCCCGCGCGGCTCCGCGCCCTGCTGCGCCGCTTCGCGCGGCTCCTTCGCCTGCGCCTTCCGCCCGCGCCGCGGCTTCGCCGGGGCGGCCGGCTCCTCGGGCGACGCGTCGAACGGCGCGCTCTTCCAGAGATCGAGCGCCGGCGCCTCGACGGGCGCCGGCTCGACGGGCGTTGCCCTGGCGGCGGGATCGGAGGGCCGCTCGTCGGTGTCGTCGGCGAGCGCGGCGATGATCGCGTCCGGACTCGAGTTGCGCGCGATGATCGGCGGCGCGTTCTGCGTCTTGGCCTCGGTCTGCCGCTCCAGGTCGCGCGCCGCGGCCCACGCCCCGAAGAGCGCGCGCGCCCAGCCGGCGACGCGCACGGCGATGGCGATCGCGAGCTGCTCGGCCCGGTGCGCGAGCTCGATGAACGAGAACGTCGCGCGGCCCATCAGGATGAGCGCGACGATGGTGAGCCCGATGATGTAGGACCCGATGTTCGAGAAGAGCGCGCGCAGCACCTCCCCGAACAGCTCGCCCACGGCCCCGCCGAGCGGCATCGCGCCGAACGCGACCGCGCGCGGGAACGCGACGTGCGCGAGCGCCGCGAGCACGATGACCACCACGATGTCGCCGCTCAGCCGGAACAGGCTGGCGATCGAGCGCTTCGCCCCCAGGAGCGGCATCGCGAGCAGCGCGAGCTCGAGCGGGACGAACCACGCGATGACGCCGATCGCCTCGATCGACGTCCCCGCGAGCGCAGCGCCCACGGGCCCCACCCAGTCGTCGCCGGAGACCTCCGGCCGCAGCGGATCCCCGCGAAAGGACGCGAGCGCCAGCGCGCTGTACAGGGCGGAGACCAGCAGAACCAGCGCCGCCGCATCCCGGGTGTAGCCATGGCCCGGCGGCGCAGCAGGACCCGCGATCCCTGCTGGGCTGGTCCGCGCGGCGCCGCGCGCGCCGGACCGCAAGGGCTCGCCAAGGCCGGCGGCGGGCTGGGCACGGCGAGGAGCGAACAAGGGGACGTGCATACCTACCTGTACCTACTTTGCTCACATATGCGCACTTCGCTCCGGGGGCAAGAAGTATGGGAGGGCTGCAAGAAGTGGAAGAGACCGGAAGCGGCGGGACAGACAAGGAAGGGGCGAGGCGGCGTGAGCGCCGCCAAGCGCCGCGCGCCTGAGCTCGCCGGGAGGGCGAAACGCAGCCGCTTCCGGGCAGCGTAGGCGAGGGGGAGGGAGCCGGGAGGGCGGGGATCGCCGGCCGACGGCGCGCTGGAGTTCTGGCCAGATTTCGCGCAGACTTTGAAAAGGCTCCTCTCTATCCCGGCCTTGAAATTCTTTCAAACAGAGCGCTGCGGGCGGTACCATCCCGACCCTCCTGGGACGTGCATGGAAACTGTCGAACGAGCAGGGCGGCGCGTCGGCGCTGCGGGCCTTCTTTTGCTGTGCCTCGCGACCGCGGGCGCAGGGCTCGCGACGAGCGGGTGCCGCGTCAACGAGAACGACATCCACCGGTGGGAGACCACGGCGCACGGCCCGGACAAGCTCAGGGCGGTGCTGTTTCACGATAAGTACGACAGCTCGCTCCGCGTCGAGGCGGCCACCTCGCTCATCCGCATGAAGCCGCGGCAGGGCCGGCGCGTGGGCATCGGCATCATGGTCGAGACCCTCGCGACCATGGCGCCGGAGGCCCGGCAATCCATCGTGGCGGCGCTCGTGCCGTCGATCATCGCCGAGCTGAGGAAGCCGCCGCCCGTCGCGCAGCCAGGGCAGCCGCTCCCGCAGGACACGTCGTTCCCTTACAAGGACGCGGCGTACGCCATGCTCACGTCGGATCGGACCGTGATCATCGCGGACGAGGGGCTGAAGGAGGGGCTCAAGGCCGCCCTCATCGACTGGGCGATGGCGGACTTCGAGCACCGGCTCGAGGACCGCTCGCAGGCCTACGGGATGGAGCAGCTCCTGCGCTTCATCGGCCCCGCCGCGGTGGCCGGCCTGCCGAAGCTGATGACCCGCGAGGCGAAGCGGCTCGACCAGCTGGCGTCGCTCGTGGCCGAGTACGGCGACCCGCCGACGAAGGAGGCCGCCTCGGCGAACCTGGTCGCCATCGCCAGGTTCGTCACCTCCGGCGAGTGGACCGCCGTCAAGAAGCCCGAGCTCCAGGCGGCGAACGCCGCGTCGAAGCTCGCGCCGACCGAGAAGCAGTTCGAGGCGCAGCTCGCGCAGTACCAGGAGGAGGAGCTGTTCCGGGTCTTCGGGTCGATGAAGAAGCTCGGCGGCCGGCCGTCGGTGGATTTCCTCCTCGGGTTCGCGGCGAACAAGGAGCAGCCGGAGAAGCGCCGCCAGGCCGCCCTCGCCGCGCTCGAAGGCCGGCTCGATCGCAACAACCCGAGCGACATCCAGCGCATCCTCGAGATCGCGACCGCGGACGCGCCCGACGCGGTGCTCGACCAGGCCTTCCGCCGCGTCGGCGAGATGCCGCGCGAGCTCGTCGTCGAGAAGCTCTACGGCCTCTTCAAGACCGACAAGTGGAAGATCCGCCGCGCCGCCGCCGCGACCATCCTGAAGATGTCGACGGCGAAGCACATCGACGAGTTCATGAGCAGGCTCCCCGACGGCAAGGACAGCAAGGGGTTCGCCATGCCGGAGGCGCTCACGTACGGCGCCGCGCTCGGCGACCTGAAGGAGGGCTCGCCCGTCGAGGCGCTGAAGAAGCACTTCACCGCGGGGCCGGCGGCGGTGCGGACGAGCGCGATCGCCTACTACTTCACGTTCGGCACGGCGGCCGATCTCCCGGCGGTCAAGCCGCTCGAGGGCGACACCACGCGCGTGCCGGTCTGCGAGGCCGACCCGGACTGCAAGTGGGCGTGCGAGGTGCAGAAAGAGGGATCGACCGAGCGCGAGCTCAGGGACGTGAAGACCGTCGGCGAGTTCGTTCAGTACTGCATCGAGCCGGCCATGCAGGACAGGAAGCCGGAGCTCGAGAAGGGCGAGAAGAAGTGACGCGCTTCTTCGTCCGCCGCGCGCGTCACGCGCGGCCCAGAGCCGTCAGCTGCTTGCAGGGAAGAGGCCGGGAGGAGGCTTCCCAGCGCAATTCATCCTCCATTATCGTTGGGTAGAGATGAGCGCGGATCCGAACAAGAAAAGCGCACGGACGTTCCAGTGTCGCGATGTCCTTTGGGAGACGTTCGAGCAGATGGCGCGCGAGCTCGAGTGCTCCATCGACTACCTCATCAATGAGTCGATGAAGCAGTACGCGCGGCAGCGAAGCTACAGCCCGCGCACGCCGTTCCCGCCGCCCGCCAGGGGCGACGCGGTGCCCCCCTCCGGGCACATGGCGGTCCCGCACGCTCATCAGGCCAGCGCGCCACCTCCCCTCGCGACGCCCCAGCCGCCCGGGCTGGCGACGTCCGGCTCGGCGCCGCCCCTGGGAGGCTTGCAGCAGCAGCCGGCAGCCGGGATGCCCTACGGCGCCTCGGCGCCTGCGTATGGCGCGCCGTCGCCGCAGTACGGCGTGGCGCCCGTCGGGCCAGGGCCGACGCCGATCCCGGCGATCACGCCGCCTCCTCCGCCTCCGGGGCAGGTCCGTCCGGGCGCGCCGCCGCCGCCCCCGCCGCCCCCCGGCAGCAGCAACGCGGGCGGCAAGCGGCCCAGCCTGCCCGTGCCGCCGCCCGTCCCGGGTCGCGTCGGCGGCCCGCCGCCTCCGCCGACCAGCGTGACGCGCCTCGGCGCGCCGCCGCCGCTCCCGTCGCAGGCCACGAACCCCGGCGGGCGCCAGAGCCTCCCGGGCGCCTCGGTGAGCCGCTCGGGGCCGCCGCCGCCGCTGAGCAACGCCGCCGGTTACGCCTCGCCGATGGGACCGCCGGTGGCGCCGCCCCTCGCGCCCCCGCTGTCGCCGCCGCCGTATGTCGCTCCGCCGCAGGCCTCCAGCAGCGTGCCGGGTCCGCCGCCGATGGCCATGGGGATGCCGAATCAGGTCCCCGTCGGCCCGACGCTCGCCGCGTTCTACGCGGGGCAGCGGTTCGTGGTGAACAAGGATCGGTTCATCATCGGGCGCGGCAAGCAGTCGAGCGACCTGACGATCAAGGACCCGAACGTGTCGCGCCAGCACGCCATGGTCGAGTTCCTGAACGGCCAGTACTACATGGTCGACATGGGCTCGACGAACGGCGTCGAGTACAACGGCCAGCGCATCGCCCGGAAGGCCATCGTCGAGGGCGATCTCTTCCGGATCTGCGATCACGAAGTGCGCTTCTCCTACCGCTGAACCCGCCGACCGCGGGCGCGCAGGCGGGAGTTTGGCTGGAGCGCGGGCGAGGGCTTAGGATCTCGCCGCAGGATGACGAAGCGTGGAGGCGCCGAGGCCGGCTCGCAGGAACGGCGGCGCGGCGCGCTGCGACGAGCGCGCCGCGGCGCGCTGCGCGGCGGCGCCGCGGCGGTCGGTTTAGGCGTGGCGATCTGGGGCGGAGCGGTCCTCGCTTCGCAGCTGCCGCCGTGGGTCTCCGCGGGCGACACGCCGCTGCCGGCGTGGGTCAGGAGCGCGCGCGTGCTCAAGCGCGACCAGCCGCTGTTCGACGCCCCCGGCGAGGGCGCGCGCCGGCGCGGCTCCGTCGATCGCAACGTGCAGCTGCCCCTCTTTGCGGCCAGGCGCGCCGGCGGATGCCTCGGGCGCTGGCTCGAGGTGGGCGCCGCGGCCTGGGTCTGCGACGACGCCGTCGAGCTCTCCGCCGCGGGTCCGATCAGCCCGCTGGTGCGGACGTGGCGCGAGATGCCCGATGGGCTCCCTTACCGCTACTACTTCGTCGGCCCCGACGGGACCTTCGGCTATCGGCGGGCCGAGGCGGCCGACATCGACGCGCCGGACGCGCAGCTCGAGCCTGGCTTCGCGGTGGCGATCGTCGAGGAGCGGATCGAGGGAGGCGCCCGGTACGGCCGCACGAACAGCGGCTTCTGGTTGCCGATGCGAGATCTCGGTCCAGTGCGCGCGTTCGCGTTCCACGGGGTGGACGTCGCGCCGGGCGCCGCGCAGATCGCGACCGCGTGGGTCGTGTCGGAGCGGGCTCCGCTCTACACGCGGACGGGGGCGGGCTTCACGCGGACCGAGGAGAGCAAGGTGCGGTTCGAGGTGGTCCCCTACCTGGAGGAGGCGCAGGGCGCCTCGGGGAAGCTCGCGCGCATCGCGGAGGGCGACGTCGCGGCGTGGATCTCGACCCGCGATCTCCGGCGCCCCTCGGTGGCGCCGCCGCCCGAGGTCGACGTCGAGGCGGGTGAGCGCTGGATCGACGTCGAGCGCTCGACGCAGACGCTCGTGGCCTACGAAGGGCCTCGCCCCGTGTTCGCGACGCTCGTCTCGACCGGCAAGGGCGCGCCCGGGTCGCAGCGCGCCACGCCCGCCGGCACCTTCCGGATCTGGGCCAAGCTGCTCACCTCGGACATGGACAACCTCGAGGACGAGGCCGCCGAGCGGTACTACCGGATGGAGGACGTCCCCTACGTCCAGTACTTCTCGAAGGGGATCGGGCTGCACGGCGCGTTCTGGCATCGCTCGTTCGGTCAGGTGCGGAGCCATGGCTGCGTGAACCTGGCTCCGCTCGACGCGCAGCGGCTGTTCTGGTGGACGTCGCCCCGGCTCCCCGCCGGCTGGACGGCCGTCCTCCCGACGGCGCACGAGCCGGGCACCGTCGTGCGCGTGAGGTAGCGGCAGGCGCGAGGCCCGTCGGGGATAGCAGGGAGGGGGCGGGAAGGAGCAGCGGAGCCGGGCCCGGTAGGCGCGGCGAGCGCTGGCTCAGGGGGCGATCTTGCCCTGGAGGAAGAACGCGATGACCCAGGAGAGGAGCACGAGCGACTCGATGAGCGCCAGGCCGAGGATCATCGGGGTCTGGATCCGGGCAGCGGCGCCCGGGTTCCGGGAGATGCCCTCCAGGGCGGCGGCTGCCGCGCGCCCCTGGCCCATGGTGCCGCCGAGGGCAGCGATGCCGATCGCGAATCCGGCAGCGACGGCGAGCCACGAGTTCGCGTCGTACTTGTTCGACGCCGCGCCATCCTGCGCCAGCGCCATAGCGGGAACCAGTACCAGCGCAGTGCCGACAACGGCGGACAGCGACAGCTTGCTCTTCAGCGACATCCGAATCTGCTCCTTTCAAGCCACACAGCCCGCGGGGCTGCATGCGAAACATCTGCCTGGGTCGGGGGCCGCGGGGCGGTCCCCCATCGAGATCCGGGGATCGCTCCAGGGACCTCTGCTACTGCTCGGCAGGGGCCGCGCTTCCGCGATCCACCACCGTTGTGGGGCAACCCATCGACAGCGGGGCCCCTCTAATCCGATTTTCGAGGGCTGGCTAGCCTTCTCTTCACCTCCAGCGCCATTCTCCGCGGCGCCGGTGGGCGGCTGACCAGGCGGTCAGGCGAAGCGGTCAGTGGTGGTCTGCCTTCTCGGTCGCGAGCCCGATGTAGATGCAGCTCAGCAGGCAAAACACCAGCGTCTGCACGACGATGACGATGATCGCCAGGAACATCAGGGGCACCGGGACGAACAGCGCGACGAGCCCCAGGAAGATGCTCGCCACGAGGTGATCGACGCCGATGTTGAGCATGAGCCGGATCGAGAGCGTGACCGGGCGGACGCAGGTGGAGATGACCTCGATGGGGAAGATGAGCGGCGCCAGGTACCACTTCGGCCCGGCGAGGTGAGCGACGTAGCTCCAGCCGTTCTCCTTCAGCCCGTAGTAATTGAACAGGACGAACACCACGACCGCGCACCCGATCGTGATGTTCAGGTTCGAGGTCGGCGGGTTCACTCCCGGGATGAGCGCCGACGCGTTCGAGAAGAAGATGAACGCGGCCGAGCCCCCGATGAGCGGGAAGTACCGCTTCGCGTTCGCGGGCCCCATCACGTCCCGGGCCATCCCGTAGAAGTAACCGAAGAACGCCTCGAAGAACGTGCGCAGCGTGAGCTTGTCCTCCGGGATCACGGACTCGTTCAGGCGCCGGTACTGGCCGCGGACCTCGCTGGCGAGGAGCACGAACAGCACCATGATCAGAAGGCTCATGAAGATCGGCTCGGTCCCGCGGTAGTCCACGGTGTGGTGACCGATGAACGTCTTGCCGATGTTGCGAGCGTTCTCCCGGAGTCCGGGGAGCTGCGCCAGGAGGTACGTGAGGAACCCTGTGTGCTCAGGCATGGCTTTCGTCGTCGATGCGCCGCGCCGGCAGCCGCGCGGCAGTGCCGGCACGGCCGCGAGCGCTGGCGCGCCTTGTGGGAGTTCGCCCTCGATCGAGGGGCCTCGCCTCTACCACAACTCGTTTACGGTGGGCACCCTGCAGCGCTCCAAGTCTCCTCACGCCGCGCGGGTCGCTCCCGGAGGCCGGTTCCGGCAGGAGCTCAGCCGTGAGCGCCCGGCGGGCTTCCGTCCGCCGGGGGCTTCGGTCCGAACAGCGTCCCCAGGGTGATGCCGACGACGAGCGAGGCGTAGCCGACCATCAAGGCGACGCCCGAGACCACGTCGCTCTTCAGGAGGAGCCACACCCCGCCCATCAGGCCGAGCAGCTTGATCATCGCGATCAGCGTCCACGACACCGTGTGGCCCCGGCGCGAGAGGAACGCGTCGACGATGCGCGCGAAGACGTACAGGTTCACCGTCGCGATGGCGCCTCCGATGCACACGCCGAGCGCCGCGCGCGCGCCGTATGCGAGCAGCGCGGCCACCGACAGGACCGCGGCCGTGCCGGCGACCCAGCGGAGCACAGACCGCATGGTGGCGTCCCCGACGCCGGGCCGCTCCTCCGCGTCGGGCTCCTCGTGCGGCGGATCGCTGCCGGGCGCCCCCGGCCTTCGCTCAGCGCTCATCGTTCCCCTTCGCGTCCTGCAGCCCGTCGGGATCGCGGACCTCGTCGCTCGAGTCTGTCCGGCGGTCGTCGTCCGGCGCGCGCTCGTCCTGCCGCGCCTTCCGGTCGTCGAACCTCGGCGCAGGGTTCCCCTGCTCGCGCTCCTCGCGCTCGGCCACGGCCTGCATTTCCTTCCACGCCCGGAAGACCGCCTTGCCGGCGGCGCCGAGCCCGAAGAAGAACCAGAGCACCGAGAGGTACGGATCGGTCCCGAGCTTCCCGTCGAGCCAGCGGCCGATGAACAGGCCGACCAGGATGCACAGCACCACCTCGAGACCGACGGTCCCGTAGCTTCCGACGGCCTTCCAGTCCTGCTTCATCAGGGGATCCGATCACCGGGCAGTACGTGGGTGCCTCCGGTCGCGATTACAAGCGGTCCCGGACGGGGTCAACCGCCGTCCGGCGTCGCCGCTCGATCGGCACCCACCGCGCACCGCCTGTCGTCCTACCGTCGCGCGACCAGCGCCTCGAGCGAGGAACGCATCTCCCGCGCGGCCTTGCCGCGGTGGCTCACGAGGTTCTTCTCGGCCTCGCCGAGCTCGGCCATCGTCCGTCCGTAGCCCTCCACGACGAACAGCGGATCATATCCGAAGCCGCCCGCGCCCCCGGGCTGCCTGCCGATCCACCCCTCGCAGCGCCCTTCGGTCACGATGGGCTGCGCCTCGGACCGCGGATCGAGCAGCACCATCACGCAACGGAAGCGCGCCTGGCGCCGGTCGTCCGCGACGTCCGCGAGCGCCGCGAGCAGGGCCTCGTTGTTCTCCGCGTCGGTCGCGCCCTCCCTCGCGAAGCGGGCGGACCGGACGCCCGGTCGTCCGCCGAGCGCGTCCACCTCGAGCCCCGAGTCCTCGGCGAGCGTCACCATCGCCGACCGGAGCGCCCCGGCGCGCACCTTGAGGAGCGCGTTGTCCAGGAACGTCGCGCCGTCCTCGACCACCGGCGGCGCGCCCGGCAGCACATCCGCCAGCGAGAGCACCTCGATCGGGAGGTCGGAGAGCAACGAGCGCAGCTCCACGAGCTTTCCTCGGTTGGAGGTCGCGGCGAGCAGGCGCAGCGGCTCTCGGCTCACGCGACCCTCCAGCGATCCGTCTGGAAGAGCGCGGAGAGGTCGACGCCGGCGCTCGACAGCGCCCGGTGCTGCGCGCTCGCGAGCGACGCCACGCCCGCGAGCGCGAGGTCGGTCATGCGATCGAGCTCCGCCCGGGGGATGGCCTCGTCCTCGGCCGTCGCCTGGACCTCGACGATCGAGCCGACCGCCGTCGCCACGACGTTCATGTCGACGCGCGCCGAGCTGTCCTCGGTGTAGACGAGGTCGAGCGCGAGCCCGCCCGGGAGGTGGCCCACGCTGATCGCCGCCACCTGATCGCGGAGCACCGGCGCCTCGAGCGATCCGGCCGCGCGCATCCGGTCGAGCGCCAGCGCGAGCGCCACGAAGCCGGCGGTGATCGACGCGGTCCTCGTGCCCCCGTCCGCCTCGAGGACGTCGCAGTCGATCGCGATCGTCTGCTCGCCGAGCTGCTTGAGATCGATCGCCGCCCGGAGCGCGCGGCCGATGAGCCGCTGGATCTCCTGCGTGCGCCCGCTCGGGGCCTTGCCCCGCCCGTCGCGCGGCTCCCTGCGGGCTGGGCTCGATCGCGGGTGCATCTGGTACTCGGCCGTGAGCCAGCCCGCGCCCTTGCCCATCATCCAGGCGGGCACGGTGGGCTCGACCGACGCCGTGCAGAGCACGACCGTCCTCCCGGCGCGGTAGAGGACGGATCCCTCTGCGTTGCGGTGGAACCCGAGGATCATCTCCACGGGGCGGTGGACATCGAGGGCGCGGCCGTCAGGGCGATTCACGGGGCCGCCTTAGCACACTTCGCGCGTCGCGCGGGCTCGCCTCGCGGCGGCGCGCGGCGGCCTCGCGCCGCTACATCCCGAACCAGGGACCCGGATCGATCACCTCGGCGCCGCGCCTCAGCTCGAAGTAGAGGTTCGCGCCGTTCGGTCCGCTCGCGACCGTGCCCACCCGCGCCCCGCCCGGGAGCTGATCGCCGGCGCGCACGTCCGCGGCGCCGAGGTTCGCGTACACCGAGTAGAGCCGCTCGCCGTGATCGACGATCACGGTGAGCCCGTAGTCCGCGTAGGTGTCGGCGAAGGCCACCCGCCCCGCGGCCACGCTGCGGACCGGCGCGCCGTCCAGCGCGGTGAGCTCGACGCCAGGGCCGCCGGCGCCGCGGCGCGACACCTTGCGCACCTCCGCGCGGCCGGCGATCGGGAAGGGGAGCCGCCCCATGAGCGAGCGGAAGCCGGCGCGGCGATCGAGCTCGGCGGGCCCGGTGTCCGCGCCGTAGATCGCGAGGTAGTCGGGGCGCACGCTCGTCTCGAACGCGCGCGAGAACGCGGCGCGGCGCTCCTCCTCCTGGGCCAGCGCGACCCGGGCGCGGTTCATCGCCTCGCGGTGCACCTCGAGGGGCGCGCGCTCCGCTCCGAGGTGCGTGAGCCGGTCCGCGAGCTCGGCGCTGCGCCGGGTCAGCTCCGCCTCGCGGGCGAGGTCGCGCTCGAGGGCGAGCCGGGTGCGCTCCACGCGGGCGGCGTGGTCCACCAGCGCGTCGAACCCGCCGCCCACCGGGAGGAAGCCGGCGCGGACGTGGCGGTAGTACGCGCGCCCGCGCGCGATCATCCGGCGGCGGGTGAGCTCCAGCGCGGGGCCGATCGTGTCGAGCTCCGCGCGCAGCGCCTTCTCCTCGGCGTCGAGCTTCGCGAGCAGGCGATCGAGATCGTTCTCGGCCAGCGCGGAGCCCGGGCGCGCCGCCGGGGCCGGGGCCCTGGCCGCCCAGGCGGACGTGGGCGCCGGGGCGCCCGGCGCAGGCACCTCGGCGCCGCTCGTCGCGGCGCCGGTGAGGAGCGCCAGCGCGAGCGGCGCGAGCCGGATGCGGCGCCTCACACGGCCACCATCTTGCGCAGCGTGAGCAGCGCGGTCGTGGCGCCGAGCGCGGCCCCGAGGGTGACCATCCCGAACGCGACCTCCCACGGCAGGAACGACGGCGAGACGCCGAGCAGGTTGGCGAGCTCGTGATCGAAGCGGCCGCGCACTATCATGAACAGGGCGCCCAGCATGAGCAGCGCGCCGGCCGCGCCCGCGGCGCCCTGCGTGGCGCCCTCGACGATGAACGGCCGGCGCACGAAGCCGTCGGTCGCGCCGACCAGCTTCAGCACCTCGACCTCGATCTTCCGGCGATGCAAGAGCAGGCGCATCGTCGAGCCGATGACGCTCACGACGGCGCAGAGGACGATCGCGGCGAGGCACGCGCTCGCGGCGACGCCGCCGCTGAGGAGGGACGACAGCCGCTCCGTCCAGCGCTGGTACGTCTCCACCGTGTCCACGGCCGGCAGGGCGCGCAGCTTCACCGTCATCGAGGCGAGCGCCTCGTCGGAGACCTCCTCGGTGAAGCCGACCTCGAGCGACGCGGGGAACGCGCTCGGCGGAAGCGCGGCGAGGGCCTTGTCGCCGTCGTCGTGCACCACCTCGCGGCGCGCCTCGGCGCTCGTCACGAGCCGCACCTTCCTGACGCCCTCGGTGCCCTCGAGCGCGCGGGTGAGCTCTGCGGTCTGCGCCTCGGTCGCGCTGTCGCGCAGGTAGACCGTGGCGCGGCCGGCGCGCGACCAGCGATCGCGCACCGCCACGAGGTTCGTGACCACGAGGAGGGCCGACGCGAGGCAGACGAACGCGACCGCGAGCGAGAAGATCGACAGCGCCTGCAGCCGCCAATCGCTCCTCCCTGCCCGCCAGGTGCGAAGCCATCTCCGCCGATCGTCACGCTCGCTGGTCTGCATCCGGTTCCCTCTATCCGTCTCGTGAGGCGGAGCCCTCGGCGCTACGCCGCGCCGCGCACGCCGCTATCCATCTCGTCCTCGTCGCCGTCCGCGAGCTCGCCGCCGGACCCGAGGCCGTGCGGTACGTCGGTCGCCTTCCCGTCGTCGAGCACGACCACGCGCCGGGGGCGCACGTCGAGCAGCGTCCGATCGTGCGTCGCGAACAGGACGGTCGTGCCGGTCTCGTGGATGTCCTCGAACAGGCCGAGCAGGTCAATCGCGAGCTGCGGGTCGAGGTTGCCGGTCGGCTCGTCCGCGAGGATCAGCGTCGGCTCTCCGACGATCGCCCGCGCGATCGAGACGCGCTGCTGCTCGCCGCCGCTCAGCACCTGCGCTCGGTCGCCGCCGCGCCCCGCCAGGCCGACGCGCTCGAGCGCCTCGCCGACCCGGGTCCGGAGCAGGCGCGACGGGAGGCCGAGCACCTCCAGCGTGATGGCCACGTTGTCGAACACGGTCCAGCTCGGGACCAGCTTGAAATCCTGGAAGACGAAGCCGATGTTGCGCCGGAGCGCGGGGATCGACGCGTCGGTCAGGCGCGCGATGTCCCGGCCGAGGAAGAGGATCCGGCCATCGTCGACGCGCTCGGTGCGGTGCACGAGGCGGAGGAGCGTGCTCTTGCCCGAGCCGCTCGGGCCCGTGATGAACACGAACTCGCCGCGCTCGATCGAGAGCGACATCCCGCGCAGCACCGGCTGATCGGCGCGGTACGACTTGTAGACGTCCTCGAAGACGAGGATCGGCCGGCGCGCGGCGGACGCGTCGTAGCGGTGTCCGGGCCGGAGCGCCGGACGAAATGAGCCTTGCAGAGGGGGCGCCGCCATCGGAGCCTTCACCTATCAGCCTGCTCGCACACGGAAAACTTTTCGGCCGACGCTCGGGCGAGCGCCCTCTGCGGGTCGCCTTTTTTGGCCTCCCGCTGGCGGCGTTGCTGCTCCACGGCGACGGTCACGACATCGCCCTCGCCGCGATCAGCCGCGCAGACGCGGTGGGGCTCCGCCGGGCCCGCCGGCTCTTCGGCTCGCGCCTCCTGCTGCGTCCCGACGTCGAGCGCCCGGAGCTCGCGTCGCGCATCGAGGCGCTCGCGCCCGATCTCCTGGTGAGCTGGTTCTGGACCACGCGCCTGCCGATGTCGCTCGTGAGGGCGGCGCGGCTCGGCGGGATCGGCGTGCACCCCTCGCTGCTCCCTCGTCATCGCGGGCCGGACCCCACGTACTGGGCGATCGCCTCGGGAGACGCCGAGAGCGGCGTCACGGCGCACCGGATCGAGGCGGAGTACGACACCGGCGACATCCTGGAACAGGAGAGGTTCCCCATCGATCCGGGGTGGACCGCGTGGCAGCTCGCCCGGGCGCTCGACCGGCCGAGCCTCCGGGTCCTGCGGCGCACGGTCGACCGGTTCGCGCGCGGCGAGGAGGTGGCGGGTGTCGCCCAGGATCCGGCGCTCGCGACGCAGGCACCTGCGCCGGACGACGAGGCGTGCGCCATCTGCTGGTCCTGGCCGACGGAGCGCGTCCTCCGGCACGTCCGCGCCCTCGCGCCGGCTCCGGGCGCGTGGACCGAGATCGAGGGCGCCTGCGTCATCGTCCTGCGGGCCGCGCCGGCGGCGAGCTTCCCCGAAGCGCTTGCGCCCGGCGAGGCGGTGGTCGAGGGCGGGATGGTCCTGGTGCGGACCGGCGACACGGCCGTCGCGCTGCTGGAGGGGGAGATCGACGGAGAGCCGGCGTCGGTGGGTGAGCTCGCGGCCCTCGTGGCGTCGGGGGCGTCGCGCGGGTGACCGCCGGCAGGGGGGCGCTTGGCGGCCGGCCGCGTCGCCGGCGGGGTCGCCTGGCCGGCTCGCGGCCATCGAATCCTGAACCTATGGGCGCGCGACCGCGTAGGATGCGCCCTTCGGAGGATTCATGTCGGAACCCGCGCAGCTTGCGAAAAGCGCCCGCGAACTGCTCGCCGCGGCGCTCAATGCGCTCCAGTCGAACGGGGGGGTGTCGCCTGAGATCGAGGCGCTCGCCGAGCCGATAGCGCAGGCGATGGGCATCATGCACCGCATCGAGCGCTCCGGGGGTCAGGCCCTCGACGGCAGCGAGATCGCGCTCGGCCATGTGCGCGACGTCCTGAACCGTCTGCAGAGGATCACCGCGGCTGATCCGGTGGTGGACGTGCTGATGGAGCACGTCGCCTCCTCGCTGAGCAAGGTCAACGCGCTGAGCAGGGCGCAGGTCGCTGGCGCCTCCGCGCAGGCGCGTGCGCCCGTAGCGGCGGCCGCGCCAGCGCCGGTAGCGCCAGCGCCCGTAGCGGCGGCCGCGCCAGCGCCGGTAGCGCCAGCGCCCGTAGCGGCGGCCGCGCCAGCGCCCGTAGCGCGTGCGCCCGTGGCGGTGGCCGCGCCAGCGCCGGTTGCGCCTGTGCCCGCGCCAGCGCCGCTCGTGCCTGCACCTGCAGCGATGGCTGCGCCAGCGCCGTTCGCGCCTGCACCTGCAGCGGTGGCCGCGCCCGCGCCGTTCGCGCCTGTGCCCGCGGTGGCCGTGTCTGCGCCCCTCCAGCACACGCTCCCTTCGCCGCAGCAGCCGGGGCGTGCGCCGGCGCCCGCCTCGCCCGCTTACCCCGCCGCGTCGCACCCGGTTGCGGACCCACGCGGCGCGCCGCCGCCCCAGGCCGTGCCGCAGCCCGTCGACCACCGCATGCACGCGGCGGTCGTCGATGTCGAGCTCGGCGCTCTGACACCGTCGAATTTTTACAAGGGACTGGCAGGCAACGACGTCATCGAGCACGGGGGCATCTTCGTCGCGACCTACAAGATCCCGCCGACGGGCTCCGTCGTGACCCTGCGTGTCCGCCTGCCTGGCAACTACGAGTTCACCGCGCAGGCCGCGGTCCGGTGGACGCGCGAGGCAGGCGGCTCGAGGGACTCGGCCGAGCCAGGCTTCGGCGCCCGGATCACGCAGATCTCGGCGGAGGGCCGGCAGCTCGTGTCCCGGTTCACGCGCAACAGGGAGCCGCTCTTCTACGACGACCTCTGAGGTCGCCACGCCGCCTCGATCGTGGTGAACTCTTCTCCCGCGCGCGCCGGCTCGCGAGCGAGCCGGCCGCTCCACCGCGCAGCGTCCGTCCTCTCCGCCGTCGCCCTCACGGCGCTGCTGCTCCTCGCGCCGCGGCCGGCCCGGGCGACGGGCGACCCCGATCTCGCCTTCTGGACGTTCGAGACCGCCCACTTCCGCGTGCACCATCCGCAGGGCCTCGAGCCCATCGCGGCGCGCATCGCCTCGCTCGCCGAGACGATCTACGGGCGCGTCGAGGATGCGCTCGGCTACGCCCCGAAGGGCCGCACGGAGATCCTGATCACCGACGACTCCGAGATAGCGAACGGGTCGGCCGGCACGCTCCCCTTCAACTCGATCCACCTCCTCGCATCCGGTCCGGACGACCTGTCGACGCTCGGCGACTACGACGACTGGTACCTCGATCTCCTCACGCACGAGTTCACGCACATCGCGCACATCGATAACACCTCGGGGATCCCGGCGATCCTGAACGCGATCGTGGGCAAGACGTTCTCGCCGAACCAGGTGCAGCCGCGGTGGATCATCGAGGGGCTCGCCGTGGTGAGCGAGAGCCACCACTCGAGTGGTGGCCGGATGCGCTCGAGCATGTTCGACATGTACCTGCGCGCCGACGTGCTCGAGAACAACATCGCGGGGCTCGATCAGATCTCGAGCTCCGCGTTCCGCTGGCCTCAAGGGAACCTCTGGTATCTCTATGGATCGAGGTTCCTGGGCTGGATCATCGACGTCTACGGGCCCAACACGATGCGCGCCGTCTCCGCCGACTACGGGGCGTCGCTCCTCCCGTGGGGGATCAACCGCGCCATCCGCCGCGTGACCGGCAGGACCTACGTCGAGCTGTACGAGGGCTGGAAGGACCACCTCCGCCGGCTCTACAGAGAGCAGATGGCGGCCGTCGAGGCGCGCGGGCTCCGCGAGGGCGCGCGGCTCACCTACCACGGGCGCACCGTGCTCTACCCGCGGTTCGTCCCGCCCGCCGCGCGCCGGACCGCTGCAGACGAGATCGTCTACTTCCGCGACGACGGCGGGGAGCGCCCCGGTATCTACCGCGTCTCCCTCGCCGCGCCCGCGCCCGGGAGCGAGCGCCACGAAGCGCTGGTCGCGCGCACCAACGCGCCCTCGCGACCGGCGTTCACGCCGGCAGGTGACCTGATCTTCACGGCGCTCCTGCCGTGGCGCAACCACTACTACCGAAACGATCTGGTCTTGCTCCCGCGCGGCGAGGCGGCGCCCGACGGCGACGAGCCCTGGCGGCGCCGGTTGACGCTCGGCCTCCGATCCTCGGCCCCGGACGTCAGCCCGACCGGAGATCTCGTCGCCTTCTCCCTCAACAGCAAGGGCACCCGCTACCTGGAGATCGCGCGGCTCTCCAGGGATGGCGCCCTGTCCGAGCGGCGCGATCTCGTCCCGAGCGCCCGCTTCGAGCAGGCCTACTCCCCGTCGTTCTCGCCCGACGGCAAGCGCCTCGCGTACAGCGTCTGGACCGCGGGCGGCTATCGCGACATCCGCGTGGTGGACGTCGCCACCGGCAGCTTCCGACAGGTGACCCGCGATCGCGCGACCGACATGAACCCCGTCTGGTCGCCCGACGGCGAGACGCTCTATTTCACCTCCGATCGCACCGGCATCCACAACGTCTACGCCCACGACGTCTCGTCCGGCGCGTTGCGCCAGGTCACGAACGTGAGACTCGGCGCCTTGCACCCGGCGATCAGCCCCGATGGCAAGACGCTTGTCTATGTTGGATATACCTCTCGGGGCCACGACCTCTTCGCCATGCCGCTCGATCCGGCGCGCTTCCTCCCGGCGCCGCCGCCCCCGGGCGATCGCCCCGATCCCGCCACCGAGCCTTCGGCGGTGCGGCTCGAGCGCGTCCCTTACAACCCGCTTCCCACGCTCGCGCCGCGCGCGATCACGCTCGACTACGCGCCCGGGAGCTATGGCTCGAACGCGCTCACGGTGAGCGTGACCGGCACCGACATCGTCGGTCGCCACGCGATCTTCGGCGAGCTCACCGTGCAGCCGGACGCGCCGGCCCCGAACGTCCTGCTCGGGTACAACTACGGCCGGCTGCCTGTCGACCTCGGCGTCCGCGCGTACCACAACATCTCGCCGCGCGGCGGCTACCGCCTCAACGGCCGAAACGTCGTCTACGACGAGCGAACGATCGGGATCTCCGCGGGCATCAGCTATCCGATCCGCGGCGAGTTCTCGCGGCATACCCTGAGCGCGTCGTTCGGCAGCGCCGCGTTCAAGGGGCAGCTCCCCATCGGCGACAAGCTCGACCCGTACGCGCCCCGGACCATCCTCCCGCCGCGGGGCACCCTGAACCTCGCGCACCTCGGCTACGCATTCTCGAACGCCGAGGGCTCGCTCGACGCCGCCGGCGCGCCGCGCGGGGTGTCGCTGAGCGCTGGGCTCGATTACGCCGGCCCGGAGACGGGCAGCAGCTATACGACCTACGCGTTCTCGACGGGCCTCACCGCCTACGTCGCCATGCCCTGGTCAGGCGATCACACCCTCGCGTTTCGCGTCGCCGGGGCGGTGTCTGGCGGCAACTTCCCCCGGGGCGCCAGCTATGGCGTGGGCGGGTACGATCTCGAGAACCTCACCCTCGTCGACACATTGCTCACCGGGGTCACGAATAGCGCGTTCACGCTCCGTGGCTACGCGCCGGGCGCGATGTTCGGCCGCTCGTATTTCTCGCAGACGTTCGAGTACCGCGTGCCCGTCCTGCAACCTGACCGCGGCCTCGTGACGCTGCCGATCTACCTGCGCCGCATCGACGCGAGCCTCTTCCTCGACCACGGCGGCGCATTCAACCGCTTCGAGATGGACGACCTCGCCCTCTTCACGCAGAAGAGCCTGCTCTACTCGCCCCAGCTGCACGCCTCGGTCGGCGGCGAGCTGTGGCTGAGCTTGAGCATCGGGTACGTCCTCTCCTCGCAGCTGCGCTTCGGGTACGCCTATGGCCTGAGCGATCTCGCGATCCCCGGCGGTCAGTTCTACTTCGTCGCGACGAACTCGTTCTGAGCGCCGCGCGCCTGCTGGAAATTTTGCCCGCGCCGACCCCTTCGCCCAGGGTGCTCGGCATGCGCCGCGTCCTCCTCGCCCTGAGCCTCTTGCCCCTCGCCAGCTGCGGCATCGCCCCGAGCACGTCGCAGCGCCTCACCGAAGCGGCGCTCGAGATGAACACGGCTGCCCGGTTCGGCCGCATGGATGTCGCGCTCGAGCGCGTCGGCTCGAACGCGCGCCAGGATTTCATGAATCGTCACGCCGGGTGGGGCACCCGCCTCCGGGTCGTCGACGTGGAGTTCGGCGGCTTCGAGATGACCCAGCGCGAGGAAGCCGAGGTCTACCTCGACGTCCTCTGGCTGCGGAACGACGAGGCCACGGTCCGCAGCACCCGGGTGGCGCAGCGCTGGCGCGACGAACGGGGCCATTGGGAGCTTATCGGCGAGGAGCGAAGGGAGGGCGACACTGGGCTCCTCGGCGAGCCCCCGCCCAAGGAGCCCCAGCCCACGCAGAATGGGGCTGGCGATTCGGCGAGCGCGACCGGCATGGGTCGGCAGCCCGGCCTGAGCCTCCACACGCGAGTGATTCGCGACGAGTGAGCGCCGCCGCTGCGAGGTGTGCGGCCGCGCGCCGGGGGGCGCGCCGGGCCGAGCACAACGCCGGCGTGCGAGGCCTGGGTGAGCGACGGGATCGCAACAGCGCGGCGATGCGACGGGTGGCGCGTGGTGCGCGGCGCGCGGTCGAACGACCGCGCCTCGCGCCCCATCAAGCAGCCGGCGAAGGGCTCGCAGGAGCGGCGCTCTTGGGAGCGCGGGGCTTCTTGGCCTTGCCAGCGACCTCCGTCGGGGCCTTCGCCAGCTTGCTGCGCTTGGCGCGCTCCTTCTTGGCAGCCTGCGCCTTGCGGCGCCTCATCTTCATCGACTGGCGGCGATCGCGCTTGCCCATCTGCTTCAATCTCCTCACGGTCGGGGGCGCGGCATCATGACGACAGCTCGCCAGGCGAGCCCCATCCTGCACCGGTGGATGGCCTACCGCGGGGCCCCTCAAAGGGAGCGGGACTGTGCCCAAGAGCGAATGGAAGCGCAAGGGGCAATGCGCGCGGAGATGCAGTTCTCGTGCTAGACGAGTGTGCAGTGCATCGCGCCGCCGTGAGGCGTTGACCTCCGCCTCCCCGCGCGGTCACGTCAGAGGCGCGTGGTCACATCAGAGGCGCGCGCTCGTTCTGAAGGATCCGAAGAATCCGCACCGCCTGGGTCGCACCTGGCAGGGCTCAGCCGCCGACCGCGCCGTCCAGCGCGACTTCGCGGCCGCGCACCTCGAGGCGGTACCTGGAGTTCACGGTCTCTATGTAGAAGACTTCGCGCCCGGCGAGGCGCAACACGCGCTTGACCGGCGTCGTGACATATTCATGCATTCCGTCGGAGAACTCGATGACGATGACCGAGCCTTTCCGTGGTGCACGGACGAGCCGGCCAACGACTGCGCGTGATCCCCGGCCGAGCTTGCGGAGCACAACCTGCACAACAGAGATGCTAGCACGCGGATCTCGGCCGAGCACAAGCTGCACAAGCAGCACCTCTCGCAACTAGGTCCCACCCTGGCCCAGGGTGTCCGGCTGCATCGGAGCGGTCCGGACCTTCGCGCCGCGGACGGCGAGCCGGCGGGAGGGGTCGCCCCCCGGGCGGAAAGTTTCCATGAATCGATCGCCGCCGCGGCGTGTACGATGAGCCTGCACACCTGTCGGCCACCAGGCAGGCACACCGGTCCGTGACGCACCGTCATCGCCGGATCCTGGTGAGGGCGGAAATCACGACGAACGATTTCGGCCTTACGGAGGCCTCGTGAAGGTTGCGCGGTGGTCTCCCTGACGGGCCGACAATGCGCTGGCGTCGTCGGCCGAGGGAACCTCGCCGGGGGCACGGTGCCGCGTTCAGGTGCATCTGCGCAGCGCGGCGCCGCGATCGGCCTGGCGCGCTGCGGCTCGGCGGCTCGTCAGCCCCGCGTCAGCGGCGGAGCGCCGTCGCGCCTGTCCGGTTGTTCCGATCGCTCACGCCGGGCGCGCCCTTGTCGGCGAAGTAGGTGCGGAGCATGTCGCATGCGACGTTCGTCGCCTTCACCCGCCATTTCGCGCCGTTGGCGACCATCACGGAGATGGCGACCTCGGGCTTGCGGCTCGGCGCGAACCCGACGAACCAGGTGTAGAACGGCCCCTCGGGCGTCGGCTTCGTGAGCGTCCCCGTCTTGCCCGCGACGCGGATATCCGGGAGGTAGGGGCGGCCGTTGCGATCATGGAACGAACGGTAGCTCGTGCCGTTATCCACCGTCGCCTCCATCATCGCGGTCACCGCGTTGGCCGTGCTCTCGTCCATCACCCGCTTGAGCACCTGGCGCTCGCTCGGGCCCTGGTAGATGTCGCCGATCTCGTCCTTGACGCTCGACACGACGTGGAGCCGGATCATCTCGCCGCCATTGGCGAGCGTGGTCGCCAGGTTCGCCCCCTGGAACGGCGACAGCGTCGTGTTCCAGAAGCCCGCCGCGGTCCGCGCGAAGCCGAGATCGTCTTCCGGGAGCGCGATCGTGCTCGTCGCGACCTTCACGTCGAACGGCGTGTCCTGACCCCAGCCGAGCTTCTCGGCCACGGCGCCGAGCTTCTCGCGGTCGAGGTTCTTCGCGGCGAGCCGCGCGAACACCGTGTTGATGCTCCGGCCCATCGCCTGCGCGAGCGTCGCGCAGTACTTGTCGCGGCGCTTGTTGTCGACCATGTCCGCCGGCCGGATCGAGTGCTCGCCGCCCGAATAACACTGCTTGGTATTCGGGCTCAGGCCCGCCTCGACGAGGGCGGTGCCGGTCACGACCTTGAAGACGCTCGCCGACGGCGCGGTGGCCTCTGCAGCGACGTCGTGCATCGCCCCCTCGTTCACGTAGCTCGCCCAGACCAGCACCTTCCCGGTGCGGATATCGGTCATGACGACCGCGCCCTCCGGGACCTGGCCTGCCCGCAGGAAGCCGAGCGCCGCCCGCTGGTACATCGGGTCGATGGTCAGCTCCGCGACACGGTCGCCGTGCGCCGGCGCCGTGGGCGGGGTCCTCCGGTCGTCGATGCGCGTCAGATCGAGGTCCGTGAGCGGCGGCGGCGTCACGGTCCGCGTGATCGTCGGGCCCCCGGCGGTCGTCTTCTTGGCGAGCAGCCCCCCGAGCTGGACGTCGTGCTCGCGCAGCATGGGGAGGGTCACGGCCACGAGCCCCACGGCTGCACCGACGGCGATCCACTGACGCATGTCGCGCATGGCCCGACGGGTACCCCGCCGCGCTGTCCTGGGCCAAAATTGAGGCGCGCGACCTCGCCGGCGGGGCTCCCGCGCTGCCGGCGCGCCGCGGATCGTTGGAGGACAAAAGGATGAGGGGGCGCGGCCGGGACGCCGGCCGCGGCGGGGCGAGGGCGCGTCAGAACGACATGCCGAGCCTGGCGCCGAGCTCGTGCAGCGCATGCGCGTCCGGATCGGCGGGCGTCACCGTATTGCCGGGCACCCGGAGGAGGTTCTCGCTGGAGCCGCTGCCGGGCGTCAGGTAGGCGCTGTAATTCACGCCGAGCCGTATGTTTTTCGTGTACCAGTAGTTCGCGGCGAGGCCGATCTGCATGACGTTGAGATCGGTGCCCGGCCCCCCCTCGGCGCCCGGCGTCTTCTCGTCGTACGCACCCCCGCGGGACGCGCCGTCGTACGTCGCGTTGATCCCCGCGAGGAGCGCCGCCACCTCGAGCCCCGACTTCGGCTTCTCGAGCTCCTTCGACAGATCGACCTTCGTGGGGCGCGGGCTGAACCCTGGATCGCCGCTGACGAAGGCGTCGCCGACCGGCCACGCCGAGAGCTGCACGTACCAGCCGAGCCCCTTCACCTGCCCGAGCCGTTCGGTGTTGGTGAGCTGAAAGCCCTCCACCGCCTCGCGCGTCTCGTTCGCGACGTAGTACGCCTCGGCCCGGAGCTCGACCATCTTGATGGGCAGCCGGAGCTCGCCGCCGATCGCGGCCTGCGAGGCCGACGGGATGACGTGGATCGGGCGCTTCAGCGAGTCCGTGTAGCCGGCGCCCCAGAGCGTGTAGCCCTGCGCCGTCCTGATGGGCGCATAGTCGTAGCCCACGTACTCCTGGTCGCGGTCGCCGTAGCGCGCGCTGACGCCGATCTGCGCCTTCGCGAGCAACCCCTTCTTGTCGCTGGCGAACGGGCGCGCGACCACGCGGCCGATGAAATCGAACTGGCTGTCGACGCCCGGCCGGTTCTGCCCGTCGCCGCCGACCATGCTGACGCCGTAGACGACCATCCTGTCGGCGACGTCGCCCCAGATCGTCAGGCCGATGTCCTTGCCCTCGGGGTAGGCGAAGCTCCGGGTCGCGATGTTGCGCTCCATGAACGTCGTGCTGTTGTCGCTCGTCTGGTTATCCATCGAGAAGAACGCCTGGTGTTGCCCGAACAGGAAGTTGAGCGCGGGCATGACCGAGTAGTTGATCCAGGCGTCGGCGAGCACGGCGTTCGCGGTGGTGCTCTCGACGGGCGCGAAGCGCGCGCTCTCGGCCGTCGGCGTTTGCCCGGCCGCAGCGGCGGCGTTCTCGGTCCGGCCGTTGGCGTTCGCGAGCCCCTGGCCGCCGAAGTCGACGTCGACATCGAAGGAAAACCTCTTCAGGAACTCGCCGGCCACCTCGAGCCGCGCGCGGCGGATGAAGAGGCGCGGCTTGAGCGCGCTCCCACCGCCCGCCGCCGACACGTCCGACACGCCGGCGCCGAAGCTGCTGGCGAAGTCGAAGTTCAGCCTCCCCTTCGGGTAGAGCCGGAAGGTGTCGTTCGCGTCCCGGAGGAAGAAGCCGCCGTGCCAGCCGGCGAGCGGCTGCCGCTCTTCTTTCACGACGGCGGCACCGGCGGTCGGCGCGAACACCTGCGCAGGCGGAGGAGGCGGCGGCGCGGCGGTCGGTGCCGCTCCAGGGGGCGGGGGCGGCGGCAGCTGCTCTGCGGGCGGCGCCGCGTCGGGCGGCGGTGCGGGCGTCGGAGCGGCAGCGGCAGCGGGCGGAACCGCGCCGGCAGGAGCCGCCGGGGCAGCGGCCGGAGGCGGCGGCGGGGCAGGTTGCGCTGGGCCCTGGGGTCCAGGCTGTGCTAGCGCCGAAAGGCCCGACAGCGTAACAGTCATGCCCAGCAGCGCCGATGTAGCTAACCTCATGCAGTTCTCCCTGTGTGCGGCTCGCCCGCTCGCCGGATCTCGCATGCACTGCGACGCGAAATTATGACCAGGACGTTACGATTCTGTGTAGGCCCTACGGCGAGCGAGCGCGACATTCGAGCGAGAGGTGAGCCGCGTCAAGGTCCTGCGCATGGAGTGGCGGCACGTGCCGGCGACGGAGCGCCGGGGCAGAGGCGGGGAAGGATCACGGGATGACGACCAGCGTGCGGATCACGGCGGATGTCGAGGTGCTCGACAACAGCACCTTGGTGGCCCTCGCCGGGCCGGGGAACGAGCATCTCAAGCTCATCGCGCGCACTCTTGGCATCGAGTCGGGCGTTCGAGGCAACACGATCCGGCTCGCCGGGGACGCCGACAAGGTCGCGCTCGCCGAGCGGTGCCTGGCAGAGGCCGCGCAGATGTTGAGGAGCGGCGTGGTCCTCGATCCCCAGGACTACGTGCGCGGAGTGCAGGCGCTCCGGGACGACCCGGGGATGAGCTTGCGGGAGCTGTTCGAGGACGTCGTCCTCATCTCGGCGCGCCGCCGGCCTATCTCGGCGAAGGGGCTGGCGCAGAAGCGCTACATCCAGGCGATCCGATCGCACGACATGACGTTCGGCATCGGGCCGGCGGGGACGGGCAAGACCTACCTCGCGATGGCCATGGCGGTGCACGCGCTGCTCGAGCGCCGCGTGAAGCGGATCATCCTGACCCGTCCTGCCGTCGAGGCGGGAGAGCGGCTCGGCTTCCTCCCCGGCGATCTCGCCGAGAAGGTGAATCCTTACCTGCGCCCGCTCTACGACGCGCTCCATGACATGATGGATGCGGACAAGGCGCAAGGCCTCGTGACGCGCGGTCAGATCGAGGTCGCGCCGCTGGCCTTCATGCGCGGCCGCACGCTCAACGATTGCTTCGTCATCCTCGACGAGGCGCAGAACGCGACGAGCGACCAGATGCGCATGTTCCTCACCCGCCTCGGCTACGCCTCCCGCGCCGTGGTGACGGGCGACGTCACGCAGGTCGATCTCCCGCACGGCGCGCGCAGCGGCCTCGCGGAGGCGCGCGAGCTGCTCGCGGGGATCGACGGGATTGCGATCTGCTCGTTCACCGAGGTCGACGTCGTGCGCCACCCGCTCGTGCAGCGGATCATCGTGGCGTACGAGCAACGGGACGCCGAGGTGGCGCGCCAGCGCGAGGAGCGGCGGGCGGAGGCGGGTCGCGGCGGCGCGCGCGGCAGTGCAGCGGGAGAGGCCGGGGCTGCGCCGCAGGAGCCGCAGGGCCGCGCGCCAGCAGGCGAGCCGGGAGGAGCCGGCGCAGCGAGCTGACGCGCGACGCAGCCGGGCGAGACGCCGGCGTCGACGTCTCGCTCGGCTGCGCTGATCATTTCTTCTTCAGCTCAATGGGGGACTCGCGCACCAGGAGGGCATCGGGCCCGGTCACCCGGATCCTGCCGTGGACGACGTTCTCCTTCAGCTCGCCGACCAGGACGCCGGTCATCGCGTTCGGCGCGCGCGGATCGTCGGGGAAGACCGATGCGCGGACCATGCCGTCCTCGACCTTTCCCACGAGCGTCGCGTCGCCGAGCGCTCCCTTCGCGGTGCCCTTCAGCTCACCGCTCGGCTCGATGGTCAGCGTCACCGTCCCAGGGCCGGTGACCTGCTTCCCGTCGTCCTTCTGGCGCGCGGCGTCCTTGACCTTCGGGGGCATCACGACGCTGCCTTTCTTGGCGTCGTAGCGCCCCTCCCATGTCCCTTGCCATGCGGGCGTGCCCTTCGGCTCGCCCGCGTCTCCCGGCGCGCTTGCGCTCGGGGGCTCTGCGGCGGCCGAGCTGGCCGCGGGCGGCGCGAGCCCCGCGCTCGGCTGAGGCGGCGGGGGCGCGGGCCGCTCCGGCTCGCTCGGGCGAGGCGGGCCCTCCTCGCATGCCGCGAGGACGATGGCGAAGGACAGGAAGAGCGCGGGGGCAACGCCGCGCGCCCGGCGAGCTCGTGTTCCGATGGCGTTCACGTGGACGCTTTTATTACGAGCCGGGCTGGCCGTCGCGTCGATTTGACGTGCCCGCGCCGCGGCCCGGACCAGCGCGCGGCGCCCGCGGATCAGGAGGCCCTGCGGAACGCGAGGGTCCAGTGCCGGTCGCTCGTCATCCGCGCGCATTCGGGGGGAATCCGGAGCGAGCGCAGCACCTCACGCACCTCGTCGAGCGAGAGCGCCGCGCGCAGCGACGCGTCGAAGAGGGCTCGCTGGTACGCCGTGTCGTTCGCTGCGTACATGTCGACGAGGGCGGCGATCGACGCCTCGTCTTCCGGACGGACCAGGTCCCGCACGAACAGGAGCCCGCCGGGCTGGAGGACGCGGAGCATCTCGCGCAGCACCTGCGCTGGCTCCGGGACGTGGTGGACGATGCTGTTCGAGAGCACGGCTGAAAATGTCTCATCCGGTTCGGGCAGCGCCTTGGCATCCACGAGCGCGAGCGCGATGGCCTCGGTGAGCCCGGCCTGCTCGACATGGCGGCGCCCGAGTTCGAGCATCGCCGCGGAGAGATCGATCGCCTTGATCCGCGCGGCGGGGGCGCGCCTGCAAAGCTCGATGGGCAACAGGCACGTCCCTGTGCCGACGTCGAGGGCGTATGCGAGACCGGGGTTGTGGGAGAGGAGCGCGTCGCAGAACGCCGTGTTCACGGCGGCGTGGTCCATGCTGTCGTAGGCCCGCGCGTCCTCGTCGGTATCCATGACCTCTGGCTCGAGCACGCGCACCAGTGACATGCGCGCATCCTTCTCCGCGGCCGAGGCGCGTGTCAACCGATTGTCGGCGGCTGGTCAATCTCGGCCGCCGGTCGGACGGAGGTCGAGCGGGGGCGGGGTGGATCCTGGGCGTCGTAGATATGGACAGGAAGGCGTTTGAAGAAGTCGAGACGGAGCCGGCCGGCTCCCCGCCTCGTCCTCCTCCCATTGGAGCAGGCGCCAATGTCGTAGAGGACGTGCCCTCGGGGCGGACGCGCGGACTCGCGCTCGCGAGCGCGGGGGCCGAAGGCTGAGCTCTCTCGGAAAGGCTCGATCGGAGAGGCCGAAGACGACGATGAGCGCGCCTCCGCGCTCCGCTATGTAACGAGGTGTCTTGCGGGATGAGCCTGAGCCGCGCGTACACACCGGTCCGCCGGACACGACGGCCCTCAGGCGCCTACCCAGCGGGAGCCGCGGGCGGCGGCCGCGCGCGTGATGTTGAGAGCGGCACTGCGGGGCCCGAGCGCGCCTCCGGCGGCGAGACCGGCGCAGAGTCGTCATTTCGAAGAGCTCGGCGGGTTGGCGCGCGATCGGGCGGTCAGCGTGGGTCCGCGAAATCCCCGGCGTGATGAGCGGATGTCGTGTCGAGAGCTCGACCCGGACTCCCCGCCCCGCCGGCGCTCATAGTGAAGCGTCCGTGCTGCGCCCCACCCGCCGAGCGGGGCATCCTATCACGCCTCCGCATAGGTCAGTCGTGCGCCCGGGGCGTGCAATGTAGCCACGCGCCGGCCGCCTGTGTGGGGTCGCCAGGCGGTCGCACCCTGCGTGAGGCGCTTCAATGATTGGGGGCGGGGAGGCTCGCGCCGGGTCGCTGCACCTCGCGGATGTGCGCGCGCCCGCATTGCCGCCCGTGACGGGCGCGGCCCCGAGGCGCGGGGTTGCTCGGTTCTCGGACGGTGCTTACCTGACCAGACCCGAGCACCCGAGACACGCAATGCCGCGGTGCATCGTCAAGGGGGCCGAGAGAGGATTGGCGCGGCCTCGAGGCCGTCCCGCGCGGGGGAGGGGTCTCGGCCATCAATCGACGCTGGCGGGGGTTTCATCGCTCGGCGCCTGTCGAGCAAAGCAGCCCAGCCGTTCGGGGCCGTCCCGTCCAATGAGCTCTCCGATTGAGCCCGCCCGCAGCGCCTATTGAAAGAAAAGACGGCCCTCTATCCTCAATTCGCTTGACCAGGCAAGTGGCAACGGCATAGTCGTATCCAACCGCCGAGCTGGATTCGGCGACGAGGGAGAGCACATGGCAACGGACGCCTTTTCACAGCAGATTGTAAACCTCGTGCGGAAAATGCCGGACGAGGCGATCCTCGCGCTCGTCAAGAATCAGCTGGGCGCCGTGACAGGGGAAGCGCCGTTGGTTCCTCCTGCGGCGCCGCGCCGCAGCCGCGCGCGCGCCCGCGCTGCTGGAGCGGTCCAGTCCAAAACGTCTTCCGTCGCGGCCAAGCGCGGCGCCGCGCCGAAGCGTCGGCCTGGTCGCCCGCGCAAGTCGCCGGCCGCCTCGGCGGAGCGTCAGGAGACGCTGGATGCCGTCGAGCGTGTGGTCAAAGCGAGCTCTGGCGTCAGCGCGAGCGAGGTGGCGAAGCAGGCGGGTATCCCGCAGACCCGCGCCGCCGCCGCGCTGAAGGAGCTGAAGCTGGAGAAGCGGATTTTCCAAGGCGGCGACCGTCGCTTCGCCCGCTATGCAGGCGACGCGAAGACCGCCGAGCAGGCGAGCGCGAACGCGCGCAAGACCGCGGCTGGGCCTGCGCCCGTCGTGAAGAAGCCGAGCGTCAAGGGGCGCAAGCGCGTCTCTCCGGCTGCCGCTCCTCCGAAGTAGGTCTGGGGACCACCGCGCACGTCAGCATCAGATGGGATGCAAGCTGTGCTGACGCGCTGCGTTTGGAATGACTATCCCGTTCGAGACGGAGCTCAGGGCGGGCTCCAGGTGAGCCCGCCATCATCGGAGGCCGCGACGTACCAGCCGCGGCGCGATGTCCCGGTGACGTCCGCTTGGAGGAGCATCAAGAGTCGATTTCCGAACGAGAGGAGGGTTCCGAGCTCGATACGGCCGCGCTCGCCTGTGCCTTCGCCGATCATCCTGGGGACGTCGTAGATCTTGCCCACTTCCGGCGATAGCGCGATATAGAGCCCCCATCGCGCTGCCGCGCGGGAAGTCAGCACTGCGGTGACGCCTTCGCGTGTGGGCGCCAGGGCGATAGACCGTTCATGCGGCTCCAGCCAGGGGCGAAAGGGCGGTTTCTCGGCGATGACGCAGGTGCCTTGGAGGGTGCACGTCGCGAGCGTGGGCTCTCCGGTTGTAGGCGTCATGACTTCGACCATGATCCGATCGGCTGCGCAGCCGACCGACGCTCCAGGCGGAGCTTTCGCCGGGAGCTTCAGCACGGCTGTCTGGGCAGCGGAGACGGCGACCACGGCGGTCTTGTCGGGCGGCTGAGGAACGAGCTGGATCGACCAGCCGGCGAAGTCGCATGCTGGTGTCGTGGAGAGCGCGGCGATAGCCGCTGGGTTCATCGCGAGTCCCTCGACGCTCTTCGGTGCGTCGAGCGGCTTCCCCGGCGCGGGGACGGGCCGCACGAGGAGGTTGCGCCCGCGCACCGACAGGAGCATCGGTGGGCGGCCATAAGGCACGGGCAGCGCTTGTTCCTGCGTGGGGAGCGGGACGGGAGGCACCGGCTGGGCGCCCGCCGGCCCCGCATAGACGAGGGTCGCGTGCCGAGGCTTGGGCTCCACGAGCAGCGCGGCGCTCTCGGCGGAGAGCACCGCGGGCACAGCGTTCACCAGCGGCCGCGCTCCGCGGCTCAGCGCGGGTAGCGTGACCGGTGAAGGCGCCGAGAGGTCGGTCGCCTCGAACGGAGCGAAGAAGAGACTCGGCGGGTCCAGCGCGGACGGCGTCCCTCGATTGCCGCGTGTCTCCGTAGGGAGAGCCGGGCCACGCGGACCGGTGGTGAGCACCGTGGCGCCGTCTCCGCCGACCGACCAGGTCGACCACCCCTCGCGGACGCGCCGCAGAGATCGCCAGGTCCGCCCTGCGTTTTCGGTCACGAGCGCGATCGCCTCGTTCTCGACCTCTCCTGTCACCACGGCTCGCCTCTCATCGAGCACGAACGCTCGTCGCCATCGGGTCGACGACGGCGCGAGCGCCGAATCGACGCCACGCGCCTGGCCAATGGCGGTGGTGAGCTCATCCGAGGACGCCGCGCCCGGGGGCGGCGGGACGGTGATGGGCGCTGCCTTTTCCTTCTTCCCGCAACCGAGCGCCAGGAGGGCCGTCAGGGCGGCAAGGGCGGTCGCGGCGGCACGGCGCCGCGTGGGCGCGCTCACTATGGAGTCGAGCATCGGCAATCTCTTCGCTGGTGTCGCCCTGGCTTGCTGCGCGGCGGCCCTGGCTTCTCCACGACTCGCACGCTCGCTCGCGCCGCGCCCGAGCCGTCTTGTCGGAGCGCCCGTGGCGTCACGGAAAGATGCGCGCGCGGCGACCGCCCTGTCTCCCCGCTGGATCGCCCCGAGCTCCGCGTTCGATTCGCGTCTGCCCCATAGCGGGCTGCGGGTTCGCGCGCTACAGGCTCATCCGCGTCGTTCGGCTCGCTGCGGCGTACCTTCGTACGCCTCACTCGCCTGCCTAGCGGCTGAGCCCGTATCACACCAACCTGCACCCCTCTATCGTGCCGGCCGCACGCCGCGCGGCCGGCACTAGTCGGCCTGCTCCGGATCCATGCAGCACCGGAAGCCCGTCGAGTAGTCGTGGTAGCCGAAGGAGTGGGCGGTCGTGGCATATTTGCAGCCCTCGCCGTTGCGCGTCGTGTCCATGAAATAGCCGCCACGGAAGGTGCCGCTCGGATCATCGACCCACTCGTGGAGGTTGCCTACCATGTCGAACACGCCGTAGGCGTTGGTGCATCCCGCGCGCTCGCCCGTCGGGAGCAGCGCCTGGGACAGCTGGTTGATGAGCGGGTTGTTCATCGCCGTCGTCCAGCGCTCCTCGGGCTTGATGTCGAGCAGCGCCGCGATCTCGGCGACGGGGTGAACCCGTCGCTCGTCATCGTTGCACGCGCCCTGCTGGCGGAGCGCGCCGTAGGGGAACGTCGTGTCGTCCGGCCCTCGGCAGGCGGTCACCCACTCCTCCGAGGTGCACAGGCGCTTGCCCGATGCCGCGCACGCCAGCTTGGCCTGCCGCCCGCTGATGTAGCCTTGGGGCATGACCCCCTGCCAGGACACGGCGCGGACGCGGCGCTCGTTCCCGTCAATCGGATCGTAAGGCGACCAGGGGCGCTCACCGCTGGGCGTCACCTCGACCAGAGCGCCCTCCCAGCGGTCGACGCACACGCGATCGTCGACGAGGGCCATCTCCGCGGGGCAGCGCGCGCTGGCCATCGAGGAGGACATCGGGATGGCGCCGATCTCGGACTCCATCCCCGAGGCGAGCGTTGCGCTGTCCTTGACGGCAGCGAGCGCGCTCTCCTTGGCCTTGATGCGCCGTTCCGTCGGGACGGCGGCGGTCCCCTCGAGCGAGGCGCGCACCATCAGGCGCGGCGTGATCTGCTCCGCTGTCGTCGACCCCGGAGCACAGCCGGCCGACGCGACGAGCACGCCGAGCAGCGCTCCGCCGCGGAATGGACGCGCCCCCGGCGATCGCGGAACGGAGGCTGCCAGGCGCGGGCGGGAGGAGTCCTTGGCCACGGAGGAGCCGAGGATCCCTTCCCGCGATCTTTTTTGCAACCGAATACCGCGCTCGGGGGCTCCCCGAACGGGCCTACATGAGAGGGTGCGCGCGCTGGGGCGCTAAGGTGGGTGTGAGCTGGTGAGAGGCCCAGAGGTCATCTGGTGTGCGTCGAATGCCAGGGGAAAAGAACGGCGAGAGCAGAGCGCGCACGGTGGGCGCGCAGGCTGTGCACCCGTGGCGGCGGCCGGGTCACTCGAAGGCCATGATCTCCTCGTAGCATGCGTCGTAAGCCTCCTGGCAGGAGACATCGGGGTTGTCGTTCATGCACGCGACGAGATCGTCCGCTGCATCTCGGTTGAGGGGGTTCATCTGAGCCGCGCACTTGGCGGGGTCGAACGTGCCAGCGTCGCAGAAGTCGGAGATGGTGTCGCAGATCTCGTCGGCCTGGTGCGGGCACGCGTTGGCGTACGTGCGGTTCATGCACGCTTGAACGGGATCCACATCGCACGCCCGCTCCACGCCGATGTCGCTCAGGCAGTCCACGAGGTCCGCGGCGTGACCCGGGGAGAAGACGGCGAAGCCGTGCTTGCAGAGCCCGTAGCCGATCGGGTCCTCGTCGCGGTTCGCGCCGCACTGGCTCGTCGCCCCCTGCGCAGGCGAGATGTTGAGCTCGTCACAGGCCGCGACCGTGAGGTTACCGTCCGACGCCTCGATGCAGGCGTCGCTGCCGCCGGTGCCGCCCTGGCCGCCGTCGCCGCCGGTGCCGCCGTCGCCGCCGGTGCCGCCCTGGCCGCCGGTGCCGCCCTGGCCGCCGTCGCCGCCGCTGCTCGTGGACCCGTGGGTGACGCCGGGGCCGACCGTCTGGTCCACCTCGTTGTCGGTGTCCTCCGTGGTCACGACGCAGCCGGTGTAGATGGCGGGCAAGATAAAGGTAAGCGCGAGGAAAGAATGGCGATGGCGAGCAAGCATGGTCACGTTGCCTCCTACAATGTCAGGGAAGAGTTCCACGGCCTGGTGCGTTCGACTGAACCTGGGGCTCCCCTATTCCCCTCGCAATCCTGCTCTTCGGCCTGGTCCAGCCGTCCGACGCCGACGCTCCGGGGGGGCACCTCCGCCGTCGACGGCTCAGGCCGCCGTCGACGGCTTGTCTCAGCTGTATTTCGTCAGTGTCAAGAACAGAACTCAGCCTCGTGTTCGTCCGTCCACCTGCCCGGGCACCAGGCTCGGCGTGCCCGGAGCCCCCCGACGTCCGTTCAGGAGAAACTGAAAAGCTGCTCAGCCCGCGGGGACGCGCGAAACAAACTGAAGGGGAGCGGAAGGATCGCGCTTGCGTACCGCGCCCCCCGCTGGTAATCACCGCGCTCCGTTTTCCCGGGCGATCGGGTGTCCTCCCGGTCTCCCAGTAGAAGAGCCGTAACGGCGCTTCGATCCCAGCTCCGCTCCTTCGGCCGCCGCGGGAACCCCCCCGGTGACGCGAAGGGGGCCCACGTCGATGGACGTCGAGCTGGGACCGGAAGCGTACGACGGTGCAACCGGTTCGCAGCGAACCGAAACCCGGTACGGAGTAACTCCGCCCGCCGGTGTCGCGAGGTGTCTCGAATGGTAAGCAAAGCCAGTGCGATGTTTTCGCGGATCGCCCCGCGCAAGGCTCGCATGATCGCCGATCTCGTTCGAGGTCGCGACGCGGACGAGGCGATCCAGCTGCTCTCGTTCACGCAGAAGAGCGGAGCCCCCGTCCTGCGGAAGATCATCGAGAGCGCGGTCGCGAACGCCCAGCAGGCGGGCGCCGACATCGACGCGCTCTTCATCAGCAAGGCCACCGTCGACAAGGGGCCGAACAAGTTCAACCGCCGCTGGCGGCCGCGCGCGATGGGCCGTGCGACCCGGATCACCAAGGGCGTGTCGCACATCGTCATCGAAGTCGACGAGAGAAAGTAAGTAGAGGACCTGCCGCTATGGGACAAAAGACCCATCCGTATGGCTTCCGCGTCGGTGTCATCAAGACGTGGAGCAGCAAGTGGTACGAGGACGGCGCTGCGTATCAGAAGTGGCTCCACCAGGACATCCGCATCAAGCGCGCGATCAAGCAGTACCTCTACAACGCCAACATCGCCGGCGTGGAGATCGAGCGCGCCGCGAACCGCGCGAAGGTGATCGTCTTCACCGCCCGCCCCGGCATGGTGATCGGCAAGGGCGGCAAGGGCATCGAGACGCTGAAGAGCGGGAACGTCGGCACCGCATCCAAGGGTGAGACGCTCTTCCCCGGCGTGTCGTCGTTCACCGACAACGAGGTGTTCATCGACGTGCAGGAGGTCCGGAAGGCCGAGACCAACGCGCAGCTCGTCGCCGAGAACATCGCGACGCAGCTCGAGCGCCGGATCGCGTTCCGCCGGGCGATGAAGAAGGCGGTGGCCACCGCGATGAAGTTCGGCGCGAAGGGCATCCGCGTGCGCTGCGCCGGCAGGCTCGGTGGCAGCGAGATGAGCCGCGTCGAGACCTACCGCGAGGGCCGGGTGCCGCTGCACACGCTCCGCGCCGACATCGAGTTCGGCCTGGCCGAGGCGAAGACGAAGGTCGGCATCATCGGCGTGAAGGTCTGGATGTTCAAGGGCGAGGTCCTGCAGCGTAAGGCGCGCCGGATCCAGTAGAGGGATTGCAGAATGCTGTCTCCGAAGCGAACCAAGTTCCGCAAGATGCAGAAGGGGAACAACCGCGGCCTCGCCATGACGGGCAGCGACGTCTCCTTCGGCGACTTTGCGCTCCAGTGCGTCGAGCCTGCCCGCGTCACCTCGCGGCAGATCGAGGCGGCTCGTATGGCGATCCAGCGGCACGTGAAGCGCGCGGGCAAGCTCTGGATCCGCATCTTCCCGGACCGTCCGGTGACGAAGAAGCCGCTCGAGGTCCGCATGGGTGGGGGCAAGGGCGCGCCCGAGGAGTGGTGCGCGCTCGTGCAGCCGGGCCGCGTGATGTACGAGATCAGCGGCGTGAGCGAGGAGACTGCGAAGGAGGCGTTCCGCCTCGCGTCGCACAAGCTCCCGATGCAGTGCAAGTTCCTCGCCCGCGGGCTGACGTGAGGTAGGCGATGAAGGCGAAGGATTTGCGTGAACGCACCACCGAGCACCTGCGCGAGCTCGAGAAGTCTCTGGCGGCAGGCCTGTTCGAGGCGCGGTTCAAGAATTTCACGAATCGGCTGAACGACACGGCGACGATCCGCAAGTCGAAGCGGGATCTCGCGCGGGTGAAGACGATCCTCACGCAGCGCGCGCGTGCCGAGGAGAAGGCGTAGCCATGGCGAAGAAGAAGGCAGAGACCCAGCAGCCGGCCGCTGCGGCGCCCGAGCTGGCAGCCGCGGCGCCTGCGCAGGCCGAGACCGAGGCGAAGGCGCACGGCTTCCGGCGCAAGCTGGTCGGCAAGGTGACCAGCGACAAGATGAACAAGACGGTCACCGTCGAGGTCATCCGGAACGCGCTCGACCCTGTGTACAAAAAGTACGTCCGTCAGCGGGAGCGCTACAAGGCGCACGACGAGACGAACCAGTACAAGGTGGGCGATCGCGTCGAGATCACGGAGCACAGGCCGATCTCCCGCGACAAGCGGTGGCTCGTGACCAAGCTCGTTGCCCGCCCGGTGGAGGAGTAGCGCCATGATCCAGGTGTCGACGCATCTCGAGGTCGCGGACAACTCCGGCGCCCGAATCGTGAAGTGCATCAAGGTGCTCGGCGGCTCGCGCCGCAAGTACGCCGCTCTCGGCGACGTCATCGTCGTCTCGATCAAGGAGGCGTTGCCGGGCACCAAGGTGAAGAAGGGCGAGACGGCGCGCGCCGTCGTCGTCCGCACCGCCCGGGAGTACCAGCGCTCGGACGGCAGCTACATCAAGTTCGACGGGAACAGCGCGGTCCTCATCAACAAGGAGAAGGAGCCGATCGGTACCCGTATCTTCGGGCCGGTCGCTCGTGAGCTCCGCGCGAAGAAGTTCATGAAGATCATCTCTCTCGCTCCGGAGGTCCTCTGATGAAGCGCCTCAGGGTCGGTGACCTCGTGCAGGTCATCAGCGGCAAGGAGGAGGGGAAGCAGGGCCGGATCACCAAGATCCTCGCTGACGAGGATCGCGTGGTCGTGGAAGGCCTGAACACGGTGACCCGCCACCAGCGGCCCACGCCGCGCAATCAGGAGGGTGGGAAGATCACCAAGGAGGCGCCGATTCACGCCTCGAATGTCATGCCGGTCGATCCGGCGACGGGCAAGCCGACGCGCGTGAAGGTCCGCGTCGGTGAGGGCGGCAAGAAGATGCGCGTCGGCAAGAGCGGCAGCGCGATCGGTGTGGGCTAGCCATGGCGGACAAGAAGGACAAGGACAAGGCGGCCAAGGACGCCGGCAAGGGCAAGGACAAGCCCAAGCCGCAGCAGGCCAAGCCGCAGGCGCCCGCCAAGAGCAAGGAAGCCAAGGGCGCGAAGGCCAAGGGCGCCGACGCCGAGGCCTCCGGGCCGGCCGAGGAGCGCCCGCGCGACCCGAACTATGCGCCGCGGCTTCGCACGCACTACAGGAAGAGCGTGACGGCCGCGCTCGCGAAGAAGTTCGGCTACAAGAACCCGATGATGGTGCCCCGCCTGCAGAAGGTGGTCATCAACATGGGTCTCGGCGCCGCGGTGCAGAACCCGAAGATCATCGACTCCGCCGTCGAGGACATGCGGGCGATCTCCGGCCAGAAGCCGGTGGTGACCCGGGCCCGGAAGTCGATCGCGACCTTCAAGCTGCGCGAGAACCTGCCCATCGGGGTGATGGTGACCCTGCGTGCCGAGCGGATGTGGGAGTTCGTGGATCGCCTGATCGCGTTCTCTCTTCCGCGTGTTCGCGACTTCAAGGGCGTGAGCCCGAAGGGGTTCGACGGCAAGGGCAACTTCACGATGGGCCTGCGCGAGCAGATCATCTTCCCCGAGATCGACTACGACAAGATCGATGTCGTGAAGGGGCTCAACATCTCGTTCGTGACCACGGCGAAGACGGACGAAGAAGGACGCGCGCTCCTGACCGAGCTTGGCATCCCGTTCCGGCATTGAGGGATTTTCGATGGCCCGTGCAAAAGAGTTTGCGAAGCTGAACCGTCCGCCGAAGTTTTCTACGCGGCAAAAGAACCGTTGCAAGGTGTGCGGGCGCGCGCGCGCTTACTACCGCGACTTCGAGCTCTGCCGCGTCTGCCTTCGGTTGTTCGCGCTCCGTGGTGAGCTCCCTGGTGTGATCAAGGCCAGCTGGTGATTCTATGATGACCGATCCCATCGCCGACATGCTGACCCGCATTCGCAACGCGGCGCTCGCGCGGCACGACCGGACCGAGGTCCCCGCGAGTCGCATCAAGGCCGCGGTCGCGGAGATCCTCAAGTCCGAGGGCTTCATCGCCGACGTGCGCGAGACCGAGGGTGAGGGTCCCAAGAAGCTCACGATCGTGCTCAAGTACGGGCGCGATCGACAGAGCGCGATCGACGGCGTGCGCCGCGTCTCCCGCCCCGGGCGCCGCGTGTACGTGCGTCACGACAGGATCCCGCGCGTGTTCAGCGGGCTCGGGATCTCGATCCTGAGCACGTCCCGCGGGCTCATGAGCGACAGGGATGCGCGCCGCCTCAAGATGGGTGGCGAGCTGATCTGCGAGGTGTGGTGATGGAAGCTCAGGCGAACGCAGCCCAGCCCGCGAACGGTGACAGCCGGCTCGCTCCGAAGACGTCGCGCGTTGGCAAGCGCCCGATCGACCTGCCGAAGGGGGTCACCGCGACCGTCAACGGCCGGAAGATCGACGTCAAGGGTCCGAAGGGCCAGCTCTCCCGCGCGATCACCGACAAGGTGGACATCAAGCTCGAGGGCAGCAAGCTGCACGTGAGCTCGGTGGCGCCTGGGCGCGACGGGTCGCGCCTCCAGGGCCTCACGCGGGCGCTCGTGGCCGCGATGGTGAAGGGCGTCGCCGAGGGTTACGAGCGGACGCTCGAGCTCAAGGGGACCGGCTATCGCGTCGAGCTCAAGGGCACGACGCTGAACTTCGCCCTCGGCTTCTCCCACCCGGTGACGTTCCCGGTGCCGACGGGGCTCACGGCGACGATCCCGGCGGACTCGAAGGGCACCGTCCTGGTCCTGACGGGCGCGGACAAGGAGCTCATCGGGCAGACGGCCGCGACGATCCGTGGCTTCAGGCCGCCGGAGCCGTACGGCGGCAAGGGCGTCCGATACCGCGGCGAGCGCGTGCGGGAGAAGGCTGGCAAGGCCGGCAAGGGCGGCAAGAAGTAAAGGCGAGCGGCGGCGTGTACGCCGCTGCACCGAGGGACGAGACGGTCATGGGCATGAAAATCGTCGGTCGGGAGCGCCGGAAGCTCCGCATCCGCAAGAAGGTCGAGGGGACGCCGGAGCGCCCGCGCCTCAGCGTCTTCCGCAGCTCGAAGCACATTTACGCGCAGGTCATCGACGACGTGAGCGGCAAGACCCTCGCCCACGCTTCGACTCTGTCGAAGGACCTCAAGGGCTCCCTCGACGAGGACAACAAGGTCGAGGCGGCGAAGAAGGTCGGGGCTCTGATCGCGAGGATCTGCAAGGACAGGCAGATCGACAAGGTCGTCTTCGACCGCAACGGCTATCTGTATCATGGGCGCGTCAGCGCCCTCGCCCAGGCGGCGCGCGAGGCAGGTCTCGATTTCTGACTCCCACAGCCGCTGCCCTGATGGTGAGGGCGGCGGGCGCGGTCAACTGCCGCGGCGGAGAACGTGATAGAGGACGGTTATGGCGTTCGATCATGTCGACGAAGAGAAGCTGAAAGAGCGAGTCATCCACATCAACCGCGTCGCCAAGGTCGTCAAGGGCGGCCGGCGCTTCAGCTTCTCGGCGCTGGTCGTGGTGGGCGACGAAGCGGGGCACGTGGGCATCGGCCTGGGCAAGGCCAACGAGGTGCCGGAGGCCATCCGCAAGGGGAACGATCAGGCTCGCAAGAACCTGTTCCGCATTCCCCTGGACGGCGTGACCATCCCGCACGACTCGTTCGGCCACGTCGGGGCGGGCAAGGTCCTGCTGAAGCCGGCCAGCCCTGGGACGGGCGTCATCGCCGGCGGCGCGGTGCGCGCCGTCGTCGAGTCGGCGGGGATTCACGACGTGCTGTCGAAGTCGCTCGGCACGAGCAACCCGCACAACGTCGTGCACGCGACCGTCGCGGCGCTCCGTGGGCTCAAGAGCCCGGAGAGCGTCGCCGGCAAGCGGTCGATGCAGCTCGACTCGCTCGACTACCAGCGCCGCGGTAGCACGAACACCGCGGGTCGACGGCGCGCGAGCGTGGCGCCGCCCCCCGGGAAGCCGGGCGGCGGCGGTGGTGCACCGAGCGGCGGCGCTGAAGGAGGCTCGCAGTGAAGCTCCGGGTACGTCAGAGGGCCAGCAACATCGGCCAGGTCGAGCACACCCGCAAGATCATCAAGGGGCTCGGCCTGCGTGGGCCGGGGTCCGAGGTGGTCGTCGCGAACACGCCCTCGTTCCGTGGCATGGTGAAGAAGGTCCTCCACCTCGTCGAGGTCGAGGAGGTCGCCGACGGAGCGACCTCGTCGAAAGCCTGAGAAGCGAGATCGTCATTCCAGCGGAGTCGCCGCGTACGGAAGTGTGAAACATGGACATTCTTTCTAAGCTCCAAGCCCCTGAAGGCGCCGTAACCAAGAGGCTCCGCGTTGGCCGTGGCGTGGGGTCGGGCGTCGGCAAGACGTCTGGCCGCGGACAAAAAGGGCAGAAGGCGCGGGCCGGCGGCAACATCAACAAGAAGCACTTTCAGGGCGGGCAGACGCCGATCCAGCGTCGCCTCCCGAAGCGTGGCTTCCGCAACCCGCTCGCGGACATCGTCGTCAACGTCAACGTCGGCGACCTCGAGGCGTTCGACAATGGCGCCCAGGTCGATCTGATCGCGCTCCACGAGCGCCGCCTCGTGCAGGGGCGGTTCGACGTGCTGAAGATCCTCGGCGACGGTGAGCTCACGAAGAAGCTCACGGTGACGGCGCACCGCTTCTCCAAGGGAGCGGTCGAGAAGATCGAGAAGGCGGGGGGCAAGGCGGTCGTGCTCGCGGCGCCTGCACCCCAGGGCAGCTCGACGGACTCCTCGTCCTCGTAGTCAGCGCGCACGCGCACCCACCAAGCCGGAGTCCAGGATCGCCTATGGCCAGCCTCGCGGGAATCACCAACTTCCACAAGATCCCCGAGCTCCGGCGACGCGTGATCTTCACCCTGGTGATGCTCGCGGTCTACCGGGTTGGCGTCTTCGTGACGACGCCCGGCGTCGACCGGAACGCGATGCGGCAGTACGTCGCGAAGCAGTCCGGCGGGCTCCTGAGCTTCTTCAACATGTTCTCGGGCGGCGCGCTGGAGAACCTGTCGATCTTCGCGCTCGGGATCATGCCGTACATCTCGGCCTCGATCATCATGCAGCTCATGGGCATGGTCTACAAGCCCATCGACGAGCTGCGGAAAGAGGGCGAGCAGGGTCGCCGGCGGATCGATCAGTACACGCGGTACGGCACGGTCGCGCTCTCGCTGTTCCAGGCCTTCTCGATCGCGAAGATGCTCGAGGGCCTGTCGAGCAGCGAGACCGGGGCCGGGATCGTGAACCACCCCGGCATCGGCTTTCAGCTGATGACGGTCATCACGCTGACGACCGGGACCGCGTTCCTGATGTGGATCGGCGAGCAGATCACGGAGCGCGGCGTCTCGAACGGCGTCTCGCTCCTGATCTTCGCGAGCATCGTCACGCGCATTCCGGAGGAGGTCGGCAACTACTTCGCCCAGAACGCCGGTGATCTCCAGCCCCTGACGATGGCCGCGATCGTCGCGTTCATCGTGTTCGTCATCGCCGTCATCGCGTTCTTCGAGAACGGCAGGCGTCAGATCCCGATCGTGTACTCGCGGCGCCAGGTCGGTCGCCGCGTCTACGGCGGGCAGACGGCGCACCTGCCGCTGAAGGTGAACACGTCCGGGACCATCCCCCCCATCTTCGCGTCGTCGCTGCTGATGTTCCCGCAGACGCTCGCGAACATGAACGTCCCCGGGGCCGAGCAGATTCAGGCGATCATCAACCGGGGGGACTGGGTCTTCAACACCGGCTACGCGCTGCTCATCGTCTTCTTCTGCTTCTTCTACACGAACGTCACGTTCCAGCCGGTGGACGTCGCGGAGAACCTGAAGAAGCAACAGGCAAATATCCCCGGGATCAGGCCAGGAAAGCAGACGGCGGACTACATTCACCGCGTGATCCAGCGGATCACCGTGGGCGGCGCGCTCTATGTCGCCGCGGTGTGCGTGGTGCCCTCGATCGTCGGCAACCTGCTGCGTGTCCCCTTCGGCTTCGGAGGCACGTCGCTCATGATCGTCGTCGGCGTCGCGCTCGACACCGTGAACCAGCTGGAGGCGCACCTGATCACGCGGAGCTACGAGGGGCTGACGGGCCCCGGTGCCACCCGCATCCGGGGCCGCAGGCTCCCGGAAGCGTGATGGAGGGCAAATGATCTTGGTTCTGGTGGGGCCTCCTGGAGCTGGGAAGGGTACGCAGGCGAAGCTGCTGTGCGCACGCTTCGGCATCCCGCAAATCTCGACCGGCGACATGCTGCGCGAGGCAAAGCGATCGGGGACCTTGGAGAAGCGCTATCTGGACATCATGGACTCTGGCGGACTCCTGCCGGATGAGGCCGTCATCGGCCTCATCGCGCGCAGGACGGTCGAGCCCGACTGCAGCGATGGCTTCCTGCTGGACGGATTTCCCAGGACTGTGCCTCAGGCGGACGCGCTCGACGAGATGCTGGCCAGCGCCAACCAGGGCGGCAAGCGGATTGATGCGGTGATCCAGCTGGACGTGGCGCGTCCCCTGCTCGAGGAACGCCTGATCCATCGCCGAACTGACAAACGCAGTGGACAGATATATCATCTCGTCTATAATCCGCCGCCCCCCGGTGCGGAGCTAGAGCATCGGGCCGATGATCGGCCCGAGGCTGTTGCAAAGCGTCTCGACGCCTACGAGGCGATGACGGCCGCCCTTCTTCCGTTCTACGAGCAGAAGAAGCTGCTGCATCGCGTCGATGGAGTCGGGAGGCCTGAAGAAGTTACGCACAGGGTGCTGTCGGCGATTGGCCGGCCGGGCTCGGGTGGAGAATGAGGCGTAAGAATCAGACCAGACCGCCGAAAGAACCGAAGGGCGACAAGCTCGAGTTCGACGGCGTGGTTCAAGAGGCCTTGCCGAACGCCATGTTTCGCGTGAAGGCGGACAACGGCCTCGGCGTCCTCGCGACCATCAGCGGCCGGATGCGGCAGTACTACATCAAGATCCTGCCGGGCGACCGCGTGACCGTCGAGGTCTCGCCGTATGACCCGAGCCGAGGCCGGATCACGTACCGGCACAAGTAACGTAGTTTTTGAGGAATCTGGAGGCTCCCCGTGAAGGTGCGCCCGAGCGTCAAGAAGATCTGCGACAAGTGCAAGGTGGTCCGGCGGCGTGGTGTCGTTCGGATCATCTGCGAGAACCCCCGCCACAAGCAGCGCCAGGGGAACTAGCTCTTTCGGCGGTAGCCCGCCCTCGTTTCGGTTTGGAGTAACCATGGCTCGTATCGCTGGTGTCGATCTCCCGCGTCGGAAGCATGTCGCCTACGCCCTGCCGTACCTGTTCGGCATCGGGCGGACTCTCGCCTTGCAAATCTGCGAGAAGACCAACATTCCGCAGAACAAGCGGGTCGAGGAGCTCAGCGACGCTGAGGTGAAGGCGATCCGCGACCTCCTGGACGCCGAGTACAAGGTCGAGGGCGACCTGCGGCGCGAGGTGCAGCTCAACATCAAGCGGCTCATGGACCTCGGCTGCTACCGGGGGCTCCGCCACCGGCGCGGGCTCCCGGCGAACGGGCAGAGGACGCATACGAACGCGCGCACCCGGAAGGGACCGCGCAAGGGCATGTTGCAGCGGCGTCCTGCCGCGACCAAGTGACGAGCGGGGATTAGGACGCCATGGCGCAAGCGAAGACGGCTGCCACTACCACGAAGGCCAAGCAGAAGAAGAAGGTCAAGAAGAATGTCTCCGCGGGTATCGCGCACATTCAGTCGACCTTCAACAACACGGTCGTGACGATCACGGACATCAACGGCAACGCGATTGCGTGGTCGTCCGCTGGCGCTCGCGGCTTCAAGGGATCGCGCAAGTCGACGCCGTTCGCCGCGCAGCTCGCGGCGGAAGAGGCGGCGCGCCGGGCGCAGGAGCACGGGATGCGCTCGGTCGCCGTGTTCGTGAAGGGGCCGGGGGCCGGACGCGAGAGCGCGCTCCGTGCGCTCCAGACCGCTGGCTTCAAGGTGACGCTGATCCGTGACGTCACGCCGATCCCCCACAACGGTTGCCGGCCGCCCAAGCGGCGCAGGGTTTGAGGTAATTCACGATGGCTCGCTACATTGGTCCGGTCTGCAAGCTCTGCCGCCGCGAGGGGATGAAGCTCTACCTCAAGGGCGAGCGGTGCTACTCCGAGAAGTGCGCGTACACGCGGCGCCCGTATCCCCCCGGCCAGCACGGCCAGGGGCGCATCAAGCTGAGCGAGTACGCGGTGCGCCTGCGCGAGAAGCAAAAGGTGCGTCGCATCTACGGCGTGCTCGAGCGGCAGTTCAGCGGGTATTTCCAGGAGGCCAACCGGCGCAAGGGCCGGACGGGCGAGGAGATGCTCGGGCTGCTGGAGCGGCGGCTCGACAACGTAGTGCACCGGATGGGCTTCGGCTCGTCCCGCGCCGAGGCGCGCCAGCTCGTCCGGCACGGGCACGTGCACGTGAACGGCAAGCGGCTGGACATCCCGAGCTACGTCGTTCGGGCGGGTGACCGGGTCGAGCTCACCGAGGGGGCGCGCAAGTTCAAGAGCGTCCTCGCCTCCGTCGGCGGCGCGGACAAGCGCCCGGTCGCGAGCTGGATCGACGTGGACCGCGCGGCGTTCACCGGTGCGATCAAGGGCGCGCCGATCCGCGAGGATCTCAACGAGCCGGAGATCCGCGAGCAGCTCGTCGTCGAGTACTACTCGCGCTGATCGCGCGAGGGCGGCGCGGAGGAGGGCGGCGTCGCGAGCGCACCTTGCAGGGTGCGCTCGATCGCTGCGGGCTCCCCTCGGCGCCGCCATCCCGCGCTCGCGCGCGGGGGCATGGAGCCTAGGATGCGGGCAGGAGGCGGCGTCGATTGGTCGAGTGCGGCCGCGGCGTGAGACCTCCGCGCAAACCTCATGAAGGAAGGAGATCGCCATGACGATGAACAACCCGAACCTCACGATGATCGCCCGTAACTGGCGCGATCTGATCCGGCCCAAGGGCATCTCGATCGACGCGGACAGCGGGACCCAGTTCTACGCCAAGTTCACGTGTGAGCCCCTGGAGCGCGGCTTCGGGATCACGATCGGCAACTCGCTGCGCCGCGTGCTGCTCTCCTCTCTCCAGGGGGCGGCCGCGACGGCCATCCGCGTCGAGGGCGCGCTGCACGAGTTCACCACCGTGCCGGACGTGGTCGAGGACGTCAGCGACATCATCCTCAACGTGAAGGAGGTCGTCTTCAAGGCGGCCACCCCGAAGACGTACTCGGTGCGGATCGATCGCGAGGGGCCCGGGCCCGTGTACGCGCGCGACATCCAGCTGGTCGAGGGCCTGTCGGTGCTCAACCCCGACCACCTCATCGCCGTGCTCGACAAGAAGGGCCCGCTCTCGATGGAGCTCACGGTCAACGTGGGCCGCGGCTACGTGCCCGCCGAGCGCAACAAGACGCCGACCATGCCGATCGGGACCATCCCGATCGACGCGCTGTTCTCGCCGATCCGCAAGGTGAACTACACCGTGCAGAACGCCCGCGTCGGGCAGGTGACCGATTACGACAAGCTCACGCTCGAGGTCTGGACCAACGGGTCCGTCTCGCCGGCGGACGCGGTCGCCTTCGCCGCGAAGATCCTCAAGGAGCAGCTCTCCATCTGGGTCAACTTCGAGGAGAGCGAGGAGACGAGCTACCAGGCGGTGATGAGCGACGACGAGCCGCTCAACGAGAACCTGTTCCGCTCCGTCGAGGAGCTCGAGCTGAGCGTCCGCTCTGCGAACTGCTTGCAGAACGCGAACATCACGCTCATTGGCGAGCTCGTGCAGCGGACCGAGCAGGACATGCTCAAGACCAAGAACTTCGGTCGCAAGTCGCTGAAGGAAATCAAAGAGATCCTCGCGAACATGGGGCTCTCGCTCGGGATGAAGATCGACAACTGGCCGCAGCTCCTCGAGCGCTGGAAGGCGCAGCAGGCGCAGGCGTGAGTCGGTACTGAGGGAACGTCATGCGTCACAAGAAAGCGGGCAGGCAGTTTGGTCGGGATACCTCCAGTCGCAGGGCGATGCTTCGCAACCTGACGGCGAACCTGATCACCCACGAGCGGATCGAGACGACCGACGCCAAGGCGAAGGAGCTGCGGCGCGTGGCCGAGCGGCTCATCACCAAGGCGACGCGGCTCGGCAAGGTCGCGTACACCGCGCACGGGGAGCTCAGCCCCGGCGACAGAGCGCGCCGGCTCCACGCGGAGCGGCTCGTGGGCAGCTACATCCCTCGCTGGGGGGTCGCGACCGACGGCAAGAAGGTCGACATCATCGCGAAGGTGATGATCGATCTCTCGAAGCGCTTCGAGGGACGGCCGGGCGGCTACACGCGGATCATCAAGCTCGGTCCGCGCCGCGGTGACTGCGCGCAGATGAGCCTCATCGAGTTCATCGACGCGCCGCCGGTCGCGGACGCGCCTGCGCAGGCCGCCGAGCCGGTCGCCGCGGCGGAGCCGGCCACCCCGGCGACGACCGCCGGCTGAGCCCGGAGACAGGCCGGCGCCGCGTGGCGCCGGCACAGTCGCAGACAGCACGCCGGGAGAGCGCTCAGCTCGCCCGGCGTTTCTGCGTTGTGAGCCCGGCCGGCGCTCAGGGGCCGACCGCTGCGTGGGCCTGGTGCGCGCGACGGCTCAGCGGTCGCGCGGGTCGGCTGCAGGGGCGTCGTCGCGTCGCGGTTCCGCCTCCTCGATAGGCTGTGCCGGCAGGTCGGGGTCCGCCCTCGAGGCGGCGGCCGGGGCCGGCTCGGGAGACGTCTGGGGCTGCGGAGGAGCGGCGCTGTCCTGCCTTCGGGGCGGCGCCGAGGCAGGCGGCGATGCGGTCGGCTGCGGAGGGGGCGGCGCCGAGGCAGGTGATGCGGTCGGCTGCGGAGGGGACGGCGCCGAGGCAGGAGACGCCGGCGGGGGCGGAGGCACGGCGCCGGCTTGCTCTCGAGCGCGCGACGGAGCGCTCCGTCGCCGGGCGATGAAGAACATCGAGAGCACCGCGGCGAGACCTACCGCTCCCGCGGCGATGTGGCGGTTCGTCTGGCTCTTCCGCTCCGCGACCTTGTCCCCGAGGGAGGCGAGCGCCGCCCTCGCGCCGGCGTTGGAGGGGTCGAGCTCGATCGCACGCTCCAGCACGAACTTGTCCGGCGTGCCGCGCTCGATGAGGAGCGCGCCCTCGAGATAGGCGATCTCCGCTTCGATCTTCCTCGCGCGCTCGCCTGGCGCGTCGAGGCGCAGCGCCTTGCGCAGCATGGCGAGCGCGTCGTCGCGCCGGTCGGCAGACAGCGATCGCGCCCGCTCCACGTAGGCGTCCACCATCTCCTTGCGGCGCTCGAAGAGCGGCGCGCGGGCGAGCACCTTGTCGAACGCGTCGGTCGCCTCGGCGGGCTTGCCCGCGCTCGCCGCGGCGACGCCCTCATCCATCAGCTTGTACACCTCCGCGAGGCGCGCGCGATCGTACGTCCCGAAGAGCTCGCGCGCGACACGGTCCCACGACCACTCGCGCGGCGGCTTCGCGCCGGTGAGGTCCAGGTAGGCGTCGCGGAGCTGCCAGATGCCGGGCTCGCCGATCGCGGAGATCGCCTCCCGCGCGGCGTCGCGCAGCCGCGCGCGGTCGCTGTTGCAGAAGCTCAGGATCACGCGCACGGCGTCCACGTCCCGGACGCGGCCGTAGGCGCGGAGGACGTCGGCCAGGATCTGCGTGTCATTCGACGCGATCGCCTCGCCGGGGATCGCCCGGCCGAGCAGGTCGAGCTGCTTGTTGGCCCACCGCTGGACGATCTTGGCGTCGTGCTGGCGCGCCTCGATCAGCGCGGGGACCGCCTTGTCGCGCAGCTTGGCCACCTGCCGCTGGAGATCGATGCGGAGCAGCTCGCCGAAATAGGCGTGCAGCGCGATGAGCTCGCGGACCGCAGGCGTCGTGCCCGCAGCGACGAGCATCCGCTCCATCGCGAGCAGCTTGACGACATCGCGCCACGCGCTGTCCCGCGGCCGCGCCACGGCCAGCATGAAATCCAGCCAGTCCCCCTCGTCCTTCTCGTCGTCAGCGCCCTTCTTGGCGCTCTGGTCGGCCTTGATGTCCTTCTTTGCGCCCTTCGCGTCGCCGGCGTCCTTCTTTGCGCCCTGGTCGGCCTTCGCGTCTTTCTTCGCGTCACCGGCGCTCTTCTTTGCGTCACCGGCGCCCTTCTTTGCGTCGCCAGCGCCCTTCTTTGCGTCGCCAGCGCCCTTCTTCGCGCCCTTGTCGGCCTTCGCGTCTGCAGCCTTCTTCTTGTTGCCGTCGCGCTCGTCCTCCCCCTTCTCGCCCTTCATCGCCTTGCGGCCTTCTCTGCGCGCGTCCGCGAGCACGCGAGGCGCCGCGTCCCGATCGAGCGAGCCGCGGATGTCCTGAACGCGCAGCCGCACCGCATCGACGATGCCAGGGATCGGCTCATCGAGGGCCGCGCGGGCGTTCTCCCGCGAGCGCGCGTCCTCCGACGTGAGCTGGTCGAGTATCCGGTCGAGCTCGCGGACCGCGGCGATGTCAGGCTCCGGGCGGGCGATCGGGGCGAGGCGCGGGAGCTCAGGGAGCGCGGAGGAGGCCGGCGCGGAAGTGCCCGCGTCGCGCTCGCCGGCGGCGCGCGCCGGTGGCGTCGCGAGCGGCGCCGCTGCGAGCAGGCCAATCAGGACGAGCCACGCGCACGCCGGCCTGCGTCGCTGCGCCCATCGCGCGCCTGCACCCCTCGGATCCGACGAGCTGCGTGCCAAGCGCCTCAATCCGTGATGCGAAAGTCGAAGAAATCGCCGGAGAAGCCACGCCACCGGACGTCGACGCGCTCGACCCGCGCGGCGCTCGGGCCGCGGTTCGCCCAGGCGATGAGCTCCTTCAGCTCGTCCTCCTCCCCCTCGGCGAGGACCTCGACGCTGCCGTCGGAGCGGTTCTTCACCCAGCCGGTGAGGCCGAGCCGCTTGGCCTCGCGCTGCGTGGAGGCACGAAAGAAGACGCCCTGGACGCGACCGCGGACGAACAGCTGAACCTGTTTGAGCCCCATGGAACCAGCTTGACTTAGCCGCGCGTTCCGGGGGAGGCAACTTCAGGCAGCACCTGGGAGCCACGGGCAGTTCGCCCGCGCCGTTCTTCGTACGAACGGCGCGGGCGACCTGAATCCGTGCCACGCCCCACGACGCGCGCGCGTCGTCCGTGCCTCCCGCCGCGCATTGACAGAGCAGACGCGCTTGATAGAGTCGCCGCCCGATCGGCAAGCACAGCCCGCCGATCGAGCGACATGAACGGAGGGGCGCCGGTTGCGAGGCGAGCCCTCTTCCCTCTGGCGACCCGCCGACATCGACGACATGCTCGGCCCCGCCTCGGGTCCGACCCGCTAGACCCCCCCAACCAAAAAACCAACGACCGACGGCCTCCACGCCCTTGACAGGGCACGTGCCGTCGCATCCTGGAGCTTTCCGACTCATGCACCTCAGGGAACTGAAGCAGAAACCGATGGCCGAGCTCGTCCAGATGGCGAAGGGGCTCAACATCGAGGGCGCTGCCGGGCTGCGCAAGCAGGAGGTCATCTTCGCTCTCCTGCAGGCCCACGCGGCGCAGGACCAGCCGGTCTACGGCGAGGGCGTGCTCGAATGCCTGCCCGACGGCTTCGGCTTCCTCCGGGCGCCGGACTACAACTACCTGCCGGGTCCGGACGACATCTACGTCTCGCCGTCCCAGATCCGGCGCTTCAACCTCCGCACCGGCGACAGCGTGAGCGGCTCCATCCGGCCGCCCAAGGAGCGCGAGGCGTACTTCGCGCTGCTCAAGGTCGACAAGATCAACGGCGAGCCCCCCGAGGTCGCTCGCGACAAGATCCTGTTCGACAACCTCACGCCCCTCTACCCGCAGCAGAAGTTCAACATCGAGAACGGGACGAAGAGCTTCTCGACCCGCATCATCGACATGCTCTGCCCCATCGGGAAGGGGCAGCGCTGCCTCATCGTCTCGCCGCCCCGCGCGGGCAAGACGGTGCTGCTCCAGCAGATCGCCAACGCGATCTCCGCGAACCACCCGGACACGACGCTGATCGTGCTGCTCATCGACGAGCGCCCGGAGGAGGTGACCGACATGCAGCGCACCGTGAAGGGCGAGGTGATCAGCTCGACCTTCGATGAGCCCCCGACGCGGCACGTGCAGGTCGCCGAGATGGTGATCGAGAAGGCGAAGCGCCTCGTCGAGCACAAGCACGACGTCGTGATCTTGCTGGACTCGATCACCCGCCTGGCGCGCGCGTACAACACGGTCGTCCCGCCGAGCGGCAAGATCCTCTCCGGCGGCGTCGACTCGAACGCGCTGCACAAGCCGAAGCGGTTCTTCGGCGCCGCGCGCAACGTCGAGGAGGGCGGCTCGCTGACGATCGTCGCCACCGCGCTCGTCGACACGGGCTCGCGCATGGACGAGGTCATCTTCGAGGAGTTCAAGGGCACGGGTAACAGCGAGATCCACCTGGATCGCAAGCTGATGGAGAAGCGGATCTTCCCCTGCCTCGACATCAACAAGAGCGCGACCCGCAAGGAAGAGCTGCTGCTGCCGGAGTGGATCCTCCAGCGCGTGTGGCTGCTCCGCCAGCTGCTGCACCCCCTCAACGTCATCGACTCGATGGAATTCCTCCTGGACAAGGTGAGCCGCACCGAGACCAATCAGGAATTCCTCGAGAGCATGAACCAGTAACGGCGCGTCCTAGGGGCGCTCCCGGCGGCCGTCGGGAGCGCTCTCTGTCACGCGAACGGTTCGCGCAGGGGCCCGCGCGCGCGCTCCTCCGGGCGAAGTCGTGTTAGCGTCTTCTGGTGACCGCGAAGGCGGAACAACGCACGAAGGCGCTGCAGGCTCGCGTAAAGGAGCTCGAGGCGCGCCTCGCCCACGCCGACAAGACGGTGCGGGCGCTCCGGGATGTCGGGCTGGCCCTTGGCAGCACCCTGGATCTCGACCAGCTCCTCGCGCTGATCCTGAACAAGATCACCGAGCTGCTCGACGCGGACCGAGCCACCCTCTACCTGCTCGACGAGCAGCGGCAGCGGCTTTTGTCGCGCATCATCATCGGCGAGGAGGCGCGCGCGATCGAGCTGCCCGTCGGCGCGGGGATCGCGGGCCACGTCGCCAAGATGGGGCGCACCGTCCGCGTGAAGGACGCCTACCGGGATCGCCGGTTCCAGCGCGACTGGGACGAGGTCACGGGGTACCGCACCCGCTCGATCCTCGCCGCGCCGATGAAGAACCACGTCGGCCGGACCATCGGGGTCATCCAGGTCCTGAACAAGCACGGGGAAGGGGAGTTCTCGGTCCACGACGAGGAGCTCCTGAGCGCGCTGGCGACGCAGGCGGCCGTCTCGATCGACAACTCGCGGCTGTTCCTCTCGGTGATCCAGAAGAACACGCAGCTCGTGGAGACCAAGGAGCAACTCGAGCATCGCGTGAGCGACCTCAAGCTGCTCTTCGACCTCGAGAGCGCGATGGGCCGCGCGACCACGATGGAGGACCTCGCGCGCGCGGTCATCACGGAGGCCGGCAGGGCGTGCGAGGCGCGGGCGGGGGGGATGCTCGTCGACGAGATCGAGGGCGGGCTGTTCCTCTACTTCTTCGATCTCACGGCGTTCGACGGGGGCGGCGCGCCGCCCCGCGCGCCCGCCCTCGGAGAGGAGCCGGACGGCGTCGTGGTCGGGGCCGCCCCGTGGCCGGCGGTGAAGCGCATCGCGATGCGCCGCGGCGAAGGGGTGGTCGGGCGCGCCATGGTGAACAACGAGGCGGTGTGCTTCTCGCGCGAGGGCGGGGGCCGGGATCCGGACGACACGCTCGTGTCGCCGCGGCTCGCCCAGCTCGTCGGCGCGGAGCTCAGGACGGCGATCGCCGTGCCGCTCGAGGGCGAGGACGCGGTGCCGATCGGCTCCATGGCCCTCTACAACTCCAGGAACCCCCACGGCTTCTCGAAGGACGATCGCGCGCTGCTGCGGCTCGTGTCGGCGAACGCGTCGACCGCGCTGCGCCTGTTCCGGTCGCGCCTCGAGCGGGAGCAGAGCGAGCGGCTCACCACGATCGGGCGCCTGCTCTCGGGCGTGATGCACGACATGCGCACGCCGCTCACGGTGATCAGCGGTTACGTCCAGCTCATGGCCGGCGCTCCCGACGCGGCGACGAGGGAGGACCACGCGCGGCTGATCCTCAAGCAGTTCGACGTCATCAGCGCGATGCAGCGCGAGGTGCTGGAGTTCGCGCGCGGCGAGCGGAGCATCCTCGTGCGCAAGGTCTACTTGACCAAGTTCTTCGGCGACATCGAGAAGCAGCTGGAGCACGAGCTCGCCGGGACCGGCGTCTCGCTCTCCCTGGAGCTCGACGACCGAGGGACCGCGCGGTTCGACGAGGCGAAGATGACGCGGCTCCTGCACAACCTGGTCCGCAACGCGGTCGAGGCGATGCGGCCAGGCGGGGGCACGGTGACGATCCGCGCCTACCGCGACGGGGGCGACCTCGCGATCTGCGTCGCGGACACCGGGAAGGGGATCCCCAAGGAGATCCAGGGCCGCCTCTTCCAGTCGTTCGTCACCTCCGGCAAGCGCGGCGGCACCGGCCTCGGGCTCGCGATCGTGAAGAAGATCGTCGATGAGCACGCCGGGACGATCACGGTCGCGTCGTCCGACAAGGGCGCGAAGTTCACCATCCGCCTGCCCCAGGAGAGCGCGCCGTCGCGGTCTCCCGGGACCGCAGGGGGGCAGCCCCAGCTGGTGTCGACGGACGGCAGCTCGGCGACCAAGGCGCGCGCGAGCGTCGCGCCGGTCGTCCACGAGGGCATCCCCCGCCGCAGGCCGGCGGGCTCAGCTCCCGCCGTCACCCCCGTGAACGAGCGGGGCCGACGCTCGTCCAGCAACGGCTCGGACGCCTGACGCGCTCCCGCCGCTTGCGCGAGGCGCACCCGATGGAGAGACTCGAACGGTGTCCCAGCTCCGCCTGAAGCTCCTCGAGCCGCACCGGACGTCGCTCGAGAAGTGCGTCTACTGCCCCAAGCTCTCCCGCGCCGCCTGCCCCGTGTCGAACGTCGAGGCCAACGAGACGGTGACGCCGTGGGGGAAGATGTCGATGGCGTACTTCGCCGCGCGCGGCGACGTGCCGCTCGACGAAGGCCACGCGGATCCTGCCTGGGCGTGCTCCGCGTGCTTCGGGTGCCGCGAGCGCTGCGATCACAAGAACGAGGTGGCCACCGTGCTGACGGATGCGCGCGCGGAGCTCTTCGCGCGCGATCTCGCGCCGGAGGGGGCCAGGCGCGTGGCAAAGCGCTTTTCGGCCCGCGAGGAGGATCGCGCCGGTGAGCTCGACGCGCGCTCTCGATCGGCCGTGGCCGCGCCTGACGCGGTCCACGTGCTGCTCGGCTGCGGCTACGAGCGCCACGCGCCGGACGTGGCCCGCGACGCGCTCGACGCGACCGAAGCGCTGGCGGGCGCCCCGACCCGCCCGGTGCGCGCCTGCTGCGGGTTGCCGCTCCTATACGCCGGCGATCGTCCGGGCTTCGAGGCCGCCGCGCGGCGGCTCGCCGCGGAGGTCGCGCCCGGGGGGCGCTTCGTCGCCGTCGATCCCGGGTGCGCGCGCGCCGTGCGCGTCGAGTACCCGCGCGCGGGGGTGAGCGTGAAGGCCCCGGAGCTGTTCGTCGATCTCGCGCGCTCGTCGCTCGACAGGCTGCAGCGATCGGCGTCGGAGCGGCGGGTGCGCTACCACGATCCCTGCCAGCTCGGGCGCGGCCTCGATCGCTACGACGCGCCCCGGGAGATCCTCGCCCGCATCACGGGGCGCCCGCCGGAGGAGTTCATCCACCGCCGCGAGCTCGCCGACTGCAGCGGCGGCGGCGGCCTGCTGCCCGCCACGCGTCCCGCGTCGTCCGCCGCCATCGCCGACGCCAGGATCGCGGAGCACCGCGCGCTCGGCGGCGGGCTGCTCGTGACGCACTGCGCGCAGAGCCTCCAGCGGTTCAGGACGCGGGGCGAGCCGGCGGAGGACCTCGCGAGCCTCGTCGCGCGGGCCGTCGCGCCGCGATGACCGCGCCGCCGCCAGCCGCGGACGAGGCGCGCGGCGGCGCCGCGGGGTCGGAGGAGCGCGCGCCCCAGAAGCGGCGCACGGTCGCGGGGAGGCTCCTCGCGAGCTACCTCGTTGTGCTCGCCGCGTTCGCGCTGACCGTCGGCTGGAGCGTCCAGGCGCTGCGGGCGGCCTCGCGCGACGCCCAGCTGCTGCGCGCCGGGTACGTCCCGCTGCTGCTCCGCATCGGCGAGGTCCTGGCCGAGCAGAACGTCTTCAACGCCCAGCTCAACCACATCACCGCCGCGAAGAACCCGGGGGACGTGCGCGAGTGGATCGAGACCGCGAGGCGGACCCGTCCGCTCGCGTTCTCGATCGTCAAGGACGCCGCCCGGGCGCTCGCCGGCGCCGATGAGAAGGCGACCGGCGGGGACGCCAGCGTCGGGCAGGCGGCCGCGTCGTCCGGCGTCCGCCGGTTCAGCGACGAGGTCGCGGCCGAGGTGGCGGCGATCGAGCGGCTCGTCGGCGCCAGCCCGGAGCGGTTCGCCCAGCTCTTCCAGGCGCTCGCCGTCGGCGACCGCGACCTCGCCGAGCGCACGCGCGACGAGCTGGTCAAGCGAGAGGTCGAGGGCGCGCAGCGGCTACGGGCGATCAGGAGCCGCGTCGAGGGGCAAATGCAGAGCCTCACCGACGAGGCGGAGCTGCGCGAGGAGCGCTCGATGCACCTGCTCCTCGGGCTGGGCGTGCTGACGCTCCTCGTCGGTGTGATGATGTCGCTGTACGCGCGGCGGGTGCTCGCCCCGCTGACCGCGGTCACCGAGCGGGCCAACGCCGTCGCGCGCGGCGACCTCACCCCGAAGCAGGCGCTCGCGACGAACGACGAGATCGGCGAGCTCGCGACGACGTTCGAGGACATGGTCGCCGCGATCCGCCGCGCGCGCGCCGAGCTCGTGAACGCCGAGCGGCTGGCGGCGATCGGGAAGATGGCCGCGCACGTCACGCACGAGATCAGGAACCCGCTGTCGTCGATCGGGCTGAACCTCGAGCTGCTCGAGGAGGAGGTGGCGCGCGCCTCCGCCGCGGACACCCCTGACGCGGAGCTCAGGCCGGTGATGAAGGAGTCGGCGCAGCTCGTCACCGCCATCCGGGCCGAGGTGGACCGCCTGTCTCGCATCGCGGAGCAGTACCTCAGCGTCGCCCGCCGCCCCCGCCCGCGCCTGGAGCCAGAGCGGGTGGACGACCTGGTGCAGGAGCTGGTGGCGTTCGTGAGGCCCGAGCTCGACCGCGCCGGCGTCGCGGTTCGCGTCGAGGTGGAGGAGGCGGGGCCCGAGCTCCTCCTCGACGAGTCGCAGATCCGTCAGGCGCTCCTGAATTTGCTCCGCAACGCGCGCGAGGCGATGCCGAAGGGCGGCGAGATCGTCGTGAGCGTCAGCTTCTCGAGCGGCGCCGCGACCATCGCGGTCGACGACACGGGCCCCGGCGTGCCGGAGGAGCTGCGCGCGTCGATCTTCGACCCCTTCTTCACGACGAAGCAGCGCGGTACGGGGCTCGGGCTCGCGGTCACGCGGGACATCATCGAGGCGCACGGCGGCACGATCTCGTGCGAGCCGCGCGAGGCGGGGGGAACGCGGTTCCGGATCGTGCTGCCCGCCGGGCGCTCACCCGCCCAGGGCCGCGCCGCGGACGCGGTGCTGTGAGCCGCGCGCTCGCGCGTCGGAGAGCGGCACGTCCGACGCGGAGCCGCTGCGCGCGGCCTATTTCGGCATGTCCAGGTACTCGAGGGCATACCCCATGAGGAGGAAGCCCACGACGGCGAACAGGATCGCCGCGAGCACATAGACGATGGTTCGAAGCGTTCGCGCTGGCGGCGGCGCCGGAGGCCGCTGCTCGATCGGCTCTGGCTCACCGGCGGTGGTGGGCCCCAGGCTCGCCGAGCCCATGCTTGGCCGCACGGGTTTGTAGACGAGCGTCGGACCCTGGCCGGTCGTCGACCCGCCCGAGCTGTCCTCGGAGAAATCCGGGAGCGTCCGCGGCGTCACGGGGTGGGACACGAGCGGGGGCACGAGCTCTCGGGCCACGTTGTTGAGCACCATGGTGCCGTTCGGGCCGGTCCATTGGACGGGCGCCACCGCCGTCTGTACGCCCGGCGCGCGCCCGCCAGGCATGTACGGCGGGAGCTGGCCCTCGTTCTGCGTGAGCGGCGGCTCCACGAGGGGGTGGGCCGCCCGCTCAGGCTCGCCGTGCGGGCGCACGGCCTCGACCCGCGGTTGCGCCCCCGGGTCGGTCGCCGTGCGGATCAAGATGGGGTCGACCGGCGGCACCGGGAGCTTGACCGCGCCGGAGGACGGGGGCTTGTAGCTCTGGTGCGCTGGCGGGATGGGCGAGCTGCGCGCATGGCCGGAGGCGCTGCTTGCCGGCAGCGTGGAGATGGGTGAGCCGCTGACCGGATGGCTGGAGCTCCTCGCGGGCCGCAGCTCCCGCCAGGCGGTGAGCCCCTCGAGCGCGCTCTGGAAGCGGTCCGCGGGCTCCCGCGCCAGCCCCTTCGCGAGGAACGCCTCGAGCCGCGGGTCGACGGGCCCATCCATCGCCTCGGCCAGCGTCCGCGCGGCGGTCTTCTGCTTCATCTCGACCATGATGAGCAGGTTGCGCGCCTGGTAAGGCAGCTGGCCGCTCATCGACTGGTAAATCATCGTGGCGCAGGCGTAGATGTCCGCGCGGTGGTCGACCGTCTTCGCCTTGCCGATCTGCTCGGGCGGCATGAACGAGAACGTGCCCAGGCTCTGGCCCATCTCGGTCAGGGTCTCTGCTCCCATCTCCTTCGGCAGCTTGGAGATGCCGAAGTCGAGGATCTTGACCCGCTTCGACCCGTCGGGGCGCGCCTCGATGTACACGTTCGACGGCTTCAGATCGCGGTGGATGATCCCCGCGCGGTGCGCGTCGGCGAGCCCCATCCAGACCTGCTCGATGATCGGGTGAAGCTCCTCGAAATCGATCGGTCCCGTCCGCTTCAGCCGATCGATCAGCGACTCGCCCTCGAGCAGCTCGAACACGAGGACGATGCCGTGCTCGGGGTCCTCCTCGACGTCGAGGATCTCGGTGACGTGATCGCTGTTGATGGATCCCGCGGCGCGCGCCTCGCGCCGGAACCGCTCGGCCGCGGACGACTTGGCCTTCGACTCCGCGCGCAGGAGCTTGATCGCCACCTGACGGCCGGTGCGGATGTTCTCCGCGGCGAACACCTCGCCCATGCCGCCGCGGCCGAGCTGGCGGATGATGCGATACCGGTTCGCAACGACGGTTCCAGCTTCGAGCTCCAAGCGCGCCCTCGCCGCAGAGTATCCTCCGCGCCGATGCAGAGGATCAAATTCTCCGGCGCGAACGAGGTGATCCGACCGTAAGCCGCCGGATGCCGGTCGTGGGCCGCCGTCGCTCTTCCCGGGGCCGAGCGCGGCGGAAGAGCCGCAGGATCGAGCTCTTCCGTGGGTTCTCCTCCCCTTCGCCGAGGAGCAGGCGCCGCCCCGTCGCGCGCGGTGTCCTCGCGTCGGTCGCAGGGGCACGGCCGCGCCCCTGCGCCGCCGCGGGGCTCACTCCTCTTCTTGCTGGCGGAGCTTCGCCATGACGCTCAGGTCCTCGAGCGTCGAGGTATCGCCGGTCAGCTCTCGACCAGCGGCGACGTCCTTCAGGAGCCGGCGCATGATCTTGCCGCTGCGGGTCTTCGGCAGGGCGTCCGCGAAGCGGATCGCGTCGGGGCGCGCGAACTTGCCGATCTCCTTGGCGACGTGCTCGCCGAGCTTTGCCTGGAGCTCCGGCCCGGCCTTCACCCCCGGCCGGAGCGAGACGAACACCACGAGCGCCTGCCCCTTGAGGTCGTCCGGGCGACCGACCGCGGCCGCCTCTGCGACGGAGGGGTGAGACACGAGCGCGCTCTCGATCTCGGCCGTCCCGATGCGGTGGCCGGCCACGTTCAGCACGTCGTCGATGCGGCCGACGACCCAGAAGTAGCCGTCGTCGTCGCGGCGCGCGCCGTCGCCGGTGAAGTAGCAGCCCTCGATGTCGCTGAAGTATGTTTTGCGGAAGCGCTCGTCGTCGCCCCACACCGTGCGCAGCATCGACGGCCACGCCTGCTTCAGGACGAGCAGCCCGCCCTCGCCCGCCGCGACGGGCTTGCCGTCCTTCGTCACGACCTCGGGCACGACGCCGAACATCGGCAGCCCGGTCGACCCCGGCTTCGAGGACGACGCGCCGGGCAGCGTGGTCATCATGATCGAGCCCGTCTCCGTCTGCCACCAGGTGTCCACGATCGGGCAGCGGCCGCCGCCGATGGTCCGGTGGTACCAGACCCACGCCTCGGGATTGATCGGCTCGCCGACCGAGCCGAGGAGCCTCAGGCTCGACAGATCGCTCTTCGCGGGCCACTCGTCGCCCTGCCGCATGAAGGCGCGGATGGCCGTGGGGGCGGTGTAGAGGATGGTGACCCCGTGCTTCTCGATCAGCCGCCAGAAGCGGCCCCAGTCGGGGAAGTTCGGGGCGCCTTCGTACATGAGGCACGTCGCGCCGTTCGAGAGCGGGCCGTACACGATGTAGCTGTGGCCCGTCACCCAGCCGACGTCGGCGGTGCACCAGTAGACGTCGTCGTCGCGCAGATCGAAGACGTACTTCGTCGTGACGTGCGCGCCCACCAGGTAGCCGGCGGTCGTGTGCAGCACCCCCTTGGGCTTCCCGGTCGAGCCGCTCGTGTAGAGGATGAAGAGCGGGTGCTCGGCGTCGACGACCGTCGGCTCGCAGGCCGGGGCGGCCCCGGCGAGCAGGTCGTGCCAGAAGACGTCGCGGCCCTCCGTCATCTGCACCTCGCAGCGCTCCTTGCCGAGGTGCTGGTACACGACGACGCGCGTCGCGCTCTTCGCCTCCGGCTGCGCGAGCGCCTTGTCGACGGTCGCCTTCAGCGGCACGACCTGCCCGCGCCGGTACGCGCCGTCCTGCGTGATGACGAGCTTGGCCTGGCTGTCGTGGATGCGGTCGCGGAGCGCGTCCGCGGCGAAGCCGCCGAACACGACGGTGTGCACCGCGCCGAGGCGCGCGCACGCGAGCATCGCCACGGCGACCTCGGGGACCATGCCCATGTAGATCGCGACCCGGTCCCCCTTCTCGATGCCCAGCCGCTTGAGCGCGTTGGCGAGCAGCAGCGTCTCGCGGTGGAGCTGGGCGTAGGTCAGCGTGCGCGTGGCGCCGTGCTCACCTTCCCAGATGATGGCGGCCTTGTTCTTGGTGGCCGTCGTCAGGTGTCGATCGAGGCAGCTCTCCGTGACGTTGAGGGTGGCGCCGAGGAACCACTTGGCATGCGGCAAGGACCAGTCGCTGGTCGTGGTCCACGGCGTGCGGAACACGAGGTCGCTCGTCTCCCGGCGCCAGAACGCGTCCGGCTGCTCGATGCTCTCGCGGTAGAGCGCCTCGTAGGTCGCCTGCGCGCCGACGCGCGCACGACGCGAGAACTCGGCCGGCGGCTCGAACCGGCGCGTCTCCTTGAGCAACGACGTGATGGCATCCTGCGACATGGTCACCCCTTGAGGGGACGGCGGCAGCCGATCCCCGGCTGACGTTGAAGGGGACGGCGGCAGCCGATCCCCGGCTGACGTTGAAGGGAACGGCGGCAGCCGATCCCCGGCTGACATGATTATTGAAGAGGACGGCAGCAGCCGATCCCCGGCCCACGCTCCCCGCTGGAGAGCGCGGCGAACCCTCGACGACTCGCCGCGAGGGCGTGCGAGGATACATCCGTCAAGCGGCAGAACAAGGATGGAACGAGCGGCCGGGATCGGCAGAGGCCGATCACCAGAACGCATAGCCGGCGTGCAAGCTGCCTCCCAGCTGCAGCAGCACGGCCGAGTAGAGCGTGACGTCGTCCTCGTCGCGGTTCTTGTAGCTGATGCCGCGCGACGACTGGAAGTAGCTGTCGAGCGAGAACCCGAGGAGCACGCCGCCGAGGTCCAGCTCGGCGCCCACCTCGGAGAACACGAACGCGTTCACCCCGGCGGCCTTCTGGCACAGGCCATTGCAGATGTCTCCGTCCTGCGTCTTGATGCTGTCGAACTTCACGGAATCGTAGGTGAGACCGCCCCCGATCGAGCCCACGAACCGCCAGGTCTGCCCAGGGGTCATCAGGCGGACGTTCAGCCCGAGGCGCGTCGAGCCGAGCGTGTAACTGGCGTTCGGGTAAGCGGGGTCGTCCGAGCCGGTCGCGATGTTCGCGTACTGGAGCATCACGTCGAACGCCGCGGGGGTGTTCACGCGGTATCCGACCCGGATCGAGCCAGCCCCCCCGCTGTTCGCCTCCGGCGCCGGGAAGGCTCGCGGGTGGCCGAGCGGCCAGAGCAACGACGCGGCGCCGATCACATAGTAGCCCTGCGGCGGGAGCGAGAGGGGCACCGGCTTCGGCGGAGGGGGCAGGGGCGGCGTGAACGGCTGCGCCGCCGGGGTCGCGGGGGCCCTGTCCGGGACCAGCGCGAGCTTCACCTTCTTGTCGCGCTCGCCGCTCACCACGGTGACGCTCTCGTCAGCGCTCGCGTGCCCCTCGGCGCGCGCGCCGATGCGGTGCACCCCCGGCCCGAGCTCCACGACCCGCGTCCCCGAGGACGAGGGGGGCTGTTCCTCGCCGTCGATGATCAGCGTGGCGGTCTGTGGGCTGAGCTCGATCGTGAGATGGGCGAGGAGCGCGCGCATCTCCTCGATGGCGCTGCGCGCCGTCTTCTCGTCGCCCTCATCCATCGTGTCGCGGTGCTGCGCGAGCGCGCGCTCGAGCGCCGCGATGGCCCTCGGGTAGTTGAAGAGGGCCTTCTCGGCGAGCGCGATGTTGAACAGGGGGCTGGCCTTCGGCTTCTCCTTGTAGGCCGCCTCGAACTCGACGACCGCGGCCCGGTAGTTCCTGTCCTGGAACAGCTTGATGCCGTTCTCCATGTGCTGCCGGTACGGCTCGACCTGCGCGAGCGCCGGCGAGAGCTGCACGGCCAGGCCGAGCGTCGCCGCGCAGAGCGCCAGCGTGAGTCGTCCGTGTGATCTGCCCAATCCCGCCTCAGTCGACCTTGAGCTGCAAACCAGCCGCGACCCCCGCCGGCTTCGGCGTCGCGACCACCGGGGCGGCCTGCGCCGGACCGGCGGCCTTCGCCCCGGCGCCCGTGCCCCTGGGGCGCGCCGCGAAGGGGAGCGCCGTCGCCTTCTTCGGGATCGGCTCGGCTTTAAGCGCCGGGGCGGGCGCCGCGGTCGCGGCCTCGGCCGCAGGCGGCGCCGGTGTCACCGCCGGCAGCGGGTGGAGCAGGACGTCGATCGGGGAGCTGCCGTCCTGGAGCGTCACCTCCTTGTCCACGGGCGTGTAGCCGGAGGCCTCGATCCGCACACGCTTCGTCTCGCCCGTGCGGCCGCGCAGCGTGCGGTCGGCCAGCGCCGCGCCGTCGACGGTGAAGAGGGCGCCCTCGGCGTTCGTCCGGAGCTCGACCGAGACCTGGGTGGGCAGCGCAGGCGCGGTGGCCACCGTGCGCGCCTCCGGCGAGCGGCGCGCGTGAAGGACAGCGCCGGCGAGCCCGCCAACCAGCGCGATCAGCGCCACCGCGGCGAACGCGAGCCGCCGCGGGCCGCGCGCGCCCGTGGGCCCGCTGCTCGACCAGCCCACCTTCGAGCCGCTCCCGTGCACCTCGAGCGTCGGATCCAGCCCGATGCTCGGATCCCCCGGCGTCTGCTTCGCCGGCGTCTGCCCGAGGGCGCCAGGAGCGCTCGTCGTGTGCGCTCCGAGCTCGTCGCTCGAGCTGCGCCGTGACGCAAGGAGCCCGCCGGCGCCGGCGACCAGCGCGTCGAGGAAATCTCGCGCGGAGGAGAACCTCGCGTCCCTGTCCCGCGTGAGCGCCTTCGCGATCACGCGCGCGATCGGCTCGGGGACGGCCGGGTTGCTCATCCGCACGTCGAGGGCGTCCTTCATGCAGATGTTGACGATCACCTGCTCGTACGAGCTGCCGCTGTGCGGCGGGTGTCCCGTGAGGCACTCGTAGAGGATCGCGCCGACGGCCCAGAGATCGGTCCTGCCGTCCACGTCGGGCATCGCCTGCGCCTGCTCCGGCGACATGTAGAACGGCGTTCCGAGCACCGTGCCCTGCCGGGTCAACGTGTGGGCCGGAGCGCCGTCGGCGCGGCGCACCTTCGAGATGCCGAAGTCCAGGATCTTGGCGAAGTTCGGGTCGTCGTCGCGGTCGACCAGGAAGACGTTGTCCGGCTTGAGGTCGCGGTGGACGATGCCCGCCTCGTGGGCGCGGTGGAGGCCGCGGAGGAGCTGCGCGGTCACGTGGAGCGCCTCGCCGAGATCGAGCCTGCCGCAGCGCCGGATGCGGTGGCCCAGATCCTCGCCGCGGAGCAGCTCCATGACGAGGAAGGGGATGTCGTCGGCGAAGCCGGCGTCGAAGATCTCGACGATGTGCGCGCTCTCCACGGCGCTCGCCGCCTGCGCCTCGCGGTGGAACCGTGCCACCGCGTCCTTGTTCTGCGCGAGATCGGCGTCGACGAACTTCATCGCGACGCGCTTGCCGATGGCGGTATTCACCGCCTCGTAGACCGTGCCCATCCCGCCACGCCCGATCGTCCGTACGATTTCGTACTTCTGAACCCGCTTTCCGACGAGCGCCCCCTCGACCAGCTGGGTCGCTGCGGCGGTGGTGTCGGTGCTGCTAGGCATGGCGGTTCGACGTGGGGGAAGCGGATGAAGCCCGTGAAGCCCTTTGGACGAACCGCATCAAAGAAAGCTGCGCCCCGTCCCCGCGCGGCAGCTTATCACCTCCTCACGCCGGGGTGCACCTTCGCCGGCGGGGCCCGAGGGGTGCGTCCGACGAGGATTCTCCGTCGTACCTCTGCCACCCTCATCCGCCTCAGCGCGGCATGGGAGGTGCGTCTGCGCTCGGCGCCTCGCCGAGGCGCGGATCGAGCCCCCCCTCCTTGTCCAGGGCCGAGAGGTCGCTGAATCCGCCGATGCTGGCTCCATTGATGAAGATCTGAGGAACCGTCCGCTGCCCGGAGGCCTTGACCAGCCAGGCGCGGAGGTCATCGCGGTTCTCCACGTTGATCTCCGTGAAGCGCGCCTGCTTCTGCGTCAGCAGGCGCTTCGCCATGGCGCAGTATGGGCAGTAGTCGGTGACGTAGATGGTGACTTCGGCTGCTTGCATGGGCATCTCGTCCTCTTTCCTTTCCCGGGCAGGCCAAAGATGCAAGCGCACAGGGCTCCACCTTGCGGTAGGCTGCGCGCATGGCCGAGAAAGAGGGCACGATTCACCTCGATCGCTATACCGGCGACGCGAAGCAGGTCGTCGCCGGCGCACAGCAGATCGCGGACGAGCGCCAGCACGCGGAGGTCACGCCGCTGCACCTGCTCATGAGGTTGCTGGAGCGCGATCGGGGCGTGTCCGAGGTCTTTCGGCGGGCGGGCGCCGACCCGAACGAGGTGCTCCAGCTCGCCGAGAACGCCCTGAAGAAGCTGTCCAGGGCGGGCAGCAGCGGTGTTGCGTACGTGAGCCCTCGCCTGCTCGATCTGCTCGGGCGCGCCGAGCGGGAGGCGACCCGGGACAAGTCGCAGAACGTGGGCATCGAGCACCTGTTGCACGCGCTCGCCCAGGAGATCCGCGGGCCTGCCGGGGAGATCCTCTCTTCGTTCGGCATCGGTCCGGGAGCGTTCCGGCCGCACCTCGGGGCGCTGGAGGCGGCCTCGCGGGAGCCCTCGCCCGCGCCGGCCAACGCGGCCGAGCCGGGTCAACCCGCGCCCTACACGCGGGACCTCGTCGCGGACGCGCGCGAAGGGCGGTTCGACCCGGTCATCGGCCGTGACGTCGAGGCGCGCCGCTTGCTGCAGATCCTCGAGCGGCGGTTCAAGAACCACCCCCTCATCGTCGGCGAGCCCGGCGTGGGCAAGACCGCGCTCATCCGGGGCCTGGCCGACCGGATCGCGCACGGCGACGTGCCCACGAACCTCGCGGGCGCCCACCTCTACGAGCTCGACACCGGCGCGCTCGTCGCCGGGGCGAAGCTCCGCGGGGAGATCGAGCAGCGCCTCAAGGTCCTGGTCGATCGGCTGCGCGGCGAGCAGGACGCGGAGAGCATCCTCGTCGTCGAGGATCTCGACGCGCTCTTCGGCCAGGGGGTGCAGGGCGCCGGCGTGGGCGAGCTCCTGAAGCCGCTCCTGTCGCGCGGGGAGATCCGGATCATCGCCACGACGACGCCTGAGGGCGTGCGCAAGATCAACGAGCGCGATCCCGGGATCATCCGGCGGTTCTCGACGATCACGCTGGAGGCGCCGAGCATCGATCAGGCGACGGAGATCCTGCGCGGGATCGCCACGAAGTACGAGGCCCACCACCGCGTCCGGGTGGGGGAGAGCGCCATCACCTCGGCGGTCGCGCTGGCCAAGCGGTACATCTCGGATCGCGCGCTCCCCGACACGGCGGTGGACCTGCTCGACGAGACGTCCGCCCGCAAGCGGGTGGAGGTCGACGGCGTGCCGGCCGAGCTCGACACGCTGACCCGGCGTGTCGACGCGCTCCGCGCCCAGATCGCCGCGCTCGCGGACGACGACGACAAGCTCAGCGTCCAGACCCGCACGCGCCTGGAGGCGGAGCTCGCGGAGATCGAGCCGAAGGCGTCGTCGATGCGCAGCCGCAACGCGTCGCGCCGCGGCGTCATCGCGGCGTGCCAGGCCATTCGCCGGGAGCTCGTCGCCGCGACGGAGGCCTTGAAGGCTGCCCAGCGCGACAAGGCGTTCGCCAAGATCGGCGAGCTCGAGCACGTCACGCTTCCGGAGATCAGGCGGCGGCTCCAGGCCGCGGAGGAGGCCGCGCAGCGGGAGGGGGTCGCGCCGACCTCGAACGTCGTCGCCGAGTCGGACGTGGCGGCGACGCTCAACGACTGGACAGGCATCCCGGTGGCCAAGATGCTCGAGGGCGAGGCCGAGAAGCTCCTCAAGATGGAGGCGCGGCTCGCGCAGCGGGTGGTGGGTCAGGATGAGGCGGTGCGCGCGATCGCGAAGGCGGTGCGCCGCGGGCGCGTCGGCCTGCGCGATCCGGGCAAGCCGATCGGCTCGTTCCTGTTCCTCGGTCCGAGCGGCGTCGGCAAGACGGAGCTCGCGAAGGCGCTCGCCGAGTTCCTGTTCGACGACGAGCAGGCGCTGACGCGCATGGACATGAGCGAGTTCATGGAGCGCCACATGGCCCAGCGCCTGATCGGGGCGCCCCCGGGCTACGCGGACAGCGAGCAGGGCGGCTTCCTCACCGAGGCCGCCCGGCGCCGGCCGTACAGCGTGCTCCTGTTCGACGAGGTCGAGAAGGCGCACGCGGACGTGTTCAACCTGCTGCTCCAGATCCTCGACGACGGCCGGCTCACCGACGGCCGCGGGCGGCTCGCCGACTTCTCGAACACGGTCGTCATCATGACCTCGAACATCGGGTCGAAGCGCGTGCTCGAGACCGACGCCAAGCTCTGGACCACGGAGGACGGGCGCGAGGCGATCCGCGACGTCCTGCTCGAGGAGCTGCGCGGGTTCTTCCGCCCCGAGTTCCTGAACCGGGTCGACGATATCGTCGTCTTCAAGGCGCTCAGCAAGGAGGACCTCCGGGGCATCGTCGACATCCAGCTCCGTCGGCTGGAGCAGCTGCTCACGGACAAGGACATCCGCCTCTCCCTCACGGACGCCGCGAAGGCCCGGCTCGTCGACCTCGGTTACGAGCCGAGCCTCGGCGCTCGCCCGCTGAAGCGGGCGATCCTGCGCGAGCTCCAGAACCCGCTCGCCGAGACCATCCTCGCCGGCGGGTACCAGCCCGGCCAGACGATGCAGGTCGACGTGGTCGACGAGAAGTTCGTCTTCACCAAGGCGTGAGGGCGAAACAGGCGCGCGGTACGCGACGAGCGGCGTGCGCAACCCGCGCCGCGACCGGGCGCGCGGTCCGGGCTGCGCTTTGCCAGGGGCTTTCCAGGGCCTTGCCCACGCCCGGAGGCCGCGGGCGTCGCTCCGGCGAAGAACCTGGGCGACGCCGCTGCGAACCACTTGCCAAGCCGGAGAAGGTCCGTATACTGCCGCTCCCTCGCTCACCGGGTCCTCCGAACGAGGGCCATTTGCGTGGGTATGGCGAGGGATCGCGGTCCCCAGGTTGAGGAAGACGCACCATGTACGCGGTCATCAAGACGGGCGGCAAGCAGTATCGGGTCGCCGAAGGTCAGAAGCTCCGGGTTGAGAAGCTTGTCGGCAATGCCGGTGACAAGGTCACCTTCAGCGAGGTGCTCCTCGTCGGCGGTGACTCTCCCAAGGTTGGCAAGCCCCTCGTGAGCGGCGCTTCCGTCGCCGCCGAGATCACCGGGCAGGACCGCGGCAAGAAGATCGTGGTCTTCAAGTTCAGGCGGCGGAAGAACTACCGCCGCAAGAACGGCCATCGCCAGCCGTACACCGAGCTCAAGATCACCGGCATCACCGCCTAGCAGGAGAAGTAGAGATGGCTCACAAAAAAGGCGGCGGCTCCTCCAGGAACGGCCGCGACTCAAGCGCACAGCGCCGTGGGGTCAAGGTGTATGCCGGGGCGCCCGTGCGCGCTGGCAACATCCTGGTCCGGCAGGTCGGCTCCTCGATCCACGCCGGCCACAACGTCGGCACCGGCCGCGACTTCACGCTCTTCGCCCTCGTCGACGGCGTCGTCACGTACGAGTGGAAGTCCAACACCAAGAAGCAGGTGTCGGTCTACCCGGCTTCCTGAGCCTTCCTCACCGGGAGGGCGTCCTGAACCGTCCCATCCCGTCCCGCCTGCTGCGCTCCACGCGCTTCCGAGCTACTCAAGCGCGGTGACGACCTACAAGCTCCTCGCCCTCGACGTCGACGGGACCCTCGTCCGTCGTGATGGGTCCATCCACGACGAGGACCTCCGCGCCATCCAGCGGCTCCAGGATGCCGGCGTCCCGGTCTCGATCGCGACCGGGCGTCTGTACTCGGGGACGCGCGAGGTCGCGCGGCGGATCGGCGTGCTCGGCCCCATCGCGTGTGTCGACGGCAGCCACATCGTGCACACCGAGGGCGACGCGCACCTGTACTCGCGCACGATCTCCGGCGCCGAGGCGTCCCTCCTGCGCTCGATCACCGAGCGACACGCGACGGCGTCGTTCCTCTTCGCGCAGGACAGCATCGTCCACGACGCGACCGGCGCGCCGCACGTCCACTATGTCCGGGGCTGGTCGCACGCCATCGCCGAGGTCGAGCGCGTCTCGTCGCACCCGTACTGGGAGCACGACCACGGCCTGCTCGCGCTGGTCGCGCTCGGGACCGAGCTCCAGGTCGCGGGGGCCGTCGAGGAGGTCCGAGCCGAGCTCGGTGAAGCGGCCTTCGTCGTCTCGTTCCCCCTCATGAGGGACGACCAGACGAGCCTCTTCGCGATGATGGTCCGGGCCGCTGGGCCGACGAAGGGCACGGCGATCGCGTGGCTCGCGGAGCACCACGGCTGCGAGCTGTCGGACGTGGTCGTCGTCGGCGACTGGCTCAACGACGTGCCGATGTTCGAGGTGGCGGGGCGATCGTTCGCCATGGCGCAGGCGCCCGAGCAGGTGAAGCAGGCGGCGACGGATCGCCTGAACGCCGACGGCCTGGTGGGCGGCGGCATCGCCGAAGCCATCCGCCGCGCCTTCGGTCGCTGAGCGCCGGCAGACGGGGAGCGCCGAGGGCAGCGGAGGAGCGCCGCTCAGCGCCAGCGCCCCCCCACGCCTTGCTGCGCGTCAGGCCTTGCGCTGCGCCGGCTGGGCCGCCGCGGCGAGCTGCTGCTGCTGCTGCTGCAGGTACTGAGCGACCGCGCGCGACCGCTCGATGGCGAACTGCTTGACCTCCTTGTTCGGAGAGCCCGCGAGGGCATTCAGCAGCTTGGTCACCTTCTCGAGCTGGCGCGACTGGAACAGCGCCTCGAAGTAGTTGTTCGCCAGGCGCACGTCGCGGCTCATCTTCGCCTCGTGCGGCTGGAGCAGGCGGACCACCGCCTCGAGGTCGTTCTTCTGCCCGTAGAGCGCCGACAGGCAGAGCAGCGCCAGCGGGTTGTCCGGGTTCTGCGCGACCGCCTTCTTGGCGTACTCGACCGCCTTGTCCCGCGTCTCCTCGTTGGCCGCGTAGAAGCCCTGGATCGCGATGTACGGCGCGGCCGTCTTCTTGTCGGCCGAGAACTTCTCGATCGCGGCGACCGCGCTCGCCTCGTCGCCGCGCTGCTTCTCGTACTGGAAGAGGTAGGCCCACGCGTCGATACAGTCCACGTCGATCGCGAGCGCCTTCTCGATGAACTCGCGCTCCTTCGCGTCGTCCTTCTTCGCCTGGTAGAGCTTCGCGAGGTGCAGCGAGGGGTAGGGGTTGTCCTTGAGCAGGTTCTGCGCGCCCTTCAGCGTCCCCTCGGCCTTGTCGTGCTTGTCCTGCGAGAGCTGCGCGATGCCGAGCGCGAGCCAGTCGTCGCCCGTGCCGCCCTTCGCGACCACCTTCGAGAGCACCTGCTCGGCGCGCGCCAGCCGGTTGTGCTTGAGGAGCTCCTGCGCGTAGATGCGCCCGCGGTTCAGGTCGTCAGGCTGCTCGGTCCAGTGCTTCTCGAGCCCCGCGAGCAGGTCCTCCAGGCCGATCGCGATCGGGCGCCCCTGATCGTCCTGCACCTGCACCGCCGGTCCGTTGAAGCCGAGGAGCTGCCACATCTGCTCGAGGGTCACCGCCGCGGGACCCTGCTCGAGCAGGCCCTTCAGCTCGTCGGTCGGCTTGTTCATCGGGATGACGATGAGCGCGTTCCCCGGCACGCCGTTCGGAAACGCGCTCACGGGCGCGACGATCGCCGCTCCTCCGGTGATGTTGAGCCCACCCGCCTGCTGCTGTCCGTTGGTCGTCATCGTCGATGCTCCGAGATCTCTCCCCCACGCGCGCCGAGGCGCAGGCATCGCCCAGCCTCGCCCCGGTACCCTGCGCGCCGTAATGATGGGGGCCGTAGTTCGTGTAGAAGGGGCGCGAACGCTAGCAGGGAGGGCCCAGTCGGGCAACGGGGGAGCTCGGAGCGCGCGCGGCCTCATCGCGGCCATCGCGTTCGGGTCAGACGCGCTTCCGCCGCTTCCGCCGCTTCCACCCGTGAATCCGCGCGTCGCGACCGTGAACCTCGCCGCGGTTCCCGCGCTCGAAGCCGGCTGCGCCGCTGCGGTTCGCGTCGCCGTCGCCGCCTCGCGGTCGCTCGTGTGATCCCTGTCGTGCTCGCTGTCGCTATCGCCGTCTCGGACGCCCATCTCGCTCGCCCTCTCCCTCGCCGCGCGCCGTCCTAGTCGAGTCGTGGGCCGGCGGCGAGGGGTGCCTCGAGCGTGCGCGCCGATCCAGCGCGCGCCGGCGCGCCGCGACGCAGCCGCTCCGCGAGGTGCGTGCGGCGCTCCTCACGGCGGGTCTCCGCCAGCGCCAGCGACACGGCCCGCGGATCCGCCACGAGCACCACGAGCCGCTTTCCGCGCGTCACCGCCGTGTAGATGAGGTTGCGCGACAGCATCACGAAATGCTGGGTGAGGATCGGCACGATCACCGCCGGATACTCGCTCCCCTGGCTCTTGTGGATGCTCGTCGCGTAGGCGAGCGTCAGCTCGTCGATCTCCGCTTCCTCGTAGCTGACCTCGCGATCGTCGAAGCGCACCTGGAGCTTCCGCTCCTCGGTGTTCACGTCCGTGATGAAGCCGACGTCGCCGTTGTACACCTCGCGGTCGTAGTCGTTGCGGAGCTGCATCACCTTGTCGCCGAGCCGTAACGTCCTCGCGCCGCGCGTGACGCTCGGACCCTCGGGGTTCAGCGCCGCCTGCAGCCGCGCGTTCAGCGTGATCGCCCCCGCCTCGCCCTTGTGCATCGGCGTCAGGACCTGGACGTCGCGCCGCGGATCCAGCCCGAACCCCTTGCCGATGCGCTCCGTCACGAGGTGGAGGATCAGATCCGCCGCCGCCTCGGCCTCGATCCGCTCGATCACGTAGAACTCGCCGCCGGGCCCGCGCGCGCCCTCCGGCGGCTCGCCGTCGTGGATCCGGTGCGCGTTCCGGACGATCAGGCTGCCCTCGGCCTGGCGGAAGATCTGCGTGAGCCGCGCCGTGGGCACCTCCCCGGAGGCGATCACGTCCCGCAGCACCGCGCCCGGCCCCACCGACGGGAGCTGATCGACGTCGCCCACCAGCACGAGGCGCGCGGCGTCGGACGTCGCCTGCAGGAGCGCGTCGGCGAGCGCCAGATCGAGCATCGACGCCTCGTCGACCACGATGGCCCCCGCCTCGATCGGCCGGCCTCGCTGGCGGCCGAACTTGCGCTGCTTGGGATCGAACTCCAGCAGGCGGTGGAGCGTGACGGCCTCGCGCCCCGTCGCCTCGCTCATCCGCTTCGCGGCGCGGCCCGTGGGCGCGGCGAGCCGCACCGGGAGCCGGGCGCGGTCGAAGAGCGCCAGGATGGCCCGAACGATGGTCGTCTTGCCCACGCCCGGGCCGCCCGTGATGACCAGCACCTTGTTCCGCGCCGCCTGCGCCACGGCGTCGCGCTGTGCAGGCGCCAGCGAGACCTGCGTCTTCGCCTCGAACGCGGCGATCGCCGCGTCGACGCCCTCCACGAGGCGCGCCTCGGGCGCCGCGTCGTCCTCGTCGTCGCCCAGCAAGGAGCGCATCCGGCGGGCGAGCCGCACCTCGGCCTCGTGGAGGTCCTTCGGATAGACGGCCACCTCGCCGGTCTCTAGCGTCTCGACCCGCACATGGCCGCTCGCCACGAGCGCGTCGATCGCGCTGTCGACCTCCGCGGCGTCGCGCTCGAGCATCGCCGCGGCGAGCTCCGCGAGCTCCGGCCGCGCCGCCAGCGTGTGGCCGCGCGTCGACAGATCGACCAGCGTCTGCAGCACGCCCGCCTGCGCCCGCTCCGGCGAGTCGGCCCGGACGCCGATCGAGCGCGCGATTCTGTCGGCGGTCTTGAAGCCGATGCCCCACACGTCGAGCGCGAGCCGGTACGGGGAGCGGGAGACGATGTCGATCGCGTGGGGGCCGAACCGCTTGTAGATGCGGCTCGCCAGCGCCGGGGAGGCGCCGTGCGCCTGGAGGAAGATCATGATGGCCCCGATCGCCCGCTGCGCCGCCCACGCCTTCGCGACGGCCTGCGCGCGCCGCTGGCCGAGCCCGGGGACCTCGGCGAGCCGCTCCGGCGACCGGTCGAGGATCTCCAGCGTCTCCGCGCCGAACGCCTCCACGATCCGCTTCGCGTACGCCGGGCCGATGCCCTGCACCATGCCGGACCCGAGGTAGCGCTCGAGCCCATCGAGCGTGGCGGGGGCGATCGGCAGCAGGGTCTCGACCTTGAGCTGCTCGCCGTGCTTGGGATCGCGCTCGTAGCGCCCCGTCGCGCGCACGCGCGTGCCCGGCCCGACCGGCGGGAGCACGCCGACCCAGACCTCCGGCGGGGCGCCGGGGGTGACCTCCACCCGCAGCACCCGGAAGCCGCTCGACTCGCTCTCGTACGTGACGCGGACGACCTCTCCCTCGACCGTCGCCGCCCCGTTGCCCGCCACCTCCCGGGCCGAGAAGAGCTTCTGCTGGCCCCCACCGCCCGGCTGCCGCTCACCGGTCCCGCCCGTGCGCTCGCCGCGGTCGTCGTGGCGCGGCGCGTTGTCCGGCCCCGGCGTCGGCGCCGGCGCGGCTGCCCCCCGGGCCGCCCGATCGGGGCGGCCGCTCCGCTGGGACGGTTGCACGAGGGCAGCATGTAGCCGCCGGCGCGGCGGCGGCAACGTCCTCGTGCGCGGACGCGAGCGCCGCTGCAAAACATCGCGCAACGCCGCATGGCGCCCCGTAACCTGGGCTCACGCTGAACGCACGTCGCGTGGAGCGCGCCGCACGCGAGCGCGGGGCCGCGGTTGGCGTCGCTCCCTCGCGTCAGTATAGTGGGCCCGCGATGGGGCGCAGCAGCTTGGTTTCCGTCCTCTGCGCCCTCCTCCTCGCGGGCTGCGCCGGGAGGGCGCCCGAGGCGGCGCGGTCCAAGGACAGCCTGCTGCGCGTGGCCTCCGGGGTGTCCCCGGAGCAGCGCGGCGCCTCGCCTTCGCCCGCGCCCGGGACGCCGGCGGAGGAGGCCGCGCTCGCGGACGCCCACGATGCCGAGGTCGACGACGACGGCGGTGAGGTCGACGACGGCCTGGAGCTGCCGGCAGATCCGGGCACCGGGGCGAGGGCGCACTCGCCGCTCTCGGCGATGACCGAGGCCCAGATCGAGGAGCTTTTCTCGAAGGACCCCGCGGCGCTCGGGCCGATGTCGCTGGGCGCGACCAACGCGGGCGCGCTGTTCAACGGCGTCCGGATGCCCGAGGGCGATCGGTGGGAGCTCGTCGATCCGGCCCACGCCTGGGGGACGCGCGAGACGATCGACGCGCTCGACCGGGCGATCGCCGAGGTGCACCGGCAGTTCCCGGGGAGCCCGAAGCTCTACATCGGGCACATCAGCGCCCGGGAGGGCGGCCGCCTCTCGCCGCACAAGAGCCACCAGGCCGGGCGCGACGTCGACATCAGCTATTTCCTCGACGCCCGGCACCGCTGGTACCAGCGGGCCACGGCGGCGAACCTCGATCGGGAGCGCACCTGGGCCTTCGTCCGGGCGCTCGTCACCGAGACCGACGTGGAGCTCATCCTCATCGACAGCAGCGTGCAGCGGCTGCTCAAGGAGCACGCGCTGAAGATCGGGGAGGACAAGGACTGGCTCGACGAGGTCTTCCAGCTCGGGTCGAGGAAGCTGCGCCCGCTCGTCCGCCACGCCCGCGGGCACGCGAACCACATCCACGTCCGGTTCTACAGCCCGATCGCGCAGGAGTCGGCCGCGCGTGCGTATCCGCTGCTCGTGAAGCGCGGGGCGATCAAGCCCACGTCGCAGTACGTGCGCCACACCGCGAAGAAGGGGCAGACCCTGGGCTCGCTGGCCCGGCAGTACGGCACCACCGTGGAGGCGATCAAGCGGGCCAACGGGCTTCGATCCACGGCGATCCAGGCGAAGCGCGTCTACAACATCCCGCGGCCGTCCAGCGGCCCCGCCGCGCCGCCGAAGCAGGTCGTCGTGCCGCCGCGGAGGCTGCCCCCGCCGAAGGCGGCCGACGCGCCTCCGCCGCCGGCGCGCCACGGCGAGCCCGGGCCCGCGCTGGACGGCTGAGCGGCGGGAGGCGCGCCGCGCCCTGCGGCCCGCCCGCGGCGCGGGGGCCGCAGGGGTGCCGTGGACGCGGCTTCAGTGCTTCACGTCGACGACGAGCCGCGCCGGCTTGGTCAGCTCGAGGACGCGGTACCGGTTCGGCGACGAGACCCCGAGCACCCAGGTCACCTCGGCCTCGAAGTCGCACGTCCGCTCGATCTCGCGCGCCACGCCGAGCGCGAGCTTCCGCTCGCGGAACGGGACCGTGGCGTTCCCCGCGTCGTTGTGCGCCGCCGCGGGGGTCATCCGCACCGCGAGCCATCCGTCGCCCGCGATCTCCGTCACGTCGCCCGAGCCGCACTGGCGGACCGGCTTGTCGATGTAGTCGATGTGGTAGCCCGGCACCGCGTCCCCCTCGAACTCGAACACGACGCGGTCGTAGTGCTCGTGCCGGGCTGCCCGTACGTCGCGCAGGACCGCGACCTTCGCGGCGGCGCGCGGCTTGTCGGTGGCGCCCGCGGTGCCCTCGAACGCGTCGGTGCTCGTGGGATCGGCCTCCTTCGGTGGCCGCGGCGTGGGCGGCGCGTCGTCGACCGCCGGCTCGGCGGAGGCGCGCGTGTCGATCGGCGTGACGTTCGGCATGGGCTGGGCAGGCTCGCTGCCGGCGCCGTTGCGGCAGCCCGCGGCGAGCGACACGGCGGCGGCTGCGAGCAGCAGGGCGGCGGTCCTCATGAGGTCCCTTCCATGGTGCCGCGGCCTCCGCGCGTCCACCGAGACGCCGACGCGCACCGCGACGCGGCGGCGCTCGCGCGGGCGGGGCGGCCGGCGCGCCTCGAGGATCACCGCGCCGAGGCCCGCGCTCGGCTCAGGATGGCCGCGAGCCGGGGCACGATCTCGTCCACCGCGCGCTCGCCCTTCACCGAGCCCTCAACGCGGAGGGGCGTTCCCCGGCCGTCCTCGCCGGGCACGACGAAGAGCGGGATCATCTCCGACGCGTAGCCGGCCTCGGCGAGCCGCTCTCGATCGCGGTCGAGGTCGAACTCCAGCAGGCGCAGCGCAGGCAGGACCGCGTCGAGCTGGCCGGCCTTCACCGCGTCGTGAAACCTCGTGCACGGCTCGCACCAGGGCGCGCCCACGTAGACGACGAGCTCGCGGCCCTCCCGCCGCGCGCGCTCCCGCGCCTGCTGCACCAGCGCGGCGAGCTCGCCGCCCTCCGGCGCCGGCTCGAGCTCGGCCCGCAGCGCCGCCGGCCGCGTGGCCCCGCTCCCGGCGGCCGGCTGCGAGGTCTCTTCGCGCGAGCAGCCGAGCAGCGCCGCGAGACAGAGGACCAGCCCAGCGCAAACCGACCCCTTCCTGCCATGCGCGTTCACGTCGTCGTTTGCCTCTCGGCCACGGTCTTTGCTCAGGGCCGGCCGCGCTGCCAGCGATCAGGGCAGCACGAGCTTGAGCGAGAACACGTAGTCGACGTTGACGCCTCGACGGGCATGGGGGCGGCCTGGACGGCGGCAGGGGTGCTCGTGGCGTCCGGCCTGCGCCAGCCGAGCGCCAGCACCAGGCCCCCGCCGACGATCGCCGCCACGAGCGCGACCAGGTAGAGGGACACGGTCGCGTGACGGGGCGGGGCGACGGAGCCGCTGAAGGTCGCGGGGGCCTGCGGCGGAGAGAGCGAGTCGAGCTGCGCCGGGCGAAGCGACACGAGCGGCTCGCTGGGAGAGGGCGAGAAGGCCGAGATGCGGAGCTCCGAGATCGACGACGCGGAGGGCAGCGCGCCCCGGGGCTGCGCCAGGGACAGGCGGTCCGGGACCGAGGCCCGCGAGGCGTCGGTCGGCTCGCCCGCCGCGCTCTTCAGCGCGGTGAGGCACTCCCTCATCGACTGGAAGCGCCTGTCAGGGCTCTTCTCGAGACACCGCATCACGATGGCCGTCATCGCCGGCGACACGAGCGCGCCCTGAGCGCCATCGGCGAGCGGCGGCGGCGGCTCGCTGACGTGCGCCATGAGCGTCGCCGAGGCCACCTTCCTGTCGAACGGCGCCCTGCCGCAGAGCATCTCGTAGAGCAGGACGCCGAGCGCATAGACGTCCGCGCGCGGCGAGAGCTCGTGGCCCATCGCCTGCTCCGGAGCGGTGTACTTGGGAGAGCCGATGAACAGGCCCCTCTGCGTCAGCTCGTCCAGCTGCCGCCCCGAGACGTCCTTGACCAGGCCGAAGTCGAGCACCTTGACGAAGTCCTTCTCGTCCTCCTGGTCGACGAGGAGCACATTGCCCGGCTTGAGATCCCGGTGCACGAGGCCGAGGCCGTGCGCCTCGGCGAGCGCGCGGCAGATCTGCCGCGCGATCCGGCCCGCGCGCGCCTCCGGGAGCGCGCCCTCGTCGTGGAGCACGCGGTGGAGCGTGCGCCCGGCGATATACTCCATGGCGATAAAGTAGATCCCGCGCGGATCGTCCCGGCCGTAATCGAAGACCGTGACGGAGTTCGGGTGGGTGAGCCTCGCCGCGGTCGCCGCCTCGCGCGAAAAGCGTCGAAAGAACTCCGGATCTTGCTCGAGGCGCTCATCGGGGAGGAGCAGCTTGAGGGCGCAGACCCGGCCCAGCGCGAACTGCTCTGCCCTGTAGACCCTGCCCATCCCCCCTCGCGCGATGAGCGAGATGATCCGGTATCGATCGGCCATCGTCGCGCCGATGAGGGGGTCTTGACCGCTGCTCCTGGCCGCGCCCATGGTCTTTACTATATGCGCGATGACGGGCGCACCGCCACCCCAACTCGTGTGTTCTGGCCGACTGCGCGGCTCTGGATCAACGATGCGGCTTGGATCGTACGGCGGTGGAGCGCGAGCGACGCGGCGAGTTGCCGACACGTTTTCCTGACGGCCTCGTCCCATGGGTCCGCCGCGGTTAACCAGCGAGCGCCGAACCATTGCGATCCGGTTTCGCGCGGCCCGCGCCCGCGCGCTGTCCAGCGCGGGGCGCCTCTCCTCCGGCGCGCCCGTCACAGCGCGGCGACATCGATGTCGACCTCGCGCGGCTCCTCGGTGACGCCGCCGGGCGTGGCCCCGGCGCCCAGGATCGCGCCCACGGTCACGGTCAGGGTCACCTCTCCGCTCGTGAGGGGCGTGGCGACGTACTTCCAGCGCAGCCGCACGCTGCCGCCTCTCTCCCCCTCTGCCGAGAGCGCCTCCACGGCGCGCCGCTCGATCTCCGGCGCCGTGAGCGCGGTGCGGAGCCGGTGGCCCGTCGAGGCGATGGCGGGCCAGCGGATGAGGGCGCGGTTGAAGGTCCCATCGAGCGTGTGGGTCACGACCGCGCGATGCCCCTGGACCCGGACGCCGTTCACGGCCCGGAACACGAATGTCTTGTAACGATGGACCTCCGGGGCGGAAGCCGCCGTTCCGTCCTGATCCTCGCGCAGCGTCCTCCGCTGCACCACGGCCCCGATCTCGTCGTTCGGTATGCCCCAGCTGTTCAGGCGCGCCAGCGCGTTCCGCCGGAGGAGCGCCTCGTCCGGCGAGATCCGCGGCCCGCTCGGCGTCTTTCGCAGGACGAGCACCTGGCCGTTCGACGGGTCCTTCTCGTAGGTCCAGTCCGCCGACTCGTGCTCCGTCCGGCGCCCCAGCTCGCCGAGCGGCGTGAACTGCTGATCGGCCCCGATGAGCGAGCGCTGGATGAGCGCGTCATCGAATGAACGCAGCGTCAGCCGGGCCGCCGGGAGCCTCGCGGCGGGCGCCGTGGCGAGCTCCCGCGCGTCGAACGTGAACCCCTCGATCGCCTGCGCGGTCGCGGCGATCTCGCCGTCGTCGCCGCCCCCTTCGGTCGCTACCTCCGGCGCCCCGCAGGCGATGAGGGTCATCGAGAGCGCGGCCCAGAAACCAATCGTTCGCGTCGTCATCGTCATGTCTCCTGTCGTTCGAATCCCTCGGGCAACACGCAGCGTTCGTCGTTCATCCGCCGGGCAGCACGCGCCCGTTCGAGGGGTCGCAGCCGGCGATGTAGTAGATGGTCGAGCCGGTCTTCAGTCCGGTGTTCTTCCGGTCGCGCCACCCGCCGTACTCGTACATGAGCTCCCGCGACGCGAACGACGCGCCGAACACGATGGAGACGGGGCAGTCGTCGTCGTTGCTGAACTGGCTGTCGTCGTAGGCCTCGTCGATCCAGTTCTCTCCCACCCCGTTGGAGATGGAGCTGATCGAGTAGTCACCCACGTAGTCCTTCACGTGATTGCCGCACGACGAGTCGCCGTGGAAGGCGTTCCACATCGTCATGGTGCTGTCCGAGGTCGTGATCTGCTGCCGGTATCCGCCGTTCTTCCACGCGTCGTAGTCGCCTGACTGGCACGCTTTGACGACCGCGATCTCCAGATCCCCGCCCGTGCCCGGGTTGCCGAAGAGCATGTTCTCGTTCGTCAGGACGCGGCAGTCGTAGCTGCCGTTGCCCATGACCAGGCCGCTGTAGGCGGGCGTCGACGAGCTCCCGGCGTCGTGCCAGCCGTGCGTGTGGATGAAGACGACATCGGCCTCGTCCGCGCCCGAGCCGGACGCCATGTCGTTCGCCGAGCAGGCGCAGGACGCCGCCTGGCTCGAGTCGGTCCAGTAGCTCCCCCGGGCGCTCGTGTTGTTGCGCGTCGAGACCTCGTCCCAGAGGGAGACCATGCTGAGGAGGTTGAACGTGCTCGCGAAGGCGGCGGCGGTGCTCGTGTGCACCGAGTGCGACAGGCTGGTGTCGTCCTCGCACTCCCCCGTGTGTCCGAAGTTCGCGACCCCGTAGACGTGCGTCTCGTGCTGCGCGCGCGCCGACGACGGCATCGCAAGGAGGCACCCGAGCACCGGAACCCCCGCGAGGACATGGAACAATCGCCTGTTGCTCATACGCTCGACTCCTTCGTTGTCTCGATCGGTGGATGTTCGCCGCGGCCCGCCGCCCAGCGCGCGCTCCACGGGCGCGCCGGCGGTGGACCACGGGCGTGGACCGGCGCCGGGCAGCGTCGACGGGCGCGGGCGTCAGCGCGCCGCGCTCCGTTCAGCGCGGTCGCGCGTCGTTGACGTCGACAACGGCGTCGACCTCGACGACGTCGCCAACGCACCAACGTTGTTCGCAGCTTCCGTGCCATCGCCTGGCGTCCGCCAGCGGGGGCGTCGCGTCACCCCAGGCTTCAGCCATCTCCCTGGGATGCGCGGGGATCGTGCCCGCGCGGGCGCCGTCGACTGCCGTCGGCCGCCCTACGGTTCCGCTCGAGGTGGCGGCGCGATCCCGCGGGGTGATGGCGCGGGCCACCACCACCACCTCGAGGCGCCGGGCGGCGGTCCAGAAACTGGAACCCCCGGGCGCGCGGATGCGCCGCTGAAAATCGCGGCGCGGCTCCGGAACCTGGGGCGGGCGGCGCTGTCGATCCCTGGCGTGGACGCGGTGCTCCGCGGCGCACGCAGAGAGCGGTGAAGCTCGCCGCGCGTGCGCCGGGGCGCGCCGAGAGAGGCGGGCCCTCGATGGCTCGCTCCATTCAGACCGCTCGCCGCGCGGACATGCGCGCGAGCGCGAGCAGGGAAAGGGCTGTTCTCCGATGGACACGTTCAAGATGGCTCCGGGCATCGCACCCTCGAATCCGTTCCTCAGCAACCTGCCCTTCAGCCCGTATCCGGCCACCGAGGCCGACGTGCCCGCGGACGCGCCGGAGGGCTCCTATACGTACGCGCTCGTCAAGAGCGCGCCGGACGTCCCCGCCGACGAGTGCGAGACCGACGCGCTGTCGCTCGAGGTGATCATCCGGTGGGGGAACACCCCGCTTCACGTGGCGCACCTGACGCCGCCGCGCGCCTTTCATGTCGGCGAGGCGGAGGGCCCCGGGGGCGTGTGCGACTTCTTCCTACCTGCGGAGCGGCTCGGCGCGGCGCGGGCGCCGCTCGTGCTCGTCGGCGAGGGCGGGGAGGTGAGCGCCGTCATCCCGCCGGGGGCGTCGGGATCCATCGAGTTCGGCAGCTGCAGGATGACGATCGCGCAGGCGATCGCCACGGGCCGCGCGGCGCCGTGCGCGGAGCTCGACGGGGCGCGGCGGATCGCGCTGCCGCCCGGCGCTCGCGCGAGGCTCGAGCTCGGCGATTTCGGGTTCGAGGTGGCGGTGGGCAGGGCGGGCCGCCGCGTCGCGGGCAAGGCCGGCATGGACCGCCGCAACCTGCCGTTCACCGCGCTCTCGACGCTGCTCCACGTCGGCCTGCTCGGGGCCATGGCCGCGTTCATGCCCCCGCTCGCCATGGCCGACGACGGCGGCGTGAGCGCGGAGCAGGCCTACCTCATGGCGCAGGCGATCGGCGCGATCGCCGAGAAGGAGCTGCCCGAGGTGAAGGACGTCACCGACGCGACCGGCCAGACCGAGCGCGAGGGCGGCTCCGGCGCGGCCGCGATGGGCGAGTCGGGCAAGGCCGGGAGCGAGACGAGCCGGAAGACGGGCGGGCGCTTCGAGATCCAGGGGCCGAAGGACAACCGCGACGTGCGGATCTCGCGGGCTCAGGCGCTCGACGACGCGGCGCGCTTCGGCATGATCGGCGTGCTCCAGGCGGGGTCCGGCGGCGATCCCAACGCGCTCTCGGCGCCCTGGGGCGGCGCCGACACGCTCGGTAACGGCGAAAGGAGCGTGATCGCCAACATGTGGGGTGAGACGATCGACGAGTCGGGCGGCGTGGGCGGGCTCGGGTTGACGGGCGTCGGCGAGGGCGGCGACGGGCGCTTCACGGGCATCGGGATCGGGGCCATCGGCACCATCAACCACGGGAGCGGCGTCGGCGATGGGCAAGGCTTCGGCCCTGGCGGCGGCGCGTCGCGCTTCGCCAACGGCCCTGGCCACAAGGCGAGCGCGCCGCGCATGCGGGTCGGCTCGCCCTCGGTGTCGGGCCGGATCCCGCCGGAGGTCATCCAGCGCATCGTGCGCCAGAACTTCGGCCGCTTCCGGCTCTGCTACGAGAACGGGCTGCGCAACAGCCCGAACCTCACCGGGCGCGTGTCGGTCGGCTTCGTGATCGGCCGCGACGGGGCGGTATCGAGCGTCCACAACGGCGGCTCCGATCTGCCGGACGCCGGCGTGGTCTCTTGCGTGGTGCGCTCGTTCTACGGGCTGTCGTTCCCGCCGCCGGACGTTGGCATCGTGACCGTGACCTATCCCCTCCTCTTCAGCCCCTCTGGCGGCTGATTCCTCGCCTCGACTCTCCAGAGGCCGATTCGCCCTCTCCGCCTTTCTGTGGGCTGCAGCGTCCCTCTCTTCCGCCGGATCCCTACGGCCCGCCGCGCGCGGCGATCTGCCCGACGGCCCGCTCCGCCTCCGCGATCTCCCGCTCTCGCTGCTGGATCATCACCCCCTGGGGCGGGCCCTGGAAGCGGCGGCGCTCCAGCGCGAACCAGACGATGGCCGTCACGGCGAACACGATGAGCATGATGCCCAGGGCCTTGTCGTTCGGCGGCTGGACGCTCACGACGATCAGCATCAGGCACGCGAGGACGCTGATGATCGCGAGCGGCCGGTACAGCGGGCCGAGGTCCCACGGGCCCATCTTCACCCAGGTGCGGCCGTAGGCGCGCACGCCCATCATCGTGGGCATCACGTACGAGATGTAGAGGAAGATCACGCAGACGGCCGTGATCGTCGAGTAGACGGGCGTGTACACGGTGAAGCCGATCGTCAGCGCGCTGACGACCCAGATCGCCGTCGCCGGCGTCCGGAATTTCGGGCTCACCTTGCGCAGCTGCTCCGAGAGCGGCAGCCCCCCGTCGCGGGCGAACGCGAAGGTCATGCGGGAGGCGGACGTCACCGTCGCCAGCCCGCAGAGGTACTGGGCCACCGAGATGCCGGCGTAGAGCGCGATCCGGAGGTTCTCCGGGATGACGCGCTCCATGACCCAGAAGAAGACGCCGCCGCCCTTCGACGCCGCCTCATCCATGTCCGGGATCGCGAGCACGATCGCGCTCAGCATCAGCGCCCCGAAGACGCCGGAGACGAGCACCGCCCGGACGATGCCCCGCGGGACCGTCTGCGCCGCGCCGATCGTCTCCTCCGACGTGTGCGCCGACGCGTCGTACCCCGTGATCGTGTACGCGGGCAGGAGGAAGCTCAGGAGGAACAGCGTGGTCATGCTGCCCGTCTCCGGCCACACGTCGCCCCCCTTCGGGCCGCTGTAGTTCGTGAACGTGACGAGCCGGCCGACGTCGATCGCGGGCGCGTAGAAGAGCATCGCGGCGGTGAGGATCACCGAGACGACGAGGATGAGGTACCCGCTGAAGTCGGTGAGCAGCGTGGTGACGCGGATGCCGAGGTGATTGAAGAGCGCCTGCGTCCCCGTGATGAGCGTGACCCCGACGGCCTGCGTCACCAGCGCGCGATCCGGGGGCATCGCGGCGAGATCCACGCCGAACAGCGGGCCGAGCGAGCTCATGATGAACAGGTAGGCGCCGACGTTGATGGCCGCGAGGACGGTGATCAGCCCGATCAGGTTGAACCACGCGGTGGCCCAGCCGAAGCCCCGGCCGCCGAGGATCGAGGCCCAGTGGTACAGGCCGCCCGCGGTCGGGAACGCCGACGCGACCTGGCCCATCGTGAGCGCGATACAGAGCGTGAGCGCGCTGCACACCGGCCACCCGATGCCGATGCCGGCGCCGCCGACGCTGCAAAAGCCCATCTGGAACGACGTGATGCCGCCCGCGATGATGCAGATGATCGAGAACGAGATCGCGAAGTTGGAGAAGCCCCCCATCCTGCGCAGCAGCTCCTGCGCATAGCCCATGCTGTGGAGCGTCTTCACGTCGTCCGCGATCACGCCCTCCACGCTGCCCGGCGCACCGCCTGCGCGCGGCCCGACGTCCCCCTTCGTCTCACGGCTCATGAGCGGTCCCCTTTCGTCACGGGTCTCTCGCCCGGGGCCGACGGAGCCCTTCGGGCCTCGTCAGGATCGGCGCGTCTCGCCGATGAGCGCTCCCCCTTTTGAGGGCCCTCGCCCGGACCCATGCAGCCTACATGGGGGCACGTGGGCCTGCCCAGGGCTGCGCCCGCGCCCCGCTGCTACCCTCGCCGCCGATGGCCGCCACGACGATCCCCCCGCTCTCGCGCCGGCGCGCGCTGCTCGGCCTCGCCGCGCTCGCCGCGCCCTCGTGCCGGCGAGGCACCTCACCGCCGGCGCCGGAGGAGGCGGCCCCCTCGGCCTGGAAGGATCTCCGGTTCGAGCCCGCCTCCGAGGGCGAAGGCCCGCAGCGCGCGCTGCTCCTCGCGCCCGAGGCCGCGCCGGCGCCGCCGCTCCTCGTCGCGCTGCACGGGCGCGGCGAGGCGGTGCGAGGCCTCGAGGTCGGCGCGCGCGGGTGGCGCGACGACTACGGCCTCGACGCGGCCCTCCGGCGGCTCAGCTCGCCGCCGCTCACGCCGGACGATCTCGGGCAGATGGTGACGCCCGAGCGGCTCGCGCAGCTCAACGCCTCGCTGAAGGCCCACCCTTACCGCGGGCTCTGCATCGCCACGCCGTTCACGCCCGACCTCCGCGACCGCTCCGTCGAGGGGGCCGTGGGCTTCGGCCGTTTCCTCGTCGAGCGGCTCCTGCCGCGGGCGCGCGCCGAGGGCGGCTGCCAGGCGGCGCGCGAGGCCACCGGCATCGACGGCGTGAGCCTCGGCGGCCGCCTCGCGCTGCTCGTCGGCCTGTCGTTCCCCGACGTCTTCGGCGCGGTCGGCGCCCTGCAGCCCGCGGTGCGGGCGGGCGAGGCGGAGATGTTCTCCGCGCTCGCGCGCCGGGCCATGGAGCGCCGCGCGGTCGCGCTCCGGCTCGTGTCGAGCGAGGCCGACCCGTTCTTGCCCGCCATCCAGGCGCTCAGCGATCGGCTGCGGCAGGACGGCGTGACCCACACCCTGCTCGTCGTGCCCGGCCCGCACGACTACGCCTGGAATCGGGGGCCTGGCGGCGTTGAAATGGTGCTCTGGCACGAGCGGATCCAGCGCGGTTTGCCGCCGCTGTGATCGCGGCGGCCCGGCCGTCACATGCCCCTGACCCAGGCCGCCGAACCGTGTTACTCCCTCGGCATCGACGTGGCCGACCCCACACGCACCGCCCGCGCCGACGGCGCGACCGATCCGCCCACCGTGCGCGAGTGGCTCAAGCCGCTCGAGAGCGCCGGCCTGCGCCGCCACACGAGCGCGAAGCGCGTCGGCGGCAAGGCGGCCTCGCTCGGCCGCCTGCTCCGCGACGGCTTCCCGGTGCCGCGCGGGTGGGTGCTCGACGCGCGGTGCTTCACGGAGCTCGTCGACCGGCAGCTGCCGCCGGGGCACGACCTCGCCACGCTGATCCGGCTCTCGGGCACGAGGGCGGGCGTCGACCGGGCGGCGCGCGCGCGCGACCGCATCCTGAGCGAGCCGCTGCCCGAGGCGCTCTCGACCGCGCTGCGGGCGCTCTGGCAGGCCGTCGAGCAGGAGGCGCCGTGGGGCCTCGCGGTGCGGTCCAGCGCCACGTGCGAGGACAGCGAGGAGACGTCGATGGCGGGGCTCGCGACGTCCGTGCTCGGCGTGCGCGGCGAGGCCGGGCTCGACGCCGCGATCCGGCAGGTCTGGGCGAGCGCCTTCCTGCCTCGCGCGCTCGCGTACCTCGCGCACGCCGGCGTCCGCGACGTCGCGATGGGCGTCGTGCTGCAGGTGATGGTGCGCGCCGAGGCCGCGGGCGTGCTGTTCACCGCGCCCCCGCCGGGGCTCGAGGGCGAGCACTGGCACGCCGGCGAGCGGCTCGTGAACGCCACGCTCGGGCTCGGCGCGCCGGTCGTCGACGGCGCCGCGGCGGCCGACACGATCCGGCTGGCGCGCGACGGCGGCAGGGTCGTCGCGTCGGCGGTGGCGCAGAAGCGGCGCGCGCTCGTCGTGGGCGCGGCCGGGCTCGAGGAGATCCCGGTGCCCGAGCCGAGCGCCGAGCAGCCGGCGCTCGGCGAGGCCGCGCTGCGGCAGCTCGCCGAGCTCGCCGAGCGGCTCGAGCAGGGCGGCAAGGGTCCGTTCGACGTGGAGTTCGCTGTCGAGGCGGTCGAGGAGCGCGGCGAGGGCCCGCCCGGCGCGGCGCTCGTGGTCGACGGGGAAGCGCCGTCCGACCCGCCGGAGGCCGCCGCCGCGGCGGGCGCGTCCGCTCCGGCGGCGCGGGAGGCTGGCGAAGGCGCGCCCTCCCCGGCGGCGTCGGAGGGCGGCGAAGGCGCGCCCTCCCCGGCGGCGCGGCGCGTGTGGCTGCTCCAGGTGCGCCCGGTGAGCGGCGGCGGCTTCCCCGAGGGCGGCGACGCCGACACGATCTGGTCGCGCGCCAACGTGGGCGAGGCGCTCCCCGGCGCGGCGACGCCGCTCACCTGGTCGGTGGCGCGGGCGTTCTCCGACCGGGGCTTCCGCGAGGCGTTCGCCGCGCTCGGCTGCCGCGTGCCGCGGGGCGCGCGCCTCGTGGCCAACGTGCACGGGCGCTTCTACCTCAACCTCACCGCCTTCATGCGGATCGCGGCGCAGGTCCCGGGGCTCTCGCCGCGCGCGCTGCTCGGCATGAGCGGCGGGGCGAGCGAGGCGCTCATCGCGCGGCTCGCCGAGCAGAGCGAGGGCGTCTCGCGGCGCGGCTTCTATGCGCGGCTGCCGCTCACCGGGCCGCGGCTCCTCCTCCGGCAGGCGCGGCTCGAGCGCGAGGTGGCGGCCTACGAGGGCGAGGCGCTCTGGGCGCAGCGCGCCCTCTCCGAGCTCGACATGACGCTCCTGCCGGACGACGCCATCGGCACCACGCTCCGGAGCGTCTTCATGCTGCTCGAGCGGACCGGCACGCGGATGCTGCACTGCGCGTCGGCGTCGCTCGCGAGCCACCTCGCGCTGTGCAAGGCGCTCGAGCGCATCGCGGGCCGCCGCGCCTCCGCGCGCTCCGCCTCCGGGGAGGCGCACCTCGACGCGCCGGCCGGGCGCGCGGAGACGAACGTCGAGCACCTGGCGCAGGTGCTCGCGGGCGGCGTGCGCGAGCTCGACAGCGCGGGGCCGGGCATCGAGCTCGCGCGGGTCGCCGAGCTCGTCATGCAGGATCGGACGGCGCGCGAGCGGCTCCTCGCCGGCGGGGTCCTGTGGCCGCGCGACCTGCCCGAGGGGCCGGCGCGCGACGCGTACGCGCGGTTCCTCGACGCCTACGGCGACCGCGCGGTGCGCGAGGCGGAGCTCGCGACGCCGCGCTGGGGGGAGGACCCGTCGCCGGTCGTCGCGATGCTCACGGCGTCGCTGCGCGGCGCGCCGGGTGATCCGGAGCGCGCGCTGGCGCGCGCTCGGGCGCTCGCCGATCGGGAGATGGCGATGCTCGAGACGCGCGTGCCGCGGCTGGAGCTCGCGCTCCTGCGCGCCCTCGTCGGCCGCGCGCAGCGCTACGTGCGCCTGCGGGAGCGCATGCGCACGTGGGTGACGCGCGTCCTCGGCATGCTGCGCAGGGTCGCGCTCGACATCGACCGGCGCCTCCGGCGCCTCGACCCCTCGCTGGAGCCCGGGAGCGTCTTCTTCTGCACCTACGAGGAGCTCGCGACGGCGCTCTCCAGCGGCCGCGCCGACGTGGGCCACCTCGTCCGGCTGCGGCGCGCCGAGCACCTCCGCGACGCCGCGCGCCCCGATCCGCCGGCCACCTTCATCGGCCGGCCGCCGCCGGTCGTGCTGCCGCCCGCGTCCGGGGAGCGCCTGCTCGGGCTGCCGGCGAGCCCCGGGGTCGTCGAGGGGCGGGCGCGCGTGCTCGAGCCGGGCGCCTCGGCGCTCGACGCGGTGGCGCCGGGGGAGGTGCTGGTCGCGCGCACGACCGACGTCGGCCTCTCGCCCCTGTTCCTGGTGGCCGCCGCGGTCGTGACCGAGCTCGGCGGCCCCATGTCGCACGCCTCGATCGTCGCGCGGGAGTACGGCATCCCTGCGGTGGTGAACGTCCCCGGCGTGACGCTGGCGATCAAGACGGGCGATTGGCTCCGCATCGACGGTGATCGCGGCGTGGTCGAGCGCCTGGACGAGCGCGCCTCGCCGTCGTCGCCGGGCGTCGTCGCCGGGGGAGCTCCTGGCGGCGGCGCTGCCCCGCGCCCGGCGCCGCCCGGATGACGGCCGCGCGGTTCCGCGTCGGGCCCTCGGACGGCCCCACGGTGGCCGACGTCCTCGAGCGCGCGGGCGGCGCGTCGCGGGGCCTTGCGGGCGCGGCGGCGGAGGGGCGCGCGTTCCTGAACGGCCGGCGCGCGCGGCCCGGCGACGGGGTGGCCCTCGGCGACGAGCTCGCCGTGTGGCCGGCGCGGCGCGACGCGCCGGGGGCGCCGCCGGTGGAGGTGCTGGCGCGCTGGGGGGAGCTCCTTGTCGCGTCGAAGCCTGCGGCGCTGCCGACGGAGCCGGAGCGCCGGGGCACGCGGTCGCTGGTCACGGAGATCGCGGAGCTGCTCGGGCTGCGCGACCTGCCGCACGCGGCCTCGCGGCTCGACGTCGGCGTGAGCGGCGCGGTGCTGTGCGCGACGGGCGCGCGGGGCCGGCGGCACCTGGCCGCGATGCGCGAGGCGGGGCGCATCGCGCGGGTGTACGTCGGCGTCGCTGGCGGGCGCGTCGAGGGGTCGGGCACGTGGGATGCGCCCATCGGCGCCGCGCGGTCGCGGGGCGGGCGCAGCCTGCCCGCGGTGGGCGGCGCCGGGGCGAGGGACGCGGCGACGCGTTACCGCGTTATCGCCTCGGCGGGCGGCGGCGCGGCGCCGGCCACGCTGCTGCGCCTCGACCCAGTGACGGGCCGCACGCACCAGCTCCGGGTGCACGCGGCGCACGCGGGGGCCCCGCTCCTCGGCGATCGCGACCACGGAGGAGCCCGGTCGGTGACCACGGCGAGGGGCCGGGTGATCGCGCTCTCGCGCGTCGCGCTGCACGCCTTGCGCGTCACGGTGCCGGACGAGCGCGGCGAGCTCTGCGCGGCGATCGCGCCGGTGCCGGACGAGCTCCGCGAGCTCTGGGTGGCGCTCGACGGCGACGGCTCGGCGTGGGAAGAGGTGCTCTCCGCGACGCTCGAGGCGGCCCTGCCGCTCGGGCCTCTTTCCGGTACCCGATGACCTCGCCTCGCCCTCTCACCCGCGCCGCCCTGGGGCTCCTCGCTGGCCTTGCGCTCGCCGCCGCCGGCGTGGTCGCCGTCGCCGAGCCGGAGGCTCCGCCGTCCCGCGCGGGGTATGCGCCGGACCCTGCCCCGCGGCCCAGCGCGAAGCAGTGGGTCTTCGACGTGCAGTACGCGAAGGGGAGAGGCTCGGTCGTGCGGGTGCGGCCGGTTGCGCTCGACCGGCCTCTGGCGACGGCGCGGGTGATGGGCCGGTTCGCGATCGAGCTGTACGTTGGCCAGGAGCTGCTCGATCGGGTCCGCTTCGACGTGCCGCTGACGGGGGACGCGCCGGAGCGGCCGCCGGGCGCCCTGCTCCGCCGTCCGACGTTCGACAACGGCGTGACGACGCGGCTGCGCGTGCAGATGGCGGACAACCCGCGCGCGAGCTGGGCCAAGCTGGTGGACCGGAAGACGGGCGCGGAGGAGCGCTTCTTCTGGCCGCCGGAGCCGGACGGCCGGCTCGTGTCGCTGAGCGCGCAGGGCGGGGTGGCGATCGACGGGGGCGCGCCGGGGGATGCGGGGAAGCTGCCTGCGGACGCCGGGGGACCGGAGGATGCGGGCTGGCCGGACGCTGGCTCCGATGGGGGCTTTCCGCCGGTGGACGCGGGCTGGCCGGATGCGGGCTGGCCGCCGGTGGATGCGGGGCGGCCTCCGGATGCCGGGTTGCCGCCGGATCCGTTCAGGCCGCGGCGGAAGTAGCGCGCCCTGCCTGAGCTGCGGTACCTTGGCGGGCATGCAGGACCGCTCGCTCGCTGTCGTCGCATCGCTCGCCCTCGCTGTCGTCTTCTCCGCGGCGCCGGTCGCCGCCCAGCCGCCTGCGGGCAAGGAGAAGCCGCAGGCGGCTGCGCCTGAGCCGGCGGAGGCCGCGCCCGACGCTGCTTCGTCGCAGCGCAAAGATCCCAGCGGGCACACCGGCATCAGCCCCTACACGGAGCAGGTGCTGAAGGGCCAGGCGTCGTTCGTGGCGCGCGACATCCCGGGCGCGATCGCAGGGTTCCAGGAGGCGATCAAGCTGGATTCCTCGAAGATGCTCGGCTTCTACCTGCTCGGCGAGGCGATGCTCGAGTCCGGCAACATGGCGGAGGCCGAGACGGCCTGGACCACGGCGATCGGCAAGAAGGGCACGGAGGAGCTCCACGCCAAGGTGCTCTTCTGCCTCGCCGATCTGCGCGAGCGTCAGAAGAACTGGCAGGCCGTGAAGGAGGCGTGGGGGGCCTACAGCACGTACCTGACGAGCAACCCCAAGGCGACCGGCTATCCGGCGACCGCAGCGGAGCGGCAGAAGCAGGTCGACCGGCGGGTGAAGGACGAGAAGGACTACGCCGCGGTCAAGGAGCGCATCATCCAGCGCGAGGCCGAGCGCCAGAAGGAAGCCGAAGAGAGCGCCAAGAAGGACAAGCTGAACCGGTAGCGCGCCCTCGGCCGCGCGCGGCCCCCGCCGCGCCCCCTACCCGCGACGCCAGCCGTCGCTGGGCTGGGCCCCCGCCTCCGTCCATCGATAGAACCCTTCCCCCGTCTTCTTCCCGAGCTTCCCCGCCCGCACCATCTGCCGCAGGATCACCGGCGGCCGGAACTGCTCCCCCACCTCGCGGTGGAGGTGCTCCAGGATGGCGAGCCGCACGTCGAGCCCCACGAGGTCCGTCAGCTTGAGCGGCCCCATCGGGTGCCGGTACCCGAGCTCCATCGCCCGATCGATGTCGACGGCCGACGCCACCCCGGCCTCCAGCATCCGCATCGCCTCTGCGCCGAGCGCCACGCCGAGCCGGCTCGTCGCGAAGCCGGGCGTGTCGTTCACCACGATCGGCGTCTTGCCCAGGCGCCTCGCCACCGAGAGCGCCGCCGTCACCGTTGCCTCGTCGGTCTCGAGCCCCCGCACCACCTCGAGCAGCTCCATCACCGGCGGCGGGTTGAAGAAGTGCAGGCCGATCGTGCGCCCGCCCGCGCCGAGCCGGCGCCCGAGCTCCGTGACGCTCAGGCTCGACGTGTTCGTGCCGAGCAGCGCTCGCTCCGGCGCCGCCGCCTTCACCCGGCCGAGCACCTCGACCTTGAGGTCCATCCGCTCGGGCACCGCCTCGATCACGAGATCGGCGTCCGCCGCCGCGCGCTCGAGATCCGGCGACGCCACGAGCATCCCGATCATCTCGCTGCGCGCCTCGTTGAGCATCTTGCCCTTCTGGACGAGGCGATCGGTCGAGCGCTTGATGTCCTCGATCGCCGCGCCGATCCGCGCGGCCTCGACGTCGTAGAGGCGCGTCACGTAGCCGGCGACCGCCGTGACCTGCGCGATCCCCTGGCCCATCGTGCCCGCGCCGAGCACCAGCACCGTGCGCATGCGCGCTGCGGCGGGGTCCACCACGATCTCGCTCACTTCGACGGAGCCGGAGCGCCGTCCTTCTGCCGCGCCTCCATGCGCTTGCGCACCAGCTCCACCTCCTGCGGCGTCAGCTTGCGCAGGTTCGCCGGGCCCGGCGCGGCGGTGCCCGCCGCGCGCTGGGCCGCGGCGGCGCTCAGGGCCTCCGCGGCCGCCCCCGCCGCGGGCCCGGTCGGCGCCGCAGGGCGCGCGCCGGGCTGCGCCGCAGGGCGAGCCTCGGCGGTCGCCGGGCGGGCGCCGGCGGGGGCGGGGCGAGCGCCGGCCGCCGCCGGGCGAACCACGGCCGCAGCCGGGCGCGCGCCCGCCGGCGCGGCCTGCCCCGCGGCGCCGTCGTCGTCGCTGTTCATCGCGAGAAACGTGACGCCAGCCACCACGAAGACCGCGAGCCCCAGCGCAGGGACCCAGTTCGGGGTGGGCGGCTCGTCCGCCGGCAGCGCGCGGGCGGGCTCCCCGTCGAAGCCATGGTGATCGCTCACGTCGTGCGCCGGGGCCGCGTGAGCCTCGTGATGGGCCGTGCTCATGCGCGGACAGTTGCCGCACTTCGAAAGCGGCGTCGAGGGGGTTCCACGCGCTTGCACGTACCGCCCACGTACGGCCCGCGCCCCGCCGGCCAGAACGGCCGGGCGCGCTCAGCCCGCGAGCCGCCGGTGGCTGTCGAGCGCCGCGCGCTGATCCTCGAGATCGTCGTCGTAGACGGCCTCGATCGCCTCCGCCGCGAGGCGGTGCTGCCGCTCCGCCGTCTCCTTCGGCTGCATCCCGTACGCGGCGTCGCGGATCAGCACCGTGCAGAACTCGAAGCGGTGCTCCCCCATCCGCGACCAGATCCGCTGCGCCTCGCCGAAGCGCAGGTGATCCACGAGCGCCGAGGCGTCCGGGATCATCCGGGCGAGCACGCGCGTGTCGAACTCGCGCCCCAGCACCGCGGCGGAGATCACCGTCTGCCGCGTCCGCGGCTCGAGCCGCTCGAGCCGCGCGACGAGCAGGCTGTTCACGGTCCGCGGCGGCATGAACCGGCTCGAGCGCGCGGCGTCGTGGGCCGACCCGTACCGCCCGTCCTCCAGCCAGTACGCGAGGATCTCCTGCGCGAAGAACGGGTTCCCCCCCGCGGTCTGGCCGAGCAGCGACCCGAGCATCGTGGGGAGCGGGCCGCCGAAGAACGGCTCCGCGAGCGCGAGCAGCCGCTCCGCCGGGAGCGGCGCGAGCTCGATCGCCTGCGACGGGATGCCGGCGTCGAGCGGGATGCGGGCGTCCACGCCCTCCCCCGAGGACGCCGCCGGCCGCGCCGAGCAGATCACCGCCAGCGGCAGGTCCCTGCAGGCGGCCGTGATCGCGCGCACCGCCTCGAGCGACGTCCGATCGGCCCACTGCGCGTCGTCGAGGTGCACCACCACCGGCTGCAGCGAGCTCTCCGCGACGAGCAGCGCGGCGAGCGCCCCGAGGACCTCGTCGCGCCCCCCGGCCTCGGCCCCCGCCTCCTGGCCGCGCAGCCTGAGCAGCCGCGCGAGCGCCTCGCGCGACCTGTCGATCCCGGCCCGCACCTCGGTCCAGCTCTCGGGCAGCCGCTCCAGGAGCAGCTCCAGCGCGAGATCGAGCCCCGCCTCCTTGGCCCGCTGGCCGAGCTCCGACGAGATCCCGAGGTACTCCTTGAGCGCGAACTCGAACGCGTAGAGCGGGGTCCTCAGCGTCTGATCGCAGCGGGCCTCGATCCACAGGAGCGGGCGCATGTCCATGAGCTGCGCGCGCTGGTGGCGGTAGCTGTGCACGAGGTAGCTCTTGCCGATGCCCGCCTCGCCGAGGATGTACACGACGCCCGCGGAGCGCCCGGTGAACAGGGGCTCGAGCGCCTGCGTGAGCCGCCCGAGCTCGACCTCGCGGCCGATGGGGCCGAGGTCGTAGAACTCCTCCTGCACCGCGATGCGCCGCCGCTCGAGCGAGTAGACGAGGATCGGCAGATCGAACCCGTCGAACCGGAAGATGTTCTCCGTCGACCACTGGTGGCTCGCCTCGCCCGCGCGGAACGCCCGCTCGTCCGCCCAGATCGACGACGGAGCGGCCTTCCGCGCGATCTGCGCGGCGAGGTGGATGGCGCGGCCGACGCACGCGAACTCGCGGCGGCCCACGGCGCCGAAGAAGCCGACGAGGCAGCGCGCGCGGGTGACGCCCACCGCGAGCCGGGGCACGCCGAGGCCGTTGCTCTTCAGCTCGAGCGCGAAGTCGAGGGCGCGATCGTGGTCGCTCTCGTGCGCGACGGGCGCGCCGAAGTAGAACTGCGCGCCGAAGCCGCGCTCGGTCACGGTCATGCCGGCGAACGTCGCGCCGTACATCGCCGAGATCTCGTGCAGCTGCTGGAGGAGCTCCGTCGGGCTCTCCACCCGATCGAGCGAGACCGACACCGTCGTCACCTCGCGGATCTCGCCCTCCGGCGCGAGATCGCCCGCGCCCGGCGGCAGGAACGCCTCGACGTCCGCGTCCGTCGGGGCCGACGTGATCGTCAGCGAGGGGGGGCCGCTCAGGAGATCGGCCTCGTCGAGCTCCGCCACGCTCTCCCGCGCGCTCGCCGCGGGGAGCCGCTCGCGGAAGCTGCGATCGAGGTGGAGCTCGCTGTCGTCCCCCCCGCGGTCGGTCGCCTGGCAGGCCTCCATCGCGGGGCCGTAGATCAGGAAGTACGCGCGATCCGGGGCGATGCGCACGATCGTCCAGTGGACCGTGCCCCAGGCGAGCCCGATCCTGAACGGCGTCTGCGCGCCCCCGGCGCCCAGCGTGCGCCGCGCCGCGAGCTCCAGGAGGCTGCGCCGCATCGCGAGCGCCGCGCTGCGGGCGTGCCGGGTGACGTTGCGCCCTGGCCGATCGGGGAACAGCGCGGTGAACCCGCCGGCGGGCGACAGCGTCGCGACGAACCCGCCCGACTGGTGCACGGCCTCGAACAGCGGATCGAAGAACGAGCGCAGCGCGTCCGGATCGAGCGCCTGGCGCGCGATCATCTGCTCGGCGAGCTCCACGATCGCCGGCAGCGAGACGTGCAGGACAGCCGCGTCGACCGCTCCCGCGTATTGCCCTTCGGCGTCCTGTTCGAGGATGAAGTCCGGGACGAGCGGATTCATGTCGAAACTGTATCGGGTATCTCCGCCCGACACGAGCGCGGCGGGAGGGCCGCTCGATCCCCGGGCGAGCGCGCCCGGGGGGGCGCTGAAAAGGTTGTTACGGAAGCGCGCTGCGAGGGTCGTTCAGGACATGTGAAGGGAGGGGTGCGCAAGAGAGGGCCTCCGCGCGTGGGCGGAGGTCGGTCCCGTCAGGTTCGTCTTCGTCCGTTCCGTCAGTTTCGTCAGTTTCGTCAGTTTCCTCAGAACGGCGGGGCCGCCAGGCCGTCGACCGGCACCAGGCGGGAGGTGAAGAAGACGCGCACCGTGCCGAGCTCGAGGCGCGCGCCGTCGAGCGTGAAGGGCACCTTGCGGGTCTCTCCCGCGAGGCGCAGGGTGAGCTCGCCGCGGACCGGGCCCGGCGCGCTGGCCCCGGGGCTCGAGGCGCCGGCGCCCTCCTCGGCCGACGCGCGCGCGATCTCGACGACGTAGCTCCCCTTGGGGAGGCTCCGCAGGGCGAGGGACTCCGAACGCGTGCTCGTCGCGTCGCGCGAGCGCACACCCACCGACGGGAGGGTCGCGCCCATCCACGAGACGCGCCGCCCCTGCGCGTCGATGAGGGAGAGGTCGAGGTCGGCGCCGCCGGTCCACTCGGCGCTGAGCCGCACGTCGCCGGGCAGGTCGGCGGCCGGCGCCGCGTCCGGCTGCGCGAGCCGCCGGTCGATCTCCGCGCGGAGGGCGGAGGTCGCGTCGAGGCGGAGCTGGCTCGCGAGCTCGCTCATGCCGCCCTCGCCGGCGCACCGGATCGCGGCGGCGACGAGCTTCGCGTCGGCGGGCGCGAGGTCGGCGAGCGCCACCCGGTGCTGGCACGCGAACGCGGGCCGCCCCGCGGCGTCCCAGAGCTCGGCGAGCCGCGCCTGGGTGGCCCGGTCGCCGGGGCGCACGTCGGCGAGGCCGCCGAGGATGCGCGCGGCGCGGTCGCGCTGGCCCTGCCGCGCCGCGAGGTCGGCGCGGGCGATGAGCGCGTCGGGATCGAGCGCGTCGCGCCCGCTCCAGCGCGCGGTCAGCTCCTGGGCCTCGCCGAGGCGGCCGGTCGTGGCGTAGAGCGCGTAGAGGCCCGCCGTCCTGTCGCGGCTGTCCGGGGCCGCCGCGAGCGCCGCCTCGGCGGCCGCGGTCTTCGCGGCGCTCTCGGGCGCGAGCGTGTTCGTCGCGTCAAAGCTCACCTTGCGATCGAACACCCGGCGCATCGGGATCATCCGCCGCGACGGCGGCGGGCGCGACCACTCCTCGGCGGCGACGAGGCCGTCGTCGCGCGATCTCCGGGCGCGCTCGTCCAGCGGGGGCGCCGGCTTCGGCTCCGCGGGCGCGGCGGCCGTCGGCGCCGGCGCCGGCGCAGGCATGTCGTCGAGCGAGCCCGAAAGGGGATCGAACTTTTGGAATCGTCGCTTGGCGGGCGACGCCGGGCGGGCGCCGGCCGACGTGCGAGACTCCGCCTTCGCGGCCGGCGCGGCGTCCGGCCAGCCGGAGCCGCCGCCGCCCCTGCCGCTGCCCGACAGGCCGAGGCCCGCCCCGAGCGCGTCGCCCTTCTCCTCGGCGCCCTCGTCCGCCGCGTCGCCGGGCTCCTCCCCCTCGGCGCTCGCGCTCACGCGCTCGGCCTGCTCCTCGCCCGTGAAGGCGGAGGTGATGCCGTCCCGATCGAGGCCGAACGCCTTGAACATCGCCTCGCTCTCCAGGACGAGCAGCGAGGTGAACCGGCTCGCCACCGAGAAGCGCCGCGACAGCTCGATGATGGCGGGCTTCTGCGCGTCGCCGCCGGTCTCCTCGAGCTCCGCGATCTTCGCCGCGGCGTAGAGGCGCGGGACGAAGGCGTTGCCCGCGCCGGTCGTGGCGACGATGTTGACGGGGTAGCTCTGCTCGAAGCGCTCGCCCGAGACGCGGCCGCGGAGGCGGATCGCGCCGCTCACGTCGGCCCCGGAGCTCATCCGCGCCACGACGAGCGCCTCGCCGCCGGCGCGGATCGGGTCGAGCCGCGCCGGCGTGACCTGGGTCAGGCCGGGCGGGAGCTCGATCTCGGGATCGCGCAGCGCGAGGCCGTACGCCGCGCCGAGGACCGACTGCGCCGCGCTCGCGACCTTCTGGCCGGGCACGTAGGGGACCATCACCCCGCCGCCGCCCCGCGCGAGCGCCCTGAGCGACGTGGTGTCCGCGTCGCTCCCGAGCGCGACCGCGACCACCGCGGCGGCGCCGTCCGCGGGGACCGCGCCGCGCACCGCGGCCTCGATGTGGGCGGGGCGCGTCGGGCCGACCGAGGGCGTGCCGTCGCCGAGGTAGATGATCCGGAGCTCCTTGCCGTCGAGCGGGCCGGCGGCCGCGCGCGCCGCGATCATCGCCGCGGCGAGATCGCTGCCGCCGTCGGGCTCGATGCCGCCGAGGAAGCGCTCGACCTCGCCCGCCGAGGCGGCGCCGGGGGCCATGGGGCGCGCGGCGCCGCCCTGGCCGGCGTCTCCGAGCGAGCGGCAGAGGGTGTCGCACGCGAGCACGACGACCTCGTCGCGCCGGTCCATCTCGCGGACGAGCGACGAGGCGAGCCGCGTCGCGCGGGCGAACCGCTCGCCGACCATGGATCGGCTCGAGTCGACGACGATCGCGTGGCGCCGCGAGGTCGACTCCTGCCACCGGGGGAGCCGGGGCCGGATCGCGATCGCGACGTACGGCGACGTGTCGCTCGCGATGGCCTGCGCCGCGGCGAGGGAGGCCTCGTGCTCCGCGCCGTCGCGCTTCGACGTTCCGGCCGCGCCGGCCGCGCCGCGCCGCGCCTGGGAGGCCGCGGGTGGCGTGGCCGGCGCCGGGGCGGGGGGCATCCTGTAGGCCCAAGCGGTGACGGGCCGGTCGCGATCGGGGAGCGCGTACTCGACCGTGAGGTCGCCGGCCGGCGTGAACCCGCGGGCCTCCAGCGTGCGGCGGTCGGCCGCGCCGTCCGCGGGCGCGGCGGCGAGATCGTAGCCGCGCGTCGCGACGCCGAACTCCCGGTCGTGGCCGAGCACCTGCACGTCGAGCGAGAAGTCGCCGATGTTCGTCGTGCCGCTCTGGTCGTGGGCGAGCGGGTAGGTGAAGCGCCGGACGCCGCCGGCCTGCTCGACGAGCTGCGTGTAGGTGAGCACGACGCGCCGCGAGCCGCGCTTCGGGATGGGGAAGATGCGCAGCTCGAACCGGCCGCCCCGCTGCCACTCGAGCAGCGCGGGGTCGCGCCACGGGCCGGGGACCCAGATGATCTCCTCGCGCGGCTTGGGCGCCTTGGGGGCGGCGTTCTGGAGGACGCCGCGCCAGATCGCGGCCCCGCGATCGCGATCGACGAACGCGCCCTCGACGAGCTTGCCGTCCACCTCGAGCGCGAGCCGCTCGATCTGCGCGCCCGGCGGGAGCGGGAACCGGAAGATGCCCTCGAGCTCCTCGTCGGTGTCGTTGGCGAAGGTCTCGTCGATCTCGGTCCTGGCGACGACGTCGACGATCCGCACCTTGACGGCGTGCCTGGCGAGCCGGACGGCCCGCTCTTTCTCCTGCGTCGCGCCCGGCCTGCGCGCCCTGAGCTCGCCGAGGCCGCGGAGCGCCGGGGCGTCGGCCTCCTCGGCGGAGCGGTCGCTCCACTCGAGCGTGTCGGCGAGCGACGTCGCGCTCGCGACCTCGGGCGCGGCGCCCTTCGCGAGCGTCGCCTCCTCGCCGGCGCGCACCTCGACGGGCTCGCCGCGCTCGCCGGTGACGCGCACGGCGCCGCGGGCCACCTCGACCGAGGCGCGCGCGGCGCCCGCGGTGATCGCGAGCTTGGTCCCGAGCACCTCGATCTGGCCGTGCGGCACCTCGATGCGCGCGGGCGGCGCGCCGGGGGCCGGGGTGACGTCGAGGACGACGGCGCCCTCGTCGACGCGCGCGCGGCGGCCGTCGCCGGCGATCCACACGCGGGAGCCGCGGTCGATGGCGAGCGCGGAGCCGTCCGCGAGCGACAGGTGGGCGCGCGTCCGCGCGTCGGTGCGCAGGGTCGCGCCCTCCGGGAGCGCGGCGCCCGCGGCGAGCGGCGCGCAGGCGCCCGCGGCGTCGCACGCCTCGAGGCCGCCCGACCTGTCGGCCGACGCGCGCGACACCGAGGCGACCTTGCCGGACCACGGCGCCCCGGCCGCCGCGGCGACGGACGCCGCCGTCGTTTCGCCGCCGCGCCGCAGGGCGACCCCCGCCGCTACCGCCGCCGCCGCGGCCAGGGCGGCGGCGGCGAAGGCCGAGCGCCGCCCGAAGGCCATGCGGCGCGCTGCCGGCGCGGTTCGCTCCGGCATCGTGGAGCGCGGTCCGCCCGTGCGCGCCTCGGCCGCGCCGGATCGCGCTCCGGAAGTGTCGGAACGCGGCCTGGGCGTAGGGGAACGCTCTTCGGTGGTGCCGGATCGGACGTCGGCCGTGTCGGATCGCTGCTCGGCGATGTCGGATCGGGCTTCAGCGGTGTCCGATCGTCGCTCGGCGATGTCGGATCGCTGCTCGGCGATGTCGGATCGGGCTTCAGCGGTGTCCGATCGCCCTTCGGCGATGTCGGATCGTCCTTCAGCGATGTCCGATCGTCCTTCGGCGATGTCCGATCGCCCTTCGGCGATGTCCGATCGCCCTTCGGCGATGTCCGATCGCCCCTCGGTCACGCCGGATCGCGCGCCTGCGGCGCCGTGTTGCTCGTCGGCCGCCACCTTCAGGACCGCGCCGCTCGTCGCGCCCTCCGAGGGGCGCGCCGCCTCGATCCGCCGGAGCAGCGCGTCTGCGAATCCGTCTGCCGGCCGGAAGTCCGCGCCCGCCGCCGCGGCGACCTCCGCGGCGCGCGCTGCGTCGTGGCGGAGATCGCGGCACGCGTCGCAGCCGGCGATGTGCTCGTACAGCGCCGGCCGCGCCGTCCCGTCGAGCACCTCCGCGAGCTGCTCCTCGACCTCGTCGCAAAGCCCAACCGAACCCGTCTCTGTCGCGCCCATCGCCCTCACTCCTCGCCCAGCTCGGCCCTGAGCCGCGAAAGCGCGCGGCTCACCCGCTTCCGCGCCGCCGCCTCGTCGATCCCGCACGCGATGGCCACCTCCTTGAAGGAGAGGCCTGCCTCGAAGCGCAGCACCACCGCCTCGCGCTCGCTCGGCTTGAGCCGCGAGAGCGCGGCGCGGGCGCGCTCGGCCCGCTCGCGCTCCGCGGCGAGCTCGCTCGCGTCGGGCCGCGGCCGGGTGTCGTGGACGAGGCGAAGCCGCGCCTCGCGCCGCGCCCTGAGCTCCGTGTGCCGCCCGCAGAGGCGCCGCGCGATCCCGAAGAGCCAGGCCCGCACGCTCCCCTCGGCGCGGTACTGCGGGAACGCATCGAACGCCGCGAGCAGCGTCTCCTGCACCAGCTCCTCGCTCTCGGCCTGCGACCCCGTGAACGCCATGCACAGCCGGCCCAGCGGCATGGCGTAGGCCTTCGCACACCGCGACAGCGCTTCCCGGAAGTCGCCTGCCCCGATCAGCCCCTCGATCGCGCGCGCCTCGTCGGCCCGCGCGTCGCCCTCCGACCCAACGAGCGCTAACCCAGCTGCCATCGCTGCCTCATCGCCGGCCATGTGCCCCCGTCCCCCGAGTTCGTGACCGGATTTTTTTTTCGCCCCCCGCCCCCGGCGGACTCCGGTGCCCGATCCCACGGTACAGCGCGGTCCGGCCTTTGCCTTTTGCAATGCGATCCCCGCCGCAGCAGAATCGGCCGTCGCCTCAGGAGCCGCGCTTATGAACGAGACAAGCCCGCCTGGTGTCACAAACGCCGCCGCGCCCCGGGGCGCGGCGCCGAGCGATCCCGTTGACAGGTCGCGTGTGAAGCGATGGAGACGGTCGCTGGCGCTCGCCGCTGCCGTGTCCGCCGCCGCAGCGCTCGCCGCCCCCGCGGCGCTCGCGCAGGGCGCGCCCGGCGAGGCGCAGGCTCAGGGGGAGGGTGAAGCCCCGCCGGCCGGCAAGCGGGTGGTGCTCCCGACCCGGGCCAGCGCGGGCGAGAAGGAGAAGAAGGCGGTCGCCGCCGAGCCGAAGGGGGGGCCGGCCGAGAAGGACAAGGCGGAGCCGCCGGTGGAGGAGCGCGCCGCGCGCGGCGTGGTGGTCATCGAGCGCGGCGGGCAGGTCGTCGGCCTCGGCGCGGCGCTCGCCGGCGACGGGCGCATCCTGACGGCGCTCTCGCCGCTCGGCGCGGGCAACGACCTCACGGCGCGCCTCGCCGACGGGACCACCGTGCGGGTGAAGCTCGGCCACCACGACCGCGTGTGGGATCTCGCGCTGCTCGTGCCGCAGACCGGCAAGTGGGCCGAGGGGCTCACCGCCTCGTCGCGCGATCCGGTGCGGCCGGACGCGCAGATCCGCTCGTTCTCGGCGGCGCGCGGCAAGGTCGCGGCCACCGCGCTCGTGCTGCGATCGCACAAGACGCTGATCGGCGGCGACGACCGGCCGCTCGAGCGCGCGATCGAGCTCGGGTCGCGCGTCTCGCCGCTCGATCTGGGCGCGCCCATCATCGACGAGGACGGCCGCGTGGTCGCGATCCTGGGCCGCGGCTGCGCCCCGAACGAGGGCAAGCCCTGCACGCCCGTCGCCTTCGGCGTGCCGATCAGCGCGGTCAGGGCGTTCCTTCGCGCGGTGCCGAAGGATGCCGTGCCGCCCGCGGCGTGGCTCGGGATCCAGGGCGTCAGCGCGGCGGCGCCGGTCGCGAAGGGGGTCCGGGTCACCGTGGTGCACCCCGAGAGCCCTGCGGACGAGGCCCGCTTGACGGGCGGCGATCGCGCGGAGAGCGACATGATCCTCGCCGTCGACGGCGTGCCCGTCACCAGCCCCGAGGCGCTCTCCGACGCGATCCGGACGCACGCGGTCGGCGAGAAGGTCCCGCTCACCTTGCTGAGCCGCGGGAAGTACCGGCAGGTCACGGTCGTGCTCCGCGCTGCGCCGGATCCGTCGGCCCCCGCGGCGAAGCGGCCGGAGGCCGAGCTCCCGCCGCCGAGCTCGAGCGGCAAGTCGACCGAGGAGTACCGCAAGTAAGAAAAAACTGATGCGGGGCCGCGCGCGGATTCTATAAGCTCGGCGCTCGGGCCCGATCCGGTTGACACCCCGTCAACCGAACCTCCAGGATCGGGCTCGAGCGGCTCGGACGGGCGCGCTCGCGGTTCTCATTCAACCTCGCGCCTCGCGCGGGGCCATCGATCGGGTGATCCGTGTCCCAAACGTTTCGAATCGAAGTGGCCGGCGAGACGAACGTCGGGCGCAAGCGCAACCACAACGAGGACAACTTCGGCATCATGGTGGAGTACGGCCTCTTCATGGTCGCCGATGGAATGGGGGGGCATGCGTCGGGCGAGGTCGCGTCGAAGATGGCGGTCGACGCGATGCAGGACTTCTTCGCCCAGACGCAGGACGACCCGGAGCGGACCTGGCCCTACAAGATGGACCGGTCCAAGGGCTACGAAGAGAACCGGCTGATCACGGGGATCAAGCTCGCCAACCTGCGGATCTACGAGACCGCGCAGCGCGAGGCGAAGAAGCGGGGAATGGGGACGACGTTCGTCGGCATCTTCACGGCGAACGACGGCGTCTACGTCGCCCACGTCGGCGACAGCCGGGTCTACCGCTTCCGCGAGGGCCGGCTCGAGATGCTCACCGAGGACCACTCGCTCCTCAACGACTACATCAAGATGAAGCGGCTCACGCCCGAGGAGATCGCGAACTTCCCGCACAAGAACGTGATCGTGCGCGCGCTCGGGATGAAGGACACGGTCAAGGTCGACACCCGCTTCGAGGTGCCGCAGCTGAACGACACGTACGTCCTCTGCTCGGACGGGCTCTCCGGCCCGGTGAGCGACCTGGAGATGACCCAGATCCTGACGGAGCATCAGGACATCCAGGTCGCGACCGCCAAGATGATCGAGCGCGCCAACGAGAACGGCGGCCCCGACAACGTGACCTGCGTCCTCGTTCGTTGGACCCAGTGACCGCCGCTCGGCGGCGGTGATCAGGGCAGGGCGCCGCCGCTCCAGGGAATGAGTACCAGGAAGACGAAGGCGATGAGGGCGAGCATGAAGAGGCTCGTCATCAGGTAGGTCGAGCGCGGCGAACGCGCGGTGCTCCAGCCGTCGCCGTAGAACTTCCCCCGCGAGCGCACCCGGATCCGGCGCTGCACGCCGCGGAGAAGGCTCGGCGGCGCCGCGGGCGGCGGACGCATCGCCCCTCGGACCAGCTCGCGCAGATCCAGCTCGTCGACGAGCGGCAAGTCGCCGTCCTCGGGGAGATCGCCGTCCTCGGGGAGATCGCCGTCCTCGGGAAGGTCGCGCAGGGGCGCGGCGGCGGCGGGCGGGCGCTCCACGGGGGGAGCCGAGGGACGGCTGCCGCTCTCCGCGCCCGAAGCGGCCGGCTCATCGGCTCGCCCCGTGCGCTTCGGGTCGTCCGCTCCGCTCATTTCCCGCCTCTCACCTTCTCGCCCATCATCTTCTCGACCAGCGCGCGGAGCTGGCCGCGCGCGCGATGAATCCGGCTCTTCACCGTCCCGTCCGGCAAACCCGTGACCGAGGCGATCTCTTCGTACGACATGTCCTCCACGTCGCGAAGGATGAGCGCCTCCCGGAACTCGGGATCGAGCTGCCCGATGGCGCGCTTCACGACCGCCTCGAGCTGCATCCCCTCCACCAGCTCGTCAGGGCGGCTCACGTCGCCGACGCTCACGCCCTTGGCCGCGGACAGCGGCACCCGCTCGGCCATGGCGTCGACGTCGTCCTGGGCGCCAGCGTGCCGCCGCGAGAGGTACTTCGTCCGGTTCTTGCAGAGATTCACGGCGATCCGATAAATCCACGTCGAGAGCTTCGATTCGCCGCGGAACTGATCGATCGCCTTGAAGACCTGCACGAAGACTTCCTGGGACACGTCCTCGGCCTCGTCACGCCGGCCGAGCATGCGGTAGACGAGCGCGAACACGCGGCGCTCGTACATGATCACGAGCTCGTTGAACGCGCTCTCGTCACGCGCGACGAGCCGCGCGATGAACTGCGCCTCGCCCGCCTCGAGCGGCGCCGCCGACGCGCGTCCGAGCTCCGCGCCCGCAGGGGGCGGAGAGCCGCCTCCGCGGTTCGCATCTACATGGGTAGGGGCTCCGCGTCCGCGGGCCCCTTCATCGCTCGCCACGCCGTCCGGTCCTCCAGGAGCCAGGGGCTCGCGCACGCCGCGTGGCAGGCGCAGAGCCCTCGGTGAGACCACGGTAAACAACCCCGGCTCGACCGCGCCAGACAATAGCGAGCAGGTGACGGCGCAGGACGCACCCGCGAGGCGGTGCGACCTCGCCCGAGGCGCCCCCGCCGACGCGATGGACATCGACCGCCATGACCCCCCTCAGAGGGCGCGGGGGCTCGATGGTTCCGGCGCGTGGATTCGAACCACGATTAGGGGATTCAAAGTCCCCCGTCCTGCCCTTGAACGACGCCGGAGTGCTGCGGGACGGAGCCGACCGCCGCGCGGCGCGCACCTTAGCGCGAGTCGCGCAGGATGGCACCCGTCCCGATCCATGAGTCGGCTCTGCGGGACGGATAACTGATGCCGCGCGTGGCGTCCGCCTCGGATCGGCCTCGCCTCAGGCGGAACTGCCCGCGCTCGCGGCGACCCGACGGCGCCGGCTTCGCGCTGGACGCCGAGGCCTTCTCCGCCCGGTGGAGCGGCAGCGCGGGCGCGCCGGTGCCCTCGCCCGGGGTCGCGGCCGCTTCCTCGCGCGCCGAGATCGCGTCGGCCGCCGCGCCGTCGCGCGCCGGGGCCGCTTCGGCCGCCGCGCCGTCGTGCGCCGGGGTCGCCACAGCAAGCGCCGCAGCGCCGGCGCTCGCGGCGAGGTCCGGGGCAGGCACGGCGACCTGCGCGGCGGCAGCCGCGACGCCCTGGGCCACGCCGAGGTGCGCAGCCTGCGCGGCCGCAGGCCTCGCAGGCGAGGCCTCAGGGGCGACCACGCTCAGCACCGAGAGGCCCAGCACGAGCACGAGCGCCGCGCTGCCCGCGGCCGCTCCGGCGGCGCCGCGAGAGACGCGGGCGCGCCGCGCGAGCCGCGACCAGGCGCCCGACACCCGCCCGCGCGGCGTCTGATCCGCGTCGCGCTCGCCACGCGCCGGCCCGAGCCCGGGCTTCGCGGCGCCGGGCCTCGGCGCCACGGCGCTCGGGAGCGTGTCGGGCGGGGACGAGGGGGCTGTGGGGAAGCAGGACGGAATATCAAGAGAAATCGGCTGCGAGGGGCTGTCCCGCCGCAGCACGGCTTCGGACAGCGGGAACCGGCCGAGGGGGAAGGCCTCGGCGCGCTCGCCGCGCGCCTTCGCGGGGGCGCCCTGGTGGAAGCGGGGCGCGACGGAGCTGAGGTCGTCCGGCGTCAACGCGAAGCTGAGCGGGCCGGTGGACTCAGGCGCCTCGCCCGCGGCGGAGAGGGCGGGCGCCTCGTCGCGCGGGGGCGGCTGGGAAATGGTCCAGCCGAGCGCCTTCACCTCGCCGGCAGGCGTCCAGCACTCGAGCCCTTCGCGCCAGACGCGCGTGCTGTGGGGGAGCTCCCCCAGCTCCAGCGCGCGCCAGAGCGTGACCGTGCTCATCGCCTCGAGAAAGTCGCCGCGGTCGATGCACCAGGGCTTCGACTCCGCCGGTGCCTCCTCCGCGCCGCCGGCGTGCGACGTGAACGGCATCGTGGGGGCGCTGCAGAGGCTGCTCAGCTGCCCCTGCCCGCACCCCTCCGCGCCGCCCGACGCCGGCACGCCGTCGCCAAGCCCCTCCACCTTGTACGCTGCGCTCGGGCCCATCGCTGTCTCCCTAGCGAGCCGCGGCGGCCCACCCGATGCTGCTTCCGGGTGCACCTCCGCTGCTCTCGTGCGTCGGTAGCGGATGCTGGCGCGGTGGGCCAAGAAAGGTGCCGGGCGGGGCAGGCGCCCAGGCCGGGGCGCTGCGTCTGGCGGCAGGGTTCGCGGGAGAGGCCGCGGCGACGCTGCGCGGGCAAGGGCGCGGCGGCCGCGAGGGGCGTGCCGCGGCCCGACGTCAGAGGTCGGTGTAGTTGTCGGCGAACATCGCGCGCTGGCCGAGGAAGGCGATCTCGAGCGTGCCGCTGACGTCCGTCCCTCCGGTCGAGCTACGGATCACGTTGAGCGCTGGCATCAGCCGGATGAGCCCGCGGTACTCCGTCCCCACCGGCGCGCGCGCCAGCGTCACATGGACCGGGGCGCGCAGGCTGAGGCGGACATCGGCGGGCGCCTCGTCGTTGAGCGCGACCGCCACCTTCGCGCCGAGCGCCGCGCGGAACGTGGCGTTCGCCACCTTGTCGACGAGCCCGGCGTGCGCCGCGATCGTGAGCTCCTGGCTCTGCACCGGCGCGCCGAGCACCTCCTGCCGGCAGCGGGTGGCAGGGACGAAGGTGGTGGACTGGGTGACCGGATCCACGCCGTGGGCGACGTCGCCCGCGGGCTCGCACCACCCGAGCGTGTCCGCCGACGCGGTCCAGCGCGAGTCGAACTTGATCTGCCCTTCGAGCGTGGGCGCGAGCTTCTTCCCGCCCTCGCCGACGTAGACCGCCGCCGCGCCGACGCTCCAGGGGACAGCGGTGAGCTCGCGCGGCGCGTAGGTCGGCGGCAGGCTCTGGTCGCGCCGCTCGGGGCCCGGACCCAGGTAGCTGAACCGGGTGCGGCCGACCGCGCCGCCGACGTAGAGGATCAGCGGGGGATGGGCCGAGCTGCCCTCCCCCTCGAAGTCGAGCCGCGCGAACGAGGCGGACAGGCGCAGGGTGCCGGTGGGCGTCTGGGCCGCATCGTCGGTGGCGGAGAACCCGATCAGCGTGGCCAGCCCGTCCTCGGCCGCCACCTCGGCCTCGATCACGGCGCTCACATCCCATGCCGTCGGATCCGTCACCTCGCCGAACCCGGCCAGCACGCCGAAGCCGACCCGCGCGAGCGCCGCGCCCCCGGAGCTGCCCGTGATCCCGACCGGAACGAGGTAGACGAGCTCGCGGCCCGTGGCGGCTGGCGAGATGGCCGCGCCCCCGGCAGGCGCGAGCGGCGCAATGGGGGCGATGGGAGCGCCCGACGCGGCCGGGGCGACCGGCGCAATCGCGCGGCCCGGCTGCGCGGGCGCCACGGCCGCGCCTGTGCTCGGCGCGGCAGACGGGACCGGCGCCGTGGGGGCGCTGGCCGCCGTGGGGGCGCCGGGCGCGCTGGCGGCCGGACGGACGGGCGCCGGGGGCGCTGCGCCCGGCGGCACGGGAGCCGACGGCTGCCCCGCGCCCTGGGCGAGCGCGGGCGCGGCCAGCGTGAGCGAGAGCAGCGCCGCGGCGCGCTGGAGCAGCAGGGCGCCCCTCACGGCGCCACCGTGAAACGGAACGTGAGGCAGTCGGCGCCGCTCGACGTGTCGTATTCGGCGCGGGTGCTCTGGTTCGTCTTGGGATCGAAGGCGAAGATCTGGAACTTGCCGCTTCCGTTCCGGACCCTGAAGCGGAACACGTAATTGCCTGGATCCAGATCGAACTCGGGGAAGACCGTGTTGCGGATCGAGAACGGCCTCACCCCCGCCGGATCCGCGGTGGGCGCCGGGTCCTCGAACAGAAAGCCGACGGCGCTGAGGTGGTACTCGTCGCTGTGGAGCTTGAGCTTGATCCTCTTCATGATCGAGAGCGATCCTCTCACACGCGCGCGGCACGGTACAGCGGCTGGAGGGCGCGCGACACGGCAGCGATCGGGCCCGCCCGACCGTCCGGACCATTTCTGACGAGCGCAGGTGGGTCGTTTCTCGTGAGCGCCGAAGGATGTCGGAGCGGTAATGTTTTCAACTGGGAAACTACATAGGGGAGCGCAGGGGGCGCTCGGGTATCCGTGATAGTTTTGACTTCAGGTGGTACCGGTCATCGGGTGGTGGGGGCATTTGCCCGGAGAGATGTCACATGAAGGCGGGAAGTCGGGAAGATCATTGATGATTTTCTTCCCGCCTTCCCGCCTTCATGTTCAAATGACCCCACCATCGGGAGGAGCGTGGCGCCTCGAGGCGCTCAGCCGCCGCTGGCGCGCCGCACGGCGACGCCGACGCCGGCGGTGCTGTAGCAGCCGCTCACCGTCCAGGAGATGGTGGTGTTGGAGTTGGCCACGAGATAGCCGGCCAGCGCGACCATGGTCGTCGGATCGGTCAGGCGCCGGTTCATGGTGGAGGTCGCCGCGGTGGGGCTGATGGTGGCGCCGGTGTTGCCGTTGCGCGCCGCCATCACCGTGTACACGAACGAGCCGCTCGCGCTGAAGGTGGTGGTCACCCCTCGGGGCACGGCGCTGGCGCCGCAGTCCGTCGTGTTGGTGTGGATGCCGGTCGTGGTGGCGCTCGCGAACGGGTTCGACTGGTGCACGGCCTTCAGCTCCACCACGTTGGCGAAGTACACGCCCCAGGTGTTCGAGCTCGCCATCTGCACCACCACGGGCTTGTTGCCGGTGGCGGCCGGAAGCTGGCTGTCCAGGAGGTAGTAGATGTGCGCGGCGGAGTTGTTGTCGGCCTGCCGCGTGTTGAAGAGCGTCATCGGCGTGCCGTCGTAGGTGACGCTCACCGGCACGAGCGAGTTCTCGGAGGCGACGATCCCGACAAGGACCATGCGATCGTTGTCCCGCGGTGTCTGCAGGGCGTGGCTCACGTTGATGATGGGCGCCGAGTTCCCGATGGTGCTCAGGGTGCCGGTCGTGCCCGAGTTGACGACGACGATGTCCGGCGAGACGACGCAGTTGCCGTTCGAGCAGATGGACCTCGTCCCCGAGCACACGTGGCCGCAGTCGCCGCAGTTGCTGGCGGTGCCGAGCTGGGTCGTGCAGCCGTCGCCGGGGTTGCCGCAAGCCTTCCAGCCCGGGTCGCAGGTGGGCACGCAGGTGCCGGCCGTGCAGGCGGTGGCGCTCGCGTGCGCCTGGAGGCACCGGGCGTTGCAGGCGCCGCAGGCGTTGACGTCGCTGGAGACGTCCTTCTCGCAGCCGTTCATTCCGTTGCCGTCGCAGCTGCGCCACAGGCCGCTGCACACCGGGTTGCAGCCCGACGAGCTGCATTGATTGCTGGCGACGTGGGCGCTGGCCCCGCTCTCGCACACGAGGTTGCAGCCGAGGCAGTTGCTCTCGTCGCTCCACAGGTCGATGTTGCAGCCGTTCCTCGGCACCCCGCAAGCGTCGTACTGCGCGCTCGTGCACACCGGGTTGCAGGTGCCGTCGAGGCACAGGTTGCTGGTGGTGTGGATTGTGTTGCACTGGGTGCCGCAGGCGCCGCAGTGCCCCTCGTCGGTCCTGATGTTGGCCTCGCAGCCGTCGGTCAGCGAGCTGTTGCAGTTGCCGTAGTCCGCCTTGCAGCCGGCGAAGGAGCACGCGCCGCCCTGGCAGGTCGCGGTGGCGTTCGCGTAGATCGTGTTGCAGTTGACGCCGCCGGCGGCCGCGCAGGCGCCGCAGTGGGTCTGGTTCGAGTTGACGTTCGTCTCGCAGCCGTTGTCCGGATTGCCGTCGCAGTCGCCCATCCCGCTGTTGCACGTCCGCACCTTGCATTCGCCGCCCTCGCACTTGGGGGTGCCGCCGGCGATGGTGCAGGTCTCGCCGCAGGCGCCGCAGTGGCTGAGGCTCGTGTCCGTGCTCGTCTCGCAGCCGTTGTCGTAGCTGCCGTCGCAGTCGGCGAAGCCCGGCTCGCAGCTGCCGATGGCGCAGCCGGTGGCCGTGCACTTGCCGGTGCCGTTGGCGACCGTGCACAGGCCGCCGCACGTGCCGCAGTTCTCCGGATCGGCGGCCAGATTCACCTCGCAGCTGTCCTCGGGGTCGCCGTTGCAGTCGCCCCTGCCGGCCGGGCAAATCGTCTCGCCGCAAACGCCGTTGCGGCACCAGGGCCTGCCGCCCGCCTCGGGCACGCACTCGATGCCGCACCCGCCGCAGTGCAACACGTCACGGGTAGTCGCCCTCTCACAACCGTCGACGACCTGGCCGTTGCAGTCGGTGAAGCCCGCGTCGCACTCGACCTTGCACTCCGACGCCTCGCAATACGCGTCGCCGTTCGCGGCCGGGCACAGCTCGTCGCACCCGCCGCAGTGGCTCGAGTCCGTCGCAGTGTTCACCTCACAGCCGTTCTCGGGATCGCCGTCGCAGTCGGCGTAGGGCGCTTCGCACGCCTTGACCTTGCAGGCGCCGCCCTGGCACTCGGCCGTCGCGTGCGGCAGCGCGCACTTCTGGCCGCAGCTGCCGCAGTTGTCCGCGTCGGTGCGGACGTTGACCTCGCACTCACCCTTGGCCAGGCGATCGCAGTTGGCGTGCCCATCCGGGCAGGTGGGGCCGCACACCCCGTCGATGCAATCGTCGCTGAGGCAGTCCCCGCTCGAGCGGCAGATCTTGCCGTCCTGGCAGCCCCCACAGTCGGCGCCGCAGTCCACGTCGCTCTCGGTGCCGTTGGGCACCCCGTCGGTGCAGGTCGGCGCGACGCATTGGCCGTCCTGGCACACGCCGCTCTCGCAGTCGCTGGCCCGGTTGCACGTCTGGTCGGTCGCGCACTTCTTGTCGCAGCTGCCGCCGCAATCGATGTCCGACTCCGAGCCGTCGCGGGCGCCGTTCATGCAACCCGCTTCCTGGCAGACGCCATCGATGCACTCGCCCTCGGCGCAGTCGCGGCTCGCGGCGCAGCCGGAGCCGAGCGGGCATGGATCGCACTCGCCGCCGCAGTTCAGGCCCGTCTCGCCGTCGGACTGCGCGTCGTCCGTACAGTGCGCCGGCGGGCCGGATACCGACGCGAACTCGAAGTCCGGCACGCTGCACGAAGCGGCGGCGGCGAAGATCCCCGCCGTCAGCGCGGCGGCCGAGAACGCGCGGAGCAGCGCGAAGCGACGCAGAAAGCTAGGGGTCGACATCGAACGACAAAAGTATCATTCGCTGGCGGATTTCGCGGCCATAAATTGAGAAGGCGGCGTCAGGATCCGCGCGCGAAAGCTCCGCCGGCGCGCGCGCACCTCCGACCACGACGCGGTGCGGCGTCGCGCGGCGAAAGCCGCGCCGCCATGTTGACGCGCGCTGCGAAGGTCGCGCCGCCACGTTGACAGGAGCGGAGGCGTCAAGTCACCATGGCAAGCGCCGCATGAGGAATTTCCCGCGAATTTTCCGCGTCGCAGCGGTGCTGCTGCTGCTCGAAGCGCCCGCGCTCGCCCAGGACACCGACGAGCTCAAGCAAGCCCGCGCGCAGTTTCAGCAGGCGACAGAGCTCGAGCAAGCGGGCAACTGGGCCGCGGCGCTGCAGCGGTTCCGCGAGGTCGGCCAGGTGCGGATGACGCCTCAGGTGCGCTTCCACATCGCCGTGTGCGAGGAGAATCTGGGGCGGCTCGTGACCGCGCTCGGTGGCTACGAGCTGGCGCTCGCGGAGGCCGACACCGTGGGGCCCGATTTTCGGGCCGAGGTCGAGCAGTCGATCGGCCGGCTGCGCGCCCGGATCCCGAAGCTCGTCATCGTGCGCGGCAAAGGGGCGGCCTCCGCGGCCATTGCGCTCGACGGCGTCGCCCTCGGCGGTACGTCCATCGGCGTCGAGGTGCCGCTCGATCCCGGGCCTCACGCGCTCACCGCCAAGGCCCCCAATTACAGGCCGTTCCAACAGACGGTGGAGCTGAAGGAGGAGGGGGTGACGCGCGTCGAGGTGACGCTCGAAGCATTGCCGCAAGAGCTGCTGATCCAGGCGGGCGCCTTGCGGGAGAGGCCGCCGTCCAAGGTGGTGCCGTACGTCATCGGGGGCGTCGGCGCCGCGAGCCTGATCGGCTCCGGGGTGTTGTTCGGGCTCCGCCAGGGAGCGCTCAAGGATCTGGAAGACGCCTGCGGCCCGGACGGCAAGTCGTGCCCGCCCTCCATGCAGTCGCGCTACGACGACCTCAAATTCTATCACTATGGCGCGCAGGTGGCGCTCGGCGTCGGCGTCGCCGCGGTCGGCACGGCGACCGCGATCTTGCTTCTTCAGAACAGGAAGCCAAAGCAGCCCGAGAAAACCTCGCTCGAGCTCGTGCCCGTCGCGGGCGGATCCGAGATCGGCGCGAGTCTCTCAGGAACATTCTGAGGGAGTCGAGTTCGCCCAGAGCGGGGTGCTAGAACCCCGGATCATGCTTCCACGACTTGGGCGGCGTGGGGGTTGGCGTCGGGCTCGGCGAGCTGCTCTGCTCGGCGGGCTTGGTCGGACGGCGGGGCGTCGCGCGCGCGGGTGACACCGGGAGCGGAGCCGGCGTCGTCGGCGCCGGGGCCGGCGCTGCGCTGGCCGAGACGGAGGCAGAGGGCTCGCCCGGGGGCGCGCCGGGCTCGGTCGCAGGGGGCGCCTCCGCCCTGGGAGGCGCGGGCGCCGGGGCGGCTGACGCCGGGGCGGCGGGCGCGGCGACGGAAGGAAGAGGGGCGGGCGCGTCGGCGCCCCGGAGCAGTACGGCGAGCACGCCGGCGGCGAGGAGACCGAGGATCACGACGGCGGGCAGCGCGCGGCTCCTGGAGCGCGCGAACGGCGGGATCTCGTCGTCGAGCGTGCTCTGTCCGGCCACGCCCCGGGCCGCGCCGCGGAGGTTGACGGTCCTGAAGGCGCTCACCGACGAGGGGCTCGCGCCGGTCACGTCGGAGCGGCCCAGGTTGTTGCTCAGCTGATTGCGGTCAGCGCGCTCCAGCGCTTCGGTGAGGGCCGCGCGCGTTTGCTCCTGCTGGTCCTCGAACAGCTCGCGGACGAAATTGGCGACGTCCTCGTCGGTGGCTCGCTGGCCCGGCGGAAGCGCCTTGTCGAGCGCTCGCATCAGCTCGTTGGCCGTGGCGTAGCGCTGGTCGCGCTCCTTTTCGAGCGCGCGCATCAGCACGGCCTCGAGCGACGCCGGGTAGTCGGCCTGGAACTCGTGCGGCGCCTCCACCGGGTCCGTGGACGAGATGGCGAACAGCGTCGCGCCCTCGGATTCCCTGCGGAACGGGTGTTTGCCGGTGGTGAGCGTGTAGAGCACGATGCCCATCGCGAACACGTCGACGCGCCGGTCGATCGCGTCGCCGCGCACCTGCTCCGGCGCCATGTAGCTCACCTTGCCCTTGAGCTGGCCGGCCTGCGTCGTGCTGTCGTTGAGCGCGGTGGCCTTGGCCACGCCGAAGTCCACCACCTTGGCCAGGCCGTTGTACGTGACCAGGATGTTCTGCGGGGAGATGTCGCGGTGCACCAGGCCGACGAGCTTGCCGCTCTTGTCCTTGAGCTCGTGCGCGGCGTGCAGGCCGGCGCAGGCCTGCGCCACGATGCGCACCGCGATCGGGATCGGCATGCCGGTCTGCCGCTTCGCGACCTTCATCACCTGGTTGAGCGGAATGCCGTCGATCCACTCCATCGCCAGGAACAGCACGCCGTCCTGCTCGCCGAGGTCGAGGATCTCGACGGCGTTCGGGTGCCGGATCTGGGACGCGAGCGACGCCTCCGAGAGGAACATGCGCTCGAACTGGTCGTCCTCCGACAGCGTCGGCAGCATCGTCTTCACTGCGACGATCTTCTGGAAGCCGCGCGTCCCCTTCAGCCGCGCCGCCCACACCATGGCCATGCCGCCTGCTGCGATCGGCAGCAGCAGCTCGTAACGACCCAACACGGTCCCGGGCCCGAGCTCGGCCGGGGTGTTGGGCATGAGGTTCGGCGCAGGATTCACGCTACTCGGAAGGTTTGTTAAGTGCCCTGACCGTACGAGTGTGCGGCGTCACGAAGCGAGTGCCCAGCGATAAGAAACACCGCGGAGACAAATTGCGGCTATCGCACCAATAACCCCACCTCCTTACATTTGCCGACAGCTGCGGCGGCGCTTCGTGGCTGGGCAGCTGCCGCCAAAACGTCGTTAGGAAGTCCAAACGCTGTCCGGAAGTCAAGCTGCTCTTATCCGCCTACCATCGTACAAGGACGGCGGACGGGCGCGCCGTCACGCGTCGTCACGCGTCGTCACCGCCGCACGACGAACATCGCGGCGAAATACCCGTCCGTGCCGTGCACGTGCGGCAGCAGCCGGAACGCGTCGCCGCCGCCCGCGAGCTCGCGCGCGAGCTCCGCGTCGAACGGCGCCGGCTCCAGCCGGACGCCGAGGCCGTCGTCCGCCGGGGCCGCGAGCCGCGCCGCCACGGCCTCGCACTCCTCGCGCAGCACGCTGCACACCGCGAACACGAGCCGGCCGCCGTCCCGGGCGCGGGTCGCGGCGCGGCGCGCGATCGCGACCTGGAGGTCGGCCAGGCGAGGGAGATCGTCCGCCTCGCGCCGGAGCGCGATCTCCGGGCGCCGCCGCAGCGTGCCCACCCCGGAGCAAGGGGCGTCGACGAGCACCCGGTCGTAGCCCTCGGGGACGTCGCCCGCGCCCACCGTCCAGTCGACGGCGTAGGTCTCGCGCACGGAGGCCGCAGCCCGCCCGAGCCCGTCGCGCGCGTCGGCCTGCGCATCGCCGGCCTCCGCGCCTGCGCCCTCCGCGCTCACGGGAGGCGCGCCCAGCGCCGCGCGGAGCTGCGAGAGCTTCGCAGGGTACAGGTCCGCCGCGTCCACCGCGCCGAAAGGCAGCACCGCGCGCGACAGGAGCCACGACTTGTTGCCCCGGCCGGAGCAGGCGTCGAGCACGGCCTCGCCAGGCCGCGCGCCGAGCGCGAAGGCGAGCGCCTGCGCCCCCTCTTCCTGGCCGATCCACGCGGCGCCGAAGCCTGGGAGCCGCCGGAGATCGCCCGCCCCCCGCGCGACGATCGCGGCCTTTGAGACGCGCCCCGCCTCGAAGGACCCGGTGGGCGCGGCGGCCCGCAGCGCCTCGATCCACGCGCCGCGGTCCTCGCCAGGGGCGAGGCAGAGGCCGGTCGGCGGCGGCACCGGGCCGGCCGACAGGAACGCCTCGGCCGCGGCCCGGCCGAGCGAGCGGCGCAGGGCGCCCCGCAGCCACCCCGGCGCGGAGGCGACCACCGCGCTCGCGAGCGGCGGGCGACCGCCGGACTCCACGGCCGCCGCGAGCCGGCGCAGCACGGCGTTCGCGAACGCGCCGACCCGCGGCCCGCCGGCCGCCTGGGCGCCATCCACCGCCTCCGAGACCGCGGCGAACGAGGGGACGCGATCGAGGAAGCAGAGCGAGTACGCCCCCATCAGCACGTGGGCGCGCACCAGCGGGTCGGCCGTCCAGCGGCTCTTCGCGGCGAACTCGGCGATGCGCGCCTCGAGCGCCGCCTGCGCGCGCAGGACGCCGTAGACGAGCTCCGTCGCGAGGCCTATGTCCCGCGGGTCGAGCGTCGGCGCGCGGCGCAGCTCGGCGTCGAGGGCCGCCGAGGCGAAGGCGTCCGAGCCCCACACCCGCGCGAGCACGCGCGCCGCGACCGCGCGCGGCGCGCTCTCGGCCGGATGCGGCGGGCGCGCCGGGCCGCGGCCGCCGTCGCGCCCGTCACGCCCGTCACCTTGGCCCCGGTCAGCCAACGAGCTCCTTGAATTGCCCCTGGATCACGTCCCAGCGGCGCTCGACGTCGTTCTTGAAGGCGATGCCCATCAGGCCGATGAGCACCACGAGCCCGACAAGGCTCGCGATCTCGCGGACGCGCAGCGGCAGCGGGCGCCGCAGCACGGCCTCGAACGTGAAGAACAGGAGGTGGCCGCCGTCGAGCACCGGGATGGGCAGCAGGTTGATGAGCCCGAGGTTGATCGAGATGACCGCCATCGCCCAGACGAAGTAGCTGACCCCCTTCGCGCCCTCCTCGCCGATCACGTCGTACACCGTGATGGGGCCGCCCAGCGTGGAGATGCTGACCTTGCCCTCCATGATGCGGACGATCCCGACCACGATGAACCGGATGACGTCGTACGTCTCGTCGACCGCGCTCTCCAGGGCGAACTGGAAGGCCGACGGGCTGTCGACGAACGGCTCGGCCACCATCGGCGACCAGTTCGACGCGCGCAGGTAGAAGCGCGGGCGGCGCTGGCCGTACTCGTCGATCCAGTCCTCGCGGCGGAGCTCGATGGTGCCGCTCTTGCGCTGGCCCGAGCGCTGCCACGTGATGACGTGCGGTCTATCCGGGGCCGCGAAGAGCCGCTCGACGAAGGTCGACCAGGCGGTGACCTCGACCCCGTCGACCTCCGTGATGCGATCGCCCGGCCGGAGCTCGGCGTCCCACTCGGCCGAGCCCTCGGGGACCTCGGCGACGTAGAGGTCGGCCGGCTCGATGCCGGTCCGCGCGAGCAGGTCGCCGTGGCCGCTCTCCGGCGTCAGCGCGGCGACGCCCGACTCGTAGACGGCGAGCTCGGCCAGGCCGCCGAGCGCGCGCGGCACCGTGACCGGCCGCAGGTACGTGACCGGCACCGTGGCGCCGCGGCTCTCCTCGAGCGCGAGCTCCAGGTCGGCGAACGTCTTCACGGGCGTGCCGCGCACCTCCGTCACGACGTCGAACGTGCGCAGCCCGGCCCGGAACGCGGGCGAGTCGGGCCGCGAGACGCCCACCACGGCGGCGGGGCGGCTCGGCCGGATGCCGATCTCGCCCACCCGGTCCACGATCTCGAGCGGCTTCTGGACGACCTTCTCCTCCGGGACGACCGTGACCTCGACGTGCTCCTTGTTGCGGAACACCTTGAGGCGGAGCTCCTGGTTGGGGCTCTTCGTCACGATCCGGTGCAGCTCGGCGAAGGTGCTGACGCGCTCGCCGTCCACCTCGAGGATGCGATCGCCCGGGACCAGCCGGCCCTCGGCCGGGTGCCCCGGCAGGACGACGCCGACCGTCGGCGGGACGAAGCGGGTCTCCCCGATGAAGACGGCGAAGTAGAGCAGCACCGGGAAGAGCACGTTCATCGCCGGGCCGGCCATGACGATGATCACGCGCTTCCAGAGCGCCTGGGACTCGAAGGTGCGCTTGCGATCCTCGGGGAGCACGGCCTCCTGCCGGTTCTCCTCGAGCATCTTCACGAAGCCGCCGAGGGGCAGGAGCGCGACGCAGTACTCCGTCTCCCGGCCCCGCAGGCGCAGCACCCGGGGGCCGAAGCCGATCGAGAAGGTGAGGACCTTCACGCCGAAGATCTTCGCGCACACGAAGTGGCCGAGCTCGTGCACGAAGATGAGCACGGAGCAGAGCAGCGCGAAATACAGGAGGTCCACGGCGGCGGCTCTCTTTACGCGAGGCCGGGCTCGGTGACCACTGGCCACTGAGGGGCGCAGGGCCAGGGCGCCCCCGCGCGAAGGGCGGCCTCCGGCGCAGGCCTCCGGCGCAGGTACGCCGTCCGGTCCGTGGAAAGGCGCCCTCCGGCGTTGCGATGCCTTCACGGTGATGGCCCCGGTCGGCCGCCCACAGACACCCGCGGTTCCGCCGCGTGGCGAAATGTCACAGAGCGCGGGCGCGCGATGCGCGATGCTGACGAGCGCCAGAGGGCCGCAGGCCCCGTGCATCCGTGTTATCTCACCGATGGAACTCGGCCGGGCGCCGCGCCCGCGAGCGACGCCTCACGGCGGACGGTCCCCTGGCCGATTCTCGCGATGTGCCCTGATACGAACTGCGAGGTCCCATCATGAAGCACACGATTGAGCACGACCTGAACGACAGCGAGGCAAAGCTGGCGACCGAACGAGCGATCGCGCAGTACCGAGAGCGGTACGCCGAGTACGAGCCTTTCCTCGTGTGGCGCGACGCGAAGCGCGCCGAGCTCGGCTTCTCGGTGAAGGGCGTCAAGCTGAAAGGCAGCATGGAGCTCCGCCCCGGCGCCGTGGACGTGGATCTCGACGTGCCTCTCCTGATGCGCCCCTTCAAGGGGATAGCGATCGCCGCCATCGACAAGGAGGTTCGTCACTTCATCGCAGAGGCGCACCGCGAACGGGCCCAGGGAGGCGGCAAAGCCACCTGAGCGAGCGGGCTGTTCCGCTATGGACATGAGCGCCTGCCGGCGCTATGTTGCTCCAACAGTATCTACTTCGCCGGCCGAAGTACGCTTCGCGACACGACTCACTCCAGTGCTCGGCCGGCAGGGGGCTGCCTCTCGTTGCTCGCCCTGCCGGCCTCATCGTCGCGCTCACGGAGCGAGCGCCTTCACGGCCGTCAGCTTGTGCGAGGCCAGCACGGAGTGGATCGCCTTGATGAGGCCGCTCGCGTCGATCTCGCAGCGCATGACGAACCGCGGCGCCAGCTTCTCCACGGTGGTCGTGCGCTCGATGACGACCGCCGGGAGGCCGTTGATGAGGCGCAGCTCGTGGCGGAGCGCTCCGGGGTCGTCGATCCTCAGCAGGCCGACGTAGAACCGCGCGACCCGGTTCGGGCCGACGACGATCCGGCGCGCCGCCTTGAACTCGCCGTTCGCGTCGTTGATGACCCGGACGCCCTCGCTCAGGAGCGCCTCGATGGCGGCGACGTCCTGCGTCGCGAGCGTCTGCAGGAAGCGCACGAGCGCCGCGCCCGACCGCTCGACGAGCTCGGGTGAGGGGCGGCAGCGGTCGCGCTCGTACGGCTCGAGGGCGCGGCGGGCGCGGTGGTGGGTCGTCTTCACGCTGGCCTCCGACAGGTCGAGCGCGGCGGCGGTCTCCTGCACCGAGTAGTCGAAGACGTCGCGGAGCAGGAGCACCGCGCGCTGCTGCGGGGTCAGCGCCTCGAGCGCGATGAGGAAGGCGAAGGACGCGCTCTCGAGGAGGTCGTAGCGGCCCTCGGTGCCCTCCTTGCCCGGGATCTCGAACGACGGGGGCTCGGGCTCCGCCTCGATCGGGGAGGGGAGCCACGGTCCGTCGTAGGCGAGGCGCTTGCGGCGCCGGAGGGCGTCGCGGCCGAGGTTCAGCGCGACGCGCGCGAGCCAGGGGCGGACGGGCTCCTCGGTGCGCGCGGGCGGGCGCTCCAGCGCGCGGACGAACGTCTCCTGCACGATGTCGTCCGCGTCCGCGGCGCTGCCGGTGAGCCGGTAGGAGAGGGCCCAGAGGAAGCGCTCGTGCTCGCGGTAGCTCGCGGCGACGAAGCCGGGGGCGGCGAGCCCGGCGCTCGGGGCAGGAGAGGCCGTGGAGCTGCTCATGGAGCGTCGGGTAACCCCGTCACGCCGCGCGGTCGAGCGCGCGGCGCGAGAGGATGGCCCGCGCGGCGTCCCGCGCGCTGGCGAGGCTCGCGTCGGCGAGCATGCCCGTCGGCCCGACCCAGTCGCCCGCGAGGAAGAGCCCGTCGAGATCCGGGACGCGGGCGCCGGGGCGCCCTGCGTGGCCGCCGCCCTCCGCCGTGACCACGGCGTTGGAGACGATGAGCGAGGGCAGGAAGCGGCGCTCGACGATCGCGCCGCGGTAGCCGGGCTGCGTGCGGTCGAGCAGATCCTCGAGCTCGCGCTCGGGGTCGCGCCCGGCGAGCTCGGGGCTGTACTGGGCGGTGTGGATCACGGCGCCGCCCGCGGGGGCGAGGCGCGCGGCGTCGGTGTGGACCGACAGGTAGAGCGGGCGGTCGATGCCGAGCACGAAGCCCGGGCGCTGGCGAGGGAGCCTCGACAGGGCGACGTCGAGGCACGCGGCGCGGACCGGGACGGCGCGCTCGGCGTGCGCGGCGAGCGCCGCGCTCGCGGGCGCGAGCGCGGCCGCGGCGCGCGGGCTCGCGGCGACGAGCACGGCGCCGGCGCCGAGGCGGTCGCCGTTCGCGAGCTCCACGGCGGAGACGGCGCCGCCCTCGGCCGCGATCTGCGCCGCGCGCGCGCCGGTGAGGATCTCCACGCCGGCCGCGACGGCGGCGTCGCGCAGGCCGTCGACGAGGGTCCTCCAGCCGCCGTCGAGGTAGAGCACGCCGTGGCTCAGGGCGAGCTGCACCTGCGCGAGCGCCGCGCCGGCGCTCTGGCGATCGTCGTCGGCGCAGTAGGTCGACAGCCGGACGAGCGCGCCGACGAAGCGGCGCGCCTCGGGCGTCCGGAAGGCGTCGCGGAGCCAGGCCGAGACCGGGACCGCCGCGAGCGGCGCGGGGTTCGCCGCGGCGAGGCTGCCAAGGACGCGCCCCATCTCGACCTTCGCGGCGAGGGGGAAGAGGCCCGTCGTGAGCAGCGACAGGGCGCCGGACGGCAAGGTGTGGAGGGCGCCGCGGTCGAGCGCGAGCGCGCCCGACGGGGACGGCGCCGCGCCGGTGAACCGGACGCCGAGCTCGCGGAGCACCTCGTGCGCCGCGCCCCCGCGGTAGAGCGCGTGGGCGCCGAGGTTCAGCGAGAAGCCGTGGCTCTCCTGCGTGGAGGCGCGGCCGCCCGGCGCGTGCGCCTTCTCGACGAGGGCGACCGACCGGCCCGCCCGGCCCAGGTACGCCGCCGCGGCCAGGCCCGCGAGCCCGCCGCCGATCACCACCACGTCTTTTGTAGTAAGCATCACATGATCCCTTTCCTGGCGGTACCACGATCGGGGGGCCGGAAAGGTTACGCGCGCCCCGTCGAATTTTCGGAGCGCGCCCGGAGGGCTGGACGGCGAGGCGGAAGCGGCGTGCCGGCGCTCAGGTGGCGCGGACGAGCGGCGTGTCGACGAGGTGCTCGGACAGGAACCACACCTGCATCTCGTTCGTGCGGAGGACGTCGCTCATGAGCAGGTCGGCGGTGCCATCGTCGCGGTTCTCGGTGGTGAGCTTCACCGCCTCGCGCGTCTCCGCGAGGATGAGCTCGTGCGCGTCGAGCAGGCGCGAGAGCTGGGCGGGCACCTGCTCGCGGCCGCGGGGCGCTCGCTCGATCCTCGTCGTCTCCGCGACGTCGTGCGCCATGGCGATCGCGACGCCGCCCAGCATCTGGACGCGCTCGGCGAGCATGTCGATCAGCGCGGCTTGCTCCTTGAAGTGCTTGTCGAAGAGCAGGTGGAGCTGGAAGAAGGTCGCCCCGGACACCTGCCAGTGATGCTTCTTGTACATGTCGCGCAGGACGAGCGTGTCCGACAGGATCTGATTCAGCGCCCGGATGCTCTCCGCGCGCGACTTCGCGGCGAGCGCCAGCGGATAGTCCACGATCGTCCCGAAAGGCTGGATCTCCTCGCTTCGCTGGCGGAGGAGGGGCTGGGCCTCCAGCGCCCGCGCTCCGCCTTCCTTGCCACCACGCCCCTGTTTCCTCTGTTGCTTCCTCTGGACTGCCATGGTCCCCTCCCCGTCGATCGGTTCACTACGTATCTAGAGCCCGAGCCCGCTCCGTCCATGGCTGCACGTCCGCTGTCGTGTCCACGCCGGCCCGCGCGGCGCCCCGCTGGAAGGCGCGCCCGCGCGCCATCGGCGGCTCGCATCCGGCTGGGATTTCGTGCAAAGTCCAGCGCAGCATGAAACGGCTCCTGCTCACCAGCGCGCTGCCCTACGCCAACGGGCACATCCACATCGGCCACCTCGTCGAGTACACCCAGACCGACATCTTTGCCCGTTATTGGCGGATGACCGGGCGGAGGTGCATATCCCTGTGCGCCGACGACACCCACGGCACGGCCATCATGATCCGCGCTCGGCAAGAGGGGCGGAGCGAGGCCGACGTCATCGCGGACATGAGCGCGGCGCACCAGCGCGATTTCGCGGCGTTCCAGATCCGGTTCGACCACTACGGCAGCACGAACTCCCCCGCGAACCGCGCGCTGTGCGAGGAGATCTGGGCGTCGCTGCGCGAGCGCGGCATGGTGACCACGAAGGAGGTCACGCAGCTCTTCGATCCGCAGGAGGGCATGTTCCTGGCGGATCGCTTCGTCAAGGGCACCTGCCCGAAGTGCGCGGCGCCGGACCAGTACGGCGATAGCTGCGACCGGTGCGGCTCGACCTACGCCGCGACCGATCTGGTCGAGCCGAGGAGCGCGCTCACGGGCGCGCGGCCCGAGGTGCGGAGCGCGCAGCACCTCATGGTGGCCATCGAGCCGGAGCGGCCGTTCCTGTCGACCTGGACGCAGGGTGAGGGGCGGATGTCGAAGGAGATCGCGAACTACCTCGCGGGGCATTTCCTGTCGGAGCCGCTCCGCGACTGGGACGTGTCGCGCCCCGCGCCGTACTTCGGGTTCGAGATCCCCGACGCGCCAGGGAACTACTGGTATGTCTGGTTCGACGCGCCGATAGGGTACATGGCGGCCAGCAAGGAGTGGTGCGCCCGGGAAGGCGAGGCGTTCGACGACTGGTGGCGATCCGAGGAGACGGAGATCGTCCACGTCATCGGGAAGGACATCGTGTATTTCCATACGCTCTTCTGGCCGGCGATGCTGAAGAGCGCGAGGTTCTCGCTGCCGTCGCGCGTGCAGGTGCACGGGTTCCTCACCGTGAACGGAGAGAAGATGTCGAAGAGCAAGGGCACGTTCGTGCTGGCCTCGACGTACCTGAAGCACCTCGACCCGGCGTACCTCCGTTATTACTACGCGAGCAAGCTGAGCTCGAAGGTCGACGACATCGATCTGAACCTGGAAGAGCTCGTGAACAAGGTGAACGCCGAGCTCGTGAACAAGGTCGTGAACCTGGCGAGCCGGTCGTCGCGCTTCGTGGCGCAGACGGGGCTGTCGGCGGTTTACCCCGAGGACGGGGGGCTGTTCGCGGCGGCGGTGGAGGAGGGCGACGCGATCGGGGCGGCGTACGCGGCGTTCGACTATGCGCGGGCGACGAGGAGCATCGTGGCGCTGGCGGACCGGGCGAACGAGTATGTCGACCGGATGCAGCCGTGGGCGCTGGCGAAGCAGCCGGAGAAGAAGGCGGAGCTGCAGGCCGTTTGCACCGTGGCGCTCAACCTGTTCCGGCAGATCGTGCTCTACCTGGCGCCGGTGCTCCCGAAGCTGGCCGACGACGTCGCGCGGCTGCTCGGGTGCCCCATGGACCGGTGGGCGCTCGCGAAGACGCCGCTTGTGGGCACGCCTGTGGCCGCGTATGAGCACCTCATGAAGCGGGTCGAGCCGGGTGCAGTGGAGAAGATGATCGCGGAGGGCCGCCCTGCCGAGGAGGCGGCGGCGCCGGGCGGCGCGGCCGGGGCGAACGCGGAGGCAGGCCAGGCGGCGGGCGGGGGCGCGGCCGCGGAGGACGACGGCGCGGCGCTCGCCAAGGAGCCGCTCGCGCCGGAGTGTACGATTGACGATTTCAGCAAGGTCGACCTGCGCGTCGCGCGCATCGTCGCGGCGGAGCACGTGCCCGAGGCGAAGAAGCTGCTCAAGCTGACCGTCTCGCTCGGCGGGGAGGCGCGGAGGACGGTGTTCGCCGGGATCAAGGCGTATTACAAGCCGGAAGATCTCATCGGGCGGCTCGTCATCGTGTGCGCCAACCTGGCGCCGCGGAAGATGAAGTTCGGCCTCAGCGAGGGGATGGTGCTCGCGGCGGGGGACGAGACGGTGCATCTCCTGTCGCCGGACTCGGGGGCGAAGCCGGGGATGCGGGTGCACTGAGGGAACTCACGGAGGTCCTCGCCGGCGGTCGCGTGCCGCCCGCGAGGACGGCCCCGCCGATGTGAGAGCTGCCGGACGACCAGCGGGTGTCGATCGTCGCCCGGATATCGGCTCGCCAAAGTATCCTCGGCGCATGGCCCGCACCGCCCCGGTCCCGAACATCCCTGCCATCCCTGGCATGAACCCCGGCGTCTTCGTGATGGGAGGCGGCGGCGGTGGTGGTGGCTCCGGCGGTCGCGGTCAAGATCTCGCCGCCAGGCGAGATGCACTCCAATCCTTGCGCGGCCCGGAGGGCGGCTATGCGCGTTCGCATCGCGGGCTTGCCTCGTTCTGGAGAGCCATCGCGGACGAGGTTCTCGTTCGGCCGACTCCGCCAGCGTTCCTCCCCTTGCTCACACAGCTCGACGACTGGCTTGCCGGCGGGCCGGCCTGCGCCTTGGTGGTGAGCGCCGATCCCGGGACACGTACGGCCCTCCTGGCGCGATGGGCTCTATCGATCGTGGAGCGTAAGTTGGCCGAAGTGATCTTCGTGCCGGTAAGTCCCTGCTTCGGAACCGCGGTCGAACGCGATATGCTGAAGCTGTTCTTCGGTCTGTTTCGGAGTTCAGCAACGGCGGTCTTCAGTCGACCGCGCAGCCCCGAGGAGCTGATGCTGTCGATCCGAATGGCGCTTCGGGGCGTCGACTCAGTCTCGTCGGTTCCCAACGAGGAATGCCCTCAGTTGCTCGTGATCGTGGACGGGATCGAGCGGGCGGCAGATGGGTGGCCGCACAGGAGAATGCCCTTCCTGGGTGAAGCCTACGACGGGGCACACATCGTCGTCTCGACCAGCCCGGAGAGTTCATCGGTGCACGGCGTTGAGTTGCATGAACGCCTCGCTTGGTCTCCGGAGCAGACGAGAGTTTTCTTGCTTGCCGGAGAGAGCGATTCTTCGGAAGGAACGACGCAGGCGCGGCGGACCGCCGACAGCGCTGGCGACATGGAACCCTCGCTTGCCCGCTTCTTCGATGCGCTTGGGACGGCGCTCGCTCCCGTATCGAACGACGATCTCGTCTTGGCACTGGGTTTGGACGCAACTGAGGTTGAGGCCTTCAAGGACGGACCGCACGCTGCTCAGCGGCTCGTCCTGCTGAGCGACGATGGCAAATTTTCCTTCCGCGACGACGCGACCCGTGCAGGTTGGACGATGGAAACGAGCAAAGTCGCGTCCATCGAAGATGCCCTCATAGCGAGGGGGCTGGCGGCGCTCACACGCGCAGCCATCTCGCCCGAGGCGTGGCCATCCTACCTCGTGGAGTACCTGGGCGCCCACATGAAGCGGCGCTCTGTATCAATAGTTGACTTGCTGACGCTCGTGTCACCCGAGTGGCTCCGAATCTGGATGAGCCATCCCGGGGGCTTGGTCGGGTTCACCACTGACGCTCGTCGCGCGCGCTACGCCGCCGAGGACGCGCTCATCGAAGCCTGCCGTCCGGCGCGCGCCGCAGCGGCCGAGCAAGAGAGGGCAACGCTTCTCTGCGTTATCGTTCGGTGCGCCCTGGTCGAAGCCTCCTTGTTCGCGAAGGAGGGAAGTATCGAAGAAGTAGACTATCGCAAGGCGCCTTATGTAGAGCCAACGGTGGATGTGGCGAAGCCGACTGGAGCCGCGCGTGAGCGTGCCGAGGCGCTGGTGACGTTCGCCTCCCTGGTGACAGGCTCGGAGCAGCAGCTGGTTCAGAGATGGGCTATGGACGCTTGCGCAGGTCTCGATGAGATCCTTCCCCGACCCATCCCTCACGTGACGGCGGACCGGAGCGCGGCGGACCCTGAGCGCACCCGCCGGCTCCGCGCGGGCGCGACGTACGACGAGGTGGACGGGTATCTGTCGAGGGACATGGTGATCCGCCCCACGGACCTCTCGCCCGACGAAGCTTGGCGGCTCGCGGAGAGCCGAGAAGGGGAATCGCGCATGGTCAGCTTCGCGGGCATCTTACCCGATCTCCCCGAGGACATGCGCGAGAAGGCCGTACGAGAGGTCATGTCCGCCTACTGGGCCCATGGCGATCGGGAGGCGCTGCGCATCCTGGCGGCTTGCGCGCCCTGGATGGCCCTCGCCGACGCAGCCAGGGTCATCTGCAACGAGCTCGGCAACGACTGGACGGACGAGCTCCCTCGGATGCTGGTAGGCTTCGGCAGCCTCACCGAGCTCTCTCCGCTCCTGCAGCGGTTGGGCGGTACGGCGGCGATCGTGGGGGTCGCCCGTACCATCGCCGAGGTGGGCCAGTGGCTCCCCTAAGTGCCCTTCACCGATAGGGCCCCGCCGCCGGCGCTCCCGGCAGCCGGCAGGAGCCGCTCGCGCAGGACGGGTGGCCGAACCAGCCCGCGAGCCACTTCCTGTTGCCCGACAGCGCGTGGAAGAAGCGCTCCGCCATCTTCGAGAGCGTGTCGCCGCTCAGCCGGTACGACCACTCGCGATACCCCTCGAGCGCCCAGAGCGCCACGATGAAGGCCGCGGGGCCGGCCCAGACCTCGCCGCGATCGCTGATCACCACGAGCTCCTCGCCGAGCCAGGGCACGGCCCCGTACCGCTCCGCCGCCTCGGGCGAGCCGGCGGGCAGGAACTCCATCTCGACAAGCGCCGTCTGGTGCTCCATCCAGTGGCGGCACCGCGTGCACAGCGCGCACTCGGCGTCATAGAGCACGGTAATTCGCTCGATCATGGCCCGCTCTCCTCGCAGCGCGGAGGCCAGGGCGCCTGGCCGCGCCGCCAGCGCGAGGCGCCACGGCGCCTCACGCCCGCGTCTGCGCTCGTCACGCCGAGACCTCCGCGACGGCCCGCCGGCGCTCTCGCTGCGCGGCCATCTCCTCTTCCGCGCGCGCCGTGCGCGGATCGATGCGCATCTGCGGCGCGACCGGAGGCGGCAGCACCGCGAGCTTCGCGCGGCGGCGGATGCGGTGGAACACGAGGAGGTTCGTGAAGTGCATCAGCGCGAGCGAGAGCAAGAGCAGGCCCAGCTTCGACGACAGCACCTCGACCGCCTCCGTCATCGTCGCCGAGCCTTCCGCCTTCAGGATCAGCGACGCATACCCCAGGTTCACCAGGTAGAACCCCACCACGAGCAGGCGGTTCACCGCCTCGGCCATCCTCGGGTTGTCGGCGAACACCTCCTCCAGGAACACCGATCCATTCTTGAACAGCGTGCGGGCGATCCAGATCGTCAGTCCGACGCTGATGACCGCATAGGCCCCGTACACCGCGATGAGATAGCTTTCGACCGCGTCTGCCATGGTTCGTCTCCTCGACAGGCCTCTCAGCAGCGCGCGTGCCATCCGCGGGATCCGCGCTGATCGACCGGCTCGAGGCGCGGCGGCGGGCCGCGGTGCCCAGGCCATGGGCAGGCCGCTGTCCACGCCGTGGACACCTCGCGCCCCCGGGGCCTCTGGCGCTATCGTCGGGGCTTCCTACCCCGCCGAGGCCTTGTGAGACCCCTGGTCGCTCTCGCGTACTACCCGCTCTGGGCCGCTGCCGTGACCGTCGCGGTCACCGCGCTGCGGCTCGGGCGCAACGTGGGCCGCGGCCTCGTCGCGCTCTGTTTCTTCCTCGCCTTCTGGGTGACGGGGCTCATCCTGCTCGAGACGGACGGCACGCTCGTTCTCGCCGAGCACGTCATTCCGAGCGGGATCATCGTCTCCGCGGGCCTCGCCCACGCCTACGCCGACATCGCCGGCGCCTCGCGCCGCCCCGTCGTCTTCGCCTACGCCGTGTGCGCCGCGGTCGCGCTGCTCGGGGCCGTCGACCCGCGCCTCCTCTACGGTCCTGGCGCCCGCTCGCCGGGCCCGCTGTTCTTCCCGCTCTCGGTCGTCATGGGCGTCGCCTGGGTCGTGGTCGGCGTTCGCCTCGGGCGCGCGGCGCTCGCGGCCCGGGGGCTCCAGCGGCGGCGCATCGCCGCGCTCTTCTTCGGCAGCGTGCTCGCGACGCTCGGCGGCGGCTTCGTCGTGGTGCTGCGTGTGCTCCGGCTCGGCGACGTGCTCCTCGGCGCGCCGCTCCTGCTCCTCGCCATCCTGCTCGTGGCCTACGCCGTGCTCATCGGCGAGCTGGGCCGCTCCCGCCGCGTCTTCGCGCAGGGGCTCGCCTACGCCGGCCTGACAGCGCTCCTCTCGTCGCTCGGGCTCGTTGTCTTCTTCAAGGTCCTGCCCGCGCTCGCGCCGGGCGGCGGCGCGTCGCTCGGCTGGCTCGCGTTCGTCGTCTTCCTCGCCGCGCTCCCGTCCGATCCGCTGCGCATGCTCGTCGTGGAGCACCTCGGTCGCCGGCTGTTCTCGAGGCCCATCGGCGTCCGCGATCTCGCCGACGAGATCGAGCGCGTCGAGGTGCGCGCCGACCAGGCCGAGCGGCTCGCCGAGCTCGGCCGCCTCGCGAGCGCGGTCGCGCACGAGATCCGCAATCCGCTCGGGGTCATCGCCGCGCAGGCGAAGCTGCTCGAGCGGCAGGGCGCGAAGCCCGAGACCGTGGCGTCGCTGCGCGCCCAGGTCGACCGGGCGAGGCGCTTCCTCGACGATCTCCTCCGCTACAGCCGCCCGAGGCCGCTCGAGGTGAGCGAGGTCGACGTGCTCTCCACGCTGCGGCTCGCGGCGAGCCAGGTCCGGCAGATCGTCGGCGAGGGCGCGCCGCCCATCGAGGTGGCGCCCGAGGCAGGCGGGTCGATCTTCGTCGAGGCCGATCGCGGGGCGTTCCTCGACGTCGCCACGGCGCTCCTGCAGAACGCGGCCATCGCGCTCGACGGGAGCCCCGAGGGGCGGATCCGGGCGGAGGTCACGCGCGGCGAGGGCGGCTTCGTGGTCGTGCGCGTGGAGGACAACGGCCCGGGGGTGCCGGCCGAGATCGAGGCGATGCTGTTCCAGCCGTTCGTGACGGGGCGCGGGCGAGACGCGAAGCACCCGGGCACGGGCCTCGGCCTGGCTGTCGCGGCGCGCTGGCTGGAGCGGCACGGGGGAGTGCTGCGCTACGAGCGCGGCCCGGGGGGCGGCGCGCGCTTCGAGGCGCGGTGGCCCGCGAGGGCAGCGGAGGCGGGGGGGTGATGTTCCTGCCTGGGCGTTAGGGCGATCCGATACCGAGGAACGGGTTGAACGAATAGCTCCTGGAGAAGCCCGCAGGCACGCTGAAGTAGTGCGCGACGAGCTTGGCAGGATCGGTCGCGATCTCCCCGCGGGCGATGGGGCCGTCATCGCCGTCGTCCCAGCCCCACGGCGCGTTGGCGGCGTTCGTCGGGCAGTAGAAGGACAGGCCTGAGCCGCAGCCGCCGCCGCGGTCGCCGAGGAACGCGCCGCTCGAGGTGAACAGCGTCGCGAGGTTGCGGCGGGGCCAGATGCCGTCGGGCCCGTACGTGTCGAACAGCCGGTAACGCACGTCCGGGTCCGAGGCCGACGAGGGCTCCTCGGCCTGGGTGAGCGAAGGATAGTACTTCACCCCATCGCCCACGATATCGTAGCTCGGCCAGGCCTTGAGCCCGTGCCCCTTCGCCTCCTGCGCCGTGATCGGGTGGCTCTGCCCCCCGAACGAGGCGAGCGACAGCTTGCCGTCGATGGACTCGCTGCCTGCGACGAGGGGGCTCCCGTCGGGCACGAACGAGTAGAAGTCGGTGTGGGCGACGGTCACGGCGCCGAGGAGCCGGCCGTGCTCGGTGCCGTCGCGCTCGACGATGATGAGCACCCCTTCGGAGTCGTTCTCGTGCTCGGTGTCGAAGGGCGAGTCCATCCAGTCGCGCGGGTGGAAGAAGGTGTACACGATGAACCAGTGTGTGCCGGTCTCGACGACGGCGTGGTAAGCGTGCGCAGGGAGGGCTCGCCCGCCGGCGTTCTCCCAGTTGTTGGTGGCCGACCAGTCCCCGTCGAAGTCGACGCGGGAGATGTAATCGGCGCGGCCGCCGAGCGCGTGCGAGCCGGTCACGTCCACGTCCTGGTAATGGATCGGCGCCCAGCGCAGCGCGAGCGCGGCGCGCCCATCGGCCGAGGAGACGGTGAGCGCGTCGCTGGCCTCGGCGACAGCCTCCTCGGCGACGTCGAGCGAGCAGGCAGAGAGCGCGAGGCACGAAGCGGCCACGACGGCGCCGCGGCGATTCAAGGACATCATGGGAAGACCGCCTTTCCTCCCCACGACTAGATGAACGGCGGAAAAGCTCGCGTGAATTCATGGCGACGTTATGGAGGAGCCTCAGTTACGAGACGAGGTAGCCCGACGCCCCCTGCCAGGGAGGTGAATCGGCAGCGGAGCGACGGCGCCCACGCCCTCGTCCTGCCCGCCGGAACTCAGCTAGCAGGAGTGTACGGGGCCCCACCGTTCTTCTTGACAAGGACAGACTCCACGCGTCTACTCCTCTGTAACCTGCCATGCTCCTGATTCCCCGTTTCAGGTGATCGCCGTCGGCGCGCGAAGCAGCGTGCGTCAGGGCGCATGCCGAGGGCCGCGAGGCAGAAGAGAGCGTCTCGACGGCCGCCGCAGGAGAGGGACGGCGACGCACGCCAGGCGGCAGACGGGTCGCATCACGGAGGTTCCGATGCCGAGTGACACGGGTAAGGGCTGGAATCAGACAGGCAATCTCGAACCCGGGAAGAGCTGATGCGCACCGTCTATGCCGCGCGGAAGCTCCGGGCCATCGCCGCGGAGGTCGCGGACGCCGCCGAGAAGGGCGGCGGCGAGACGGTCCTCATCACGAAGGGCAGGAGCTCGTTCTGATGCGACACGTCAGCATAGCCGTCGTCAGCATAGCCGTCGTCCTGGTCGCGATGGCGCTCGGCTGCGCCAGGCCGCTCACGTGCCCTGCCGCGGGGGGACCGCCCTGGGTCGAGCTCCAGTCTCCGCATTTCCTGCTGCGAACCGATCTCGACGAGGTCGAAGCGAAGGAGATGATCGTCCACTTCGAGCGCATCTACCGTGCCTTCGAGCGCGTCGCCTTTCCCCATGAGCCCAAGCCGAACGGGCTGACCCATGTGGTCGTCTTCGACGACGAAGACGCTTTTGCGCGCATCGCCCCGCGAGGCGCGGGAGGGTACCTCTCCCGCAGGGGCAACGACCTGGAGCACGTGCCTACCCTCATGTTCCCTGGCGGCCTGAGCGACGCGGGGCGCGAGATTTTCCAGCACGAGCTCAGCCACCGCTTCTTTGCCTATTACTTCCCATCGGCGCCGGTCTGGTTGAACGAGGGGATGGCGGAGTTCTACTCGACGCTTCGCATCGAGGAGAGCAGCGTCGTCCTCGGGAAGCAGCTCCCGGACCGGCTCATCACGACAGGCAGCCAGTGGCTTTCCCTGAGGATCGATGGGCGCTCTGTCGTCGGCGTGCCCAAGGCGGCGCTGCCCAGCGTCCCTACGCTCCTCTCGCTCGACGCGGCCGCGTTCTACGCGTGGGACGTCGAGGACCCAACCTCGCGCGAGGCCCGCATGCGCAGGAGCGCGAACTACACCGCAGCCTGGGCGCTCGTCCACGCCCTGCAAATCGAGGATGACGGCTTGCATCCCGGCTTCCTCCGCTACCTCCGGGCGCTGAGCGACGCGCGCGACGCGCGGGATCGCACCCTCGTCGATGCGTTCGGCGACATGCCCGAGAGCGCGCTCGAGCGCGCGCTCACGCGCTTCGTCGAGGCGAACGAGATCGAGGTGCAGACCGTGAGGCGCGCGTACGTCGACCGCGCCCCGGCGGTCCTGCCCCGCATGCGCAGCATGCGAGACGAGGACGTGCACGCGCTCTGGGCACGACTCCGGAGGTGGAGCGATCCGTCGGCAGCACGGGCGGCGGCGGCCGATCTCAACGAGGCGGTCCGGGTCGGGCACGAGAGGCCGGAGCCGTACCTCGCCCGCGGGACGTTCCGCTGGGACCGGGGCGATCTGGCCGGTGCCAGGAGCGACCTCGAGCGCGCCGCATCCCTCGCGCCGGACGAGCCGCGTTACCTGTACCCCCTCGCGTCGTTCTACACCCGAGCCGAGGCGTCGCTTCCGCTCGAGCAGCGAGTCTGGGACGATATCGAGCCGCTCGTCGCCCGGCTCGAGCCGCGCGCGACGAGCCAGATGCAGCTGGATTACCTCGCCCGCTACCACGCGCTGAGACGCCGCTTCGGCCGCGCGCTCGCGTACGTGAAGCGCGCGGTCGACGGCAATGCGTCCTGCAGTCCTTGCTATGAGACGCTCGCAGACATCCTGTTCCAGCAAGCGAAGACCGCAGACGCCGTGAGGGCGCAGCGCATCGCGATCAACATCCTCGGCGACGACCAGGTGAGCGACACGAGCCTGCGACGGCTGTGGTACTACAAGCAGGCGCTCGAGCAGGCGGAGCGGACGTCCGGCGAGGAGTGATCGCGCGGGGCGCTCCGCACGGTCGACAAGCTGGCTCTCGAGCGCGCCGCTTCCCGCCAGGAAGCTATCGTGTTCCGCTGGTGGTGGGCTGGTCCCCTGCCACGCCTTACATTGGCCCACTCTTCTTCTGTTGGGTAACCGCGCCGCTCTTGCCCGAAGGTCGGCACCCACGGAGCCGAGACGGCAGCTAGGATGTTGCCCCGCCACGGAGCTGGGCGCGGTGGAGCAGCGGAACGGAAGGGAAACGACATGAGAAGCAGGGATGTCATCAGCTCGTCCGTCGCGCAGGGCGCGGCAGCGTTGATCCTCGCCGGCTGCGGCGCGAGCGAAGGCGACGGTCTTGGCAGGGCGCACCTGGCCGTCGGACAGGAACTCGCTTTGGAGGCGGAGCCCAACGGGACGGCGTTGCAGGCGAACGCCATCTCCAGCGACACGGTCATGCGCGCCAACCTCTTTCCAGGCGGCGACACGGATCTCTTCTCCTTCCAGGCGCCCGCCGGGAGCCGTGTCTACGCCGCCGTGATGACAGCGTCGTCCACCGCGTCGCAGGACGCCGACCTCGACATCCTCGATCAGGATGGCACGACAGTGCTGGAGACCGACGTCTTCAACGGGTCGTTCGGGGGCTCGTCGCCGAGCATCGCTGGCACGCCCCTCGCGACCGCGGGAACCTACTACGCGCGCGTGCGCGTGCCCTCCGCGACCGTCCAGCTGCGCCCCTACGACCTCCACCTCAAGGTGCAGAGCGGCGTGCCCACGGCGGAGGTCGAGCCGAACGACACGACACCGCAGCCGCTCCCCGCGACCGGCTGGATCGCTGGCACGCACAGCAACGCGAGCGACGTCGACAGCTACTCGCTCTCCCTCAACGCCGGCGACACCCTCTTCGCGAGCCTCGATCAGGACCCGACGCGCGACCTCACGCAGTTCGCCGCCGCGCTCGCGATCGGTCCCTTCGGGTCCGGGTTCGACATCCAGGTGGACAACCAATCCGGGCCTGTCGAGACACCGTACTCGGACGCCATCTTCGCGACCGTCAAAGCAGCGGGCACCTACAGGGTGACCGTGACCGGCTCGGTGACGGCGGGTGATTACGGGCTCAGCGTGAGCGTGCATCCGGCGGCGCCGAGCGTGGGGTGCACCACGTACGACAGCGCGAGCGTGCCCAGGGAGATCCTCTTCGGCGCGCCCACGACGTCGTTCATCGACGTCCCGGGCGCGCCCCGTATCGGTGACATGAACGTGAGCGTCCGGCTCAGCCATCCCATGCCCCCCGACGTGGACGTGTACCTCGTCTCGCCGGCCGGCAACACCAACGGTCTCTTCACCGATATCGGCAGTAGGACCTACCCGAACCTCGAACTCACGATCGACGACGAGGCTGCGTTCCCGGCCGGACACTTCACCCTGCTGAACGGCATGATGGTGCAGCCGGAGCTCGACTACCGCTTGCACTGGTTCGACGGGGAGAACGCTGGAGGCCGGTGGACGCTCACGCTCCGGGACGATACGGACAACTCGAACAACCTCGGCGTGTTGTCCGCGTGGAGCCTCACGATCTGCGACGCCCCGATCCCCGCGCTCTCGTGCTCGAGCGGCGACGCCCCGTCCACCCGGCTGACGGCGGACTTCGAGGGCGGCGCGCAGGGCTTCACGCACGCCGGCACAGCCGACGCGTGGGCGCTCGGCACACCGAGCGCCGCGCCGATCGCGACGTGCAACGGCGGGACGCAATGCTGGAAGACGAACCTCTCGGGCGTGTACAACGCGAGCTCGAATCAGGACCTCGTCTCCCCGCCGATCGACCTGTCCGGGGTGCAGGCGCCCGTTCAGCTCCGCTGGGCGATGAAGTACCAGCTCGACAACGCGTCCTCGGATCACGGGTGGGTGGAGATCCGAGAGGTCGGGGGTGCGAACGCCAGGCGTCTCTGGGAGTTCCTCGACGCATCGATGACCACGACCGTCGGTAGCTCCAACCTGGTGCTCCAGGAGAGCGCGGGATGGGGCACGCACTACGCTGACATCAGCGGATACGCCGGGAAACGAGTGGAGGTGGTGTTCCACCTCGACAGCGACGCGAGCGTCCAGCTTGCCGGTCTCGCGATCGACGACGTGTCGGTCCTGGGCTGCCCACGCAGCAGCACGGGCGAAGGCGGCGGTACCGGCGGCGGAAGCACCACGGGGGAGGGCGGCGCGACGGGCAGCGGCGCTGGCGGCGCGGGGACCGGCGGCGCCACGGCGGCCAGCGGCGCCGTCACGAGCGGCGCAAGCACCACCGGTGAAGGCGGCGCGACGGGCAGCGGCGCTGGCGGCGCAGGGGTCGGTGGCGCCGCGACGGGCAGCGGCGGTGGCGGCGCAGGGGTCGGCGGCGCCGCGGCGGCCAGCGGCGGCAGCACCACGGGCGAAGGCGGCGCGACGGGCAGCGGCGCCGGCGGCGCGGGGACCGGCGGCGCCACGGCGGCCAGCGGCGCCGGCGCGAGCGGCGGCAGCACCACGGGCGAAGGCGGCGCGACGGCCAGCGGCGCTGGCGGCGCGGGAACCGGCACCCCCGCGTCGGGCAGCGGCGCGGGCGCCAGCCCGAACGGCGACCCGCCCGCCAGCAGCGACACGACGGGCGGCTGCGGGTGCCGCTTCGTGGGTCGCGAAGAGCCCCCGTGGCCATGGCCTGCGGCGCTCCCGCTCATCGCGCTGCTCAGAATGCGTCGCAAGCGGTTGCGCTCGCGAAGCTGCTGAGGAGATCCTGCCCAGATGACCCCTGAAACCGTCGATGTCCTCGATCCGGACCTGTACCTCGCGGGCGCGCCGCACGATCGCTTCGAGATCCTCCGCCGGGAGGCGCCTGTCTACTGGCACCCCGAGCCGGCGGGCAGGGGGTTCTGGGCGATCACGCGGCACGCCGACGTCGCCCGCATCTCGCGCGATCCGGCCGCGTTCTGCTCGGGGCGCGGCCTCTTCATCGAGGATCTCCCGCCGGGGGACATGCGCGACAACCCCGATGTCATGATCATGATGGATCCTCCCCGGCACGCCCGGTTCCGGGCGCTGGTCAGCAAGGGGTTCACGCCCCGTGTCATCCAGCGCCTCGAAGGCCACGTTCGGGAGCTCGTGACGAGGCTCATCGACGACGCATGCGAGCGCGGCGGATGCGATTTCGCCAGCGACATCGCGGGCAAGCTGCCTCTCTCCGTGATCCTCGAGGTGCTCGGCGTCCCCCGCGAGGATCAGGAGCAGATGCTCGACTGGACGACGCGGTTCTTCGGGGCCAGCGATCCCGCCTATGGCGTCACGCCCGAGGAGCTGAACGCCGTGCTCCACAACATGAACGCCTATGCGCACCAGCTCGCCGAGCAGCGGCGGAAGGAGCCCAAGGACGACATGCTGAGCTTGCTCATGGCCGCCGAGGTGGACGGCGAGAAGCTCTCTTATACGGAGTTCGGCGGTTTCTTCAACCTGCTGCTCACGGCCGGCCACGACACAACGAAGAACCTCATTACCAACGGGATGCTCGCGCTCCTCGAGCACCCCGACCAGCGCCGGCGCCTGCTCGACGATCCCTCGCTCCTCCCGACCGCCATCGAGGAGATGCTGCGCTTCACGCCGCCGGTCTATTACTTCCGGCGCTCCGCGGTGCGGGACACCGAGATGAGCGGGCAGCGGATCGCCGCCGGGGACAAGGTGGTGCTGTGGTACGTCTCGGCCAACCGCGATGAGGCGGTCTTCAGCGATCCGCAGAAATTCGATGTCGGCCGGACGCCCAACGAGCACCTCTCCTTCGGCATCGGCCCCCACGTGTGCCTGGGCCTCGTGCTCGCGCGCCTGGAAGCGCGGGTCGCCTTCGAGGAGCTCCTGCGCAGGCTCCCCGATCTCGAGCTCGCCGGGCCGGCCGTGCGGCTCCGCTCGAACTGGGTGAGCGGCGTGAAATCGATGCCGGTCCGGTGCGCGCGCCCTGCCCCGTAGCGCGTCCCGGGGCAGTGAAGTGCCGGGTGAAGCAGGGAGACAGGGAGAGCGCCCCGCGCCGCACCCCGCGCAACCCTGGATCCGCGCCCGGGTGACGCGGTACGGTCACCCGTGACCGAGACCGTCCTGCTCATCGACGACGATCCGGGGTTCCGCGACGCCTACCGCGAGCTGCTCGCGCTGGAGGGGTACGCCGTCGCCGAGGCCGGCGCCGCCCCGAAGGCGCTCTCGGAGCTCCGCCGCACCAGCGCGCGCCTCGTCGTGCTCGACCTGATGCTCCCGCCGACGGGCCGCCCCGAGGAGGGCGCGGCGCTCGCGGACAGGCTCCTCGCCGAGCGGCCCGCGGCCAAGGTGATCGTCGTCTCGGGCGCGGGCGAGACCCCGCTCGCCCTGCGCCTCGTCGAGCGCGGCGCGTACGACTTCCTGGCCAAGCCCGTCGACCCCGACGTGCTGCTCTCCGTGGTCGCTCGCGCGGCCGCGCGCCTCGCGCTGGAAGATCGGGTGGCGGAGCTCGAGCGCTCGCTCGCCGCCCGCGAGGGCGACGCCTCGGCGATGCTCGGTCAGTCGCCGGCCTTCCTCGAGGCGAGGACGCTCTGCGAGCGCGCGGCGCCGACCGACGTGCCGGTGCTCATCACCGGCGACTCGGGCACGGGCAAGGAGGTGTTCGCCCGCTACCTGCACGCAAGGAGCCGCCGGAAGGACAAGGCCTTCATCGCGGTCAACTGCGGCGCGCTCGCGCCGACCCTCCTGGAATCGACGCTGTTCGGCCACCGGAAAGGCGCCTTCACGAGCGCGATCAAGGACGCTCCCGGCCTGTTCGTCGAGGCGGACGGAGGGACCCTGTTCCTCGACGAGATCGGCGACATGGAGCCGGCGCTGCAAGTGAAGCTCTTGCGCGTGCTCGAGACGGGCGAGATCCTGCCGGTGGGCGCGGCGCGCCCGCTGACCGTGGACGTCCGTGTCGTGTCGGCCACCCACAGAGCGCTCGAGTCGATGGTGGCGGACAGGACCTTTCGCGACGACCTCTACTGGCGCGTGCGCGGGATCGAGATCGCCTTGCCCCGGCTCGCGGATCGCGTGGGCGATCTGCCGCTCCTCGCGCAGCACTTCCTGAACCTGTCGCGGGCCCTCGTGCCGCGCTCGCCGGCGACCGCGATCTCGCCCGGCGCGATGCGCCGGCTCGAGGCCTGCGACTGGCCCGGCAACCTGCGAGAGCTCCGGCACGAGATGCAGCGCGCGCTCGTGATGGCCGGGGGCAGGGGAGAGATCCTCGAGGAGGACCTCTCGCCGGCGCGGCGAGGCAGCGCGCCCGCGGCGCCGGCAGGCGACGAGCCGGCCGAGGGGGCGACGCTGGAAGAGAAGATCGCGGCGCTGGAGCGGCGCGAGATCGCCGCCGCGCTCCGGGCGACCCAGGGAAACAGGAGCCAGGCAGCAGCGCGGCTCGGGCTGTCGCGGCAGGGGCTGCTCAACAAGATGGATCGTCATGGGCTGAAGTGATCTCGGTCGCTCGTGTGCTCATGAAGGAAGATTTTGTTCGAGCGAGAATGATACGGGATCTCACGGCCTGACGTGATCTCGGCTACTCATGTGCTGGTGAAGGAAAAATTCAATCGTTCGAGAACGACACGGGATCGGAAAGCGCCCACAAAAACATGAGCCGCGCCGAGCGCAGGCCGGCACTGAAGGAACCGAGAGCGCGGCTCCTCATGGGCTGCAGCTGGGGCGGGTGGATCGAGAACATGGTCCCGCCGGCTCGGGGTCGCCTGTGCGCCCCGATCCTGCGCGATGCCCGCCGCCTGACACGCGCGATGTCGCTCGCTCCTCGCGAGGAGCGCCCATCGCGCGATGCGCAACTTCAGGAGGAATCATGACGCTTGGCAGGTTGGTGCTCGTGGGGTGTCTGTCGCTGGTTGGCTCCGCTCTCGTTGCCTGTGGGAACGGCGACCCGGATCGCTTCGGCGAGGGGAGAGGCAACGTGGTCGGGACTCCGCCCCCGTCCGAGGGGGACGGCTGTACGCTCACCCAGGGCTACTGGAAGAACCACGAGGAGAGCTGGCCGACATCGAAGCTCACCATCGGAGGGGTCGAGTACTCCCAGGCGGAGCTGCTGGAGCTCTTCGAGACGGCGCCGAAGGGCGACGCCAGCCTGATCCTGTGCCACCAGCTGATCGCCGCGCTGCTGAACGTGGGTAGCGGCGCGAGCGAGGCGGCCCTGGGCGGGGCGCTCGCGGAAGCCGAGACGTGGATGAAGGACAACAAGGACGCCGATGGCCGGCTCCCGTACGACATCAAGCAAGGCGGCGCGGCCGAGGGTGCCGTCGCGCTGTCGGATGCGCTCGCGGACTTCAACGAGGGCGGCATCGGTCCTGGCCATTGCGACGGCGGCCCCGGCAGCGGCTCCGGCGACCCCGGGGATAGCAGCAGCTCCGGCGATCCGGGCGGCAGCGACGACGGCGGGCACGATTGCCCCGACGATGGAAGCACGGGCGAGACCGATGGCGGCGGCGGCTCCGACCCCGGCGGCAGCTCCGACCCCGGCGGTGGCGAAGGTGGGTCGGCTCCGACGTGCGCGGATCCTTGCAGCGACGGCTGCGCCGACGGCTACATCTGCGTCGTCGGGTGCTGCGCGTTCATTGCCAACTGATCCGGGAACGACGAGCTCGCGCGAGCCGAGCTCTCATGACAGCTCACGGGGGTGCCGCAGCTGCCACTGCTGCGCACCCGCCGAGATCAAGGTGGGCGTCGCGCCGGTCCAATTTGATTGACGCCGCCTATGTGAGCGTTCACAGTCGACGCGTCGATCCTTCTTCCGCTTTGCCACGGACAGGCGTGCCATGCGCACCGGGCCTTTCGTCACTTCAGCGCGTCCGCCGTGACGGTCGGGCTGGTGCCTCCACGTGAGGCGCATCCTCGCCCGAGATCATCGTTGGATCGGCACGCGGCGAGCGCGGAGAGACGAACCGGGCGATCACGAGAGGGTCCAGACGATGCCGAGATCAGGTGCTTATTCCTTTTTTCCTGCCGTCGCCTTGATGTTTCTCGCTTGCTCGTCCGAGACAGGCTCGCCCGGCACGGGAGGCGGCGGAGCCGATCAGGCCACGGGCGGCGCGGGCGGGGCCCACACGTCTACGAGCGGCGGGGAGACCACCTCGACTGGGGGAACGAGCGATGACGCCAGCTCCTCCAGCAGCGGCACGACAGGTGGGTCGACCGGGGGCGGACCGCAGGCCGGGGCCGGTGGCATGGGGACCGGCGGCACGGAATCGCCGGCGGGCAACCCGAGCCCAGGCTGCGGCAAGTCGGGGCGGCCCGAGAGCGGAACGGTGAAGGTCGACGACGATCACATCTACACGTTCCCGGACAGCTACGATGGCAACACCCCTCTCCCCCTCTTGATGGGCTTCCACGCCTGCGGCAACCCGATCGACCAGTTCATCAACCTCACGCGAGGGTCGGCCTTCGAGACGGAGTACGTGCGCGCCGTGGGGAGGTCGTCGGACCGGGGTGGATGCTGGAACTACAACAACGACATCGCCAAGGTCCTGCGAATCTACGACGACCTCATGGACAGCTACTGCATCGACATGGACCGTGTGTTCGCCACCGGCCACAGCTCCGGCGCGCAGATGATCATGCAGATCTTGGCGCACAAGTCCGATGCCGAGCACATGAACTTCAGGGCGGTCGCGCCCGTCGCGGCCTCCGATTACGGCGCGCTGCAGGTGTCCATGCCCGCGATGTACATCCAGGGCAAGAACGACACCGTCCGCGGAGGAGACGGGGCGAGCGCGGTCGCGAGGTTCCGCACCGCCAACATGTGCGAGATGAGCTCGACGCCGTATTCCCAGGTGATGGGCTGCCAGAGCAGCGGCAAGACGGTGAACCCCGGCTGCATCTCCTACAGCGGCTGTTCGGAGCCGACGATCTGGTGCTCCCACGACGATCCCGCGTACAGCAACACGAGCCACGGCGTTCCGTGTTTTGCCATCGGGGCGATGTACGACTTCTTCACGGGCATGCCGTGAGGACGCGCCGAGCCGCGATCGCGAGCGCCGCCTGCGGGCCGCCGCCCTGAGCTCACGGGCTCGGGGCAAACGCCACACGGACCGTCACCGCAGCGGTGACACGGATGTTTCCGGGCTCGACGGGGAAGCCGTCCGCGCCTCCGAGCCCCTTCATCTGCTGCGCAAATCCATAACGCTCCTGCTGGACGACCGAGATCGACTGCAGCTCGGCGATCCTGACGTTCGCCGCCTTGGCCACCGCCTTGGCGTTCGCCTGCGCGTCCTGCACGGCAGCCGCGATGGCGCTGCGGCGCGCCTCGGTGCGGTCGCTCAAGAAGAACTCGAGCCCGCCGACGTCGTTGGCGCCCGAGGCGAGCGCGGCCTGGAGGATCCTCGAGCCTGCGGCCTGGAGCTCGGCCGGCGACACGCCCCGCAGCGCGACGGAGAGCTGGCTGGAAGCCGAATAGCCGATGATCCTGGGCTCGGTGATTTCCTCGTGCGGCGCGCGCGACTCTCGGATCGGCGAGAGCGAGATGTCGACCGTGCGGATCTCCAGCCCTGGGATGGCGAGGCCACGCAGGGCGGCGAGCACCGCCTGCGACCTGCCCGCGGCCTTGTCGCGCGCGGCCCCGAGCGTCTTTTCGCGCACCTCCACGCCGATGCTCGTGCGCATCGAATCCGCAGGCCGCGCGACCTCGCCGATGCCGCCGATCGTGATGGTCCGGTTCTCGTCATTCTCCGCCGTGGCGCAGGGTTCCTTGGCTGCGAGGCGATCCGCCGCGAGGACCTGGGCGACGGGGCGCCCGGCCAGCGCGGTCGACGAAATGCAGGTGATGACGCCGAGCGCGAGCCCTGCGATCAGGCTTCCCGTGAGGGTCGGCATAGTACGACGCATCGCGATTCTCCTCCTTCGAGCGGATCGTCTGCCCTGGCAGTCGAATTGGCTGTCAGCGCACCGAATCTAGGGCGGAGGCGGCTCGATCGCGAGGGGCGGGCTCAAGGTCCTTCGGGTCTGTAAAGTACGGCGTCTGCCCGCGAGAGCCCGCATGCCCCGGCTGCGGGACCTGCCTGCCTCGGGTCGACAGAACGTCCTTCTCGGTCCGGTTCGCGCCTCACGCGCCCAGCTCGAAGAGCTGCATCGCGACCAGCGCGACGCAATCGGGCTCGCGCGAATCCGACACGATCTGCCGGAGCTCGTGAAAGTACCGGTGGCGGCGTACCGCCTCGACGAGAGCCCGTTCCCGGACGTGTACGCCGGCCGCGGATCGGGGGACAGCTGCGCCGGGTGCGGCGGCGCATTCGAGCTCTCCTTCGAATCGCGCTGGGCGGCGGGCGAGTCGACCCCTCGGGGCCATGTGGACCTGATCGAGAACGGGACGCTGCTCGGCGAGGTCGGCGCCTTTTGAGGGCGCGCCGGTCAGGGCAAGGAGGTGGTGATCACCTCCTTGACGGTCGCTGTGCTCTGGCCGGGGCGGTCGACACAGGACGGATAGTACTGGCCGGCCCCGTTGAGGGTCTGGCAGACCCGGCTGCAGGGGCCGACCATGCGGATCACCCCGCACCCCACGAGCTGGCCGTCGGACAGCAGGTGGCCCGCGGCGCAGTCGCGCTGGTAGGAGCGCGAGTTGTCGACCGTCGCGCTGTTGTAGCAAGCGTTGAGGTAAGGCTGCGCCGCGAACAGGTTGCCCCAGAAGGCCCCCTCGACATCTGGATAGTCGACGAGCTCCTGGCTCGAGGAGAGCGTCTTCAGCGGATCCCGCAGCGAGCGGGCGGAGAGGAGGACCGGTATTTGATAGTAGTTCACGCGCGCCGCCACGCAGCTGGAGACCATGCGCTGCCCGAGCTCGTCGAGCGGCCCGGTCGCCCAGGCGGGCGCGGCGCCGAGCAGCCCGGGGTAGCGCTCGTTGTGGACGGTGCCCTTGGAGTCCGTCCACGAGAAGGCGAAGGACTCCGTGCTCCTCAGGGCGCAGCTCGTCGCATACCGCATGAACTCGCGCGCCAGCGCGCCGCTCGGGCCGGGATCCCGGATCGCGGCGAGGTTTTGCGCGCTGAGACCGTTGAGGTTCAGGGCGTTGAGGTTCAAGGCGTTGAGGTTCAAGGCATTGAGGTTCAGGGCGTTCGCGCTGAGCGCGTTGCCGCCCAGAAGGGCTCCCTGGGATTCCCCCACGAGCTCGTCCAGCGCCTCGGTGTCCCCCACCTCCGCGGCGCAGCCCGACAGCACCCCAGCCCAGACAAGCACGATGAATCTCTCCTTGAGCGACATGGGTTCCCCCCCATTTCTGGCGCATACCCGGCGGCTCCCTGCGCGCGGCGCGCGAGCGCGGGCTCACCAACATCGCCCATAGGTTGACTATGGGTTCAATATTCTATCTTTTCGCATTATCACGCCCGTGCAAGGTGATTCAGCGGCGACGAGGGTGGTTGTCCGGTGCGTCCGATTCTGACAGCGCCGTCAGCTCCGTGTGCCAGCGACGGAGGCGACTGCCCATGACGGTCGGCGTGGTGGAGGCGGCCGCGAGGGCGCGCTCGATCTGCAACCGGGCATCGACGTACCGGCCGCGACGGAAGGCGGCGAGGGCCCGCGCCTCGAGCACCTCGATCCGCTCCTGCCCTACCGAGCAGCGCGCGGAGCGCTCCTCGAGCGCGGCCCACGCGGCGCCGTCGTCGTCGCACGTCGCGAGCTCGATCATCGAGCAGAGCACGTCCTCCGAGGGCTTCAGCGCGTCGCCGCCGGCTTCCTCCTGCGCCGCGCGCAGCCGCAGGGCGACCCCGCGAGCGCCCGCCTCGTCGCCCTGGTAGAGGCGCAGGCGCGCGGTCAGGAGCGCCACGGCGATCGGCGCGTGGTGCTCGTCGCAGCGCGGCCCCATCGCCTGGACGGCGCGCGCGTGGGGCGCCGCGGCCTCGAGATCGTCCATCAGATACAGGTACTCGGCGAGGTTGTAGCGGCCGACGAGCTCGAACGCGGGCTGGCCGAGGTCGCGCCCGAGCGCGATGGTGCGCTCCAGGTCGGCGATCATCCCGGCGCGGTCGCCCTGGAGGGCCCGCGCGAGCGCGCGGTTGTTCAGCGCTGCGCCGAGGTGCATGAGATCGCTGCGCTCCTCGCAGCTGAGGATCACCGCGTCGAGGTCCCGCGCCGCCTCATCGACCCGGCCGAGGCTGGCCAGGATGAAGCCGAGCATCAGCCGGGCGATGATGTGTGTCTCATAGCCCTCGTCCCCGAGCCGCGCGGCTTGCTCCGCGGCGCGCGACAGCACCATGGCGGCCTCGTCCTCGCGGTCGTCCCGGTGGAGCGAGCGGCCCACGCCGAGGAGCAGGCGGGCGCCGAGCAGGGGGGAGTCCACCCAGTCGGCGAGGCGCTCGGCGGCCTCGACCCGCTCGCTCGCGGCCCGGTACTCGCCTGTCCAGTCGAGGATCATGGCCTCATCGAGGAGGAGCTCGATCTCCGCCCCTGGCTCCGACGCCTCGGCCGCCTCCTCGCGCGCCGCGGCGAGGTCGGCGAGGGCCTCGGTGTGGCGCCCGAGCCGGAAGCGAGCGAGGCCCCGCGCGTGGCGCGCCGCAGGGAGCAGCGCGCCGACCAGCGCCTCGGCGCGCCCGTAGCAGCCCTCGGCGTCGAGGTAGGCCCGGCGCGCGGCCGCGAGCTCGGCGCCTCGGACGAGCAGCGACGCCGCCCGGGCGGTCAGGCCGCCGCGCTCGCAGTGCGCCGCGAGCACCAGCGGATCGGCCTCGCCCGCGCCCTCGAGCCACTCGGCGGCGAGGCGGTGGCCGAGCGCTCGATCGTCCTCGGTGAGCTGCGCGTAAGCGCCCTCGCGCAGGAGCGCCTGGCGGAAGCAGTACTCCTCCTCGCCGGGGAAGCGGCTCTCGCGGCGGCGGACGCAGAGCTCCCCGGTGACGAGCGCGGAGAGGTGATCCGCGAGCAGCGCGGCGTCGCCGCCGAGCAGGTGGGCGACGGCGCCTCGCCAGAACACCTCGCCGAGCACGCTGGCGGCGCGCAGGATCCGGCGCGCAGCGGGCGGGAGCGCCTCCAGCCGGACCTGCACCATCGCCACCACGGTGTCGGGCATCGCTTCGCCCCGGCCCTCCGCCGTCGCGCGGATCAGCTCCTCGAGGAAGAAGGGCTGGCCCTCGGACCGGGTGACCAGACGATCGACGAGCGCCCTGTCGGCCGCGCCGCCCAGCGCCTCCCGCGTGAGCTGCGCGCACGCCTTCGGCGAGAGCTGCCTGAGCCAGATCTCCTGCCGCCCGCGCTCGCCCCAGAGATCGGGGTAGGCTTGCTTGATCTCGGGGCGCGCCGTGGCGAGCACGACGAGCGGCTGGTCCGCGAGCTCGCGCAGCGCCGCGTCGATGGCCGCGACCGAGGCGCGATCGGCCCAGTGCACGTCCTCCAGCGCGAGCACCACCGGCTGGGCCGCGCACTCGGCGCGCAGAAAATCGCGCAGCGCGCGCTGCATCTGCTCGCCGAGCAGCTCGGGATCCTGCCGGGCGGCGCGGAGCGGGAGGCTGTCCTCGTCGGGGAAGGGGACGCCGGCGAGCTCTCCGAGGAACTCCTCGATCCGGCGCCGCTCCGCCTCGGGCGCGCGGCGGGCGACGCGGGCCCGGAGGAGCGCGCGCCGCTCCTCGATCGGCTCGCCGCCCTGGATCCCCGCCGCGCCCCGGATCACCTCCGCGAGCAGGCCGCCGATGGAGCCCGCGCGCAGCGGATCCCCGAGCCCCGCCCAGATCTCCGCGGGCGCGCCGGCGCGCCGGAGGGCCGCGAGGTGCTCCTGGAGCAGGCGGGACTTGCCCATGCCCGCGGCGCCGATGACGAGCACCGCCCGGGCGGCGGGCTCGCCGGCGCAGGCGGCGAAGGTCTGCTCCAGCACGCGGAGCTCGTGATCGCGGCCGACGCAGGGCGTGGGCCTGCCGAGGAGCGGGCGCCACGGCTCGGCGGCGCTGCGCTCGCCGCGCAGCTCGACGGCGCCGGACGCGGTGATCGCTGCCTCGAAGCGGGCCTCGAGCAGCCCGGCGGTGGTCCTGTCGAGGAGGATCTGCGGCGCGCCCGCGCGGCCCGCGCTCCGGAGCAGCCCCGCCGCGCGCTGGATGGCGTCGCCGACCGGCAGGCCGCGCCCGAGCTCGCCCCAGCCGACCGTGATCGCGATCGGGCGATCGGGGACGCGCTCCCGCAGCGCCAGCGCGCAGCGCGCGAGCTGCGCGGCGACGTCGGTGGGCACGTGCGGGCGGCCGACGATGAGCACCGCCGTACCGTCGGCGAGCAGCTCCAGGCGCCCCTCGAAGCGGGCGGCGACCTCCCGGAGCGCGCCGGCGTCCGCGTCCGCCTCGCTGACCGAGAGGGTGGCGCCCTGCGCGGACGCTGGCGCGCGGCCGATCACCGCGACGCCGTGGAAGCGGCGCTCGCTGCTGGTGAGGGCGGAGCTCGTCGGTCCCGAGCTCGCCCCGCCATGGACCTCCTGCGCCGCGAGCGCGGCGTGGGCCGCGGCCCCGTCGCGCGGGCGCCGCGCCGGATCCTTCTCGAGCATCTGCGAGACCAGCGCGTCGAGCCACGGGGGCGCGCCGAGGCAGCGCTCGGACAGGCGCGGCGGATCGTCGAAGATGATCCTGGCGAGGAGGGCGACCAGGTGATCGGCCTGAAACGGCGGCGCGCCGGTGACGCACTGGAAGAGCACGCAGCCGAGCGAGAAGATGTCGGCGGGCGCGCCGACCTCATCGCCGCTGCGCGCCTGCTCCGGGGCCATGTAGTCGGGCGTGCCGACCAGCATCCCGGCGCCGGTGATCGGCGCCATGTCCGGGAAGCGGGCGACCCCGAAATCGAGGAGCCTGGGCTCCTCGATCCGGCCGCCGACGAGGAAGATGTTGGCCGGCTTGAGATCGCGGTGGACGATCCCCAGCGCGTGGGCGGCGCCCAGGGCCGCGGCGACGCGCGCCCCGAGCTCCACTGTCTCGGCGACCGAGAGCCGCCGACGCGAGAGGAGCCGGGAGAGGTCCTCGCCCTCCAGCCATTCCATGACCAGGAAGGGCGTGCTCTCGCGCGCGGCGCTGTAGGCGACGTACCGGACGATCCCGGGGTGTGCGAGACGGGCGAGGAGCTCGGCCTCCCGCGCGAAGCGCGCGAGGTGGTGCGGCGACGGATCGTGCAGCACCTTGGCGGCGACCCGCCTTCCGGTGGTGACGTCCCAGGCGCGGTAGACCGCGCCCATGCCTCCGCTCTCCGCGAGCGCTTCGACGCGGAAGCGCCCCCCCAAGAGCTCCCCCGAGCGCACCGCTCAAGGATAGACGGAGAATGCCGTTCGTCCAGCGATCCCCTGGATTCAGGCCGCGGATCCTGCGCGCGGCGCCCCTGACGCATCGATGGTCGACCCCGATTCCGACCCTGGCTGATGTCGCCCCGGGCTCGCTGGGGATGCGCCGATCGGGAGATCGGCGCTTCTGCCTGAACGTCCCTCCCGAGAGCTCGAGGAGGGGCGGGGAGTCACTTCTCGAGCGTGAGCAGACCCAGCTTGTACGGCAATTTGCCGTAATCCCCCCCGACGTTCGGATCTCTGCCCTGGTAGAGGAACTGCATGTTGCACGCGTTGATGGTCATTCGCTCGTCGTTCGCGGAGCGGATCATCTCACCATGGCTGATGTCGTCGCTCCAGTCCCCGCCTTCGTACGTCACGTTGGCAGGGCCGGCGAAGGGCTTCTGCTTGGTGTCCGCCAGGGGGGCCCAGGGGCCGTCGAGGCTCTCGGAGGTCCACGACCTGAAGAAGCGAGGGCTGTTGTCGAACGCCTCCACCAGGAGCAGGTACTTGTTCGTGCCATCCACCTTGTAGACGTTGCTGGCCTCGAACAGGAGCCCCGAGCTGGGAGCCGTCATGACGACCTCGTACCCATCGAAAGCCGGGAATTTATCGATGCTGACCTTGGAGCGGTAGAGCTTCCCGTCGTCCCGGGAGAAGAACAGATGGCAGTTCTTGTCGTCGCAGATGTTCCAGAAGTCCAGCGCGCCAAGGACGTTCCCCATGGCGCCGGGCTCGCCCTTGAGCAGCGACTGGGGCCGGCTCCAGCCGTTGACGTTGTTGATGTCGTCGTTGGTCGAGTACCTGCCGTTCCACTGGTAGATGAGGTACCACTTGTTGTGCGGCCGGAAAAAGAAGACCTGGGGCGCGACCGTGCCGCCGGTGGGCCAGTTCGCCATGTGCTGCTGCGGCGCGGAGTTCGACTGAGTGAAGTCGGTGAAGTTCAAGTACACGGAGCTCCACGACCCGTTGCCCGACGTGGTGTCGAACACGGTGGCAAATACGTGGTACTTGCCGTCTTCGAACACGATCGTCGGGTCCTTGACGGAGGCGAAGGTGCGACCGGCAGGCGGCTTGGGGCCGATCACCGGAGGCCCCGACTTCCACTTGAACGTGGTGGGCAGGTCGCAGGTCACGGGCGAGCCGCCCGCGCCTGCGCCGCCGCCGCCGTCCCCCGGAGCGCCGCCGCTCCCCCCGGCCCCGGACGTCGGGTCGCCGCCCGTGCCCGTGTCGCTTCCGCTGCTCGTGCTCGTGCTCGTGCCGGAGTTCGATCCACCCGTGCCGCTCGCGCTCGTGCTCGCGCCTGTCGTGCTGCTGGCGCTCGTCGTCGGGTTCTCCGAGCCACCCGTACCATCACCGGGCGGCTGCTCGTCCCCCGTGTCGCTTGCGCAACCGGCGAGCGCGGCGAGCACACAGCCGAGGGCAGAGAGACGAAGGAGGGAACGGGAAGGAGTCAGGGTCTGACGGTGCAAATCGAAGGGAGTGATCATGCTGGTCTCCAGAGGGATGCCCAGTCGGGCAGCGAGCTCCTCAGAGCCCGACCTTCAAGGTGGATGTGCACGAGGACGAGGGCCCGGCGCCGCATGGCGGCCTACCCAGGGCAAAGCGGAAGGATACCTGGGACATTGTGAGCGTTCACATTGCTGGCGTCAAACAAAAACCGGCGCGTGATCCTCTCCCGGCGGCTCGCGCGCACCGGTGCGGAGCACGGCGAAGTGCGGCGCATCTTGGCACAAATTCGTGACGTGTTGTGCCGCTGCGCCTGTGCGCCAGGCGCGAGATCCAGAGATCTCGTTCATCTCCGCACTGACGCACGTGTCGCTTCACCGTGACGGCATGAAGCGTACGTCAACCGTGGTTGCTCTTGCGGTGATCCCGAGCTCACCGTCGAGGAGTGGCCGGACGAGTCGTTCGCGCCTCTCCTCGTGAAACGCTCTACCGTGATCCCGCGGCTGCCACCGGCGCGGCGGCGCGGCCGGGAAGGAGAAAGGCGCAGCCGATCGTCAGGAGCAGCGCCGCGCCGAAGATGGACGTGGCCATCGTGTGCTCGCGGTTCACCACATCGGCCGCCGGGCGGTCGGTGAGGACGAGGCCGAGCACGGTGAGGCCGACGATGCCCCCCATGTAGCGCATCGTCGATGTGAGGCCTGCGGCCATTCCGCTCTTCTCGCGCGGGACGTCGCTCATCGCCGCGGACTGCGACGGTGGGGACGTCAGGCCGAGGCCGGCGCCGAGCATCACGAGCGCGGGGATCGCGTCCGTGAGCGCGCCCAGAGGCCGCGCCGCGAGCAGGAGCATGCCGGCCAGGGCGAGCGAGCAGCCGGCGAGCGCCAGCGCGCGCGGCCCGAAGCGATCGGAGCCGCGCCCCGCGAGGGGCGAGACGACAACCATCGTCCCCATCATGGCCAGCAGCGTCGTGCCGACGTCGCGCGGCCCGACGTGGAACAGCCGCCCCGCCACCTGGGGCAGCTCGAAGATCGTCGCGTACATGGCGAAGTTCTGGAGCGCGATGAGCAGGCTGCCGCCGAGGAACGCGCGCCGCCTGAACAGGGAGAAGTCGATGACCGGGTCCGCCGCGCGCCGCTCCCAGAGCACGAAGGGCACAAGGCCCAGCGCGCCGAGCACCGCGGCCCAGCGGAGGTGAGCGGCCTCGAGGCCAAGGACGAGCCCGATGAGCGACCCACCCAGCAGCACCGAGCCCACGACGTCGAACCGCGGTCGCGGCGCGGCAGGCGTCACGGCCGCGGGGCGCGGCGGCCCGCCGATGTGCGCGAGCGCGGCGGAGAGGAGCAGCACCGGGACGTTCGCGAGGAAGATCGAGGTCCACCCGAAGGTCCCCACGAGCAGCGCCCCGATCGTCGGTCCGGTGCCCGCCGACAGCCCCATCACCGCCCCGAAGGCGCCGAAGGCGCGCCCGCGCACCTCGGGCGGCAGCTCCGTGCGGAGCATGGCCGTCGCGCTCGGGACCACGATCGCGCCGCCCGCGGCCATCACGACGCGCGACGCCGCGAGCACCGGGAGCACCGGCCAGAGGTAGGCGAGCGCGGCCCCGACCGCCAGGAGGAGCTGGCCCAGCCCGAGCGCGCGCCGGTGGCCGAGGCGATCTCCGAGCTTCCCACCGGGGCTCTGCAGGACGATGTTCGTGAGCAGGTAGCTCGTCACGAGAGCCTGCCGGAGCGCGCCGGAGTCGACGCGAAGCGCGCGCGACATCTCCGGCAGCGCCACGGCGACCATCGTGGAGTTGAGCGGCGCGAGCGCCGTCGACAGGGCGATGGCGGCGAGGAGCCGCACCGGCAGGCGCGACGAAGGCTCAGGCACGGGCGAGCTCGCCCGCGCCGTCCTGACGGTCGCCCCGGCGCAGGAGCGCCACCCGGCCCTCCGTGCCGTCCACGAGGATCTCCTGGCCATCCGTGATGCGCTCGGTCGCCCCGGCAGCCCCCAGCACCGCCGGGATCCCGTACTCGCGCGCGACGATGGCCGCGTGGGAGACCGCGCCGCCGACGTTCGTCACGACGCCCGCGGCCAGCGTGAAGAGCGGCGTCCACGCGGGGTTCGTGTAGCGGCAGACCAGGATCTCCCCCGCCTTCAGCCGCTCGAACTCCCGCTCGTCCCGCACGATGCGCGCCTTGCCGCGGACCACCCCGGACGACGCCCCGATGCCGCGGAGCTCGTCGCCGGAGGCGCCTCCCGCGCCCGCCCCGAACGACGTCTTCTGCCACCTCGCGTTGACCACCCCGTACGTCGCGCGCCGCCGTCGAACGAGCCGCTCCACCTCGTCGAGCGGCGGCGCCGCCCCCTCCAGCCACCCCCGGAGCTCGGCTTCCGTCAGGTAGAAGACGTCGTCAGGGCGCGGCAGGCGCCCGCGCTCGCAGAGGCGACGCGCGATCTCGGCCACGATCGCCTGCAGCGCGGAGAACGAGCGCACCAGATCGAAGTGCGTGCGCTCCCGGAACACGATCGCGCTCCGCAGCCGCTCGAGGGTGCGGCGGAACGCGTCGGGCAGACCCGGCACGAGGCGAAGCGCGCGGGTGACCTCCTCGAGCGCGGCCCGGTAACGCGCGAGCCCGGCCTCCTCGGACGGCGGCTCGGCGACGTCGAGCAGGCCGCGAAGGAGCCCCCACAGCGGCGCGGGATCCTGCCGCCACGTCGGCGCCGAGAGGTACAGACCGGTGCTCTCCCGGTGCCCATGCTCGTCCAGGAACGCGTCGACCTCGGCCAGGTAGGCCCGGCCGGCCTCCGATTCGCGGAGGGCCTCCGGGCGCCCCTCCCGGATCGCGCCGGCGACCTCCGGCCCGGCGCTCACCGCCCTGCGCGCGAGGTGGAAGATCGCGAGGTTCACGTCGGACGTCCGGGTGCGCAGGCCCGAGACGAGGTCGCGCATGACGGTCGCTGCCCGCTTCGGTCCCACGGCGAGGGCGACCGGGACGCGGAGGGCGATCGCGGCCAGCTCGCTGGCGCGCTTCTCGAACCGCTCGCCCAGGACCGCGGTCGTGGTCTCCGTAATCCGGTCGGCGCGGCGGAGGAGCGCGGCGTCGTCCAGCGCGCGGAGATCGACCGGCGCGCAGGCCTCCTGGAGCCGCTTGAACCCGTCGCCCTCCCACCACGCCATCGCGTCGTCGCGCAGGCTGGCCGCGACCTTCTGCGGCAGCCGGAGCAACCGGAGGGTGGGTCGCGCCCGCGGTGGGACGAAGATCGGGCGCCACACCTGGCCGACCCACGCGCGCTCCTCGGCCTCGTCCACGTCGAGCCCCAGGAAGCGCACCATGCGCACGAGCGCGGGGAGCGTCGCCCGGAAGCCCCATTGATCGAGCGGCCTGGGGGCGACGGGGAACCGGTCGTTGTCGTTGGCCTCGAGCATCCTCCGCTGCATGCGGTTGAGCTGCGGGGGCGGAGGGAGGGGCTCGATTTCGGCCGTGCCGAGCGTGGTGATCGGGCGCGACTGGAGGAGGTGAATGGAGCTCCCGGCGAAGGCGAACTCCACGTCCTGCGGGCAGCCGAAGTGGGCCTCGAGGCGGAGCCCGATGCGGCCCAGATCGAGCACCAGCGCGTCGCTCGGCGCGGGACGGCCGGCCTCCCGGCGGTCGCGGTCGTCGATCGCGAGGTCGTTCGTCCCGGGGCCCGCGGCCCCGTTCGGTCGGTCCGGGCCGGGCGCCGCGGCCCCGGCGAACGGCGCGCGCCGCAGGCGGTACACGTCGCCGGTCGTGTGTCCTGACACCACGGCCTCGCCGAGGCCCGGGGCGACCTCCAGGAGCATGCGGTCGGCGCGCTGGGCCACTGGGTCGACGGTGAACAGGACGCCGGCGAAGTCGGCCGGGACCATGCGCTGCACCACCACGGCGATGTTGACCCCCAGGTGATCGATGCCCCGCGCCGCCCGGTAGCCGAGGGCCCTCGGGCTCCAGAGGGACGCCCAGCACCGCCGCAGCGCGAGGAGCAGCCCGTCCTCTCCCGCCACGTCGAGGTACGTCTCGTGCTGGCCCGCGAACGAGGCGTCGGCGAGGTCCTCCGCCGTCGCCGAGGAGCGAACCGCGACCGGCGGCGCGCCGAGCTCGCGGTACGCGTCTCGGACCGCGCTCTCCATCGCGGGCAGCATCGCACCCCGCTCGAAGAGCTCCGCGGCCTCCGAGGCCGCCGCCTCCCAGCGGCTCGCGGCGAGGTGCGCCGAGAGGCGCTCGGCGAGCCCCCATGCGCGCGCCTGCTCCGCGTACGCGTCAGCGCTCACAACGAACCCGGGCGGCACGGCCAGGCCGAGCTGGATCAGCTCACCGAGGTTGGCGCCCTTGCCGCCCGCCCTGGCGAGGTCGGCTCGGGACAGCTGGCTCAAGCGATGAACAAGCATCAGGCATCTCCTTCGGCCAAGAAAGGCTGCTTCCGCCGCGTCGCGCTCCCCTGCGCTCGCCCGCCCTCCGGGCAGCGCCTCGCTCGCGACGACAGCGTCCGCTGGACCGTCACCTGAAAGTCATTGTGACGTCACGCAGTAAGTATCATGATACTTATGAATGGCAAGGCCGCGTAACATCACCGACGCGCAGATCCTCGACGAGGCACGCGCGTGTTTTCTGGAGCACGGCGCGGGCGTCTCGACGACGCTCATCGCGGAGCGGCTCGGCGTCTCGCACGGGGTGCTGTTCCAGCGCTTCGGCACCAAGGAGCAGCTCCTGCGCGCCGCGCTGCTGCCGCCCTTCGAGCCGCCGTGGATGGCGCGCGCGCGGGCGGGCCCGGACGACCGCGACGCGCGGATCCAGCTCCTCGAGCTCGCCGAGGAGCTCTCCGCCTACCTCGAGCGCATCGTGCCGTGCCTCGCGGTGCTCCGCTCGGCCGGCATGCACGTCGAGTCCATGGCCGACCGGCGCGAGGACCTGCCGCCGGTCCGCGCGCGGCGCGAGGTGGTCGCGTGGTTCTCGCGAGCGATCGCCCGCGGCCTGCTGCGCCCGGTCCGCCCGGAGCACGCGGCCGACCTCTTCCTCGGCGCGCTACACTTCCGGCCGTTCCACCAGCACCTCTCGAACCAGGGGTTCGATCGGTCCGAGGGGCGGGCCTACGTCACGTTCGCGATCGACGCGATTCACCGGACGCTCGCGCCCGCGGCGGAGCGACCGTGACGCGCGGCGCGCCGGCCGCTTCCGGCAGCAGCGACGGCCAGCTCCGCGGCGGCTTGAACCGGTGGGTCGGCGCGGGCCCGTCGACGATGTGCTCTACCTCGTCGAGGCGACTGCCAGGGAGCAGCACCCCGCCCAGCGACTCCCGCACGAGCGGTATCCGCGCCGGATCGAAGCCCATCACCTGCGAGGCGATCGCGTCGACGAGGCCCGGATCGAACCCGCCGAGCAGGAGCCCTGCGCGCACGGGCGTCGCCCCGAGCGGCCCTTCGCCCTCACCCGCGACGATGCCGTCCACGATCGTCAGGTACCGCCGCTGCGGCTCCCCGCGCAGCGCGCCGCCGCGGTCCGCGAAGAACAGGATGCGGTTGAGATCCAGGATCGTCCGCCAGAGCGTGTTGTTCCCCTCCCAGCTGCCATCGATGACCTTCGGCGGCGCCCCGAGCCGCGGCGCGCGCGCGACGAGCGAGTGATCGCCGGGGAGCGGGAACCGGCTGAGCTTGTTCTCCACCGCGTCTCCGAGACCTTGAGGCCGATCGAACTCGTCGCCGCCGACCGATGGATCACCCTCGGTGAAGTGCGGGAGCCAGTACTTCTCGTTCGTCAGGCCGATCACGCTCTTCAACGACAGCGTGATACCCGTCTTCTTGTGCGTCTTCAGCTTGGGGAGGTTGATGACGACATCCGCGTCGAGGAGCGTCTGGGGGATGCTGTACTCGTGCCGTTGCCCTGCGTGGTGCGGCACCGGCGTCGCGTAATGGCTGCGGTGGAAGCGGAGCGCGGCGCTGCGCGGGGCGCCCGCGCCGGCGAAGAAGCTGCTCGAGCCCAGATCGACGACCCGGTAGCCCCGCGGATCGCCGGGCAGTCGGCGGCGGAGGAGCAGGCCGAGGTTCCAGGAGCGGCCGAAGCGGCGCACGTCGTCGAGCGCGAACACCGGCGCGATCCGGAAATACCGCAGGTCGATGAAATCGACGTCATGCCCCTGGGCCCTGAGGTGACCGATGACGTCGAAGATGCCGAGCGGGCCGGCGACCTTCTCGATCTCGCAGCCCTCGACCGGGGAGTCGACGACGCGCACGCTCCCGCGCGGGCCGGCGGCGCGGAGCGCGTAGTCGAGCACGGGCCGGAGCAGCGAGCCGTGCGTGCTGGAGGCGGCGAGCCGCTCGCCCGTGATCTTCTGGTGAAGGTTCTTCGACGAGACGAGGTTCGGCTTGACGACGACGCGGTCCCCCGGCGCGATCAGGTCGCCGAGCGGGTTCCACGCGGGCGTGCCGGCGCGGGCCGCGTCGAGGCCGAGCCGGCGGAAGAGCGCCTCGACGGCCTCGTAGACCGGGCTCGGCGGGCCATAGGGCGCGCTGCCCCCGTAGCTCACGCCCGGCCGAGAGACCGTCACCACGCGGCGGCTCGTCGCTGTCATCGGGAGCCCCCGGTCAAGCGCCCGCGCCGTTCAGGCCGGACGAGAGGATCTCCGCCGGCGCGGCGCGCTGGAAATCGACGTTGAGGCGCGAGACGCTCGCGAGGTGCTTGCCCGTGCGGACGAGCGCGATGTCGTCGGCGAACTCGACGTCGATGCGCATCCGCTCGCCGAGGTGATGGCGGAACGTCGCGAGCACCTCGTCCAGGACCTGCTGCGAGAACCGCCCGCCCTTGACCACGCGGAAGGTGATGGCGTCGCGCTCCTCCTGCACCACCTGGAAGCGCTTGATCGCGTAATCGAACTCCTTGAGGTAATGCGCGAAGAACGTGCCGGGCAGATAGCGCCCGTCCGTCCCGCGGATGATGGACTGGACGCGCCCCTCGATGCGGCCGACGCGCGGCGCCCCGCGGCCGCAGGGGCACGGCGCGGACGGGGACATCGCCTCGGCGAGATCGCCGATGCGGTAGCGGACGAACGGCATGCAGAAGTTGTTGAGATCGGTGATCACGACCTCTCCGATCTCCCCCGGCTCGGCGGGGCGCCCGTCGCGCAGGACCTCGACGATGTACCCCTCGGCCACCACGTGGTGGCCCTCGTGCGCGTCGCACTCGTACGCGATGCCCGAGAACTCGCGGCTGCCGTACTTGTCGAAGACCTTGCAGCCGAACGCCTCCTCGATGAGCCGGCGGCTCGGCAGCGGCAGCGTCTGCGCGCTCGACATGATCGCGCGCGGCCGGGCCGCGACCTTTCCGGTGCTCTTGACGTAATGGGCCAGGAAATCGAGCGCCTCGGCGTAGCCGTCCATGAGCACCGGCCGCGCGCCGGCGATCCTCGCGATCATCTCGCCCAGGTTGTCGTCGGACAGCTCGAAGATCGGGATGAACGTGCGGTTCGACAGGACGGCGTCCGCGCGCTCGCGGGCGGCCTGCCACGTCGTCATGCCGATCGTCTGGTGCCAGAGCCGCACCGTGGGGTCGCCGAAGCGGTAGCCCGTCCACTCCTGCGCCCGGAGCGTCGCCGCCCAGCGGAACTCGAGCTGAGCCCGGTCCGCGTAGCAGACGAAGGGCTCGCCGGTGGAGCCGCTCGTCGTGATCTTGAGGACCTGCGACTTGTCGTGGTTCTCCGACATGATGTCGAAGTAGAGGTGGCGCCGGATATCCGCCTTGGTGAGGAACGGCAGCTTGTGGAGGTCCTCCTGGCCGCGGATGTCCTCGGGCCGGAGCTTGAGCTCCTGCATGCGAGCGCGGTAGTAGGGCACGTTGCGGTAGCAGTGGCGGAGCAGCCGCCGGAGCTTCTCGTCCTGGAGCTCGCGGGTCTGCGACGGCGTGAGCCACTGCGTCCTGCGCAGCGTCTCGTAGTAGTGCTCGACGTCGCGCGTGATCATCCAGTGGGTGTGGTTGAACGCGGCCAGGTACGCGCGCCACCTCGCCGTGGAGAGCGGGTCGCGCTCCGGCGAGCGGTCGACCACCGGGTTGCGGCGGAGGTACTGCGTGGCGATGTCCGCCGGCTTCCGGCCCACGCGGTATTCCCAGCTCGCCTTGCCCAGGTCGTAGAACGACTTGACCACGGCGCGCGCCGCGGCCCCGTCGAGGAAGGAGACGCCCTGCCGGCGCTGCTCGAAGAGCGTCTCGACCTCCTTGTACGAGTAGCCCTTCGCGTGGGCGGCGACCAGGACGAAGGACTGCCAGTAAAAATAGCTGCCCTTGTACGTCAGGAGATCCTGGAACACCTCTCGAGCGCACATCACGAAGCCGCTCTTGTTGTCCTGGAGCGACATCCCGAAGGTGGTGTTCAGCAGCGTGTTGAACCCGCGGCTCAGGTGGTACCGGCGGTCCCTGCGGCGCCCGACGGCGCTCCTCCAGCCCTGGACGACATCGACGCTGTGCTCGTAGAGCTCCCGCCGGAGCCGCAGGAGGTCCTCGGGCTGGTACTGGAGATCGGCGTCGATGGTGGCGACGAGCTTGCCGCGGGCGGCGGCGGCGCCGGTGCGCCACGCCGCGGTGATGCCGCGGTTCTGCGGGTGGAAGCACCCCACGACGAGCCCGGGGTGCGCGGCCATGAGCGCGCGGATCGTCGTGGCGGTGCCGTCGGTCGAGCCGTCGTCGACGAGGATGAGCTCGCCCGTGAGCGCCCCCTCGCGGAAGACGCCGAGGATGCGGTCGGTGAGCTCGGGGATGTTCAGCTCCTCGTTGAGACAGGGCACGAGGACGGAGAGCTCGATCGGCGCCTCCGGAGCACGCTCGGTTCGGGGTTCGGACATGGTGTGTTCGCCTATCTTGCCTTGAAGGAGACACCACAGCAGGGCGAGGGGCGCGCTGGGCGGCCCGGCGCGCGGGAGGAGTCACCGGGGGACGCAGCGGAAGCACGCGCGGATCGGCAGCGCGCCGTGCGGCGCCGCGCGGCGCTCGGTCACGCGGAAATGGCGGTCGAGGAGGCGGCCGAACTCGTCGGGGGTCCACTGGTGCAGGTGGTAGGCGTCGCCGCCCCACTGGATGCGATCCCGCAGGAGGTAGCCGACGGGCGTGCGGCGGACGATGCCCTTCAGCCGCCCGATGAGCGGGTCGTTCGGCACCGTGATCGCGGCCACGCCGCCGGGGCGCAAGAGGCGCGCGATGGCCGCGAGGACGGCGGCGGGATCCACGGTGTGCTCGAGGACCTCGGTGCAGACGATGCGATCGAAGCTCGCGGCGGGGAGGTCGAGCTTGTCGACCTCGCCCTTGAGGAAGCGGGCGTCGTAGCCCGCGAGGTTCTTGCGGGCGGTGTCGAGGAAGACGTCGGAGACGTCGATCGCCGTGATGCGGGCCCGCGGGAACATCCGGAGCACGTGCCCGCCGCCCGAGCCGACCTCCGCGAGGTCGAGGCCAGCGCAGTCGCCGAGCATGCCGCGGATGATGGCGAGCCGCTCGCGCTCGATGAGCCGGATCGGCAGCGGGGCGCGGTCGTAGTAGTCGTCGATCGGGTGCTCCCGCGCGAGGCGGTCGTTCAGCGCCTCCACGTCGATGTCGCCGGCTGTGTTCGGCATGGCGGCCCCTTAGCACGGGGGCGGCGTAGCCTCACCCCGGCGGCGGCTCCGCGCCCGGCGATGGGACCGCGCGGTCGGCCGCCGACGTGAACGTCCGGTCGACGGCGGCTCCCTGGCCGCGTGAGAGGCCGCTGACAGTGCCGTGCGGCGCGCATCCAGCTCGTCCGCCGGCAGACGTTGTTGAGCGCCCCCGGACGCAACCCGCGCGCATCACGCGCGCATCACGCGCGCATCACGTGATCGCGCGCAGGTTGCCGCTGCGGGCGGAAAGAAAGAGAAAAGATCGCTGAGACACCGCTTGCTGTTGGTGCCCCAAGGGAGTAACTTGGGCCCCTCACGACGTCACTGGCTCTCGACACGATGCGTTCTCTCTCTCTCCACGCGAGGGAGATCGTTGCTCGCGCGGATGACTGGACGACGCACCGTGTGCCTGCGCGGGTTCGCTGCGCGGCACGTCCCCGTTCGATCCGCGACGGCTTCATCGAATGGCAGGCGAAGAGCGCTCACGAGCGCAGCTGCAAGCCGTGAAAGTAACGTGTCATGGGTAATCGTCTTTACGTCGGCAATCTCTCGTACAGCACCACCCGCGAGTCCCTCGAGGCCGCGTTCGCTGGCAGCGGCGAGGTCCGTGAGGTCTCGATGCCGACCGATCGGGAGACCGGCCAGCCGCGCGGGTTTGCGTTCGTCACGATGGGCTCGGCCCAGGCGGCGAACAACGCCATCTCGCAGCTGAACGGCATGATGCTCGATGGGCGCTCGCTCAAGGTGAACGAGGCGCAGGAGCGTCAGGCAGGCGGTGGTGGCGGCGGCGGCGGCGGCGGTCGCGGTCGTTACTGATCGCTCCTTCGTCGCGTCGGAACATCGCGGCGGGCCATGAAGGCCCGCCGCATTTATTTTGTCTTCGAGACACCCGAGCCGCACGCCGGTGCGCGCGAGCGCCGCGCCAGGCGAGAGGGCCGCTGGACCATGGGGCCGCTGCACGGCGCCATCGTGAGCTCGTGCGGCCACCGCTACGGCGACTTCAGCTTCAACGACGACGACGGCTCGCGCGACACGCTGGCCCTCGATAGCGTGACGCTCGGCGAGCTCTCCCAGAACGACCGCCACGAGTCCTCGATGAGCCCGAGCTTCGCGGTGCGCTGGTTCGAGGTCGACCCGGCCTATCAGATCGCCCGCCTGGAGCCCGCGCCAGCGCCTGCCGAGGCGGTCCACAGTCGTCTCTGGCCGCTGATGCCCCCGAAGCGCAGGATCGTGAAAAGCCCCGCATCGACCAGATCGGCCTCTATATCATCAACTTTCGTGGTGCCGCGGCGCGTTCTCTGGTACATGATGACGCTTGCGCAGCGAAGCTGGACGCTCGCGCAGCGAAGTCGATAGCGATGCCGCCTGGACCCGTTGGGCTCGAGCGACAGGCAAGGCCGTAAAGAGCCGCTCGAGGCAGCTCCTGCATGCACATGCGGAAGCGCGCGCCCGGCGTGCCTTCCGCGTCCGTGCGGCTGAGCGCAAGGAAAGTGGTCGCCATGAAAGCGTGTTTATCGCGGGTCGTGGATGGCGTGGAACAGAGGCTCTGCTGGCGCTTCCAGGTGCACGGCAGGAGCGAGTCCCTGTACGAGCCGGCGGACGGCTCGCACGGTCCGTTCGATCGCGACCGCCAGCGGAACCTCAAGCTGGGCGAGACGTTCCAGCGGCTGGACCGCTCGGGATCCCCCCGGAAGTACGATGGGCTCTTCTGGCAGCCAAAGAGCTCGATCGGCGGGTTCGGTCCGTAAGTGAGAGGCTGGACCGTGGCGGCCGGAAGCGAGGACAACATCCATCTCCGGCATGACACGGAACCGTGAACTTGTCGCTGAGCTAGCAACCGAGTCGTGCAACACAGCCATGTCTACCTCCCAGAAGCCCGTCACCTCCGCCACCCTGCTCGCCACCGCTGCCCACCTCAACTTCCGCGCGACGTCCCGCGACCGGAGCGGCTCGACGCTCGGCGTGCTCGTCGACGCGTCCGGCGCTCAGCAGTACCTCGTGATCGCCTCTGGCGGCGAGGAGGGCACCTGGACGCTCGCGAGCGAGCTGCCCGTCGGCCTCGCGCCCTTTCTTCTGTACGAGAGCGCCGCCAACGTGCTGCGCGGCGGAAGCTTGAGCGAGGACGGGAGCATCTCCTTCCATGGAGCGTTGTATACGATCGAGTCATCGGTCGACGGCAGCACCCGCGCAGCGAAGGTGAGCGGTAGTGTTTGAGCGCTGGCGCGCTCGGATGCCAATCCGAGGATCTGGTTCAGCGCGGTTGCAGCGCTGAGGGCCGAGCCCGGCTCCCATCAAGGCTCGACGCGGCACCTCGCGCTGCACCCGTCGCCAGCCGCCGTGTTGCCGTCATCGCACGTCTCGAGCCCCGCGACGTCGCCGTCGCCGCAGACGATCGCGGGATCGACGAGCGCGCGGCGCAGCGTGAGGTCGCTGCGCAGGGCGCCCACGTGCGCCTTGAACTCGCTCAGGTCGCCTCGAGTCGCGTCGCCGGCGCTGGCCTTGCCGAGCACCTGCTCTGCCTGATCGATGGCCGCGAGCACGGCGCTCTCGTCCCACGCCGCGCTCACGACGCGCGCGAGCTCGGCGCGATACCGCTCGTCGAGCGCCGGGAGCTCCCGGATCCGGCGCGGGAGCACGGCGACGGGCTCCGTCTCGGTGTCGAAATGCGGGTCGTCCAGGATGCGGTCCATCCCGTGGGCGATGAACACGAAGCGCCCGTCGGCCGGGTTCTCGTACAGATAGTAGTTGTTCGCCCGGTAGGCGTAGCCGTCCCAGTGGCCGAGCAGCGCCTCGAGGGCGTAGGTCGTGAGGAACCGACTCAGGTCGAGGCGCTCGCTCACCTCCGCGGCGAGCTGCTCGTCCGGCGCGTCCTGGATGGCGGCGGCGAGCGAGCGGAGCTCTGCCCCGCCGCCGTCATCGCCGCCGTCGAGCGCCACGGCGTCGATGTCCTCGGCGAAGTCGCCGCAGCACGGGCCCTCGTAGAGCGCGCCCTCGTCGTTCACCTCGCCGAAGTGCCGCCGCAGGAACCGCTTGTCGATGGCCTCGGTGACGACGTAGATCCCCCTGTCCACGCCGTTGACGCTCACCACCGCGTGCGCGGTGCGCGCCGCGGGCACGCCGGCGCGGTCGTGCAGAACCTCGCCGATCTGCTCGCGAAGGAGGCTCGGGTCCTGCTTGGAGTTGTTCAGCAGGAGCTTCTTGAGCCCGTGCAGGTTCGCGTCTTCATCGAACTCGTCGAACTTGACGCTGAAGCTCGGCTTCTCGGACAGATCCACGGCCGAGTTGCCCTTCTGCCGGATGCCAGCGCCGCTGACGACGTCGCCGTCGTAGACGATGGTGCACGGGACGCGGTTGTCGAGGTCCGTGCGGAGCTGCCCCAGGTGGGCCTCGTCGATGGTGATCGCGATCTCGTGCAGCGCCGTCCGATCGAAGACCACGTCGCTGCCCGGGTCGAGGGGCACACAGCCGCCCTGGCTCGCCGCGACGAGCGCGAGGACCGCGGGCGCATGAAAGGAGCGCATCGTTCCCGGCCTACTGTGGAGCATCTCTCCTACTCTCCGTCTTCCGGCGATGGTCGCCCGCCTCGGCGGGGAGCCGGCCGCCGACGGCGTGGCGGAGCTCGCCGACCGCGGTCCAGTAGCGGCGCACGAAGCGCAGCAGCCGGAGCTCCAGGCGCACGCGGCGCTCGTCGACCTCGAGCGCCCGCCCCACGTCGACGTTGCGGCCCTCGATCGCCCGCTGCGCCTCGACGCCTGCGCGCTCGGCGGCAGGGGTCATCCGGCGCCGTAGCTCGGTCACGAGGGCCCGGGTGGCCTGGGCCTCGGCCAGGCTCGTCCGCACCTCGCGCGTCACGAGCTCGACCGCGGCGCCGAGCGAGCGCTGCTCCGCCTTGCGCGCCGCGTCCGCCGCGGCGACGGCCGGGCGGTGCGTGTCGAACAGCGGCAGCTCGACGCCGAGCCCGAACGTCCACCCGAGGCCGAGCTCGTTCTCTCGCCGAAAGTCGTAGCCGACCTCGACGAAGGAGAGCCAGGGCCACCGCGCGGCGCGCTCGGCGTGGAGCGCCGCGTCCGCCGCGTCGCCCTGCGCGGCCGCGAGCTCGATCTCGGGGCGGCGCTTGAGCGCGAGCTCGACGGCCTGCTCCTCCGTGGGGAGCTCCGGGGGAGGCCACGCGCTCTTCGGCGCGCCGAGGAGGCGCACGGGCACCGCGGGATCGAGCCCCATGCGCGACAGGAGCGCGGCGAGCGCCGCGCTCCGCTGCGCGCGCAGATCCACGCCGTCCTGCTCCGCGTCGACGGCGGTGAGCTCCGTCATCGCCTCGTCGACCGCCGTCGTCCGCGCGGCGGCGAGCTGCCCCTTCATCCAGGTGGCGAGCGATCTTCGCGCCTCGGCCACCGCGTCGGCGGCCTCGATCTCTGCGTCGAAGAGCAGCACCTCGTCGAACAGCAACCGGACGTCGGCCTCGAGGGCGATCTCGATCTCGCGCGCCTCGGCGAGCGCCTTGGCCTCGTCCACGCGCGCCTCCGCGACGTTCGCGTCGACCTCGCCAGGGCGGGTCACCGGGAAGCGGAGCGCGGTGCTCACGCGCGGCTCGCGCTCGCGGATGCGCTGGAGCTCGATGTTCGTGATGCGGAGCTCCGGGCTCTCAAGGTGGTCCTCCGCGTCGACCTGCGCCGCGGCCGCCTCGGCGCGAGCGTTCTGCGCGGCGAGCTCGGCGCTGTGGTCTCTCGCCCAAGCGACGGCGTCCTCCACCGTCATCGCGAGCGGCGCCGCGCTGGCCGCGCCTCCCGGGCGCGCGCCCGGGCCCGCGCGGCGGAGCGCCGGCGCGCCGGCGGGCGCGCGGCCCTCGCGGTAGAGGGCGATCGCGCGGTCGGACGCCGCCGGCCTCGGCGGGGAAGAGCAGCCCGAGAGGGCCGCGCAGAGCAACATGACGGGGATCGCCGCGCGGCGGCGGCGCTGGCTCACGGGCCCCACGAGAGCTCCTCGAACGAGGGCATGGCGCTGCCGGCGTCGAACACGATCGTCAGCGAGCCCGGCGTGAGCGACGGCGTGATCCCCTCGGGCTTGAGCCCCGGGAACCGCTGGACGAGGCGCGGCGAGAGGACGCCGCCCTCGGGGCGATCCACCCGCCACAGCGCGCCGGCGTCGCCGTCCGCCGTCGAGGGCGTGGACGTCATGGCGAGCGCGCCGTCCGGCATGAAGACGAGCTCCGAGATGCCGCCCGGCGTGGGCTTCCCGGCGACCTCCACGTCGACGCGCGCGCGCGCCCACAGCGAGACGCGGGCCGCGTCGAAGCGCGCCGCCTCGGCCGCGATCCGATGCTTCTTCTTCGCGCTCGCGGCCTCGACCGCCGCGGCCCCCTCCCCGCCGAACAGCGCGCTCGGGGAGCCGATCCGCCAGATCATCGCGTTGCCCTGCGCGTCGAGCGGCGCCTTCAGCCCGAGGTACAGGGCGCCCTGCCGGAAGGCGAGGCCCTCGATGTCGAGCGCCCGCGTCCCGTCGGGGAGGCCGAGCGCCGCGGCGCGCGCGGGGTCCGCGTCGAGGACCTCGGCCAGGTGGATCCCGCCGTCGACGCGGAAGCCCTGGCCGTCCTGGCGGAGGCGGAGGAGCGCGGTCCGCTCCGGCTTGCGCTTCCCCTTCTTGCTGTAGCTCTGCGACGACAGGAGGTAGATCTCGCCCGCGTCCCCGGCCGCGATCCCCTCGACGTCGCTCAGCTCGTCGACGCCGCTCACCGGCACCGGATCCGCGGCGACGGCGCCGCCCGCGGACATCGCGAAGAGCCACGGCGCGCCCTCGTTGTTCTGCTCGTGGCCCGTGTCGTCGCTGACGAGGAGGTACCGGGACTCGCCGGGGCGCGCGAGGACGCCGGACGGCTCGAAGCGCGTTCGGCGCGCCAGGGTCGGGGGCACCTTCATGGGGGACTGCGCCGCGACGGCGCCGGCCTTGGGCGCGGCGCCGGGCTTCGGCGTGGTGGCGGTGGGCTTCGGCGGCGGCTGGGCGGCCGCCGCGCCGCGGCGCGCGTCGAACGTGATGTCGAAGGCCTGGCCGGGGACGAGCGCCATCGGCGCGTCCAGCGAGATGGTGACCACGCGGCCCCACGCGGGGATCTCCGGCGTGAGCCAGCAGCGCAGCGGGAGCTGGGAGACGAGCGGGCCCACCGCGATGACCGTGCCCGGGATCGGGTCGCTGAGCTGGCCCCGGATGTAGAGCTTGGCTGCGTCCCCGTCGCTGACGCCGAGGGCGAAGCGCTCGGGGACGCAGGCGACCGCGCGCGCGCCCGTGCGCGCGCTCAGGAGCTGCACCAGGGGCATTCCTGCCGGGACCACGTCGCCGGGCTGCCTGTCGATGGAGGTGACGCGCCCCGCGTTCGCGGCGCGCAGCACGTAGCTCGCGCGCCGCTGCTCGAGCATCGCGATGTTCTCCGTCGCGACGCGCACGTCGGCGTCGAGCTTCGCCGTCAGCCCCGACGTCCGATCCCGGAGGCCGTTCCGCCGCCGCTCCGTCGCCTTGAGCTGCTCCGTGAGGACGCTCAGCGTCCGCGGCTTCTCGCTGGCGATCGCCGCGACCGTCGCGTGCTGCAGGTCGAGCTTCGTCAGGTCGTCGAGCACCGCCTGCCGGTTCTCGACGAGCGCCTTCATCCGCGAGATCTCGCTGTCCAGCACCTTGGCCTCGGCGACCGCCCGGCGCTGCTCCTCGCGGTGGATGGCGAGGTGGCGCTCGACCGTCTCGCGGTTCGTGTCGAGCTCCTGCTCGAGGACGGCGAGCTCCATGTTCAGATCGGCCTCGACCTGGGTCTTCTCCGCCTTGGCGACGGCGATCTCGGCGTCGATCACCGACGTGTCCAGCGTCGCGATGATCTGCCCGGCCTCGACCTCCTCGCCGACGGTCACCTCGATGGAGGCCACCCGGGCGGTCTCGACCGGCGAGAGCACCTCGGGCAGCGCCTCCGCGTAGCCGAAGACCCGCCCGTGCGGGCCGCTGCCCAGGTGGAGCCACAGGGCGGCTCCGAGCGTGAGCACGAAGGTGATCGCGGGGGCGGCGTCCTGGAGCGCCGAGCGGAGTCGCGGGTAGCTGTACATCGATGATCCTTGCGCGGTGATGACGACGGCGGCTGCGTCAACGAAGCGAGAGGGCCCACGAGGGCGTGACCGACAGGCATCCTCCGCGATGGACCTCGGCCGCTAGAGATCCAGCGTCGGCTCCTGAAGCATGAGAGAGACGTCCTGCACGCCCGGGATGGCCTGGAGCTTCGCGACGAGCGCCGAGCGCAGCTCGGGCGCGAGGACGGTGATCTGGTAAGCATGCTCCATCACGGTCCCCTGCGCAGCCTCCCGGAGGGTCACCAGCGAGAAGGTCCGGCAGTGCGCGCGGAGCACCCTCGCGAGCGCGTCCTCCACCTCGGGCACGGCGGGCGCGGTGAAGCGGAGCAGGCCATCCGGCTGCCGTCGCGAGCCCCAGCCGGTGAAGTGGAGGAGCAAGGTTCCGGCGGCGAAGATCGCGGTCCCGCCGAGGGCCACGCCGACCGCCTGGAGCCCGCAGGCGATGCCGACGCCGAGCGCCGCGAAGACGAACATGACGTCGCGGGGATCGCGCATCGTCGTGCGGAACCGGACCGCGCTCAGGCCCACGGCGACGCCGATGCCGGCGGCGATGCTGCTGCCCACGGAGAGCATCAGCATGCACGTGATGACGCTGCCCATCGCCATGCTGTGCACGGATGAGCGGGAGTAGGAGAGCCCGCGAAATGTGGCCATGTAGACGAGCGCGACCGCCTGGCCGAGCCCGAACGCCAGCAGGAGCGCCACGACCGCCGTGCGGAAGTCCGTGGCGCTCCCCTGGGTGACCCATCCGAGCCAGTCTATCACGGCGAGCCGCTCTTTCCCGGGGCGATCGCCGGACGCGGCGCGCGCCCATCTCCATCCACGCGATCCACGCGATCCACGCGCGTCCGCGTCACGGCGCCTCGGAGGCGGCGCCGCGGCCAGGGTAGGGGCGCGCTTGCTTGATGTAGAGCGTCGGCGGCTCGTCGGGGTTCGCGTCGTCGTCGAACTTGAAGTCCACTTCCAGCGCGTACCAGCCGGTGTTCCCTGCCGCGGGCCCGTAGGCGGGAGAGAACCGCGCATGGATGGCGTCGAGCGCCACGCCGAGCTGATGAACCTGCGCCGCCGAGAGGACCGCCTGGCCTTCCGGCATGAGGCTCGATCGGCTCAGGTACGTGACGGGCTGGTTCGGCTGGCTGAAGAAGTAGAGGAACGCCTCGTTCGTCACGCCGGCGGGCGGGGCCACCACCTCCACGTCGCCGCCCGTCTGCACGTTGACGTAGAAGGCAGGCTGGACCCCGGCCGTGTCGAACGGGTTGTTGGTCGCGGCAACGCCGTTCGCCTCCTCGTCCGGGAAGTTGGGGTGCACGAGCAACGCCATCCCGATGGACCTGTGATCGATGCCGTAATAGGTGCGCTCATCGAAGGTGCGGAGCTGCCAGGCGCTGGCGTAGACCTTGCGGATGGCGTCCTCCACATCGGCCCAGTCCGCCGGATCGCCCGTCTTGGAGTCGTAGCATCCGGCGCACGGGAACCCATCGAGATCCTCGCTGTTCGTGCTGCTGCGGAAGCGCATCGGGCGCCCGGGGTAGTCCGCCTCCATCTTCGCCTTGAGGATCTCCTGGAACTCGGCGTCGAGCGGCGCGCTCTTCATGGCGTCTCGGAGCGCCTTCAGCTGCTCGTCGCGGGTCGCGGCGTCGGTGGTGAACTTCGGGTCGGCGAGCATCGAGTCGATCTGGACGTAGAACCCGTTCTGCTTCATGAACTGGTCATAGTAGTACACCGGGATCGCGAAGGCCTTCTGGATGGGGACCTCGGGGGTCCTGGCCAGGATGGAGTAGTGAGCCGCCTTGCCGCCGAAGGCGAGGACGGACTTCTTGATCGCGTCCCGGAGCGACTCGCCTTCCGCCGGCTCCGGGGTCACCTCCTCGATGTCGCGCAGATCGGTGACCGTCAGATCCAGCTCGGGGAGCGTGATGGGCGTGGGTTTGTGCGCCTCCCAGAACGCCTCGGCCTCCGCCTCGGTGACCTCGCGGACGCTCCAGGACGACGGCCCCGCGGTGAGCTCGACGAGCTTGTCCTTCAGCGCGAGCAGGTCGGGGTGGCTCATCGCGTTGCGCAGTCCCATGTTGGGCGTGCGCCGGTTCTGGGAGAGCACGTTGACGTGCGAGAGCGGCGTCTGGAACTCCTCGGTGATGATCCCCTGGACGACCGAGATGTCGTTGGGCACCTGGTCGAGGACGGCGATGTCCTGGTGGGACAGGTACTCCGAGTCGAGATCCGCCGCCTTCGCGAAGTGGAGCCGGCCCACCGCCGTGCCCAGCGAGAGCGGCTGGTAGTCGATCCCGGCGTAGAGATCGTCGGTGCTGATCACGGGGATGTCGGTGGGGAGCTTCTTCGCCTCGGCCGCGACGGCCTCCGACGTGGGGTGGAAGGCGAGCTTCGACCCGAAGAAGGAGGCCGCCTTGACCGCCCTGAACAGGGTGGCGATCATGTCCGCGGACGCGGTGTCGTAGGGGGAGAGCTCGAGGGCCCACACGTCGGGACCCTCGTAGTGCGTCGCCGCGCCGAGGACGAAGCGGCGATCCGGCGTGAAGTACTCGGTCGCGTTGAACTCGGCGAGGGGCGGGACGAGGGGCAGCGCGTCGCCGGAGAGGTGCGATGACACGAAGTCGTAGTGGATCTTGTAGAGAACGCTGTTCTGGAAATACAGCGCGTTCTGATCGGCTTGATCCAGCACGACCTTGACCGACCGCGCGCCGGGCAAGCTGGCGTCGATGGGCACCGAAGCGAGCGCCTCGAAGTCCGCGGCGCACCCGACGCGCTTCAGGAACTCCGTGGCTTCATCGGCGTCCTTGCGTTCGCAGACCTCTCCGGTCACGCCGGTGTCGTCCGAGCCGCCGCCGCACGCCCCCGGGAGCGCCGAGGCGAGCAAGGCGAGCGCGACGATCGACGTGATGCGAGTGCCTTTGTACATGATTCCTCCTGAGATAAGGATGCTGACCGAGGAGCGGCGCGCGCCGGTCATCCCGCGTCGAGGTGTCAGGGCGTCGAGGTGTCAGGGCGTCAGGGCGTCAGGGCGTCAGCGCGAAGCAGTAGAACCCGCCGTAACCGCCGCCGGACCCGACGGTGACCGCGCCGGGTAGTGGTCCCCCCTGCTCCAGGAGGTTGATGCCCGGCGCGCACCCTGACTCGTCGAGCGATGACATCCAGTTGGCCATGTTGATGTTGCCGCCGGGGCCGCCGGCGCCGCTGCTGCCGCCGGGGCCGCCGGCGCCGCTGCTGCCGGCGGGCCAGGTGGAGCCCCCGCCACCTCCGAAGTTCCTGGGCCACGAGTGACCGACGCGCGGCCGCCCCTCGCTCGAGTCGCCCGACTTGGCCGTCCAGTCCTTGCAGGTCGCGGTCGCGCTGTAGAGCTGTCCCTGGTCGTTCGTCCCCGTCAGCATGTCGTGGTTGTCCACCTCGGGCTGGCTCGGATCGGGCTGGTGGTTGGGGACGCCGTCCTCGTTCGGAAAATCGTCGATGATCGCAGGGTCGGCCGCGGTGGGGCGGTCGTTGAGCAGCTCCTCTTTGTTGTTGGCGAGCAGCCGGCCGAGCCGGTCGTACCAGGGACCCTCGCCGATCCGATCGATCGCGTTGACCTGCTTGCCGTCCTCCCCTGCGACGGCGCTCAGGAAGGCGCGCCACTGCTTGCTCCCCGCGCCGGGGAGGCTCTTCTCGGCGATGGTCGCGCAGATCTTGTCCGCGCCGCGGAGCCCGGCGCCGGGGCCCGTCTCTCCGAAGCGGAGATCGCCGCCGAAGCCGTCCTGGGAGCCCGACAGCTCCTGCAGGGCGACGAGGCTGGTCACGAAGAAGCTGAATTTCTCGGTCGTCCCGCCCGAGCTCGACGAGGTGGTGTCGCCGCTGGACGACGAGGAGGTGGTGTCGCCGCTGGACGACGAGGAGGTGGTGTTGCCGCCGGAGCTGGACGAGGTGGTGTTGCCGCCGGAGCTGGACGAGGTGGTGTTGCCGCCGGAGCTGGACGAGGTGGTGTTGCCGCCGGAGCTGGACGAGGTGCTTGTCGAGCTGTCGCCCGAGGCGCCCACATCCGAGTCCGAACCGGAGCAGCCGACCACGGGGGAGAGCAGCGCGAGGGTGAGGGGCAGCAGCAAGGGGCGATAAGTGCGTGTCATGGTCTCTGTGTCCTTTTCCTTGTTAAGCTAGACGGTCGGCCGCGCCGCGGATCGGCGAGGCTCACTTGCAGGTGAGATCGCTCTGGCAGGTCTGGCCCTCGGGGCACTGCGAGTCGTCGTTGCACGACGTGAGCCCCGCGATCACCACCGCCTGCTCGATCTGGGACGAGACGACCAGATCGACCCGGCCGGGCGGGATCGTCGTGGAGCCCACGGACCTGCGCGTGACGATGATCGTCGGGAAGCCCGCGACGCCGAGGTCGAGGAGCTGCTTGACGAGTGATGCCGGGACATCGAGCGAGCCGGTGTCATCGACGTTGCACTCGATCATCCCCTTCGTGCCCCCGTGATGGCTGATGTCGAGCTTCACGTGGAGCCTGGCAATGTCGGCCTGCCCCGGCGGGGTCCACGCGAGCTGCAAGGGCTGATCGGGATCGAGCTCTATCGTCTCGTTCAGGAGATCGAGGGGGCTCACGCCCCTGGCCTCCACCGTGAAGGCGCTGAAGTAATCGCCGCTGGCCTCGAGGCGGATCACCTGGCCCTCGTCGGCGGGCGGGTAGCCGAGCTTCACGCCGGCGGGAGGCTGGTAGTTGTTCGCCGTGGGGCTCATGACGAGGGACGCCGCGCCCGACTCGAGGTTCAAGCCGGTCACCGTCACGTCGCCGGCGCTGTGCGCGGCCGGGTAGGCCTGGCACGTGTCGTCCTCCACGCAGACGGCGCTGCCCCCGCAGGGTTCGTTGCAGAACGGGACGCGCGGCGTGAGGATCTGACAGCCCCCCTCCTCGGCCTGCACTTCCCAGACGATCTGCGAGGGCGTGGGGCCGTCGTAGATCTTCCCGATCACCGACGTGCTGCCCGCCGCACCCGGCTCGGCAGCAGGCAACGAGCGCACCTGGAAGGCGCCGACGAGCTTCGTGGGGTCGCCGGTCGGTTCGCCCGACCCCGTGGAGCCGCCGGAGCCGCCGGAGCCGCCGGCTGAGCCCCCCGAGCCCGACGCGTCGTTGGTACCACCCCCGGAGCTCGAGCAGGCGAGCGACACCAGGGCCACGACGCCGCCAAGGATACCGGCGCGCCATCCGCCTCGTGAGGGGAATTTTTCAATTCGGCAAAGGTTTTGCGACATCTCGATGGCCAGGTGGCGACGCGGCGGGATCAGGGGTCAATCTTTTTTGAAGAAGCCCCACCGCGCGGACGCCGGCGATCCGGCGTCAGGCCCCTGCGCTCAGCCGCCGCCGAGCTCGGACAGGCGCGCGCGCAGCCGCGGCGCGTGGACGCTCTCGCCGTGACGCGCGAGGAAATCGGCGATGGCCGCGCGCTCGTCGGCCGCCCGCCCGAGCCGGCGCAGGCTCTGCACCCGGCCGACCCGGGCCTCCGCGGCGAGGGGGCCGCCGGCGCCGGCGAGGTAGCGATCGAAATAGCCGAGCGCCTCCGCCGCCTTGCCCTGGTGGAGCGCGATCTGCCCGAGCGACACCAGGGCCGCCCGCGCCTCGGGGCTCGCCGGGTACTGCGCGAGCAGGGCGCGGTAGGAGGCGTTCGCCTCGGCGCTCTTCCCCTGGCCGAGCTGGGTCTGCGCGCGCAGGAGCAGCGCTTGCGGGCCCGCCGCGGGCTCCTCCGCGCGCGGCCTGGGCGGCTGCTGCGCGCGATCCCGGGCCCCGACGGCGCTGGCGGCGCTGGCGGTCGCGGGCTCGCCGGTGGGCGCGCCGGCGCCGGGCGAGGGCTCGGCGGCGGGCGCGCTCGCGCCGGGCGGCGGCTCGCCGGTGGGCGCGCTCGCGCCTGGCGAGGGCGCGCCGGCGCCTGGCGAGGGCTCACCGGCGCCTGGTGAGGGCCCGCCGGCGCCTGGTGAGGGCCCGCCGGTGGGCGCGCCGGCGCCTGGCGGAGGCGCTTCCGGCACCGAGAGCGTGGGGAGGCTCAGGACCGTGCGCCGTGCGCCGCTCGGATCGAGCGTCTCGCTCCCGCTCGGCGCCGGCGGGGGCGCCTGCGCGGGCCCGTCGAACAGCTCCGCCGCGAGCGCGGCCAGGAGCGTCGCCGCGACGGCGACGCCCGCGAGCGACCCGGCGATCCCGCGCCGCAGCATCGGCCGAGGCGCCGCGCGCAGCCGCGCCGTGCTCTCGGGCGCGGCCTCGACGCGGGCGCCCCTCGGGTCGAGGCGAGCGGCTCGGGGCTCGACGCGGGCGCCCCCGGGCCCGAGGCGGGCGCGCGCGAGCACCTGCTGCAGCATGGCGGCGTCGCTGAGCTCGCGGCCGTCGCCGCGCGCGTCGCCGAGCCTGCCGATGGCGGCCCAGAGCGGCGCCTCGCCGCGGAGCTCGGGGTCGTCCTGCTCGGCGCGGCGGAGGAGCTCCGCGTCCTCGGGGCGGACCGGCTCGCCGCGCGCCTCCGCGGCGAGGATCGCGGGCAGGAGGTCCAGATCGATCTCGGACTTCTGCGTCCCTGTCATGATGCTCTCTTCCGGCCGACGGCGAGGTCCTGTCGCACCTGCTTGCGGAGCGCGCCGATCCCGAGGCGCAGCCGGCTCTTCACCGTATCGGCGCTGACCTCGGTCATTCCGGCGATCTCCTCGATGGAGTAATCGAGCGCGTGGTGCAGGAGGATCACGTGGCGCTGCGCCTCCGGCAGCTCGTCGAGGTACGCGCGCGCCTCGCGCGGGAGGGCCTCGAACGGGGGTTGGTGCGGCGCCTGGGCGATCTCCTCGTCGATCGCGCTCTCCGGGGCCACGGGCGCGCCTTCCCTGCGCTGCTGCCTTGCGTACCGGAGGATCGTCCGGACGGCGACGCGCCTGGCCCAGGCCTCGACGGCGGCGTCGCCGCGGTAGCTCGACGCGCTCTCGAGGATCGCGAGCAGGGCGAGCTGCGCGGCGTCGTCGGCGTCGGCCGCGCTGCGGAGGAACGTCCGCGCGATCCGGCGGACCCGCGAGATCACGTGCGTCATGAGCCAGGCCTGGGCCTCCGGGTCACCCGCGCCGGCGTGGCGCATCCGTTCGAGGTCAGACGGCGAGGACACGGCGGGTGACGGGGCAGGCGGCGGGGCGGGGACGGGGCGCGTCATGGCGCTGGCCAGGAGCGGCTCGGGCAGGGGGCCGAGGCTCCTGGAGAGAGCTCGCGCGTGCTCAGCGTCCATCGCTTCGACCTGGTGCGACGCACGGCCCGAAGCGGGTCAATTTTCCTTTCGTGTCGGGTCATGCGGCGCGGGTGGTCACTTCCTGACCATGCCCGCGGGGGCCGGCGGGGCCGGCAGGTCGAGGCCGAGCTCCAGCCCGACGCCGGCGAGGATCCGCACCGGATTGGCCGAAAGCGCGAGGGCCGGGTGTACGGTGGCGTCAGGGTCCGTCAGGAGCACGTCCACACCCAGCGTCGTCTTGAGGCGGAGCCACCCGGTGAGCGGGACCCCGAGCTCCGCGACCGGCGCGACGCTCACGAGCACGTCGGTGCGGGCCTCCGGCGGCGGCAGTTGCTGCGGAAACATCCGCGGCCACCGCCACGGGGGCGGCGGTGGCGGGCCATGACCGGGAGGTGGAGGGAACGGTGGTGGCTCCGTGAGCGCCTGCTGGGTCGTGCCTTCCTCGGGGACGCGCTCGACGATATCGACGGTGGCGCGCGCGCCGAGCTGCAGGTCGAGGCCGAGGGGGAGCCTGAGGCGGACCTGGCCGGTCGTGATCACCGGGTGGCGCGAGAGCGCGAACGTGGACTGCTCGTCGCCGAGGGAGGTCGAGGGGATCAGCTCGTACCCCAGGCCGAGGACGGCGTAGTCGACCGGCGCCCAGGAGGCGCGGAGCGCGGCGGCGCTCTGCCAGGGCGCGGCGCTGCTGAAGTTCGCGCCGGAGTAGCCGGCGAGGACGGCGAACGTGGGCAGCGGGCTCGCTTCGCGGCGGGCGCCCGTGGATGGCGACGGCGGGCCCGCGGGCGGCTGCAGGTCCGGCGCGGCGCCCGCGGCCGCGGCGCCCGCGGGCGCCGCGGGGGACGCGGCGAGCTCGGGGGCAGCGTCGGGCTCGGGAGGAGCCGCTGGAGCCGGCCCGATCGCGGCGACCTTCACCTCGGCCAGACCGGCGACGTGGCCTTCGCGGAGCTCCTCGGCGACCGCGCCGGCGATGTTGGCGAGCGACTCGAGGGCGGTGGCGGTCTGCCCGGGCAAGACCGGGATGCGGCGGCCGTAGATCTGCTCGCCGTCGCGCTCGACCACGTACAAGGCGAGCTCGTCGCTCGCCCCGGCGTCGATCCAGAGCACTCCCCGCGCGTCCCACGCGTCGGCGAGCGCGTTGGCTTCGGGGAGGAGCGTCTGCAGCACGGGCCTCGGCGTGCTGGGACGGACGATCTGAAGGCGGACGCCGACGGGGCGGATATGGGCGACGACGAGGTCGATGGCGCGCTTGTCGATGCCGCCGGCGCCTGGGAAAGCGGCGAGGACGAGCACCGGTTCGCCGGCGGCGCGAGGCTCGCCCGCTGCGGCGGGCAGGGCGACGGCGGCCAGCAGGGTGCCGGCGACCGCGCTCGCGGCCGTTCGGGCAGCGCGGAGGGCGAGCGCGAGCGACGCAGCCGGCACGGGCGCGGAAAATTATCACCCTTCCCCGCGGGGCACCATCCCCCGTCGGCCGTAGCCGTTCCCACCCATCGGCCACCAACGTGAACGTTCGGCTGTAGGAGAACGCGGCGCGAGGCGTCGTTAGCGCCTCTGCCTCCGCTCGGGCCCGGCGGGATGCCCGCCTCCGCGCCTCAGCGCGCGCCGGTCGACCGCGGGTAGCTCCCGAGCACCTTCACCATCTCGCAGCGCGCGCGGAGCCGCTCGATCGCGTCGGCGACGCGCGGATCGCTCCGGTGGCCCTCCAGATCGACAAGAAAGACGTAGTCCCAGTGCTTCTGCCGGCTCGGCCTCGACTCGATCCGGGTCAGGTTGATGCCCGCGTCGTCGAAGATGGCGAGGACCCGGCGGAGCGCGCCGGGCTCCTCCTGCACGGAGAAGACGATCGAGGTCTTGTCCGCGCCGGTGGCGGGCGCGTCGGCCGGGGCGATGACGATGAAGCGGGTCGCGTTCTCGGCGCGGTCGTGGATGCGCTCCCGCAGGAGCGGCAGCCCGTAGAGCTCGCCCGCGCCGCGGCTGCCGATCGCCGCCGCGGCGGGGTCGCCGAGGGCCTCGTGCGCCGCCGCGGCCGCGGAGACGGTCTGGACGATCTGCGCGCCGGGGAGGTGCTTCGCGAGCCAGAGGCGGCACTGCGAGAGCGCGTGCGGGTGCCCGTGGACCCGCGCGACGCCGCTCAGCCCCTCCGCCTTGCTGAACAGGCAATAGGCGACGTCGAGCACGAGCTCCTGCCGGATCTGGAGGTCGCTCTCGATCAGGGCGTCCGCCGTCAGGGTCACCGAGCCGTCGGTCGAGCTCTCGACGGGGACGACGCCGCAGGCCGCCTCGCCCGCGCGCACGGCGTCGAAGACGCCCTCGATGGTGCCCGTCTCCCGGTAGCGCGCGGCCAGCCCGAACAGGTGCCGCGCCGCGACCTCCGCGAAGGCGCCCTCCGTCCCCGGAAAGGCCACCTTCATGGGCTCCTCCAGCGACAGGCAAGCGCTCATCACCTCCCGGAAGACGACCCGGATGGCGTCGCGCGGGAAGCGCCCCGCGCCCTTCGCCTGCAGGCGGGTGAGCACGCGCCGCTCCCGCTCCGGGTCGTGAAACTGCGTGGCGTTCGCGGCGCGCTTCGCGTGCGCGACCTCGACGGCCACCTCGGCCCGCTCGGCGAGGAGATCGAGGATCCGGTCGTCGATGCTGTCGATGCGCTCGCGAAGGTCGCCCAGGGTCGTCATGAACTGTTCCACCTCGGATGGGGAAGGGCGGGCATCAAAGCGCAGGGGGCGCCGCAGCGCAAGGCTCGCCTCGGCGCAGGGAATGCGGCGCGGAACGCGCGCGACGGAGACGCACGTCGGGGGCGAAGCGGCACCCGTGCGGGCTCGACGCGTGGAGCGGATGGGTGAGAGAGAGCCGGTGAGGGGGCAGAGGAAGAAGACAGAATCCGCACGCCACCGTGGGGCATCAACATCGCTTCGTTTGGATCGGGCGCGGGAGCGAGAAGATCGGCTGCCGGAGCGATCGGGACGGGCGCGGGAGCGAGAAGATCGGCTGCCGGAGCGATCGGGACGGGCGCGGGAGCGATCGGGACGGGCGCGGGAGCGATCGGGACGGGTGCGGGAGCGCCCTTAGATCGGCGCTGCCTGCTCCGCGATCGGCGCTGCCTGCTCCTCGGCGGTTTCTACCTTCGCCTTCTTGGCCTTCAGACGGGAGCGCCGGCTCAGGGTCGTCCGATGGCGCGACACGAATCTGGCTGCGATCTTGGGCTGGTCGCGAAACGCGTACCGGCCGCCCTCACGGATCTCCTTGGCGAGCTCGTCGGCGGCCCAGAAGCAACGGTTGCGCAGCTCCAGCGCGTGTGCGGCGCTCGCGTCCGATGCCTCGTTGGCGGCCGCGTGTTCGAGCGCGTCAGCGAGCGCCTTGGCCCGCGCGAGATCCTTCGTCGTGATATCGGTCACGCCGAGCGCGCCCTCGTGCTCGGACCAGAAGTCGACGAGATCGCGCAGGTCCTGGATGGTGTCCGAAAGGCCGGAGCCGTCGGCGATGCGCGAGAGCTCCGCCTGGGCGGCGTCGTCGTTGCGGCAGCCCCAGCGGCCGCCGGCCACGAGCTTCGCGTCGAGCGCCTCGGCCTCGTCGCGGAGCTTGCGCTGCGCGGACGTGAGCGTCACGGCGCCGCGCGCCCTCTGCCACCCCTTCTCGAGGGCGCCGAGGCGCCGCGCGAAGCGCGCGAGGAGATCCACCTTGTCGGAGGTGATACCGATCCTCGACATGCGTGATTGCTGCGCGTGCGCGAGGCGCGCCAGGGAGGAGAGCTCGCGCTCCGCGACGCTCGTGGGCATGTCAGGGGCGGAGGCGTAGGCCGAGTCCAGCGCGAGGAGCGCCTCAACGCTGGTCGGTTCGTGGGGCTTCGCGGCCGGGCGCTTCGACGTTGCGGCCGGCGTCCTGCTGGACGACCTGGCCTTGGGAGACGTGGATCCGGGCGTGTTCTTCACGGTGCTTGTCGGGGGCATGAGCTCCCTCCTGGTTGAGTGGTACCGGAGGATGGTCGCGTATCGAGAGTGGCTGTCAAGGTCGTTTGGCGCGCTGAGGCGTCTGAATGCTGCTGCGACGAGACGTGCGCGAGACATCGAGGGAGAGGCGGCCGGCGAGGCGAGGAGAGGGCGGCGCGCTGTAATCGCTTGTAATCGAGGTGGTGTTGACACGGCGGGGCATGCGGGACATAGGTGGCCGCGAATTCAACAGACCTTGCGTCGGGAGTGTCTCGAATGCGACACGCGGGCTGGTTGTACCGTCTTGCTTTGTTCTGTGTGGTGGTGCTGCTGCTCGGGCGGGGGCATGAAGGCCTCGCGCTGGCAGGACCTCCGGAGCCGCGGCTCATGCCGCTGTCGCCGCCGGGCGGCGGGGTAGCGCTCTCCTCGATTCCCTTCCGGCTGCCGAGCGACGGTGTCGGGGGGCTGCCCCTGGGGCCTCGCGTCGATGCGCCGCTGGTCGAGGACGTGGGGGCGCCGTTCGGCGAGATGGTGCTGCCCGACAATGCGCGGGTGGTGGCGTTCGAGGGGGCCGTGCTGGAGATCCCTCAAGGCGCGGTGGACGAGCCAGTGCGGATCACGATTCGCCCGCTCGACCAGGGCGAGGTGCGTCCGATGGGGCGCGCGATGGTCAACGTCACGCCCGGGGCGAGGGCGTACCGCTTCGGGCCGCACGGGCTCAGGTTCAAGAAGCCGGTGCGGCTGACGTTGCCTTATGACGAGCGCGCGATTCCCCCGGGGATGACCGCGCAGCACGTGACGGGCTTCTACTTCGACGAGGCGCTGGGCCAGTGGCAGCGCGTCGCGCGGGACGGCGAGGCCGCAAAGGGCAAGCTGGCGAGCCTGACCGACCACTTCACCGACTTCGTGAATGCCACGCTCGCGATGCCGGACGCGCCGGGCACGCGCAGCTTCGATCCGAACAGCATCAAGGGGCTCGCGCTGGGGAGCCCGTTCGCCGCAGTGACGGCGGTCGCGCCGCCGGAGGCGAGCTCCAGCGGCGCGGCGCGGCTGAGCTATGCGATCGCGGTTCCGCCGGGGCGCAACGGGATCGAGCCGGCGCTCGCGATCGCGTACGACAGCGAGCACCGCAACGGTTGGCTCGGCGTAGGGTGGGATCTGCGGCTGTCGAGCATCGAGATCGACACGCGCTTCGGGGTGCCGACGTACGCGGCGGGGGAGATGCCGCGCTACCTGCTCGACGGGAGCGAGCTCGTGCAGGCTGACGGCGGCGCCTGCGGCGATCCGTGCCTGTTCCGGCGGCGGGTGGAAGGGCGGTTCGACCGCATCGTGCGGCATGGCACCGGGGCCGCCAGCTACTTCTGGGAGGTGACGGACAAGGACGGGACAACGGTTGTCTACGGCCGTGATGCGAATGCGCGGCTCGACGATCCCGTGCCGGGGCCGGGCCAGCCGCGCAACGTGTTCCGCTGGTACGTCGACGAGGTGCGCGACACGTTCGGCAACCAGATGCGGGTCCGCTATGATCGCGAGGTCGAGGCCGGTCCGCCGCCGCGCATCGAGGTGCACCCCGAGCGCATCGAGTACACGGCGAACGCGTCACGAGGGGTCGAAGCGGCCTATGCCGTGGATTTCGTGTCCGAGAGCGGGCGGCCCGACGTCATGCTCAGCGGCAGGCCCGGCTTTCTCGAGCAGACCGAAAAGCAGCTCTCGCGTGTGGACGTGCGGTTCGGCGACGTCGTGGTCCGCAGCTACGCGCTCCATTACATCGACGGCGATTTCGGCAAGCGCCTCCTGCAGGCCATCGCGTTCCATGGGCGAGGCGCGCGGCAGGCGGGCGGTCAGGTGACGCTCGGCGAGGAGCTGTACCGGCATACGTTCGACTACTTCACGGCGCCGCGCACCGCGTCCGGCGAGGTGGCGGCGTTCGCGCAGGCCGCGGAGGCATGGGGACAGGCCAAGACGAAGGGCGGCCTGTCGCGCACGGAGGACTCGACCGCGGGCGGCAGCGCGTCGGTGGGGCTGGGCATCGGCATGTTCTCGATCTCGGTCGGCGGGGGCGGCTTCTTCGGCGACGAGACGGTGCGCAAGAGCGTGTTCGACCTCAACGGCGACGGGACGCCCGACTTCCTGGAGGACAGCGGCGATGTCGGGCTCAACCTGCTTCGCGCGGCGTCCGGGAGCCATCTTACGGCGGCGAGCGCGCTCGGCTTGTTCGACAGGGATCTGGGCTTGACGGACCGCTCGGGATGGAGCGTGTACGCGGGGCTGAACGTCGCGGTGCTGAGCGGCTCGGTGGGGTACACGCGCAGCAGCACGGAGGACGAGCAGATCGTCACGGACATCAACGGCGACGGCTACCCCGATCTGGTGTCGGGCGGTCCGCTCGGGGGCGTCTACGCCGCGCTCAATGACCGGCGGGGCCGCTTCGGGAGCAAGCAGCCGTGGGGCGCGCTCGACACGAGCGGCGCGCCGTCCGGCCGTCCCGACCTGGCCCAGGCGGCGCGCAAGGACTTGCATCCGGCCGATCCGCTGCTGCGCTGGATCGCGCCGTTCGAGGGAGACATCCGCATCGGCGGGGCGCTGCAGAAGCAGGAGGCGGGCGGCGATGGGGTGCGGGTGCAGATCGTGCGGAGCGGCGCGGTGGAGCCGCTCTTCGACGATGTACTCGACGGGGACGAGCTGACTCCCTGCCTCCTTGGCGCGCATCGGTGCGGCGGCGATGTCCTCACGACGCACGTGGCCGCGGGCGACCGGATCTACTTCCGGGTGAGCGCGGCGCCGGTGATCGACCCCGAGCGGCCCGTGGACACGGCGGCTGACCTGATCTCGTGGAGCCCGTCGATCACCTACGAGGCGAGCGAGGCGCAGCTCGCGCAGGTGGGGCCGGACGGGGCGCCGATCCACCGCTTCGAGTACAGCCACGACCACCGGCTCGCCGGCAGGCCTGACGTGCCCTGGGTGGCGCCGGCCGATGGCAGCGTCCGGATCACGGGCGACCTCTCGAAGTGGGCGACGAGCGATGAGCTGTGGGTGGAGATCGTGCGGGAGCGCGGCAGCGCCGCGGCGGAGTCGATCCTGGCGCCGCAGCACGTTGACGCGGGCGCCGGTGGGCTCGGGATGGGCGCGCTGCTGCCCGAGGCGATCCCGGTGCTCGCGGGCGATCGCCTCCGGTTCCGGGTGAAGGGGGAGTTGCCCGATGATCCGGCGCGCATCGCGTGGAGCCCGGTGATCCGGTACGAGGAATACACGCGCGTGGACCGGGCGACGGGCGCGCCGCGGCGCGGGCAGGTGCAGTGCGGCGCGCAGCCGAACGGCCGCGCCGGCTGCACGCTGCACAACGACGGGCCCGGGGACGCGCCGCTGCCGCTCGCGCTCATCGAGCAGCAGGCGCATGTGTCGATGCCTGTCGCGAGGTGGTCGCATGCGACGCGCCCGCGGCCGTGGATCGCGCCGAGCACGGGGACGGCGCGGCTCGAGGGAATGCTGTTGGTACCGGGGACCTATACGTTCACTCAGCCCTTGACCCTGGTCGTTCAGGGCGTGCATCGGCTGCTCTTCAAGCAGGCGTATTCCGCGCCGAGCGCTGCTGGTACGGCATTCCCCGTGGACGTCGACCTGGAGGTCCAGGCCGGCGAGCCCATCTTCGTCACGGCCTTCGCGCAGGAGCCGCCCACGGGCGCCGCCCTGCAGGCGACGATCGACGGGGAGCCGGTGTCGACCGGCTTCTTCGCGCCCGAGGCGGCGGCGAGCGGCGGGTCGGAGGACCCGATGGCCGGCGGGTTCCATGGCTGGTCGGTCGGCTTCCTCGATGGAGATCGCGCCTTCTCGGAGGCGGACATCGCCTTTCCGACGCTCCACCCGGAGCGCGGCTTCACGCTCGCTGTGCCGCTGCCGCAGGGCAGCGCGCCGGTGTGGGGCGCGGCCGCGTCGGAGGCGTTCGTCGGCGGCAGCGCGGTCAAGCCGTCGATCGTGGGCAAGGTGAGGCGGGGAGGGGGGCAGCTCGGCCGGCTGCGCAGCGCGGAGACGTGGAACGCGGAGATCAGCGCCAACCTCGGGCCGCTGGGGGCGGGCTACAGCTTTGGCAGCACCACGTCGGACAGGGACCTGATCGACATCAACGGCGATCGATTGCCCGACAGCGTGACGCGCGAGGGCGCGGTGCTCAACACCGGGCGAGGGTTCGGGCCGCGGGACAGCTGGTCGCTGCCGGAGGCGCTGCGGCGGATCGAGCACCGTGCGATCCGGCTGGAAGGGAGCGCCTCGGTCACCGTGGACAGCGAGATCCAGACGATCTCCAAGACCACGAGCGAAGGGCGCTTCGAGGGGTACCTGCACACGCAATTCCACCTGGGGACGAGCTATGGCCTGTCCGCCACGCACGTGGATCTGGTGGACGTCAACGGCGATGGTCTGGTGGACCAGGTGACGCAGGATCCCGCGAGCGGGGTGATGACGGTGGCGTTCAACCTGGGGCACCGGTTCGCTGGACCGGTGCCGCTGGAGCGGGCGCGCTTCGAGAAGAGCGACTTCGATGCGGGAGCGCTGCGCGAGACGCTCGGCGACATCTTGAGCGAGTTCACGGACGCGGCCGGGGTGGACGCGGTGCGGCTGGAGGACACGGGCGCGAACAGCGTCGGCGTCGGCGTGGACGCGACCGTGGCCGCCGCCGGCGCGGGGTACACGTACACGACGGCGCGGACGGTGGTGGACTTCGCGGACGTGAACGGCGACGGGCTGCCGGACAAGGTGATGAAGGCGCCGGAAGAGCCGTGGTTCCGGGTGCAGCTCAACCTCGGGAGCCGGTTCGCGCCGGAGGAGTCCTGGCCCGCGGGGGCGTGGGGCGTGTCGATCGATCCGCCAGAGTACGCGTTCATGGGCGGGGGCGACGCAGTGAGCTTCCGCAGGTCGGAGAGCTACGAGGGCAGCTTCAAGGTCGATGTCTGCTACTTCGTGTGCGTCGGCGGCTCGGTGTTCTACTCGGAAGGCGCCGGCTCATCGCACCTCGCGTTCGAGGACATCGACGGTGATGGCCTTCAGGATCACGTGCTCAAGCGGGACGGCGACGCGACGGTGTACGCGCGGGTCAACGCGCTGGGCAAGACGAACCTCTTGCGGCGGGTGAGCCGGCCGCTCGGCGGGAGCATCGAGCTCGACTACCAGCGCGAGGGCAACCTGGTCGTGCCGCGCGAAGGGGCGCTCGGGGAGATGGATAGGGCGCCTCAGGTCGATATGCCGTCGAGCCAGTGGGCGCTGAGCGAGGTGACGGTGCACGACGGCGTGGAGGGAGCGCCGGGGGTGTACGGAGTGCATGCGTACCGGACGCGCATCGCGACGCACGCGGATGGGGTCTACGACCGGGAGGAGCGGGTCGAGCTCGGGTACGGGCTCGTGACGACGACGGCGCTCGGCGAGGATGGCGTCACGGCGATGTCGAGCGAGGACGTCGAGCACCTGAACCACGACGTCTACCGCCGCGGCTTGGTCGCGCGCTCGACGCTGCGCGACGGCGACGGGCTGCTCTACACGGTGAACGAGGTCGACTATGCGCCGCCGCCCGAGGGGCTGGAGCCCAGGGCGGGCTCGTTCTTCCCCAAGGAGACGGAGAGAAGGAGCGCGTTCTACGAGGGGACGACCGACGACCCGAGCGCGCCGCACAAGAGCGCGCGCGAGACGCGGGTCTTCGACGAGCTCGGCAACCTGATCGAGCTGCACGCCGACGGCGAGGCCGACACGCCGGACGACGATGTGCATCAGAGGGTGGAGTACACGGAGCCTGGCTCGGCCTACATCGTGAAGCCGGAGCTCGTCGAGACGACGGACGAGCAGGGCCGCGTGCTGCGCCGGCGCACGGCGACGTACTGGCCGGGAACGGGCGCACTCAAGACCGTCACGAACGTCATCTCCGGCGGCAAGCGGGCGGATGGGACGACCTACGCGAATGCGGAGGCCACGTGGAGCTATGGGTTCGACGACTTCGGCAACCTCAAGACGTCGACCGACCCGAACAGCTACAAGCTGACGTACAGCTACGATGAGGTGACGCACAGCTACCGCACGTGCGCGAGCGATAGCTTCGGGTACCATTCGAACAGCGTGCCGAATCTGCTGTATGGCACGGTGACGCAGGAGACCGATGTCAACGGGCACACGATGGTGCACCGGGTGGACGACTTCGGGCGGCTCACGGAGGTCTGGGGGCCGAGCGATCTCGCGGAGGACGGCGAGGACGCCGTGCCGGTCGGATGCGAACCGAGCAAGGTCTGGAGCGCGGAGGAGCTGGCGGGAGAAGGGGAGCCGACGATTGGGTTCGCGTATGCGCTCCAGCCGGGTCAGACGGCGGCGCTGCCGGCGTGGGCGAAGACGAGCCACAAGGACGTGGAGCATCCCGGCGACCCGATCGTGACGGTGATGCTCGCGGATGGGCTGGGGCGGGTGCTGCAGACCAAGAAGGACCACGAGCGCGACACGGGCACGGGCACGGAAGTCGGGATGACGGTCAGCGGGGCGGTGGCGTTCGACGCGCTCGGCCGCGTGGTGGAGCAGGGGCAGCCGGGCTTCAGCGCGGCGCCGGACACGGCGTTCGTGAGCCTGGGGCTGGTGCGGCCGACGCTCACGCATTACGACGCACTGTCGCGCGTGCGAGAGGTCGCCACGCCGGATACGAGCGCGCCGGGCGGCTACGCGCGGACGGCGATCGAGCACGACCTGGTGGCGCTGGAAGGACGGCTGCTGTTCCAGGAGATGGTGATCGACGCCAACGGCAAGGTGCGCAACACGTACCGGGACGTCGGGGGGCGGATCGAGGCGGTGGAGGAGTTCAACCGGATCAAGGGGGTGGAGACGCGGATCGTGACGCGTTACCAGCACAACCCCCTCGGCGAGCTCGTGCGGGTGACCGACACGCGCAACAACGCGACGACGGCGACGTACGATTCGGTCGGCCGGATGGTGACACTGGTCAGCCCCGACGCGGGCCGCACGGAGTGGCGCTACGATCTGGTCGGGAACCTGCGAGCGAAGCAGACGGCGGAGCTCGCGGCGCGGGGGCAGCTGATCCGGTATGAGTACGACTTCAACCGGCTGCGGAAGATCGACTATCCGGTGACGCAGGACGTTGTCTACACGTACGGCGAGCCGGACGATGCCGGGGACGAGGAAGGCAACCGAGCGGCGCGGCTGGTGGAGGAGACGAGCGCGGCGGGCAAGCGGAGTTTCCGTTATGATCGGTTCGGCAACACGGCGGAGCTGACCTCGGAGTTCCCGCGGCTGCGCGAGCCGCACCTTGGGCCGTACCAGGCGACGATGAAGTACGCGTTCGACGCGCTGGGGCGGATGCAGGAGCTCCGCTTCCCCGGTTCGGGCGAGGAGGTCGTGCGCTACGGGTACGACCGCGGCGGCGCGGTGGTGTCGGTGGTCGGGGAGAATCAGCGCGTCAATCCGCAGCACCCGAGCGAGCCGAGGACGACGGAGTACCTGAGGCACATCGGGTACGACGAGTTCGGGCAGCGGGTGCGTGTGGTCGCGGGCAACGGGGTCGAGACGAAGTACCGGTACGACGAGTCGACGCGGCGGATGACGGAGGTCAACGCGGACCACCAGAGCACGCAGATGCGGTCGATGGGGCGGCCGCCGAGGCCGTTCCAGCGGCTGCGCTACCGGTATGATCTCGTAGGCAACATCCGGGAGCTGAACAACGAGGTGCCGTTCGACGAGTCGCTGGGCGGGGCGGTCATGGTAGCGCGGACGCAGCAGCGGTTCGCGTACGACGACCTGAACCAGCTGACCGAGGCCTCGGGGATCTACCAGGAGCGGGGAAACGAGCAGCAACGGTACACGCTGGGCATCGACTTCGACGTCCTCGGGAACGCGACGACGAAGCGGCAGGAGGTCGCCCAGTACGGGCGGGTCGGGCCGGACAACTGGCAGCTGCAGTATCCGATCCGGGAGAGGACGTACCGAAACGAATACCGGTACACCGGGCCGAGGCCGCACGCGGCGAACCAGGTGGACGAGTACGTGCCGGCGGAGTCGCAGCCGCGGCTGCGAGAGCTGTTCTACGACGCGAACGGCAACCACAAGCAGTGGAAGTACCGGGGCAACCTGCAGCGCACGCTGAGCTGGGACGAGGACAACCGGCTGGTGTCGGTGAGCGAGAACGGGCAGGAGATGTCGCGGGCGCTGTATGACGGCGCGGGGGAACGGCGGATCCACCTGCACCGGGTCGCCGGGGAGGAGGAGACGGCGTACGTCGATCAGCACCTCGTGGTGCGTAACGGGGTGATCGCGACGAAGCACCTGTTCGCGGGGGAGACGCGGATCGCGAGCAAGATCGACGCGGACTGGTTCCAGATGCCGCCGGTCTTGTACTACCACCCGGACCACCTCGGGAGCACGCAGTACGTCACCGACCAGGACCAGGCGCTGAGCCAGCACGTGGAGTACCTGCCGAGCGGGGAGCTGTGGGCGGACCAGACGGACTCGCGGTTCCAGAACCGGCAGCCGTACCTGTTCACCGGGAAGGAGCTCGATCTGTCGACGGGGCTCTATTACTACGGGGCGCGGAGCTATGAGCCGCGGCTGGGGGTGTGGGTGAGCCCGGATCCGGCGCTGACAGAGTACATGGTCGGCAGGATCAACGGCGGGGTATTCAAGCCGATCAACCTGGGCCTGTACACGTATGCATGGAATAACCCCGTAGCTTTCGTTGATCCGGATGGCAGGTATTCAAAGGAAGCTGCGCAGGTTTTGGAAACTGCCGCGAAGACAGCCGGTTCGGCCACTGCGGTGGCACTGGCCGAGCCCTCGCCATTTGGGGAGGTGATCGTTGCTGGCGCGGTCATTGTCGGAGGTGTAGGCCTCGTGGGCTATTTGATCTACGATGCCATCTCGGATGGAGACTCCCCCAAGCCATCTGAAGCTGCGCCTGCGCCCGCGCCTCCCGCGGAAGTACCGTCGCCACCCCCACCGCCTGCAGCGGGCGGGGGCGGGGCGAAGCAGCCTCCCAAGCCGCCTGCCGCAGCTGCGGTGGAGCCGCCCAAGAAGCCGGCCGCAAGGGGGGGACCATCCGTTGACGCTCTCTCGAAAGCAGGGCAGGCGTTAGACCCAGCCGATAAGGCAGGACTACTGACGAGGGCTGGGCGGGCACTGCAAAAGCATCGGACCGGCGGGAGACCTGGGACCACGAAGTTTCCTGGCGCCAAGGGGCCACCCGAAAACTGGAACAAGGCTGGACAGGATCAGTTGGATGACATCCTGACCAGCCCAGGGTCAACAACAACGCCCCTCGGCCGAGGGGGCTGGCAGGTCAGCGCGCCTGATGGAAGAGGTGCTCGGTTCAATGCGGACGGCTCCTTCGGTGGTTTCGTGGAATAGTACTAGGTGAGGCAGATGTCACCCGAGATGCTCTGGAACCGTGTGCGGCAGTGCTTTGAGACCAATGATGGCTCTCTTCCAACCGTCGAGCTTCAGAACCTAACAAACGGTGAAGTCGCGGACCTGTATTCGTCGATTCGACGCGGGTCCCATGTTGTCAGTCGAGATGCGACATTCTGGGACGCGCAGGCAACAACAGATCGTGGACTGGACGAGGTGCCCAATGCCGCTCTGCTGGTTAGCACCGGCCAAGCATCACCCTTCCACTTCGCAATCGAGGGAGCTAGCGCTTGCGAAGTCACCATTCCGTGTCTCGGCGTTCACGTCTTTCAGGACACCATCGCGTTCGACTACCGCATGGGAGCAGAGTGGGGTGGGCAGCAGGTATTCGCGCTTTTTTCATGGCTGGAGCATCTGCTGTCAAGGACACGTGCAGGGGTTCTCGCTCCCAGTGCGAACGAGGGGCCTCCGGACCCGGAAGCGTTCATGCTCGCGTGGAAGCTCTTCCGAGAGTGGAGCGCCGGTGGAGTAGACAGGGAGTGACCCATGCGTGCTACACCCTCGCGTTCGTCAAGCGCCGGGCCTGGACCGTCGCGGACACCTTCGTGACCGGCGGTAACAGCCCAGTGAAACTCTCCAGCCTCACTCGCTGTCCTCTTCGTGAAAGCCACCCGCTACCTCCGTGGCTCGACGATCGAGCAAAGCACGGACAACCAACTCCCTGACCTCGAAGCCTTGGCGTCTCGCAGCCGATCGCCCAGTCCATGCGCCGTCGACCCACCCGCTGCTCATGGTGTTGAGCCTTGCCATCGATCGCTGTCCATGCGCCAGGTGAGCGGGCCGAAGATGGGGATGGTGGAAGCCTGGAGCGGATAATGGATCGGTTCCCAGCGGCGGTGTTCCAGAAGCTGAAGCATCTGGCACACCGCGTTCCCCGGGATCGACCCCTTGGATCACCGGGGAAATCTGGCCCTCGATCACCTGGCCACGGCCGATGCTTCTGGGACAGGTTCTTCGAGTGCTCGAAGCGCTCGATGGAGGACGGAGGACGACAAGCCAAGCTTCTCGGCCGCCTTCCGGATGGAGAGGCCCTGGGTCCGAAGCTCGATGGCACGATCGAACTCCACCACCGCTCAGGGACGGCCGATGTGCTTGCCCTGCCGGCGGGCACGCTCCTGGCCAGCTCGACACCGGGAAGCGATCTGCCGCCGTTCCTCCTGGGCCACCCACGAGAAGATGGCGATGAGCAACTCCCGGGTCGGGCCGCCCATGTCGAGCCAGGGCTCCCTCACGCTGACCACCTCGACGCCAAGCCGATCGAGGGTGAGCACCTCTTGGAGGTTGCCCACCAGAGAGCGGCCCAGTCGATCGAGCGCGAAGACCAGGACCGCATCGAGCGTGCCCTGGTGGGCGGCGGTCTTGAGCCGCTGCCACTCGGGTCGATCTTTCACCGCGGAGATGTTCTCCTCGAAGACCTCGACCACCGTGAGGCCACGAGCTTCAGCAAGCTGCATCACGGCGTGCCGAATCTGCTGTATGGCACGGTGGCGCAGGAGACCGACGTCAACGGGCACACGATGGTGCACCGCGTGGACGACTTCGGGCGGCTCACCGAGGTCTGGGGGCCGAGCGACCTCGCGGAGGACGGCGAGGACGCCGTGCCGGTCGGGTGCACGCCGAGCAAGGTCTGGAGCGCGGAGGAGCCGGCGGGAGAAGCGGAGCCGACGATCGGGTTCGAGTATGCGCTCCAGCCCGACCAGACCGCCGCGCTGCCGGCGTGGGCGAAGACGAGCCACAAGGACGTGGAGCACCCGGGCGACCCGATCGTGACGGTGACGTTCGCGGATGGGCTGGGGCGCGTGCTGCAGACCAAGAAGGACCACGAGCGGGACACGGGCACGGGCACCGAGGTCGGGATGACGGTCAGCGGGGCGGTGGCGTTCGACGCGCTCGGCCGCGTGGTGGAGCAGGGGCAGCCGAGCTTCAGCGCGGAGGCGGACACGGCGTTCGTGAGCCTGGCGCTGCTGCGGCCGACGCTCACGCGTTACGACGCGGTCTCGCGTGTGCGGGAGGTCGCCATCCCGGACACGAGCGCGCCGGGCGGCTACGCGCGGACGGCGATCGAGCACGACCTGGTGGCGCTGGAAGGACGGCTGCTCTTTCAGGAGATGGTGATCGACGCCAACGCGAAGATGCGGAACACGTACCGGGACGTCGGGGGGCGGATCGCGGCGGTGGAGGAGTTCAACCGGATCAAGGGGGTGGAGACGCGGATCGTGACGCGTTATCAGCACAGCCCCCTCGACGAGCTCGTGCGGGTGACGGACGCGCGGAACAATGCGACGACGGCGACGTACGACTCGGTGGGCCGGATGGTGACGCTGGTCAGCCCCGACGCGGGCCGCGCGGAGTGGCGCTACGATCTGGTCGGGAACCTTCGAGCGAAGCAGACGGCGGAGCTCGCGGCGCGGGGGCAGCTGATCCGGTACGAGTACGACCACAACCGGCTGCGGAAGATCGACTATCCGGTGACGCAGGACGTGGTCTACACGTACGGCGAGCCGGACGACGCCGGGGACGAGCAGGGCAACCGCGCAGCGCGGCTGGTGGAGGAGACGAGCGCGGCGGGCAAGCGGAGCTTCCGTTACGATCGGTTCGGCAACACGGCGGAGTTGACCTCGGAGTTCCCGAGGCTGCGGGAGCCGCACCGCGGGCCGTACCAGGCGACGATGAAGTACGTGTTCGACGCGCTGGGACGGATGCAGGAGATCCACTTCCCGGGCGCGGACGCAGCAGCGGTTTGAGGTGAAAATTATGTCGGACGTGGCGGATTCTAGGCGCAGTCGTCAACCAATCGAAAATGTGTCAGCCGTGCTCACCGTCAGATTGGACGAGTCGTCGGCGACATGGATTATCGATCTCCTGTGCTTGGATCGATTGCTAAGGTTTGTTCCGCTTGGTCTCGTCTATCTGAACTGCTCGCACGATTCCATCGAACGCGACGAGAGGCGGTATGATGTCGTTGAGACAACGACTGAGCGCCGGGTGATGAGCGGCGAGGAGCTCCGTCGGTATCAATACATTGGAAATGGAGACGTTGCTCGTTCATTTTGGATCGTCGGCGTTCATGGAAGTGGCATGGTGATCACTGTTGTGTGCGACGACTTCTCGCTCGAGTGGCTCGATCTCGCAGGGCATTACCCGCATCTGGCATGACGCCGTCTGCTGTGAAAGCATCTCCGCGCCCGCAACGGAGAGACCTTGTTTGCTCTGCGGTCAGTGGGTTCCTGTGTGCGAGACGGCGATGCGAATGTGTACGCGTGCGTGAAGGCGATCGGCACGGCGAGCCGAGTTCGGGTACGGGCTCGTGACGACGACGTTCGCGTATGCGCTCCAGCCGGACCAGACCTCCGCGCTGCCGGCGTGGGCGAAGACGAGCCCCAAGTACGTGGAGCACCCGGCGGCAAGAATTGTGGTCAGTAAACTGAGGCGAAAAATGAGCGTGCTTGATGCGATAAAGCCATTCGTCGACGAAGGTAGATCGTTGGCCATGGTTGGGTTGTACGTCGACGAGGATCTCGGTGGACAATGTGTTGGTGCGCACCTCGCGTTCCCTGAGAAGGAGCTGTATATTTATGCAGAAGGAGTAGATGATTCTATATGCGTCTCCGAGGCTTTTCCCGCTGCTCTTTCGGATGGGGCGATTCGTGTGGTATTGGCGCCTTTTGAGTGGACCTCGGCGATCGGTCACCCCATTCTATGGGCGTGGACAATGACCAATACCCAAGGCAGAGTCGATGGGTTACAGATCGAGTTCGGTGCTGTTGACCATCCTTCAGTTACGTTGCAGGTCGTGGTTCGCGCCTCGACGCTTGTGCTGCGCACGCTTTGAATCGATTTCGTGGGCTTTCGGCGAAAGGAGAGCTGCGACGGAAGCTTCGAGGTGCAAGTCTGTTTCTTCGTCTGTATCGGAGGATCGGTGTACTACTCCGAGGGCAGCGGGGGTTGCCTCTCAGGTTCGAGGACATCGACGGCGACCGGCTGGCCGACCACGTGCTGAAGCAAGCGTGCAGCGCGCGCTGAACTGCGACGAGGACGACCGCCTGGTGTCGGTGAGCGAGAAGCGCGCCCCGGCCGAGGCCATCGATCACCTCGAACCGGCCGAGCCTCGCGCCCGGACGCAGATCGGACGGCGCCTCGACGCTGGGCAGCGCCGGCGCGGCGAGCGCCCTCCGGTCCGGGCAGGTGATCACGCTCGCGGACGGCTCGGCCGCGAAGCCCGGGGTCGCGCCCCGGGGTCGCGCCCCCGCCGATAGACGAGTGATCCAGGTTGCTCGCGGCTGGCGCCTCCGGCTCCTCCGAGAGCGGCGCCCCGCAGCGGGCGCAGCGCGGGTTGAACGGTGAGCTGTCCGCGCTGCAGCGCCGGCAGGCAAACGACCGCGCGCTCCCCCGCGATCACGGGGCGCTCGTACCACGCCTTGGCGCCCGCCCCCCCCGGCGTGGCGACCTGACGTCCCGATCCGAACCCCGCCTCCGCGTGGGCGCGTCCGCGCTGGAAGAGCAGGGATCCGTCGCGCTGGAGCTCCGCATCCTGGCGCGATGCCTCACTCGCCCTGTCTCTGTCGAGGAGACACCTGGTCCTCCCGGGGCGACACATCGCTCGAGACGACGGGCTCGCGAGGGAGCCGGAAGAAGCGTCCCTCCCCGCTCATGCGCATAGGCGACCCGCGGGGGCGAGCGCCGTCCCGACCCGGCACGTGCGTTGCTGAAGCCTGAAGAGCGACGCGTTGCTGAAGAGGCCCGCTGAACGCCCTCCAACGACGGAGGGCGCGAGCGCGCGCCAGAGCAAACGATGCGTGTCCCCTTCGCGCGTCACCACGGCGGGCGAAGCGAAAAGGAGGATAGCGATATGACGATTGAACCGATGACTCAAAAGCATGTTCGTCGACGGCGCTGGCTGTGTCCCTTGCTGGCGATGCCGCTCGTCGCCTGCGCGGCCGACCCCGGCGGGGCGGGCGACTTCGAGGAGACGGCCCAGGTCGCATCGCCGATCGTCGACCCGACGCCGGCGGGGCCCAGCGATCTGCTCGCGATGGTGAAGGTGTCGACCGCGCAGGGGAGCTGCTCGGGCATGGTCATCGCCGCGGACACGGTCCTCACCGCCGCGCATTGCTTCTGCGAGGACGGCTACGTCGGCGACAACGGCTGCTCCACGGACGCGACGGTGACCTTTCGCCCTGACCCGGCGACGCCGGGCGCGCGCCCGCGCGTGCTGAGCGGCGTGGCCGAGATCCAGCCGGACTACAACCCATCCTGGACCGAGAGGCAGATCGAGCATGACATCGCGGTCATCAAGCTGAATGGCGTCGCGCCGGCGCACGTGAAGCCCTTCGTCGTGGCCAGCGATTACCCCGCCGAGGGACCGCGGGTCACGATCGCCGGCTTCGGGCGCACGGGCGCCGATTGCAGCACCCCCTTCGGCACCCTGAACTTCGACGCCGCCGTGGTCGGCGGGTACGAGGACGGCCACGACATCCTGCGCTTCAACGACCAGGTCTTTTGCGGCGGCGACTCGGGCGGGGCCGTCTTGAACGTCGAGGCGAGCCGGCTCTACGCCGTCCACTCGATGCACACGTGGACGGTGACCCATGACTGGGTCAGCAAGGGGGTCACGACGGGCTCCGAGTTCGACTGGATCAAATCGCACATGTGCCCGTCGTCACGCTCGAACCAGTGCAGCGGCCACGGCGACACGTGCTCCTGCTCGGCCAGCACCAACTTGCTGTGGCGGCACACCAATGGCCAGGTCGCCATCTGGTTCATGGACGGCGGCGACATCGTCGGCGAGGCCTACCCCGGCGGCCAGGACCCGAGCCTCGCCTGGCAGATCCAGGGCTCCGGAGACTTCGACGGCGACGGCCAGAGCGACGTGCTCTGGCGACACACCACTGGCCAGGTCGCCATCTGGTTCATGGATGACGGAGCCGTCGTCGGTCAGGCCTACCCCGGCGGCCAGGACCCGAGCCTCTTCTGGAAGGTGGCTGGCGTCGGCGATTTCGACGGCGACGGGCGCTCGGACGTCCTGTGGCGCGACACCAACGGCCAGCTCGCCATCTGGTTCAAGGGCGACGCCGCTCAGGCCGCCTATCCCGGCTACAACAACCAGCCCGCGCCGGTCGACAACGCGTGGAAGGTGCAGGGCGTCGGCGACTTCGACGGCGATGCGCGCTCGGACATCCTGTGGCGAAACACGAACGGCCAGGTCGCCCTCTGGTTCATGTCGGGCGGGGTGCGGGTGGGCGAGGCGTACCCCGGCGGCCAGGACCCGAGCCTCTTCTGGAAGGTGCAGGCCATCGGCGACTTCGACGGCAACCTGCGCTCGGACATCCTGTGGCGGGACGCCAATGGCCAGCTCGCCATCTGGTTCGGCGGCGAGCAGGGCTTCGACTCACCCTCGTACAACAACGCGCACGGGCCCGGCGACCTCGCATGGCAGGTGCAGGGCGTCGGCGACTTCGATCACGATCGCCGCGACGACATCGTCTGGCGGCACACGAACGGCCAGGTCGGCATCTGGCTGATGCACGGCGCGCACTTCGTCGGCGACCTGTACCCGCGCCAGGTCGACAGCGGCTGGGCGATCAAGGGCCTGCTCCACGACGCCGGGCGGTGAGCTGTCGAGGAGGGGTCCTCGGTCGCCCGGGGCCCCTCTCACAGGTGGGCGCCGCTGACGAGATCGTCGATCTCGCCGGGCGCAAACCCCACGAGATCCGGCTCGGCCGAGAGCGCCACGCCGAATCGATCGAGCACCCCGCGCCGCACGCGCCGCGCCAGGCCGAGCAGCTCCTCCGCCGTGGCGCCGCCGCGGTTGACCAGCGCGAGCGTGTGGCGCGTCGAGATGCCCGCGGCGCCGTGGCGCGTCCCCTTCGCGAAGCCGGCGCGCTCGATCAGCCAGGCGGCGGACAGCTTCACCCGGCCGCCGTCCGCCGGATACCGCGGGATCGCCTCGCCGGGCGCGAGGACGCCCGCCGCCTCGATGCGCGCGATGACGGCCGCGGCGGCGCCGGGGGCGAGCGTCGGGTTCATGAAGAACGACCCCGCGCTCCGGCGGTTCTCGTCCGCCGGATCGAGCACCATCGACTTGCCGCGGCGGAGCGCGATCACCGCGCTGCGCACCTCGCCGAGCGGCGGCGCGGCGCCCCCCGCAGGCGCGGCGAGCGCCCGCTGGAGCTCGGGGTAGCGCGCCGTCGCGGCGCCCCCCGGGCGCAGCGCGAACGTGACGGCCGTGATGACGTACCGCCCGCGCCACGCGCGCTTGAACCGGCTGTCGCGGTAGCCGAAGCCGCAGTCCGCACCGGAAAGGACCGCGGCCACCCCCGTCGCGCGATCGATCGCCCGGACCTCGACGATCGTCTCCGCGACCTCCTGGCCGTACGCGCCCACGTTCTGGATCGGCGTCGCGCCGACGTCGCCCGGGATGCCCGACAGGCACTCGACACCCGCCCAGCCCTCGACGACCGAGCGCGCCACGAGGTCGTCCCACGCCTCGCCCGCCCCCGCGCGCACGAGGGCGCGCCCGGCCTCCGCGCCGCCGCCGGCCTCCCCGCCGCCGTCCTCCCCGCGCCCGCGCAGCAGCTCGATCCCGCGCACGCGCACGCGCAGCACCAGCGCGTCGACGCCCCGGTCCGCGATCAGCAGGTTGGAGCCGCCGCCCAGCACGAAGAGCGGCACGCCGCGGGCCTCGGCGAAGCGGAACGCCTCGACCACAGCAGCCTCGCCGTCGGCCTCGGCGAAATAGCGCGCCGGCCCGCCCACGCCGAGCGTCGTGAGCGGGGCCAGCGCGACCGACTCGCGGACGTCGAGGCTCACGGCTTCTTCTCCGGCGCCTGCGGCCGCGCCCCGCCGCGGACAGCGCCCGGCCCCTGCGCGCCGCCAGAGGGCCGCGCCGGCGCCGCCGGCCGCGCCACCCGGATGCCCGCCATGAAGCCGCTGTCGACCGCCTGCACCCGCTCGACGAACGCCTTGTACTCGTCGATCGACACCGTCCCCGTCGGCAAGCTCAGCGCGAAGTCCTCCTCGATCGCCGCGCCGTAGCTGCCCTTGCGCGACGCCGCGAGGCCCGCGTGCTCGACGCGCACGCCCTCGGGCGCGCGCGCGACCGCGTAGCCCTCGGGCAGCTCGATCCTGCGGCGCACGTGGTACTGGAGCGCGGTCTCGATGGCGAGCGCGCTCTTGCGGGCCCCCCGCGAGGCGTACGAGGCGCCGAGCGTGCTCGTGTACGCGCGCGGGAACACGAGGTGCACCGGCTCGAGCCCCGGCAGCGTCCACGCCGCGGCGTCCTTGCCCGCAGGCTGCGCGAAGCCGTGGATCGTCACGGTGGCGCGGAGCGCGACCTCCCACGAGCCCTCCGTCGACGAGACGACAACGTCCTCGACGTCGGCCCACGGGAGCCAGCCGAGCACGACGCCCCGGAGCATCTCGCGCCGCGCCGTGCCCACCACGGTCTCGAACGCCTCCGAGAGCGCCTGCGCCGCCCGCCCGTGCAGAAGGATCGTGAACGTTCCCGTGGCGTTACCCTGCGCGTCGACCGTCAGGCGGAGGTCGACCTCGTCGCCGGTCTCGCCGCTCGTCCCGGCCACGGTGACGAGCTCGCCGCTCGGCAGCATGGCGGCGCGGCCGCGCAGCTCGGGGCTGATGCGGCCGGGGGGCAGCGGCGGGCCCTCGACGTCGGCGTCGATCCACACGTCGCCGCCCGGAAGGCGGGCGATCACGAGCGGGTGGCGGAAGCGCCCCGCGTGCGGCGGGAAGTCCGCCGACGAGCTGAACGGCTCGGTCTCGGCGATCGCGAGATCGGCGCGCACGCCGAGCTCGCGCAGCGCGCGGTAGACGACCCACGACCGGCTGCCCTGGCCGAGCTCGATCATCGCGCGCGCCGTCGTGCGCTGCGGGCCGCCGCCGAGGAGCGCCGCCATGTCCGAGAGCTCGGCGCCGCCGGCGACCTTCACCGCCTTGCCCGCGGCCGCGACGACGCGCTCGAGCAGCGCGGGCGACGGCGTCCGGTCGGCGCCCGCGGCCTCCCGCGCCCAGCGGGTCATGGTGGGATCGCGGTCCTCGAGCGCGCGGATGTTCTCGTCGAGCGCCGCGGCCACGTGGCCCCAGGTCTGCGTCCCCAGGCTGACGCCGACGCCCATCTCCACGCGAGGCACGCCGTCCTCCATGCGCCGCGGCGGCTGGTCCTTGATGCGCCAGACGCTGACCGTGGAGGCGCCCTCGGCGCGCTGCTCCGCGGCGCCGAGCAGCGGGTGCGACCAGAGCGCGAGCGGGAGCGACGTCGGGCGGCTGACCTCGATCGTCGCCTCGCGGACGCTCGTGCGCTCGGGGAGCAGGTCCCACGTGTCGATGACGAGCTGGCCGCCGTCGCCCGGCAGCGCGTAGCCCTCGGTGACCTGCTCGACGTAGTCGCCCTGCTCGAGCTGGGAGAGGTCGCTCTGGTCCTGCGCGGCGTTCGACGCCGCGTCGGGCGCGAGGATGCGGCCGTCGCGCTTGTGGATGCGGCGGCGCAAGAGGCGCGGCATGGCGCGGCCCTCGATGAGCGGGCCGTAGGTGGCCGCGCCCTGGGCCACGTCCGTGGTGCCGGAGACGCGGCGGAGGTCGTACGTGACGTAGTGGACGAGCCCGTCGGGCGAGATCGTGAACCGCTCGACGTGGCGGAGCACCGCGGTCGCGGCGCCGGGGAGGAACGCCTTCTGCTGGTCCTCCAGCACGAGCTTGCGGCCCTCGGTCTCGAGCGCCGGCGCCGGATCCGGCGCGAGGCCGAGGGCGCGGGTGATGGGGCCGAGCCCGGCGGGGGTGTCGCGCGCCGTCGTGCGGTCGCGGGCGAGGCGGCCCCGCACGGCGCGGGCGTCGCCGCGGCCGGCGGCGAGGCCGAGCGCCTCGAGCATCGCCCGCTGCCCCGGCGGCATCGCGTCGTACACGGCGAGCGCGCCGCGCAGGTCGCCGCGGGCGACGCGCTCGCGGAGCTCGACCTCGCGCAGGGCGTCCGGCGCGCGGCGGAGCCGGCGCAGCCGCTTGATCTCGGCGAGGACCGCGTCGCGGTCGCTCGCGTCGAGGAGCGCGCCGAGGCACGCGGCGCTCGAGCGATCGAGCCCGCCCTCGCAGGCGGCCTTCACCGCGTCGACGCCGGCGCGGCCGTGGATGCGATCGTCGACGACGGCGAGCAGCGTCGAGCCGGGCGCCGCGGCGGCGAGCTTCGCGTAGGCGGCCTCGGCGACGTCGGTGACGTTCGCGCGGCGGGCGACCACCGCGAGCTCCGAGAGGACCATGCGATCGGCGTCGGCGACGGCAGGCGCGCTCGGGCCGGCCAGCCCGGGGGGCGCGACACGGACGCCGAGCTCGCGGAGGGCATCCATGGTGCCCTCGCCCCGGCCGCCGCGGCGCTCGGCGAGCTCCGCCTTGTAGAGGCGCGCCTCCCACGACGCGGGCCACGCGGCGAGCACGCGATCGACGGCGGCGCGGGTGCGCTCGACGACCTCGGCCTCGGGAAGATCGCCCACGCGGCGGATGGCCCTCGCGTAGAGCAGGTCGAGGCGCGGCGAGCGCGGCGCGGAGGCGGCCGGAGGCGGCGCGGCGGCCGGCGAGCGCGCGTCGCTCTGGCGGAGGCGGCCGTCGCCGTCCGGATCGAGGAGGTGCTCGGCCGCGCGCGCGTCGCCGAGCGCGAGCAGGGCCGCGGCCGCGACCTCGACGTTCGCCGCGCCGGGGTGCTGGCCGGCGGCGCCGCGCGACGCCGGGGCCGGCGTCAGGCTGACCGCGGCGGGGCGGGACGCGGCCGCGGTCGCGGCGGCGCCGGGGCGCGGCGCGCGGGCGCGGAGCGGCAGGCCGTTCTCGCCCCACGCGGTGAGCTCGATGGCGTCGCCGTCGCCTTTCTGCGCCACGCGCACGACGACGCGCAGCGTCCCCGGCTGGGCCTCGACCGTCGCGAGGCGCGTGACCTGCGCGCCACCGGCCGCGTACTCGCGGTGGAGGGCGGGAACGCCGCCCACCTCGAGCACGGCGGCGGACGGCGAGGCGAGCGCGAGGCTCACCCGCTGGGCGATCGGGTTGTGGAGGTCGACGACCACGGCGCGCGTCCCCTGGAGGGCGCTCACCGCGTCGATGTCGATGGCGCACGCGTCGGCGCGGACGACGATGGGCGAGGCGCTCTGCGCGAACGGCGCGAGCCCCGGGTAAGCCCTCGCGAGCGGCGCGCCCGGCGCGGAGCTCACGGGGGACGGCCGGGCGAGGCCGTGGAGGGGCGCCGCGTCGAGCGGGCCGACGAGGGCGGCCTCACCCGCGCAGCCGCGGCGCGCGCTCCAGGTCGCCGCCGCGGCCTCGTCGCCGACGAACAGGGCGATGCGGTGGAGGGCGCTCGCGAGCGCGCCGCGCACGAACGGCATCTCCGGCGCGCCGCGGCCGTCGACGTCCGCGAACGCCCAGGCGCGCTGGAGCCGGCGGGCGACCTCGGGGAGCGCCTCGCGCGAGCGGAAGGCGATGGCCGCGGCGTCGGGGTCGGGGCCGCCCGCGGTGCCGGCGCCGAAGACGAGCGCGTCGAGCGACGCGATCACGGTGGCGAGGGCGCCGTCGTCGCTCGGCGCGTCGACGGCGCGGTCGAGGGCGTCGAGGTACGGCGCGGCGGCGGCCGAGCTCGTGATCTCGGCCTCCAGCGCGGCGGAGAACGCGGCGGGGAGCGGCGCGTCGGCGGGGAGCGGCGACGCGGCGCCCCGAGGGGCGCACGCGGCGGGCGCGGCGGCGGCGAGCGCGAGGGGGAGCGCCAGGGCGGCGCGGCGAGCGACGAGGAGGGGGCGGCGAGCGACGAGGGGGCGCTCGGCGAGGCGAGGGCTCCCGGGGCGCTGGCCGCCGCTCCTGGGGCTGCGGGGGTGGGTGGTCACGATCGGCGTCTCCACGGCGCCGCGCGCGCGGTGCCTGTCCGCCGTTCCTTACGGGCCTGGGATTGCCGACGCAAAGGTGAACTTCCGCAGGCCACCGCGATCTACCCGACCTCCGAGGCCCGCCTCGTGTCCTGGACCTCAGCGCCCGCCGCTTCCCGGGAGCCTCGGCGCTGCGCCCCCGGGGGCGCGCGGCGGCGCGCCGTTCGGCGTCGCGCCGCCCGCTGCCACGCGCTGCATGCAGAGCTTCAGGCCCGCGCGGAGGTTTCCGACGGTCGCGATGCCCGACAGATCGAGCCCGAGGGAGACCATCGTCTGCGCCACGTTGGGCCGGATGCCCGTGATGACCCCCTCGGCGCCAAGGAGCCGGATGGCGCGGATGAGCTCGATGAGATAACTCGCTGTCTTCGTGTCGACGATCTCGACGCCGGTGAGGTCCAGGATCGCGAAGCGGGCCCGCTTGTCCACGATGGCGGCCAGGAGGTCGTCCATCACGTCGGCGGCCCTCCTGCTGTCGACGACGCCCATCATCGGGAGGGTCAGCACGCTGTCCCAGACCTCGATGATGGGCGTCGACAGATCGCGGATCACCTGTTGCTGGAGCTCGATGACGTCGAGCCGCGCCTTCAGCTCGTCTTCCCTGAGCTTCGCCTCCGTGGCGTCTTGCGTGAAGCTGACCGCGCCGTTGCGCTCCCCGCGCTCGTCGGTCAGCGGGATGATCCACGTCTCCCAGGCCATCCCGTACGCCTCGACGCGGGTGCGGACGAACTCTCCCCGGACCGCCCTTCGCATCGGATCCATGTCCATCGGCGCGGGAGGCTCGTCGAACACGTTCATTCCGACGAACTGGCCGGGCCTGAGGCCGAGAGACGGGAGCGTCTTGCCCTCGTGGAAGGTGCAGACTCCATCCCGATCCATCCGGGTCACGGCCGTATCCACGGCGCCGAGGATGGCCCGGAGGATCATGTCGCCCTCCTTGAACTTCTCGACGGCCTTGACCTCTTCCGTGACATCCTGCCCGAAGCAGAGCAGCCGAATCGGTTCGCCGCCGTCGTCGAGCACGGGCGCATACCGCCACTCGCACACGACGGCGCGCCCGTCCTTGCGGGCATGGGTGTAGCGGTGCGCGGCGCTCTCCTGCCCGAGCGAACGCCCGAAGGTCTCGGCGTCCGGCCCGCTCACGATCGTGTCCGCGAGGCGGCGGCCCACCGCTTCGTCAGCGGTATATCCAAAGATGCGTTCTGCCTCGCCGTTCCACTCGGCGACCACGAGATCGTCGAGTTTTCCCGCGCACTCGATCACCGCGAAAGGCGCGCTGCGGACAGCCCTCATGTAGCTCGCGGCGAGGCCCGGGGATCCGGGAGCAGTCAGTGTGCTCGTCATCTTTCGTCCAAGGTAAACTGGGCCGGCTGTCGGTGTCGAGGACGACCGACCGGAGGCCGGCAGCGAGGACGAGGGGTGAGCCGAGCTTGTGAGATGAACTTCGTCAGGCCGCCCTGCGGGGTCGAGCCCTTCGACGCAAGGCCCCTTTCCATCGGATGAGGTCGGGGACGAGGAACCGCTCCACGTCCATCCCTCCGTCCTCATCGCGAAACCAGCCTGGCGTGCTCATCCGTGAACGGTTACATTCAACAGGACGAGGAGGCGCTGCGTCTACAATGAACGCGATCGACTACCGCACGGGTGATGCGACCGATCCCGTCGGAGAGGGGGCGAGGATCATCTGCCACGTCTGCAACGACATCGGCGGCTGGGGGCGTGGGTTCGTGGTCGCGCTCTCGAAGAAGTGGCCCGAACCCGAGCCGCAGTACCGCGCCTGGCATGCCCGGGGTGAAGCAGCTGGATTCAAGCTTGGGGAAATACAGATTGTGAGCGTGAAAGGCGATCTCTCCGTCGCAAACATGATCGCCCAGCACGGCGTGCGTTCGCAGCATGGCGTTCCCCCGATCCGGTATGATGCGCTTGAGCGATGTCTCGCCATGCTCGCGGAGCACGCGCGGCATGTCAGCGCATCAATCCATATGCCAAGAATCGGTTGCGGCCTGGCGGGCGGGGAGTGGCCAGAGGTCGAGTCCATTGTCCAGAGAACGCTCTGTGCTGCCGGACTGTCCGTGCACGTTTACGACCTCTAACGCGGGGAACGACGCCAAGCAGATGAAGCTCATACGCGCAGAAGATAGCCATGTCATGGCGATCGAGAAATGGTTCCCCGATCGGCGAAGCTGCCAGAACTGGGGTGGTCCGCAGTTCAGGTTCCCGTTTACGGACAGTACCTTCCTGGAGGACACGCGGAGCGGTGTGCTGCCCTCCTATGTGATGCTCGGAGCTGATGACCAGCTCCTCGGTTTTGGCCAGTATTACCTGAGGGCCGGTCGCTGTCATCTCGGACGGCTCGTTATATCGCCCGAGCACCGGGGTGCGGGGCTGGGCCGGTGGCTCGTCGGTGGCCTGGTCGAGCTTGGTGTTCAGGAGCTGGGTGTCGGCGAATGCTCCTTGTTCGTCGTTGCGGACAATACGCCTGCAATGCGGCTGTACCGGAGGCTGGGCTTCGTGGAAAGCCAGTACCCGGAAGATGATCCAAGCGTCACCTCCTTGGTGTACATGGTGGTGGTCGCGACCAGACTGGCAGAGCTGCGCCTGTGGGCCCAGTAAGGCGCTGCGAACGTGACGCACTCGGAGAGCACATGGGAGTCGACCTCGCCTTTGTCCTGGGCCATTCACTGGGAGCCGCCGAGCTGCTCGCATTCCCCGAGCGTGCGTCGGCCTCCCTCGAGATGCAGCGCGCGGCCCGAATGGCCAGCGAGGATGAAAGTCTGAATCTCGACAGAAGCTGCTATTTATCGCGGTCGTTGACCTTGTGGTGAAACAAGAGATCCAAGCCTTGTGCGCTGTCGCGCTCGAGTCCTTCAAGGACGTGCTCCCCCCAGAGCGCTTCCGCGACGCGCACCGCTGGGTTCACAAGTACGGGGAATGGGGGCTCGCCATGGAGCACGTCATCGACTGGATCGGCGACCTCGATCTCCCTGTCCACCAAGCGCAGTTTGACGCCATCGAGCGCGCGATGGCCGCAATGGGATGGGCTGAGAGCTCAAGGATGAAGTGGCTCCGTGGATATTTCGCGTCGCTCATAGCGCAGAATTCCCATGAGGGTGAGTCTGCATGAAGCTTCACAAGCGCCACGCGCGTGCATGGCGCCCTACAGGAGGAAATCCGATTGCCTGAGCTCCATTTCCGCCGTGCCAATCCCGAGGACGCGGCCCGCCTTCAGGACATCCGGCGCGCGGCCTTTGCGCCCGTGTTCGCGTCGTTCCGCTCGATCCTCGGCGACGATCTCTACGAGCTGGCGCAGCGGCGAGACGACGAAGCGCAGGAGGGGCTGCTGACGTCGCTGATGGCGGCCGGCTCGGGCTGGGAGCTGTACGTGGCGCAATCCGGCGACGAGGTCGTCGGCTTCGTGGCGCTCCGGCTCGCTCCGGAGACGCTTGTCGGCGAGATCGGCCTCAATGCCGTCGACCCCGCGCAGGCCGGCAAGGGAATCGGCACAGCGATGTACGAGTTCGCGGCGGCGCACCTGAAGCAGGCCGGGATGAAGGTCGCCACCGTCGGCACCGGCGGCGATCCGAGCCACGCTCCGGCGCGACGCGCGTACCGGAAGGCGGGGTTCGACATCGAAATCCCCAGCGTGTGGATGTACCGCAAGCTCTGATCTCGCCAGCACGACGACGCGCGCGCGGCTCGCGTCGCCCTCCGACAGCGAGGCGCAGCCGAGCAGATCGCCGCCTGGCCAGGCGCTTGCCGGGGCGCGGCGGTGGTACGCTTCGGCTCGATGAGCGCCCCCGCGAGCCCCGGGCCTGCGGACGTGGTGTGGACCGCGTTCCTCGCACGGATGGGCTTCGTGCGCTTCGACGCCGAGATCTCCAGGCGAGCACGCCTCGCCCCGTATGCGAAGGCCGTCAAGGCGCGGCCGAGCTTTCGCGAGGCGGACGTCTGGGACCGGTTGAGCCCGCTGAAGCTGATCAAACAGGTGCTCTGACCCCGCTCGTGCGCTGGTATACGACGTTGCTGCCCGCGATGTGCGTGGCACAATGCGTTTTGGCGCCGAGCAGGCCGCTGCCGCCCCGCCAAGCGGGCAGTCAGCGTCCAGCCCGCTCGTATCGCATCCGTGCCTCGGGTGATCGCATGAAGACCTACAAGAAGGCAGATTTTCCGGTCGCGGATGTCCGGCGCTTCCTGGAGCCGGGTCCTGTGGTGCTGGTGAGCTCTGCGCACAAGGGCCAGCGGAACATCATGACGATGGGCTGGCACATGGTGATGATGCAGGAGCCGTCCCTCGTGGGGTGCTTCATCTGGGACCAGAACGATAGCCATGAGATGGTGCGGCGCAGCAAAGAGTGCGTGATCAACGTGCCCACGGTCGATCTCGTGCGCGTCGTCATCGGGATAGGGAACAGCCACGGATCCGAGGTCGACAAGTTCGAGCAGTTCGGGCTCACCGCCGTCGAGGCGACGAAGGTCGGCGCGCCCCTCATCGCCGAGTGTTATGCGAGCTTCGAGTGCAAGCTGGTCGACACGAGCGCCGTCAAGCGCCTCAGCCTGTTCGTCTTCGAGGTGGTGAAGGCGCACGTCGCGACATCGCCGCGCTATCCGACGACCGTTCACTACCGCGGCGACGGCGTGTTCATGGTGTCCGGTCGCAACGTCAGCTACCGGAGGCTCTTCAAACCGGAGAACCTGTAGCTCGCCAGGCGCTGGAGATGAGGCCGGCGGACACGAGCGTGGCCGTGTCGACCGGGGCGGACTCTTGGCCGAGCGCGCGCGGTGCTGGTTGCGGCGCCGGGACGGTGCCAGGAAGAGGGCACAAGCAGGAAGCTTGGTGCGGGGCACTGGCCTGCGCGTGCCGAGCCGGATCAGACGAACACTTGACGGAGTATATACGAATGTATATACTCTTTGAGTTATGGGCGCGAGTAGAGCAAAAATATTTCAAAACGGCGGAAGTCAAGCTGTCAGGCTTCCCAAGGATTGCCGGTTCCCCGATGGCGAGGTGCTCGTACGGCGTGAGGGACGCCGCGTGATCCTGGAGCCGATCGACGAGTGGCCTTCGAGCTTTCGTGCCTGCCTTGGGGCCTGGTCGGATGAGATCGAGCGGCCGGCACAGGAGCCCGTCACGGGGATAGAGGATCCGTTCGAATGACGCTCCTCTACATGCTCGACACGGACACCGTGAGCTTCGCTCTCCGCGGATTCGGTGGCGTTCCCACGCGGCTGCTCGAGCACAAACCGTCGGAGATCTGTATGAGTGCGATCACGCTCGCGGAGCTACGATACGGCGCTGATCATCGTCGCTCCAGGAAGCTGCATGGTCTCATCGACGCCTTTGCTGCTGCCGTGACGGTCGTCCCTGTCGATGAGGGAGTAGCGGCTCGGTTCGGAGCGGTTGCTTCGGCGCTCGTCCGTCAAGGTACGCCGATCGGCAGCTTCGATACGCTGATAGCGGCGCATGCGCTCGCGCTCGACGTGACCTTGGTGACGAACAACACGAAACATTTCAGCCGCGTGCACGGGCTACGCATGGACAACTGGGTCTGAAATGAACCTCCGGTCGATCAGCCGTCGCAGCCGTCGTCGTGGACGATCGCCCAGCCGAACTCGGGTGCGAGCGCGCCGGTCGCGGCTTCCTGCGTGACGCCGAAGAGCCCTGCGACGAAGCGCAACGGGTGATCCGTGCCGTCGCGCACATCGACGAACCTGACGGGGGCGCTGGAGATCGAGCTCGGGATCCGCAGAAGGCCCGGTCCCTCGGGCTTGAGTATCCAGTCCGTGCGCTTCTCCGCGGCGCGCAGCGCCTGCTCCCATCGGCCGAGATACGGGTTCGGCTCGAGGCGCTCGCCGTTCCGATCGAACGTCTTGAGGTACGGAAAGAGGACGAGGATCCAGCCGGTCAGCTCGCTCGGCCCGGAGCCGCTCTCGTAGCGGAAGAACGAGCGCCAGAACGCCGGGTCGACGTGCCCCTCGGCGGTGCGGACGACCTCGTCGAGCACCGGGAGGAGCGCGTCGGTCCAGGCCTCGAGGCCGAACTCGGACAGCATCGCGGCGCGCCGGCGAACGCTCTTCCAGTCGTCGACGCTGCCCAGCAGCGTGATCGCAGGGATGCCGCAACCAGCCAGCATCTCGTACTCGAAGTAAGGCTGGAACGCGTCCATGAGGACGACCTCCGAGGCGGCGCGCTCCACGGCGCCGGTCGTCGAGAAGTCGGCCACGATCAGGTCGCGCAGGCGGCCGATATGCGCGGCGATCTGCTCCGAGAACGCGGTGAACGCCTCGGGCCATGGATTGGGCTGGCCAAGGAAGAAGTCGGGCCGAATGATGACGAGCTTCTTCTTCCCCTGATGACGGACGAACCGCCCGCGCAGCGCCTCGGCGTTCAGCGCGACATGGTGGGCGAACCCCTGCGCGAGGCAGAGCCACACGGCATCCGGCGACAGAACCAGCGGGTGGTGAAGGTAAAATGCATCGTGCGCCGCCTGCGCGAGCGCGTGGGCGTCGGTCGCGGAGACCAGCGGCGCGTCGCTCGGCGAGAACGCCTCGATGCGCGCCACGGGAGGTCGCGGCTTGCCCCAGAGCATTCGCCGCTGCTCCGGCGCGGCGCGCTCACCCCCGCCGAGCAGGCTCGGGATGGCCTTGGCGCGATCGAGCACCTGCATGAGTTGCTGCGGCCGATCGACATCGGACACGGCGAAGGTGATTGACATCGATGCATCCTACCTTACGCATCGACGACACCTCAACGTCGCTTCCCGAGGCTCCCGCTGCCACGATCCGCAGCTCCCGCGCCCCGAGGCCCACCGTCGAACGCGTTATCGCCGCCGCCTTCGATTCAATCGTCTGCGCCATCCGGCAATGGCTCCGGCCCGCTCGCCCGCCAGCGCTGCGCGCTCCCGCGCGACGAAGCGCAACGGGCGCACCCGAAGCGCCGCTCGCGCGTCGAGCGCGCCTCTTCCGTGAGCTTCCTCATCATGGCGGCTATGCGACGCGCGGGAGGAGACGCTCCCGCCGGATAGAGAGCTGAACAACCTCCTGCGATGTGCCGGCCAACCCGCCGACAGCACCGAGAAATCAACGTCCGCGTCGGGAATTCCCCTCAGGACGGCTCGGTAGAAGCCCTGTCCGCGCTTGCAAGAAAGTGGACCGCCCGGCGAAGGTTCTGCTAGGGGGGTCTATCATGATCATCGCGCTCACCGGACAGAAAGGTGGGATCGGCAAGAGCACCACGGCCGTGAGCCTCGCCGTGGCCGCGCTGGCGAGCGGCCGGCGTGTGCTGCTCGTCGACGCCGATCCCCAGGGGACCGTCCGCACGTGGGGCGACGTGGCCGCCGAGGCGGGGCACGATACGCCGACCGTCATGGCCATGGGCGCCTCGATGCACAAGCCGGGACAGCTGCCGGAAGTCGCCGCCGCGTACGACCTCACCGTCATCGACTGCCCTCCGCGCCACGGCGAGATCGCGCGATCGGCGCTGATGGTCGCCGACATCGCCATCTACCCCTGCGGCCCCACGGCCGCGGACGCCTGGGCCCTCACCGCCGCGATCGAGGTGTTCCGCGAGGCCGCCGCGCTGCGGAGCGCGCTCAAGGGCTGCATCCTCATCACGCGCAAGCAAGGCCGCACGGCGCTCGGCAAATCGGCGCGCGCGGTGCTCGAGACGTCGGGCTTGCCGGTGCTCTCCACGGAGCTCGGCTATCGCATCGCCTACCAGGAGTCCCTCGCCTGCGGGCAAGGGGTGACGGGCTACGCACCGCGGGACGCCGCGGCCAGAGAGATCACCCACCTTCTCGAAGAACTGGAGAAGCTTCACCATGGCCAAAAAGCAAGTCGCGGTCTCGCTACGAAAGCCGCCGTCGCCTGAAAAGGCCGACGCGTTCGTCGCGGGGGGCGAAGGCGGCAAAGCGGCGGTCGACGTCGTGAGGTCGAGGCCCGCCGCCGATCAGCGCGCGCACGACGGCGAGACGCCCGTCGAGGCGCGGCAGGAGCGAGAGCGAGCGCAGGAGGCGCCGCAGGACCGAGCACCGGAGGCGCGGCCAGGCGCCGAGCCGCCCGCGGCGACGGCGCCGCAGGCCGCCAGCGCCGCCGCCGGGCCCCAGGCGCTCGCCACCACCTCGGAGCCGCACGCCGGCCCGCCGGTGCTCCTCGGCAACGACGGCCGCTCCCGGCGCGCGGTCACCGTCTACCTGCCCGATCCGCTCGCGGATCGGCTGCTGCTCCATTGCATCGAAAACGATCGCGACATGAGCAACCTGGTCGGCGAGGCGGTCGAGGTCCACCTCGACAAGCGCCTCGGGCCGGCGTCCGTCTCCGCGGCCCCGGCTGAGGCCGCCGCCCCCCGCGAGGCGCCGCCCCCGAGCGCGAGCTACCGCACCGAACCGTTCCGTCCGGCGGACACCGGCCCGAAAGGGCGGGTCGGTCGCGTGGTCCAGGTCGGACGGGTGCTGATGACGCTCTGGCGTCAGCGGCCGCGGGCGAGCTGACCGGCTAGCGCGCATCGACTCCGCCCCTATCGCACCTGACTGGCGCGGCCGCCTCGCCGGGAGTTGACGTTCACGTCCATCTCGCCAATGAGAACGTAGGAGACAATGGACGTCGAAGAAAAACTCTTGAACATCCTCCTCGTCGAAGACGACGACGTCGACGTGATGAATGTCCGCCGGGCGTTCAAGCGGAACAACATCTCGAATCCCCTCTGGGTCGCCGGGAACGGCGTCGAGGCCCTCGAGATGCTGCGCAGCGGCGTCGTCCCGGCCGAGCGGCGGCTCATCCTGCTCGACCTGAACATGCCCAAGATGAACGGGATCGAGTTCCTGCGCGAGCTGCGGGCCGATCCAGTGCACGGGGCCACGTCGGTCGTCGTGTTGACCACATCGAACGACGACCGCGACAAGGTGGGAGCCTACAACCTCAACGTGGCTGGTTATCTCCTCAAGCCGGTCACGTTCCTCAGCTTCGTCGAGCTCATGGCGGCGCTCAACAAGTACTGGAGACTTGTGGAGCTACCGTAGCGAAACACATCGGTTTTCCGGTCCTTGTCGTGGCGAGGGCGCCCCGCGCGGCGCGCGCGCTCACGCTCTCCGAGAGACAGCGCGCGTCGGGCCTTCAGGCGCGGTGTCGTGGCGGAGGCCGATCGCGCCCTGACCGGGATGGCGCCCCTCCCGGATCGGCTCGATACGCCGGAAGATGCGGTTCCTCAGGATCGGCGCCGCGACGCCGCGCTACTTGCTGCGCTTGACGACGCCGAGCGCCTTCTGCGCCGCCTTGACGGCCGCCTGCGCCTCCTTGCCGGGGGCGCTCGAGAGCGCCGAGATGAGCGCCGTCGCGACCTCGCGCCGGCTGTGCGCGTGCACGTCCGCGAGCTTGAGGTAGAGCGGCGCCTTGTCGGCGAGATCGGCGTCGCCGCGCCGCGCCTCGATCCGCTCGACGAGGCAGGCCGCCACCGCGGTGTCGTCCATCTTCTTCAGCGCGTCGAGCGCCGCCGCGCGCTTCGCGAGCTCCGGCCGCGCCTCGATGAGGTCCACGAGCGGCGTGAGCGCCACGGGGCCGAACGCGCGGATCGCGTCCGCCACGATGCCGGGCTTGTATCCGTCGGCGTAGGCCGAGAGCAGCTCGCTCAGCCCGCGGACGTCGCCGAGGAAGCCGAGCGCGTACGCGGCGATCTTCGCCTCCCGCTCGTCCACGCCCCGGCTCGCCAGCATCCGCACGAAGGTCTCGACCATCTCGACGTCGCCGAGCTGCGCGAGCGCGTAGGCGGCCTCCTCGCGCACCTCGCGGGAGGCGTCGGCGTAGAACGCGCGCCGGAACGCCGGCAGCGCGGAGAGATCGCCGAGCTCGGAGAGCGCCTTCAGCGCCTCGAGCCGCTCCTCCTTGGTCGGCGCGGCGCCCAGCGTCTTCGCGAGCTCGTGCACGCGCCCGAGCCGCGCGGCGCGCCGCGCGCGCACCGCGTCGTTCCCCGGCCCGCCCGACGGCGCGTGCGTGAGCTGCGTGACGTCGATGACGTCGAGCGCGTCGCGGGCGAGCGCCCGCAGGCCGGCGTCCTTCGCGTGCTCCGCGACCTTGCCGAGCATCGCCGTGGCCTCGGCGCGGGCCGGGCCGCCGTGCAGCACGACCGCCTGCAGCACCCGCACCGCCGTCAGCTTCGCCACGCGGCCCGCCTTCACCGTGAGCGCCTTCTCCGCGGCGGCGATCGCCTCGGCCCCGAGCGGCGCGAACGTCCTCGCGATGGTCGGCGTCGCGGTGCCGTCCGCCCAGATCGGGAAGATGCTCGCCACGAGCTCGCTCGCCGGCAGCGACGCGTAGTAGCGCGCGTGGTGGACCGCGGCGACGTAGCGGTTCATCGCGCCCGCCGCGCGCCGCCGCGCCACCTCGTCCGGGGAGAGCGTCTCGTCGGGCCGCGCCACCGCGACGCTCTCGTAGGTCGGCACGCGCTCGGTCGAGGCGCGGTCGATCTGCGTCGCGCCGGCCAGGCGGACGAGCGCCATCTCGAGCACCTGGTAGAGCTTGATGAAGTCGTCGAGCCGATCGGCCGGCTCGGGCCGCTGCGGCAGCGCCTGGAGCAGCGCGGCCTGCTTCTCGAGGCGGAGGTCGCGCAGCCGCGCGGCCAGCGGGTCCGTCGCGCGCGCGCCGAGCCCGGTCAGGCCCGTGACGAGCGCCTCGGCGAGCTCCTCGCGGACCTCGCCGAGCGCGATGGCCGCGGGCGAGGCGCCCGCCTCGCGGGCGGCGGCGTTCCACGCGGAGCCCTCGAGCGGCCCGCCCCGCGCCGCGCTCCCCTGCTCGAAGACAGGGCGCAGCTCCAGGCCGAGCGGCCCCTCGACGACGGCGGCGAGCGGCCACAGCGTGGGCAGCGCGGCGTCGATGCCGACGTCCCCGAGCAGCGCGCGGAGCCGCGCGTCGCGGAGCGAGCCGGCGAGCCGCTCCTCGAGCGCCGGGTCGTCGGGCAGGTGGAGCGCCTCCCCCTTGTCGTCGACCGCCGCGAGCCGCGCGCCGCGCGCGAAGAGCGTGTCGGTGAGCACCGCCACGGGCACGAGGTCGGGCGCGAAGACGTCCTTGCGGTGCTCCTGGAGCGCCGCGAGCGCCGCGCCGACGTCGGGCAGCGCCCGCGCGAGCACGGACTCGAGGGCGCCGGCGTCGAGCGGGCGCTTGTCGCCGAGATCGCTGAAGTCGACGCGGAGCGGCGGGTAGCCCGGGTAGGTCGTCGCCCGCGCCCCGGCGAGCACCTCGCCGGCGAAGCTCCGCTTCGGGTCGGTCCGCTTCGCCAGGAACACCGGGAGGATCTGCTTCTCGCTGAAGTGGCGGCCCGACTCGAGGTCGATGAAGCGGCTCTCCCGGATGACGAAATCGTCGCTCGTCGTCCGCGTCGAGAAGGCGTACTCGATGAGCGTGAGGCCCTCCGCGGGCTTCCTGTCGGACGCCTTCCACGTCTTGCCGACGAGCTCCTCGACGTGGCGGTCGTCGAGCGGCTCGCCCGCGAGGTGCTTCTCCAGCTTGCGGGCGGTGAGCAGGAGGTCGGCCATCACGTTCGCGTAGGCGACCGCCGGCAGCGCGCCGCGGGGAGCGCCCCGGGCCTGCCGGCCCCCCGCGGCCTGCCCGCGGAGCAGCGCGGCGAGGTCGAGCGTGCGCGCCGAGAGGCGCCGGAGGCGGTTCTCCCGGAGCGCCTCGGCGAGCTTCTCCATCTGCTCGATGCGGTCGCCCCCGATCGTCGCGACGCCGGACACGCCGAGCTCGCGCACGAGCGTGCCGACCTGCTCGACCCCGGACTTCATCATGGCCTGCGCGTTCGCGCTGCCCTTCTTCACGCTCTTGCGCGCGGTGTCCCCGCCCGGCGCGCCGGGCGGCGGCGCCTCGCTCACGGCGAACGACTCGGGCGCGCGCGCCCACGCGACGAGCAGCGCCGCCGCGTGCTTGCAGAACGCGGTGTTGAAGGTCCGCGCCGGGCAGGAGCAGCGCCCCTTGAACGCGGGCGTCGGCGCGTCGCTGTAGACGAGCGACACCTTGTAAGGCGAGGCCCCCGAGCCCTTGGCGTCGCAGAACAGCTTGTTCTCGTGGCGCGCGAGGTTCAGGAGCTGCCCGCCGTCGTAGAGCAGCGTGCCCTTCTTGAGCTCTCCCGCGTCCTGGATGAACGCCCGGAGCTCGCCGGCCCCGATGCGCTTCACGTCGCCCGGGGCCGCGCTCACGGCGCCTCCGCGGGCGAGCGCGCCGGGCGCGGCGCCGTGGGGATCTCGTCGTTCGGGAGCAGCGGATGGGCGGCCGGCATCGGGCTGGAAGCCTATCATGGGCGGCGGCGCGGGAGCTCCTCGCCACCTCCGCCCGCCTCCGCCCGATCACGCCATCGGGTCATGGGATCAGGCCCTCGGGCCCTCAAGCCGTCAGGCCATCTGTGCGCCGGCGCTGGCGCGCCCCACCGCGGCCTCGCCGAGGCGCGGGTAGTCGATGTAGCCGCGCGGGCCCTCGGAGTAGAAGGTCGCGACGTCGGGCGCGTTGAGCGGCGCGCGGCGCGACAGGCGCTCCGGAAGATCAGGGTTGGCCAGGAAGGGCGCGCCGAAGGAGACGAGATCCGCCGCGCCGGTCCGCAGCGCTGCCTCCGCGGTCTCCAGCGTGTAGCCGCCGTTCACGACGAGGGCGCCGCGGAACCGCTCGCGGAGGAGGGGCGTCACGCGCGCCGCGGCGTCGAGCGCCTGCCCCGAGAGCGGCTCCACGACGTGCAGATAGACGACCTTGCGCGCCGAGAGCTCGGCGGCGACGTGGCCGAAGAGCGCCCTCGGATCGGAGTCGCTCATGTCGTTGAAGTCGGCCAGCGGCGAGACCCGCACGCCGACCCGGTCGGCGCCGAACACCCCCGTCACGGCCTCGGTGATCTCGAGCAGGAGCCGCGCCCGGTTCTCGACCGAGCCGCCGTACCGATCCGTCCTCTGGTTCACGCCGTCCCGGAGGAACTGGTCGATGAGGTAGCCGTTCGCCGCGTGGATCTCGACTCCATCGAAGCCGGCGGCCTTGGCCCGGCGCGCGCCGTCCTCGAACCGCGCGACCACGCCGGCGATCTCGCCCGTCTCCAGGGCGCGCGGGGTGGTGTACGGCTGCGGGCCCTCGGGCGTGTACGCGTGGCCGTTGCGGATGGCGACGGCCGAGGACGAGACGGGCGCCTGCCGGTTCGGCTGGAACGAGGGGTGCGACGCCCGCCCGACGTGCCAGAGCTGAAGGAAGCCGCGCCCTCCCGCCCGGTGGATCGCGTCCGTCACGAGCCGCCACCCGGCGACCTGCGCGTCCGTGTGGATGCCAGGTGTGCGGAGATATCCCACGCCCTCCGGGGTGACCTGCGTCGCCTCGGTGATGATGAAGCCCGCAGAGGAGCGCTGCTCGTAGTACCGCGCGTTGAGCTCGGTCGGCACGTTGCCCTCGCCGGCGCGGCAGCGCGTCAGCGGCGCCATCACGAGCCGGTTCGGCAGCGAGAGGGGGCCGAGCGCGAAGGGGCTGAAGAGCAGGTCTTTGGCGGTGGTCACGATCGATGCTCCTTGCAAAGAAGATGTAGCTTCCGAAAGGGAAGTGGCATCCGTTCGGGGGCATCATGAATCTGCACTGTACGATGTCAAGTCACTTCCCTTTTGGAAGTGGATAGGTCATTCTGGTGCCTGGGACGACACATGAAGCACGCGTGCCAGCACCTCTGCGAGAAGTTTCAGGTCGCGATGGACGTGCTCGCGAAGCCCTGGAACGGGCTCATCATTGCGACGCTCGAGGAGGGGGCGCTGCGCTTCGGCGAGATCGGCGAGCGACTCGACGCCATCAGCGATCGGATGCTCTCCAGCCGGCTGAAGGAGCTCGAGGCGCTGGGCCTCGTGGTGCGGCGCGTCCTGCCGGGGCCCCCCGTGCGCGTGGAGTACGAGCTGACCGACGCCGGCCGGGGATTCGGCGAGGTGGCGCAGGCGATCTCGCGGTGGGGAGAGCGGCTCGTGGTGAGCGCGGCGCGCGGCGGGGGGGCGAAGCGCGCCGCGCGGGCGGCACGGGCGGCACGGTAACGACCGGCGGCGAAGCGCGCGCGGGCGTCATCCACGGTGCCTCCACGCAGGTCGCGTGACGGATGTCACGAAGGAGTCCGCCCGGTCCTGAGCAGCGCTCAGGCAATACCTGACGCCGAGCGCTCGTGTGGCGAGGTAGCGGCGAGGTAGCGGCGAGGAGCGAGAGGAGCGCCTCTGTCGAGCTCGAGGTTGCGCTTGCCGCTCAGGTAGAATGGTGATGTAATTCGAGGGCTTCGCATCTCAGTGGCTGTCAAAGCGCGGTGCAGATTCGTAAGATACGAGCTCAGCCGTTAGGCAGGCGAGTGAGGCGTACGAAAGTGCGCGGCAACGAGCCGAACGACGCGGATGAGCTCGCCAAATACGAAGACGTACCTCGCTATGACGCGAAGTGTCAACGCATGGGCGTCCCCTGGGGGTCGCGGTGGATCCGCCGTATGGTACTGCAGCACCAGCGTCGACCGGGGGGGATGAGGCTCGCGCACCAGTTCTGGTTGTCTCTCGTCGTCCCCATCGCGATGGCGATCCTGCTGTATGGCGTCTTCGCGTCGGCGCACCGCAAGCAGGTCCTGCGGGAGGAGGCCACGGCGGAGCTCCGCAACTACGCCACCCTGCTTCAGGCGTTCGTCGAGAGCGCGCTGCAGCGCAGGGACCTCGCGCTCGTCCGGCGGCGGGCGGAGCACTTCGCGAGCGCCGAGCGCATCCTTGGCATCGCCGCGTTCACCAGGGAGGGCGAAGCGGTCTTCGTCACGAAGGGGATCGAGCGCGAAGCAGCGCGCCTCGGGCAGCTCGCGCGCCGGGCGTTCCGTGAAGGAGGCGACATCGAGGAGGCAGCCAGCCTGGTCGGGCAGCCCGTGCTGCTCCGCACGGTCTCCATCCAGCCGAGCAGCGCCAATCAGCCCCTGGTCGCCGTCCTGGTGCGCGATCATCATTACGCCGAGGTGCTGGAGAGGGCGCTGAATCACGGCCTCGCGGTGACCGGCGTCGTGCTGCTGCTGATCAGCGCGGTCGTCGCCGGGCTCGTCGGGCGCTTCACGGTCGCGCTCCCCGCGCGGGCCATCCTCGCCGGGGCCGAGCGCGTCGCGAGCGGCGATCTGGACGCGGCCGTGCCCGAGCGCGGCGCGGAGGAGCTCTCTCGTCTGGCGAGCGCCTTCAACACGATGACCGGCTCTCTGCGCGAGGCGCGGGAGCGCGCCGTGCGGGAGGAGGCGGCGCGCGTGAACGGGGAGCGCAAGCTGCAGCAGGCGCAGGCGCTCGCCGCCGCGGGGCAGGTGGCGACCTCGCTCGGCCATGAGATCGGATCGCCGCTGAACGTGATCCATGGCCGCGCGCGCCGCGCCGCCGACCTGCCCGGCTGCCCGGAGCACCTGCGCGCCGAGCTGGAGACCATCGCGCGACAATCCGAGCGGATCACGCGCGTCGTCTCTCGCCTCGTCTCCCTCGCTCGGCCGCCGAGACCGCAGCAGGCGGACAGCGATCTCAGGCGCGTCATCGACGATGTGGTCGCTTTCCTGGGCCCGGAGTGCAGGAGGCGCGGCATCGAGCCGAGCGTCCTGGGCCCGCTCGAGGGCGGCGCGAGGGCGCGCGTCGCCCTCGACTCCGATCGTCTGTTTCAGGTCGTGTTCAATCTGTGCTTGAACGCCGTCGAGGCCCAATGCAGCGGCGGCGAGCTCGTGGTGCGCGTCTTGCCCGAATGCGATGGTCCGGCGGGCTCTGGCGCCGTGAGCTTCGAGGTCGCCGACGGGGGACCGGGGATCCCTGCCGAGGATCTGCACCGGATCTTCGAGCCGTTCTTCACGACGAAGGCGGCCGGCGGCGGGAGCGGGCTCGGGCTCGCGATCGTCCGTGGGATCGTCCAGGAAGCCGGCGGCTCGGTGGAGGTCGCCGCCTCATCGACAGGCGGGGCGCGCTTCCGGATCACCCTGCCCGCGATCGTTTCCGGTCCGCCGGCGAGCGTGGAGGCGAGCTCAGAGGCGAGCTCGGAAACAAGTATAGAGGAAGGGCAGAAAACATGAGTCTGAGCTCACCGAGTGTATTGGTCGTCGAAGACGACGATGATCTCGGCCGGTTCGTCGTTGACATCGCTACGGACCACGGCTACCAGGCGACGCACGTGGCCGATGCGATGTCGGGCCTCGGTCTGCTCCCGACGGGGGAGTTCGACCTGCTGATCACCGACATCCGCATGCCGGGGATGGATGGCATCGAGCTGATCGCGCGGGCCAAGGAGCACGACCCGACGCTGGCGATCATCGCGATCACCGCGTTCGGCTCCGTCGAGACCGGGATGCGCGCCCTCCGCGTCGGCGCCTCCGACTACCTCTCCAAACCCTTCCGCTCCGATGAGCTAAGCTCTCGCATGCGACGCGCGCTCGAGCGTCGCGCTCGCGAGATCGAGCATGCTCGTCTCCAGCGGCAAGTCGCAGAGGTATTGCGCCGCGGCAAGTCGTGAAACGGCGGTACTCCAGGGTCTCATGACGCCGAGGTCCCCCGGCATCGACGAAGGACGAGGCCTGAACACCTGAAATGGGATCAAGCACTCCAGGCGCGCTATCGTCGTCAGGAAGGTGGTCATGCAATCGAACAACATCGCGGCGACCTCGAAGGACAGGCACGGGAGCGGAGCGAGCAAGAAGAAGTCGCCGCCCCGCAAGCGCGGCGCCAACGGGAGCCACCTGGATGTGCGGGAGATGCAGCTCCAGGCGGTGCTGGAGGTGCTCAAGGCGGTGAAGGCCGGCAACTTCTCCGCCCGCGTCGGCATCGGCGAGGTGCCGGGGACGATCGGTCAGATCGCCGATGAGGTGAACGACGTCGTCCAGCAGCTGCAGACCGTCGGCTCGGAGATCACGCGCGTGGCGCGCGAGGTAGGCACCGAGGGCAAGCTGGGCGCGCAGGCGGAGGTGCAGGGCGTCAGCGGGACGTGGAAGGACCTCACCGACAACGTGAATGTCCTCGCGGGCAACCTGACGAACCAGGTGCGCAACATCGCGGTCGTGACGACGGCGGTGGCGAACGGCGACCTGTCGAAGCAGATCACGGTCGAGGCGAAGGGGGAGATCCTCGAGCTGAAGAACACCATCAACAAGATGGTGGAGCAGCTGCGCGCGTTCGCGTCGGAGGTGACGCGCGTGGCGCGCGAGGTAGGCACCGAGGGCAAGCTGGGCGCGCAGGCGGAGGTGCGCGGCGTCAGCGGGACGTGGAAGGACCTCACCGACAACGTGAATGTCCTCGCGGGCAACCTGACGAACCAGGTGCGCAACATCGCGGTCGTGACGACGGCGGTGGCGAACGGCGACCTGTCGAAGCAGATCACGGTCGAGGCGAAGGGGGAGATCCTCGAGCTGAAGAACACCATCAACAAGATGGTGGAGCAGCTGCGCGCGTTCGCGTCGGAGGTGACGCGCGTGGCGCGCGAGGTAGGCACCGAGGGCAAGCTGGGCGCGCAGGCGGAGGTGCGCGGCGTCAGCGGGACGTGGAAGGACCTCACCGACAACGTGAATGTCCTCGCGGGGAACCTGACGAACCAGGTGCGCAACATCGCGGTCGTGACGACGGCGGTGGCGAACGGCGACCTGTCGAAGCAGATCACGGTCGAGGCGAAGGGGGAGATCCTCGAGCTGAAGAACACCATCAACAAGATGGTGGAGCAGCTCCGGACGTTCGCCGCGGAGGTGACGCGCGTCGCGCGCGAGGTAGGCACGGACGGCAAGCTCGGCGGCCAGGCGCAGGTGCCGGGCGTCGCCGGCACGTGGAAGGACCTCACCGACAACGTGAACCAGCTCGCGGGCAACCTGACGAACCAGGTGCGCAACATCGCCCTGGTCACGACGGCCGTCGCCAAGGGCGATCTCTCTCAGAAGATCACCGCCGAGGCGAAGGGGGAGATCCTCGAGCTGAAGGACACCATCAACAAGATGGTGGAGCAGCTGCGCGCGTTCGCGTCGGAGGTGACGCGCGTGGCGCGCGAGGTAGGCACGGAGGGCAAGCTGGGCGCGCAGGCGGAGGTGCGCGGCGTCAGCGGGACGTGGAAGGACCTCACCGACAACGTGAATGTCCTCGCGGGCAACCTGACGAACCAGGTGCGCAACATCGCCCTCGTCACGAAGGCGGTCGCGAGCGGCGACCTGTCCCAGAAGATCGCGGTCGAGGCGAAGGGGGAGATCCTCGAGCTGAAGGACACCATCAACAAGATGGTCGATCAGCTGCGCGCGTTCGCCGCGGAGGTGACGCGCGTGGCGCGCGAGGTAGGCACGGACGGCAAGCTCGGCGGCCAGGCGCAGGTGCCGGGCGTCGCCGGCACGTGGAAGGACCTCACCGACAACGTGAACCAGCTCGCGGGCAACCTGACGAACCAGGTGCGCAACATCGCCCTCGTCACGAAGGCGGTCGCGAGCGGCGACCTGTCCCAGAAGATCACGGTCGAGGCGAAGGGGGAGATCCTCGAGCTGAAGGACACCATCAACAAGATGGTCGATCAGCTGCGCGCGTTCGCCGCGGAGGTGACGCGCGTGGCGCGCGAGGTAGGCACCGAGGGCAAGCTCGGCGGCCAGGCGCAGGTGCCCGGGGTCTCCGGCACATGGAAGGACCTGACGGAGAACGTCAACGTCATGGCCTCGAACCTCACCTCGCAGGTGCGCGGCATCGCCAAGGTCGTGACCGCGGTCGCGAACGGCGATCTCCGCCAGAAGCTCGCCCTGGAGGCCAAGGGCGAGATCGCGTCGCTGGCGGACACCATCAACGACATGACCTACACGCTCCGCGTGTTCGCCGAGCAGGTGACCACGGTCGCGCGCGAGGTCGGCATCGAGGGCAAGCTCGGCGGCCAGGCCAAGGTGCCCGGCGCGGCCGGCACGTGGAGGGACCTCACCGACAACGTGAACCAGCTCGCGGGCAACCTCACCACGCAGGTGCGCGCCATCGCCGAGGTCGCCACCGCCGTGACGAAGGGTGACCTCACGCGGGCCATCTCGGTCGAGGCGCAGGGCGAGGTCCTCCAGCTGAAGGACAACATCAACCAGATGATCTCGAACCTGCGGGACACGACGCGCGCCAACCAGGAGCAGGACTGGCTGAAGACGAACCTGGCGCGCTTCTCCGGGATGATGGCCGGGCAGCGGACGATCGAGGCGCTCTCTCGCCTCATCATGTCCGAGGTGACGCCGCTCGTGTCGGCGCAGCACGGGGCCTTCTATGTGCTCGAGTCCGAGGAGAAGTACCCGGCGCTCAAGCTCACGTCGAGCTACGCGTTCCAGAAGCGCAAGGGCATCTCCAACCGGTTCGCGCTGGGCGAGGGGCTCGTCGGGCAGTGCGGCCTGGAGAAGAAGAGCATCGTCGTCACGGATCTCCCGGACGACTACATCCGGGTGAGCTCGGGCCTCGGCGACGCGCCGCCGCGCAACATCTGCGTCCTGCCGGTGCTCTTCGAGGGCGGCCTCAAGGCGGTCATCGAGCTGGCGAGCTTCCAGAACTTCACGCCCATCCACCTCACGTTCCTCGAGCAGCTCACGCAGTCGATCGGCGTCGTGTTCAACATGATCGGCGCCAGCATGAGGACGGAGGAGCTGCTCCAGGAGCTCCAGAGGTCCAACACCGAGCTCGGCTCGCGGTCGCAGGAGCTGGAGGAGAAGGCGTCGGAGCTCGAGATCAAGAACCGCGAGATCGCGCGCGCCAGCGCCTCCCTGGAGGAGAAGGCGAGGGAGCTGTCGCGCACCTCGAAGTACAAGTCCGAGTTCCTCGCGAACATGTCGCACGAGCTGCGCACGCCGCTGAACAGCCTGCTCATCCTCGCCAGGATCCTCGCGGACAACGAGGAGCACACGCTCACGCCGAAGCAGGTCGAGTACGCGAAGACGATCGCCGCGGCGGGGCAGGACCTCCTGCAGCTCATCAACGAGATCCTCGACCTGTCGAAGATCGAGGCCGGCAAGATCGACGTGAAGACCCAGCGGGTGCTGCTCTCCGAGCTGGCCGAGTACGTCGAGCGGAGCTTCCGGCAGATCGCCGAGCAGAAGGAGCTCGAGTTCTGGGTGCGGGTCGCGACCGGCGTCCCCGCGGGGATCATGACGGATCTGCAGCGGCTCCAGCAGATCCTGAAGAACCTGCTGTCCAACGCGTTCAAGTTCACGTCGTCCGGGCGGATCTCGCTCGAGATCGAGGTGGCCGGCAAGGGGCTCACGTTCAAGCGGGAGACGCTCATCAAGGCGAAGACCGTCCTGGCGTTCGCCGTCACCGACACGGGTATCGGCATCCCGGCAGAGAAGCAGACGCTCATCTTCGACGCGTTCCAGCAGGCGGACGCGTCGACCAGCCGCACCTACGGCGGCACAGGGCTCGGCCTGACGATCAGCCGGGAGCTGGCCAGCCTGCTCGGCGGGGAGATCTCGCTGAACAGCACGCCCGGGCTCGGCAGCAAGTTCACCCTGTACCTGCCGGCGGAGCGGACGGAGCCGAAGGCGACGAGGCCGGCGCGCGCCGAGCTGCCCGAGCCGGTCGCGCCGCTCCTCACGAACGGCGCCTCCTCGGTCGCGCTCGCCGGGCGCAGCGTGCTTGTCATCGACGATGACGCGCGCAACGTCTTCGCCATCACGAGCCTGCTCGAGCGGCGCGGGGCGCACGTGGTCCTGGCCGAGAACGCAAGGCACGGTATCGAGATCTTGCGCGAGGCCGATTCGCCCATCGATGTCGTCCTCATGGACATCATGATGCCCGAGCTCGACGGCTACGAGGCGACACGGGAGATCCGGAGCGATCCTCGCTTCAACGAGCTGCCGATCATCGCCGTGACGGCCAAGGCGATGCCGGAAGATCGACAGAAGTGCCTGGACGCCGGCCTGAACGATTTCGTGGCCAAGCCGGTGGACGAGGGGCGGCTGATGTCGGCCATCCTGCACTGGGTGCGGCCGGATTGAGCCACGGAGGCGTACAGTGTCCACCGCGCCCGCGACGACCAGCATTCTCCTTGTGGACGATCAGCCGGAGAACCTGACGGCGCTCAGGGCGATCCTGGCCGACGAGAGCTACCGCCTCGTGACCGCCGCGAGCGGGAAGGACGCGCTCCTCAGGATCCTGTCCGAGGATTTCGCGGTCATCCTGCTCGACGTGCGGCTGCCCGACATCGACGGCTTCGAGGTCGCCTCGCTCGTGAAGCAGCGGGAGCGGTCGCGCCACACGCCGATCATCTTCCTGACGGCGGCGACGGACGATCTCGCGGCCATTTACAGGGCGTACGCCGTGGGCGGCGTCGACTACCTCCTGAAGCCGCTCGAGCCGGAGGTCGTCCAGGCGAAGGTCGCCGTGTTCGTCGAGCTCCACCGGCGCGGCGAGCAGATCAAGGAGCAGGCGGAGCTCCTGCGCCAGGCCGAGCAGCGGCGGCGCGACGCCGAGGTCGAGGACCTCCGGCGCGCCGCGCAGGCGAGGTACCAGAACCTGGCCGACGCCATCCCGCAGTGCGTCTTCACGGCGAAGCTCGACGGCGGCATCGATTACGTGAGCTCGCGCTGGCTGGAGTACACGGGGCTCGCGTTCGAGGCGCTCCGCGGCTGGGGCTGGCAGGCCGCGGTGCACCCGAACGATCTGAACCAGTTCGTCAGCAAGTGGCGGCGCTGCCTGGAGTCGGGTGAGCCCTTTCAGGGCGAATGTCGCCTCAGGTCGATTCACGGCGCCTACCGCTGGCACCTGTGCCGGGCGGTCCCGGAGCGGGACGTCTGGAAGCGGGTGGTCGCCTGGCTCGGCAGCTTCACGGACATCGACGACGGCAAGCGCCACGAGCAGGAGCGCCTGCACCTCCTGACGCGCGAGCGGGCGGCCCGCGCAGAGGCCGAAGCCGCGGTGCGTCGCTCGGAGATCCTCGCGGAGGCGTCGAGCTCGTTCTCGGCGTCGCTCGACGAGGACAGCGTCGCGGCGGCCCTCGTGCGCATCTCTACGGAGCGCGTCTGCACCTGGTGTGTGCTCGATCTGCGGGAGGAGGGCGGCGCGCGCCGGCTCGCGGCCGCGCACAGGGCCCGCGACGCGGCGCGGTTCATGGCGCGGTTCGGCCCGCGGGAGCTCGCCTTGACCGCGGACGGCGTCGGCGCGGTGCTCACGACCGGCCGCCCCGACCTGCGCGTCGAGTGCGCTCCGCGCGACGTCGCCCTGGCGCTCGACATCGACGATCCCGCCGTGATCCAGGAGATCGGCGCCAGCAGCTACCTGTGCGTGCCGCTCGTCACGCGCGGCGAGGTGCTCGGCGCGCTCAGCATGGTGTGGGTCGAGCCGGGCGAGCGCTTCGAGCCGCCGGATTTCGCGGTCGCCCTCGACGTCGCGCAGCGCGCGGCGCTCTGCCTCGAGAACGCCCGGCTGCTGCGGATGACGCGCGAAGCCGTGCAGATCCGCGAGGATTTCGTGGCGGTCGCCTCGCACGAGCTGAGGACGCCGCTCAGCGCGCTGGTGCTCCAGGTCCAGGGCCTCACCCGCGCCCTCCACCGCGCGGACGGCGGGCTGCCGGCGGAGCAGGTGCTGGCGAAGCTCTCCCAGGCCGGCGGGCAGATCGACCGGCTCACGCGGCTCATCGACACGCTGCTCGACGTGGCGCGCATCAACAGCGGCCACCTCGAGCTCAGCCTCGATGACGTGGATCTGTGCGACGTGGCGCGCGACGTGGCGGGCCGCCTCGAGGCCGAGCTGGAGCGGGCCGGCTGTACGCTCGACCTGGACATGCCGATGACCGCGGTCGGCCGGTGGGACCGCCTGCGCATCGATCAGGTGATCACCAACCTGCTCGTGAACGCCATCAAATACGGGCGGGGCAAGCCGATCCAGGTGCGCATCTCGGTGGATGGGCGGTCCGCGGTGCTCCAGGTGGCAGATCAGGGCATCGGGATCGCTCAGGAGTACATCGCCCGGATCTTCGGGCGCTTCGAGCGGGCGGCGCCCACCAGCTCGTATGGTGGGCTGGGCGTCGGCCTGTACATCGTGGACCAGATCCTGAGGGCCCACGGCGGCAGCATCCAGGTGGAGAGCGCCCCGGGCATGGGGGCGAGGTTCCAGGTGGCGTTGCCGCTCCCGCCCCGAGCGGCTGGTCCGTCCGGGCCCCTGGGCGAGCGCCCTGGATCGTCGTTGACCGGTCCCGCGGGCTGAGAGGCGCTCTCCTGAGCTCACCTGGCGTCCGCGCGGGGCAGGGATGCGGTCGCGCTGCGCCACCGTTGCAACCGGTGGTTTCAACCGTGAAAGACGCCTCACGGTCCCCCCGGGAAAAGAGGCGACGCCGGCGTCCAGCCATCGTTGGCCTGCATCGTGCAACAAGCTCGTGACAGAGCGCCCGGTGCGACACCCGGGGGCAGTCCCTCGCCGATCACCGCGGAGACACGGAGGCACGGAGCGAACCCAGACCCGTGCCTTCGTGCCTCCGTGGTGCCTGCGTGCATCCGCCGTGAGAGGCGGAAGGCGAGTGGATCTCCCGGGTGGACAAGTTCACGTCCGGACGGGCGCTCAGGGCTCGTGATCTCCGCACTGCGACGCTGCGTAAAAGATCAAAACGGTTTATAGGTGATGAGCCCTCGCTGAGCGACGTGATCAGTCCGCCACACATATCGGTAGTTCAAGTGAAACTTTCTATCAGCCTAGTTGGCCCCTCGATCAGCGCCGTGGACAGCGCGGGTCCCCTCCTGGTCAAGACACCCTCTCTCGAAGAGGTGGTTCGGGCGGCCGGGGCCCGCCGGCGGGTCTCTGCGAGCGCTGCCCGGGGCGCCACGTCCCGGAAGCGCGCCGCCGCCCGTCGGACGGACGAGCGCTCGGCGAAGGCGACCCGCCGCGCGCGGTGACAGGGCCGGCGCGGGGCGTCGCGGACGCTCCCGCTGGCGCCGGCCGGTCGAGAGAGCGCGCCGCCCCCGCGTTGCGGCGCGAGGGGCCACGGAGGCACAGACGACGCAGAGGAAGGAAAAGAACCTCTGTGTCCTCTGTGCCTTCGTGGTCTTTGTGCCCTCGCCGGGCGCTCAGCGCGCCTCGGCGTCGAGCAGCGGGCCGAGGTCCTGACCTCGCATGAGCCGCTCTACCACCTTGACGAGGAGCTTCGGGGTGCAGCCGAAGCACGGGGTCCCGAGGGCGGCGAGCTTCTGCGCCATGTCGTGGTCGTACGAGGGTTTGCCGCTGTCGGACAGCGCGAGCAGGCAGATCGACTTCACCTTGCTGTCGGCGAGCTGGCGCATGCGGGCGAGGAGCTCCTCGGCGTTGCCGCCCTCGAACAGGTCGGTGATCAGGATGAACAGCGTCTTCTCGGGGCGCTCGATGAAGTTCGCCTGGGCGTAGGCCACGGCGCGGTTGATGTCGGTGCCGCCGCCGAGCTGCGCCGTGAACAGCACGTCGACCGGATCGACGAGCATCGGAGTCACGTCGACGACCTCGGTGTCGAAGAAGAGGAGCCGAGTGCGGAGGACGTCGAGGGACGCGAAGATCGCGGCCATGATGGAGCTGTAGACGACGCTCTCGCCCATGGAGCCCGACTGGTCGACGAGGATCGCGACGTCCCACTCGTGCCTCCGCGTCTGGTTCGCCCAGAAATAGAGCTTGTCCGGGACGAGGCGGCGCCGCTCCGCGTCCCATCCTCTGAGGTTCTTGCGGATGGTGCGCTTCCAGTCGAGGTTCCTGAGGACGCGGAGCGGGCTCGTCGTGTTCCGCCGCAGGGCGCCGAGGACGGCCGTGCGGATCTCGGACTCCAGCGCGCGCCGCACCTCCTCGACGACCTCGCGCACGATCTGGCGGGCGGTCTCCCGGGCGGCGTCGGGGATGAGGCCCTTCGCGCTCATGAGGGTGGCGACGAGCTCGACGTTCTTCTCGAGGAAGGGCAGCGTCTCGGGCTCGAAGAGGAGCTGCGTCAGCCCTCGTTTCTCGATGGCGTCCTTCTGGACGAGCGCGACGATGTCGTGGCTGAAGAACTCGCGCACCGCGGAGAGCCACTCGGGGACGTACGGCCGCGAGCCGCCGAGGTTGCCGGCGCGCTCGTCGTAGATGAACGAGAGGGCCTTGTCGAGGTCGCCGAGCCGCCGCGGGTCGACGTGAAGAGCGGACGCCCCGCCGCCGAGCCCCCCGAGGGAGAGCCGAGGATCGACGCGCTCTGCCTCGGGCCCGAGCGCGAGCCGCCAGCGCAGGAGGGCGTCGCGGTCGCCGTCGGTGAGGTCGTCCGTCGCGCCGGCGGGGGAGGGGGGCGGAGGGGCTTTCTTGGGGGTGCGGGCGCTCATCGCTGTGGGGTGTCGGAGGGATCGTGAGCTCCCAAGAGAGCCTGTTTGGCGGGAGCCCGATGAGCCGCCCCGCGGCGCGAGCAGCGAGCGGCCGCGAGCGCCGTGCGCGCGTGCCGCACAGCGGCAGGATAGGGGGCGTGGCCGCCGGGCACAAGGAGGACGGCGCGGCGGAGCGCGGCGGTGCTGCCGGGCTCCGCCGGCGCGGCGGAGCTACGCCTTCGGAGCCCCGACGGTGAACTCCCAGACGAACTTCCCCTTGCCTTGCTTCTCATCGGGCGGGGTGAGGACGAGCCCGTCGATCGACTTCACGACGCAGCTCGCCACGTCGTCCGACGCGGTGGTGCCGGCGGGGTCGACGGCGACGTTCGTGATGCGGCCGCTGTCCTCGAGCACGGTGAAAGCGACGGTGACCTTGCCCTGCGCGCCGGGGTTCCGCGCGAGCTCTGCGTCATAACACGCGCTGATCTCGTCGCGCCTCGTCTCGAGCAGCGCGGCCGTATCGTCTCGGTACATCTCGGCGTTCCGCACGGCGAAGGAGCAGCCCGCGGACGCGCTCGCCAGAACCATCATGGTAAGACCCGACAACCACTGCTTCATGCTCGCCTCCTTGCGGGGAGCGCCGCTCACGGGCGGCTTCGGACCAGCGTTCATTTCCCGGCGTCCGCGGTCTTCTGCGCGGTGTCCTGCTCGACGATGTTGAACTCGACGCGACGGTTCTTCTCGCGCCCCTCCGGCGTGTCGTTGTCCGCGATGGGCTTCGATTTGCCGAAGCCCTTGGCGGTGAGCATGCCGGCGGCGATCCCGTGGTCGACGAGGTACTTCATCACGGCTTTGGCGCGGCGGTCCGAGAGCTTCAGGTTGTGATCGGCCGACCCCTCGGCGCTCGCGTGGCCCTCGATGGCGATCTTCTTGATGTGCGTGTGCTTCTTGATCGTGGCGACGACCTCGTCCAGCAAGCTGTGGGACTCCGTCCGGATCGTCGCCTGGTCGTATTCGAACTGGATCTTCTCGTTGATGATGATCTTGTCGTCCGTCACGACCACACGCTCCGGCGGGGGCGGCGGAGGCGGCGGGGGCGGCGCGGGCGGCTGGCCCACGACGGCGAGCGCCTTCCCTCCTTCGAACGTGGTGACGCCGCCGCAGGCGATCGGGCCCAGGGCCATCGCCGTGAGCACGGCGCCGGCGACCCAGGGCCCGAGGCCCGTGGCTCGCCGTGCGACGAGCCAGCGGCGGGGGCTCGGGCGGCTCGTCACATCTCGTTTATCTTCGATATCGTTCATGATCGCGTCTCCATGGCCCGCTGTCACGGGCCCAGGCCACCGGGGCGCTCTGGCACGGATCTGTTCGCGCCGGAAGATGCGCCAGCGGCGGCGCTGCTCTGGCCTGGGGAGCACGGCCTTGAACCGCCGAAACGATCCGGACCCCTGGAGGCAATGCAGGAGCAGCAGCCGGAGCTCGATGGGGTGCGGCGGCTTCGGTACGACCTATTCCCGCGGGCCGGCGGGCGCCTTCTCCGGGCAGCAGAACAGGTGATCTGGCACCAGCATGGCGCAGCCGTCTTTCCAGGGGTCGTCAGGCGCGTAGTCCGTCCGGTTCTCCGCAGGATAGAAGTACGCTTTGGGCTTCGCAGGATCCGCGCAGCCGCTGTCGCGCTCCGGCGCTGCCTCGCGGCCCTTCGGCGCGCCGGTGACCCTGGAGCAGGCCGCGAGCGCGGCGCCCGCCACGAGGAGCATGAGCAGCGCCGCGACGGGCCTGTGCACCCACGGCGACGAGCGACCGGGCCGTCGCCGCGGACATGGCTGTTGTCGAGAGCTACCTATCGCCGCGCCCTCCGGGTGCATGGACATCAGCGGGTGCATCCGGCCTGCGGGGGGTTCGATTTCAAGAGCTCGCAGGACGTCAGAGAGCAGCCGAGGCCCGCACAGGCCGCTTCGAAGCTGGGGTAGCAGCAGCCGGCGGCGAAGACCTCGCGGCCGGCGCAGTCGACGAAATCCGGAGCAGGTCGGGCCGGAGCAGCGCATCGTGCCGGCTTGGTGGGCGGCGGGAGGTCCGCTCTGGGCGAGTGACCGGAAGCAGGGCTCTGGTCGGGATCGGACGTCGGCGCGCCGCCGGTCGCGGGCTCGGGCCCTCGGGCCGGCCCCTGCTCGGGGGCCGCCTCCGGGCCGGGCCCGCGCTCCGCGATCGCGCCAGGCCCTCGGCCGGGCGGAGCGTCCGGGGTCGCGGCCGAGGTCGTCGGGCTCGGCGTGCTCGTGCAGTGAACGAAAAGCAGAAGAAGCGAGAGCGACCGTCCGAGAGCGAGCGCCTGGGCCGATGCGATCTTCCGCGTCATCAACCGAGCATCGCACGATGGCCTGCGCGAAACCAGGGGAGCCCGCGTCGTACGCGCGCTCGTTCAGCCGCCAGGGCGGCCCCCCGCGCCGGCGACGTCGGTCAAGGCATAGTGCCTCATCTCCTGGATGCACGCGTAGAAGGGCTTCACCTTGGCGAAGAATGACGGGAACGACGCCTCCTTGCGAAACCCCTGGAGGTGGCCTTCCAGCGAGTCCCAGCGGATGCGGACGACGAAGCTCGCCGGCTCCTCGGTGCATCGGGAGATCTCATAGTCGAGGCAATGCACGGAGCCGCGCAGCTCCGTGGCCGCAGCGCGATAAGCGGACAGGAACGCCTGCTCTTGCTCGGCGGGGATCGTGTAGCGAATGTACTCGATGATCATGGCAGCTTCCTGGGTTGGGGCCCGGGGGCTCTCTCTGTGCGGCGGCACGAGCCCTCCGGAGACCAGAGATACGTGCCGGCGGATCGATCGTCGAATCGATAGCGGGCGCGCCAACACATAGGTGATGTCTATGGGTCGGCGTGGTATCCATCGACCATGCGTCTGCAGTCGGTGGACACCCACCTTGTCGTGGCCTTGCACGCTCTGCTCCAGGAGAGGAGCGTCACGCGCGCTGCGCGCCGGGTGGGCGTGACGCAGCCCTCGATGAGCCACGCGCTTTCACGGCTGCGCGCCCATTTCGGGGATCCGTTGCTCGTGCAGGTGGGCCGGCAGATGACGTTGAGCGAGCGCGCGCGGGACCTCTTGCCGAGAACAGCCGAGGCCGTCGAGCGGCTCGAGCAGGTCTTCGGTCAGGCGGAGCGGTTCGACCCGAGGCGCTCGACCCGCACGTTCCGGCTCGTCGCGACCGACAACCTGGAGCTGCTCGTGCTCCCGCCGTTGACCAGGATCCTCGCCGCCGAGGCGCCGCACGTCAACCTGCGGTGCCGCAACATCCCGCCGGATTTCGCCGAGCTCCTGCGCCGCGGCGAGCTCGACGCCAAGCTGGGGCGCGGCGGGCCGGTGCCCGACGGATGCCGGTCCACGCAGCTCGCGGCCGAGCAGCTCGTCTGTCTGATGCGGCGGGGCCACCCGGCCTCCCGGAAGGCGCTCACGGCGGCGCGCTACGCTGCCTGCGAGCACCTGATGATCTCGCCGCACGGAGAGGACCACAACGTCATCGATCAGGAGCTGGCGGCGCGGGGGCTGCGTCGTCGGGTGACCCTCACCGTGTCGCATTTCCTCGTCGCTCCGTTCATCCTCTCCGGCTCTGACCTGCTGCTCACCGTGTCCGCGCGGGTCGCCGTGGCGCTGGCCCGGAAGCTCGATCTCGTGGTGCGGCCGTGTCCGCTCGAGGCGAGGGGCTACACCTTGACGCTCGTCTGGCCGGAACGCTCCGAGGGCGACGAGGGCCACAGCTGGCTTCGCGCCGCCATCGAGCGCGCCGTCGCGTGTGAGCCGGTCGCGGGGCTGGGCGAGGCCGGAGGGCCCCCTGCGCGAGGGCGGTGAGCAGCTTATCGCTTCCGGTCGCGGCCGCTTGGCGACCCGGGTGTAGCTCAGGACGAGCGCCTCCTCTTCCTCGGGCGTCGCCGGTCCGGGCTCGACGAGCGCCGCTCGGAAGCATGGCAGAGGGCCGAGCGCGATGGCGCGCTCCGGCGCGTCCTCCGGCAACCGGCGGAGCGCTTCGATGACTCGCTGCGAGCGCAAACAGCACGCGATAACGCTCACGTGCTGTGCGGTCTTGCGTGCTTGTTTTGTGCGTAGGTCGTCCTCCGCGCCGCTGGGGGAGTGGGTGAAGAGGTTTTTTCTGGGCCTGCGGGCGCGCATCGTCGCGCCGGGTCGACGGGGCAGCCGAATGGCGCGCTCGCGAGCATCGCGCATGCGAGCTGCACGGCGGTAGGATAGGGAGCTCGGGTGCGGGGTACGAGGAGAGCGGCGCGACGGGGCGTGAAGCCGATGGCTCCGCGATCACGCGTCGAGAGGAGAGAAGGGCCATGGTCGGCGTCGCGGTGAAGGTGGAGACGAAGTGCGGCGCCTGCCGCGCTCGGGTGCCGGTCAACAGGCTCGCCCGCGAGGTGGGCTGCCCGCGCTGCGGCAGGTCGACGGCGATCGACGGCGGCCTTTGGTCGGGGCTCCTCCGCGACGCGATCCACGATGGCCCGAAGCTGGCGCTGAACGAGGAGCGCCGCAGCTCGGCGGGCGATCTGTCGGTCGTCTACGCGCGGGCCGTACCCGCGTGCCATGGCTGCGAGACGGCGATCCCCGTGGCGAGCGTCCAGGAGGTGCGAGCGCAGGCGCTGATCCGCTGCGCCCGCTGCGCCAGGCGGATCTGGGTGAGGGCGGTGCCCGCGGAGGTCGCGGGCGCGCTCCCGAGCGTCACGCACCTCGTGGGCGAGGAGCCGGATCGGCGCGCGCTGCCGCCTGAGCTCCAGATCGACGCGGCGACGTTCCCGTGTCCGCGCTGCGGTGCGACGGTCGAGCTCGACGGGGTGAACCGAACGTGCGCCTGCAAGCTCTGCGGCGCGAGCGTGAGCGTTCCTGGCGAGCGCGTGGGCTCAGGGGCAAGCCAGGCGGCCACGCCCTGGGTCCTCTGCTTCGATCCTCCGGGCAGCGAGCGTGCCCCTGCCGTCGCCGCGGGGCTGTTCGACTGGAAAGGCCTTCCGGAGGTGGCGGTCGACACAGAGGGGAACCTGTACTGCGCGGCCTCGCAGTCGCGCTGGCACTGCGACGCGAGCGGATGTGTGAACGAGGAGGTCGAGCATGTCCTGTGGTCGATCGATCCGTCGCTGAACGTACGCTGGGTGCGACGCGATCTTCCGGGAGCCGCGCGCTCCCTGCACTGCTCGAAGGACAGGCTCCTCGTGATCGGCGCACGACGCTCGCCGCCGCTCTGGCTCTCTCTTACGACCGGCGCGCCCGTCGAGGATCCAGCCGCCGCGGCGCTCGTGCCCGACGCCGATCGGCGTGCGCGCGGTCTGTTGACCTGCGATCGCGACGGCTCGCTGCTGATCTGCGCGGATGGCAAGCTCCGGCGGATCGCGGCGAACGGCGTGGAGGTCCCCGTGTGGGCGAGCAGCGCTCTGCAGAGCGACGCCTCGATCTACGATTTGAAGGGTCTGCGCGATCGTCCGGTGCACCTGGGGGGCACGGCCCATACCTTGCATTGCGGGCCGGACGGCTCGCTCTACATGGTGGATGAGTCACCCGGCGGCGCGCTCGCCCGCTTCGACGCTGACGGACGGAAGGTCTACTGCGTCGAGCTCCCCAGGCCGGAGATGGATCACGAGGAGCTCGCGCTCGGCGCCGACCTCCGGGGCAACGCCTACGTGCTCGGGTGCAGCCGCGTCGTGCGGGTCAGCGCGACAGGCGAGCCGAGCATCGTCGTGAAGGCCGAGATCGACTTCGAGGCGGAAGACGGCCCTTCTTTCTGGTCGGAGAGGAGGCTCGCCGTGTGCCCTGACGGGGCCTTCTGGCTCTTCAGCGAGGAGGGCATCGCCTGGAAGTTCGATCCGGCGGGCAGGCTGCTATTCGACGGCGAGAAGGAGCCCGGGCCGAGGAAGATGACCCGGGACCAGGCCGTGCAGCGGGCAGCGGACATGGCTGAGGAAAGGATGAACCTGGAGATTAAGCTGGAGATGGAGCAGGCGCGTGCTCGCGCCGAGGAGGAGCAAGCCCGTGTGGCCTATCAATCCGTGATTAAAGAGAAAGTGGCTGTGGAGAAGTTCAAGCGAGAGCGAAATCGCATCCTCCTAAGGCACGGTTGCATACGCTTCGGCCTCGTCGTGATCTTGGGCTCGGCAATTTTTCTGTGGGCCATGTGGAAAGCCTCCCAACCCTTGAGCCCGTGAGCTCCGGCCACGGCTCGATGCTAGCGCCACTGAGCGTCGGCGGACCCGAGCCCACCCTCCAGACAGCTCAGCCGAGGTCGATCCGCGCGCCGTTCAGTCGAATGCTCCCGCTTCCCTTGAGCTCCACGGAGGGCGCCTCGACCTTCACGCTGTCCTTCGTGCAGGTCACCATCGAGCCACACTTGAGGACAGCCGAGCCGTTCGTCAGCGTGCACCCGGAGGCCGGACCGCCGATTCTCGCTTGCCCCGATTTCAGCGTGGCGGACCAACCGCCCGACTTGAGCTCAGCTTCCTTCGTGCCATGAAAGGAGACGTTCGCCGCGTCCCCTGCGAGCGCGGAGCCGCCCTTGATGCTCACGGAGCCGCCCGATTTGATGTTGGTGTTGCCGGTGACGCGCGCGTCCAAGTTGCTCTCGACATGGATGTCGAGAGCCTCCGCCTGGATAAGGGCCCTGGAGGCGGCTTCGATGCGTATGATGGCCGCTTGCATGGCGATGGCGGCGGTCGCCCGGATGTCGACCAGCCTCGATGTGATGAACGCTTTGACGCCGCTCGCCATCTCGACGGCACCCGGAGATTTGAGGACCGCGGTCGCGGCTCCCGTGACGACCGTGCCGCCGCCCGACGCGAGCACGGCGTTCGAGGCGCCGCACACGAACGCGTTCGCGTGCCCGATGACCGCCGACGTCCCGAGGGCGGCGTTGGTACAGCTCGGCGAGATGACGGGCGCCACCGGGCTCGGTACACGCCCCGGGCTCGCCGCCATGGTCGCGCCGACGGACATCCCGTTCGCCACGGCCGCGGCCGACTTGTCCCCGGTGGATTTCATCAGCTTGGACGCGCTGCTGATGAGTGAGCGCCCACCCTTTATGGCAGCGTGCCCGACGGTGGCGATGTCGACCGCGCTCCCGATTCCTTTCAGCGCCACGTTGGTCTCATCGGCCTCGAACGCCTTCTTCCTCGCCTCGGCGGCCTTCTTCGCGCTCTGCGCCGCCGCGCGCGCCACAGGGACGCGCTGATCGGACACCGCCAGCTGTTCATTCCACTCTTCCTGCGTCATCGGGCGCTCGATCCCGTCCGGGCCCTGGACCATCGGAGGGGGCGAGGGGAGCGCCGCGCCGGACAGGACCGCTTCCTCCTCCAGCCGCTTCGCCGCCTCTTCGGTCCGCACGACCTCCTCGTCCAGCTTCGTCTGCTCGGTGGCCTCGTACTTCTTGGGAAGGTCGAGCACCGACTTGGCCGTCGCCAGGAGGTTCCCTGCGACGCTCTCGATCTTGTCCGTGAGCTCGAGGACATTCGACACACCCGCATAATTCGTGATGTTGGCCGCGGCGAAGAACGACATCGTGCTGGCCACCGAGTTCATGACGGTGGTGACCGTGTTGATGCCCGCGCTGGCCACCTGGCTGTAGGCGTCCGTGGTCGTCATCGCGGCGCCGGACTCCGGCGTGTTCGGCGCTCCCAGCTGGAGGCAGGCGCCCCCGTACGGCGTCGAGATCTTGATGCGCTCTTCGCCCTCGGTGTCGTCGATGTTGATCTCGTTCCCCCCCCCGTCCTGATCACGTTCCGCTTGGCGTTCTTCGCCTCCACCGTGCTCGGCGTCTGCGGGTTTGGCACCGCGCCGGCGATGATCGGGCGGTCCGGATCGCCGTCGATGCACGTCAGGATCACCTCCACCCCGCTCCGCAGCGGGAAGTGGAACCCGTAGCCCGGCCCCGCGTGGGGCTGGGCCATGCGCACCGGCCTCGACGCTCGCCCCTCCTTCGCGTCGCTCGTGTCGAACAGGAACCGCACATGGTAGCGGCCCGTCTCGTCGACCTCGGCGTACTTGCTCTTCGCGGCCGCCTCGACGACGCCCGTGATCACCCCGTGCACCCGCGGCTTGGGCGTGACCCGAGGCGGCCTGTACGCCGTCTTGAAAGGGATCGCCCGGAACTCGTTGGCATACGCGTCTTCGTGCCCCGTGCCGAGCGCCCCCTGTTGCAGGCGATGGCGCACCTCGACGAGCAAGAGCTCCATGTCCCCTCGCGGGTGCCCCTCCAGCGTGAAGCGCGCGCCGGCGCCGAGGACCTGCACGTCGCTCGCCCCCGCGAAGACGCGCCGCGTCGCCCGGAGCTCCTCGGCGCGGATCCGGGCGAGCTGCTGCGCCTCGTCCGGCGTCTTGAAGTGCGCCCCGTACTCGACGATATCGCCGCCCGCCGCGCCGGAGACGGTGGCGGTCGCCATGAGCGGCAGGTGCGGCGTCCTGTAGTTGTAGTCCTTGACCACGTACCGGTTCGGGATCGTGCGCGTCGTCCCCTCGAACCGGTGCACGCCTATCCGATCGCCGCGAGCGTAGAACGGGACGTGCTCGTCCCCCGCGATCGGGTGAAAACCACTGTTGTCGTCCGTGAAGACGATCACGTCGCGACCGCTCTGGTGCTCGAAGAAGAAGGAGATCCCGAGGTGCTCCGCCAGGCGCGACACGAACTGGAGGTCGGTCTCCTGGTACTGTACGACGTATTCGCGCGGTTCGTAGGAGCCGTTGAGCCGGAGCTCGAAGAGGTGCCACCTCCGGAGCGTCGGCAGGTCGCGCATGGCTTCCACGGCGGACTGCAGCGCTGGCGGCATGGGGCCGAACCGCGCTTCGTACAGCTCGATCGTTCCTGCGCCATCCCCTGCTTGCGCCCCTGCTCGATGAACTGCTCGAGCACGATCGCTCTCGCTTTGGGGCGCGGATCGTCCTCGCCCGGCGAGCCATTGACCGGGTGAGAGCGCGTTCGTGGCGACGTGGCCGACCCATCCCGCCCTCTGAAGGGCCATGATGGTTCCTGGCTGCCACGCGGTGTGGGCCTGCGGAGACACCCGCCTCCTGCGCGGCGCGGCCTTTCCTGACAGCGCTCTGCGGCACGCGCCGTGCTCCTCCGGCCGGCATGCCGCGCCCCCGACTCGCCACGTCGATCGCTTTGCTTGCGCTGATCTCCGGCTGCGCCGCCCGCCCGCAGTCGGCTCTTCCCGTTGCCCTCGACGTCCCGCACCCGCCTGCCCCGCGTTCGTCCGAGTCCAAGGGCGCTGCGGACGCCGCGCTCGGCGGGGAGCTTCTCGTCTGGGGCCGCACGGGCGATGGGCCGCCTCGGACATGGCACCTCACCGAGGAAGGCGCGGTGATCCGCGAGGAACCGGGGATCGTCGTGGCGACCGGTCGAGGGGAGTGGCGCTGGGAGGTGCGCGAGGTGAAGGTGGAGACCTCGGCCTGCGAGTTCGGGCCCGAGGAGACGCAGGAGCCGGGCGAGGGCACCGCGAGCCGCGCGGAGCTCGTGCTGCGCGGGACGGGCGCGCGCCAGCAGGTGATCGCGCCGTCGGACGCGGACGGGAGCAACGTGATTCAGCACGAGGCGGAGGCGATCGGGAGCGTCGGGCCGTACCTGTTCATCGAGGAGCGGACGTACAGCTACGCGTGCGGCGCACACGGCTTCGTGGGCGTGGAGTTCACGGTGTGGGACGCCGACAAGGGGGCGATCGTCAACCTGCTCGCCGAGGTGTCCGGCGTGCCGGCGCTGCTGGGCGAGGCCGAGGCGCTCCTCGACGAGGACGAGGCCGACCCCGAGGCCGCCCGGCAAGAGGAGAATGCGCCGGAGCTCGTGCAGATCGCGCCGGCCTACGACGCGCGGGGGGCGCTCCGGGTGACCGCGAAGCTCGCGCGCGCCGCGTGTTATGCCTGCGGCGACGGCGCGTGGAGCTCCTACACGCGCTCGGCGGTGGTGCCCGCCAAGAAGGCGCCGGCGCGCCTCGCAGCGTGGGGGTCCCCGCCGCCCGGCATGCAGAGCTTCCTGGCGCAGCACCCGGACCTCAACGTCGGCGGTTGGTCGCGGGCCGGCCGGCAAGAGTGAGGCGAGCGAGCCCCGCTGGCCGGCCGGCCGCGTGACGAGGGCGGCGCGCGGCGCGCCGGGGTCACGGCCCGGCGTCAGAGCAGGTCGTCGAGGTCGTCCATCGCCTGCGACAGGTCCTCGCTCATCTCCTTCAGCTTCTCGCGGTCTTTCTCGAGCAGCACCGCCTGCGCCGCGCGGGCCTTGTCCCCGAGCTTCCGCGAGGCGAGCACGTTCTCGAGCAGGTACCGCCGCTCGGTCGCGCCGAGCGCCGCGAACGCGCGCCGCAGGACCGGGAGCGTGTCCTTGAAGCGCTCGGGAAGGATGCCGCCGAGGAACGCGTCGAGCGCCTCGACCACGGGGCGGCTCTTCACGAGCACGAGCGCGTTCACCTCGAGGAAGCCGGCCAGGAACGACGCCGCGGCCTCGGGCGGGGCCGCGCTCCCGAGCCGCAGGCCGACGATCCTCGCCACCGCGTCATCGTGGTTCGGGGATCCGCCTTCGCGGTCCCCTCGGTCATCGATGACCTGCGCCAGGTAGAGCAGCCCGCACGCGAGGCCCGACGCCGTGGGGTTCACGGCGTCGCTGTCCACGAGCGACCGCGCCGCCTCGAACCACGCGGCGCGGTCGACGATCGGCTGCGACAGGGCCACGTCGTGCAGCGTGCGCAGCGCCTCCTTGGCCGGGGCGACCGCCTCGTCGCTGCCCGTGCAGCCGCCGTGGACGCGCAGGACCGCGCGCGCGAACGTCTTCTCCAGCATCGTCGCGATCACCCCGTCGCCGAGCGACGACAGCGAGCGCGACGACCCGAACGACGCGAGCCCCGCGAAGGCGCGGCACGCCCGGGCGAGCGACGGCAGATCGCTGTCGCCCGCGGCGAACCGGTCGCACGCGTCGAGCGCCGAGGCCGCCGCGCGGGCGCTCGACGCGAGCACGGCGTTCAGCAGCACGTCGGCGGCCTCGCCGGTCGTGTGGCACGCCGCGAGATCCTCCTCGAGCAGCCGCGTCGCCACCTGCTCCAGCGTGTCGCCGAGGACGATCTTCTCGACGAGCGCCACGTCGGTCGCCGGCGTCCACTGCGCCTCCCACGTCTCGCTCAGCTGCCGGAGCAGCTCGTCCGGCGGCACCTCACTCGCCGTGGTCGACGAGGGCCCGCGCCGCTGCCCGCGAGCGCCCGCGCCGCCCCGCCCGGCCGCCCGGGTGCCGGCGTACGCCGCGTAAGGGATCTTCGCGATGCGGAGCCGGTGCAGGAGCACGCTCGTCCCGACCTCGACCTCGTTCGTGAGCGACAGCCGGAACGACTCGGGCGCGTCGGTGGCGGGGAGCCTGCGCTCGCGCACCTCGCGCCAGAACTCCTCCTGGAGCGAGTTCTTCCCGATGCCGCCCCCGACGCGGCCCACGTTGCGCCCGATGACGGCCGGCCAGAGGAAGCCGTCGACGTGCGTGGCGTCGCCGCGGCACATCGTGGCGATCGTCGCCTCGCGCACCTCGTCGAGGCCGGGCTCCGCCTTGCCGCGGAGCTCGGCGAGCGAGACCGCGAGGCGGAAGGCCTCGATGGTGTCGGCGAGCGAGGCCATGAAGCCGCGGAGGCGGAGGTGCTCGGTGAAGTCGATCAGCACCTCGAGGGTGGCGCGCCGGAAGTCGCCGCCCGCGTCGTGCGCGCGCTGGTAATACTGCGGCGCCCGGTTGCCCGCGCCGTAGCCGAGCTGCTCGGAGAGCCGCGGAAAGCTGAACGGGATGAGCGTCACGGCGCACGGGATCGGCGCCGGCAGCCGCGCCTCCAGCGCCGGATCGACGTCGCGCGCCGCGAACGCCGCCGCGTGCGCCGCGCCGAGCACGGCCGCGACCTCGTTCGGGGCGAGGTCCGGCCCCATGCGCTCGAGGATGCTCCGCGCCATGTACGCGTCGCGCGCCCGGTGGATCAGCCGGTCCCCGTCGCTGCGCACGAGGTCCGCGTACGCGAGCAGGGCCTCGCGGAACGGCCCGGGATCGTAGCGGGGCGCCTCGAACGAGGCCTCCCAGAACTCCTCGAACGAGCGGAAGCCCCGGGCGCGCGCGCACGCCGCATAGATGCTCTCCTGCTCCCCCTCCGCGCTGGCGGGCTCGCCGTCGCCGCCGTCCCCTGCGCCGCCGTCGTCCGCGTGCTCGCCGTGCTCGCCGTGTCCGCCGTGCTCGCCGCCGCGGTCCTCGTCGATCTCGCGCTCGTGGCCGCCAGGATCGTCGGCGTCGTCGTGGCCGACCAGGGCGCCGTCGAAGGGGGCGAGCGTCGTGCCGACGGGGATGTCGATGAGCTCGACGCGCACGCCGTGCTCGAAGGCCCATTTCACCGCGACGTACTCGGGCGAGTAGGCGGCGAACGGCCACAGGGACGACGCGGGCTCCCCGTCGGTGCGGTAGCCGAGGATCGCCACGGGCGGGACGGTCTTCGGGTCGACGAGCGCCTCGAGGAGCGGGGTGGCGTCGCTCGGGCCCTCGACGAAGATCGCCTTCGGGCGCACCTCGTCGAGGTAGGCGCGCAGCGTCGCGCTGGAGCGCGGCGAGTGGTGGCGCACCGGGAAGAGGTGCACGGCGGCGAGCCGGTCGAGGTCCATCGGGTCCCTTCAGATCGCGAGGCGCTTCTTGGCGGAGGCGTAGAACTCCTTCCAGAGCCCTGCGCGGCCCTTGGCCACGGTCTCGCAGTACTCGCGGACGGCCTTGAGGTCGTCGCCGCCCTCCTTGCTCACGGCGCCGAGCAGCGAGCGGGAGAGGTCGTCGGCGGTCACCTTCCCGGTGCCGAAGTGCTGCGCGAGGATGCCGCTGTTGAAGAGCACGCTGATGGCCTCCGCGGTCGACAGGACGGAGCCCGGGGTCTTCACCTTGGTCTTGCCGTCCTTGGTGACGCCGGCGCGGAGCTCCTGGAAGAGCGTGACGAGCAGCTTGGCGAGCTCGGCGGGCGGCTCGACGCCGACCTGGTAGTCGCCGCGGAGCTCGGCCTCGCGCTTCTGCACGATGCGGATCTCCTGCTCGAGGTCGTCGACGACGGGGACGGTGATGAAGTTGAAGCGGCGCTTGAGCGCGGCGCTCATCTCGTTGACGCCGCGGTCGCGGGTGTTGGCGGTGGCGATGAGGTTGAAGCCGCGCTGCGCGGGGACCACCTGGTCGAGCTCGGGGACGGCGATCTGCTTCTCGGACAGGATGGAGATGAGCGCGTCCTGGATCTCCGACGAGGTGCGGGTGATCTCCTCGAAGCGGGCGAAGCGCCCGTCGCGCATGGCGCGGAGGATGGGCGAGGGCACGAGCGCCTTCTGCGAGGGCCCTTCGGCGAGGAGCAGGGCGTAGTTCCAGCCGTATTTGACGTGCTCCTCGCTGGTGCCCGCGGTGCCCTGGACGACGAGGGCGCTCGTGCCGCTGATGGCGGCGGAGAGGTGCTCGGAGAGCCAGCTCTTGGCGGTGCCCGGCTCGCCGACGAGCATGAGGGCGCGGTCGGAGGCGAGGGTCGCGAGGGCGACCTGCACGAGGGCGCGATCGCCGATGTACTTGGGGGTGATCGCGACGCCGCCGACGGGTTTGTCGCTGCCGAGGATGTACGTCTCGACGGCCCTCGGCGAGAGGCGCCACCCGGGCGGCCTCGGCGCCGTGTCGTGGGCGGCGAGTGCCGCGAGCTCATGTTCGTACTTGGTCTCGGCGGGCTGGCGGAGGTCGCTCATAGGGCCGGGAGAGGCTACCGCAGAACGGGGCGGGGCGTCGCCGGGGGGACGTCAGGGGTCGATCGGCTGCGCGGCCGGCGCGGTCGCGGGCGGCGTGCCCGGGGGCGGCGCGGCGGGCTCTGCCTCGCCGCTCGCGGTGCCTGTTCCAGGAGCTCGTCGAACCGGAGCAGCGGGAGCGCCTCGCGGAGGCGGGCCTCGTGGGGTCTCAGCGCGTCGACGCCGCGGGTCGCGTTGAGCCGGACGATCAGCGCATCGCCGGTCCAGGGGTCGAGATCGTCCTCCGGGGTTTGCGCCACGATGGATCGGAAGTGGTGAAACGCGACCTCGGCGTCCTCGGTCAGGAAGGGTTGCCTGACGCTGGTTCCGGGCTTCTTCGCCTGAGTCTCCGGCTTCTGGTTGGGTTGTCTTCGAGTCGAGGGCATTCTGGCAACATCGCACGTGGTATTGGCGAGGCGCCAGCGCGCGCTGGGTCGGTTTCTTGCCCGAGGCGCGGCAGGCGCCTCGGGCGGCGGGAGATCGGCGGGAGGGCCGGAGATGAAGACACGATGTTTCTGCGTCGGCTGGCTGTCGACTGTCGAGGCCGATCGGGGAGGGAATGGGGTCGCCGCCGCCGGGTGAGGAGGCAACGGGCAGCACGATGGAGACTCTCGGCGGTGGGCGGAGCGGCGGTCGCAAAGACGCCTGGAACCTGCGGCGCGGGGCGGGGAGGCAACGGCGGGGAAGCCGGGGGCTCTCAGGGGCTGGGTGAGGAGGCGACCGCCGGGAGGTCGCGTGCCCTCGGGGGCTGGGTGGAGAGGCGACGGCTGGGAGGGCGGGGACTCTGGTCTCGACTTGGGCACTTATGCATCATCAAGGTCCCCACTTCGTGTTCCGAATGGGTGGATTGAGGGGGCCGCTGCCCGCGTTTTCGACCTTGTCGTTGATCCTCCGGGCGATGAAGTGGGCACCGTCCACGAAGACGACGATCGAGCGCTTCTGCGCGCTGCTGCACGAGAGATCGGTCGAGCGGCGGACGGCGACGGCGTTCGCGAGCCAGCGTGTGGCGCAGGTCCTGCCACGATGTCCTCGACAGGGTGGCGCCGGCGTGGGGCGTAGCGCGCGCTGGGGGGTTCGCGGAGGAGTGGATGATGTCCGGCCGCCTCGCCCGCTCAAAGCGATGGCGATGCGCGCCGATCATGGCAGCATGCATCGTACATTCCCGTAGCAGGGCTCCTGTGGACACCACCATTCCCGTCTGCTCCGATCCAGGGGCTTCGTCCCGTTACGCCATCATCGAGGTCCTCTACGAGGGTTCAGACACCCTTCTTTACCGGGGTGTACGCGAGGGCGACGGGCGTCCCGTGGTGCTCAAAGTCCTCCGGCGCGATCACGCGAGCCCTCGCGCCCTCGAGCGGCTGCATCACGAGTACGAGGTCGCCCGGGCGCTCGAGACCACGGCCATCATCAAGCCCTATGCGCTCGAGACGCTCGGCGATCAGCCGGCGCTGGTCCTGGAGGATTTCGGCGGCGTGTCGCTCGATCGGCTCCTCGATGGGCCGATGCCGCTCGAGCACTTCTTTCCCGTCGCCGTCCGCTTGGTCGAGGCGCTCAGCGCGCTACATCGACACGGCGTCGTCCACAAGGACATCAAGCCTCAGAACCTGCTCCTCAACCCCGCCACCGGCGAGGTGAAGATCACCGACCTGGGGATTGCGTCCCGGATACCCCGCGAGCTCCAGCATCTCGAGCACGTCGGGCTCATCGAGGGGACCCTGGCCTACATGGCCCCGGAGCAGACAGGCCGGATGAACCGCTGGATCGACGAGCGGACCGATCTCTACTCCCTCGGCGTCGTCTTGTACGAGATGCTGGCGGGCGCTCTGCCGTTCCGGGCCAGCGATCCCGTCGCGTGGGTCCATTGCCACATCGCCCAGACGCCGGTCGCCCCGCACGCGCTCGTCCCTTCGGTTCCCCCGCTCCTGTCCGCGGTCGTGCTCAAGCTGCTCTCCAAGGCCGCCGAGGAGCGTTACCAGAGCGCGGCGGGCCTGCGGCACGATCTGGACGAGTGCTTCGCCCGGTGGCGGACGAGCGGCGCCATTCCGCCCTTCGCGCTCGGGGAGCGCGACGTCTCCGACCGGTTCCAGGTGCCGCAGCGGCTGTACGGGCGCGAGCGCGAAGTGGAGGCGTTGCTCGCCGTGTTCGAGCGGGTGGTGGCGCAAGGCCGGCCAGAGCTCGTGCTCGTGTCGGGGTACTCGGGCATCGGGAAATCGTCGCTCGTCGCCGAGCTGCACCGGCCGATCGTGAGGGAGCGGGGGTTCTTCCTCTCCGGCAAGTTCGATCAAACCGCGAGGGACGTCCCCTACCGCGCTTTCCTTCAGGCGTTCCGGACGCTGGTGCAGGAGATCCTCTGCGCGAGCGAGGAGCAGGTCGAGCGCTGGAGACAGCGTTTCCGGGAGGCCCTCGGCCCCAATGGGAGGCTGCTCGCCGACGTGCTCCCCGAGATCGAGCTGCTCCTCGGCCCGCAGCCGCCCGTGCCCGAGCTGCCGCCCGCCGAGGCCCAGGGCCGGCTGCTCGCGACGCTCCAGCGCTTCGTCGCGGCGACTGCCCAGAAGGAGCACCCGCTGGCGCTCTTCCTCGACGATCTGCAGTGGGCCGACGCGGGAAGCCTCCTCTTGCTCGAGCAGCTCGCCACCTACGCCGGGTCCGAGCATCTCTTGCTGATCGGCGCATACCGCGACAACGAGGTCGGCCCCGCGCACCCGCTGCGGCTCACGCTGGCCGAGGCGCGGAAGCGCGGCGCCGCCGTCTCCGAGCTCGTCCTCGCGCCGCTCTCGGCCGCCCACGTCACGGCGCTCGTCGCCGAGACGGTCCACGCGCCCGAAGCAGAGGTCGAGCCGCTCTCGCGGCTGGTCTACGAGAAGACCGGCGGAAACCCGTTCTTCGTGCTCCAGTTCCTGATCGCGCTGCACCAGGAGGGGCTCATCGCCTTCGACGCGGAGGAGGGCAGGTGGCGGTGGGACATCGACGCGATCCGCGACAAGGGGTTCACCGACAACGTCGGCGAGCTGATGGCGGGCAAGCTCAAGCGGCTCTCGGTCCCGGCGCGGGACGCGCTCAAGTTCGCTGCGTGCCTCGGCAGCAGCCTGGACCTCGACACCCTCGCGGTGGTCGCGGGCCGTCCGGCGGCGGAGCTCCGCAACGCGCTCGAGGAGGCCGTACGGGAGGGGCTGCTCCTCCGCCAGAGCGGCGCCTATCGATTCCTCCATGACCGGGTACAGCAAGCCGCTCACTCACTCATCCCGGCGGGACAGCTCGCCGAGATGCACCTGGGGATCGGGCGGCTGCTCCTCAGGGCGCAACGCGCGGACGAGCGCGACGAGGCGCTCTTCGACGTCGTCGGCCACCTCAACCGCGGCGCCGCGCTCCTGCGTTCCCGGGCGGAGCGGGACGAGCTCGCCGCGCTGAACCTCCGCGCCGGCAGGAAGGCCAAGGCCGCCGCGGCCTTCGAGTCCGCCGCCGCGCTCTTCGCCGCGGGCCTCTCGCTGCTCGCGCCGGCCTCTTGGGAGACGCAACACGAGCTGACCTACGACCTGACGCTCGAGCGCGCGCACGTCGCGTACATCACCGGCGGCTTCGACGAGGCCGAGCGGCTCCTGGAAGAGCTCATGGAGCGCGCGAGGACCCGGCGCGAGACGGCCGCCGCCGTCGAGCTCGTCCTTGCCGTCTACCTGACCCGCGGGCACTACGCACGCGCGGTGGAGATCGGGCTCTCCTGGCTCCGCGCCTGCGGCATCGATCTTCCGCTGCATCCCTCAGGCGCACAGATTGACGAGGAGACCGAGAGCGTCTGGCAGGTCCTGGGCGACCGCGCCATCGAGGACCTATCCCATCTGCCCCCCATGACGGACCCAGAGATCGAGATCACGATGGGCGTGCTGCAGCGTATGGTCCTCCCAGCGGTCTTCGTGGACCCGGACCTGCACTATTTGGTGGTCCTGCGCATGGTCCAGCTCAGCCTGCGCCACGGCAACGCCGAGCCCTCCGCGCTCGCGTACGCCGCCTTCGCGAGGCTGATCGGCCCGAGGTCCGGGCGCTACAAGGAGGGGTATCTGTTCGGCAAGCTCGGCTGCGACCTGGCGGACAGGAGCGGCCTCCTCACCACGAAATCGGCGGTGTTCAGCTACCTCGGACAGACCGTCTTCTGGACACGCCACTACAGAGAGACGTATCCGTACGCGCGCGCCGGCTTCAGCGCCGCGGTCGAGTCCGGCGATCTGAACAACGCGTGCTTCGGCTGCCTCTGGGTCACGGTGTTCCGGCTCCTCTGCGGCGAGCCGCTGGAGGACGTGCTCCACGAGGTCGAAGAGCGCCTCGGCTTCGTGCGCAGGGCCGGTTACGCGTTCGCGCACATCGCCCTCCTCAGCGGCCACGCCATGATCCAGACGCTGCGCGGGAGGCCGGTCCGCTTCTCGATGCTGGATGGATCCGAGCTGGATCCGCCGGCCTTCGAGGCGCAGCTGGAGGAGGGGGATCTGCAGCGCGTCCGCAGCCTCCATTACAGCTTGAAGGCCCAGGCGCTCTTCGTGCTCGGCTCTCCCCGAGAGGCGTCCGCGGCGGCGACCCGCGCGATCACCGAGCACTCCTTTAGGACCGAGCCGCACGCCCTCAGCGCCGAGAACTTCTATTATCTCGCGCTCGCGCTCGCGGCCCTCTGCGACGAGGCGCACGAGGCGGGGCCCTCCCCGCAGCGGGAGCTCCCCGAGCGGCTCCTCGAGTGCGAGCGGCAGCTCGGCGAGTGGGCCAGGAGCGGCCCCGACAACTTCCTGCACAAGCACACCCTGGTCCGCGCCGAGATCGCCCGGCTCCGGGGGCACGAGCTGGAGGCCATCCGGCTCTACGAGCAGGCCATCGCGTCGGCGCGGGAGGGCGGCTTCGTCCAGCACGAGGCCATCGCCTGCGAGCTCGCCGCGGGGTTCTACCGCGCGCGCGGCCTGTCCACGTCCGAAGGCGCCCACCTGCAGAGGGCGCGCGCCGCCTACTTCACGTGGGGCGCCCACGCCAAGGTGGAGCAGCTCGACCAGCGCTACCCCCACCTCGTCGAGCGCAAGCCGATCGCGCCCACCGTCACCTTCGCCGTACGGGCCGAGCAGTTCGACGTCCTGCCGGTGGTGAAGGCGTCGCAGAGCATCTCCGGCGAGCTCAAGCTCCCGCGGCTGCTCGAGACGCTGCTGCGCATCGTGGTCGAGCACGCGGGCGCCGAGAAGGGACATGTGCTCCTGCTCCGGGAGGATCACCTGTCGACCGCGGCGGCGATCGAGACAGCTGGGGGCGCGGTGCGGCTGCTCGATGCAGGCGAGGCCGCGGCGGCCGCGCTGCCGCAATCCGTCCTCAACTACGTTCGCCGGAGCCACGAGCGCGTGCTGCTCGACGACGCCGCGGCCCGGCACCCCTTCATGGAGGACGAGTATTTCCGGCGCAAGCGCCCGAGATCGGTGCTGTGCCTGCCGATCCTGCGCGAGGCCCGGCTCATCGGCCTGCTCTACCTGGAGAACAACCTCGTCACCGGCGCCTTCACCCCCGGCCGGCTCAGCGTCATCGAGCTGCTCGCCTCGCAGTCGGCCATCTCGCTGGAGAACGCCCTGCTCTATGCCGAGGTGGAGCAGGAGAACGCCGAGCGGCGGCGCGCGGAACAGGCGCTCAAGGCCAACCAGGAGATGCTCCAGGCCGTCGTCGACAACTCGGCGGCGGCCATCTACGTCAAGGATCGCGACGGCCGACATCTGCTCGCCAACCGGCACGTGGGCAACCTCCTGGGCGTGCCGAGCGAGAAGATCCTCGGAAGGACTGTCGCCGCTTTCTTCCCTGCTCCGATGGCCGAGGCCATCCAAGACCACGACCGGAAGGTGATCGAGGCGGGCGCGCCGATGGAGTGGGAGGAGACGGTGCCGCTGGAGGACGGGCCGCACACGTTCCTGTCGGTCAAATTCCCTCTCGGCGAGGGGCCAGCGCCCCGCGCGATCGGCGGCATCTCCACCGACATCACCGAGCGCAAGCGGACCGAGCAGGCCGTGCGCTTCCTGGCCGAGGCGAGCTGCAAGCTGATGACGCTGGGCTACGGCGCGACGTTCGAGAGCGTGGCGCAGCTCCCGGTGCCGGAGCTGTCGGATCAGTGCGTCATCGAGGTGCTCTTCGAGGGCAGGACGCCGGGCTGGACGGTCATGGCAGGGGTTCCCGGCGAGCAGCTCGACGCGCTGCAGAACGCGCTGCGCGTTCTGGCGGAGGCGTCGCCGGCCGGCTCCGAGGGCGAAGAGGGCCGCGTCACGACGCTGCTCCAGCAGGTGGGTTCGCTCGACCCGCGGGTCAGGCCTCTCTGGGAGCAGCTCGGCGTTCATGCGTTCCTGCGGGTCCCGCTGGCCGCGCGGGACCGGTACTTCGGCGTCATGACCCTGCTGGCGACCGCGCCCGAGCGCCGTTATGGCCCCGCCGAGCTGCGGCTGGCCGAGGAGCTGGGGTGCCGCGCGGCGCTCGTGCTCGACAACACCCGACTATATACCGAGGCTCAGGAGGCGATCCAGCGGCGGGACGAGTTCCTCGTCGTCGCGTCTCACGAGCTCAAGACCCCGCTGACGTCGCTGCAGATGCAGGTGCAGGCGGTCGAGCGCCTGCTGCGCCGCCGCTCGCTCGCGGAGCTCCCCGCGGAGCGGATCGAGGCGATGCTCCAGATCCTCGGCCGCCAGACGTCGCGGCTCGGGCGCCTGGTCGACGAGCTGCTCGACGTCACGCGGCTGAACGCCGGGCGGCTGACGCTCGCGCGCGCGCAGGTCGATCTGGCGGCGCTGGCGGGCGAGGTCGTCGAGCGGATGCGGCCGCAGCTCGCGGCGTCCCACTGCCGGACGCAGCTCGATCTGGAAGGGCCCGTGGTCGGGCACTGGGATCCGGATCGCTTGGAGCAGGTCGTCCTCAACCTCCTGTCGAACGCGATGAAGTACGGCGCAGGCAGGCCTATCTTCGTCGGCGCGCGGCGGCAGGCCGATCGCGCGCTGCTGGTCGTCCGGGATCAGGGGATCGGGATCGCGGAGGCCGATCAGGGCAGGATCTTCGAGCGCTTCGAGCGCGCGGTGTCGGTGCGCAACTTCGGCGGTCTCGGCCTCGGGCTCTACATCGCACGCTCGATCGTGGCGTCGCACGGCGGCTCCATCCGGGTGGAGAGCAAGCCGGGCGCGGGCACCACGTTCGTCGTGGAGCTCCCGGTGAACCCGCCGGAGGCGGACGAGCGCGGCGCCGCGCCGGCCTAGAGCACCGACAATGAGGCAGCGCCTGCGGTTTCTTTTCTTGCCGTACCCGTACGCTTTCAGCTCGCTCACCGGCGGATGCAGCGGGTGGCGCAAGCTGTTGAATTTGGACGGGTTTCAACCTGTTCGGCGACCTATGCAGAGCGCCGATCCGATCGGAGCCGAGAGTCCCCATGAAAGCGGGGAGGCGGACGGATGTAGCCGCGCCGAGGTGCCGAGGTAGGGCGGAGCGCGCTGGCCCTGGCCGCAGGAGGACCGATAATGGCCGGTGCCTCTTCCGCTCAACGCGATGGCGATGCGCGCCCCTCATGGTGGCATGCCTCGCATTATCCATTGTGGGGCTTCAGTGGGCACCATTCCCGTCTGGTCCGATCACGGGGCGTCGTCCCGTTACGCCATCATTGAGGTCCTCTGCGAGGGCTCTGACACCCTTCTTTACCGGGGTGTGCGCGAAGACGACGGCCTTCCCGTGGTGCTCAAGGTCCTCCGGCGCGATCACGCGAGCCCTCGCGCCCTCGAGCGGCTGCATCACGAGTACGAGATCGCCCGGGCGCTCGAGACCACGGCCATCATCAAGCCCTATGCGCTCGAGACGCTCGGCGATCAGCCGGCGCTGGTCCTGGAGGATTTCGGCGGCGTGTCGCTCGATCGGCTCCAGGACGGGCCGATGCCGCTCGAGCGCTTCTTTCCTGTCGCCGTCCGCTTGGTCGAGGCGCTCGCCGGGCTGCATCGACACGGCGTCGTCCACAAGGACATCAAGCCTCAGAACGTGCTCCTCAACCCCGCCACCGGCGAGGTGAAGATCACCGATCTCGGGATTGCGTCCCGGATACCCCGCGAGCTCCAGCATCTCGAGCACGTCGGGCTCATCGAGGGGACCCTGGCCTACATGGCCCCGGAGCAGACGGGCCGGATGAACCGCTGGATCGACGAGCGGACCGATCTGTACTCCCTCGGTGTCACCTTCCACGAGATGCTGACGGGCACCTTGCCGTTCCGGGCGAGCGATCCTGTCGAGTGGATCCATTGTCACATCGCCCAGAAGCCGCCGCCGGCGCACGCGCTCGTCCCGTCGATTCCCCCGGCCCTGTCCGCGATCGTGCTCAAGCTGCTCGCCAAGGCCGCCGAGGAGCGTTACCAGAGCGCGCTCGGCCTGCGGCACGACCTCGACCAGTGCTCCGCGCAGCTCGGGGCGACCGGCGCCATTCAGCTCTTTCCGCTCGGCCAGCACGACCTCTCCGACCGATTCCGGGTCCCGCAGCGGCTGTACGGGCGCGAGCGCGAAGTCGGGGCGCTGCTCGCCGTGTTCGAGCGGGTGGTGGCGCAGGGCCGGCCAGAGCTGGTGCTCGTGTCGGGCTACGCGGGCATCGGCAAGTCGTCGCTCGTCGCCGAGCTGCACCGGCCGATCGTGAGGGAGCGGGGGTTCTTCCTCTCCGGCAAGTTCGATCAAACCGCGAGGGACGTCCCCTACAGCGCTTTCCATCAGGCGTTCCGGACGCTGGTGCAGGAGATCCTCGGCGCGAGCGAGGAGCAGGTCGAGCGCTGGAGACAGCGTTTCCGGGAGGCCCTCGGCCCGAACGGGAGGCTGCTCGCCGACGTGCTCCCCGGGATCGGGCTGCTCCTCGGCCCCCAGCCGCCCGTGCCCGAGCTTCCGCCCACCGAGGCCCAGAGCCGGCTGCTCGCGACGCTCCAGCGCTTCGTCTCGGCATGCGCCCAGAAGGACCACCCCGTGGCGCTCTTCCTCGACGATCTGCAGTGGGCCGACGCGGGAAGCCTCCAGTTGCTCGAGCAGCTCGCCACCTACGCCGGGTCCGAGCATCTCTTGCTGATCGGCGCGTACCGCGACAACGAGGTTGGCCCCGCGCACCCGCTGCGGCTCACGCTGGCCGAGGCGCGCAAGCGCGGCGCCGCCGTCTCCGAGCTCGTCCTCGAACCGCTCTCGGCCGCCCACGTCGGGGCGCTCGTCGCCGAGACGGTCCACGTGCCGCACACGCCCGCGGAGCAGGTCGAGCCGCTCTCGCAGCTGGTCTACGAGAAGACCGGCGGAAACCCGTTCTTCGTGCTGCAGTTCCTGATCGCGCTGCACCAGGAGGGGCTCATCGCCTTCGACGCGGAGGAGGCCAGGTGGCGGTGGGACATCGCCGCGATCCGCGACAAGGGGTTCACCGACAACGTCGGCGAGCTGATGGCGGGCAAGCTCAAGCGGCTCTCGGTCCCGGCGCGGGACGCGCTCAAGTTCGCTGCGTGCCTCGGCAGCAGCCTGGACCTCGACACCCTCGCGGTGGTCGCGGGCCGTCCGGCGGCGGAGCTCCGCAACGCGCTCGAGGAGGCCGTGCGGGAGGGGCTGCTCCTCCGCCAGAGCGGCGCCTATCGATTCCTCCATGACCGGGTACAGCAAGCCGCTTACTCGCTCATCCCGGCGGGACAGCTCGCCGAGATGCACCTCGGGATCGGGCGGCTGCTCCTCAGGGCGCAGCGCGCGGACGAGCGCGACGAGGCGCTCTTCGACGTCGTCGGCCACCTCAACCGCGGCGCCGCGCTCCTGCGTTCCCGGGCGGAGCGGGACGAGGTCGCGGCGCTGAACCTGCGCGCCGGCAGGAAAGCCAAGGCCGCCGCGGCCTTCCAGACCGCCGCCGCGCTCTTCGCCGCGGGCCTCGCCCTGCTCGCGTCGGACTCTTGGGAGGCGCAGCACGAGCTGACCTACGACCTGACCTTCGAGCGCGCGCACGTCGCGTACATCACCGGCGGCTTCGACGAGGTCGAGCGGCTCCTGGACGAGCTCATGGAGCGCGCGAGGACCCGGCGCGAGACGGCCGCCGCCGTCAAGCTCGCCGTCGCCTTCTACCTGACCCGCGGGCAAGGCAACCGCGCGTTGGAGATCGGGCTCTCGTGGCTCCGCGCCTGCGACATCGATCTGCCGCTCCACCCCACCGACGCACAGATTGACGAGGAGACCGAGGGCGTCTGGCAGGCCCTGGGCGACCGCGCCATCGAGGACCTGATCCATCTGCCCCCCATGACGCACCCGGAGGTCAAGCTCACGATGGGCGTGCTGCAGGCGATGAACGCCCCTGCGTTCTTCGTGGACGCGGGCCTGCTCTCTCTCGTCGTCCTGCGCATGGTCCAGCTCAGCCTGCGCCACGGCAACGCCGAGCACTCCGCGCACGCATACGCCGCCTTCGCGAGGCTGATCGGCTCGAGGTTTGGGCGATATCAGGAGGGGTATCTGTTCGGCAAGCTCGGCCACGACCTGGCGGACAGGAGCGGCCTTCTCACCACGAAATCGGTGGTGTTCAGCTACCTCGGACAGACCGTCGTCTTCTGGACACGCCACTACAGAGAGGCGTACCGGTACACGCGCGCCGGCTTCAGCGCCGGGGTCGAGTCCGGCGATCTCATCCACGCGTGCTTCAACTGCCTCTGGATCGCGCTGTTCCCGCTGCTCTGCGGCGAGCCGCTGGAGGACGTGCTCCACGAGGTCGAAGAGCGCCTCGGCTTCGTGCGTAGGGTCGGTTACGCGTTCGCGCACGGCGTCCTCCTCGGCGGCCACGCCACGATCCAGGCGCTGCGAGGGAGGCCGGTCCGCTTCTCGATGCTGGATGGATCCGAGCTGGATCCGCCGGCCTTCGAGGCGCAGCTGGAGGAGGAGGATCTGCAGGGGGCTCGCGCTCTCTATTACAGCTTGAAGGCGCAGGCGCTCTTCGTCCTCGGCTCTCCCAGGGAGGCGTCCGCGGCGGCGACCCGCGCGATCACCGAGCACTCCTTTAAGACCGAGCCGCACGCCCTCAGCGCCGAGAACCTCTATTATCTCGCGCTCTCGCTCGCGGCCCTCTGCGACGAGGCGCACGAGGCGGGGCCCTCCCCGCAGCGGGAGCTCCCCGAGCGGCTGCTCGAGTGCGAGCGGCAGCTCGGCGAGTGGGCCAGGAGCGGCCCCGACAACTTCCTCCACAAGCACACCCTGGTCCGCGCCGAGATCGCCCGGCTCCGCGGGCAGGACCTGGAGGCCATCGGGCTTTACGAGCAGGCCATCGCGGCGGCGCGCGAGGGCGGCTTCGTCCAGCACGAGGCCATCGCCTGCGAGCTCGCCGCAGCGTTCTACCGCGCGCGCGGCCTCTCCACGTCAGAAGGCGCCCACCTGCAGAAGGCACGCGCCGGCTACTTCACGTGGGGCGCCCACGCCAAGGTGGAGCAGCTCGACCAGCGCTATTCCCACCTCGCCCCGCGCAAGCCGATGGCCCCCACCGTCACCTTCGCCGTACGGGCCGAGCAGTTCGACGTCCTGCCGGTGGTCAAGGCCTCGCAGAGCATCTCCGGCGAGCTCAAGCTCCCGCGGCTGCTCGAGATGCTGCTTCGCGTCGTGGTCGAGCACGCGGGCGCCGAGGAGGGATGCGTCGTGCTGGTCCGGGAAGATCGCCTGTGGGCCGCGGCGATCGAGACGCCAGGGGGCGCGGTGCGGCTGCTCGATGCGGGCGAGGCGCAGTCGGCCGCGCTGCCGCAGTCCGTCCTCAACTACGTTCGCCGGAGCCACGAGCGCGTGCTGCTCGACGACGCCGCCGCCCGGCACCCCTTCCTGGAGGACGAGTATTTCCGGCGCAAGCGCCCGAAATCGGTGCTGTGCCTGCCGATCCTGCGCGAGGCCCGGCTCATCGGCCTGCTCTACCTGGAGAACAACCTCGTCACCGGCGCCTTCACCCCCGGCCGGCTCAGCGTCATCGAGCTACTCGCCTCGCAATCAGCCATCTCGCTGGAGAACGCCCTGCTCTATACCGAGCTGGAGCAGGAGAACGCCGAGCGGCGGCGAGCGCAACAGGCGCTCAAGGCCAACCAGGAGATGCTCCAGGCCGTCGTCGACAACTCGGCGGCGGCCATCTACGTCAAGGATCGCGACGGCCGACATCTGCTCGCCAACCGGCACGTGGGCGACCTCCTGGGCGTGCCGAGCGAGAAGATCCTCGGAAGGACTGTCGCCGCTTTCTTCCCTGCTCCGATGGCCGAGGCCATCCAAGACCACGACCGGAAGGTGATCGAGGCGGGCGCGCCGATGGAGTGGGAGGAGACGGTGCCGCTGGAGGACGGGCCGCACACGTTCCTGTCGGTCAAATTCCCGCTCGGCGAGGGGCCAGCGCCCCGCGCGATCGGCGGCATCTCCACCGACATCACCGAGCGCAAGCGGACCGAGCAGGCCGTGCGCTTCCTGGCCGAGGCGAGCTGCAAGCTGATGGCCCTCGGCTACGGCGCGACGTTCGAGAGCGTGGCGCAGCTCCCGGTGCCGGAGCTGTCGGATCAGTGCGTCATCCAGGTGCTCTTCGAGGGCAGGACGCCGGGCTGGACGGTCACGGCAGGGGTGCCCGGCGAGCAGCTGGAAGCGCTGCAGAACGCGCTGCGCCTCTTGGCGGAGGCGTCGCCGGCCGGAGCCGAGGGCGAAGAGGGCCGCGTCACGCCGCTGCTCCAGCAGGTGGGTTCGCTCGACCCGCGGGTCAGGCCTCTCTGGGAGCAGCTCGGCGTTCATGCGTTCCTGCGGGTTCCGCTGGCCGCGCGCGACCGGTACTTCGGCGTCATGACCCTGCTGGCGACCGCGCCCGAGCGCCGTTATGGCCCCGCCGAGCTGCGGCTGGCCGAGGAGCTGGGGTGCCGCGCGGCGCTCGTGCTCGACAACGCCCGACTGTATACCGAGGCCCAGGAGGCGATCCAGCGGCGGGACGAGTTCCTCCTCGTCGCGTCTCACGAGCTCAAAACCCCGCTAACGTCGCTGCAGATGCAGGTGCAGGCGGTCGAGCGCCTGCTGCGCCGCCGCTCGCTCGCGGAGCTCCCCGCGGAGCGGATCGAGGCGATGCTCCAGATCCTCGGCCGCCAGACGTCGCGGCTCGGGCGCCTGGTCGACGAGCTGCTCGACGTCACGCGGCTGAACGCCGGGCAGCTGGCGCTCGCGCGCGCGGAGGTCGATCTGGCGGCGCTGGCGAGCGAGGTCGTCGAGCGGATGCGCCCGCAGCTCGCGGCATCCTGCTGCCGGACGCAGCTCGAGCTGGACGAGCCCGTGGTCGGGCAGTGGGATCCGGCTCGCCTGGAGCAGGTCGTCATCAACCTGCTGTCGAACGCGATGAAGTACGGCGCAGGCAGACCTATTCTCGTCGGCTTGCGGCGGCAGGCCGATCGCGCGCTGCTGGTCGTCCGGGATCAGGGAATCGGGATCGCGGAGGCCGATCAGGGCAGGATCTTCGAGCGCTTCGAGCGCGCGGTGTCGGTGCGCAACTTCGGCGGCCTCGGGCTCGGGCTCTACATCGCACGCTCGATCGTGGCGTCGCACGGCGGCTCCATCCGGGTGGAGAGCAAGCCGGGCGCGGGCGCGATGTTCATGGTGGAGCTCCCGCTGAACCCGCCGGAGGCGGGGGAGCGCGGCGCCGCGCCGGCCTAGCCCTACTTTCGCCATGGGGACGCCCTGGAGCCGCCGCGCTCGCGCCCGAATTCCTCGTGGCCCTGGACACCGCAGCCGCTACGAGCAAGGAGCAGGACCGCCTCTACAAGGTGCTCGACGGGCAGCTCGCCGGGTCCGAGCACCTCGCCAGCGATTACTCGATAGCGGACATCGCCACCTTCCCGTGAGTCTCGATGGCAGCGCGCATGGGGGTGTCGCTGGAGCCCAACCCCCACCTCGCGCGCTGGGAACAGGCGATCAAGGCGAGGCCGGCGGTCACCCGCGCGTTCGAGACGAAAATCAAGCCCTGAGGCTGGCCGCGCCTCGGCGCGGGCTCCAGGTACAACCCGAGGAGCGGCAGCATGAAGGGCATTCACACGTTGGTGGAGAGGTGGGCGAACGCGTGGAGCTCGGGATCCCCGGACGAGCTCCTGTCCCTCCTCTCGGACGATTGCATCTACGAGGACGTACCGACGCAGCACGTGACCCGCGGCAAGCAGGAGATCGCGGCGTTCGCCAGGGTCGCCATGAAAGCGTTTCCGGACCTTCGCATGGAGGTGACCTGCAGCTTCGCCACGGAGGAGGCGGCCGCCGCCGAGTGGATCGGCACGGGCACGCACGCCGGCGATTTCGCGGGGTTGCCCGCCACGAGCAGGCGGTTCCGGATGCGGGGCGCCTCGATCCTGGTCTTCCGGGGCGACAAGCTGCAGCGGGTCAGCGACTACTGGGATCTCGCGTCGAGCGGGCTTTTGCCCGGGGCCCCGTCCGGCCAGACCGGCTCGGGCTGACCTGCCGCGGCGCGCGCGCGGCGCGGAGGTGGGGCCGGAAAACGCGCTCCGTCAGTTCACCTTTTCTCTTCGGTTCACGGGCCCGTGACTCGTGACCGCCTCTATGAGGATAGGTCGAGTACATCCTCGACAATGTGATCAAGTTCATCCTGTGGAAGGCAGGGATCAAGCACCCGTCGCCCGAGCTGTTCGATCTGCTCGACTGTCGGATACCCGAGGTTCCTCAAGTCGGTCGCGTTTACCTGGGTGTGGCCGTTGAACTGCCGAAAGTGCGTATCCACGAGGGTCGAGTTCAAGAAGGCAGCCAGGCCACGCGCCAGCAGGGCCGGCAGCCCTTTGCCATTGCGGTGGATCACGTTGAGATGGTTCTCGAACCCGATCCTGGCTCCCGGAGCGCTCTCAGGCGTGAAGAGGGCGGCGACGACCCGCCGCCGCTCCTCCTTCGACGAGAAGCGCTTGACGAGCACGTAGTTCCCGCTGGGCATCCAGAGAGCGGCCGTCTCAGGCGCGTCTACGAGGGCGTTCGGCTTCTTGCAGCGTTTGGGCCAGCGAACGACGCCCGACGCAAAGTGCGTCGGGTAGATCAGCGGACCGGTGCCCCTGTCGGGCTCCTGCCGCAAGAACTCGCGCGCTCGGAAGTCGACGACCTTGCCCGTCGAGACGTCCACATTCAAGTCCGTCACGCGTGATGGCATGCGGGCGAACGTGGCAGCGACGCTCTCCCCGGCATCGTCCGGCACCACATGGACGAACAGCTCGGGATCTCCAGGCCGGACGACGTCCTCGAAGGGCACGGAACGGACGGACAGCAGCCTGTCCTCGGGACCGCGCGACGACGAGATGGTGACGGACGTGCACCGGCCGTTCTTGACGGCATGTACAACGATGTTCTCTTGAAGGACCTCGTCCTCCGCGAACGCCGCTTTGCGCGACGCGAAGACGTGCACCCTTCGCAGCGACATCTCTCGGAAGAACAGCTCTCGGAACGGCCGAAAGTAGGGGCCGTTGCAGAAGCTCCGGGGGGTGATCGCGACGAGCTCCCCGCCCGGCTCCAGAAGAAGGATCGCAAGACCAAGAAAGGCCGTGTACAGGTTGCTGGTCTCGATGCCCACGCGCCGCAGCGCTGACCTGGCCTCGGAGTCCGAGCTGAGCTTCTTGTACGGCGGATTCAGGATCGCGTGCGTGAACGAGCGTGGCATGCTCGGGCGAGACCGGCCGCCGTCGAGCCGCTCGACGGCCGACCGGATGAAGTCGGCCTCGATGATGCGGGCAGTGAAGTCGATCCCGGCGCCGGCGCACTCGTCGCGACACTCGCGCGCAGTCCGACGCAGGTGCGCTGCGAGTCGCGGGTCGATCTCGAAGCCCGTCGCGCGGATCGCGCTCGGGCGTACCCTGCGGGCACAGGCCTCGGCCGTGAATGCCGCGAGGAGGCTGCCCACACCGGCGCCGGCGTCCAGAACGCGAATTTCCTCGCAGGACCGCTCGAACAGCGACGTCATGAAGGACGCCACCGGCGGCGGCGTGAGGAACTGACCCAGCGCGGACCGCGTGAGAGGGTCCAGCGCTCGCGCGGCTTCGATGCGGCGGAGGTTGACGCGGTCGAGGAGCGGCGGCTGGGCGACTGCCTCGAGTCTCGCGGGCCGACGCATCGGCGATGTGGCTACCGCAGTTGGGGCGTCGAGCCAACCGTGGCCGGGCGGCAAACGCCCCGGGGGCGCCTCGCCGACGAGGCCACGTTCGTCGCGGTCGAGCTCGACGCGCGCCGGGAGGCCCCCTGCTGTCGCGCGGAGGCCTCGGACGCCGCGCAGGCGCGCCTTCAGGCTGCCTGTTGCCGCGGCTCCCTCGCGGCGAGCGGCGGGATCCCGAACCGCTCGCGCACCTCGTCGAGCGGCAAGTGGACGACATCCCAGAAGTTCCAGCGATCGCTCAGGTCGACCTTGCAGGCCGCGCCGCGCGCCACCGCGCGCAGCACCCTGTGCGCGTCGAAGAAGCCCACCTCCGGCGCGGCGATGGGCGTGATCTGGATCCCGAGGTGGAACTGCAGGAGCACGAAGATCAGGTAGGAAAACCCGTCGCGCCGGATGAACCCGGCCTGGAAGGAGCCGGCCTGGATCTCGCCCGCCGGATCCGTGTCGTACGCCGCCAGCACGTGGCCGAGATCGTGAAACACCATGCGCTCGGCGATCGCGTCCCTGCTCTCGCCGGGGAACAGGAAGCCGCGCGCGGTGCAGTGCTCCCAGAACACCCGGCCGAACGTGCCCTCGGGCAGGAGCCCGAGCTGCTTGTAGCGGAAGGCCCGCGCGCGATCCTCGACGCCCGCGCCGAATAAGGGCCCGATGAGCCTGCGCACGCCGGAGAGGCCCGCTTCGTCCATGGCTTCGCGGATGAACGAGCCGAGGAGCCGGCGCCTCACGGCGGTCTGGGCGAGCCGCCTGTGGCCGCGCGCCACGAGGCGGAGCACGCCCACGCCCGGCTCGCGCACGCCGAGCGCCCGGTCGAGCGCCTCCACGGTGTCCACCTTGGCCGCCGTCACCTCGCCGTCCGCCATGGCGGTCACGAGCGCGAGCTGCACCAGGCGCTTGCGCCGGTGCCGATCCGGGATGGCGCGGGCCACCGCCTCGGGCGCGACGCGCGGCAGCGCGTCAACGTCGACGACGTCGATGCGGGCCCCGTGCAGGGCCGCGATCTCCTCGAGGACCCCGCGCTCCGCGGGCGCGAGCATGCCGTCGGCCAGGGCCACCTCCCGGAGCGCGGCGAGCGCGGCCGGGATCTCATGAGACTCAAGCACGACGATATCCATGTTGACCTCCTCTTCCCACAAGGGGTTTCACACACCACACCTCACGCGAGATTCGATGAAAGACACTCACTCTCGCCGGAACGCGCGGACCGCGATCAGCATCGCCGCCGAGATCTCCTCCGGCAGCGACCTGGCCGTTTCCATGATCACCCGCACCCGCTCCACGCTCGCCCGGTCGACAAAGCGGCGGCCGAGCGGCGTGAGCGCGAGCGTCTTCGCGCGCCGGTCCTCGGGATCCTCCTCCCGCGCCAGGAGCCCACGCTGCACCAGGCCATCGGCGAGCCGGCTCCCGGCCGAGGCCGAGAGCCCGAGCGACGTGGCGAGGGCGGTGACGCGCATCGCGCCCTCCTGATCGACGAGGTGCAGCGCGGCCACCTGCGCCACGCTGAAGTCCTCCTCGTGCAGCGTCCGCGCGAGCCCCGCGATGATGCGCGAGAACATCATCCGCGCGAACTGCTCGATCGGCGAGCCCAGGACCTTTTGCTTGCTCACAATATTATTGTCTACGCATTGGTTGCGCATGTGCAAGTAATTTTCGGCGTGATCGCGCGCGGGTCCGTCCGCCGCGGAGATCGGACGAGGCCGCCGCGCGTCAGGCCACCGACCGGCGCGGCCGGTCAGCCGCACAGGCCGGCCGCTTCACGGGGCGGTCGAATCCGGGCGGCGGTTACTTGCGGGCGGCGGTCACTTGCGGGCGCCGGTCACGTGGACCTCGCGGAGGCGCGCCCGCGCCGCCGCGTAGTACGGCTCGATCTCCTTCGCCGCCGGCGTGCCCCAGAGGTTCTTCCGCTCCTCCGGGTCGCTCGCCAGGTCGTAGAGCTCGAACCGGGCGCCGCCCGAGATCGTCAGCTTCATGTCGCCGCGGAGGAACGACCGCCGCGCGTCGTTGTACGGCCCTGCCGGCATGTCGATCAGCACGTCGCGCGCCTGGGCCTGCTCGCCCGGGGCGAGGAACACGTCGGGCAAGAGCGACGCGCCCGACAGGAAGTCGCTCGCGGCCGCGCCCTCGGCAGGCCCTGGCACCCGCATCAGATCGAGCAGCGTCGGCGCGAGATCGATCAGGCTGCGCCGCGCCGAGACCCGGGACGGCGCCGCGCCCGGCACATGGACGACCAGCGGCACCCGCACGAGCTCCTCCCAGAGCTCGAAGCCGTGGCGGAACATCTTGTGCTCGCCGAACGCCTCGCCGTGATCGCTCGTCACGACGATCGCCGTGCGCCCGCCGAAGGGCGCCGCCGCGATCGCGTCGAGCAGCCGGCCGATGTGCCGGTCCGTGAAGGCCACTTCGCCGTCGTAGAGATCCCGCTGCGAGGCCGCGCCGAAGCCCGCCGCGTCGTCGTGCCGGAGGTAGTCGGCGTGCGGGTCGAGGTAGTGGACCCACAGGAAGAAGCGCCCGCCCGTGTTGTCGGCCGACCCGAGCAGCCGCAGCGCGGCGTCGGTCAGCGCGGCGCTCGTCGCCTTGTTGTCGACGTCCCAGGGCGCGCCCTCCGGCGGCGCCGCGGACATGTCCACCACGTCGAAGCCGCGGTCGAGCCCGCCGAAGCTGCCGAAGTAGCGGTGCCCGTGCACGCTCATCGTGCGCACCCCGGCGCGCTTCAGGCGCTCGGCGACGAACGTGTCCTCCTCGCTGAACTTGTTGAAATGCCCCCAGTTCCTGTGGGTCTCGCTCCCGTACTTGCCGATGAGCATCGGGCCGACGCTCTTGCCCGTGTAGGACGCGAGCGAGTACGCGCGCTCGAACACCGTGGAGCGGGCCGCGAGGCCGTCGAGGTTCGGCGACACGGGCCGGGGGTTGCCCGCGTAGCCGAGGTCCCAGCGGAGCGTGTCGACGGTGACGAGGACGACGTTCAGGTCCGCCGGCAGGCGCGCGGCGGGCGACCCGCGCGAGTCGGCGCGCGGGTCCGCCTTCGGGGCGGGGGCGAGCGCGGCGAGCGCCGCGGCCGTCAGATCGCCGCCGGAGCAGTCGTCGTCGACGCCGTTGTCGAGGATCTCCTCGGCCAGCGGGTGGACGCGCGCGTCGCGGTCGTCGCAGTCCCCGCCGCCGAAGAGGGCGGCCGCGCGGTCGCCGTCGCGATCGGCGAGGCGGCGCAGGACCGCGAGGCTCTTGCCTCCGACGGGCGCGCCGCGCTCGATCGCCTGCGCCACCGCGGGCTCCGCGTTGAGCGCCGAGGCGGCGCGCGCGGTGAGCGCGAGCGGCAGGAGCGCGGCGAGGAGCGCGACGGGCGCGCGCGCCGTCCGGACCGCGACCGGCGCGAGGGAGGCGGCGAGCGCGACGACCAGGAGGAGCGCCGGGGCGCGCAGGTCGAGCTCGGGGCGCTTGAAGATGCCGTAGATGCCGAGGAAGCCGCCCTCGCCCGAGACGCCGCCCGTGGCGACCCCGAACGCGAACAGGGCCGCGGCGATCGCGAGCGCGACGCCGCCCGTGACCGCCGGATCGACGCAGGCGGGGCGGCCGTCGCTGGCCTTGGCGAGCGCGCGCCTGAGCGGCGGCGTGAGGGCGAGGACGGCGAGGCCCGCGATGAGGCCGAGGCCGAGCGCGCCCGCGGCGACGGCGGTGCCGACCAGGAGGGGCGCGGCCTCGAGGCCGAGCAGGGCGCGGGCGAGGTGGGCGCACAGGGTCATCCAGAGGAAGGCCGCGAGCACCGCGAGCGGCACGAACGCCGCGATGTCGGCGGGCCGGCCGATCGCCCGCACCCGCAGCGCGCCCACGAGCGTGGCCGGCGACGGCGGGCTCGACGGGTCGACCACGATCGCGGAGGCGCCCGCGAGCAGGCCGACGACGAGCGCGACGGGCGCGAACACCCCGATGTCGGCGAGGTAGGTGGCGAGCTGGAAGGCGGCGTCGTCGCCGGCGCCCGCCGTGGCCCACCCGGCGTCGAGCGACGCGGCCACGACGCCGAAGACGCTGGCGCCGAGCGCGCTCCTGGCGAGCCGCCCCGCCCACGCGCGGGCCAGCGTCGGGACCGCGGGGCCCGGCGAGCTCGAGGCTCGCTTCACGCCGGGCCCCGCTTCCGCGCCATGGGGTGAGCGGCGTCGTAGACCTTGAGCAGGTGGTCGATCGAGACGTGCGTGTACCGCTGCGTTGTGGCGAGCGAGGCGTGCCCGAGCAGCTTCTGGATGGCCCGGAGGTCGGCGCCGCCGTCGAGCAGGTGGGTCGCGCAGGTGTGCCGGAGCGCGTGCGGGTGCAGGTCGGCCCGGCCGGCGCCGAGCGCGCCGTAGCGCTGCACCAGCGCCTGGACGCGGCGCACGCCGATGCGCGCGCCGCGGCGGGACAGGAAGAGGGCGCGGGGGTCGCGGGCGCCGGTCGTCGGGTCGGCGAGCTCGTCGCGCCGCTCGAGGTAGCGCTCGATGGCGGCGAGGGCGTGGGAGCCGAGCGGGACGATCCGCTCCTTGTCGCCCTTGCCGACGACGCGCACCGCGGCCCTGTCGGCCGGGCGCCGGTCGACGTGGGTGAGGTCGAGCCCGCAGAGCTCGGAGACGCGCAGGCCCGCGCCGTAGAGGGTCTCCAGCATGGCGCGGTCGCGGAGCCCCTCGGCCGTCTCGGCGCCGGGGATCTCCATGACCTCGGCGGCGGCGTCGACGTCCAGGAAGGTGGGCAGCGGGCGCCGGACCTTGGGCAGGGCGAGCTGGGCCGCCGCGTTCTTGTCGACCTCGCCGCGCCGCTCCAGGTAGCGGAGCAGGGCGCGGGCGGCGCCCACCTTGCGCGCGATCGAGGCGGGCGCGTGGGTGCGCGCGAGCGAGCCCAGCCAGCTGCGCAGGAGGAGCACGTCGAGGCCATCCACGGCCGTGGCCTCGTCCGGAGAGGGAGCCTCGCCGGGGGCCGGGGCCTTGCCGGGGGCCGGGGCCTTGCCGGGGGCCGGGGCCTTGCTGCGCGCTCGCGCAGGGCGGTGATCGGCGTTCGCGGCCGCCTTCTCGCGGGCGAAGCGCGCGAGCTGCTCGAGGTCGCGCCGGTACGCAGCCACGGTGTGGCGCGAGGCCCGCCGCTCGGCCGTAAGGTAGGTCAGGAAACGCGCGATCGCCTGCTCCAGCGTGGTCCCGCCGGATCGATCGCCGCTCCGCCGCGCGTGCATCACGGGGTTTGCCCTACCACCAGGACGGCGCCGCAGGCAAAGACTCGCCGGCGGCCGAGCTGCAGCGCCGCTCGGCCGGCGCCGCTGCGCGGCGCGGCAGGGGAGGCGGGCGCTGGCCGGACGGGACCGCGGTCGCCAGGTGCCGCGGCAGGCAGGTGGCGGTCGCAGGGCGCGTCGCGCCATGCCCTGACAAGAAACGCCCCTCACGGATCACGAGCGAACCACCCGCCCGGTGGGCGACATGGCGCGAGCTCCGCTCGCTCCCGGCTCTGCTGTCCAGGATGATCCATGATCCGCGCTGTCGAAGCGTGAATCGGACTGCAGAGCGAGGCGGTGGAGATCGGCTGTTTCGACGCGCATGAGACCGGCGCCCGCTCGCTCGCTGCGAAGGAGCTGCTCAATCGTAGTTGCCCCTGACGGACCGCGGCGGGACACGCTTGTGATCCAGGTGTGTACGCTCCTCTCGGTGTGGTACGAGGGCTTGCCCGGGGCCCGGGCGCACGAGGAGCATGAAATGACCAACGCCGCCGTGAGCGAGCCGGCCGTCGAGGCGCCGCAGAAGCTTTCCTTTGCTCAGACCCTGAAAAGCCTGCCGCGCTCCTTCTGGATGGGCTGCACCATGGAAATGTGGGAACGGCTGGCTTACTACGGCGTGCGCGTCGTCATGCCCATCTACATCGCCCAGGCCGACGAGCCTGGAGGGCTCCACTTCAGCCAGCAGGACAAGGGCACCATTTACATGGTCTGGGCCCTCATCCAGTCGCTGCTCCCGATGGTCACCGGCGGTTACGCCGACCGGTACGGCTACAAGCGCACGATCTTCATCACGGTGTGGCTGAAGATCATCGGTTATCTGCTGATGGCGACGCAGCGGAGCTTCACCGGCTTCCTGCTCGGCGTGGTCATCCTCGCGACGGGCACGGCCCTCTTCAAGCCCGGGATCCAGGGCACCCTGGCCCAGTCGATGGACAAGTCGAACTCGTCGGTCGGGTGGGGCCTCTTCTACTGGCTCGTGAACGTGGGCGCGGCGATCGGCCCGCCGCTCGCCGGCTACCTCCACGGCAAGAGCTGGTCGTGGGTCTTCTATGGCTGCGCCGCCATCATCTCCCTGAACTTCCTGATGCTGTTCACGTACAAGGAGGTCGACTCCGGCGCTGACAAGACCTCCGGGGCGTGGAAGGTCTTCAAGGACACGATCAAGAACATCTGGGACGCGCGGCTCATCACCGTGATCCTGCTGCTCTCGGGGTTCTGGCTGATGATGTACCAGCTCTGGGACCTGATGCCGAACTTCTACACGGACTGGATCAGCAGCACCTCCTTCGTGCAGAACAACCCCTGGCTCCCGGCGTCGTGGCTCGATATCAAGGATCCGCGCGGGGTCCAGCTCAAGCAGGAGAACGTGCTCAACGTGAATTCGGTGAGCATCGTCCTGCTCCTCGTGCCCTTCTCGTACCTGGTGGCGAGGATGAAGGTGCTCTCGGCGATGACGCTGGGCATCCTCGTCGCCATTTTCGGCATCCTCGTCTCAGGGACCACGAGGTCGCTCTACGTCCTCTTCCTGGGCATCCTGCTCTTCTCCATCGGAGAGATGCTGACCGGCCCGAAGAAGAGCGAGTATTTCTCGCTCATCGCGCCGAAGGGAAAGAAGGCGCTCTACCTCGGCTACATCAACATCCCGGCGGCGATCGGCCCCGCGATCGGCGCGCAGATGGCGGGGATCCTTTATGGGACCCGGGGCGAGAAGGCCACGCTGGCCCTGCGCTACCTCGCCGAGAAGACCGATCTCGCCAAGGGGAAGGCCTGGGACGGCGATGTAGCGTCGCTCTCGGAGCTCCTCGGGGTGTCGCGCCAGCAGGCCTTCAGGACGCTGCAGGAGACGCTGCACATCGACGCCGCCGAGGCGACGCGCCTGCTCTGGGAGACCTACCGGCCTTACGAGATCTGGTATTCGTTCGCGGCGATCGGGGTCGCTTCGCTCGTGGGGATGCTGATCTTCTCCCGGCGCTCGAGGCGGTGGAAGGACCTCGACGTGTAGGGCGCGCGGCCGCGCCGGCGCGAGCGACATCGCTTCGGATCATCCGTTCCGCTGCTGGACTCGCAGCGCTCCGGCCTACTCGCACGCCTCGCCGAGGACGTACCCGTGCTTGCAGATGCAGCGGCACTCGACCTCGAACTCGGGCTCGTTGCACGCCGGCCGGACCTGCCGCACCTGCTTCGCCGTCCGGCCCTCCCTGTCCTTCACCTGCACCTCGATCTCGTAGTCGTGATCGAAGATGTCGCTGCCCGACCAGTTGTTCGGGCAGACTCCCACGTTCGCGAAGGTCGAGATGTCGGCGTCGACGCTCGCTCCCCAGCCGTCGCCGGTCGGCCTGAGGTTGACCGTCCTCGACTCGGACATCACACGCCCGGACACGGGATCGCGGAGCGAGCCCGACAGCTGGACGCCGCAAGCGCTCAGGTTCGTCGCGCGGACGCCCAGGAAGAGCACCCGCCCGCCCTGCGGCGGCATGATGATGTCGATCCCGTCGCCGTCGCTCACCGGGTGCGCCGCGTCGCTCGAGTCGAGCGCGATGACCTCCATGCGGATCTCGGCGCCCTCCTCGCCCAGGTACTCGAGCTTGCAGGCGTGCTCGACCGGCGGGGGATCCCTGCCGTCGTCGGCGCACGCCGGCGCGGCGAGCAGCAGCGCAGCGAGCCCACGGCTCGCCGCAGCGGGCCAGGCCATCAGCGGTCCCGTCCCTCCGGCGCCGGAGGATCACCCCCGTCGTCCTCGGGCTCCTCCCGCGGGATGGGCGCGCGCGGGCGCCTCGTGGCGCCGAAGGAGCTGGAGCTGGTCGGCGCCATGGTGATCGGCGCCATCGCCCGCGAGTCGGGCGCCGGCCGCTGGGACAGCGCGTCGCCGCGCCACCTGCCGTCGACGTCCGCCTCGGCGCGCCCCGGCGCCTCGCTGGGCGCCGAGCTCCATTCATGAAGACCAGCCTGCGGGAACGGCGTGCGCTCGGCCAGGTACGCCGCGAGCAGCCGATCGCGCTCGAGCTCTTCCGTGCTCGGCGGCGGGGGAGGATCGAGCGTCGGCAGCTCGTCGGTCCACGTCAGGTCCGCGTCGTCCAGGCTCGCGCCGGACCCGGCGCTGGAGAACGCGCGCGGCGCGTTCCGCTCCGTCGGGACAGGCTCCGGGGCGTAGCTTGGGGCACCGCCCGGCGCATGGCTGGAGGCACGGGCCGGCGCCGGGCTGGGGATGCGGGGCGGCGCGTGGCTGGAAGCACGGGCCGGCGTCGGGCTGGGGATGCGGGGCGGCGCGTGGCCAGGGGCGCGGTCCGACGCGTGGCTGGAAGAAGGATGGGGCGGCGGATAGCCAGGAGCACGGTCCGACGCGTGGCTGGAAGGACGGGGCGGCGCGTAGCCAGGGGCACGGTCCGACGCGTGGCTGGAAGGACGGGGCGATGGATAGCGAGGGGCAGGGGCGCGGTCGGACGCGTGGCTGGAAGGATGGGGCGATGGATAGCGAGGGGCAGGGGCACGGTCGGACGTGTGGCTGGAAGGACGGGGCGATGGATAGCGAGGGGCAGGGGCACGGTCGGACGCGTGGCTGGAAGGATGGGGCGATGGATAGCGAGGGGCAGGGGCACGGTCCGACGCGTGGCTGGAAGGATGGGGCGGCGGATAGCCCGGGGCGCGGTCCGACGCGTGGCTGGAAGGATGGGGCGATGGATGGCGAGGGGCAGGGGCGCGATCCGACGCGTGGCTCGAAGGACGGGGCGGGGTGTACGTGGGCGCGTGATCGAGCGCGCTGGCGGGCGGAGGCTCGGACGCGAAGGAAGGGCTCCGCGAGGTCGGCGGCGGCCCCGGCGGCGGCGGATCGATGGTCGGGAGCTCGTCGTCCCAGTCCCAATCCTCCGGATCAACTCGGGAATCCGACCGGCGCGCCGACGCGCCGAGCCGGAGATCACCCGACCTCCGCGACGCCGGGAACCCCGCCGGAGGGCCGATCGTCGGCAGCTGGCCCACGCCCGGGTCCCGCGCCGGCGCGTCGTCCCGGCGCTCGAACTGCCGCGACGGGCGCGTCGGCTCGGGCGCCGGCACGGAGTACCTCGTCGACGCGACCTGCCCGAAGGGCCGCGAGTCCCGCGGCAACCGCGGCGGAGGAGGGACGGCCATCGCCGCGCGCGCCGCCGCCGTCGAGGGAGGCGGCTGCGTCGAGATGAGGTTCTCGTCGCGACCCCGCTCGGCCGGCGCCGGGCGATCCGCCGGCGCGGGCTGCCGGGGTTGCACGCTGGTCGGCGACGGCCCGGCCTGCGCGGAGCCCGCGAGCGGCCTGCCGAGCCACGCGGCCTCCTTGCGCGCCTGGGCGGAGCGCGCGCCTTCCTCCGAGCGGACCGCGCGCGGCGCGAGCGTGTCGCCCGGCTCCGTCGGCGGGACCTCGTCGCCGAAGAGCACCGGCGCGGCGGCCGTCACGCGCGACTCCACCCCCGCGGCGCCCCTCCCGGAACGGAAGCCGAACGCGGCGCGGATCGCCCGCTCGTGGTGAGGCTCGACCTCGACGGGCCGGACGATGAAGCACGGCTCCGCGCCCGGCGCCCGCTGCGAGAGGTCGACGTCGAACGGCGCGCCGAGGAGGTGGCCCTGCTCGTCGAACAGGACGCGCACCGGCGGCTGCGCGAAGTGCGCGGGCGACAGCGGCGTCGAGAGGACGACCCCGAGCTCGCCGGTGCTCAGCTGCACGAACGTCCCCGTCGGGATGATGCCGAGCGCGCCGACGAGCAGCTTGCCGATCGCCCGGTCGGTCGCGCTCTCGGCGCCCGAGATCATGCGCTGGAGCACGGCGTCGAGCGACGAGGCGCCGCCCGACGCGGTCTCGATCGTCGGGAACGGCGCCGTCCGGAGCTCCGTGAACTGGCGGGCGGCCGCCAGGATCCGCGCGAGCACCGTGGGGCTGCGCCGGCCGCCGTAGAGCGGGCCCTGCCGGCCGCCTTGCCGGAGCGCGAGCGCCTCGTAGGCGATCACCGTGCGCGTGATCGAGGGCGCGTGCAGCTTGCCGAGCGCCGTCAACATGACGGCCGCGCTCGCGGGCAGCCGCTCCTTCTCGTCGTCGCTCAGGCCGCGCTCGAGGAGAGAGCGCGCGACCGGCTCCTCGCCGTCGGCCGAGCCGGCGAGCACCCCCGTGAGCCGCAGCCGGCTCACGTCGTAGAGCAGCGCCGCGGTGACGAGGCTCCCGAGCATCCTCCTGTCGGTCGTGAGCTGCCGGGCGATGCCCAGCGCGACGATCGCCGTGGACACGCTGATGCCCCCCTCGTCCGGGTCGGCGATCTTGCCCGCGGCGACCGAGAGCAGGAGGCGCGCGTCCTCCTCGGCCGCGGCGACGAGCTTCTGCGCGACGCGCTTCACCCGCTGCGGCAGGATCGCCGGGGACGAGCGCAGGGCCGCGTAGAACGATCGCATCACGAGGATCGCCGCCGCGTAGGTGCGGCTGATCCGGCCGATGCGGGTGCCGTCGCCGTCGATGGCCCCGCCAGGGAACGGGTTCGTGAGCTTGCGGACCCGGACGCCCCGCAGGCTCGACTGGAGGAGCCGCGCGGCGATGCTGCGGTCGCGCTGGGCGTCGGCGAGGAGGCGGGCGAAGGCGGCGAGCTCGGCGCGACGGACCGCCTTCTCGAGCACGAGCTCGGAGACGTCGCAGGCCTCGAAGAAGCTGCCGAGCTCCAGGGCGACCTCGTACGTCTCGCGCGAGGCGCGGAGCATCTGGCCGTTGATGAAGAGGGTGTTGCCCGCGAACACGATCGTCGCGGCCTCGCTCCCCGACAGCTCGCAGAACTGGACGATGCTGTCGATCGCGGACGGAACGAGCGACAGCACCGCCTGGTTCGAGTCGCTGTGCAGGAGGCACGCCTTCGCGAGCCGGTAGATCATCTGCACCAGGCCGAGCGCCGCGCGGCGCCGCCCGTCGGCCTTCACGCCCGAGATCGCCGTGTCGCCGGTGCTCTCGTGGAGGTTGGCTTTCTCCTCGCTCACGGCTTCCTCCCGCCGCGGGGCGACGGAGACGGCGCCGGCTTCGTCGAGGGTACCGCGCTGCCGGGCGCAGGCTCGATGGCCGTGCGGGACGGCGCGCCGAAGGGCAACGAGGCGGGGCCCTGCCGCACGCTGTACGGCGCGGCGCTGGCGCTCGAGGGCGGGGCCGGGGACCTCGGCGGCGCGGCCGGGCGCGGCATCGACGGCGGCATTGGCGGCGGCGCGGCCGTCGGGGTGGACGACGACGTGGAGGAAGGCGGCGGCCCACGCCGGCTGAACGGCACGGAGGTGGGAGGCGCCGAGGCGGCGCTCGTCGAGGCGGGCACCGGCGACACGAGCGGCGCCCTGTAGGCGGATCGGCCGCCGTCGCCGCCGTTCGGGGTCATGGATCCGGGGCGCGGGGTGCTCCACGGCTCGAGCTGGTCGGGCAGGCTGAGCGGCCCGCCCGGGCTCACGCGCCGGACCGAGACGGGCGAGTACGAGCGCTTTGCGCGCGAGGGCGGCGCGCTCGCGTCCGGGTGCGCCTGCGCCGGCGGGCGCTCGCTCGGGCGGGTCGGCGCGACGAGGCGCGCGGCGATCGCGACCGCGGCGCGCGCGGCGGCGTCGCGCACTGGCGGGGTGTTCCACCAGCGCGGCTTGGTCGCCTCCTTGACCGCGCGGAGCGCCTCGTAGCTCCGCGCCTGGCAGAGGAAGTGCGCGGCCAGCTCGCGGGTCTGCTCGATCGCCTCGGACGGGATGAGCTGGCGCTTCTCGAGCAGCTCGATCGCGAGCTTCTCGGCGCGCGCGGGGTTCAGGTGCGCGACGGTCTCGAGCCACTGCCGCCGCTCTGCCCCCGAGAGGTCGTGGAACGACGGCGCGACGATCCGCCGCACGAGCGTCGGGCCCGCGGCGAGCACGCCGAGCTTGCCGATGAGGCGCAGGGCCTCGCAGCGCACCGGCGGCGCGGGGTCGTCGAGGAGCTTCTGGAGCTCCTCCCGGACGCGCTCGGCGGCGGAGCTCGCGGAGCCGCCCTCGCCCGCGGCGGCGTCGGGGAGCTCGGCGAGCGCGTTGATGCGCACCTCGACGTGCGGGCTCGCGAAGCCGGCCTCCAGCGCGGCGAGGGCGCCGGGCGTCTTGAGCTGCGCGAGCAGCTGGAGGAGCGTCAGGGCGAGGGGGGCCGGGGCGCGAGAGAGCAGGTCCCCGAGCTCGGCCTCCCGGCCCGGCGCCCACCGCCGCATGTAGGCGAACAGGACCTCGCGCAGGCGCTCGGACTGCACCGCGCCGTGGCACTGGCATGCGGCGCTGAAGAGCGAGCCGTCCTCGAGCACGTCGAGCGCGTGGGCCAGCCCCTCGACGATCGCCGGGTCGAGCGGCGCCACGCTCCGGCTCGCGCCGGCTTGCGCCGCGCTCCGGCTTGCGCCGGCCTGCAACGTGTTCCGGCTTGTGCCGGCCTGCAACGTGTTCCGGCTTGCGCCGGCCTGCAACGTGTTCCGGCTTGCGCCGGCCTGCGCCGCGCTGCGCCCTGGATCGGCGTGCGCCGTGCTCCGACCTGCGTCGACCTGTGTCGCGCTCCGGCTTGCGCCGGCCTGCGCCGCGCTCCGGCCCACGCCGGCCTGCGCCGCCACGCCTGCGGCCGCCGCGCCGCCGAGGGCAGCGCCTGCGGCCGCCGCGCCGTGGCCCACCGCGCCGGTGGCCGACGCTCCCGTGGCCGCCGCGCCGGTGGCCGCCGCGCCGGTGGCCTCCTCCGGGTGAGCCGTCGCGAGATCGCTGAGGATCGCCCTGAGCGCCTCGACCGGGAACATCGCCTGCGCGAGCGCCCGGTCGACGGCGCGCGGCGAGAGCTGCGGCAGCGCGGCGCTTGATCGACTTGCCGCACCTGCCGCGCCGCGCTGCATGCCGTCGAGCCGCGCGAAGAACGCGCGCCGGAGCATCGTCTGCACCTCGAACGCGAGCTCGTAGCTGTGCAGGACGATCTGGTCGGCGGTCCACGCGGTGAGCGCCCCCGTCATGCGGTCCTCGTCGCCGTGCCGGACGGCGTCCACGTAGCCGTCGACGAACGCGTCCATGTAGCGCTCGTTCCACTGCTCCGACGGCAGCGCGATCTGGGCGCCGAGGGTGCTCCGGGTCAGCGGGTCGATGGCGAGCGCCGAGGCGGCCGCGCCCGTCTCCGCGAGCGCGGCCTCGACGTTCCGCTGCAGCGCCCTGCCCGCGAGCGAGCTCTCGTCCCACAGGCTCTCGATCTGCGCGAGGGCGCGCGCCCCCACCGCGACCTCCCGGCACTGCTCCTCGAAATCCTCCAGGTCCGCGTCGCCCTCGGCGAACTGGTCGATCGCCATGTACGCGATGTGCTCGAAGCGCCGGTCCCAGAGCGCGGTCACGGCGTCGTCGTCCTCGCCCATGCCGAAGCTCTGGTCGCGGAGCAGGATGGCGGCGAAATCGCGGAGCTCGGCCTCGGTGATGCCGGCCTTGATCTGGATCTTCCGGACGCCGTCGGCGAAGAGCTGGTAGGGGATGCGATCGAACGGGGGCCTGTCGGGCTGCCAGATCGGCTGGCCGCCCGAGGTGAACGCGCTCGGGGTGACCTCCCAGCGGACGCCGAGGGGGTTCTGCGAGAGCGTCCGCGTGATCTCGTCGAACGCGAAGTGGATGCCCTTGTTCACGTGGGGGTGGTTCCACCCGTACTGGCGGATGTTGCTGAGCACGAGCGCGAGCTGCCTCCAGACGCCGACGAGCCGCTGGCAGGTCTGCTCGACGATCGACGGCGGATCCTGCTCCTCGTCGATGGTGTCGTTGCCGCGGACGAGCACGCGCGGCGCCTTCTTCTCGCGCGAGGGCGTCAGCTGGCCGGCGGCGTGCGCGGCCGTCAGCCGGCGGAGCTCGCCGCGCATCGCGGCGGCGCTCTGGAAGCGGCCCCCGCGCTCGAAGGCGAGCGCCTTGTCGACGAACGCCACGATCTCGACCGGCAGGTCGGGGACCTCGGTCGCGATCGACGGCGCCGTCTGCGTCGCGGCGAGGAAATACGACTCGGACTCGCTCCGGCCGCGGTTGAGCCGCTTGCCTGACAGGAGGGTGAACAGGCTCGCGCCGACCGACCAGAGGTCGGACCGGCCGTCGATGCCGGACACGCCCATCGCCTGCTCGGGCGACATGAAGGCCGGCGTGCCGAACGTGAGCCCCGCGCGCGTGGCCTGCCGCTCGGGGTCGCGCATCCGGGCGATGCCGAAGTCGAGGACCTTCACGTGGCCGGCGCTCGTGACGAAGATGTTGGCCGGCTTGATGTCGCGGTGGACGATGCCGATCGAGTGGCACTTCTCGAGCAGATCGAGCACGACGTCGAAGACGGGCAGCACCTGGGCGAGGGGGAGGGTGCCGCCTGCGCTGCTCGCGAGCCGCTGGAGCGTGGTGCCGGAGAGCAGCTCCATGACGAGGAACGGCTCGCCGCGGTCGCTGAGGTCGTCCTCGACCACGGCGACGCGCGCCGGGTGATCGACCCGGTTCGCGATCTTGCCCTCGCGCAGGAAGCGGTCCCGCAGCTCGGCGTTGCGCGCGAACTCGATGTGGAGGACCTTGACCGCCGCCCGCGTCCCCCTGCGGTGGGTCGCCGCGAACACCGCGCCCATGCCGCCGACGCCGAGCAGATCGTCGAGCCGCCACTTGGCGTTCAGGGCTGTCCCGATCCGCGAAGCGGCGGTGTCCACGAGGTTCGGCTCCTCGGCGTACGGGTCGAGCGGGGCCATAGACCGGGCAGCGATCAGGGGCCGCGCAGTGCGCGGCAGAGGGCGAGCAAGCCTGGCCGAGCATACATGGTTCCCGCTGAAGCGCGAACCATGACAAGAAGGTCCGCCCCCACGGAATAAAGGTGGGAGAGGCATCCTGTGGGGCTGCTGCCAGGCGCCTCGCAGCGCGCAGCGCGCGGTTCACGTGGGTTCACGTGGGTTCACGTGGCTTCGCGTGAGTTCAGCTTTCGCGTGCAACCGATAGAGAAGATCACGGCCCGCCGCGGAGCGCGCCGACACGCCCGGACACTCACCGACGATTCCCCGCTTCAGCGCACGTCCAGCCGCGGCGCTGCGCCGGCGTCCTGCTCGGGGGCGCCTGGCCACTCGGGGCACGTGGCGCGGTAGTCGATGCCGGGCATGAGCTGCGCCCATTCCTCGCGCGTGAAGTTGCGCCCGGCGTAGGCGCATGCGCGCGCCATCAGGGACTCGGCCGCGATCGAGAAGACGCGCGCCGCGCCGTCGTTCGCGGCGGTCACGACGCGGGTGGCGTCGGGGCTGAACACGGCGTCCGTCAGCGTGACGCCCTCGGCGCGGAGGGTGATCGCCTCGCCCTGCCCGTCGACGGGGAGCACCCGCGCGATGCCGTCGCTCGACACCGCGACGAGGCGCGCGCTGTCGCTGCTGAACGCGACGGTCCGGACCGCCGCGCCGAGGCCGTTCAGGAGGAGGGGCTGGCCCTGGCCGTCGACGCGGAGCAGCCGCACGCCGCCGTCGAGCGCGGCGATCGCGACGTGGCTCCCGTCCGGGCTCACCGCGATCGCGGCGATCGCCCGGTCCTCGTACCCCGACGGGAGGACGCGCGGGGCGCCGCGGCCGTCCGCGGGCCAGACCTTCACGTTGGGCCCCGACGTCGCCACGATGTGCTGGCCATCCGGGCTGAACGCCGCCCGGAGCAGCCCCGCGCGCTCGTCGCGCAGCACGACGGGCTCGCCCGGGACGCCGTCCTCGAACACGCGCAGGATGCCGTTCCACGAGGTGGTGACGATCCGGGTGCCCTCCGGGCTGAAGGCGACGCCCACCACCCGGTCGTCGTGGACCCCGAGCACGATCGGCTGGCCCCGCCCATCGGCGCGCCAGATCCGCGCCGTCTTGTCGGCCGAGCCGGTGACGAGGCGGCTCCCATCGGGGCTGAGGTCGACGCTGAGCAGGTGCTCCGCGTGCCCGCGGAAGACGACGGGCTCACCCGAGCCGTCGGCCCGGAAGACGCGCGCGGTCTTGTCGGTCCCGGCGGTGGCGATCCTGCTGCCGTCGTGGCTGATGGCGATGCCGGTCAGCGGCCCCTCATGGCCGCGCAGGAGCAGCGGCTCGCCCGGCCCGCCGAGCCGCCACACCCGCGCGGTCCCGTCCTCCGACGCGGTGACGACGCTCGCGCCGTCGCGGCTGAAGGCGGCGCTGTTCACGACCCCCTCGTGGCCCTCGAGGACCATCGGCGCGCCCTTGCCGTCCGCGCGGAAGACGCGCGCGGTCCCGTCCGCGGAGGCCGTGACCACCGCGCCGCCGTCGGCGCTGAAGGCGGCGCTGCGCACCGCGCCCTCGTGCCCGCGGAGGACGACGGGCTCACGCCGGTCCGCGCCGGGGATGCGCGCCGTCCCGTCGCCCGTCGCGAGGACGATGCGGTCGTCCACCGGGCTCGTGTCCGCGCTCTCGACGCCCGGCCCGTGCCCCTTCAGCGCCGCGGGGGCGCCCTGCCCGTCGGCGCGGACGACGTAGACCGTCCCGCTGATGGCCGTGGCGAGGATCCGGGCCCCGTCGTGGCTGAACACCGCGCGCCGGATGAGCCGCTCGCCCAGGGGCACGACGAGCGGCGGCTCGCCCTCCATGCCGGGGCGCCACACGTAGATCGCGCCGCCCGTCGTCCCCGCGACGACGCGGCTGCCATCCGGGCTGAACGCCACGCTGGTCGGCGCGGCGTCCCTCGTCCCGAGCGCGCGAACCTCGTGGCCGTCGGGGCGCCACAGGCGCACCGCGCCGTCGGTCGACGCGGTCGCCAGGAGGCTCCCGTCGTGGCTGAAGGCGACGGCGACGACGCCGGCGGAGGTGGGGGCGCGCAGCACGAGCGGCTCGCCGCGCCCGCCGAGGCGGAAGATCCTCGCGGCCCCGTCGGCCGAGGCGGTGGCGACGAGGCGGCCGTCGGGGCTGAAGGCCGCGTGGTGGACCGCGCCGCCGTTCCCGACGAGCACCTCCTGGTCGACGGCGGGGCCCCAGACCGCGTCGCCGAGCGCCTGCACCACGGCGGGGCCCGCGGGGCGGCCGCTCGCCCTGGCGGCGAGGGCCGCCTCCACGGCGAGCAGGCGCGCGCGGGGCAGCAGGCCCTCGGCGCGCTCCTTCGCCGACTGGGCCGCGAGCCGCCGGGCGCCGTTCTCGCGCGACTCCTGCTGCGCGCGGAGGAGCGCCCGCTCCTCCTTCCCCATCTGCCAGAGGAGCACGAGGGTCAGGCCGCCGAGCAGCGTGACGGCGACGGCGAGCACGGTGACGAGCCGCCGCGCCGACCGCTTCTGGCCCTCCGCCCGCGCGCAGGCGGAGAGGAACGCCCTCTCCTCCGCCGAGAGGTCCGCCCGCCCATCGCACCACGACGTGAGCTCCGCGAGCGCCGCGCCGCCCACGACGTAGTCGTCCCTCCGCCCGTGCGACAGCCAGCGCGCGAGCGGCTCCCTTGTGGCTCGGTCCGCCTCCCGCGACAGCACCCACGCCCGGTCGAAGACCTGGCGGACGACGCGATTGCGCACGTCGAGGTACGGCGAGCCCGAGGCCTCCGTCCGCTCCACGGAGAGCCCCGAGAGCAGCAGCGTCCGCTGGACCGGGTCCCCGGCGTCGACGCCCACCCGGTGGCCGTCGAGCAGCTGCTTGTACAGCCGGAGGAGCGCCGGCGTCCGCCCGCAGCGGGGCCCCTGCGCCTCCAGGCACCGCTCCGCGTGGCGCAGGTTCGGGTCCTCGGTCCGGCCCTGGTCCAGGAACCGCCGCGCCACGGCCTCGTCGACGTCGAGATCGCGCCGCTCTCCGGCGAGATCGGCGCAGAGCCGCTGCGTCATGTAGGGGTGCCCCGAGGTCCACGCGAAGACCGCGTCGAGCAGCGCGTCGGGGTCTGCCACGAGCCCCTCCAGGCCCGCGCGGAAGCCGCGCGCCTCGGCGCGGGTGAAGTCGCCGAGCCGGATCGGGCGGCCGATGTTGAACGGCGCGCGCGCCGGATCCGCGACGAGCTCCGAGGGCGCCGCCGCCCCGAGCAGGCAGAAGGTCAGCCGGGCGTTGGCGGGGCGCTCCGCGCGCCGGTTCACGACGGCCCGGAGGACGGCGAAGAAATCGTCCCGCGAGAACGGGAGGGCCAGCGTGGCGTCGACCTCGTCGATGAACAGGACGATCGCGGAGGAGATCTCCACGAGCACGACGTCCTCGAGCCAGCGCAACCAGCAGTGCACCGGCCCGAGGTGCCAGTGGGCATCCCAGAACTCGTCCGGCGGCTCCAGCCCGAGCTGCTCGGCGAACTCCGACGCGATCCCGAGGTACCAGCTCACCGGCGAGGTGGTGTCGGTGCCGAGCGCCCCGAGATCGACGCTCGCGCACTCCACCTGCTCGGCGCGGAGCCGCGTCGAGACCTGGAGTCGCAGGCTGGATTTCCCGATGTGCCGGGTCGACAGCACATAGCAGAGCTCTCCGCGCAGGAGCGCCTCGAAGAGCTCTCTGTCGGCGGGGCGCTCGATATAGATCACGCCGTCGCCCACGGTCCCGCCCGCCTGGAACCGGCGCCTGTGATCTCCGGCACTGGCCTTCGCCTGAACGAGGTCGGGAGGCGCCGAGAAGGTCACGAATCTGACGGTGCCATGCGACGCCATGACCGTCAACGGAACGACAGCCCGTGTCGCTGGCGTCCGCGGTGAAACAACAGGGCTCGCGACGGCGCGGTGAATGTCCCGCGAATGTCGCGTCGACCGGATGGGCTGGCGCTCACACGATCGGGATTCGCCGGCGACGCGCGTCCCGGCCCCGGCTGTGCGCCTGCGCGCCTGTGTCGCGCGCGGCGCGATTGCGTGTGCGTCGATCGTGTCGCGCCGCGAAAACCCGCTTTTTACGTCCAGAAATCGTGGACCGGGCCACCGCTGCCGGTGTAGCGTTCGCGCCGTGCGAGGGGCGTTGAGGGCGGGGCAGAATCGCGTCGTGGCCGCGCCGGCCGCCGTGCCGCTGCTCGTCTGCGCATTGCGCTCCGCGGCTCGGAAGGCTCCTGCGGACACTACGGTTTTGCCTGACACTCCAGAAGCTCCTGCCGGAGCGCGCGGGCGGCCTGGCCCGGACGCGGTCGCGCCGCTGCCCATCGGGCTCATCCGTCGAGATGGGCTCTCGTCCGGCGCGTGTGTCGGCTCGCGTGGATGCGTGATGGCTCGACACGCCGAGCTAAGGTGATCGCGATGGACCGGCGGCGATCGAGACTCTCCCTCTGGCGAACGGCGCGCGCGGCCGCCCTCGCGCGGGCGGCCGGGGCCGCCTCGCTCGCGCTCCTCGCGGCGGCGTGCGCCGAGCTCGACGAGGAGCCCGCGCGGTCGGCCTCGCTCGGGGCCCACGCGAGCGACTGGCGGGAGGAGATCATCTATCAGGTGCTGATAGACCGCTTCGCCGACGGCGACGCGGGGAACAACCATCGGGTGTCCTCGGCGCCAAGCAGGTGGCACGGCGGCGACTGGAAGGGGCTCGAGGAGGGTCTGCCCTACCTCGAGGCGCTCGGCGTCACCGCGCTCTGGATCTCGCCGATCGTCAAGAACGTAGACACCGACGCCGGCGTCGACGGATACCACGGTTACTGGACGCAGGATTTCACCGAGCTGAATCCCCATTTCGGCGACCTCGCGTCGCTGCGCCGGCTCGTCGCGTCGGCCCACGGCCGCGGTATGAAGGTCATCCTCGATATCGTGACGAACCACGTCGGCCAGCTGTTCTATTATGATGTCAACGAGAATGGGCAGCCCGACGAGGACATCCAGGGCAGCGGCGAGGACGGGCGCCTCCAGGTCGAGGCAGTGAACGAGTACGATCCGGAGTTCGACCCCCGCGGCGTCCAGGCGCGGACGTCGCTCGGCAAGTCGAGGCCGGCGCCGATCGTCTTCCGTCACGACCCCGCGACCAACCACCTCCCGCCGCAGCCCGTGCTCTTCCAAAACCCCGAGGTCTACAACCGCAAGGGGCGCATCCTCGATTTCGAGGATGTCGACCAGCTCGTGCACGGCGATCTCCCGGGCGGCCTCAAGGACATCGACACCTCCCGCTGCGACGTGAAGCGGGCGATGGTCGACGTGTTCGTGCGCTGGGTCGAGCTCACCGACGTCGACGGGTTCCGCATCGACACGCTGAAGCACGTCGAGCACGAGTTCTGGCGCTATTTCACGCAGAACGTCCGGCTGCAGCTGGCGACGATGGGCAAGGCCGATTTCTTCATGTTCGGCGAGGCCTTCGACGGCAAGGACGACCTCGTCGGCAGCTTCACGAAGCACGAGGTCCCGGCCCACCCGCACGACGAAGCGCTCGGCGGCGATCTCGAGCGCGAGAACGGCGACGAGGCGGAGGGGGGCTGTCCGGGCGCCGCGCCGATCACGGGGGACTCCGTCGACTCCGTGCTTTATTTCCCCCAGCATTATCGGGTCTTCCGCGACGTCTTCCGGGACGCCCAGGCCACGCGGCGGATCGAGGCGCTCTGGGACGCGCGGGCGCTCAACTACGGCGCTGAGCCGAACGCGAACGGCATTGGCGTTCCGCCGCTGAAGGCGCTGGTCAACTTCATCGACAACCACGACGTCCCGCGCTTCCTCCATGTCGGCCCGGGCGCCTCGCCCTTCAAGGCCGATCCCGAGGCGGCGCTCAAGAATGCGCTCCTGTTCCTCTTCACGGAGGACGGCATCCCTTGCCTGTACTACGGCACGGAGCAGGGCTTCAGCGGCGGCGACGATCCGGCGAACCGCGAAGATCTCCGGGAGAGCGGCTATGACACGGAGCACCCGCTCTTCCGGTGGGTCCAGCGGCTCACGGCGCTGCGCAGGGGCTACCCGGCGCTCACCGTCGGCGAGCAGCGGGTGCGCTGGTCGACGGAGCGGACGGGCGAAGGGGACGAGGACGCGGGGATCTTCGCGTTCGAGCGGGGGGAGCCGGACGGCGACTATGCGCTCGTGGTGCTCAACACGCACCCCCGGAAGCAGAGCGCCACGAGCTTCGACGGGGCGGCGATGACCACGGGGCTGACGCGGGGGACCGTGCTCGTCGACGTGCTCTCGCCTGAAAAAAAGACATATAGGGCGGGCGCGAACGGCGCTGTCACCGTCAAGCTGCCTCCGGTGAGCGGGGCGCTGCTCATCCCGGAAGACCAGATCATCCATGGTCTCTGATCCTGCCTGGCACTCCTCCCTTCCAAGAGAGTCTCCAACATGGCGTCTGTCAAAGTGCGCGGACTCAACAAGCGATTCGGCCAGACTCACGTGCTGCGCGGCGTCTCGGTCGACGTGCCCGACGGCTCGTTCGCCGTCCTCGTGGGACCGAGCGGCTGTGGCAAGTCGACGCTGCTCAGGCTGCTCGCCGGGCTCGAGGAGGCAGACGACGGCACGATCGCGCTCGGCGACCGCGACGTCACGCGGCTCGAGCCGCGCGATCGCGACATCGCGATGGTGTTCCAGTCGTACGCCCTCTACCCGCACCTCACGGTGCGCGAGAACCTCGCCTTCGGCCTGAAGCTCCGGAAGACGCCGCCGGCCGAGATCGAGGCGCGCGTGAAGGAGGCGTCGGAGATGCTCGGGCTCGGCCCGCTCCTCGACCGGCACCCCCGGGCGCTCTCCGGCGGCCAGCGGCAGCGCGTGGCCATGGGCAGGGCCATCGTGCGGCGGGCGCAGCTCTTCCTGTTCGACGAGCCGCTCTCGAACCTCGACGCCGCCCTGCGCGCGCAGGTGCGGGTCGACATCCGCAAGCTGCACGATCGGCTCGGCGCGACCAGCGTCTACGTCACCCACGATCAGGTCGAGGCCATGACGCTCGCCGACGAGATCTTCGTGCTCAACAAGGGCGTCGTCGAGCAGTCGGGGCCGCCCCTCGAGGTCTTCGCCCGGCCTCGCACCCAATTCGTGGCGAGCTTCCTCGGCAGCCCGGCCATGAACTTCGTCGAGGCGCGCCTGGAGAGCCGGGGCGGCCGGTGGGTCGCGGCCCAGGGCGACCTCGCCATCGACATCGACGCGGCCGACTTCCCGGGCGCGCTCTCGTCCGGGCGGCAGGTGACGGTCGGCGTGCGCCCGCACGAGGTGGACCTCGCCCCGGGCGACGGCGGCGCCCCGTTCGAGGTGGCGATCGTCGAGGCCCTCGGGGCCGAGTCGTACGCGCACGGCACCGTCGCGGGGGCGCCGTTCGTGGCGCGCCTCGACCCGGCGGCGCGCGTCGCGAAGGGGGACACCGTGCACGTCGCGCTCCGCCAGGTGCACCTGTTCGACGCGGACTCCGGGCTGAGCCTGCGAGAAGCGTGAGGCGACCGTGCCGAGCCGTCGCTGTCGTCTCGCGCTCACGCTCGCTGCGTTCGCTGCGCCCGCGCTGATCCTCCTCTTGCCCGCGCTCGCGGCCGCGGCGCCGATCCGGCTGTGGCACGCCTACCGCGACGACGAGGCCAGGGCGCTCGACGCCATCGTCGCGGCCTTCGAGGGCGAGGAGGTCGAGGTCCTCGCCGTCCCGTTCGACGCCTACGCCTCGAAGCTCCAGGCCGCGATCCCGATGGGGGAGGGGCCCGACCTGTTCATCGACGCCCACGAGCGGCTCGGCGACTTCCGCGCGCGCGACCTCGTCGCGCCCGTGGGCGACGCGCTCGATCCGGGCGGCGAGGCCGTGTTCCAGGGGCCGGCGCTCGCCGCGGTCCGGCAGGGGGGCGAGATCCTCGGCCTGCCGATCAGCCAGAAGTGCGTGGCGCTCTACATGAACACCGCGCTCGTGAAGGAGGCCCCGGCGGCCCTCGAGGACATCGCGGCGCTGGCCGGCTCGCTCCCCGAGGGCGTGTACCCGCTCGCGTACGAGGCGTCGAACGCCTACGCGCACATGCCGATCCTCGCGGCGTTCGGCGGCGCGATGCTGGGCGAGGACGACCAGTTCGGCTTCGTCGGCCCGGGGCCCGAGCGCTCGATCGAGCTCGTCCGTTCGCTGATCGAGCGGCGGGTCGTCCCGGAGGACGCGAACGGCGCGCTGGTGACCGACCTGTTCAACGCGGGCCGCGCCGCGTTCGTGATCAGCGGGCCGTGGTTCGCGGGCGGCCTCGGCGAAGAGGCGCGGCGGCGCGCCCGCGTCGTCCCGCTCCCGAAGGTGCGCGAGACCGGCCTCCCGATGCGGCCGTTCCTGACCGTCGAGGCGGTGATGCTCTCGCCCCAGGGCGCGCGGCGCGCCGGGGCGCGGGCGCTCGCGCGCCACCTCGCGGGCGCCGCGGCCGCGGCCACGCGGCTCGAGCTCGCGCGCACGCCGCCGGTGCGGAGCGACGTGGCGGTCCCGGCCGGCGACGCCTTCATCGCGGCGTTCACCGAGCAGGCCAGGGCGGCCATCCCGATGCCGACCTCGCCGGCGATGCGCTCGACCTGGGAGCCGTCCACGCGCGCGATCCGCAAGGTGCTCCGGGGCGACGCGCCCCCCGACGTCGCGCTCTCCGAGGCCAAGCGCCGCTTCGACGACGTCCGCCGGCCGCTCCCGCCCCCCGCCTCGCCGGCGCCGCTCCTCGTCGCGCTCGGCGCGCTCGCGCTGGCGCTCGCTCTCCGGTGGGTCCGCGCCGCGAGGGGCGCGGCGCCCGGCACCGCGCACTGGCGCTCGTTCCGGCGGTCGCTCGGGCGATCGATTCCTGCCTACAAGTACGTCGCGCACGCGGTCGTCGCGATCGGCGTGCTCGTGGTGATCCCGCTCGTCATCGGCGCGGCGACGTCGCTCTTCGCCGGCAGGGGCGAGGGCCTCCGGTACGTCGGCCTCGCCAACTTCATCAGCATCCTCACGGCCCGCGGCGGGCCGCTCTTCGCGAGCGGCTCGTTCTACCTCGTGCTCGCGGTGACCGTGCTCTGGACCGCGGTGAACCTCTGCCTCCACGTCCTCCTCGGCGTCTCGCTGGCGCTGCTCCTGCACCGCCCGACCCTGCGCCTCCGGGCGCTCTACCGGGTGCTCCTCATCGTGCCCTGGGCCGTGCCGAGCTACGTGACCGCGCTGTCCTGGAAGGGCATGTTCCACCGGCAGTTCGGGGCCGTCACCGGCCTCATCGAGGCGGTGAACTCCGCGCTCGGGACGAGCATCGAGCCCATCTCCTGGTTCTCGAGCTTCACGACGGCGTTCACGGCCAACGTGACGACCAACGTCTGGCTCGGGTTCCCGTTCATGATGGTGGTCACGCTGGGCGCGCTCACCGCCGTGCCGGAGGACGTGCTCGAGGCCGCCGAGGTCGACGGCGCCACGCGGTGGCAGCGTCTGCGGAAAATTACGCTGCCTCTGATCAGGCCGGTGCTCGCGCCCGCGGTGACGCTGGGCGCGATCTGGACGTTCAACATGTTCAACGTCGTGTTCCTCGTGTCCGGCGGCGACCCGGACGGCACCACGGACATCCTCGTCTCCGAGGCGTACCGGTGGGCGTTCACCCGCGAGGCCCAGTACGGCTACGCGGCGGCGTACTCGGTGCTCATCTTCCTGCTCTTGACGCTCGCGACGCGGGCCTTTCGCTTCCGGCGGCGGCGGACGCCCGTCTCCGCCATTCCGCAGGGCGGGGCCGAGGCTGGATCGGCGCCCGTGCCGGCGGCGGCGACGGAGGTCGCGTGACGCGGAGGCCCTCTCCGGTCGAGTCGATCGCGGTGCACGCCGCGCTGGTCGCGGCGGTCGCGTTCGCGCTGTACCCGGTGCTCTGGGTCGCCTCGATCGCCTTCTCCGGGGCGCGTCCGCCGGTGCCGGAGGTGCTGCCCATCCCGAACCAGCCGACGCTCGAGCACATCGTGGCGGTGGTCACGACGTCGAAGAAGGTCGGCGGCGAGCCGATCTGGCTCTTCCCCCGCCAGCTCGCCAACTCGATCGTCGTCGCGCTCGCGACGGCGGCCGCCGGCGTCTCCGTCGCGGTCCCGGCGGCGTACGCGCTCGCGCGCTTCCGGTTCCTCGGCAAGGACCGCGGCCTGCGCGCGCTGCTCGCGACGCAGATGTTCCCCACGGTGGCGAGCGCGATCCCGCTGTACCTCCTGCTCGACGCGCTCGGCCTGCTCAACTCGCGGACCGGGCTCGTGCTCTGCTACGCGTCGACGGCGGTGCCGTTCTCGATCTTCCAGCTCCGGGCGGCGTTCGAGGCGATCCCGGTCGACCTGGAGGAGGCGGCGATGGTCGACGGGGCGACGCGCTTCCAGGCTTTCCTCCGGGTCGTGCTCCCGGCGGCGCGGCCGGCGATCGCCGTGACGGCGCTGTTCGCGATCATGACGGCGTACAACGAGTTCATCCTCGCGGCGACGCTGCTCGGCAAGGAGGAGATGTTCACGCTGCCGGTGGTGCTGCAGCGGTACATCGGCGAGTACGACGCGCAATGGGAGCGGTTCGCGGCGGGGGCGCTCCTCGTGTCGCTGCCGGTCATGGCGGCGTTCTATGTGGTGCAGCGCCACCTGATCGCGGGGCTGACGACGGGCGGCGTGAAGGGGTGAGCGCGCCGCGGTGAGCGTGGCTGCGGGCGCCCCGGCGCGCGACGGCCGGGGCGCCGGCGGCGCGGGCCGCCAGCGCCGCGTCCGCCGGCGGCGCGACCCGCGCTTCCCGGCCTCGTGCTGCTCGGGGCCGAGGGGCGTCCCTCCTACTTGCCCGCTGTGCCCCGGCGCCGCCCGTCCATGGGACCCGGCCCTCGCGGCCGTGGACGCCCGATCGCGACCCCGCTATCTCCATGAGGCCATGCCCAAGGCCGAGGATCCCCCGCCCGCCGCCGCGCCGGGGACCGCTCACGCGGACCCCCGCCCGTCGGTGAGCGGTGAGCCTCGCCCGTCAGTGGGCGGCGAGCCCCGCCCGTCGCTTGGGGGCGAGCCCCGCCTTTCGCTGGGCGGCGAGCTCCGCCCTTCGCTGGGCGGCGAGCCCCGCCCTTCGCTGGGCGGCGAGCCCCGCGCATCCATGGGCGTGGGCGGCGACGCCGACGGCCGCGGCACGTTCCTGCCGCTCCCCTCCGCGCTGCACCGGCGCCTCGGCCGGCCCTCGTGGGAGAAGTTCGTGCTCCCGCTGCTCGGCCCCGTGCTCGCGCTGCTCGTCATCGGCGCGGTCACCACGCTGGAGGCCGCGCTCGACTGGACCATCCCGAACCCGCCCGCGATCCTCTCGATGATCATCGTCTTCGCGGCGTTCAGCGGCGGCCTCTGGGGCGGCATCGTCACGGCGCTCATCTCGTGCGTCTTCTTCGCGCTCTACTTCTCGAAGGATGGCGTCCTGTTATCGTACGAGGAAGACAACCTCCTCCGGGTCATCGTCTACGCCGTCACCACCCCCGCCATGGCGGTGATGGCGAGCATCGCCAAGCGCCGCGCGGACGCCATGGGCGAGGCCTCGCTCGAGAACGAGCGCGAGCACTCCGCGAGCCTGCGCGCCCTGCTCATGCAGCGCCAGGCGGTCGAGGAGGAGCTCCAGCAGGCCAAGGAGGCCGCCGAGGCGGCGAGCCGCGCGAAGAGCGAGTTCCTCGCCAGCGTGAGCCACGAGATCCGCACCCCGATGAACGGCATCATCGGCATGACGTCGCTCGCGCTCCAGACCGAGCTCACCCAGGAGCAGCGCGAGTACCTCGAGATGGTCAAGATCTCGGCCGACGCGCTGCTCTCCATCATCAACGACGTCCTCGACTTCTCGAAGATCGAGGCCGGCAAGCTCGAGATCGAGCCCGTCGTCTTCGACCCGAGCGAGATCATCGGCGACGCCGTGAAGACGCTCGCGCTCCGCGCCCACGAGAAGCGGCTCGAGCTCGCCTACGACGTCGGCCCCGGCGTGCCCGAGGCCCTGGTCGGCGATCCGCTGCGCCTGCGCCAGGTCCTCGTCAACCTCGTGAGCAACGCGGTGAAGTTCACCGACGCCGGCGAGGTCGTCGTCCGCGCCGAGGTCGACGCGCGCGCGCCCCTCACCGCCGAGGAGGAGGCCAGCGCGGACAGCCAGGGCACGCCGAGCCTCTACGCGGGCGAGGCGCTCGGCGACGCCGTGGTGCTCCGCGTGAGCGTGATCGACACGGGCATCGGGATCGCCCCGGAGAAGCAGCGGGTCGTCTTCGACGCGTTCGCCCAGGCGGACGGCTCGACCACCCGCAAGTACGGAGGCACGGGGCTCGGCCTCACGATCTGCGCCCGCCTTGTCGAGATGATGGGCGGCAAGATCTGGATCGAGAGCGAGGTGGGCAAGGGCAGCACGTTCCACTTCACCCTCCAGCTCCGGGCGCTCGAGGGCGCCGCCCGGTCGCGCCGCCTGGAGATCCCGAAGGACCTCCTCGGCACGAAGGTCCTCATCGCCGACGACAACGCGACCGCGCGGCGCATCCTCGCGGACACCATCGAGGGCTGGGGGATGAAGGCGGTCCCCGTCGACTCGGGGGCAGCGGCGATCGCGGCGCTCTCGGAGGACTCGGGCGTGTGGGCGCTGCCCTGGGGCAAGCCGGGGGGCAACGCGGTCGGGCCGAGCAGCTCGTTCGGCCTCGCCATCGTCGACGCCCGCATGCCGAAGGTCGACGGCTTCGCCGTGGTCGAGCATTGCCGGAAGCGCGAGATCTTGAAGGGGCGCGTCCTCATGCTGCTCAGCTCGACGTCCGCGCAGGCGGACGTCGCGCGCTGCCGCGATCTCGGCGTCTTCGCCATGGTCACGAAGCCCGTGAAGACGTCCCACCTCCAGGAGGCCGTGTTCCACGCCTTCGGCGTCCCGACGCGGACCTCGCTCCGGTCGGCCGACCCGCGCCGCGCCGCGCCCGGGACGCGCGCGCGCGGCCTGCGCGTGCTCGTCGCCGAGGACAACGCGATCAACCAGAAGCTGATGCGCCGCTGGCTGGAGCGGCAGGGCCACCACGTGCACATCGTCGAGAACGGCCGCCTCGCCGTCGAGAAGATCGCGGGCGGGCAGTACGACGTGGCCCTGCTCGACGTGGAGATGCCCGAGATGGACGGCCTCCAGGTCGCGCGGGCCGTCCGCGCCCGCGAGCGGCGCGAGGGCGGGCACATGCCGCTCATCGTCGTGACCGCGTACGCGATGAAGGGCGACCGCGAGCGCTGCCTCCGGGCCGGCTTCGACGGCTACCTGTCGAAGCCGGTGCAGGTCGACGAGCTCCACGACATGATCGACCGGCTGGCCGCCGGGCCCTCCGCCCTGGAGATCGAGGACCCGGCGCGCATGTCGCTCGGCGCGCCGAGCTCGTACGCGTCGGCGCCCTCGTCGACGTCCGACAGCGGGCCGCCGAGCACCCGATCGGAGGAGCGGCTGCAGCCCTCGCCCTCCTCGATCACGGCCCGGCCGATGTTCGATCGCACCAGGGCGCTGGAGCGGACGGGCGGCGACGCCGACCTCCTGCGCGAGCTCGCCGAGGTCTTCCTGGAGGAGTGCCCGCGCTGGATGGGCGACATCGACGACGCGGTGGCCGCCGGCGACGCCCGCAAGCTCCAGCGGGCCGCGCACAGCCTGAAGGGCGGGGTCGACAGCTTCGGCGCGCGGGGCGCGTTCGAGGCCTCCTTCGCGCTGGAGAGGATGGCGCGCGCGAACGAGCTCGGCAGCATGGCCGAGGCGCAGTTCGCGCTGCGGGCGCAGATCGAGCGCCTGCTCCCCGAGCTCGCCGCGTTCGTGCGCGAGGGCGCGCCGGCGGACCCGGCGCCGCCGGTGCAGGGCGACCGGCGCTCTGATAGCGAGGTGACGCGATGGTGAGGGTGCTCGTGGTGGACGACTCCCCGATGGATCGGCGCCTCTCCGGGAGCTTGCTCAAGAAGCGCGCCGGGATGGAGCCCGTGTACGCCGAGAACGGCGTCGAGGCGCTCGAGACGATCGCCAGGTCGATGCCCGAGATCGTGCTGACCGATCTCCAGATGCCGGAGATGGACGGCCTGGAGCTGGTCGAGGCGATCCGCCGCGAGCACCCCTACCTCCCGGTGATCCTGATGACGGCGCACGGCAGCGAGGAGATCGCGGTGCAGGCGCTGCGGCGCGGCGCCGCGAGCTACGTCGCGAAGCGGAACCTCGCGGCGGAGCTCGTGAACACGGTCGAGAACGTCCTCGCGGTGGCGCGGCTCGATCGGCGGGAGCAGCTGCTCCTCTCGTGCCTGACGGCGACCGAGTCCCATTTCGAGCTCGACAACGACGTGGCGAAGGTCCCCGCGCTGGTGGGCCACGTCGAGCAGAGCCTGGGACGGATGCGGCTGTGCGACGAGACGGGCCGGATCCAGGTCGCGGTGGCGCTGCGCGAGGCGCTCGTGAACGCCATCGTGCACGGCAACCTCGAGGTCAGCTCGACGCTGCTCGACGAGCAGCCGAGCGCCTTCTCCGCGCTCGTCGAGCGCCGCCGGGCGGAGAGCCCGTACCGGGATCGGCGCGTGATCGTCGTGGCGCGCGAGACGCGCACCGAGGCGACGTACGTGGTGCGCGACGAGGGGCCCGGCTTCGACCCGCGCAACCTGCCGGATCCGACCGACCTCGCCAACCTGGACAAGCCGAGCGGCCGCGGCCTGATGCTGATCCGCACGTTCATGGACGAGGTGCGGCACAACGAGAAGGGCAACGAGATCCGCATGGTGATGAAGTGCCGCTCGCCGGGGACCGGCGGCGAGCCGGGCGAGGACGGCGGCTGACGCGGTCTCCGGTCGCGGCTCGGGAAGATCAGGCGGTGAAGCCGCCGTCGATCTTGAGGTTGGCGCCCGTGACGAAGGCGCCCTCGGGGCCGGCCAGGTAGGCCACCATGCCGGCGACCTCGTCGCCTTGTCCGTAGCGCTGCACGGCGATCTGGCCTTTGAACCCGGAGGCGAGCGGGCCGTCGGCCGGGTTCATGTCGGTGTCCACCGGGCCCGGCTGGACGTTGTTGACCGTGATGCCGCGCGGACCGAGATCCCGGGCCCAGCCGCGGGTCAGGCCGGCGACCGCTCCCTTGGTCGCGGCATAGACGGCCATCCCGGGGATGAGCGCTCCGTCGCTGCTGATGCTCCCGATGTTGATGATGCGCCCACCCTCGCCCATGTGGCGGACGGCCTCGTGCGTGGCGGCGAAGAGGCCCCTGACGTTCACCGCCATGAGACGATCGAACTCCTCCAGCGAGGACTGATCGAGGGGGGCGATAGCGGCGACGCCGGCGTTGTTCACCAGCACGTCGAGCCGGCCGAAGGTCTTCACCGTCTGGGCAACGGCGCTCCGCACCGCCTCTGCGTCGGCGCTGTCCGCCCGGACGGCGATCGCCCTGCCGCCTGCCGCCTCGATGCCGTGCACCACCTCGGCTGCCCTCGCGGGCGACGCGGCATAGGTGATGGCCACGGTGGCGCCCTCGTGCGCCAGCCGCCTCGCGATCGCCGCCCCGATACCCCGCGAACCCCCGGTGACCAGCGCAACCTTGCCCTTCAACGTACCCATCGAGACGTTCTCCTTTTTTTTGGAACGATCGTTCCTTATAAAGAAGCTACGTAGGCTGATGCTGTCCGTCAAGCGATTTATGGAACGATCGTTATGAAAAATTCGGCGGGGCGGGTCCAGCGAGGGCGAGGGAGGCCGCGCGCCTTCGATCAGGAGGTGGCGCTGGAGCGGGCCATGCTCCTGTTCTGGGACCGGGGCTATGAGGCGACGTCGCTCGACGAGCTGAGCGCGGCGATGGGCATCAGCCCGTCGAGCCTCTACGCGACCTTCGGGGGCAAGGAGCAGCTCTTTCGGACGGCGGTGGATCGGTATCTCGCCAGGGGGGGCGAGCGCATGGGCTGCATCTTTGCCGAGGTGCCGACGGCCCGCGGCGCGGTGCAGCGGCTGCTCGAGACGGCGGCCGACGAGTTCACCCGGCCCGATCGGCCGTCCGGCTGCATGATCGCGCTGGCCGGGACCCAGTGCTCCCCCGGCGCGCGGCCCGTACAGGACCTGATGCGAGGGTGCCGCGAGGCCTGGCATGCCTCGCTCCAGGCGCGGATCCAGCGGAGCACCGAGGACGGCGAGCTCGCGTCCGACACGGACGCCGCCGCGCTGGCCACGTTCTACGTGACCGTCTTGCTGGGGATGTCGGTCCAGGCGCGGGACGGCGCGTCACGGGAGAGCCTCCGCGCGGCCGTGGAGGCCGCGATGCGGGCATGGCCTGGGCCCGACGCCCCGCGCCGTCCGTAGGGCTCCCGCGTCGTCCCGTGGAGAGCTCGTGGGTCGACGCGGTGTTGAGTCGCCGAGGACGATTGCCAGGACGGTTGTGTGGCCGGCTGGCGCGCTCAACCGATGTTGGTGCGGGTTGTCGAGGACGAGCAGGCCGCGTGGCACGAGCATGGCGACCGGCGCATGGGTGTCGATGGGAAGATTGGTAAGCGTTAGCGTTCAGCACGAATGGACCGAAGTGGTTTGCGAGCGAGCAATTCGACATCGCCCCGTCGCAGAGAGATACGTCCGGACCGTGGTATATAGGTGGGCACGCGAGCGCAGCCGTGGGACGGGGGAGCAGGGAGACCGGGGCGATGGTTCAGGGTAGCCGGGGCAGTGAAGTCGAGTTGCCGGAGCAGCGGGGCGGCCGATCTGACGGCTCGGCCCAGGAAGATGGCGCGGACGGGCAGCCGGCCACAGGGGGAGATGCCGGCCGCTCGATGCGTGACGTGAATCGCCTTGCGGAGCCGCCCCGCCGCGGTACAGGCGTTCATGGGATGTCACGTGGGATGACCGTGGGCGTCATCACCCCCTATCTGGACGGCTCGTTCTGGAACCCGGTCCTGACGGGTATCCACGAGGCGGCGCGGCAGCACGGCTGTCGCATGCTGGTGATGCGCGGCACGGCCGGCTCGCTCCAGGCCCCTTCGCTCGCCAGAGAACAGGTGGATGGGTGGATCGTCGTGATCGGGGTGGACGGCATCGAGCAGCTCGCCGCCGAGCGGGTCCCGCTCGTCGTCGTCGGCACCCATGTCCACAAGGGCGACTGCCCGTCCGTGATCCCGGACAACCACAGCGGGATCCGGGGCGCGGTGCGCCATCTGATCGGACACGGGCACCGGCGCATCGCGTTCGTCGGCTGCTTCCACGAGTCCGATGTGCGCGAGCGCTTCGACGCCTACCGAGAGACGCTCGCCGAGGCGGGGATACCGCTCGACCCGGAGCTGGTCGTCCGGACCGACGACAACTGGTATACAGGCGGCGAGAACGCCGCCCCGCGGCTCATCGCGCTGCGGAATGCGTGTACGGCGGCGGTCTTCGGGACGGACAAGAACGCGATCGGGATGATGCCGTCGCTGAAGGCGGCGGGCGTCCGCATCCCCGAGGAGCTGGCGATCGTCGGCTTCGACGATGTGCCGGAGGCGCAAACCGCCGACCCACCGCTGACCACCGTGCGCCAGCAGTTCGAGATGCTGGGGAGCGCCGCGTGTGAGCTCGTCGTCTCGATGCTCGCCGGCGAGACGGCCCCGCCAGAGCTCGTGCTCACGCCGAACACGTTGATCCAGCGGATCTCGTGCGGATGCGACGTGGTCCAGAGCTTCCTCGACGAGGACGCGGCGTCGGGGGAGCACGGCGGCGGCGACCTGGATCGACGGATGGTCGAGCTGCTCCTCGCGCCCCGGCCCCTGGCGGCCGGTACGTCGCCTGCCGCGGTATGGCCGGGGGTCGCCCTGGTGCTCGAAGCGTATGAGGCGGCGATCGAGGGCGCCACGCCCCCTCCGGCGAAGGCGCTGGAGCGCGCCTACAAACAGGCCGTCGACATCTCCTCCGATATGGGCACCTTGATGGCGATCGTGCGCCAGCTCCGCCGGTCCCACGAGCGGCGCCGCGAGCGGCTGGGCGGGGACGCGGCGTCGGCGCGGCGGGTCGAGGCGTTCCTGGACGGCGCGCACCTGTCGATCGCTCGGGCTCGGCTCAGCGTCGAGGCCGAGTTCGTGGCGCAGCTCGGGATGCTCGTGCGGTCCAATCACGACGTGGGCCTCGCGCTGGTCAGCGGCTCCCAGGAGGAATCCATGTCGCTCTCGTGGCTCGCGAAGACCAGCGCGATCTGGGCCTGCCTTGCGCTCCGGGAGGACGCGAAGACGCTCGTCGTCGCCGGCGCCTACAGCCGTGACGGCAGCGCGACGCCCCCGATCGGCAGCCGCCATCGGCTGGAGGCGTTTCCGCCGGAGCACCTGCTGCCGCCCGCGGCCGCGAGCGGCGCGCTCATGATGATGCTGCTGCCGATCCGCACCGAGCGGCGCGACTGGGGGTTCGTGGCGCTCATGGGGCCGACCCTCCGCGAGCTGGCCGGCGACGAGGGCACCGTCGGGGTCTGGGCGTCGCTGCTCGCCGCGGCCCTCGAGCGCGGCGAGCTCGTCCAGTCGCTCTCGACGAAGAACGCGGAGCTGCAGATGGCCTATGCGAGCGAGCGGACGCTCTCGGAGACGGTGCGTGAGCTCGGCTGCCCGCTCATCCCGCTCCTGCCCGGCGTGCTGCTCGTGCCGCTGATCGGCGCGATCGACCGGGACCGCGCCCTCCAGGTGCTCACGGCCGTGGTCGAGGGGGTGGGCCGGCACGAGGCGCGCTTCGTGTTGCTCGATATCACCGGCGTGCCGGCGGTGGACGCCCAGGTCGCCCACGCGCTGGGCCAGACCAGCCGCGCGGTCGCCCTGCTCGGCGCGCGCCTCTTCCTGGTCGGCGTGCGCCCCGAGCTTGCCAGGAGCCTCGTGGACGTGGAGCTAGGCAGTCTGGCCACGTACTCGTCGCTGGCGGGCGCCCTTCACGAGCTGACGACAGGAGGCCTCCGCCCTGGCGGCGTGAGGCGCGGCGCAACGCGCATCGCCTGATGGCCGTCCGCGACGGTGTCGCGCCTGACGAACCGCTGAAGCTGACACCGGGGGGGTTGTTTCGACTGTCGTGCCTGGCGGCCCATCGGTGTGCCGGCGCCTGTCCTCCGCGAGCAGTGCGCAAAAGGCCTGCGTGGGGCCCGGAGCCTTGCGCCACCGTCAGCGATCGTCGCAGCTGCTATCCCAGGTTGTGCAGCTGTGTATTTCACGGGTCTTGGAGCCGCCGTCGAGGCAGTCGGCGTTCATTTCGCACACGTAGCGATCGGTTTGCTTGCTGGCCGCCTGTCCCGCACAGACCATCTCCGACGGATCGACCGTGGTGCCGTTGACCTTGGCGGCGCAGAAGGCTTTGAAGGAGTCGGTCGACACGACGCCTGTTGTTGTGAATCTTTCAATGTTCCCGTGTCTGACGATTCGCATGGGTCCGACACGCGACCACGAATCGGCTCATTTCCGTTCTTCATCCGTGGTCCCAGGCAATCCTCGTGCCCAGCATCGACGATGCCTGTGTTCAAGGCGTGTGCCAGATGCAAGTTGTCGAAATGTTTAGTCAATCGTGCCTGTCTGAACAACTGTAATTCATCGTCGAACCGTTCGAAAATCGCTTGAGGCCATCGGGCGATTGATGCACGATGGGCACTCCAAGGAGACGACCGCTATGAGACGAACCCTATGTGTGCTCGTGACGGCAGCAGCGGCGATGCTCTTGAGTGGGGCCGCTCTGGCCCAGTCTCCCCAAGCAGCGGCGCCCGCCAAGGCGGCCGACGCGAAGAAGCCAGAGGGGAAGGCTGGCAACGTGGCGAAAGCTGAAGCGCGAGGGCTGGCCAGCAAGAGCGAGCATGGCGCCGGCGACGCCGATCTGGCACCTGGCAAGAGCGAGCATGCCGCCGGCAAGGCCGATCTGGCACCTGGCAAGAGCGAGCATGCCGCCGGCAAGGCCGATCTGGCACCTGGCAAGAGCGAGCATGCCGCTGGCAAGGCCGATCTGGCGCCCGGCCAAGCGGACAAGGCAGCCGGCAACGCGGAGGTGGAGGGCAGCGCTGCGGCCACGGAAAAAGAAAAGGCGCGAGAGATCCGCAAGAAGAGCCAGCGTGAGGCGGCGCGCACGAAAGTTGTCGCCGCACTCGAGAACCAGCCGATGACGGAGGCGATGAAGCAGGAGCTCCGCCGTCATGCCCGGCGGATTGCGCGCCTCGAGCGCGTCAACCAGCTCGCCAGGGATGAAAAGGATCAAGCTTCGTCCGAACGCGTGTCCAAGCTGATCGATAAGGAGAACGCGCGTCACGAGACGTGGATGGCGAATTTTAACGCGAAGGCCGTCGCGAAGGCAGGTGCAAAATGAGGCACGCTCTGAGCGCCGTTGGGATAGCGGCATCGATGCTGCTGACGGTTGGCTGCAAGCAGGACTCGACGACCGAGCAGCAGGATCCGGCGCCCAGCGCGCAGCCGACGATTGCAGACACGGATCTCGCCGTTCCGGCGGACTTCGAGGAAGAGGCCGCGAGCTCGATCACGGTCGCGAATTACAAGACGGAGCTCGACGCGATCGAATCCGAAATCAACTGATCCATCTGCGGCGAGCGGTTGGCTCGGGTGAAGTTGGTGCTCGCGCGTCACGAAAGACGCTTTGAGCGGTGCTGCACCGAAGTTCCAGCAGTGAGCGTCGCTGCGATGCGCTTTTTTGCGGGCGATCGGCGGGACACGCCAGCCTGTCTCATCACCCGTCGCGAGCCCTCCGAGGCTAGGCTCTGACGGACGAGCGGCGCGGGCGGCCCGAGCCCAGTCGGCCGTCCCCCCAGGTTCGTCCCGGGTTGCTCGCTCCGGAGAGCGAGCTCGACCGACGGATCGGGCCGCGCATCGGTTCGTCAGGCGGAGCCTCGGGAAGGCGACCATGGAGTCCTCCCGATCTGGGGGGCCGGCCGATCATGCCCGGCTATGGCTGCGAGCTCATTCTATGGAAAGCGACTCGAGCGGCGCGGCGTCGAATGGCCATTGAGGTCCGTGGCGATCGAAGAATGTGAGCCGTCGGAAGAGCGCTCGAGCACTGTACGAAACAGGTGACGGAGGCCCAGGCAATGGGCTTCTCTGCCAAGGGGGCGCGATGCATGGGCGCCGCCTTCAGCCTGAACGAAGGAGATTGATATGCACGCTTTCTCATCGCACCTGGTCCGCTTCGGCTTTTTCGCGCTCGTCATCGCTGGCTGTGGCGGCGGTGATGCCACCGTGGAGGTGGGGGTCACGGCCCAACCGCTTCAGGCGTCCGCTCCGCCTGAGGGAGGCACGGAAGAGGCCGTGCAGAGACACCTCGTGGTCATGCTCACCGAGGTGAGCGTCCATGTCGCGGAGGACGCGGAGCAGGATGAAGCCGGCCAGGCGTCGCCCGGCGATGACGACGGGTCGAGCCACGAAGAGAGCGCGAGCGAGAGGGGCTGGAGCACGATCTTCAGCGGCGAGGTCAAGCTGGATCTCCTGGACGCGAGCTCGACCGAAAAGCTCCTCGGCTCGAGCGAGGTCCCCGCGGGCAAGGTCACGCAAGTTCGGCTCGTGCTCACCGACGCCGAGCTTGTGGAGGGATCCACCACAAGCGCGGTCTCCTGTCCCTCGTGCTCGGAGTCGGGCCTCAAGATCGTGACGGAAGGCGCGGTCGAGGTGAGCCCCGGTGGCACACTGCACCTCACGCTCGACTTCGACCAGGCCAGATCCCTGACGCAGGAGCAGAGCGGCTATCGCCTCGATCCCGTCATCAAAATTGCCAAGGCAGAGGAGCTCTGAGCACCAGGAGATCAAGAGGATGACGAGGCGCTCCCGGGGCGTGGTCAACCGGAGCACGTTCAACAGAGCACCACGCGGCCCCTGCTCTCACGAACCCAGTCACGCGCCCCGGCCGCGCGGAACCAGCGCTCATAGACACGAGTACACGGCCTCGATCAGCGCCCGCCACCGCGGGTCGCCGCCCTGGCCGCTCGCGATCGTCTGGTTCGGCGTGTAGCCGAACCCGAGCCCTGCGTCGGGGTCGGCGAAGCCGAGCGCGCCGCCGGCGCCGGGGTGGCCGAAGGTCCGCGGGCCGCGCCCGAAGGGGCGCAGGGCGCTCGGCAGCATGAACCCGAGCGAGAACCGGCTCTCCGCGAGGAGGACGGCGTCCAGCCCGGCCGATCGCTCCGCCAGCGCTGCCTCGACCGCCTCCGGCGACAGCACGCGCGCGGTGCCGGCGAGGGCCCCGCCGTTCGCGAGCGCGCCGTACATCCGCGCGAGCGCGCGCGCGTTCGCGTGGCCGTTCAGCGCGGGGATCTCCGCACGCCGGGCGCGGGCGGTGTTGACGAGGCCCGGCGACACGAGGTCGCGCGGCCTGGTGAAGGCCATCGAGGTGAGCGACGCCGGGTCGCGGAAGCTCGCGCCGAACGCGCCGCCCAGGCCGCTCGGGCTGGCGATGGTCGGGGGCACCTCGGCGATCCGCCCGTCGTGCTCGGCGCCGGTGCCGATGTGGAAATCCAGGCCGAGCGGCCCCGCGACGGCCTCCCGGAGGAACGCGCCGACCCGCTGGCCGCTCGCGCGCCGGATCACCTCGCCCACGAGGAAGCCGAACGTGACGGCGTGGTAGCCGTGCCGGGCGCCCGGCTCCCAGAACGGCTCCTCCGCGGCGAGGGCGGCGGTCATGGCCTGCCAGTCGTAGAGCGCGCCTTCCTTCGGCTCGGCGCGGAGCGCCGGCAGGCCGGCGCTGTGGTCGAGCAGCTGGGCCACGAGGACGCGCCCCTTGCCGGCCGCGCCGAACTCCGGCCAGGCGGCGGCGACCGGCGCGTCCACGTCGAGCGCGCGCCGCTCCGCGAGCGCGTGGGCGCACAGCGCCACAGCGCCCTTCGTCGCCGAGAAGACGTTCACGATCGTGTCAAAGCGCCACGGCGCGGTCCTCGCCGCGTCCCGGAAGCCGGCCCAGAGGTCGACGACCACGCGGCCGCGCACGGCGGCGCACACGGCGGCCCCGAGCTCGGGAAACCGCTCGAAATTCGAGGCGAACGCCGCGCGCACGGGCGAGAACGCCGGGTCGCAGGAGCCATGGATCGCGAGGTGCATCGCTCGTCCCTTCGTCCCTTCCTCGGGGCAGCACGGGCCCGGGCGCGCGCGGGCGAGCCGCCCGGCCCTTCGCGCCCGACCCCGATGATACGCAACCCATGTTGCGCAACCTTGGTTGATGAATAGGGCCGCCACCCGCGGCCGTCAACGTTATTTGCGCAACCTCGGTTGCGGGTTACACGCTCCGGCCGTGAAGCCTGCGCGCCCGGACGAGGACCTCGTGCTGCTCTTCGCCGCCATCGCGGCCGCGAACAGCGACGAGGTGATGCGCCGCGTGGAGCGGGCCGGCCACGGGGATCTCCGGCCGAGCCATGGATACGTGTTCCAGCACCTCATCCCGGGGCCGGTGAAGGTGAGGGAGCTCGCGGAGCGGCTCGGCATCACGGCGCAGGGCGCCTCGAAGGCGGTGGCGGAGCTGGAGGAGCTCGGCTACGTGCGCCGGCGCGTCGCCGAGGACGACCAGCGCAACCGGCTCGTGGAGCTCACCGACCGCGGGTGGGCGGCGGTCGAGGCGGGGCGCGCCGCGCGCGCCGCGGTGAACAGGCGGCTCCGCGCGCTGCTCGGCGAGGAGCAGGCCGGCGCGCTGCTCGCGTCGCTCCAGCGCATCGCGGAGCGCACGGGAGGGCTCGAGCTCCTGTCCTCGCGCCGGCTCCGCCAGCCGTAGCGCGCCTGGATCCGGGCGGGCGATCACGCGCCGCTGGTGGACCGGTGGCGCCTCAGAGCACCATGCCGCCCGATGCCTCGATGCGCTGGCCGTTGATCCACTGGCTCTCGGGCGAGAGAAGCATGGCGACCGCGCTGCCGATGTCATGCGGGGGCCGGACCTGGCCGAGCTCGAGGGCGGCGATCGTCGCCTGTTGGGCGCGCACGATCGCCTCCAACTCCTCGACCAGCGCGGCGGCGCACAGCAGCCCGATTCCGGCGCGGTTCATGCCGCGATGCCACGGGGCGCCCCCCGAGGCGTCGACGGCGCGGCCGTCAATTGCTGGTGGTCGAGCGGTAGATCACCCAGGGATCGTCGCACCCCTGCTGCGCGCGCTGCGAGGCGACCTCGCGCAGGCGCGAACAGGCGTCGAGCGGCTCGGGGCAGCGGGCGTTGTAGTAGATAACCACCACGTCGCGCGGGTTCTCGCGGAGCGAGCGCTCGAGGTTGGCGGCGACGCGCTCCATGATCGGGGCGGCGAACGGGTTGTACATGTAGATGACTGTCGCCGTGTTCGGGAACGCGTACTGGGTGGCATCGGCGCAGACGGTGACGATCTCGTGGCAGGCCTGCCGGGGCGCCTTGAACTTGCCGGCGTTCTCCTGCGCGATGCGGGTCAGCTCCGGCGAGAACTCGACCCCGGTGATGCGGCGGAACGGGTGCATCGCCGCCATGAACAGCACGCGCCCCTTGCCGGAGCCCAGGTCGACCAGCTCGTAGCGCGAGCAGTCGATCCCGCTCCGCGCCAGCAGCGCGTCGAAGACCTCGAGCGGCGTCGCCTGATAACGAACGCCGTGCTTGATGCTCTCCTTGTCGGTCTGGCCGTCGAACTGCAGCTGCGCCAGCTCGATCGTCGCGGCGGTGTCCACCCCCGCGGCGCGATCGAAGCGCGCCTCGGTCTCGCCCGCCTCGCGCGCCTTGCTGGAGAACCGCCGCACCCGGCGCAGCACCGCCCCCTTCGCTGCGCGCGGCACCAGCCTCAGCGTCCCCAGCGCCCCGTGGTTCTCGATCGAGCGCTGCAGGGTGTTCCGCGCGCGCTTCAGCAGGCGGATCACCGGCGGACCTCGGAACGTTCGACGGCGGAAGCGAGCTCCACGCGCTTGCAGGCGGCCACGGTCACGATGAGGCAAGATACCATAGATCGCGCGCCTGACATCGTGAAAGGCCGGGCGGGTCAGTCGCACGTCGCGGGCGAGTGGAAGACAGTGGCGCGCACGTAGTCCACGTAGGCGCGGTCGTTGCCGGCGGTGTCGTTGTACTGCGCGGCGATCGCCCCCGGACACGGCTGCGCTAAGGAACGCCCTGAAGTGCTTCGTCCATCAGAGCTGGACGGACACGGCGGGGAGCAACGAAAATAAGCCGATCAACCGCCTGGACTGGTACACGGCGTTCGGAACGCGTGGGAATGCACATTGGATTGGGACGCGGTCCAGTACCCGGTGCCATGCGCATGACTGTGCCGTCGTGACCTCGGGCTCCTATCGGGCCTTCCGGAGCGGCAGCAACGACGACCTCGCCCCGACCCTGCCCCGCCACGTCGCGCCTACCGCGGCAACGGGACGGCCCTGCTCACCTCGCCCGCGATCGTCACGGCGCTCGGCGTTTTCTCGAAGATTCGCTCTCACAGATTGAACGCGTCGGGCGCGACAGTCACCGAAGGATCGAGCCGGGATGCGATCCGACCTCGAGACTCCCGAGCCGCTCTCCGACGGCGATCTGTCTCTTGATCTCGGGGCGGCACCCGCCATCGCATCGCGCGCTCGTCCGGCGATGTCCGGCGCGGCGATCATCAGCGGCATCGCGCACGACCGCCCCCAGCCGCGCAAGAAGCCGATTACATCGTTCCGGACAGCGGCCGCTCGAACAACGTGAGCACGGGCGCGCGCTGTTCTACGAACGGACGTTCGCCTGGCTCGCCGAGCGAGAAACCTCACGGTGATGCGCTGACGCACGCCAAGCGCAGATGGATACCGCGCCGCCGTGATCAGGCCCGTACCAGGGAGCCGAACTTTCTCTTGCACCATGCCTGCTCCCACATATACTTGCTTTCCACCAAACATCGGACCTTCGCCATTCACGTTCCACGCCGGCGCTAGGTCCTTTCACGGTCACGCACTCGTACACAGCGCGTTCTATCCGGGGTTGAGGCGCTCCGGCCCGGCGCTCCTTCGCCCCGGAGCCAGCGTTGGGGCGGCGCTCGTCGCTCGCGCTGTCGGCGTCCAGAACGGGATCGAGGGCGGTGGCGGCAGGTGCCCGGCGGGCTCGATCGCGCCGTGATCTGCCGAACCGCAGGGGGCGTCAGCGATGCGCGATCGCTCTCGCCGTCACGATCAAGGTACGCGCAAGAAAGCCGTGCTCGGCGTCGAGTGCTCTGTTGATTCAGGGGAGTATCACATGCAGTATCAGACGCAAATCCTGTGCAGGAAGGCGGAGCTCATTGAGCTCGCGCACGCCTGGGAGCGCTGCCGTCACCGACGTGCGCAGCGCCAGCTGCATCATCGTCTGGAGCACATCGCCATCGAGGCGGAAGCGATGACCCGGACGCGCTCCCCGGGGTCGACGGGGGATGAGGGCATGATGGTCGCGGCCCTCTTCAACCGTGATCTCGGGACCCTCATCGGCGCGGCGCCATTCCTGGTCCAGGATTGGACCTGGCGCTGTCGCCTCGGTTATGTCTCCATGGGCGCGTTCCCGGTCCGGCGAGCGGTGCTCTGCGGGACCGACTGGCTCGCCCCGGACGCCCCGGCGGAGCAGGAGGCGCTCCTCCAGGCGGTCCTGTCCGCGAAGGTCCCCTACCAGATGATCTTCATCGAGGGATTACCGGTCGAGTCGGATCTCCTGCGCCTCCTCCGGAGCTCCCCGCGGGTGCGCCGGGAGTTCTGGGTTGACACGCCGGCCGAGGTGACGCCGCGCCGCCTCGTGGACCTGTCGGGGAACTTCGATGCGTACCTCGCGAAGTTCAGCGGCCGCACGCGCCGAACGCTGAAGTACAAGGCGAAGCGCCTCACGCGCGCCATGACCGATGGCATGAGGCTCCAGCGCATCACGCGGAAGGAAGAGCTGCCGCGCTTCCTCCAGCAGGCGGGGATCGTCGCGGCGCGGAGCTGGCAGGGCAGATGTCTCGGGCAATCGGTCGATGGGCAGGCGACGCGGCGCAAGCTGGAGGCGTTCGCGGAGCGCGGCTGGCTGCGTGGTTATCTCCTGCTGAACGGCGACGCTCCTGTCGCCTTCGTGATCGGGACGCTGGATGAGAGCACATATTATTACGAGCGCGTGGGTTATGATCCAGCGTGGGCTGCATATCATCCCGGCAGCGTCCTGCTCCTCATGATCCTCGAAGACCTGTGCGCGGACGGGGTCCCGAGAACGCTCGATTTCGGCTACGGAGACAACGAGTACAAGCGGCTGTTCTCCACGCGGTCCTATGACGAGCTGACCGTCCTTCTGGTCCGCAAATCGGCCGCCATGGTCGTCCCGTACGTCACGCACGCCGCCTGTTGGTCCGGCGCTGCGCTCATCCGGAAGGGCCTCGATCGCTTCGCGCTGAGGGAGAAGGTGCGGCGGCTCTTGCGCGGGGCGCGGGCCCCGGAGGCCCAGGTCGAGGCGCCGAGCGCGGCGTGCGACGAAGCGGAGACCGCGCCCGCGGCGAGGCCGCGAGCACCGCTCATGCGGCGACCCCGCAGGCTGTGGAGTGAAGGCGGCCCCTTAGATGGAATGAGGCAGCCCACGGGGCGCCTGGACCGATGATGCCGACCGCACCGACCCGAGCCTCTGCGCGGCGCGTTCGCGCGGCGGGGCCTGCGAAGACAGCCCGCAGCACCGTGGAGGTCGGCCCATCGGCAGGAGCAAAGCGTGCTGGAGTGCTCGGAGGCGTCAAGGGTTCGCGAGCGGAGCTCGCCGGCTCTGCCGCCCTTGACTCCCCCTGCGGTGCGCCAGCCGGACAAAGCTGCGGGTGATGGGCGGACGGAGGCCTCCGCACCTCGAGCACGTGGGCGGCACGGTCTAGGTCCGGGGCGTCGATGTGCAGCGCGCGTATCAGCCGCCTGGCGCGGCAGGCGCGAGGAGCGATGTGTCGACGCGCAGCACGCGGGCCGTGAAGGGCCCCACGCGTGACGCCTGGGTGCGCATGGCCACGGTGAGCTCCGTGCCGAACGCGGAGACATCGACGAGCGGGTGGCGCTGGTACACATCGCTGAAATGGCTCTCGCCTGCGATCGCGGGGAGCGGCAGCGTCACAGCGACCTCGGGCGCCCCTCCGGCGGCAGGCACGCGCACGAGGCGCAGCTCGCCGCGGCTCGCGTCCGCCGCGATGTTGCCGACGCACGTCGGCAGATCGGCGTTCTGCACCTCGTAGGCGATCGTCCAGTCGATGTGGCTGATCAGGAACGCGATCCACACGTCGCCGTCGCTCGTGCGCGCGGCCGAGAAGGCCGACCATTCGAGCCCGGAGGTCACCTCGTGGCAGTCGGCCGGGCAGCCCGGCGACGGGGAGTCGCCGAAGCCGCGCTGGCAGCTGTACGCCGGCGTCGCGGTGCCGGGGATCGCTACCTCGCCCTCGCCGTCGCCCTCGCCGGCGCTCTCCAGCCGCAGCCCGTCGGGGTGCTGCACGACCGCCGCGAAGCGCGGAATCGTCGCTTGACCGGCGGGCTTCGGCGGCGGGACGGGCTCGTAACGGAGCGGCGAGCTCGCGGGGACCGGAGCGCCAAGGCTCCGCTCCGTGGCGCCGTCGAGCACCTCGAGCTGCCAGCTGTCGGAGCCCGCTTGGACCATGCCGAACGAAAGCGGCGCGTCGTCGGGCGCGAGGGCGAAGCGGGGCCAACCGCTGTCGGCCGGCCGGCTCGCCGGCGCGACGTCCCAGGCGCCGCCGGACGTGCGCGTCGCGTGCGCGATGATCTCCGGCGCATCCGTGAGGATCCAGATGTGCGGCTCGCCCTGGGAGTCCACCGCGACATCGAGGACCGGCACGTATTTGTCGTCGCGATCGAACACCATCTGTTTCTCGGCCGCGCTTCCGGCGAGCGGCAGGAACACGACACCGCCGGGGTAGCCGTCACCGGTGCCTTGCGTCTCATCCACCGCGGCGTACGCCCTTCCGTCCGGCGAGAGCGCCACGCTCACGCTCATGCTCTGCACGTCGAAGTCGCGTTGGGTCGCCCCGTCGCCGTCGAGCTCGAACAGCCGCGTCGGGGCGTTGCTGCTCGTCACGAGGTACGTCGTGTCCGCCGCCGGAACGGCCCGCACCCCGCCCGCTGCGAAGTCGTGCCCGGTGCACGTCACCTCCACGTCGAGCGTGATCGCGCAAGGCGCGTCCGCGGAACAGGCGTCGCCGTGGTCGCCCCGTTGCGAATCGCACGTCTCCGGGCCGCCGCCCGTGCCGCCCTGACCGCCCGCGCCGCCTTCACCCCCGGCGCCGCCGGCCCCTCCTGTGCCAGCTGGCACGCTGGTATCTCCCTGGCACCCGAGCGTCACCAACAGGCCGGCGAGCATGCCGATCCCGAGGATTCGAAGGATATGGCTAGGCAATTCCCTGCTCATGAGCGCTCGCCTCCTTGCGATGCGCTGCCACTCAGCACCAAATGTGCCAGTCGAGCTCCCTCGCAAAAGCCCCGGTTACGCTCGATGACCTGTGCCGTTCTGTGTCGGAATGTTCGTGTGTTCGCTGCTCGTTGCAGGCGCGGGCCCGACGACCACGCGCTTGCCGCGAGCTCGGAGCGCCTCAGAGATTCATGCCGCCTGATGCCTCGATGCGCTGGCCGGTGATCCACTGGCCCTCGGGCGAGAGCAGCACGGCGACCGCGCCGCCGATGTCATCGGGGAGGCCGACCCGGCCGAGGGCGGTCTGGGCGGCGATCATCTTGTTCAGCTCGGCGTTGTCGCGCACGACGCCGCCCCCGAAGTCGGTCTCGATCGCGCCCGGCGCGAGCACGTTCACCGCGATCTTCCGCGGCCCGAGCTCCTTCGCCAGGTAGCGGGTGAGCACCTCCACGCCGCCCTTCATCGAGGCGTAGGCGGCGTACCCGGGGAAGCTGAACCGCGTGAGCCCCGACGAGACGTTGAGGATCCGCCCGCCGTCCGCGATGAGCGGGAGGAGCTTCTGCGTGAGGAAGAACGTCCCCTTGAAGTGGACGTTCATGAGCGCGTCGAACTGCTCTTCGGTCGTCTCGGCGAAGCTCGCGTGGCCGCCCATGCCGGCGTTGTTCACCAGGTAATCGAAGCGATCGCGCCCGAAGCGACCGGCGAGCTCCGCCTTCACCGCGGCGGCGAACGCGTCGAATCCGCGGGTGCTCCCCAGATCGAGCGCGATGGCCGCCGCCGTCCTCCCCTTGGCCTCGATCTGCTTCACCACATCTGCCGCCTCCGCCGCGGCGCCGCGGTAGGTGATGATGACGTCCACGCCGCGATCCGCGAGGTGGAGCGCCATGCTCTTTCCCAGCCCGCGGCTTCCGCCGGTGACGAGGGCGACGGGGCTACGCTTGGATGTGCTCATGGTCGGGTCCTTTCGATGGCGACGCGGCTGCTCGCCGCTGTCCGTGGCGGCTGCTCGCCGCTGTCTGCGACTGTGAATAGCGATCCGATCCCGGTTGCGGAAGGCCCGAGGCTCCGACACACTGTTTCGCCAGTCGAAACAATGACCGTCGACGTCGGATCGCTGAAGATCTTCGTGAAGGTGGCGGAGCTTGGCAGCTTCACGCGCGCCGGCGAGCACCTCGGCATGCCCAAGGCGCGCGTGTCGCTGCGGCTGAAGGCCCTGGAGGCCGAGCTCGGCACCCGGCTCCTCCAGCGGTCGACGCGCGTCGTGCGCCTCACGCCGGACGGAGAGGAGCTCCTCCCGCGGGCGCGGCGCCTCGCGCTCGAGGCCGACGAGCTCGGAGCGATGTTCCAGGCCGCGCGGGGCCTGCGCGGGCGGGTGCGGATCGATCTGCCGGTGAACTTCGCGCGCGACGTCATCATCCCGCGCCTGCCCGAGCTGCTCGCGCGCCACCCCGAGCTCGAGGTGCTCCTCAGCACGACCGATCGGCGCGTCGAGCCGCTCCGCGAGGGCTTCGACTGCGTCCTGCGCGTCGGCGCCCCGGGGGGCGACGGGCTCGTCGGCCGCAGGCTCGGCGTCCTGCGGATGGTGAACCTCGCGAGCCCGTCCTATCTGCGCGAGTATGGTACGCCTCGTCGCCTCGAGGATCTCGAACGGCACCTCCTCGTGCATTACTCGTCGACGCTCGGCGCCGAAGCGCCGTCGTTCGAGTACCCCCACGACGGCGGCTACCGCGAGTGGCCGATGCGCAGCGTGGTGACGGTCAACAGCGCTGACGCCTATCTCGCGGCGTGTGTGGCGGGCCTGGGCATCATCCAGGCGCCGCGGGTAGGCAAGTTCGCCAGCATCACCGCGGGCGAGCTCGTCGAGGTTTTACCCTCCCTCACCGGCGCGCCGATGCCGGTCTCGCTCCTCCACACGCACGGTCGAAGCGTGCCGCGCCGCGTGCGCGCGGTGATGAGCTGGATCACCGAGGTCCTCTCTCCGCACCTCGAGGCGCTCGACCGCTGATCCACGCGCTCCCGGCCGGCGAGCCCTCCCGCTCGACCCCTCGAGGGCTCACGCCGCGCGCCCCGGCGCGATCCGCAGCAGATCGAACTCCGCCACGAAGCCCTCGCCGAGCGGGCTGCAAGCATAAAGGCCGCACTCCACCTCGCGCGCGCCGTCGTCCTCGTGCAGGTGGGCCATGCGGATCTGCGTCCACGCCGCGCCGTCGTCCGAGCTGTCGACGAGGTAATCCGGCCCCTCCCGCCGGACGCGCAGCCAGATCTCGCGGCGATCCGAGGGAAATGGCTGGGTCGACCAGTCGCTGTAGCCCGCGTTCGTCACCACCGCGCCGAGCCGGCTCGGGCCGTCCGGCTCGAACTCGACCGACGCCTTCAGCCAGCACGACTCCGCGATCCGCACCATGAGCCCTGCCTGGTCGTACTGGTGCGCCGGCCGGAACCGCACATGGCAGGTCATCACGAAGTCGCCGCCGGCGCGGGTGAAGAGGAAAGCCCCGTTGTCGTTGCGAAAGCCGTAGTGCGTCCGCTGCCAGTAGTCCGTCTTCGCGGCGGGCTCGACGACGAGCACGCGCCGCTCGGGCTCCACCGCCCAGCGCGCCGGCGGGTTGCGCCACGTGAGCCGCGGATCGATTCCAGGGTTGGTAAAGCCCTCTTCCAGAAGCTGTCCTGTCATGACGCAGACCTCCGAGCGCCGCGCGGCGTGCGGTCCGCCCGCGCGCGGGCGAGGGTCGGGAGGCTACCACGGAGCGCGCCGCGTTCGGGCGCGCCCCGCTGCGATCGGCCGCGCCGCTCACGCCGAGGGCGCGCGCGGGCCGAGCACAGCGTCGTGGAGCTGGTCGAGATCGAACGGCTTGGCGAGGAACCGCGCGAGCCCGAGCTCCGCGGCCAGCTCCGAGACGTCCACCGCGGCGCTCACGAGCACCACGCGCACCGCCGGATCGACCCGCGCGAGGATCGCCTTCGCGCAGACGCTGGGAGAGAGCCCGGGCATGAAGTAGTCGCACAGCACCGCCCGCAGCACGTCGCGCTCGCGCTCGAGCAGCGGGAGCGCCTCGGCGCAGTCGGCGACCTGGAGGCAATGGAGCCCCCACCCGTCCAGGCTGAGGGCGACGAGCTCCCGGAAATCGGGGTCATCGTCGATGACCAGCACGCGGTTTCGCAGCATGTTCCCTCTGCTCGCTAGCGCCTCAGTTCCAGAGAAAAGACCATGAGGTCACCGGCCCTCCGCTCGATCCAGAACCTCGCGCCGTGGAGCCGGGCGATCCCCTGGACGAGGTGGAGGCCGATGCCCGTGCTGCGCGGCTCGTCACGCCGCCCCTCGAACGCGACGACGGCGAAGGGCTCCAGCAGCTTCTCGAGGTCGTCCGGGAGATCCTTCCCGCCCCGGACCTCGATCGTGATGAGCACGCGCGCGGCGGAGCCGGCGTCGATCGTGATGAGCACCGGATCGCGCTCCAGCGCGACGGACACGGCCTGGACGAGCAGGCTCCAGAGCGCCTGCTCGACGAGCTCTGGATCGCCCAGGAGGTGCGCGTCTCCCCGGGGCACCAGGCGAATGCTGTGATCTTTGGCCACGAGCTCGAGCTCTCCGATCACGCGGCGGGCGAGCTCCTCGACGTCGATCGCCTCGGGCTTGAAGGGGAGCTCGCCTCCGGAGATGCGCGCCGACCACAGGAGATCCTGGACCAGGCGGCCGAGGCGCGTCGCCTGGCGATCGATGATCGTGAGGGCGCGCTCGCGGATGGCCGTGTCGTTCCGGTGGGTGAGCGCGACCTGCGAGAACCCCTTCATGGTGGTGAGCGGCGTCTTCAGCTCGTGCGCGGCGACGGCGAGGAACCGGTCGCGATCCTTGTCGCGCTCGGCGATGGCCTTGAAGCTCGTGTTCAGCGTGTGGGCGAGCACGGCGAGCTCGTCGTCCCCCCGGTCCCCGAGCGGCTCGTAGGCGCCGCGCTCGCGAAAGCGTTGGACGGCGGTCACCATCCGGTGGATGCGCGGCGCGATCGCGCGGCGCACCGCGAGGCCGAAGAGCGACGCCGCCGTGACGCCCCCGAGGCCGACGGCCATGAAGACGAGGAGGATGCGCCGCCGGACGCGGTCGAACGCGTCGTAAGCGACCTCCATGTACCGCAGGTTGATCCTGTGCAGCTTGACGAGGGCGTCGCTGAGGTGCTCCACGTCGGCGCGCCGCAAGTGCGGCGCGGCGGGCGTCGGACCCACGAGCCCGGTCGTGCGCTCGAGGTGCATCACAACGGCGGCGATGGTGTCCGCCGCCTCGCGCTCTTCCTCCAGGAGCACGAGCTCACCGGCCCGAGCGAGCGCAGCGCGGAGGTGGATGGCCTCCGGGAGGGTCGAGGTCGCCGTCAACCACTCGCGCTGGTACCGATCGATGAAGGAGCGGAGCCGCATCATGGGCTCCCGGACTTCTATCGAGACGTCCGACGGCGGGCGAGCGAGCAGGGCATAGAGAGCGTTCGATGACTCGATGCCGCTGCTGATGACGACGAACGGCTGGAAGACGTAGTGACGCAGGTAGGCTGTCTCGGTGGCCAGCCGTCTGAGCGCGACGATGGACATCGTGATGCCCAGGGCGGCCAGGATCAGCTGACTCAAGACGAGCAAGGAAAGACGCCTTCCTATGGACATCCTCCCCGGCGGCCCGTTGCCCCCGCCGCTCGGAGGCGAGCCCGCGTGCTGAGCACGTTGAGACCACCGAGGCATCGGCCACCTCCTCGGCGTCACCGTGGAAGCAAGGGGGGCACCACGACAAGGCCGGAGCGACCCTGGCGATCGCCCCCTCCCGCTCGCTCGCTACTGCGGCCGGCCCTGCGCGATCCAGCTCTCGACGAGCTGGATCTCCTCCGGCCCGACCGCGGGCAGCCCGAGCGGCATCCCGCGCACCGCCGGAGCCGCGTGGCCCGCCTCCTCCGCCTGCCGCGCCAGCAGCGCGGCGACGAGGCGAGGGGCGCCGTCCGGCCCGCGCGAGAACACGCTCCGCCGCTCGCCCTGATCGTCGACGTAGCCCGCGGCGATCCCCTCGTACGTGGCGAGGTTCAGCCCGCGCGGCTTGAACCCGAAGCCGCCCGTGTTCCCGGGCCCGCCGTCGCCGAGCGCGTAATCCGGCTCGGAGTGGCAGTGCCTGCACGTGACGCGGAACACCCGGCGATCCACCTCGGCGTAGGTCACCCGCCGCGACAGCAGCGGCAGCCGCTCGGGCGCGCTCGCCGGCGCCCGCGGCGACAGCTCCGCCGTCACGACGAAGGCCGCGATGTCCCGCGCCTCGGCGGGCGACATCGGCACCTGGGGCATCGGCGTGCCCGGCTTGATCGCCGCGGGGTCGAGCACCCACGCGACGAGATCGGCGGGCTCCATCCGGTCGCGCGCGTGCCTCAGATCCGGCGCCAGGGCGATCGCGGCGCGCGTCTCCTTCTCCATCCCCTTCACGGGCGCGACCGCCGTCACCCCGGCCGCCCCGGAGAAGGCGTGGCACGTCCCGCACCCCTTGGCCTCGTAGAGCTCACGCCCCCGGGCCGCGCTCGCGCCTTCCAGCGGCGCACTCGGACGTTCGCGCCCTTCGCGGCGATCGCGCGTGAGGTAGGCTGCGATATCGCTCGCCTGCTCGGGCCCGATCGCGAGCCGCGGCATCGTCGCGTGCAGGCGCGGGCGCACGTCGTGCGGCGACAGCAAGAAGGCGCGGATCCAGTCGCGGCGCAGCCTGTCGCCGGCGGCGGCGAGCGACGGCACGTCGCGCAGCTGCACGAGGTTCTCGTTCCACCGCTTCATCGCCGCGGCCGGCGCCTGGAACCGCCCCGCCGCGATGTCCTGGTGGCACTGGACGCAGTGGGCGTCGCGCGCCGCGGGCGCCTGCCCGGTCCCGTCGTGGCAGCGGTTGCACTGGAGCTCCGCGACGAGCCGCTCCCCGCGCGCCGGATCGCCGGCCGGCGCCGCGGCCACGGCGGCCGGAGCGGCCGCCCCGGCGCCATGGTCGCTCGCGCGCGGCGCCGCGGGAGGCGCAGACCCCCGCGCGTCCTCGGAGGTACACCCCGCGGCGCCCGAGGCGAGCGCCGCGAGCAGGGCGAGCAGCGGACGGGCGCGCATCGGCGTCAGCTCTGCGGACCGACCGCGCCCGTCGTCCGGCAGAGCGCCTTGTTCTGCGCCATCGTCTCGCACCGGGTGGCCGCGGCGTCGTGCCCCGCGTTGTCCCCCGAGAGCGCGCGCAGCCGCGCCAGCGTCGCGTACGCCTCGGGGCTCGTCAGGAGGTCCTTCTCGGCCAGATCGCCGAGCAGCTTGAGCGCCTCGCCGCGGTGCTCGGGCGCCCTGGCGAGCGCCTCGCCCAGGTCGGTCTGGAGCGCCGGATCGTTCTTCCGCTGCTCGTTCAGCCGGCGCAGCGCGCGGATCGACCAGTCGATGTTCCCCTTGCGCTCCTCGGCCGACGCCCCGCCCCACGTCTCGAGCAGCTCACGCGGCAGCTGCGGTCCGACCTGGAGCGCCCCGTCCGCGCGCGCGGTGGCCACCGCGAGCACGCGGAAGGCCCGGTTGATCAGCGGGTCCTTGTCATAGGAGATCCGCCGGATCTCGGGAAACATCCGGATCACGCTCCCCGCCGCCGCGGTGAACCGGCCGTCGTGAAGCGCTTGCTCGGCCTGGGCGATCCCCATCACGCGGTGGTCGATCGCGGGCATGATCTCGACTCCACCGCAGGCCGACGCGTCCGCCGAAGGGACGAGGGCGGACGCGATGAGAGCACAAAAAAACGTGAATCGAACGGCGGGACCATTCATGGAAGGACCTCCTCGGGAAGGCTGCGCCGGCGCGCCCCGTCGCTCATCGGGCGCTGCCGATCGACTGTGACAACGCTCGAGGAAAAAATGTTGCTCCCCCGATCGCGATCTCGAGGGGAGGCGCGCGGCGCTCCCGCGCAGCCGGCCGTGCTCCCGCGCAGCAGATGAGAGCGCTCGTGTGAGCAAAGGTGTGCCACTGCGATACGGTGGTTGCCTTGGTGCGCGGCCCGGTGTCCAATGCGGGCCTTCCAAGGAGATCCGCCATGTTGAAGAAGCGGCGCGTCGCGATCGCGGTCCTGCTGGCCCTCGCCAGCGCGCTCGCGGGGTGTAACAGCAGCAGCAAGAAGGCCGACTGCGCGAGCCCCGAGGTGTTCTGCGTGGGCCTCGTCACCGACATGGGCAAGATCGACGACAAGTCGTTCAACCAGTCGGCCTGGGAGGCGATCCAGCGGGCGCAGAAGGAGCTCGGCGCCACGACGCAGTACATCGAGACGACGGATCCGAAGGACTACCCCAAGAACATCGCGACGTTCGCCGAGGAGCGCTACGACGTGGTCGTCACGTCGGGCTTCGGGCTCACGGAGGCGACGCGCGCCGCGGCGGATCAGTTCAGCGGCGTCAAGTTCATCGGCATCGACCAGTTCCAGATCGCGAACAAGCCGAACGTCGTGGGCCTGGTCTTCCCCGAGGACCACGGCGGCTTCCTCGTCGGCGCGCTGGCCGCGATGATGACCAAGACGGGGAAGATCGGCGCCGTGCTCGCCACCGACGCCGTCCCGCCCGTGTGGCGCTTCGGTGAGGGCTTCCGCGCGGGGGCGCGCCACGTCAAGCCCGACATCGAGCTCAGCGTCGTCTACCACAACGACGTCGGCTTCGATAAGACGTTTACCGATCCCGAGTGGGGGAAGACGACCGCCGTCTCGATGATCGACAAGGGGGTCGATATCGTCTTCGGCGGCGGCGGCAAGACGGGCAACGGCGCGCTGCTCGGCGCGGCCACGAAGGGCGTTTACGCCATCGGCGTCGACACCGACCAGTACTTCACGGTGCCCGAGGCCCAGAAGGTCCTCCTCTCCAGCGCCGTCAAGCTCATCTCCGACGGCACCTTCGACCTCATCAAGTCGGCCAAGGAGGGGAAGCTGCCGTCGGGGAACTTCCAGGGCAAGTCGGGGTATGCGCCGTATCACGATCTCGACGCCAAGGTCCCCGCCGAGGTGAAGGCGAAGATGGAGGAGCTCCGGAAAGGGCTCCTCGACGGGACGCTCAAGACGGCGGTGCCGCCGGCCAAGGGGCCGTGATCGCCCTGGGCTCCCGAGGATGCGAGAGAAGCTGATCCGGCGTTTCGAGGGGCTGATCCGGCGCCTCCGGCCGCTGCTCCTGCCGGCCCTCTCGGTGTTCACCGCGATGGTCCTGGGCGGCGTCCTCATCGCCGTGGCCGGGGGCAACCCGCTCGAGGCCTACGCCGGCATGCTCGAGGGCGCGCTCGGGTCGCCGCGGGCGGTGAGCGAGACGCTCGTGTGGGCGACGCCGTACATCCTGGCCGGCCTGTCGGTCTCGCTGGCGCTCAAGGGCGGCCTCTTCAACATCGGCGCGGAGGGGCAGCTCGCGCTCGGGGCGCTCTCCGCGGCCTGGGCGGGCCACTGGCTGCCGCAGCTCGTGGGCGGCGGCCTGCCCGCGGCGCTGCACGTCCCCTTGACGCTGCTCCTCGGCGCGCTCGCGGGCGGGCTGTGGGCCGCGGTGCCCGGCTGGATCAAGGCGCGCGCCGGGGGACACGAGGTGATCAGCACGATCATGCTCAACTACGTCGCCCTCAACGCGGTCAGCTTCCTCTTGAACGGTCCGATGAAGGATCCGGGCGCGTCCAACGTGCTCTCCCGCACGCCGCTCATCGACGAGAGCGCGCGCCTCCCGGCGCTCGTGGAGGGCTTCCGGCTTCACTGGGGCTTCCCGCTCGCCCTGCTCGCGGCGGCGCTCGTCGGGTGGGCGCTCCGGCGGACGACGTTCGGCTTCGAGGTCCGCACGGCCGGGCAGAGCCCGGACGCCGCGCGCTACGCCGGCGTGCGGGTGAGCCGCACCGTGATCGCGACCATGGCGCTCTCGGGCGCCTTCGCCGGGCTGGCCGGCGCCATCGAGGTGAGCGCGCTGCACCACCGGCACGAGCTCGGGTTCTCGCAGGGCTATGGCTTCGACGCGATCGCCATCGCCCTGCTCGGCAAGGCGCACCCCGGCGGGACGGTGCTCGCGGCCCTCTTGTTCAGCGTGATGCGCAGCGGCGCGACCCGGATGCAGTACCTGACGCAGGTGCCGATCGACGTGATCTCCGTCATCCAGGCGCTGATCCTGCTCTTCGTCGCGGCGGACGCCCTGGTCCGGCGCATCTACCGCGTCCGGGGCGAGCACGAGCGGCTCGTGCTCACGCGCGGGTGGGGCGGTTAGCGCGCCGGCTCGGGCGAGGAGCCGGGGACCGGAGCGGGGAACGGGAGCAGGGAAGGACGAAGATGGGCTATCGACGCTACGCATTCATCGCGGTGGTCGTGGGCGTGCTGGTCCTCGTCGTGACGCTGGTCGGCGCGTCGCAGGTGCCGCCGTTGACGATCGTGGCCAGCATGGCGGCCACGACGCTCGCCGTCGCCACCCCGCTCACCCTGGGGGCGCTCTCGGGCGTCTTCTGCGAGCGCTCCGGGGTCGTCAACCTCGGCATCGAGGGCATGATGCTCGCGGCGGCGTTCTCGGGCTGGTTCGGGTCGATCTACGCGAGCTCGATCCTGGGCCTCCCGCCGCTGCCGAGCCTGCTGCTCGGCGTCGTGATCGCGGTCGCCACCGGCGCCGCGCTGGGGCTCCTGCTGGCCGCGCTTGCGGTGACCTTCTCGGTGGACCAGATCCTCGCGGGGACGGTGATCAACTTGCTCGCCGTGGGGCTCACCGGCTTCTTCAACCGCCAGCTCTTCTTCGGGTCGGGCAGCGTGTTCGGCGGGCAGGTGCCTCACGCGCCGGGCGTCCTTCCGCGCCTCGGCGTCCCGCTGCTCGCGGACATCCCGGTCGTGGGCCCCGTGTTCGAGCAGCAGCCGATCGCCGTCGCCGCCGTCGCGCTGGTCGGGCTGACGCACCTCGTGCTCTTCCGCACGCGGTGGGGCCTGCGCGCGCGGGCCGTGGGCGAGCACCCCCGCGCGGCCGCGACGGTCGGGATCGACGTGGCCCGCGTGCGCTACGTGAACGTCGTGATCGGCGGCGCGATCGCCGGGCTCGGCGGGGCGTATTTCACGCTGGAGTCGGTGCCGTCCTTCGAGCCGCTGATGACGAACGGGCGCGGCTTCATCTCCCTCGCGGCGATGATCTTCGGCGACTGGACGCCGTTCGGCTCGTGGGCCGCGGCGCTCGTCTTCGGCGCGGCGCAGGCGTTCCAGATCAACCTGCAGCTCTTCCGCGACCAGATCCCGCCGTCGTGGTCGTTCCTGCAGCAATCGTCGGTCGTCGGGCTGGTGCCGTATCTCCTGACGCTGCTGCTCCTGACCGGCGTCATCGGCAAGACCACGCCGCCGGCCGCCGACGGCCTGCCGTACGAGCGGGAGGGACGGCGGTGACGGCCGTCCTCGAGGCCCGGGGGATCACCCGGCGGTTCTCCGGCGTCCTGGCGAACGACAAGGTCGATCTCGACCTCCGAAAGGGCGAGATCCACGCCCTGCTCGGGGAGAACGGCGCCGGCAAATCGACCCTGATGAACATCCTTTACGGGCTCTTGCGCCCGGACGAGGGGTCGCTCGTCCGGAGCGGGCGCCCGGTCGCGCTGCGCTCGCCGAGCGACGCGATCGCGCTCGGGATCGGCATGGTGCACCAGCACTTCATGCTGATCCCGGTGTTCACGGTCGCCGAGAACGTCGTGCTCGGCGCGGAGCCCGTGCGCGGCGCCCTGCTCGACCGCCGGCGCGCGAGCGCCGAGGTCCGCGAGCTCTCGGCGCGCCACGGGCTGGACGTCGATCCCGACGCCCGGGTGGAGGACCTCCCGGTCGGCGTGCAGCAGCGGGTGGAGATCCTCAAGGCTCTTTACCGGAAGGCGGAGATCCTGATCCTCGACGAGCCCACGGCCGTGCTCACGCCCCAGGAGGCGGACGAGCTGTTCCGCGTGCTGCGGGGGCTGACGGCGCGGGGGGTCTCGGTCCTGTTCATCACGCACAAGCTCAGGGAGGTGCTCGCGGTCGCGGACCGGGTGACGGTCATGCGCGCCGGGCGCGTGGTGGGCGCCGCGATCCCGGCGGAGACGGACGAGCGCGGCCTGGCGGCGATGATGGTGGGCCGCGAGGTGGTGCTCCAGGTGAGCAAGGCCCCGGCGAGCCCCAAGGACGTCGTGCTCGACGTGCAGCGCCTCGGCGTCGCGGGCCGCCGCGGATCCGGCGCCGACGTGGTGCGCGAGGTGAGCTTCTCGGTGCGCGCGGGCGAGATCCTGGGGATCGCCGGCGTGCAGGGCAACGGCCAGACCGAGCTCTGCGAGGCCATCACCGGCCTCTCGCCGCCCCGCGCCGGGCGCGTGCTCCTCCGGGGCCGCGACGTCACCGGCGCGCTGCCCCGCGCCCTGATCGAGCGCGGCGTCTCGCACGTGCCCGAGGACCGCCAGCGCCACGGGCTCGTGCTCTCGTACGCGATCGCGGACAACCTCGTTCTGTGCACTTACTACAAGGCTCCGTTCGCCGTGCGCGGCGTGCTCCGCGACGACGCCCGCGAGGAGAACGCGAGGCGGTTGATAAAGACCTTTGACATCCGCGCGCCCGGCCCGGAGACGCCCGTGTCCGCGCTGTCGGGCGGCAACCAGCAGAAGGTGATCCTCGCCCGGGAGATGAGCCGCCCCGTCGAGCTGCTCGTGGCCAGCCAGCCGACCCGGGGCGTGGACGTCGGGTCGATCGAGCACATCCACCGCGAGATCGTGGCGGCGCGCGACGCGGGGGCGGCGGTGCTGCTCGTGTCGGCGGAGCTCGACGAGATCCTGGCGCTGTCGGACACGATCGCGGTCATGTACCGGGGCGAGATCGTGGCGACGCGGGACGCGGGCGCGGTATCGCGGACGGAGCTCGGGATGCTGATGGCCGGGGTGCTCCCCGGCGAGGAGGCCCCGCCGCCCGCCGCGGAGGAGGTCGACGCATGAGGGGGCGCGCGCTGCGCGCGCTGGCCGTGGCGGCGCCGCTCGCGGCGGCGGCCGCGGCCTCGTTCGCGCCGCCGTCCGCCGCCGCCCCGACGCTGGAGCAGTACCGGTATTTCCGGGCGCTCTCCCTCGATCTGAAGGGGCGGCTCCCGACGCGCGAGGAGCTCGCCGAGCTCGAGTCGCCGGGCTTCGATCTGGACGCCTGGATAGAGCGCCACCTCGACGGCCCGGGGTATGCCGAGCGGCTCACGCGCATCTACATGGATGTCCTGCGGCTCGAGCTCGGCCCGGCGGGGCTGTTCACGCCGTCTGCGACGACGCTCCGCCGGGTGGAGGTGCTCGGCCCGGAGGGCAAGCCGCTCTATGTCTATTACCGCGTCAACCAGCGGCGCCTGAACCCGGTGATCGACGGCGAGTTCTGCTTCTCCGACGCCGAGAGCGGGCTCGGGGTGGCGGCCTACGCGCCCATCAAGGGGACGCCCGCCCGCATCTCCCAGCGGCTGCTCGACGAGCGGACGACGCTCGTGCGCCCCTACTGGCTCTATCGCGATTACCTCTCCGTCGTCCCGACGCAGCGTTATGGCGACGGGTGGAAGGCCCCGGACAGCGCCTATGTCCCGCTGCCGCAGCTCCTGGTCGAGCCGGACGGCAAGACGCCGACCGTCGAGGTCCGGGTCTGCAAGGAAGAGGCACAGACCGCCGACGTCGGCCACATCTACGCGAGCGACATCCCTCCGCCGCCGAAGGGGGCTCCGCCGCCGCCGGGCCGCGCGCGCCCGCCGGTGCGCGAGGATCGTTATGCGAAGGCGCACCGGGGCGAGCCGATCTCGTGCCGGAGCGCGCTCGCGCCCGTGATGAGCGTCGACTGCGGCTGCGGCATCGGCCTCGAGCATTGCTTGCCCGCCGACAGCGCGGGCAGGGATCCGCGCGCCTTCGTGCTGCCGGCGAATACCCCGCTCGGCATCGAGGATCCCATCGGCTCCGCGCCGCACACGATCACCGGCTGGAACAAGTTCTGGTGGTCGCAGGAGGCGATTCATCTCATGAATCACGTCTTCGCGGCGGATCGTGATTTCCGGGAGATCCTCACCGGTCGTTATACGTTCATCAACGGCCCGCTCGCGCAGTTTTACCGGTCGAGCGCGCCCGCGGCGTGCTGCTCGCTGCACCCGTCGTACGGGATGCGCGAGGACGAGGCGCCCCTGTTCTTGCCGGGCGCGGTGCCGCCGGTCGTCGCGCCGCACGACGTCTCGGCCTGGACGTTCATCCCCGATCGCGGGCCGCGCGCGGCGGGGCTCCTCACGACGCCGGTGTTCCTCACGAAGTATTCCTCGCGGCGCGCGCGGGCGGCGGCGCTCTACAGCGCGTTCCTGTGCAAGAGCTTCACGGCCGAGCACGCGGAGCTCCCGCCGTCGGAGGAGCCCGACCTCATGGTCCGGCCGGGCTGCGCGAGCTGTCATGCGACGCTGGAGCCGCTAGCGGCGTATTTCACGCGGGTCGAGGAGACGACGTGGACCTATCTGCCCGCCGGGAGGTTCCCGATCGAGAACCCGGTGTGCAAGCTGAACGCGGAGGGGAAGACGGGGCAATCGTGCCAGCGCTTCTACGACCCTGTGTTCTCGAGCCGGGAGCGCGGCGTGCTGCGGGGCGCTTATGCCTCGGCGGATCACGCCGAGCGCGGCCCGGCCGGCGCCGCGGCCGATCTCACGCGTTTGCCGGAGTTCGCGTCGTGCGCCGTCGAGCGCGTGACCGAGTCGTTCCTGGGGCGGCCCCTGCGCGAGGAGGACGAGGCGCTGCTCGGCGCGCTGCGCGAGCGGTTCGTGTCGCGCGGCTACCGGATGCGGCCGCTGGTCGAGGCGATCGTCCGCTCGCCGGCGTATGCGCGCGCGAGCAACGTGCGGCCCGCGCTGGAGCGGGGCGGGGCGGCGAAGGGCGAGGCGGAGCGGGGTGGCGCGGGGAAGGGTGGAGCAGAGCGGGGCGGCGCGACGCGCGGCGAGGGAGCGCGGTGATGCAGGGCCGGGGGAGGGCGCCCGGCCGGATGGGGGCCTTCGCCCTCGCTGCCGCGGCCTCGGTGGCCGCGCTGGCCGGCGCGTGCGGCCCGCCGGAGGCGATCGCGCCGCGGCCTGCAGCGCCGCTCCGGGAGACGGGGCGCGTCGCGCAGAGCCGGGCGCCGAAGGAGGATCTGCGGCTCATCCCGGCGGAGGCGTACCTGAGGACCTATCTCCGGCTCTTCGGCGGCCTCGCGCCCGCCGAGGTCGAGCGCCGCGCGCGGGGGGACGACAAGGCGGCGCTGTTCGACACCTGGGGAGACTACCTCGCGGCGCTAGGGCTCCCGGATCACGGCCTGGATCTCCCGCGCGCCACGCAGACCAACGCGCTCATGCTGGCGGCGTTCGAGCGGCTCGGGATCGCGCTCTGCGACCGCGCCCTGGAGCACGATCTCAAGGTGAAGGAGCGCGTCCCGATCGAGCGGCGGCTGATCTTCGCGTTCGATCTGCCGGCGCAGGACCCGGACGAGGCGGCGTTCGCCCCGCGCTTCGACGTGCTGCACCGGACGTTCCTGAGCTACCCGGCGCGCCTCGCGCCGCCGGATCGGCAGGGGAAGTTCTTCGCGCTCTACCAGGGCACGGTCGCGCGGCACCGCGCGAAGGGCGCGCCGAAGTCGCGGTTCTCGCCGGAGGAGGCGGGGTGGGCGGCCGTCTGTTACGGGCTCGTGCGGCACCCGGAGTTCCACCTGTATTAGGGGTACTATCAGCGGGCCCACGGCGCGGCCGGCGCCGCGCGTGGCTCCGGCCGCGCCGGCCGTGACCTACTCGTCGCACTCCTTGACGTGAAACAAAGCGGAGACGAGCAGCGCGGGATGGCCGTCGAGGGACCGCTGAAGCTCGCAATCACCCGTCGAGAAGTCCACCTCGCGCGGATCGCTGCCGACCGTCGCCACGACGTGGCAAAAGCCATCGTAGAAATCCTCTCCTGTGTGCATCGTGACATTCGGTAGAGGCTTGCCGTCGTCATCCTCGCGCTTGACGAGCAATGCAATTGAGCTGATCGGCGGGTCGTCGTCGCGCGCGCGGCCCAGGGACATCTCCGGCACGGAGTCTTTCAGGTAGCACGCCGTCGACCACCTCTCCCCTGTTTTCACGAACCTCCGTCCATCATCGCCGGTATCGTAGCTCAGGGTTTCACCGTCGAGGGCGACGACCGCCTTCCCCGCGATGTCCGGATGGTTGACGCACGCCATCGCTGGCAGCGACAGCACGGCCAGGAGCGTGAGCCGCGCGCTCGACATGGACATCGTCATCCGCCTCACGGGGTGTCCCACCAGATCTCGGAATAGGAACATACGATGTGCGGCTCGCCTCGCTCCAGGGTGCCAAGCACGGCAGCGACGCTCGGGGAGCAGGCGCCAGGCTCTTCCTCAACGAGCGTGGCGCGCATCGCACTGAGCGGGAGGGGTGAGGTGACGTCCGCGCAGGCCGTCTCCCCGAGGCCGACGGGGAACCCCGCCGCCATGCGGTCGCTGCATGCGCTGTCCCCATACAAGCCGACGTCGGCGACGCACCTGCCCCCTGCTGGGGGACCACACTCGCACGGAGCGCAGGCGCGGTTGTCGATCAGCTGTTCGAAGAACTCGTGTCGTGTCAGGCCACGCCTGCAGGTCCCCTCGCTGCTGGCCTGCATGCAGGGGATGAACCCCGGCGGTTCCTGCGCCGTGTCGCCGGCGCACACCCGGACGAACCTTGCAGGAACGGGCGGCGGCTCGGGCGTCGCCGAGGGTGTGCACGGCGAGAGTGTCGGCGGCTCGTAGACGACGGACGCGAAATCGTCCGGCTGGACGGGCGACGGGAGCGCAGCGCACGTCCCATCCCATCCCGCTCCGGCATCGAGCGCGATCGAGGTGCTTCCGCCTGGGCAGGTCATCCCGTTCGCCATGACCGTGGAGGGCAGCTCGCACGCCGCCGGACCGCATTCGCACGCATCGCACGTGTCCGGCAGCCCTTCAGGCGCGTCAGGCATCCAGCCTTCCCACTTCGGCGGCTGGCCGTCGATACAGGGAGGTGCATCGTCCTCCGGACCTACCCACATCCACAGCACTGGAGCCGAATCGGCAGGCGGCGGAAGCAGCGGCACAAACCACTCGTCTTCGCACGCGAGCAGCGTTATCGCGGAGACGAACAGCAACATCGGACGCCGCATCAGAAAGGCCTCCGTGCCAGCGTCGCCATGCTCACGCGCTGACGGCCCACAGCGACATCGCCGACGCTCACCATCGAACGCGCACCTCCGCGCCGTGCGCCGTCACTCGAATCTGCACGTCGTTCGGCAACCAGACGTACACGAGGGTGGCCGCGCCTGCTGCCGCCCCAGCGATCAACGCGCTGGTACCCAGGAGACGCATCAGCTTCCCGCTGGCGGCAGTATCGATCATCTCGTCGTAGTCGGGTTGAAATGTGGGATCGAGCCTGTTCATCACCTCGGCGTGATGTCGACCCGCCGTCGCCTCCTGCTCGTACCCCTGCGCGCTCTGCAGGGACACGGTGCCTGCCACCAAGAACCCGACCGAGGCCACCGCGCCCGTCGTGACGATCCGGAGGTCCGGCCCGGGCCGGCCTGCGCCCTGCGGCGGCCCTTTGGGCGCCGCAGGCCCGGGCGCTCCAGGCCCGGAAGCCCCCTTCGGCGGCTGAGCGCGGTCCTTCGGCGGCTGCGCGTGGTCCTCCGGCGCTTGTGCCGGCTTGTCGAACGTGAGCGGCACCTCCTTCGACTCACCCGCCTCCACCTTCACACCCGCGCGCGCGACCTGCCCCTCCTGCCCGACGGCCATCACCTCGTGCTGGCCAGGCCTCACGTAGACGCGGCTGCCGTCCTTCACCCCCCGGCCGTTCACGAACATGCCCACGACGCCGGGCGGCGGCATGAGGACCACCTCACCCACGCGCCGCCGGGCCCGGGCGAGGTCGGCGTGCCGGTGATCATACAGGCGCCGCTCCACCTCCGTGCGCGGGGCCGGCATGTGCTCGACGCACTGCGAGAGCTCCACCACGGCCTCCTCCCAGCGGCCCATCCGCAGGTCGAGCTGCCCCATGTTGCACATCGCGACGTTCGACCGCTCGATATCGTACACCTCGCCCCACAGCTCCCGGGCTCGCGCGACGTCGAGCCGATCCAGCGCCGCCCCCGCCTCGCGAATGAGCTCCTTGACGGCTCGCGAGCGCTTCAGAGGCGCCTCCGCACGCGCGGAAGCAGCCGCGAGCAGCACGAGGAGCAACGCCGCCCACGACGGAAGCCAGGATGCTGATCGAGGACCTCGCACGCTCCACCTCGGGCGCGCCAACGCACGTGACCGCGCGCCAGCGTCACGCTCGCTCTCTACCATCCTCCGTGTGTGCCTGGCCAGCGTTCCCGGCGCGCGAGCGATGCCGAGAGGCATCTGGCGTTGCATTGCATTTCGGCGACGAAATTTCTCATCTCACCCGCATCGATGGCCGTCTCATCCTTCCGGAATCGCACCCGCGCGGAGGATGGCCCTTGGACGGGACGGTGCGAAGGCGGTCGCAGCGCGCTAAGCTGGGTTGACGAACACCTCCACCGGCGGGCGCTCCGCTGTCCGCGGATGTGCTGGTGTGCAAGGCGGCGCTGTTCGACAGCTGGGGCGACTACCTCGCGGCGCTCGGGCTCCCCGATCACGGCCTGGATCTTCCGCGCGCCACGCAGACCAACGCGCTCATGCTGGCGGCGTTCGAGCGGCTAGGGATCCGCCGGCAGCTTCGGGAACGCGTCCAGCACCGCCGGGGCGTACTCAGCAGCGCCGGAAAGTAGCACAGCAGCGCCGAGGAGCGTGCCCTCCCGGGCTCGCGTTGGGTTTGCACCCTCAGCAGGCACGCGGGAGGCTGTCCTGTCCGCACGCTCGGGGCGCCGCTGGAGGTTGACGCCGAGGATGGCGCCGGATGGAGCGTCGACGTATGCTCCACGAAGGGCCATGCACGCACACAAGCTCATTGTCCACGTTCCCAAGTCGCGACACGTCGAGATCGACCTTCCAGAGGATGTGCCGGAGGGAGAAGCCGAGGTCATCGTGCTGATTCACGAACAGCGAGACGCGCACTCCATGGAGGGGGGACGCCATGAAAGGCTCTTGGCCGCTTGCCGTGCCGTCGACGCGTGGCGCGAAGAGAACCCGGAGCGACTCTTGTCGAAGGAGCAGGTTGATGCCGCGCTGAGCGCGGAGCGCGACAGCTGGGGAGAACCGTGAGTCGAATCTATCTGGACTCTTGCGTCCTCATCTATCGGGTCGAGGGGGCGGAGTCCTACAGGGGTGCATCGGATCGCGCGCTGCTTTCGCTCGGATCGAGCGATGCGTACATATCGCCTCTTGTTCGACTGGAATGCCTCGTGAAACCCGTTCGGTTGAATGATAGCGGCCTGCGAGCGATGTATGAGGGCATGCTCTCCGCCTTCGGACTGTTGCCGCTCTCCCCGGAAGTCTTCGACCTCGCGACCACGCTTCGAGCGCTACACGGGCTGAAGACCCCCGATGCTCTTCATGCAGCGTGCGCCGTCCACCACGGCTGCGATCAGATCTGGACGAACGACGATCGTTTCCGGCAGCTGAGCAGCAGGATCGCTGTCAGGATCATCGGCTGACCCCCGCCGCCGCGCGCACCTCGTCGTCCGGCGCGCTCGAGGCGTACTGCGCCGAGCACGGCATTGCGGCGGCGCAGGTGATCGCGTTCGGCGACATGCCCAACGACCTGCCGATGCTCGGCTGGGCAGGGCGCGGCGTCGCCGTGGCCAACGCCCATCCCGACGTGCTCGCCGCCGCCGACGAGGTCACGAGCTCCAACGATCACGACGGCGTCGCGCTCGTGCTCGAGCAGCTCGCGCACCTCGGCTTCGTTCCGAGCTGGTATTGAGCGCACCTCGGCCTCGCCGCCTCAAGGCGGCATCAGCGCGCACCTCGGCCTCGCCGCCTCAAGGCGGCATCAGCGCGCACCTCGGCCTCGCCGCCTCAAGGCGGCATCACGACCAGATCCCCGATGAGCTCGTCCGTGTAGCGCCGATGCACGCGATGGCGGCCGCGTTCGACGGCAATGTCGTGCGGGCGCGCGCGGCCGCGGAGGGTATCCTGAGAAGCACGCCCGATGCCTCGCCCCGCCCCCCGCCCCCGCCGCCTCGCCGTCCCGCGCCGCGCGCTGCTCGAGGCCGCCGCGGGCGCGGCGCTCGCCGGCGTCCTCGGCCTGCCGGCGCGCGCGCTCGCCGCGCAGGGCAAGGCCGCGGAGGACGAGTTCTTCCTCTTCATCCACGCGTCCGGCGGCTGGGACGTGACGCTCTGGGCCGATCCTCGCAACGAGGCCAGGGGCCTCGTGAGCCCCGCGACGACCGACAACACGGACACCGCGGGGCTCCGCCTGTGGGTCGACGCGCCCGCGGCCGGCGGCGCGAAGAGCTTCGCGCCGGTCACGCCCAAGGGCTCGAGCCTCGTGTTCGGCCCGGGCATCGGCGCCCTCGCGGACATGCATGACCGGCTGTGCATCCTCAACGGCCTGGCGATGAACACCGTGAGCCACCCCGACGGCACGGCGTTCTCGACCACGGGACGGCACCTCAGCGGCGGCCGCACCGTGGCCTCCAGCGTCGACGCGATCTGCGGGAGCGAGCTCGGCGCGAGCCAGACCTTCCCCGTCGTCTCGGTCCAGTTCCCCTCGGCGTTCGTCGGCGACCGCCTCGATCGGCGCGCCGTCCCGCTCATGGTCGGGGAGATCGGCACCCTCAGCCGCTCGCTCTCCCGCGCGCGCCACTACGACACCGACGAGGACCGCGCCGCGGTGACCGCGCTCCTCTCCGAGGAGGCCAGGTCCCTCGCCGCGCGATCCAGCCACACCGACGCCCTGCGCGGCTTCGCCATCCAGGCGGAAGGGCTGGGCAAGATGCTGAGCTCAGGCCTCCAGGAGGTGTTCTCCAGGGGCAAGCTCATCCAGGCGCACCCGGAGTTCAACCACGCGGCCCGCTTCTCCAGGCAAGCGGCCGTCAACGCCGCGTTCGCGATCGAGGCCATGCGGCGGAACGTGGTCCGCTGCGTGAGCTTCTCGAGCAGCGGGTTCGACACGCACACGAGCACCTACCGCCAGCACGCGGCCACCCAGCAGGAGCTCTTCGACCTGATCGCCGCCCTGCTCGGCTCGCTCGACAAGACCCCGCACCCGACCCGGGCCGGCAAGAAGCTCTCGGATCACACCCACATCCTCGTGACGAGCGACTTCTGCCGCACGCCTCAGCTCAACACGGCGATGGGCCGCGACCACTACCCCAACAACTCCGCCATGGTGATCTCCCCGCGCTTCCGCGGGAGCTTCGCGTTCGGCAAGACCGACCCGGAGCAGCTCCTGCCGGCCCCGGCGAAGACGTTCCAGGGCGGGCCGCGGCCGATCGCCCCGCCCGATCTGCTCGCCACCTTCCTGTTCGCCTTCGGCATCTCCCCGCGCGAGCACCTGCGCGACGGCGAGGTGGTGCCGGAGCTGCTCCGGTCGCCGTGACGCTCCTCCGCCGAGCGGCGTCCGCCGCCGCGCTGGCGCTCTCGTCCTCCGCGCTGGCGCTCTCGTCCTCCGTGCTGGCGCTCTCGCTCGCCGGATGCGCGTCGCAGGCCGCGGCGCCCCTCCCGCCGCTCGTCGTGCGCGAGGTCGCGTGGCCGTCCCCGGGGGAGCTCGGCGCGGTGCGCGCGGTCGCCGACGACGGGCGCCGCGTCGTGGTGTTCCACGACGGCGCCGCGGCCGTCTTCGTGAACGGCGCGCTCGCGAGGGTGGAGCGCGCGCCCCACCGCTGGGTGAGCGCCGCGGCCCTGCCCGCGCCCGACGGCCACGGCACGTGGATCGTCGGCGTCGACGCCGAGGGCCGGCTGCTGCGGCTGCCGGGCCAGGGGGCCTTCGAGGCCGTCTCCGACCGCTACGGCCTCGAGCGCGCCGCGGTGCGGTCCGCGATCGGCCTCGGCGAGGGCGGCGCCGCCTTCGCGCTGGACAGCGAGATCGCGGTGGCGGACGGCGAGACCGTCACGCGCTACGCGACGGGCCCGCTCGCGACGTTCGCGGCGGGGGCCGGGCGCGTGGCCTTCGCGGCCGGGGGCGATGGGCTCGGCGCCCTCGACGTCGCCACGAGGGCGCTGCGATCGTTCCCGCTCCCGGCGGACGGCGCCGCGCCGCTCCTCGCCCTGACCGGCGCGGGCGCGCTGCTCGCGGCGACGCCCGCGGCGCTCTACGCGGAGGACGGCGCCGGCGTCCTGCGCCTCCGGTTCCGGGCGCGCGCCGCGCTCCACGGGCTCGCCGTCTCCGGCGACCGCGCGTGGTTCGCCGACGGCGACGAGCTCGGCGTGCTCGAGCAGGCCGGCGCGCGCGAGACCCGCGGCGCGCGCCTCCCGCAGGGCGGCAGGCTCGTCGGCTCGCCGAGCGGCGACGTGTGGCTGCTCGCGTCGGGCGCCCTCCGGCGCTTCGCCGCAGAGGACGGCGGCGGGACCGCCTGGGGCGAGATCGCGCCCGTGTTCGCCCGCGCGTGCGCGCGCTGCCACCTCCCGCGCGGCGAGGGCGGCGTCGACCTCTCCACGCCCGCGGCGTGGGCTTCGCTCCGCGAGGCCATCGCGCGCCGGGTCGTGGACGAGCGGAATATGCCGCCCCCGGGATACGCGCTCTCCGAGGCCGACCGCGTGCGGATCCGCGCCTTCGTCGGGCGCGCAGGGCCGCCCGCGCGGCCGTGATGTGGGCTCGCCGCCGTGGCCGCGACGCGCGCTCGCCCGCGCGGCCGTGAGGCGCGCTCGCCGCCGCCGCGCGCCCGTCTTGCGCTACCCTGGGGCACCATCGCGAAGAGGAGAGCTGCCTGATGATGTCGTTCAGCCCGGATCCGCGCGTCGCAGAGCAGCAGATGCACGCCATCATCTACTACCTCACGGGGTTCGGGTACATCGACGGCGAGCTCGATCCGACCGAGAAGTCCTTCATCCGCGGCTACATCCACGACCTCGTCCGGCAGCGCGCGCGCGACGCCCTCGCCGGCGAGGCCCAGGAGAACCAGGACGTCGTCGGCCGGTGGACCAGCCACTTCCACGAGGTCTTCTCCGAGATCGACCACCAGATCCAGAGCCATTTCACCGAGAGCGTCGCCGAGGGAGAGGACCCGAAGGACTTCGTCCTCTCCAAGATCAAGCTCCGCTGCTTCGAGCTCCTCGACGGCTTCGACGACGACAACCGGAAGGCGCTGCTCGCGACCGTCGACGAGCTCATGCTCGCCGACGGCGTCGTCCACCCGAACGAGCAGCGATTCCGCGACGAGCTCTCGTCGCTCCTGTCGGCGTCCCCGATCGAGATCGACGACGTGGACATCGAGACGATCGAGCAGGGCGCCGTGGTGATCGATCCGGCCACGCGCAAGCAGGCGCGCGAGGTCGATCACCCGTTCTTCAAGGCGTTCGAGTGGGACTACGCGAGCGATCCGGCCACGTTCGCGGAGCAGGCCAAGGTCGACATGGACCTGATGCGCAGGTTCGAGGCGAAGCTCGAGGAGCAGCGCGCGCGCGGCGCGGGCCGGCTCGACGGCGCGGCGGATTTCGCGGGCTTCGCCGGGCAGGCGCCCTTCCTCGACGGCCACGTCTACGTCGCCTCGCCCGACCCCGCCGAGGACGTCGAGCTCCTTGTCATCGGCGATCTGCACGGCTGCTACTCGTGCCTCAAGGGGGCGCTGATGCAGGCCGATTTCTTCGCCAAGGTGCAGGCCCACCGCGACGACCCCGCGCACAACCCGCGGATGATGCTGGTGTTCCTGGGCGACTACATCGATCGCGGCAGGTTCAGCTACAACGGCGTCCTGCGCACGGTGATGCAGCTCTTCCTCGCCGCGCCCGACAGCGTCTTCGTGCTGCGCGGCAACCACGAGTACTACGTCGAGCTGAACGGCCGCGTCCTCGCGCCGGTGCGGCCCTCCGAGGCGATGAGCTCGCTCGCGGCCATCGCGCCGAACGAGGTGTTCGCCGCCTACATGCGCCTCTTCGAGGCGCTCCCCAACATGCTGGTCTTCGACAGGATCCTCTTCGTCCACGCGGGGATCCCCCGCGACGAGACCATCGCCGCCCGGTGGACGTCGGTGTCCTCGCTCAACGACCCGGAGATCCGGTTCCAGATGCTCTGGAGCGACCCCAGCGAGGTCGACGCGATCCCCGCGGAGCTCCAGAAGTCCACGGCGCGCTTCCCCTTCGGCAAGCGGCAGTTCAAGAGCTTCATGCAGAAGCTCGGCTGTACCACGCTGATCCGCGGCCACGAGCGCGTCCCGGAGGGCTTCCGCGTCGTGCACGACGACCCCGACGGGGTGCTGCTGACCCTGTTCTCCGCGGGCGGGAAGACCAACGACGACCTGCCGAAGGCCAGCAACTACCGCGAGGTCACGCCGATGGCCCTCACCATCCGGTACAAGGGCGGCGTCAGCCAGCTGACCCCGTTCGTGATCGAGTACGAGCGGTACAACGATCCCAAGTACAACGCGTTCTTCCGCGAGCAGCTGCCGCCGCTCCATCCGTAGGACACGATGGCCTGCCGGCGGGACCTCCTCGCTGCCGCCGCAAGAGACAGGAGGAACCATGAATCGTTCGACTCGCGTCGCGCTCGCGTTGCTCTTCACGGCTGCCTCGCTCGGGAACACCGGCTGTCAGCCGCAGGATCTGCCCATCGGCGGCGATGAGGCCAGCTCCGGCGGCGAGGGATTCGACGCCGCCTCCCTGCTCGTCGCGCACTGGGAGGGATACATCGAGAACTTCGGGTTCCGCTCGGGATCGGACGTGATCCAGATCGACATCGACACCGTGGAGGGCACATCGATCCAGGGGAAGGTGCGCTTCGGCACGGGAGCCTCCCTGCCCCCGGCCGTAGATCCGGATGTGGGCTATCCCGAAACCGTCGGGCCGGAGGTCGGCTACAATATCGGCCTGCCCCACGAAGGGTTCGATTTCACCATGCTCGGTGCGCAGCTCACCGACCGCCGGCTGCGTTTCGCCATCGACCCCCGGGAGCTCTGGAAGGGCTGGTGCGAGCTTCAGGCGTCGTCCCCAGGCTCGGGATCCTACGATTGCGTGAACGGGGGGGCGTGGGAAGAAGGGTCCGAGGGCTGCTTCGCGGACGGGCAGCCCGTCGACTGCGGATACCTCGCGCTGTGTGAAAGCGGCGTTTGCAAATGTCAGGAGTCCTGGTGTGCCATCGAGGGGCCCGACGCGATCTCCTTCGATTTTCTCGTCGACCGGCAGACGGCAGCATGGCGCTCAGGAGCGCTACGTACAACGTCCGGCTGACGCGCGACCCCTGACGGCGAGCAGCTCGGGGACCGGTCCCCTCGACGACGCCGTCATGGTGTGCCGCGCCGCCTGGCACACCGAGGCCCAGCGCCCGCGCGATCCGGGCCGAGATAGGCGGGCGCGTCGACCGGACGCCCAGGGCATGCGCGTTGCAATTCGCCCGGCATGCCTCGGCGCTTATCCCTGGGTCTTGGCTTGCTTACCTCCCTTCTGCTCGCCGCAGGCTGCTCCGGGAAGGTGGACCCCGCGGGCTCGGGCGGCGGGGACCCGGGCGGAGGCGGTTCGTCCGCGGAGACCGGCGGCGGCGGCGGTGGCGGCGGCGGCGGGGAATTGCCCGTCCGGTGCCTGCTGCCGGCGGATCCTGGTCGGTGTGACGCGGCGTTCCCGAAATACTGGTACGACCCGGCCGCCGGCGCGTGCAGGGAGTTCACCTACGGCGGCTGCGAGGGCAACGAGAACCGCTTCGATTCCCTCGGCGCGTGCGAGGAGGCCTGTCGGGGCGAGCTCCCCGACATAGGCGTCTGCAACGCGCCGAGCGAGTGCATCCTGGTGTCGCGGGGCTGCTGCGGCGCCTGTGACACGGCCAATGCCGAGAACTTCCGGGCCATCAACCGCGCCGGGACGAAGCTCAACGAGATCATCCAGGGGTGCGGGGGCGTCGCGTGCGGAGCGTGCCCGGAGGTCACCGAGGCGGAGCGCACGACCCAGTACTTCACCGCCACGTGCGAGGCGGGGCGCTGCGTCGTCCTCGACGTGCGCGAGTCGCCGCTGACAGCGTGCACGGTCGACTCGGACTGCGCCCTGCGCGACGGCCTCGGCTGCTGCGAGGGGTGCGACGGGACAGGCATCGTCGCCCTCAACCAGAGCGCGGAGCTCGATGCCCTGGTCTGTCCCGCCGGCATGGGCGCGTGCCCTCCGTGCGCGCCCGTGTTCCCGGACGGGATGACGGCGGTCTGCTCGTCGGGCAGGTGTCAGCCGCAGATGCCCCCGACGCCTTGAACGCCCAGGAACGACCAGCGCTCCCGGCGTGCGTGGTCAGGCGCTGTCTCGTGAATGGTGGATAAGGCACTTTCCTGGACCCACCTGGGCGCCTTTCGAGGCTCGGCGCGTCAGTGGCGGCGCTGCGCCGATTCCGGTGAACAGCTCTGGCGCATTGGACGGGAAGGACGGCACCGACGGAAACCGACCGCTCCATCGTCGCCTCGCATTGACGCTGAGCGCCTGGCCCCGATAGCCTGATCCATGGAGCGCTCGTAGATTCTTCTTTCTTCGACCTCATTCACGAAGGAGCTGCCCGTGAATCGAAGCACCCCGAGGATGCTGCTCGCGGCCATCGCGCTCTCCAGCGCGGCCGCGTGCTCGGGAACGTCTGGAGACGGCGGATCGGACCCGGGCGACGGCCCCGGCCCTGGCCCCGGCCCAGGTCCCGGCCCCAGCGCGCAGTGCGAGCCCGGCGTCACCGCGCCAGGCCCCACCCCGCGACTGACGCGGCTGACGCACGCGCAGTACGACAACACCATCCGGGACCTCTTCGGCAAGGACATGAAGGCCTCGGCGGCGTTCCTCGCGGACCCGGCGTTCGAGGGGTTCAACAACAACGCCAAGGGGCTCCTCGTCTCCGACCGCCTCGCCCGCGATTACCGCCGCGCCGCGGAGACCATCGCGGCCGACGCCGTCGTCGACCAGGCCGTGCTCGGCAAGATCGTGCCGTGCGCGCCGGAGGGCGACGGCGCGGCCTGCGCCCGGCAGCTCATCCGGGAGCTCGGCAAGCGCGTCTACAGGAGGCCGCTCTCGGCGGAGCAGGAGGAGGCGTACGCCGCCGCCTACGCCCGCGGCGATGGCCTCTTCGACGCGGGCACGCCGTTCGAGCAGGGCGTGCGCCACGTCATCGAGGCGATGCTCCAGTCGCCGCACTTCCTCTACCGCGTCGAGCTCAGCGAGGCGCTCGACGGCGGGGGGATCATCCCGCTCGACGCCTACGAGGTCGCGACGCGGCTCTCGTACCTGCTCTGGAACAGCCTGCCCGACGACGCGCTCCTCGAAGCGGCGGAGGGCGGCGCGCTGGGCACGCCCGAGGGCATCGAGGCCGAGGCGCGGCGCATGCTCGCCGACCCCAGGGCCACGAGCGCCCTGGACGACTTCCACGCCCAGTGGCTCCACATGAGCCGTTACGCGGATCTCTCGAAGGATCCGGCGCTCTACGAGGACTTCGACGCCAGCGTGTCCTCGGCCATGGCGGCCGAGACGAGGCAGTTCATCCGGCACGTCGTCCTCGAGATGGAGGGCGACTTCAGGACGCTGATGACGGCGCCCGTCGGCTTCGTGAACGACAGGCTCGCCCCGATCTACGGCGTGGAGGGGTCGTTCACGAGCGAGCTCGTGGAGACGCCGCTCGACCCGGCGGAGCGGGCAGGGCTCCTCACGCAGGCCGGCTTCCTGAGCTCGCACGCGTTCTTCAACAAGAGCTCGCCGATCCACCGCGGCGTGTTCATCCAGCGCCAGATCCTGTGCACCGACCTCCCGGACCCGCCGGCGGACATCAACACGACGCTGCCGCCCATTCAGGGCGAGATCAGGACGACGCGCGACCAGGTGGAGGCGCACACGTCGCCGGACGCGTGCAACAAGTGCCATGGCGTGATCAACCCGCCGGGCTTCGCGCTGGAGCACTTCGACGCGGTCGGGCGCTACCGCGCCGACGAGGACGGCGAGACCATCGACGCGACAGGCACGATCGCCGTCGGGGACGGTGAGATCAGCTTCGACGGCGCCGTGGATTTCGCGACGCAGCTCGCGGAGAGCCCCGTCGCGCAGCGGTGTTATCTGACGAACTGGTACCGTTACGGCAATGCCCGCCAGCTCTCGCGGGAGGACGCGTGCACGATCGCCGATCTCGACGCGAAGCTCGGCGCGTCCGGGTACAACATCAAGGAGCTGCTGGTCGCGCTCACGCAGACGAAGACGTTCAGGTACCGGGCCGTGGAAGAGGTGGACCAATGAATCGCAGAACGTTCCTGCGGGGCGCGTGCGGGGTGATGCTCGGCCTCCCGCTCCTCGAGTCGCTGCGCCCGCGCGACGCCAAGGCCGACGCGAGCGCGCCGCGCCGGTTCATCGCCTTCTTCATGTGCAATGGCGTGAACATGGCCAAGTTCTTCCCGAGCACGCAGTACGGCGCGCTGACGGCCGCGTCGTTCGGGTCGGATCGCGCGATAGCGCCGCTCGCCGCGTACCGGGACAAGCTCCTGATCCCGCGGGGCATCCACATGGTGCCGCGCGGCTACGGGTTCGACCCGAGCGCGGGCGATGATCACGCGAAGGGGATGGGCTGCAAGCTCACGGCGCAGCCGCTCGTCCAGGGCAGCCAGTACGCGGCGGGGATCTCGCTCGACCAGTTCATCGCGAACAAGATCAACCCGCCGGGCACGCCCGCGCTCACGCTGATGGTCGGGGCGAAGACGCCGAACGTGCGCGGGCACATCTCGTACACCGGAAGCGAGCAGCCCGTCAGCGGCGAGAACAACCCGTGGCTCGCGTACCGGGACCTGGTCGGCGGGACGGACCTCGAAGAGGAGGCGATCGTGCGGCTCACGAAGCGCCGCGAGAGCGTGCTCGACCTGGTCTCGGTCGAGTACGAGGCCCTGCTCAAGAAGAAGCTCAGCAAGGCCGATCGCGACAAGCTCGAGATGCACTTCCAGACGGTGCGCGACCTCGAGGTGGGCATGGGCGGCTCGGGGATCATCCCGCGCGAGCTCTCGCCGGAGCGAGCGGCGGAGATCGAGGGGATCGACCCGGACACGGTGGGGTTCGACGCGGAGTTCAAGAAGGTCGGGCGGATGCAGATGGACATCCTCGCGCTGGCGATCGCGACCGGCGCGACGCGGTCGGCGACGCTGCAATGGGGCTCGGGCGCGGCAGGGCCCATCTTCAAGTGGGATGGGATGGCCCACGAGTACAACCACCACAAGCTCTCGCACGGGAACACGAGGGACGACGACACCGGGAGCGCCGTCGACGGCTACGAGGAGATGCTCTTCAACATCGATCGCTGGTTCATGGGCGAGTATGTCTATCTGCTCGACCGGCTCGCGGGCTACGAGGAGGGCGGTGCGACGGTGCTCGACAACAGCGCCGTCGTGTTCATGAACGAGCTCTCCGACGGCCTGCGCCACGATTTCCGCGATCTGCCGTACATCATCGCGGGGAGCTGCGGCGGCTACTTCAAGACGGGGCAGTACATCAAGGTGACGCGGCAGTCGAGCACGGTGCAGGACAAGGACGCGCCCCACAACAAGCTGCTCACCACGCTCGCGAACGCGGTCGGCTGCACCGAGGAGGGCGGGGGGCCGATCGCGAACTTCGGCTCCTTCGGCCAGCCCGGCGAGCTCGACGAGCTCAAGGCCTGATCCGGCGCGCCGCCGGTACGGCGGCGCTGCCGTGAGCGCCGAACGAGGGAAGAACTCAGGCGCTAGTTTGAAGCGTCGTAGTTGAGGTTCGGGCCGAGCCAGCGCTCGACCTCCCCGACGGTCATGCCCTTGCGCTCGTGGTAGTCGACCACCTGGTCGCGATCGATCTTTCCCAGGCTGAAATACCGGGCCTCCGGGTGCGCGAAGTACAGGCCGCTCACGCTCGAACCGGGCCACATCGCGAACGACTCGGTGATCTGGATGCCGGTGCTCTTCTCGACGTCGAGCAGCCGCCAGAGCGTGCCTTTCTCTGTGTGATCCGGGCACGCGGGGTAGCCCGCCGCGGGCCGGATGCCGCGGTACTTCTCTTCGATGAGCTCGGCCTTGGTCAGGTCCTCCTGCCGGCCATAGCCCCACTCGTCGCGCACCCGCTTGTGCAGGCACTCGGCGAACGCCTCGGCCAGGCGATCGGCGATCGCCTCGGCCATGATGGCGTTGTAGTCGTCGTGGCCCGCCCTGAACCGCTCGCACAGCTCCTTCAGGCCGATCCCGGCGGTCACCGCGAAGCCGGCGATGTGGTCCCGGAGGCCGGTCTCCCTGGGCGCGATGAAATCCACGAGCGACCGGTTCGGCTCGCCGCTCTCCTTCGCCGTCTGCTGGCGCAGGAAGTGAAACCGCTCGAGCACCTTCGTGCGCGTCCCGTCCGTGTACACCTCCACGTCGTCGCCCACGGCGTTCGCGGCGAAGAAGCCATACACGCCGCGCGCCGTCAGCAGCTTCTTCTCGATGATCGTGTCGAGCAGCGCGTTCGCCTCGGAGAAGAGCTGGCGCGCTTGCTCGCCGTACTTCTCGTGCTCCAGGATCCGCGGATAGACGCCCTTCAGCTCCCACGTGTGGAAGAACGGCGTCCAGTCGATGTACTCGCGCAAGGTGGCGAGCGGGAAGTCCTCGAGCACGCGCGCGCCCGTGAACTCCGGCACCGGCAGATCCTCGGCGCGCCATTCGATCCGCGTCCGGTTCGCGCGCGCGGCCTCGAGGGAGACGAGCTTGTGCTTCGGCGTCGCGTGGAGCCGCCGGAGCTTCTCGTACTCGGCGCGGTGCTGGGCGACGAACGCCGCCTTGCCCTCCTCGCTCAGGAGGCTCGTCGTGACGGGCACGGCGCGGCTCGCGTCGACCACATGCACGACCGGCTCGCTGTAATGCGGGGCCACCTTCACGGCCGTGTGCGCCTTGCTGGTCGTCGCCCCGCCGATCAGGAGCGGCAGCTTGAAGTTCTGCCGCTCCATCTCGCGGGCGACGTGGATCATCTCGTCGAGCGACGGCGTGATCAGCCCGCTCAGGCCGATCAGATCCGCCTTCTCCTGCCTGGCGCGCTCGAGGATCTTCTCGCACGGGACCATGACGCCCATGTCGATCACCTCGTAATTGTTGCAGGCGAGCACGACGCCCACGATGTTCTTGCCGATGTCGTGGACATCGCCCTTCACCGTGGCAAGGACGATCTTCCCCTGCGTCTTCACCTCCTGTCCAGCGGCGGCCATCGCTGCCTTCTCCTCCTCCATGAACGGCGTGAGGTACGCGACGGCCTTCTTCATCACGCGCGCTGATTTCACCACCTGCGGCAGGAACATCTTGCCGGCGCCGAAGAGATCTCCGACGACGCTCATTCCATCCATCAGCGGGCCCTCGATCACGGAGAGCGGGCGGCCGAGCTTGGCGCGCGCGTCCTCGGTGTCGATATCGATGTACGTGTCGATGCCCTTGACCAGCGCGTGCGACAGCCGCTCCTCGACGGTGCCTTTGCGCCACTCCTCTTCTTTCTTCTCGGTCGCGGCGGCGCCGGCGCTCCTGGCCTTCAGCGCTTCGCCGAAGTCGACGAGCCGCTCCGTGGCGTCCGGACGCCGGTTGAGCAGGACGTCCTCGACGAGCTCGCGGAGCTCGGGCTCGATCTCCTCGTACACCTCGAGCATGCCCGCGTTGACGATGCCCATGTCCATGCCGGCCCGGATGGCATGGTAGAGGAACGCCGAGTGCATGGCCTCGCGCACCCGGTTGTTGCCGCGGAAGCTGAAGGAGATGTTCGACACGCCGCCGCTGACCTTGGCGTGCGGCAAGTTCGCCTTGATCCAGCGGGTGGCCTCGATGAAGTCGACGGCGTAATTGTTGTGCTCCTCCATGCCGGTGGCGACCGTGAGGATGTTCGGATCGAAGATGATGTCCTCGGGAGGAAACCCCACCTCGTCGACGAGGATGCCGTACGCGCGCTTGCAGATCCGGATCTTGTCCTCGTAGGTGGCGGCCTGCCCTTGCTCGTCGAAGGCCATGACCACGACGGCGGCGCCGTACTTGAGGACGGTCTTCGCGCTCTCGCGGAACTTCGCCTCGCCCTCCTTGAGCGAGATGGAGTTCACGATGCCCTTGCCCTGCATGCACCTGAGGCCCGCCTCGATGACCTCCCATTTCGACGAGTCCACCATGAACGGGACCTTCGCCACCTCGGGCTCGCTGGCCAGGAGCAGCAGGAAGCGCGTCATCGCGGAGACGCCGTCGATCATGCCCTCGTCCATGCAGATATCGATGACGTTGGCGCCGTTCTCGACCTGCTGGCGCGCGACGCTCACCGCTTCCTCGAACTTCCCTTCCTTGATGAGCTTCGCGAACTTCGGCGATCCGGCGACGTTGGTGCGCTCGCCCAGGATCATGTAGACGCCGGGCTGCTGCGTGAACGGCTGCGAGCCGGACAGGCGCAGGGGGATCGGCGCGCCGGACGAGGCCTCGCCGCCGGGCGGGGCCTCCGCGGGGGGCCTCGGGTCGAGGGCGCGCGGGGGCTTGCCGGCGAGCGCCTTGGCGATGGCCGCGATGTGCTCGGGCGTGTTGCCGCAGCAGCCGCCGGCGATGTTGAGGAGGCCTGCGTCCGCGAAGCCGCCGATGTGGCGCGCCATGTCCGGCGGCTCCAGATCGAAGCCCGTGGGGGAGAGCGGGTTGGGCAGGCCGGCGTTCGGGTAGCAGGAGATCGCGGCGCTGGACTTCTCCGAGAGGTCGGACAGGAACGGATACATCAGGTCCGGGCCGAGCGAGCAGTTCAGCCCGATGGCGAGCGGGTTCACGTGCTTCACCGCGTTCCAGAACGCCTCGACCGTCTGCGCGGAGATCATCGTCTCTCCTCCGCGCCCGACCGCCGCCGAGATCATCACCGGCAGGGTCTTGCCGTCCTTGTCGAACACCTCTCGAATGGCGACGAGCGCGGCCTTCGCGTTGAGCGAGTCGAAGATGGTCTCGACCAGCAGCACGTCGGAGCCGCCGGCGATCAAGGCGCGGATCTGGTGGACGTACGCCTGTTTCACCTGATCGAACGTCACGACGCGGAAGCCGGGGTCGTCGGCGTCCGGGGAGTTGGACAGGGAGACGGTGAGCGGGCCGATGGCGCCCGCGACGAACCGCTGCCGCCCGTCGGCGTTCGCCACGCGATCGGCCCATTCGCGGCACTGCCGCGCGGACTGCTCGTTGATCTCCCAGGCGAGGTCGTTGAGGAACGGGTCGTCGATGATCCCTTGATAGAAGGCTGGATCCTTCCGCCCGCCGTGCTCCCGCGGGTCGTCCACGAAGAACTCGCTCTGGGTGATGCTGGTCGCGCCGAAGGTGTTCGTCTCGATGATGTCGGCGCCGGCCTCGAGGAACCGCCGGTGGATATCGCAGATCATCTCCGGCTGCGTGAGCGAGAACAGATCGCCGTTGTTCAGCAGGTCTTTCTTCGAATCCGCGAATCGCTCGCCCCGGATGTCCGCTTCCTTCATCCCGTAGGTGCGGATGGTCGTCCCCATCGCCCCGTCGATGATGACGATGCGGCTCTGGAGGAGCTTCTGGAGTGGATGAAGGGGAGGCGTGGTGTTGTTGGACGGCATGATCAGCCTCGCTTGGCGCTCTTGGAGGGACCGGGGGTCGGCTTGTCGGCGATGGCGAGCACGACCTGGAAATGGGGTTTCTTTGTCTCGCGGCAGGCGACTTCGGACGCGGCGACATCGAGCTTCACGCGGGTGAGCATGGCGCGGATGTCGGAGGGCGAGAAGCCGGGGTGGCGCTCGCCGTAGGGCACGGTGATCTCGCGCTGCTGGTGCGCGTCGAGCGACAGGATGACCACCCGACCGCCAGGGCGGAGCACGCGGGCGCACTCTTCCAGCGCCCGCGGCGGGTCCTCGGCGTAGGTCAGCGTGTGAAACACGAGGACCGAGTCGAAGGAGGCGTCTCCGAACGGCAGCGCCTGGACATCGGCGACCTGGACGCGGACGTGGGGCTGGGTCGAGAACCGCTCTCTCGCGGCCTCGATCATCCGGCTGCTCGAGTCGATGCAGGTGAGCGAGCGGCAGTAAGGCGCGAGCGCGCTGGCCGCCGCGCCGTCGCCCGATCCGACGTCGAGGACGTCGCCGAGGCGGAGCAAGGCGGCGATGCCGACCGCGAGCGACTGCCATGTGCGGCCCGGGGAGTAGTGCCTCTCCATCTCGCCGGCGAAGGACTCGGGGAGGCCGCCGCGCCGCTCGGCGTCGAGCTCCAGGAGGCGCCGCTGGTCGCCTTCCAGGGTCGGGTCGGGCGATTTCGTGGCCTCATCGAGGAGGGCCTTCGCGGTCCCGGGCAGGGTATCGACCGCGAGCGCATAGAACGACTGCGGCCCCTGGCGCCGATCCCGCACGAACCCCGCCTCGCGGAGCCGCCCGAGGTGCGTCGAGACGCGCGACTGCGCGATGCCCGTCACGCGAACCAGATCCGTCACCCGCAGCTCGCGCTCGCGGAGGAGCACGCAGAGCCGTATCCGGCTCTCGTCCCCGAGGAGGTTCAGCGTCTCGATGTATTCGGAAAGACTCATGTATTCATGTATCTCGATGCGCGAATGTCATAGAGCCCCCGGCTGCCGGAGTCAAGCGCGGCGGTGCCGGAGGAGCGCCGAGCGCTGCGCGCCACGCTCGTGCCTGTGTTCGCATGGCATGTCCCCTGCAGTCGGGCTTCGCCCTGAAAGGAGCGTTGCCCTGTCATGACGAAGCGACCTTCTCGGCGGACCTTCCTCCACGCCGCGGGCGCCAGCCTCGCGCTCGGCGCGTGTGCGGGGAGCGCGCAGCTGCGGCAAAACGCTACATCCCCGGGCGCGGGCGCTCCGGAGCCTCCCGAGGGGCCTTCCTCCGGGGCGCCAGAGGAAGAGGACGTCGCGCTGCCGGCGGGCGGCGTGATGCCGACGAGGACTCTCGGGCGGACCGGCGTGAAGGTCAGCCTCCTCGGCCTCGGCGGCTTCCACATGGCGGTCCCCAGCGACGAGCAGGAGAGCATCCGGCTCGTTCGCTTCGCGATCGATCACGGGGTCACCTTCCTCGACAACTGCTGGGACTACCACGACGGCAAGAGCGAGGAGCGCATGGGCAAGGCGCTCCAGGACGGATACCGCAGCAAGGTCTTCCTGATGACCAAGCTCGACGGCCGCACCCGGGCGACCGCCGAGGCGCAGCTCGAGCAGTCGCTCCGGCGGCTGCGCACCGACGTCATCGATCTCGTGCAGATGCACGAGATCATCCGGATGAGCGATCCCGAGCAGATCTACGGGCCCGGCGGCGCGATGGAGGCGCTCGTGGCCGCGAAGAAGGCCGGCAAGATCCGGTTCATCGGCTTCACGGGGCACAAGGACCCGGACATCCACCTCGCCATGCTGAAGATGGCCGAGCGGCAGGGCGTCCCGCTCGACACCGTGCAGATGCCTCTCAACGTCCTGGATCCCCATTACCGGAGCTTCGAGAAGGCGGTGCTCCCGGTGCTGACGCAGCAGGGCATCGGGGTGCTGGGGATGAAGCCGTTCGCCGGCGGGGAGATCGCGAAGGCGGGCGTGGTCTCGCCGATAACCTGCCTGCACTATCCCATGAGCTTGCCGACGTCGGTGGTCATCACCGGCTGCGACAGCCTGGGTGTCCTCAAGCAGGCGCTCAAGGCGGCTTACACGTTCCAGCCGCTCGGCAGCGAGCGCGTCTCGGCGATCCTCGCGCGCACCGCCGAGCTCGGGGCCAGAGGGGAACACGAGCATTTCAAGACCACGGAGCGCTTCGACGGCACGACGAAGAACCCCCACTGGCTGACGACCGCCAACCTCTGAGCGGGAGCCCTGCGGGGGCTCCCAACACAAGGGGGGCAAGCCTCGCAACGGGCGTCGCCGCGCAGGCGCCCTGCTCCTCCGCCGGCGCCCCGCGCGCGCCAGCCGCCGCACGTGCCCGAGCGTGTGGATTTTCTAGCCCCACAAGAGAGAGCGCCGCCGACGGCATCGATCGATTGTTGAACTAACGTCGCTTTCCCAGGAGAGTGAATGAATCAGGGTTGCATGTCCGACATGGCCGGCCGCCTCGCCGCCCAGGCGCGGGCCGATGTCCGATATGCCGGGGCGCCTCGCCGCCCAGGCGCGGGCCCATGTCCGATATGCCGGGGTGCCTGGTCGAGCACGCGCCGGCCATGTCGTCCGGGCATTAGCACTGCTGCGGGAAGTCGGAGGGGGAAGCGAACGGCCATGACGCCAAGGGCGCCAAGAAACCAGGGAACTGGAGTTTCGAGGGGCTGGAAGCGCCGCCCCCAACCATCGCCGGACGTGTCGAGCCCGGGGTAACTCGCTCGTCGTGCAGCCCGGAGCGCACCGGTTCGGAGGACCCGGCGCGCTCCCCGCGGGGCTTCAGTGGTGGAGGAGCCACCGGGCGAGCGGCGCCCGGACCTGGTCGACGGCGTCCGCGGCGTAGAGCGGGTCGCCGTGCCCGAAGTCCTCGTCCTCGCGCGCGGGCGTGAGGCGCCTGACGACATGAGCGGTGACGTTCGTGGAGGCGATGAGCGTGGTGGTGTAAAGGCCGTGATCGCCGAAGCCGCCGGCGGCGCCGAGGCAGAAGAGCGGCTCCTGGATGTCCTCCAGGTGATCGGCCAGCGGGAGGGGGGCGTCGCCGCACCGCCGCGGTCTGGGCGGACACGCCCGCCAGGGCGGGTGATGTCGACACGGTGGGCGCCTCTCGGCGGGTGCGGCCAAACCGCGGGTCCGCGGCCGGCCGCGCGCCAGTTGCTCCGGCTCACCCTGGTGCCATTCGAGCGTGAGGACCCGCCGGCGGTGCACGATGTCCAGTGGTGTGCCATGTCAATGAATCACGAACCTGTTCGACGACTTGCCCAGGATGGTGGATGGCATGTTCTGCCCACTGCGATGTGAGATGAGATGCCCCTTGCCTTCCGGAACCCATTTGCTTTCACTCTCCGCCCGAGTCGGTCCCGCTCCGCCGCGCGGCGATTCGATCCTGGCCAAGTCGTCGATTAGGATTGTGATTTCAATGAGCAGATCGGGAGAGGCAGGCGATCATGGACGTCTATGAGGCAGTCAGGAGCCGACGGGCGGTGCGCGGATTCACCGACCAGCCCGTCTCGAGGGAGGTGCTGGAGCGCGTGTTATCCGCAGCGGCTTGGTCGCCATCCGGATCGAACCTCCAGCCATGGAACACCTACGTGGTGACCGGCGCGCCGCTGGCTGAGCTCAAGAGGCTCGCCGTGGCGCGCGTCGCTGCGGGCGACCCCTGGGACGAGCGGGAGTACGAAATGTACCCGCCGGGACTGAAGTCCCCGTACAGAGAGCGCCGATCCGCCTTCGGCAGGGAGCGCTACGCCTCGCTCGGCATTGCTCGCGAGGACTGGGAGGCGCGGCAGAGGGCCGCGATCGCCAACTGGGACTGTTTCGGCGCGCCCGCCGCCCTGTTCTGCTACATCGACCGTGACGTGGGCCCGGCCCAATGGGCCGACACCGGGATGTATCTGCAGACCGTCATGCTGCTGCTGCGCGCCGAAGCGCTGCACAGTTGCCCGCAGATGGCGTGGTCGCAGGTTCGCAAGACCGTCGCGCAGGTCCTGTCACCCCCGGACGGGCTCATCCTCTTCTGCGGCATGTCGATCGGCTACGAGGACCCCACGGTCGGTTACACCCGTACGGGCCGGGCGCCGCTCGACGAGACGGTCAAGTTCATCGACGGTTCTAGTTCGCGCTCTTCAGAGGAGACGGGATACTAGAAGCCGAAGGTCGGATCCTTCTCGGAAGCGCCCTTGCTGGAGGGCGCCCCCTGAGAGGGCCGCCTGGCCGGGGGAGGCGCCTGCGGGCGCGCAGGCCTTGGCGTGGCCTTTGCGGCGCCAGGTGGGGGGGCGGCCGATGGGGGGGGCGCCGAGGCGGAGGCCGCGCTGGTCGGGGCCGACGATGCCGGCGTGGCGGGGACGGCGCTCGCGCCCGGGGGAGGCAGGGCAGGCACCTCCTCCACCCGTGTCGGCGGTGCAGCGGACGCCGGAGCGTCCGGCGGAGACGTCGACCCGGGGGCAGCGGTGACCTCGGGAGCAGGCGAGCGAAGCAGGACGACGGCGGCGATCCCCAGGCCGACCACGAGCACGCTGGCAGCCACGGCGAGCACCGCCCGCGACGGGGCGCGACGATCCACGGGCGGGGGCAGCGCGCCTCCAACGGCCTCCAGCGTGCCGCTGGCGGTCAGCGTGCCGCCCGCGGCCAGCGTGTCGCCCGGGCCCACCACGCCACCCGGGACCCGCGTGCGGTCCTCGACGACCGTCCCGCCCGCCGCCAGCGTGCCGCCGGCGGTCACCGCGTCGTCCAGGGCCACTGTGCCACCCCCGACGCCCGGCGCGACGCCGTGAGCGTGCGCGACGCCGTGAGCCGGCGGGATGCCGAGAGCCTGCGCGATGCCGTGAGCCGGCGCGACGCCATGAGCCTGCGCGACGCCATGCGCCGGCGCGACGCCGGGAGCCAGCGCCTCGGTCGAGTCCAGCGAGTCGCGCGAGTCCGGCACCGCCGTGCGCTGCACCGCCGCGGCGAACGCGCGGGCGAGCTCGCTCGCGCTCTGGAACCGCTCCGCGGGCTCGCGCTTGAGCGCGCGCTCCAGGAAACGATCCAGCTCGGGCCACAGCGCAGGCGCGAGCTGCGAGGCGACCGGAATGTCGCCCGTGCAGATCTCCACGAGCACGTCGCCGAGCTCTTCGCCGGGGAAGGGCAGCTGGCCCGTGAGGCACTGGAAGATGATCACGCCGAGCGACCAGAGATCGCTGCGGAAGTCGATCGTCTTGCTCCGGCGCACCTGCTCGGGGCTCATGTAGTGCGGCGAGCCGATGAGCGTGCCGGTCTTCGTCGCGTCGGCGGCCAGCCCGGTGCCGATCGCCTTGGCGACCCCGAAGTCGAGGATCTTGACGATCTCCTCGCCCTGCCGCGCGAGGAAGATGTTCGCCGGCTTGAGGTCGCGATGGATGAGCCCCACCTCGTGCGCGCGGCGGAGCGCCTTGGAAACCTGGCTCACGATGCCGAGCAGCTCCTCCGGCTCGAGGCGCCCGTGGCGCGCGAGGTACGCCGCGAGGTCCTCTCCCTCGAGCAGCTCCATCGCGAGGTAGGGCGTGTCGCCCTCGAGGCCGTAGTCGTAGACGTGGACCACGTGGGGGGTCCGGAGCTGGGCCGAGGCCTTCGCCTCCCGCTCGAACCGCGCGCGCGCGACGGGGGAGTCGGCGTGCTGCGGCATCATGAACTTGAGCGCGACCTCGACGTCCAGCTGGAGGTGCCGGGCCACCCAGAGAAAGCCCATGGCGCCGCCCGCCAGCGGCCGCTCCAGGCGATACTTCCCACCGACGACGCTCCCCGCCTCAAGCGACAGCATGCGATCGAGCCTTCCGCGTCCCAGCGTCGTTCCGTTCGGGCCTCCGCGGTCTAGCAGAGGCCGGGCCCCATGTCGTGCTCCTTACAGCGGCCGGCATCTCGCCCCATCATGCCACGGGCGCGGCGACGCGACGAAGGCCGAGCGCGAGCGGGCTGCTGTCGCATCTTCTCCTCCCCCGCATCGGCAGGCTTTTCGCCCGACCCCATGGGCGCTCCGCGACCTCGAGGCGAGGGGTCGATGTCGCTGAAGAGGGAGGAGCTGCTCTCGCCCAGGTGACCCAGGCTTCGCTCCGTGCATGCAATGATGGTGAAATTTTCCGACTATTCAGGCGTTCGGCACCCGCCGATCGCCGACGCCGATGCAGTCCAGAGATAAGGGCGAGCTGCCGCGCTCGTCCGTGACACGGGCCAGCGCGCTGCGTGCGCAGGAGCTCGATCCCCAGCGTTGAGGCCCACGCCTTCGGCCGCCGCGTCCTTCGCGCTCTCCCCCGGTACGCGCACGCGCACCCCGAACCTCCGCCCGACGAACTACCACTCTCCTAACCATCGATTCGCGCCCCCCAGCGCCGTGGCGGTACAGCGCTGAAGACGCGATTTCTGAATGACATTGACGCGGCGCATGTAACAGCCCGATTCTCCTCCTCCCCATACGCGATGACGCTCTCCCTCGCTTCGCAAAAATAGCATGCCCTGCGCGAAAATTGGCTTGCTGGCACGTTCGGTAAATCCCATTCTCGTCACCGCACCGATGCGCATCAGATACGACGCGTTCGGCAAGAACGTCTTACGCGAGACCCTCGCTCTCACCGGCGGCGCCGACACTCAGGTCGAGGTCATCTCAACTTCCCAGACCATGGACATCTGGTACGTGCCCGATCCCGCCCGCGCCGCGTTGCGCGCAGAGCTCGGCCTGCTCGGCGAGCTCGCGGCGGAGCCCTGCCAGTTCGAGCTCTTCCACGACACCCCCGGTCCGGCCGAGCTGCGCGGCTGCGTCCGCAAGCAGCTCCACTGGCACCACGAGCTCGAGCGCCGCGCTGGCGGCGCCGTGCCCTTCCCGCGGCTGTGCGTCCTCAGCAGCGGCCGGCCCGCCACCGTGCTCGACGCGTTCGGCTTCGACCCGGTGCCCGGGCGCCCCGGCCTCTACCGGGCCGCGCCGGGATGGCAGATCGACCTCGTTGCCATCGCCGAGCTGCCGCGCGTCCGAGACACCCTGCTCCTGCGCCTGCTCGGCGCACGCGCCGTGCTCCGCGATGCCATCCGTGAGCTCATCGCCCTGCCCGACGACGCCTGGGAGAGGAGCATTGCCCTGCCTTGGCTGGTACGATTGCGCTTCGAGGTCCCGGCCGAGCCCTCGGCGCGCACGACGGAAGACGCGGAAGAGGAGGAGATCGTGACAGAAGTTCAGCAGTGGTTCGAGCAGCTCAAGCAGTCGCTCCGCGACGAGGCGCGGAAGGAGGCCCTCCAAGAGGGGCGCAAGGAGGGCATCAAGGAGGGCATCAAGGAGGGCATCAAGGAGGGACAGCTCCGGGTGCTGGCGATGCAGTTCGAGAAGAAGCTGGGCCGACCGCTGACCGGGGTGGAGCACTCCGTATTGGCTGAGCGGTTCGAGCGCCTCGGTGCCGATCGCCTCGACGATGCCAAGCTGGCACTCCCGCCCGAGGCGCTCGCCGCCTGGCTCGCGGACCCGACGGCGCGCTGACACGATAGCCGGCGCCATCAGGCTCGGCGAGCCCGAGGACGAGCCCGCCCGGCCGCAAGGACCCGAGGCGCACGCCCTCGGCGCGTCGCGCGGGGGCGTAGCTGCGGCGTCCGGTACTAAGCTGCGTGCGCCATGGTCGACGCTTCCCCCATCACCGCCGTCCTGGGCCCGACCAACACCGGCAAGACCCACCGCGCCATCGAGCGCATGCTCTCGCACGACTCGGGCATGATCGGCCTGCCGCTGCGCCTGCTCGCGCGCGAGGTCTACGACCGGGTGAGCACCCGGGTCGGCGAGGCCCGCGTCGCGCTCGTGACCGGCGAGGAGAAGCGCGTCCCCAGGCGGCCGGACTACTGGGTGTGCACCGTCGAGGCGATGCCCGTCGATCTGGAGGTCGACTTCCTGGCCATCGACGAGATCCAGCTCGCCGCGCACGACCAGCGCGGCCACGTGTTCACCGAGCGCCTGCTCCTCTCGCGCGGCCGGCGCGAGACCTGGTTCCTCGGCGCCGACACGATGCGGCCGCTCGTGGCCGAGCTCGTGCCCACCGCCAGCATCGTCCAGCACCCGCGCCTCTCGCGGCTCGCGAGCGCCGGGGCCGGCAAGCTCTCGCGCCTGCCGCCGCGCAGCGCCGTCGTCGCGTTCTCGACCCCGCAGGTCTACGAGATCGCCGAGCGGCTGCGCGCGCAGCGGGGCGGCGCGGCCGTGGTGCTCGGCGCGCTCTCGCCGCGCACCCGCAACGCGCAGGTCGCCCTCTTCCAGTCGGGCGAGGTCGACTACCTCGTCGCCACCGACGCGATCGGCATGGGGCTCAACCTCGACGTGCGCCACGTCGCGTTCGCGGCGCTCCGCAAGTTCGACGGGCGCGCCGTGCGCGACCTCGACCCCGCCGAGCTCGCGCAGATCGCCGGTCGCGCGGGCAGGCACCTCGCGGACGGGACCTTCGGCACCGTCGCGCCGCTCTCGCTCCCCGACGGCGTGGCCGCCGCGATCGAGGCGCACCGGTTCCCCCCGGTGCGGCGGCTGCTCTGGCGGAGCAGCGAGCTCGACATGAGCTCGATCGACGCGCTCCTCGCGTCGCTCCGGGCGCGGCCGCGCGCCCGCTCGCTGAGGCTCGTCGACGACGCGGAGGACACGGCCGCGCTGGCGAGGCTCGCCGGGGACCCGGAGGTGCGAGCGCGCGCGCGGGGTGAAGAGGCGGTGGGGCTCCTCTGGGAGGTCTGCCGCATCCCCGACTTCCGCAAGCTCCTGTTCGAGTCGCACGTCGCGCTCCTCGCCGAGATCTACGGGCAGCTCTCGGGCCCGAGCGCGGCGCTCGACGCCGGCTGGATGGCCGCCCGGGTGGCCGAGATCGACGAGGTGGCCGGCGACATCGACACGCTGATCACGCGGATCGCGTCGATCAGGACGTGGACGTACATCTCGAACCACCCGCGCTGGGTCCGCGACGCGGCGGCGTGGCAGGAGCGCACGCGGGCGATCGAGGATCGCCTGAGCGACGCGCTCCACGAGCGGCTTGTGCAGCGCTTCGTCGAGCGGGGCGGCGGCGCGGCGCGCCGCTCGCGGTCGTCGTCGGGCGCGCGGTCGTCGCCGGGCGCGCCCTCGACGCAGCGGCGCGCGGAGGCCGAGCCGCCGGCGGTGCCGGCGGGGCACCCGTTCGCGCCGATCGCGGCGCTCCGGGCCCGGCTCGCGCCGGGGCCCGCGGCGCCCGCGCCCGAGGACGACTGGGCGCGCTGGGTCGAGGCGCTCGTCGGGGCGCCGCACGAGCGGTTCTCGGTCGACGTGGGCGGGCGGATCTTCGACGGCGAGCGGCTGCTCGGGCAGCTCGCGCGCGGCCCGACGCTGCTCCTGCCCGACGTGCGGCTCGCCGCGCTCGAGGACCTCGGCGCGGGGGCGCGGTCGCGCGTGCTCCGGCGGCTCGTGGCGTTCGCGCGCGATCTCGTCGAGGCGCTGCTCGCGCCGCTGCGCTCGCCCGAGGTGCGCGCGCTCCCGGGCGCAGCGCGGGGGATCGTCTACCAGCTGGAGCAGGGGCTCGGGACGGCGGCGGCGCGCGACGCGGAGGAGCAGGTCGCGGAGCTCGCGCCGGAGGGCCGGGCGCTGCTCGCGGCGCGCGGCATCGAGGTCGGCGAGCGCGTGCTCTACGTGCAGCCGCTGCTCCGGCGCGGCGCGCTCGAGCGCCGCCTCGCGCTGTGCGCCGCCTGGTTCGACCGCGGCCGGGTGCCCGCGTGCCCGGCGCCCGGCGCGGTGTCGATGGCGGTCGCGCGGGGCGTGGATCCCAAGGCCTACGCGGCGATCGGCTACCCGGTGTTCGGGACGCGGGCGCTCCGCGCGGACGTGGCGGAGCGGGTGCTCCGGGCGCTCGCGAGCGGCGAGCCGGCGGAGCGGCTCTCGGGCTGGATGGGGTGCTCCGCGCGGGAGGCGCCGAGGGTGGCGGCGTCGCTGCTGGGGTAGGGGAGAGGAGAGGGGGCCGGCAACAGCCTCGCGAAACGACGCGCGCGTTGCGACAAGCATTCATCCTTGAGTCCCTCATCCCCTCACAAGCTGATTTCACAGGTAAGCTCGGGGGTATCTCTCGACTCGCCGTGCGTAATAGCCCAGTTGACGTCGCTCGACATAGCGCGTCGCACGATCTCCTCCATGACCCCTACAATCCACAAACGAAGCAGCACCGAAGGGGGCCCGAGATCTCCGATGGTCAGCACCACCTTCCAGGCAAATCCGGTGTCAACACGCCAAGATCCGGACGTGAAGAGGCACGACAAGATGCTGGTCGTATGGTGCAGGACGGGCACGACGCTCACCGTCGGCACCGCGTAAACTGGGCGCACGAACTGGTGCAGGTCGCCGCTGACCGCCAGTCGACCGAAGTCACGCCAGCGCTTGGGATCCCGCAGGACCAGCGACGTGGCGAGATCCATGTAGGTCGTGAGCGTCTCGAGATCGTATCTCGCGAGCAAATCGAGCGACTCATGGCGGAGGTCGTCGCGGCAGTGTTCGGGCATCTGCGCCACGACCAGGTCGCGTGCGCTCCTGCCGCACTCGTCGATGAGCGTCCGATCCATGCTCCGCAGGACAACACCGCTTACCCGAACTTGTCCTGCGGCGCTCGCGCGGCGCGGCTGTTCCGGGGTGACGCTCGGCCGCGTGAGGCGCGCCGCGACGACGGCTTGCTCGATGCGCGCTGCAACGTCGGCCCAGGCGATCTCGGGGTCAGGAGACCTTGCCAGCGGCTCGCCGCCCGCGGGGAGGGGCGTCAGGAACGCGAACGCCGCAGCGCTCCAGTCGCACGGGCGCAAGATGATCGGAATCACCCGCGCGCCGTCGCTGGTCAGCAGCCGCCGACGCGCCTGCTCGACGTCGGCGCCGCACTCGTCGTCGGCCAGGAAATCGGCGCTTACCAGCAGCAAGATGATACGGGCCTGCGCGAGCCGGGTGACGGCCGCAGCGCTCCGTTCCCCGTCGGCCCCAGTCAGTCCTCTGTGCCAGGGACGGATGAGCCCCTGTCGGACGAGCGGGCCTAGATGGCTATCGAGGCGACACCTCAGCGCCTCGTCCGCGTGCGCATAGGAGATGAAGATATCGATCGCCGGATCGGCCACGCTCGCGAGCATACCAGGATCGGCGACGAACGCGCAGGAATTCGTCGCGTCCGCAAGGTCGATCCTGCTGGCCCCCCGCCTGCCGACCGTGGCCGCGAGAGCACGGAAACGGGTGCGCCACGCAGCGAGCCTCGCCGGGGTCGTCGTTGATTCTTTGTCCTCGCCGCCGGCGGCCATCTAGGCTCGCGGAGCCGTGCGATCGACCCTCCCGGGCTCAAGACCGCGGCGGTCCCCGAAACTGCCTTGAAAATGAGGCGATCCTCATGTCCGAATCGTCGCCCAGGAGCGCGAGCCAAGATCTGACGAGCGCCATCAGGCCGGCGGCCATCGTCGTCATCTCGTTCTATATCGCGGCGCAGCTCATCAGTCAGATCGCAAGCCTCAAGATCGGCGTCGTCTTCTCGTTGGCCGTGGATATGGGGACCTTTATCTATCCCCTCACCTTCACCTTGCGGGACATGGTCCACAAGACCATCGGCAAGCGCGGCGCCCAGACGTTGATCCTTTGCGCCGGCGGGGCCAATCTCCTGATGGCCCTCTACCTTCTTTGGGCCGCACAAGTGCCGTCTGACCCCTCCTGGGGGCTCGGCGATCAGTTCTCGGCGATCCTGAGCCCGGTGTGGCGAATCGTGTTCGCGAGCATCGTCGCGGAGGTCGTGAGCGAACTGCTGGACACCGAAGTTTTCCATCGGGTCCGCGAGGCCTATCTGAGAAAAGCGGGCCCCAGGCGCCAGTGGCTCGCGGTCCTCGCGAGCAACGCGGTCAGCGTTCCGGTCGACAACCTGCTGTTTTGCTTCGGTGCCTTTGCCTTTGTGCTGCCGTTCGACGTGATCCGGCAGATCTTCGCCATCAATCTGGCGACCAAGCTCGCCATGACCCTGATAAGCTTGCCTGGCATCTATCTCGTGCCCGACAAGAAGAGCGAGGGCGCCCCGGGGCTGCAGGCATAGCCCGCTGCTCAGGGCTTGCAGAAATCTTTGGCCGTCTGGACGGCGGCGACGGTGAGCTTCACCGCCTTCGCGCCGCCGGAGACGACGTACTCGGACGCCCCGTAGATGTCCGCGCCCGGCGCCCAGTTGTACGAATAGCCGAGCCTGGTCCAGGGAAAGCCCGTGGGCGTCTGACCCTTCTCCGGCACTTGCCACGACGACATCGCATGGTTCGTGAACCACCTGTAGTAATCGGCCGGAGCCGACGCAGACTGCTTTTCAGGCAGCTTCGTCCCATTGCAGGAGTCGGTGTCGACGCGGGCGTCCGTGCACGGGCGGAAGATGCTCGCGGCCGGCACCCCCGAGAACGTGACGAACTGCCGCTCCGTCGTGTCCGCGGGGAGCGGCGGCTGCGGGGCTGACATGCCGAGGACCTGGTGGATCTGGAGCACCACATCGCCTGTCCACGTCTTGCACTTGTTCTGGAGCTCGCCGTTGCTCGTGACCCACACGTCCCACTTCACGTTCACGGGCTGCTGCGCCACGTAGGCGCCGCACCTGTTCGGTCCGCCGTCGCCCCGGCAGCCGGCCCAGGTGGTCACGGTGTAGGTGCCGTTCGCGTCGGGCTTGAGCGGCACGAGCTTGCGCGCGGCGGCGGGCGTGACGACGGCGGACTTGAAGATCGCCTCGCTGTAGAGCGCATCGAGATCCACCACCGCGGGGGCCGCCGGGCCGGTCGCGGCTGTCGCCGGCGCGGTCGCGGCTGTCGCCGGCGCGGTCGCGGCCGGAGCGGGGCTCGTCGCAGGGGTCGCGGGCTCCGGGCTGGGTGATGGGGCGGTGGCCGCTGCGGGGGGCCGAGCCCCCGACACCGTGACGCACGCTCCGAGCGGGAGCAGGAACAGGCTTGTCATGGCCGCCGTCGCGGCGCGTGAGGATCGGATCATCTTCGCGGCTTCTCCTTGGTTGCCGGACAACACTATCCGACCAGCGGCGCCGGCTACAGCGTCACGGGCCCCGTGTGCTGGAGGAGCTGCCCGGTCGGCCACGTCGACTCCGGCGCGACGTGAACGAAGGTCATCTCGACGTGATCGGCGGGCCCTCGGTCGCCGCGAGCTCTTCAGGACCGATGGTCGAGGGCGGCGGGGTCGGATGCTCTCGACGCGTGCAAAGCCGGCACGGCCGTGCCACGGTAGGCGCCCGCCACGCAGAGCTCGATGCTGAGGCCCCCGCGCACCACAGGCCACGTCCTCACCCTGGCGCTCCTCCTCGTGGTCGCGCCGGCCCAGGTCGAGGCGGGTGATGGCGCGCCAATCCCCCCGGCCATGGCCGCGCCAGGCGGGGCGCCGGCGACCGCGGCGCCGCCGACGAAGGATGTCTCCGCCGGGCGCCGCGCCGTCGCCGCGGCCGGCGCGGTGCTTCGTCGTTGCCCTGGGTCGAGACGCAGCTCGGATTCGCCTACGTCCACGACCCCACGTTCGCGTACCGCACGTTTCTCGTGCCGGGCGTGGATCTGCGCCTGAGCTCCCTCCGCCTCTCGGGCTCCGGCTGGTTTGCCTTGAACGACGACAATGCGCGCCTCCGCGTCGAGGCCGCGCATCGCTTCATCGGCCCCGGCACGGCGGACGGCCCGCGCGCGGCGGACGGCTCGTTCCTCGAGATCGAGGGCGCGCTCACCCATCACCGCTACACCTCCGACGACTTCTCGATCACCACCGGCGAGGTCAGCCTAAAGGGCCGGCTCGATCTCGCCCACCTCGGGCGCACGCTGCGGGGCTCGTTCGCGGAGATGGGCTGGGGTATCGCGATCGAGGGCTACCGCCACGGCCGCCGCCCGCTCGAGGGGAACGAGCTCTTGATCCCCCGCTTCGCCTTCGGCGCGTACCTCGGGCACGCGGGGTATCCGCGCGGCGAGGCCAAGGTGGTTTACGATCACCGGCACGACGGGGTTGTCGGCGGCGCGAAGCTCCCCGGCCTCGGCAGCGGCGTCCCGGGCCATTTCGGCCTGGAGGGCCGGCTCCATGCCTCGCCCCGGTGGGGCCTGCTCGCCGACGTGAAGGCGGGCTCCGCGTACGTCGGGCGCCTCGCGCTGCTCTTCCGCCCTGGAGACTCGCCATGATCCTGAGAGACGCTCTCCTCGCGCTCATCGCCCTCACCGCGCCGCTCGTCCTCTCCTGCCTGGACGTGGCCGAGGGCCGCGCGCGCCGCGACCTGGAGGTGGGAAAGGCCTCGCGGGGAAAGGCGCGCGTCGCCGTGGACGAGGGGCTCGCGGCGATCCGCCGCCTCGACGCGGGCGAGCTCGCGCTCTGGGCGAGCGCGCCCGCGCTCTCGATCCGCCTCACCGACGAGGCGGGCGGGCCGTGGAAGATCACGATCGAGAACATGCTCGCCGACGCCGAGCTCTCGGCGCGCGTCGGGGACGAGCGCGTGCCCGTGGAGCTCGTCGAGGCGCCGTTTCCGACCCAGCGCACGTTCCGCCTCTCCCTGCCGCCCGGCGCCGAGGCGACCCTCTCGCTGCGCCCGCCGGACGAGGCGCGGCGCGAGCCGTGGCGGTTCGCGGTCTTCGCCGACGTCCAGGAGGACATCGACCGCGTTCAGGACATCTACGCGAAAATGAACGAGGCGGAGGGCGTCCGCTTCGCGCTCATCAGCGGCGATCTCACGTCGCGGGGCTCGCCCGAGCAGCTCGAGCGATTCCAGCGCGAGATGAAGACGCTCCGTTTTCCCTGCTATGCGACGCTCGGCAACCACGAGCTCGGCACGCGGGACGACCTCTACCACGAGTGGTTTGGCCGAGGGAATTACCGCTTCGCGTTCCGGGGTGTGCAGTTCACGATGCTCGACTCGGCGAGCGCGACGATCGATCCGCTCGTCTACGGGTGGCTCGACGGCTGGCTCACCGAGGGGCAGGATCTTCTGCACGTGGTCACGATGCACCTCGCGCCCCTCGACCCGGTGGGCTCCCGCAACGGCGCATTCGCGAGCCGCGCCGAGGCGAACAAGCTCCTCACGATGCTCGCGGACGGGCGCGTGGATCTCACGTTCTACGGCCACATCCACTCGTTCTATGCGTTCGAGAACGCGGGGATCCCTGCGTACATCTCGGGCGGCGGCGGCGCGATCCCCGAGCGGCTCGACGGCATCGGGCGCCATTTCGTCACGGTCGACGTCGAGCCCCCCGCCAAGATTGCGCAGGTCGCCGTGGTCCGCGTGGATTGAACCGAGTCGCTTCGCTGTCCGAGCCGATCGTCATCGCAGGCGACCTTCGCGCTGGTTGTCCGGGTCGTCCGCCCTCGTCGCGCCGCGGTCGTAGCCCTCGTCCGTCAGCCCCTTGCGGTAACCGAGATCGACGAGCCAGCGCAGGAGCCTCGGGAAAGCGCCGGCGCCGCTGCCGAGGAGGCGAATCATCGTCGCCTTCGCGCCGCCGCCCTTGTTGAGCGCAAGGTGCTGAGTCGCCAGCGCCATCAGATCAGGGACGGCGCCCGCGTCGACGTCGGCGGAGCGTTGCCAGATCTTCGACCGCTGCAGGGCCTCGTTCGCCAGGAGCTCCGCGCGCTCCACGCGGATGACGAGCGCGGCCTGCGGTGGCTTTCCCGCGAGCGCCATGGTCGACAAGAGCGCCGGCTCGTCGGTGACGCACGCCGTGCCGCTGACGTGCAGAACGTCGTCGCGCCCTGGAACCACGGCCGCGAGGGAGACCTGGTCGCACGTCACGACGTTGTGGAACGTATCGGTCCGCCGGTTTCCCCGGCGATCGGGGATGACGAGCGTCTCGCGGTCGAGGATCCGCAAGAAGCCCGGGAAATCTCCTCGCGGGCTCGTATCGCCCGAGCCCGCAGCGTCCCACGACGAGAGGACGGCAAAGGGGCTCGATGCGAGGAAGCGAGCAACGCTCGGATCGCCGAGGGGTCCGCCTTCCCTTTCGTGGCGCGCGCCATCACGCGGCAATGGCGGCTCGACAGCGGCCGCGGCGCGAGCGCGCGGCCCCTCCCAGAGGCGGGATCGGAGGATGCTCCTCGCGCAGTGCACGAAGGCCTCTTCGACGGTGACGACGATCCGGCCGCCGCGTCGCTCGGCCACGGAGCCGTTGAGCCGAAGGGTCTCGCCGATCCCCGGCACGAGGAAGACGAACGAGGCGCCGCTGCCGGACTTCGGCGTCGGGTGTCTCGCCGGTAGCTCGAGCCGAACGCGCTTCGGCGATTCCACGTGCGCAAAGCCGCGGGCGCCTCCGACGAAGGTGCTGCGCCAGCCTCCCTGTTCGTCACGAAAACCGAAGCCGGCGACCGGAGCATTGGCGAGGACGCGCCGACATCCCTCGTCCAGGGCGCCGATCTGCTTCATGCGCACGGCCGGGATCGGGGCGCCGACGATCGCCTCGATCTGCTGCGCGGTCATCACCTTCCGCATCGAAGAGCCTCTGCCTTCCTGCCCGCCGAAGAGCGGTTTCCCGGGCTCCGGCACGGCCGCCAGAGCGCGCAGAGGAACCATCGCAGCCGGCGAACTTGACCGCATTCCGAAATGAGGACATTTTATTTTGCAATCCGGCCATGGGTTCGAAGCGAAGGAAGCGCCCCGCGTCGCCCGTGTCATCAACGGCATCGCCGGCGTCGGCCTCGCCCTCCGCCGGCTCCACCACGAAAGGCTCGTCAGCCCCGCCCGCGTCGTCGTCGATCGATTCCCCCGGGTGGACCTTTCACGGCGACGTCCAGATCGCGAACGAGCCACGCGCGTCGGCGGCCGAGGCGATGGAGTCGCTCTCGCGTCGCTTCGCGCGCGAGGATCGTGGCCAGTGGCGAAGCACGCTCGCGCGGCCCGCCAACGCCGTCGGCCTGAGCATGGTCACCGGCGGGCTGGAGAGCGAGTTCCACAGCCACCGAGAGTCACAGCTGTTCTTCCTCGAGCGCGGCGAGGTCACGTGCGAGGCGTCGAACGCCCTGTGGATCGTCCCACCGCGCTCGGCGCTGTGGATCCCCGCCGGAGTGCTCCACAAGATACGAGGGCGCGCGCCGCTCGAGGGCTACGGCGTCTTCATGGAGCCGGACGTGGCTCCGCGCCTGCCGGCCGAGTGCTGCGCCGTCTCGGTCACGCCGCTCTTTCGCGAGCTGCTCGTCCGTCTCGCGGCGCGCCCCGCGCTGTACGACCTCGACGGGCCGGATGCGCGGCTCGTGGCCGTCCTGTTCGACGAGCTGGCGGCGGCGACGATCGAGAAACATCGCCTGCCGATGCCGGCCGATCAGCGCCTCCGAAAGCTGGTCGATGCGATGGCGGAGAACCCCGCCGACGGCGCGACGATGGGCACGTGGGCCCGCCGGATCGGCGTCGGCGAACGGACCCTCAACCGGCTGCTCGTCCGGGAGACCGGCCTCAGCTTCGGTCGCTGGCGCCAGCAGCTCCACATCGTCCTGGCCCTCCAGCGGCTCTCGCGCGGAGCGAGCGTGCAGAGCGTCGCGAGCGATCTCGGCTACGAGAGCGCGAGCAGCTTCGTCACCATGTTCCGCAAGGCGCTCGGCGCGTCGCCGGCGCGGTACATGGCCCGTCGTCTCGGCCGGCTAACGCTGGACCAAGGAGCTCAGCCATGACTCGATGTCCCGCGTCGGCGGGTAGCTGTCTTGCTCTCGCTCGCGATCGCCGTCGATCGACAACCTGAACATCGGGCACTCTTCATCCGGCGGAAAGACCTTCTTCTGCACGACGGCCCCGGTCCGCCTATCGAGCACGGTGGCCTCGGTCTCCTTGAACCGGATCGTCAGGTCGGCGAGCGGCTCGCCCGCGCGGTCCTTGTACCCGGTGCACGTCTTTCGGCCCTTGATCTCCGGGAGCCGGCGCGTGATGGCCACCAGATCCACGTCTTGCAGAAGGACCGCCTGGCCGAAGAGCTTCATGGAAGCCGTCTCGAGGAGGAGCACGCTGCTCAGATCGCTCTCCTGCTTCGGCTCGCCTTCGAAGAGGACCGGCCCATTCTTGACGCGATCGAGCACCGACAGGACGGACATGGCGGCGTCGACCTGGCGCAGCTCGATGGAAGCTGCCTGTCCGGAGGGGAGCTCGATCTCGAGCTTCGCCTTGGGTCCTAGCAGGGTATCGCGGTACCTGGCGACTGGAACTCTTCCGAGCTGGCCCTCGACATTGTCGAGCTTGATGATGTCATAGATAGTGCTCTCGATGCGCCCGCTCTTCTCCCCGACCTTCCACCTGGTGCCTTCCGGGAAGCCGTGGAAGGTGATCTGGTAAGTGCCCTCGAAGATGGCGACGTCGCCGTGGAGCGCTTCGTCGGACTTGACGACGAATTTGCGCTCGTTCGACCACTCCAGCTCGAGCGGGCCGCGGAACGGTTCGGGGACCCGCGCGCCCCGCGGGGCCAGCACGGCGATGCTCACGATCATGGCGATCGCGATGGCGACCCCGAGGAGGATCGCCGCCAACGTGCGTCTCGGCGCCGCAGCGGGGCGACGGCTCGGCGCCGCAGCGGGGCGAGGCGCGGCCACGGACGGGATTGGGCGCTGCAGCTCGTTGTGTGTTCCGCAGTAACGGCACACGATCGTGCGGCTGCCCGGCGGGACCTCCAGCGGCGCGATGCATCGCTGGCAGTGGTAAACGTTGACGGGGCTCATCGGCTGCAAGCTCCCCCAGGAACGCGAGGGCACGTGGACACTCCGCGCGCGGGTTCCACGCTGGAGCTGACAAATGAACACAAGTGAACAAGTGAAAAGGACGAGGACGAGCTCGTGGACGATCCCTACATCATCGCCTCTTCCTCGCCCAGGCTCCCCGTTGTTCTGCCTTGACAAATGAACAGTATCGCGCAAAAGTTCGACCTGGCGTGTGTCCACCTTGACAGGTGAGCAGTACTGCGCAAAAGTTCGACCGGGTACGCCTGCGCCCGCACGGAAAAGAGGAGATGACGATGCCCATGATCGGACGACAGTGCACGCGCGACGGCAGGACGGTCTGCCTTCGGATGAGTCAGACCGGGCTACCGGTGAATCAAGAGGAGCGCGGGCTCACGCTCGTGTACGGGTGGGCGAGCGAAGAGCGCCGCGCGCAAGGGATTCCCGCGTCGATCCAGGGAATCGAGTTCCGCACCGACGCGGGCAAGGTCCTCGCGTTCGACTTCTGCCCGTTTTGCGGCGAGAAGCTCGCGGGGAGCACGAGCAGCGTCCGAGCGCCCGTCGCGCGGCGCACCGCGCCGGAAGGCGCCCGCACGGAGTCGCAGCCGGTGGCGGTCGAGCGCACGCAGCGCGCCGGGCGCGCGGTCGAGGCCGTGCCGCCCACCCGTCCGAGCGCGCCGGCGCGCGCGCAAGCGGCGGCGGGCTCGACGACGCTGAAGGTGCTTCGCGAGAAGCTCGGGCTCTCGCAGGCCGAGCTCGGCGAAAAGCTCGGCCTCGCGCGCAGCTCGGTCGCCAACTACGAAAACGGACGGTCACCGCTGTCGCAGCGGCTCCGCAAGTGGGTCGCAAAGCACGAAGCGAAGCTCAACGACGGGGGAAACGGCGCATCCGGCCGCGGGAGCGCGGCCGCCTAGAGCGACGGTCACCCGCTTCGGATACGGGCCCACCTCGGCGTTTTCGGTGCTCAGCGCACCGGAGTGCGCTTGCGCGCCGAAAACGCCGATCTGGGCCCGTCTCCTGTGCGGGTGACCGTCGCTCTGCTCTGCATGTATGACCGCCGCTCTGCTCTGCATGTATGACCGCCGCTCTGCTCTGCACGTCGCAGAGGTGGGCGGAAACCGCTGTAGATCGACGAGGATGAGCGGCCGGAGGCCGTCGCCCGCGCCTGGATCGCGCGGGCGCACTCGTCGCGACAAGCGCCTTGTTCGGCGGTAGAGTGGCCGCCGTTCCCCCCGGAGGCGACGATCGATGAAGACAGCCCTGCTCCGTTCCGCGCTCGCGCTGGGCACCCTGCTCCTGGCCGCCGCCGGGTGCGAGGAGAAGACGACGGCGACCGCGCCCGACGCGAGCGCGGAAGGCCGGGCCGCGAAGCTCTCGGTCGCATCCTATGACCCCACCCGCGAGCTCTACCAGGAGCTCAATCCGGCGTTCGAGCGGTGGTACAAGCAGACGACCGGCAGGGACGTCGACGTGGAGACCGATCACGGCCCGTCGGGCAAGCAGGCGCGCGACATCGCGGCCGGCAAGGAGACGGACGTCGCCGCCCTGTCGGTCGACTTCGACATCGACACCATCGCCAAGGCGGGCCTGCTCCCCGCGACATGGCGGGAGCGCCTGCCGAACGGCTCGGTGCCGTACACGTCCGCCGTCATCTTCCTGGTCCGCAAGGGCAACCCCAAGCAGGTGAAGGGCTGGGAGGACCTCGCGCGACCCGAGGTCGTGGCGCTGTGCCCGGATCCGAAGACCGGCGGCGGGGCGCGGTGGATTTACCTGTCGACCTGGGCGCACGCCGCGCGCAAGGCGAAGGCCGAGGGCCGGACGGACGCGGAGGCCGCGGCGCGCGAGTTCACGGCGAAGGTCTATGACGACGCCATCCTCGACCCGGCCATGCGCGGCTCGTCGACCCGCTTCATCGTGCAGCGCACGGGCGACGTCCTCTTCGGCTGGGAGAACGAGATCCTCCAGATCGCGGCCGATCCGGCCACGGCCGACCAGTTCGAGGTCGTCGTCCCCTCGGACTCGATCACGATCGAGGTCCCCCTCGCGGTCGTCGACAAGGTCGCCGAGCGGCACGGCGTCAAGGACGTCGCCGAGGCGTACGTCCAGTTCCACTTCTCCGACGAGGGCCAGGAGCTCATCGCGAAGCGCTACAACCGCCCGTACAGCGAGGCGATCGCGAAGAAGCACGCGGAGCGGCTCAGGCCGCTCTCGCTGTTCCGGTTCAAGGACCATTTCAGCGACTGGCCGACCGTGATGAGCGTCCACTTCAGCCAGGGGGCCGAGCTCGACAAGATGCGGAAGAAGTGATGTCGCGCCGCGCGCGCGTGCTCCCTGGGCTCTCGCTCTCGCTGGGCGTCACGGTGCTCTACCTGAGCCTCGTGGTCCTCTTGCCGCTCTCCGCGCTGTTCCTGAAGACGGCGGAGCTCGGGTGGGAGCGGTTCTTCGGGGTGATCACGAGCGGCTGGGTCGCCGCGGCCGTGCGGTTCACGCTGGGCGCCTCGCTCGTCGCCGCGCTCCTCAACGTCGTCGTCGGCCTGCTCATCGCGTGGGTGCTCGGCCGGTACACGTTCCCGTTCGCGCGCGTGATCGACGCGGTGATCGACCTGCCCTTCGCGCTGCCCACGGCCGTGGCTGGCATCGCGCTCTCGACGCTGTATGCCGAGAGCGGTCTGCTCGGCGGGTGGCTCTCCGGGCTGGGTTTCCGGTATCCGTGGCCCGCGTGGCGGGGGTTCGCGCACGGCGGCTGGGGGCGCGAGTGGCGCGAGTTGCCGATCGAGTGGACGGTGTACGACAGGATCTCCCTGGCGCCGCTCGGGGTGGTGATCGCGATGGCCTTCGTCGGGCTGCCGTTCGTCGTGCGCACGGTGCAGCCGGTGATCGAGGACCTGAGCCGGGACGTCGAGGAGGCGGCGGCGACGCTCGGCGCCGGCCGGCTCCAGATCTTCCGCGCCGTCGTCTTGCCCGAGCTCGCGCCGGCGCTCCTCACGGGGTTCGCGCTGGCGCTCGCGCGCGGCCTCGGCGAGTACGGGTCGGTGATCTTCATCTCGGGCAATCGGCCGGACACCGAGATCGCGTCCCAGGTGATCATCAAGATGATCGAGGTGAACGAGACTGGCACCTACGCCGACGCGACGGCGGTCGCGGTCCTGCTCCTCGCGGCATCCTTCGCGCTCCTCCTCGCGATCAACCTGCTCCAGCGCGCCGCCGCGCGCGCCCACGCAGGCAGGGCGGCGGGCTGACCGCCCGCGGCCGGCGGACCCGAGGCACGAGATGCTCGCCGCGCGCTCCCGGGCAGGCAAGGCGGTCTCCGCCGAGGGCGGCGGCGCGCGCCGGCTGCTGATCGGCCTGTGCGTGGCGCTCGTCGGCGTGTTCCTCGTCCTCCCGCTGGGGGTGGTGTTCTGGCACGCCTTCAGCGAGGGGCTGAGCGCCTACGGACAGGCGGTCTTCGACCGCGCGACGTTCCACGCGGTGAAGCTCACGCTCTTCACCACGGCCATCGCGGTGCCGCTCAACACGCTCTTCGGCGTCGCGGCGGCGTGGGCCGTCGCCAAGTTCGAGTTCCGGGGCAAGAGCCTGCTCGTCACGCTGATCGATCTGCCGTTCTCGACCTCGCCGGTGGTCGCCGGCCTGTGCTTCGTCCTGCTCTTCGGGGCGAACGGGTTCTTCGGCGCGTTCGTGAACAGGACCTATGCGGTGAGCCTCGGGTTCACGAGCCTCGAGGTCTCCACCCGGGTCATCTTCGCCCTTCCTGGCATCGTGCTCGCCACGGTGTTCATCACGTTCCCGTTCGTCGCGCGAGAGCTCATCCCGCTGATGCAGGCCCAGGGGACCGAGGAGGAGCAGGTCGCCCGCGTCCTCGGCGCGAACGGATGGCAGATCTTCTGGCGCGTCACGCTGCCCAACATCCGCTGGGGCCTCCTGTATGGCGTCATCCTGTGCGCCGCCAGGGCGATGGGCGAGTTCGGCGCCGTGTACGTGGTCTCGTCGGGCTCGTCCGATCAGGTGACGCTGCCGCTCCACGTCGAGCGCGTCTACTACGCCAACATGGTCCGCGTCGTGCCCGCGTTCGCCGTCGCCAGCCTCCTCGCCGGCGTGTCGGTGATCACGCTGGGCGTGAAGGCGGCGGTGGAGTGGCGGTTCAAGGGCGAGCTGAAGAAGACGGACCGCGGCTAGCGGTCCCGACGCCGGCGAGGCCCGTCCACCAGCCGCTCGAGAGGGCGAGCGCGATCCAGCCCTGCAGATTTGCCCGCAGCTGCGCTGCTTCCGCCGCCGTACAGCCCTGCTCGACGGCGGCAAGGGCCTGCCCGAACGGCAGCTCCCGGCAGCGCTCGAGCAGGCGGGCGAACAGCGGATCCACCGAGGTCGTGGTCGTGCCGGCGGCGCTCCGGGCGAAGACCCACGCGCGGGTGGACGCGTGGCGACGCCTCGCGTCCAGGGGGCCCTCGTCCAGATCGCCGCCCGCGAGCCGCGAGAAGCGCGCGAGGTCCCAGTCCTCGTGGGTCAGCGTGAAGGAGACCGCGAAGCGCAGCCGCGCCTCGGCCAGCGTGGCGAGCTCCTCCGGCGTCGGCCGCCAGAGGCCCTCGAACGGCGACTCGCAGGCGAGCCGCTCCGCCTCGTCCATGCGCAGCGCCTGGCGGACCATCGCGAGCGGCGCCCTGGAGAGCTCGATCCGCCGGCGCCACGCGTCCTCGTGCCCGCGCGCCGGGCGCTCCGGTTGGCGACCGCGGCGCGCGCCGTCAGGGCCGCGCAGCGCGCCGCGGAGCCGCTCGGCGAACCCGCACGAGCTCTTGTCGATATCGATGTGACGGGGCGGGCACGCCTCGAGGTGCAGCGCGGCCAGGTGATTGAAGTGCCAGCAGCCGATCGCCCGCGACACGCGCGGGAAGCTCGTCTGCAGGCCGGTGAACAGACGCATCCAGTACTGACGGTGATAGATCGCGAGCCGCTCCGCCGGCGCGAGGCCCCCGGGGCCGCCCTTCACCTGCGCCACGAGCCCCGCGGGATACCGCTCCTGCCGCTCCCGGAACCGGCCCGCGCTCGAGTCGAGCGGCGCTCGGAGGACGGCGGTGAAGTCGCGCTGGAGCTCCCGCAGCCAGCCCGGAGGATCTCCACCTTTCGGGCTCATGGCGATCGCACCTGCCGCGCTTTGTCGAGCTCCGCGAGCGCGATGTGCAAGGGTGGGATCTCCGCGTCCCACTCGAGGAGCGTCGGGAAAGGGCCGCCCCGGCGCCACGCCTCCTCGTAGAGAGACCATACCTCGTCGCACACCGGACGATCGTGGGTGTCGTGTCGCAGGCCCGAGGGCAAGACCTGGTGGCCGGCCAGGTGGACCTGCAAGACCCGGTGCCAGGGCACGCCGTCGAGGTACTCGCGCGGATTGAACCCGTGGTTCTCGCTGGAGACAAAGACGTTGTTGATGTCCAGCATGCACCAGCAGCCGGACTCCTCGATCACGCGGCGATAGAACTCCCACTCAGGCATCGTGTCGCGCTCCCACCCGACGTAGGAAGACAGGTTTTCGATGCCGAACGGGACGCCGAGCGCCTCCTGGATTTCGAACGCCCGGCCGGCGGCGTACGGGATCAGCTCCGGATCGTACGGCGCCGGCAGGAGGTCGTGGTGCGTCACGCCCTCGAACGCCGTCCAGCAGAGGTGATCCGTGAAATAGGGGATCCGGAGCTCCTGGATCAGATCCTTGAGCCGGGACAGGTGATCCCGGTCGAGGGGGGCTTCGCCGAGCAGGTTCAGCGAGACGCCGTGGGCGACGATCGGAGTGCGCTCGGCGATGCGCCGGAGCCGCTCCCGGGGCAGCGGCGACGCGCCGAGGTAGTTCTCCGCGATGATCTCGAAGAAGCCCGGCGGGGGCCGGAGCCGCTCGATCGCGTCGTAGTGCGGCGGGCGCAGCCCGAGGCCGAGCGCGCCTCGCGGGAGCGCACGCTCCATGGGCGCCTGGCTGCCGGCCAGGCCTCGCGGCGCGCTCATCGGCGGCTCAGTTGCTCGGCTCGATGGGGTCGGCTGGCGCCATCGGGTCGAAGCTTTTGCCCTCGGGCGTCAGGGTGCGCAGGTAGGCGATCAGCCGATCGATCTCAGCGAGCGAGAGCAGGTGGTAGGAGCCGGGCATGTTCGAGTAGGCGTAGCCTTCGGGGTGGACGCCGTCGATCCCGAACGCGATGATGGACTGCAGGTAGAGATCCGAGCGGCGCTCCCAGAACTCGGCGACGTAGGTGGCCATGTCCTCGGTGGGCCGCACCTTCACGCCGAACGAGCCCGCCGAGCCGGAGTGGCAGTGGTCGCACGTCGCCGCCTTGAACGCCGCGGGGCCGTCTCGATCCTGATCTTCGGCGGTCTCCACGCAGCTCCAGCCCGAGCATCCGTTCATGGCGCGGCAGGTATGCTCGTAAAGCTCGTTCCAGGACTGGTAGACCATGCCGCGGCAGCTGTTCGAGTGGCTGCAGGATGAGTTGATCTGGACCACGCCGGGGCGCGCGGGGCCCGTCAGCGACGCGGACCTGGCGCACGCCGCGGCGAACTCGGCGAGCGAGATCTGGCCGTCGCCGTCCTCGTCCATGAGGTCGATCGCGTCCACCAGGTCGGGCTCCGGGCCAGCGTTCCATACGAGCGTCTTGACCGGCGCGTCGGACTTGTCGCAGTTCGAGTCGACGTTATCGAGATTGCGCTCCTCGGCGTCGGGGTGGACGGTGTTGTTGAAGTCGTCGCAGTCGCCCTCGCGCGGGGTGAAGCCGTCCCTGTCGTGGTCGCTGTCCTCGTCATCCACGGGCTCGCCGCCGCCGCCCGCGCCAGAGCCGGTCACGGCGGGCTCCTCGCCGCCGGAGCCGCCGGTCCCGGCGGGAGACTCGCCGCCGCCGCCGGACCCAGCCGGCGTCACAGCGTCGTCGTCGCCGCAGCCTGGAGCAAAGGCGGTGAAGCTGGCGAGCGCCAGCGCAAGCAAGGTGGATCTCGGCGATTGGGTCATGGTGGTCGTCGTGCCCTCCGAAGGAACGCGCAGGGCCCCCTTGCTGGCTGCCCGGCGCACGACCTGTGGCACGGCTGCCGTGCGCGGAATATGCGGCAAGTTGTCGCGGGCCCGTCGTCCACCGGACGGATCGTCTCTGTACGGGCTGGCGTCCCGCGTGGCTCCCGCGTCCGCGCCGCGAGGAAGGGGCATCGCGTCTATGGCCGGTCCGCGGGGCTCGCCGCCCGCGCTGATGGTGCGCCGACGGTGAGATAGCCCATGAGCGCGTCGGTGATCGCCCGCCGGAGCGCGCCGTCGTCGACGCCCGCGGGCGGATCGAGGGCCGCTGCGTGGACGAGCTCCTCGAACATGCGCAGGACAACGTAGGTGGCGAGATCGAGATCCGGCTGGACGATCTCCGAACCGTGGCGCGACAGCAGCCGCCGGGTGCAATCGACGACCGCCCGGCTGGCCGCGCTCAGCGTGCGCTGTTGCTCCAGCGTCGGGAGATCGGCGTGGAGGAGCCGTTGCAGCCGCGGCTCCGACCGGTGGAGCTCGAGGCTCCTCTCGACGAGCGCCTCCGTCGCTCCGCGCAGCGAGACGCCGTCGGCCGCCGCGTCCACCTGCTCGACGAGCCGCAGCATGTGGCGCACGTGGCGCTCGTGCAGCGCGGTGACGAGGGCGTCCTTGTTCGGGAAGTACTGGTACACCGACCCGACGCTCACCCCTGCGACCTTGGCGACCTGGTTCGTGTTCGCCCCGTCGTAGCCGTGCGCGTCGAAAACGCGAGCCGCGGCCTCGACGATGGTCTCCACGAGGAAGCGCGAGCGCGCCTGGCGAGGCTCTTTGCGCGGCTTTTCTGGGCGCTTCATCGTCTCTCCCGAACGCGAGTCTCCGCGTTTTGCCCTGTCGCTAGACTGGTGGGGCATGATCACCTCGAACGCACCCTCGCGCAATCTGCTCCCGCCGGTCCTGCTCCTCCTCGTGGTGGCGGTCATGTGGCTGACTCACGCCGTGCTGCCGTTCCCGCCGGTGCTCCCGGCGTCGACTCGCTGGCTCGGCGCCTTGCCGCTGGCGATCGGCGTCGTCATGGCGGTCGCGGCTCGGGCGCAGTTCGCGCGGGCCGCGACGGAGATCAACACCTTTGCCGAGCCCACGCGGCTCGTGACCGGCGGGCTGTTCCGGTGGTCCAGGAATCCGATGTACCTCGGGATGGGCCTCGCGGCCGCGGGCATGGCGGCGTTGAGCGGCGCGGCGACGTCGTTCCTGCTCGCGGCGGTCTTCGTCACGATCGTCGACCGCTGGTACATCGCGTTCGAGGAGCGGCGGCTGCGCGCCCGGTTCGGCGCTGCCTACGAGACCTACGCCCGGTCGACGCGGCGCTGGGTCTGACGGCGCGCGCCGCCGAGCAGCCATCCATCGCCGATCGCAGGAATGCGGCGCAGGATTCGAGCGCAGCGGCCGAATGGAAGGAAGCAAAAGAGGTTGCGAGCGCAGAAAGAACGAGGCGAGTATCGCCGGATGACAGGCATGCTTCGCGATGGGCTGCGGATCGTCTGCGCAACGGCCGTGGCGCTCACGGTGGCACCGGCGAGCGCCATGCAGCCTGCGTCCGGGGCCTCACCTGCGCCCGCTGCGCCGCCGAGCGGTCCGGCCGCGGCGCCGCCCGCGCCGGCTCCGGGCGGCGCCGCGGCAGCGCCCCTTCAGCCGCCGACGGCGCCAGGCGACGAAGGCGCGCCACCAGCCGGGGTTGCGCCGACCGGAGCTCCCCAGGCGCCCGCGCGGTGGACGACGAGCCCGGGTCCCTGGCAGCCCGGGAGCGCTCCTGGTCGCGAGCGATCCGAGCCGAAGCGCACCTGGTACGGCTGGCAGCACCTCCTCGTGCTCAGCGGGACCGTCGTGCTCGGGCCCCTCGCCGCCACCACGGAGAACGAGGTGTTCGGCTGGATGGCCACCGGCTCCGTCATGCTCGGCGGCCCGGTCACCCACTGGGCCAACGGCCACCTCGGCATGGGCTTCGTCAGCCTCGGCCTCAACGCCGGCTGCACGATCGGCGGCGGCCTGATCGGCGTGGCCATCGGCAGCGCCTCGGACGCCGGCGACTGGGGCGCGCTCGGGGGCATGTACATCGGCAGCGGCCTCGGGCTGATCACGGCCAACATCCTCGACGTCGCGCTCCTCGAGTACGAGGAGCAGCCCACGGCGGCCGAGACCTACGAGTACATCCGCCTCCGCCCGCCGCGGCTCCGGCTGGTGCCGCACGTCGCCCTCGCGCCGGGCGGCACCACCTTCGGCCTCCGCGGCGCCTTCTGAGGGGGCGGCGCCGGGCGCGCGCCTCGGGCGGCGCTTCGGCCTGGCCCGGCTGCGGCGGGGGTGTAGCATCCGCGCGTGTTCATTCCGAGATCAGGTGCACGACGGCTCGCGCTCGCCGCGCTCCTCGCGCTCGCCGCGCTCCCGGGTTGCGGCGGCGCGAAGCGGCAGGAACCCCAGTTCGCCGATTCTCCCGCGGTCCCGCTCCCCGGGCCCCCGGGCAGCTCCTCCGGCGCGCCGCTGCTCGACGCGCCCGGCGGCGCGCCGGAGCAGCTGCCCGGCGTGGATACGACCGAGCTCGTCCGCCGCGAGCGCGATACCTGGTGGCAGCTCGTCTCGCAGCTCTACGCGCCGTGCCCCGATCAGGCGGTGTCGCTCGCGCAGTGCGTCCGCGAGTCGCGCGCCTGCGCGGCCTGCGCGCCCGCCGCGCAGCTCCTCGCCGACAAGATCCGCGGCGGCGCGAGCGGCGCGGAGGCCCAGGCCGCGTACGGCGTGAGGTTCGGTCCGAACGTGAAGCAGATCGACCTCGCCGACTCGCCCTCTCGCGGGCCGGAGCGCGCGTCGATCCAGATCGTCGTGTGGTCGGACTTCGAGTGCCCCTCCTGCGGGCGGGCGGTCCCGCACCTCGACGAGGTGGTCGAGCGCCACGCGCCGTACGTCAGGCTGATCCACAAGGTGTACCCGCTGCGATCGCACCCGCACGCCGACGCCGCGGCGCGCGCGGCCATCGCGGCGCACCGCCAGGGCCGCTACTGGCCGATGGAGCGCCTCCTGTTCGAGAACCAGCAGCGGCTCGAGGAGAAAGACCTGCTCGGCTACGCGCAGAAGGTCGGCCTCGACATGGCCCGGTTCCAGGCCGACATGGCGGGCGAGCCCGCCGCCCGGGTGGTCGCGCGCGACAAGGCCGAGGCCGACCGCGCCGGGCTCTCGGGGACGCCGTTCATCGTCATCAACGGGCGGGAGTTCGATCTGGCGCTGTTCAGCCTGCAGGGCGAGCTCGACCGGTGGATCGAGACCGAGCTCGCGATCCTCGGAGGGCGCGAGGCGGCGCCCGGGGGCGGCGCGCCGCGCGACGCGAAGTAGGGCGCGCCGCGCGGCGTGGCCGGGGCGCGCGCCTGCGGGTCGCGCTCGGTCGACGATTGACCCCCTCCGCCGGGTGACACCGGGGCGGCGGCGCGCCGCCGCCCCGGTGGGCCCCAGAGCGAGATCGGCTAGCTGGGCCGGCTCTTCTCGGACATCTGGCCGCCGCCAGCGCTCGTCCCCTGCGAGGGCCCGCCGCTCTTGATCTCGACCGAGCGGCCGCGCTGCTGCTGCTGCGGCAGCTTCAGACAGACCTCGAGGACGCCGTTCTCGAACCTCGCGTCCACGTCCTCGGCCTGCACGCCCTCGGGCAGCGGGATGCCGCGCATGAACGACCCGTAGCTGCGCTCGGTGTAGCTCACCCCCTCGCGCTGCTCCTGCTGCTCCTGCCGGCGCTCGCCCTCGATGAACAGGGTGTCCTCCCGGAGCTCCACCCGGATGTCGTCCTTGGTCACGCCGGGGAGATCGGCCTTGACCACGAGCTGACCGTTGCGCTCGCCCACCTCGATGCGCGGCGACCAGAGGCCGCCGCCGAGGGCCGGGAGACCGCGGCCGCCGCCCAGCTCGCCCAGCAGGCGGCCCTGCCTGAGCGGCGAGAGCAGCCCTCCGAAGCCGAAGTCGTCGAACATGCGATCGATGTCCTCCATCATCCGGCTCATCATCGCGAACGGGCTGATGGCGCCGCCTGCCGCGCCGTACCGCCCCATCTGGCCGCCGCCCTGCTGACGCTGCAGCCCGGTGGACTGACCGCCGGCCCCCTGGGAAGGGGTCTGACCTGTCGCCTGGCTGCCGGGCTTGCCTTGCTGCGACTTGCTCACGGACACGTCCTGGCCTGTCGGCTGACGCTGCTGTTCCGCCATAAGAACCTCCTTTCGAACGTTGCGAGCGTCGGACCTGCAAGTGTGGTGCCGTGTCGCGAGCGTGAACCAACGTAGATGACGTGGCCTGTCGACGCCGCGCCCGCTGGCCGTGTCCGCCATGGCGCGCCGCGCAGGCCGGCGCGGAGCGCCACACGGGCGCGCCGTCCTCGGCAGCGCGCGCCGGGGCCGAGCTCGCGCAGGCGCCGCTGCGCCCGGGAGCCCGGTGGAATCGCTCACCGCCACCCCGCCAGGATCTCCTCGAAGCGCTCCAGACTGCACGGCTTCTGCAGCACCGGACGGCTGAGATCGGACTCGCGCAACCCAGCTTTGCCATATCCGGTCAGGAAGACGAACGGGATGCCTCGCTCGCTCAGGATGTCGGCCACCGGATAGACCTTCTCGCCGGCGATGTTGATGTCCAGGCTCGCCCCGTCGATCTCGGCGGCGCGGGCCAGGCGCGTCGCGTCCTTCATGTTCAGCGCCGGGCCGATCACCACACAGCCGAGGTCGGTCAGGGCGTCTTCGAGGGACGAGGCGATCATGGGCTCGTCCTCGACGATGAGGACACGCAGCCCCTCCAGCCCACGTTCGCCTCCTGGGACCGGCTTCATCCTACGCCCACGCGCTCGAGGGGCAGGTCCATCACGCAACGTACGCCGCCAGGCAGGTAGTCGAGGCGCACCTCCGTGGCGAGCTGGCGCCCGAGATCGCGCTCGATCAGGCGTGAGCCGAAGCCCTTGCGGCGCGGCGGCCGGACAGGCGGCCCGTCCGTCTCCTGCCATTCCAGGTGGAGCAGGCGCTCGTGCGCCTGGGTGATCACGTCCCATGTGACCGCGACGTGGCCGGACGGCTGCGATAACGCTCCGTACTTGGCCGCGTTGCTCGCCAGCTCGTGAAAGACCATGCCGAGCGTCACCGCCGCTTCCGGGCGGAGGCGGACGTCCTGACCGACCAGGCGGACGCGCTCGGCGTCGCCGTTGGCGTGCGGCGCCAGCTCGGAGCGGACGACGTCGTGGAGGTCGGCGCCCTGCCACGCGGTCTGGTTCAGGAGGTTGTGGGTCTGGGACAGGGCGAGCAACCGGGCCAGGAAGGCGCTCGTGAAGGCCTTGGGCGAGTCCGCCATGCGGAGCGTCTGCACGGCGATCGCCTGGACGATCGCCAGCGTGTTCTTCACCCGATGGTTCAGCTCGTTCATCAGGAGCTTCTGGCGCTCCTCCGCCTGCTTGCGCTCGGTCACGTCGAGGACGAACGCCACCCCCTGGCTCTCCGACCCCTCGAACCGCGCGCCGCCGATCACCACCGGGACGCGGCCGCCGTCCTTTCGGAAATACTCCTTCTCCAGCGGCCTGAATTCACCTGTCATGCGGACATGTTCGAGCGTCCGCTGGGTCGTCTCCTTGAACTCCGGCGGCGTGAGATCTGCCCAGCGGATATTCCCCGAGGTCAGATCTTCACGGCTGTAGCCGAGCATGCACAGGAGCGCGTCGTTCGCGTCGATGACCCTGCCGTCGAGGTCCCAGACGGCGATCCCGATGATGTTGGAGTCCACCAGGCGCCGGATGCGCGCCTCTCTCTCCCGCAGCGCCAGCTCCGCCCGCCTGCGCTCGCCGTTCTCTTGCTGGAGCTGGGTGTAGAGGCGCGCGTTCTCCAGCGAGATGGCGGACTGGGAGGCCAGGAGCTCCAGCACCTCGATCCGATCCGCGGTGAAGGCGCGCGGGGTCAGGTTGTTCTCCAGGTAGAGCACGCCGACCAGCGTGCCCTGCTTCACCAGGGGGAGGCAGAGCACGGAGCGGGGGCGCCGCCCGCGCACGTAGGCGTCTTCCGAGTACAGGTTAGGCACGGCGGCGTCGTCCAGGATCACGCTCTCTCGCGTGCGGATGACGTACTGGAGGATGGCGGTGGGGAGATCGCTCGAGGTGACGGGCGTCTGGCGAAGGGTGACCTCGACCCGGCCGCGCCGGGTGACGACCTCGGCCTCGACGTCGTGCGCGGCGTGCGAGGCGCTCGACGCGCGGATCAGCAGCCCCCGCTCGGCGCCCGCGTGCTCGACCGCGATCGTCAGCAGGGCCTCGATCACCCGGTCGAGGTTCAGCTCGCCAGACACCGCCTGCGAGGCCCTGAGCATGGTCATGAAGTCGAGCCCCGGGCGAGCGCCGTGACCCACGGCGGCGCCGCGGACGCCGGCGCCTCCGTCCCGCGCGAGGTCGGTGCGCCTGCGCAGCGCCTCCGGCCCGAGCGCGTGCGGAAAGTCCCTCTCGAGGCGCAGCATCGGCCGCACGGCGCCCCAGCGCGCATAGAGCCTGTGCGCCTCGGTCATGTAGGCGCGCGCGACGAACGCCCTGCCCAGGTCGAGGTAGTGTCGAGCGCAGAGCTCGTTGGCCAGCGCCTCGTCGTGCAGGAAATGGCCCTCCCGCGCGGCCGCGATCCCCTGGTCGTAGAGGGCGCCCGCGCCCTCTCGCCGCTCGCTCCGGGCGACCTCGGCCTTCAGGATCAAGCTGCGGTGGCGGTGGCTCTCCGGGCCGAGCGCCGCCCACGACTCCACCTTGCGCGCGCAGTCCCCGAGCCTCGCGAGGTACGCCGCCCTGAGCGCGGGGGCGGCGGCGCACGCGGCCCGTGAGAACGAAAGCCCGCCGTAGAAATGATAACAAGGGCTCGCGTGCCACGCGGCGAGCATGCCGAGGCTGGCCGGATCGGTCGAGCCCCAGATCTCGGCCACCTCCTCGTACGCGCCCTGGAACACGCCGGCGTGGACCTTGAAGACGTTCACGAAGTAGAGCGACGCCCGGTTGTCGATGCTGCGGGCGGCCTCGGTGACCGCGTCGATGTCGACCCACGCCCCGCGCTTCCAGTCGCCCTCGTCCGGCGTGCTCAGGTATTCGCAGAGCTGCCCGACGGCCCCGACGATCCACGTGATCGCGTTGAACTTGTCGAGCTTGCAGAGCGGCAGATACAGCGTCGCCTCCTCGATGACGTCGTGGAGGTGCTCCCCCCGGAGGAGGCCGTTCATGCTCGCGTTGCACGCATTGTAGAAGGCCCAGATGTACTGCCCCGTCTCCATGCCGGCGTGGACGCCCTTGCGCAGGGACGCCTTCGAGCTCTCGTAGGTATCCATCCAGTGCTGGACCCACGCTCCCCACATGTTGCACAGCATGGACTCGGACTTCGCGTCCGGGTGGCGCTCGTTCAGGCGGACCGCCGCCCGGCCGAACTCGTACCCCTTCTCGATGTCGAGCCCGGCGCACAGGAGCGTCCCGAAGTTCACGTAGGCGTAGATCGAGTTCCTCGAGATGCCATGGGTCAGCGAGTTCTGGAGCGCCTTCATCACCGTGATGCCGAAGTTGTTCGTGCCGAGCTGGTAGGTCGGCGAGAACATCTCCTGGAGCACGTCCTGCAGGGCGGCGATCTCGGGATCGTCGAGCGCGGGCAGATCGACGAGCGACGCGATCGGGCGGTCGCCGATCATCGCGATCGTCCGCTCCATCTCGGCCATGAGCGCGTCGTCGTCCGGATAAGGCGGCAGGTGGATGTCGTACGCCCCGAGCGCGGCGAGCCCCTCTTCCATGGCGGCGGGCAGGTCGTTCTTCAGGATCTCCACGTTCATCTTCAGGCGGCGCACCTCCGTCTTGTGGAGGCGCCCCACCGCTCTTTCGAAGGTCCCCGAGAGGGTGGAGAGCGCGTCGTCGTGGCGTCCGCAGAGCGACTCCAGGAGCCCCTTCTTCGTGTGGTAGGTGAAGGTCAGCTCGTACCTGGAGGTCCACGCGTCTCCGGGCAGCATGGATATGCCATGTTCCAGGTACCCGAGGGCCGCGGTGAAGGCCGACGACTCCTGGGCGCGCCCGGCCGCCTGGAGGTTGAGCCTGGCCGATTCCATGCGCTCTTCCGGCGCGCGGATCAGACCGCCGGCGCTGTTCAGGTGATTGACGACGTCGAACAGATCGCGCCCCTCGTCGGAGCGCGGCTTGCCGAGCAGGAGCTTCCCGATCCGGTAGTGAAACGCCGCCCTGTCTCCCTCCGGGATCAGCGAGTACGCGGCCTCCTGGATCTTGTCGTGCGCGAATCGAACCTGCTCGTCCGCGCTCACGATCAGGCCCTCGGCGACGGCGTGGTCGAGGCTCGCGTACGTCTCGTCGGGGGGCCGCTCGCTGACGGTGTTCAGGACGTCCATCTCGAACGTGTTGCCGATCGCCGAGGCCAGCCGGAGCACCCGCTGCGTCGCCTGCGGCAGGCGCCGGATGGTCTCCGCCATGAGGCTCAGGACGTTATCGGTGCACTCCAGCCGCTCGATCTGGGGCAGGTCCCAGCGCCAGCCCGCCGGTGGATCGAAGACCAGCGCCTTCGTGTCGTAGAGGTGCCGCATGAACTGCTTCACGAAGAACGGGTTGCCCCCGGTCTTCTTCAGGATCGCGCCCGCGAGCGCCTCTCCGCCGCTTGTCTGCAGGCTGTCGTTGATGAGCTCGGTCAGGTGCGCGAGGCCGAGGGGCGCGAGGACAATGTCGCGCGCCTCGAGGCCGCCCTTCGTGAGCTGCTCCAGGGCGACGAGGAAGGGGTGGGTCGGGCTCACCTCGTTGTCGCGGTAAGCGCCGCAGAAGAAGAGCGACTCCACGTCCTCTCTCGCGAGGACGCTCGTGAGCAGGCTCAGGCTGGCCGAGTCCACCCACTGTAGATCGTCGAGGAAGATGGCCAGCGGGTGGGCGTGCCGGGCGAAGACGGACACGAAGTTGTGGAAGTAGAGGATGAAGCGGTTCTGGGCCTCGACCGGGCCGAGCGCGGGGACGGGCGGCTGCTCGCCGATGAGGTGCTCGAGCGACGGGAGGACGTCGCAGATCACCTGTCCGTTGGTCCCGAGGGCGCCCAGGATGGCGTCCCGCCACCGCGTGATCCGCTCCTCGCTCTCGGAGAGGAGCTGCCTGACGAGCGTGTCGAACGCGTGGACGATGGCGCTGTAGGGCGTGTCGCGGTTGACCTGATCGTACTTCCCGCTGATGTAGTAGCCCTTCTCGCGCACCAGCGGCTTCAAGATCTCCTGGACCAGCGACGACTTGCCGATGCCCGAATAGCCCGAGACGAGGACGATCGTGCGCTTGCCCCGCAGCACGTCGTCGAACGCGTCGACGAGCTTCCGGATGTCTCCTTCGCGGCCGTAGAGCTTCTGGGGGAGCCGGAAGAGGTCTCTCCTGTCGTGGCGGCCAGGGCTGAACGCTGCTATCTGGCCGCCGCGCTGCCATCGCGCTCGGATCTCCTCCAGATCGGCCCTCAGCCCCTCGGCGCACTGGTAGCGGTCCTCGGCGTTCTTGCTGAGGAGCTTCATCGTGACGGCGGAGAGCGCGTCGGGCACCTCCGGGTCGAGCTCCGAGGGGGCGACGGGCGTCACGGCGATGTGGGCGTGCATCAGCTCGAGGGGGTCGAGCGCCTCGAACGGCCTTCGCCCCGCGAGCATCTCGTAGAGGACGACGCCGAACGAGTACATGTCGGTGCGGTAATCCACGCTCCGGTTCATGCGGCCGGTCTGCTCCGGCGATGTATAGGGGAGCACCTTCGAGAGGACGCGGCGGCAATAGATCTCCTCCTTCTCGCGCGTCACGATGGACTCCACGCCGAAGCCCGTGAGCTTCACCTGACCGTCCTCTCCGAGCAGGATGTTCGGAGGCCTCACGTCGCCATGGATGAGGCCATGGCGATGGATGTCGGCCAGGGCCTCGGCCACGGGGATCAAGACGTCCAGCGACGCGCGGACGCCCAGCTTGCAGGCCGTCCTCGCGGACAGCGGGGCGCTCGGGAAATACTCGGTGACGAGCGCCAGCCCGTCCTCGTGCTCCTCGACGGCGTACACCTTGACGACCCTCGCCGAGTCGACCTGCCGTATCGCGCGGTAGGCGTGCCTGAAGCGCATGATATCGCCGGCGCGGGCGTAATCGGTGTGCAGCATCCTGATCGCCACGTCGATGCCGTCGGCGTCCCGATGGGCTCGATACGTGGTGGAGCCCGGGCCCTCGCCGGTCTTCGCGGTGACGTGATACCCCCTGAGCTGGGCTGTGCCTGGTCGCACCGAGAGCGCGCGCCCAGGCTCGACGGAGCGAGCCTCCTGGGCAGCAGGTCGATTCCATGCCTCCGACGAGCCCTGCATCTCGGGGGCGTTTGAGCCCACGAGTTGCCATGTCAACTGGACGGCCGGGGCCGGCGGGGCCGCCCTCGGCGCCCGCTCACATCGCGTAGCGCAGGATGATCTCGGTGAGCCCCGCCGCGAGCAGCAGCAAGAGCCCGCCCACGAAGCAGAGCAGCGTGAACCGGTCGTCCCGCCACCGCTGCCGGAGCGGCACGATGTCCCGCTCCGGCAGCACGACGGCCCTCAGGGTCGCGTGGATCGGCAGCCCCCCCGGCCGCATCGCGACCGCCACGTTCGGCGGCTGCGCCAGCCCCATGTTCATGAACCGCGTCACCCCCGCGCGGAGCCGGTCCCCCATGCCGGGCATCGCGCTGCCGATCGCCACCGCGCGGAGCCACGGCGCCCGCTCGAACGCGTTCGCCATCGCGATCACCCCGAACAGCTGCTGCAGCCGCGGCATCAGCGCCCGCACCTCGGCCAGGTGCTGGAACGCCCGCGTCCGCGCCTCGGGCGCGTCCTCCGAGCTCACCCGCGCAAGGCAAGTCGACTCCAGCCGCGCGTTCAGCCCCTCGAGCTCCTGGAGGATCCGCGGCCCGGCGTGGTCCGGGCTCGTCTCGAGCGGGAGCGTGAAGCCCCACGGCTCCTCGCGCCCGCGCTCGGCGGTCCACTGGAACACCTCGGCGAAGCCCCAGAGCGTGTCGTAGCGCGACAGCACCACGTACGTCGGCACGTCGGCGCGCAGCGCCCGGCCGACCTCGACGAGGTACGCGCGGATGCGGTTCGCGTACGCGTCGAGCCCCTGCTCGTCGAGCTCGACGAACTCCGCGATGCTCAGGACGAGCAGGATGCCGTCGATCGGCTCGCGCTCCCGCGAGCGGCGCAGCTCGTCGCAGAGCCGCGAGAGCTCGGCCGGCTCCCGCCGCGGGCCGAGCACCGACGCCTCCGGCTCGATGAAGAGCGCCTCCTTCGCCAGCCAGTAAGAGCACCGCGCCCCGGGCACGCCGATCGGGAGCTGCCCGCCGCTCACGGGCCACGTCAGGTTCATCGAGCGGATCACCGTGGAGCGGCCCGATCCGGGCTCGCCGAGCACCAGGTAGCAGGGGACCGCGTAGATCCCCTGGTCGTTGCCCAGGTTCGCCTGCTCGACCAGCGTGTGGACGCTCGCCAGCTCGTAAACGAAGGAGCCGCTCATCGGACCCTTTGGGCGATCGTCCACGCGAGCGCGAGCGCGCCGGCGATCGCGACGAGCGACGCCAGCGCCCGCCCGACGAGGACGGACCGCCAGAACGACTGGGTGGGGAGGTGCTGCACCGCGACGCCCTCGACCTGCACCGGCTTGAGCACCCCGCCCTTCCAGTCCCGATCCGGATCCACGCCGAGCTTGAGCGACAGCTCGCGGCGGATCCGCAGCAGCTCGTCGGTGTTCTGCCCCGGCAGCCCGTAGCGCCCGCGGAAGCCGAGCCCGAGCACGCACGCGTACGTCGCCATGACCGGGAGCGGGCCCTTCCGGACGCGCTCCAGCCGCTCGAAGAACTCGACGCCCGCGTTGTTGGTCGTCCACCGCGACGCCTGGAGCGGGCGCTGCGCCCAGACCGGCCGCAGGTCCGGCAGCGACATCGCGAACTCGTCCGCGCACGCGGCGATCGCGAACATCCCGTCGTCGACCGACGCGATCGGCATCCCCTGCGCGAGCCTGGACCCCTTCAGCTCCTCGAGCAGCAGGTTCGCCTGCCGCAGCACGTGATCGGCCGGCGGCCGCCGCGGGGACTGGCGGAGCATGCAGAGCCAGAGGAGCATCTCCTCACCGAAGACGCCGATGGACGTTTCCACGCGGGCGCGAGCTTACGCCAGGCGCGCACCGACCGTCGACCCGGGCGCGCGTCCACCTTGCGCGCCGCGCGTAGGTCGACGGGCGGTCCGCGTCGGTCCGCGTCGGATCCCGCGCCGCGCGCCGCGGGTGCACCGGAGCGTCGACATCCGGGGGGGGCCGTGCCTATGCTCCGGCCGCTTCTCGAGCCCCCTTCGAGAGCAGCCGGGGTCGCGCGAAGGCGATCCCCTTGAGGAGAGGTCATGTCGGAGATCCAGAGCGTCATCGCGCGCGAAGTCATCGATTCGCGCGGCAACCCCACCGTCGAAGCCGAGGTCACCACGCTGAGCGGCACGGGCCGCGCGGCCGTGCCGAGCGGCGCGTCGACCGGCGAGCACGAGGCCGTCGAACTCAGGGACGGCGACAAGAAGCGCTTCCTCGGCAAGGGCGTGCTCACCGCGGTGAAGAACATCGAGACCGTCCTCGGTCCGGCCGTCCTCGGGATGGATGCGCTCGACCAGGCCGAGCTCGACAAGGTGCTCATCCAGGCCGACGGCTCCCCCAACAAGTCGAAGCTCGGCGCCAACGCCATCCTCGCCGTCTCGATGGCCGCCGCCCGCGCCGCCGCGGACACGGTCGACCTGCCGCTCTGGCGCTACCTCGGCGGCGCCGCGGCGCGCGTCCTTCCGACGCCGCTCATGAACATCCTGAACGGCGGCGTGCACGCCGACAACGGCCTCGAGATCCAGGAGTTCATGATCGTCCCCTACGGCGCCGAGTCGTTCGCCGAGGCGCTGCGCACGGGCACCGAGATCTTCCACACCCTGAGGGGCCTGCTCAAGAAGGACGGCATGGTCACGGCCGTCGGCGACGAGGGCGGCTTCGCCCCGCGCCTCCCGTCGAACCGGGCGGCGCTCGAGTACGTCGTGCGCGCCATCGAGGCCGCCGGCCACCGCCCGGGCGAGGACGTCGGCGTCGCGCTCGACTCGGCGCTCAGCGAGTTCTACGACGCGAAGACCGAGCGGTACACCTTCGACAAGCAGCAGAAGACCCGCGAGGAGATCGTCGCGATCTACGACGAGCTCGCCAAGGCGTTCCCGATCGTGTCCATCGAGGATGGCGTCGCCGAGAACGACGAGAAGGGCTGGCGCCTGCTCACGGAGCGGCTCGGCAAGAAGGTCCAGCTCGTCGGCGACGATCTCTTCGTGACGAACCCCGCGCGCCTCGCGAAGGGCATCGAGGACGGCCTCGCCAACGCCATCCTCATCAAGCTGAACCAGATCGGCACGGTCACCGAGACGCTCGAGTGCATCCGCCAGGCGGCCGAGGGCGGCTACCGGTCGATCATCTCGCACCGCTCGGGCGAGACCGAGGACACGTTCATCGCCGACCTCGCGGTCGCGACGAACGCGGGCCAGATCAAGACCGGCTCCGCGTCCCGCTCGGATCGCGTCGCGAAGTACAACCAGCTGCTCCGGATCTCCTACGCGCTCGGCGACGGCCAGGTCTTCGCCGGCCGCGCGCCGTTCCGCCGCCCCGGGGCGAAGCGCTCCAGCTAGCTCTGTTCTACCCGGCCAGGAGTCCGGCCATCGCTGGCCGGGCTCCTGCGCGGGTCGCCGCGCCTTCGCGCTGGCGTTTCTTGCTTTATTTCCTGGGGGATCCCCCTGCGCTCCGCGCCCCGGCGCCCGTGGTCGAGGCGGCGAGAAGCCCCGCGCGGCGCTGACCGCGCCGTCGGGGTCGATCTTGCAGCGCTACCAGCGGTCGCGCCCGCCGCCGCCGCGGCCACCGCCGCGCCCGCCGCCGCCACCTCCACGGCCGCCGCCGCCGCCGCCACCCCCGCGGAAGCCGCCACCGCCGCCGCCGCCGCCGCCGGGGCCGCCGGTGCGCTCGCGCGCCTCGTTGACCGTCAGGGTACGGCCGTCGAGGTCCTTGCCGTGCAGCGCGTTGATGGCCGCCTGCGCCTGGGCATCGCTCACCTCGACGAACCCGAACCCGCGCGACTGCCCGGTCATCCTGTCTGTCATCAACTGAATCGAGAGTACCTCGACGCCGGCCCCTTCGAACGCGGTGCGCAGGCTGTCTTCCGTCGAATGGAACGCCAGGTTCCCCACATAAAGCCGCTTGCTCATGTCTGCCGCCAATCCCGTTGCACGATCCCCGCTTCCCTCGCGAACGGCCCGGATCGTGCCGCGGGCCGCACGCGAAAACGCTCCCCGACGACCGGCCGTCACCCCACGTTCGGACGAGGCAACCACGTTGCAGCAGGCGGCCGGATCAGAGGTCGAGGACGAACGAGCCTTGAGGCGCTCCGGAAGCTACCGGCCGGCGGCGGGGTACGCAAGGTATTCCCCCAGGCTGGCCGCGTCTGCCTGTTCCTGACCACCGCCGCGCGCGGCGAGCCGGACCGTCGGACGGCGGCGGCGACGGCGCGCACCCCCCGTTGGATACGGCGTGCGCCTCGTGCCGCGATGCCCCGTGCGATGTGGACGAACGGGCTCCGGGCCTCCTCGCGCCGTTCGTGCTCGAAGTCCCGGCGAGCCGGCCGTCAGACCGGCGCGGTACCCTGCCTGTCCGGAGCTCGACCTGGAGGTCCGTCGCGCTCGCCCACGGCGAGCCCGCCGCCGTGCAGCTCGCGGCGATCGGCCGCTTCCAGGACGGCTCCGAGCGCGACGTCACGGCGCAGGTCAGCTCGAGCGCCAGCGACCTCTTCGCCGCGTGGACGCCGGCGAGCTCACGCGGCGGCGCGCGCGGCGGCCACCGCGGCGCGGGGCTGCACGACGCCGAAGCCCTGGCGCTCCGGCGCGATGCCGGGCAGCCCGCGCGCGGTCTTCATCAGGATGCGCCGGCATTGCTGCGGGGAGAGGCGCGGGTTCGCCTCGAGCATCTGCGCCACGACGCTGCTCACGATCGGCGCGGCGAAGCTCGTCCCGTCCACGTGTTTGTAATTGCCGGAGATCACCTTCTGGTCGCGCAGCTTGGCCGCCGCGAGCTGGCGCACGAGGTACGGCTCGCGGCCGGCGATGGCGTCGAGGTCCGGATCGACGCACGCGTGCTCGACGAGCAGCCCGGGCAGCTCCTCGTCCCGGGCGCGGTCGAGCAGCGAGAGGAGCTGCGCCTGCGCCGCCGTCGGCGTCCCGGGCAGGATGGGCGCCGCCAGCCAGATCGCCGGCGCGATGAGCTCCGGCTTCTGCAGCCCGTCGAGGGTGAGGCCGTACGAAGAGTGGTAGTTCCACGTCTGCTCTCCTGCGCCGCCGTCGTCGAGCCCCCCGACGGCGATGACGCTCGGCGCGCTGGCCGGCGGCAGGACGCGGTGCCCCGGGTCGTGCCCCGCGTTGCCCGCGGCGGCCACGACCACGATGCCGTGCCGGGTCGCGTCGTCGGCGGCGCGCGACAGGCTCCCGGTCAGGTACGACTCCTCGTAATCGCCGCCGCAGGAGATGTTGAGCACACGGATCCCGTGCTGCTCGCGGTGCGCGATCACCCATTCGATGCCCCGCCGGATGTCGTCGTGGATGATGCGGTGGGCGAAGCCGACCTTGACCAGCACGAGGTTCGCCTCCCAGGCGAGGCCGCGGAAGCGCCCGTCGGAGAGCGCGCCGTTCCCGGCGGCGACCACCGAGGTCATCATGCCGTGCCACGACGAGGCGTCCCCGTGCTCGAGCGCCGAGGGGCCCGCCTCGGGCGCGAAGAGGTCGTGGTAGGCGAGGACGCGGTTCCGGGGGGTGGTGAGGTCCGGGTGGGCGTAAAAGCCGGAGTCGAGGAAGGCGATGGTGACGCCGCGGCCGGCGTAGCCGGGGTCCGCGTGGAGCCGGTCCGCGATCGGCAGGATGCGCCGGGGGTCGAGGTCGCTTGGAGGCATCGGCGCGACACTATTTCACCGTTCCGCCGCCCCTGCCCTCGGGAACTCCGCGCGAGCCCGCCCGCTCGTCCAGCGGACGCGCGCAGCGCGCCGTCTGGACGGGCGCGCGGCGCTCCGGCAGGCTCGGGTGCATGAGGTCGTTCATCGCGACGATGGTGTATGAGCTCCACCCGGACACGCCCCCGGAAGCGAGGAAGCTCCTCCGGGCGCACCTCGTCGGCAGGCGCTGGCAGGACAGGCACGAGGGCGCGGTGATGCCGTCGACCGCGGTCTGGATCCGCCGCTCCGCGGAGGACCACGAGACGACCGACGACCTGCACGCCGCGTGCGCGCGCGACCTCGGCGACGCGGTGGCCGCCGTGGCGCGGGCGGGGCGGCCGATCCAGGTGCTGCGCGCGTGGATCCAGGTGAGCGGCGCGGGGACCTACGGGCTCGTCACGGTGCCGAGGCCGGCGGACGGCTGAGCGCGCGCCCCGGAAAGCCGCGCCCTGTCGTGGCGCTTCGGATAGGCTTGGATGGCTCGAAGGGAGGCTTGGATGGCTCGAAGGCTGGGGATTGGCGCGGCGCTGCTCTCGCTGGTCGCGCTCGCGGGTGGCTGCGGGGGGCTCTCGACGGAGGAGGCGCAGCAGCGCTGTGCCCAGCTGCGCGACGCGGTGCCGTCCTGCTCCACCGACGAGAGCCACGAGGCGTGCGTGAGCTGCTACGAGGAGTGCGGCGACGCCTGCGAGCCGTCGGGGGCGTGCCCGCAGACGTTCACCTGCGCAGAATGAGAGGGAGCTATATGAGCAAGGACAGGAAGAGCTCGCTGTTGGTCGCCGTCCTCGTCGCGGTCGCGGGCGCCGTGTCCGGCTGTGGCGGCTACGACACGGAGAAGGCGAGGGAGGTGTGCGCCGAGCACGTCGGCGAGGTCACCTCGCCCGCGCGGGCCGCCTCGTACGCCGACTGCATGGACTGTTTCGAGGAGTGCGGTTCGGGCTGCGCCGTGATGGAGAGCGATCCGCCGCAGTTCGCCTGCTCTGACTGATCGCCGCGCGCGCGAGCGTCGCAGGGAGGGGGCACCCCGACGAGGCGCTACGGGAGGGCCAGGCGCGCGGCCTCGCCCGTCGCCGGCGTCAGTTGACCTGGATGCCGCAGTTGAGGAACTCGATCGAGGTGTCGATCCGGAAGTGAGAGTCGGTCACGTGGCGCTCGGCGAAGAAGAAGTCGAGCTGATACGTCTTCCCGATCTCGAGCCCGAGGTCGTCGAGGTCGACGACCTCGAGCTGCTCGGCGTGGATGCCCCCGAGGTCGACCACCTTCTTCCCGTTGATGTACGTGAAGACGTCGTCGTCGCCGGCGAACGTGAACTGCTCGCCGCCCTTGTACTGGAAGCCCATGTGCATCTCGAAGGTGAAATGGTAGTTGTGCGGCCGCCCCTCGTTGCCGAACAGCGCCTCGTCGACCGGGAAGAACTCCCGGTTGTTGTACGTCCACACGCCGTCGCCTTCGGGGTCCTCGAACTGCAGCGTGAGGTTCATCGGCATGTTCACGCCCTCGGTGTCGCGGAACCACACGTCGAAGTTCTCCTTGCCGGTCGTGGTCGTGGTGCCCTCGGCCCCGCCGGCATAGACGGGTTTCAGGTCCTCTCCGAGGGTGTCCGTGACGATCATGTGATCGTCGCAGTTGATGCACTTGCCCTCGTCCTGCGGCTCCATGTCGGGGTGCGCCTCCTGGAAGTCGCGCACCCGGCCGGTGAACTTGCCGTCGCACGACTTGCCGGTTTCCTGGTCCTCCCCGGGGTTCCCGCCGACACCGCTGCTGCTGACGGTGGGATCGACCGAGCCGAAGCTGTCATCGTAGCCGCCCGTCCCGCTGGGCCCACCGGTGGTCCCGCCGGGCCCGCCTGCGCCCTGCCCCTGCGATGACGCGTCGCCTCCGCTGCTGCTGTTCCCCTGATTCTCTGCGCTACACGCGCCCAGCACGCCCATAAGCGCAAGCGCCGCCACGCACCCAGCCGTCTTTTTCATCGCCAACCTCGTGTTAAGATGCCGTCCCAAGACCCCGCCGGTAAATTAGCATGATGGTGTCCTCCCGGCGTGCTGACGTGGTGCGTTATCTTGTGGAATTGCACCCGGCAAATGTGCCTATTCTTTTGATGGTGCTGGGATTTTCTTCTGATGGTGTTCGCTCGGCGAGTCATGGCCGCAAGCGCGCCGGGCGCAGGGAGCACGTCAATTCGGTGATATCGACGCTTCGGCCACCCGGCGGCCGCCGGCCGACTCCCGAGCTGACGCGCAACGGCCGAATGCCGAGCTGACGGCCACAACCATGCTCCCCTCTGCTGCGCCGGCGGCCCTCGCCCCGCCGCGCGAGGCATCTTTCGTGGCGGTGCGATCTCCTGCCACGTCGTTTCGTCCACGGCGCGCGCCGCTCGTGGCTTGGGCCACGTCGCCGGGGCCGCTGCGCCGGCACGAAAGGCTCGACTTCCGGGCACGCTCGGGTTACGCGAGGTCCGCTCGTCACGGACACGGAAGAGACGCAGGTGCGCAGTGGACCACGAGACGCGGAGCGATACCGAGCCCGGCTCCAGCGCCGCTGAGGCGCGGGAGGCTCTCCACGCCGCCGAGGCGAGCCCGGTGCCTGTCCCGTGGACGGAGCCGCCGCCCCGGCGATCGACCGGCGCCGGCGAGGCGACCTGTCCTGTCTGCCTCGAGCGCATCGCCGCCGGGGTCGCCCTCTGCCCCGAGTGCGGGGAGCCGGCCGACGCGCCCAGGCGGACGGCGACGGCGCCTTCGATCCCCGATGCTCCCAAGGACGCGAGCTGGCTCTCCCTCCACTGGCGCCCGCTCGTCACGATCGGCGCGATCCTGGGGCTCATCAGCACCGGCGGCGCGCTCCGTTACCTGGCGCCCCACCGGTTCGCGCCGTCCCGGGCCGCGTCGCCGGTCGCTCCCCCGGCCCCGGTGTGCGGGGCGCCGTGCTGGAGCGGCGAGTCATGCCAGCTCGGCCGCTGCGTCTGGCAGCGCCCGAACGACGTCGGCCACCTGGCCGACACGCACGCGCCCTCGATCACCGGCCCCTTCTCGCTGCCCAAGGACGCGCTCGACGCGCTCCCGCTCGACCGTGACCGCTTCGTGGTCGCGCTGTCCGCCGGCCTGGAGGTGCGCAGCTCCCGGACCGGCCAGGCGCTGAGCCTCGTCTCCGAGGCGCCCCACGTCCGGCGCCTGCACCGCGTGGGCGACGTCGTCTACGCGACCGCGCCCTCGCGCATCTACGTGATCGACGCCGCCACGACGCGGCTGCTCAAGACGATCGAGCTCGGCGAGGCCGTGGGCGACATCCAGGTAGGCGCCTCGGGCCGGCGCGCGCTCGCCTCGCTGCCGGCGGCGCACGCGGTGGCGATCCTCGCGACCGAGTACCACGCCGAGATCGAGCGCATCCAGTTCGGCGACGACGCCGTGGGCCCGGTGGCCGTGGACGACAGCGGCACCCGCGCGATCACGACGACGGGCCAGCTCCCGCTGCCCGGCAAGGGCGAGCCGTCGGGCGGCGTCGCCTATCCGTTCGACCCGAGCCGGCTCGGCTCGGAGCAGGATCGCGTGCGCACCTCGATGGTGGGCAACCCGGCCAGCGCGCTCATGATCCCCGACGGCTCGGCGGGCTTCGTGGCCCTCCGGGCCGAGAACACCCTGGTGCCGCTCACCTGGCTCCCGTCGGGCGCGGTCCGGCAGGAGGCGCGCATCACGACGTGCCGGGAGCCGGAGCAGATCGCGCTCGTCCGGAGCGACCGGCGCGCGATCGTGCGGTGCAACGAGGGGCGGGCGATCCAGGTCTTCGATCTGTCGAAGCGCGAGCTGCTCCGCGCCGTCACGTTCCCCGGCCGCGCGCTCGACATGGCCATCGCTCCGGACGGGGCGCAGGCGGTCGTCGCGCTGAGCGGCGACGGGGCGGGCTCGGTGGCCCTGGTCGATCTGAAGAGCTACGCGGCGAAGGTCCACCCGCTCGGCGGCGAGCCGACGCGGGTGCGGCTCGCCCCGGACGGCGGCTCGGCGCTCGCGCTCGGCGATCGCGCCAAGGTCGCATGGGTGCTGCAATGAGCGAGCGTCGCGTCCCGTGCCCGAGCTGCGGCGCGCGGATCGTCGAGGGGGCGCGCAAGTGCCGCGCCTGCAAGGGGTGGCTCGGCGAGCGCCACCGCGGCTCCGTGGGGTCGCTCTCCGGCCGCGAGCCGCGCCTGGCGCGGGCCGCGGTGACCGTGGCGAGCGGCGTCGCGGCCGTGATCATCGCCACCCTGACCAGCCTGAAGTCGCCCGTCGGCGAGGCGCCGCCGCTGACCGCGCTCGCGCCGGAGGGCGCCGCCTCGCGCGCCGCGCCGGACGACGCGCCGGACCCCGCGGCGTTCGGCCCCGACGCCGCCGAGCCCGCGCCGCCCCCGGCGGAGCCGAAGGGCCGCTGGCGCGCCCGCGAGTTCCGGATCGGGGACGTGCACCCGCTCGACGTGGTCTTCAACCCGAGCGGCACGTCGATCTACGTCAGCGCCGACGACGCCTCGCTGCGCGAGTACAAGCTCCAGAGCGGCGAGCTCATCCACAAGGCGTCGATGCCGGCGCAGGGCGACCACATCCGGCTCCTGTTCGACCGCTACGTCGCGGTGCTGCGGCACGAGGACGCCGCGCGGATCCCGGTGATGGACACGACCGCGTGGGATCGCGATCCGGTCCTGCTCGACGTCGGCCGGACGCCGGGCGACATCGTGGCGCTGCCGGACGGCAGGACGGTGGTCGCGGCGACGACGGACACGAAGCGCGTGACGAAGTTCGAGCTGCCGACGGGGGTGCGGCTCGCGAACATCACGCTCCCGCACGCCACGGGGCAGCTGTTCCTCGTGCAGGCCGAGGGGCGCCCCTACATCGCGGCGCTCGGCGCGCTGACGCACGCGGGCCGGCCGGGGGGCGCGTGGATCGACCTGTTCGATCCGAGCGAGTCGCCGTTCGGCGCGACCCGGCGGAGCATCGCGGTCGGGCGCGAGCCGCGCGAGGGCGACATCACGCGGGATGGCGGCGCCGTGTTCTTCCCCGATCGGCTGTCCAACACGGCGATCCTGCTGAGCGTCGCCGGGGTGACCGAGACGAGGAAGACGCCCGTCGGCGTCGGCCCGACCGCGGGCTTCTTGCTCGATGAGGACCGGTACGGCATCACGCTCAACGCCGAGGCGCGGACCGCGAGCGTCATCGACCTGTCGACGATGGAAGTGAAGAGCACGCTCCCGCTCCGCGGGGTGCCGCTGACGGGCGTCACGTCGCCCGACCGCAAGACGCTCTTCGTGGCGCTCGGCGGGACCCGGTGGCCTCCGGTCGGCAGCGGCGTCGTGGTCATCGCGGGCGACCCGCCGAGGGTCGTCGCGTCGCTGCCCACGGGCAAGGGCGCGTGCGCCGTGGCGGTCTCGAAGGACGGCGCGCGGGCGGTGGTCGCGTCGTACTGGGACCGCTCGATCACGGTGCTCGAGCGGTAAGGCCCGGCCGCGGCGGCGGATCGGCGCTCCGCGCATCGCTCGCCCGCGGCTCGTCTTGATGGCCGGCAGGTTTCTCCGAGGTTCCGCGGCGCGCAGGTAACGACATCTCCGGCGAACAGAGGTGTCGAACACGCGCCATCATTTCGTCCCTGTCATCTTTGCGAAACCTCTCTGCGCGGAGAGTGGGAGCAGGCTCAGCAGAGCCGACGGCAGTTCCGAAGGCCGTCTCGTTGCGCTGGCGACGAGGCCACAGCGGTTGTCCTCCAGCCCAACCCCCTGCTCTGCCCATGACCAACAAGCATCCATGTCGTCCGTTGTTCCGTGTGTTCTTCGGCGCGAGCCTCCTTTGTCTGCCTGCGTTTCAGGCGTCGGCTCAGCCCGCGACGGAGCCTGCCGCCGCGGAGCCGCCGGCGGACAAGCCCAAGCCGCCTCCGTATTCGTTGCCGTTTCAGCTCCGTCCGGTCGTCGCCGTGTCCGTCGTGCGCTCCGACACCGCGATCGCCTTCTACAGCGCTCCTTCCGCGAGCTCCTCCGGCTCGACAGTCGCGTCCACGCTGCTCTTCAGCTACAAGGTGACCGACGAGCTGGCCCCGCTCGTGCGGCTCGGCGTCGTCTCGAACTCCCCGCCTGCGGGCGACTCGGGCTTCGGGTTCCTGAACCCTGTCGTCGGCGCCACCTACGCGCTGAAGCTCACGCCGGAGCTGCGACTCGCCCTGTTCCTTGGCCTCACGGTGCCCGTGGGCTCCGGCGGCGGCAACACGCCGAGCCCGGAGATGGGCCCCGCGAGGACGGCGGGGATCTACGCCCGCTCGGCGATGGATAACGCGATGTTCGCCGTCAACGACCTCACGGTCTTCCCGGGCGTCGGGCTCGCCTATGTCGCCCACGGCTTCACCGCGCAGATCGAGGCCACGGTGCTCCAGCTCGTGCGCGTCCGCGGGGAGGACGTGCAGCCGGACTCGTCGAAGACGAACTTCACCGCCGGCGTGCACCTCGGCTACTTCGTCGTCCCGATGCTGTCGATCGGCGCCGAGCTCCGGCACCAGCGCTGGCTCTCGACGCCGGTCTCCGTGCAGAAGGACGCCTCCCGCGCGACGCGCGAGACGACGACGGTGGCCGTGGGGCCGCGCGGCCACTTCAAGCTGGGAGAGAAGATGTGGTTGCGCCCCGGGGTCGCGTTCGCGATGGGGCTCGATGATCCGATGACGGCGTCAGAGCACAAGATCCTGCAGATCGACGTGCCGTTCGCCTTCTAGATTCCCGATCCTGATCCGACCATCGGTCCAGGCTGGCTCGCCCGTCGGGCGCAACCGGCGGCCCGAGCAGCCGAGCGATCGCTTCGTGAATCCCCTCCTGGGGTCGCCGTCCGTCCAGGGGCGGGCGCAGCGGGGTCCTCGTGGTATCGATAGTGTATCGATACAGGAGGGGTCTGACGATGTCACGATCGCGGGAGCATGGGGCGGGCGGCGCGGTGTTTGGCGGGAGCCGTGTGTGCGCGCCGGTTGTATGGCTGAGCCCCCTCGGGGCGGCACACGGGCTCGGCCGCTCCGGGGTCGCCGACGGCCTCGATGTCCCCCCCGGCCGACCGGCGCCAGCGCTTTGCGGCATGTCGTCCTCGTGAGTCTGCCCAAGGAGATGCGCGCTCCCTCCCCGTACACGATCACCGGGACCCTCCACGAGGGCGGAAGAACCCGCCTGCTTCGCGCGGTCCGGAGCGCCGATGGCCGCCCGGTGATCTTGAAGGTCATCGACCCGAGGAGCGGCTGCTCGCAGGACATCGAGCGCCTCCGGCGCGAGTACACGATGGGCAAGGGTCTCCGCCACGAGGCCTTCGTCGAACCGCTCGCCCTCGAGACGTTCGAGGGGCTGCCGGCGCTCGTCATGGAGGATTTCGGCGGCGAGTCGCTCGATCACCTCCTCCTCATCGACGCGCCCATGAGCGCCGGGCGGTTCCTCGATCTCGCGGTACGTCTCGTCACCTGCGTGGCGGAGCTCCACCAGCGGGACATCCTCCACAAGGATCTCAAGCCCCAGAACATCCTCGTCAACGCGACCACGGGCGAGGTGAAGCTCGCCGACTTCGGCCTTGCCTCCCGCCTCCCCCGCGAGCAGCCCCCGGTCGGGACTCCCCGGCTCATCGAAGGCTCCTTGCCGTACCTGTCTCCGGAGCAGACGGGGCGAATGAATCGGGCGATCGACAGCCGCGCAGATCTCTATGCGGTCGGCGTCACCTTCTACCAGATGCTCACGGGGCGCCTGCCGTTCGAGGCGCGGGATCCGCTCGAGTGGGTGCACTGCCACGTCGCCCTCGCCCCGCCGCCGCCCTCCGCGATCGTCCCCGGGGTGTCCGAGGTCCTCTCGGCGATCGTCCTGAAGCTCCTCGCCAAGATGGCGGAGGATCGCTACCAGACCGCCCGCGGCCTCAGGCACGACCTCGAGCGGTGCCTGTCGCAGCACCGGGCGTGTGGCAGGATCGAGCCGTTCTCCCTGGGCGAGCGCGACATCTCCGGCCGCGTCCAGCTCCCGCAGAAGCTCTATGGCCGCGAGCGCGAGGTGAGCGCCTTGCGGCGCACGTTCGAGCGCGTCGTGGACACGGGGGTCCCCGAGCTCGTCCTGGTCTCTGGCTATTCCGGCAGCGGAAAGTCGGCCCTCGTTCACGAGCTCTACAAACCGATCGTCCGGGAACGAGCCCTGTTTCTTTCGGGGAAGTTCGAACGATCCAGACGCGGCATCCCTCACTTCACGCTCGTCCAGGCCTTCCGGGATGTCGTGTGCGAGATCCTCGCCGAGCCCGAGGACCGGATCGCGGCCTTCCGGCAGCGGCTGCTCGACGCGCTCGGGCCCAACGGACAGCTCATCGTGGACGTCATCCCGCAGGTCGAGCTCGTCATCGGCCGGCAACCGCAGGTCCCTGAGCTCCCGCTGGCCGAGGCGCAGCACCGGTTTCGCGTCGTGTTCCGGAGGTTCATCGGGGCGTTTGCCCGGAAGGAGCACCCGCTCGTGCTCTTCCTCGACGATCTCCAGTGGACCAACCCCGCGAGCCTCGGGCTCCTTCATGATCTGATGACCCACCCCGAGACGCGCCACCTCCTCGTCGTCGGCGCGTACCGCGACAACGAGGTGACGCCCTCGCACCCGCTCATGATGGCGTTCGACAAGGTGCGAAAGGACGGCGCGCGCGTCTCGGACATCGTGCTCGGCCCGCTCTCCCGGGAGCACCTCGGCGCGCTCGTCGGCGACGCGCTCCGCTGCCGCAGCGAGGACGCCGCGCAGCTCTCGGCCCTCGTCCACGAGAAGACGGCCGGCAACCCCTTCTTCGCGATCCAGTTCCTCACCGCGCTGCACGAGGAGCGGCTCATCGAGCTCGACGAGCGCGCCGAGAGCTTCCAATGGGACGTCGCGAAGATCCGCGAAAAGGGCTTCACGGACAACGTGATCGACCTGATGGTCGGCAAGCTCGTGCGGCTCCCTCCGGGCGCCCAGGAGGCGCTGAAGCACCTCGCCTGTCTCGGGAGCACCGCCGGCGTCGACCGCCTCGCGATGGTCCGCGGCAGCTCGGTGGAGGAGACGCACGCGGACCTCTGGGATGCCGTCCGCGTGGGGCTGGTCCTGCGCAGGGACGCCTCGTACAGGTTCGTCCATGACCGGGTCCAGGAGGCCGCCTATTCGCTCATCCCCGAAGGCGAGCGGCCGGCGATGCACCTCGGGATCGGCCGGCTGCTCGCGTCGCGCGCGGCGCCGGAGGCGCTCGAGGAGAAGATCTTCGAGATCGTCAATCAGCTCGACCGAGGCGCTCCGCTGATCACATCACGGGCGGAGCGCGAGCGGGTGGCTGAGCTCAACCTCATCGCGGGCAAGCGCGCCAGGGGGTCGAACGCCTGCGCCCTGGCGCTGAGGTATCTGGTCGCCGGCAGGGCGCTGCTCCCGGAGGATCGCTGGGAGCGACGGTACGAGCTCACCTTCGAGCTCGAGCTCCATCGGGCCGAGTGCGAGTACCTCACCGGCGATCTCTCGGCGGCCGAGGAGCGGCTCTCGGCGCTCTCGCGCCGCGCCGCGAGCCTCGTCGATCTGGCCGCCGTCACGTGCGCGCGCCTCGGCCTCTACACGACCATGGACCGCAGCGATCGCGGCGTCGACGTCGGCCTCGACTACCTCCGCCGCGTCGGCGTCACGTGGTCGCCGCACCCCACGGACGAGGAGGTACGGAAGGAATACGAGCGAGTCTGGGAGCTGCTCGGGAGCCGTTCGGTCGAGGACCTCATCGACTCACCCCGGATGACGGACCCGGAGTGCCGCGCGACCCTCGAGGTCCTGACCCACGCGCAGTCGCCGGCGCTGTTCACCGACGCGAACCTGAATTGCCTCGTCGTGACGCGCATGACGACCCTCAGCCTCGAGCGCGGCAACTGCGATGCGTCGTGCCTCGCCTACACCTGGTTCGGCATGCTCCTCGGGCCGCGCTTCGGCGATTACCGCATGGCCTACCGGTTCGCCAGGCTCGGCCTCGAGCTCCTGGAGCGCCGCGGGGCCCTGCGCTTCAAATCCCGCGTCTACCTGGGCTTCGGGCACCGGGTCAACCCGTGGGTGAGGCACATGCGCGCCGGCGTCGAGCTCCTGCGACGGGGCTTCGAGGCGGGGCAGGAGACCGGGGACATCACGTATGCGTCGTACAACAAGAACTGCCTGATCACGATCCTCCTCGCCGCGGGAGAGCCCCTCGGCGAGGTGCAGCGCGAGGCCGAGCGCGCGCTCGACTTCGTGCGGCGGGCGCGGTTCGGCCTCGAGGTCGACATCGTCACCGCGCAGCTCAGGCTCATCCGGGCCCTCCGGGGCCTCTTGCCCGATCTCTCCTCGTTCAGCGACGCCGACTTCGACGAGCGCCGGTTCGAGCAGCGCCTGGAGGGCGATCCGCGCCTCGCGATCGCCACCTGCTGGTACTGGATACGCAAGCTGCAAGCGCGCTTCCTCGCGGGCGACCTCGACGGCTCGCTCGAGGCCGCGGAGAAGGCGCGGCCGCTCCTCTGGACGTCGGGCTCGTTCTTCGAGGTGGCCGAGTACCATTTCTATGGAGCGCTCGTGCGGGCGGCGCGCTGCCGCGCGGCGGACGCCGCCGAGCGGCGCCGGCACCTCGAGGCGCTCGCCGCCCACCAGCGGCAGATCGACACCTGGGCGGAGAGCTGCAGCGAGAACTTCGGCGACCGGGCGGCGCTGATCGGCGCCGAGATCGCGCGTCTCCGCGGCGCATGGGACGACGCTGCCCAGCTCTACGAGCAGGCGATTCGCTCGGCGCGCGCGAGCGGCTTCGTGCACAACGAGGCGCTGGCCTACGAGATCGCGTCGGGGTTCTACCGGGAGCGAGGGTTCGAGTTGATCGCCGACACCTACCTCCGCGAGGCCCGCGCCTGCTATGTCCGCTGGGGGGCGGACGGCAAGGTCCGGCACATCGATCAGCGGAATCCGCGTTTCTGGGACGCGAGGCCGCTCGCCCCGACCGCCTCCTTCGCGGCGCGGTTCGAGCAGCTCGACCAGCTCTCGGTGGTCAAGGCGTCGCAGACCATCTCGAGCGAGATCGTCCTCGACAAGCTCCTGCGGACGCTGCTCACGGTCGTCCTCGAGCAGGGCGGCGCGCAGCGAGCCTGTCTCGTCCTGCACCAGGACGAGCGCCTCTCCATCGGAGCCGAGGCCATCCTGGAGGAGAGCGGGGAGGTGAGGACCGTCCTCCCGCGCTCCGGGGAGGGCGCTTCACAGCGCGTCCCCATGACGCTCGTCCGCTACGTGCAACGGACGAAGGAGCGCGTCATCCTGAGCCCTACCGAGGCTCTCGCCGGCAAGTTCTCCGGCGACGAGTACTTCGCGCGGCGCAAGCCCAGGTCGGCCCTCTGCATGCCCATCCTGAGGCAGGCGGAGGTGGCGGGCCTGCTCTATCTGGAGAACGACCTCCTCGCCGGCGCGTTCCCGCCGGAGCGGCTCGCCGCCCTGTCGCTGCTCGCCGCGCAGGCCGCGATCTCCCTGGAGAACGCGCGGCTCCTCTCCAAGGAGCAGGCCGCGAGGACCGGGGCCGAGGCGGCGGAGCGGCGCGCGGCCTTCCTGGCCGAGGCCGGGGAGATCCTCTCCGGTTCGCTCGATTACGAGGAGACGCTGGCGCGCGTCGCGCGGCTCGCGGTGCAATCGCTCTGCGACTGGTGCATCACCGATGTCGCCGAAGGCGAGCAGATCCGGCGAAGCATCTGGGCGCACAGGGATTCCGCCAAGGAGTCGCTGCTCGAGCAGCTGCGGCGTCGGTATTCTCCTGCCCTGGATTCGCCCCATCCGGCGGCCAGGGCGCTGCGGTGTGGTGAGCCGTTGCTGGTCTCCGGGTGCTCCGAGGAAGAGCTCCGGCAATACTGCGAGGACGACGAGCATGCGAGGCTCATCCGCGAGCTCGGGGTGCAGAGCCTCATCGCGGTGCCGCTCATGGCGCGGGGGCGGCCGATCGGGGCGCTGAGCGTCATCTCGTCCGCGCCGGGGCGCTGCTACGGGGAGGCCGACCTGGAGATCGTCCAGCACGTGGCGCACAGGGCTGCGCTCGCGATCGACAATGCGCGGCTGTACCGCGCTACCCAGGAGGCCATCCGCATGCGGGACGAGTTCCTCACCGTGGCGACGCACGAGCTCAACACGCCGATGACGTCGCTCACGCTCTCGCTCGAGGCCATGGATAGGAGCCTTCGCTCGGGTCGGCCCTGCGATCCGCCGGCGATGGGCAGGCAGGTCGAGCGCGCGCTGCGGCAGGCGATGCGCCTCGCCCGCCTGAACCGCGAGCTCGTCGAGGTCTCGAGGATCGACACGGATCGGGCCTCGCTCGACCTGGCGGAGGTCGACCTCGGCGGGGTCGTGCGCGACGTGATCGCGCGGTTCGAGCTGGATCTGGCGCGCGCCGGGTGCTCGGTCTCGCTGAGGATCAGCGGCCGCAACGTGGGCTCCTGGGATCGCTCCCGCGTCGACCAGATCGTCACGAACCTCGTCGCCAACGCGATCAAGTTCGGCCCGGGCAAGCCCATCGAGATCGTCCTCGGCGAGGAGGCCGGGACGACGCGGCTCTCGGTGAAGGATCACGGCATCGGCGTCGACCCGGCGCGCCAGGAGCGGATCTTCGATCGCTTCGAGCGCGCCGTGTCCGACCGGCACTACGGCGGGCTGGGGCTCGGCCTGTACATCAGCCGCCAGATCGCGCAGGCGCACGGCGGCTCGATCCGTGTCGAGAGCGCGCCCGGCGCCGGCGCCACGTTCACCGTCGAGCTCCCCGGCGCCGGACCGCCGGTGTCGCTGCGCGCGCCGGTCTTCTCGAACGATTCGATAGGATCGTGCGCCTCCCCAGGAGGCAGCGCAGGCAGTGATGGTTTTGGATCGTTCAATTCGTCATAGCGCTCCTCTTCTTCTTCGCGCGACCGACTCGCCAGCGGTGGTGAGAGCACCAGCCTTCGCTCTTCGGATGGACTCCCCCTTCGTTCCACGGGCCGTCACGGCATCCGGCGATGTTTCCCGGGTTGACGCTACACGCCGTTCGCCCGATAGCTTTCGCATGCGTTCGGGGAACATCCAGGCCCTGCTCGGAGTCGGGCCGCGGTGGTGAGGTATCCCCCCCTGGGCGCGCGCGTGCTCGTGTTGGCGGCGCTCGCCGCCTGCCGTGACGGCTCGGGTACGCCGGGCGCCGGGCCGGCGCCCGACGCGGGTGTTGCGGCGCAGGGGCCCTCCGTTGCGCCCACCGCGAGCGCGTTGTCGCTGGACGCGGGGGTGGCGGACGCAGCAGCGGCAGATGCGGCAGCGGTGGATGCGGCAGCTCCGGACGCCGCCGCGCCAGACGCGGCAGCTCCAGACGCCGCCGCGCTGGGCGCAGGCTGCACGCTGCGCCGAGGGCCGCTCTCGCTCTCGCTCCGCGGGCCGGCGCTGCTGTGGTCTCCCGACGAGGCGGAGCGCGCTGACTTCCGGGTGATCTTCAACCGCGACGGCGTGGCGCAGCACGTCGCGCCGTCGTTCGGCGGGCTCACCGCGCCAGGCTCTCCGCCCGCGGAGGCCGCGCCCGACGCCGGGGATGGCAGCGGCGAGCCAGCGCGCGCCTCGTGGCCGGCGTGCGCGGTGGCCTCCCGGTTCGTGTACTGCATGGATCACGGCGGCACCATCCGGAGGACCCTGCTCGGCGGCGGCGAGGGGCCGCCCATCGGCGCCGGGCGCCGCGGCACGGGGATCTCCGCCGTCGCGCTGCCCGGCGGGCACACGCTGCTCGCCTTTCTCTCGGATCGGAAGACGAGCGAGGGCGCCGTGACGCAGGCGTTCGCGGTGCTCGACGACGGGGCCGCCGTGCCGCTCTCCGAGGAGGGCAGCGGCGCCACCTTCGTCGCGCTGTCGCCCTGGAAGGGAGGCGCGCTGGCGATGTACATCGACGCGCGGTCGGCGCTGACGCCGGTGCACGCCCGCACGCTGGGGCTCACGGCGGAAGGCAAGCTCGAGCTCGGCCCTGACGCTGTCGTCTTCGTCGGCGACGCGGGGGAATCGCGGATGGGCGGCGCGCTCGCCATCGGCGCCGCCGGGCCTGCGTACCTGCTCCTGCCGGCGGCGAAGGACATCTCGGCGTTCGGCATGGCGGCGATCCGCGTGGACGAGGCGCCGCGCGACGACATGCCCGCGGTCTGGTCGCTCTACCCGAACGGGCTCAGCCCCGCGCCGATCGCGGCCACGCAGGGCGTCTCGCCGATCCACGTGGCCCGGGTCCGGCCGGTCTCGCGCGAGCCCGGGGCGCGCCACGCGCTCGAGCTCGGGCAGCTCGACGGCGAAGGGCGGTTTCACGCGCGCTGCGTCGCGGTGGAGGGCAAGTCGTTCAAGCACGTGGCGATCGAGGCGGATCGCGGCGGTTCGCTGTGGATCGCGTACACGACGGCGGCCGGCACCTTCATCGAGCAGCGCGCCGCGGGGCCGTGATAAGCCAATCGCGTGGATTCGCGAATCCATCCCTATCGTAAATCTTAAGGAGTCGAGATGAAGCTAGGTTATCTGCCCAGGGGCATTTCATTGCCGCTCGCGTCGCTGATCGCGCTCGGCGTCGCTGGCTGCAGCGACGGCGGCGGCGGTGACGCCGGCAGCGCGGAGAGCGCCTCGTCCGCCGCCGGCGGGCCGGGGGGCGCGGGCGCGGTCGGCGCCAGCACCGGCACAGGCGCAGGGGGCGGGGACGGCGTCACGACGGGCGCGGGCGCTGGTCCGGGCAGCTCCACGACGGCCGGCTCCACCTCCTCGACGAGCGGCGGCGGCGATCCCAGCGCCACGAGCACCGGCGCGACCACCTCGACGGGAACGGGCAGCGAGCCGGTGAGCTGCGACTATCCCGCGGAGTACGCGAACGGATCCATCACCTTCTACACGCTCGACATGGGCTCGACCGAGGTGAACTGCAGCTACCCGATCGTCGGGCGCAACCCGGACGTCGTCGGGCACGTCCCGTTCGGCGGAGGTCAGTACTTCGCCGCCATGAACACCGCCGACTACGACGCGGCGGCGATGTGCGGCGCGTGCGTCGAGGTCTCCCGGGACGACGGGCGCAAGGTGCAGGCCATGGTCGTGGACCAGTGCCCGATCGCCACGAACCCGAAGTGCACGGCGGGCCACATCGATCTCAGCAAGAGCGCTTTTCTCAAGATCGGCGAAGAGCGCGAGGGGTATCTGGGGACCACCCACGGCGGCGCGGCGGGGAAGATCTCCTGGCGGTACATCCCCTGTCCGACGACGAGCGCCGTCTCCTTCCGCCTCAAGGACGCGAGCAACAAGTACTGGAACGAGATCCTCGTCGAGGGGCATGCGCACCCGATCGAGAAGCTGGAGGTGGAGATCAACGGCACGTGGCAGACGGCCACGCGGCAGTCGTACAACTATTTCGTCGTCGGCGACGGGAACATGGGGAATGCGCCCTATCACGTCCGCGCCACCGACATCAACGGTTCCACCGTGGAAGCGATGCTGGACCTCAAGGCCGGAAACCAGCCCGCGAGCGGGCAGTTCGCCGCCTGCAACTGAGACCGAGGCCTGCGCCCCCTGCTCGAGGGCGGCCGCCCGGAGGCCCGGTGGTGGACGCGCCCCTCGCCCGCCGCGGTCGAGCTCCCACGGGCGCCGCGGCCGCGCCGGGCTGCGGGGAAGCGCGCTCGCCAGCCGGCTGGTCCCGGGGCCAGCTGGTAGGATGGCCGCCCCCCTGCGGTCGGGACGCGCCGCCGGGATCTCCAGGAGAACACCGTGCAAGACCCTCGCCCCGCTCCGTCGCTGCTCACCGTCGACGACTTCGAGCGCGCAGCGCGCGCCCGGCTGTCGAAGATGGCCTATGACTACTACCGATCAGGCGCCGACGAGGGCCGCACGCTCCGCGAGAACCGGCGCGCATTCCGCCGCCTCGAGATCCATTACCGCGTCCTCGTCGACGTGGCCGAGCGGGACATGAGCACGACGGTGCTCGGCACGAGGGTGCCGTTCCCCATCCTCGTGGCGCCGACGGCGTATCAGCGCCTCGCGCACCCCGACGGTGAGATCGCCTCCTCGCGGGCGGCCTCCGAGCTCGGCACCATCTTCACGCTCTCCACCCTCTCGACGACGAGCCTCGAGGCGGTGGCGGGCTCGTCTCCAGGGCCGAAGTGGTTCCAGCTCTACGTCCACAAGGATCGCGGCCTCACGCGCGCCCTCGTCGAGCGGGCCGAGTCCTCCGGCTACCGGGCGCTGATGCTGACCGTCGACACACCGGTCCTCGGCCGCCGGATAGCGGACGTGCGCAACGGCTTCGCGCTGCCCGAGGGGCTCGTGATGGCGAACCTCGTCGACGCCACGGCGGCCGCGCCGGCCGAGGAGCGGGGCTCTCTGCTCGCGTCCTACGTCGCCTCCCGGCATGACGCCTCGCTGACGTGGCGCGACGTCGGGTGGCTCGCCTCGCTCACGAGGCTCCCTATTCTGCTCAAGGGCATCGTCAGGCCGGACGACGCGGTCCGCGCGCTCGAGGCGGGCGCCGCCGGCGTCGTCGTCTCCAACCACGGCGCGCGGCAGCTCGACGGCGCCCCCGCGACGATCGAGGCCCTCCCGGCGATCGCGTCGGCGATCGCCGGGAGGTGCCCGGTGCTGATGGACGGCGGTATCCGGTGGGGTACCGACGTGCTGAAGGCGATCGCGCTCGGCGCCCGCGCGGTGCTGGTCGGACGCCCGGTCCTGTGGGGGCTCGCCGCGCTCGGCGGCGAGGGCGTCGCGCGTGTGCTCGCGGGGTTGCGCGATGAGCTCTCGATCGCCATGGCGCTCGCCGGCTGTCCTACCCTGGCATCCATCGATCGCGACCTGATCCGACGAGCTCAGGCGCGATGATGGATGCCTGAGTCGCACGAGCGCGGAGTTTTCCAAGATCGGCGCTGTCCCGCGTGCGGCCAGGCGGCGGACGGCGACGATCGCGACGCGCACGTCGCTCACGTCGACGCATTGCTGCGCTCCGCTGAATCGAGGTGTCAAGGCGTCTTCGACGAAAGAAAAGGTGGCGGCCATTCAGCCTCACCCGTACACTCGGCCATCGTGAGCAGCGCAGTACCTGCGAGGGAGCGGTGGCGGAGGCTCTTTGCGCGAGGCGCTGGCGCCTCCGGGGGGGAGCCCGCGCCTGAGGGAGCGGACCCGGCCATGGGGATTCGGCTCCGGCGTTTTGCGGGGCCGGCGGCCTACCTCGATCAGATGTCGTCGCTCCGGATTGCCCACCTGACCGATCAGCATGTCGGTCGCGTGACGTCGGTGCGGGTGCAGCGCGCGGCCGTCGCGCTGACGAACCTGCAGCGGCCCGACCTCGTCGTGCTCACGGGCGATTTCGTGTGTCACAGCCAGCTCTACCTCGATCAGCTGGAAGAGGTGGTGCGCGGCTTCGAGGCGCCGGTGATCGCCGTGCTGGGGAATCACGATCACTGGTCGGGCGCCGACGCGGTGAAGCGCGCGCTCGAGCGGGGCGGCGCCGCGGTGCTCTGCAACGCGAGCACGGTGATCACGCTGGGCCATGAGCGGCTCCAGGTGGTGGGGCTCGACGACGCGTATACGGGCCACGCGTCGCTCGAGAAGGCGGTGAAGGGGATGCGGCGCGACCTGCCGACGCTGGGCCTCTCGCACATCGCCGAGGAGGCGGACGGGCTCTGGCGCCATGGCATCCCGCTTGTGCTGTCGGGCCACACGCACGCGGGCCAGGTGACGGTCGCGCGCCTGAACGAGCTCTCGATCGGCAAGATCGCGGGGCACCGGTACATTCACGGGCTCTACGGCACGCGCAAGCGGGGGGAGCCTGGCCAGGGGGCGGTCTACGTCGGGGCGGGGATCGGCGCGGCGGTGATGCCGTTGCGCCTCGGCGAGCGGGGCCAGCGGGAGGTGGCGATCTTCGAGCTCGGCAGCGAGCCGGGGTCGTTCGACGAGCACCACGCGGAGCAGGAGCCGCACCTGGGGCGCAAGCCGTCTCCGGAGCTCATGGCGAGCCGCGCGGCGAAGGTGGCGAGGAACCGGGAGCGGCGGGCGCGGGGGCACCGGCACGGCGAGGGGAGCGTCGGCGGCGGAGAGCCGTAGCGCTGCAGCGCCCAAGGCCGTCTCTGCTTGCGCAGGTCAGAGATCCGTCTTCGCGCCTTTGCGTCTTTGCGTCTTTGCGTTGAAATCTCTCCCTGGATCCCTGGCCGGACTCCTGGTGAGTAGAATTAGTAGCGAAAGCCCAGGGCTCCCGAGGGCCCCCAGAGGATCGCCGAGGCGAGATCGACGTTCATCCGAGCCTCGAGGTAGATCGCGTGCTGATCGAGGGTGACGAGGTCGTAGCTCAGGTGCCCGCTGAACCCGAACGCCGTGGAGGTCATGGACGACGTTGACGTCGCGCGGGTCACCGCGAGCAGGAGCAGGCCCGCGCCTCCGCCGAGCCGGAAATCGCCGAGGTGGGTCTCCACCGCGAAGCTCGGGCGGAACATGCGCGCGGGGAGGCCGAACTCGGTGACGCCGACGAAGCCCTCGAACCCTCCCCAGAGCGCGACGTGCTCGAGCGTGCCCCCGGCGGCGGCGCCGAAGCTCGCTCCATAGATGGCGAGGGAATAGAAGCTTTGCCACGAGCCCCCGGCGTGGAGCTTGACGCCGAAGCCGCGCTTCCACCCCTCCGGGCCCTCGGGTGCGAGCGCACCAGGCGGCGCGGTCGACGGCGCCTGTGCGGTCGTGGGCGTCGCGGGCGGCGGCGAGGGGAGGGGCGCCAGAGCGGGCGGCCCCGGAGGAGGCTGCGGCTCCTGCGCGCTGGCGAGGGCGGGGGCGAGGAGCCCGGAGAGCACGGCCGCGCCGCCCCATCGCCGCCTCGACGAGCGGATACGCCGCCTCATCGACATACCACCGGGCGCGCGACGCCTGCGCTCCCCCCCTCGGCGAGCTTCATGCGCGCGGCCGCCTGCTCGCAGACGTTGCTCGCGACGAGGTCGCCGCACTCCCTGTCCTGGATGCACCGGCTCTCGTCGGCCGTGAGCCACAGCTCCTCGTTCCCGTTACAGCCGACGTTCTGCTGGCAGAGCGCGGGAGTCGCGGCGAACGACGGACAGCACTCCTCGAGATGCGCAGCCGCGTTTTCGCACAGGAACTCCTGCTCGCTGATGCCCATCCCGAGGGCGAGCGGCGCGAGCAGGAGGACGCACAGGATTCGACGGGCAGAGATCCAGGATCTCACGTTCAACCTCGCTGCAAAGCGTGAATGCGGCGCGACGGAGCCCGGCGCCCCGGGCGCCATGGCATCCTACCGCGAGCGCAGGCCCATGTCCTCGGCCCCGCCCCCCCCCGCACGCTCGAGGAACCCCGCGGGTCGGTCGATTCGCATTGACGCCCATCATGTGAACGTTCACATTGTCGGCCGCACGTCCTCCTTTGGCTTCGTCCGGTAGTGCACCGGGCCGCTCACGAACCTGACATGGTCACGCGAACGAGCCGTGATATCAAGGCAACGACGTTTCGCGTCCCCAGCCTCTACTGCCGGCGCCCTCGCCGGACTGGTGTAAAATGAGAATCTCTTTGATCGTGGTCCCTGCGATGATGGTCCTTCTCGCCTGCGGCTCCGATTCCGACCCGCCTGCGGACGATCAGGCCAGCTCCAGCACGACGAGCGCTGCGGGTTCGGGCGGGGGAGCCTCGACGGCCGCCAGCACGAGCGCCTCCAGCAGCGTGAGCTCCAGCAGCAGCAGCGGCGGGGCCGGCGGCAGCGGCGGGGCCGGCGGCAGCGGCGGGGCCGGCGGCAGCGGCGGCGAAGAAGAAAACCTGCTCGCCGCGGCCGACAGCATCGACGGCTTCCGCTGGGAGATGCCGTGCGACCGGGACCCGGGCAACAGCGACGAGTGTGCGTGTTCGGCGCTGGTCGACGAGAAGAAGACGTTCGGCGGCTCGCCCGACACGGTCTATCTGGTGACCGTCCGGCTCCGCGGCGTCGTCGAGCCGGAGACCTACAAGGGCGGCACGCCCGACGGCATGCACTTCCGCGTGGGCGGTACACCCGACAACGCGACGTACAACCGCTACAGCATCTCTGTCTCCGACCCGGCCGAGGTCTACTGGCTCAACGATAGCCCGACCGTCGGGCACGACACGTTCATCATCGACCACACGAAGACCATTCCGATCCGGGGCGGATCCACGGTGTCCTTCAAGGGCGAGGATCCGAATCACACCAGCATCGCCAACTTCAAGCATCTGGTCGTGGAAGGCGTCCCCCCGGCGCCCGAGCCGTACGTCGGTCAATTCATCCAGCTCGACGTGCAATCCGTCGAGAAGCAGCCGTGAACGCGCGCCGCGCCGCCCGCGCTCCTCGCGCTCGATCAGCCGCGGAGCGGGGCGGCGATCTCGCTCACTCGATCGGCGCGTCCGCGCACGCGCCCCGCGCGTCGACGGAGGTGCCGCTCGCTGCCGCCGTGCAAGCGTTGGCGTACGTCTGGCCGTCACAGCCGCACACGGGAGCGAGCTCCTTCGTGCAAACATCGGGCTTCTCCGCGCAGGTGCCGGACGCGTCCGCGCGCCCGCAGATCGCGGACGGCGCGTACTTGCAGTAGAGCCCCTCGCCGCACACGCGCGGCCCGCCGAGGGTGAAGCCGCCACAGCTCTCGCCGATCCCCACGATCGTGGGGCCGCACTCCCCCGCGCTCCTCACCGAGACGCCGGCCGTGGCCGCGACGCAGCCGTTGCTGTAGGTGCGGCCATCGCAGCCGCACACCGGATCGTAGTCCTGCGGGCACGCGTCGGGCATGAGCTCGCACGTGCCGCTCCGGTCGTACGCGCCGCAGTTCGCCTCGGGGGCGAAGTCGCAATATAGGCCCGCCGCGCAGCGTATGCCGGCGATGCCCCCGCACATGCCGCCGGGCCGCGCGAGGGTGAAGCGGCTCTCGTGCTCGAAATACGCCGGTGCTGTCGCCACGTCGCTCACCGCGAGCGCGCCCTCGGCGGCCCCGGTCTCCTCCGCATCCGCGACCTCGGCATCATCGGATGTCGCCGTGCAGGCGGCGAGCGTCACAGCGAACACTGCACCCAGAACATGTGTCATCTTCATGATCGTGAAAACTCCTCGTGAGGAAGCGCCCCGGCGCTCCGGGCGTCTCCTCGGCCATGCGCATCGCGCGCGAGCTGGGCAAAGCGTCGCTGTGCGATGTCGCCGTGTCCTCCAACTCGTCGAGCCCTGGCTCGACCTGGGGTGACAGTGCGTCGGCATGTCAGGACTCCAGCGCCTTGACGATCGCTCCCCTTCACGCCCCGCGGCGTCTGCGCTCATCGATCCGGTGTTTGCTCGCTTCCCGCGTTTGCCGTTTGTCGTTCATTGAGCGTCGATTGCCGATGAGCGCCTGCCGTCTGTCATCCACCGCTTCTCGTCCGTTGCCGTCTGCAATCGGTGTTCCCTTGGAGAAGAGATGAGCCCGCCCGCCGGGGAGCTTCGCGGCGTCGCGGGAGCGGGGAGCGGGGCGATCGCCAGGTCCGGGCGGGTCGGACGCCGAGAGGGCCGCGCGCTCCCTGTTTCCACCTCACATGCGGCGATGCGGCGTTCCGCCACACGGGGGTGCGGGCTGTAGGAGCCCATCCCCCGAAGCGGGGCAGTTTGCTACGTGGAGGGCGGCAGGGGCGCTGCGCCGGTGGCCGTCCGGGCAGCGACGATTGTGATGCTGACATAAACAGCTGACGCGCCGCGGGGTGGGGGGCGTCGAGGCAGCGACGCGCGGAGAAGCGCGGGAGAGCGCGGGGGACCACGCTCGCCGCGCGCGCTTTCGTGACAGCTCGGCTGCGACGCCCCTTGCTTTTGCTGCACGAGGACGGCTAAGTCTGGTTTTGCTCGAATGGTCCGTGCCAACGACAAGACGGCGAACAACCGTACCCCTCGGGAGCTGAACCGCTCCCTCGTCCTCGACCTCGTGCAAGAGCACGGTCCGATCTCCCGCACGAACCTCGCGCGGTTGAGCGGGCTGACCAAGCCGACGGTCTCGGCCATCATCGAGGAGCTCCTCGACAGCGGCAGCGTCCGCGATGTCGGGACCGAATCGCGCGGCGGGCGCCCGGCGCGGCTCCTCGAGTTCAACGACGACAGCGCGGCCTTCCTCGGCATCGAGATCGGTGTCGAGAAGACGGCCGTGGCCGTGGCCGACGCCCGCGGGCGGCTGCGGGCGCGGCTGGAGCAGCCCACCGTCCTGCGCGATCCGCACCGGACGGTCCGCGATATCGTCGAGCTCTTGCCGAAGGTGCTGCAGCTGAGTGGGGTGCCGCGGAAGCGGCTGCGCGGCGCCTGCGCGGTCTTGCCTGGGCTCATCGAGCGGCCGAGCGGCGTCTGCGTGCTTGCGCCCAACCTGGGCTGGGAGCGGTTCCCTGTGCGCGCGGAGCTCAGCCGCGCGCTTCGCATGCAGGTGCCTGTGTACAACCTGCCTCAGGCAGCGGCGGTGGCGGAAGGGGAGCTCGGCGCGGCGCGGGGGCAGGCGTCGTATGTGTGGATCTACGTCGGGCTCGGCGTCGGCGCGGGCCTCGTCGCCGATGGACGCCTGTTCTTCGGGATGCAGGGGTACAGCGGGGAGATCGGCCACTGCCGCGTTGCGGACGACGGCCCTCCTTGCGGCTGCGGGCGCCGCGGATGTCTGGAGACGTTCGCCTCGGTCATGGCGCTCCGGCGCGCCGCCGAGGCGGCGTCGGCGCGCTCACCCCAGCTCGCCGCGCTCGCTCGCCCGCACGCCGTCAGCGCCGTCGCGAGCGCGGCGCTCGCCGGCGACGAGAGCGCCCGCGCGATCTTCCACGAGGCGGGCACGCAGCTCGCGCGCGGCATCGCGGTCCTGCTGAACCTGCTCAACCCCCAGCTCATCGTGCTGGGCGGCGAGCTGCTGGCGGCGCCCGACATCCTCCTTGCCGGCGTGCGCGAGGAGCTGCCGCGCCACGCCGTCCGCGGCGCGGACGTGCCGGTCGTCGCCTCTCCGCTGGGCGACGAGGCCGGCGTGCTCGGCGCCCTCCTGCTCGCGCGCGAGGGCGCGGTTCGCTCGCTCCGCCTCGTGCCCGACGGCGTGCTCCAGGACAGCGCGCCGTAGGTGATCGGGTTCTAGGCGAGCGAGGCGCGCTCTCCGCGCGCCGGGTCGCCCTTCGGGTCGGGCGACCCGGACCGCCCCTCGGCGAGGAGCGGCGCGAACGCGTGGCGATCATGCCAGGTGAGGGCGCCGAGCAGGCCGAGGAGGACGACGGCGTTGATGCCGGCGCGGGGGTCCAGCAGAAGGTGGAACAGGGCGATGTTCACCACGACCGGCCATAACAGCGCGAGCGCGAGGGGGCGGCGGCGGTCGAGGAGGAGCAGGACCGCGGCGGCGATCTCGACGACCTTGACGGCGTGGATGTAGCCGCTGTCGACAAGCAGCTGGATGAACGGGTGGAGCGGCTCGGGGACCGGCACGATGCGCACGAATCCGTTGATGCCGCCGAGCAGGACGATGAGGCCGAGGGCGACGCGGGCTGCGCCGACAGCGCGGGGGGGCATGGATCCTCCTTGGGTTCAGGGGATCACCATGGCCCCGGCCGTGGCCTCGGCTTGTACGAAGCGGCTGCGAGCGACCGAGCCCGGCGTGCGGCCCAGCGTGGCGACGATCGCGCGGGCCAGGTGGGCCTGGTCGTGGAAGCCGCCGGCGAGCGCCGCCTGCGCCAGCGGGGCGCCGTCCATGAGCGCCCGGATGGCCGTCCGCACGCGCAGGAAGGTCACGTAATCGCGCAGCGGGTGGCCGAAGGCGCCGTGAAACAGGTGGGAGAGCCGCGAGCGAGAGAGGCCCTCCGCGGCGGCGAGCGGGCCCAGCGCGGGGCGGCCCGGCGCCTGCTCCGCCAGGCGGCGCATGGCGCGGAGCACGCGGCGATCGACCGGCGGGCCGCCCGGCGCGAACGCACCGGCGCACGCCCTCATGAGCTCGTGCGTCGCCGCGTGATCGAGCCGGCCGCGGAGCGCGTCGCGCGCCGCCGAGCGCGCCCGCTCGGCCTGCGCGCCTTCGAGCACGAGCACCCGCCCGCGGGCGGCCGCCTGCGCGCCGGCGCCGAGCCCCTCGGGCGCAAGAAAGGTCGTCACCGTCGCGCCGGGAGAGCCGATGGAATGGGCGACCCCGGCGCCGGTGAGCACGGGCGCGCGCACCTCGAACGGCCGCCCGACCTCGGCCTCGATCTCGAGAGGACCCTCGACCGGCACCACCAGCTTGACCAGGTGGAGCGCATGACGGCGCGTCCCCCCGGCGCCCTCGATGATGTGCACGCCGCCGTGGCCGACAAGCGCCGTGTGCTCGAGAGCCATCACGCTCGAGAGCACATCACGCGGGCGCGGGCGGCGCAACCGGCGTGCCCTCGTTGACGCTGCTGCCTCGAGCGGGCATAGGGGGGAGATGCGCAGAATCGCTATCGAAGGGATGACCTGCGGCCACTGCGTCCAGGCGGTCTCGAAGGCGCTCGCGAAGGTCCCTGGCGTGACGCGGGTGAGCGAGGTGAGCCTCGAGCGCGGAGAGGCGGTCGTCGAGGGGAGCGCGGCGGCGGAGGCCCTCCACGCGGCCGTGCGCGAGGCCGGCTACGAGGCGCGCGACGCTGGCTGACGCCGCGGTGCCGGAGCTCGGCCGCCTTTGGTATGGTGGCGGCCACCATGACGCGACAGCAGAGCGAAGAGCGCTTTCCGGAAGGGTTCCTGTGGGGCGCCGCCGCGGCGTCGTACCAGATCGAGGGCGCCGCGCACGAGGACGGCAAGGGGCCGTCCGTGTGGGACATGTTCTGCAAGAAGCCGGACGCTGTGTGGAACGGCCAGACGGGCGACGTCGCGTGCGACCACTACCACCGGTACCAGGAGGACGTCGCCCTCATGCGCGACATCGGCCTCCGCGCCTATCGACTCAGCACCTCGTGGCCGCGTGTCCTCCCGGAGGGCACGGGCGCCGTCAACGAGCGCGGGCTCGCGTTCTACGATCGCCTCGTGGACGCGCTGCTCGAGGCGGGCGTCGAGCCCCACATCACGCTGTTCCACTGGGACTTTCCTCTCGCGCTCTACCACAAGGGCGGGTGGCTGAACCGCGACAGCGCCGACTGGTTCGCCGAGTACACGAGCGTCGTGGTCAGGAAGCTGGGCGATCGGGTGAAGGACTGGATGACGCTCAACGAGCCTCAGGTGTTCGCCGGCGCTGGCCACTACGAGGGGCGCCACGCCCCCGGCGACCGGCTGCGCTTCGCCGAGGTGCTCCGGGTCTGCCACCACGTCTTGCTCGCGCACGGCAAGTCGGTGCAGGCCATCCGCGCGGCGAGCCCCGGGAGGTGCAACGTCTATTATGCGCCCGTCGCGCAGGTGAAATACCCCGCGACCTCGTCGCCGGAGGATCTGGAGGCGGCGCGCGCGGCCACGTGGTCGGTGAACGCGCGGACCACGTGGACCAACACGTGGTGGATGGATCCCGTGTTCTTCGGCAGGTACCCCGAGGACGGGCTCCGCCTGTTCGCGAACGAGCTGCCCGAGGTCCGGAGCGGCGACATGGAGATCATCGCGCAGCCGGTCGATTTCTGCGGCGTGAACGTCTACTGGGGAGTCCCGGTGCGCGCCGGGGCGAACGGCGCAGCCGAGGTGGTGCCCCACCCGGTGGGACACCCGATCACCGCGTTCGAGTGGTCGGTCACCCCCGAGTGCCTCTACTGGGGGCCCAGGTTCTTCTACGAGCGGTACAAGCGGCCCATCGTGATCACCGAGAACGGGCTGTCGACCCGGGACTGGATCTCGCTCGACGGGAAGGTGCACGACCCCCAGCGCATCGATTTCATGGCGCGCCACCTGATCGAGCTCCGCCGGGCGATCGCCGATGGCGCGGCCGTGAACGGCTACTTCCACTGGTCGATCATGGACAACTTCGAGTGGGCCCACGGCTACAAACACCGCTTCGGCCTCGTCTTCGTCGACTACCCGACGGGCAGGCGCGTCCTCAAGGACTCGGCGCACTGGTATCGTGAGGTCATCGCCTCGAACGGCGCGACCCTCGGGGGGTGAGCGGCGCCGCGTCACGCGCAGCGACTCGATAATCTGCGGCGTTAACCAGGCTCGTTCGGTCACGCTCAGGGCATGAGGCCCGCCCCCACCACCGATCACCAACGTGAACGTGAACGTAAACGTTCGTATGTAGGAGAACGCGGCGCGAAGCGTTGGTTAACGCCGAGGGGATGGGCGTGATCGCTGCCGACTGCAGAGCGAAGGCGGTGTGAGGAACGGCCATTCGCCCGTGATCGCCGGGCGAATGGCCGTGTCGCCGGCGCGCGCTGCGCGGCCCGCTCCTCGATAAAGCGCCTCGGGCGGCTCAGGAGGCGATCGGCTCGTCGCCGTCTTCGTCCTCGTCGTCTTCTTCGTCGTCTTCGAGCGACTCGTCGCCTCCGCCCGCCAGGTCGTACCCGTGCGGATCGAACTCATCGAACATCGCCTGCAGGCGCTCGCTCAGGGAATCCCACGTGTCCGGCGGCTCGCTCGCGTGGCGGTCGCGCTCGGCGAGGGCGAGCGCGGCGGCGACCACCGCCGTCAGCGGGCGCGCGTCCTGGAGCACCGCGACCTTCGAGGCGTCGCCGCTGCACGCGTAAGCCAGCAGATACGCCCTGTAGATCTCCTCATTCGTCTTGTCGCTCATTCCTGATCCTTCGTCCTTGTCGTCCGCGCGCCGCCCGTCGCCCCGTCGCCGTGCTCTGGCCTCCTGGGCGCCGTGGAACCCGGGGGCGCGAGCCTAGCCCATCTCGGCGGCCCTCGGGGCCGCGTCGCGCCGGGAGCCCGCGCCACGCGGGCGCGGTCGGCTCAGTAGCGCAGCCGGTCCCGCAGGGCGCGCACCGCGCGCTCGAGCCCCTCGTGGTGGTGGAAGCAGCACTGCCCGATGCGCGGCTGGCACTGCGACGAGCGGAGCATCTCCAGGAACACGAGCGCGCGCGCGTCCCCCTCGAGCGCCGCGCGCTCGAAGAGCGCCTCCTTGCGCCGGCAGGGGGCCTCGCGCAGCGCCACGGCGATGCGCAGCGGGACGCTCGCGCGCTTCAGCACCTCGGGGCGGCGGAGCAGCGCCGCCGCGCGCTTTCCGCCCTGCGTGCCCCCGTAGCCGCTCCAGATCTCGTAGGCGATGTCGAGGCCCTCCGGGCCCAGGCGGCTCTCCAGCGCGTCGAAGATCGCGTCCGCGCGGCCGTCGGTCCGGTACGAGCTCTTCACGGCGACGGCGGCCGCGGCCGTCATCACGTCGCGTTGCTCGAAGGCGGCGCGATCCTTCTCGAGCAGCGTGAGCAGCGCGCTCTCCGCGTCGCCCCACCGCTTCGCCCGGACCGTCGCCACGAGGCGCTCGCGCTCGGCCGGGAGGCCCGCGCCCTCGAGCGGCTCCGGGCCGGCGAGCGCCGCGCCCGCGTCCGGCGCGTCCGCGTCCGGCGCCGCACCCGCGTCCAGCGCCGCCGCGACGTCGGCCGACCCGGGGGCCGAGGCGCTCGCGACGGGCGCCGCGGAGGGGGCTTGTAGAGGGGGGCCGAGGGCATCCTGCGCCTGGGCGGCCGGCGCCCCGGCGGGGGCCGTCTGCGCCGCTGCGGGCGCCGCCTGGAGCTCCGGACCGGCGGCCGCCGGGGCGCCCGCGCGCAGCCAGCCTGCGCCCGCGGGCAGCCGGCCGAGGAGCAGCGCGCCCGCCGCGCCCATCGCGGCCACGGCGGCCACCCCGAGCATCCAGCCCCACGCGCGCCCTCGCGCTCGCGGCCGGCCCCCTGCCGCCCCGCGCGCTGCCTTCCCGCGCGCCTCGCCGTCAGCCCCGGCGGCCCCGAGCTGCAGGCCGAACGCGTCGGCCTCGGCGCTGCCGGTCGCCGCTCCGCCAGCCGCGCCGCCCCTGGCCGCAGCGCTGCCGGCCGCGCCCGCGCGGTCTTGCCCTGCCGGCAGCTCGGGCGGCATGGCGTGCGGGATCGCGCGCAGCGGGTCGCTGAGCCGCCACGTCCCGCTCGAGAGCGGCTCCTTCCAGGGGAGGAGGCCGAGCGCCTCGGACCTCGGCACGGCCGCGTCGAGCGCCGCGAGCAGCGCGCGGGCGTTCGCGGGGCGCTCCGCCGGGTCCTTGCGCAGGATGCGCATCACGAGCGCCTCGAGCTCGCGCGGCGCCGCCGTGCCCGGGGCGCGCAGCCGGAGCGGCGGCGGCGCCGTGTGGAGCTGCTCGCGGAAGATCTCGACGGGCAGGATCGCGTCGAACGGGTGCTTCCCGGCGAGCATCTCGTAGAGGATGAGCCCGAGCGCGTAGAGATCGGAGCGCTCGTCGACGTGATCCATGCCCTGCGCCGCCTCGGGCGCCATGTACGCGAGCGTGCCGAAGACCATGCCGCTCAGCGTGATCCGGCCGGCGTCGGGCCGCGCCTCGCTGCTGTGCGCGTCCGTCGTGGAGAGGCGCTCGATCGGCACCTTCGCCAGGCCGAAATCGATGAGCTTCACGGCGTCGGTGCCGTCCTCGACCATGACGTTGCGCGGCTTCAGATCGCGGTGGATGACGCCGCGCTCGTGGGCCGCGGCGAGCGCCGCCGCGATCTGCCGCGCGATCTCCGCGGCGCGCGGGGCGGGCAAGGGGCCCCTCTTGATGATGCGATCGAGCGTCGTGCCGCGGACGTGCTCCAGCACGAGGAACCGGGAGCCGTCGGGGAGGGTGCCGAAGTCGGTCGCCGAGGCGATGTTCGGGTGCTGGATGTGCGCGCCCGCGATCGCCTCGCGCTCGAAGCGCGCCGTGAGCTCCGGGGAGCCCTTCGCCGCGGGCAGGAGGAGCTTCACGGCCAGCCACTTGCGCAGGAGCAGGTGCTCGGCCTTGTACACCGCGCCCATCCCGCCCGTAGCGACGAGCTCCACGATCCGGTACCGGTCCGAGAGGACCGTCCCGACCAGCTGGGCCGCCGCGCTCTCCGCGAGCGCGTTGCTCGCGACGGGCGGCGGATCGCCGGGGGCAGGGGGCGGGGAAGCGCTCACGTGAGGCGTGAACTGTCCGGCCTACCCCGATTTTTGTCAAAGGTGCGCTGATGTGGCGGTGCCGCTCCGGCTTGTCTATTGAATTGGCCGGGCGCTCGGGCCAAAGGATACGCCATGGCCGATCCCGTCCACGCCCTCGCCCGCGCATTCAAGGCGGCGATCACCGCCGCGTTCGGCGCCGAGCACGCCGCGGTTGATCCTTCCCTGCGCCGCTCCACCCACGCCGACTACCAGGCGAACGCCGCCATGGCGCTCGGCAAGCGCCTCGGCAGGCCGCCGCGCGAGGTCGCGGCGGCGATCGTGGCGGCGCTAGAGCTCGACGGGATCTGCCGGAAGGTCGAGATCGCGGGCCCCGGGTTCGTGAACCTGACGCTCGAGGACGCGTACCTCACGCGCGAGCTCGCCGAGACGGCGGGCGGCGGGCGGCTCGGGATCGCGCCCGCGGCCGAGCCCGAGACGGTGATCGTCGACTACTCGGGCCCCAACGCCGCGAAGGAGATGCACGTCGGCCACCTCCGCAGCACGATCATCGGCGACGCCCTCGCGCGCGTGCTCGAGGCGCTCGGCCACCGCGTGATCCGCCAGAACCACCTCGGCGACTGGGGCACGCCGTTCGGCATGCTGATCGAGCACATGCTCGACCTCGGCGAGGCCGCGGCCTCGCAGGAGCTCTCGGTCGGCGATCTCAACGAGTTCTACCGGCAGGCGCGCGCCAAGTTCGACGGCGACGCGGCGTTCGCCGAGCGCTCGCGCCGGCGGGTCGTGCGGCTGCAGGGCGGCGACGAGCAGACCCTCGCGCTCTGGCGGCAGCTCGTGCGCGAGTCGACGCGCTACTTCGACTCGGTCTACCGCCGCCTCGGCGTGACCTTGACCGACGCGGATTTTGCCGGCGAGAGCTTCTACAACCCGATGCTGCCCGACGTCGTCGAGGAGCTCGGTCGCAAGGGGCTGGCGCGCGAGAGCGAGGGCGCCCTCTGCGTCTTCCCGGCCGGCTTCACCGGCAAGGGCGGCGAGCCGCTGCCGCTCATCGTGCGCAAGCAGGACGGCGGCTACGGCTACGCCACGACGGATCTCGCGGCGATCCGCCACCGCCTCACGACGGTCGGCGCGCGCCGGATCGTCTATGTCGTCGGCGCGCCGCAGAGCCAGCACTTCGCGATGGTCTTCGCGACCGCGCGCGAGGCGGGCTGGCTCACCCCGCCGGCCCGGGCCGAGCACGTGGCGTTCGGCTCGGTGCTCGGGGCCGACAAGAAGATGTTCAAGACGAGGCGCAGCGAGACCGTGAAGCTCTCGGACCTGCTCGACGAGGCCCTGGAGCGCGCGGCGAAGGTGGTGCGGGAGAAGAACCCCGAGCTCGACGCCGAGGCCGGAGGCGCCGTGGCGCGGGCGGTCGGCGTGGGCGCGGTGAAGTACGCCGATCTCTCGAGCGACCGGATCAAGGACTACGTGTTCGACTGGGATCGCATGCTGGCGTTCGAGGGGAACACGGCGCCCTACCTGATGTACGCGCACGCCCGCATCCGCTCGATCTTCCGGAAGGCCGGCGTCGAGTCGCCGCGCGAGGCCGGGATCGTGCTGGGCGAGCCGGCGGAGCGGGCGCTCGTGCTGGAGCTGCTCCGGTTCGGCGCCGTGCTGGAGGACGTGGCGGCCACGCTCGAGCCGCACCGCCTGTGCGGTTACCTGTTCGAGCTCGCCGGGTCGTTCACGAGCTTCTACGAGCGCTGCCCGGTGCTCCGGGCCGAGAGCGACGACGTGCACCGCTCGCGCCTCGCGCTCTGCGATCTGACGGCGGAGGTGCTGGCGAAGGGCCTCGGCCTGCTCGGGATCGAGGCGCCGGAGCGGATGTAGAGCGAGCGTCCGGCAGCGGCGCCCGACCCTGCCTGCGTCCGGCGATCGCGCATCCGCCTGAGGATGCGCCTCTGCCTGAGCTGCGCGTGCCTGCCCGCGCATTCGAACCGAGGTTGCGCTCGCCCGCTCGAGGTTGCGCGCGACGTCGGTCCGTTCTCTCTGGCAAAGTGCGGCATGATCGAACAACGGTTGGCTCTCCCCTGCGCCGGCATGGCCGTGATGGCGGTGCTCGCCGTCGCATTCGGGTGCTCCGCGGTGGGCGGCGCGTCCGCGCCGGGGGGCGGGGGAGACGGGCGCGAGGAGCCCTCGGGGACCATCGGCGAGGACGGCCCCGGCGGGCTCGATGAGCCGGGCGAGCCAGAGCTGGGCTCCGGTGACGCAATCCCCATCACCGATCCCAACGTGGACGGCGACGGGGACGGGTTCACGCCCGCGGAGGGCGACTGCAACGATGTTGATGGAAATGTGAATCCAGGCGCGATCGAGGTCGAGGTCACTGAGCCTGACGCGAACGGCCAGATCCCCGCGCCGGCGGACGAGGATTGCGACGGGGTGATCGACGACGTGCCGCCACCGTGCGACGAGGGCCTCTCGCTGGAGGACTTCGATCCGGCGAACGGGGCCAAGGCGATCGACCTTTGCGCCGTGGCGTCCCGCGAGGACAGGCGGTGGGGTGTGCTCTCCGCGAGGTATGTCCGCGGGGACGGCTCGCCTGCAGAGCGGTCGCCCGCGGTTGGCCTCTTCGATGGGTTCGGCCCCAACGTGCACGTGCAGGGCGGCGCGCGCCTGCTCGCGCTCTCGACGGGGAGCGCACGCCTTCCTGGCCACCCCGACGCCTGCTGGTCCGGGAGCTGCTCGAGCTACGGTCCCGGCACCGCGCCGCCCGGGTTCCCTCAGGACAACCCTTCCTGTCCTCCGTCCAGCTTCATCAACGACGACGTCGGCCTCGAGGTCGTCCTCCGCGCGCCGACGAACGCGACCGGCTACGAGTTCCTCTTCAAGTTCTATACGTTCGAATACCCGGAGTGGGTCTGCGAGGACTTCAACGATCAATTCGTCGCGCTGGCGACGCCCGCGCCTCCCGGATCGTACAACGGCAATCTCTCGTTCGACGGGGAGGGAAGGCCGGTCAGCGTCAATATCGCGTTCTTCGATGTCTGCGACGGATGTCCGCTCGGCTCGGGTGAGCTCGTGGGGACGGGGTTCAGCCCGCGCCGCGACGGCGGCACCCGGTGGCTCAAGACCCGCGCGCCGGTGCATGGCGGCGAGGAGATCTCGCTCCGGTTCATCCTGTTCGACACAGGCGACGATCGCTTCGACTCGACCGCGCTCATCGATGGCTTCCGCTGGATCGCGACCGGCGGCACGGTCAGCCTGGAGACGGTGCCCGCGGTCCAGTTCCTCTGAGGCGAGGGGCGCTCCTCCCCGCGCCGACGCCTCGTCGGCGTGCGGTAGCGAGGCCTGGTCGCCTCGCTGGGCGCTTCGGGCTACCGGCACGTCCGGCAGTCCCCCCCGCAATCCACGGCGAGCTCGCTTCCATTCAGGACCCCGTCGTCGCACGAGGGCGCCTGGCAGACACGCTCCCTGCACACGCCGGACCCGCAGTTCTCGCCGGTGAGGCACGCCTCGCCCGCGGGGCAGAGCGGGCACGAGCGCGTGCCGCAGTCGACGCCGGTCTCGAAGCCGTTCGCGACGCCGTCGACGCAGGTCGGAGCCTGGCAAACCCCCAGGCGACACACGCCCTCCTTGCAGTCGATGCCCGTCTCGCACGAGGCGCCGAAGCCGCAAGGCTTGCACGAGCCGCCGCAGTCGCGGTCGGTCTCTCCTTCGTCTCCATCGGTGACGTCATTGTTGCAGTGCGGGGGGATGCAGGCGTCCGCCGTGCAGGTCCAGCCCTTGAGGCACTCCTCGCAATTCCAGATCTGGATGACACCACCACTCCCCTCGCAGGAAAGGAAAAAAGGCGCCGTCAGCCCCAATGCAATGACGCGTCGAAGCATGGTGCTCGCTCTTCTCGTAGTTGATGGTCTGGTGACGATGACAGTACATCATGCACGGGCATCGAGGGCACCGATCTGGCTTTTTGCGCGCGGATTTATAGCATTCCGGACTGGTGGTCCGGATTGTCAAATAATCGACATGAAGAGGTGCTCGGCGTGCGAGCGCCCTGATCCGACGCGCGGAGATCGGACACGCAGAGATGGGACGTGCAGAGTAAGGCGGGTGAGGAGAGGGGAGGGGGGCTCATCCACCACGCGCCGCGCGAGAGGGGCCGCAGCGGCCGTTCTCTACGGATCGGCAGGAGCGCGCCGTTCGATGGCTCTCGCGCCCGACAGGACCGCACCGAGCGCGCCGGCTGGACGGCGATGGGAAGAAGGGGCTGTGATGGCGCCTGGGCTCCTTGATGGGGCGGCGCGCTCCGAGCGCGCGCCGCGTGGCGGGGCGGCGCGCTCCGAGCGCGAGGCGGCGCGCGTCGCGCTCAGGTGCGGGCGGCGGCGCGGCGCGCCGCGATGAAGGATCGCACGCAGAGGGCGACGTAGCCCGCCGAGAGGACGGCCATCACGGACTGGGCGATGACGGCCGGGGGGCGCGCCACGTCGCCGCCGGAGAGCAGCGTCGGCAGCTGGGTCAGGCCGCGGGCGGAGCCGAGGAAGCCGAGGACGCCGACCATGGCCGACGCGTGCATGGCGTGCATGCGGTACCTCTCCTGTCGCGCGAGCAGGCCGAGCCCGATCGCGACGACCCCGAAGCCGGCCGGGATGAGCGCCGTCGGCGCGCTCGTCGCCGCGAATCCGCCGACGCCGAGCGCTGTGAGCAGCGCTCCGTAGCCCATGGTCAACGTGGACATGCTCGACATGAAGAGCCTCCTTTTCTTTCGGAGGCCCGGGATACCGCGCCGGGCGCGCGTCCGCCACAGCATCCGCCCGCCCGCCCGCCCGCCCGACCGCGACCGCGGCCGCCCGTGGTCGTCGCGCTCGCGTCCCTCAGCCCTCGCGCCCTCGCGGGTCTTCGCGGGCGGAGCGCCGCGGCGTGGTTAGAATCCGCCGTCCATGCTCGGCCTCTCCCGCCTGCGGGACAGCTTTGCCTACACACCACGGACGCTCCAGCTCGTCTGGCGCTCGTCGAAGGCGGCGAGCGTCGCCCTCGGCGCGCTCACGCTCGCCGCGGCGGCGCTGCCGCTCGGGGTGGCCTACGTGGGAAAGGCGATCACGGACGCGGTGGTCGCCCGCGACGAGCGCGCGGCGCTCGTGTGGGTCTCGGTCGAGCTCGGCCTCGTGGCCGCGCTCGCGCTCGCGCAGCGCGGGCTCTCGCTGACGCGGCAGCTGCTCGGCGCGCGGCTCTCGATCGACATCCACGGGATGATCCTCGAGAAGGCGCTCTCGCTCTCGCTGGTCCATTTCGAGGACCCCGAGTTCTACGACCAGCTCACCCGCGCGCGCCGCGAGGCGTCGTCTCGCCCCGCCGCCGTCGTGACCGAGAGCTTCTCCCTCGTGCAGAACCTGATCACGCTCGCGGGGTACGCCGCGCTGCTCCTCGGGTTCAGCGCCCTCGCGGTGCTCGCGCTCGTGCTCGCGGCCGTCCCCGCCACGGTCGCCGAGGCGCGCTTCTCCGGCGCGGCGTTCCGCCTCCGGAACTGGCGCTCTCCCGAGGCCCGCCGGCTCAACTACCTGGAGTACGTGCTCGCCAACGACGGCCACGCCAAGGAGGTGAAGCTCTTCGGGCTCGGGCCGACCTTCCTCGAGCGGTACAAGGCGCTCGCGGCGTCGTTCTACCGGGAGGACAGCGCCCTCGCGGTCCGCCGCGCCGGGTGGTCCTATGGCCTGTCGCTCCTCGGCACCGCGGCGTTCTACGGCTGCTATGGCGCCATGGCGGCCGGCGCCGCGGCGGGGCGCCTCTCGCTCGGCGAGATGGTCCTTTACGTCGCCGCCTTCCGGCAAGGCCAGCAGGCGTTCCAGGCCGTGCTCGCCGGCGTCGGCGGCATGTACGAGCACAACCTCTACATGTCGAATCTCTTTCAGTATTTGTCCATCCCGACCGGCGAGCCGCCCGCGCCGCCGGCCGGCCGCGCAGACGCGCCTGCGCCCCTGCCGGCCGACGGCGCGCGCGACCGGGGCGTGCGGTTCGAGGGGGTCGGCTACCGGTATCCTGGACAGTCGCGCTGGGCGCTCCGGGGGATCGATCTCCACATCCCGAGCGGTCAGAGCCTGGCGCTCGTCGGGCACAACGGCGCCGGAAAGACCACGTTCATCAAGCTGCTCGCGCGCTTGTACGAGCCCACCGAGGGGCGAATCCTGCTCGACGGCAAGGATCTCCGCGCCTGGGAGCCCGACGCGCTCCGCCGGAGGATCGGTGTCGTCTTTCAGGACTTCAACCAATACCAGCTCACGCTGCGCGAGAACGTCGGGCTGGGCAGCGTCGAGCACCTCGCGGACGAGCCGCGCGTCGCGCGCGCGGTCGCCGAGGGCGGCGCCGACGAGGTCGTGACGGTCGTGCCCGGGGGCCTCGACGCGCAGCTCGGGCGCTGGTTCAAGGGCGGCGTCGAGCTGAGCGGCGGGCAGTGGCAGAAGGTTGCGCTCGCGCGCGCCTTCATGCGCGAGCAGGCCGACATCCTCGTGCTCGACGAGCCGACCGCGGCGCTCGACGCCGAGGCCGAGCACGCGGTCTTCCAGCGGTTCAGGTCCTTGTCCAAGGGGCGGACGACCATCGTCATCTCTCACCGCTTCCCGACCGTGCGCATGGCCGACCGCATCGTCGTGCTCGACGGCGGGCGCATCGTCGAGGAGGGCACCCACGACGAGCTCGTCGCCCGTGGCCAGCGCTATGCCCGCATGTTCGCGCTGCAGGCCGAAGGGTACCTGTAGCGCCGCCGGCGCGGCGCGTTCGGTACGCCGGCGAGCGGGCGCGCTCCTCACGCGGGGCGGCCTGCCTTCTCGGGGGCTCGGGCGAGCTCTGCCTGCTAGGCTCGCGCTCATGCGCGACACGCTCCCCAAGGAGGTCGGCCAGGCGGTCCACATCCTCCGGTTGCTCCGTGGGCTCAGCATGCAGGAGTTCGCGGAGCGGGCGCAGCTCTCGGCCACGTACCTGCGGCAGGTCGAGCGCGGCGAGCGGGATCTCGGGCTCGGCGCCCTCGGCCTGATCGCCCAGGGGCTCCAGTGCGAGCCGCGCCTCCTGCTCCCGGGCGACGGGCGCAGCCCTGTCGCGTCCATCGTGGCAGAGCGCTTTGACCAGGCCGAGGAGGCGCTCCAGAGCGCGATCCTCTTTCTGCTCATGGAGCCTGACGACTCACCGAGAAAGCAAGCAATGCTCGCCCTCGCCAGCGAAGATCCGGAGCGCGCACGCCCGGCAGCTCCGCCCAAGTCGCCCCGCCCGGAGCGCGCTTTTTCAGGGCGTATTACTCCGCCGTCGAGCCGTCGTTCCGGAAAGTGATAGACCCGCCTCGCGCGCTCCGTGGCGCCGGTCCGCGCTGGCGACGGCTTCCGCGCGCCTGAGACCTCTGTTACTGTCTCCGCCAACCGATGTTCCCCGCGCCGTGTCCGGGGGTGTCATGGACTCGAACCTCGTGCCGGAGGTCCGACGCAGTGAGCAGAATCTTTTGGGCTGATCCAACACCGCAGCCAACATCGAAGAACGCGCGCCGCGCCGTCCTCTCCTTCCAGCGCGCGAGGCCTGAATCCTCCGTGCCCGTCGCGCGGATCGAGGCGGAGGGGCCATGGTGATCCTCGGGCAGGAGTTCGCGGGGTACACCATCGTCGCGAGCCTCGACTCTCCCGCTCCGGCGGAGGCGTATCGCGCGCTCGACGCCGATGGCCGCGAGGTGACGCTCTATGTCCAGGAGGGCATGGGCATCGACGCCGATGCGTTCCGCGGCGCGCTGGAGAGGCTCCTCTCGCTGTCTGCGCGGGTGCACGGCATCGTGCCTGTGATCGCGGGCGGGATGGAGGGAGATGCGGGGTGGATCGCTGCCCGGCAGAGCGACGATCCCTCGGTGGAAGATCTGCTGCCCCGGCTTCGCTCCGTCGCGTACGAGCTCGTCGTCGACGTCGCGCGGACGCTGGGCGCCGCGCACGCGCTGGGGCTCTCGCACGGGGATCTCGGCCCGCACACGGTGGTGATCACCGGTCAGGGCGCCGCTGTCCTGAGGGCGTTCGGGCTGCACCTGCCGTTCGGGGCGCCCGAGGACGCCATGGCGGATGCGGCGCGGTACCGGGCGCCGGAGCTCTTCAACGATCCGCATGCTCGCGCGATCGATGAACGAACCGACGTCTACGGGCTCGGGATGCTGCTGTATTGCCTCCTCGGGGGGCAGCGCCCGTTCGACGGCCGCGACGATCTGGATGTGTGCGCGCTCGACGAGGTGCCGCCGCCGCTCGAGGGGGTGTCGGCCCAGGTGAACGAGGCGCTGACCCGGGCGCTCGCGAAGGACCCTGACGCGCGGTTCCAGACGGTCCACGAGCTCATGGCCGCCGTGCGGCCGCTGCTCGTGGGCGCGGCGCCGCTCGCGGGGGGCGCTCCGCCGCCGAGGGGGCCGCGCCCGCAAGCTGCGGCCGCCCCGTCGCTGCAGGAGTCGGCGCCGGATACGGAGCGGAGCGTGCCCGCTCCGGTGTCCCGCAACACGCTGCCCACCGGGACCCTCCCTCCGGAGGCCATGCGGCACCCCGTCGTCGAGATCGCCGCGCCGCGCTCTCGCAGCAACGTCCTGCTGGCCGGCGGAGCGCTGCTGCTCGTCGCGCTGACGAGCGCCGCCGTCGCGGTGCCATTGAGCTCGTACATCGCCCGACATGGGATGCCGCCCCCACCCGCTGGGCCGCCGGCTCACGTGAGTGACTCACATCACAATGAGCCGACAGCTTCCCCGATGCAGTGCGATCCCGGCGCCTCCGAGGCGGCGGGTTCTGCCGTGGAGGCGCCGGCGACGAAGTCCGGGGTGACGCGCCGTGCTGAGCCCGCCCCGCTGGTCGCGACTCCCGCCGTGGAAGCCAAGGGTAGCCCCGGGCAACCGTGGTACGGCGACCAGCTGTTCTAAGGCAATCCCACAGGTCCGGTAGCAAACGACACCCCGGCGGATTGGGGCCGCCGGGGTGTCTACGCCGCAGACCTCGTGCCGGAGGCCTGGACGCATGGCTAGCCTACTCAAAGCATTGCCTCGATCGATCGTATTTTCTCGCTTCGAGGACAATTTTTCTTCGATTGCCAGCGGAGCCGCCTTTCCGGCCGGATTTGGGAGGGCGGGCGGGGCGAGTTGCCGGGCGGTGAACCGACCGAGGTTGAGGGCGGGGCGCCGACCGACGGGTGAACCGACCGAGGTTGAGGGCGGGGCGCGGGCGCCGACCGAGGTTGGGGATGCCGGCGAGCGAGGATGCTGAACCGCAAGCCCGAGGACGCGGTCGGCCCTCAGGCTCCCCTCGGCTCACCGCGATCGCTCAGCGGAGCTCGTTCCCCGGGAGCGGCTGGAACACGTTTGCCCGGTACCACCTGAGCTCCTCGATCGACTCGCGGATGTCGTCGAGCGCGCGGTGGATCTCGCGCTTCTTGGGCGCGGCGCGCAGCGGATACCAGCGGCGCACGAGCTCCTTGAGCGTCGAGACATCCACGATGCGGTAGTGCAGGAAGGAGAGGAGCTCCGGCATGTAGCGCTGCAGGAAGGCGCGGTCCTTCCACACGGAGTTGCCGCACAGCACGGCCGTCCCCTTGTCACAGTGCGCCTCGAGGAACGCGCGCGTCTCGGACTCCGCGTCGCCGACCGAGAGCGTGGACGCGCGGATACGCTCGAGGAGCCCCGAGCGCTCGTGGAGATCGCGGACGAAGTCGCTCATTCCCGCGAGGACGCTCTCCGGCTGGTGGATGACGAGGCACGGCCCCTCGGCGACCACGGTCAGGTCGGGCTCCGTAACGATGGTCGCGATTTCCACGATCGCACACGAGCTCTCGTCGAGCCCCGTCATCTCGAGATCGACCCACACCATGCGCTGCGACCGGTCCGTCATCGGCGGCGAGCATAGCCGATCCGCGCCGGCTCAGGTCCACCGAGACCCGGCGCGACCAGGCTGCCCCGGGAGCGGGCGGTGTGCTAAGCACGGGCCGGACATCGGGCTCGGAGGCCTGTCATGCGAGACGTCTTCATCGTGGATGCCGTTCGCACGCCGCGCGGGCGCGGCAAGGCGGGCAAGGGAGCGCTCTCGGGCGTGCACCCTCAAGAGCTCCTCGCGCAAACGCTCAATCGCCTCGCCGAGAAGACCGGGATCCGCAAGCAGGACGTCGAGGATGTGGTCGTCGGGTGCGTGACCCAGGCGGGCGAGCAGGGCGCGTGCATCGCGCGCACCGCCATCCTCGCGGCCGGCTGGCCGGACGCAGTGACCGGCGTGACCGTCAACCGCTTCTGCGGCTCGGGCGCGCAGGCGGTGAACTTCGCGGCGATGGGGGTCATGTCCGGCCAGCAGGAGGTCGCCGTCGGCGGCGGCGTCGAGAGCATGTCGCGCGTGCCGATGGGCTCGGACGGCGCGCCCCTCGACGGGAACAACCTCGCCCTCCGCAAGAAGCTCGCGATGGTCCCGCAGGGCATCTCGGCGGACCTCATCGCCACGATCGAGGGCTTCTCGCGCGAGGACGTCGACCGCTTCGCGCTGGAGAGCCAGCGCAAGGCCGAGCGGGCCGCGGGCGAGGGGCGCTTCGCGAAGAGCCTCTTCACGGTCGTCGATCTCGACGGCAAGCCGCTGCTCGACAGGGACGAGCACCCGCGGGCCGGGGCGACGATGGAGGCCCTCGCGAAGCTCGAGCCGGCGTTCGGAAGCCTCGGGTCGACGCCGATGGGCCCCGCCGGCGAGACCGTGGATGCGCTGGCGCTGGCGCGCTATCCGCAGGTGGCGTCGATCCGGCACGTCCACACGGCGGGCAACTCGAGCGGCATCGTGGACGGGGCGGCCGTCGTGCTGCTCGCGTCCGGCGACTACGTGAAGGCGCACGGGCTCGCCCCGCGGGCGAGGATCCGCGCCACGGCGACGGCCGGCGCCGAGCCGGTGATCATGCTGACGGCCCCTGCGCCCGCGTCGGAGCGAGCCCTCAAGAAGGCGGGCATGCAGGCGCGCGACGTCGATCTCTGGGAGATCAACGAGGCGTTCGCGGCGGTGCCGCTGCAGACGGCGCGCAAGCTCGACATCGACCTCGACCGCGTCAACGTGAACGGCGGCGCGATCGCGCTCGGGCACCCGCTCGGCGCGACCGGGGCCTGCCTGATCGGGACGGCGCTCGACGAGCTCGAGCGCGCCGGCAAGGCGACCGCGCTGATCACGCTGTGCATCGGCGGAGGGATGGGCGTGGCGACCATCCTCGAGCGGGTGTGAGCCGCTCCGGCGCGGCGATGGGGGTGCGCGACGATCACGGGAGCGCCTCGGACGAGCACCAGCACGGGCGCGGCGCTCGGCGCGGCGAGGGGCACGATCACGGGCATCACCATGCCCCGGGTCACGATCACGACCACGATCACGACCACGGCGACCCGCAGCATCACGACCACAGCCACGATCTCCGGCACGCGCCGCTCCGCCGGCTGATCGCGGCGTTCGCCCTCACGGCGTCGTTCCTGGTCGTCGAGGCGGCGGTCGGGTGGTGGTCGAAGAGCCTCGCCCTGCTGGCCGACGCGGGCCACATGCTCGCGGACGCCGCGGCGCTCGGCATCGCCATCATCGCCCAGCGCATCGCGGCGCAGGCGCGGACGCGCGAGCGGACGTACGGCTTCCGGCGCGCGGAGGTGCTCGCGGCCTTCGCCAACGGCGTCGCGCTGGCGCTGACGGCGATCTGGATCTTCATCGAGGCGGCCCACCGCTGGCGCGCGCCCCAGGCGGTGCACGCCGAGGCGCTGGCGATCACCGCGGCGCTGGGGCTGCTCGTGAACGTGGTCGCGGCGCTGCTGCTCTCGACCGGCGAGCACGGGCACAACATCAACACGCGGGCCGCGCTGGCGCACGTGCTGTCGGACGCGCTCGGCTCGGTCGGCGCCATCGCTGCGGGCGTGCTCATCCTCGCCTTCGGCTGGACGCGGGCCGATCCGGTGATCAGCGCGGCCATCGGCGCCCTCGTGCTCTGGGGCGGCTGGCGGCTCGTGCGGGACACGTCCCGCGTGCTCATGGAGGGCAGCCCGATCGAGATCGATCTCGCCCACGTCGAGGACACCATCCGGAGCGTGCCCGGCGTCGTCGACTTCCACGATCTGCACGTCTGGTCGATCTCCGACGGCTTCAACGTGCTCACCGTGCACGTCGTCCTCGCCAAGGGGCACCACGGCACGAACGTGGCCGCCGCGGTGGCCCGGCGGCTGCGCGAGAAGCACGCGCTCACCCACTGCACGATCCAGCCGGAGCCGCTCCAGGAAGAGCTCCTGGTGACGCTCAGGCGGCCGGGCGGCGGGGCGCCGGGCGGGGACGGGCCCGCGGGCGACCGGAGCGGCGCGTAGGGCCCTACCGGGACAGGCCCTTCGCCCGCGTCAGACCCCGCACTCGACGTTGCCGCGCTGGAGCGCCGTGAGGCGCGAGTCGCCGAGCGCCTCGGCCTCGGCGAGGAGCCACCGGAACATCGCGTTCGCGATCACCCGCTCCTTGCGCGTGTTGAACAGCCAGACGGCCGCGTGGCACACGTCGGCGTGCAGCTTGGGGAACGCGAGGCGGCGGAACTCCCCGCCGACGAGCACCGCCGCGGCCTCGTACTGAGCGCGCAGCGACGTCCACTCGCGCCACTCCGAGAGCGCCGGGAGCTCGCGCCGCTCGTCGACGCGGCGGCGCAGGGCGTCGCACGCGATCTCCACCTCGGACAGGAGCTCGTCGCGGAGGCGCCGGCGCGTGCGGCCGATGGTCGCGCCGAGGTCGTCCCACGCTGCGCGCGGCACGCGCGCCGCGCGCAGCGTCGCCGCGAGGTCCTCCTCGACCGCGCGCGCCAGCGGGCCGAGCGCCGCCTGCGCCCCCGAGGCGCCGAGCGACGCCGCCCGCTCGCGGAGCTCGGCCTGCGCGCGCTCGTCGTCGAGCGCCGCGTCCCACGCGCCGCCGAGCCGCCTCAGGTCGTCGCCCGAGACCTGGCCCCGGGGCCGGAGCAGCAGCGCGGCGTGGAGCAGCACCGCCCGGCTCCACAGATCTCCCTCGGCGACCTTCGCGGCGCAGGGCTCGGGCGCCTCCGGCTCCGGGCGCGGCGCGCCCGCGCCCGCTGCCAGGGCCCGGCGCACGAGCGGGAGCGTGGCGCGGCGGCGGGGCGCGATGAGCCATCGCAGCCAGAGCCCGAGCGCCCCCGGCGCGGGCGCCTCGCCGAGCAGCCGCGCCGCGACGGCGCCGAGCAGCGACAGCGCCCGGCCGCCGCTCACACACGCGTATCCGCTCACGGCCCCCCAGTCGCCGCGGGAGGCCGCCTCGGCTGCGAGCCAGCCCGCGGCGATGCGGCGGGCCTCGTCGGGGCAGGCGCGCTCGTCCAGGCCGGCGACGCTGTCGAAGAGCGCCCGCGCGCCCTCCACGTCGCCGCGGTGCGCCGCGAGCATCGCGCCCGCGGCGATGCCCGCGCCGCGCAGCGGAGCGGCGCTCGCCGAGGAGGGCGCGGGCGCCGCGCCGACGCGCTCGATCCGCTCGCTGACCCAGGCCTCCACCGCGGCGTCCGGCTTCCGCGCGCGGCAGAGCGCCCACGCGGCCGCGAGCGCCGCGCCGCCGCGCCGGTCGGCGCGAAAGGCCCCGTCCGACAGCGACGCGACGAAGTACGCGGCGCGCGGCAGCCCGAGCGGGATGAGCGCGTGGCGAGCGAAGGACCAGGGCGCCATGAGCAGCGCGAGCGGCGCGAGCGGCACCGCGCACCAGAGCTGACCCCCGGCGAGCGCGAGCGCGAGGAGGAGCGCGATCGGCGCGAAGACGAACAGCACGACGACGTTCCAGAGGCCCACGCCGAGCATCTGGGGGCGCGGCGCCGCCCCGGGCGAGGCCCTCCGCGCGGCCGCCTCGCTGATCACCCGCACGAGGATGGCGAGCACCAGGAGGCCGCCCCAGCTCATCGTGCCCTCCAGCCGAGCGCGGACAGCGCCTCGGGCCACGGCGCTCGCGGATCCTCCCCGGGCGGCTCCGGCGGCGGCAGCTCGCCGAGGTCGTCGTCGAGATCGTCCTTCGGCGGCGGCCTCGGGTCGAGCCGCGCCCAGACCTCGTGCGCCAGGCGGCGCTCCGGGTCCCGCAGCGCCGCCATCGCCTGCCGCACCTTGTCGGCCGTCCGCGCGCCGGGGCCGACCGGCGTCGGGTACGCCGCGGCGCTCGCCAGCTTGAGCTCGAGCATCCCGAGCAGCTTCTGCCCCTCGCGCTCGATCTCTGCGCGGCTCGCGCTCGGGCGCAGCCCGAGCACGTAGAACGGGTTGTCGCGGATGCGGCCGAGCGCGTCGTCCATCACCGCACCCCCGACTCGTGGCCGAGCCTGCGCTTCTGCGCGTCGACCGGCAAGAGGCGCCAGAGCTCCTCGGTGATCGTCCTGAGCGCCGCCGTGTCGCCGCGCTCCGCCGCGCCGCGCCCGTCGCGCACGAGCCGCTGCGCGCGGACCAGATCCGAGGCCTGGTGCGCCTCGGAGGCGGCGTCCTCGAACATCCACACCCACGCCTTCGGGTGGCGCTGGAACGCCGCGCTGCTCAGGTTGCGGACCAGCCGGAGCTGCCGCTGCAGCTCGACCTGGTTCTTCTCGGCGCGCGCCCGCGCAACGCCCTGCGCGGCCTCCTCGAGGAGCGCCTTCTCGGTGCTCGATCCGAGCTGCGAGATCCACGTCGACGCGCTCGCGACGGCGGCCTGGGCCTCGGCGTCGAGCTCCGGCCAGCGCTTGTCGGCCTCGGCCTGCTCGAGCAGGACGTCGAGATCGAGCAGCGCGCGCCGCGCCTTCTGCCCCGCGTCGGCGTCGCCGCCGCGCGCCGCGGCGGCGTCGCGCTCCACCTCGGCGAGCGCGCACTCCACGTAGGTGACCTTGCCGAGCGCGTGCGGCGCGTCCCTGCGCAGGGCGGCCTCGCGCACCGCGGCGAGCCGCTCGCGCATGGCGGCGATCGAGGCGTCGAGCACCTCCGGCGCCGCCTCGGGGACGAGGAGGTGCGCGACGCGCTCGAACACGAGCCCCTGCGACGGGATCAGCGCGCGCGCCGAGAGGTGCCCGCCCCGATCGAGCTCGAGCGTCAGCTCGATCGCCGAGCCCGCGGGCAGGGTCGCGGTGAGCCCGCTCCCGTCGATCTCGAGCGTCCCGACCACGCGGCAGAGGTGGGCGACGTCGAGCTCGCCCTGCACGACGGGGATCTTCAGCACGCACGCGCTGGAGCCCTTCGGGACGCTCTCCACGCTGTGGTGCACGAACGTCCGCCGGGCCGGCAGCGGCGCGCCCCGCTCGAAGTAAACGCGCACCGAGTTGTCCGCGAGCGCGACCCCGATCGTGCGCGACAGCGGCGGATCGCCGATCGTGAGCCCCTGGACGATCGTGATCGCCTGCGGGTGCACCGGCACCCGCGCGCCGCCGGCCGCGCTCGCCTCGATGTTGAACACGTTCGGCCGGCGCGGCAGCAGGTCGACGGTCACCACGAACGCCCCCTCGGCGTCGAGCGGCGCCTCGGCGCTCGTCCACCCGTCGCCCTCGCGCGTGAGCCGGATCCGCTCGGGCGCGGCCCCCGGCCCCTCCATGACGCGGCCGACCACGTGGGGCGTGAGATCGCTCGACATGGCCGGATACTGGAGCCACAGCCGGCGACCCTCCTCCTTGGGCCGCGCGCCCGAGGAGGAGGCCCGCGCGTCGAGCCCCGCCGTCGCCGCGTAGATCGCGGCCCCCTGCGCGACGAGCGTCATCGGATCGAGCCCCTCGCCGAAGGGCGCGCCGAGCGCGTCCCGGACGCGCTCGCGCAGCGCCGGCATCACCGTCGGCCCGCCCACGAGCACGACGCGCGCGAGCTGCGACGCATCGAGCCCGTGCGCCGCGAGCAGCCGCCGGCAGACCTCGACCGAGCGGTCGATGATCGGCGCGCAGAGCGCGTCGAGCGTGGACCTCTGCAGGACCAGGTCGACGTCGACCGGCGCGCCGTCCACCTCGAACGCCGCGGGCACCGCGAGCGCCGCCTCGTCGGCGCGGGTGAGCTCGATCTTGATCTCCTCGACCGCGAGCTTGAGCCTGCGGAGCGCGGCGGCGTGCCGCGGGTCGGCGCGGCTCACGGTGACGCCCTGGGTGCGCGCGATCTCGGCGAGCGCCCAGTCGACGATCGCCCAGTCGAAATCGCGACCGCCGAGGAAGTTGTCGCCGTCGTGCCCGACGACGCGCAGCAGCCCGTCGCGCGTCTCGAGCAGGGAGACGTCGAACGTCCCGCCGCCGAGGTCGTAGACGAGCCAGCTGCCCGTCGACTCCTCGACCGTCCAGCCGGCGGCCAGCGCCGAGGCCACCGGCTCCTGGATCAGCTCGACGCGCTCGAACCCCGCGCGCCGCGCCGCCTCCGACGTCGCCGCGCTCTGGGGCAGCTCGAAGAGCGCAGGCACGGAGATCACCGCCGAGGCCGGCAAGACCCCGAGGTGCTCCGCGACGTCGGCGCGCAGGGAGCGCAGCACCTCGGCGGCGAGCTCCTCGGGCTTCTTCGCGACCTTCGCCGCCGCGAAATCGATCGGCTGGGCCGTCCCCATCAGCCGCTTGAACTCCGCGCGGGTGTTCTGCGGATCGCTCTCGAGGAACCGGCGCGCGCGCGCGCCGACCGTGATCGTCCCGCGCGCGTCGATCCGCACCACGCTCGGGGTGAGCGTCGCGCCCTGGGAGTTCCGGACGAGGGTGACCTTCTCGCCGTCGAAGGCGGCCGCGGTCGAGTTCGTGGTGCCGAGGTCGATGCCGACGTAAAGCGGGCGTGCAGCCATCGCTCGCAAGGATACACGCGCGGCACGGCGGCCGCCCGGCGAGGCATGGAACACGCCCGGCGAAGCCGCTGGCGCGCGGCTGGCGCGCGGCGGGCGCCCGCCCGCTCGCCGCGAGGCGCGTCCGCCCTCGGGGTACGGGAACAGCGTACGTCAGCGCAGCGCCGCGGCGTCCGCGGTCACCCTGCGAACAGCTGCGTCACCCAGACCCGGCCGGTCGGGTCGCGCACGACCGCCACGCCGGTCCTCCGGTAGCGCCGGTCGAGCAGGTTGCCCCGGTGCGACGGGCTCGCCCAGATCGCGCGGTGCGCTCCCTCGGTCGTGCCCGAGCTGGCCACGTTCTCCCCCGCGATCGTCGCCTCGTACCCGGCCGCCCTGAGGCGCGCCGCCGGATCGCCCGAGCCCACGTCGTGGCCCACCATCTTCGCCTTGATCATCTCCTCGGAGTGCGCCCGCGCCAGCGCGGAGAGCGCCGCGTCGCGCGCGAGCGCGGGCAGGCGCTCCGACGCCCGCGCGGCGTTCATCATCCGCAGCATCGCGTCCTCGCCGCCCTGCGCCCCCTTCGCGGCCTCCTCGCCCGGCGCCGCCGCGCGGACGAACCGGCCCGGCGGAGCGCTCCCCGCGAAGATCATCGCCTCCAGCACGGGCCTCGGCCCGGTCGACACCGTGGCCAGCACCTGCACGAGCCAGCTCCCCGGCTGGTCGACCGCGAAGCTCGAGCGGAGCCGCGCGCCCGACAGGGAGCTCAGCACCGTCTTGGGCGCGCCCCGCGGTCCCAGCAGCACCACCTTCGCCGCGGTCGCCGGGACCCGCATCGTCCCTTCGAGGGTCACCCATTGCCCTACCCGCGCGGTCGTCGGCAGCGGCGACAGATCCGCGAGCGCGTCCACCCCGATCGCGGACACGATCACCGTCCCGTCCGGCTTCCTCGCCTGGGCCACCCCACATCGCCGCACCCCGAGGGAGGTCCACCCCGAGAGCCACCCGTCGATCCGCGCCCCGATCTCCGCCGGCCCGAGCCCTCGGCCGGAGATCGACCATCCCCTCGGCCAGGCGTGCGGCGCGCCGGCGGCGCGCAGCGTGAACGCCAGCTCGTCGGGCGGCATGATCTCCCCGCCCTGGAGCTGCCGCTCGACGTTGCGCTGGGCGACCGCGGCGAGCGCCGTGTCCGCGCTGCCGCAGTGCGCCGCGAGCGCGGCGATCTCCGGCGAGACCGCCTTGGGGGGCTGTGGCGAGCGCGTCGTCGCCTCCCACGTGAGCGCCGGCGGCTCCGCTGCCGCCGCGGCCGCGGAGGCGAGCGCCGCGCCGAACACCCCGCTGGCCCACCATGACCGCATTCGACTCGGCTAGCAGCTTTCCCGCCCCGGCGCTCGTTCACCTGCGTCGCCGCGAAAGCCGCGCGGTCCCGCGGGCGGCTCGTGCTACCGTGGCCGTCGCGCAGCATGGCTGAGGTCTCCAAGGCCGCGAAGGTCGGCGTGATGACGATCGTGCTCGCGGGCGCGGCCTACGGCGGGTACCGCTTCGTCTCGCGCGACATCGGCGGCGGGAACGGCTACCGCGTCTGGGCCACGCTGCCCGACGCGATCGGCGTGTCGCCGCAGTCGCGGGTGATGATCTCGGGCATCCAGGTCGGCGTCGTCGACAAGATCTCGCTCTACAACGGGCAGGCGCGCATCGACATCAAGATGAGCCCCGACGTCCCGCTCTACGAGGACGCGGCCATCGGCAAGCGCGCGACGAGCCTCATCGGCGAGTCGTTCGTCGTGCTCTCGCCCGGCACCGAGGGCAAGCCGCGCATCCCCGACGAGGGGAGGGTCCTCTATTACATCGACGAGCCGACGATCCAGTCGATGCAGGGGCAGGTCTCCGAGATCCTGAAGGACGTCAAGACCGTCACCGAGACGCTGAGGAACACCGTCGGCTCCGAGGGCGGGCAGGAGCGGCTCGCGCAGATCCTCGACAACCTCGCCGAGGTCACCGAGCAGATGAACGCGACCGTGCGCGAGAACCGCGCGGGCGTCACGGAGACCATCAACAACATCAACCAGATCACGGGCGACTCGGGCCCGCGCCTGAAGGAGATCCTGCGCAACGTCGAGCAGGTGACCCGCGACATCCGCACGATGACGGCCGCGGCCGAGGTGCCCGGCCGGAACGGGCAGCCCGGGGAGCTCCGGAGCGCCGCAGAGCGCGTGGGCCGCGCGACCGAGAGCCTCGAGTCGGCGCTGAAGCACGTCGACAGCGTCGCCGCGCGCGTCGACCGCGGGGAGGGGACGCTCGGCCGCATCACCCGGGACGAGACGCTGATCAACGAGGTCGAGACGGTCGTCGAGAACGTCGGCGAGCTCGTCGGCGGGCTCAGCCGGTTCCAGACGGTGGTCGGGCTGCGGACCGACTACAACTTCCTGGCGAACACCATCAAGAGCTACGTCGAGCTCAGGCTCCAGCCGACGGAGGACAAGTACTACGTCGTCGAGCTGGTGAACGACCCGCGCGGCAAGACGGACTTCCAGCAGATCGACGTCGACACGACCAACCCGAACGAGCCCGCGCACTACCGCGAGGTCCGCACGATCACGACGAACGCCTTCCGGTTCTCGTTCCAGTTCGCGAAGCGGCTCGGCCCCTTCACGGGCCGGTTCGGCATCAAGGAGTCGACGGGCGGCCTCGGCCTCGATCTCCACCTGCTCGACGATCGGTTCGAGCTCCGCCAGGACCTCTTCGGCTTCGGCGAGGAGCTGTCGCCGCGCTGGCGCGTCGCGCTCGCGTACGAGTTCATCCGGAAGCTGTGGCTGCTCGGCGGGATGGACGACATCCTGAACGCCGATCGCCGGGATTACTTCATCGGCCTGCAGCTCCGGTTCAACGACGCGGACCTGAAGACGGTCCTGCCCTTCGCTCCGTCGGGCTTCTGATCGCGCTCCCGCCCTCTCGGCGCGGCCCCGGAGGTGCGCCCGAGCCCCTGTGCTATAGCGCGAGCATGAAGCGCTCGCTTCTTCGCGGAGTGCGTCGCGGATACGCGCTCTTGATCCCCTTCGTCGCGATCTCCGCGGCGGCCTTCGCTTCGGCCTGTCAGGGGTGCAAGCTCCCTGCGACGGCCGCCGTGAGCGCGGACGCGGACGTGGACGCGAACGTGAACGCGAACAAGCCGACGGTGCGGCTCTACGTGCTCAGCACCGTGGCGGGCGCGCTGGAGCCGTGCGGTTGCACGAAGGATCAGCTGGGAGGCATCGACCACCTCGCCGCCTTGATCGAGGCCCAGCGCGGCGAGGCCCCGGATCGGCTCGTGGTCGGCGCGGGGCCGATGCTCTTCACGGACCCCGAGGTGAAGCCGGAGCGCTCCTCGCAGGACGCGTGGAAGGCCGAGGCGATGGCGCTGGCGGCGAAGGAGATCGGGCTGACGGCGTGGGCGCCTGGCGAGAACGACTGGGCGCTCGGCGCGGAGGCGCTCGGCAGGTACCAGGCGCAGTCCGGGGCGGCGCTGCTCGGCAAGAACCTCGAGGGCGCGCAGGGCGTCCAGGGCGTCGTCGTGCGCGACGTCTCCGGCGTGAAGGTGGGCCTCATCGGCGTGAGCGACCCGAAGGGCCGCGCCGGCGCCTACCCCGACGGCGTCAAGGTCGGCCCGGCGATCGACGCGATGAAGGCGGGCGTCGAGGAGGCGAAGAAGCAGGGCGCGAGCGTCTTCGTGGGGCTCGCGGCGCTGCCCAGGGGCGAGGCGCTGCGGCTCGCGGACAACGTGCCGGAGCTGCACGTGCTGGTGCTCGGCAAGCCGAGCGAGCGCGGCGACGGCAACGACGGCCCGAAGCCGCCGGAGATCATCGGGTCGACGCTGGTCGTGGAGACGCCGAACCACCTCCAGTCGGTGGCGGTCGTGGATCTCTTCGTTCGAGGCGGCGGCAGCGGCCCGCTCGTGTTCGCCGACGCGGGCGGCGTCGCGAAGGCCGGGGAGCTCATCAGCCTGTCGGAGCGCATCCGGGAGCTCGAGATCCGCCTCAACGGCTGGGAGGGCGACAAGCGGGTGGCGGCGAAGGACGTCGAGGCGCGGAAGGCGGATCTCGAGAAGCTCCGGGCCGAGAAGGCGCAGCTCGAGGCGGCGGAGACGAAGGTGACCGGCAGCTTCTTCCGCTACAGCTCGGTCGAGGTGCGCGAGAAGCTCGGGGCCGACAAGGACGTCGCCGGGCAGCTCCTCGCCTATTACAAGCGGGTCAACGATCACAACAAGCAGGCCTTCGCGGATCGCGTCCCCGAGAAGCCGGCGAAGGGCGAGGCCAGCTACATCGGCATCGACGCCTGCACGAACTGCCACGACGAGGAGCGCAAGTTCTTCGACGGCACCGCGCACGCGCGGGCCTACGCCACGCTGCAGCAGGATTTCAAGGAGTTCAACCTGGACTGCGTGAGCTGTCACGTGACCGGGTACGGCAAGCCGGGCGGCTCCACGGTGACGCACAACGCCTCGCTGCAGAACGTGCAGTGCGAGGAGTGCCACGGCCCCGGCTCGCTTCACGCGAAGGATCCCGAGAAGAAGGGGCTCATCGTGCTCTCGCCCCCGCCCCAGAGCTGCGTCACGCAATGTCACCACCCGCCGCACGTGGAGGGCTTCGAGCCCGTGTCCAAGATGCAGCTCATCCTCGGCCCCGGGCACGGCAGGGACTGAAGGAGGGGGGCGCGGCGGCGGCCCTCTCCCGCTGGTTCTTCTGGTTCTGGGCTGCGGCATTCCCGCGCCGTTTCGATCGCGCTACGGAATGCGCCTGTGACGAACGTCCACGCCGTCGTCTCCCGCCTGGGCCCGGTCGAGAGCGCGATCCTTGCGGAGCTCACCGCGGGCGCGCCGCCGTTCGCCGTGCACCGCCGCGCCGCGCTGAGCTCGACGCTCCGCTACCTGGAGGGCGGCGGCGGCTCGCCGGTGGTCCTCCTGCACGGCCGCGGGAACGCCGCGACGACGTGGTTCCCGCTGCTCCCCGAGCTCGCGCGGCGCCACCGCGTCGTCGCGGTGGATCTTCCCGGCTTCGGTCACGCGTCGTCTCCGCCCTTCGAGGGCGGAGGTTTCGAGGAAGGCCTCCGCTTCTTCGCCGATCCCGTGGAGGAGCTCCTCCTAGAGCTGGATCTCGGCGGCGCCGCCCTCGTCGGCCACTCCCTGGGCGCGCTGGTCGCGGCGGAGATCGCGCTCCGCAAGCGCGCGCGCCCGCGGAAGCTCGTGCTCATCGGCGCGATGGGGGTCGGTCCCGTCATGACCGCGTGGAGCCGCGCCTATTTCCGCGCCCCGCCGGAGCGCCTGGTGCGGGTGCTCGGCCCCGCGCTCTTCCGCCGCCTCCGTCCGCCGCGGCCGACCCCGCTCGGCGAGCGTCTGGCCGCCTTGCACGGCGAGTTTTACGCCGTGCCCGACGGCCGGGTCGCGCCCGTCGCCGCGTTCAACGCGCTGTTCCCCGCCCTCGGCGCCGTTCCCCATCGCCTCCCGCGGCTCGGCGAGATCGACGTGGAGACGCTGGTGCTCTGGGGCGAGCGCGACGACGTGTTCCCGGCGCCGATCGGCATCGCCGCGGCCGCGGCGATCCCGCGCGCCACGCTGCACATGGTGCCGCTCGGGCACGCGCCCCACCTGGAGGATCCGGCGCTCGTCCTCCCGGCGCTCACCGCGTTTCTCTCGGCCGGAGCAGCGCCCTCCGCGTAGCCCGTCTGGGCGCCATGACACGGCCGTGCCCTCCAGGAAGGGCCGGTGGGTGTCCAGGAACCGGGAAACGGCGTCCAGGAACCAGGGCGCGCCGTCCAGGAACTGGGAATCGCCGTCCAGGAACCAGGGCGCGCCGTCCAGGAACCGCGAAACGCCGTCCAGGAACGCCAGCGCGCCCCTGTCGAGTCCAGGGCCGCTCAGTGCACGCCGCCGACGAGCCACGCCTGCGCCGGGACGAGCACCTCTTCGGGCGAGCCTCCGCCCTGCGACGCCGGGCCGGTCGCGCTGCCGTCTGCCATCGGCGTCATGCGGAACCCGTGGTCGCCGAACACGAGCAGCAGCGTCCGCGGCGGCAGGCTGGCCATGAACCGCGCGATCACGTCGGCGACCTCCTCCGCGATGGCCTCGATCCGCTCGGCGAACGGCGGCCCGGCGGCGCGCAGGCGCGCCTCCACGAGGTCGAGCTTCATCAGCTCGCGCGACCCGACCCGCTCGCGCCGCAGCGTCGCGACCGCGCGCCCGCGGGCGATGGCGGGCTCCGCCTCGCTCGGGGGTATCGTCTCGCGGAGGCCGTCCGGCCCTCGGGCGAGCAGCGAGATCTGCGCCGTCGTCGTCGGCGGCAGCGCCGCCCAGAGGAGCGATCGCTCGACCAGGATGGCCCGATCCACCAGGATCTCCTTCAGGTGCGCGGCGACCCGCTCGCCGAGATCGAAGCGCATCGCGTCCACGAGCAGGAGCTTCACCCCGCGCGCCCCGTTGAGCCGGGCGATGCGGGCGGCGATGTCCGGGGCGTCGAACACCATGGGCGGCCGCTTGCCGGTCACGCGCAGCGCCGAGAACGCCTCCCGGTAGCTGTGCTCGAAGCTGGTCCTCCAGCTGTCGACCACGCCGCGCACGGCAGCGTCCGTCTCACCGGCGAGCGTCGCGCCGAGCAGCGGTGTGTAGTGGGTCGCGAACAGCTGCTCGATGACCCGGACCGGCTTCGGGCCGCGGGCGTTGTCGAGCTCGACGGCGAGCGCGCGCCACTCCGCCGCGCTGAGGATCCGGTCGCGCGGCGCCTTCCGCTCCCGCCGCGCCTGCGGGGGCGCGTCGGGGTCCGCCTGGGCTCCGTCGACGTTTGGCGCGTTTGGCGCGCTCGGCGCGGCCTCGTGCGCCCCTCGCGGCGGCCTGAGCGTCATCGCTGCGCCGCGCTCCTCGTGCGGCGCCCCCGGCTCGGCGGCCGGCGCGCCCGGCGCGCCGCTGGCGGGCGCCATCGCGGCCGTCTCGTCCGTGGCCGGCGGCGTGCTCGCGCCCGGCGCCCGCGCCGCGACGGCGCTTCTTCCGGCGACGGCCGCCGGCGCGTCCGCGCGGCGGATCCTCGAGGAGCGGGGGGGCAGCACGCCGCGCAGCCGCCCGTCCGTCCGCCCTTCGGCGGAGGCGGGCGACGCCGGCGCTCCGTGCGCTTCGGGGGCCGTCGGCTTGGCCTCGTGCGCCTCGTCCGGGGCTGTCGGTCCGGCCTCGTGCGCCTCGTCCACGGCTGTCGGCCTCGCCGGGAGCGCCTCGACCGGGGCTCTCGCGCCGGCGCTCGGCTGCGCCGGCCCGACGGGGCGCTCCTCCCCGCGCGCCGCGAGGCTCCGCGCCTGCCCGCGCGGGGACATGGAGGAGACGCCGCCGTACCCGTCGCGCGTGCTCCTCTCGACGAGGTCCGCGAGGGGCACCGGCGCGAGCACCTGCGCGGACCTGTCATCCGCATCGAAGACGAGGGCGAGGGGAGCCTCGCGCGCCGCGCCGAGCCAGGCGAGGAGTGTCGCGCTGTCGTCCGGGTGGAGCGCGCGCGGCGAGGCTGAGCGCCCGCCCGCGAGGCGCGGAAGGGCGACGGCGAGGCCCGCGGCGCCGAGCGCCCTGGCCCGGAAGATCTGGTCAGCGATCACCACCTCGACCGGCGCGCCTTCCTGGACCCGCGGCGGCAGCGCGCCGCGCAGGGCCAGCGCGAGCTCGACGGCCTCCTCGATCGTCGCGCGGAGCTGCCCGTCGGGCGCCGCCGGGGCGCTCGCCCAGAGGAAGCGCTGCGACCTGAGCTCGCGCTCGGAGTCGGCGCCCTGCCCGCTCGGGGCGAAGCGGGCCGTGCCGCACGGGGGCGCAGGGGGGGACGTCGGTCGGCCCTCCTCGGAGGCGGAGTCGAGGCGGGAGACAGGATCGAGGCGCATCGCGCGGGACCCTCGCAGAGCTCGCGGAAATGGGCCAAGTTTCGGCGAGCGAGCGCGCGACCGCCGAGCGCGCGACCGAAGGCCGCGCCGGCCGCGGGCCTCTCGCGAGGCCGCGGCGGGTCTCGGGTGGGGCCTAGCGGGACTCGCGCGCTGTCTCGGCCATGAGGGCGAGCAGGGAGCAGGCGATGGCGAACCGGGCGTCGATTCGCCCCTGGTTCATCGACAGGTCGAGCGTGAACTCCTTCACGAACCACCGGAACACCTGCTTCACCTTCGCGACCTCCTGCTGATGGAGCTCGATGTGCCACTTCCCGATGAGGAGCGGGAACATGCGGCGGAGCAGCGCGGCGCCGTCCTCCTGCATCAGCCCGACCGGCTGATCCGCGGGGTCGAGGATGTCCCAGGTGTCGCGGACGATCGATTTGAGCCCGCGCGAGCGGATGGTGCCGACGCGCTCGCCGGTGCGCGCGTCGAGGACGTCGAGGCACCGGTTGAGGGCGATGACCTGCCGCGAGCGGATCGTGAGCAGCGGCTGCGACTCCGACTCGTCCGCGAAGAGGGTGAACTCCTCACGCAGCTTGAGCAGCGGGTGCTTGACGAAGCAGACGAGAGAGCCGTCGGGCGCATAGACGTGGAACTTGCGGCCGAGCAGCGACCAGAAGGGCCGCTTGATCGTGTACGTGGGGTGCGAGAACGGTTGAACCGCGAGGCCGCCGTACGCGGCTTGGGCTTGGACCATGGGGCTGGCAGGCTGCATCGGCGTCGAGTAGGCCGGAGCCGAGCGCGTCGGTCAAGCAGCGACGACCGCGCGTCTCAGCGACGACCGCGCGTCTCGCGCGTCTACCGCGCGAGAGGGCCGCGCTCCTCCACGGCAATGCCCGCTGCGATGGCCTTCACCAGCTCTGGTTTGACGACCTTGCCCATCGCGTTGCGCGGCAGGGCCCGCACGACGATCGACTCGCGTGGGACCTTGTAGGGCGCGAGGCGCTCCTTCGCCCAGGCGCGGAGCGGTCCGGTGGCGCACTCCGCCTCTCGCCCGGGCGCGGCGACGACGACCGCGACGACGCGCTCCCCCCACGCCTCGTCAGGGACGCCGATCACCGCGACCTCGGCGATCGCGCCGTGCTCCCGCAGCGCCTCTTCGATCTCGAGGGCGGACAGCTTGTATCCGCCGCTCTTGAGGATATCAACCGAGGTCCGCCCGAGGAGCCGGAAGCACCCGTCGCAGGAGCGCTCGGCGACGTCGCCGGTGCGGAACCAGCCGTCCTGGAAGGCCGCGGCGGTGGCGTCCTCGCGCCCGAGGTATCCCTTGAAGACGCTCGGCCCGCGGATCCAGAGCTCGCCTCGCGCGACCGCGGCGTCGCGCGGCGCTGGCGGGTCGCCCGGCGGCCGTTCCCCCGGCGGTCGTTCCCCCGGCGCCCACGCGTTGCCCGCGTCGTCCGTGATGCGGGCCTCGACGGTCGGCAGCGGGAAGCCGACCCAGCCTGCCCGCCGCGCGCCTGGATCGAGCGAATTGCTCATGCCGACGCCGATCTCGGTCATCCCGAAGCGCTCGAGCGGGATCGTGCCGGTGAGGTCGCGCCAGCGCTCAGCGAGCGTCACCGGCAGCGCCGCGGAGCCGCTCGTCGCGAGCCGCAGGGCCTTCGCCCCCGCGGCGAAGCCGGGCGCGCCGCCCCGGTCGACGTGCTCGAACAGCCGCTGGTACATGGTCGGCACCGCCATGAACGACGTCACCGAGCGGCGCGCGATCTCGGCGGCGACGCGCTGGGCGTCGAAGCGCGGCAGCATCTTTGTCGCGCTGCCCGCGAGCAGCGACGTCATGAGCGCGATGACGACGCCGTGGAGGTGGTGCAGCGGCAGCGCGTGCAGCAACAGGTCCTGATCCGAGAAGCCCCAGGCCGCGCGCAGGAGCTCCGCCTGCACGGCCAGGTTGCGGTGCGTGAGCAGCGCCCCCTTCGGCTTGCCGGTCGTGCCGCTCGTGTAGAGCAGGAGCGCCGGATCGTCCGCGGCGATGTCGAAGATCGCCGCGTCTCTCCCGGGTGCGGCGCGCTCGAGATCCTCCACGCGGAGCACGGCGCGGCCCTGCGCGATCGGGGCGGCCACGGCGGCGAGCTCGCCGTCGGTGATGATCCGCCGCACGCCCGCGTCGCTCGCGAGCCACTCGAGCTCTGCCGGCGGATAGAGCGCCGACAGCGGCAGCACGATCCCCCCGGCGAGGAGGGCGCCGAGGAAGGCCGAGACCCACGCCGCGCCGGGCGACACGAGGAGCAGGATGCGCTCGCCCTCGAGGGAGCCCGGGCTCTCGGCCTCACCCGCGCCGCGCCGCGAGCCGCCGGCGAGCAGCGCGCCGCGGACGCGGAGGGCTCGCTCCAGGAGCGCCGCGAAGGTGGTCTGCCCCCGCTCGTCCTCGACGGCGGTTCGGGCGGACGAGCCGAGCTGCGCGAGCCGTTCGACGAGCGGGGAAGCCATCGCGCGGACTCTCGCACAGCGGAGGTGCGCGGAGCCAGGCCGGTTGGTTACACTGCCGCGCCATGAGAGCTTCCTGCCTCCTTGTCAGCGCCTCGCCGCGCCTCGCGGTCGCCGCGGGCCTGATCCTGGCCGCGGCGGCGTGCGAGAGCGCGCCGAAGCCCGCCGAGCCTGGCGCGGTCGCCACGGCAGCCCCGAGCGCCGAGGCGCCCGTCGCGCCGCCGAAGCCGAAGGGCATGCCCGAGCTGCTCGTCGACTCCATGGGCCCCTACATCGGCGGCCAGCGCGTGGATCTGGCGCAGAAGGAGGGGCCCGAGAAGCTGACGAAGGTGATCCGCGAGCTGCCGATCGAGGGCAAGCCCGTGACGCTGCTGGCCGACAAGAGGGCGAAGCCGAGCGCCGTCGCCGCCGTCGTGACCGAGCTCGGCGCGGCCGGCGCGCCGAAGGTCGTCATCAAGACCGACGGGCGAGACGACCTCCCGAAGGAGATCACGGTGGTCCCCGAGGGGCGCGCGTCGAAGCCGCCCTCCTGCGCCGTCAGCACGATGGTGCTGAAGGACCTCGCGACGGCGATCTGGCCGTTCGGCGGCGGCATGGGCAAGAAGCAGCGCAAGGGGCTCGCCGGCCCGGATCTGTCGAACACCGGCGAGCAGCTCACGAAGGACATCGCCGCGTGCAGCGCGACGGTGGCGTTCTTCTCGGCGGACGACGAGGTGCCCTGGGAGATGGCGCACAACCTGGCCGGCACGGTCATGGCTTCCGACGCCAAGAAGAAGCTCGACACGCTCGTCCTGCTCCGCGCTGCCCCGGTCGCGGGGCGGCCTGTGCAGCTCGGTGGAGGCTGACGTGCGCGGCGCCGGGGGGCTCCATCGCGTGGATCGCCGTGCCTTCGGGGCGCACCGGCCGCAGGGGGCAGCGGGTGCGCTCGGTGCGCATTTTTGCGGAGGGGCTGTCGAACGCGGTGGGGCGAGATCGCGTGTGTGCTCGTTCGAGCGCGGGTAGGGTTGGCTGGGGTGACCGCGGCACGATCCGGCACAGGCGATGGTGCTGCGAAGGCACGGAAATGCGCGGGCGAGCGCTCGCCGTTGGGGTCGGCCTGGATCATGAATAGGGCGAGTCGCCGGTCCCCTGCGCCATCGGGGGCGTGACAATCACGGGAGGATGGTTCGGACATGTCGAAGCGACTTCTTGGATCGGCCCGCGCGAACAGGGGCCGAAGTCTCCGTCCCCGGGCCTCCCAGCCGCGGGTGTCGGCGGCGCCTGAGGGGCCGGCCGTCGCGACCAGGGACTCCGCGAGGCCGGTCGCGAGCGGCTCGGACGTCGTCGCCGAGGTAGCTGAGTGTTCCGCCGCTCCTGCGCTGGCAGCCAGCGCCGCGGACGACGCTCCCGCTGTGTCGCCGGCTCTCGAGGCGCCCGCCGCATCGATCGTCGCGGAGGTGGCCGCGGCTGCACCGGTCGCCGTGGCTGCGCCGGTCGTTGCGGCTGCACCGGTGGCCGCGGCTGCACCGGTCGTTGCGGCTGCGCCGGTCGTTGCGGCTGCACCGGTCGTTGCGGCTGCACCGGTCGTTGCGGCTGCACCGGTCGCCGTGCTCGCGCCGGCGTCCGAGGCGCTCGCCGCGCAGCGCGCCGTTCCAGGCGACACGGACGACGCGGACCCTGACAAGGCGCTGGAGCACGACCCATTGATCATGGCTCCACACGCCGGCGCCCTGAGCCAGCCGGGTACCCTTGCGTCCCCGCCCGATGAGCTGGCGTCCGACGAGGATGCGCTCGATCTGATCGACCCTTCCTCGCCCACGGCGGCGTTCTTTCGGCGCGAGGAGGAAGAGTCGTTCCCGCCGCTCGCCGAGGTGGCCAGCGGCCCCGACGATCGCGCTGACGAGCGCCTCGTCGTGGTTCATCAGCTGTCGCCCGAGACCCTCGCCCGGCGGGCGCGCCTTCGTCGGATCGTCGCGGCGGTCGCGGGGCTCGCCGGGGTGATCTCCGTGGCGGTCGTCGCCAAGGCGGTGTTCTCGAGCAAGCCGTCCTCACCTGGGCCGGTCGCGATGGCCGCGCCGGCTCCGAAGCCAGCGCTCGTCGAGACGAAGCTCCTGGCCGCGGCGGGCGCTCCCTCTCCGGCACGGGCGAAGACGCCTGCGCAAACCGAATCGGCGCTGACGGAGTCCTCTGCAAAAGGGGCCGGCGCCGTTCCCGATCCGGTGAAGGTGGAGGCCGACGCGGAGAAGGCCGCGGCAGAGAAGGCCGCGGCAGAGAAGGCCGAGGCAGAGAAGGCCGAGGCAGAGAAGGCCGCGGCAGAGAAGGCCGAGGCAGAGAAGGCCGAGGCAGAGAAGGCCGAGGCAGAGAAGGCCGCGGCGGAGAAGGCTGAGGCGGAGAAGGCCGCGGCGCCGGCGGCCGGCGCTGAGGACGCGGGCAAGCTGAAGAAGGAGGCGCTGAGCTTCCTCAACCGCGGCAGGTACAAGGACGCGATGGAGGCATCTCGCGCGGCCATCGCGGCCGATCCGAGCGACGCGCTCCCCTATCTCTACCTGGGCTCGGCGCTCCAGGACACGGGCAAGTGGAAGGACGGCATCGCCGCGTACAGCGATTGCGTTCGCAACGCCACGAAGGGCCCCGTCCACGAGTGCAGGGCCATGGGCGGCCGCAAGTAGCGCTCAGAGCGGGCGGCGTGCGATCTGCGCGAGGAACGCCGCGGCCGCGGCATAACCGAAGGCCACGCCCGTGGCGAGGCGGCTCGCATGCCAGACGGGGCGCAGCCCGAGGTCCTGGGTCGCCACGTCGACCGCCATCAGCGCGGCGAGGGCGATGAGGATCGGGCGCCACGCCGTCATCGCCAGGCGAGGGCGCGCGATCGCGGCGCCCGCCGCGAGCCCGGCGAAGATGCCAGCGCAGCGACTGCAGAGCGGCATGACGACGCCGTCGAGCGCGAGGGATCGCTCGGGCATCCGGTGGCACATCGGCGCGAAGACACGATCGAGCGCTGCGCCGAGCTCTCCGAGCGGCGCGCGGCTCCGCGCGACGGGGAGGCTCCAGGGCAGGGCGCCGAGGAGGACCAGCGCGCAGCGCACGATCGACAGCAGCGAGGGCCGCTCGGCCGTGCTCGATTCGCTGGGCGCGTGCGGCTCGGCGCCTGCGCCGACAGCGGCGAGCGCGTGCGGCTCCGCGCCTGCGCGGACGGCGGGTACCTGAGCCGCTGGCTGCCCGCGCCCGGAAGCGCACGCGGCCACCTCAGCCCCTGTCGGGCGCGCTCTTGCCGAGGTGGCGCATCACCTCTTTCAGGTCGCTCCAGACCTCTCGCTTCGCGCTCGGCTGGCGCAGCAGGTAGGCCGGGTGGAACGTGGGCATGATCGGGATCGATCCCTTGTAGAGCTTCCACGTGCCGCGGAGCTTCGTGATCCCCTCGCTCGTGCCGATCAGCCCCTGCACCGCGGTGGCGCCGAGCGCCACGATCACCTTCGGTTTGATCAGCGCGAGCTGAGCCGTGAGGTACGGGCTGCAGGCCGCCATCTCGGCCGGCTCCGGCTTCCGGTTCTTCGGCGGCCGGCACTTCACGATGTTGCAGATGTAGACCTCGTCGCGGTGGTACCCCATCGCCGCGATCATCTTGTCGAGCAGCTGCCCCGCCGCGCCGACGAACGGCTGCCCCTGCTGGTCCTCTTCCGCCCCTGGCCCCTCGCCGACGAACACGACCGCGGAGCTCGGGTCGCCGCGCGAGAACACCGTGTGGGTGCGGCCCTCGTGGAGCGGACACTTCTGGCAGGTGCGGACCTCCTCCGCGATGAGCGAGAGCCGCGCCGCGCGCTCCTCCTTCGTGTCAGGCAGCGTTGCGCTCGCGCGTGCAGCCGTATCCGCGCGAGGTGCCGGTGCGGCGCTCACGGCAGGCCGGGGCGGCGGCTCGGGACCTCGCTGCGCCTGCGTCGGCGACCACGCCCCCTGCGACTCGAAGCCGCCGCGCTGCTCCGGCTGCGGAGCGCCACCGCGCTGCTCCGGATGCGGCAGGGAGGCGCTCGCGGCGGCACCGCGCGGCGGCGGCGGCGAGAACGCCGCGCCGCTGCCCCCTCGCGCCACCGGCGGCGAGGGCGCATCCTGCCCGGAGAAGCCGCGCTCTGGCCGCCGAGGCGCCGGCGTAGCGCCGTCCGAAGAAGCCGCGCCCAGCGCCTCGTGGAGCGCAGCAGGGTGGCCCGGCATTCCGTCCGCGCCGGTCATTGCGTGCCATTCCAGGAACGCCCGGACCGAGGCAGTCAGATCGGCGAGCTCTTCGCGCAGCGCTTCGACCATGGCCGTCCTCTCAGTGGCCGCCCTGCTGCGCGAGCCAGCGCTCCGCGTCGAGGGCCGCCATGCAGCCCGTGCCAGCGGCCGTGACGGCCTGGCGGTAGTTCCAGTCCTGCACGTCGCCCGCGGCGAAGACGCCCGGGATGTTGGTGCGCGTCGAGCCCGGCACCGTCTTCAGGTAGCCGTTCGGGTGCGTGTCGAGCTGCCCGACGAAGAGATCGGTCATCGGCGTGTGGCCGATCGCGACGAACATCGCCGCCGCCGGCACGAGGTGGCTGTCGCCCGTCTTCGTGCTCTTCACGCGGACGCCCGTCACCATATCGGCCTTCACGTCGAGCACCTCCTCCACCACGTGGCTGTAGAGGATCTTGATCTTCGGGTTCTCGACCACGCGCTGGATCATCGCCTTCGACGCCCGGAACTCGTCGCGGCGGTGCACCAGCGTGACGCTGCTGCAGAGGCCGGACAGGTAGGTGGCCTCCTCCATCGCCGTGTCGCCGCCGCCGACGACCACGACGTCCTGGCCGCGGAAGAGCGCGCCGTCGCAGACCGCGCAGGCGCTGACGCCCTTGTTCTTGAGCTTGTCCTCGCTCTCGAGGCCGAGGTAGTTGGCGCGCGCGCCCGTCGCGATCACGACCGCCTTCGTCAGGTAGAGCGTGTCCTCCACCCAGACCTTGAAGGGGTGGCCCGTCAGCTCGACCTTGGTCACGTCCGCCGTCACGATCTCCGTGCCCTGATGAGCGGCCTGGTCGCGAAAGCGCTGCATCAGCTCCTGGCCGGTGATCTTCTCGGGGAAGCCGGGGTAGTTCTCGACGTCGGTGGTGAACATGAGCTGGCCCCCCGGGATCAGGCCGCCGGCGCTGAAGCCCTCGATGAGGAGCGGCTTCAGGTTGGCGCGCGCCGCGTAGATGGCGGCGGTGAGCCCGGCGGGGCCGGAGCCGATGATGACCAGGTTGCGGACGTTCGATTCACTCATGGTGGAGGCATCTTATAGGCGCGACCGCCTTCCGCGTCGACCGCCCCGGCGGTCCGGCGCGCCTCCGCTGCGCCGCGGCTCCGCGCGTCCTGCGCTCCGCTCCACCACGCCGGAGGCACGCCGGAGGCACGCCGGAGGCACGCCGGAGCCACGCCCGAGCAGCCGCCCGCTCAGAAGCGCATGGTTCCGCTCAGACCGAACTCGTCCAGGCTGCTCTCGAAGCGGCCGCCGTTGACGCTCTGGATGCTGCGGTAGCCGCTCAGCGCAGCGCCGGATACGGCCTTGAGGCGCCCGTTCCCGCCGTTGTCCAGCGCACCGAAGGACGTGTGCTGAAACGCGGCTGAAATGTCGACCGGGCCGACTCGCGCGGTCACGCCGGCCCCGACGCCGATCCGGTAGCCGAGGTGGAAGTCGAGGTTCAGATCGGCGTCGTCCTGCCCCTTGTTCTCGAAGAAGCCGCCGGCGCGCAGCGCGAGGAGGCTCGGGAGCACGACGAAATCGCCGCCGAGCCGGACTCCCAGGACGTCTCGCCAGCGGTGCGGGACGTCGGCGTTGGGCGGCACCGTGCCCACGCTCGTGCCGCGCACGGGGATGCCCTCGCGGAACCGGACCTCGATCGCGTCGACCGCGCTGTTGTTGGCCCAGGTGAAGTCGAGCTCCACATCGAAGAGGTCATCCGCCATCGGGTCGCGGACGCGGGGCTCGGCGGCGGAGGCGCGGCGTGCGTTCACCGCGCGCCGCGCGCCGGCGCGGGGCATGTGGTACCGGAGGCCGAGCTTCGCCTCCATGGGGATCCGCATCCTGAGATCGCCGGCGCCCTGCTCCTCGGTGACGTTGCACTCCGGCGCCTCGCCCCTGCAGGGGTCCTCGTCCTTCGCCCCTGCCGGCGTCCAGTAGCGAGACTCGATGGTGAGATCGGTCTTCGCGCGCACGGAGTCCTGCCACTTGAACCATGCGCCCAGGTCGAGGTGAGCCGCCGCCGCCCAGCGCGCGCCGAGGACGAAGCCAGGGATGAAGAGGTCGGTCGCCTCCGCGCGCGTGCGCAGATCGCCGTGCGCCTTGAAGTCGTCGCCCCCTTCGCCCGAGAGCGCCTCGCTGAAGTTGACGAAATCGATCGCCGCCGTGCCCCAGATGAAGCCGGCGCCGAGCGAGACCCCCTCCGCGGGGGTGAAGCCGACCGACAGCGTCGGCATCAACATCAGGGCGTCGAGCGACGTGAGCAGGTACCGCTGGGGCGACGGCTGCGTCATGTCGCCGAAGCTCGGGTGCGTGTACCGGAGCGACTCGGGCCACGCCCGCTCGCCGACGCCGTGCGGGCCGAGCACCGCGACGCCGAGGGCGAGCGCGTCGCTCAAGCGCAGGGTCGCCGCGAGCTGCGGGTTCGGGAACAGGCCGCCCTCGGCGCACACCTCGGGGTCGGGGCCCCCGTCGCTGCCGGGCGCCGGGATCGCCGTCGTGGCGCTCGGCGGGACGGGGCGGCCGCCGGGGCCGAGCCTCGTGAAGCACTGGGCCAGCTGGATGAAGTGGACGCCGCCGTGGGCGCCGCTCCGCTGCGCGGCGAGCCCCGCCGGGTTGAAGTAGGCGGCGAGCGGATCGTCCGCCCGCGCGACCCACGCCCCGCCGCGGCCGAGCTGGAGCACCCCGATGTCGGGCGAGTCGAGCCCCGACGACGCGCGCGCGGCGCCGGCGGCCACCATCGCAGCGAACGCGGCGCCCGCGGCGCCGGCAGATCCTCGTCTCATGACCCCCGTCCCCGCCGCGCGGCGATCCCCGCCGCTCGGCCTCACTTCACCGGAGACGCCTTGAGCGCCGCCTTGCCGTCCTTCACGTAGACCGTGAAGCGAACACGCGAGCAGTTGTGGCGAGCCACGAGCGCGTCCTTGTTGCGCTGCAGGGTCCCCTTGAACTTCTCGAAGGTGAGCGCGTTCGTGGGCTCCCCGCACTGCTGCTTGACCGACAGGAACTCCTCGTAGACGGCGTTCCATTCGGTGAGCTCGTCCGGATCTCCGGCGCCGTCCTGCCGCGCGGTCGGCGCTTCCGGCGCGCTCATCGGCTCGGGGAGCGGGTTCGGCACGGCGGGCGCCCCCGGCGCCCTGGGCGGCGGCGGCGGCGGCGGGCGCCGCGGCGGCGGGCGCCCGGGAGCGCCCGCGGGCTCGAGGGCGGAGATCGCCATCCCCGCGTCCGAGACCTCCTCGATCGCCTCGACCGGCTCCACGGAGTCGCGGGCCGGCGGCGGGCCGCTGAGCGGGTGCGAGCCGGGCCGCCGCGTGGGGCCGCGCGGGCTCACCATGGGCTTCGGGTACGAGGGGCGCGAGTCAGGGCGCGGCTCGCCGGGGCCGAGCGGCACCGAGAACGCGCTCATCGCCGGCTGCGTCGGGATCGGGCCGAGCACCTGCTCGAGGTCGGCGGCCTTCCGGGGCGCGCCGCCCTTCGCGGCCACCTTCTCGACGCCGTCGTTGATGTCGGCCGCGATCTTCCGGTAGGCGCCGCGGAAGCGGCTCGGCGCCAGCACGTCGACCTCGCCCTTGGAGAAGCGCGCCGCCTCGCCGCGGAAGACGTGGAGCGGCCGCGTGTGCTCCAGGAACGAGAGCACCAGCCCGATCGCGGCCATGGCGAGGACGCCGACCAGGATCAGCACCGTGGGCACCTCGCTCTTGTCGTCGTTGTTCGCCTTGTCGAGGAAGTTGAGCGGCGAGTCGACCGACGCCGCGAGGCGGCCGACCGCGTAGCCGGCGCCGAGCTCCCACGCCTCGCCGGGCAGCCGCGCGTAGACCACGCCGAGGTGCTGGCCGATGACGCGGACCTCCGAGCGCCCCTTCTCGATGTAGTCCTTGTTGTCGTCGAGCAGCTTCAGATCCTGCGTGATCTGGTCGAGGTTCGACTTGTCGAACCCCTCGGGCGCGCCGGAGGCGACGCGCGACCCCTCGGCGTAGAAGCCGACCGCGGCGCCGGTGCGCTTCGTGACGGCGCGGGCGAAGGTGTCGTCGATGATCTTGGCGCCGATCACGGCGCCGACCGGCTCGCCGTTGACGTCCTGCTCGACGGGGCGCGCCACGACGCGGAGGATGCGGCCCTTCCAGACCCACGCGTCATCGCGGATCCAGCCGTGGAGGGCGTCGGCGACCAGCGGGTAGCCGCCGAGCTCCCAGTCCTCGCGGTGCTCGAAGTCCACCGACGCCATCACCCGCCCCGCCGCGTCGACGGCCCACACGTGATCGAACTTGAGCTCCGGGGGCACCTCCGCGGTCGCGGTGCGCAGCGCGGTGCGGGCCTTCTCGCGCAGCTCGGCGCCGGGCTTGGCCTCGGCCGACGACTTGGCGAGCGCGGTCCGCAGGGCCGGGTTCAGCGCGACCCGGATGAGCGCGCTCGAGCGCTTCCGGGCGTCGTCGTTGAGGAACCACTCGACCGCGCTGGAGTCGGCGCTGAGCGCCTCGCTCATCGCGCGGTGGCTCGAGCGGTTGTAGAGCTGCGCGGCGACGAAGAGGATGAAGACCGCGGCGCCGAGCGCGAGCGCGAGCACCCCGTACCAGAAACGCGACAGCAGCATGGCCTACTTTCCAGCCTCCGCGCTCGCTCCGCCGGCCTCACCCACGACGACCGGGTCCTTGATGAACTGCTCGTCCGGCCCGGGCTTCACGATCGCCTCGATGGCCTTCCCGACCGGCTCGCCGTTGAAGTAGCCCTGCAGCGTGTACGTGCCGGCCTCGATCTCCATGGCGAAGTTGCCCTGACGATCCGGGTAGGCGACGGCCACCGCCCTCGGCTCGACGACGATCCACGACCGGACGCTCGGGGCGAGCTGGTCGCGGAGCTCGTACTTGCCGGGGCCTGGCGGTGTCCAGGCGCGGGTCTTGGCCGCGGCGATCTCGACCGGCTGGAGCCCTTTGTTGCCGACGTCGTAGATCTTGTGCGGGAACGGGTCCTGGTTCTCGAACTGGATCTGCTGGCCCTCGGCGACGACGAGCGTCACCGGGGAGGTGCGCCCGCCCGCGATGACGATCGAGCGCGGCGTCTTGAGCGGCGCGCCCTTCTCGCCGAGCGCGGCGATGCACAGCTCCTTCGGCGCGTAGCCGAAGAGCGCGCGGACATCGGCGCGGACGGTCGGGGACGGCTCGCGGAAGGTGTACCGGTTCGCCTTCGGGTCCTTGGCCTCGTTCCAGACCGGGTTCAGGAGCTTGGGCATGCCCGTGGCCCGGCCCTTGATCGTCACCGCCGCCAGGGCGGCCCCGGGCACGGTGAGGATCGCGAGCGTCAAGGCCAGGCGCCGGACGAAGCGCGAGCTGCCGGGGAGGCGGCGCGCGAGGTGGCTTGACGACCCAAACCGCGCTGCGCCGACGAGCGGGCGCTGCTCGTCGTGCTGCGCACCTGCAGATCGAGGGGATCTCGTATCCATCGCAGGCCCGAAGCTACCGGAAGGGGGATGAGAACGGAAACAAAAGCCGGGCCGTGCGCCGCGCGCCCCGCCCGCGCCGCCCTCCGGGCTCCCCGTTCCTTGTGCGGTGTGCTTGGCCTTGTCCGGTGCCGCGAGCGCCGCGGCACCGGACAAGGCGGGGGTACCCCCCGCCGTCAGGTGATGCCGCGGTGCGCCGGTCGCCGCGCGCATGTCGAGGGCATCAAAAAACTGCGGGCCGCTTGGACGGCCCGCAGGGGAGAGATGTTCCGTACCGCCGAGGACGTGGGCCGAAGGACTTGAACCCCTAGCATAGCTGCTAGGTGGGAGCCTAAGTACCGCTTCAGGCTTCCCGGTGAATGGTTCCGGGCCTAGCTCACCACGGTATCGTTGTTGGCTCCCTGGTTCTTGCTTACTCGGGATTCAATCGTCCAGCGCCTCACGAAGTCGGCAGAGGGAACAACCATAGGATAGTTCACTGGGCGGCTCCGTCAACAGCTCTTCCGCACGTTCTCATGTTTTGATGGTCGCGTTCGCCGGTCACCGTTCGCCGTTCGCCGTTCACATCGCTCGCACGGGTCATGCATGAATCGCGCAAGGATCTCGCCCGATTCACCCGTGAGTCCTGCACGCGTCATGCGCGAGAGGCGCGAGATGCGCGAGAGCCTGATGGCGTACGGGTAGCCCCGAGCTGGCCGGCGCCTAGCAGGTCGGCGAGCCCGGGTGAGAGAACAGCGCGACGATGGGGGCATGGACGAGGCCGTTCGACGCCACGATGTTGCCTGTGTAGTAGTTCGGCGGACCGCCGTCGAGCGCGGTGATGACGCCGCCCGCGCCGCGCACGATCGCGCTTCCGGCGGCGACGTCCCATGCATGCAGCCGGCGCTCCCAGTACGCATCGTAGGTTCCGTCCGCGACCATGCAGAGATCGATGGCCGCGCTGCCGCAACGACGCACGGCCTGCGCGTTGCGCTTGACGGTCATGAAGGCGTCGAAGTTGTTGTCCGGCGCCCGGTCGCGGATCGGCGGGAAGCCGGTCGCCACCATCGCGCGCTCCAGCGACGCCGTGGCGCTGACCGCGCATCGCTCGCCGTTGCGGCGCGCCTCTCCGTCGATCGCCGCCGTGCCCACCGGCGCGCGAGCGGCGCCGCGCGGCCGGAAGCCCGTCCAGCGGAGCCCGAGCGCGGGCGCGACGACGGCGCCGGCGACGGGCACGTCGTCATCCATCAGGCCGACGGACACGCACCAGAACGGATGGCCGTGGACGAAGTTCGTCGTGCCGTCGAGCGGATCGACGTACCAGACGAGCCCGCCGCGCGGCTCCGCGCGGCGCGCGGCGCTCTGCTCCTCGCCGACGACGGCGACGCCGGGCGTGAGCGCGTCGAGCCGCGCGACGAGCAGGTCCTCGCTCGCCCGGTCGAACTCGGTCACGAGATCGTGCGGCCCCTTCTCCTCCACGTGCAGGCCGCGCGGCCCTGCCCGGAACCCGGCCTGGACGAGCGCTCCCGCCTCCTCGGCGACGCGCAACGCGATCTCGGAGAAATCGAGCAGCTCGGCTGATCCGCGCCCGCTCATCGCGCCCCCGCCGACAGCGCGCCGCGGAGCTTCTCGTAGATGCCGCCGAACGCCCCGTTGGACAGGAGCGCGATCGTGTCGCCCTCCCGCGCGTCGCGCGCGATCGCGGCGACGATCGCTTCCACCGAGGCCGCCGCCTCCGCGCGCTTGCCCCCGCGCTCGATGTCGCGCACCAGCCTGTCGAGATCGAGCCGCTCGCCGGCGGCGATGTCCGGGCGCCCGAGCGGCGCAAGCACGACGCGGTCGGCCGCGTCGAACGCGCGCCCGTAAGGCTCCTGGTGGAGGGCGCGGCACGCGGTCGCGCTGCGCGGCTCGAACACCGCCCACAGCGCGCCTCCCGGGTGCCTGGACCGGAGCGCGCGCAGCGTCTCGTCCACCGCGGTCGGGTGGTGCGCGAAGTCGTCGTAGACGCGGACCCCGCGCGCCTCGAAGAGGAGGTCCTGCCGGCGCCGGACGCCCGCGAAGCCGGCGAGCGCCGTGGTCGCGGTCGAGAGCGGCACGCCGAAGCCCTGCGCCGCGGCCGCGATCGCGGCGATGGCGTTGCGCACGTTGTGGTGCCCCGGCATCTGCAGGGCGAAGCGCCCGGCCAGGACGCCGCCGGCGTACAGATCGAACGACTGGCCGCTCTCGCCGGCCTCCGCGGGCGCGGCGAGCCAGTGCGGCGGCTGCCCGTGCGTGTCGTCGCCCTCGAGCGCGAACCACGCCACCTCTGCGCGCGCCGATCGCGACACCAGCTCGACGACCCGCGGATCGTGCGCCGCCGCCACGAGGAGCCCGGTCTCCGGGATCCGCTCGACGAACCCGCGGAACGCCGCCTCGTAGGACGCGGCGTCGGGGTAGATGTCGATGTGATCGTGCTCCATCGACGTGACGACGCCCACCTCGGGCTGGTAGTGCCAGAACTTCGGCGTCTTCTCGAAGAAGGCGGTGTCGTACTCGTCGCCTTCGACGACGAACGGCGTCCTGCGGCGCCCAGCGCCCGCCTCGCCGAGGAGCGGCAGGCCGCGGCGGTCGCTCGCCGAGGAGGCGCTCCGGGGCAGGCGGAAGCTCGCCTCGAAGTTCTTCGGCAGGCCGCCGATGAGGAAGCCAGGGTCCCTGCCCGCCTCGTGAAGGATCCACGCGCACATCGAGCTCGTCGTCGTCTTGCCGTGCGTGCCGGCCACGACGAGCGGGGAGCGGCCGGTGAGCATGTGATCCGCGAGCGCGTGCGCCATCGTGGTCACCCGCATGCCTCCGTCGATCGCGGCGCGGGCCTCGGGGTTCGTCGGGCGGCAGACGTTGCCGATCACGACGAGATCGGGCCGGGGGTCGAGGTGCGCGGGATCGAACCCGGTCAGGAGGCGGATGCCCCACCGCTCGAGGGCCGGCCCCATGGGCGGGTAGAACGAGGCGTCGGAGCCCGAGACGTCGTGCCCCGCGGCCTTGAAGAGCCCCGCCAGCGCACCCATGCCGGTGCCCGCGACGGCGACGAAGTGGACGTGCATCGCGGCGCAGTGTGCCCGAGCGCCCCGGGGGGGCAAGGGGGCATCCGCGCGAGAGCTCGCCAGACCGCGCCGGTCCCAGGGAGTCGCCGCGCGCCGCGTCCGCGACGTCTGGAGTCGCGCGCGCGATCTCGTTGCGGGGATACCGAAGAGAACGAGCGCGCCTTGACTCGACATCTCGCGCTCCGCGCGTTGACCGGTCCTGGCAGACTCCCTGTCTGGACGGCTCGACCGAGGCGGCGAGCTGCGCTGCGGCTCGCGTCCAGCGTCAAGGCGGATCGACGAGCACGAGCGGCCTCAGCCGCTTCAGCGACCGCCGGCCCAGCCCCTTGACCCGGAGCAGGTCATCGACCTTCCGGAAGCGCTTGAGCTTGGCTCGCAGCGCCAGGATCGCGGCCGCCTTCGCCGGGCCGACGCCGGGAAGGCGCCGGAGGTCCGCCTCGGTCGCGAGGTTCAGCACGACCTTTCCGTCTGCGGTCACGCCGCCGCCCGCAGGAGCGCCGGCCCCGCCATCGCTGGGCGGCGGCGGCTCTACCGCTGCAGCTCCCGCGTCGGCGCCGGGCTCGGAGGTGGCCTGGGGCGGCGGGCTTCCGGCCTGGGGCGGCGGGCTTCCGGCGGAGCCGAGCGGCGCTGGATCGCCGGCGACCATCGCCAGCTCCGCGGTCGGGTCTGTCGGGCGGGCCGGGTTTGCCGGGCGGGCCGGGAGCAGGCTCAGCGCGTGCCCGGAGCCCACGAGCGCCAGCGCGAAGAACCCCGCAATGTAGGCCGCGACCTTGCCGCCCAGCGCGGTCCAGGCCGAGTCCCTCAGCGCTGCCAGCGCCCGCTCTCGCCAGGGGCGAATCACCTCGTTGTCCTGCACTGCATCGGCCGGCCCGGCGGGCGAGCCTGTCTCCTTCGATGTCGCTTGCATCGTGCCGCGTCTCCTTCCGGTCTTCCCGTCTCGTGCCAAGGACGTCGCCCTCCGCGCACCCGTGAGCGGCGTTCGTCTCGTCGGCGTCGCCGCCAAGCGAGCGGCGTGCCGGCGCGCGCTTGCCAGGAAACCCGAGCAAATCCCGGGTGGGAGGCGCTCCGGGGCCTGGCGCCGCCATGGCGGAGGCGCGCGGCGCGGTCGACCTCGCCGCCGGGCGGCCGAGCGCCGTGTCTCGAGCGAGAAGCTCGGCTACCATCAGCGCCCCGGGCGCCCCGCGACCGGCGGCATCCGCCACCGCCGCGAGGCGCTCACCACGAGGTCTTATGCCCCACGATCCCCGTCGCTTCGTTGATCCCGGCCCCGCGGGGCGCTCGCGCCGAGGCTTCCTCGGCGGGCTCGTCGCCGGCGCCGCGGGCGCCGCGCTCCTCGGCCCGCGCGCGGCGTTCGCGGAGGCGCCCCTGAGCCTCGCGGCCGCGCCGCCCCCCGGCTTCACGCCGCTCTCCATTCCGGGGAAGATCGTGAAGGTCACGAAGTCGAACTCGATGCAGCCGAACGGCCTCTGGCCCGACGCGTCCGCGGCGAAGGTGATGCTCGAACGGGCGATGGCCGAGCTCACCGGGAAGGCCGACCTCGGGGCCGCCTTCGCGCGGTTCGTCCACAAGGACGACCGTGTGGCGATCAAGACCAACGGGATCGCCGGCCAGAAGGGGGCGACCATGGCCACCAACAAGGAGCTCGTGCTCGAGATCGTGCGCGGGGTGATCGCGGCGGGCGTCCCCGCGGAGAACGTGGAGATCTTCGAGCAGTACCCGTCCTTCCTCGCCGGCACCCGCTGCGCCGACCGCAGCGCCAAGCCGGCGGCCGAGTTCCCGGCCGGGATCCGCGCCGCGGTGCACGAGAACAAGGACGCGGTGATGCCGAGCATCTCGGTCTGCGGCATCCCCACCAAGTTCGTGCGCCCGTTCACCCAGGCGACGGCGGTGATCAACGTCTCGCTGATCAAGGACCACTCGATCTGCGGCTATACCGGCTGCCTCAAGAACATCACCCACGGCGCGACCATCAACCCGCACTCCTTCCACGAGCACACCGCGAGCCCGCAGATCGCGGAGCTCTACGGGCAGGACATCGTGAAGAGCCGTGTCCGCCTGCACATCACGGACGGCTTCAAGCTCATCTACGACCAGGGCCCGCTCGACAAGAACCCGAAGCGGCGCGTCCTCCACGAGTCGGTCTACGCGACGACCGATCCGGTCGCGATGGACGTGATCGGCTGGGGCGTGGTCGAGACGTGGCGCAAGGAGAACGGGTTGCCCACGCTGAAGGAGGCGAGCCGTGAACCTTCGTACATTCGCATCGCGGGCGAGCTCGGTCTGGGCGTCTTCGACAAGAATAAAATCGCGATGCGCGAGGTCGGATTGTAGCGGCGCCGCGGGATCCGCCCGCGTGACCGCCGTCGATGAGGCCGCTCGCCGAGGCTCGTGTTGCTCATGTCCTGCTCCAGGTCGACTGCGCGCTCGTCCACACGCCGGAGGGCCGCGCCGGTGGTCCCGGTCCTCGCGTCCCTCGCGCTCGTCGCCTGCAGCAGCACCCCCCCGACGAGGCCGCCGGGGTTGCCTCCGACGCCGGCGTCGGTCACCCGCGAGAACCCGGGGGGCGACGCGGCAGACCCCGAGCGGGCCGCGCTAGAGCGGCTGCTGGCCGAGCCGTGGGGGAGGCGGCAGGACCGGTTCAACACGCTCGACGTGCCCCTGGTCGACTGGAAGAGCTGGCGCAGGGTGCGGATCTTGACCTACCCGACGCGCGCGACCTTCCGGTACGGCGACGAGCACTACGCCGCCCTGTCGGTCGTCTACACGACCACCACGGGGCCGAGCGACCCCGACAGCTGCCTCGACGAGTTCTGGGCGAAGAACGCGCCGCTCGCCGACGGTTATGGCGTGCGGCTCGGGGAGGCGCAGATCATCCGCACGACGCAGGAGATCGACGGTGAGGTGCGGCCGCTCGTGTTCAAGGTCCTCCAGGGCAGCGTCGACTCGGTGCTTGCGAGCGACGAGTACGTCGGCGCGATCGCCGTCTACGAGTCGTGGCCGGGGACATGCCTCGTGGCCGCGATGGCCGTGAAGTCGACCCAGCACCCCGAGCTCGCGCGCCGGGTGCGCGACCGCTGGATCGACGAGGGCGCCCCGAAGCTCAAGTGGACGTCCGGCATCACCGACGCGCCCACGACCAGCGCGCGGTAACGGCGCCGCCGCGCCCTGGCGATGGCCGGCGATACCGCCAGGGCGGCGTCGCGGCGCCCCGCGAGATCACGGTCCTCCGGGCGCCGGGCTCTCCGCGGCCTCGAGCGACCACGGCGCGCCCTGAGCCACGCTGTGGAAAACAACGCAAGCGGCCGCGATGAGCAGGCCGACGGCGACCATCCAGGGGACCCGGAGCGGCGGCAGGACGCGGCTGTCCAGAACGACCTCGCTGTGCCGGTCGCACGAGGCGGAGGCGGGCTCGACGGCGGCGTCCGTCGCCGTGGGGCCGCCGAGATCGTTCGCCGGCGCCGCCAGCATGGCGGCCATGGTCGTCTGATCATCCATCGCGCAGCGAAGCGGGGCCGCGACCGCGCCTATCGCGCTCCGCTTCACGATGGCGCTCCGCTCGGACGGCGGTGGGACGGGGATCGCCCGCAGCGACTCCGACGACGGCAGGGAGGCCGGCACCTGCACGATCGCGGAGAACGCTTCCATCATCTCCTTGCCCGACTGGAACCGCGCCTCCGGATCGAACTCGAACGTTCGGGCGAAGAACGCGTCGATCCCGGGCGGGAGCTCCGGCGCGAGCTCGGACGCCTTCGGGAACGACGTCTGACAGATGTGCCTGACCAGCTCATTGATGTTGGCGCCCGCGAAGGGACACTGGCCGGTGATCGCGCGGTAGAGGATCACCGCCATCGACCAGAGATCGCTCCTGTAATCGACCTGCCTGGGCGCCATGGTCTGCTCGGGGCTCATGTACCTGGGTGTCCCGAGGACCATGCCCGTCTTCGTGATCCGATCGCGCGAGCAGGACGACTTCGCGACGCCGAAATCGACGACCTTGACCAGATCGTCGCCCGCCGAAGATGTGATGAAGATGTTCCCCGGCTTCAGATCCCGGTGGATCACCCCCGCGGCGTGGATCGCGTCGAGCGCCTTGCCGAGCTGCGTGAACAAGGCCGTCGCCTGCGCGAGCGGGATCCGCTCCTCGCGCTCGAGGCGGCGATTCAGGTCCTCTCCCTCGAGGTACTCCATGACGATGAACGCGCAGCCGCGATCGACGCCGTAATCGTAGGTCTCGATGACATAGGGGCTCCGGACACGCGCGGACGCGCGGGCCTCGCGCTCGAAGCGGGCGATGAGCTCCGGCTCCGTCGCCGCGAAGCTCCGGATGAACTTGATGACGACCCGCCGCCTGAGCTTGATATCGAAGCCCAGCCACAGATCACCCATCCCACCGCCTCCCAGCCTGCGCTCGAGACGGTACTTGTCCATGACGGCACGACCTTCAGCAGTCTCCTTCATGGCTCCGCACCTGCCACCCAATGCTCTAGCCTGGGACAAGTGATCACCTGATTCCTGTCGAAGGGCCCACCCCCAATACTACGCCTGATCAAACTATAGAGCAATCCGTCCGGGCGGTGAGCTGAAAACGTCCCGAAACAGAGCGCAGCTCACAATGAATGAGCATACTGCGCCGAAGCGCGCGTGGCGCGTGTGTGACTCTATGCGACTCGATGTGACTTGAGGTGAATCGATGTCCGTCGAGGTGCGGCGGACTGCGATTACAGGATGTCGAATGGGTAGGCGCGATCCGCATAAGCTCGCACCGCGATGGCCTTGCGCAGCTCGTCGTCGTTCTTCTGGAAGTCAGCGACGTGCTGCCTCAGCCGCTTCTGCGCGATGCCGGTGAACACGGTCGTGAGATCGATCTCCCGCCGCGCCCCGTCCTCCCCGCGCCGCTCGATGGCCCGGGTCGTGCGCGAAATGCACGCGGCCATGCAGTACAGGTCGATGGCCATCTCCGCGATGCGGCGCTGCGCGTACTGCATCTCCGCGATCTCCCGCCCGTGCTTCCGGAGCATGTCCTCGCTGTGGGTGGCGAGCTCGGAGGTGCAGTCCTCGAAGATCACCGCCTCCCGGCTGAGCAGCGGGTGCGCCTTCGACATCCGCTCGCGCCCGAGCACCGACCGCGCCTTGCGGAGCGCGAAATCGCTGAGCAGCCCGAAGCCCTTGATGGGCTCTCGCATCGCCTTCGCGACGTCCGCGAGCGACTTGCCCGGGCCGCTCATCCCGGAGAGCGCCATGAAACAGCGCAGGATCTCGTTCGTCCCCTCGAAGATCATGTTGATCCGCGCGTCGCGCAGGTGCCGCTCGTAGGGGTACTCCTCCATGTAGCCGATGCCGGCGGCGATCTGGAGCGTCTCGTTGACCACGAACCACAGGGTCTCGCTCCCCATGACCTTGCAGATCGCGCTCTCGATAGAGAAGTCGGGGACCTTGGCGTCGGCGAGGCTCGCCGTCAGGTACGTGATGGACTCGAGCGCGTACGTGTGCGCCAGCATCGTCGCGATCTTGTCCTTGATGAGCCCGAAGTCGCCGATGCTCCGGCCGAACGCGCGCCGCTCCTGGACCCGGTCGAGCGCCATCCGGATCAGCGTGTTGCACGCGCCCACGCACCCCGCCGAGAGCCCGAGGCGCCCGTTGTTGAGCACCTCGACGGCGACCTTGAAGCCCTTGCCGACCTCGCCCAGAACGTTCTCGCGCGGGACCTTCACGTCGTCGAAGAAGAGCTCCGTCGTCGAGGAGCCGCGGATCCCGAGCTTCTGCTCGTTCGGCCCGCTCTTCACGCCCATGCTCCGCTCCACGATGAAGGCGGTGAGCTTCGGCTTCTTGCCCTCCTCGAGCGCCGAGGTCCGGGCGAACACCGTGAAGACGTCGGCGAAGCCGCCGTTCGTGATCCAGATCTTCGACCCGTTCAGGGTGTAGTACGAGCCGTCGGCCGACATCTCGGCGCGCGTCCTGATCGCCGCGGCGTCGGAGCCGGCGCCCGGCTCCGTCAGGGCGAAGGCCGCCATCCACTCGCCGGTCGCGAGCTTCGGGAGATAGCGCTGCTTCTGCTCCTCCGTCCCGAAGAGCTGGATCGCCTTGAAGCCGATCGACTGGTGCGCGCCGAGGGTGACGGCGATCGACGCGTCGAGCCCGCCGATCTCCTGCATCACGCGCGCATACGCCATGTTGCTGAGGTTGACGCCGCCGTGCTCGGCAGGGATCTGCAGGCCCATCAGGCCGAGCCTCTTCATCTCGGCCAGGACGCCCGGATCGATGGCGTGCTCCCGGTCGATCCGGCTGCTGTCGACGCTCGACGCGAAGAACCTCCGCACGCTGTCGAGCATCATCGACGTCGTCTCCCGGTCCTCGGCGGGCATCTCGGGATACGGGAAGATGATGTCCTCGGCGATGATGCCGTGGAAGAGGGCCTTCATGAAGCTCTGCTCTATCGTGGGAGGCATCGGACCGTCCTTTCCTGGAGCAGGCCGCTCGGCCTCCGCGGGAGCGCGCGGCGCGCCCGGCCTGCTCAGTGCGTCTTCCTCGGCGTCCGCACGGACTCCGCTGGGCTCTCGTCCTTCACGGGCCCACCGGCTTCGTCCACGACGACGGGCGCGACCGCGCCCCGCGCGCTCGAGGAGGACGGCGGCACAGCGCCCCGAGTGCTCGCGGGGGGCGGCGGGACAGCGCCTCGCGCGCTCGAGGAGGGCGGCGGGGCGGCGCTCCCGTCCCGACCCGGCGCGCTGGACGCGGGGACGGGCGTGGGCGTGCCGGGGCGCGTGGGGTGCGGCGTGACCGTCGGCGGCGCAGGCGTGTGCCCGGCGCGATCGCTCTCGCGCTGCCACGGGTACTTGATGCGCCCGTGGTACATGTTGACCAGCGTCGACGCCATCCGGCTCGTCATGATGCGCAGGTCCTCGATCGTCAGCCCGGATTGATCGAGCTGACCAGACGCGAGCTTCGAGAACATCACCCGCTGGATCATCTCCTCGAACTTCTTGTGCTCGGGCGGCCAGATGGTCCGCGACGCCGCCTCGATGGAGTCGACGAGCATCAGGATGGCCGTCTCCTTCGTCTGCGGCTTCATGCCGGGGTAGCGGAAGTGCTCCTGCGTCAGGTCCTTCGGGTTCCCTTGCTCGACGCACTTGTGCCAGAAATACTCGACGACCTGCGTGCCGTGGTGGGTGTACGCGAACTCGACCACCGGCTCGGGGATGTTGCCCTCACGCAGGATCTTCGTGCCCATCACGACGTGCGCCATGATCGCGTCGGCGCTCACCTCCGGATCGAGCTCCTCGTGCGGCGATCGCTCGCCGGGCGGGAGGTTCTCGATGAAGTACTTGGGCTGCACCGTCTTGCCGAGGTCGTGGTAGTAGGCGCCCACGCGCGTCAGCAGCGCGTCGGCGCCGATCGCCGCGGCCGAGGCCTCGGCGAGGTTCGCCATCGCGCGCGCGTGCTCCCAGCTGCCCGGCGCCTCTGCCGCCATCTTCTTGAGCAGCGGCTGCTCCAGGTCGGTGAGGTCGAGCAGCTTGTCGCGGGGCACGTGCCCCATCGCCCGCTCGGCCGGCTCCCTCAGGCTCCGACCGAGCACGCCGACGAGCAACCCCCCGCCGATGCAGGCCAGCACGTTGGAGCCGAGCCAGCGCTTCAGATCGGCGCCGAGATCGAAGCTCCCCTCGAACAGCACGGTCAGCGCGATGAACCCGATCGCGCCGGCGATGCCCGCCAGGCTGCCCGCGACGAACAGCTGCCGCGAGCCCTTGCGCTTGAAGAAGAACATCGTCGCGGCGATGCCGCGCACGAGCAGCACCGACAGGAGCACGACGTCGAACCGGAGCAGCGACGACGCGATGAACGCGACCCCGACCTCGACGAGGAACGCGGTCCGCCGATCGAACGCGATCGCCACCCAGAGCGGGAGCGCCGCGACCGGCATCCAGAACTCGGGCAGCGCCGTGAAGAGCAGGAGGAGCTTCGCGACGATGAGCGAGCCCGTCATCAGGACGAACATGCCCACCTGCGTGCGGAGCAGCCGCACCCGGTTCTGCCCGAAGCGACGCAGGTAGACCGTCAGCATCAGGCAGACGATGAGGTAGATGGCGTACATGCTCGCGAGGCGCGCGCCGAGCCCGGGCCGCCGCATCCGCCGCACCGTCTCGTACGCCATCGCGGCGTTGTGATCCTCGTTGTGCTCCGAGAGGACCGTGCCGCGCGGCACGATCACGCGCCTGTGCTCGTACGAAAGCGTGAAGCTCCCGTCGTGCGTGTCGCGCACGATCCGCGGACCGTACGGGACGCGCAGCGTCACGGGCGCAGGCATGCCCATCTCGGGGCTGAGCGCAGGGATGAAGAGCTCGCCCACGCCGAGCACGGCGAAGCACGCCGCGAAGAGGGCGCTCAAGACGAAGCCGGCGAGGGGACCTGCCCGGATACGCGTGCGCAGCATGGAACCGCTCGGTCTCGTCCGCTGGTGCAGCCTGAGAAACGGTTGACGGGGCACGCTCGCGCGTGTCCCCGCCCGCACCGGACGACCGCGAGGGGCCGCCGATGTGAATGTGTAGGCGGGACCCTAGCAAAGAAGCAAGGCCGAGTCAGCGGCGCGCGGAGCGTGGGGGGGGGACCCGGCGCCGCGCGCCGCTGACTCGGCCTTGCTTCCCCTTGCTTCCCCTTGCCTGATTGCCTCCGTTCTCTGCGTACCCTCCGTACCCTCCGTACCGTTTCTTCCCCATGGTTCGCGCTGAGTCCCCGCCCGAGCGTGGGACGGCCGCCGGGAAGCCGGCGCCCGAAGCGAATGTGGACGCCGGTGCGCCGTCCAACGCCGGCGCGCGCCCGCCGGCCCAGCCGGCGGTTGGCAGAGCGCGACGCGCCGGACCCCCCTCGCGATGTTCCAATTGCTCCTGGAAAACATCGATTCGAGCAGACAATTGCCGTTCGGCGCAAAAGTTGCTACCCACAGGAAATGTCCCCGCTGCGCATGCTGCTCGAACGCCGCAGGAGCGTGGTGATCATGGGGGTCCTGAACCGCACGCCGGACTCGTTCTCCGACGGCGGTCGCTTTGCGGATGAAGATACGGCTCTCGCGCAGATCGATGCGATGCTCTCCGAGGGGGCAGACATGATCGACATCGGCGCGGAGTCGACGCGGCCGGGCGCGCGGCCCGTGCCGGATGACGAGCAGATCGCGCGCATCGGCGGGAGCGTGCGCGACGCGGTGAAGAGGGGAGCGGTGGTCTCCATCGACACGACCTCTCCCGCCGTCGCGGCGCGCGCGCTCGACGATGGCGCGGCCGTGGTCAACTCGATCTCGCTCGACAGCGCGGCGGAGCTCGGCGCGCTCTGCGCTCGGCGCGGGGCGTCGCTCGTGCTCATGCACAGCCGCGGCCCGATGTCGGCGATGGCCGGCTTCTCCGCGTACCCCGACGACGCCTACGACGACGTCGTGGCCGACGTGGCCCGCGAGTGGTCGAGCGCCGCCGCGCGGGCGCTCGAGGCAGGCTTGCCGGACGGCGAGCTCGTCCTCGATCCGGGCCTCGGCTTCGCGAAGAACGCGCGCCAGTCGCTCGAGCTGTGCGCCAGGCTGCACGAGCTCTGCGCCCTCGGCTTTCCCGTGCTCGTCGGGCCGAGCCGCAAGTCGTTCCTGGCGCGCGCCGCGGCCTCGGAGGCCGCGGGGGGAGGCGACGGCGGGGAAGCGCCGCTCGCGCCGCCCCCGGACCGCCTCGGCGGCACCGTCGCCGCCGCGATCGCGTGCGCCGCGCGCGGCGCCGCGGCCGTCCGTGTCCACGACGTCCGCCCCGTGCGCCAGGCCCTCGACGTGATGCGCGCGATCGAGCGCGCGGGCGCCGGCGACCGTCGGCGCCCGGACGGCCCCGTCGCCCAGGGGGCGCGCGGCGATGGTTGAAGGGTTCCTCCGACTCTTCTCGGTGAGGCCGGCGACGCAGGTCATCCGGGACTTCGTCGACATCTTCATCGTCGCCTACGTCGTCTATCGCGCGCTCCTCGTGCTGCGCGGCACCCGCGCGATGCAGATGGGCCTCGGGCTCGGCATCGTCTTCCTCATCTATCTCGGGGCGAAGATCTTCGGCCTGACGACGCTCCTCAACCTCCTCTCCTGGCTCCTCTCCTCGATCATCCTCATCGTGGTCGTCGTCTTCCAGAACGACATCCGCCGCGCCCTCATCCGCGTGGGCGGCAGCAACTGGTTCACGAGCGGCCGCGAGCAGCAGTCGCGCGTCATCGACGAGGTGGTGGCCGCCGCGACCGAGCTCGCCCGCCACCGCATGGGCGCGATCATCGCCTTCGAGCAGGACGCCAACGTGCTGGAGTTCGTCAAGAGCGAGGGGATCCACATCGACTCGGTCGTCACCCGAGAGCTGCTCGTCTCGCTGTTCGTCCCCGAGTCGGTGAACAAGCTGCACGACGGCGCGGTGCTGATCCGCGATCTCAAGATCGCGCGCGCCGGCGTCTTCTTCCCGATGCCGGAGACCAAGATCCTCGACGCCAGCCTCGGCTCCCGCCACCGCGCCGCGCTCGGGATCACCGAGGAGACCGACGCGGTCGTCGTCGTCGTCAGCGAGGAGCGCGGCACGATCAGCTTCTGCTTCAGCGGCAACATCGTCTCGAACCTCGATGGCCAGTCGCTGCGGCACGCGCTGCTCGGGCTCTTCGGCCGCTCGTCGCGCAGGCGGCGCTTCGCCAAGAAGGTCGCCCAGGTCGGCCGCGCGAGCCTCCCCACGCCGGCGGCGCGCGGCCCCGCCGTGGGCGCGACGCAAGGCGCCGGGCAGGCGCACGAGCCCGCCAAGCCCGCCGCCGCGAAGCCCGCGCCGATCGAGGCCAAGCCTGCAGCGCCGGTCTCGAAGACGTCCTCGATGATCAAGGCGGCCGTGGACCCCGACGCGCGGCCGATGGCGCGGATGTCGACGTCCACGCCGATGCGCTCGGGCGCCGAGGCGCGCGCCGCGACGGGATCCAGCGCCGACCTGCGCGCCGCGGCCGGGGCCGGCGCCGGGGGGACGGCCTCGCCGCAGGACGCGGATCGCCCGTCCGAGCGCGGCCGGCCGGCCATGGTCGACGTCCCCGCGGCGGCCGCGACCGACTCCCCCGTCCCGTCACAGCGCACCTTCGTCCCGACCGGGCAGGTCGCGGCGACCGCCGCATCCAAGGGGAGCGCGGAGGGGATGCCCCCGCGAGATGAGCCATGACGCTTGCCGGCATCCGCGAGGCGCTCCGCTCGGCGCTGCTCGACAACCTCAGCCTCAAGCTGCTCTCGATCACCTTCGCGCTGTGCCTCTACGCCTTCATTCACGGCGCGGAGAACGCGCAGCGCACGCTGATGCTCAGCGTCGTCTCGATCCTCCCGCCCGAGTCGAGCAACCGGCAGCTCATGACCCAGATCCCGAACGAGGTGGCGGTCACGGTGCGCGGCTCCCGGACGCAGCTCGACGACCTGCGCGCCGAGAGCCTCGGGACGCTGCGGCTCGATCTCCGCAACGGCACGGTGACGCACATCGACCTCGACGCGTCGATGTTCCACGTGCCAGCCGGGCTGATGGTCGAGCAGATGTACCCGTCGACGATCGAGCTCGGCTGGGACGACGTCGTCACCCGGGCCATCCCGGTGCACGTCCCCCGCACCGGGGACGTCGCGCAGGGGTTCCTCGTGAAGGGGATGGTCTCGGTCGAGCCGCCGATGGTCAGCGCCCGCGGCCCGCGCTCGGTCGTCGACGTGATGCAGCTCGCGCGCACCGCCCCGTTCGACATCAGCGGGCTCACGGAGGGCACCTACCAGCGGCAGCTGGCGCTCGATCGGCCGCCCAAGCTCGTGACGTACAGCTTCGAGAGCGTGATGGCGACGCTCGAGATCGGGCGCGAGCTCGCCACGCGGACGTTCGAGCGCAAGGTCGAGGTGATCGGCATCCCGCGCGCGACGGTCGCGCCGGCCGTGGTGCAGGTGAGGATCACGGGGACGCCGGAGGACGTGGGCGCCGTCAACGCCGACGCGATCGTGGCGCGCGTGGAGCCCAAGGCGGCGAGCCTCGATCTGAGCCAGCCGGGCAGCGACTTCCTCGACGTGCTCGTCGACGTTCCGCGCGTCACCGCGGAGGTCAACCCGTCGAAGGTCATGGTGAAGTGGTGAGCGCGGCGCGCTGACGCTCCGCCGCCGCACGTCAGCGCGAGAGGACCACGAGCTCGCCCCGCGCGAGCCGCGCGGACAGCGCGCTCCCCCGCGCCTTCGTCGCGCCCGGGATCCTCGCCGCGGCCTGGCTCACGGCGAGCGGGCAGCGCCGGCGTCCCGGGACAGCCCGAGCTCGCCGAGCAGCGCGCGCAGCTTCTCGGGCCCGCGCTTCGGATCGGCAAGCTTGACGATGGCGTAGCGCTCCTCCTCGGTCAGCTCCGCCAGGCGGCCGAGCGCGCCCTCGTCGAGCGCGCCGTCCGGGCCGAGCCGTTCGCGCAGCCGCGCGCTGACGCTGTCCCGATCCCAGGCCGCGCGGCGCACCGGCGCGCCCGCGAGGGGGGCGAGGGCGACCCCGGCGCGCTCCGCGAAGCCGCGGAGCACCTCGGCGTAGACGGCGACGTCCTCGTCCGTGTCGGCCGGCAGGTGACACAGGGCGAGCCGCTCCGCGCGCGACAGCGCCTGCCACCCTGCGAGCGAGATCTTGATCTCGGCGAGGTCCAGCTTCCGCCGCACCGAGAGCGGCACACAGTCGAGCAAGGTGTGGACCTCGCCCTCGAGCGCGAACTGCCTGTACATGGTGGCTCCATTCTATACCCGCTGCCCGCGCCCCGGGCGCTCCGCGAGCGCGGCGCTGCCCGGAATGGGATGCGCGGCGCGGTTGCGCTAGCCTGCCGATGTGCGCCGCTCCGGGCTCCTCACGACGCTGCTCGCGTTGCTCACGCTCGCGTCGCTGACGCCGAGCGCCCACGGCCAGGTCGCGCCGTCGGCCGCGGCGCCGGTGCCGCTCGACCGCGTCGTCGTGCGCTGGCATGCGCCGGAGACGGGCGGCGTGCGCCGGCCTCAGTTCATCTTCGAGCGGGAGCTCGCCTTCGAGGCCCGCCTCGAGGCGCTCGCCGATCCTGACGCGGAGCCCGGGCTGTACCGAGACAGGCATGTGCGCGCCGCGCTCGACAGGCACATCGCGGAGACGCTGCTCGCCAGCCTGCCGATCTCGCCGGCGCCGACCTCGGCGGAGGTGGCGCAGCGGGCCGAGGCCGCCCGGATCGCGCTGGAGCAGCGCGCTCGCGGCCGCGCGCGCCTCCTCGCCGCGGCGGCCGCCGAGGGGATGAGCTCCGACGAGCTCGACGCGCTGCTGCGCCGCCAGGCGCGCGCGAGCTTGTACCTGGATCGCATGGTCGCGCCGATGCTCGAGCCCACCGATTTCGAGCTCAAAATCGTCCTGCGCTCCGGCGCCACGCCGTTCAAGGATCAACGCTACGAGGAGGTCGCCCCGGCGCTGAAGCGCTGGTATGTCGGGCAGCGGCTCGCCCAGGCGCTCGACGCGTACTACCAGAACGCGCGGGCCCGGGTCTCCTTGAGCATCACGCCCGCTCGCTGAGCCGCGCCGAGCGACCGGCCAGCTGCGCGCCACGTCGAGCTGCACGCCCGGGCGGCAGGAGAGCAGAAGTCCATCTCGCGGGTCGATTCCACCTCTCGATAGCGAAGGACAGCACCAGACATCGTGAAGAGGGCTCACGAGCCGTTGCTCATGCAGAGGATGGAGGCCTCTCTTTCAACAACTCAGGCGTTCGGTGCGGCGAGCCGGTGGCATCGCGGCGCGCGCCGCTACCGCGCCCGGAGGCCCGCCAGGCACCAGCCGGCCTCGCCGAAGCAGATGGGATGTTTCGGGGCGACAGCGCAACGCCCTTCCTGGACAAGAACATGTCCACCCACGCTGCACTGCAATCGAGACTGACCCGCTCTGGATCTGCGTCGGTCGTTGCGCCGTTACAACGCGATGCGTTATCCTGTCGACCAAGGGCGATCTGCCTGCGCGGCCTGTGCTCCGCGGCATGGTCCTGCGCGCGCGCGCAGGATCCGCTCGCTGGCGCGGCGCGTTCGGTGCGCCGGCGAGCGTCAATGACGCTCAGCGGGGCCGACGGCTCGCCCCGGGTTCAACCCAGGAGAGAGACGAGCACCGCGGTGACGCCCCGGCCGGGTGTCGACATGAAAAGCCAGGTTCGTGGTCCCGAAACACGCGGCACATCGTCGTGCGCGGCGGCGCCATCACGCTGCGAAAGCTGCGAAAGCGCAGCTGGCCGGGGCTCGCCAATGCAGCCTTCCTGTCCGTGTCACGTGCGCGGCGCGCACCCGGTAACGCACCAGGGGGCACCCGTGAATTCTTCTGGCAACACTTCAGGCAGCGCGAGAGCCAGCGCGAGCCTGTTTTTGGTGCGACGCGTCATTCTAGGCCCCCGTTCCTGGCCCGAGGAAGAGAGCGGGTCCTGCTTAACCAAGTGATTTCGATTACTTAATAATAACGCGCCGCAGAAGATGACAAACTGCCGAAGGGTGTTCGGAGACCTTTGACATGAACAGAACGTTCCTGTTAACTGTGCCCCCCGCGGGCCCCGCATGTGTGGCAGCGGGTGGCTCTTTCCCACAGAGTCAACTTAGATTCTCTTGACAGGCCACTACCTCTGCCGCGCTTGGCCATCTGGCCGAATCACCTCCCATCACCCCAAGCACACTCCCAGAGAATGGATAGGAGCGTCGTTCGATGACATCACTTATGAGAGACAGGTCGTCGGTCCCCAGCAAGCGAATCGCGGGTCGGCGCGCCGCTGTCCGAGCCCTCGGGCTGCTTTCCGTCTCCGCCCTTTGCCTCACGGCGGCGCCGCGGTCGGCTCACGCGGTGGGGAGCGAGAATTTTGAGTGGCACTGGTACTCACGCCTCGGCATGGCGTGGTCCCCGGTCTACGGGCAGAACGTCCAGGGCGCGTCCCTGAACCTGCTCGGGTTCGGCATCGGCGGCCGCTACGAAGAGGGCGATTACTCCGAGCCGTCGTTCGTCGCGCACGTGGTGAAGGGCGCGACGCCGGATGACTTCTACGTGAAGTCCGAGATGACGTTCGCCATCTGGAACCAGTACGGCGGGCCGTTCATGCAGCCGTCCTCGAACGGCGGCCAGTCGATCACGGTGCAGTTCAACCAGGCGTACATCGAGGCCGGCAACTTCCTCGTCCCGGGCCTCAGCGTCTGGGGCGGCGCGAAGTTCTTCCGCGAGCAGTACGCGCCCATCGGCGACTACTTCTACCTCGACGATCTCAGCGGCCAGGGCGGCGGTATCAAGTACGGCGGCCTGCAGCTCGCGATCCTCGGGTATCGGGGCTTTGGAGCCACCACCCCCCCCTACAACGTCGACGTGAACGGGGACGCGCCGGGCGGGGGCCTCGAGCGCTTCCGCACCATCTTCGCCGGCAACTACAAGGCGGAGTTCGGCGGCGAGGCCAAGCACCACGTCAAGGTCCACGGCGAGTTCCATGTCCTGCCGGCCGCGAAGCTGGGCGAGGGCTACGCGGTGCCCGACAACGCGCCGGCGGACTTCGGCGGCGTCATCGGCGCGAAGCTGCACCTCGGCCTCGGCCAGGGCAACTTCAGCGACACGGCGGTGCGCTTCGGCACCGGCATCGCCAACGGCGCCGCCGGCGGCGCGAAGACGTACCAGACCTGGGGCACCGCGAACGACGAGGGCACCTTCGCGGGCTCCTTCGCCATCGAGGCGGTCGAGCACCTCGGCTTCCGGCTCGGCGACGCCGCCGCCCTGGAAGGTCTCGCCACCTTCCACTACACGAAGGCGGCGTACGAGGCCGAGGGCGCCGCGCCCCCCACGGCCCTCGAGAAGCAGATGGACTTCTCGGTCCAGGCGAACGCCACGATCTTCGCGCACAAGAACTTCCACCCCGTCGTCGAGGCCTCGTTCCAGGGCCGTAAGGACGGCGACGGCGAGCTGGGCACCGCGGTCAAGGTGTCGGTCGTCCCGACCCTCGTGCCGACCGGCGAGCTGAGCGCCGGCGCGCGGCCGCACTTCAAGCTCATCTACTCGCTGGCGATCTACAACGACGCGGCGAGGGATCAGGCGATGTCCGGCTACCTGCAGAGGACGGGCGCCGGTCCGGGCGTCGGCTCGAAGCTCGGCCAGTACATCGGCGCGCGCACCGACTGGTACTTCTAGACCGCTCGGCGCTCGAAGCCGCCGCTCCCTTCCGTTCCCTCACCCACCCTCAGGCCAGCGCCCCGGCGCCGCGATCGCGGCGCCGGCGGCGCGCCCTCACGCCGTGTCGCTGCGCGACTCGCTCGCGATCTCCTGCGAAGCAGGCCCGGCGTCGTCGTCTACCGGCCCCTGGGCCTCGTGGTAGTGGTGCGCGAACGAGCGCGCCGCGCGGCGCGCCTTCAGGAACTCCGCGAACGCCGTCAGCGTGTCGAGATCCCGCGGACCGAGCGCCTCGGCGATGTCGCGGAGGTTCTTGCGCAGGCTCTCCACGCTCTTGCCGCGGCGGGGCTCTCGCGTCTCCTCGCGCTCGCGCGCCGGCGGCTCCACCGCAGGGACCGCCGGGACGACCGGCTCCGGACGAGACGGCACCTCCGGCACCCAGAGCGGGCGAGGGACCGGGTTCAGCGCGTGGGCGCTCAACCACGCCTCCATGAAGATCCGCAGCCGCTCGCTACGGAACGCGAACCAGCGCTCCCGCTCCGGACCGTAGGACATCAACACATCCTTGAAGCGACGGAACGCGCCCTTGCCATCGATCGCCTGGCTGAGCTTCGCCTGGAGATCCATGTCTTCCACCATCGGGATGTAGCGCTCCATCCACCGGTACTGCTCGCGCGAGCTCACGGGATCGATCCGGAGGTAGTTCGCGTCTGCCGCGATGCGCGCGTGCATCTGCGGATCCGCCACGCCGTCGACCACCCGCAGCACGTCGCCCGTGCCGAGGTGCAGGTACGAGTGCACCTCTGGGGCGTTGTTCTCGAAGGCGTCCTCCAGCGCCTCCCAGTCGATCGGGATGTCGCGAACGGCCGTCCCGCCGGCTGAAGCATTCTCGGTAGTCGGCATGTCCTCCTCGTCTCCATCGAAAGCAGCGAGGCGGCGGTGGGCTGGCCGCGCGCCTCGGTTCAAGTGCACCAAGTTTGAACGGAAATGCGCCGTCGTCATAGCACTCTACGCTGGTTGGGGGCTTCTGGGCCTAACTCTCGCAACCTAGGGTTGATTCCTTGATCCGGAAGCCCGTTCGGCCGCCGAGCCGCGGCGCGATGACGGCTCGGGAGAGAGCTTCGGAAGACCTGGTTCAAGCGGAAAACAGCGTGGAAATTCAGGGGAATCGGCGAGTGCTCAGCTGCGCTTCGAGCGCGTGCGGGCGACGGCGTCGGCCCAGCGGTGGAGGTGGGCGGCTCGAGCCGCCTCGCTCATCTCGACCTGGAAGCTCTGCCCCACACGGGACATGCGGGCCGCGTCCTCCTTCGTGAGGAAGAGGCCGGCGCCGACCCCGGCGAGCATTGCCGCGCCTCGCGCCGTCGTCTCCAGGTCGGTGGGGCGCTCGATAGCGACGTTCGCCACGTCCGCCTGGAACTGCATGAGCAGGTCGTTCGCGGCAGCGCCGCCGTCCACGCGCATCCGGCGCAGCGGGTGGCCCAGGTCGTCGGCCATGGCCCGCACGAGATCCGTCACGGAGAGCGCGATTCCCTCGAGCGTCGCGCGGGCGAGGTGCGCCGCGGTCGTGCCGCGCGTCACCCCGGAGATGATCCCGCGAGCGTCCGGATCCCAGTAGGGCGCGCCGAGGCCCGAGAGCGCCGGGACGAACGTGACGCCCTCGCTCGAGGGCACGCTGCGGGCGAGCGCCTCGATCTCCGCCGCGCTCTTGATGAGGCCCAGGCCGTCGCGGAGCCACTGCACCGCCGCACCGGCGATAAAGGCGCTTCCCTCGAGCGCAAAGACCACCTCGGAGCCGATCTTCCACCCGACGGAGGTGAGCAGGCCGAAGCGGCTCCTGAGCGGGCGATCGCCGATGTTGGCCAGCACGAACGCGCCGGTGCCATAGGTGCACTTCGCGTCGCCCGTCGCGAAGCAGGCCTGGCCGAAGAGGGCCGCCTGCTGGTCGCCCGCGATGCCGGCGATCGGGATGCCGTCGGGCAGGTGCGGGAAGCCGCGAGTCGCCGCGATGCGGCCCGCCGAGCCCACGATCTGCGGCAAGAGCGAGCGCGGGATCTGGAGCATCGCGAGCATCGCGTCGTCCCAGCGCAGCGACGCGAGGCCCATGAGCAGGGTGCGCGACGCGTTGGTGACGTCGGTCGCGTGCACCGGCGAGCCGCCGGCCGCGTCGCCCGAGAGCCTCCAGACGAGGAAGCTGTCGATGGTGCCGAAGCAGAGCTCGCCGCGCTCGGCGCGCGCGCGCGCGCCGGGCACGTTGTCCAGGAGCCACGCGAGCTTCGTGCCGCTGAAGTACGGATCGAGCACGAGGCCGGTGGTCTCCTCGACCGCCTGCTCGTGGCCCGCGGCGCGGAGCTCGGCGCAGCGCGCCGCCGTGCGGCGGTCCTGCCACACGATCGCGCGGTGGATCGGGCGCCCGGTCGCGCGCTCCCAGACGAGCGTCGTCTCGCGCTGGTTCGTGATGCCGATGGCCTTGATCGCGCTGCCGGCCACGCCCGCCGTCCTGAGCGTCTCGCCCACGGCATCCTGAACGCTCTGCCAGATCTCCTCCGGGTCGTGCTCGACGAGGCCCGGCTCCGGGAAGTGCTGGCGAAATTCGCGCGTCGCGCGGCCCAGCGTCGCCCCCGACGTGTCCATGAGGAGAGACGTCGTTCCGGTGGTGCCCTGATCGATCGCGAGGAGGTACGCGGAATCCATGCGGCCGACTAACGCGGCGGCATGTGGGCGCATAGCCGTTCCAGGCGACGCCTCCCTGAGATGCAGGGCCCGGTAAGCTAATCATCCGGTCAGGTATCCATGCGACAGCCGACGACAGCCGCCCCGGGCGGTCGGGCTCGGCGCAGGTGTTTCCAGCGGGCCGAAGGCGCATTTTGCGCGGCCCGGCACGGTCGCCTCCCGCGGCCGGCGCTGGACTTCGGCCGGAAAGATTGTCGGTCCGTGCCCGGCTGGGTAATCTGCCAGAACCGATGGCCCGCCTCATCCTGCAGACCGCCGAGGGCCAGCAGGCGATCGATCTGCGACCCGTGAACTCGCTGGGGCGCCACCCGAACAACTCCATCCAGTTGCTCGACAAGATCGTCTCCAAGGAGCACTGCATCATCGAGCAGCGGGGCGATCACTTCGTCCTGCGCGATCTGGGGAGCCTGAACGGCACGTTCATCAACAGCGAGCGTGTCCGGGGCGAAGCGCCGCTGAAGCACGGGGACGAGATCGCCCTGGGGTCCACGCGTGGCCGCTTCGACGATCCGGCCGCCCCGGTCGCGCCGCCCCTCGTCCCGGGCTGGCCGCCCGTGGTCAACCACCAAGGCGCGGCGCCGGCGCAGCCGCCGGGCCACGGGTATCCGCCGCAGCAGCCGCAGTACCAGCGCCAGCCGCCACAGCCGCCGCTCCCGGGCACGCCGGTGGCGCCGCCGGTGACGCGGCAGCCGTACGTGCCGCCGCCGCCGCTGGGCGCCGGGCCGGGCGGGACCGCGCCGCTGCCGGGGCGCTCGGGGGCGCACGGAGGCTCGTTCGTCGCGCAGGGCACCCGCATCGACGTGAACGATCAGGCCCGGCAGATCGGGACGCAGATCGCCGCGGTCGACAAGGGGTTCCTGGCGTTCGATCGGATCGCCAACGACATGAACCAGCTGCGCGCCGACTACGAGCGGCTGCGCCTGTCGCACGAGCTGTCCCGCGAGATCGCCGCCGAGCGCGACACGACGAAGCTGCTCGAGAAGATCCTCACGAGCGTGTTCAAGTTCATCCGCGCCGACCGCGGGGTGATCTTCCTGCGCAACGAGAACGGCGAGCTCACCCCGCAGGCCATGCAGCGGCGCGACGGGACGACGGCCCCGATCAGCGTGTCGTCGACGATCCTGAACCACGTCGTCCACGAGCGGGCCGCGGTGCTGACGCACGACGCGGCGATGGACTTCGCGGCGTCGAAGGGCAAGAGCATGATCTTGAACCGGATCAGCTCGGCGATCGTCGCCCCGCTGCAGCACAACAGCGAGGTGCTCGGCGTGCTCTGGCTCGACTCGGAGACGCTCGCGCAGTTCCAGCCCAAGGACCTCGAGCTGGTGACGGCCATCGCCTACCAGGCGGCGATGTTCATCGAGATCAACATCCTCGGGAAGAAGATCGAGAACGAGATCGTCACGCGCGAGCAGCTGCGCCGGCTGCTCTCGCCGAACATCGCCGAGCGCGTGCTGAGCGGCCAGCTCGCCGTGAAGCAGGGCGGCCAGCACGTCGAGGAGTGCACCGTCTTCAACAGCGACATCCGCGGCTTCACGCGCATGGCCGAGAGCAAGCGGCCCGAGGAGCTCGTCGAGATGCTGAACCTGTACTTCGAGCGGATGGTCGACACCATCTTCCAGTTCGAAGGCACGCTCGACAAGTTCATGGGCGACGGGATCATGGCGCTCTGGGGCGCGCCGGTCGCCCACCGGGACGATGCGGTCCGCAGCGTGGAGTGCGCCCTGAAGATGGGCGAGGTGCTCGGCGAGTTCAACCGCGAGCGGCTCGAGAAGGGCGAGCTTCCGCTCGCGGTCGGCATCGGGATCCACACCGGCCCGCTCGTCGCCGGGTACATCGGGAGCTCGAAGGCGCTCAGCTACACGGTGATCGGCGACGTGGCGAACACGTCGGCGCGGCTCTGCTCCATCGCGCTGGCCGGACAGATCGTCATCAGCGAGAGCACGTACGCGCAGCTCGGGGGAAGGTTCGAGACCGAGGAGCTCCAGCCGGCCAAGGTGAAGGGCAAGGACAAGCCGGTCACGATCTACAACGTCATCCGGAGCCGGCCGATGTCGCAGGTCCCGGCGAACGCCTTCATCCACGCCGAGCCGACCAACGCCCTCCCCGAATGACCGAGGTGACGCGGCGCCTCGGCCGATCGGCCGGGGCGTGCGCGCGCGTCATCCCGTGGACGATGCAGCGCGGCAGCACAGCGCCGTAGCCGTCCGCCCGCTGCAGCGTTAGGGTCCGGGCCGTGGCTGCTTCGATCCTACCCTTTGAGAAACCTGTCGCAGAGCTCATCGAGAAGGTGCGGGAGCTGCGCGCGCTCGCCGCGGCGGACCCGCGGTTCGAGCCGGAGCTCGCCCAGCTCGAGGACAACACGGGCCGGCTGGCGCGCGAGATCTTCGCGGGCCTCACGCCGATGCAGAAGGTGCTGCTCTCGCGCCACGCGAACCGGCCGTACACGCTCGATTACATCAAGCGGCTGTTCACCGACTGGGTCGAGCTGAAGGGCGATCGGCGCTTCGCCGACGACTGCTCCATCGTCGGCGGGCTCGCGACGTACCACGGGCGGAGCGTGGTGGTGGTGGGCCACCAGAAGGGGCGCGGCGCCAAGGAGAACGTGAAGCGCAACTTCGGGATGCCGCACCCGGAGGGCTACCGGAAGGCCATCCGGCTCTACGAGATGGCCGACAGGTTCGGGCTGCCGATCCTGACGTTCATCGACACGATGGGCGCCTACCCGGGCATCGGCGCCGAGGAGCGCGGCCAGAGCGAGGCGATCGGCGCCGCGCTCGCCGCGATGGCGCGGGTCGGGGTGCCGATCGTGGCGACCGTCATCGGCGAGGGGGGCTCGGGCGGCGCGCTGGCGCTCGGCGTCGCCAACCGGGTGCTGGTGCTCGAGTTCAGCTGCTACTCGGTCATCTCGCCGGAAGGCTGCGCGGCCATCCTCTGGAAGGACGGCTCCCGCGCCGACGAGGCCGCGGCCCGGCTCAAGATCACCGCGCCGGATCTGCTGCAGCTCGGCGTCGTGGACACGATCGTCGAGGAGCCGACCGGCGGCGCGCACCAGGATCACGACGACGCCGCGGTGCGGCTCGACAAGGCGCTCTGGGCGACGCTCACGTCGATGGACGGGCTCGGGCCGGAGGAGATCGTCGACGATCGGTACCGCAGGTTCCGCGGGCTCGGGTCGTTCGTGGGTTAGGCGGCGCGCCGCCCCGGCTGGCTCTCCTCGAGCGCCGGGGCTATACGGCTCGCGGATGGACTACGGCAAGGCGATGCGGATGCTGCTGCTCGTGGGCACCAGCGCCGCCGCCGGCGGCGCGGTCCTCTGGACGCAATCGAGGTTCAACGCCTCGGACCGCAGGGCGGCGCTCGGCATCGTGCAGCAGTACCGCCCCGAGGGCGGCCGGAGCGTGCCGGAGGCGATCGGCGCGCGGCACCCGGGAAAGGCGCCCGCCTGGAGCGCCACCACCGAGTCGGCCTGCTTCCAGCACGTCCGCGTGCGCGCGACGATCGAGGGCGAGGCGCGCGCGCGGTACGACTTCCTCGTCGACATCAACGGGCCCTCGATCCACCCGGGCAACGCCGAGGGCGAGGCGATCCTCGGCGAGCTCACGCTCCGGCCGGCCGAGTCCGCCGCGGCGCCGGGGGCGCCGTGAGCGCCGCGAACGTCCGGGTCGCGCTGGTGGGCTGCGGGCGGTGGGGGGAGAAGCTCCTCCGCGCGCTGTCGGAGAACGCGCGGGCGCGCGTGGTCGCCGTGGCGGACGTCGACCGCGGCCGCCTCTCGCGGGCGCGCGCGCTCGCCCCGCGCGCGCGGCTCGTGCGCACGATCGACGAGGCGCTGGCCGCGCGCGTGGACGCCGTGATCGTCGCGACCCCCGCGGCGAGCCACGCCGAGCTCGCGCTGCGGGCCCTCGAGGCCGGCGCCGACGTCTTCGTGGAGAAGCCGCTGGCCCTCTCCGCTGCGCAGGCCGATCGCTGCGCTTCCCGCGCTGCGGCGCTCGGCCGGATCGGCATGGTCGGCCACCTGCTCCGCTACCACCCCTCCGTGGTGCACCTCGTCGCGCTCGCGCGCGAGCGGCGCCTCGGCGATCTCGTGAGCTTCAGCGCGGCGCGCCTGTCGATGAGCGTCGGCGCCGCCGGCGCCGGCGGCGGGGCCCGATCGGCGCTCTGGACGCTCGGGCCGCATGATCTCTCGTTGCTCTCGGCGCTCGACTCGAGCCCGCTCGCCGAGGCGCGAGCCCACCTCGCGCCGTGCGGCGAGCTCGTCACGCTCGAGGCGCGCCTCGAGAGCGGCCTCGCGGCGCGGATCGAGCTCTGCTCGTCGAGCCCGACGAAGGAGCGGCGGCTGCGGCTCGTCGGCAGCGTGGGCGTCGCGGTCTTCGACGACGTGCGCGCGCCCGACCGCATCGTGTTCCTGGACGCGCGCGGCGCCGCGGCGGGCGCGCCGTCCAGCGAGCGCGCCGCGCACCTCGAGCTCGCGCCGGCCGGGCGCGAGCTCGAGGTGCCGTGGCGCGAGCCGCTCTCCGTGGAGATCGAGCACTTCCTCCGCTGCGTCGAGGACCGCGCGCCGCCGCTGACGCCGCTCGACGAGGGCGCCGCGGTCGTGCGGATCCTCGAGCGCGTCGAGGCGACGCTCGCCCCCGTCGGTGCGCGGGTGGTCGCCGCAGGGTGACGTGCGCAGCCGCGGTCCGCTCCCGCTCCGGCTAGCCCGAGGCGCCCGGGAGGGCGCGGAGAGCGCCGGGGCGGTCGAGCCCTGACGGAGCCCTGGAAACCTCGGAGACACCGCGGGATCCGAGAAAAGCGGAGCGGCGCCCGGTGGACGCGCCGCGGCGCTTTGCAGCGCCGGATCGGCGTGGTACTGCCGTCGCCTGGAAGGGCACGATGCCGCAGGATCCGAAGCTGACTCCCACTCAGGTCAAGGCGCCGCACGGCGCGCGGGTGATGGAGATCCACTGGGCCGACGGCCACCGCAGCGTCCTTCCGCACGAGCTCCTGCGCGGGTACTGCCCGTGCGCGAACTGCCAGGGGCACGGCGGCACGATCAACTTCGTGCCCGGCGGCGACCTGAACGTCCGCGAGATCGAGCAGGTCGGCAACTACGCGCTCCAGTTCACGTGGGGCGATCGGCACGACTCGGGCATCTACACCTTCCGGTACCTGCGCTCGCTCTGCCAGTGCGACGAGTGCAAGCCACAGTTCCAGCCGCCCCGCTCGAAGTGACCACCTCCCGCCGCGCCCCCAAGCCTCAAGCTGCTCCGACGGCACGCGCCGAGCGGCAGCTCGATCCGTTCCAGATCGTCGACTCGTCCTTCGTCGCCGGCGCGGGCTCGCTCGCGTCGCTCCCTCCGCCCGTCAGCGCGGAGGTGGCGTTCGCCGGGCGCTCGAACGTCGGCAAGTCGAGCCTCATCAACACGCTCGTCGAGCGCAAAGGGCTCGTCCGGACGAGCTCGAACCCCGGCTCGACGCGGCAGATCAACCTCTACGAGGCGCGGGCCCGCGACGGCGCGGTGTTCCAGCTCGTGGATCTGCCGGGGTACGGCTTCACCCGGCGCTCGAAGTCCGAGAAAGCGGCGTGGGCGTCGCTGATCGAGGGGTACCTGCGCGGGCGCGTCACGCTCGCCGCGGTGCTGCTCCTGGTCGATGCGCGGCGGGGCCTCGAGGAGGACGATCTCGAGCTCATCCGCTTCATCGAGGCGTCCCGCGACGTCGCGCGACGGCCGGTGGAGCTGCTGCTCGTCGCGACGAAGGTCGACAAGGTGCAGCGCTCGTCGGTCCGGCGCGCGCTGGACCAGCTGTCCGCGGCGGCCCCGCGCATGGCGGGCGGCGCTCTCCGCCGCGCGATCGGCTTCTCGTCGATCACCGGCGAGGGCAGGCGGGATCTCTGGCTCGCGATCCGGCGCGTGACGCAGCTCGGCGGCGCGGCGCCGTCATCGAGCGGCGGCACCGCGCGCGAGGACGATGACCAGCGGACGACCGACGGCTGACCTCGCAGAGGTGCGAGATACGCGCAGAAACAGCGCGTCTCGCCGCGGAACAGGGCCGATGGAAGTATTGACCCGCCCTGTGACCCTCCATTAACGTGCGGCTCCTCCGGTTCCGCGGGGGAGTCACCAGAGCCGACTGACACGTCGCGGGGTCGTTGCAGAGCAAGACGCGCGTGCCGGCCCATGTTCTCACCGGCTGCCCCAACGATGCCCGACTACTCCGGCCAGGTCACGCACGTCCACACGGCGCTGACGCCACTCTGGTGGATTCCGCTCCTGCCGATGCTCGGCGCGGTGATCAACGCGCTGTTCGGCCGCGCGTTGCAGCGGAGCGCGTTCGGTCGCGACGTGTCGAGGCGGCTCCACATCGGGAGCTTCGGCGTCACGCTCGTCGCCGTGGGCGCCATGCTGGGCGCCTTCGCTCTCGGGCTCGCGAGCTTCGTCCAGCTCGTCGGGCTCGCTCCGGGGGAACGCGCGCTCTACAGCTTCGCCTGGCAGATGGTCCGCATCGGATCGCTCGACGCGAACTTCGCGTTCGTGATGGATCCGCTGAGCTGCCTCATGACGCTGATCATCACCGGCGTCGGCACGCTCATCCATGTTTACGCCGCCTCGTACATGGAGGCAGAGCCGGCGTACTGGCGATTCTTTACCTACCTGAACCTCTTCGTCTTCTCGATGTTGCTCCTCGTCCTCGGGGACAACTTCATCGTGATGTTCTTCGGCTGGGAGGGCGTCGGCCTCTGCAGCTATCTGCTCATCGGGTTCTGGTACAGCGACTACAAGAAGGCCTCCGCCGGCATGAAGGCCTTCGTCGTGAACCGGATCGGCGACTGGGGCTTCGTGTGCGGCCTGGCGCTCCTCTTCTGGGGCCTCGGCGCCAGGTGGCTCGACGACGGCCGGTTCCTCTCCGATTACCGCGCGCGCTTCATCGCGGTGGCCGCGGAGGCGCGCGGCGATCACGGCGCCTCCGCCAGGGCGCAGGACGGCGCCGGGGGCAAGGCGGGCGAGCGCAGGGCGAAGCCGCTCGCCGGGGCGAAGGGATACCTCACCTTCACCGGTCATCCCGGCGCGCGCGTGTACCTCGGTATCGCCGACGCCGCTCAGCTCGCCTCGAGCCCGCGGCCGTTCGGCGTGTCCCCCTTCATCCGCAAGGAGATCGACGCCGGGGCGCACTCGGTGGTGATCGTGCCGGGCGACGGCGCCGTGATCGGGGGCGACGGCGTCGAGATCGCCGCGATCGAGCGGATGCGCGTCGAGCCGGGCAAGGAGATCGTGGTGGCGACCGTGGGCTCGACGGTCACGTTCCGCGAGATCCACGATCAGCTCGTCATCAAGGACGCGAGCGGCAAGGCGTTCCTCAAGGATGCCCTCGAGTCGAAGACGGTGTGGGGCGGCGTCGCGCTGATCACGCTGGCTTGCCTCTTCCTCTTCGTCGGCGCCGCCGGCAAGAGCGCCCAGATCCCGCTCCACGTCTGGCTGCCGGACGCGATGGCCGGCCCGACCCCCGTCTCCGCGCTGATCCACGCCGCCACCATGGTCACGGCCGGCGTCTACATGGTCGCGCGCCTCAGCTTTCTGTTCTCGCTGAGCCCGGTCGCAGGCGGCGTCATCGCGCTGATCGGGGCCTCGACGGCGCTCCTCGCGGCGACGATCGGCTTCTTCCAGTACGACATCAAGAAGGTGCTCGCCTACAGCACGGTGAGCCAGCTCGGCTTCATGTTCATCGGGGTCGGCGTCGGGGCGTACTGGGCCGCCGTGTTCCACCTGATGACGCACGCCTTCTTCAAGGCGTGCCTGTTCCTCGGCTCCGGCTCGGTGATCCACGGGATGCACGCGGTGGAGCACGACGAGGCCGCGGCCCAGGACATGCGCAACATGGGCGGCCTCCGCCGCGTCATGCCGCTCACGGCGCGGACGTACCAGGCGGCGTGCCTCGCCATCACCGCCGCGCCCATCCCGTTCTTCGCAGGCTTCTGGTCCAAGGACGAGATCCTCTGGAAGGCGTTCGGCACCGAGAACACCGGCCCGATCCCGGGGCTGCTCCTCTACGGGATGGGCCTCGCGGCGGCGCTCGGCACGTCGTTCTACATGTGGCGGAGCTACTTCCTGACGTTCGAGGGACCCCACGCCCGCAAGGAGATCGAGACCCAGGTCCACGAGTCGCCGCCGGCGATCACCTGGGTGCTCGCGGTGCTGGCGGTCCTGTCGGCGTGCGCGGGCGCGGTGTTCGGCTTCTCCAGCCACTTCGTCGGCGGCCACGGCGAGCCCCTGCTGGAGGCGTGGCTCCATCCGGTGTTCGCTCACGCGGAGGTCTCGTTCCGGCGCCACGGGCTGGGGCTCGAGCTCGCGCTCATGGCGCTCTCCGTCGGCGGCGCGGTCGCCGCCTTCTCGCTCGCGCGCGCCCGCTACGGCGCGCGTCGCTCCGCGCGCTGGGCCGAGGAAGAGCGGCGGCTCCCGGGCTTCCAGCTCCTCTCGAACAAGTACTACGTCGACGAGATCTACGACGCGACGGTGGTGCGCGCCGCCCTCTCGCTGCGCCTCTTCTTCGCCGAGATGGACCGCTGGATCGTCGACGGCATCGTCAACGGGGTCGCGGTCCTGGCCCGGGCCGCCGCCTGGGTCACGGGCGCCATCGATCGGTACCTCGTCGACGGCGTCGTGAACCTCGTCGCCGAGGGCACGCTGAGCGCCGGGGCGAAGCTCCGCTCTCTGCAGACCGGGCGCATCCAGAGCTACGTCTATTTCCTCCTGGGCGGCGTCGCCTTGTTCAGCATCGTTCATTACTTCCTGCGGTGAACGGCCGATGTCGAACCTCTCCCTCGTCAGCATGCGCCGTGGATTCGCCCTCGCGAGATCGGCCAGGTCCACCTCGATGAAGCTCCTGATCCCCCTCCTGGTCGCGCTCTCCGTCGTGCTCGGGGCCGCGCCGCCGGCGCTGGCGCAGGCGCTCGATGCGCCGAGGGCGCCCGGGCCGCGCGGCCAGATCGCGCTGCGCGCGGAGCCGCCCGGCGCGCCGGTCGAGCTCGCCGCGAGCGGGCCGGATCACGTCGGCTCGTTCACGATCGAGAACCAGGGCGACGGCCCCTTGAAGGTGACGCGGGTGATCGTGCGGACGTCCCCCGAGGACCCGCGCGTCCCGCCGGGCGTCAGCGTGGAGCTCGAGGGCGGCGGCACCTCGGCGACCCTCCCGCCGGGCGCGAGCCGGAAGGTCGTGGTCCAGTGGAAGACCGCGGGCGTGCGCGCGCGGGAGCTCTACGGGCACGTCGTCGTCGAGTCCGACGCGGTGGCGGCCGGCGCGGCCGGCGTGCTGGGTGTAGCGCGGACCGTCGCGATGGGCATCCACGCGGAGCGCGGGAGCAGCCTTGGCTTCGTCGGCGACCACATCCTCTCGATCCTGACGTTCCTGCCGCTGCTCGGCGTGGTCGCGGTCTTCCTCGCGCACCTCTTGCGTTACCAGGACGACAGGAAGCTCCGGCTGATGACCGTCGTGCTGATGGGCGTGAACCTCGTGCTCGCGGCGTGGCTCTACGCGCAGTTCGATCGGGGCTTCACCAGGGCCGACGGGAACGACGGCTACCAGTTCATCGAGCACGGCGTGTGGATCCGCTCGCTGAACGTCGAGTACTTCGTCGGCGTCGACGGCGTGTCGATCTCGATGGTCCTGCTCACGGCGCTGATCTCGTTCGTGGGCGCCCTCGCGAGCTACAGCGTCCACGACCAGCTCAAGGGCTACTTCGCGATGTACAACCTCCTCGTCACGGGGATGTTCGGGGTCTTCATCGCGCTCGACCTGTTCCTCTTCTTCGTCTTCTGGGAGGTGATGCTCCTGCCGATGTACTTCCTCATCGGCATCTGGGGCGGACCGCGGCGCGAGTACGCGGCGATCAAGTTCTTCCTCTACACGCTGGCCGGCAGCGTCTTCATGCTGCTCGCGTTCATCTGGTTCTACCTGAACGCCGGCCATACCTACCTGGTCGACGGCCAGGCCACCGAGCGCATCTTCTCGATCCCGGAGCTCTCGCGGGTCGCGTGGGCGGCGCAGGGGCTCACGATCCTCGGCGTCGCCGCGGTGAAGGTGGTCTGGATCTGGCTCTTCGTCGGGTTCGCCATCAAGATCCCGATGTTCCCGTTCCACACCTGGCTGCCGGACGCCCACGTGGAGGCGCCGACCGCGATCAGCGTGATCCTCGCGGGGGTGCTCCTCAAGATGGGCACCTACGGCATCCTCCGCATCAACTTCACCCTGCTGCCCGAGGCGACGCAGTGGGCCGCGCCGGCCATGGCGGTGTTCGGGGTGGTCAACATCCTCTATGGCGCCTTCTGCGCCATGGCGCAGAGCGACCTGAAGAAGCTGGTGGCCTACTCCTCCGTCAGCCACATGGGCTTCACGCTGCTGGCGCTCGGCGCGATGACGCCGCAGGGCATCCAGGCCTGCCTCGTCCAGATGTTCAACCACGGCCTGATCACCGGGATGCTCTTCACCCTGGTCGGCGTGGTCTACGACCGCGTGCACACGCGCGACATCGACAGGTTCGGCGGCCTCGCCTCGGAGATGCCGCTCTACACCGCGCTCGTCGGCTTCGCGTTCATGGCGTCGCTCGGCCTGCCCGGCCTGTCCGGCTTCTGGGGGGAGGCGATGACGTTCATCGGCGCCTTCCCGCGCTACCGCGCCCTCACGATCCTCGCCGCCGTCGGCGTCATCATCACCGCGGCCTACCACCTCTGGGCCCTCCAGCGGATGTTCCTCGGCACGTTCCGCGCGTCGTGGCGGCAGAGCAAGTACCTCGAGCCGTTCGGCGGGAAGTTCCCCGAGATCAGCGGGCGAGAGCTCGCGTCGATCGCGCCGCTCGCGGCGCTGGTCCTCGTCCTCGGCTTCTGGCCGCGCCCGCTGCTCAGCCTCATCGATCGCGGGGCCCTCGACGTGCACCGCCTCGTCGACAGGCCGGGGCAGTCCCAGATCGCCGGCGCGCCAAGCGCAGACAGCGTGGGCGGCGCCGCGTACGCCCGCGCGGGCGCCCCGGAGGAGGGCGCCTCGCCGGGCCAGGGCGCCCTCGCCAGCGCCAGGTAAGCCGTGGAACCCCGCACCCTCGACAACGTGGCGAGCCTCGCCTACTTCGCGCCGGAGCTCGTCCTCATCGCGGCGGCCCTGCTGCTCGTCGTGTGGGACCTCGCGTCGCCGGCGCGCCTCAAGCTCGCCGGCCTCGTGATCCTCAGCCTCGCGGCGCTCGCCTGCTCGGGCGGGCTGGGCGCGTACTTCCTGGCGACGGACGCCGCCCCTCGCGCGCTCTTCCACGGGCTGCTCGCGTTCGATCGCTTCTCGAATCTCTTCCGCGTGATCTTCGCGCTCGTGACCGGGGCGATCGTCCTCTTCTCGGTGCCCCCGCGGGCCCCCGGGATCGAGCCCGAGCTCCGCCGCGACTCGGGCGAGTTCTTCACGCTGATCCTCGTGCTCTCGCTGGGCATGAACCTGATGGCGGCGAGCCGCCACCTGCTGCTCATTTACCTGTCGCTCGAGCTCGTCAGCGTCATCAGCTTCGTGCTGGCGGGCTTCAAGATCAACGACGCGAAATCGAGCGAGGCGGCGCTGAAGTACGTCATCTTCGGCGGCGTCGCGTCGGGGATCATGCTCTACGGGATGAGCTGGATCTTCGGCATCACCGCGTCGATGCGGCTCGACGAGTGCGCGGCGCGGATCGCCGCGCTCACGGCGCAGCAGGGCAAGCTGCCGGAGGTCGTGTTCGTCGGCACGGCCTTCATGCTCGCGGGCTTCGGCTACAAGATCAGCGCCGCCCCGTTCCACATGTGGACGCCCGACGTGTACGAGGGCGCGCCGACCCCGGTGACCGCGTTCCTCTCGGTGGGGCCGAAGGCGGCCGGCTTCGCGGTGCTGATCCGCTTCTTCTCGGACGCGCTCGGCGCCGGGAGCGCGCCGCCCGGCGTCGCGACGCCGTGGCCGGTGCTCTTCGGGTGCCTCGCGATGGCGACCATGACCGTCGGCAACCTGTCGGCGCTCGAGCAGGAGAACGTGAAGCGCATGCTCGCCTACTCGAGCATCGCGCACGCGGGGTACATGCTGCTCGGCTTCTCGGTGTTCAGCGTCGCCGGCGTCGCCGCGATCGCCTTCTACATCGTCACCTACTGCTTCATGAACCTCGGCGCGTTCATGGTGGTGATGGCCGTGGCCGAGGAGAGCGGCGGAGACGAGACGTTCGCCGCCTTCCGGGGGCTCGGGCGCCGCGCCCCGCTCGTCGCCGCGGCGATGGCCGTGTTCCTCGTCTCGCTCACCGGCCTGCCCCCGATGGCGGGCTTCATCGGCAAATTCTACCTCTTCTCGGCGCTGCTCGCCGTCGGGGGCGCGTGGAGCTGGGTTATCGCGATCGTCGGCGTGCTGAACAGCGTGATCTCGCTCTTCTATTACGCGCGCCTGCTTCGCACGATGTATCTCGACAAGAGCGATCGCACCGAGCCCACATCGGTGCGGCCGCTGCTCGGCGCGACGACGTGCGCGCTCGCGATTCCGACCGTGCTGCTCGGGGTCTACTGGGGGCCGGTTTACGACTTCGTGGCGCGCTCTGTGGCGATCCTGCGCTGAGCGCTGTGCCACGGCGCCGACGTCGCCCCATCCGGCGCGCGCTGGGCCGAACGCGGCGGTATCGATCTCCCCGCGATCCTTGCTAGTGTGCGCGCGCGTGGCCACGACCCAGGACGCGATCTCTCCAGAGGAACGTTTCGCGCGGGGGGTACGCCTTGTCCCGGGCGGCCTGGACATCGGCGGCAAGCTGGTCCCGCTGTACGCCGGCAGCGTGCACTACTGGCGGCTCGACCCGCAGCACTGGCGCGCCTGCCTCGAGGCCACGCGCTCGCTCGGCGTTCACCTGATCGACATCTATGTGCCGTGGGCCGTTCACGAGACCGGCCCGGGGCAGTTCGATTTCGGCCGGCTCGATCCGCGCCGCGACGTCGGCGCCTTTCTCCGCCTTGCGCACGAGCTCGGCTTTTACGTCATCGCCCGCCCGGGCCCGCACATCAACGCGGAGCTCACCTGCTTCGGCATCCCTGAGCGCGTCATCTGGGACCCGAGCTGCCAGGCCCGCTCGGCGCGGAACAACCCGGTCGTGCTCCCGATGTTGCCGTACGGGTTCCCGGTCCCGAGCTACGCGAGCAACGCATTCCACGACGAGGTCGCCCGCTATTTCAACGCGCTCGCCCCGGTCCTGAAGCCGCACCTCTACCCGGACGGGCCCATCGTGCTCTTGCAGATCGACAACGAGGGCGCGCTCTACTTCCGCGACGGGGCGTACGACCAGGATTACCACCCGGACGCGATCTCCCTGTACCGCGACTTCCTGCGCGAGAAGTACCGGACGATCGAGGCGCTCCAGCGAGCTTACGCGACGAAGAGGGTGGAGCCCAGCCCGGAGGGCGACGCGACCGAGGACGTCGGCGCGGCGCTCGTGCGCGCGATCGCCCGCGAGCGCGCGCAGGCCGAGGAGGGCGATCTGCGGTTCGCCACGATCACGCCGCCGGTCGCGTTCGACGCCGAGACGCCGGCCGATCTCGCGCGCCACCTCGACTGGAGCGAGTTCCACGAGCACCTCCTCGAGACCGCCATGGGGCGCTTCGCGAGGGCGCTCTCCGCGGCGGGCGTCGACGGCCTGCCCACGATGCACAATTTCCCGATGGGACAGGACGCGACGCCGCTCAACCCGGCGCGCATCTCGCGCGTCGTCGACCTCGTCGGCCTCGACTACTACAGCATCGCGAGCCCGAGCAGCCGGCAGATCATCGCCCGCCGGACGAGCGAGCTCGCCGTGCGCTGCGAGGCGCTCTCGCTGCCGCCCTTCGCGTGCGAGATGGGCGCCGGCTTCCCGCCGTTCTTCCCGCCGCTCGAGGAGCGCGACAGCGTGTTCGTGATGATGGCCGCGCTCGCGTACGGGCTGCGCGGGTACAACATCTACATGGCGGTCGAGCGCGACCGCTGGATCGGCGCGCCGATCGATCCGCGCGGCCGCCCTCGCCCCTTCGCCGCCTTCTGGCGGAAGCTCTCCGCGGCCCTCGAGGCGACGAGGTTCCACGAGCTCCGCCGCCCGGCGCCGGTGCGCATCGTCACGCCGCGCACGGAGCGCCGGCTCTCCCGCGTGATGCATGCGTTCGGCCCGCTCACCGGGGCGTTCTTCTCGATCATGAACTTCGGCGCCCGCGATCGCTGCCTCGAGGACGACCTCGGGCTCGGTTACCCGCTCGCGGTGGAGTCCGACACGTTCGTGCGTGCGTTCGAGGAGGCGCTCGACGCGCGCGGCGTCCCCTACGCCCACGTCGGCGGCGAGGATCGCGACATCTCGCTCGTCGGGGCGCGCTGGGTCATCTGCGCCACCTCGGGCGGCCTGAGCCCGGAGCTGTTCGCGTGGCTGGAGGCGACGTCCCGGCAGGGGACGCTGATCACGCTCGGCCCCCGCGAGCCCACCTTCGACGGCGCCTTCCGCCAGCTGCCGCGGCCCTACGATCTGAAGCGGCTCCTCGCCCCCGGACAGAACCTGCCGGCGCTCCTCCAGGACGACCCCGCCGCGGCCGACGCCGCGGTGTCTCGCGCCATCGACGCGCTCGGCCTGCCGGCCTTCGCGTGTGATCCCGACAGCGTCTTTGCGACGCTGCACGAGGATGCGTCGGGCACGCCGCGGGTGCTCTTCTTGCTGAACCCCGGAGATGCGGACGTGGTGGCGCGCGTCACCGTGAGCGCCCAGCGCGCGCGCGATGTGCTGGACGACGCGCACTTCGAGGCGCGGCGCGGGGCGCTCGAGGTGCGGCTCGTGCCTCGCTCCGTGCGGATGCTCGCGCTGGAGTAGCCCCGTCGCCGCGCGCTGCGCGGCGACGGCCAGCGAGGCTCGGTATCTCCGCTCGCTCCCCTCCTGACCCGGTGTGCCCCTCGATCAGCGCTCGAACCGCAGCGAGTTGCCCTCTGCGTCGCGGAAGCGGCCCATGCCGATCATGAGGATGTCGATCAGCGACCAGATGCCGAGCCCGCCGCACGTCAAGAGCTTCGCTATGCCGAGCCCTGTCTGTCCCAGATAAAAGCGATCTGCGCCAAAGTAGCCGAGGAAATAGGAGAGCAAGAACAGCGTGGACTGGCTCTTGGTCGGGTGGCCGACGGGCGCGTCGCGCCTGAGCACGAGCCCCTGGGCGTCTCGCATCGATCCGGTGCCGATCAGGATCGTGTCGATCAGGCTCCAGAAGCCGAGGCCACCACACGTGAACAGCTTGAGGAGCCCGAGCCCCGTCTGGCCCAGGTAGAAGCGATCGACGCCGAAGGTCCCGAGAAACACGGCGAGCATGAAGGCTGTCGCCTGGTCCTTGTCGGAATAGGCCTGCGCCGGGGCGCCGTGAGGCGGTCCGCCGCCGTGAGCCGGCGGCGGGCCCCAGCCGCCTCCAGGCGGCGCGCCGTAGCCGCCGGGGGGCGCACCCCATCCTGCGCCAGGCGGCGGGTATCCTCCGCCCGGTGGTGGGTACCCGCCAGGCGGCGGGTATCCGCCCGACGAGGACGCGCCGCCACCGCCGCCCGGCGCCACGCCCTGGCCGCCGAGCGGGCCCGACGCCCAGCCGCCGCCGCCCGGCGCCACGCCCTGGCCGCCGGGCGGGCTCGACCCCCAGCCGCCGCCTGCGTTGCCCCAGCCTTCGCCTCCGGGCGGAACTCCGCCTCCGCTCGTGCTCATCCTCGTTCCCTCCAGCTGATGCGGCTGTGGAGGCGGGCCGTGCGCCCCGCGGTCGTCAGCCGAGCCTGACTGTATCCTGGAACCGCGGCGCCGCGCTTGCGCAACGCGGAAATCGCTGGTGGTTGCCGGAGGCCCACCCTACCTTGGCCCACGATGGGCCGCTGAGCGCGGCGCAGGAGCGAGCGCACCCGGCGATGCAGCAAGATTTTCAGTCCGATCGATGGCTGTCGTTCGCCCTCCGGGCGGGGCTCATCGCTCTGTTCTTCTGGATGGTGAAGGGGCTGCTCGTCCCCGTCCTGCTCGGCGGTCTGGTCGCGCTCCTCGTCTCCCCGCTCCAGCGCCGCCTCGCGCCTCGACTCGGCCGCTTCCGCCAGTTCGCGCCCGCGATCTCGACGGTGGGCGTGATCATCCTCGTGTGCATCCCGCTCGCGGTGATCATCATCGAGGCCTCCGCCTCGATAAGCCGCTTTTTCGCGCGCGATTGGTCGAACACGATCGAGCGGGTCCAAGGCCTCCTGAACGACGGGAGGATAACGGCGCTCCTCAACAGGGCTGGTCTGTCCGGGGACGATGTCCGCACGTACGTGAGCAACCTGTTCGAGCGGGTGGGCAGCTCGATCGCCGGCTTCGCGGGCGGCATGGTCGCCGCGGTGCCGCAGACGATCGTCGACGCGTTCCTGTTCGTCGTCGCGCTCTACTACCTGCTCCGCGACGGGGGCCTGCTGCTGCGCTGGCTGCTCACGCAGTCGCCGTTCAGGAACGAGGAGACGGACGTCCTCTTCGCGTCGATCCAGGACACGGTGCACGGCGCCGTCCTCGGCCTGCTCGCGACGGCGGCCGTCCAGGGGACGCTGACGACGATCGCGCTGTTTGTCTGCAACGTGCCGGGCGCGTTCCTGCTCGGCCTCCTGGCCACGCTGCTCTCGCTCGTCCCCATGATCGGCACCACGCCGGTCACGCTGGGCGCGGCCATCTACCTGTTCGTCGTCGGGCGCATCGGGGCGGGGATCGGCATGTGCGCCGCGGCGGTCCTCATCGGGCTCTCGGACAACGTGATCCGGCCGTGGGTCCAGAGCTCGCACGGCGGGATGCACCCGCTCATCGCGCTCCTCGCCATCTTCGGCGGGCTCGAGCTGTTCGGCGCGGCGGGGATCTTCATCGGCCCGGTCGTCGCCGCGATCGTCCTCTGGGCGGTCGACACGCGCGCGGGCATCTCCAGTTCGGGCCTCCCGCTGGGCCCGTACACGTCGCAGCCGCCACCCTCGCTGACGTCGCCGACATCGCGACCGCCGCCGGCCTCGCGACCGCCTCCGACGTCGCGACCGCCGGTGTGACGCGGCGGCGCGCCGGAGCGCCGCGAAAGGCGCGCTCCGCGCCCTCGAGCGAGGCGCTCACGGCGACAGGCCGTAGCCGCGGGCGAGGGTGAGGGAGAGGAGGTTGCACGCCGCGTGGAACACGAGCGGCGCCCCGATTCCGCCTGTGCGCGCCCGCAGCCATCCGAAGAGGAGCGCGGGGAAGAAGACGGCGAGCCGGGCCGGGTGCTGGATCGTGAGCACGTGGCCGATCGCGAAGATCGCCGACGAGAGGAGCCACGCCGGGCCGAGCGTCGCGCCGGCGACGCGGAAGCGCGGCGGGAAGACGCGGTCGAGGGCGCTCTGGAGGTAGCCCCGGAAGAACGCCTCCTCGGGCAGCGCGACCACGAGCAGCTGCGCGGCGATCTCGTCGGCGAGCGAGGGCGGCGGGCGCAGCACGAACGGCGAGGTCGCGCCCCAGTACAGCCGGTAGCCCAGCCAGAAGAGCGGGAAGACGATCGCGGCGACCAGCGTCGCCCAGGCGACGGCGCGGAGCGCGGCGCGGGCGAGGCGCCTCGCCGACAGCGGCACGGGCTCCAGGAGCCCTCCGAGGGACAGGCCGTGGGCGCGGATCGTCGACTCGTCGTACCTCAGCACGAGCCAGGACGTCGCCGCGAAGAACGTGAGGCCGACGAGCGTGCCGGCGTAGCTCTTCGGCGCGGCGTAAGACACCGCCGTCACGGCGGCGGTCGTGATGCCAGCGGCGAGGAGCGCGCGCGCCGCGGTCGGCTCGGGCGGCCGCGGGCGCTCGCGCTCGTCGACGCCCGCATGCGCGGCGTTCGCGTCTGCCGGCGCGCCAGGTGTCTCGTCGCCCGCAGGTGCGCGTGCGTCTCGGCTCGGTTCGATGGGTGTGGGCGGCTGCAAGGCGTGTTCGTCGCGGAGGGGAGCGCGCGGTGCGGGGGCTTACGCGGGGATCGCGGCGACCAGGGGTCGCGGCCGCGCGCGCTCAGCCTAGCCGCCACGATGTCCCTCCGCGATGGTCAGCGCTCGGGGCGGCGCGATTCAGGTGCTGCACACGGGTCCAGCCACCGCCCATTTTCTAGCCTTCCAGCCCGGCCACGTTAGAGTGCGGCCGCTGTGGCGTTTTCCCGACTTCGCTGTCTGATGAAGCCGTTGGCCTGCGCGCTGCTTGCGTCCGTCGCGACGCTCGGTCCGGCGCCCGCGTCGGCCGCGTCGCCGTTCCTCACGACGCCGGAGGCGAGCGTCGCCGAGGCGTCTCCGGCGTACCGCTACGCCAACATGACGAACGAGGAGGCGCTGGCGGAGCTGGATCGCCGGAAGATCCTGTACCTCAAGGTCGACCACGCGCCTGGGGTGCGCGCTCCGATCCGGCTCACGGGTAGGCTGAACGGCGTGAACTTTCATTCGGTGCTCCCGCCCGAGCAGCGCGTGACGAGCATGTTCGAGATCCTGGACGCGCGCCTCGCGCTCGCCCTCGACGATTTCGCGGCCGTGCTCTCGAGGCACGATATCGACGAGGTCGTCCATTACACGATGTATCGACCCAACGTGCCGATGCGCGGCCGCGAGGGCGTGGACGGCGACGGAGAGCACGGGCACCCGATCGCTCATGCCAAGGCCGCTGACAGCGCGGTGCAACAGGCAGAGGCCGCGGACGGCGCTGCCCGCGAGGAATCGACGAGGCAGGCCTCGCCGGTCGAGCCTGCGCCGCCGGTGGAGCTCGGCAAGAAGGGCGCGCTCGATGGGACGTCCAAGGCACCTGAGGAGCGGCCGCGACGCCTGAAGGAGAAGGGGGCGGCGGAGGCCGCGTCGAAGGAGAAGGGCGCAGCGGAGGCCGGGCCGAAGGCGAGGGCCGCAGTGGAGGCCGCGCCGAAGCAGAAGGGTGCGGCAGAGACCGGGCCGAAGGAGAAGGTCGCAGCGGGGGCTGCGCCGAAGGAGAAGGTCGCAGCGGAGGCCGCGCCGAAGGAGAAGGTCGCAGCGGAGGCCGCGCCGAAGGAGAAGGGCGCCTTGGAAGCCGATCCAGGCGCCGCTTCCAAGGCTCCTGGCCAGCGGACGCGGACGATCGCTGCGCGCAGCGGGCCGGCCAAGAAGGCCGCCGGCAAGGCCGGAGCGCGCCGCGCTGCTCGGCGCAAAGCCGCGGGGCCGACCCGGGCGACAACGTCTCCGGTCAAGCACCGTGGCGACGTCGCGCTGCGCAGCGATGCAGCGCAGAAGCCCCGCGGCACGTGGGCTCCGCCGGGCACGCGGCACCCCGCCGGCCTGGCCATCGACGTCGGTGCCCTCAAGAAGCGCGACGGCACCTGGATCAGCGTCGCGCGCCACTTCCACGGCCGCATCGGGGACAAGACCTGCGGTGAGGGGGCGCCCCAGCCCGAGCTCCCCGAGGCGCGCGAGCTCCGGTCCATCGTGTGCGAAGCGGCGGACCTCGGGATTTTTACATACGTGCTGACGCCCAATTTCAATGCGGCGCACGTCGACCATTACCATATGGAGATCAAGCCGGGCGTCCGGTGGTTCCTCTATCACTGAGCGAAGGCCGCGCGCCCCTTGTGCAGCCCTGAACGGCTCGCAGCGCGTCCCACTGCACATCCGTTGATTGCGCGTTTTTTGATGATCTGAGCGGTTTGTTCGCGCAACTTCTGCCACGAGAGCGACGATTCCCTTCCCGAACGAAGGCGCCGGCGCTCCGCCGCGCGCCCCCGCGAGGGAGGTCGACGGACATGGTGCAAAAGAAAGACGGACAGCCGCTGCCGGGGACTTCCTACCGTGTGCTCCGTCGGATCGGGGCAGGCTCGTGCTCGGAGGTCTTCGAGGTGACCGGGCGCCGCGGCCAGCTGCGGGCGCTCAAGCTGCTCCGCGCCATGCACGAGGGGTCGAGCGAGATCGGAGCGCGCCTGGTCCAGGAGGGGCGCGCTCTCTCGGCGCTGAGCCATCCCCACATCGTGAAGGTCGAGGAGGTCGGCGTGACGAGCGACGGCCGGCCCTTCCTCGTCATGCCGCGCCTCTTCGGCGAGACGATGCGCGAGCGGCTCGACGCGCGCGGGCCGCTCGCGACGCCCGCCGCCGTGCACATCGCCATCCAGGTGCTCGGCGGGCTCGCGGCGACGCACCGCGCTGGCATCGTCCACCGCGACATCAAGCCGGCGAACGTCTTCCTCGCGCAAGCGAGCTGCGCCGAGCAAGGCGTTGCCGATCTGGAGAGCGCGCCCGGTGTGCCCGAGGCCGAGCACGCCGTGCTCATCGACTTCGGCATCGCGAAGGTGAGCCGCGAGGGGCTGGAGCCGTCGACGGGCTCGAACGTCCTCGGCACGCCGCGCTACCTGTCGCCCGAGCAGATCCGCGGCGAGGAGGTCGACGCTCGCACCGACGTGTACGCGGTGGGCCTCCTGCTCTTCGAGGCGATCACCGGGCGCGGTCCGTTTCCGGTGGTCGACTCGATGGCGGTGATGCGGGCGCACCTCAACACACCGGCGCCGCGGCTTCGTTCGCTCCTCTGGGTGCCTCCGGCGCTCGATCATGCCGTCGCGCGCGCGCTCGAGAAGGATCCGGGGCTCCGCTGGCAGACGGCGGACGCGATGGCCGCCGCGCTCGCGGAGGCGCTGGGCGAAGGCGGGGGCAGGGAGACGCCGGCTCACGGCGGAGCGGGGCGCGCCGCGCCGCCGGACGGCGAGCGCAGCGCGCGGGCGCACCTCGCGGCCGGAGAGGCGCGATGAGCGGCGCGTCCGCCGAGTGCGCCGGGGCGCGCACGCTGCTCTACACGCGCGGGGTGTCGCTCGCGCCGAGGGCGCCTTTCGCGCGGTCGCTCCGCGCGCCGGGCGAGGGCGAGGGCGAGCCGTCCGAAGGCGCGTGGCCGCTCCGCGCGCCGGGTGAGGGGGAGCCGCTCCCCGGCACACCGTATGTCGTGGTGCGCCTGCTCGGCCAGGGCGGCATGGGCGAGGTGTACGAGGTCGAGCACCGGGCGCTCGGTCGACGGTTCGCGGTGAAGGTGCTGCACCGCAGCCACGCCGGCCGCAGCGATCTCTCGGCGCGCCTGCGCGCCGAGGCGCGCTCGATCGCTCGCCTGCGCCACCCGGGTCTCCCCGACGTGTTCGATCTCGGCGTGACCGACGGTGGCCGCCCCTACTTCGCCATGGAGCTCCTCGAGGGGCGCGATCTCCGGACCGAGCTCGCGCGCCTCGGCGTGGTCGCGGTCCCGACCGCGCTCGACCTGGTCCTGCAGGCCCTGTCCGCGCTGTCGCTCGCGCACGCGGCGGGCATCGTCCACCGCGATCTCAAGCTCGAGAACCTGTTCCTCTGCGACGACGGCACGCTCAAGGTCCTCGACTTCGGCGTCGCGAAGCTCCTCCACGGCAGCGCCTCGCTGACCGCCCCGGACGCCGTCATCGGCACACCCAGGACGATGGCGCCCGAGCAGTGCGCCGCCCAGCCGATCGATCCGCGCGCGGATATCTATGCGATGGGGCTCGTCCTCTACGAGCTCGTCGCCGGGCGAGGCCCCTTCGACGAGCTGCGCGGCCGGGGCGACGCGCTCCGCTTCGCTCACTGCGAGCAGGAGCCTCCTCCTCCCTCGCGCTTCGCGCCGCAGCCGATCCCGGCGGCGCTCGAGCGGCTGATCCTGCGCGCGATCGCGAAGGCGCCCGAGCATCGCTTCCAGACGGCCGCCGACATGGAAGCCGCTGTGCGCCGAGTGCACATCCGGTTGCACGACGGATCGCCCTCGAGCGCCGGGCCGGTGGTCAGCGCGACCGCGCTCACCCCGACCGCGGCCGACGCCGTCGCGGCCTGCACGCCTGCGCGCGGCGAGGCATCCGCGGAGGCGCAGCGCCGACCGCTGCTCGCCGCGTCGGCCGGCGCCGCGCGCCTCTCGCGCCGCCCGAGGGCGCGCTCGACGCGGCGCGCACCTCCGGCGCGGCCCGTCGCCCGTGCGGCGTCGCGCGCCTCCGCGCTCGCCGTCTGCGCGCTCGCCGTCGCGTCGGCCGCGCTCGGGCTCGCGCTGGCGCAGCGCTGGATCGCGGCGAGTGAACCCCCCGCGCCCGCGCCTCCGTCCGCGCACGCCGGGGCGCAGGCGCGCTCGGCTGTAAGGTAGCCTCGTCGCGCCCGTTCTCTGGTCGACACCGCAAATGCGGAGTGGAGGGACCATGAACCGGATGCGACGAATCGGGCTGGCTTGTTTGGCGATATCGCTCCTCGCGGGCACCGCCGGCTGCGGCGGCAGCACAGCGGCCCGGCCGGCGGATTCCACGGCAAAGGGGGGACGCGCGATCACGGGCGCTCCCGAGCCCTCCAGCGCACAGGGGTTCCAGGACGGCGCCGCGTTCGACGAGCCGGGCGCGCCCGCCGCGCCGCCGTCGCTCGACGCCTCGCCCGCGGCGCCTTCGGCCGAGATCGAGCGGCCCTCCGCCACGGGCGGCGCCTCGCGCGCCGAGGGAGCGGCGCGCAAGGCGCCGAGCAGCCAGGTCGCGCCGGAGCCCATCGATCGCCCGGGCCTCGGCACCGAGTGGGGCGAGACGCGCGTGTCGCGCATCTCGACCGCGCCGTTCGTCCGGGCCGACGTCAACCGCCCCTTCGTGGTCGCGAGCCTGTTCTACAACGACGCCGAGGGCGCCCGCGCCATGGCGAGCGCGTCCGGCTTCCGCCGCACGTCGCCGCAGGCGTTCACCTTGGCGGGCGGCGCCGTCGCGGTCGGGCTCCGCGGCGAGGGCGGCGGCTTCCTGAGCGGCTTCGTCGCCGGCGAGAAGAGCCACGTCGTCGGCGAGGCCGGCCAGCGCTACAGCATCGTGCTGCGCAACCTCACGCCGACCCGGATCGAGTGCGTCGTCTCCGTCGACGGCCTCGACGTCATGGACGGCCAGGCCGCGACGTTCAGCAAGCGCGGTTACCTGATCGATCCCCACGGCGAGCTCGAGATCGACGGCTTCCGCCAGTCCGTCGACACGGTCGCCGCGTTCCGCTTCGGCTCGGTCCGCGGCTCCTATGCGAACCAGAAGCACGGCGACACGAGGAACGTCGGCGTGATCGGCGTGGCCCTCTTCAACGAGCGCGGGACGACGCCCTGGACGTTCGACGAGGTCCAGCGCCGCCGCGAGGCGAACCCGTTCCCTGGGCAGTTCGCCACGCCGCCCGGTATCTGAGCCTTTTCAGCGCCCATCCCGCGTCCGCGCCGCGCTCCGGTAAAATCAAGCTCCCGCTCCGGCTCGCTCCGGGCTAGGCCACGGCACGGTGTCGGACTTATTGAACCCGTCTCAACGTGCGGCCGTCGAGCACGAGCTCGGGCCAATGCTGGTGCTCGCCGGCGCAGGTTCCGGCAAGACGCGTGTGGTGACCACGCGGATCGCCCGCCTTCTCGATCGCGGCATCCCGGCGCGCTCCATGTTGGCGATGACCTTCACCAACAAGGCCGCCGCCGAGATGCACGAGCGCGTCGGCAAGCTCGTCGGCTCCAAGGTCGCGCGCGAGCTCAAGGTCTGCACCTTCCACCGCTTCGGGCTCGACGTCCTCGGCGCGGAGACCCGCGCCCTCGGCCTGCGCGGCGGCTCCTTCGCCATCTTCGACCAGTCCGACGCCCTGGGGGTCATCCGCGAGATCCTCCGCGAGCTCCGCGCCGGCAAGAGCTACGACGTCAGCGCGATCCTCTCCCGCATCTCGAACGCCAAGAACGCGTTCCTCGACGCCGAGACCTGGGCCGAGGCGCAGCGGCAGGGCAAGGGAATCGACGAGTACGACGAGATCTCGATGCTCGTGTACCCGCGCTACATGGCGGCGCTGCGCTCGTTCCAGGCGTTCGACTTCGACGATCTCATCTGCGAGGTGGTCCGCCTCTGGCAGGCGCGCGCCGACGTCCTCGAGCGCTGGCGGATGCGCTACCGCTTCGTGATCGTCGACGAGTACCAGGACACGAACCGCGCCCAGCTGGAGCTCCTGCGCCTGCTCTGCGGCGAGCACCGCAACGTGGTGGTCGTCGGCGACGACGACCAGTCGATCTACGCCTGGCGCGGCGCCGACGTGCGCAACATCCTCGATTTCGAGGAGCACTTCTCCGGCGCGAAGGTCGTCAAGCTCGAGCACAACTACCGCTCCCGCAAGCCGATCCTCGACGTCGCGAACGCGGTGCTCGCCAAGTCCGGCGCCCGGCGGCACAAGAAGTCGCTCATCGCCACCCGGGTGGAGGGCGACAAGGTGCGGTCCATCATCTGCGTGGACCCGGACGTCGAGGCGAGCTTCGTGGCCACGGAGGCGCAGCGCCTCCTGGAGCGGGAGGCCGCGCGGCCGAAGGACATCGCCGTGCTGTACCGCTCGAACCTCCAGGCGGCCGCGATCGAGTCGGCCCTCAAGGAGCGGCAGATCCCGATCCGGATGATCGGCGGCCAGCAGTTCTTCGAGCGCAAGGAGGTCAAGGACCTCATCGCCTACCTCCGCGTCGCGCTCAACCCGGGCGACGAGATGTGCCTGCGGCGCATCCTGAACTACCCGGCGCGGGGCATCGGCGACGTCGCGGTGGCCAAGCTCGGCGCCTACGCGACGGCGCACGACGCGTCGCTCTGGACGGCGGTGTCGCGGCCGCACGCCGTCCACGAGCTGACCGCCGCCGCGATCGAGGGCTGCCGCCAGCTGCTCCGGATCATCGAGGCCACGCGCGCGCGGTTCGAGCGCGGCGAGCCCTCCGCGGAGGTCGCCCGCGCGCTCCTCGCCGACGCCGGCTTCAAGGAAGACATCATGGCCGGCTCGTCCACGGCCAACGCCGCGGCGCGCCGCTGGGGCAACATCGAGGGCCTGCTCAACGTCTTCGCGCGCCGCGACGAGAAGGGGAAGGGGGACCGCGCGAGCTTCGCCGAGTTCCTGCGGCTGCTCGCCCTGCGGCAGGACTCCGAGGAAGAGGAGGCCACCGATCGGGTGACGCTCACCACGATGCACGGCGCGAAGGGGCTCGAGTTCCCGTACGTGTTCGTGATCGGCCTGGAGGAGGGGCTGATGCCCCACCAGCGCAGCCTCGACGAGCGCGCCACGGACGCCGCGCCGAGCGGCGCGGAGGGCGGCGACACGGGCGGCCACAGCATCGAGGAGGAGCGGCGGCTCTTCTACGTCGCGGTCACGCGGGCCCGCGATCGGCTCTACCTCACGCGGGCGAAGCACCGCGGCTCGCGCGGCAAGATGGTGCCGAGGACGCCGAGCCGGTTCATGCTCGAGATCCCCCCCGAGCTCCTCGAGGAGCGCGAGGAACTCGCGCCGGTCGCTCCGGGGATGGAGAAGGTGAAGGCAGGCGCGGCCGGCGTGCTGGCCGCGCTGTCGATGAACCCGTTCGCTGGAGATCCCCCCCTCATCCCGCGCCGCCGCACCTGAGCGGGGCGCGGGACGGCGGGGGTTCGGTCAGACGGCGCCCTCGGCGGCGGCGAAGCCGGCGCGGGTGATCTCCTGCACGCCCTTGCGCGTGACGAAGTCGCGGAAGCTCTCGCCCTCGGCGCGGCCGGCCATGTAGAAGCGCGCGATCGCGGCGATGACCTTGGGCGTCTCCTCCTCGGGGATGCGGCCGTCGAGGCGCTCGCCGATGCGCGCGCTCGGGCCGCAGCCGCCGCCCACGCGGAGCGAGTAGTGCGGGCGCTCGACGCCGTCCTTGCCCTTCACCATCAGGCCCGTCATCCCGATGTCCGCGACGTGGTGCTGACCGCACGAGTTCGGGCACCCCGAGATCTTGATGTCGAACTCGCCGACCGCGCTGACGAAGTCGTCGGTCTCCTGGCGGCTGCCGTTCGGCACCAGGTGATCCCGGATGCGCGCGCCGACCTCCATGCTCTTCGTGATGGCGAGCGTGCAGTAATCGCCGCCCGGGCAGGTCACCACGTCGGTGATGTGCCCCGAGTCCGCCTCGGCGAGGCCGATCTGCGAGAGCTCGCGGTGCAGGTTGAGCAGCTGCCCCTCCGGCACCCAGCGCAGCACGAAGTTCTGGGTGTTCGTCGCCCGCACCTCGCCGTTGCCGTAGCGCCGCGAGAGGTCGGCCAGGCGCCTCAGCTGCTCGCTCGTGATGTCGCCGAGCGGCAGCTTGACCGTCGCCACCCGGTAGCCGGTCTGCTTCTGCGCGATGGTGTTGGTCCGCTTCCAGCGCGCGAACGCGCCGTCGCCGAGCGTCTCCCGCAGCGGCGTGAGCGGGGGCGGAGCGTTCTCCCGGTACCCGGCCACCTGCTCCGTCAGCTCGGCCGCGAGCGCCTCGCCGCGCTCCGCCTTGATGCGAGCGAACTCCTCGTCGAGCCTGCGCAGGAACTCCGCCTCGCCGATCTTGCGCAGCAGGAACTTGAGGCGCGCCTTCTTCCGGTTCTTCCGCTCCCCGTCCCGGTGGAACACGCTCACCACGGCCTCGCACACCGGCAGCAGATCGGACTCCGGGATGAACTCCTTCCAGAGGTGCGCGATCTCGGGCGTCGAGCCGAGCGAGCCGGCCACGTAGACCGCGAAGCCGCGCCCGCGGTCGCCGATCTTCGCGAGCAGACCGACGTCGTTGATCATGATCTGCGCGTGATCGCGCGCGCTCCCCGAGAAGGCCACCTTGAACTTCCTCGGTAGCCGCCGGTTGTGCTCGTGGAAGAGGAAATGCTCGGTGACGGCGAGCGCATAAGGCGTCACGTCGAACACCTCGTCCTCGACCACGCCAGCGAGGTGGGACGCGGTGATGTTGCGCAGCGTGTCCGCGCACGCGCCGACCGTCGTCACCCCCGCGCTCACGAGCACGCGCTGCAGGTCGATCGTCTCCTCGATCTCCAGGTAGTGGAGCTGGATGTCCTGGCGGGTCGTGACGTGCGCTAGCCCGCGACCCCACCGTTCCGTGACCTCCGCGAGGGCTTCCAGCTGCGCAGCCGTGAGCTGCCCTCCAGGAATCTTGATCCGCTGCATGTGCTTCACGTGCGCGAGCTGCGCGTAGACACCCATGGCCAGCCGCAGAGGGCGGAACTGGTCGGGGGTCAGCTCACCACGTTTGAATTGGGCGACGTTCTCGGCGTGTACGTCGATGGCCGCCGCAAGGCGCTCGACTCGTTGCGACATATCCGATGGTATTCCCTATATTTCCGACGCGTCAAGTGCGACAATTATCACTGCCGGTTCCACGAGGTATCCAGCCCCCAGCACCATGAAGACCGCTCTGCCGAACTCGACCGAAGCCGTGCACGCGGGCGTACTCCGCCAGCGCCCCTCCCACACCCTCGCGCCTGCGATCGCGCAGACGGCGACGTACACCTTTGCGAACACGGCGGACCTCGAGCGCTATTTCGCCGGAGGCGACGCGGATCCCGAGCGGCAGGAGTACGGTCGCTACGGCAATCCCACGGTGCGCGAGGTCGAGCAGCGCATCGCGGCGCTCGACCGCGCGGAGGATGCGCTGCTCTTCGCGAGCGGGATGGCGGCGGTGACGACCACGGCGTTCGCGCTCCTCAAGGCGGGCGATCACGTCATCCTGTTCCGCGACGTGTACCGCCGCACGCGGCAGTTCGTGATCAACGTGCTGTCGCGGCTCGGCGTCGAGCACACGCTGATCGACCCGGGCGCGTTCGATCAGCTCGAGGCGGCCATCCGGCCGCGCACCCGCTTCGCGCTCAGCGAGTCGCCGACGAACCCCTACCTCCACTGTATCGACCTGTCCCGCTTCGCCGAGATCTGCAAGAAGGCGCGGGTGAAGACGGTCGTCGACGCGACGTTCGCGACCCCCTGCAACTCCGACCCGATCGGCCGCGGCATCGACCTCGTGGTCCACAGCGCCAGCAAGTACCTGTCCGGCCACAACGACGTCCTGGGCGGCGCGGTCTCCGGATCGAGCGCGCTGATCTCGCTGATCCGCGACATGCGGAGCGTCCTTGGGGGCATCATGGATCCCCACGCCGCGGCGCTGATCGGGCGCGGGATGAAGACGCTCGCGCTCCGCATCGAGCGGCAGAACGCGACCGGGCTCGCCGTGGCGCGCGCCCTCGAGGCGCACCCCGCGGTGGAGCGGGTGTTCTACCCGGGGCTCCCGTCGCACCCGGATCACAAGGTCGCGGCGGAGCAGATGCGCGGCTTCGGCGGCGTCGTGAGCTTCACCGTGCGCGGCGGGCGAGAGGCGGCGTCGCGCGTCGTGGACGGAGCGCGCATCGCCGCGATCGCCCCGAGCTTCGGCGGCGTGGAGACGCTCATCGAGCAGCCCTGCATCATGAGCTTCCACGAGCTCAGCGACGAGCAGCTCGCGGCGATCGGCATCTCCCCCGCGCTGATCCGCCTGTCGGTCGGCATCGAGGAGACCGAGGACGTCGTGAGGGACGTCCTCGGCGCGCTCGACGCGCTCGGCGAGGCCTAGCCCCGCGAGCGAGCGCGCCGCCCACGCGAATCCGCCGCGAAGCGGCGCAGAAGTCCGACCCTCCCTGGCGGGCGGAGCTAGCCCCCGAGCTTCTTCAGCTTCCGCTGCAGCGTCCGCCGGTCGATCCCGAGCAGCTTCGCCGCGGTGGCCACCACGCCGCCCGACTCCCTCAGCGCGGCGCGGATCGCCTCGCGCTCGAGATCGTCGAGCTTCAGGCTCCCCGGCGGCGGCGTCGGCGCCGCCGAGGCCGAGGGCGGGGGCCGCTGGCGCTCCCGGAGGCTCGCGGCCTCGCGCAGCAGCTTGTCCGCGTCGACGGGCTTGCTGAGCAGCGTGTCGGCGCCCTCGCGCATCGCCGCCACCGCGAGCGGGATGTCCCCGAACCCGGTCAGCATCACGATCGCCGCGTCGGGCTGCAGCTTGCGGTACTGGGCGAGCGCGCTGAGCCCGTCGCCGCGCGGCATGCGGTAGTCGATGACCACGAGGTCCACCGGCTCGTACTCGAGCGCCACGAGCCCCTCGTCGATCGTCGCCGCCGTCCTCGCCACGACCCCGCGGCGGCGCAGCGCGCCCTGCAGGGTGGTGCGGAACGCGTCGTCGTCGTCCACGAGGAGCGCCGTCTCGATCCGTCGCGTCATCTTCACCTCAGGCGGCCCCGGAGCGCTTCAGCGCGCCGGGCAGATCCGCGTCCATGGGGCCCGTGCCCCCGTCGAGGCGGAGGCGCAAGGTCGCCTTCGCGCCGCCGGTCTCGACGCTCTCCATGCGCAGCACCGCGTTCATGCGGGAGGCCATCATCGAGCTGATGTAGAGCCCGAGCCCCATTCCTCCCTGCGACATCTTCGTCGTCTGGAACGGCTCACCGAGCCGCCCGGCGATGTCGGGGTTGAGCCCCGGCCCGTTGTCGGAGACCCCGATCTCGCAGAGGTCGCCGCGCTCGACGACGCTCACCTCGATCCGCTGCTCGGTCGAGTCGGCCGTCGCCTCGGCGGCGTTGGCGAGCAGGTTGACGAGCACCTGGCAGAGCGCCGGCCGCAGCACGTCCGCCTGCACTGGCCGCGGCGTGTCGAACGCGAGCTCGCCGCGGTAGCCGAGCCGCGCGAGCTCGACCTTCGCCAGGTCGCGGACGAAGCGGGTGAGCTCCAGCGGCTCCATCCGCTGATCGAGCCGGATCTGGCCGCGCATCAGCCCGATGATGTCGCTCGCGCGCCGCGCCTCGCCGGCCACGGTCTCGGCCATGCGCGCGGCGTCCTCGGAGCCCGTCTCGCGGGCCACATCGACGAGGTCCTTGCTCGCGAGGAGGATCGTCGCGAGCGGCGTGCTGAGCTCGTGCGACATCCCGCCGACCATGCGCCCGAGCATCGCCAGCCGCTCGTTCCGCTGGCTCTGCTGCCGGAGCTCCTCCAGCCTGTGCGCGTAGACGACGACGAAGAAGCCGAGGAACAGCGTCAGCGACGTGAGCGACACGAGGTCGCCGAGCCGCCGGATGCGCTCGCCGCCGAGGGGCGCCGCGTCGAGCGGCAGCGGCGTCGCGTACGTGAGCACGGCGATGGCGGCCAGCGTCAACAGGCCCACGAGCACGGTCGTGCGCCGCGGGCAGAGGAGGCCGGAGAGCGCGATGTGGAAGGCGAGGAAGACGGCGAAGGGGTTCGCCAGCCCGCCCGAGAACCAGAGCATCCAGGCGTTCGCGATCACGTCGCCCACGAGCTGGGCGCGCGCGTGATCCTGCGCGGGCTCGCGCGCCGAAGGCTCGCCCCCGTCCGGCCGGCGCGCGCGCCGGACCCGGAAGGTCCAGGCGACGTTGGCCGCCGCGATCGCGGCGATGCCGACGATCAGCGGAGCGAGCCCGAGGTCGGGGACGAGCTTCCTGCCCGCGACCGTGGTCGCGATCATCCCCGCGATCGCCCCCCACCGCAGCTGGATCAGCCACCTGTCGGCGGTGTCCCAGGACGGGGGCTTCGGCCCGGAGAGCAGGACCGCGAGCCGCCGGCGCGCCGCAGGGGGCGCGCCGCTCTTGGCGGGGTCGTGCCCTGCGTCAAGCGACCATGGCTGGAAGGAGGAGTGCATCCGCGCGCGGACAGGGGGGCTTTCCAGGGCGCGGTCGAGGCGTCCGGCGTCCATCCCGGAGCAACCTTCCGACGTTGCCTTGCATCCGCTCCCTTGTACCGCGCACGAAAGCCGCGAGCACGCGCGAGGTGCGCCCCGGCCCACATCCGGGGGGTGTCAGGAAAAACCCCAGCGAATACCGTGACTTGGAATTGTTGGCTGGGTTACGTTCTGCCTCGCGCCGGCGGGGCGCTCGGCCCCGGGCTGGTCACTTGGCCTCTTCGGCTCCGTTGCCGTGCGCGCCGTGCGCGGGCGGCGGCGGCGCCTTGTGCGCCCGCTTCATCCTCCAGTCGTCGGCGGCGCGCTTGCCGTCGAACGGCGCCTTGATGTCCGCCGGCCGCTCGCCCTCGATCCCCTCGGCCCGGCCGCGGTTGGCCGTGTCGAACATGGTGAAGCCGATGAAGATCGCCAGGAAGATGAGCGACGACGCGAAGATCAGGGTGTGGAACTTATGGTCCCACTTGAGGTGCATGAAGATGAGCGCCACGACGCCCGCCTTCATCGTCGCGATGAGGACCGCGATCGCCAGGTTGGCCGCGCCGAGGTCGACGTAGCTCGCGCCCACGGTGACGACCGTGAGCACGAGCAGCGCGAGCCACGTGGCGATGTAGACCTTGAGCGGCAGGACGTGAGGCACGTGGTCTGCGCCGTGGCCATGGCCGTGCCCGTGCCCGTGCGCGCCAGCTGCTTCTGCGTGTGTCGACATGCTGTCCTCTAGGCCTCAGCCCACCAAGTAGAGCAGGGGGAAGAGATAGATCCAGATGAGGTCGACGAGGTGCCAGTACAGCCCCACCCCTTCGACCGGCGAGTAGTAACGGCTCGAGAACTCACCGCGCAGGTTGCGGATGAGGATCCAGGTGATGAGCCCCATCCCGATGACGACGTGCAGCCCGTGGATGCCCGTCATCATGAAGTAGATGGCGAAGAACGTCCCCGCGTGGGCCGTGGTGAAGCCCTGGGCGGTGAAGTACTTCCCGGGCAGGAGGCCGTCGTGGAACTTGTGCTGGTACTCGAAGTACTTGATCACAAGGAACACGGCCGCGCAGAGCAGGGTCACCACGAGCAGCCGGGTGGTGGTCTTCTGATCGCTCCTCTGCGCAGACCGGACGGCGAGCGCCATCGTCAGGCTGGAACAGATGAGCACGATCGTGTTGATGCCGCCCATCACCTTGTCGAGGTGATGGTGGGCTTCCACGAACGAGTCGAAGAACCAGCCCCGGAAGATGGCGAACGCGCAGAACAGCCCGCCGAAGAGCAGGATCTCCGTGACCAGGAAGAGCCAGATGCCCATCCTGCCGGCGTCGAACTGCGTGTCGGCGGAATCGAAATGATGGGCGACGTGGAAGTCGGCAGACAGGGCGGTGCCTGCCTTGTTCGGCCGGTCGGCGGTCTCGGCGTGCGCGCTCATGCGTTCTCCGTGTCGAAGTCGTAGGCGCCCTTGGTCACGACCGGGGTGCGGACGAAGTTCTCGGTGATGGGCGGGGAGGCGGTGGTCCACTCGAGGCTGAGCCCACCCCAGGGGTTCGCCGGCGCCGGAGCGCCGGAGCGCAGCGATTTGATGAAGCAGATGATCATCACGAGGAAGCCGAGGCCCAGGATCCACGAGCCCACGGTCGAGAAGGCGTGCAGCGGCTGGAACTGGTCCAGGTAGTTGTAATAGCGGCGCGGCATCCCGCGGCTACCGAGGACGAACTGCGAGAAGAACGTGACGTTGAAGCCGATGAAGACCAGAACGCAGGAGATCGACGCGAGCCGCTCCGAGTACATCTTGCCCGTGATCTTGGGCCACCAGTGGTGGAGCCCGCCGATGTAGGCGATGACGGTGCCGCCGACCATCACGTAGTGGAAGTGCGCGACCACGAAGTACGTGTCGTGCAGGTGCAGATCGACGCTGAGCATCCCGAGGAAGACGCCGGTGAGCCCGCCGATCGAGAAGAGGATGAGGAACGACAGCGCGTACAGCATCGGCGCGCTGTAGCTGATGGAGCCGCGCCACAGCGTCGCGATCCAGTTGAAGACCTTCACGCCGCTGGGGATGGCGACGAGGAAGGTCAGGAACGAGAACATGATCGCCGCGAACTCGCTCTGGCCGGAGGTGAACATGTGGTGGCCCCACACGAGGAAGCCGACCAGGGCGATGGCGACGCTGGAGAACGCGATCGCCTTGTAGCCGAAGACCCTGCGCCGCGCGTGGACCGAGATGAGCTCGCTGATGATGCCCATGCCCGGCAGGATCATGATGTAGACGGCCGGGTGGCTGTAGAACCAGAAGAAGTGCTGGTAGAGCACCGGGTCGCCGCCGAGCGCCGGGTCGAAGATGCCGATGTGGAACGCGCGCTCCGCGATGAGCAGGAGGAGCGTGATGCCGAGGACCGGCGTGGCGAGGATCTGGACGATGCTGGTCGCGTAGATCGCCCAGAGCATGAGCGGCATCTTGTACCAGCCCATCCCGGGGGCCCGGAGCTTGTGCATCGTGACGATGAAGTTCAGCCCCGTGAGCACGCTGGAGAAGCCCAGGATGAACACGCCGAACGTGACGCTCAGGACCGACGTCGTGGTCACCGTGCTCGAGTACGGCACGTAGAACGTCCAGCCGGTGTCGATGCCGCCCGTGACGAGCGACGACAGCGTGAAGAGCGCGCCGATCCAGTAGAGATACAGGCTGAGGAGGTTCAGCTTGGGGAAGGCGACGTCCTTCGCGCCGATCATGATCGGCAGGAGGAAGTTGCCGAGCGCGCCGGGGATGCTCGGGATGATGAACAGGAACGTCATCACCGCGCCGTGGAGCGTGAACATCTGGTTATAGGTGTTCGCGCTCATCAGCGTCTCCTTCGGCGTCAGCAGCTCGAGCCGGAGGACGAGCGCGAACACCCCGCCCATCGCGAACGCGATGAACGTGCTGATGAGGTACATGAGGCCGATCCGCTTGTGATCGACCGTGGTGAGCCACGACATGATCCCGCTCTGGGCCCGGATGTAGTCCGTTCCGTGGCCGGCGTCGGGTGCCGTATTGACGTCGAGGGTTGTTACGGTCTGCGACATGACTGCTTCTCCCCGGCGCTCACTTCACCGACTTCAGATAAGCGATGAGCGCGTCCACTTCTTTGTCCTTGAGGAGCCCCTTGAACGACGGCATCACCGGCGGGTAGCCGCGCACGACCTGGCCGCCGGGGTTGAACACGCTCTCGCGGAAGTAGTTCTCGTCCGCGATGAGCTTGGATCCGTCCGCGAGCTCCTCCTCGCGGCCGAAGAGCCCCTTGAGCGACGGGCCCTGGATGCGCGTCCCGTCGAGCGAGTGGCAGGTCGCGCAGCTCCGCTTGGCGAAGAGCAGCTTGCCGAGCTCCTCGGGCGGCAGGTCGCTGTTGTTGTTGCCCTCGAGCCACTTCTCGAAGTCCGACTGCTCCAGCACCTTGACCGTGGCGAGCATGTCCGAGTGACCGGAGCCGCAGTACTCGGTGCACAGGAGCACCGTCTCTCGCGTCTCCGTCGCCTCGAACCACAGCGACGTGTACGACCCCGGGACCACGTCCTGCTTCACGCGGAACTCCGGGATATAGAAGCTGTGGAGGATGTCCTTCGAGCTCATGATGAGCCGCACCGGGCGCCCCCGCGGCACGGCGAGCTCGTTCACGGTCGTCGTCCCGTCGGGGTAGGTGAACGTCCACAGGTACATCTCGCCCGTGACGTTGATCTCGTAGGACTCGGCCGGCGCGACGGAGGCGTGCACGTAGCCGCGCATGCCCACGAAGAAGAGCGCGATCACGATGGCGAGCGGGATCAGCGTCCACACGACCTCGACCGTCGTGCTGTGGTCGATGGGGCTCGTCTTGTCGCGCTCGCTCCGCCGCTTGTACTTGATGGCGAAGAGCACCGTCGCCCCTGCCACCAGGATGAAGAAGAGGACGGAGACCCAGTAGGCCGCGTCCCAGCCGGCGTCGATGTGCTCAGCGAGCGTCGAGCCCTGGCGGGGCAGCCAGAAGGAGCCGAGTTCGATCGGGTTTTTCATCACCATAGTTGTGGCTCCGCCACCTTGTATCTAGGAAGCCTCGTTTACACGCGCCCTCGTGCGGGAGCGTTCAGTCCGCCAGAAGCGAATGAGCCAGAGCCCGATGAGCACGACGGTGACGACGCCTGACGCCATCATCAGCCGCCTCGTCGCCAGGACGTACCCTCGGGCGTTGGGATCGTAATGGAAACAGAACAAGAGCACCCGATCCCAGGCGCTCCCGACCTGCCCGCTGCCCGCTTCGCGCAGCGCGAGGCCGAAGTTCTTCTGTGGGAAGGAGATGCCGTACAGCGTGCGCGACAGGCGTCCGTCGGGCGTGAAGACGAACGCGCCCGCCGCGTGTGCGTACTGCTTGGTCGTCTCGTCCCACCGGTAGTGGAAGCCCACCGCGTCGGCGAGCGCGCGCACCGACGCCTCGTCTCCGACGAGGAAGTCGAAGCCGTCGCCGGTGACCGGCTTGCCGTACGCCTCGATGTAGTTCGCCCGCTTCTTGCGCGCGGCTTCGGGCGTATCGCGGGGGTCGAAGCTGACGACGAGGGCGCGGTACTCCTCGCCCGCGGTCCAGGCGCTCTCCTTCATGGCCTGGAGCACGCCGTTCAGGACCAGCGAGCACAGCATCGGGCACTCGAAATAACCGAGCACCAGGACGAGGGGCTTGTCGCCCGCCGCATATTTGGCGAGCTCGACCTCTTGCCCCGACTGGTCGCGGAGCCGGAGCTTCTGCGGGAGCAGGGCTCCCGGCCGCTCCTCGATGTCGATGCCGGCGAGCTCCGTCGGAATGGTCGTGTCCGCAGCTCGCGCGCTCCGCGCCGGGGTGACCGTGGCCACCACGAGCGCGAGAACGGCGAGCAGGGCAGACAGCGGGCGGGACATCACTGCTCCGGAGCGGGGGTCGCCGGGGCTGCGGGCTTGGGCGCCGCGCCTGCAGGCGCGGCGGGCTTGGCGTCCGCGGGCTTTTCGGGCTTCACGGCGTCGGCGGGCTTGGCCGTCTCGGCGGGCTTCACGGCGTCGGCGGGCTTGGCCGTCTCGGCGGGCTTGGCGGCGTCCGAGGGCTTCGCCGCGTCCTTGTCGCCCGGCTTCGCTGCATCTTCACCCTTCGAGGGCTCGCCGGCGGCGCCCTCGGCGGGCTTCGCCGCGCCGTCCGTCGGCTGCGCGCCCTCGGTCGTCGCGGCGGGAGCGGCCGCGGCCCTCACGCGCTTCTCCTGGTAGTCCTTCAGGGTGAGCGCGACGGCCTGATCGATCGGGATGCGGACGACGCCCTTCTTCTCGTCAGCCCACTGGTAGCGGCTGAGCCGCTCCTTCTCCAGGGCCCGCAGGGCGCGGACCCCGCTGCTCGGCGGCTCCAGCACCTTGGTCGAGATCTCGCGCTCCATCGTCGACTTGAAGATCTCGTTGACGAAGAGCACGACCACCACGATGGAGAACAGCGTGGCGATCACGATCACGAAGATGAGCGAGTTGTTCGGTCGATCCACCTCGGCCTGGGCCTCGGCGTGATCGGTCGCTGTGTTGTCGGTCGCTTCGCTCATGGCCGGCTCCTTACGGGTTGTCGATCCGAGCCGCTTCGGCAAGGTGAGGGTCGTTCAGGGGATACAGCGGGCTCTTGGCCGCCTGGAGCGCGAGCATCCAGGCTCCCACGCCCAGCGGGCCGAGCAAGCCGGCGAGGTCGATCCAGCTCAGGTGCGCGCCGTGGTGATCCACGTTCGGCATGACGAGCCAGTAGAGGTCGACGTAGTGCATCACGAGGAGGAGCACCGACGCCGCGCCGAGCACGAGCGGGCTCCGCTTCGCGTGCCGCGACAGGAGGACGAGGAACGGAACGACGAAGTGCCCGAACAGCAGGGCCAGGCTCACGACCTTCCACGAACCCTCCCAGCGGTGCTGGTAGAAGATCGTCTCCTCCGGGATGTTCGCGTACCAGATCAGGATGAACTGCGAGAACGCGATGTAGGCCCAGAAGATCGTGAAACCGAAGAGCAGCTTGCCGATGTCGTGCTGGCGCTCGACGTTGCTCACCTTGCGCAGGAGCCCCGCCTTGTGGAGCGCGATCGTGATCAGCGCGAGCGCCGAGAGGGAGCTCGTGGCCGAGCCGGCGAACACATAGACGCCGAAGATCGTCGAGTACCAGTGCGGGTCGATGCTCATCAGCCAGTCGAACGCCGCGAACGAGATGGTCAGGGCGAAGACGATGACGGCCGGGGCGGCCCCGGCGCGCATCCTCGCGGTGGGCCGGAAATCGGCGCTCTTGTCCTGCGCGCGGGAGGTCTTGATGAACCAGAGCGCGAGGCCCGCCCACGCCGCGAGGAACACCACGGCGCGGATGTAGAAGAACGTCGGGTTCAGGTAGGGCGCCTTCTGGTGGAGCACATGATCGTTCGCCGCGTCGGGCCCCATCCAGTGATGGTAGATGTCGTGGGCGAGCACCGCGACCGGGAGGAAGAGCACGATGCAGGCGGGCAGGATGCCGCTCATCCACTCCATGTGGCGGCGCGCGGCCGCCGACCAGCGCGCGCGGGTCAGGTGCTGGATGATCACGAAGAACAGCGCGCCGAGCCCGATCGTCACGAGCCACGTGAAGCCGGTGAGGTACGAGAACGCAAAGCGCTTCGCGTCGGAGACCGCCGCCGCCGCCGAGAGCACCACGCCGACGATCGCCAGCACCATGCTCCCCGAGACGAGCCGCTTCGCGACCGCCGGATCGAGGACCTTCGTGTCCTCGGCCAGAGCACTTCCGTGGGACTTCATGGAGTTCCGCTCTCCTTCGCGATGTTGCCCCGCTGGGCCTCGGGCACGTCGTCGACGCGCGCGTGCTGGCTGTGCTGCAGCACGCGCACCCACGTGACGATCGCCCACCGGTCCTTGACCGGGATCTGCTTCCGATAGGACGGCATGTTGCGCACGCCGTTCGTGATGACGTTGAAGATCTCGCCGTCGGGCAGGCCGAGGGCCCGGTCGGACGCGAGGTCGATGGGGGGCGGGTACCCGCGCTTCACCACCATGCCCTGGCCGCTCCCGCTCTGGTCGTGGCACGGCGCACAGTAGATGTTGAAGCGATCCTGGCCGCGTCGGATCACCGCCTCATCGACGGTGATGGGCGCGAACGCCAGGAACGTCTCGCCGTCCTTGCCGGTGCGGTAGGCCTCGCTCTCGTCGAGCGCTCCCTGCGGCACCGTGCCTTCGACGATCGGCCGCATCGCCCGCCCGTCGGGGAACAGGCGGGTGCCCTCCTCGGGCTGGAACTTGGGCTGCCAGTCCATGTCTCCGAAGAGGTGGATCGGCGGATCGCTGCTCGCCTGTCCGCGGCAGCCTGCCAGGACGACGAGGAGGGGAATGCACCAGCGCTTCACGAGGAGACCTCCCGGATGCCCTGGGCGCCGAGGCGCTGGAGGAGGTTGCGCGTCTCCGTGGAATCGAACTTCGGGTCGCTCGCCTCGACGCTGATGAAGAAGGCGTCGTCGGTCGCCCGCGGGAACGAGGGGTGCGTCATGGTGGGGTGGAACAAGGTGGGCAGGCGCCCGAGCGCGAAGAGCCCGAAGAAGCACGTGAGCGCCGCGAAGAGGACCGTGAGCTCGAAGAAGATGGGGATGAAGGCCTGGTACGAGAACGACGGCTTGCCGCTGATGATGAGCGGATAGTCGTAGTACTGCGTGTACCAGGCGAGCGCGATGGCGCTGGCGAGCCCCGCCGCCCCGCCGCCGAGCACGAGCCACGGCAGCGGAGACGGCTTGAGCCCCATCGCCTTCTCCAGCCCGTGCACGGGGAACGGCGTGTGCGCGTCGAAGCGGCTGTACCCGGCGTCCCGGAGCGCCTCGCACGCGTGGAAGATGTCCTTCGGGGTCGTGAAGAAGCCCATCATCCCGAACAGGGCCGACTCCCCGTCCGCCTCCTGCTCGACCTTGCGCTCCAGCTTGCGCTCGATCGCGAGCGCGGCCTGACCGTGCGGCCCGCTCTCGCGGGGCTCGTCGTACTCCGCGTCGTCCTCGGGCACGTGGCCCTGCGGCTTGATGTCGGGCTGGCTATCGCGCGCGGAGTCCTTGAGCGCTCGTGCCTCCTCGGCCGAGGCGGGCTTCCCGGAGCGCTTCTGGCGTCGAGCATCGCTGTTACGCTGCATGATGAGCCTCGTCGTTGCTGTGCGAGCCGTGAGGATCGGCCGCCGCCGTGACCCCCTTCACCTCGCTGATCGCGACCATCGGCAGGTAGCGGACGAACAGCAGGAAGAGCGTGAAGAAGAGGCCGAACGAGCCGAAGAACGTCGAGATGTCCCAGATGGTCGGGCGGAAGTAGGTCCAGCTCGAGGGGAGGAAGTCGCGGTGGAGGCTCGTCACGATGATGACGAAGCGCTCGAACCACATCCCGATGTTGACCAGGATCGAGATGATGAACATCGCGGGGATGCTGGTGCGCACCTTCTTGAACCAGAAGAGCTGCGGGAAGATCACGTTGCAGCTCACCATGGTCCAGTAGGCCCAGGCGTACGGGCCCAGGATGCGGTTCCGGAAGGCGAATTGCTCGTAGCCGTTGCCGCTGTACCAGGCGATGAAGAGCTCCATCCCGTACGCGTAACCGACCATGGTGCCGGTCGCGACGATGACCTTGTTCATGTTCTCGAGGTGCCGCATCGTGATGAGCCCCTCGAGACCGAACGCCTTGCGCGCGAACACCATCAGCGTGACGACCATCGCGAACCCGCTGAAGATGGCGCCCGCGACGAAGTACGGCGGGAAGATCGTCGTGTGCCAGCCGGGGACGATCGAGACGGCGAAGTCGAACGACACGATCGTGTGCACGCTGAGCACGAGCGGCGTCGAGAGCCCGGCGAAGATCAGGTAGGCCTTCTCGTAGTGGAGCCAGTGGCGGTGCGAGCCGCGCCAGCCGAGGCAGAGGATCCCGAAGACGATCTGCTTCGTCCGGGTCGTGGCCCGGTCGCGGATCGTGGCGAGATCGGGGATGAGCCCGACGAACCAGAAGAGGGTCGAGACCGTCGCGTACGTCGAGACGGCGAACACGTCCCAGAGCAGCGGGCTCTTGAAGTTCGGCCAGATGCTCATCTGGTTCGGGATCGGGAACAGCCAGTGGGCGAACCAGATCCGGCCCAGGTGGGCCACCGGGTAGATGGCGGCGCACGCGACCGCGAAGATCGTCATCGCCTCCGCGGCGCGGTTGATGCTCGTCCTCCACTTCTGGCGGAAGAGGAAGAGGATGGCGCTGATCAGCGTGCCGGCGTGGCCGATACCGACCCAGAACACGAAGCCGGTGATGTCCCACGCCCAGTTGACGGTGGTGTTCAGCCCCCAGATACCGATACCGGTACCGACGAGGTGAACGAGCGAGCCGGCGAGGATGAAGAGGATGCTGATGGCAAGGCACAGCAGGACGAGCCACCCGGGGGGGCGCTTGCTGAGGACGATGCCCGAGATCTTGTCGGTGAGAGAGCGGAAGTCGTCCTTCCCCTGCACGAGGGGCGCCTCGTCCAAGAGGGCGGCGCGGTCCGAGAGCCGGGGGTGGTCGACCTGGAGGGGTGCTGTGGCGCTCATGCGTCGGCGAGCTCCGGGTTCTTGTTGCGGATCTTGGCGAGGTAGGTGACCCGCGGCTTGGTGTTGATCTCGTCCAGCAATCTGTAACCGCGCGGGCTAGCGGCCGTCGCGGCCACCTGGCTCTTGGGGTCGTCGAGGTCGCCGAAGACGATGGCCTGCGTCGGGCAAGCGCCCTGGCACGCGGTCACGACCTCGCCGTCCTTGATGTGCTCCCGCCCCTCTCGCTTGGCGTCGATCTTGGCGTGGTTGATCCGCTGCACGCAGAAGGTGCACTTCTCCATGACGCCCCGCGATCGGACGGTGACGTTGGGGTTGAACTGCATCTTCCGCTCCTCCGAGTCCGGCTGGTTGTACTCGAGGAAGTTGAAGCGACGGACCTTGTAAGGGCAGTTGTTGGCGCAGTACTTCGTGCCGACGCACCGGTTGTACGCCATGTCGTTCAGCCCCTCGGGGCTGTGCGTCGTGGCGGCGACCGGGCAGACCTGCTCGCACGGCGCGTTCTCGCAGTGCTGGCAGGGGAGCGGCTGCGAGATGCTCTCCGGCTCGTTCGGGTCCGTGCCCTGGAAGTAGCGGTCGATCCGGAGCCAGTGCATCTCGCGGGTCTGCCGCACGCCGTCGGCGCCGACGACCGGGATGTTGTTCTCGGCCTGGCAGGCGACGACGCACGCGTTGCAGCCGAGGCAGGCGTTGAGATCGATGGTCATGCCCCAGGCGTGCCCCTGCCGCCGGTTCGGCTCCTTGAACAGGCTGAGGAGCGGCGGCACGTGGACCTGCTTCTGGGCGAACTCCGCGTCCTTCTGGAACTCGGCGAGCGTCCCCTCGCGCGCGAGCGGGCGGCCCTCCATCACGAAGTGCTCCTGGGTGCGCGCGAGCTCGACGACCTCGCCGGTCTTCTCCAGCGAGAAGCCGCCGGCGAGCTCGAAGGCGTCGCTCTTGCGCAGCGGGGTCGTGTCGACGCCGACGCCATGGCCGACCCGGAGCCGCGCGCGCCGCCCCTGGCCGACGGTGATGCCCACCGAGTCGTCCGCCTGCCCCGGCGCGACGAGGACGGGGATCCGCACCGACGCGCCGCTGCCCGTCAGCGTCACGACGTCGCCGTCCTTCAGGCCGAGCCGCGCCGCCGTCGAGGGCGAGAGGTTCGCGGCGCTGCCCCAGGTGAGCTTCGTCATCGGGTGGGGCAGCTCCTGGAGCCACCCGTTGTTCGCGAACCGACCGTCCCACGCGTGCACGTCGGGCCGGAAGGTCACCTCCAGGCCCTCGCCCACGGCGGGCGCGAACGCGCGCAGCGCCTCGATCGCGCCCTGCGCCGCGGCGGCCACCTGCTCGTCCGCGAGCTGGGTCCCCGCGACGAGGCCGTCGTGCAGCGCGCGGCGGAAGTCGTCCTCGGTGCGCTTCGCGCCCTCGGCGGTCAGCCAGGTCGCCCGCACCAGGTCGTACGCCGTCCGCGAGCCGCCGAGCAGGAGCTCGATGACCTCGGCGTCGGTCCTGCCGCCGAAGAGCGGCGCGATGAGCGGCTGCGCGATGCTGGCCGTCCCGTCCTCCGCCCGCACGTCGCTCCACGACTCCAGCGGGTGGGCGCGGTTCAGGTGCCAGCGGGTGCGCTCGCTCGTCTCGTCGACGTGCGTCGAGACGTGCACGCTCACGGGCACCTTGGCGAGCGCGTCGGCGAAGCGCGCGTCCGCGGGCGCGTCGAAGGCCGGGTTGCCGCCCAGGATGATCAGCGTCTCGACCTCGCCCTTCTCGATGGAGCGCGCGAGCTCGACGAGCGCCTCGGGGCCCTCGCGCGAGTCGTCGAAGGGCGCGACGAGCCGGACCGCCTTGCCCGTGTTGTCGAGCGCGAGGTTGATGAGGTGCACGAGCCCGTGGACCTCCTTCGGCAGCGAGCGCCCGGCCACGACCGCGCCCTGACCCCGGTTGGCGACGAGGTCGGCGGCGATGGCGGCGACGTGCCGGGTCGCCTTGGCGTCGAGCCCTTCCGATTTGCCCTCGAGCGCGTTGAGCAGCTGCGGGTCGAGCGCGACCCCGCGCTTGCCGAGCTCGGTCGCGAGGGCGAAGGTGAAGGCGGGGATCTTGCGGCTCTGGATGCGGAGCCGGTGATCCGCGGCCGCGCCGGTGATCGTGAAGGTGCTCTCGACGGAGTAGAGGCGGTTCATCGCCTTCGGGTCCTTGTCGACCGCGCGGCCCGCCGTGAACGCGCGCCCCTGCTTGAGCGGGCTGCCGTCGGAGGCGAACAGGTCGGCGTCGATCGCGACGATCACGCGCGCCTTCGTCAGGTCGAGCGTGGTCTCGAGCGGCTTGCCGAACGCGAGCCGCGCGCCCTCACGCGCGGCGTCGCGCGAGAAGGGCTCGTACCGGACGACGCGCGCCTCCGGCAGCGTCTTGCGGAGATCGGCGAGGCGCGCGGCCAGCGTCGGCGATCGGTGCGCCTCGGTCAGGATCGTGAGCCCCTTGCCGCCGCGGCCGCGGAGCTTGTCGCCCTCGGTGCGCAAGAACGCCGCGGCGTCGTCCCACGACTTTTCGGTCGCGCCCTCGCGCGGCGACTTGCTGCGATCGGGATCGTAGAGGTCGAGGATCGTGGCCTGGATGTAGAGCGTGGTTCCGCCGACGCTCTCGGGGTGCTTCGGGTTGCCCTCGATCTTGGTGGGCCGTCCCTCGTGGCTCTCGACGATGACGCCGAAGGCCGTGCCCATCATCGGGAGCGCCGTCGCGAAGAACAGCGGCTTGCCCGGGATGACCTCCTCCGGGGTCCGCGAGTACGGCAGGATCTGCTCGACAGGCCGGCGGCAGCCCACGAGGCCACCGAGCGCGAGCGACGCGCCCATGAGGCTCAGGAACGTGCGCCGCCCCACGCCCTCCGGCGGCTCGAACGCGGCCGGCGGGAACTCGCGCCCGAGCGCGTCGACGAAGTCGGGCGAGCCGGAGAGCTCGTCCAAGCTGCGCCAGTAGGTCTTTCCAGAGAGGTCCTGGGCGAGGGGGAGAGGAGTTCGTTTACTCATCGGTGGCACCCCGAGCAATGAAGCGGCGCCTGCACCTGCCGCCCGGAGGAAGTGACCGCTGGCACGCGATCGTTGTAAGGCTCGTGGCTCGCGGGGATGCCGGCGCCCGCCATGGCGGCCGTCGCGGGTGCCATATCCATCTTGGTGACGTCGGCGGGATTGCGGAGGTTGGGCCCCGGATTGCGGTGGCAGTCCAGACACCATCCCATCGAGAGCGGCTGGACCTGCCGGACCTTGTGCATCTGGTCCACGCGGCCGTGACAGCTCACGCAGCCGACCCCTGCGGCCAGGTGGGCCGAGTGGTCGAAATAGGCGTAGTCGGGAAGGTTGTGGACGCGCACCCAGGGGATGGGTTGATCCGTCGCCCAGCTCTCCTGCACGAGGAGGAGCTTTTCGCTGTCCCGCCGCACCTTGGCATGACAGTTCATGCACGTCTCGGTGGGGGGAACCGCGGCGAAGCTGGATACCTCTACTGTGCTGTGACAGTAGCGGCAGTCGATGCCGAGGTCGCCGGCGTGCAGCTTGTGGGAATAGTCAACCGGTTGATCCGGCTGATACCCGACCTCGAGGTGTTTGTTGGTACCGTAGTACCAGAATCCGCCGATCACAGCGGCGCCGAGGGGCAGGACTCCGAAGAGCAGCCCCAGCGGAACCACTTTGTTGGCCCATCGTGGGAACAGGAACCGAGCCATAGGGTTGTGGTGGGCGTCGGAGGGACGCGCGGGCGCAGTTATGGCTTGCTGGCGGGGTGCGACAAGACGGCAAAGTGCCGCGTGACTGCGGCACTTTGCCGCTGTGGGTAATTGAGGCTCCACGCCGCGGCAGGTCGCCGCGGGGGCGCGGCAAGTTGCCGCGGGTGCAAGCGTCCGTCCTTACGACACGGTGGCGAACTGGATGCGACACCGGATCGAAAAATTCTCGAAACGTCGACGCCGGCCGGGGAACGTTCCGGGGAAGCCAGGGGAAGGGGAGGGCCTGGCGAGCGAGGGGCCGCCGACCGTGCCGAGGCCGCCTGCCCGGGGAGCTCAGAACACCGGCGTGAACGTGCGTGGGGCCTTCTTTTTCCTGAGGCAGCGGGTCGCCCTGCTGATGTAGCAGACGGTGAACGCTCGCCTCGGCTGGCCGCTCCGGTTCACGGCGGAGCAGTGCCAGAGGTAGTTGTGGATCAGCAGGGCCTCGCCCGCGCGCGCCGGCAGCGCGATCTTGCGGGCGTCCGCGTCGGCCGCGTGCACGCGGTCGCTCGGAATGACGCCGCCGAGCGGCGTCGCGAGCCCGTCGATGTGGCTGCCTTCCAGCACCTCCACGCAGCCGCCGCCGGCGGGCGCGTCGTCGAGCGCGGTCCAGATCTGCAGCTCGGGGTCGCGATCCAGACCCCAGTAGCTGCCGCCGTCCTGGTGCCAGGGCAGCGGCGTCCCTCCGGACGCGGCCTTGTTGAAGAGCACGGCCCGGTAGATGGAGACCTCTCCGTCGATGAGCGCGCGCGCGATCCTCTCGAAGAGCGGGTTCTCGATCCAGGCGAGGAACAGCGGATCCTTCTCGAGCTTCTCGAGCTTCCGGTACGACGTGCTCGGCCCCTGGTAGCCCTTGCCGTACGGCAGATCCTCGTAGCGGCCCGACGCCGCGTCGTGCTGGAAGAAGAGCCCGGGGTACGTGACGCGCCCGAGCATCAGGTCATCCGAGCGCGCGCGCAGCGCCGCGAGCCCCGCGTCGGTCATCACGCGCCCGAGGCGGGCGTGGCCGCGGGCGGCGTAGTCGGCCAGGGGGCCCGCGAGATCGAGGTCCCTGGCCCCGGGCAGCAGGAGCTCGATCATCGCGCGTAGCTCGCGTCGGTGCCCAGGTGATCGCGGTAGAGCGCGTCCATGCGCCGCGCCGCCTCCTCCGAGAGCGGGCGCCCGACGGCGTCGGCCGCCGCGTCGAGGTGCTCTGCCCGGACCGGGCCGACCAGGATGGAATCGACGACGTCCCGCCCCGCGAGCCAGGCGTACGACAGCGAGAGCAGGCTCATTCCTTCGTCCGCCGCCACCGCGGCGTAGCCGGCCGCGAGCTCGAACATGCGCCTGCTCCAGTACCGGCGCTGGTAGACGCCGTTGCGCTCGAAGCGCGAGCCCGCCTGCGTCGCCTCCGGCCCCGCGTGCCGCCCCGTCAAGAGCCCGCCGGCGAGCGGGTTGTACACCGCGGTGGCCAGCGCGTACCGCCGCGCGAAGGCGGCGTACTCGACGTCGAGCTGGCGGATCAGCGCGTTGTAGAGCACCTGAGAGACGGCGGGGCGCGGCTTCCCGACGGCGTCGCGGCGCGCGATGATCTCCAGGATCTGCCACGACGCGAAGTTGCTGATCCCGTACTGCAGGATCTTCCCCTGCTCGAGCAGGGCGTCGATCGCCGACAGCGTCTCCTCGAGGGGCGTCTCCGGGTCCGGCGCGTGGAGATAGCAGACGTCGACCCGGTCGGTGCCGAGGCGCGCGAGGCTCTCTTCGACGGCGCGGATCACGCGCTCGCGCCCGAGGCCCTCGGGCCTGCCCCGGACGCGGCGCAGGCCGACCTTGGTGGCGATCTGCGCCTCGGCCCGGCGGCCCCGGAGCGCCCGGCCGAGGATCCGCTCGGACGCGCCGTCCTGGTAGAGGTTCGCCGTGTCGAACGCGGTGATCCCTCGCTCGAGCGCGCGCAGGGTGATGCGCTCGGCCTCCTCGGGCGGCGTGCGGCCGCCGAAGTTCATCGTGCCGACGAGGATCGCGGGCGGCGCGCCCGGGCGCCGCTTCGCCGTCATTCCCGCCCTCACGTCGTCAGCCTTCACGTCAGGCGCCACGCCCTGCTCCTCACGCCCGCGCGACGAGGAGCGCGAGCACGTACACGATCAGCCATACAAGCCACAGGGTGCTCGTCCGCCGCCACCCCAGCCGGAAGCCGTACATCGGCGCGAGCGGCGGCACCACCAGCGCGACGACCCCGCGCCAGCGGGGCTGGCTCCGGAGCGCGAGCCGCGCGGCCAGCGCGACGTGAGTGGTCACCCAGGCGGCGAACGAAAGGACGAGCGTCGCGGTCGCCGCGATATCCTTCACGGGGCGAAGCCTAGCGTCGCCGGCGCGCCCCGCCTCTGGAAAACGGCGACCCTGGGCAGCGCGGCGACCTCCCGGCGCGGCCCGAGCCCGCGCTCTGTCGCGCTACCAAATCCGGGCTAAGCTTGGCCCGTGCCTCTGCGCAACATGCCGTGGTTTCGTCCGGATTCCTTCCTCACAGCGCGCGCCGCCCCGCTCGCGACCCGCAGCGCGAGGGCGATCGCGGGCGCCGCCCGCGCCCTCGTCGACCGCGACGGCCGCCTCATCCCCCTGAGCCTGCTCGCCGGCGCGGCGTGCAGCGTCGCCGTCGGCGTCGGCGCGGCCCAGGCGATCTCCGCTCCGCCCGATACGTTGCCGCTCTCCGAGGTAAAGCCGGGCATGAAGGGGTACGGCCTCACCGTCTTCTCCGGCACCACGCCCGAGAAGTTCGACGTCGAGGTCATCTCGACGCTCCGCAATTTCCGGCCGAACCAGGACCTCGTCCTCGTCAAGACGCAGCACCCGCGCCTCGAGGTCGCCCGCACCGTGGCGGGGATGAGCGGCAGCCCGATCTACCTGAACGGCAAGATGATCGGCGCCTACGCGTACGGCTGGCTCTTCGGCGCGGAGGCGATCGCCGGCGTCACCCCGATCAAGTCGATGCTCGACGAGCTCGCGCGGCCGCTCCCGCGCGGGATCGCCCCGAAGGTCGGCGGCCCGCTGCCCGCCCCGGTGAGCCGCGCCGGCGGCGCGCCGCCGCCGCGCGCCGCCGCGCCGGCCCGCCTGCACGGGAGCCGCGGCTTCCTGGGGGCCGTCGACGCCTACGACCTCGCCGGCCACGCCAGCCAGGTCGCCGCGCGCGTCGCGCCGTCGCTCTCCCCGCCCGAGTCGACGGGCCTCGCGCGCGCCTCGACGCCGGTGATGCTCGGCGGGCTCGGCGGGACGTCGCTGCGCATCGCGAGCGATCTGCTCGGCCCCATGGGGCTCGATCCGATGCAGGCCGGCGGCGGCTCGTCCGCGAGCCCGGAGCCGGGCGCGCCGACCAGGTACGTCGACGGGGGGGCGATCGGCGTCGAGCTCGTGCGCGGCGACATCTCCGCGATGGGCATCGGCACGGTCACGCGCGTGTCGGGCGACAAGCTGGTCGCGTTCGGCCACCCGATGATGAACGGCGGCGTCACGAACCTCCCCGCCGCGATCGCGCGGGTCCACTGGATCCTCGCGAGCCAGAACCGGAGCTTCAAGATCGGCGAGGCGGTGCGGCCTCTGGGCACGCTGGTGAACGATCGGCAGGCCGCGATCGTCGTCGACAGCTCGGCGAAGGCGCCGGTCTTCCCGATGCGCGTCCAGATCGACGGCGTGGAGGGCGCGCCGCACCCGACGTGGAACGTCGAGGTCGCGCACGATCAGTTCCTCGCGCCCGCCTTCGTCTCGATGGCCGTCGGCAACGCCGTCGAGGCGACGACGGCCGAGCGGCGGGACATGACCTGGCGGGCGGTGAGCCAGGTGAAGATCGGGCGCTACGGCGCCATCTCGCTGGTCGACTTCGGCGCCGGCAACGGCACCCCGCTCAGCAGCGACGATTTCGTCCGCAGCCGGCTCGTACGGGCGATGGGGGCCCTGCTCAACAACCCCTGGGAGGACGTCTCGATCGAGCGCGTCGACACCCGCGTGAAGGTCACCTTCGATCGCGAGGTCGTGCTGCTGCGCGGCGCGAAGGTGCTCGAGCCGGAGATCGAGGCGGGCGCGCCCGCGCGGATCCGCCTGGATCTCCAGCCTCATCAGGGCCCCATCGAGTCGCGCGTCATCGAGGTGCCGGTGCCGCGCGAGCTCGCCGGCAGCCAGGTGGACATCGATCTCGCGCCCGGCTACGAGGTGGAGCGCCCGATGGCGACCCCGAACAACGTCGCCGAGCTCGTGGCGATGCTGCCGAGCCAGACCCACGACGCGGAGAGCGTCGTCGCGACGTTCCGGCTCCGGGAGAACGGCGCGGCGTACCGCGGCAAGGTCGCCTCGCGGCTCCCCCCGGGCGCGATGGACACGCTGCGCCCGAGCTCCGCGTCCGACGCGCCCGAGACCTTCGGCGCGCAGGTGCAGGTGCCGGTGTCCCTCAAGCGCTTCCTGGTCGGGAAAGACTCCGTGAGCGTCACGGTCCGGCCTATCCTCCGCTGAGCCCGCCGGTCTCCCGCCTCCCTCTCTTCCCTGACCCCCTCCATCTTGCGACCCATGAGCACAGAGCGCTCTTCTGCCCATTCCCGATCGCCTCACCCTCACGCCGTCCCCTCTCCGCGCAGGCTCCTCGCCGCCGCCGTCGCCGCCGTGGGGCTCGTGGCGCTGCCGGCCCACGCGGTGGGCACGCGCAGCTTCGAGCTCCGATCGCTCGAGGACCTGAAGGGCGGCGATCTCACCGGCGTCAGCGTGGACTCGAACGGCGCCGTGCGCGCCGGGCTGACGCTCGGCGCGACGCCGCTGCCCGACGCGACGTCCATCTGGAGCTCCGTGGTGCTGCCGGACGGGACGGTGCTGCTCGGCACGGGCAACGAGGGGAAGATCTACAGCGTCTCGGGCGGCCGGGTCGCGCTCGTGGCCACGACCGGGCAGATGGCGGTCAGCGCGCTCGCGCTCGCGTTCGATGGCGACGTCATCGCGGGGACCTTCCCCGAGGGCAAGCTCTTCCGCCTGCCGCGCGGCGCGGGCAACGGCGGCCCGGCGAAGGTCTTCGCCGAGCTCCCCGACACCGAGGACGTGTGGGGCCTCGCGTACGATCCCAGGGCGAAGGCGCTCTACGCGGCGACCGGCTCGGAGGGGAAGCTGTTCCGCGTCGACGCCGCGGGCAAGGCCCAGGTGTACTTCGACAGCGACGAGCCGCACCTCATGTGCGTCGCCGTCGGGGACGACGGCGCCGTCTACGCCGGCTCGAACGGCAAGGCGCTCCTCTACAAGCTCACGGCGCCCGGGCGCGCGACCGTGCTCTACGACTTCGACGCCGACGACGTGAAGGCCATCGCCGTCGCGCCGGGCGCGAAGGGCGGCGCGATCTACGCGATCGCCAACAAGTACGCCGAGGCGTTCGCCCCCCCGAAGCGCAACCGGAGCGGGCCGCCGTCGCCGCAGCCGGCGCGCGCGCAGAAGCCCGGCAAGGGCGTGCTCATGCGCTTCGATCGGCGCGGCGTCGCCGAGAAGATGATGAGCGACGACGACACCCACTACGTCTCGCTCGGCCTCGGCGACGACCTGACGCCGTACGTCGGGACCGGCGCGGAAGGCCAGCTCTACACCGTGAGCGACAACCACGTCGCGCGGCTCGTCGCCGACACCGACGAGCGCCAGGTCGGCGCCTTCCTGATGGCGGGGCGGCGCAGGTTCGTCGCGACCACCGACCCCGCGGTCTTCCACGAGGTGAAGGGCGTCGGCGGCGCCGACGCGGTGTGGACGAGCAAGGTGCTCGACGCCGGGCTGCGGGCCACGTTCGGGCGCCTTTCGTGGCGCTCCGACGGCGCGCTGGAGCTCGAGACCCGGAGCGGAAACACCGACGCGCCGGACGGCACCTGGAGCCCGTGGTCCACAGCGCTCGCCGCGCCGGGCGACGTGAAGAGCCCGCCGGCGCGCTTCGCGCAGATCCGCGCGCGCTGGCGCCGCGATCCGGGCGCGGTGCTCCGCGAGGTGAAGCTCTCGTTCGTCACCGACAACGCGCGCGCCGTGGTCACGTCGATCGAGGCCGCGCCGAAGGGGCAGACGAAGCCCTCTCGATCGAGCCTCCCGCCATCGGGCGGGGAGGCGCCGAAGCCCGTGAGCGCGCTCCAGCTGACATGGAAGGTCGACAATCCAGACCAGGACGACCTCCGCTACCGCCTCTCCTACCGGATGGAGGGGCAGTCGACCTGGCGCAGCCTGCTGAAGCCGGGCGAGAAGGTGACGCGCGCCGAGCACGTATGGGACACGACCGCGCTTCCCGAAGGCGAGTACCGCATCCTCGTCGAGGCGAGCGACGAGCTGGCGAACCCGCCCGAGCGCACGCTGCGCCACAGCCTCGAGTCGGGAACCGTCCTTGTCGACAACACGCCGCCGGTGTTCCGGGCGCTCGCGCTGCAGGGGCGCCGGCTCACGGGCGAGGTCGCGGACGGCCTCGGTCCGGTCGCGCGCATCGAGGTCTCGATCGCGGGCCTGGAGGAGTGGCGGCCCGTCTTCCCGAGCGACGGCGTCTTCGACGAGGCCGTCGAGCCGTTTGAGGCGGATCTCGGCGCGATCGTGCCGCCGGGCGCGCACCTGCTCGCGGTGCGCGCCTATGACAGCGCGGGCAACGTGGTCACCCGCGACATCGAGGCGCGGTAGGCGCCATCACGCACCATCGCGCGAGGCCCGGCGCTCGGTGCGACACGGGCGTCATGCTTGCGCCAGGGATGCCCGCAGGCGAGGTGCCCCCGTGTGCGCGGCGCACAGGACGGCGGCGTCCTCACCCAGGCTGCGCTCGGCGCCCTGGCGACGACACACAGAATCGGCACATTCTGTGAATGCAGGAGGCGACATGATACGCTCATTCCGCTTGTGCTTTTCTGGTGGTCCTGGAATGAGCTCACACCGCGCCCGTCTGCTTTCTGGCCTCGTGGCGACCTGGGTTTTCGCGCTCTCCGCGTGCTCGATGGATGACTCGGCGGCGGGTGGGTACGAAGACGGCGGCGGGGTGTTCGGGAGTGGGGGGGGCGAGAGCGAGTCGGCCCAATCGGGCGGCAGCCCTCCGCCCGCGAGCGGCAGCGGCAGCGGCAGCGGCGGTGCCGGTGGCGTCGTGAACGAGGACCTCAACATCCCGGCGGCTCCGGAGGCGCAGGATCCCTACACCCGCTTCGCTTACCTGTGCGGCGATGGCTGCACCCCAGGCGGGGAGCCGACCGAGTGCTCGTCGGACGGCGGCGCGGGCACGGGGACGGGGCTCCCAGCCGCGCAGACGCTGCACTGCCAGCTCGTGCTCGACGACGGCGATGCGATCCCGAGCTGCCAGCCGGCGGGCCGCTTCGAGGCAGGCGGCCCTTGTCACAGCGGCGCCGATTGCGCGGCTGGCCTGGGGTGCGTGGCAGCCGACGGGGAGGGCGGCGTGTGCCGGCAGTATTGCTGTGGCCACGTCGAGAGCTGCGCGGCGGGGACGTACTGCGACGAGCGACCGATGGCCCAGTCGGTCGTCGAGGCGAGCGCTCCGGTCCCGATCCCCGTCTGTGTTCCCGCGATGAACTGCGAGCTCTTGAACGACAGCGTGTGCCCGACGGGCCTCACCTGCACGATCGTCCGCGAGGATGGGACGACGAGCTGCGTGGTGCCCGGCGAGGGGCGGGCCGACGAGCGTTGCCCGTGCGCGCCCGGCTTCGTGTGCTCGATGCTGACGAACCAGTGCAAGCAGCTCTGCCGGATCGACAGCAGGGCGCCGGAATGCGGCGCAGGCGCCAAGTGCCAGGGCGGCAGCGCGATCTACCCCGCCGGGTTCGGCGTGTGCGTGAGCACGTCGTAGCCGCCGTCCGCCCGTCGCTCCGTTAAGAAATGTTGTCGAGCCTGGCTCCGGCGTGGATCGGAGCGGCGGGCGCGCGCCGCCGTGGTCATGCTGGACGCGTGCAGCGGCCTCTTCTCTCCTTCGTCGTCTTCATCGCTGTCTTCAGCGCCATCGTGGCAGGCGTCCACTACTACCTCTGGCAGCGCCTGATCCGCGCGCCCGAGCTCGGCCCGCTCTGGCACCGCGTCGGCAGTGTGGCCCTGGTGGTGCTCGCGTCGCTGGTGCCCCTCGGCCTCTTGCTCACCCGCGCGCTGCCCCGGCACATCGCTGGCGTCGTCGCCGGCGTCGTCTACACGTGGGTCGGGCTCGCCGTCCTGCTCTTCTTCCTCCTGCTCACCTCCGAGTTCGTCCGCCTCGGCGCCCACGGCGTCACGGCGCTGCTGCACCAGCCGCTCGACGGCGAGCGCCGCACCTTCCTCTCGCGCGCCCTCGCGGGCGCGGCCGGAGCGCTCGCCATGGGCTTCGGCGTCGCCGGCGCCGCGAGCGCCCTCGGCGAGGTCGCCGTCCGCCCGGTGCGCGTCCGCTTGCGCCGCCTCCCCGCGGCCATGTCGGGCTTTCGCGTGGTTCAGCTGACCGACCTCCACATCGGCCCGACGATCGGCCGGGCCTGGCTCGAGCGCGTCGTCGCGCGCGTGAACGCGCTCGAGCCGGATCTCATCGCGATCACGGGCGATCTCGTCGACGGCTCCGTGGAAGAGCTCCGCGAGCACACCGCGCCGCTCGCCGATCTGCGCGCCAAGCACGGGGTCTTCTTCGTGACGGGCAACCATGAGTATTACTCCGGCGCCGAGGCGTGGATCGCGGAGCTCCGCCGGCTCGGCGTGACGGTGCTGCGCAACGAGCGTGTCTCGATCGGCGACGGCGAGCACGGCTTCGACCTGGCCGGCGTGGACGACTGGAGCTCCCGCGGCATGGGCCGCGGCCATGGCCCCGACCTCGCGCGCGCGCTCGCGGGGCGGGACCCTTCTCGCGAGCTCGTGCTGCTCGCGCACCAGCCCAAGCAGATCCTGGAGGCCGCGGAGCGGGGCGTGGGCCTGCAGCTCAGCGGCCACACCCACGGTGGCCAGATCTTCCCGTGGAACTTCTTCGTGCGGCTCGACCAGCCCTACGTGGCCGGGCTGTCCTCGCACGGCGACAGCCAGATCTACGTGAGCCGCGGCACGGGCTACTGGGGGCCGCCGATGCGCGTCGGCGCGCCGTCCGAGATCTCGCTGATCGAGCTCGAAGGCGCCGCCGCGGCGGAGGCCGTGGCGTGACCCGACCGGGCGCTCACGGGAGCGGGGTCGCCGGGTCTCTCTTGCAGTTGATGACCGGCGCCGGGTAGCTGCTCGGATCGGCGATTCGCTCCATGGCGAAGGTAGAGCCCTTGAGATTCAGGGGGAGCGGCCTCGCCGTGGTGCCAGTGACAACGCCACAGATGAAGTCGGCGGGCGCGCAGAGGGAGCCGCCGGTCAGCGTGATGGTGGCCTCGAGCTCGCTGCCGGAGATGGGGTTGGCGTCGCCCGGCACGACGAGCGTGGGCAGCTGCGCGGTGAACGTCCCATCGGCGGACAGCTCGAAGGGACCCACATCGAACGGCTCGCCCGTGGGCGTCTTGCGATCGGCGGCCACGAGCGGCTGGAAGGTGAGCGAGAAGCTCAGGCCGCCGTCGCTGGCCTGGGTGGTCAGGCTGGCCACGAAGAGGATAGGGGCCCGCGGGTTGAGATACGCCGAGAGGCTGAAGAGGAAATCGCCGTCGACGGCGCCCGCTTCCGGCAGGCAGTTGTCCCCGCCGCCTCCAGCGCCGCCATTTCCGTCGCTGCCACCACCACCCTCGCCGCTGCTCTGGTCTTCGCGGATCGTGGTATCGCGAGCTTCGAAGTCATCGTATCTGCCTGCCGGGTCGGCGCAGCCGATGAGGAGCGCCGTGGTGGTGAGGGCAGCTGAGGCGAGCGTTGTCCGGATGGTGCGGGAGAAAAGCATTTGACACCGTGCGAAAGGTGACATTTGACTTGATCGGGTAGAACCTTCCGACGTGGCAGGTGTTGCAACCCTACCATGCAGGGTCCGCCGCAGGCGCCGCATTCCTCCGCCCTCAGAACCGAGAACACCGGATATGTCCATCAACCGCCCCTGTTTCGCGATCTCCGTCGGCCTCCTCGGCGGTCTCGCCTGGACCGGATCCGCGCTCGCCGGTGGGTTCGCGACCGCGCGGTTTGGCGGCGAGCACGGCAACCCGATCACGAGCAATCCGACCGCGGTCTACTACAACCCCGCAGGCCTCGCCGAGAGCGAGGGGATTCATCTGTTCCTGGACGGAAATATCGCGCTGCGCGCCGCGTCCTACACGCACTCGGCGGCGGCGACCGATGACGCGACGGTGCCGCGGGCGAACACGGGGGAGGCGAGCCTGTTCAACGTGGCTGCCTCGCCGATGCTCGGCGCGTCGGCCAGGCTCGGCGATCTGGCGCTGGGCGCCGGCGTCTATGTGCCCTTCGGCGGCGCCGCGTCCTGGGACACGAACGCGGCGTTCGAGGGCAATCGCGAGCTCGCCGGGCCGGTGGACGGCGTGCAGCGCTGGCACTCCATCGAGTCTTCGCTCCAGGCGATGTTCTTCACGCTCGCCGCCGCCTACAGGATCCCGGCGCTCCGTCTCAGCCTCGGCCTCTCCGGCAACCTGATTCGAACCCAGGTGAACACCGTGCGCGCCCGCAACGCCTCCGGCGACAACCTCCTTGCGACCGAGGGGCGCTCGCTGCTCGAGGTGAGCGGCTTCCACGCGAGCTTCGGCGTCGGCGCGCTGGTCGAGGCGGTGCCGAAGCAGCTCTGGATCGGCGCGTCGTACCAGTCGCGGCCGAACGTCACGGGGGGAGAGTCGCTCGAGGGCACGCTCACCAACCGCTTCAGCGGCGTGTCGAACTCCCCGAGCGACGTGGAGCTGCACCAGGGCCTGCCGGATATCGTGCGGCTCGGCGCCCGCTTCGTCCCGGCGGAGCGCTTCGAGATCCGGCTCTTCGGCGACTGGACGCGGTGGAGCTCGATGGAAAACCAGTGCCTCACCCAGGTCGGCGCGGCGTGCGAGATCGACCGCGACGGCTTCGCCGGAGAGGGCGCCCGCGTGGTGCAGAACATCCCCCGCCGCTGGAACGACACGTTCGGCGTTCGCGCGGGCTGGAGCCACTGGCCGCGGCCTGCGATCGAGGTCTTCGGCGGCGCCGGGTACGACTCCAACGCAGTTCCGGACGAGACCCTCGATCCATCGGGCGTCGATTTCCACGATGTCTCGTTCGCTCTCGGCGGGCGCTTCCATGTCGCGAAGCAGCTCCACCTCGCCGCGTCGTATACCCACCTGTTCTACGTCAGCCGGGACACCACGGGGGACAGCATCACCGCCGGCCTGCACCCCAACTCGAGGGCTCCCGACTCCGGCGGGCACTACGCGCAGAGCATCGGCGTGATCAACCTCAACGTCGATGTCGCCTTCTGAGCGAGGAACCTGAGCGCGGAACCTGAGCGCGGCGCCCGAGCGCGAGCCCGCGTCGCGGCGGGGCCGCTGCGCCGCGGCGAGGCGCCTCAGGAGGTGCCTCGCCGGGTCCGGCGGAGCAGGCTGAAGATGCGAGCCCCCAGCTCGGGGGCGCGGAAGGGCTTCACCATGTAGTCGTCGGCGCCGCTGGCGAAGGCCTCGACCATGTCCTGCGAGGAGGCGTGCGCCGTCAGGAAGAGGACCGGAAGATCGCGGAGCCCGGGCTCCTGCCGCAGCGTCCGGCACAGGTCGATGCCGGTCATCTTCGGGAGGTTCCAGTCGAGGACCACGAGGTGAAACGGTGAGCCGCGGACCCGCGCCAGCGCCTCTTCCGCGCTGGCGACGGCGACGACGGCGAGCTCGACCGCCTCGAGCATCGCCGACAGGAGCTCGCGGATGTGGGGGTCGTCGTCGACCACGAGGACCCGCGAGCCTTTGCCCTTCAGCCGAGGCGGCGCAGGGGGCGGCGCCCGGCCCGCCGGGCCGGCGCCCTGGACGCCGGATGACGCGGCGGGCCCGGCCCCGTCCGCGGCGCGGAGGAGCGCCGCGGCGTCGGTGTCGGGCACGGATCCGGGGCGGGGCGCCTCCGTCCGCGCGAAGTGGGCGAGGCGATGCCAGTCGCGCGGCTCGAACGTGAGCCGCGCCCCCTCCGGTGAGACCGACGCGCACGCCGCGGCCGACGTCGCGCGGCGGTTTTCGCCCAGCTCGAAGATGGCGAGCACCCACTCGCCATCGGCCACGACCTCCCCCGCGGGCAGTCCGAGCTCGAGGTCACGCTCCTCCGGATCGCACACGATTTGCTCGAACTGCTGCAGATCCGGGAAGCGGTAGAGGACGCTCCGCACCTCTTGACGCTACACCCGCGCTAGCATCTCGCAAGGGGTCCGACTAAGCTCGCGCCGCGATGTCATTCCTGCGCTGGATGCCGCCGCTTCTCGCGTTGCTCGCGATCGGCGCCACGGGCTGTCCTGGGAACCCGAGCTCGAACGAGCCCAAACCGGCCGCGAGCCCGGAGGTGGCGGTCTCGCTGCCGGGCGTGGACACCTCCTCGCTGACCCCCCGCGAGCGCCGGGAGTGGGGGGCACAGGTCTCCGAGCTCCTCTCCCCTTGCCCGGACACGCCCGTGAGCATCGCGCAGTGCGTGAAGGAGCAGCGCCCGTGCAAGGCGTGCCTCCCCGCCGCGCAGCTCCTGCTCGATCTGGTCAAGGACGGCCGATCGAAGAAGGAGCGCGACGACGCGTTCCACATGCGCTTCGACGCGAACAAGGTGAAGACGCTCGCCACCGACGGCTCGCCGGAGATGGGGCCGCCCGACGCGCCGATCACGATCGTCGAGTGGGCCGACTTCGAGTGCCCGTTCTGCAGGCTGATGGCGCCGCTGCTCGAGGGGCTCGTGAAGCGCTTCGACGGGCAGGTGCGCCTCGTCTTCAAGTTCTACCCGCTCTCGGCGCACGTCCACGGCGAGCCCGCCGCGCGCGCGGCGACCGCCGCGCTCAACCAGGGCAAGTTCTGGGAGATGCACCACCTCCTCTTCGAGAACCAGGACAAGCTGGAGCAGGCCGACCTCGAGCGTTACGCGCAGCGGCTCAAGCTCGATATGGTGAAGTTCCGCGCCGATCTCGTCTCGACCGACACCAAGGCGCGCATCGACAAGGACAAGCTGCAGGCCGACGGGGTCGGGCTCGAGGGGACGCCCCTCGTCTTCATCAACGGCCGCGAGGTCAACCTCCAGCTCCTCTCGAGCCCCGGCGAGGACCTCGAGGCGTGGGTCAAGCTCGAGCTGGAGCTCCTCGGCAAGACGCCGCGGCCAGCGCCCCCGAAGCCAGGCGACGCGTCGCCCTCCGGCAGCGCGATCCCCGCGGCCAGCGCGACCCCAGCAGGCAGCGCGACCCCGGCGGCCAGCGCGACCCCCGCTGCCGGGACCAGCGCGCCGGCGGGCGGCGCGGCGCGCCCCGCGACCTCGGCTGCACCCGCCCAGCCCGCCAAGCCGAGGACGCCGTGAAGGTCGCCGACCCGTGCGGCTGCTTCCCGACGGGCCGGCACTACCCTGGGATCGCGCACCTCCTCAAGGTGCGCGCCGTCGGTGTCGCGTCGGAGATCGACGCGGGCAGCGCCTGGATCGACCAGCCCATCGCCTTCGTCGACGTCGAGACCACGGGGCGCGATCCGGCGGGCGATCGGATCATCGAGCTCGGCATCGTCATCGGCCGCTCCGGGGAAATCCTGACGCGCTACAACTGGCTCATCCACCCGGGGCGGCCCATCCCCGCGGAGAGCACCGCCATCCACGGGATCAAGGACGCGGACGTCGAGGGCAAGCCGTCGTTCGCCGAGGTCGCGGAGGAGATCCTCGGCTGCTTCAAGGGGGCGATCCCCGCGGCGTACAATGCCACCTTCGACCGCTCGTTCCTGCTCGCCGAGCTCGAGCGCGTGGGCATGCGCCCGCGCGAGCCGCCGCCCGCCATGCGGCGCGAGGTCGACTGGGTCGATCCGCTCACGTTCGCCCGCGAGCTCTACAAGAACGAGGAGAGCCGCGCCCTCGGCGACATGGCCGCTCGGCTCGGGATCTCGCTCGAGAAGGCGCACCGCGCGACGGACGACGCCGAGGCGGCGCTCCAGGTCCTGTACGCGCTCGCGAAGGATCCGCGTGTGCCTCGCGCCTATGGCGGCCTGATCCAGGAGCAGCGGCGGCTGGTCCGTCTGCAGGACGAAGCGCGGAAGTTCTGGCGGAAGGCTCCCGCCGCGGCGCCGCCCCCGACCTCGAAGCCCAGCTGACGTCATGGGGGACGCGCCGAAGCGACGCCTCCCGGTCGTCGGCAGCAGCGCGGCAGGCGCGGCGCCTCCTCGGGGCGGCGCGGCAGCGCCGGAGAAGCGCAAGCTCCCCGTACTGCAGAGCAGCGGCGACGACGAGGTCGAGGACCGGCCGCCGTGGCACTGGATCGCGCTCGGGACGGTGGCGATCTTCATCGCGTGGCTGCCGCTCGCGGGCCTCGTCAACACGCTGCTGCGCCGGATGATCGAGCGGGCGGGGGACGCCGGGGCAGAGGGCTCGGTGCGGCTCGCGATGGTGGGGCTCAACGCGATCGCGTTCGCGCTCGCCGGGGTCGCCGGCGGCTACCTCGTGGGGCGGTTCGGCGGGCGCGCCGGGCGGCGCGAGGCCGCCGCGAGCGGCGCCGTCGTCGCGGCGCTCGCCTGGGCGCTCGCCCTCGCCGAGGGCGCGCCGGCGGGCGCGCTGGGGTGGGCGCTGCTGCTGATCGTGGTGGTCATGATCGGCAGCGCGGCGTCGTACGCCGGCGGCCGCGCCGGCCTCCGATCCCGCGCCGCATCCGGCCCGCCGCGCTCGCGCTGAGCGCCGCGCCCGCGCGCCGCGTCGATCAGATCGGATCGAGCTTGCGAATGGGCGCGCTCGCCTCGGAGAGCGCGGCATACGCGATGGCCGTGCGAGGGTCGCGCGCGTCGGGGGCGACGTCGAGCAGCGGCCTGAGCGCGAACACACGGTCGCAGAGCCGCGGGTGAGGCACCTCGAGATCCGGCTCCGCCACGACCTCTCCCTCGATCCAGAGCAGGTCCAGATCGATCGTGCGCGGCCCCCATCGCACCGGATCGGGGCGCGTCCGCCCGAGCGAGCGCTCCACGGCGAGGGTGCGCTCGAGGATCTGGCGGGCGGGCAGCGACGTGGCGACGAGCACCGCGGCGTTCACGTAGTCGCCCTGCGGAGGGCCGCCTGCGGGCGGGGACTCGTAGCGCGACGACTCGAGGATGACGTCGAGATCGGGATCAGCGCCGAGGGCCGCGATGGCGGCGCGGAGGGTCGTCAGGCGATCGCCCAGGCTCGACCCGAGTCCGATGACGACATGCCGGCGGGATCTCATGGCGAGAACCTACCACGCGCCGCGCGCATCCGGCGGCCCGCGGCGCTCCGCGCGGAGAGCGGGCGCCGCTCCGGAGATCGGCGCGAGGAGGGCGCCGGCGCGACGGTCGCGATCACTCCCCCGGATCGCTGGCGCGGCGTCCTGCGCCGATCCGCCGGCCCTCCGGCCGCGGGGGGAAGACGCGCCGATCCTCGGGGCTGCGGCGCGCGATGGGGGAGCGGCGCTCGACGGACGGATCGCGCTGCGCCGGCTGCGCGCTGCGCTGGAGCCCCACGAACAGCGCGCGCATCTCCTCGAACGTCTCCGGCATGGCGACGGCCACGGTCGCCGCGTGCGTCCGGCACAGGCTCAGCGAGCGCCCCTGGATGACCACGCGCGCCATCCGCGTCCTCGCGCGAGGATCCCCGGGCGCACCGCCGTCCCGATCGCCCTGCTCGCCGTCGCTGCAGACGGCACACCGCTCGAATGAGTCGCCCATGGGGGAGCCTTCGCAGAGGCGGGCGCTCCGGGCCAACTTTCCGGAGCGGGGTGGCTCACGCGCGCGCGGCCTGGCCGCGCGCCCGCTCCTCGGCCCAGGCGATCACCCTCGCCGCCGGATCCGCGCCGGTGAAGCGCCCGAGCTCCTGGATGCCCGTCGGGCTCGTGACGTTCACCTCGGTCAGGCGCTCGCCGATGACGTCGAGGCCCACGAAGAAGAGGCCGTCGGCGCGGAGGCGAGGCGTGACCGCGCGGACGAGATCGAGCTCGCGCGGCGAGAGCTCCGTCGAGACCACGCGCCCGCCGACGTGGATGTTCGAGCGGTGATCGTCGTCGCGGGGCACCCGGAGGATGGCGCCGAGCAGCTCGCCGTCGAGCAAGAGGACGCGCTTGTCGCCGTGGACGACGGCGGGCAGGTACTCCTGGACCATGGCGAGGCGGTGCCCCTCGTTCGTCATCATGTCCGCGATGGCGCGCGCGTTCTTGTCGCGCTCGTTGATCTGCAGCACGCCGAGGCCGCCCGCGCCGTCGAGCGGCTTGATCACCGCCGTGCCGCCGAGGGCGCGCACGAACGCGTGGATCTGCTCGCGGTCCGCGGTGACCAGCGTCCTCGGCGTCCACTCGGGGAAGTTCAGCGCGTAGAGCTTCTCGTTGGCGTCGCGCAGCCCGCGGGGGTCGTTCACGATGAGCGGGCAGCGCCGCGCGCGCTCCAGGATCAGCGTCGCGTACAGGTAGCTGCGATCGAACGGCGGGTCCTTGCGGATGAAGATGGCGTCCACGTCCGCGAGCCGGAGCCGCTGCGCGCCCCCCGCGAGCGAGATGAACGGGGGCGCGTCGCCGATGAGCACCGGCGAGGCCGAGGCGTGCGCCTCACCGCCCTCGATCGAGAGGTCGCGCGGCAAGCAGTGGTAGCTCTCGTGGCCGCGCGCCTGCGCCGCTCGGATGAAGGCGAACGACGTGTCCTTGTCGTGCGTCACGCGGCTCAGCGGATCCATGACGAAGACGAAGCGCATGCGGTCTCTCGCGGTAGGGTTGGTCGGGGTTATCGAGGGAGGGAGAGGACGGCGCCCGCTGTAGAGCGAGCGCCGGTGCGCTCACTGCATCGCAGCGAGGACGAGCTGCGTGCTGACGTCGTCGCCGAGATCCGAGGCGAGCGCGTAGCCGACGCCGCTGCGCTCGGCGGCGGCGACCGAGTAGCCGTTGATGTTGCCCACGTAGACGGGGCGCTCGCGCACGACGCGCGGCTGCAGGATCGGCTGCGCCTTCTGCACCGGGACCGCGCGCGAGTTGAACATGTAGACCGTCACGCGGTGGTTGCCCCGCACCACGAACTGGAGCAGCGCGGCGCGCCGATCGCGCATCGTGTGCACGCGGGCGCCCATGAAGTTCGCCGGTATCGACTGGAACTGCGGCCTGCGGACCGGGACGCCGACGAACGGATCGAAGCGCGGGAGGTCCTCCGGGTTGGTCGTCTCCGGCGGCAGCGGCTGCGCGTGCTGGGTGACGAGATCGTCGAGCAGGACCTCGACGCTCTCGGCGCGCGTGAGAGCGGCCGCCGCCCTCGCGGCGTCCGCCTTCGCGGCCTCCGCCGGCGCGTCCGGCCGCCGCGCCACGCCCACGACGAAGACGACGCCCGCCGCCGCGGCGAGCGCGATCGCGTACCCCCTGTGCACGAGGCGCGGCCTCGCCTCGGCCGACTGCGCTGCGTCGCGCGCCTGCTCGTGCGCCACCGCCGCGGCGACGCGCGCCCGCAGCGCGTCCGGGCACCCCGACGGCCGCGCCCGCTTCAGGCTCGCCCGCAGCGAGCGCAAGAGCCTCACCTGCTCGAAGCACGGAGGGCACTGGACGAGGTGGGACTCGAGATCGATGGCGTGGTCCGGATCCAGCTCGCTGTCGACGTAGGCAGACAGCGCGTGGTCGAACCGCGAACAGCTCTCGATCGATTTCGCAGCGCTCATGCGGCACCCCGCTTCCGCTTGCGGTACGCGTCCAGGTCGGCGGGCGCGTCCTTCGCAGCGTCTTCGCTGACGATGCCCATCAGGACCGCGTGCTCGCGCAGCGTCTTCTGGAGGAGCTTGCGGCCCCTGTGCAGGCGCGACATCACCGTGCCGATGGGGCAGCCCATCGCCTCGGCGATCTCCTTGTAGGAGAGCTCCTCGATGTCCGACAGCACCACGGCCAGCCGGAACTCCTCGGGCAGGGCGTCGAGGGCGCGCTGCACCTCCGCCTCCACGAGCGGCGTGAGCGCCTGGGTCTCCGGATCGCGCATCGCGCGCATCGTCGTCGCGCCGACCCACGCATCGGTGAGCGGCTCGGCGTCGGGGCCGTCGAAGATGCCTCGCTCGAGGCCCCCGCGACGGTACCGGTTGATGAACGTGTTCGTCAGGATCCGAAGCAGCCAGGCCTTGAGGTTGGTGCCCGGCTCGAACTGATCCCGGGCTCGCATCGCCTTGACGATGGTGTCCTGGACCAGATCCTCCGCCTCCGTCGAGCTCTTCGTCATCCGGCAGCTCACGCCGTAAAGCGTGTCCAGATGACCCAGCAGCTCGATCTCGAAGGCGTCGGCTCGGCCACCATCGGTGCTGGCCAACGACAGGTCCTGCGCTACGGACGCAGGTTTCTTGCTGAAGAAGAACGGCATGGGCTCGCCCGGGGGAACAGAGGAGCGCCCAGGGCTATTCCAGCCTGCTCTCGCTCCCCTGACCCTCGCGACCCTCGCCCGCGGGTTCGTCCGCGCCGGAGCCCGTCTGGTGCGGAACCGCGCCCTCGATGGGTTCACCCGCGCGTCCCTGGAGCTTCGCCTCCAGCTCGTCAATGCGCTGCGACAGGCGCTTGACATCGGACTGGAGATCGCGGACCAGCCCGAGGCCCGGGAGGATGGCCCGGATGCGCTCGTCGACGGCCTGCTGCCATTGATCGAGCGTCTGCTTCGAGCTCTCGACGATCCCGCTCAGGCGCCCCTTCGCGTGGCTCGACCTGTCCGTGTCGAGCGGCGGGGGCGGATGGGACGAGGGCGACGCGGGCGCCGCCTGCTCCGTCCCCGGGACGGGCGCCGTTCCTGGCGCCGCCACGCCGCCCTCGCCAGGGACCGCGCCGGGGATGAGCCGGCCGATCGGGCCCTCGCGCAGCTGCGAGAGCAGCCGCTCGCCGCGCTCCTGGATCAGATCTCTCAGCGTGCCGAGCGGGACCGAGCGCGGCTGCGATTTGAGATCTTCCGAGATGATCAGCGCCAGCGTGACCTCGGTCTTGTCCTCCTTGGTCGCGTTGTCGATGATCTGGACCTCTTCGCCAGCCCGGACCATCTCCCCTATCTGCTGCAGGGTGACGTAACGACTGTCCTTCGTGTCGTAGAGCTTCCGATTGGAGTAGCGCTTAATAACGCGACGCGGTACCTCGCCGCCTCCCAGAGTCTCCTTCGCCGTTTCCATCTCCTCTACGCCTCGAGTCGATTGGACCACCGCAAGAAACCTCGCGCAAGGGAAGATCACTCGATATCACTCAAATCATTCGACAAAAGAGACCGCGTGCAGGGGCCGGCGATCGATCTGCGTGACGTGGCCGCGAGCTATCCCACCGGGAGGCTGGCGCTGGAGGGGATCAGCCTGGATGTGCGCGCGGGCGAGCTCTGCGCCGTCCTGGGGCCGAACGGCGCGGGAAAATCGACGCTGGTCCGGGTCCTCTCCGGGGCCCTGCGGCCGGCGCGGGGCGAGGCGACCCTGCTGGGGAGGCCGCTCGCCGGCATGGACCGGCGGGCGATCGCGCGGTGCGTGGCGGTCGTGCCGCAGGGGATCGCCTCGGCGCCCGGCTTCACGGTGCGCGAGGTCGTCATGATGGGCCGCGCGCCCCACCAGGGCGCGTGGATGCTCGCCGCCGGCCGGGACGAGGAGGCGGTCGCCCGCGCCCTCGACGCCTGCGATCTCGTGGGGCTCGCGGGGAGGCCGGTGGCCGAGCTCTCCGGCGGCGAGCAGAAGCGGGTGGCCATCGCCCGCGCGCTCGCGCAGGAGGCGCAGGTGCTGATCCTCGACGAGCCCGGGGCGCACCTCGACATCCGCCACTCGATCGAGGTCCACGAGGTCGTGCGCAGGGAGGTGGCCGAGCGGCGCCTCGCCTGCGTCGCGGTGCTGCACGATCTCAACGCGGCCGCCCAGTACGCCGACCGCGTGGCGCTCCTCAAGGCCGGGCGGCTGGTCGCCCACGGCACCGTCGAGGAGGTGATGACCTACCGCCGGCTCAAGGACGTGTTCGAGGCAGAGCTCTACGTGGGCGTGAACGAGCTCGACGGCAGCCGGTACTTCCTCCCCGTCCGAGGCCGGTAGGTAAGTCGGTAAGTAGTAGACAGCGCGAGCAGGAGCGCTTTTCTCCGCATTCTCGACCGCGCGAGCGGCGCGGTTTATAAGCGGCACCATGCGCGGATCTCCTCCCTGGAGAGCTCTCTCTCGAGGCTTCTTGCCGTGCCTCCTGGCCCTCCTCGCGCTGCTCGGCGCGGCCGGCTGCGCCGAGAGCAGGACGGCGCCCGAGCTCCTGAGCGTCGTCGACGTCGTGCCGCGCGAGGTCGACCTCGGCGACCGCATCGAGATCCTCGGGACCAACCTGCCCACCGCCGAGGCGAAGGAGGCGGTCGTCACGTTCCGCGGCACCCTCCGCCGCCCCGGCCAGGCGCCGCTCACCGGCCAGAGCATCGAGATCGAGGGCGCGCAGGTCAGCAGCACGAAGATCTCGCTGATCTTCTCCGAGGGCCTGCAATCCCGCTTCGCCGGCCGCGGCGACGACGCGGTGCACACGACCTTCCACGGCGACGTCGTCGTCGAGATCCCCGCGACCGCGCAGGGGGCGCTCCCCGTGAACGGCACGGTGAGAGGCGTCACGATGGACTTCCTCCCGCCGACCCCGCGCCGCGCCGTCATCGAGGCGCGCGTGAAGGAGGGGGCGCGCGCGCTCGCGTTCTTCGGCGTCGAGGTCGCGGCCGAGTCGCCGCCCGCCGGCGGGCTCGTCGTGACGGGCGTGCGCGACGGGAGCCCGGCGGGTCAGGCAGGGCTCCAGCCCGGCGACGTCATCACGCGCTTCGAGGGCGTGAAGGTCCTCTCGAAGGGCGACGTGATCCCGAGCGGCCACGAGCGGCGGTCGGCGGTCGGGATCCGCCGGGGCGGCGCGACCCCGTCCGAGATCGAGCTCTCGACCGAGGGGTTCCACGCGAGCGCGCCCGCCGATCTGCTCGGCGCCGGGATCCTCCTCGGCGTGGCCGCCGCGATCATCCTGCTCTTCATGGCGCCGACCGCGGGGATCATCACCTGGGTCGAGCGCCGCGTCTCGGCGCGCATGCAGTCCCGCATCGGGCCGAACCGCGCCGGGCCGCAGGGCCTCCTCGTGTGGGTCGCCGACGGGATCAAGTCGATCATGAAGGAGGACATCATCCCGGCCGAGAGCGACAAGGCGCTCTTCCGGCTCGCGCCCTACCTCGTGTTCGTCGGCGTGTCGGCCACGTTCGTCGTCATGCCGTTCGGCCAGTACCTCATCGCGGCCGACCTCGACATCGGGATCCTCTTCGTGATCGCCGTGACGTCGCTGGTCACCATCGGCCTCATGACCGGCGGCTGGGCGTCGAACAACAAGTGGTCGCTCCTCGGCGGGATCCGCTCGGCGGCGCAGATCATCAGCTACGAGATCCCCGGCGCGGTCGCGATCGTGTGCATCGTGATGATGACGGGCTCGCTGCGGCTCCAGGACATCATCGGCGCCCAGGGCGGCGCCGGGCCCTCGCTCCTCGACGTGGGCGGCTGGCCCTGGCACTGGTTCGTCTTCCGCAACCCGATCACGTTCGCGCTGTTCTTCCTCTATTTCACGACGGCGCTCGCGGAGGGCAACCGCGCGCCGTTCGACCTGCCCGAGGCGGAGAGCGAGCTCGTGGCCGGCTACTCGACCGAGTACTCCGGCATGCGGTACCTCTTCTTCTTCTTCGCCGAGTGGGCGAACGTCTTCGTGATGTGCGGCATCGCGAGCGCGCTCTTCCTCGGGGGCTGGCAGATCCCCGGCGTCTCGCCGGCCCAGCAGGAGGCGAGCTTCGGGCTCCAGCTCGTCGGCGTCTTCCTCTTCCTGCTGAAGAGCTGGGCCCTCGTCTTCGTGGTCATCTGGATCCGCTGGACGCTGCCGCGCGTCCGCATCGACCAGATGATGAACCTCTGCTGGAAGTGGTTCGTCCCGCTGTCGTTCGCGGCCTTCCTTCTGACGGCGCTCTGGATGGTGATCGGCGTCAGCAAGACGGTCCAGCTCGTCATCAGCGTCGTCACCTTCGCCGCCTGGGCGTACCTGTTCATCCACTTCATCCGCAGGGTCCAGCACAACCTGCGGGAGGCCAAGGTTGCGCTCCACCTGAATCCGTTCCTCTGAGCGCAAACCGCGGTGCCACCTCGGCCTTGCGCTGAGGTATGCTGTCGGCGTGGCGGTCCCCTCGAGCCCGGCCTCCGACTTCTGCTCCGCGTGCGGGTTCCCGCTGCGTGGGCCGCGGTGTGAGGCGTGCGGGGTGGATCGGTCGCCTGTGCTCTCCGCCTCGCGCAAGCCGCCCGCGGACGCGGACTGGGACGGGAGCTCGATCGACGCCTGGCGCACGCGCGACCCGGTGCGCTTCGTCGCGCACTGCGCCTCCGCGGAGGCCGGGGCGAGCCTCCAGGCGACGACGCTGCAGGAGGGCGTGGGGTGGATCGTTCCGCTCGGGGCGATGACGCTCTTCGTCTCGCTCGACGCGGCGAACGAGCGGGTGTCGATCGACGTCCCCGTCGTGCGCGTCGCGGAGCGGCACCGGGTGCCGCTGCTCAGGACGGCGCTGGAGCTGTCGAGCGGCCCCGAGCCGTTCCGGCTGTGCATGCGGGAGGATCTGCTGCTGCTCCGCCGCGTCGGCCGCGTCGCCGCCTTCACGCCGGAGGCGCTGCGCCAGGCGCTGCGCGAGAGCGGCGAGGCGGCGCAGCGGCTCGGGGAGACGATGGGCGCGTGGTTCGACGCGCGGCCGCCGTTCTCCGAGGAGCAGCGGGCGAGCCTCACGTGGGCCTCCGCCGGCCGCGCCCGGCCGCTCAAGAGCTTCACGCTCCCGCCCTCGCCTGCCCGCCCGCAGAGCGCTCCGTCGGTGCGGGCCGGCGCGCCGGCGACGCCGGTCTCGGGGGCGCGGACGCCGCTCGAGGAGCTGGCGGCGTGGGCGGCGCCCCCCTTGCCGCGCCTGCCCGAGTCGGTCGCGCGCCCCATCCGCGACGCGGACGCGATCCCCGACATCCTGTCCCCGTTCCTGGCGTCGGCGCCGATGCCGGCGCCGAGCGCCGCGTCGTCGAAGAACGGCGGCGCGCCCGCGCCCAAGGCCGGCATCCTCCCGCCGGCGCACGACGCCGGCGCGGCGTCGAAGGCGATCGGCGGCGTCGCGAGCCCGGGGTCCGAGGGCGGCGCAGCGAAGCCGGCTCCGGGGAGCGCGGCGGCCGCAGCGCCGCTGTCGGGTGAGCAGGCGGCGGCCGCGGAGACGCCGGCGCAGGTCAGCGATCGCCGCAGCGCGCGCACCGTGCCCTTTCGTCGCTCGTCCTCCATCATGGCGGCGACGCCGCTGTCGGTGCGCCCGCCCGCGCTGCCGGAGGTGGAGATCGAGCCTCCGTCGCGCCGGAGCATCCCGTCCCGCCCGGAGTCGGCGAACGCGGCGGCCGATCGGTTCTGCCAGCTGCTCCGGGACGCGCAGGTGCTCGGCGCGGCGCTCAGCTTCCAGGAGCGGCCGGGCGTCATGGTGCTCCTCATCCGGTGCACGGTCTTCCGCGCGATCTATGAGCACGGCGAGGCGATGCCCGACGCGGTGGCGCACCTCTACCGCTGCACGGCGGCCGCGACCCGCGAGCTCATCCAGGCCGAGGGCGGCGCGCGCCGCGGGAACACCGCGGGCGTCGCGGAGCCGGCGCTCCTCGCGATGGAGCGGCTCGTGGCGGTGCGCGGCCAGGTGCCCGAGGAGAAGCCGCTCCACATCGATCCGCTCACCACGGCGGCGCTCGCGCGCGAGCACCTCGGCCGCTACCTGCGCGAGATCGAGCGCGCGCCGGCCGACCCGATGCTCCGGCACTTCCTCGCGATCGGGGCCCTGTCCGAGCTGCTGGTGCGCACGAAGCTGCCCGCCAAGACCGAGCAGCGGCTGCGCGACATCGTCGCCTACGCGCAGCGGGACGGCGCCAAACCCGGCACGATCGAGCTGCTGATGACGGCGCTCTCGAGGATCGTCGCGCAATGACGTCGCAGCTGGCGGCGCACGGCGACGGCGATCTCGCGCTGCTCCACGAGCGCGTCGCCCGCGCCCGCCGCTCGGTGGTGGCGATCCGCGCCGGCGCGCTCGTGACGACTGGCTGGGTGGCGCTCGGCAACGGCGTCGTGGTGGCGAGCCGGCGCGGGCTCGGCTACCCGACGGAGGTCGCGCTGACGTTCGAGGACGGGCGGGGCATGGCGGGGCGGGTGATCGCCGCGGACGTGGGCCGCGACGTGGCGCTCGTCGCGCCGGCCGATCCGCCCGGCGTCGCGGCGCTCGCCGCCCGCGCGGCGGCCGAGCCGCGGCTCGGCGAGCGCGCCGCGGTGCTGAGCTGCCTCCCGGGGCAGAGCCTGCGCCTCGCGGTCGCGCGGGTCTGCCACGTGGCGCGCAAGGTCGACGGGCAGCTCCCGGCGTTCGAGCTCGACGTGGCGGCGCCCCTCGGCGCGCCGGTGCTCGATCCCGAGGGGCGGGTGATCGGCGTGGTCGCGGCGCCGTCCGGCGCGGCCGGGGAGCTCGCGGGTCACTGCGTGGTGGTCCCGGCGGGCGCGTTCCAGCCGCTGCTCGCCCTCGGGGATCGGACGCTCGCGGAGCTCAGGGACCGGGCGCCTGTGTACCGCTGCCCGGCGTGCGAGGAGCCGTTCGACGTCGAGTGCGACAGGTGCCTGGGCTGCGGCCGCCTGCTGCCGCACGCGTACCCGCCGTGCCCGGCGCGCGCGGGCGTCGAGCGGGTGATCCGGCGGGGCCTGTCGACGCTCGGGCTCATCGCCAACCGGGTGCGTGTCGGTCCGAGGGCGTGGCGCATCGCGCAGCGGCCGTACCCCACGGCGGAGGCGGCGACGCAGGTGGACATCGAGATCGACGAGGCGGGGCGCCTGCTGACGCTGCGCGCGCCGGTCGTGGGGCTGCCTGCGGCGAACCACGAGCCGTTCTACCGGTTCCTGCTCACGATGAACGACCAGACGACGGGGGAGTTCCGCGTGTCGCTCACGGGCGACGAGGTGTCGGCGTCGTGCGTGGCGTCGCTGGAGGGCAGCGCGGACCACGACGTGGCGCTGCTCATCGATGGGCTCGTGCAGATGGCCGACGAGTACCGGAGGACGCTGGCGGAGACGTTCGACGCGGCGCCCAGGTTCGAGTCGGCGGCGGGGCGCTGAGGGGGAGGCCCATCGGCGTTCACCAAGCGCGTTCAGGGCCCCCCGCCCGCCTTCCAGCAGTCACCGTCGTGAACGTGGTCGTGGTCGTGAACGTGGTCGTGGTCGTGGTCGTTAACGGCTAGGTCGTGAACGTGAACGTCCCGCTCCGGCGTTCCGCTGCCCTCCACGATGGGCGGAACGTTCACGTCTACGATCGTGTCGTTGACGACCACGACCACGACCACGTTCACGACCACGACCACGACTGAGGATTGATCACATTTCCCCCTTAGTTTTCGCTGAGTTGGCAACGGCGGCGTTCCAGCCCGTCTCCAGCATGAGCAAGGTCTGCATTCCGCGCGCGAGCGTCAGCCAGCCAGGCGGACCGTTGCGCTTGAGATGTCCACCAAGACCGGCAACGGCGTAGAGCGCATCGACTACCGTCGCCCCCTGAGCCGGCAACTTCTTGGGCTGGTGCTGGTGCAGCAGCTTCAGCTGCGTGGGGTTCAGGGCTCGTTCCGCGGGCGCGTTGGGCTCAACGCGGGACAGAGAGCGCAGCAGCAGCATCTGCCACGCGATCGGGGCGAACAGCGCCAGCGCGTTCGTCAGGCTCCGGAAGCTCTCGAGCTGGCGCGTCTCGAGGGCGCAGCCGGTCTTCAGGGCCTTGAAGAACTCCTCGATGAGCCACCGTGCCCGGTAATGGTCGACGATCGCTGCGATCTGGTCGGGCGTGTCGACGGGCTCGTTGGTCGCCAGCACCCACGCGACCGGCTCTTCGCCCGCGGGCGTGTCGATCTCCTGCACCAGCACGACGTTGACCGCGAGCTCTTCGGCCAGCTCGGGCAGGTAGTACGGACGGCGCAGCGCTATGCGCCGGGCGCCGACGCCCAGCGTGGCGCTCCGCTCCGAGCGCTCGGGGTGCGCGCGCTTGCTCGCCGGGACAGGGCCGGCGCGGCGTTGGGTGAGCACGACCTCGCGACTGAGCCGGATCGGCAGCTCGACCAGCGCCTCGCTCAGCCGCAGCCGTGCGCCGTCGTCGAGCGCTTCTTCCTCATCCTCGGCCAGCTCCGACACGTTCCGATCGCGCGCCATGCGCACGACGAAGCGGTGGCCCTGCTCGACCATGGCGCACAGAAGCGGGTAGGCGTCGGCCTCGCGGTCCATGATGTGCAGCAGCGACGTGCGGTCGCCCACGGCCTGCTCGGCCGCCTCCACCTGCCGCAGCCAGCGCGTCGACTCCTTGTCGGTCACGCGCGCATAGTCGCTGCCCGTCCTGTTCTTCTTGCGTGGGCTCTTGGACAGGGCGGAGGCTTTGCGGGCCCAGCAGGCAAGGCCCAGCAGTCCGAGCGGCTGATTGATCGCGTCGGTGGCCACGGCGAGCGTCGCGTGCGCCAAAAAGCCCTGGGTGTCCTTGCCGTTGAGCGGACCGAGCCCTTTGCGTGCGCCGTCGCCGTCGAAGGCGACGGCGGTGGTGTCATGCACCGCGCGAACCGTGTCGTGACCGGCCATCCGCTCGAGGGTCTGCTCGCTGTGGGCCTGCACCAGCGCACCATACGACACGCGCTGATTGCCAAGGAGCCGGTAGAAGCCCTCCAGCTCTGCCTCTGTCTTCAGCGAGTCCGGGAAGCTCTCGCCCGGCGCGACGCTCAGCCGTGCCACCACCGCCCGGACCCGCTGATGCAGGCGCGCATCGCCCAGCTGCACCGTCTCGAACTCGCGCACGATCGACGGCATCGTTTCCGGCACATCGGGATTTCCCATGACATTTCAGACGCTTGGCGGGTCCGAAACGGATCAAAAAAAGATGTGCGGGATCCTCAGACGACCACGACCACGTTGGTGACCGCTGGAGGGGAAGCGTCGGGCGCGCGTCAGGAAGGGATCCGTCACGCTCGCGAAGGTGCTCGTGGCCGGCACGAAAGCTTCCGACGCGCTCCAGAGGTCTCCGACGCGCTCCGGAGGCTTCCGGCGCGGAGGCGCGACGCGGAATTTGCCGGGAAATTCGTCCCCCAGCGCGCGTCGGACGGCGCCGGGGGCGCAGCGGACGCTGCCAAATATGCGGAATTTCGTGCTCCGGAGCGCGTCGGAAGCTTTCTGAACGCGTCGGAAACCTCCGGGGCGCATCGGAAGGTCTCACGGGCGCGTCGGAGGCGTTGGTTTGTGAGCCGGGCTACTCGACGTCGGTCTCGTGGGTCGCTTCGTCCGGCGATGTCGGCTGGGATGGCGTGGCCGTGGGCTTGGGCGGCGCGGCGGCGGGCTTGCGCTGGCGCGCCTTGCGGCTCGCGAGGCCGAGGCGGATGAGGTACCCGCGCTTCTTGATGACGGCGCGGGCCGTGGTCGACCACTCGTCGAACCAGGAGCGCAGCTTCACGAGCGCTTCGCGCCGGCGCGCCGTCTCCGGGAGCTCGGCCCGCTCGGGCAGAGGGGATGTCGGGCCGAGCGCGACGTCGACGAGCCCCTGGAGGCGCTTGCGCTCGGCCTTGTCGAGGCTGCGAGTCGCGAGGAAAGCGACTGCCTTCTTGTCGCTCTGCTTCGTTCCGGCGCGGCCCGGGTCGGTGCCATTCTCGAGGGCATCGAGCCTTGCGAGGAAGGTGGCCACTCCCTGGACGGCGGCGGTGCCGGTGGAGGGCGCGAGGTCCTTGAAGACATAAGCGTTCACATCGGGGAAACGCCGGCGGAGCGCGGCGCCATAACGGGTGAAGTTGGGCTCGTCCCACTGATCGAGCTCCCCCGTCGCGGCGCGCTGCGCCCTGGCATCGTCGGTGTCGGGCGGCGCGCCGACCTTGCGGGGAGCGGCGAGGACATCGAGGAGCAGCGTGCGGCCCTCCAGGATGTCGTCATCGGTCATCCCCGCCGCGGCCATCGACGTGCGAATCGCGGCGACAGCGCCCATCCCCGTCAAGAACTTGGTGACGCGCTCCGGCGTGGCCTCGAGGACTTCGTCTGAATAATCCATGCTGAGTTCCTCCCTGCCGACCGGGGGATCCGGACGGCGGCAATGAGGAGGGAAGTTACGGTGGGAGTTTCGGTGTTTACAAGAGGATTGTTGAGCGCTCGCAGCTGAGCGACCGTCGGTATTTTGCTCTACGGGCTCGGCATGGTCAGCGATCCATGGATCTGGCGGTCGTGGCGTCAATCATGGATCCCCGTCGGACGCACGGGAGGACCCACCCGGCGCGAAGCCCGCACGGCGCCCTGCCACGGGGGCCTTTCGATCGTCCGTGCGCCGAGGCCTCGAGGACCTCCTGCTCCGCCTCTGCGCGCCGGACGCCCCGGCACCATCAACGAGAGCGCTCGATAACACGCGATAACACGCGGCGGACCAAGCCGGAGAAAGCCACCCCTCCAGCCATGGGTAGTGCTCAAAATTGAACATGAAGACGGGAAGGCGGGAAGAAAAGATCAATGATCTTCTCGCCTTCATGTGAACTCTCTTCGGGCAAATTTGAGTACTACCCAGCCATGGCCCCCGAGCGTGCAGCCACGGCTCCCGCCTGCGCAGCCATGCCCTCGGGGGGCGCAGCCGCATCCGGAGGCGCCATGGTTTTCCCGAGATCGATCACTTTTCTGAGAAATCCGTCGCGCAGGGTCGATGGTGCCCGTGGAAGGTAGGAGCGACGACCCCGTTCGGCTGTCACGCCCGGGATCCGTCGCCACCGCCGTCTCATGCCTGCGCTCATGCCCGTACTTGCTGGAGAGGAACCTGGCCGTGACCGCCCGCAGCTCGATCGAATGCCTGCTCGCGACCGTGCCCCTGGACGAGGCCCTTCGCGCCGGCGAGGGCGCCGCCGGGTCGCTGGGTCGCGTCGAGCCCCCTCCGGCCGCGCTGATGACCGCGCCGCTTCCTGTGTCGTTTCGCTCGGATTCGCCTCTTCCCTGGCAGCCGTCCCAGGCGCCGCCCGCTTCCATGGCCACGGTGCCGTTGCCATTCGCGCCGATCGTGCCGGTCGCACCGGCGGTCGTCACGCGACCTGTCACGACGCGACCTCTCGTGATCGAGGTGCCCTGTCCTCCGGTCCGCCGGGCGCCGCGCTCCGGTCCGATGGAGGGGCGCGCGCCCTCCGCGCGGGGGCTCGCTGCGCGTCCGCCCGCGCGGGTGGCGAGCTGGCTCGCCGTCGCCGCGACGGCGGCGTTCTTTGGTATGGTCGGCGCGCTCCTGATGAGGTGGTGGGTGGGATGAGTCAGGGTGAGCACAGCGCACGAGACGACGAGGCCGGGACGCCTTCGCCCCCGGCGATCTACGTTCCGGGGAGCGTCGTCGCGGGCCACAGGCTCGTGCGGATGATCGGCGCGGGCGGCGTCGGCGTCGTCTACGAGGCGGTCCACGAGTTCACGCAGCGGCGGGTCGCGCTCAAGCTGCTGCTCCCGTGTTACGCGAGCACCGAGCAGGTGCGCGAGCGCGCCCGCAAGGAGGCCATCGCGCTCTGCCGGCTGCGGCACAAGAACATCGTCGCCGTGCACAGCGCCGACATGCTGCCCGACGGCACGGTCTGGATCGCCATGGAGCTCCTGGAGGGCCAGCCGCTCCGCCGGATCTGCCAGGTGGAGTCGCCGCTTCCGATCGCGCGGGCGCTCCACGTCGGGATCGAGATCGCCGACGGCCTCGCGGCGGCGCACGACCTCGGGATCGTGCACCGGGACGTGAAGCCGGAGAACGTGTTCGTCGACCGGCACGGCGAGGTGAAGCTGCTCGACCTGAACATCGCGAAGATCCGGGTCGACGGTCTGCCGAGCACCCGGCCGGGCCAGCGGTTCGGCACGACGGCGTACATGGCGCCCGAGGAGTGCTGGGGAGAGCCGTGCTCACCGGCGAGCGATGTCTACGCGCTGTCGCTGGTGATCTACGAGCTCCTGGCCGGCCGTTACGTGTTCGCCACGGGCCGGGGGCTCTCGGGAATGCCCAGCGAGGGCCAGCTCGTCGCGGCGCACATGCTGCGGATGCCGGTGCCGGTGCACGAGATCGTTCCGTCGATCCCGGACTACGTCTGGTCGGTGCTCCAGACCGGCCTGTCGAAGCGGCCGGCCCAGCGTTTCAGGCACGCCGGCGCGGCGGCGAGCGCGCTGCGCGAGCTCCGGGAGCGCTACCTTTCGGACGTGCGCGCCGGGCGGCTCGCCGCGGCGCCGGACCCGGGAACGCCGGGGGCTCGGCGGGAGCACCACGGTCCGCGATCGCCCGTGCGGCTCATCGCGGCGCCGCAGCCCGACGAGAGCCGGGTGATCGTCCCCGGGCCGGCAGCCTCGGCCGAGCTCGGCGGGAGCGAGGCGCACGAGGAGGACGCGGCGCCGGCGGCGCGCGAGGAGGACGCGGTGCCGGCGGCGTGGGCGGCGCAGCCTTCAGCCCCGCCGTCGCCTCCGCCGTCGAGCGCGCCGCCCGCGGCCGACCCGGGCTGGCCGCTGCTCGTGACCCCCGGGCCGGTCACGGTGCGATCGTCACCGGGAGGCGGAACAAGCCTCCTGGGACCTGACCTGCCGGCGACGGACCGCGTCGCCGACCGGCGCTGGCGAGCGCAGCTCCTGCGCCGCTGCGCCGCCGCGGCGGTGCTGGCGATCCCGATCTCGGGCGCCGCGACCGCGCTGTACATCCACATGCGCCGCGAGCGTCCGGCGATGTCCGCCTCCGAGAGCGGGGCTGCGTCGGCCGCGCCTGCCGGCGAGGTCGTCACGAGCGCACAGGCGGCGCCGGCGCGTCCTGACATCCCGCACGCCACGCGCGTCACGCGCGAGACCGGGGCACCGCCGGACGCGCGCGTGCCGGAGAGCGCAGCCGAACCCCTCGGCATCGAGGCGTCTGAGGCCGCGCCGTCACCTCCCGCCGAATCCAGGGGCATAGCGGCCAGACCGAGCGCGCCTGCGAAGGCAAGCACGCCGGCGCAGCCGAGCGCGCCGGCGACACGCGCGCGTCCGGCCGCGGGGGCGGCGCGCGCGCCCGCGCGGCGCCCGTGGGACTGGCTGAAGACGTCGAAGGGGCGCGACGAGAAGAAGGACACCCACCCGAGCGAGGAGGAGGACATCTACCCGATGCCCTCGCGCGGGCGCGCCCCCGCGCCCGCCAGGCCGGCCCCGCCCCGGGAGAGACGACACGAGGAGCTCCCGTTCGGCGACAAGCCCGAGTTTTGAGGGTGCGTGCAGAGCAACGAGCAAGGAGCGAAGACATGTCGAACGACGAACCCAGCGCGACCGATCCCTTCCTCGCCGAGGTCGTCGAGCGGACGCTCGCGCGCTACCGCGGGATCGCGTCGCACGACGTGATCGAGACCATGCGCGAGCTGCTCGTGGAGGCGCTCACCGAGGACGAGGTCGGGCGGGACCTCCTGGAGCGCGCGCGGCCTCGCGCGGCGCCGCTCGGGAGCGGCGTGGAGGCCCGGGACGGCGCCGGGGAGCCCCGGCGCAAGGCGGGGGGCGGCGAGGATGGCTGACCCCGAGGCGAGGCTCACGCCGGCACAACAGGCGCTCGCGGCGTCGGCGCTGCACGAGGTGAGCGGCGCGGCGCGCCGGCTTTCGCCGAGGCTGCGAAGGCACCTCTCGTTCGACGAGCTGATGTCGCTCGGCCGTGCGGGGCTCATCGAGGCGGCGCTCGCCTACGATCCGGCGCGGGACGACAGCTTCCCGCGCTTCGCGCGGCACCGCATCCGGGGCGCGATGCTCGACGGGTACCTCCGGGAGGCGCGGGAGCAGGACCGGGTGGTCGCGCTCTGCCTGCAGGGCGGGTACGACTACATCGCGCGGCAGCGGCGGTACGGCGACGTGATGACCGACGTCGACGGCAAGGCGGAGGAGCGCCTCCTCGACCATGTCGACGGCCTCGCGGCGAGCGTCTTCGCGACGGCCGCCGGCGTGGCGACGCCGGAGACCGGGGAGGAGGCGCTGTCGCGGCGCGAGCGCCACGGCCGGGCGCTCGCGCTGCTGCGGCGCACCCTGGAGCGGCTGACGCCGCGCGAGGCCGAGGTGCTGTCGATGCGCTACGTGGAGGGGCGGCCGCTCGCGGAGATCGGCGGCGCGCTCCGGATCCCGCACCCGGGCGCGTACCGGGTCCACGACCGGGCGATCGTGCGGCTCGGCAAGCTGCTGCGCGCGGCCGGCGTGACCGAGCCGCCGCCGCGCGAGGACGAGCTGTGAGCGGGCGGCGGGCGGGTTGATCGGCGATGGGCCTTTGGGCGATGAGAAAGATGAGAATTCGCGCGCGCGGGGACGATGGATCGCGGTGAGGGGTCGGCGGCACGGACAGGAGGCGAGGCGGTGAAGGACGAGGACCGGAAGGAGCGCGTGGAGCGCGAGGCGGAGGGAGGCGCGGCGAGCGAGCCGAGCGTCAGCGCGCCTGCGAGCCCGGCGCCGACGCCGAACCAGCTGGTGTCCCACCCGGCGTTCCGGACGGGGGTGATCTACATCGAGCCGGAGCTGCGCGACGAGGTGGAGGCGTACTGGAAGGCGTACGCGGCGTGGGAGAGGACGAAGCAAGGGCCGCCGCCACGAGAGCCGCGCGTGAACGTGCGGGTGGACCACGAGGAGAAGCCGAGCACGGCGGCGCGGCTGCGGGAGGCGATGGTGCCGCGCAAGAGCGCGGCGCGCAGGAAGAGCGGCGCAGAGAAGAGCGCCGGGGGGAGCCCGTGGGCGGCGGATGCGGCGGCAGCGGCGGCGGTGATCGACAAGAGCGCGCTGCCGTCGGCGCACCGGCCGAGGAGCGAGGCGGCGGAGGAGAAGGACGGCGGCGAGACCGGCACCAGGCCGGGGAAGGCGCGGCGCGCCGGGACGGCGCTGGCGGTGCTGGCGCTGGCGGCGGGGATCGGGGCCGCCGCGATGTGCGGGGCGAAGGAGAAGGCGCCGGTGGAGAGCGCGGCGCGGGGGTCGACGCCGGAAGCGGCGGCGAGCGCGACGGCCGACGCGGCGGCGCCGCGCGGCGAGAGCACGGCCAGCGAAGTGCCTGCCGTCGCGGCGAGCCCGCCCGAGAGCGCGCCACCCGGAGCGGCCGTCGAACCGCCCGCCGAACGCGCAGCGCCCGTCGTGACCGCGGATCGGAACGAAGCCGCGGGCGCAGCGCGCCGGAGGCCGGCGCCGGAGCGACAGCCTCCACCCGCGTCACCCACGACGGCGCCCGAGGCGACAGCCCAGGCGCCGGCCGCGTCCGCTGCGCCGGCCGCGTCCGCTGCGCCGGCGCCAGCGCCGGTCCCGAGTCCTGCGGCTGGAGCAGCCGAACCTCTGTCGACATCGAAGCCGCCTGTCATCGCACCCAAGCCCAAGTACTGACCCATGATCCTTCGTCCATCCGCAGCCATTGCCAGCCTCCTCGTTGCTCTCGCGTGGAGCCCGTCGGTACTCGCAAAGCCGCCCATTCCGCCGCGCACAGCCATCACGGAGGCCATGACCGACGAGTCACGAAAGCTGTTCCAGAACGGCGTCCAGGCGGCCTCGGAGTCGCGCTGGGAAGCCGCACGCGCGCTGTTCCTGGCGGCGCGCGCGCTGCACCCGCACTACACGATCGACGGCAACGTAGGCGACTGCGAGCTCCACCTGGGCCGGTACCGCGAGGCGGCCGAGTATCTGGCGAGGTACGTGCGGGAGCTGAAGAAGGACACGACCAGCACGGCGGAGGAGCGGGCGCAAGGAGAGGCGGCGTACGCAGAAGCGCGTGCAAAGGTCGGGGCGCTGGTGCTGCACACGAACGTGGACGGTGCGCGCGTGTTCGTGGACGACACGTTGCAGGGGGTGATGCCGCTGCCGGATCCGCTGTTCGTCGAGCCGGGGGCGCACACGATCTCGGTGGAGCACGAGGACTACGAGACGAAGAAGACGACGGTGCAGCTCGCGGCCGGTGGCACGATCGAGCACAGGATGCCGATGGAGCGGAGACCGGCGGGCACACCGGCGCCGAAGGCACCGGAGACGACCGCGGCGCATCCGGCAGCGCGGAGCTGGGTGCCGGTGATCGCGCTGGGGGCAGCGAGCGTCGTCGGGCTCGGCGTGGGGGTGGGGCTGACGGTGGCGTCGAACGACGCGGTCGCAGAGAAGGACGATCGGAAGCAGGGAATCTTGCGGGAGGGTGGGCAGTGCGTCGAGCCCTCGGCTTCGTTTGTTGACCGGTGTAATCGGTTGCGCAGCGCAGGATCGCGTGCCGACACATTGGGCAATGGAGCACGCGTCGCGTATATCGCGTCAGGCGCGCTCGCCGCTGCTGCGGTGACGTACCTGCTGTGGCCGCGCGACAGCGCGATGGCATCGGGGACCGTGCTGCCAGCAGTGCGCACGGACGGTGCGGGGATCACTGTGATCGGTGCGTTTTGATGGGCTCGCGAGAGGACGCCATGAGGGTGCGGAGAATGCGTCGGAGCTTGGTCGGCGTGGCGCTTGTCATCTTGAGCAGCGGGTGCGAGCCGTTCTGGAGCAACATCGCGGAAGACTGCGAGGAGATGCTCACGTGCGAGCACTTTCGTCCGACGAGCAGCGGTAGCGGGCCGCACGCCGAGTGCGTGCCGAACGAGAGCACGGAGGCCGTAAGCGACACGTGCGGCGTGTTCGTCACGGCGGGCGGTAACGATAAGAACGCGGGGACCAAGGCGGAGCCTGTCAAAACGCTGAGCGAGGCGATCGCGCGGGCAGCGAACGACCGCACCGCCGTGTACGCCTGCGCGGAGGAGTTCGCCGAGGCGGTTGAGGTGCCTGCCGGCGTGACCATTTACGGAGGGCTGGATTGCGCGAACGGCTGGACCTGGATCGGCAGGCAGACCAAGACCACCGTCGCACCGGAAGCCGAGGCGATCCCGCTGACGCTCGCGCGCGGCGAGGGCACCACGCGCCTCGAGGACATCGAGGCCCGCGCGCCCGACGCGCTGGGCAAGGGCGGCTCGTCGATCGCCGTGCTCGCCGACGGCGCCAACGCAGAGCTCGCGCGCTGCGCCCTCGTCGCCGGCAACGCAGTCGATGGCGCCGACGGCGATGACGCGCCGAGCGAGGCGCCGGAGCGCGCGCCGGCCGGCAGCAACGGCGTCGATGCGTGCAGCGACCTCGATGACGTGGAGGGGCCCGATGCGACGCTGCCGGGCGGCGCGCAGGTGGTCAACGAGTGCGGCAGCGAGCTGTCCATCGGCGGCAGTGGCGGCAATGGGAACGTCGACAACGGGGCAGGAGGCGTTGCTGGCCAGACCGGGGTCGAGGGACAAGCTGGGGCTGGAGAGCCTCCGTCGATCAGCGACAGCTGGAGCTGTGGTGCCATCCCGAACGATCCAACCAAGGGCGGTGGCAGCGCCGGCGCCAACGGCACCCCCGGCCCCGCCGGCGTCGGCGCCAGCGGCCGCGGCACGCTGAGCGCTCCCGGCTACACCGGCGTCCCCGGCGGCGACGGCACCCCCGGCACGCCCGGCCAGGGCGGCGGCGGCGGCGGCGGCGCGAAGGGCGGAGCTGTCTGCGGCGGCGGCGCGACCGGAGCGGGAGCGAGCGGTGGCAGCGGCGGCGCGGGTGGCTGCGGTGGCCTGGCCGGGCAGGGCGGCCGCCCTGGCGGCGCCAGCATCGCCCTCGCCAGCGTCGACGCCAGCGTCACCCTCATCGACTGCACCCTCACCGCCGGACGCGGAGGCAACGGCGGCAAGGGCGGTGACCTCCAGCCGGGAGGCCTGGGCGGCATCGGCGGCACGGGCGGCGTCGGCGTCGGTGGATCCAAGGCGGCATGCGATGGCGGCAAGGGTGGACAGGGCGGCAACGGCGGCCCCGGCGGCGGCGGTCTCGGTGGGCCCTCGCTCGCGATCGCCTACCGCGGTGAGTCGGTGAAGCAGGAAGGCACGACGATGCTGACGCCCGGTACCCCGGGGGCCGGTGGTCTTGGCGGGAGCAACAACGTGGCGCTCAACGCCGGAGCTGAGGGCGTCGCGGCTGCGGAACAGGAGCTTCCGTGAGCGCTCTGGCGCGACCGGAAGCACCGCGCGGTGGTTCGACGGCAACATGTGGACGGAGGGCCGCGATGAGAACGATGAGCAGCAAGGCATCCCCTCACCTCCCGCGCGGAGCGCGGGAGCTGGAACGGCCAGGCCGCGCACAGGCACAAGGCGCCGAGCACCGCCGGAGCGTGGGCATCTCTCATCTCTCCGCGCCACGGTTTGCCATCCTCGTGGTGGCCGCCGGAGTTTCCCTCGCCGGATGCGCCGCTCGGTCCGCGGACGTCCCGGCGACGCGAACGCACCCGTCATCGCCCCTGCAGGAAACGCCCGAGGAAAGGACGGCGCAGGAGGGACGCGCGAGCTGCTGGCGCGTGGACATCCCGAGGGAGCCAACGCAGCAGTCCTCGTCGCTGGAGCAGACGTCCCAGGAGACATCGGCGCTGGTGGAGCAGGCCGCGGTGAGGCTGGACGAAATGCTGACCAGAGTGGTGATCCTCAACCTGGTGACCGTGCCGGAAGGCGCGCAAATGACCGTCGATGGATGCGTGAGGGGGCGAAGCCCGCTCTTGCACACGGTGTTCCTGGAGCCGGGTCGGCATGTGATCCAGGCGGACCTCAAGGGCTACATGCCGACGCGACATGTCATCGAGACGACGGCGGGGGAGACGCTGGGGCTGACGGTGGAACTGCGTCCGTCGCGCACAGAAGTGCTCCCCCACGAGGGACGCACGGAGAAGCAGACGCTGCCTGTGGAGCGCCGCATCGTCGAGTCGTTGGAGCGCTGATGGAGTGAGCGCAGCGTCGCGGCGCCGAGGCGGTGCGCGTGAGGCATGGCGGCGTCGCGCGAGAGCCGATCGAGCGCGACAGGTGATCGAGGCGAGACCATGCTCCGCCATGGCAGCGGAGCGGTAGCGACGTAGCGAAGGCCGCGCGTGGCGGGGCCTTCTCAGATCTAGAGGAACGCGCGCCGCCGAGTGCGGCGCGCCATGGCTCGGCTCGTCCCGAAGACGGGCGCGCGAGGAGGACGAAGGTGTATCCACAGCTCGCCATCGAGGCGGCGGCGCACTCGGACGTGGGCCGGCGGCGCAGCCACAACGAGGACAGCTTTGCGGCGCTGCCTTGCCTCGGGCTCTTCATGGTCGCCGATGGGCTCGGCGGCAACGCGGCCGGAGAGGTCGCGTCGCGGATGGCCATCGAGGTGGTCAAGGGCTGCTTCGAAGTGGATGAAGATCTCGAGGAGACGTGGCCCTACGGCACGGGCAGCGCGCACGACCGGGACGAAGTGCGCCTGGTCATGAGCGTCCGCCGCGCCAACCGCGCGATCTACGAGGCCAGCCAGCTGCAGGAGGCGGTGCGCGGCATGGCGACGACCTTCGCGGGCGTGCTGCTCGGGCCCGGCATGGCGTACATCGCGCACGTCGGCGACTCGCGCGTCTACCGGATGCGCGGGGGCCGACTGGAGCGGCTGACGCGGGATCACTCGCTGCTGGAAGAGCTGCTCGGTGACGGCGACGGAGCGCGGGAGGCGGTCGAGGCGCTGAGCGACCGGGCGAGGACGATCACCCGCGCGCTCGGGGCCGACGAAAGCGTCAACATCGAGACGCGCGTCGAGCCGACCCAGCCGGGCGACCTCTTCCTCGTCTGCTCCGACGGCCTCTGGGGTCCTGTGCCCGAGGCGCGCATCGCCGGGATCCTCGGGGCGCATCGAGATCTGGGCTTTGCGGCCGAGTTGCTCATCGACCTCGCGAACGAGCACGGCGGACCGGACAACCTGACGTGCGTGCTGGCACGCCTGGGAAGCGGGTGACGTGATGAGCGATGGCGCAGAGATGGGTGTGGACGAGGAGAAGCCGAGCACGGCGGGCACGGTGACGTGCGTGCTGGAGTGGCTGGGAGACGGGACGAGACGGCGCGCTGTGGCAGGCGCGACGAACGGCGGACTCGAGGGGATGCCTTGGGTCGGGCAGCACAAGGCCGGGCTCCGCGGTGCACCGGACAAGAAGGCTCACGGTTCAGGAGGGAACATGGAGGACATGCTGGGTGCAATGTGGCTCGTCTCGCCGCTGGGGCTCGCGATGATCGCGTGCGTCGCGATCGGCTTCGCGGTCACCGCGCGCGAAGCGCTGGGACGCGAGCGGGGGTTTCGTGAGGCGCGCGAGCAGGCGCATGATGAAGAGGAGGCAGCCCTCACCGATGCGAAGGAGCAGGCAGCGGGGGAGCGGGACCGATACCGGCGCCTCCTGGACTGTCACGTCGATGCGGCGCTCGCAGAGCTGACGGACGCCCGAGGGCGCCCCGTCCCCTGGCCGGGAAGGGTCCTCGAGTCGTTCTGCGCGACGACGCCTTCGTGGAGGAGGAAGCTGGCCGAGTGCACGGGGTTGGAACCGAGGGAGGTGGAGCGGCTGCTGAGGAGCGACCTGCCCATGACGCCCGGCCTCGCGCGGCAGCTGGAGACCTTCACCGGCACGCCGGCGCGGTACTGGGAGCGCCTGTGGCGGTTGCACGACGACCGCCGAACGGACGCGGAGGATACCGTGGTGGTCCAGGTCGGCGAGCCCGTCACCAAGCGTGAGAGCTCGGCGTCGCCGACTCCGCCGCCGATACCTCCCCGCGCGCTCGACACTCCTCCGCCCGTGGTGCCGCCTCCCGAACTCGCGGCCAGAAGCCCGCAGGCGAAGCTCCCGCCGCCTCCCCTGCAGCAGCTTCGGCCACCGCGCCCTGTCCGTGCCGTCACGGGGGAAGAGCTCGCCCGTCGCGCTGCCCCCCTGACGAGCTTCCCGCTACAGCCCGACGAAGGGGGGACGAGCGCTGCCAGTGCGTCCGATTGGGAGGAAGCAGAGCGCTCTCCCCTGAACACGACACTCCCGGGAGTAGGGCGCCATGGGTGAGAGCATCTGTTTTGCGCCTTTGGTGCGCCAGGCAAAGCCTGGGCGAGGAGGAAGCTCATGTAGAAAGCTGAAACCTTGCGATGGAACCCATGGAGGTTCTGCGGACCTCCCCGGCCAAGGCTAGCCCCCAGCCGGAAGCGGGTCTTGCGTGGTCCGGAGGGCAGACCCCGGGCTGCGAAGCGTAGACAGCGAGCGTGAAAGCCTTGTATTGAGCCTCGAAATGCAATGTTTGGTAGGTGTCCAAGCTGTCAAAGGAGCGGAAGGCAACACCGGCGCGCTGGAACGTCGCGTGCGGCGAAGGGCTCGGCGCGCATTTCCCTGCGCTGCGCACTGTCAAATCGGCGGTGAGGACCCACTTGGGTCTCATTGCTCGGTGGCGTCGATTTTTTTTTCTCCCTATGCCGATGTTTTTTGGGGGGGCGCATGCGGGGACACGCGTCGGTGATCTAGACGCACCGTGTGCTCTCGCCGCTCCGAGCTGGCGCCCTCTTCTTGCTGGGTATCCATGATGATGTAACGACCTGCCCGTCTCACTCGCGGCGCCATCGGATCCGCAGGCAGGTGGATCCATCATCGGAGACAGGAGACACGATCCATGAGCAAAGATCCTCACGCCAAGCGATTCGAGATCCAGCGGCTCGTCGAGCGGTCGCTCGATTTGGCGAAGTGTGCGCTTCTTCAAGAGGGCTCGTTTCTTCCCGGATTCATCGCGGTCCAGCCCAACGGGAAGTACGACATCGGGGTCGCGGCGCAGGGCGGCTCCGATGGATCGAACCTGCTCATCACCCGGCTGAGGCAAAAGGCCGTGGCAGAGAACCTCCGAGCGGCCGCCGTCTACCGGGACGTGCGCGTGCGGCCCCGCGGCGCACTGGAGGACGTCGACGCGGTTCAGGTCATGGTCGAGCTCGTGTCGGGGGAGTCGTACAACGTATTTCAGCTGTACCGTCTGGACGACGAACAGCTGGTCTTCGAGGAGGGCCCAGAGGTCGAGCGTGTCCCCTCCGTCATCTTCGCGGAGTCAGCTCGTATGGCGGCAGCCGCCAAGCGATGGTGGGAGTTCTGGAAGTGATCGCTGCGACCGCTGCCTCCCATGTCCTTGGCGCTCTGCCTGGGCACTCCGCGCGCCGCCCTCGCCGCGCCGTCCGGACCGCAGCGCAAGCCCCGGGACGCCGTAGCCTGGCCCGCTACGCACACCCCCTGGACGAAGTCAACCCACACGCCCCCACGTCGCCGCTGTCCGCAGGCGGCGTCGCGCAGGTCCGTCCCGCACCGCCGCGCCGCCGTCCTCCGCGCCGCCGTCCGGAACCCTCGCCAAGCGGCGCGTGGTAGCTTCACCCGCGCCCGCACGAGGCCGTGCGGCCACCCGTCATCGAGGAGACCATGAAGCGAGAGAAGCGACTGACCAAGCGCGAGCGGAAGGCGCTCGCGCCCGCGCGCCCGGCGCAGCCCCACGAGCACAAGCACATCCACTGCGTCGCCTGCGGCAAGCACCTCGATCCGGAGGAGTTCCTGGCGCAAGGGTCGGCGACCTGGATCCAGTGCCTGCACAAGTCGCGCTTCGCCACCTGCATCGAGTGCGTCGAGATCTCGAAGCGCCTCCTCGCCGAGCACGACCGCACCGGACAGCCAGTTCAGTCCGCTCAGGCATGGCACTGAGCGACCGACACCAGCCGACGCGCCTGCGCGGCCTCACCTGAGCACGCCTGCGCGGCCCAACCTGAGCACGCCCGGACGGCCTCGCCTGAGCACGCCCGCATCGCAGGCGGGCGCCCTGGACAGGTCGTCCCAGAAACCAACTCCCCATCTCCCCCGCTCTCCCGGAAACGGAAACGCACCGAGGACGGCCAATCGCTGGAACGCACGGGTCGTCGGTAGTCCAGAGGACGCTGCCGCGTCCGCTCCGGATGCGCCGTCCCTCATCCGGATGCGCCACCCCTCATTCCGGTGCGCCGCCCCTCATCGCAGCTGCCGCTCACACCACACACACGCGCTGGCCCGTGCGGTGTCTCACGTGCGCCGCCTCTCATTGCAGCTGTCGCTCGGTGTCGCACACCCGCGCTGGTCCGCCCGGCGCCCCGCCGCGCCTCGCCGATCAGCGCGCGCCCTCGACGGCGACGCGTAACCTTGCTCGCTCTCCCGCGCGGCCGTCCACCCCGGATACGCTTGCGCTCGGGGCCCTTTCCGTCAATGGTTTGCGCCCCATTCATCTCTCTCGGAGGATCTGCATGACGAAACCAATCCGCCGCGCGGGCGTCATCGGCGCGGGCGTCATGGGCAGCGGCATCGCCGCCCACTTCGCGAACGCCGGCATCGAGGTCCTGCTCCTCGATATCGTGCCCCCGAACCTCACCGACGCCGAAAAGAAGGACCCGGCCGCCCGCAGCAGGTTCGCCGCAGGCGGGCTCGAGAAGGCCCTCAAGGCCAGGCCCGCCGCGTTCTTCCACCCGTCGAACGCCCGCCTCGTGCGCACCGGCAACACCGAAGACCACTTCGCCGAGCTCGCCCAATGCGATCTCGTTATCGAGGCGATCATCGAGAAGATCGAGCCGAAGCGCGCCCTCTTCGCGCGGCTCGAAGAGGTCTTGCGGCCTGACGCGATCGTGGCGTCGAATACGTCCGGGCTGCGCATCGAGGAGATGATGCAAGGGCGCTCCGCGGACTTCCGCAAGCGATTCCTCGTCATGCACTTCTTCAACCCGGTCCGGTACATGAAGCTCCTCGAGCTCGTCCTCGGGCCCGACACCGATCCCGCCGTCGTCGCGCGCGTGCGGAAGCTCGGCGAGGACGTGCTCGGAAAGGGCCTCGTCTTCGGCAAGGACACCCCGAACTTCGTCGGCAATCGCATCGGCACCCACGCGATGCTGACCGCCATCCACCTCATGGTCGAGGAAGGCCTCGCGCCGGAGGACGTCGACGCCATCACCGGCGTCGCCATGGCCCACCCGAAGAGCGCGAGCTTCAGGACAGGCGATATCGTCGGGCTCGACACCTTCGCCCACGTCGCGGACAACTGTTACTCGGCGCTCGAGCGCGACGAGGACCGCGACGTCTTCAAGATGCCCGCCTACGTCAGGAAGATGATCGAGGCGAAGCTGCTCGGAGACAAGACCAAGGGCGGCTCCTACCGCAAGGGCAAGGAAGGCCTGGAGACGTTCGACCCGGTGAAGCTCGAGTACCGCCCGCACGGCGGCGACGAGGCCATCAAGAAGGCCACGAGGTCGTGCGAGAAGATCGAGGATCCCGCCGCGCGCGTGAAGAAGCTCGCCAGCGACCCCGGCAAGGCGGGGCAGTTCGCCTGGAAGGTGCTCTCCCGCTCGCTCGCGTACACGGCGCGGCGCGTCGGCGAGATCGCCGACAGCATCGTGGCGATCGATGACGCCATGCGCTGGGGGTACAACTGGGAGCTCGGGCCGTTCCAGACCTGGGACGCGCTCGGCTTCGCCGAGACCGTCGAGCGCATGCAGAAGGACGGCATCAAGCTGCCCGAGTCGATCCTCCGCATGAAGCAGAGCGGCGCGACGTCGTTCTACCGCGCCGACGGGGCGGTGTTCGATCTGCTCAAGGGGGAGTACGTCGCCCAGAAGGTCGATCCGCGCAACGTGACGCTGGCCGGCGCGCGCGCGACCGCGAGGGGCGCGAAGGCCGTGCTCGCCAACGACGGCGCCGAGGCCTGGGATCTCGGCGACGGCGTGCTCGGCGTCACCTTCAAGACCAAGGCGAACAGCCTCGATCCGGACTCGATCGGGATGCTCTCGCTCGCCGCCGAGAAGGCCGAGCAGGACTTCCGCGCGCTCGTGGTCGTGAACCAGGGCGAGCACTTCTGCGTCGGCGCCAACCTGTTCCTCGTGGCCATGGCCGCGGGCAACAAGGACTGGGACGCGATCCGCAAGATGGTGAAGGCGTACCAGGACGCGACCCAGCGGCTGAAGTACGCGAGCGTGCCGGTCGTGGCCGCGCCCTACGGGATGACCCTCGGCGGCGGCCTCGAGCTCTGCTTCGCCTGCGACGCGGTGCAGGCCGCGGCCGAGACGTACGCGGGGCTCGTCGAGGTCGGCGTCGGCCTGATCCCGGGCGGCGCGGGGACGCTCAACATGCTCTGGCGCGCGCTCGAGGGGATCCCCGAGGGCGTGACGGTGCCGACGTACGACATCGTGACGCAGGTCTTCAAGAACATCGCCCTCGCCAAGGTCGCGACCAGCGCGGACGAGGCGAAGGCGCTCGGCTTCTTCCGCAAGACGGACGGCGTCTCGTTCGACAGGGCCCGCCAGCTGTACGAGGCGAAGGCGCGCGCGATCGGGCTGGCCGAGGCCGGGTACCACGCGCCCGTGCCGCGCGCCTACAAGCTGCCGGGCGAGAGCGGGATCGCGACGCTGCAGATGATGATCGACACGCTCGTCGCCGGCGGCCACGCCAGCGAGCACGACGCGAAGATCGCGCGCAAGCTCGCCGAGGTGCTCTGCGGCGGCGCTGGCGGCGGGGCGCGCGAGGTGACCGAGGACGAGATCCTCGAGCTCGAGCGCGAGGCGTTCGTCAGCCTGTGCGGCGAGCCCAAGAGCGCCGAGCGAATGCAGTACATGCTGATGAACAACAAGCCCCTCCGGAACTAGGTGAACGCCATGGTCGACGTCGTAATTGCAGAGGCCGTCCGCTCGGCCGTTGGCCGGGCCCACAAAGGGTCGCTCGCGCTGAAGCGCCCCGACGAGCTCGCCGGCGAGGTCGTCGCCGCGCTGCTCCAGCGCGTCCCCCAGGTGAAGCCGGAGGACGTCGAGGACCTCGTCCTCGGCTGCGCCATGCCGGAAGGCGAGCAGGGGCTCAACATCGCGCGCGTCGTCTCGCTCCTCGGCGGGATGGCGCAGGAAGGGTCCGCGATCACCATCAACCGCTTCTGCTCGAGCGGGCTCCAGGCGATCGCGAGCGCGGCGGGCAGCATCGCGATGGGATCGCTCGACATCGCCGTCGCCGGCGGCGTCGAGTCGATGACGATGGTGCCGATGACCGGCAACAAGCTGAGCGCGTCGCCGGAGGCGATGGAGCGGTGCCCGACGGTGTACACGCCGATGGGCATCACCGCGGAGAACGTGGCGAACCGCTTCCAGGTGAGCCGCGCCGACCAGGACGCGTTCGCGCTGAAGAGCCACCAGAAGGCGGCGGGGGCGCGCGCGGCCGGGCGCTTCGAGGACGAGATCGTCACCGTGAAGGGGGTGCGCTTCGAGAACGGCAAGCGCGCGACCTTCGATTTCCGCTCCGACGAGCTGATCCGCAAGGAGACGACGGCGGAGGCGCTCGCGGGGCTGAAGCCGGCGTTCTCGGCGAAGGGGAGCGTCACGCCGGGCAACAGCTCGCCGCTGTCGGACGGCGCCGCCGCGGCGCTCGTGATGAGCAAGGCGAAGGCGGACGCGCTCGGGGTGAAGCCGCTCGGGTACTTCCGGGCGTTCGTGACCGTCGGCGTCGACCCCGCCATCATGGGCATCGGCCCGGTGCCCGCGGTGCGCAAGCTGCTCGCGAGGACGGGGCTGAAGATGGCCGACATCGACCTCTTCGAGGTCAACGAGGCGTTCGCCTCGCAGGCCGTCTACGTGCAGCGGACGCTCGAGATCCCCGAGGAGAAGCTCAACGTGAACGGCGGCGCGATCGCGCTCGGCCACCCGCTCGGGTGCACCGGCGCGAAGCTCACCGCGACCGCCCTCTACGAGCTGCGCCGGCGCGGCGGCCGGTACGCCGTCGTGACGATGTGCATCGGCGGCGGCATGGGCGCGGCCGGCCTCATCGAGCTGGCCGGCGCGACCGCGCGCGCCTGACCCCGCCGCGCCGATCCCGCCTCTCCCGTCCCGTCGCGTCGATCCCGTCGACATCGCGCCCCGCCGCGGCCCGAGCCTCGCGCTCCGGCTTTCCCGCGGCGGGGCGATGGCCTATAGAGCGCCCATGCCGAGCCACTTGACGACCTTTCAGGGGTCGATCCCCGAGGCCCTGAAGCGGGCCATCGAAGAGAAGATCGAGGGCTCCACCGCCGAGGTGACCGGCGGCGGGGGCCACTTCAACCTGGTCGTGACCTCGCCGGTGTTCGCCGGCAAGAGCATGCTGGAGAGCCAGCGGCTGGTCTACGGGGCGATCGCCCACCTCATGGCCGGCGACCAGGCGCCCGTCCACGCGATCGACAGCCTAAAAACCCGGACACCCTGAGCGGGGGCGCCCCCGCTCAGGGCGTGGATCAGCGGTGGGAGGCGGGGCGTCGGTCGCCCTCGTCGTGGCAGGTGCTGCTGCAGCCGTCGCCGTCGGTGGTGTTGCCGTCGTCGCACTCCTCCGGGCCCGCCTCGATGCTGTCGCCGCAGATGGGGGCGCAGGCGCTGGGCTCGCCGGTGCACTGGTAGCCCGCAGCCGTCTCCTGCCGCGGTGCCGCCGTCGTCGCAGGCCTCGGCGCCGCCCATCGCGCCGTCGCCGCACACCCCGCCCCCGGCGCCGCCGTTGCCTGCGCCGCCCTGGCCGCCGCCGCCTGCGCCGCCCTGGCCGCCGCCGCCTGCGCCGCCCTGGCCGCCGCCGCCTGCGCCGCCCTCGCCCGTGGCCCCGCCGGAGCCCGCCGTCGTCGTGCTCGACACGGCGCTCGACCCGCTCGTGCTCGATCCGGACCCGCCGCCACCGCCGTCGCCGTCGCTCGCGCCTTCCCGTTCGCACGCGAGCAGCGCCGTGGCCGCGATCACCGCGGCCGCCCCAGTCCATCTCGTCAACAGCATGTGTTCCTCCAGGAGCGAGGTCCGCGAGCGACGGGGGCCTCCCCTCGACCCTCGAGCGCGCACCGAGCACCTGTTGCCCCAACCTTCCACGGAATACTCCGCTCCGATCGTCCGGACAACTTCGCCCTACCCGGACGTCCCGGCGTTCGGCCGCGCGGCCCGCCGGCGCCCATCAGCGCGCATCAACTCATGATTCCGGCGGATCGCGGGCCCTCGCGCGGGAGCGGCGGGCGCGCGCCGCTCCCGGGCTGAGCGCCCGGCGCCGGGCGCGCGGCGGGTCGCGTGGCAGGCCGCGTGGCAGGTCGCGTGGCACGTCCAAACGGGCGCCGCGATCGCTCGCGCCGCGAGCTGGCCGCGTCGTCTGTTTGACACCGGAATTCGCGCGGTGGTACGTGGCGCCGGGCGCCCCACGCGCTCGCCCGATAGCGACCTCACACGACCCCGAGGACCCTCCCATGACGCCTCGTTCCCCGTTGCTCCCCGCCGAACCGCTCCCAGGCGCTCCTGGGGCGAACGACGCCCGGCTCCCGGCCCAGGCGCGCCCCGGCCGAGCCTCCCGCCTGGGCGCCGGGCTGCTCTCCTTCGTCCTCGGCGCCGCGATGACCGCCGCCACCGCGGGCGACGCCGCGGCCCAGACGCGCACGGGAGACGGCGCCAACGGCGACGGCATGGACCTGCACCTGTTCCGGCCGGCGGTCGACTCCAAGGGGCTCTTCTCCGTCAACGGGGCGGACATCCTCGGCGCGAACGACATCAGCCTGGGGCTCGTGCTCGATTACGGGCACAACATCCTGCCGCTCACCGAGAACGACCGGGGAACGGAGGTGATGCTCAATCACGCGTTCCAGGGGACGTTCCAGTTCGATTACGGCATCGCCAACTTCCTGGTCGTCGGGCTCTCGGTCCCGGTGGTGCTCAACGGGGGCAAGCCGGTCGACGACATCGGCCCGGGCGGCAGCGCCAACTACAACGACGACTCGCTCGACGCGCAGGCGCTCGGCAACCTGGCCGTCCACGCGAAAGCGCGCATTCTCCGCCCCGATCAGGACGTGATCGGGCTCGCGGTGATCGCCCAGGCCGGGATCGGCGTCGGCGGGAGCCAGGACTTCGCGTCGGATCCGGGGTTCTTCTTCTGGCCGCAGCTCGTCCTTGAGAAGCGGCTCGGCACGACCAACCCGTTCCGGATCGCGGCGAACGTCGGCTACCGCGGCCACGCCGGGAAGAACCCGGTGTTCGGCCTGCGCCAGGACGGCGCGACCTTCCAGCTCGAGCACGGGGACCTCGAGTACTCCGACCTGATCACCGCCGGGGCCGGCATGAGCTACCGCGTCCTCACGCCGCTCGACCTCGTGGTCGAGACCTACCTGACCCAGCAGGTCGGCGGCGGCGACAGCGCCGAGCAGAAGCTGTCGGCCGAGGCGATCGGGGGCATCAAGCTCTTCATCGAGCGGAACAGCTTCCTCATGCTCGGCTTCGGGGTCGGGTACGTCCCCGGGTTCCAGGCCGCGGCGCAGCGCGGGACCATCGGGTTCGTCTTCGAGCCGTCGATCGGCGATCGGGACGGCGACGGCATCAAGGACGATCAGGACGACTGCCCCGACGAGCCCGAGGACTACGACGGCTTCCAGGACACGAAGGCGGACTCGCCCCCCGGGAAGTACGGCTGCCCGGATCCGGACAACGACGAGGACGGCATCCTCGACGTCGACGACCGCTGCCCGAACAACCCGGAGGACCGCGACGGCGACGAGGACGACGACGGGTGCCCGGAGGGGAGCGACGGCGATCGCGACGGCGACGGCATCCTCGACTCGCGCGACAAGTGCCCGGACGACCCGGAGGACCGCGACGGCTTCCAGGACAAGGACGGCTGCCCGGATCCGGACAACGACAAGGACGGCATCCCCGACAAGTCCGACCAGTGCCCGAACGACCCCGAGGACAGGGACGACTTCGAGGACGAGGACGGGTGCCCGGAGCCCGACAACGACAGGGACGGCATCCCGGACGTGGCCGACAAGTGCCCGAACGATCCGGAGACGTTCAACGGCCTCGAGGACGAGGACGGGTGCCCGGACAAGGGCAGCGTCGTGATCGAGGAGAACAACATCGTCATCCTCGAGAAGATCCAGTTCGCGACCGGCAGCGCCGAGATCCTCCCGGAGTCGTTCGGCATCGTGCAGGCGGTGGCCGAGACGCTGAAGCACCACCCGGAGTTCACGATGATCGAGGTGCAGGGGCACGCCGACGAGCGCTCGGCCGACGCGTACAACCTCAAGCTGACCCAGGCCCGCGCGGACGCGGTCGCCGCGGCGCTCGCGCAGCGCGGCGTCAACAAGAACAGCGTTCGCTCGATGGGCTACGGCGAGTACTGCCCGATCGATCCGGCCCACAACGCGGCCGCCTGGGAGAAGAACCGGCGCGTCGAGTTCAAGGTCGTGCGGACCGACAAGGGGCCGACCAACGTGGAGCTCGGCTGCGCCCTGGCCCGCTCCAAGGGCGTCAACCCGCCGCCGCCCTGAGCAGAACTGCGGCGCCGCCGATCTGGACAGGACCGGTCGGGCCGGGAGAGAGTGAGCCCATGAAGGCCCGCGCCAGGCGCTCCGCCGCCACCACGCTCGCCGCCGCGGCGCTCGCCACGATGGCGAGCGGCTGCATCAACACCGACGCGGCCGTGTTCGTCGAGCCGTCCATCGCGGCGCCCGAGGCGACCGTCTCAGCGAATGCGCTCGGGCCCGGCCTGACCGCGAGCTTCGCGCTGGAGCTGCACCTGGGCGCGCGGGCCAGCGGGCCCAGCCGCGTCGCGGTGCGCACCTTCGCGATCACGAGCGCCGATCAGAAGACCTCGATCGTCGAGCCGCTCCTCGTCGAGACCACGGCGGCGCTGCCGGTCGAGGTCGCTCCGGACAGCGACGTCGCCGTGGCGTTCACCGTCGATACCGGCGCTCAGGGCGGGACGCTCCCGGCCGACGCCGCGGCGGCGCTCTGCGCCGCGGAGGGGATCCGCATCACGGGCGCGATCGAGGACTCGCTGGAAGACGGGGCGACGCCGGTCGCTTCGGCGGTGTTCCACGCGGACTGCCCGTGATGCGGCGCACGCCCGCCGCCCCGGCGCGTTCGTCGGCGTTGCCCGGCGTCATCGCGCGCGCGCCGCGCTAAAATGCCGGCCATGGCGCATCGAGAGATCACCCCCCCTCCGGAGACCGCGGCGGACCGCGCGGTCGGGTCCCCGGAAAACGCCGACGCGCTCCGTTCCACGAACGGCGGGGGCGGAGAGGGGCTCGCGCTCGACGAGGCAGGGCTCGCGGCGCTCCGGCGCGCGGTGGCCGCGTGGCGCGCGGGCCCGGTCGCCGAGGCGTCGGCGCGCTTCCCGCCGCGGAGCGAGCGCTTCACCACGTGGAGCGGCATCGACGTCCCCGACCTCGCGACCCCGGCCGACGCGCCGGTCGACCACGCGGCGGATCTCGGGCTGCCCGGGGAGTACCCGTTCACGCGGGGCGTCCAGCCGACGATGTACCGCGGCAGGCTCTGGACCATGCGGATGTTCGCGGGCTTCGGCACGCCGGAGCAGACGAACGCGCGATTCAAGTACCTGCTCGCAGAGGGCCAGACGGGCCTGTCGACCGCCTTCGATTTCCCGACCCTCATGGGCTACGACTCCGACTCTCCGCGGTCGCTCGGCGAGGTGGGGATGTGCGGTGTCGCGGTCGACACGCTCCGCGACATGGAGGTGCTCTTCGACGGCATCCCGCTCGACCAGGTGACGACGTCGATGACCATCAACGGCCCCGCCGCCGTGCTGCTCGCGTTCTATATCGCGCTCGCCGACAAGCGCGGGATCCCGCGGAGCCGCATCGGCGGCACCGTGCAGAACGACTGCCTCAAGGAGTTCATCGCCCAGCACGCCTGGCTCGTCCCGCCGCGCCCGGCGATGCGCGTCGTGACCGACATGATCGAGTTCTGCGCGCGCGAGGTGCCGCGGTGGAACTCGGTGTCGATCAGCGGCTACCACATCCGCGAGGCGGGCTCGACCGCCGCGCAGGAGCTCGCGTTCACGCTCGCGGACGGGCTCGCCTACGTCGAGAGCTGCGTCGCGCGCGGCCTCGACGTCGACGCCTTCGCGCCACGCCTGTCGTTCTTCTTCGACGTCCACAGCGACTTCTTCGAGGAGATCGCGAAGTTCCGCGCCGCGCGCCGCATGTGGGCGCGGTTCCTCAAGGTGCGGTACGGGGCGAAGAAGGCCGAGAGCATGAAGCTCCGGACGCACGCGCAGACGGCCGGCGTGTCGCTGACGGCGCAGCAGCCGTACAACAACGTGGTCCGCGTCTCGCTCCAGGCGCTCGCCGCCGTGCTCGGCGGCACCCAGTCGCTCCACACGAACTCGCTCGACGAGACGTACGCGCTCCCGACCGAGGAGAGCGTGACCATCGCCCTCCGGACCCAGCAGATCATCGCCCACGAGAGCGGGGTCGCGAACACCATCGATCCGCTCGGCGGGAGCTATTATGTGGAGTGGCTCACGGACCGCCTGGAAAAGGAGGCCCTCGAGTACATCCAGCGGATCGACGAGATGGGCGGGATGGTGGCCGCCATCGAGAAGGGGTATCCGCAGCGCGAGATCGCCGCATCGGCCTACAGGTTTCAGCGAGAGCTGGAATCGAACGAGCGGATCACTGTGGGCGTCAACCGCTACGCCGCCGTGGGCGAGAAGACGATCCCCCTCCTCCGGATCGACGAGGGGGTGCAGCGCGTTCAGTGCGAGAACCTGGCCCGGGTCAAGGCCCAGCGCGATCAGGACCGGGTGCGGCGCGCCCTGGCCGACGTGAGGAGCGCCGCGCGCGGCCGTGACAACCTGATGCCGCCCCTCATCGCGGCGGCCAGCGCGTACGCGACCGAGCAGGAGATCTGCGACGTGCTGCGCGACGTCCTGGGGACCTACAGCGATCCGGCCGAGTTCTGAGCGCGCGGGAACGCGCGGGATGAAAGCGAGCGCGCGCGCGGCTTGCTGCGGTGCGCTGCGGCCCCGGCGTGCGCATCCGATCAGGTCGCGGGCGGCGCGGTGGCCGGGGAATCCCTCGATTCGTCAGGTTGACACTTCTCTACCTCGGCCGGTAGAGTGCGCCGGCGTCAGGTCGCCGCAGTCGCGGCTCATCCGTGGCGCCGCCGTACGGTCTGCTGTTGTCGCTGCGCTGCGGCGCTGCGAGCTGTCGGTCGAGTGAGAGGATCGTCGTGGGCGACCGAGGTCGCCGCGTAGGGAGCAAGCTTATGAAGAGTCGATCCATGTCGCGCCGCATTTTTGCCCTTTCGGCGCTCGTCCTATCCGTCGGCGCCACGGCGGCCTGCGACAACAAGGGGTCCGAGTCCGGTGGCACGGCGCCCGCGGGCTCGGCCGGGGCTGCAGCCGGTCCCGCTGCGAAGGGTGATGCGAAGGGCGGCGCGAAGTTCGTCACCATCTCCAGGGAGCAGCAGGCGTCCTGGGTGCGCAACTTCAACCCCCTTCTCGGCGAGGGGGCCACGCGCTTCCCCACCGTCGCGGGCATCTACGAGCCCATGATCGTGTACAACACGATGAAGGGCGAGTACGTCCCGTGGCTCGCCACGAAGTACGAGTGGAGCGACGCGAACAAGAAGCTCACCTTCACGACCCGTCCCGAAGTCAAGTGGTCTGACGGACAACCCTTCTCGGCGAAGGACGTCGCGTTCACGTTCGGGCTCCTCAAGAAGTTCCCGGCGCTCGATCTCACGGGCGTGTGGAAGCTCGTCGAGTCGGTCGAGGCCAAGAGCGACAGCACGGTCGAGTTCATCTTCAAGGAGGCGTTCGTCCCCGGCCTCACCTACATCGGCCATCAGCCGATCGTGCCGGAGCACAAGTGGAAGGACGTGGCCGACCCGGTCACGTTCACGAACGAGAACCCGGTCGCGACGGGGCCCTTCACCGAGGTGAAGACCTTCCAGAACCAGATCTACGAGCTCGGCAAGAACCCGAACTACTGGCAGAAGGGCAAGCCGGCGGTCGAGGGGCTCCGCTTCCCGGCGTACCCGGGCAACGACCAGGCGAACCTGGCGCTCATCAACGGCGAGGTCGACTGGGCCGGCAACTTCGTGCCCGACATTGACAAGACCTACGTCGCCAAGGACCCGGAGAACAACCATTACTGGTTCCCGCTCGTCGGCGGCACCGTGACGCTCTACCCGAACGCCACGAAGAAGCCGTTCAACGACATCAAGCTGCGCAAGGCCATCAGCATGGCCATCGACCGCGCCCAGATCGCGAAGGTCGCGGTCAACGGCTACACGGTCGGCGCGGACGGGACCGGGCTCGACGACGCCTACGGGCGCTGGCGCAGCGACAAGGCCGCCGCGGCCGGCGACTGGACGACCTTCGACGTGGCCAAGGCGAACGCCCTCCTCGACGAGGCCGGCTACGCCAAGGGCGCCGACGGCATCCGCGCGAAGGACGGCAAGCCGCTGAAGTTCGACATCAACGTCGTGACCGGCTGGTCCGACTGGGTGCGCGCGGTCCAGATCACCACGCAGAGCCTGAAGGCCGTCGGCATCGAGGCCACGCTGAAGACGTACGACTTCAGCGCGTTCTTCGAGGCGCTCCAGAAGGGCACGTTCGACATGTCGATGGGCTGGACCAACACCGAGCCCACGCCGTTCAACTACTACCGCGATCTCATGGCCCCGGAGTTCGTGAAGGCCGTCGGCGAGGTCTCGAACCGCAACTGGCACCGCTTCTCCGCCAAGGAGGCCGAGCCGCTGTTCAAGAAGTTCGCGGCCGCGACGGATCCGGCGGAACAGAAGAGCATCGTCGAGGAGCTGCAGATGATCTACGCCACGCAGGTGCCGGTCATCCCGCTGTTCAAGAACCCGTCCTGGGGCGAGTACAGCACGAAGCGCTTCGTCGGGTGGCCCAGCAAGGAGAACCCGTACGCGAAGCTGTCGCCGAACAACTCGCCGGATTACCTGCTCGTCCTGACCGAGATCAAGCCGAAGTGACGGCTCCTGCGCTGCGCGCCGGGCGTCCGGCGCGCAGTGTGTGTGTTCTCGCCTAGCAGCGTTTCTCTCTCTTTTCTCTCCGACTCAGCACAAACCTTGGCCGCCGGCGGCGCCGGTGCGAAGATCGCGCTGCATGCTCCCCTCGGGCGTCCAGATTGCGCGCTTCGCTGCGCTCCTCTCCGGAGTCTTCCTCGCCGCCTGCGGCGGCAACCAGCACGCTGGCGCCGCGGCGTTCTGGGAGGGCGACACCGTCGATCCCGCCGCGCCGGCGGATCAGGCGGGCGCGAAGAAGAAGGCGCCGCGCAGGGCTTTCGGCGCGTCCGACGATTTCGGCGGCGCCCCGTCGACGCCCGAGGAGCGGGCGCCCTCGTCGTGGGTGGGCGTGCGGCACGATCTCTCGCTCGCGCGCGCCGACTCGCGCAAGGAGCGCTGCAGCTGCCTGGCCGTGGAGGTGGGGGAAGCGCGCGATCCCAGGTTCCAGTGGGCCGCCGGCGCGCCGGAGACCTCGGCCAATACGCTGGCCATCGCGCTGAGCGCGCGCGGGGTGCCCTGCCCGGGCGGCGCTCCCGACGAGGAGAGCCGGCGACCCTCGATCTCGGCGGTCGATCAGGAGGGGAACGATATCGTCATCGAGGTCGAGGAGCTGCCCACAGGACGGCCGCTCGCGACGGGCGCCGTGATCCCGAGGCCCGCTCCGGGCGGGGCGATCTACGTGAAGGGGCGCAGCGCGAAGATCCCGTATGCGCGCGCCGCGGGCGGCGCGCGCTGCAAGGTCTACTGAGCGCCTGCGCTGCAGGGACAGGCGCTGAGCCGGGCCGAGGGGCTCACTGGGGAGCGCCGGCGCAGATCCAGTCGTTGATCTTCTTGATGCTGGCCTCGGGAAGGGCCATGCCCGAGGCCGGGGGCGGCATGCGCGTGTCGTCGCCGCAGAGGCCGGTGCCGCGCACCTTGTTGATGATGTAGCTCTCGCTCGGCTTGCCCGGCACGACGAGCATCTTGCCGGCGCATTCCGTGCTGTCCCCGTCGACGAGCTCGCCATGGGCCGCGTTCGCGCGGAGATCGAGGCCGGCGGCCGCGGGGCCGGCGTTGCCGTGGCACCCCGCGCAGTTCGTCGTCAGGATCGGCCGCACGTCAGCGAAGGTCGCGGTGTCCGCGCCGCAGAGGGGGTCGCTGGGAGCGGAGCCGCCTTCGCCGCCGGTGCCAGCGCCGCCGGTGCCGCCACCCTGGCCGCCCGTGCCGACATCCGCGCCGCCGGTGCCGCCTTGGCCGCCGGTACCGACATCCGAGCCGCCGGTGCCGCCGCCCTGGCCGTCGGTCCCGCCGGTGCCGCCGCCCTGGCCCGCGCTGCTGCTGCTGCTGGTGCTGCTGCTGGTCGAGCTGCTGGCGCTGGTGCTGGTGCTGGTGTCGGTCTCGCCACCATCGTCAGAGCAGGCAGCCGCCGAGAACCCGATGGTCAGACAGAGGACCAGTTGAAGTGCAGTTTTCTGAGAAAGCATGTGAGGACCTCTTTGACGCTGTGTTCGCGCGGCGAGCGCCGCGCTGTCGATTCGCGGAGGACCCTAGATGGCCTTGTGCGCAGCCACAACGCATTTCAAGAAAATGAAATTGGTTATCGTTATCGCGAGCCCGCGACACTGCAATGCAATGATAGAGCTGTACAGGGGGTTGGTTCGCCGCGTCTACGCGGAGAGCGCCTTCGAGGAGAGCAGCTCTCCGGGATCGCGCTCGGCCAGGTCCTCGAAGCGCGGGAGGTCGGCGAGGCGGCGCGTCGTCGTGGCGGAGGTCTCGGGGTCGCGCTGGAACGCGATGGCGCGGCTGAGGCCCTGCTTCGACACCCCCCTGAGCAGCGCGGGCGAGTGCGTCGTCGCCACGATCTGGCAGACGGAGGGCCGCGCCGCCCCCTCGAGGAGCTGCGCGAGCACGGCGGCGCGCTCGGGGTGCAAGCCGGCGTCCGGGTCCTCCACGAGGAGGAGCGACCCCTCCGGCGCGGTGAGCACGCCGGCGATCTTGCCGAGCGCGCGCAGCGCGCCGTCCGGGAGGCTCGGCGCCGGGACGCGGGCGCCGCCCTTCTCGACGAGCACCATCATGACGTCGCCGAGGCCCGTCTCGGCGAACTCGATATCTTCGATCTCGGGCGCGAAGATCGAGCGCACCCAGCCGAGCACATCGGCCTTGTGCTCGGCCTCCTGGCAGAGCCAGCGGAGCACGGCGGAGAGGTTCTGCCCGCCGGCGCCGAGGTTCTCTATCTCGTGCGGCACATAACCCCTCATCCGCGAAGGATCGATGTCGAGCGACAGCGCGCTCCGCATCGCGACCTGGAGCGCGTTGCAGAGCGCGATGACGTCCGCGAGGCTCACGTCCTCGCCGCGCCCGCGGTGGTGCTCTATCTGGCCGAGCAGGCTGCGCCGGGCGGGGTTGCGATCCATGGATGCGATCCGCATCGAGCGGCCCTTCTTCGACGCCGCCTTCATCGCTCCGCCCGAGGCGAACCCCTCGAGCCCCTTCAGCGCCGACGCCGGCGTGTCGAAGAGCGGGCCCCCGGCCGACTTCGCCTCGAGCGACTCGTGCTCCACGATCACGTCAGGCTCGACCTGACACGTGATCTTGTGTGTGAGCTCCTCCTTCCCGATCGCCCATCGGCTCTCGATGGTGAACGATTTGGCGCCCCTGTGCGTGGCCCCTTGCGTGCCGCCGCGCAGGCCCGGCCACACCTCGCGCCTGCCGTCGACGCGACCGCGGAAGATGTCGCACAGGGGTAGATCCAGCCCGACGCCCTGCAGGAAGCGCAGGGCGTCGAGGAAGTTGCTCTTCCCGGAGCCGTTGGCCCCGAGCAGCAACGTGAAGGGGGACAGCTCCACCGTTTGATCGGCGAAGCTCTTGAAGTTCCTGAGTCGGATGGATGTCAGCATGCCTGGCCGCTCGCAGCCATCATGTGACCAGGCAGTCGGCCGGATGTAAAGCGCCGGCCGACGGTTCAGCGAAAGTCGATGAGCTCGACGTCGAACACCAGCATGCCGGCGGGCGCGCCGGGCCGTGTGGGCTTGTCGCCGTAAGCGAGGTCGGCCGGTATCCAGAATCGCGCCTTCTCGCCTTTCACCATCAGCTGTAAGCCCTCGGTCCACCCCTTGATCACGCCACCCACCGGGAAGGTGGCCGGCTCGTCGCGGACGATGGAGCTGTCGAACATCTTCCCGTCGGTCGTCCAGCCCGTGTAGTGGACGACGGCGCGGCTCGTCGGCTTCGGGTGCTCGGTGCCCGTGCCCTTCTGCAGGACCTGGTAGGCGAGCCCGGAGGCGGTCTTCTTCGCGGTCTTCGGCGCCGCCTTCACGTCCTTCGGCGCGGGCGGCGGCTTCGGCGCGGGGGCGAAGTCGAGCAGCTCGACGTCGAACACCAGCATTCCGGCCGGGGCGCCCGGCTGGGCCGGCGTGTCGCCATAGGCGAGAGCCCCGGGGATCCAGAGGCGGCGCTTCTCGCCCTTGCTCATGAGCTGGAGCGCTTCCGTCCACCCCTTGATCACGCCGCCCACCGGGAAGGTGGCCGGCTCGTTGCGGACGATGGAGCTGTCGAACATCTTCCCGTCCGTGGTCCACCCCGTGTAGTGGACCGTCACCTTGTCGTCCGGGCCGGGATGCGCCGTGTCCTTGCCCGGCGCCAGCACCTTGGACGCGAGGCCCGATGCCGTCTTCTGCGCGTCGGCGGGCGGCGCCGCGACGTCCGGCGGCGCGGGCAGGCCGGCGGGCTCGGGCGGCGGCTGCGGCGAGGCGGCGGGCTCGGGGGTGGGCGCCGGCGGCGGGGCCGGCTTGACCGAGGCGCTCACCGGCGCGTCGGCGATCGCCTGTGAGGCGGGCTTCTGGTCGCACGCGGTGAGGGGGACGGCGAACATCGCAACGAGGACGAGAGAGAAGCGCTTCATGCGCGGCTTCATAGCTCGTCCGCCGTCGAGAGCCGGTATTTTTGTGAGGTGCACGCGTGAGGTGCACGCCGCGGTTCCGACGGCTCTGGATCCGATAGGGGCCGTCGGCGGTCGGCCGTCCGTCGTACCTCCACTCCGCCGTTCGAGGGCTCTCGACCCGACTGCGAGGACGGTCTAGCGTGCGCCCGCCATGGGGAGATCGATATATTTCTTCGGCGCAGGGCAGGCGGACGGGGACGCACAGCAGAAGGATCTGCTCGGCGGAAAGGGCGCGGGGCTCGCCGAGATGACCCGCCTCGGCATCCCGGTGCCGCCGGGCTTCACGGTCACCACCGAGGTCTGCAACGCCTATTACGCCTCGGGCAAGGCGCTCCCCGCCGGCGTCGCGGACGAGATCAAGGCGGCGATCGGCCGGCTGGAGTCGCTGCGCGGCGCGGAGTTCGGCAGCCCCGAGGCGCCGCTGCTCGTGTCGGTCCGCTCGGGCGCGCGCGCGTCCATGCCGGGAATGATGGATACCATCCTGAACCTCGGCCTGAACGACGAGATCGCGCGGGGGCTCGCGCGGCGCACGGGCAGCGAGCGATTCGCGCTCGACGCCTATCGGCGGTTCATCCTGGCGTATGCCGATATCGTGCTCGGCGTGCCCCGCGACCGCTTCGAGGAGGCGCTCGGCCGCGCGCGCAGGCAGGCCGCCGCGAAGCTCGGCGTCGACGCGACGCGCCTGAACTCCGCCGAGCTCGAGCGCAAGGTGCCCGACTCCCAGCTCGATCCGGAGTCGCTCGCGGCCTTGATCCAGCGCCAGAAGGATATCGTCCTCGGGGCGACGGGCCGCCCGTTCCCCGACGATCCCTACGCGCAGCTCTGGGGGGCGATCGGCGCCGTATTCGATAGCTGGAAGAACCACCGGGCCCAGGTGTACCGGAAGATGCACGACATCCCGGAGGCCTGGGGGACAGCTTGCACCGTCCAGGGGATGGTGTTCGGCAACCTGGGCGACGACTCCGGCACGGGGGTCGCGTTCACGCGTGATCCGTCGACCGGAGAGCGGCGCTTCTATGGCGAGTGGCTCCCCAACGCGCAGGGCGAGGACGTCGTCGCGGGGGTGCGCACGCCGCACCCGCTGTCGAGGATCGGCGCCGGCGAGGGCGGCGGCGGCGTGGACGACGAGAGCTCGCTCGAGGCGCGGATGCCCGCGGCGTACGCGGCGCTCGTCGAGGTGCAGGGCAAGCTCGAGCAGCACTTCCGCGACGTGCAGGACCTGGAGTTCACGATCCAGCAGAACGAGCTCTTCCTGCTCCAGTGCCGCACCGCCAAGCGCACGGGCCGCGCGGCCGTGCGCATCGCGGTCGAGATGGCCAAGGAGGGCCTGATCAGCCAGCGGGAGGCCATCCTGCGGGTGGATCCGGGCTCGATCGATCAGCTGCTGCACCCGAGCATCGACCCGAGCGCGCCGAAGTCGCTGCTCGCGCGCGGCCTGCCGGCGAGCCCCGGGGCGGCGACCGGGCAGGTGGTGTTCAGCGCGGACGAGGCGGAGCGGCGCGCGGGCCAGGGCAGGGCGGTCATCCTCGTGCGGTCCGAGACGTCGCCGGAGGACATCCACGGCATGAAGGCGGCGCGCGGCATCCTGACGGCCCGCGGCGGCATGACGAGCCACGCGGCCGTGGTGGCGCGGGGGATGGGCAAGAGCTGCGTCGCCGGCTGCTCGGCCATCAGCGTGAGCCAGGGCCGGATGGCGGTGACGATCTACGACGATCACGGGCGCGCGACCGGCACGATCACGGTGAAGGACGGCGATCTCATCACGCTCGACGGCGGCACCGGCACGGTCTACCTCGGGGCGGTGCCGACCATCCCGGCGGCGCTGAGCGGCGAGTTCGAGGAGCTCATGGCCTGGGCGGACGCGGTCCGGCGCCTCCGGGTGCGGTCGAACGCCGACACGCCGCACGACGCGAGGACGGCGCGCAACTTCGGCGCCGAGGGCATCGGGCTCTGCCGCACCGAGCACATGTTCTTCGACGAGGAGCGCATCCAGGCGGTGCGCGAGATGATCCTCGCGGACGGCGAGCTCGGGCGGCGGCGCGCGCTCGCGAAGCTGCTCCCGTTCCAGCGCAGCGATTTCGTGGGCGTCTTCCGGGAGATGGCCGGCCTGCCGGTGACGATCCGGCTGCTCGATCCGCCGCTGCACGAGTTCTTGCCGCAGGACGAGGCGCAGCTCCAGCAGCTCTCGAGGGCGACGGGCGTCTCCGCGGAGGATCTCCAGCGCAGGAGCGAGGAGCTCGCCGAGTACAACCCCATGCTCGGCCACCGCGGCTGCCGGCTGGCGATCACGTCGCCGGAGATCTACGAGATGCAGGCGCGCGCCATCCTCGAGGCGGCGTGCGAGGTCGCGGCGGCGGGCATCGACGTGGAGCCGGAGATCATGATCCCGCTCAGCATGACCCGGCGCGAGCTCGCCCTCACGCGCGAGCTCGTCGAGGGGGTCGCCGAGAAGGTCTTCGCCGAGAAGGGGCGGCGGGTCGACGTCCGGTTCGGGACGATGATCGAGCTCCCGCGCGCCGCGCTCAGGGCCGGCGAGCTGGCCGAGGAGGCCGAGTTCTTCAGCTTCGGCACGAACGATCTCACGCAGACGACGCTGGGCATCTCGCGCGACGACGCGGGCCGGTTCCTCGGCGCGTACGTCGAGGCCGGCATCTTCGCGAAGGATCCGTTCCAGTCGCTGGACGTGCCGGGCGTCGGAGAGCTCGTGGAGATCGGCCGGGATCGTGGGCGCGCGGCGCGGCCCGGGCTGAAGCTCGGTGTCTGCGGCGAGCACGGCGGCGATCCGAGCTCGATTGCGTTCTTCGAGCGGGCGGGGCTCGATTACGTGTCTTGCTCCCCGTTCCGCGTCCCCATCGCCCGCCTCGCCGCGGCGCAGGCGGCGCTCGCGGCCGAGGCCGCGAGGGGTCCGCGCGCGACGGACTGACACCCACCCTCCGGCGACATATGCCCGGACAGGGCGTCGGGACATCCGTTCTCACGAGCGTGCTTTGATTACGCTCGTGCGAGCTTTGGTATCTCGCCAAGTCTGCTAAACCAGGAACCTCGCTGTTCATCGCCGGTGTCTCGCCGGGCGCGCCTGCCTGCCCGAGCCGCTCCACCGCGCGCTGGCGAGACATGGAGGTTTCATGCGTCATCTCGGCGTCTCCTCTGCGCTCCTCGCATTTCTCGGGGCCGCGACATCGGGTGCGTTCGTCGCGGTCGGCTGTCACGCCTCGGGTTCGCACGTCGAGATCGGCGCGAGCGGCGGCGCGCCCGGCGACGGCGGAGGCGGCGCGGGCGGCGGCGGCGCGCCCGAGGTCGGCAGCGGCAGCGGTGATTTCGTTCCGGATAACGGCCTTGGCGGGGCTGCCCCTGGCGACGACGACGCCGGCGCCGGCGATGCTGCCGTGAACCCGTGCGGGACCCAGTGCGGTCCCGAGGAGCTCTGCGATCTCAACCACCTCGGCCTCGACGACGACTGCGACGGTCAGGTCGACGAGACGTGCTCCTGCGTCGCGGGGCAGGCGCACGCGTGCTTCATGGGCGATCCGTCGTACCGCGGGGCGGAGGGGTGTTTTCCGGGCACCGAGCTTTGCAACGAGGTGGGCGTCTGGGGGCCGTGCGTCGGCGGCAGCCACGCGACCGAGGCGTGCTTCAGCGAGAACCCCGCGGGGTGCCACGCGCTGAGGGTGCCTCCGTTCGCGAACGTGGATCTGAAGGAGGGGACAGGCACGTTCAGCGTGGACGCCGAGCCTGGCTCGGAGACCTGGAGCGTCGTTTGCCCCGCGGGCATCGACCCGTGTCCGGCGGTCTCCGGGGCGAGCCCGGCGGATGATTACAAGCCGCTCCAGTCGGGGGAGTACAAGGTCATCTACACGAAGCGCCTCGCCGACGGCGCGACCGGCTCGTGCGATTATGCCCTTTACGTCGGCGCGCCCGGCCTCCGGGTCGAGCTCGAGTGGGAGCACGACCTCGGCGGCGAAGGGGTGGATCTCGATCTGCACCTGCACAAGCCGGGCGACACGCGGCCGTGGGCGGTCGCCGGCTCGCCGGACGACTGCGGTTACAACAACTGCACCGTGGACACGCTGGGGTCGGATCCGGAGCTCCGGTGGTTCAGCGACGGCGCGTCGCCGCCGGAGCCGGTGAGCTGGTATCTGGACCCGGAGGAGGCCAAGAACACGTGTTATTACGCCCCTCGCGGCGCCGGGCAGGCGTGGCGCGATCTCGGCCAGGGTTGCTACAACCCGCGGCTCGATATCGACAACATCACGTGCGACCCCGACGTCACGGACCCGGACAGCGATGATTTTTGCGCGCCCGAGAACATCAACGTGGATTTTCCGCCGTTCGGGCAGTGGACGCGGATCGGCGTCCATTACTACTCGGCGCATGGCCGGAACTACGCGGTTCACCCGCGGATCAAGATCTTCTGCAATGGCTCCCTCGGGGCGGATCTCGGCCCGACGGGGTTCTACGACCCGGAGGCGCCCGTCACGTTCGCGCCGGCCGACGGGAGCACCCGGTACTGGCTGGTCGCCGACGTCGCGTTCGTCGAGGGGGGGGAGTGCGGGGAGGACACCTGCGTGGTGAGGCCGCTGTACGAGGACGAGACGCTGAAGACGCCGCTGCTGACGACGCGGTCGTCGGTGGAGTCGAGCTTCGGTCCGGCGTACCCGCCGCCGCCCTGATCGCCGGTCTCCCCGGGGCCGCGGGGGCGCCCGCGGCCCCGCGCGCGGGCGCTTTACAGGGGCGGCGGGGCGGTGCACGCTAGCGGCATGGGCATCTTCGACCGGATGGGAAAGGTCATCTCGAGCAACGTCAACGCGCTCCTCGACAAGGCGGAAGATCCGAAAAAGTCGCTGGATCTCATCGTCGAGGAGATGAAGGACCAGGTCCGCGCGGCGCGGAAGGAGCTGGTCGACGCGGTGGCGGCCGAGAAGGTGCTGCGCAAGAAGGTCGACGAGCTCGACGCCGAGGCGGAGAAGTGGGAGAAGCGCGCCGAGCTCGCGCTGAAGGCGAACGACGAGAAGCTCGCGCGCGAGGCGCTCGTGCAGAAGAAGCGGGTGGTGGGCGAGCGCGACCGCGCCGAGGCGATGCGCGCGGAGCAGCGCTCCGCGGTGCTCTCGATGAAGACCGAGCTCGAGCGCATGGAGGCCAAGCAGGAGGAGTTCCAGGCGCGGAAGGGCACGCTCGCGGCGCAGATCCAGCAGCAGCGCGCCGGCGGCGGCGCCGAGGGGCTCGGGGCGAGGGGCGGCCAGAGCGCCTTCTCCGAGTTCCGGCGCATGGAGGAGCAGGTCGAGGGACAGGTGGCGCAGGTCGCGGCGTCGCGCGAGATCGAGGAGGCGATCTCCGGCGGCGGGCTCTCGGCGGCCGAGCTGGAGGCGAAGTTCGCCCAGCTCGAGCACGGCCGCGGCAGCGCCGGCGCCGGCAGCGCGGACAAGCCGGGCGGGTCGGCGGTCGACGACGAGCTCGCCGCGCTGAAGAAGCGGATCCGGATCGGGTCCTGAGGGGCTGAGAAGAGCGGCGGGAGGGCGGGGAGCCGCGGCCGTCCTCGCCGGACGCGCCGCGGCGGCGCCGGCGCCGCATCGAGCGCCATTTCGCCTCGGCGAGCATCCTTCCTTCGAGAGTGACGAAGGCTCCATGACGGAGCGGTGGGGGCGACCTCCCGCATTTCGGAGCGACCGCCGCGGGCGCGTCGCGAGAGTGCGGGTTCAGCCGTACGGGCCGATATTTTTTGCGTACCTGTAGCTCATGTTACGCTACCGCGCGTCACAGAGAGCCGAGGTGCGCATGAAGTGGAGTTCGATCGTCTTTCTTGGGTGCTTGCTGGTTGCCTGCGGGGATGATGAGATCAGCTTTGGTAGCGGCGGCGCGGGCGGGACTGCCGAAGGTGGCGGCGGCGCGGGCACCGGCGGCAAGGCGGAGGGCGGAGGCGGCGCGGGCACCGGCGGCAATGCGGAGGGTGGTGGCGGCGCGGGCACCGGCGGCAGCGCCGAAGGCGGAGGCGGCGCAGGCACGGGCGGCAGCGCCGAAGGCGGAGGCGGCGCAGGCGCGGGCGGCAGCGCTGAAGGCGGAGGTGGCGCAGGCACGGGCGGCAGCGCCGAAGGCGGAGGTGGCGCGGGCGGCAGCAGCCTCGATACGACGGAGCTCGCGATCGCTTCCGACGAAACCGCCACGGCGGGCTGCGCGACGTTCGTGGACGGGGCCTGGGGGGTCGGGGAGACCGACTTCATCGACGGTGAGCCCACGAACGACGATTGCGCCCTGGTGCCCGTGCTGGTCGAGGGGACTCCCTACTGGATCACGTCGGGTGAGTTCGAAGGGGACATCGATATCGACGGCCTGGAGCACTCGTTCTCGACCGCGGCGGCGGCGATCGACGAGGGGAGTTATTCGATCGTCCTCCGCAACTTCACGTTCGAGGAGCTCTTCACCGGAAGTATCGAGGTGGCGGACGTGACGGAAGACGCCGTCACCCTCTCGATCGAGTAGCGCACGTCGCAGATCAAGCAGCACGCCGCCGCCCGACAGAGGCCCCACCTGACGGAGAGGAAAAACGTAAAGGGCGCGACCAGGTAAGGCGGCTCGCGTGCGCGCGGCGCCGTTGCGCTGGTCGCTCTCGCTGGTTGCGACTCCTCATTAAGCCGCTCGCCGCCGCGTAAGGAGTTCCGCGTGCGGGCCGCCGTGGGCGAGGTCGCGCGGCGCGGCGGCCGCGCGACCTCGCCGGACGCCGTGAGCTCGGGCCAGCCTGCGATGAAGCGTGCTGGATTTCAATCTCGTGCAGGTCTCCAATATTCAAGGGTTACCCGACGAGCTGCGCTTCGACGAGACCTTGGCGCTCGCAATCCGGCGCTTTGACCGGGACGATCAAGGAGCCCGCATCCATCAGGAAGACTTCGCTCAGGTCCTCAACGTGCGGCCTCGGGACAAGTACAAGGGCCACAACTACGCGACGATCGCGAACATTGTACGCACCGTATCGGGCGAGGCCGATTACGAAGAGCTGGTGCGCCGCCTCGTCTTCGTCGTGCTGAGCGGAAACGCCGACGCGCACCTGAAGAACTGGTCGCTCGTGTACCCCGACGGCCGCCGTGCGCGGCTTTCGCCTGCCTACGATCTCGTCTCCACGATCGCCTATGGCCCCGGTCTGGACCAGCGCCTCGCCTTGCGGCTCTCCGGGGAGAAGGACTTCTCCCGCATCACCCGAGCTCACTTCGAAAGGCTGGCCGAGAGGATCAATGCGTCGCCCGAACTCACGAGCGACATCGTGTCCGAGACGTCGTCGCGCGCGCGCGACGCGTGGTCCACGCTACGCGGATCGTTGCCTATCGCCCCCGGCGCGCGGAACGCGCTGGATCAGCACCTAAACACGAGCCCGCTCTAACCGCACGCGGGCGTAGCAGGTCGGCGCTCGCATCCTACGGAGGGCTGCGGGGTCGTGCAGGAGCGCGGCGTTCAGCTGAGCCGGGCACCGGGGGTCCGTAGTGCGGCGACGACCATGCGCGAAGTCCGCCGCCCTGAAGGCGCGCGGCAGGACGAGGGCGGCTGCCTCGCCGAAGTGCGACTGTAGCACCAGCCCCTCGCGCCTCACCCGCGGCGGCGCGCAGCGACGGTGCGGAGAGGTTCCCCGGGCAGGCAGCGAGCTCCTGGAGCGGGGCTGCGCAAGAGGCCGCCGCTTGCCAGGCTCGCTCGCCGGTGCTCGAGCGGGATCGAGCGACCCGGTAGCTTCGTGCACGCTCGAGATCGCACGTCCTCCGCGCTGCGCGAGGGGGCTGCGCCGCGTGGCGTTCGATTTGATGAGAAATGGATGACTCCAAATGCAATGCTCGGCTCGCTCCTCTGGGCTGTTGCGATAACCCGGCGGCCGCGGCAAAGCTGCGCCGTGCGCCCTGCCTCGATCGAGCCGACCCGCTGGGATTCCCCGCGATGCGATGACTACGAAGATATCGACGCGGTCCGCCGGTACGAGCGCGAGGTGCGCGTCTGTCGAGCCCACAGCGAGCCCTTCTCCGTCACGCCGCTCAGCGGTCGAGTCGACGGCGACTACGCCGTGGCGAGCGGGAGCGGGGGGCGGTACGTCGTCGATCTCGTGGACGCCAGCGCGCGCCACGACACCTGCTCTTGCCCTGATTTCCTGGGCAATCAGCTCGGCACGTGCAAGCACCTCGAGGCGGTGCGCCGCGCGGTCGCGGAGCGTCCGGCGTGGCGCCGCGCGCTCGCCCGGATCGACGCACCGGCGCGGCCCACGCTCACGGTCGACGCGCAGGATGGCCTGCGCCTGCTCGCGGTCGGCGCGTGGCCCGCGTCGCTCCGCGAGGAGCGCACGCGCCTCGTCCAGGCGGGCGGCCTGCTGAGGATGGCGTCGGAGGGAGCTCTCGGGAATCACGCGCCCGCGTCCCGGATCGTCCACGCGGCGTTGCCGGCGGCGGAGCGGCTCGCGGGGGCGATCTGGCACAAGCGCCGCCGGCGCTCGCTAGAGGCGCAGGCGGGCCGCGAGCAAGGCGCGCTGGAGGCTCTCGGGCTGCCGCTCTTCCCGTACCAGCGCGAGGGCGTGCTCCACCTCTTCCGCAACGGGCGGGCGCTGCTCGCCGACGACATGGGCCTCGGCAAGACCCTCCAGGCGATCGCGGCGTGCGAGCTCTTGCGGCGACGCGGCGAGGCGCGGCGGGTCCTCATCGTCACGGCGGCGTCGCTCAAGCACCAGTGGGCGCAGGAGATCGCGCGGTGGACGGGCGAGCGCGCCGCGGTGCTCGGCGGCTCTCCCGCGCAGCGCACAGGGGCGCTCGCGCTGGAGGCGGCCTACACGGTGCTGAGCTACGAGCTCACCTGGCGCGAGCTCTCGCGGCTCCAGGCGCTCGCGGCGGACGTGCTGGTGCTCGACGAGGCGCAGCGCGCGAAGAATTTCCGCACGAAGACGGCCGCGACGCTGCGCGCGATCCCGTCGCGCTTCCTGTTCGTCCTCACGGGGACGCCGGTCGAGAACCGCCTCGACGACCTGTACGCGCTGCTGCAGCTCGTCGACCCGGCACTGCTCGGGCCGCTCTGGCGGTACAACGTCGACTTCCACCGGCAGGACGAGCGGGGCAGGATCGTCGGCTACCGGAACCTAGGGGAGCTGCGCCGCCGCGTCGCGCCGGTCGCGCTCCGGCGCGAGCGGGCCGAGGTGCTGCTCGATCTGCCGCCGCTCCTCGAGCAGACGCGGTACACGCCGCTCACGCGGGAGCAGCGCGAGCTCGAGGCGGACTACCGCGCGCAGGCGGCCCGGCTGCTCGCGATCGCGGAGCGCCGGGCGCTGCGCAAGGAGGAGCTGGACCGGCTCATGATGATGCTCATGAAGGCGCGGCAGGCGTGCAACGCGCTGGAGCTGTGCGATCCGAGGCGCCGCAAGAAGGCGTCGCCGAAGCTCGACGAGCTGGAGGCGCTGATCGCCGAGGTGACGGCGCAGCCCCGGAACAAGGTCATCGTGTTCTCCGAGTGGGTGGGGATGCTCGAGCTGGCCAGCGAGCGGCTCGACCGGCTGCGCGTCGGCCACGCCATGCTCCACGGCGACGTGCCGACAGAGCGCCGCCCGGCGCTGCTCGACAGGTTCCGGGACGACCCGGCGGTGCGGGTGCTCCTGAGCACGGACGCCGGCGGGGTGGGGCTCAACCTGCAGGCCGCGAGCTACGTCGTTCACCTGGATCTGCCGTGGAACCCTGCGCGCCTCGACCAGCGCACGGCGCGCGCGCACCGCCTGGGCCAGGCGCGCAGCGTGAGCGTGACCTACCTCTGCGCCGAGGAGGGTATCGAGCGAGGCATCGAGGGCATCTTGGGCGAGAAGCGCAAGGTGCTGGTGGCGTCGCTCCGGGCCGACTCCGCGGTGGAGGAGCTCGCGGCGCCGAGCTTCTCGGTGGTGCTGCGCGAGATGCGGCAGGTCCTGGCGGCGGCGGACGAGAGGGCGGGGGAGGAAGGCGACGTGGCGGTGGAGGAGAGCGCCGCCGCGCCCGCCGAGGACGGAGGGGCGGCGGGCGCCGGTGTGCCGGCGCTGATGTCCGGGTGGCCGGGGGGCGAGGCGTCCCCGGCGAACGACGCGGCGATGTCGGCTGCCGCGCACGAGGTGGCGCCGGAGCAAGCGGCCGCGGAGGCGGGGGGCCATGGCGGGGGCGGGCGCACGCGGACGGCGGGCCCGCGGGCGATGGCGGCCCGGACGGCGGCCGAGGAGAGGCTCCGGCTCGCGCGGGTGGTGCTGGACGCCGGCTTCGCCGCGGACGCCGCTCGCGCGGCCTACGAGGCGCTCGCCGGGACCATCGCGGGCTTGCTGGAGGGGCCGGCGCCCGAGACACACGCGGCGCTCGTGACGGTCGTGTACCGCGACCTCGTGCCGGCTGGCGGGCTGCCTGTCGAGGCCCACGCGGTGCTCGCGCGGCTGCACGACCTCGGCTCCCTGGCGCGGGCGGGCGTGCCGCTCGACCCCGCGCTCGCCAGGGCGGCGGTCGACGAGGCGGGGCGCTGGGTCGGCCGGCTCGGGGGCGCGGTGCCCGGCTGACCCCCGGAGCGCTGGCCGCGGGGCGGGGTTCGCGTCGCTCCGACCTCCGCGGTCCGAGGGTTGCGGACGGGGTCGATCACCTGACATGTCTCGGCATCATCGCGTCTCGCGCGCAGAGCAGAGAGCGCGTGCGCAGGGAGCGGACTACGGTCCCGCGTCGGTCGCTGCCGCGCGGCGATCCTCCTCTGGAAGGCGCGTCGTCGCTGCTCGGCATGAATGTCTCGGCTGCGCGCCGCATCGGAGGGACGCGCACCGTATCGATTCGTGGTGCCCGGCGGGGACCCTCGGGCATCGCCTGCGCTTGAGGAGATCGCGATGGGTCGCAGCCGATTCCGTTGGGAGCGCGATCGATCGGGCCGGCCGGTTCGCGCAGAAAGCGCTGTTGTTCGCGCAGGAAGCGCTGTTGATAGACAGGCGCAGGGCGGGGGCGCGCGCGGCGCGCGGTGGGACATCCGGGGGCTTCGCCCCGGCTGCGCGGCGATGGGTGGTGGGGTGCTTTGGCCGATGGTGGGGTCTTTGGAACCGCCAAGCACGTCGAGAAAAGCACAAAGATCTTGGCGTCTTATGGCGCCTTGGCGGCTCCCTCATTCCGGCGATCCCGCGGTGCTCGGCCAAGGGAACCGCGGAGGCTCACGGCCTGATCTCTGCGGGCTGGCCCATCTCGTCCGGACCAGAATGCGCCGGATCAAGTCGCGCTAAATTACTAAATTGTGTTGTCAGTGGTCGACTGATTCATCTATAGATCTAATCGTGGGGGACTGCGCGCGCATGGCGCTCCCGCGTCGCGGGGGGTATCAGGGCGACGGTGGGCTCTCATGGCCATTGGACCATTGGCGGAGGGTATGATTCATGGACAAGCACATTCGATATGCTCTATCGACCCTGCTCGCGGCTGCGTCGCTGGGCATGGCGGGAACAGCTCACGCATACGTGACCATCACGGGGGATGTGTCGCCCGGAAACCCGAGTGACCCGTGGGATCTGGGGCCGGGCACCCTCCGCGTGGGCGGCGCGAGCAACCCCTGGGAGCCCACCTTCACCAGCGGGGAGGTGATCGTCGCGAGCGGCGGGCAGCTGCTCAGCGCGGGCGCATTGGTGGGGAATGATCGCAGCGGCACGGTTCAGGTCATCGGGTACGGCTCGAAGTGGACCAACAGCGGATCCATCCAGATCTGCGTCAGCGGCGATGATTGTCATGGGCTGCTCGTCGTCCAGAGCGGGGCCGAGGTGCTCACCGAGGATCTCGTGGTGGGCGATCGATCCTCGCAGAACCATGGGGTCCTGCGCGTCGAAGGGTATGACGCCACCGTGACGAGCCTGGGGGATACGTACGTCGGCCTCAGGGCGCAGGGCAGCGTCGAGCTCAAGCAAGGGGCGAGCTTCTTCTCGAACAATGTCTACATCGGCGGTGCGTCGGGCTGCTCGAGCTGCAACGGCCACGTGACCGCGGCAGGCTCAGGGACGAAATGGGTGAGCACAGGAGAGTTCGTCGTGGGGATGTACAGCCTGGGCACGCTGGACATCGACCGGGCCGAGGTCTCCACGATCAATGCCAGGATCGGTTACCGAGATGCTCTGATGCGCCCCACGGCCAGCGTGCGCGGTTGGGGTGGCACGTGGACCAACCAGGGGCTCTTTCGCGTGGGGACGGTGCAAGGGAATGGCGAGCTCGCCATCGGGGCATACGGGACCCTCGTGACGGAAGATACCGAGATCCATTCCGAGCTCGGCGGGGCCTTCATCAAGGTGAATGACGTCTACGCGTCATGGCTCAACAGCGGCGACGTCACCGTCTTTGCCAGCGGCAACCGGTCTCCGTCGATCGTGGTCGGCAAGGACGCCTTCGTGAGCATCGGCGGCCTCCTCCGGACCGCGCCGAAGGCCGTCGGCCTCTATCCCTACCTGGGGCCCTCCGTGCGCCTCGAGGACGGCGACCTCGTCGCGGGCGCCATGGAGATCGAGGAGGGAGACCTCGACTTCGCCGGCGGGCGCCTCGAAACCGGCAGCTTCGTGGGAGATCTCGCCAACACGCAGTCGGGCGAGCTCTCGGTCGGAGAGGCTCACCCGGCGACGGCCATCGTCGGCAGCTACAGCCAGGGGCCGAGGGCCACCCTGAGGATCGTCGTCGGGGGATCGAGCCCCTCGCCGCTTCTCGAGGTCGACGGGGACCTCCTCGTCGATGGGGCGCTGCAGGTCGTGCCGGCCGACAGCTCCGTGTCGTTTCAGGTCGGGGACACCATCGCCCTGCTGGGCTGGGGCGGTGACCTCGCGGGGACGTTCGCCGCCGTGAACGTCGCCGTGCCGCTTGCCCCAGGCCTCGCCTGGGACACCTCGGCGCTCTACAGCACCGGCGAGATCACCGTCGTGCCCGCGACCTGATCACGCCACGCCCCGGCGCCCACGCCTACTTCGGCCCCGCCCTTCCGATCGCGATCACGTTCTGCTGCGCCGCCGGCTTGCCGCCCTCGTTCGCGGAAACGAACGCGCGCGGGTGCGCCCTGAGGAGCGTGACGGTGAGGGTGATGCCCCAGCCGTCGTTGGTCTTGAGCTCGGCGTGACCGTGGCTGTCCTCGACCGCCAGGATCAGCCGGCCGAGCGGCTCGAGGCCGGCCGGCGCGGAGCCGGGGGCGGTGAGCACGCGCTGGAGCGCCGACTCCGGCAGCCCCAGGCCGAAGCCGACGTCCAGGATCGAGAGCTGCACGCCCTGGGGCGCCTCGCGCACCGACACCACGGGGCCGTGGCCAGGGAGCCCGCGGCCCGCGACGTCGGTGAGGAACGCCTCGAGCACCTGCCCGAGCTCGCCGCGGTGGCCGAGGGCGTGAGTGGCGCCGCGGATGGGCTCGAGCCGCACGGCCCGGCCCGTCGCGCGGGCGGCGCTCGCGACGGCATCGGCCACGACGTCGCCGAGCTGGAAGGCGCAGAGCGGATCGGCGGCGTCGCGCACGGCGAGCGGCCGCACGTTGTCGGACACCGGGGCCGCCTGCTGGACGGGGATCAGCGCAGCGACGTAGCCCGCGATCCACGAGGAGCCGTCGGACTCGCGCCGCAGCGGGCGCACCGAGAGCACGGCCGGCTCGGGCGCGCTGACGCTCAGCTCGATGCCGTCGTCGCTCGCCATCACGCTGGAGAGCGACACGGCGGCGTCGCTCGCGGACGTGGCGCCGAGGACGTCGCCCAGCGTGAGCGAGCCGGGCGGGAGCGCCGCGCTCGCGCTCTCCGCAGGCACCGTGACGTCGCGCGCCCGCAGCCACTTCGCGAACTCGGGCGCGACGAAGCGGACGTCGCCGAAGGCGTCGGCGTACAGCAGCCCGACCGGCGCGCTGCGCAGCAGCGACCCGAAGAGCTGGAGGTCGTCGAGCGCGACGCGCGCGCCCTCGACCAGGTCGTCCTCCGGCGAGCGGCCGCCGCGCGCCTCGCCCGCGCCGCCCTGCGCCGTGCGCGCGAGGCGCTTCCTGCGCAGGAGCAGCGCGAGCTCGCGGCCGACGTGCTCGGCCCGCTCCGGCTCGCGCGAGAACGTCTGCTCGGCGACCGGGCCGCAGAAGAACACGTACCCCTCGATCTCGCCGAACGCGATGAGCGGGACCACGACCGCCGGCATGTCCTGCTTCGTCAGGAACCGGCGCGAGAGGCGGATCGCCGGCACGCCCTGCTCGCTGCTGTACGGGGGGCGGCGGACGTCGTTGCGGCGCTCGGCGACGAGGCTCTCGCCGCCGCCCTGCCGATCGTTCCAGAACCGGAGGTGCCAGCTCCCCGCGGGCAGCTCCGCGACGAGCACGAGATCGGCCGGGTGCGCCTGCTCCGCGAGGCGCGCCACGCGCGGCCAGAACTCCTCGTCCGGCAGCGTGTGGACGCCCTGCATGCGGAACAGCGCGGCGCGGTGGATGAGCTCGGCCGCGCGATCGACGGAGCGCTGGACGACGAGCCCGCGCACGATCATGACCCCCGCGAACGCGACCGCGAGGCCGAACAGCGCGCTCGGCAGCGCGATGAGGCTCGCCTCGGCCCGCGCGGCGAGCACGCCCTGCCCCGCCGCGAGCGCGAACACGCCGAGGAACAGCGCGGCCGTGGCGACAAGGCTCCCGTAGCGGCGGCGCGCGATCCACACGAGGCCGCCCGCGAGCAGCACGAACAGCGCCGGCACCCACGCCGGCGCCGAGGCGCGCCTGCCGCCGTCGAGCAGCCCGCCGAGCACCGCGGCGACGCCCCTCGCCGGCGGCAGGGCCGACGTCGCGACCGCCTGGGGCGCAACGCCGCCGGCGCCCACCGCGACCACGGCGACGCGGCCCTCGAGCGCGCTCGCGGGGACCTGGCCGTCCGCCAGATCGCGCAGGCTGACCGCCGGGACGCTCTGCGGCGCCTTCTTGAGCACCCAGGGCGCCGCCGAGACGCCGAGCGCGCCGAGCTCCGGCGCGCGCTCCCCCGCCGCGAGCGGGAAGAAGCCGACGACATCGCCGGCGCTCAGGCGGAGCAGCTCGGGCGGCATCCGGACGACCGGCGCGGCGCCCGCGGCGCTCGTGGCGCTCGCGGCGCCCGCGCGGCTCGCGGCGCCGCCGCAGAACGCGTCGGCCGGGGGGATCAGCAGCGCGCCGCGCGCGCGCCCGCGCTCGAGCAGCCCGGGGAGCGAGCGCTCGCAGAGCCCTTCGCGCAGCGCCTCGGGCGAGGCCGTGACGAGCAGCACCTGCGCGGAAGGCGCGGCGTCGGCGAGCGCGGACGCGGTGAGGCCGCGCGCCACGTAGTCGAGCCGATCGAGCGGCGCCACGGCGGCGATCAGCGCCCCCGCGACGATCGAGAGCACGTCAGGCGTGAGCCACCCGAAGCGCGTCGCCTCCGCCTGCGCGGCCATCGGGCGCGCGATGCGAAAGGGCTTGGGGATCCGCGGACGGTAAGTCTTCGCCATAATCGCTGAAGGCCGCGGCCCTCGAGGGGGGCGCGGGACGCCCCGGGCAGCCTGAGCGTCGCATCGTGGTCGAATCAATACAATTGTCCACCCGGGCCCGCCGCGCCAAAAACATCGGCTGTGCGACGAGAAGGTCGCTCCCTAGGGCCCCAGGCGCAGCCGTTGCGCCCGCCTCTATCGTCCTCCGGTGCGCCGCGATCTCCGACCTGGCCGTGGCGCCGCGGTGAATCCCGGGCCGCGGCGCCGCGGCGAAGCGGTTCGCGACAGGGTGCGACGTGATGCTCCCAACGCTCCGCCGACGCGCGTTGTGTTGCGGGCGGCGCACGTGTGATGCGACGTCAGCGCGCTGTGACGATTCGGCTGGATCGGCCTGTCGGAAGGGGTTTGAATCCTTGGTGCGTATGCGCCGTGCTTCACCTGTGCTTCGTGCCGCGCCCGTCCTTGGTCTGCTCAGCTTGGTCAGCAGCGTGGCCTTCTCGGCCTCTGGCTGTGGCTGCGAGTCGGATGTGCAGATCGCAGATTCTTCGGGCAGCGGGGGCGCAGGCGGCGGCGCCAGCAGCGCGACCGGGAGCGGCGGCGGCGGCGGCGCGGCCGGGAGCGGCGGCGGCGGCGCGGCCGGGAGCGGCGGCGGCGGCGCGGCCGGGGGCGGCGGCGGTGGGGCGGGCGGCGCTGGTGGGGAGGAGCTGCCGGACGAGCTGCCCGACTTCACCGAGGAGGAGCGTGAGCCCACCGAGGCCACCGACGGCATCCCGAGCCCGCTGCCGGGCGTGTACACCGACAAGGGCGTGGCCGGGGGCGACGAGGTGGTCCGCGCGCTGATGGGCTTCCCGATCCGCAACTCGGGGCTGCTCGAGCAGCGGATCGCCGAGATCTACGACCCGGCGGGTCCGCGGTTCCGCCAGTACCTCACCCGGGACGAGTGGATCGCGGCGTACGCGCCGCGGGAGCGCGACGTGCACCTCGTGAAGCTCTGGCTCGAGGAGCAGGGGATGCAGGTGAACTTCACGGCCACGAACCGGCTGCTGATCCAGTTCACCGGCACGGTGAGCCAGTTCAACGAGACCTTCGACACGGAGCTCCGGGTCTTCGAGCGGGAGAACCCTCAGGCGGGGAATCCGCCCTTCGACGTCTTCGGCTCCCTCGGCCAGCTCACCGTGCCGACGTGGGTGTCCGATCGCACGACCGGCATCATCACCGCGGATCTCGCGGCGAGCACCCGGCCGCTCCCGGGCGAGGCCGGGGAGATCGAGCCGGATCCGCCGGCCGGCGTGGAGGGCGGGCTGACCCCCGCGCAGATCGCGGGCGCGTACGACGTCGACGAACTCTACGAGCTCGGGTTCACCGGCGAGGGCGTGAAGCTCGGGGTCACGATCGGCGCGACCTTCAAGTACAAGGACCTGCAGTCGTTCTGGCGGGCGCTCGGCGTGGAGCGGGCGAACCCGCTGGTCGTCCAGACCATGGAGCCGGTCTCGACGCGCTATGTGGAGTCGACGCTCGACGTGGCGTGGTCGGGCGGCCTCGCGCCGGGCGCGGACCTCGTGGTGTACCAGGGCCCCGACGCGCGCAACACGTCGATGGTCTACACGTTCAACGAGGCCATCGGCCGCGGCGAGGTGTCGGTCATCACGGACTCGTTCGCCCACCGCGAGGACTCCGAGCCGCCGGCCGTGCGGCTCCAGTACCACCGCTCGGCGCAGATGGCCGCGGCGCTCGGGATCACCGTGGTCGCGGCGACCGGCGACTCGGCGCAGACCGACACGCCCTCGGCGAGCCCGTACGTGACCGGGGTCGGCGGGACGTCGCTCTCGCTCGACGAGGACGGCGAGGTCGAGGACGAGCGCGCCTGGTCCGGCTCCGGCTCCGGCCCGACGCTCTCGTTCCCGATCCCCTCCTGGCAGGTCGGGGTCGTCGAGGGATCCGGCGGCAAGCGGGCGGTCGCGGACGTCGCCATGCACGCCGCGACCTCGCCGAGGCCGTACTGGGTCTACTACCTCGGCGAGTGGCGGACGTACGGGGGGACGTCGTTCTCGGCGCCCGCGTTCGCGGGGCTCATCGCCGTGGTGAACAGCTACCGCGCCGCGCAGGGCCTGCCGCGCGCCGGGTTCCTCAACTCGATCCTCTATACGACCCCCGCGGTGCAGGCGACGTTCCGCGACGTCGTGCGCGGCGAGACGGAGTTCTTTGCCGCGGGGCCCGGCTGGGACTACCCGACGGGCTGGGGCGCGCCGAGCGCGATCGGCCTGGCCACCTCGCTGCCGTAGCGCGCCCGCGCCGGCAACCGCGCCGGGCGGCGGCGCGCGCCGACCCGCCCCGCCGCCGCCGTCCCGCCGCATGCTCGAGAACCTGCCGCTCTTTCCACCGAACGGGCTCGATCGGAGCCTCCACACCGCGGTCCTGATCGGCCTCGTCTTCGGGACGTTCTTCACCGAGACGCTCGGCTGGACGTACGCGGGGCTCGTCGTGCCCGGCTACCTCGCGACGGTGTTCTTCGCGGCCCCGGTCACCGCGGTGTTCATCGTCGCGGAGTCGATCGTGACGTACCTGTTCGTCGCGCTGATCGGCCGCTGGATCACCCGGACGGGCGCGTGGTCCACGGCGTTCGGGCGCGAGCGGTTCTACCTGTTCATCGTCGGCGCGGTGATCGTGCGGCTCTTCGTCGAGGGCTTCGTCGTGCCCGAGGTCTCGGCGCGCTACGACTTCGTGCACTCGCGGGAGCTCTACAGCATCGGGCTCGTGCTGGTGCCGCTCATCGCGAACGCCTTCTGGAACAGCGGCCTCCTGCGCGCGGCGCCGCGGCTCGCGCTCGTCACGGCGCTGACGGCGCTCGTGCTCGGCGTGCTGCTCCGGACGACGAACCTCTCGGTCTCGCGCTTCCAGGTGCTCAACGAGAGCCTGTCGCTCGAGTTCCTCGAGCTGCCGAAGGCCCACATCATCCTGGTCATCGGCGCGCTGCTCGGCGCGCGCAACAACGTCCGCTACGGGTGGGACTACAACGGCATCCTCGTGCCCGGCCTGCTCGCCGTGGCGTGGTACGAGCCGACGAAGCTGCTCACGACGACGATCGAGGCGCTGGTCGTCTTCTACCTCTCGCGCTGGATCACCTCGGTCCGCCCGTTCTCGCGGATGCTGCTCGTGGGGCCGCGGCGGATGATCTTCGTGTACCTGCTCGGCTTTTTCGTGAAGATGGCGATCGGCTTCGCCATGGTGCGGTACGCGCCGGGGCTGCAGATGGTCGACTACTTCGGCTTCGGTTACCTGCTCCCGAGCCTGCTCGCCGTGAAGATGTGGAACAAGGAGCACGTCGGCATCGTGATCATGCCGACGATCCAGGTGTCGCTCACCGCGTTCCTCGTCGGCAACGGCGTCGGCTACGCGCTCGTGGCGCTCGGCTGGGGCGGCGCGCCGCCGCCGCCCGCGGCCGCGGCGAGGCCGCTGCCGCGCATCGAGAGCGCCGCGCTGTCGCTCGTGCTGGCGGACACGGCGCCCCGGCCCGGCCCGCGCCCGAGGGCGGCCGCGATCGCCGCCGACATCGAGTCGCGGCGGATCGCCCACCGGCTCGCGCGCAGCGTGCTGCGCGACGGGCGGCCGGCGGACGAGCTGCTCGGCGCGGCCGAGCGCGCGCGGGTGTCGGTGGCGCGGGAGGGCGACGGCGAGCGGCCGTGGTACGTGCTGAGCCCGCGGTTCGACGATCCGGACGACACGCCGAGCGCGCCGCGGGCGGCGATCCGCAAGCGCGTCGGCCGGAGCCCGACGTCCGCGCCCGAGTGGCTGGTGCTGGCCGCGCCCACCGAGCTCGGCTCGGCGCTGCCGGCGGTGGCGCTTCGGGTCGCGGAGCTGCTCGACGCGGCGGGGGTCGTGCTCCTGTCGCGCCACGGGGCGCTCCGGCGCCACGACGAGGCGTTCGTGGCCGCGATGATCGACGCCATGGAGAACCCCCAGGTGCTCCTCGTCGAGCCGGGCGGCGGCGACGGGCCGGAGCTCAGCGTGGTCGGCTCGCCGGCGGGGCTGCCCGTTGTGTCGATCGGCCTGGGGCTCGGCGCCGAGACGGCGATGACGTTCCGCCCGGCGGCGGAGCCGTCCACGCCCCTCGGCGACGCGCCGCGCTTGCACGTGCCGCGCGAGGTCGCCGAGGCGGTCGGCGCGCGCTCTCTCGGCGCGCCGGAGGCCGTGCGCTGGACCGGGACGCTCGAGGAGGAGCTCGCGAAGCGGATGGTGTCGTTGACGGAGGTCCAGCCGGGCCGCTTCCGCCCGCCGTCGCTCGAGGAGCTCAGGCTGTTCGACGCCGTGGTGGCGCCGCGGCTGATCGCGGCGGCGACGCGCCCCGGCGGCGCGTCCGGCGCGGCGCCGCCGACCGCGTGGGAGCGGGCGATCCTCGGGCGCCTCGGCTTCCGCGAGGTGCGCATCGGCGGCACCGACGCGGCGCCGGCGGCGTGGGGCATCGCGGAGCCGGGGCCGGCCGAGGGAGGCCCGGAGCGGCGCGGGAACCCGGCGTGGCTCGTGCTGGCTCATGCGTCGGCGTCGCCGCCAGCGGCGTCGACGAGCGCCATCTTGCCCGCGGCGCCCTCGACGGAGGCGGTCAGGTCGCCGCTGACGGGCGCGATGCTCGTCGAGGTGCCCGCGCCGCGGTGGCAGATCGGGGCGTTCGGCGCGGGGCTCGCGCTCGCCGACGCGCTCTCGGCGCAGTCGCTGCTGCTCGCCGGGGCGGTGCCCACGGCGGAGCCGAGCGGGGCCGCCGACGTGCGGCGCGCCGAGGGGCTGCGCAGCTACTTCCAGCGGGCGCACGAGGTCTGGGTCGGGGACGGCGGCAACGCGCTGTCGGTGCAGGCGATCGAGGCGGATCGGACCTACGAGCGGGACGCGGTGATCTCGTTCGGGTACGAGGTCGTGCGGCCGGGGCACGTGCCGACGTTCGCGGGGCCGCTGCTGGAGACGCTGCGCGATCTCGAGCTGCGCGTGGGGATCTTCGACGGCACGCGCGAGCAGGTGCCGTTCAGCGGCGCGACGGACATGGCGATGGCCTACGCGAAGCGGTTCGCCGAGGGGCGGTTCGCGATCGTGTACCTGGGCAGCGCGATCCGGCGCTTCTTCGAGCTCCGGCGCTTCGTCGAGCCGGGGCAGGGGGAGACGCGCCTCGAGGCGCGGCTCGCGCGGCTCGGCGTGACGCCCGAGCCGATCGACGTGGCCGCGCGGGCTCAGGCGCTCGCGTCGTGCGCGGGGAGCGCCGGCGCAGGAGCGAGCGGGGACGAGCTCTGCCCGACCCGGGGTGTGACCGCAGCGTGCGATCTCTCCGCTGCGATAGAGCCCTTCCGGCGCTACACGACCGAGCGGAACCCGTATTACCTGAGGGCGCACTTCGCGACGCAGGCGACGCCGACGGCCGGGCCGGCGAAGGCGGACGCGCCGCGGGCAGCGGTGGCGGACGCGACGCGGGCCGGGTCGGACGCGTCGCGGGCAGCGGTGGCGGTTGTGCCTCGGGCAGGGCTGGCGGCCGCGGCGCGCGCCGCGGCGGCGGCCGCGCTGCGTGGGAGCGCGCCGGCCGCGCCGCGGCGCGAGGCGCAGTGCCATGTGGAGATCGGGCGCGACGTGATCACGGGGCGCCCGTGGGTCATCGCGGCGCGGCCGGGGGAGGCGCAGCTGCTGCCGATCGACGGCGCGCTCGTCGCGGTGCCGGGCGCGGCCGTGCCCGGCGGTTCGCGGCTGCGGCGCGCGGTCACCGTCGGCACGAGCGCGCTCCGGGTCGATGCGGCCGGGCCCGGGGCGGCGCCGCAGCGGGGGGCCCCGTGACCGCCCCGGCGAAGCGCCGCGAGCCGGCGGGTCGCGCGGCGCCCGCGCCGCCGCGCTCCCACGCGGCGCGGCCGCCGTCGCGGGCGCGCCTGGCGACGGCGGGGTTCCGCGCCCGCGACGGCGCGCCGCGCAGGGCGCTGAACCCGCGGTGGCTGATCGCGATGGCGCTGCTCGGGGTGACGGCGTTCGCGCTCTCGCAGCTGTCGAGCGCGCCGCCGCTGGGCAGCGCGCTGCCGGCCGAGGACGAGATCCTCGCCTACCACATCGAGCCGGAGCGGGACCTCGTGATCAAGGTCCCGGCCGAGATCGACGCGGTGGAGGTGACGACCTGGGGGAGCGTGAGGGTCGACGCCTGCGACTCGGCGAGGCGCTACCCGTACGGGTTCGTCGCGGCGTTCGTGAACGAGCGCGGGGAGGAGGTCGCGCGGCACGCGATCGATCTGGAGAGCCGGGTCAGCTGCGATCCGGATCGTCCGCTCGGCGAGGGCGAGTACGCGGCGCGGCTCGCGAGCGGCGGGGGCGCGGTGACGGACCCGCGCTCGACGCTGCTCATCACGCACGACGTGCTCCCGCAGGGCGGGCAGGTGCGGCTCCGGGCGAAGCCCGCGGTGGGGAGCGACGGCGGCGACGGCGCGCGCGTGCCGAGCGAGCTGACGATCCTGTCCCGGCTGGAGGGGCGCTACCAGCGCAGCGAGGCGTCGCGCGCCGTCTACGAGCAGAGCCTCGACGCGGAGGAGCGGCGGCAGCTCGGGCTCCGGGCGTCGGCGCTCGGCTTCGCCGACCTGCCGGAGCCGGCGCGGAAGGAGCTGCTCCGGGGCTGGGCGCGGCGGCTCGAGGCGGGGGGCCGCGAGGGGATCGATTACGAGATGTCGCGCCTGCTCTTGCGGCGGTTCCGGATGCCGTACCCGCGCGCCGAGGGGCGCGGCGCGTCCGAGTTCGGGATCGGCGAGCGCCGCGCGGCCGCGCTGAACTTCCGCGGCCCGCTGTCGCTCGACATCGAGGGCCCGCCGGGCCGCACGGTGCGGGTCGCCGACGGCGCGAGCGGGTCCGCGAGCGTCGAGCTCGGCCCGCTCGGGAGGGCCACGGTGCGGCTCCTGCGGGAGGACATCCGGACGGTGGTGATCGACGGCGTCGGCCCGGATTTCGGCGTGCGGTTCGGCGCGCCGGAGGCGCAGGCGATGCAGCAGATCGGCGAGATCGTCCACCCGGCGATGCCGTCGCCCGCGGGCGCGGGCGGCCCCGGCGCCGCGCCGGGGGCGCTCCCGCCGGGGGCCGCCGCGGAGCCGTCCGCGGCGCGAGCGGAAGCGGCTCCGGCGCGGCTGCAGACGCCGCCGGACGTGCGGATCGTGCGCTACCTGGCGCTGGATCCGAGCGACCCGGTGATCGCGCGGATGGCGCCCGGGCAAGAGCTCCTCGGGCTGCTGATCCGGACGGAGCTCGACGCGAGCGGGGGCGCGAACCAGGGCGACGCGACGGTGGTGGCGCGGTGGGGTCCTGGGCCGTCGGAGCGGGCCGAGCTCAAGGTGACGCTCCCGCGATCGCGGTTCGAGTGGTGGAACGAGGGGTTCGACGCGTCCGAGCCGCGGCTCGCGATCCTCCGGCCGCCGGCGGGGGTGGAGCGGATCGAGATCACGGGCGACGCGAGGACGCGCCTGCGGCTGCGCGCGATCGAGCCGGGCGTGAACGAGACGCTGTACCGGCTGCCGTACCGGGTCACGCTGGCCGAGGACGAGACGTGGCGCTACGCGCCGTTCGACGTGAGCACGTGGACGGACGTCCGGGCGTTCAACCTCGACGATCTGGAGCGGAAGGAGCGCTTCTCGGATCTGCGCGAGCAGGTGCGGATCGAGCGGGCGGGGGAGGGCGCGAGGTCGAACGCGGATCGGCCGGAGCGGGTGCTCGTCCCGGAGCACGCGCCGGTGCGCCGGCGGCTGCTGATGCCGGCGTGGCAGTCGGCGGGGGAGCCGTCGCCGGGCGACGCGTGGACGCCGCTGCTCGTGGCGAAGGACGTGCGGGTGGACGGGGCGGGGGCGCGGGCCGGGCGGCTGTCGGTGATCTACCGGGCCGCGCGCGCGTCGCTGGGCAAGGAGGTGGCGGTGCGCGTGGACGGCGAGGTGGCGCTGAAGGAGCCGATCGTGGCGCTGTCGGGGTCGCTGCGGGTGGCGGCGCCGGCGGGCGCGCGGCGGGTCGAGGTCGAGGGGCTGGGCGAGACGGGGGTGGCGTACACGGACGCGCCGCCGGCGAACGGCGGGGCGATCGTGCGCCGGCGCGACGTGTTCGAGCTGACGCGCGGCCGGCCGATGACGTACGAGTTCGAGCAGGAGGCGGGCGAGACGCTGCACCTGGTGCTGTTCGTGGTGACGCCCGGGGAGAACGCGGACTACCGGATCCGGTACCGGCTCGAGGGGGCGAAGCCGGCGTCGCGGGAGGCGGCGTTCTTCCGGCGGGTGACGATCCCGGACGGCGTGCTGGCGGGCCGCGGCGGCGACCTGACGCGCGCGACGCTGTGGGAGGCGGCGACGGAGAAGCGTGGCACGGACGGGGTGGGGCGCGCGGTGATCCGGCTGGGCGACGACCTGGCGCCGGGGGAGCGCGCGGTGCGGCTGTCGCTGCTGGGGGCGCAGCCGGGCGATACGGGGGAGCCGGCGAAGGCGGTCTGGGTCGGGGCGGTGCTGGTCGGGCAGAAGGCGCCGGGGCGGGACGACGGGCCGAGGCTGTGGGTGGAGGACGATCCGTGAGGAGGAGCGGGGGGCGCCGTAGCGCTCGGCTGCCGCACCCCGTGAGGCGCCGCGCACGGGGCGCTACGTTCAAGGCGACCTGGAGAGTGCGTCTTCCAGGGACCTCGGCAGTGGCGCTGTCGTACCGCTCGTGGCTCGATCAGAGTAGCAACGCATAGTCGGTTTTCCCCTCGGCGAAGAGCCCTGCACACAGATACGTCATGCCTCCGCGAGCTCCGCGGGGCTGGCTGTCTCCAGGATGCGCCGGAGCTCTGCTGTGGAGATGTACCGTTCGCGATCGATGACACCGACAGGCGCAACCCTGCGTACCCGTGTATGCCGGAGCCCGCTGCCCAGCCGTACCAGGTCGAGCGCCATGATGCACTCCGGGTGATCCATCAGGGCCGCGAGGACGACTGGAGAGTGGCTGGTGATCAGCACCTGCGCAGTGCCAGCGGCAGCCGATTCGGTGTCGCTGGCGACGGGGCGCTGCGTCGCCTCCAGGATCCGCTCGATGAGCGTCCGTACGCGCGCAGGGTGGAGCCCGTTCTCCGGCTCTTCGATCGCGATCAACGCGCTCGAGGCGTCTGCACGGAGCGCTGTCGAGAGCGCCAGGATGCGCAGCGTCCCGTCGGAGAGGACACGCGAGGGGAGGCGCTGGCCATCGGACGTTTCCATCTGCACGACGAGCGTGTCGCCCTCGACGACGACCTCGAAGGTGCGGACTCCAGGTACGAGGCTCGCAACGTCCGCCCGGATCTCGGCGATCGCGCCGGGGCTCTGCGCCGCCAGCGTAGCCGCCAGGTTGGCGCCGTCCGTTGAGAGCCTCGCTGGTGCGCCAGGCTCGCTCGGCTCGCGGATCCGTTGGGCTTCCAGGTGCAGGACGCGCAGGCCGCTGAGCTCCTCGGCGACGGCGCGCAGGTGCGGCGAGCGAGCCTGCATCTCCGGCTCCGAGAGAAACGTTGCCTCGGGAACGTACTGCACGGTCGCTGTCATCGAGAACTGGGACGCGCTCGGATCCGCCACGGTCAGAGCCCGCTCGTACTCCACGAGCGCGCCGCCATCTCCATGGCGTAGGCGCGACGCAAAGGCTGGATGGCGCCTCAGCCATGTATCCTCATCCGACGTCATCGACTGCAGCACCTCGCGAACGACCGTCAGACGCTCTCTCATGGAGCTGAGCTGCTGAAGCTCGATGTTCACCTCATAACGGAGCCGCGTCGCCTGGAGCGGTACGTCGCGCAGGCCGACCCTCACCGCGGAACGCGGCAGGAGCACCTCGATCGCGAGCGCCATGCTGGCGAGGGCACCGAAGCCGCGTTCGACCGTCGTGGTCGGCTCTTCGTCCCGGCGACGGAACTGCTCGCGGATGCGCCCTCTCCCCTCTCCGACGGCTGCGGCGAGCGGGCTGCCCGCGAGCCGCGCAAGCAGCGAGAGCGCGTCGAGCAGGTTCGATTTTCCGGCTCCGTTCGGGCCGATCAGAACGGAGAGCGGCTCGAGATCGAGGGCGAAGCCCTGAAAAGACTTGAACCCGTCTATCTCGATGCGGGTGATCATCTCCGGCGCCCTTGTGGCAGAGCCTACAGCACATGAGTCCCGCGGGCCAGCGGTTCTCGGGGCTGAGCCGGCCATGCGAAGTGGGCGGCGCCAGCGGCTCTTGCCGGTGCGGTGTCGCCGAAGTCAAGCTGAGCCGGCACCCGGCTCAAGGGCGTGCGACCGGCCTGCCGAGAGCAACCGCGTCGACGGAGCACTCGGCCGGCGGCTGCTCGCAGCAGATGGCCAGGCGTTCTTCCGGCGGGTGATCCCTGCCGGTGTGCAGCCAAATAGGTCACCCGAAAGGGTTTATCGCCGACGGGAAGGCACTGGCACAGTGCCGCCTTGCACACGCCTCCGTTGTCGACATCGCCGCAGCTGCCGCAGTCCGTCGCTTCCCGGTGTACACGCACCGCGCGCCGCACAGCTACGTGGGAGCTACGTCGAGCGGTGCGGATGACCTCGGGAGGGGCTCTTCTCTTCAAGCCGAACCATGCGCTCGCTCATTGATGGGTTGGTCGTGCGGCCCTTTTTGTTGTAGGGTCTCCCCGCGCGCCCCCGCGGCTCGCTGCAGCGGAACGAGCACACATGGCGGAAACGACGACGAGCCCGCTCGGGAAATGCCTTGTTGCGGTGCCCATCCTTCGCCTCGCCGACACCTGTCGTGGCGCCAGCCGCGCGCGAGGCGCGCGCGCCTTCGCCGGCCTCGCGTCTGCGGTCGCGGTCGCGCTCGGCGGCGCGGCGGCGCACGCGCAGGAGTCCGCGCGCGACCCGGTGGCCGCGGAGGCGCTCTTCAAGGCCGCGCGGGCGCTCGTCGACAAGGGGGACGACGCGGCGGGGTGCCCGAAGTTCGAGGCGAGCCTCGCGCTCAACCCCTCGGCGAGCACCCAGATCAACATCGCGCGTTGCCGCGAGCGCGAGGGCAAGCTCGCGACGGCCTGGCACGATTACCACCGGGCCCTCGTCCTGAACCGCGAGACGGCCGGGGAGCAGCGGCGACGAAGCCTGGAGGAGGTCGCCAACAAGGGGATCGCGGCCCTCGAGCCGCGCGTGCCGAAGCTCGTGATCGTGGTCAAGGGCGCGCCCGCCGGCATGGAGGTGCTGCGCGACGGCACGGCGCTCCCGGCGGCCGCGCTCGGAGAGCCCCTGCCGGTCGATCCCGGCCCGCACGAGATCCGCGCGAGCGCCCCCGGGCACCAGGCAGAGACCCGCTCGATCACGCTTGCAGAGGGCGAGACGACGACGGTCGAGCTCACGCTGCGACCGGCGGCTGCGGCCGCGGCCAGCGCCGCGACGCCGCCCACCAAGGCGAACGAAGCGCGAGGCGGGGGCACCCCGACCTGGGCCTGGATCTCCGGAGCCGCCGGGATCGCCCTCGCCGGCGCGTCGGTCGGGTTCCTGATCGACGACCTCTCCGCGATCAGCGCATTGCGCGAGAACTGCCGCGATGTCGCCGGCGGGACGTACTGCGACCCGGGCTATGATTTCGCGGCCGACAATGCGCGCAAGAACCGCGATTTCGGCCTCTTCGTCGGCCTCGGCGCCACGGGCCTCGTCGCGGTGGGGGCGGCGGTCTATGGGATCGTCCGGTCGGGCGGCGAAGAGGCGCCGGCGGCCGTCGCGCTCCCGTGGATCGCGCCGTCCGGCGCTGGCGCCAGCATCTCCGGGAGCTTCTGATGCGAACGGGCGAGACAAGACGCGTGGTGTTCTTCAGGGCTCTCTCAGCGATGGCGATCCCGCTGGTCGCGGCGGGCGCGTGCATCCCTGACGTGGAGCCCACGGAGGGCGTGGTGGTGGGCGGCCAGTTCAACCGCCTGAACGACGCGCGTTATCCGGCCACCGTGGCCGACTTCCAGCTCGATCGCTTCGAGGCGACGGTGGGCCGGTTCCGGCAGTTCGTCGCGGGCTACCCGGCGACTAGGCCGAAGGCGGGGGCGGGCGCTCATCCGCTCATCGAGGGCAGCGGCTGGGACCCGGCGTGGGATGCGAGCTTGCCCGCGGGGCAGGACGAGCTGCGGGCCTCGCTGCAATGCGACGCCAACTTCCGGACGTGGACCGATGAGCCCGCCGGCAATGAGGCGGCGCCGATCAACTGCGTGAGCTGGTATCTCGCGTTCGCGTTCTGTGCATGGGACGAGGGCCGGCTGCCCACGGAGGCGGAGTGGAACTACGCCGCGGTCGGGGGGAACGAGCACCGCGCCTATCCGTGGGGAGACGAGGCCCCGAGCCAGGATCTGGCGGTGTTCGGCTGCGACTCCACGACGACGGTGTGCCCGATCCCGTCCGTCGGGTCGAAATCCCCTGCGGGCGACGGGAAATGGGGACAAGCCGACCTGGCGGGCAGCTTGTTCGAGTGGGTCCTCGATTACCACGCCGATCTGACGGGGACGTGCACCAACTGCGCGGCGCTGACCGACGGAGGCTTCGGAAGGGGCTCCCGCGGAGGGGCGTTCTCCCACACCGAGGAGACGCTCAGTCCGACGTACCGTATCGGCGAGCTGCCGGAGAGGACGCTGTCTTTCTACGGTTTCCGCTGCGCGCGGGACGAGTAGGGGCGGCGACACGACGGTGGCGCCGAGGCCTGTGGTGCCGTCGACTCGATGGCTTTCAGGAACCGTTTCCGGTGCGCCGGAGCGGTAGGACCGGTCGGCCGGGAGCGTTTCCGGTCCTGCGGGCGGTCGGACCGGTGCCCGGGAACGCAGGCCCCCTCGCCGATCGCGTGCTTGCGCTCGAACCCGGAAATCGGGTAGCCCGGTAGGTCACGGCGCGGGGCGTAAGTGGGCATGGTGCAAGGGTAATCGCCGTGGATCTCGACGCCTTCCCCGGGGCCGCCGCCCGCCGCGCGCTGCTCGCCGCGGCGCTCGTGCTCGCCTTCGGCGTCGCCCACGGCGCCCCGGGCGTCCGCCAAGCCGCCGCCGCTGAGCCGCTCGCCTGGGTGGCGCCCGAGAGCGTCCGCGTCGCGCCGTGGAGCAACGGCCCGCAGCAGGGCGCTCCCGCTCCGGACGCGGCGCGCGCCGAGCCCGTCGCAGCCGGGCCCGTCGCGCTCGCCGCGGGGCAGCTGCTCCTCGTGCCCGTGGAGCCAGGTGACCGGCTGGAAGTGCGCGGCGACGTCGCGGGGATCGGCCTCGGCTCCGGCGTCGGGAGCGTGCCCGATGTGATCACCTGGATGCCGCTGCCTCCCGTCAGGGCCGGCGCGCGTGACTTCGCGGCGCCGACGTGGTCGAGCGCGCGCTTCGTCGTCGTGCGCGCGGCCGCCACGCGCGGCGCCGGGGGCACGCCGGTCGCCGTGCGGGTCGCCGCACGGGAGCGCGCGCCGCTGGCCTGGTACCGCCTCGACGAGGACGTCGCCGCATGGCTCGGCGGCCGCGCGCCCGCGCCGGCCACCGCGCCAGGCGAGGCAGGCGCGCTGCTCCGCTGGGTCGACGCCGCGCGCGCGGCGCTCTCCGCCCCGGCCGCGGCGGGCGCGCCCTCCGCGCGCTTCGACCCGGCCGCCGCGCGCCTCGCCCCGGCCGCGGCCGCATGGCTCACCGCGCGCTATCTCGAGGAGTCGCTGCTCCTCCGGCCGCTCGTCGAGCCGTACTTCGTGGCGCGCGGCGTCGAGCTGCACGGAGGCCGCGAAAGCCCCGATCTCCCGGCCGTCGAGCGCGCCACGCCATGGCGCTCGCTCGGCGCCGGGGCGCGGCTCGAGCTCCGCGCGCCCGGCGCGGACGTGCTGCGCATCGCCCTCCGGGCGCGCACCTACGGGACCACGCGCGTCGTGGTGCGCGCTGGCGGCGCCGTCGTCCGGGAGCTCGTCGTTCGCACCGGGTCGCGCCTCGCGGACGCCGCGCGCTGGAGCGAGCCGCGGTGGATCCGGGTGCCGCTGCCGGTCGATGCGCGCGCGGTGACCGTCGACGTCGTCGAGGGGGAGCTCGCCGTCGCCGCCGGCGGCTACCAGCAACGCGCCGGCGTCGCCGAGCTCCTCGCGCCGCAGCGCGACCGCGCCGCCCTGCTCGATCGCGCGGCGCGGCGCGATCAGGCCGGCGACGGCGATCGCGCGCCGGTCCACGCCGAGGCGCCGCGGCTCCTCGCCGCCGCAGACCGGGCCGCCGCGCCGGACGCCGCGAAGGCCGCGCTCGACCTCGCCGCGCGGCCGGCCGTGCCGCCGCCGCTCCGGGCGCTCCTCCTCGCCGAGTCGGTGCGGTGGGCGCCCTCCTCCGGCGCGGCGTTCGCGCGCGCGGCGCAAGCCTACACGGCGGCGCAGGCGTCGGTCGCGGCGCAAGGTGATGCGGCGGCGCAGGGCCGCGCGGCGGCGGGCGCCACGTCGCTCCAGCGCGCCATCCTCGCGCGGCTCGCCGCCGCGCACGCGGAGCCGGGCCCCGCGGACGCGCCCTGGTCCGGGCCCGCTCAGCCCGGGGCCGCGGCGCCGCGTGAGCCCGCCGGAGGCCGCGCGCACCCGGACGACGTCGCGGCCGTGTCCGCGCTGGGCGCGGCGATGTCGCCGCCGCGCGATGGCCGCCGGCCAGCGGGGGCGCCGCTCGCGGAGCGTTACGCGCTCGCCCATGGCGACGTCGAGAGCGCGGCGCCGCTCGCGCGCACCGCCTGGGCGCGCGAGGCCCCGTGGGACGCGCTCGACATCCCCGAGGGCGTGGCCGCGTGGAGCGCGATCGCGACGCCTCGCGACGCGCTGCCGCCGGCGGGAGGCGGCACACCGGGGCGCGCCGCCGCGGACGGCCTCTGCGAGGTGGACGCGGAGTCCGGGCTCCGCTGGACGCTCCTCGACGCCGCGCGCGCGCAGATCGACGTCGAAGCGCCGCCGGGGGCCCACGCGCGGGTGCTCCTGCGGAGCGCCTCGAGCCAGGTGGTCCCCGAGTCGCCGGTGCTCATCGACGGCGCGCCGGCCGCGGTGCACGGCGGCGCCGGGCTCACGTCGGTCGTCGCCGTGGCGCCCGGGGCGCGCACGTTCCAGCGGCCGGCGGGCGCTCCGCCGGTGCTCGCGCGCATCCCGCGCAGCGGGCGCGCGCCGTGCGCGTCGCTGCGCGAGATCGTGCAGTGGGCCTGGGTCGACGGCTCCGCGACCTTCGCGCTCCCCGACCCGGAGCGCGCCACGTTGGCCCGCGTCGTCATCGCGCCGCCCGCCGTGGCGGGCGAGGCGGCGCTGGCATCCGGAGCGCAGGGCGCCGCTGCGCCGGCGTCCGGAGCGCAAGGCGCCGCTGCGCCGGCGCCCCGAGCAGCGGCGCTGGCGCCCGGAGCGCGAGGCGCCCCGCCCCCGGCGGACGGCCCCGCGCGCGTGCTCCGCGTGCGCGCTGGCGCCGCCGTCCACGAGGCCTGGGTGCGCGCCGGCGCCACGGGCTCGATCGAGGTCCCGGTCCCCGCCGGCGCGCACGAGCTGCGCGTCGAGACCGATGCGCCGACGCTGCTCCGCGCCTCGGTGCGCCTGCACCCCGCCGCGCCCGGCGCCCCGCGCGCCGTCAGGCCGGTGCGCCCGCCGGACGGCGCGCCCGTCGACGGTACGCTCGAGCAGATCCGGGGCGCCACGCGCGCCCTCCGCGCCGCGCCCTCACCTGCCCGCGGCGCGCTCCACGCGCAGCGCGCCGCGGCGCTCGAAGCCCTCGGCTTCCCGGCGCTCGCCGCGCTCGACCGCCCCGCCGAGGAGGATCCCTGGGACGCGGCGCATCTGCCCGGCGCGTCGACCGCGGGCGCGCCGCCGAGCACCGTCTTCTCGCTGCCGCCGGGCAGCCCGGTGGCGGTCCCGCTCGGCCTGCCCGCGCGTGTACCGCCGCTCCCGCTGCCCGACGACCGCGCGCCCCTCGCGGCCGCGCGCGGCGCGCACGCCAGCGGCGACCCGCGGCGCGGCGTCGCGCTGCTCGCGGGACCCGCGGGCGACAGCTCGGGCGCGGACGCGCTGCTGCTCGGCCTCCTCGCCGAGCGCTCCAGCGAGGTGCAGCTCGCCGCCGACGCCTTCACCCGGATCGGGCTCGCCCACCGGTCCGCCGCGGCGCTCGCCCGGGCCGCGAACCTGGCCACCGACGTGGCTTCCGCCGCCCCGGCGCCCGATCGACGGCTCACGCTGCGCGCCCTCGTGCTCGCCGAGCTCGCCGTCCAGGAGGCCGCCCGCGAGGCCTCCGCCGGCCAGCAAGGCGCCGCGCCCGCGGCCTCGGGGAGCGCCGCGCAGGGCCCGGCCGTGGCTCCTCCCGCCGGCGCCGCGCCGCCGCCTGTCCAGCTCCCGCCGGCCGCCCTCGCGCGGCTGGCCCCGGTGACCGGCTGGGCCGTGCCGCCGCGCGCCGACGCCACGGCCGGCACGGCCACGCTCGAGATCCGGGCCAGGGCCGATCGCGATCTGCCGCTCCGCGTGCGGGTGCGGCGCGCGCTCGTCGATGCGCCGGAGGCGTCGCTCCTCATCACCGACGGCGCGCGCGCCGAGTTCCGGCTCGACCGCGCCGCGCCGGGCGCGATCGTGCTCGACGGCGTCTGCCGGGCGCTCGACCGCGAGGAGACCCCCTGCGCGTTCTCGATCGCGCTCGACGGCGAGCCGGTCGCGTGCTCCGCGGCGTCCGCGCCGATGGCCGACCGCTGCGTCGTGCAGGTGCCGCGGGGCAGCCACCGCATCGAGGCGCGGCCTCCGGCGGACCGGAGCGTCCTCGGCTGGATCCGCGCGACCGCGGCCGGCGCGGCGCAGCCCTTCTCGGGCCGCGTCCTGTCGACCTGGAACGACATCGACCCCGCGCGCCCCCTCGAGCTCGCGTTCGTCGGCCCGACCGTGGTGCGCATCCGCGCCCGCGCCGCCTACGAGTGCGCGTCGCCCCGCGCGCGCGCCGCGCCCGCGGACGGCGGGGATCCGGCTTGCCATCCCGAGGTCGCCGCGGCCGCGCCCTCCGGCCAGCTGCGCTTCTCGGTGGCGCCGCTCGACGGTGTCGGCGGCGACGCCGGCGGCGGCGCGGTGGAGGAGGGGACCCTCGCGCTCGACGCCTCCGAGGACCGCGCCGCGCGCCGCCTGGGCGTCACGCGCGAGCCGTTCTTCTGGCTCGGCGGTGAGGTCGAGTCCCGCGTCGCCGTCCTCCCCGAGGGCCCGCATGTGCTGCGCGTCGCCTCGCCCGGCGGCCGGGCGCTGCTCCGCGTCGAGCTCGCCGTCGCGAACGGCGCGCCCCGCCCCCGCGTGCCGCCGCCCGCGCCGCCGCCGCTGCCCGCGCCGATCGCGCCCGCGGACGAGCTGCTTCGTCCGGCGCCCCCGGTGGGAGAGGACCCGGACCCGGGGCCGCTCTCCGTCGGCGGCTACGCGCGCCTCGTCGACAGCGAGCTCGCCGAGGAGGACTCCCGTCTTCCGGTCCGCTTCCTCGAGCTAGGCCTCGACGTGCACCGCGAGCTGATCGAGCGGCGCGCCTGGATCGCGGCCGCGGGGTTCGGCCGCCTGCGCGACGGGCCGGAGAGCTTCGGCGCGGAGGCGCGCTTCGACCTGAGCTCGAGCGGCTGGGTTCCCGGCGGTTCGCTGAGCGGCCGCGTCGTGTTCCAGCCGGACGCCAGCGACGCCATGGGCGCCAGGGCGAGCGCGAGCGCGTTCTGGTCCATCCCGCTCGGCGGGCTCACGCTCTCGCCGTGGGCGGGCTTCACGTGGCTCGCGCTCGACGAGTCGCTGCGGGGCTTCGTCGGCGCCGACAAGGACGTCTACACGCCGTACGGCGCCGAGCACGACACGCAGGCCTCGCTCGGGGCGCGCCTGCGGTACCGGCCGTTCGTCGACGCGCTCGTCACGGCGGGCACGTCGCTGCGCCTGAGCCCGGTGCCGTCGGCGCTCGACCGCATCGACGCGACGCTCGACCTCGACCTGCTCCCCGGCCGGGGGCTGTGGCCGTGGATCCAGCTCGGCTGGCTCGCGAGCTACCGGCCGGTGAACGAGACGCGCGACGAGGCCTTCCTGCGCGACGCGTTCACCGCGGGCCTCACGTTCTGGAGCTGGCTCGCGCGCGGGCACCGCGTCTCGCTCGGCGCGGAAGGGACGTTCCTGTTCGACGTCCCGAGCCCGGCCGAGGCCTCGCCGCGCGCCTCGCCGCGCCTCTCGGGGTTGGTCTTCCTCCGCTACGACTACACCGCCCGCCGCGGCCTCCGCGACTTTCCGCCGGCGTCGACGCCGTTCCGCGACCGGCAGGAGGAGGGGAGCGGGCGCGTCGAGCGGGAGCGGCCGGCCGTCGAGCCCTCGTGGGAAGAGCCGTGAAGCAGGCTGCCCTGCCGGCGCGGGCGCGCGCCCTCTCGCCGGAGGACGCGTGCGCCGCGTCCCCCGCAAATTGACCGCAAATTGACCGGCTCGTAGTGCAGGCCGCCACAGGCACCTGCAGCGGGAGGAAGCGGGCCGCAAATCTGTGCGATCGTGCGACATCGACGAAATCGCAAGAACCATTGAACGGAAATACGTCGAGAGGGAACGCACGAGCATGACACTCGGCAAGCTCTCGATTCCGCTCTTCTGCATGGCGTCGCTCCTCCTGGGTTGCCCGAGCAGCGCTCCCGAGGAGGGCGACACCACCTACGACGAGCTGCTCCAGCAAGGGGTGGACAAGATTCGCGCCGGCGGGATCGTCGCCGTGCATGCGGAGGTGCTCGACGGCGACCGACGGATCCTCGCCCGCAGCGGCGTGGCGCAGCTCGGCGGCGATCAGCCGATCGACTTCGACAGCTACTTCCGGATGGGGAGCAACACCAAGACGTTCGTCGCCGTCGTGGCGCTGCAGCTCGCCGGAGAAGGAGCGCTGTCGCTGGACGACACGGTCGAGCAGTGGCTCCCCGGCGTCGTGTCGGGCAACGGCAATGACGGCTCGCTGATCACGATCCGCCAGCTGCTCCAGCACACGACCGGCCTCTACAATTACACCGGTCAGGGCGAGCCGAGCCTGGCCGCGCTGCGCTCCGCCGACGAGTACATGCAGCATCGGCTCGACCACATGGAACCGGAAGAGCTCGTTGCGCTCGCCATGGAACACAAGCCGAATTTCGATCCGGAGACGCAGTGGGCCTACTCCAACACGAACTACGTGCTCGCCGGCATGATCATCGAGCGTGCCACCGGAAATCACTGGAGCGAGGAGGTCGAGGCGCGCATCCTCGATCCGCTCGGCCTGGACCGCACGTTCGAGCCCGGCGACGAGACGGATCTGCCTGCCCCGCACGCCGTGGCATACCAGCAGTACGAGGTCGGCGGGCCGTTCATCGACGTCACGATCGCGAACCAGAGCTTCGCCGACGCCGCCGGCTCCCTCGTCACGACCACCGCGGATCTCGCGAAATTCTGGCGGGCGCTGAGCGAAGGCTCGCTGCTCGATCCGGAGCAGATGGCGGAGCTCCGCGACACGGTCCCGGCGCCGGCCTTCGACTCGATCGCGCCTGGCTCCGGCTATGGTCTCGGGATCCTGTGGATCCCGACCAGCTGCGGTGGAGGATACTGGAGCCACGCCGGCGACACGCTCGGGTACTCGACCCGGAACGCCGCGAGCGACGACGGCTCGCGCGTCGTCGTGATGTCGCTGTCGACGTCGACCAACGACATCGAGGCCAGTTACGCCACGATCGTCGACACCTTCGAGATCATCGATCAGCTCATGTGCGCCGATTGAACTCGAGCCTATTTCTTGACCGTCGAATGTACAAAGTGCAACTTCCACTCATTTCCAACCTTCTTGAAGATCGCGCTCTCCAGAAAGTCGCGTGTGATGGTGCTCGCGTCATTCTGCGCGAACTTGCCATGGTTGATGTAGACCACGCTCCCTGAGTTGTTGTCGACGTTGATCTTGACGTCATCCAACGAAAAAGTGGCTTTGGTTATCGGGGATCCATTGATGATCTCGATCAGGCCGTCGTTGTCGATGATCTTTCCGTTCTCGTAGATGACGAAATCGGGCGTCGTCAAGGTCTTCATTCGTGCAAAGTCCCTCCGGGTGACGCAGTCGAAATACGACACGATGACTGCCTTCAGCTTTTCGGGACTATCGGGTCTATTGGGCTGACAAGCGGACAACGCTCCGGCGAGCGCCAGGGGAATGAACGCTGTTTTCATGGATGCCGTCGACATTGCCATCGTCGAAAACTGTTATCAATAGATATTCCTGGTGGCCGTTCACGGGTGGGAACAGCGGTCCATCGCGCCTTCCGCGTAGCGAAGCACCCAGGGGGGCCACCTGAACGAAGCAGCCTGAGGGAGGAGTGAAAGGCCCCTGGCTTGGCTTCTTGCCCCACCTGGAGCGGTGCCCCGCCCCTCGCGGCGGCGGCGCCGGTCGCGTCGATAGGGCGGTGCGGGCGCGGGCCGGGGCGCCGCTCGCTTGCGCCCCGTGACCTCCATGCAACCTATCACGCCATGCGTACTGAATAGATCGGCGGCAGGTTATTGGCCACGGTCGTCCAGCCCTCTCCGCCGTCATCGCTCACGTAGAGATTGCCCGTGGTGGTGCCGAAGGCCACGGCGCCGTCTTTGTTGGCGAGCGCGTGGCGGTAGATGACGTCGTAGGCTTGCTCTTGAGGCAAACCCCTGCGGAGCTGCTCCCAGGTCTCACCGCCGTCCTTCGTGCGAGCCACGAAGAGCGCGCCGTCGACGGTGATTCGCTGCATGTCCGACTTACCGGGGACGACCCACGCCGTGCGTCCGTCCCTCGCGTCCGCTGTGATGGGGAAGCCGAAATGCACGCCTTGCTCTGGGCGGCTCACCTTGCGCCAGCTCTTTGCGCCGTCGCTGCTGTAGTAGATCCCAACGTGATTCTGCTGCCAGACATGGTCGGGATCGCCCTCGCATTGCTCGATGTAATGCGTGTCGTGGCCCCACTCGGCGTCTGGTTCGGGCGTGTGATCGAGCTGCATGCCGTTGTTGCGCGGTCGCCAGGTCTCTCCACCGTCCGCTGTTTCGATGACGCCCGCCGTCGACACGGCGACGAGCATTCGCTTCGGGTCACGCGGGTCCACCACGATGGAGTGAATGCCCGGGGCGAACTCGCCACCCTCGGAGGCCGGCGTGCCAAACCATTTCGTCTCGCCTTTGCCCTCGCCTGTGAACAGGTCACCGCCGCGTGACTCGTGGTTCCAGAGCGGCCGGTTGAGCTCGAAGGAGCCGCCGCCGTCGCGGCTGACGAACAAGCCACCCGGAATGGTGCCCACGTAGACCGCGCCGCCCGGGCCGAAGCCGATGATCCAGAGCTTTTGCACCGTGGCCGGGCGCGTGACGATCTTGATGCCGACGCCGAAGTCGCTGCCGGCGTCTTCGTACATGTCCTGGCCGATGTAGCGAGCGCCCTCGGGATATTTGATCTGGGCGGGGTTGTCATTCCAGGTCTCGCCTTCATCCGTCGAGACGGACAGCTTGGCCCCCCAATGGCCGAAGCCGAGCAGCGCCCAGAGCTTGCCCGTGTAGGGATCGCGCGCGACATAGTTGACGCCGCCGCCGGCATGGCCCGCGAGGCGCGGCTTCCACGAGCCGTTCTTTTTTTCGACGATAAACGTGCCTTTTCGCGTGCCTACCAGGATACGGCTTGCCATTTCACCCTCCGCTCAACGCCTGAAGAATATGGACCTCGTCGTCGGCAGCGACTGCGTCTGTGAGTCCCTTGCGGTCGCGGATCATCTGCTTGCCGACGAAAATGTTGACGTGCGTCCGCAAGCGACCGCGCTCGTCGCAGATGTAGAAGCCGATGCCGGGCGCGAGCCTCTCCAGGGCCGCCACGACCTCACCTGCTGTCGACGCCTCGACGATGAGGTGTTGACCTTCGAGGTGCGGGAAGAAGGTGTAGAGGTGGCGCGTCAGGTGGACAGACGGCATGGCGTGCTTGCCATACTCCCGAGCTCGCCGCGCGTCAATTGGTTTTGCAAGGTCGGCAGGCAAGACGCAGCCACACGCAGAGCCCCGATGTCTTCAGGGCCCAAGCATTCCCGCGCCCGTTCCCGCTTCCGTTACCGCTACCACCTCCGCAGCCGCGTTGCGTCGAGGTAGGTTGATTCGGTGGGAGCGTGCGCCTTCATTGGGGCAGATGAGTTGCCGCTGACAAGGGGTAGGCACGATATGCCGGCTTCTCGGGGATCTCGGGCGCGCCGGGGGCTCTCGTCAGCGAACGACGGGCTCCGAGGCGTGCTTCAGGCCGGTCAGCACCCTGTAGCGGGCGGCGATGGCCTCCAGCTCGCCGGGGGCGAAGACGTCCTCGATGCGGTCGAATCCGTCGGGCGCCCGCTCATAGGCGATCTGCAAGCACTGCTCCGGACCGTTGCGGCGATTGGCCGCGACGATGGCGGCGGTGGCGGGCAGGCGCTCGGCCTCGTAGGCGGCCAGCGCTTCCACGGGATCGGCATGGGCGGCGAGCGCGCGGACCAGGGCGCGGGCGTCCAGGATGGCCTGGCTCGCCCCGTTGGAGCCGTTCGGATACATGGGATGGGCGGCGTCGCCGAGCAGCGTCATGCGCCCATGGCTCCAGCGCGGCAGGGGATCGCGGTCGACCAGCGGGAACTCGTAGATCGCTTCGGCGCTCCGGACCAGGCCGGGCACATCCAGCCAGCCGAAGCGCCAGTCCTCGAACCTGGGCAGGAAGTCGGCGGGGTCGCCCCGCCGGTTCCAGTCCTCCCGTCGCAGGCTCCTGGCGAACGCGAGATCGGCGGCCCAGTTGATCCTCTGGCGGCCGTCCGGCCCCGGTGGGGAAATCGGATAGACGACGAACTTCTGGTCCTGATGCCCGGCAATGATCATGCTGGCGCCGGTGAGGAAGGGCGCCGCCAGGCTGGTCCCCCGCCAGAGGATGTGACCGCCATAGATCGGCGGCCCCTCGTCCGGATAGAGGCCGGCGCGCGCCGCCGAGTGGATGCCGTCGGCGCAGATCAGGAGGTCGGCGGAAACCTTCCACGCCGCGCCCGCGCGATCGAGGAAGAGCGCCTCGACGCGGCCCCCGCCCTGCTCGTGGCCCGCGAGGCGCCGATCGCAGAGCACCCGGTCGGGGCCCAGCCGCTCGACGGCGGCGTCGAACAGCACGCCTTGGAGGGCGCCGCGGTGGAGGGAGAGCTGCGGCGTGGCATGACCCGCGAAGCGGCCGCGGGGCTCGCCCCAGATGCGCTGGCCGAAGCGGTTGAAATAGATGAGCTCGCGGGTCGCCACGCTCTGGGCCAACAGGGCCTCGAGAAGACCCAGCTCGCCCAGCACCTCGGCGGCGTGGGGCAGGAGGTTGATGCCGACCCCGAGCGGCAGGATGGTGGGCGCCGCCTCGAACACCGTCACCTCATGACCCGAGCCGTGCAGCGCCAGAGCCGCGGCCAGGCCGCCGATCCCACCGCCCGCGACGATCACTTGCATAAGTCCTCCCGTAGACATGCGGCTCGACGCCGCCCTTTGTTGAAGCCGCCGCCCTCTCGATAGCCGGCACGGCGGCCGCGGAGGGTCATCATCGCGGCCGCCGAGCATTGAAACGAGCGCGCCGAGCGGTCCACAGTTCCTTACCACGATGACCTCGCCGTCGCTCGAGGACAGCACGTCCCTGGCGTCCAGCACCATGCCCGATCCGAGCAGCTGGTAGTCTCCTCCTCCGGGGAGCACCGACTCCGACAGGCCGCTGGAGGTCGACGCGGGCCTCTGCGACGAGCACGTCGAAGTGGCGATCTCCCTCCTCGAGGGGAGTTGAGCGACGCTCAGCGCAGCTTCATCATGCCAGCGAGCGCCGGGCCCGCCGCGCAGTCCGGCAGCGGCAGCTTCCCTTCACAGGTGGTCATCCCCCGGGAGCGCGGCCCCATCTCATGTGTGCTTGCTGGTATATCCGCGCGGCGTGACGATGGTTCCCTCGGAGATGAAGGTGTTGGTCGGCCCGACTCTTCGTCGTGGATCGTGCCGAGCGACCCAGCCTGCAGGCCGCGGTCAGGCCGCGTCCGGAGCGCGGTCTCTCGCGCAGTAGCGCTCGATCCACTCGACGATGCGGCGGCTATAAAACACGCGGTGGCTCGGCGTGCCGTGCTCGGCGAGGTGGTGGTCGCCGCCCGGAAAGCGGATGAACTCGACGGGCGCCTTGCCCGAACGCGCGAGAGCCGCGAAGAGCTCCTCCGACTGGCCGATGGGGCAGCGGTGGTCCTCCTCGCCGCACAGGATCAGGGTGGGCGTCGTGGCCTCGCCGGCCAGGGACACGGGCGATAGCTTGCGGTAGAGCTCTCGCTTGTCGAACGGCTCTCCTCGCATGTCGTGGGGATCGACGTAGTAGCCGGTGTCGGACGTCCCGAAATGGGACTCGAGGTTCGCCACCGGCGCGCCCGAGACGGCGGCGCGGAAGCGCTTCGTCTTGCCGATCGCCCACGCCGCCATGAAGCCGCCGTACGACTTGCCCGCGATGGCGACGCGATCGCCGTCGACCGTGCCCTCGGCGACCAGCTCGTCGATGGTGGCGAGGTGCTCCGGCAGGTCGCGCTCGCCCCAGCGCCCCCGCAGGCGATCGGCGAACTCCTTTCCTTGTCCGGCCGAGCCGACCGGGTTCAAGGACAGGACGGCCCACCCGCGGGACACCAGCACATACCAGTACGGCCGGTACGTGAAGCCGAACTCGACAGAGGCGTGCGGGCCCCCGTGCACATGGACGAGCAGCGGTAAGGGGCCCCCTCCGCCTCCCGGCGGCAGCATCAGGAGGCCGACGTTCTTCATCCCCGACGCGCCAGCGAACTCCCGCAGCGAGACGTCGGGCCACGCGCGATCCTCGCCCCACGCCTCGTTGACGTCGATGAGGAGCCGCGCGTCCGAGCCGTCCCAGCGCGCGCTCCCGAGCAGGCCGCAGAGGCGCATGGTGCTCCACAGGAACGCGATGGCTCCGGCGCCGGGCGCCGCGCTGATCTGCGTGATCTGACGATCATCCGAGATGGCCTTGCGGAGCGCGCGCTGCTCGACCGAGACCAGCGCGACCTCCGAGGTGCTTTCGGTCGCGAGCACCACCGCGAGCTCGCGCCCGTCTGCGGACCACGCCGGGGGCATCAGCTTGCCGAGCGGGAAGCTCGCGACCTCCGTGTCCTCCGAGGTGACCATGCGCGGCTCCGCCTCGCCGCGCGCGTCGACGACCCAGACGTGCAGCCGCGAGGCGCCGTCCTCGCGCGGGCCGTAGAAGGCGAGGGTGCGCCCGTCCGGCGACCAGGAGGGCATCGTGGCGAGCGGGCAGCTGCGCGTCACCTGCCGGAGCCCTTCGCCCGAGGGCGTCATCACCCAGAGGTCGCTGCAGTGGGCGTCACGGGGGCCCTCCCGCGTCCGGCTGAACGCGATGAGGCGCCCGTCGGGCGACCACGCCGGGTCGCTCTCGTTCGCGTCACCGCGCGTGATCTGCCGCGCCTCGCCGCCGTCGGCAGGGACGATGAAGAGGTGCGTCCGGCGGTCCAGCACGAACCCCACCCCATCGCTCTTGTACAGGGCCCTCGTCACCACCCGCGGAGCCCCCGGCGGCGCATCGGAGGCGACCTTCGCCGAGAGGACCAGGGCAGCGCCGTCAGGCGACCAGGCGGGGAGGCCGGCGCCCGACTTGAGGTCGGTCAGCCGCCTCGCCTCGCCGCCGTCGATCCGGATCACATAGAGCTGCGCCGGGCCGCCGTCCCGATCCGACAGGAAGGCGATCCGGGAGGAGTCGGGAGAGAAGCGGGGGCTCTCGTTCGTGTCCGAGCCGAACGTGATCTGCCGGGGAGCGCCTCCGCTCGCGGGGATCAGCCACAGGTTGGAGACGTAGGTGTCTGTCTCGGCGTCGATCTCCTCGAGGACATAAACGATCCAGCGGCCGTCGGGCGAGAGGACCATCTCGGCGACAAGCTTGAACGACAGCAGGTCGTCCGGCTCGAAGCGGCGGGCGTGGGGATGTCGCATGGTACAGAAAGGCGAGCCGGGAGGGCGGATGTCAAGGCCTCCTCGGAGCGGCGAGGATCTCACGAGACCATGCGTCGTGTACGGTGGACGGAATGGCACTCAGGGAACTGCGCATCTCCCCGACAGGAGCGCCGACAGGCTCATGCGCTCGTCGCGGTCCACGGCGAGGGTGACGGGCTCGTCTTCAGACGCTCGGCCTCGTCCAGAGGCCCCGCCGCAGCGTTGCTGCTCGGCCTGGCCGGCGCCTCGGCAGCACAGGCACAGACCGCGAGGTCAATCTCCTCGTCGTGGCCATCCCACCGTACAGCCACGCTGCACGTGCTGGTTGACATGGAGGACCTTCCGCGATCCGCGTTCCTCCCGGAAAAGTGACGCTGGTTCGGCAACTTATCGATGCATCGACGGGGCCGCGTCCACTCCACGGCCCGCGGGGTGAGCGCCGCGCTGCAACGGAGAGTCTTCGCCTGCGCCACCGAGCTGTCACGAGCGCGGAGCATGCTGTTTCCCAGGAACATGCGGATCGACCCGCCAGCCACACTGGGACGACACACCGTGACCCTGTACCTCGGGCCGGTGGAGGACGACGGCCCCGAGGCCAGCGAGTCGTTTGGCGAAGCCATCTGTTTCGACCGCCGGGATCCACGATCAATTCGCCGCGCCCAGGAGATCCTCCGGGACCGGCTGCGACTCTCGGTCGTACCGACGCTGTGCGACGAGCCTTCGCCTGGCCTCGGGGCAGCGCTGGGCCGGATCCTCGCGGCCCTCGTCAACGTGCTCGAGCGCTGGCATCGGCGCAACGCCGGTGAAAACCACCTTGCGCTCGAGCCTCGAAGGACGGGATCAGGCCGCAAGGCCTCTCCATCCTGTTAGACGCTCATTCAACATCCAGCTGGGCTACGGCGCGACGAAGTACGGCGCGAACATCGGCTTCAAGGTGATCGGTAAGCTCACGAAGTAGCGAGCGACCATCAGGGATCTCTCCAGGGCCGGCGCGTCGTCATCGTCGGCGGCACGAGCGGAATGGGGCTCGGCGCGGTGAGGGCTGCGGGGCGAGAGGGCTGCTGAGGCCGGTTGCCCTGGTCATTGGCCGGCAGGCGGCTGCCAGAGTTCTACCTTGTTTCCTTCCGGATCGACGACCCAGGCAAACTTCCCGTACTCGGAATCGTCAATCTTCTCGAGAACGTTGCAGCCTTCTTCGCGCAAGACCTTGACGAGGGCGTGGAGATCCTCGACCCGGTAGTTGACCATGAACGTTGCAGTGCTGGGCGCGAACTGGTCACTTTGCGCCGAAGCGATGGACCAGACGGTCGTTCCGGCGACCGGCTTCCCTTCACCGTCAGTCCAGGTGAAAGCCGTGCCACCCCATTCCTGGACATCGATCCCGAGGTGCCGCTTGTACCAAGCCTGTAGCGCCGGAGCGTCTTTGGATTTGAAGAAGATTCCGCCAATGCCAGTGACTCGCTTCATGGAACCTCCGAGGACGGGTGGTGGTGGTGGAAGAGAGCGTGTTTTCTGCGACCTGACGCCTGAATCAAGCCGTGCCGCGAATCGGCGTCGGCTCGAACGACCTGTTGGCTATCACTCCATGGGTTGCCGGATGATGGTCTTCCACTTGGCCGGATCGGCGCGGCGTATGTCGCTCAGATACACCTCGTGGTGCTTTCCTGCAAGCGCCGAGCGCGCACCGATAAAATCGTGGACTCGCTGAATGGTCGGCCCTTCTTCAGTGAAGGGGCCAACGTGAAGTATCTGAGCGCATGATCCTTCGGTGAAGTTCTCCAGCCTGACCGCGTCCAGCGCGGGAAGCGTCTTCTTTCGCCTCACTTCCACCATGGCCGCCTGAATCACCGCCTCCCCCACGAAATGAGGCTGCATGATCATCATCGTCCATCTCCACCTTGACCGATCGTTGGAGGTGAAGGCGGACATGTCATCCGACCACCAAAGGCCTTCGAGAGGCATGACCGCATAGTCGATTCCTTGCGACCCCTTCTTTATCATGAACTTCGTCGTGTAAGCAATGGAGAACAGCGCTTCCACTGCCTCGGCGTAGCCCTGTGATGTGTTGGGGTCGCCCTCGCCGTCGATCATGAGGAACTGAAATGTCGGCACGTCAACTTGAACCACCTCCTTCACGGATGCCTGGTAAAGATGCTTGAGTTCCCTCTTGAGATCAACTTTCGACACGAATGCACCTGATGATAGTCAATGTGTTGCACTTCAGCTGGGGCGCGTCAGCGCCGTGGGATGCAAGCGCCGGTCAGGCGCCTCTTGCTGACCGGCAATGCTCCTCCAGAGCGGGGTACGTCGACGCAAGATGCTCCCGGCCCGTCGACGGGTCGGCGTCCGCGTCACGCGCCCGGAACCTCCACGGCCGCAGGAGGCCCGTCCGTGCGTTCCTGAAGCCGATCAAGACGCTGGACGTGGACATGCCGATACGCTGGTCGGCCTCGGCGAACGACCCCGCGTCCACGACCGCCACGAAGCAGCGCAGCTGCGGGAGGGACATCTCGGACAGCGACGTGGACATGGCGTCGACGATAGGTCGATCGCAGCGCGTCGTACAATTCCTGCGAGCGCACTCGGCGAGGAGCGACGCGAGGAGGCTCTCCTGTACGAGCTCACGGTGCGCGCGTCCTAACGCAGCCCCTCCACGCGCCTGACGAAGGCGCTCATCAACGCGGCGCATTCGGCCGGATGGGTCTCCAGCAGGAAATGCGGGCCGTCGAGGATGTGCGCCTCCATGCGCGGGAGCGCCTTCATCCAGGAGAGGGTCTCCTCGAGATCGAAGAAGATATCGTGCCGCCCCCACAGCATCAGCGCCGGGGGTTGCCAGCGATCGAGATAATCGGCTATCTCCCCGAACCGCGCGACATGGCTGCGATAGTCGAGCACCAGCGCACGCTGCGTCTCGATCCGGCCGGGGAGCGACATGATCCGCCAGTCCTCCTCCCACAGCCTGGGCTCGATGCGCTCGGCGATGTCCCGGGGCACGCCGCCCAGATATTGGTCGCGCGTCCCCTCGAAGGTCAGGTGCGCGGTCGCCTCGGCTTCCCGCTCCGGCGTAGGATCGTCCCAATAGGCCCTGGTCGCCGACCATTGCGGCCCCATCCCGCTCTCATGGGCATTGGCATTCTGGACGATGAGGCTGCGTATCCTGCTCGGCGCGCGCGTGGCGAGATGAAGTCCTACCGCCGTTCCATAATCGTGGAGGTAGAGGTGGAAGGACCCGGCTCCGAGCCGCGCGAGCAGTCCGTCGATCATGTCCGAGAAACGCGAGAATGAGGGGCGCTCGACCGGCTCGGAGCCGCCGAACCCCGGAAGGTCCGGGGTGATCACGAAGCAGTCCCGCGCGAGGGGGCCGATCACGTTCCGGAACGATTCCGAGGAGCTTGGAAAACCGTGGATCAGGAGAATAGCCGGCTTCTCCCGATCGCCCGCCAGGCGGACCGCCATTTCGGCACCTTCAATCTCGAACCTCACCAGCTCCGGATTTGTCATCGCACCTGGTTCCTTCGATGCCTTCAATCGTCTGACGGGGCCTCCCGGCAGAAGGTGACACACCCTTCGCGCGCCGGCCACTGTCTCCCCCCTTCAAGGGGCCTATTTCGCCCGCCCTGCGCTGTCCAACGGCTTGCGGGTGAGCCGCGAAGCCCGCCGAGGCCGACGTCCCATCGTGCCACGCCCGTCCGACCTGTCGCAAGGCTTCGGTCATCCACGCCGCAGGCTTCGTCGGCTCCAGCCGCTTGTTCGCCGAGCCCGGCCCCGGTCGTCATTTCAGCAGGGATACGAACCGGTTGAGTATCGGAGTGATCTGCGGAAGCTCGGGGAGCCTCGCGACGAGATCATCCGGGAGCGGCCGTCCCCCGACGGCGGCGATCTGGGCCCCGATGGCCGCGATGGTATCGGCGTCGCCGCCCAGCGAGACTGCGGTCGCGATGACCGCGCCGATGGGCTCGTCCGTGGTCGCCGCTGCGACGAACAGGGCCATCGGTACGGCCTCAACCACATGGCCGGAGCACCCGAACCGGACAGCGGCTTCGCTCGGTGAGCCTCGAAAGTCGGCGAGATCAAGCAGATGATCGCGAACCGCTGTGTCCGGCAGATCGGCAGCGACCGCGGAGAGGAGATCCTGCGGAACAGCGCCATTGGACGCGCAATGTCGTAGTGCGACGACGACGGCGAGCGCACCGGCGTAAGCTTCGTCGCTGTGGTGTGTGATCCGCGAGACGTCACGAATCGTTCGACGGTCCGCCTCGACGCTCGGGTCCAGGAAGAACGACAACGGCGCTGCGCGCATGGCAGCACCCGAGCCTGAGGCGAACTCACCGCGAGCTCCAGCAAGAGCCCAGTGGGCACCAGCGGCGAGATCGCGAAGCGCCTTGAGCGTCGCAGAGCCTACGCCGGAGATGTGGCCAGTCTCGAACCAGTGACGAAAGCGCTCGGCGATCCGCTCCGGCTGTACGCGTCCTCGGCTCAGCACGATGGCTTCGCACGTGGCGACGGTCAGCCAGGTGTCATCGGAGAGCCGCGGAGCCTCTGGAAAGACGGGCTGTACCGGCCCTGCAAGGCCCTCGTACGGACCGCCCCATGCGTCGCCGAGCGCACCAGCGAGGAGGCAGCTGCGTGTGCGCGCTCGCTTCTCGACGGTCGTCATTCATCGCGATCCTACGCGAACTCCAGCCGCGCCGCTCGTCCTCCGGCTAACGTCTTGGCAATCAAGCCAGGGCGGTCACCCCCCGAGCACGACGTCGCCCTGGAGACGCTCCGGTTTCCTGCATAGCCGGATTGGAGCTCGCCCAGCGAGCCGCGTCGGTGGAAGCCGGCGCGTCCACAGGCCCGGGTGCAGCGGCGGCCATGGGGTGATCGGTCGAGCACCCGCCCCAGGTGGTGTACGGCACATTCAAAACGGATCGTCCCCAGAAGGGAAATGGTCGAGGTCGATCTCTCCAAGATCAGGAGGTCTTCGGTATTCGACGACATTCTTGCCCCGGCGCAGCCACGGCTCGAGAAGCCCCTCTCGCAGGAGCGCTGCGTAACCGTTCGGGTCGAAGTAAATCCAGGTCGGGTCACTGTGGTAATCGAACGGGCCGAAAAACCGCCGCAGTCCGTCAGCCTTCTCCGCGAGATCGTTCGCCGCGGCAACGAGGGCCCCACACAGTCGATCGCGGGCGTCGTCTGTGTCCGTGTCGCTCGAATTCCCCAGATCCAGTCGGGCTTGCCTGAGCATTCTGGCTCGTGGAAAGCGTCCTCGAATCTTGAGTTCCGCGATGAGCGAAATCATCTCCTGGACGCCCCGCTCCGGATCATCATCCCACCACGAGGTCGGGAAGATGGCCTGCGTCGCCACGAATCGGTCGAGAATCGTCGAAAGAGGATCCCAGAATGGAAAGTCGAGAGCCGCGAAGCAGACAGAGGCATCGGGAGCGTCGACGGCGACGCCGGCTCTCTTGAATCTTTCAAGAATCAAATGATAGCGCTCGTAGTCGTCGGGACTCGGCTTCAGCTCCCTGACCCGAATCGCCACGTAGCAAGGTGCGCCCCCCGCGGGCCCGGGCTCGAGGTCGGCCAGGATCGCATCGCACTGCCCCGCATCCAAGTACGTTCGAACGCGATCGTCGACGACCGTCTCCGGAGTCAGATAGGTCACCCGGCCGGCGCCGTTCAGCTCGAACCGCTGGTGCCCCAGCTTGCGGCCGATGATAACCCTATGTGTCTTGACGTTCATGGATCACTTCTCGTGCTCCTCGAAATGATGCCTGGGATTCGACGAGCGATGCAAGTCGCGGTCGCTCGCCGAGGTGCATGCGGGCGGGTTCATTCGCCGTGGGGAGCAGTCGGAGCAGTCGACGAGGATTCCCATCCCTCGGCTCCTGCGACTGCGAACGGCGGGGTGCGGCTCAGGGGACCGGAACGTCGCGGCTCGCCGGGCCTAGCATTACTCATCCTTCGGCTTCGGGACTCGGATCTCCGGGAGGTCCTTCTCGCCCGACGCGCGTGCGACCACACGGTGGCTCCAGCCTTCGATCTCCTTTTCCCCGTAGAGGATCATGCGTACGCCGACGTCCTTCGTGTCCATGTCGCCGACGTAGCGGCGGTTGTGCTCGGGCACAGCCTCGTACGCCGCGCGAAGCGCTTCACGGTGCGCGACGGTCGGATCGGCGAGGTACGTTTCGTAGGCGGTGCGGCAGCGCGCGATGGAGCCTGGGCGGCCGTTCAGTTTGTCGAGCAGGTCCGAGACCTCGCGGAGCTGCTCGCGGGGATCCGTGCCGTAATGCTCCGCCTGGACGACGAACGACCCGAGGCCATGGATGTGGACGCGGGCGCCCTCCGGCACCGAGCCGACGATCCTGCCGGCCTCCACCATGGCACGGAGGGCAGCGACGTCGAGCGCCTCGGGAGACGGAAGGCGCCCCAGCTCGACGACACCATCGGCGAAGACGCGGAGGCTCGCGAGGTGGTACTCGCCGTCGTGAACGAGGACCGAGAGCCGGTCCCCTGGGACGCGCTCGGAGAACGCGCGCTTGGGATCGACGACGCGGACGGGGCGCGCTTGCGACATGGCGAGGATGGAAACGCGGACATCGCCGACCATCTCGACCGTGCGCCCGTGGCAGTCGTGGAGGTTCTCCATCCGCGGGTTGAGCTGACGCACCAGCGCGAGAACCCGCTCGAACAGGCCATCGGCGTCGAGCTCCCACCGGCCGCCCGCGGTGGTCCACGCCGCAAGGCCGTGCACCGACACCTCGGCGGGGTCCGAGGGATGCGGCGTGACCCAGCCGGAGCGGAGCCGGTCGCGAAAGAGCGCGAGGTCGAGGAGCTCCCAGCAGTCGACGAGGCCGTCCGCGAAGACGGGAAGGTCGACGAAGAAGAAACTCGGCCCGTTGTGGATGAACGCGGGCGTGACAATGCCGTCGATCGTCTTGGTACGCGAAACGCGGTCGGCCGCCATGGAGATGCATTCTACGCCTTCTGCTCGTCGCGGGCTCGGTGCATTCATGCATTCATCTCCGCCCGCCGTCCTCAGGCCCTGCCGAGGATGCGGCGGAAGAAACCGGTCTTCGAGGGCGGCGCCTCGACGGGTCGCCCGACCAGCCAGCAGTCGGCGACCACGAGCGTCGCGCGCTCCGGGACCTCCACGGCGTCGGCCGGCGCGACGATGTCGATGGGACCGCCGAGGGTACGGACGCGCGTGTGTACGAACCTGCTCCCGGTGATCTCGTTGCGTGCAAGGGTGACCGACTCGACGTTCCCCGTGAGCAGGGCGCGGGCGCGCGCGCCGAGCTCGCCCTCGGCGCCGAACATGCCGTGCGGCAGGAATGCCTGGTCCGCGAGGCGCATGGGCTTGCCGGGCTCGCGCGGGACGCCGGGCTCTGCATCGCCGAAGAGCGCCGCCTGCGCGCGCTCGAGGTCGTCGGGCGTGGTGCAGAGTGAAAGGGACGAGGCGAAGCCGACGATCACGACCTCGAACGTCCGCTCGTCCGCGAGCCAGGCCTGATAGGGCTCGAAGAACAGGAATTGCAGCGCGGTCCGCGTGCACATCACGCCGGACGAAGGGTCGATCACGTCGCAGTCGGCGCCGCTACAATGCAGGCACTCGCGATCGAGGTGCGGCGCGCTCGTGTGCACTCGCCAGCGCGTGCCGCCGTCGGGCGCGGCGAAGAAGGGGGTGATGCAATCGATCGCCTTTTGGTCGTCAAACCGGGCAGCGAGCGCGGCGCCGCTCGCGTCGCGGAACCAGAGGTAGTGCGCCGCGGACGCGCCGAGGTCCGGCGGCGGAGCGGCGCGCTCGAGCGCGGCGCCGACCGTACGCCGCAAGTCGTCCTCGGAGGAAGCAGCGAAGCCGATCGCGGACAGGTTGCTCATGGGGGAGGTATACCCGAGATCTGTACGCGTGCGTTCATGCGCGCGATTGGGTCGAGGGCGTCACCTTCACGCTGGGGCCGCCGGGCAAGGGCGGCATCCGCTGGGACGACCAGGGCAAGATGATCTCGGGCGAGGACGGCGTCGCCGTGGCGATGCGCCGATTTTCCGGCTGCCGTCCACTCTATTACTCCAGCAGCCGTCGTCAGGCCGGCGACCGTTGAAACCATCGTTGCTTGAAAGAGCGCTTCGAGCCCACGCGGCCGAGGTGCGTGTCGCCGAACGCCGTCCCGTACTTGAGCCCATAGCCCAGCATCCGATCGAAGCCGATGTGCCCGACCCAGATCGCCGCGCCGAGCAGCAGCGCCGGCGAGCCAAGCGCGACCGACGCGACCGCGAGCAGCGCCGGAGCCAGATGGCTGTGCCCCGCGTTGTAGGCCACGGCGCCCACCCGCGGGCCCGCGAGGTAGCCGAGCAGCGACAGGTCGGGCAGGAGGAACAGCGCCGCGAACCATCCCCAGCTCCCGCCCAGGTGCGCGTAGGCGAGCAGCGCTGCTCCGAGCACGAGCGCGCCCTCGAGGCGCAGGAGCGCGCGCGGCATGCCCGTGGCCCCGCCCGCCGAGACCTCGCAGGTGGGCTGCGGCACGGGGCGGCGGGTAGAGGGAGCAAGGTCGAGCGCAGGGAGCATCGCGGCGGTGGTCATGGTCGTTGTCCTCGTCGTGCGTACCGGCGCGGGTGCCGGCGACGTGGAGAGCATGGTCGCTGCGGGTGCTCATGAACATTGTACAAATGCGTCCATCCGCTCATCATCTTTTGATGAGCCCAGCCGAGCCCTCGTGGGACCTCTACGGTGCCTTCCTTGCCGTCATGCGCGCCGGCAGCCTCTCCGGCGCCGCGCGTGCCCTCGACGTCGCGCAGCCCACCGTGCGCCGCCAGATCGAGCAGCTCGAGTCGCAGCTCGGCGTCGTGCTGTTCACCCGCGCGCCGAACGGCCTGGTGCCGACCGAGCTCGCGCTTGCCACGCTGCCCTACGCCGAGTCCATCGCCGCGAGCGCGCGCGCCCTCGTGCGCGCCGTGTCGAGCCCCACCGATGCCGACCGCGGCACCGTGCGCGTCACGTGCAGCGAGGTCGTTGGCGCCGAGGTGCTTCCCCCGATACTCGCCGCGCTCCTCGTTGCTCATCCGCGCCTTCAGATCGAGCTCGTCGCCACCAATCGCACCGAGGATCTCCTGCGCCGCGACGCCGATGTCGCCGTGCGCATGGCGGAGCCGACGCAGGCCGGCCTGGTGAGGCGCTGCGCCGGGCGCGTCGAGCTCGGCCTCTTCGCCACCAAGGCGTACCTCGCCGCGCACGCTGCCCCGACGTCGCTCGCGGGGCTCGTGCCGGGCCACGCCCTCATCGGCGCCGACGGCTCCCGCGCCATCATCGACGCGCTCGCCGCCGCCGGGCTCGTCACAACGCCGCGCGATTATGCGTTCCGCAGCGACAGCGACATCGTGAAGCTCGCCGCGGTGCGCGCCGGCCTCGGCATCGGGGTGTGCCAGCTCCCGCTCAGCCGGCGGCCGGTGCCGCTCGTGCGCGTGCTGCCCGCGCTCGCCTTCCACCTGGACGCCTGGGTCGTCATGCACGAGGATCTGCGCGCCGTGCGCCGCGTCCGCCTCGTCTTCGAGCACCTCGTCGCGCAGCTTGGTGCCTACGCGACCCAGGCACGCGCCCCCCGTGCCGCGCAGCACCGAAACAGGCGCACCGTCAGCACCAGCCGCTCGTCCGGCGGCGGCGCCGCAGCTAGGGTCGCTGCGCAGGTCGAATCTCGAAGATCTGACGTGCCCGGAAGAAGCACACATCGAATTCCAGGAAGAAGTTGATCTGGCCCAGAATGACAGGCACGGTGTCTACTCTTGCCCAGGCGAACGCCAAGCGCACCGGAGCGAAGCCCGCAACGACCGCCGACACGAGGACGGCGCGCGCCTCGGCGATCGCCAGATTCCCGCTGAGCTGCACCGCGGTGCTCTGCTGATCCCAGTCGAAACCAAGGTTGAGACCGGCCGTGTAGGGCAGGACGCTGACAGCAGCCCCCGTGTCGAGCAGGCCCAACGCTTGCACGCTGCGCCCTCCCACCAGCGTCAGCGGGAGCATCGGCGCAAGGCTTCCGGCGACATGCTCAGAGGCGCGCGCCAGGAAGGGGAACTGCTGACCCGTGACGGACACGTTGCGGTTCCTATTCGGTGCGCAAGGTCTGGAGGAGCGTCTCGGCCGCCGCAAACGCTTGGTCGGGCGACCACACGGAGTAGGACTGGCCCGCCCGGAGCGCAGGTGGCTCCTCCGCCTCCGCCAGCTCCTGTGCGAGGAACTGGATCAGCTTGAGCTTGTCAGCACGCGGCAAAGACTGGATATCCGGGAGCAACTCAACGAGCGACATGACGCGTCACCTCAATTGGTGATTAATTATACCATGGGTCGCTCATCGCCGCAAGCGCTGCCGCCTCGGCGAGCAGCCCGTCGGGCCGGGCTCGTGTCCACCATTCATCGGTTCGATCGACACCACGACGCCGCCCGCGATGCTCGAGTGGCCCAGTTGCTCCGCTCCGATACGTGGGTACTGGGCCTGTCCGACGCGCCGTTGGATCGGGGCGAGAAGCTGCTGACAGTCACGCATCCCTCCGAGGGACAAGCCGGATTCCTGCCTTGCGATAGGCCACGTCAGGGGCCGGCCGGTTGCTCCGGTGGCCCGGCCGGGTCAGTTCGGCGTTTCACGACCGCTCTGCGAATGCTCCGTGGTGCAGGAGAGGTCCCTGGCCAGATCTGAAGAGATGTCGGGGCCTCTCCAATCTTATCGAGCCTCGACGAGGCACGAGACCTCAGCGATGAACTCGTCGCCCAGCCCGGGGCGCCTCTCGTCGTACCAGATGGTCGCCGCCCGAAGCTCAGCGCGCGCTTCAGGATGAAGCTCGACCCGCACGCCGGTCCTCGAGCTCCTTCAGGATCTCCGCGCGTGCCGGGCCCGCTCGTGGCGGGGCAACAGCAGCACCTGCGCGAGAAGTTCCTCGGTGGATATAGGGGAAATGTAGCATGGCTCGGGTCCGCCACGCACGGCGATGCGGCCTCCAGCTCGATGGCCCGCCGCACCGGCGCCAGGCTGGTCTGCTCGCGGGCCAGAACAGGCGATGGTACCGGCATACCGATGCTTCTCCGGGCCGCGCAAGCACCGAGGTCGAGATGATCCGAGGCAGGTTTCGCCCCGCCCATGGGTGGGGGGCCATGACGGCGAGGATTTGCCCGGACCGATCTACGGCGCGCGAGGCACCATCGGCGCCCCCGGCCAGGGCATCGTGCGCATCAGCGAGGCCGGTTGGGAAGCGGACTGGTCCGGCCACGGCGGCTGGGGCACGCCGGGCCAGGGCGGAGGCGGCGGCCGCAGAGGCGGGCTCGGCGTGTGCGGCGCGGCGTCCGGGGGAGCGCCGGGGGAGGCTCGGGCGGGGCCGGCGGCCGCGGTGGGGGGGCGAGAACGGCTACCTGAGCATCGGCCTCGTCGCGCTGCGCGCCAAGGTGACCGTGCGCGACTGCGAGATCGAGACGTCCGACGGCGGCCAGGGCGGCGACGGCGGCCCGGGGCGCGGCGGCGACTCGCTCGGCATCGCGCATCGCCGACCTCGGCGAGGACCGGCTCATGGCCCTGGGCGTCACCTCCACGCTGAGGCCGCCGGGCAAGGGCGGCATCCGCTGGGACGACCAGGGCACGGTGATCACGGCCGAGGACGGCGTCGCCGTGGAGACGCGCCGGTTTCCTGAATAGCTGGATTGGAGCTGGCCCAGCGAACCGCGCCTGTGGACGGCGGTGCGTCCACAGGCCCGGGGGCAGCGGCGGCCGTCGGGGTGAGCGGTCGAGCTCCCCGAACCCAGCAATGATGACGCCTACGCCATGCTTTTTTGCTTCGGCGAAGATCTCGTCCAAGTGGCTCTCGAGTTGCTTCGCGCGCTCAGCAGGAACATGAGCGAGAACGTATGAACGCGTCGCAGACCGGAGGTGTGCGAGAGCTTCATACACAGACGTAACATCAAGACCGTCCGAGGTCTTGATTTCAAAAGTAATGACATCAAAATGGCGTCCCGGGATGTACGGGTAGGTCGAGAGCGTTGCAACGGCCAAGTCGGGCCGCGACCACTTGCCGCCCGTATATCTACTACCTTGCTGCGCCGTAACTTGAATGATGTGGTTGTCGAAGCCGGCAGCCGCAACCCAGCTTTCGCCAACCACCTTAGCCATTGGTGCGTAGAGGCTCTTCTCGCGTTCCCAGTCCTCTTGCGGAGGCGTGACGCTCACCTCGGGAACCCCTGCAGCCGCCGCTGGCGCTCCCGCGGTCGCATCAAGCACTCGATAAACGCTGCCGCCTTTGCCACGACCACGCTCGAGAACGCCGCGCTCGACCAACCGGTTGCGCACCGGCCAGTACTCAAGCGGAGTCCACCGCAGAGTACGCATTAGCGCCATGTTCCCAACTGATGTCCCGTCCTCTGGCACCTGCTGCAACAGCGCCGCTTCCTGAGCCTCAAGCGTCATAGCGTCCATCTACAAGCTTCTGTGCCACGTCGAGTCCGGTTGTGAACCTTACCGGGGACATGTGCGCGCAGGCAAGGCTCATCACCAGAAGTGTGACGTGCGCGCCAGCCCAACTTCCACGCGCTCAGCAGCGACCTGCAGCACGAGGTTACGCGGCGGGGCGCTTGCGCGGCCGGTCGCGCTTGATCTCCTCTTCGCCCGCGCGCTCTCCCGCTCTCGGCGGTGGCCCCGATGAGCCCGATGAGCCGCGCCCCTGTCGACGCCCCCGCCGAGACAACGGCCGAGCTGCCGACCGCGACCGAGTCCGCCCTCCTCGAGATGGTGATCGGCCTTCCCGGCGTCGGGCCGCGCATCCTCGGCACGGCCGCTCTCCCCTCCCTCGGTCGCCTCTCGCCCGCGGCGCTGGCCGAGCGCACCCAGATCGCCCTCTTCGACGCGACCCGGCTCGCCGCCGCCTTCGAGCTCGGCCGCCGCACCCACGCCGCCCGCGCGCGCCGGGGCGCGCTCCTCACCGACGCCGCCCGCGTGGCGCGTTACTTCGGCCCGAGGCTCGCATCTCTGGTCCACGAGGAGCTCTGGATCGCGGCGCTCGACAGCCACGGCCGCGTCCGCGAGACGCGCCTGCTCGCCCGCGGTTCCGACGACGCCCTCCACGTCGGCCGCTCCACCGTCCTGCGCACGGCGCTGGACATGGCCGCCCACAGCTTCGTCCTGGCCCACAACCACCCGAGCGGCGACCCGACGCCAACCCGCGAGGACGAAGCGATGACCCTGGAGCTGCGCCACCTCTCCGCGGAGCAGCCCGACGCGAGGCGGGGGCGCGTCCGTCGCATCTGTGCGTGATACGCTCCACCCACGATGGTCGATCCTGAAGCGGCACCTCCGGTCTACAATGAGGACGGCGTCGACCTCACGCTCATCCGCTGGATGCTGAGCCTCACGCCAGCGGATCGGGTCGCCACCCTCCAGGCCCACATCGACTTCGTCACGCTCGCCCGTGAGAGCAGGCGCGCGCGAGAACCGCATGCCCGCTCCGACGAAGATCGCTGAGCTCCTCGGAGTGCTCGCCCGGCATTAAGTCGACTTCATTGTCGTCAGTGGCGTCCGCGGGCACGACCCTCGGCCTGCACCCAGGACCGATCGGGCTCAGCGGCTGTTCGGCGGGCGGGCGTTGTGCCGAGTGGGTCCGGTGTTTGCCGTCAAACGGTGGGCACAGTGCCCCCGTCGATCAGGTACTCGCTCCCATGGATGGACGCCGCCCTGTCGGAGGCAAGGAAAGCGACGAGCTCCGCGACCTCTTCGGGCCACGCGGGACGCCCGATGGGGATACCACCGAGCGCGTTCATGATGCCCTGCCGGGCCGTGTCCTCATCCGTACCGGCGCCGTCGGCAAGGCGCTTCACCAGGGCGTCGGCTGCCGTCGTGCGGATCCATCCCGGGGCGATCGAGTTCACGCGGACGCCCTTCGGTCCCAGCTCCTTGGAGAGCGCCTTGCTGTACGTGGACAACGCGGCTTTCGCCGACGCGTACGCGATCGTCGCGTCGTGGAGAGGGAGCCGGCGCTGGATGGACGAAACGTGGAGGACGACCCCCGCGCCTCGCGCGATCATGTGCGGAAGGAGCGCGCGATCGAGACGCACGGCGGCCATGAGGTTGAGCGACAGCTCGTCGTGCCAGATGTCCTCGGTGAGCGACGCGAAGCCGCCGCCCGGCGCAGAGGAGCCGCCGACGGAGTGGACCAGGATGTCGATCCCGCCAAGCTCGCCCAGGACCGCGCGGACGACGGCGTCCACCCCTGCCACCGTGGCGAGGTCGGCCTGTACGAAGACGTTCGGCGACTGGCCTGCCGGGAGCGCAGAGCGCGCCGTGGTCGCCGTCACGGCGCCCGCCGCGCCGAGGCGGCGGACGATGGCCTCGCCCGCCCCCTTGGTGCCGCCTGTGACGAGCACGCGCTTGCCGGCGAACTCCTCGGGATCGATCGAGAATCGTCGGGAGCAGGCGAGCACGCCATCGACGCTCCGCGCGTTCTGCGCGGCGACGTCCCCTGCGAGCGGTTCAGGTACTTGCATGGGCGGTGATTCCTCCTGAGGGACGATGACTCGCGGCCCGGCGCGTCGGCCCCCTCGCGCGCAAAGTTGGGCTAGGCTCATCGGGTGGCAAGAACGCACGAAAAGGTGGGGTACGCACCTGAAGGTGAGTACGACGAGCCGGCGACTCCCGAGATCGCCGCCGAGCGTGTCGAGCAGGCCCTCGAGCTCCTCAAGGGGCGCTGGAAGCTGGTGATCCTCTTCCGCCTCTTCGGAGGGAAGGTGCAGCGCTTCTCGGAGCTCGAGCGCGCCATCCCTGGCATCTCGCAGAAGATGTTGATCCAGCAGCTCCGGCAGATGGAGCGCGACGGGATGATCTGGCGCGTCACGCACCCCGAGGTGCCGCCCCGGGTCGAGTACGGGCTCACCGACTGGGGACAAGCGCTCTGCCCGGCGCTCGACACGCTGCTGCGATGGGCAGCCAAGCGCGGCGCGTCCTCCGAGCCGCGCGGTACAATCCCCCCGTGAACCTTCCCGAGCTCGAAGCCGAAGCCCTGAAGCTGCCCGTCGCGGAGCGCGCACGTCTCGCAGAGGCGCTTCTGGAAAGCCTGGATGAGCTCTCCGAGGAGAAGCACAGGCGCCTCTGGACCGAGGAAGCGACGCGCCGGGACGCAGAGCTCGAGGCAGATCCGTCCCCCGGGGCCGACCGGCCGGGGACGTCTTTCGTGACGCCCGCGAGCGGCTCCGGTGACGCTCCCGGTCATCGTTCACGACCGAGCCGAGGTCGAGCTGAACGATCGCGCGCCCGACGTGCGACCTCGACCTGGATGGCGCGCGAGAAAGGCGCTCGCGAGGTCGGGCGGTGGGGACCCACCTGACCGCTGCGACGTCCAAGGCGGGAGGACTGCGACGGGCGTACGCGCTCATGGAGGCGACAGCCGGCCGGCCTCGGAGCCATGCTCGCTCGCTATCGTCAGGGATCACCACCGTGGTACAGTGGGTCAGGAGCCCGACGCCGATGCATGATCGCCAAGCCGAACGAACAGCGGCTGAACCCTCCGACGCCGAGAAGACCTGGGATCAGCGGATACTCGAACGAGTCCCCTCTGGCGTTGATGCATCGCTCATCGCCGAGAACCTGCGCTTGACTCCCACCGAGAGAGTCGAGCGGATGCGGAAGGCACTGGAGTTCATCGAGGAAGCGAAGGCAGCCCATGGTCACCGACTTTCGGCGCGTCGTTGAAGCGCTCGTCGGTGAGCATGTCGATTTCGTGATCATCGACGGGCTCGCGGGTAATTCAAGGCGGACTTCGAGCGGCGCGTGCGCTCCTGCACGGCAGGAGGATGGGAGGTCGGCTCCGCTGGATCTGGCAAGGAGCGAGGATGTCGGCCGGGAGCGAGCGTGGGGCGAGGGAGGGCACCCCGCCGGAACGACACCCCGCCTCGCGAGGGACCGGCGGCGAGCCCTTCCCGTGCGAGCGGTTTCTGCTAGACTCATGTTGTATGTCGATGGTCGACACCTCGCCGCAAGCGGACGCACGCTACCACGAGCTGCTCCGGCGCATGCCTCCGGAAAAGCGGCTCGAGGCTGCGATGCGGCTGAGCCCCTGCCGATGGTGACGAAGATCGATATCTTCGCTCTCGGGCCGAGCCTCTACGATGATGTCGAGTTCAGTCGCCGGCGAAGAGTCAAGGTCCGCGCCAGCGGAGAGGAGCTGGTTGTCAAGGCTCCGGAAGATACCATCCTCCGGAAGCATGAAGGCTTCCCAGACCGTGAGGGCACGTTCCTGCACCCCACCGTTCGTGCGACCTACTCTTCAAAGCGACCCGTGGCGTCACGATCGCGGTCATATCGTCTCGTGAGTGGAAACGGCGGCAACCAGGACTCGCGACGAACGATCCAGCTTTCGTAGGTTGGCATCAGTTGATCTGGGGCATCCAGGGATCCCAGGTTCACTTCGATTTCGTCTGCGGTGCGCGCAAAAATAGACGAGCCGCAGCGGGAACAGAAGAACCGCCCGGCGTAGTCGCGGGTTTCGCCATCGATCGTCACCGCGTCCTGAGGGAACACCGCAGAAGCGTGGAAAAGGGCTCCATGATGCTTGCGGCAGTCGAGGCAGTGACAGAGGCCGACCCGGTATGGGAGTCCCGACGCCACAATTCGCACGTTGCCGCACAGGCAACCGCCGGTGAATCGGTCCATGCTGCGTCTCCTCTAACATCAAGCGGTCGGAATGGTTCCAACGTACGGCACTGCCATTGCTATTGCTCTGAAGCTCAGCCGGTGAAGGCAGGCTCGGGAAGATTCGCTGCATCAGCGACGCTTGGATCCATCTGAGGATACTGTGTCCTCGAGGCCGCCGCTGCGGCCGACGATTCCGCTTGCGCTCGGATCAGCTCGGGCTCTGTGACGCGATGAGCGATCGCAGCCAGTCGTCCGAGGCCTTGCGGTACTCGGGGATGCGGCTCCGCTCGGCCGCGGCGAGCGCCTCCTTCAGCCGAGGCGCGTCGAGGTCGTGGATGTAGCCGGGGGTACCCGGCTGCTGCCGCCACGAGTCCTCGAGGCCGCCCGCGTCGACCGCATCGAAGCCGAGCTCGTCGACGAGGCGCATGACCTTCGCCCGCGCTTCCGGCGGATCCCCCGCGATCGGGAGCGCGACGCGCCCCGGCGTGCCCTTCGGCTTGCCCTTCGCGAGCAGGCTCTCGAAGTAGATGTTGTTGAACGCCTTGACCACTGGCCGCCCGATCTGCTCGGCGACCCACGCGCTCTCGACCTGCCCCGCCTCGATGGCCGGGATGCTGCCGTCGCGGACCGGGTAGTAGTTGTTGGTGTCGATCACGACCACATCGGCGGGCACGCCGGCGAAGAGATCGTTCGGCAGGTCCACGACCGCGCGCTGGGGGATCGTAACGACCACGATCTCGCCGCCGCGCGCGGCCTCCGCGGCCGTGACGGGGGTGGCCCCGGTCTCGGCGGCAAGCTCGCGGAGCGTGTCCGGCCCGCGCGAGTTCGCGATCACGACCTGGTGACCGAGCTTCCCCAACAGCTTCGCCAGCGACCCGCCGATCGAGCCGGCGCCGATGATTCCGATCTGCATTCGTCACTCCTTCGAGCCGAGCCGCCCGCGATCGAGCGCGGACGCCGGCGGTCCAGGTGCATCGCCTGACGCAGACGGGCGATCGCTCGCTGAATGGTCGGTCCGCCTTGAACTCCGACCCACCCCCACGTGCCGCCCCAACGCATCGTGCAAAGGCAGCGTATCCGACGGCTGCCCCACCTTGTCAAGCAGACCAACGCAGGACCGTGCGGTATCTACACCGGACGAAGGCGCGAGCGGGCCCTCGATGCCCTATCCCTCCGAAGCGAAGAAGTGCCCCTGCAACGGCGCGGCCGATCAGCGGCGGGGCTGTTCAGGTTGCCGCAGCTTGCCGAGCTCTCCACCACGCGGGACGACGTCCGAAGCTCCGGCAAAACACGCGCCGACGATGAGCCACGTGGAGAAGCGCGCGGATGGCCGCGGGCTGTCGAGGTACGGACACCGGGGACTGGCTTTCAGGTGCCGGCGGGACGCATGCGCGGCCGGCCGCGCTTGATCTCCTCTTCGCCCGCGCCCTCACCCGCTCTCGGAGGTGGCCCCGATGAGCCCGGTGGGCCGCGTCCCCGTCGGCGCCCCCGCCGAGACGGCGGCCGAGCTCCCGACGACAACGCAGACGAGCACGTGGCGCGTGCGCCGCGCGTCGGGCCATTGATGGTCGCGCGCCGCGCGTCGAGCGCACGGGCATGCCGATGAGAGGCGCACGCGTGGCGCGCCGCTGGACGCGAACGATGACGCAGGCGAGTATGCAGTTGGTACGTGTGCCGGTCGACGGGCCATCGAGCGTCGTGCCTGAGGCAAGGCATGATCGCCGAGGGAGGGCAGAAGACTGCCCCGCGAACCTCGACGACCGTCCCGGCGTCGGTGTTCTATTGACGGTGGGCCGCCGGATGGAGAAGCTCGCACCATGAGCTGCGCGCTGATCGTCGGTGACCTCCAGGTCGGGATTCTCGACAACTACCCGTTCACGAAGGCCGTGGTGCCGCCGGTGACCGAGCTGCTGCCGCGAGCCCGCGCAGCCGGGGTGCTGGTCGTGTTCGTGCGTACCGCGTTTCGGGCCAACGGCGCGGACTTGGCGGGTGAGGTCTTCGCGGCCTTCCACCGGGCCGGCAACCTGTTCCACGAGGGTTCGCCGGGTACGGAGGTCGCGCTGGAGGTCACCGCGGACGACGTCGTCGTGCTCAAGCGGCGCACGAGCGCGTTCGCAGGAACGGATCTCGATCTGGTGCTCCGCGCCCGCGGCGTGGACTCGCTCGCGCTCACTGGTGTCGCGACGAGCGCCATGGTCGCGGCCACGCTGTACGATGCGTCGGACCGGGGCTACGAGCTGACCGTGCTCCGCGACGGGTGCGCCGACCCGGACCCGGCGGTGCACGAGCTCCTCGTCAACACCGTCTTTCCCAGCAGGGGAGCGGAAATCGTTACGTGCGCGCAGTGGCCAGCTCGTGGTGCGCGTACGGCTCCCCGTTGAACGGCTCGACCTCGCGGTAGCCCGCGGCGCGGTACAGGCCGATTGCCTCGCTCAGCACGCGGCAGATTTCCAGCCCTGCGCTCGTAGCGCCGGGTCGTAGAGCCTACGCGTCTCGTGGGCTAGGAGCGCGGAGGTAAAAAGGGTTTACCTCCTCATCGAGCGCTTCAAGCTCCTCCGAGCTCGACATGTGATTGAGTTGCATGAGGACCGCCCGCGCGGCATCTTGCAACCCGAGGGGCGGTGCTTCGGTGCCGTCCCATGCCTCGCAGAGCGCTCGGAAGCTCTCCAGGCGCTCGAGCAGCGCTCGCCACCATGCGCGCGTCTCCGGGTGATTCCGGCGAGCCAGGTTCAGGGCTCCTGAGACAACTTGCGCCACCCGGGCAGCGCGCTTCGAGGCGTCATCAGCGTCCATGGCGAGTCCCTCGATCACTTGGGTCGACAGAGCTGAATCCAGGGGACCATGCTGCTTCCGATGGCGGGTTTCAGTGTGATGGCAGCGCCGACAACGTCAGCAGCGTCGTCGCAGGGCGTCGTACACGCTCGCACGCCGGACAATATTGAACGGCTGCTCGGTGCGCTGCGTGAGCTCGATGCCGTCTACCGGGGAGAAGCTCACCCGACCCAAGGATCAGGTCATGCTACAGGTGCTCCGCGCCACGCTCGACGAACGGAGACGGAGCTGAGCACGGTCGGGTCACGGCGCCTCGGGCGTGACGTCCTTCAGGTGGAGCGCCGCCCGCCGAGAGCGAGCCCATGCGCGACGAACGAAGCCCCCTTGCGGCTCGCGCGCGGCGGGGCTCTGCTCGCCGCATGTCCGACCTCAAATTCTATTACGCCCCCATGACGAGCGCAGACCGGGTGCACTGGGCGCTCGAGGAGCTCGGCGTCCCCTACGAGAAGGTCAAGCTCGACCTCGCGGCGGGAGATCAGCGCAAGCCCGAGTACCTCGCGCTCAACCCGAACGGCAAGGTCCCGCTGCTGGTCGCGGAGGGGAAGCCGATCTTCGAGGGGCTCGCGATCCTGCTCTACCTCGGCGAGCGCTTCGGCGTGGACAAGGGCCTCTTCCCGCCGCACATCGCCGATCGCGCCGAGGCGTTCAAGTGGATGGCCTGGGGCAACGTCACGCTGTTCGAGGCGACGACGCGGCTCCTGCGCAACACCCTCGAGCGCTTCCCCGCCGACGAGCGCAACCCCAAGGTCGCCGAGGGCGCGAAGCAGGACCTCGCGAACGGGATCGGGATCCTCGACCGCGCGCTCGAGGGCAAGGAGTACCTCGTGGGCAACCAGTTCTCGCTCGCCGACGTGTCGCTCGTGACGGCGCTGCCGTTCCTGGCCCGCTTCGGCGTGGACCTCTCGCCTTTCGCGAACGTGAACGCGTGGATCGCCCGCTGCACGAGCCGGCCTGCGGCCAAGCGCGTCAGGCCGGGCTGAAGTCTCGCCCTGGCCGCCCAGCCGCGCTGGCGGCTATCTCATGAGCTTCATGAGCGCCAGCCGCGGCGGCGGCCACCCCGACGCCCAGGCCGACTGGATGAACTGCTGGCTGCTCGACAGGCTGCGCGAACGTCCGCTCCGGACGACGTGTATCCGGAATACCGGATGCTCCCCTGCTGCGTCAGCACCAGGCGCGTGCTGCGCGTGTGCTGCTGGAGCAGCAGGCAGCGGGCGGCGCGGCGACGAGGCCGTCGCCATGGGCCTGCTCCGGCTCGGGAGCGTGGCTTGCAGGGCGCCCGCGCGGCAGCACCACCCGACTCGGCACGGCGGACGAACGCGCCGATCGACCGGCCGCTCGCCTCGGTCCGCGTGATGACACCTTCGCCGCCTCTCCCCCAGCGTTATCTCCTCGGCTTCATGGTGCTCGGCCTGCTCGCGGGCTCGAGCAACGGCGTGGCCAAGGTGGTCCTGCCGCTGTATGCCGCCTCGCTCCACGCCTCCCCCTGGCAGATCGGCCTTGTCGGCGGCCTGCAGTTCACCGGCATGCTGCTGCTCTCGATGCCGGTCGGAGGCTTGATCGACCGCCACGGCAGCCGGCCGCTGTTCCGCTTCGGCGGCCTCGCGGGCGCGGCGCTGTACCTGTTCGGCTTCACCCACATGGATCGGCCCTGGCAGCTCATCGCGGGCGTGGTCCTCTTCGGGCTGCTCAACCCGTTTCGCATGGTCGCGACCCAGACCGAGTTTCTTCACCTGCTTCCTCGCCTCGGCCCGCGCAAGGCAGGCTGGCAGCGCGCGTCCCACTCGCTCGGCATGTTCTTCGTGGGCCCGATGCTCGGCGCGCAGCTCCTCGGCCTGCTCGGCTACACCGGCGTGTTCGTGGTGACCGGCCTCGGGCTGCTGGCGACGGTCTTCGTCGGCGATCGCGTGCTCTCCGGGGCTCCCCCCGGCCGCGGGCGCTCGGCCACGCCGCTCCTCGAGCGCCTGCGCGGACAGGTCGGAATCATCCTGTCTCGCCGCGAGCTGCGCCAGAGCATGCTCATCGAGCTGTGTGGTCAGATGGCGATGTCCTACTTCGCCGTGTTCGTTGTGTTGATCGGGATCCGCGAGTTTCACCTCTCGGTGCCCCAGGCCGCGAGCCTGGTGACCCTCCAGGGCGCCGTGTTCGTGCTGACCTTGCTCCTCGCCGGGGGCGCCCTGTCGCCGCTGCGCGACGCTGCCCGCTACGCGATCGCCTTCTCGCTGCTGCTCGCGACCGAGCTCCTGCTCGCTTTCCCCCTCGGCGTCGCGTCGCTGTGGATCGGGGCGGTTTTGCTCGGGCTCGGGCTGGGCGTGCAGCACCTCACGAGCGTCAATCGCTTCGCGGCGCTCACCGCCGAGCTCGGCCGCGGCCGGGTGGGCGGCCTGTTCTCGCTCTCGGGACCGGCCGGGGGCCTGATCGGCGCGGTGGCGGGCGGCTCGCTCGGCCAGCGCTTCGGCCTGTTCAGCGGCTTTCGCGTGCTCGCGGCGCTCTATGCGGTGCTGATGGTGTGGCACGGGCGCGGCGTCCTGACCGAGAACGCCCAGCCCGTCGCGCTCGCCGAGGGCGAGCCCGAGTGACCGCAGCAGCTACGCCAGCTCACGCAAGAACGACAGGACCACCTCTCCCAGGCGCTCGGGTTGTTGAAACGGAAGGCCGTGGCCGGCGTCCTGTACCTGTTCGATTCGTACGCGTGGGTTGAGACCCCGCAGCTCCGTTGCCATCTCGAGCGTGACGACGGGGCTGTCGTCACCGATGACGAGCAGGCTCGGGACGTCAATCGCGCTCACCACGTCGCGGTACGCGGGGTTGGGCGGCGTGAGAACGTCGAACGCGTCCATCCGGGTCTTCAGCCTCGCCTCGGCTTGCAGCTCGATGATCTCGAGCGAGCGACGCGGGTCTCGGGCTCGGGCCTTCGCAACGAGGTCGGACTTCTGCAAGGCGAGGGCCTGGCGGTGTTGATCGGCGACGTCGCTGGCGTGCACCTCGCGCTGGCGCTCGGGGCTCAAGAACGTCGGGTCGACAAGGATGAGGCCGCGGATGACCCCCGCCCCTCGGCTCGCCACCACCGCGGCGGTCATGCCGCCCATCGAGTGGCCAAGCAGGACCGGACGAGAGAGCGAAAGGCCGCGGATGAGGCCCACGACGTCGCTCGCGTGATCGTCGTACCGGTATCCGTGGTCCGGCGCGCTCGAGCCGCCGTGCCCTCGGGCGTCGGGCATGACGACGTCGAATTCACCTTCGAGCGCCCGCGCCAGGGGAGTCCAGCAGGCGCCGCTCCCCATCAATCCATGGAGCAGGACGACGGGAACCTTGGCGCCTCCCGTTCGGAGGTAGTGGATGGTGATGCCGTTCGTTTCGCAGACTCCGCTGATCCAGGTCGTCATGGAACTGTCCCTGCCTGCCGCAGCTTCGCACGTGGGATGTCTCCCGTCGCCCATTCGACAGCCCTCGCCAGCAGGACTACGCCTTGCGTACTGGGTAGCGCAGGTGTGTGACGCCGACGCCCGCGATCACCGTCGGGTTGCCAAGGACGGCTGGCGTGCGGGCGAGGTGGTCAAAGAGTCGAACTCCGGAGCCAAGAAGAACCGCCGCGATGTCGACGTGGATTTCGTCGAGGAGCCCAGCATTCAGGCACTGCTGGATGGTGTCGGCGCCGTGGACCCCGACGGACTTCCCGGCCGCGGCCGTCTTGGCCTGGTTCACGGCGCTCTCGATGCCGTCGGTCACGAAGTGGACAGTCGAGTTGGGTCGCGGCCATCCGGCGGGGATGTGGTGGGTAAGCACGAATGCTGGTCCCCAAGCGTGATTTCCGCCCCAGCCTTGGGCGAAGTCGAAAGTGCGTCGACCGGTGAGCATGGCACCAAGGCCGGACGTGAGACCGCGAAGGTGCTCGGCGCTTGGCTCGGACACCTTGAACGTCATGGGATCCGACCCTCCGGTATGGATCTCGACGTCCCCCGAATTGGCGTACCAGTCGAACACCTCGGCCACGCCATCGTTGAGGTCGGCGACGTAACCGTCGAGCGACATGGACATGATTGCGACGACCTTCGACATTGCGATGCTCCTCTGGAGGGTGGAGGCTGCGTTCAGGGGATAGGAAAGAGTACCATGAAAATCGACACTGCGACGCATTGGCGGGCGGACGCGGCTTCCGCTGCGCGTCGGTGTGCGCAGCGCACCCGCGCGTCGGTCAGCAAGCCCTCGTTGGGCGGAGCGCCGTGTCAGTCGTCCGGCACGGGGATCCTCTCGGAGTCCCACTCGAAGAAGCCCCGTGCACGGATGGTGCGGTCCGCCAGGGCTCGCGCTGCGAGCTGGCGCTCCTCGAGCGTGGAGACCCCGAAGAAGCGACGCGCCACCTCGGCGACTTCACGGTCGCTGCGTTCGACCTCAAGGAGCAGGTTCTTGTTCCCTGGCACCGTCCCGCGCTCGGCGCGGAGGTGGTACCGGAGCATCGCCATGACCGCCTCACCGAGCAACGCGCTGGCCATGGCGGGATCGCGCTCCACGATGTCCTCGCCGTCTTCCAGGAGTGTCGCCGCTGAATAACGAGCGAACGCGTCCTCATCCGGAGTGAGCTCGGCGCGCTTCTTCAGCCACTCGGCGGCCTCCGCTCGGAGGGCATCGATCGCTTGGCCGCCGAACACAGGGAAGCCGGTGGCAATCATGTGCGCCGCGGAGGGGCGACCGAGCTCGTGCTCGCTGGCGAAGTACGCTCGAATTGCGCGTGCCGGGTTGACGAAGATCTCGACCGGAACGTCGCCGAACCACCGCTGTAGGCGCTGCTTGTACGGACGCTCCTGGACAACGAAGATGTCGAGATCACTGCTTCGATCACCTGCGCCGCGGACGACCGACCCCGCGGCGACGATCGCCCGCGGCTCGAAGGCCTCGAATACAAACGCGACGACCGCGCGGAGCGCTGTTGAATACCTCGGCGGGAGGTCGGGACAGCTGCACATGGCAAGTTTGTCGGGGCTCATTGGGTTCTCCGAGGTCGTCTCATCTGCCTGCCCAACGACCTGCGGCTCAGCCGCGCCGCGTGGCGGCGTCGGCCGCTGCCGCTGGTTGGGCAGCTGCGGAGCCGGATCTCTGGACACGGGGAGGCACATCAGCACCAATGGCACGTTTGGCGAAGATCGCAGCCGAGGCATCGCTCGGCGAGCGCCGTGAAGTCGGGCACAGCGAATGGAAGACCTCCCTCGCGCGAGAACAGGTCTTCGAAGAGCTGGGCAGGCGGAAAAACGTAGTTGCCAAAGGTGATGCTCACCCATGATCGAGCGGCAGCGATTCCGGCGATCTCCATGTGCCCGGCCTTGTATGGGTAATTGGCGGTAGCATACGGCGGAACGTCCACGAGATCCATGCGCGCTCCGAATTCGAGCGCCGCGTTCTCGGAGGAGCGGTCGGCGGACATCGACACGGGCACCTGGGTACGATGGCATGTGATCGCGACGTAGTAGACGTCGTCGAACTGCGCTTGCGTCATGTCGAGCCGCGCCCCGTCTTGAAGCGCTTCGAGCGCAAGCAGAGGCGGTCGCTTCGGTCGGAATTCGCTCCAAACCGTGGCTTGAACGTTGTCATCATTCTCCAGGGAATGACAGAGCTCCTCCGCTGAGTGGGGACGCAGCCACGATCCCGGATGGCGCCCGCGGCCCTTGCCGGCCTTGGGCATCCCGCGCGACACAGTGAACACGAAGGACCCGACGGGCTCGGGGTCCGTCCGCACAAACCGCTCGGGGTTCTTCCCGACGAACCCAGCACTCATTGCGGCTTCGAGAAACGCCGTCATCGCCTCCGCCTTGAAGGCCAAGCTCCGATCGAGCGGGACGAGCAGATGAGAATAAACCATGCTCATGGATTGCCTCGCGGTCCTGGGAGCCCTCCGTGAACGAGTCGCCACGTATCCGTGGAGGGCGACCGGTACGACGAAGCTGAGGCTCGAAAATAGTCATTGGCAGAATGCCCAACATCGCAATCAGCTGTGCTGCGCGACATATCTTCGCGTTTTTGCCGTGGTACCCGATCACCGTATTCATCGCCGCCCCCACGCATCGTGGGAAATTAGCGTATCCGACGGCTGCACCACCTTGTCAAGGAGACCAGCGCAGGACCGTGCGGGCTCTACACCGGACGAAGGCGCGGCTCGTGCCGACGGCGGCGAGCGGCGCGCCCGCGTTCGCGCAGTACCGCCCCGCGCTGGAGGGCGGCTACCGGGCCTGGGCGATCCATCTGCTCGACATCGCAGGGGACCGCATCGCCAGCGTGACGTCCTTCCTGGACACCGAGAAGCTCTTCCCGCGGTTCGGCCTGCCGCTCGATCTTCCTTCCTGCGTGGCCGCGGCGCTCTCCCGGCGTCACCGCAGGCGCCGTTCCGGCAGGGCCGCGGCCGCCCTTCCGGCGCGTCCGCCGGGCCGGGCGCCCGGTCAGGGGCGGCGCGGCGATTTTTTTCAGGCGACCGATGATTCCTGGCGGGGCCGGGGGTCTACGGGGTGAATCCCAGCACGGAGGCACCCATGACCGCGATCGTCACCAGCATCCATCATCGTGACCAGGATCTCACCACCGCGCCCCGGGCCGAGGCGCCGACCAGCGTCGCAGCGCCCGGCGCGGCGTCCAGGCGAGCGCAGTGGGCGGGACGCGTCCTGAGCGGGCTGGGCGTGCTGTTCCTGACGTTCGACGCCGCGGTGAAGGTGCTGCAGCTGTTCCCCGCGGATGCAGCCACGGCCCAGCTCGGATTCCCGGTCAGCCTCGTCCCCACCCTCGGCTACCTTCAGATCGCTTGTCTGGTGACGTACCTGATCCCGCGCACCGCGGTGCTCGGCGCGGTTCTGTGGACCGGTTACCTGGGCGGCGCGATCGCGATCCACGTGCGGGTCGGGAGCCCGCTCTTCAGCCACACGCTCTTTCCGATCTACATCGCCGCGCTCCTCTGGGCGGGGCTCTGGCTGCGCGACCGCCGCGCGCGCGCGCTGCTCGCGAGCCCGGCGTCGCTCGACCGATGAGCTTCACATGGGCTTCCCGCCTCTCGGCGTTCATGGTCAGATCGGGCCGCGGCCAGCCCGCCTCTCGAACCATGGATCGCGAGCAAGGAGACCACCGATGATCAAGGTCTACAACTTCGCGCGCGGGGCCCGCGGCCTGCGCGTGATGTGGCAGTGCGAAGAGATGGGTTTGCCCTACCAGGTCGAGATGGTCTCGTTTCCGCCGAGCGAAGCCTACCTCGCGCTGCACCCGCTCGGCACCGTGCCGTTCCTCGAGGATGAGGGCGGCGTGGCGATCCACGAGTCCGTCGCGATGATGCTCTACGTGGCGCAGCACTACGGGCCCACGCCCCTCCTGCCCGGCAAGGGCGATCCGGCGCTCGCGCGCGTGCTGCAAATGGCCGTGTTCGGCGAAGCGACCCTCGGGGCAGCCGTCAATGCGCTGCTGACAGCACATTTCGGCGCGCCGGAGGCGGACAAGCGCAACTGGTCGGTCCGCGCGCACGAGGCAAGCGTCGAGAAGGCCTTGCGCTTCACGGCCGACATGCTCGGCAACATGCCTTTTCTCGCCGGCGAGGGCCTCACGCTCGCCGACATCTCCGTGAGCACCGCGATCGGAATCTATCGCGGCGCGCTCGGCAAGACGCTGCCCGACGAGCTCGTCACCTACCAGGAGCGGATCGCCGCGCGGCCGGAGTACCAGCGCGCGCGCGCGAGGTGCCGCGAGCTCCGGAGCGACGGAGGAGCGCCATCATGAATCGATCGTGGCCCGCGGTGGTCAAGTCGTTGATCTTCGTCCTCGCGGCAGCGCACGCCGCGTGCGGCGACGCCGGCGTGGATCCGGGCGGGGCAGGGGGCTCGCGCCCGGAGTCGCCCCAGAGCTCGGGCACGCCGGCGTCGACGTCCACCTCATCGGCGTCCGCCTCATCGACGTCCGCCGGCGGGGGCCCCGGCGTCTGGATCCCGGCGCTCGATACGTCGTGGCACTGGATGATCGACCACCCCCTGGACCTGGACGACCCCAGGGACATGGGCCTGGTCGATCCCACGGGAGCGCCCATCGAGTCGCCGCCTCCCACGGTCTACGACCTCGACTGGGAGTTCACGCCGGCCGAGACGGTGGCCGCGCTGCACGCGAAGGGCGCCAAGGTCATCTGCTACGTCGACGTCGGCGCGTTCGAGGACTACCGGCCAGACGCCGGCGCCTTCCCGGAGTCGGTCAAAGGCAACCCGGACTACCACTGGGAGGGCTCGTTCTGGCTCGACATCCGGCAGATCGATGTCCTCAGGCCGATCATGCTGGCCCGGTTCCAGGTCTGCAAGGACAAGGGCTTCGACGCCATCGAGCCCGACGAGGTCGACGGTTACGCCAACGACTCCGGGTTCCCCCTCCGCTATGAAGACCAGCTCGCCTACAACGTGTTCATCGCGGATCTCGCCCACTCGCTGGGCATGTCCGTGGGGCTCAAGGGCGACATCGAGCAGGCGGCGGACCTGTGGCCGTACTTCGACTGGACGCTGAACGAGCAGTGCTTCGAGTATGAAGAGTGCGAGATCCTCGTCGATTCCTTCCTGGCGAACGGCAAGGCCGTGTTCGAGGTGGAGTACGACGATCCGTTCTCCGGTCACATGACCGACAGGTCGCTCTTCTGCGAACAGGCGAACGCCTGGGGCTTCAACAGCATGGAGATGCCGCTCGACCTCGACGGTGGCCGGTGGCCCTGCCGGTGACCCGCGGCCTTCCGAGCGCCCGCATCATCGCCTCGTCGGCGAGCGGGACGTAGGCCTCGAATCCCGAGGTCCACTGGACCTCTTCCTCGCGCCCCCCGCCGCGCGGCCGCGCGCGCGGGGGCCGTCGCGGAGCGCGGCGATGACGAGCTCCCGGAAGCAGCGGGCGCCCTCGTCCTCGTGGGTCCGCTCGTGCCAGACGAGCTGCATGCGGAAGACGAGCGCGGCCACGGGCGGCTCGAGGAGGGTGAGCGGCGCGAGGCGCGCGAGCGCCTCGGCGATGCGGCGCGGCATGGCGGCGACGAGGTCGGTGTTCGCGGCGATGACCGCGGCGGCGGAGAAGGTCGGGACGGCGGCGGCGATCTCGCGGTGCAGCCCCTGGGCCGCGAGCGCCTCCACGGCGGCGCGGTTGCCGATGCCGCCGCGCCCGAGCGCGATGTGGATGTCGATGTGGCGCAGCGAGTTGAACGCCTCGCGCGTGAGCCGGCGGCGGGCGCACGGGTGACCGCGGCGGACCACGAACACGCTGTCCTGCTCGAAGAGGTCCGCGGCGTGGTGGCCCGGCGGGAGCGGGTGCGCGGGCGCGATGGTCGCGTCGACGTCGCCGCCGCCGAGCCCCCCGGTCGCCTCGAGGTGGTCGACGCTCACGACGCGGAGGGTCGCGCGCGGCATCTCGGCCGCGGCCGCGCGCGCGATGGCCGGCAGGCTGCAGATCTGGTCGAGGTCCGAGAGCGCGAGCGTGAACGCGCGCGTGGTCGCCCGCGGGTCGAACGCGCGATCCCCCTCGATCGCGCCCGTGATCTCGCCGAACGCGGCCCGGAGCCGCGGCGCGATCTGCTGCGCGCGGGGCGTGGGGACGAGGCCGCGCCCGCTGCGCACGACGAGCGGGTCGCCGAGCTGCGCGCGCAGCCGCGCGAGCGAGTTGCTCACGGCCGACGGCGTCACGCGGAGCCGCCGCGCCGCCCGCGCCGCGCTCCGCTCCTCGAGCACCGCGTGCAGGACGAGCAGCAGGTTGAGATCGAGCGTCGACAAGTTCACGAACGGTGACGATTACCATCACGAATCATCACTGGCAATGAGCGTAAGTCCCACCCATGCTGGCCCGGAATCGAGGTTGGAGGAGGCGAGATGACACAGCGAGGTGTGCGGCAGGTGGTGGTCGTCGGCGGGGGCATCGCGGGCCCGGTTCTCGGGATGTTCCTTCAGCGGATCGGCGTGGAGGCGACGATCTTCGAGGCGCGCGCGGCCCCTCTGGAGCAGGAGGGCGCGTTCCTGGGCGTCGCGCCGAACGGGATGAACGTGCTCGCGGATCTGGGCATCGCGCGCGCGGTGCAGGCGCGGGGCGCGGTGTGCGACGGGATCCGGTTCGAGAACGCCCGCGGGCGGCGCATCGGCGTGATCGATCAGCGCGACGCGGCGCGCCGGTTCGGCGCGGGGCTCGTGATGATCCGGCGCGGCGCGCTTCACGCGGCGCTCGCGGAGGAGGCGGCCCGGCGGGGCGTCGCGATCCGGTACGGCATGCGGCTCGAGGGGGTGGACCGCTCGGATCCGCGCGAGGTCGTGGCGCGCTTCGAGGGCGGCGGCGAGGCGCGCGGCGACGTGCTCATCGGGTGCGACGGCGTCCGATCGCGAACGCGGGCGGCGGCGCTGCCCGGCGCGCCGGCGCCGGGATACACCGGCCTCATCGATTTCGGCGGCTTCGCGCGCTGCCCCGGCGCGCCGCTCCAGCCTGGCTGGAGCGTGATGGTCTTTGGCCGGCGCGCGTTCTTCGGCGCGTTCGCGGCGCCGGAAGGCGAGGTCTGGTGGTTCCACAACAGCGGGGAGCCCGCGCCGGAGGGCGCCGCCGCGCAGGGGCCGCTCCGCGAGCGCATCCTCGCGCTCCACGAGGGCGATCCAGGCTGGATCGCGGACGTGGTGCGCGCGACGCCCGAGGTGCTCGGTCCGTGGCTGCTGCACGACATCCTGACGATGCCGCGCTGGCACGCCGGCCGGGTCTGCCTGATCGGCGACGCGGCGCACGCGGCGACGCCGCACGCCGGCCAGGGCGCCTCGCTGGCCATGGAGGACGGGATGCTCCTCGCGAGGTGCCTGCGGGACGAGCCCGAGCCGGAGCGAGCGTTCGCGGCGTTCGAGCGGCTGCGGCGGCCGCGGGTCGAGGCGATCGTCCGCCAGGCGCGCCGCAACGGCAGCCGCAAGGCGGTCTCGGGGCCTGTCGCGGGGTGGCTCCGCGACAGGGCGCTGCCGCTGTTCTTGCGGATCGGCGCCGCCGCGCAGGAGCGCGCGCACGCCTACCGGATCGACTGGGAAGAGCGGGTCGCGTAGCCGGGGAGAGGGCGGCGGCGCGTACCCCTCCCGGGGAGAGGGCGGCGGCGCGTACCCCTCGACGTGGGCGCGCTCGAATCAGCGCCCGAGCGCCCGCGCGGTGATGCGCGCGAACACCGGCCCCGCCACCTTGCCGCCCGTCGCGTCCTCCGCGGCGACCACCGCGCCGACGAGGATGACGAAACGCGGCTGCTCGGCCGGCGCGACCCCGATGAAGCTCGCGTAATTACGCGGCTCGCCCGCCGCCGATTGCTCGTCCGTGGTGCCGGTCTTCCCGGCGACCCGCACCCCTTGCACACGCGCCGCTTTGCCCGTCGCCTGCTCGTCGCTCACGGCGCGCTCCAGCATGCCCATCACCGCCCGCGCCGTCTCCGGGCGGAGCACGCGCTCGTTCTCCACGTGGTGCTCGAAGCGGACGCTGCCGTCCGCGCCCCGGGCGCGCCGGGCGAGCGTCGGCGCATTGAACACGCCGTCATTGGCGATCGCGGCATAAGCGGCGGCCATCTGAAGCGGGCTGGCCATCGCGCCGCCATGGCCCGATGCCAGGGCCACGCCGCGGAGCGAGCCGTCCGCGATGACCGGAGGGACCTCGCCGACCGGCGCGCCCCGGAGCTGGATGCGCATCGCCTCGCCGAAATGAAAGCGCCGGAGCCAGCGCCCGAGCGCCTCGCCGCCCAGCTTGTCGAAGATCCGCGAGGCCCCGATGTTCGACGAGCGCGCGAGGATCTGCGGCACGTCGAGCCACTCGTTCGGGCTCGCGTCGCGCAGGATTTCCTTGCCATAGCTCCGCGCTCCCTTGTCGCAGAAGAACCGGTCGGTCACCGCAATGGCCCCCTCGTCGAGCGCGGCCGCGACGGTGAGCGACTTGATGGTCGAGCCGCTGATGCGCGGCGCCGCGGCGGTGCTCGGATCATGGATGGCCAGCACCTCGCCGGTCCTTGGATCGAGCACGATCGCCGTGGCGGCGACAGGGCGCCATTCGTCCGCCATCCGCTTCATCTCTTCATCGACGATCGCCTGGATGTCGCGATCGATCGTGAGCTCCAGGCGATCGGCCGGGGCGCCCAGCACGGAGGCGATCTCCGCGGTCAGGTGGGCCAGAGAAACCGGCGTGGAGCTAGCAGCGGCGGAGGTGGAGGTCGGAACGGACGCGCCCGCCGGTGCAGGAGCGACCGGCTCCGACTTCCCGGACGGATTGGCCGGATTGGCCGTCACAGCCGCGGCAGGTCCTTCCTTGCCGGCGGTGACGCACGCCATCACCCCGAGCAGCGCCGCAGCCGACGCGGTGATTGCAACGCCCCGCGCCGCCGACGTGCGCAGAGACCCCGCCCGCGGTCGCACGATGGCCTCGACCCGCGCCAAGAGCTGCGAGGGCTCCGCCATCCCGAGCGCTCCGCCCGGCACCTCACGAAGCCGCGCGGCGCTCGTCGCAATGGCCAGCAGGTGCTCGGCATATTCGGTCGGCCGCGCCCCGCTCTCCAGGACCCGCTCGTCCGCCGACAGCTCGCGCTCCATGCGAAGCCTGCGCGCCGCGAGCCACACCAGCGGGTTGAACCAGTGCATTGCACAGGCGAGCTGCCCAACGATCTGGGCAAGACAATCGCGCTGCCGAACGTGCGCCAGCTCGTGCAACAGCACGGCCCGCCAGCGCGCCGGGCTCCACTCGATCGCCTCTCGCGGCACCAGCACCACCGCCGAAAAGACCCCGGTCACCGCCGGCACATCGATCTCGGAGCTGACGCACACGCGGGCGTTCATGCGCGCTTCGCCGAGCGTCGCCGTGATCCCCGGAAGCGAGAGCGGGGTTGCGCGCCGGGCGATCCCACGCGCCTTGGCGAGGCCATGGGCCAGGCGAGCGAGCACCGCAAATGCCCCGAGCGCCCACACGGCAAGGAGCACCGGGCCCCACGGAAAGGACTGCTTTGCCGGGGCGACGGGCGTGGACGGAGCCTGCGCCACGGCGTGGGAGACAGGCTCGACGGAGGGCGGGGCAATGGCATCCCCGATGGGCTCGGCGAATGGTCTACTCGCGTCCGCGACGCCAAGCTCGGCGACCGGCAGCACGCGCCACGCCGGAACGAGCCGCGAGGCGACCGGCACCAGCGCCGCGGCCGCGAGCCCGAGCACCAGCACGAGCCGGCGTGTGGAGGCCGGCGCGCGGCGGAGCAGCGGCATCACGGCGAGGGCGAGCCCGAGGAGCACGGTGCCCCGCGCGGCATCGACGAGGAACGGCAGCGGGCTCATCTCGATCGGGCTCATCTCAACCCCCTTCTTTCTTGGCGCGCTCGATCACCTGGGCGATGCGATCCAGCTCTTCCCGCGATAACTTGGACTTCGACGTGTCGACCAGCGCGGTGACCGCTTGCTCGACCGAGCCTCCAAAGAACGTCCGCACGACCTGCGCCAGCGCGCTCCTGCGAGCCTCGCTCGGGGCCGCGACCGGCGTGTAGACGTAGCGTTGCCCTTCCTCCACGTGCTTGACGTGCCCGCGCTCCTCCAGCAGGCGCAGCAGCGCGCGGACCGCCGAGTAGCTCGGCGGATCCTCGAGGTTGTCCTTCACCTCGTGCGCGGTCGCGCGCCGCAGGCGGTACAAAATGTCCATGATCTCGCGCTCTCGGCGCGTGAGCGGCGGCTTCGGCATGACGTCCATCCGTAGCCTGGTGCTAAGAAATTAGCAAGCAACGCATGCTAAATTCTTAGCACGTGCGATCCGCTCGGCGACTCGCGGGCTATCCGCTGGCCTGGACGCCATAGAGGGGGAGGGCGAGCGCCGTCGAGGCCCTCCGGCCCTTGCGACCGGCGAGCCCCGTGCGCGCCAGCCATGGTGTCACCCGGAGCGCCTGATTCCGGATCCACAGCGCTCGCGATGTGGCGGGGATCAGGCTGGCCGCGCCGCCGCCGGCGAGCGACTGGTTCACCTCGACGAACGGCCTCATGACGCGCTCGTACGAGGCGAAGGCGGCGCCGGGGTCGGAATGGGTCGCCAGCTCCCCCGCCAGGACATACGCGCCGACCATGGCGGTGCTCGTCCCTTGGCCTGACAAGAACGACGGAGCGTGGGCCGCGTCTCCCGCCAGGGCGACCCTTCCCTTCGACCATCGAGGCATGTGGATCTGGCTGACGACGTCGAAGAAGACATCGGTGGCCTCCTGCAGAGCGGCGAGCATCCGCGGCACTTCCCAGCGGGCGCCGGCGAAGACGCTGGCGGTCAACCTCCGCTGCGCCTCGATGTCGGCGAACTCCGAGAAGGGAGGCTGGGGACGGGCGAAGGTCAGGAAGGCGTGCAGGCGATCGCTGTCGCCGGCCGCGAACAGCACGGCCGCCTTCCCGGGCGTGTTGCTGATGAACGCCTCGTGAGAGAGCCCGAGGGTGTTGGGGATGGTGAAACCTGCAAAGCAGTAACCGAGGTAACGGTGGTACTGCGCCTCGGGCCCGAAGGTGAGCCGGCGAGTGTTCGAATGCAATCCGTCAGCGCCGATGACCATGTCGAAGGGGCGTTGCAGGCCGCTCTGGAAGTGCACATCGACGCCGCCGCCGTGGTCGTTCAAGGTGGCGATGGAGTCACCGAAGCGGAATTCGACGCCATCTCGGACGGCGTCGTAAAGCACCGTCGTGAGCTCTCCGCGAGGCAGCTCCAGATCCCGGCCTTCCTTGCCGCCGGTGAGCGCCTCGGGCCGGATCGACCCGATAAGCGCGCCGTCGCCATCGACGAACGTGATTTTGCGTGAGTCGATGTGCGCGGCTGCGATGCGCGACAACACGCCCATGCGCTTCACGACGTCGATCGCGGTGCCCCGGATGTCGATGGGGTAGCCGCCGCTTCGCACAGCGCCAGCCTTCTCCACCACCGTGACCTGGAAGCCGTACCTGTGAAGCCAGTACGCGAGCACGGGGCCGGCGATGCTCGCGCCGGAGATCAGGATCTTCTTGTTCCGCGAAGTCGCCATGTGTCCGCCTTCCTTCGGTGTGAGCTCGCAGCGGCGGAGGGCGCATCCGCGAGAGATCGGCGCGACCCGCCCGCTGCCACGAGGCAGGGCAAGCAGCTGCCGACCGCGGTCCACTCGGCCCATGGAGCTCTGACGTCGACTACACTACACGGTGTAGTGTACAAAGGCCAGGGCAAAATGAGGCCGAAATGGGCTATACCTGGAGGTGCATGTCCTCCACTGGCGCACAAAAGGCTCTTCGTGAAGGGTCCGCGCAAAAGCGATCCGCCATTCTCGTGGCGGCCCGGGAGTTGTTCCTGGCCGACGGGTTCGACCGCTCGAGCGTCGATGCCGTCGCCGCGCGCGCCGGCGTCTCCAAGAGGACGGTGTATGACTACTTTGGCGACAAGCAGGCTCTCTTGCTGGCCGTCGTCGAGTCCGCAGGTGACCTGCTCATGGCGGCGATCCGACGGGCTATCGACGACACCTTGACGCACGTCACGGACCTGGAGCACGCCTTGATCACCTTCTCGGCGCGGATCGTGACCGAGATGCTCGGCTCGGTGGACTACCTTGCCCTCATGCGACTGGTCACGATGGAGTCCGTTCAGCTGTCTCAGCTGCGCGATCGCGACCACTGGATGATGAACGCTCCGGAGGAGGCGATCGCGGAGCGGTTCGCGGAATTTGCGCGTGCAGGGCTGCTCGACGCGCCGAACCCCCGGCTGGCGGCCGATCATTTCATCGCGCTGACGTTCTTGCTCGCCGTCAACGCGTTCGGACCGGCGATCGCCACGAGTGACGCGCGCAGGCGAGAGATCCTCGTCGAGGGGGTGCGCGCATTCCTTCGTGCCTACGCGCCCAGCCGCCCGGCCCAGCTTCGACCCCGCGTGTAGCGCAGGCGGCCCCGGCGGTGCGGCTAACTAAGGGGTCCTGGCGCAACGCGACCCGATGTTGCCTCGGTGCTCGGGGTAGTAGACGTGGCGGGTGGCTGACCGCAGGGTCGGGGCGAGGTCGTCGTTGCTGCCGCTCCGGAAGGCCCGGTAGGAGCCCGCTGTGACGGCGGCGCAGTCATGACATGGCATCGGGTACTGGACCGGATCCCAGTCCAGCGTCCATTCCCACGCGTTCCCGCCGAGGTCGGACTGCCCCCACTTCCCGTCGCCTCTCGGCGACGTCGAGCCGACGTTCCGCAGGCTGCATGTGCCGCCGCAGTAGACCGCGTAGCTGTCATCGATCGTCGTGGAGGTCGCTGGCTTCGACCACGGATAGTACCTGTGCTCGCTGCCCCCGGAGGCCGCGTAGTTCCACTCCGCCTCTGTCGCCAGCCGTCCGCCGTCCCACGCACAGAACGCGAACGCCGTGTACCAGTCCAGGCAGTTGATGGGCTTATTTTCGTCGCTCCCCGCCGTGTCCGTCCAGCTCTGGTGCACGAAGCACTTCAGGGCGTCTTTCAGGGCAGCCGTGCTCGGCGGCAGCTTGGTATTCCACGCCGAGCTCCAGCCAGACCCTGGGATCTTTGGATGGGCGCCCGCGCCATCCCCAGGCGGGCTGGCCTGCGTGCCCATGCCTGCGTTCATGAACGCCCGGAACCGGCCCACGGTGATCTCGTATCTGTCGAGGTAGAAGTCGCTCACCGTCGCCGGGTAGCTCCGGTCCAGATAGTCCACGCCGTCGTAGCTTCGAGCGAACGTTCCGCCGGGGACCAGCGAGCTCTCGCAGCAGTCCTCGTTCTCCGATGGCCCGCAGGTCGCCGGCAGCCCGGCGCAACTTGGCGCCGTTCCAGCCCAGGCGCCCGCGTGGCCGCCCCTTCGATCCCCCGCGATCGTCTCGTCCGCCGCGATCCTCTCCTCGTTTCCGCAGGTGCAACCTGCCGAGAGCAGCAGCCCGAAGAATGCGATGCAGACGGTGTGGCGAGGAGGGGCAAGCGAAATCATAGGTCACTCACGATGGTCAGCTCCTGCTCTCCTCCGGAGCGCGCGCCACCACGCGTGGCGCGCGCCCGTCGACATCGCAGCTCGGTCTCGCTGGGCCTGTGCTCCGATCAGCCCCCGAAGAACGCCTTCGCCTGCTCTCCCAGCACGTTCTCGCCCTTCGGGCTGCTGGCGTGGCAGCCGTCGCTGACCTCGCCCGCGTCGTTGTTGAGGATGAACTTCCCGAGGTAGCTCATGTTCTCGTTGATGGTCGCGTCCTTGGCCAGCTCCTGTGCCTTCATGTCCGTCCAATCGGCGCCGCCCGCTCCCGCGATGAAGCAATCGTGCCCTGCATTGTAGACCGGCTGGCCCACGATGTAGATATGCGTGCCCGGGTTGACGTGCTGGCGCGCCGCGTTGACCATGTCGCGGAGCTCCTTGTCGGTCGCCCGCTGCGACAGGATGCAGATCTGGACCATGATGGCTTTGACGACGTCCTTCCCGCCGATCGACTGCATCTTCCGGTCGAAGAGCTGCCAGGAAGAGCTGTTCGGGTTGGTCCAGTTCTGGACCACCATGGCGCCCGTTTGATAGTTGTCCGCGTTCCACATGACCTTGCCGCCGACGCGCTTGTAGCCAGTGCCGATGTTGTTGGCCATCGAGCAGCCGGTGTACGCAACCGAGTTCTCGCCTGTCGGAGGCAGGCCGTCATCCCCGCCGCCCGTCCCGGGATCGCCCCCCGTGCTCGTGCTGCTCACCGACGCCGGTCCGCTCGGGTCTGCGCCGCCGGTGCCGCCTCCGCCGGTGCCGGAAGCGCCGCTGGTACTGCCGCTCGGGGCTCCTCCCGCTCCGGTCGTCCCCGTTGTCGCTCCGGCAGAGCTGGAGCTTCCAGCAGCTGGCCCCCCGCTCGTCGAGCTCTCGGTCGTGGAAGCGCCGGTGCCCGTCGTCCCTCCGGTTGCTGTGCTCTCCGACTCCGAACCGTCGTTCGGGTCAACTTCGGAAGCGCAAGCTCCGAGGCTGAGCACGGCCATCCCAAGAGCGCAACGGACCACCAATCGGGAGGAAAGAACAGGATAATTCATCGTCGTCACCTTCTGTTAGGGGGCGCTGGTCAGGACCTGCGGAGACTCTCGGCTCGCGTCCGACCCTCCTTGTTCTATTGCCGCTGCGACCCGCGTGAATAGACGGCGAGATCGCCGTCACCCCCCTTGGACAGATTTGTCATCCCCGCTCGTCGACTTGGAGAGCCATCACGATGCCCACTCTCCGAGGGGAGCGTCACCGAAAAGTTCCGTTCGGTCTGACCTGGCGTCTGTGCCAGTTTGCGACGTCATGGGGCCAGCTCGGGACACGTGCCCCGCGTAGCTGTCCGGCGAGCGCTCGACCAGAGCCGAGCTCATCGCGCACGCCCTCGAGCGCGAGTCGCTCACCCCGGAGACCCGAGGCCGAGCGGCTCGATGAGTCCGCGGCTCCGCAGCGTCGCTATCTCAGGTCCATCCTCCACGTAGGGAAGCGGCTTCCGTCACCACACTACAGCCCCCTGCGGGCCCCCCATGGTCCGCCGCTCGTCGCCCCTCCCCACGCCCGGGGGGTGTCGGGTTTGTCACTCCCCCCGCTGCCCTCTGTGGCGTTACTCTGTGGCGCGCAACGAGGCTTCTCGTCGATACTTATCAATTTATGACGGTAGAGCTGATTCATGCCATCGTTCGTCAGACCACCGTCCTCATCGCCCAGCTGGCGACCTCGGGCGGCTGGCGTGCCCCTCTGGCCCAGCTCGCAGACCAGGTGTTCCAGGACCTGGTCACCGAGCTCGAGCGGCAAGGGGTCAGCCGCAAGGTGGGCGCCGACATGTTCGGCATGGGGCTCCGGACCTATCAGCGCCGGGTCCGGCGAATCACGGAGAGCTCGGTCGAGCGCGGCCGTTCGCTCTGGGAGGCCGTGCTGGACCACATCCGCCGCCGGGGGATCACGCCGCGGGCCGAGATCTTGAGGGCGTTCGCCGGCGAGGATGACGTCCTGCTCCGCGGGGTGCTCTTCGACCTCTGCGAGAGCCGCCTGATCTTCCAGGCGGGGCAGGGGGCCCAGGTGGTGTATCGCGCGGTGTCCGACGACGAGCTGGGCGCGCTGCGCGCGCTCCGCTCCGGCGAAGGCGTGGACGAGCTCGTCTGGGCGATCATCTATCGGGAAGGCCCGCTCGTGCGCGACGAGCTGCTGCAGCGGACGCACATCGAGCGCGCGGAGCTCGACGCCGCGCTGGGGCGCCTCGTGGAATCGGCGCGCGTCGAGCGGACCGGGGAGGGCGCGGGCGCGACGTACAGCGCCGGGAGCCTCTACGTGCTGCTGGGCTCGCCTGTGGGGTGGGAGGCGGCGATCTTCGATCACTTCCAGGCGATGGTGAAGACCATCCTGTGCCGGCTGCGCGAGGATCGCTCCGCGCCCGGCCTCGGCGACCGCGTCGGGGGGAGCACCTATACCCTCGACCTGTGGCCCGGTCATCCGCACGAACAGCGGGCTTACGAGACGCTGGGGCGCCTGCGTGCCCAGCTGGTCGAGCTGCGCGAGCAGGTCGAGGCCTTCAACGCGGCGCACGAGAGGCCGGACAGGTACACGCAGGTCGTTCTGTACATCGGACAGTGCTTGATCCAGCAGGACAGCGGGGGCGGCGATGAGATCTAGGGTGATCGTGACGGCGTGCCTCATCGCGAGCATGACGGGCGGGGCGCTCCTCGGCTCGGCCTGCAGGGACATCGGGCCTCAGACCGGGAGCGAGACCAACTTTCTCAGGAGCTGTGATGCCAGCTGCGCGGACGGTCTCTCCTGCATCTGCGGCGTCTGCACGCGCGCCTGCTCGGTCGCCCGCGAGTGTACGGCGCTCGTCTTCGGCGCCGAGTGCGTGGCCGTGGCGCAGCGGCCTACCGAGGCGGCCTGCGACGCGGCCGAGAGCGCTGCGTTCTGCGATATCTCCTGCAGCGGCGACGCCGACTGCGAGCCGCTCGGCGCGCCGTTCCGCTGCCAGGGCGGCTTCTGCCGGACGCCCGGCGATGGCGAGACGGCGACCGCCTGCCCGGCGACCACGCTTTCGCCCGGCGACAACGAGCGCACGGTGACGGTCGGGGACACCACCCGAAGCTACGTCGTTCGCCTCCCCGCGAGCTACACGGGCGCGAGCGCCATGCCGCTGGTGCTCGATTACCATACGCTGGGCGGGACCCCGGCGGAGGAGGCCGAGGCCTCGGGGTACCGCGAGCTCGCCGAGGCCGAGGGGTTCATCGTCGCGTGGCCGCAGGGCATCGACGGCGCGTGGAACATCGGTCCGTGTTGCACGACGTCGCGCGACGTCGACGACGTGGGGTTCGCGCGCGCCCTGGTCCAGGAGGTCCAGAAGGAGGCGTGTGTCGACGTCAAGCGGGTCTATGCCGTCGGCGTCGCGAACGGCGGCGGGATGGCCTACCACCTGGCCTGCAACGCCGCGGACGTCGTTGCCGCGGTCGCTCCCAGCGCGTTCGACCTTCTGGCGGAGTCGGAGCAGCCCTGCCAGCCGTCGCGGCCTGTGACCGAGATCTCGTTCCGGGGTACCGCGGACTTGCTTGTACCTTACGAGGGCGGGGCCCAGCAGGCGCCGAACGGCGCGAACATCACCTTCCTCGGCGCCGTCGGCACCTTCGAGAGGTGGGCCGAGCTGAACCGATGCACGGGATCACCGGGCCCGGCGGGCAGCGACGGTTGCTCGACGTACTCGAGCTGCGCAAACGGCGCGGAGGTGACGCTGTGCACCACGGAGGGCGGCGGCATGACCTGGGGGAGCCCCGAGATCGGGTGGGCCACGCTGAAGCGGCATTCGCTTCCTTGAGACGGAGGCGGCCACCGACTCCGACGCCGGCCGGCCACCCCGCGTCGGCGCTCACCACCAGCCGATGTCCTGGATGACGGTGCCGGCGTCGCCGTACCGCACGATCGCGCGGTTCTGACGGATCTCATAGGACTTCGGCGAGCTGTCGACGATGTCCTGATCGAAGGTGTGGCACTCGAGCTTGTAGGTGCCCTCGCCCTGCATCAGCGCGCCCTTCAGCTTGATGTACGTCTCGTTGTGGCGGCTCCTGAGCCGCAGGATCGCCTCCTGGGTGGCGTCGATGAGCAGCTCGAGGTGGACCGTCTTCTCCCGCTTCGGGTGCGACGCGTCGAACGCGAGGTTGACGATGACGCCGGCGTCGAGCAGCGCCTCGATATCCGACTTGGAGAACATCTCGAAGACCATGAGCTTTGCCATCGCGCGCTCCTTCCAGGGATGTGCTCGTGGCTATGTACTACGGCGCGCACCCGGGGCCGAGGATCGTCGCGCGGCGTGACGCCGGGGCCCCACGATCGCCCTCGGGCAACGGGGGCAGACCGCCGCGCGCTCCGCGGCCGATCGGCAGAAAATCCCTCCAGATCGCGGTCGAAATGCTGCTCCCGCAGGTCGCATCATGCGATGAAAATAAAAATCAATTGCATCTGCGCCAGCGCGTATGCTAGGTAGGGAGCAAGCACGCTGGAGAGGGAGGAGCAGGGGCGCGGTGTGCCCTGGGGCTGCCTGTCGGATCGCGTTCGTCCGAGGAGGTGGCTTCGCGGGCACCCTGGCGCCTGCGGACGCTCACGTCTGCGCTCTCGATGTGGGGACGTCATGAAAACAGATTTCTTCCAGCTGCGTTGTCGTCGCGCGCGTGGAGGGCGGCGCGGTTTCGGCCGTGTGGAGTCGATGAGACCGAATCGACGGAGATCTGTGCCATGAACGATAGAGACACGCAGAAGCAGTTCATCCTCGAGGGAAAGCTGACGAGAGTGATGTGGGAGCTCTCGTGGCCGGCGGTGCTGGCCATGGTGCTCTACGGGCTCAACGCCTTCCTGGACGCCGTGTTCGTGGGCCAGCTGATGAACAAGAGCGCCCTGGCCGGCGTCGGCATCGCCTACCCCTTGTCCCAGATGACGCTCGGCCTCGGCAGCCTGGTCGGGACGGGCGCGGGCACGGCGCTCAGCATCTACCTGGGCGCCGGCGACAAGAGCAAGCTCCACAGCCTGCTGGGCAGCGTGAACGGGCTGTCGCTGCTCCTCAGCCTGCCTTACACCGTGCTCGCCTACGTGTTCGCGGAGCCGCTGGTGCGCATGATGGGCGGCACCGGGGAGATCCTCGCGTACGGCACCGAGTACTTCAAGGTGACGGCGCTCGGCTCGGTGTTCTGGGTGCACGGCCTGGCCGTGAACATGACGGTGCGCGGCGAAGGCAAGATGAAGACGGCGGCGTGGATGATCTCCCTCGGCCTGCTGGTGGACGTCATCCTGAAGCCGCTGTTCATCCACACGTTCGGCTGGGGCGTGCAAGGCGCGGCGTGGGCCACCAACGCGGCGATGTTCGTGTACTCGGTCGTGGGGCTCCTGTATTTCGCGAGGGGGCGCGCCTCGTTCGACACGGCCTGGCGCACGATCCGCGTCGATCCGGCGATCCGGAAGCAGATCGTCTCCCTGGGCATGCCGGGCATGATCTTGACCATCATGGGCATCGCCCAGAACGTCGTCGTCTACAACGCGGTGTCGGGCCAGGGCACGGAGAACGACGTCGCCTTCTACGCCGCCTGCAACCGCCTCTTCCTGTTCATGCTGACCCCGATGCTCGGGCTGATGCGCGCCTTGCAGCCGGTGGAAGGGATCAACTACGGGGCGCAGCGCTACGTCAGGGTGAAGCGGGCCTTCAACCTCTTCGGGCTCGCCGGGGTCGCGTTCGTCCTGCCGTTCTGGCTCGCGATGATGCTCGCCCCGAACGCGGTCCTCGGCTTCCTGCTGCCGGGGTCCGAGTTCACCGCGCAGCAGCTGCTCGATTTCCGGATCTACATCGTCGTGCTGCCCCTTCTGCCGTATGTCTTCAACGCGCTGGTGCTGTTCCCCTGCCTGGAGAGGGCGAAGCTCGCGAGCGTGGTCGCCCTCCTGAGGCAGGTGGTGCTCTTCATCCCCTTGATGTGGCTCCTCCCGAGGCTCGTCGGGGTGAGCGGGGTCTACTGGGGGACCACGGCGATCGACGTCGCGATGTTCCTCCTCGTGCTCGTCATGGTGAATCGAGAGTTTCGCAGGCTCGACGGGCGCGACGTGGAGACGAGCGCCGCGCTCAGGGAAGCGCCCGCCGGCTGAGCCCGGCCCGGCCTCCGAGATCTCCCGCCGGCCCGCGGCGATCACCCGGTGACCGCCAGGCAGCAGCACGCACCGGCCGACCCCCGCGCGCGGCGCCCCTCCCCGCGCGCGGTGTCCCCTTCTCCCTCGCCCGCCCAGAGAGCCCGCGCGGATCGCTGCGCGCGGCCATGAACGGCATCCAGAGTTCACATGCAAAACTGTTGCAACAGATTCGTGGTTGCTATAAATGTCGCCGCATGAACTCCGAGGCTCCCGCGCGTCGAGGCCCAGCGCGCCCGTCCCGGGCGCGAAGGAGCGCCGGCGCCGCCGCTTTTGTCGCGGCCGGAGCTCTGCTCGCCGGCGGGGCCGCGCACGCGCAGGACGCCGGCGCGGTCTCGCCGGCGGAGCCGGCCCGGGACGCCGCGCCGGACGGCGAAGCGCCTCCGGGCGCCGCGGATGAACCCCGACAGGCGCCGGAGAATCACCCGCCGGTCCTCACCTCGTTCGTCGAGGCCGATTACCCGGCGGCCGCTCTCGCGCAAGGCCGGGAGGGGACCGTCGTGCTGAGGCTCAGCATCGAGGCGGATGGGCGGGTGTCGGCGGCGGACGTGGCGCAGGCCGCGGGGCACGGCTTCGACGAGGCGGCGCAGGCCGCAGCGCAGCGCTTCCTGTTTTCGCCTGCGCGACGGGGGGACACCCCGGTCGCCTCCCGGATCCTCTACGCCTACGAGTTTCACCTCCCGAAGGCGCCTGCGAGCGGCGCGCTCCGCGGGCGCGTGCTCTTGCCCGGCGCGAGCTCGCACGGCGTCGCCGGCGCCGAGGTGCTCGTGCGGCATCAGGATGGCTCCACCGAGCGAACGCGCACCGACGGCGAGGGCCGGTTCCGGATCGAGGGCCTCGCGCCCGGGCCCTGCGTCGTGATCGCCGAGGCGAGCGGCGTCGGCCGGGCCGAGGTCGAGACCGAGATCGCCGGAGCGCACGTCGCCGAGATCGCCTTGCGGCTCGTGCCATCCGGCGAGGAGGCCCCGATCGAGGTGACCGTGCGCGGGCCGTCGGAAGCCGAGCGGCGCCGGCAGTCGGCCGAGGCCGTGACGGTCGTCGAGACGGACCGCATAAAGCGGGAGTCCTCGGACATGGGCGAGGTGCTCGCGCGCACGCAGGGGGTCGGCGTGCGCCGCGAGGGAGGCCTCGGCTCGGCCACGCGCTTCTCGCTGAACGGGCTGACGGGCGATCAGGTGCGGTTCTTCCTCGACGGCGTGCCGCTCGATCTGGCCGGCTATCCCTTCGGCGCCTCCAATGTGCCGGTAGGCCTCGTCGAGCGCGTCGAGATCTACAGCGGCGTGGTCCCGGTGCGCCTCGGCGCCGACGCCCTCGGCGGGGCAGTCGACCTGATCACCGATCAGGACCTCTGCGCGTCGCGCGCCGGCGCGTCCTACGAGGTGGGTTCGTTCGACACCCACCGAGCGGCGCTCGCCGGCAGCCACCTGCACAGGCCGAGCGGCCTGTTCGCCCGCGCGAGCGGCTTCTTCGATTACGCGAAGAACGACTATCCGGTCGAACTCGAGGTCGAGGACGAGCGCGGGCGCTTCTCGCCCGCGCTCGTCTACCGCTTTCACGACGCGTACCGCAGCGCGGGAGGCCACGTGGAGCTCGGGGTCGTCGATCGGCCGTGGGCGCGGCGCTTGCGCCTGCGCGCCTTCGTGACCGACTACGACAAGGAGTACCAGCACAAGCTCGTCATGAGGGTCCCGTACGGCGGCGTGACGTACGGGGAGACGTCGGCAGGCGTGAACCTTCGTTATGAACAGCCGCTGGGGCGCGGCGTGTCGCTCGACGCGGTGGGCGGCTATGCGTACGTCCGAGGGCGCTTCCTCGACGTCGCGACCTGCGACTACGACTGGATGGGACGCTGCGACCCCGAGGACAGCGAGCCTGGCGAGACGGACGCTGTCCCCCACGACCAGGTCTTCTGGGACCATTCCGCCTTCGCGCGCCTCAACGTGGAATGGCGCATCCGGCCGTCGCACGCCGTCCGCCTGGCCGTCGCGCCCACCTACGTGACACGGACGGGGGATGAGCGCCGGCAAAGCGACCTGGATAGCCCCGATCCGCTCTCCGATCGGCGCAGCGTGCTCGCGCTGGTGAACGGCATCGAATACGACCTCGACCTGCTCGAGGACCGGCTCGATAACGTCCTGTTCATCAAGCAGTACGTGCAGCGCGTCGCGAGCGAGAGCTCGGCCGCCGGTGATCTTGCGCGCGACCGCGACGGGAGCACCCACCGCTTCGGTATCGGCGACGCGCTCCGGTACAGGTTCACGCCGTGGCTCTACGGGAAGGCGTCCTACGAGTGGGCGACGCGGCTGCCCAGCCCCGACGAGGTCTTCGGCGACAACACGTTCATCGCGGCCAACCTCGGGCTCGATCCCGAGATCAGCCACAACGTCAACCTCGGGCTCACCCTCGACGCCCGCGAGACGCCGGCGGGCGCCTTTCGCGCGACGGGCAATGGCTTCCTGCGCGCAGCGGACCGGCTGATCGTGCTCCTCGGCAACGATCGGGACCAGAGCTACGAGAACGTCCACGGCGCGCGGTCGCTCGGCGTCGAAGGCTCCGCCGGATGGACCTCGCCCGGGGAGCACCTCGCGCTCGACGGCAACGTCACCTACCTCGATTTCCGCAACACCTCGAGCGAGGGGGCGTTCGGCGCCTTCGAGGGAGATCGCATCCCGAACCGCCCGTACCTCTTCGCCAATGGGTCCGCGCGCCTCCTGTTTCGCCGCGTCTTCGCCGCGGAGGACGAGGTCGCGCTCACGTGGAACAGCCGCTACGTACACGAGTACTTCCGCACCTGGGAGAGCCTCGGCCGGCGTGAGTCCAAGCAGGTGATCCCCTCGCAGCTCGTGCACTCGGCCGGGCTCGGGTACGTCGTCCGGCGCGGCAGCGCGAGCCTGAGCACGACGCTCGAGATGCAGAACCTCACGGATGAGCGTGTGTTCGACTTCTTCGGCACGCCGCGCCCGGGAAGGAGCTTCTACGTCAAGACCACGGCGGAGCTCTGAGCTCGAGAGGCAGGTGATGGGATGAACGGCCACGCGACGAACCAACAGACCCTGCGGCACGCCGAGCACACGAACCCGAGGAGATGAGATGCACACCGTCGTAGCCGTCAAGAACCTGCTCGTTCAGTCCGGCGCGTCCTGGGTCCTTTGGCTCCTGTTCGCGCTCTCGGCGGGCAGCATCGCCATCGCGATCGAGCGCTGGCTCTACTTCCGATCGAAGGACGACGACGTGCGAGCGCTCGCCGCCGAGCTCGACGCCCACCTGGCGAACGGCTCGGTCGCCGCCGCGCTCGACGCGCTCCGGCCGATGCGGTCGGTCGGGGCGATCGTCGCCCGCGCGGGCCTGAGGCTCGCGCAGCGCGGGTCGGCAGCGGCGGACAAGGGGATGCAGAGCGCGATGGCCGCCGAGCGGAAGGCGCTCGAGGCGCGGCTCGCGTACCTCGGGACCCTCGGCAACAACGCGCCTTTCGTCGGCCTCTTTGGCACCGTCATCGGCGTGATCCTGGCGTTCGAGCAGCTCGGTCAGGCCACGGGGGCGGCGGGCGGCGGGGCCGCGAGCCAGGTCGCCTCCGCCGCGGTCATGGCGGCGATCGCGGAGGCGCTCGTGGCGACGGCCGTGGGCATCGGCGTCGCGCTGCCGGCGGTGGCCGCTTACAACTACCTGCAGCGCCGGATCGCCGCGATGCTCGACGACGCCGAGACGCTCTCGAACCTGGTGCTCGCCTACCTGGCGACCGGAGAGGCCGCGTATCCGTCCTCTCGTGTCGAGCCCGCGCGCGCGGCCCATGGCGGCGCTTCGATCGACGAGCCGATGAACGGCGAGGCGTCCCGCCCGGAGGCGGCCTAGTCATGGCGAGCGCCGGGCAGAGCGCGAGATCCCGCCGCGGCGGGATCATCGAAGGGATCAACGTGACGCCGCTCGTCGACATCACGCTGGTCCTCTTGATCATCTTCATCGTCACCGCGAAGATCGTCGTCGCGCCCGCCGTCCCGCTGGATCTGCCGCACGCGTCGCAGAGCGAAGAGGTCCAGGCGGTGCTGAGCGTGGTGCTGCCCGCGGAGGGGCCCGTGCAGGTCGACGGGGCCGCGATCGACGATGCTGCGCTCCGCGAGCGCGCGCGGGCGGCCCTGTCGCGCGATCCGCAGCTCCGGGCCGTGATCCAGGCCGACCGCGCCGCCTCGCACGGCCGCGTGATGACGGTGCTCGACACGCTGAAAGCCGCGGGGATCGCGCGCGTCGCCTTCGGCGCCGTCCGCCCGGAGGCCGAGGCCCATGCGGCGGAGAGGACGGGCCACCAATGAGTAAATCGGAATTCCACCCCGAGAGCGTCGCCGGCATCGTTCTCGACGCGGCGCGCGCCCACGTCCAGCCTCGGCGCGCGAGGGGAGGGGCCCGCGCATTCGCGGCTGACAGCACTGCCGGGATCGTCCTGGGAGCCGTCAAGGAGCATTCGGCCCGAGCGCTCGTGCTCGCGCTCATGCCGGCGGCCGTCATGCAGGGCACGGTCGGGATCATCGCGCTCCGCCTGGGACCGGACGACACGGCGGCGAGCCAGCGCGAGGCGCGCCCGCCGCTGCAGGTCGAGCACGTGGTCGATCTGGCCCCACCACCGTCGCCGCCGAGCCCCTCGCCACAAGCGGAAGCTCCGGCGCCCAGGGCCGCCGAGCGCTCCCCCGCGCGCGCGGCCGCTCCTGCCGCTCCTCGGGCGCCTGACGCGCCCTCCGCGCCTCCACCGCCCGCGCAGGCAGGGCAGGTCGCCCTGGCGGAAAACGCGGCTGCGCCGCTCGATTTCACCGGGTTCGACATCGCCGTTGGCCGCGGAGAGCGGTATGCCGGCGGTGTCACCTCCTCTGCGGGGACGAGCCCGCAGGCGGTGAACGCCGCGCGTGTGGACCCGAGCGCTCCTCCGGAGCGCCGGCAGGGAGGCCCCTCGCGCGCGAGGCCCGTCGGGCAGCCCGCGCGGGAATGGACTTGCCCCTGGCCGCGCGAAGCGGACGCGCTCTCGGTGGACGAGCAAACGGTGGTCATTCGCACGGTCGTTCGTTCGGACGGCACCGTCGCCTCGGCGGAGCTCCTCTCGGACCCGGGATACGGCTTCGGCCAGATGTCGCTCGCGTGCGCCCGCAGGCAGCGATTCCTGCCCGCCGCCGACGAGGGAGGCCAGCTCATCACGGCGACGTCGCCGCCCATCCGCGTGAGGTTCACGCGACATTCGCGATCCACAGGCGCGCCCTAGCGAAGCCCGACGCGAGAAAGGAAGCGAGAGATGAACTCTTCAGGTACTACCAGGCTCCTCGAGGTCGAGGCCGCCGCACGCTCGAGCGCCCGGCGTGGCGAGCAAGGGCGGCGGCTGCGGCGGCTGCGGCGGTTCACCGAACGATGCGTGAACGTGAAGGGGCGCGCGCGATGGCCAGTCGCGATGGCGTGCCTCTTGTCCCTGCCGCTCATGGCTGGTTGCGGCAGCGACCCCGGGGAGAGCGGCGTCGAGGAGCCGGACGACGGCGGCCCCCGCTATGCCACCATCAGCCGCATCGAGGACAATGACTTCACGAACAGCACCGTGTTCGTCTGGGTGGTCGACGACCTGAGCGGAGGGGCCGTTCGCCTGGACGAGGCCATCGAGCTCCCCGGGAGAGGCTCTATCTGGGGAGTCCCGCGAACCGAGGTGTTCTACCTCGTGAGCTCCGAAGATCTCACCGTCTCGAAATACAGGGTGGTCGCCGGCAAACCGGAGCTCGACGCCCGGCTCGGGCTCGGCGGAGCCGGGATCTCCGTCCTCCTCGCGGAGAAGATGGTGTTCGACGGCCCGGACCGAGGGTTCCTCTTCGACCTCGTCTCGGGGCAGGTGCTCGAGCTCGACCTCGCCGCCATGGAGATCTCCCGGCGCATCGACGTGTCGGACGCGCAGATCGACGCCGCGGACTACACATTCGTCGGGGAGCCCAACTTTCGTGAGCATGGCGGCCGGCTCGTCGCTCCGCTGTACGGCGTGAGCGCGGCGTACGATCGCGTGGCCAGCGAGTCGAAGATCCTCTTCTTCAATCCGACCGACGGCTCGTTCGAGGTGAAGGCCGCCCCTTGCGGAGGCCTCCTCAACACGGTGAAGGCGCCGAGCGGAGACATCTATTTTTCGTCCGATCCCTATGTCGCCTCGGTCTTCATGACCGACCCGGAGAGAGCTCCTGCGCCGTGCATGGCGCGCCTGGCGGCGGGCCAGGACGAGCTCGACGCCGACGTCGTGGCGCTCAACGACGTGACCGGCGGCCCGACGGGCGGCATCGTCCCTGGCTCCGACGGCGTGGCGTACGTGCGCGTGCTGGACACCGGCAGCTTCTCGCCCGGCGCCGACGCCACCCATCTGGAGGCGTACGCGGCGCAGGACTGGCAGACGTGGCGCATCCAGCTCGACGATCCAGGATCGGCCGAGCGCCTCGATCGCCAGCCGCTCGCCGGCGGCATCAAGGTGTTCGAGGTGGACGAACAAGCCTACGAGAACGAGTCAACGACAGGCTTCGAGTCGACCACGCTGGTGCGGACGACCGGAGACGGCGCGCCCGCGCGCGCGCTGACGATGCCTGGCGTCACGTGGAGCGTGTTGCGCGTGCGCTGAACCGGATGCGGAGGGATCCCATGTCCAACTCGAACGGGCTGATCGTGAAGGGGTTGACGAAGACGTACGCCAACGGCGTTCGAGCGCTGAACGGCGTCCACCTGAACGTCGGACCGGGGCTCTACGGGCTCCTCGGTCCAAACGGCGCGGGCAAGAGCACGCTGATGCGCACGCTCGCCACGCTCCAGACGCCGGACGCGGGGACGATCACGTTCAACGGGATCGACGTCATTGCGTCTCCTGACCGCCTCCGTCGCCGCCTCGGGTACCTCCCGCAGCAGATCGGCGCGTACCCGGGGGTGACGGGGCGGTCTCTGCTCGAGCGGTTCGCCTGGCTGAAGGGGCGCACGGACCGGCGCGAGCGCGACGCGGAGATCTCGACGCTGCTCGCGCGCGTCAACCTGAGCGACGTCGGCCACCGCGAGGTCGCGACGTACTCCGGGGGCATGCTGCGGCGGTTCGGCATCGCGCTCGCGCTCGTGGGATCTCCGCAGCTCCTCATCGTGGACGAGCCGACCGCCGGCCTCGATCCGGCCGAGCGCAACCACTTTCATCGCGTGCTCGCGGAGGTCGCCGCGGAGGCCGTCGTGTTGCTCTCGACGCACATCGTGGACGACGTGGAGAACCTCTGCGGGCGGCTGTCGATCGTCAACCGGGGGCGCGTGGTCGCCGAGGGAGCGCCGGCCGAGCTGACCGCGCCGCTCGCGGGCCGCCTGTGGACCCGGACGTACGCGCGGGGCGAGCCGATCCCCGACGACGCGCTGAACGTCTCGCCCACGCCGAGCGGCACCCGCGCCGTCGTGGTGCGCGATGTGTCGCCAGGCGACGGCTTCGTCGCTCACGCGCCCAAGCTCGACGATGCCTATCATTACCTGCTGGCCGAGTCGCGACAGGCGGAGGCCGCATGAGCTCCGCGCGCACCTATGTCGTCGAGGCGTGGCACGAGCTGCGGGCGGGGCTGCGTACGTCGCTCGTCCCGCTCATGTTCGTCGGCCTCGTCGGCTATCTGTTCATCATGCTCTCGAGCGCGGAGTACCTGCGCGACATGGGCGGGGCAGACGTCGCGCGCAACAGCCCGCATGTGGTCTTCCTGATGACCTCCGGGCAATCGTTCTGGCTCATCTTCGCGTGGGCGTGGATCTTCGCGCAGGTCGTCACGCGGGATCGCGCGGCGGGGCTCCACGAGCTGGTGCTCTCCGCGCCCGTGTCGCTTCGCGGGCTGCTGATCTCGCGCTACATCGGCGCGGTCGGGCTCGCTTGCATCCTGGGCTCGGCGAGCTCGCTCGGGTTTCTGCTCGTCCCCGGGCTCGCCGCGCTCGGGGTGTTCCCCGAAGAGGCGGTCGGGCCCACGCCGATCCTGGCGATCGCGTCGTCGTGGGCGCTCTTCGTGGTGCCGTCGGCCATCGGCCTCGGGGCGCTCTACCTGACTGCGGCGCTCCGGACCCGGAGCACGGCCGGGCCGTTCGCCGTGGCGGCGGTGGTCATCTTGATCTGGATGGTGGCCATGATCGTCCTGCGGGGCGGTGACCTGCACACGGACATCGCGACCGTGGTCGACGTGAGCGGCTTCGGGGAGGCGGAGGCGCAGACGAAGCGCTGGACGCCGCACGAAAAGGCGACGGCGCAGCTGGCCATGACCGCGCCGCTCCTCGTCAATCGGCTCCTCTGGACCCTGGTCCCCCTCGCCGTCCTGGCGTTCGCGCTCGTGCGGCACGGGCGCGAGTCGCTCGTGCTCGGGCGGACCGGCAAGCCGTCGCCGAGCGGCGAGGCGACCTTTCGTGCCGCCGCGCCCGCCGCGCCCGCCGTCGCAGCGCTGCCGCCGATCACGGCGCCATCCTGGCTCCGCGCGACGCTGTCCGAGGCGCGCTGGCACCTCTCGCTGACGACCCGAGGGTGGGCCTTCCGTACCGCGGTCGCGCTCTGGACCCTCATGAACGTGGCAGGCGCCTTCTACCATGTGATCGGGCACGCCGAGGGGCCGCTGGTCCCACGGCCTGCGCTGCTCGCGCCGTTCCTCATCCGCCTTTGTTACGTGTTCTCCGTGTTCGCCGTGGCGGGGTTCGTGGGGGCGCTCGCTCGTCGAGATCAGCAATCCGGGTTCGACGAGATGATCGACGCGACGCTGGCGCCGCTCGGCACACGCGTGGTTGGCCGCGCCGTCGCCGCCCTCCTGTTGACGACGGTCATGGCCCTGGCGCCGACGCTCTCGGCGTGGATCGTGACAGGTCTCACCCTCCCTTCGAGCTTCGAGCCGTGGAATGCGCTGCTCGTGAACGCGCTCGTCGCCGCGCCCGCCCTGCTGGAGCTCGGCGCGATCACGTTCCTCGTCCACGCGCTCGTGCGTTCGCCCGGTACGGGGTACGCCGCCTCGATGCTGGCTGCGTTCATCGCGCTCGTGAATCATGAGATCGACATCGTCTCGTATCCACCCGCGCAGCTGGGGATCCCGGTGCATGTCGCCCTCTCCGAGCTCTCGGGGTGGTCTCCGTGGCTCGTGCCGGTGCTCGAGATGGGCATCCTGAAGCTCGGCTGCGTCGGCCTCGCCGTGGCCCTGGCGTGGCTCGCCTACCCGCGCGGCACGGCCCTGAGGAGGATCGACCGATGGCGCGGGGCAGAGCGGCAGCTCGCCCAGGGCGCGGGAGCCCTGGCGGCCCTCAGCCTCTTTGTGATCGCTTGCTCATCGACGATCTTGCACGAGCAGATCGTTGTGCAGAGCGGCTTCGCATCGAAGAGCGAGGAGAACGCCGGCGACGCGGCCTGGGAAGCCCGTTTCTGGCCGGAAGCGTCGGCGTTCTCCGTGGAGGGCGGCGAGGTCGAGGCGAAGATCGCGCCGTCCGCGCGCACCGCCCACGTCCGCTGGACGCTGCGGGGAGTGCGGGCCAGCGCGGCGAAGCTGCACGGGAGCCTGCGCACCGGGATGGACATCGACAGCGCCCAGGTCGACGGCTCCCCTCGTGAGGTCGTCACGGCGAACGAGCACTTCATGGTCGATCTGGGCAGCTGCGCGCAGAGCGGGTGCGACGTCGAGCTCGAGATCACGATCGCGTCGCCCCGCTGGTTCGCAGAGGGGGAGGCGCCGTGGCTGGACGGCTCCGGCGTGTGGGCGCGCGCGGCCGATCTCGTCCCGCGGCTCGGGCACGACGGAGAGCGAGCGCTGCGATCTCCATCCACACGCCGTGAGCTGGGGCTCGCGGAGCGCCCCGGCGCGCTCGACAGGAATGCGCTGGTACCCGCCCTCGCCGTGGCGCCGGCGGGCCTTTGGCGCTGGTCGGTGTCGTTCTCCGAGCAAGGCGTGAGCACGCCTGTCGAGGGGAGCACGACACAAGGCCTCGACTTCGCCGTGGCGTGGCTGCCCAGGGGGGCGGAGCCGAGACAGCTGCGGCAGGAGGGCCTCACGGCGTGGCATGGCCCGTCGCGCTCCGGTACGGCGCGCGAGGTCCTGGAGGACGTCCAGGCGATGGGCGCGTGTGTTCACGCGCGGCTCGGGGCCGTCCCGGAGGTGACGACGGTCGTGCAGGCGCCGCGCGACCTCGGCGAGATCCGGGCGCACGGCGCGGTCCTGTGGCTGCCGGAAGGGGACGGCTGGGACGTGGCCGCGTCCGGCGCCGGACGCCTGAAGCGGCGGGCTGCGGTGGCCGAGGCGCTCGCCGCGCGCTCGCTCGCGGACCGCGCCGATCTGCGCGCGGAGCCGGGGGCGCGGTGGCTCATCAACGGCGTCGCGGGGTGGATCGGGCTCGAATGCGTGCGGCGGTCCGATGGCGGTGACGCGTGGCTCGCGCTCCTGGATCGCCGCAGCGATGACGTCGCGGATGCGCTCGGCGCCCTCGACGCGCCCGTGTCGGGTCTGGCCGATGACGGCGCGGCCAGCTGGGTCATGGCGTACGCTCCGCTGGAGACCCTCGCATGGGCGCAGGCCATCGGAGACGCCGAGGCGCTGCGCGCAGCGACGCGGGTCGCCGACATGGTGCGCTCCGGAGAACCGGTCCGAGGCGCGCTCGCGCGAGCAGCAGGCCCGATCATGGCCGACCGCCTCCTGGGTCCCCCTTCGGCCTCGGATGTGACGGTCGCGATCGCCGACGGCGGCGCGCTGGAGGTTCGCGGCGAGCGCTCGCGGTGGGAGGGGGGTGGCTGGCGGCCCGTCTCCAGCTCGTTCGAGATCGTTCAACGCTTCCACGACGAGGAGACGCCGGCGCGCGTGACCCGCGTGCCGGCAAGATTGGAGAGCGATGCGCAGTTCGTCGTCTTCGACGCGTGGCCCTCATTCGAACGCTCGCCGCGGGACAACGCGTGGAAGGCAGGCCCCCATTGATGGCGCGAGCCCTCGCCGCGCCTGCACATCCTCGGGCGTCACGAGGATGAGGGCTGTGCAACGAACATGTTTCGCTGCGGCATGGAGGACCCGTTGGCTGCGCTGGTGCGCGCTGAGTAGGGAGGCGCCTGACGAGCGCATCGTCGACCTATTTCGTTAGACTTTCGATTGTGATCTGAGAGGTCGAATTCCTCCAGATCCGCTTAAATTAAGCGCGGAGGCGCCTCCGGGGAGCGATCGTGTCCGCCGCACGAATTCGCCGTCCGCCCGGCTTGACGTTGATGCAATTCATATGTATATGAATTTAGTACGCAGCTTCAAGATGTAGGCGACTCAGCGTCGTGCCTATCGGCGCTCGCGAGGCCACGCTCCACGGGCATGGCGTCGCGAGCCAGGAGGGGTACATTTGCGATAGCTGTCCATGACAGGTCGGCGTGAGCTCCGACCCGCAGATCGCGGGGGCGGGCGCTGTCGTATTGTCATGTCGTGACGAGAATCTCGTCTGGATGGGGTGCGACCGCATGGGCCTGCGAACCCTCGCAGGGCCCGCGGGTCGATGCTGGAAGGCGCGCGAAGAGGAACGCTTCGACCATCTGCCGCTCGGTCGACGTGTTTACCGTGACGCCTGTTCCCGATTCGAAGGCTCGCCACCCGAGCACGAAGCGGGGGCGCGGCCGTGGCTCGCGCCTGGAACACTGCCCGTAGCGAGCGGGACGTGGGCTGAAGAGCTCACGTGCTCCTCCTGCGACTGACGTCTCGGTTGCGGCCTCTCGTACCAGAGGTGACCTGTGTTGCAAAAGCAACTTTTATGTAAAAACAACGGAAGCGATGCGGAGCGACAGGGTGGATGTGCCATCTTTCGCTCCCCTCGAAGAAATCGAGGCGCAGGCGGCCCGGGACGGCATCACTCACGTGCGGGGCGAGCATGAACATCTCTCATCAACGGCACTACTTCGAGCGCCGCGTCTCGATCGGCGCAGACCCCATCGACCTCGCGGCGGCGCTCGCCAGGTCGGGCTCGCACGCGACGTACTTCGTGTACGAGCGCGACGGCGAGTGGAGCGTCGCCCTCGGCGCGGCCTTCGAGCTCACTGCAGACGTACACGGCGTGCACCGCATCGACGCGACAGGGAAGCAGAGCTGTCCCGGCGGGGACTGGCTCGCCGCGGTCGAGGCGGCGCTCGCGTCGATCCCGCTCCGTGGCTGGCGCGCGTACGGCACGGCTTCGTTCGAGTTCGCGTACCTGCTGCACGGCATCGAGGCGAACCTCGGCACAGAGCCCCTGCTTCACCTGACCATCCCGGAGGTCGAGATCCGCCTCCAGCGCGGCACGGCGCTGGTTCGAGCGCTGACCTCGGACGAGCTCGAGAGGATGGTGGACGTCCTCGCCTCCTCGAACCGGCGCCATGCGCGCGGGATGAGCGACGTCGCCGGTCTCCCCCCCGTCCCGTCGGAGGTGCTCCCCGCGAGGCTGCTCGAGACGACCGGCGCGGCGAAGTACAAGGAGCTGGTGGCCGCGGCGACGAACGAGATCGCGGCGCGCAAGCTCCACAAGGTCATCGCGTCGCGCGTCGTCCCGGTCGCCGCGCCCGTCGATCTGATCGCGACGTACGTCGCCGGGCGGCGACAGAACACCCCGGCCCGATCGTTCGTCGTCAACTGCCGCGGCCTGAAGTTCGCCGGGTTCAGCCCGGAGACCGTGCTCGAGGTGACCGCCGGAGGGCAGGTGATGACGCAACCGCTCGCCGGGACCCGGGCGCTCGTCTCGGACGACAATGAAAACGCGCGCTTGCGGGCCGAGCTGCTCAGCGATTCGAAGGAGCTGGCGGAGCACGCGATGTCCGTGAAGCTGGCGTTCGAGGAGCTCAGCCGCGTCTGCAAGCAGGGGAGCGTGACCGTGAACGAGTTCATGGGGATATCCCGCCGCGGCACCGTTCAGCACCTCGCCTCACGGCTCTCGGGCATGCTCGAGACGGGCAACACGGCCTGGACGGCGTTCCAGGTGCTGTTCCCCGCCATCACCGCGTCGGGGATCCCCAAGAGGGAGGCGGTCGACTGGATCCGGAGGCACGAAGCGGAGAGCCGGGGCCTCTACTCGGGCGCGGTCCTGACGCTGGACCACGACGGAGCGATGGATGCGGCGCTCGTGCTGCGGACGATCTTCCAGCGGGGGAGCAGCGTCTGGCTGCGCGCGGGCGCCGGGATCGTCGCGGAGTCGACGCCCGAGCGAGAGCTGGAGGAGACCTGCGAGAAGCTCCAGAGCGTGGCGCGCCACCTGGTGCGGTCGGAGTTCGCCAGCGAGCCGGTGTGACGCAGGGGACATGGTGTTCCGGACTTGAGCTTGCCTTCTCACGAGTCAGCCAATGCACGAACAGACACAGCGAATGCACGACGAAGTCGCCTCTTCGGATCTGAGGGAGACGGTCGCGAGCGTGCTCGGCGTGGTGGCCGAGACCGTCCGTGAAGACAGCAACCTGATCGAGCTCGGGATGGACTCGATCACGATGATGCGCCTCGCCGGCAGGTGGCGGCGGCAAGGCATCGAGGTCGACTTCGCCGAGCTCGCGGCGAACCCGCGGGTGTCCGCCTGGAAGGCGCTGATAGGAGAGCGAAGCTGTACCAAGGGCGAACGCGACGAGCGTTCGCCCGCCGCGGCCACGATCGACGAGGCAGCGCCCTTCGAGCTCGCGCTGATGCAGCACGCGTACTGGGTCGGCCGCGAGCAAGGCCAGCAGCTGGGCGGCGTCGCCGCGCATTTCTATAACGAGTTCGATGGCGAGCGGGTCGACCCCGCGCGGCTGGAATCTGCCGTACGGGAGCTGCTCGGGCGGCACGGCATGCTGCGCGTGAAGATCCTGAGCGATGGCCGCCAGCAGATCCTGCCCGACAGCCGCGGGCGTGGGCTGAAAGTCCACGATCTGCGTGCCCTGTCGGCCGAGGCGGCGCAAGAGGCGCTCGCCGAGCTGCGCCGGACGCTGTCGCATCGGACGCTGGATCTGGCTGCCGGCGAGGTGTTCGACATCCAGATCTCGCTCCTGCCGGACGCGATCCGCGCGGGCGGCACGCGCCTGCATGTGAACCTGGACATGGTGGCCGCCGACGCGCTCAGCCTGCGGGTGCTGCTGGCCGACCTGGCGCACCTCTATGCCGGCTCGCAGCCGCTGCCTCCGATCAACACGAGCTATCCGCGCTACCTGGCGGAACGCGAGGCCAGCCGCGCGAGCGTCAAGGGCCAGCGGTCGCGGAACGCCGACCGAGCGTACTGGCAAGCTCGCTTGAGCGACCTTCCCGCTGCGCCGGAGCTGCCCGCCGCTCCCTACCACGTGAACGTGGGCGCCACGACGGTGGTGCGGCGCCATCGCTGGCTCGCTCCGGAGCAGGTGCGCGCCTTCGCGTCTCTGGCGGCGCGCCACGGCCTCACGCCGGCCATGGCGATGGCAGCGGTCTTCGCCGAGACGCTGACCGCCTGGAGCGCGGAGCCGCGGTTCTTGATGAACCTGCCGATGTTCGACCGAGAGCCCTTGCACCCGGACGTCGGGATGCTGGTGGGCGACTTCACCTCCTCGGTGCTCCTGGCCTGGGACGGCGCGGCGCCCGGCACCTTCGCTGAACGCGCGCAGCGCCTCCAGACCCAGTTCCATGCGGACGCGGAGCACGTGGGGTATTCGGGCGTCGAGGTGCTGCGCGACCTCTCCCGGCAGCGAGGCGAGCAGGTGCTGGCCCCTGTCGTGTACACGAGCGCGCTCGGCCTGGGCGAGCTGTTTCCGGAGGTGGTGAAGCAGCGCTTCGGGAGGGCGTCCTGGATCATCTCCCAGGGGCCGCAGGTGTGGCTGGACGCGCAGGTCACGGAGCTCGACGGCGGCCTGCTGGTCAACCTGGATGCGCGTGAAGATGCGTTTGCGCCGGGCGTGCTGGACGCGATGTTCGACGCGCACGGCCGCCTGCTGGAGCGCCTGCTGGCGTACGAGGAAGCCTGGCGGCAGCCTGTGCCCGCGCTGCTCCCGGGAGAGCAGCTGAAGGTGCGCGTCGCCGCGAACGCCACCAGGACAGCAGTCTCGGGCAAGCGCCTGCACGACGGCTTCTTCGAGCTCGCGAAGCGACAGCCGGAGGCGCCTGCTCTCTTGTGGGGCGAAGGCGGCAGGATCTCGTACGGGGAGCTCCGGCAGCGCGCGCTGCGCGTGGCGGGCTACCTGCGCGAGCACGGCGTGAGCGCAGGTGACGTGGTGGCGATCCAGCTGCCCAAGGGTCCGAGCCAGATCGTCGCCGTGCTTGGCGTGCTGGCCGTCGGCGCCACGTACCTTCCGATCAGCGTGGATCAACCCGCGCTGCGCCGTCAGCGAATCCTCGACGCTGCCGGCGCCGCCCTCGTGCTCGATGACGTCCCGGAGGGGCAGGCGCCGCTGGCGGAGCCGCTGGCCGGCGCGGACTCGGATCTCGCCTACATCCTGTTCACCTCGGGTTCGACGGGCGAGCCGAAAGGCGTGGAGATCACCCACGCCGCGGCGATGAACACCATCGATGATCTGAACCAGCGCCTTTCGCTGGGCGCGACCGACCGGACGCTCGCGCTGTCCGCGCTCGAGTTCGATCTGTCAGTGTACGACATCTTCGCGCCGCTGTCGGCCGGCGGCGCCGTGGTCTGCGTCGAGGAGTGGGCGCGTCGCGACGCGGGGGTCTGGGTCGAGCTGCTGCGCAGCCATCGCGTGACCGTCCTCAACTGCGTGCCTGCCCTGCTCGATATCACGCTCGCCGCGGCCGGCGACGGTCCCGGTCCGCTGCCGCTCCGGGCGGTGCTCCTGGGCGGCGACTGGGTCACCCTCGATCTGCCGGGCCGCCTTGCGCAGCGCGCTCCGCGCTGCCGCTTCATCGCGCTGGGCGGCACCACCGAGACCGCGATCCACTCCACGATCTGCGAGGTCACCGAGGTGCCTCCGCACTGGAAGTCGGTGCCGTACGGCAAGCCCCTCGGCAACGTGCAGCTGCGCGTCGTCGATCCTCTGGGGCGCGACTGTCCGGACTTCGTCCCGGGCGAGCTGTGGATCGGCGGCGCCGGCGTGGCCCGCGGCTACCGCGGCGACCGAGAGAAAACGGCGAACAAGTTTCTCCAGGCGGACGGGACGCGCTGGTACCGCACCGGCGACCGCGCGCGTTACTGGGCCGACGGCAGCGTGGAGTTCCTCGGGCGCGCCGACTTCCAGGTGAAGCTGCGCGGGCACCGCATCGAGCTCGGCGAGATCGAGGCCGCGGTCGGAGGTTATCCCGGCGTCAGCCAGGCCGTCGCGGTGCTGGGTGAACGTGGGCTCTATGTGGCCATCACCTCGGAGGATCCGAGGATCGATGTGCCTGCGGCAGGCGAGATCATCGATCTGCGGCAACCGCCGCCGGAGCTCGCGGATCTGCGCGAGTTCCTGGTGAGCCGCCTCCCCGCCGTGATGGTGCCGGACCACCTGTGGCGCTGCAGGAGCTTGCCGCTCACGCCCAACGGCAAGATCGATCGCAACGCCTTGCAGCGAGCGGTGAACAGCATGGCCCTTCAGGCCAAGGCGACCGTGACCGCGCCGGTCGGCGAGGTGGAACGCCGGGTCGCCGGGGTCTGGGCCGAGCTGCTCAAGGTGCCGGAGGTGGGCCGCGAGGACAACTTCTTCTCCGCGGGCGGCGACTCCCTCCTGGCGACACGCCTGGTGCGCCGGCTGCGCGAGGTCGGACTCGACGGCGTCAAGCTGGCCGATCTGTTCGCCCGTCCGACGCTGGCCGAGTTCGCTGCCACGTTGTCGCTCGGCGCGGGCGCTCCGGCGCTGCCGGCCCTGGTCGCCGATCCGGAGAACCGCCACCAGCCCTTCCCGCCGACCGAGGTGCAGCGGGCCTACTGGCTGGGTCGAGACGAGAGCTTCACGCTCGGGGGCGTCGCCTGCCAGTTCTACCGCGAGTACGACGTCGTCGATCTCGACGTGTCGCGGCTGGAGGCGGCCGTCAACGTCCTGGTGCGGCGGCACGAGATGCTGCGCGCCGTCTTCGATGAGCAGGGCCAGCAACGCATCCTCGCGGACGTGCCGCGGTTCGCGATAGAGGTCGTCGACGCCGGCGAAGATCCGGCTCAGGCGTACGAGGCGCTGCGGCGCGACTGCTCACACTGGGTCTTCGATCCGACCCGCTGGCCGCTGTTCGGCATGCGGGCGGTGCGGTCGGGCGACAGGACGCGCCTCGGCATCAGCCTCGACAACCTCATCCTCGACGCGCTCAGCATCCTCACCTTCTACGCGGAGCTCACCGCGCTCTACGAGGCTCCCGACGCTGCTTTGCCGCCGGTCGGGCTGTCCTTCCGCGACTACGTGCTGACGTGCACGCCGGGATCGGAGGCGCTCGCCGCCGCGCGGGCGTACTGGGCGAAGAAGCTGCCAGAGCTGCCGCCGGCGCCGCAGCTGCCGCTCGCCAGAGATCCGGCCGAGGTGGGGCGCCCGCGCTTCACGCGCCACGAGGGCAGCGTCGACGCGAGCCGATGGCGCCGCATCGTCGAGCGCGCAGGTGAGCACGGCATCACGCCGTCCACGGTCCTGCTCACGGCGTTCGCCGAGGTGCTCAGCCGCTGGTGCAGCCGCCCCGACCTCACGCTCAACCTGACGCTCTTCGATCGCCGCGAGGTGCATCCCGACATCCACACGGTCATGGGCGATTTCACGTCGCTCACGCTGATCGGATACCGGCCCGCCGCCGGCGAGAGCTGGGTGACGCGGGCCCGGCGCGTCCAGCAGGAGCTGGGCGACGCGCTCGACCATCGCGACGTCTCGAGCATCTCGCTCGTTCGCGAGCTGGCCAGGTCGAGCGGCGCGCCGAGCGTGACCATGCCGGTGGTGTTCACGAGCGCCCTCGGCGTCCCCGGCGGCACCGCCGCGCCGGCCAGCGGCCCTTTCAGGAAGCAGGTGTGGGGCCTGACGCAGACCCCGCAGGTGTGGCTCGACCATCAGGTGATAGAGGCCGAGGGCGGCATCGCCCTGAACTGGGACGTTGTCGAGGACCTGTTCCCGGAAGGCCTGATCGCCACGATGTTCGACGCGTACCTGCGCGAGCTGAGCTGGCTGAGCAGCTCCGAATGGCACCTGCCCGTGCCCGATCTCCTGCCCGAGCCGCAGCGGCGCGCGCGCGCGCTCGTCAACGCGACCGCCGGAGAGAGCCCACGGCAGAGCCTGCACCGCGCGTTCTTCGACCTGGCGCGCGAGCAGCCGCAACGGATCGCATTGCGCTGGGGCGAGGCCGACGTGATGAGCTACGGCGAGCTCGCGTCGCGCGCGCTGCGCCTCTCGGCCGCGCTGGCCGAGCAAGGCGTGGCGACAGGCGATGTCGTCGCCGTGAACCTGCCCAAGGGGCCCGATCAGATCGCCGCGGTGCTGGGCGTGCTGGCGGCCGGAGCCGCCTACCTGCCGGTCGGGGTGGATCAACCCGATGCGCGCCGCGACAGGATGCTGGGCCAGGCAGGGGTCCGCGTCGTCGTCACCGGCCCGGAGCCGAGGTGCTGGCCGGAGGGCGTTCGTCCGTGTGTGTTCGGACAGGCGATGGCGTCTGCGCCCGCGCCGAGCCCGGCGGCGATCGACGCGGAGCAGCTGGCTTACATCATCTTCACCTCCGGATCGACCGGCGAGCCGAAGGGCGTTGAAATCACCCATCGCGCCGCGCTGAACACGGTGCTGGACATCAATCAACGCTTCGGCGTCGGCGCGGAAGACCGCGTCCTGGCCGTGTCTGCGCTGGATTTCGATCTGTCCGTCTACGATATCTTCGGTCTGCTGTCCGCCGGCGGCTCGCTGGTCTTGATCGAGGAGGAATCGCGGCGCGATGCGAGGCGCTGGCACGAGCTGGTGTGTCGGCACGAGGTGACGATCTGGAACAGCGTTCCGACCTTGCTCGACATGCTGCTCATCGTCAGCAGCGAGGCGGAGCCGCCGGGCGCCATCCGCCTGGCGCTCGTCTCGGGCGACTGGATCAGGACGGATCTGCCCGGGCGGCTCGCCGCGCAGCGGCCGGGATGTCGGTTCATCGCGCTCGGCGGCGCCACCGAGGCCTCGATCTGGTCCAACTTCTTCGAGGTGGATGGGATCCAGCCGTCGTGGCGTTCGATCCCCTACGGCTATCCCTTGCGCAACCAGCTCTTCCGCGTGGTGGACGCGCATGGCCGCGACTGTCCGGACTGGGTGCCGGGCGAGCTGTGGATCGGCGGTCTCGGGGTGGCGCGCGGTTACTGCGCCGCGCCGGATCTGACGGCTCGCAAGTTCGTAGGAGACGGCGCGCGGTGGTATCGCACCGGCGACGTCGGGCGTTACTGGCCCGACGGCGCGCTGGAGTTCCTCGGCCGCACTGACACTCAGGTCAAGATCCGCGGGCATCGCATCGAGCTCGGCGAGGTGGAAGCCGCTCTGCGGTCGCACCCCGGCGTGCGGGATGCGGTGGCCGTGGCGGCCTCCGGGCGCCTCGCCGCCGCGGTGGTCCCCGCTGCCGCGGAGGAAGCGCGAGGCGCGGCGGTCGACGGCCTGAATGGCCACCGCCCGGACGCTGCCGCGGAGCTCAGCGCGGAGCAGCTGCGCGACCATGTCACCATGAGCCTGCCGATTCACATGGTGCCAGAGAGGATCGTGGTGCTGGCCCAGCTGCCGCTCAGCGCGAACGGCAAGGTCGACCATGCCGAGATCGTCAGGCTGATCTCGGTGGAAGCCGAGCCCGACGCCCGGGAGGTCGAGCCCCCGCAGGGCGAATGGGAGCATGCCGTCGCGGCGCTCTGGAGCGAGCTCCTGGCCGTCGCCAGCGTCGGCCGCCATCAGAGCTTCTTCCAGCTGGGCGGCGACAGCCTCCTCGCGACGCGCTTCATCGAGGCCGTGAATCAGCGCCACGCCATCATGTTGCCTCTGAGGCGCCTGTTCAACGGACCGACGCTGCGCGAGGTCGCAGCGGCGCTCGCCGCCGAGCACGAGGCCCGCCAGGAGATCGAGGAGGGCGTGCTCTAGCGGCCTCCGCCGCGGTGGCGCGCCGGAGCCGGCGCGCGGGAGAGCGCTTCGCCGGTGAGTTCATCGTCTGATGTGACGCTTGTCGTCAACAAGCTACAGGAGCTTACGTCCATGCCCGTTGCCGGGATCATCGAAGAGCTGAAGACGCTGGGTGTCGATCTGTGGACGGAATCGGGGCAGCTCCGGTTCCGTGCGCCCAAAGGTTTGCTCACGGAAGACAAGATGACGGTGCTGCGCACGCACAAGGCGCAGATCATCGACTTTCTGGCAGCAAACCAGGGGGTGGTCGTCGCCGCGGACGAGCAGGGGCGTCATGAGCCGTTCCCGCTCACCGACGTGCAGACGGCCTACCTGCTGGGGCGCCAGAGCTCCTTCGGTTACGGCGGTGTCGCCTGCCACGGGTACCTGGAGGTGACGTATCCGGAGCTCGACCCCGCGCGCCTCGCCGACGCCTGGAACCTGCTGATCGAGCGGCACGAGATGCTGCGCGCCGTGATCGAGCAGGACGGCTACCAGCGCGTCCTGCCCACGGTACCTCGGTACCCCATCCAGTCGACGGACCTCCGCGGCGCGTCCGCCGCCGAGGTGGAGCGCGCGCTATGCGGCATCCGCGCCGAGATGGACCACCGGATGTACGAGACCACCGTATGGCCGCTGTTCGAGCTGCGGCATACCCGCACCAGCGGCGGCGACGTCGTGCACTTCTCGCTCGACTCGCTGATCGCCGACTGGGCGAGCGCCGGGATCTTCTTCGAGGAGCTCGACCTCATCCTCGCCGGCCGCAGCGACGAGCTGCGCCCGCTGGACCTCCGCTTTCGCGATTACATCCTCGCGGAGCGGCGGCTGCGCGAGACCGGGCGTTACCAGCGTGACCGCCAGTACTGGCTCTCGCGCGTCAACGATCTGCCCCCCGCGCCCGAGCTTCCGACGCTGCCATCGGCCGCGGAAGCCGGGCCCGTGCGCTTCCGCCGCCACCACAGCCGCCTGTCCGCCGAGCGCTGGGAGCGCCTCCGGCAGCGCGCCGGCGAGCGAGGTCTCACGGCCTCGATCGCCGTGCTGGGCGCCTATGCGGCGGTGCTGCAGCGCTGGAGCCGCCGCCAGCGGTTCAGCCTCAACCTCACGCTGCTCAACCGCCTGCCGCTGCACCCGCACGTCGACCGGATCGTCGGAGACTTCACGTCGGTCAGCCTCATGGACGTGCAGGCGGCGTCCGGGCGCAGCTTCAAGGAATGGGCTGCGCGGCTCGGCGATCAGATGTTCGCCGATCTCGACCACCGGCTGTTCACGGGGGTCGAGGTGCTGCGCGAGATGACCCGCCGGCGCGGGCGGGAAGCCGCGCTGATGCCGGTCGTCTTCACCAGCGCCATCGGCCTCGGCTCGCGGCGACGACCCACGAGCGGCCGGCGCTTCGGCCATGGCGTCACGCAGACCCCGCAGGTCTACCTCGATTGTCAGGTCATGGATGACGCCGACGGGCTCGAGGTCAACTGGGACGTGCGTCAGGGCATCTTCCCGGACGGCCTCATCGACGACATGTTCGGCGCGCTGCAGCGGCTGCTGGAGGATCTCGCGGAGCGCTCCGAGGCATGGGAGGCCGTCGAGCCGGTCGCGTTGCCCGGATGGCAGGCGCAGGAGCGCGAGCGGGTCAATCAGACAAGCTGTCCGCTGCCGGACTCCCTCTTGCACCGAGGGTTCCTGGAGCAGGCCGCCCGCGACCCCGGCGCGGTGGCGGTGATCGGCCACGCGGGCAGCTTGACGTACGGCGACCTCGCGATGAGGGCGGCCTCGGTCGCGCAGGCGCTGCGAGACGGCGGCTGTACCGCGGGCGATCGGGTCGCCGTCGTCATGAACAAGGGGATCGAGCAGGTCGTCGCGGTGCTGGGCGTGCTGCTCGCGGGCGCGGCCTATCTGCCGCTGGACGCCACGCAGCCGCGGCTGCGCATCGAGAAGGTGCTGTCGAACGCGGCGGTGCGACAGGTCCTGACCCAGTCGTGGATCTCCGCGGCGGCCAAGCTGCCGGACGGCCTGCGCGTGATCGACGTGGACACGCTGGCGCCTGCGCAGACCTGCCCCGAAGCGCCGATGGGCGACCCCGACGCGCTGGCGTACGTGATCTACACCTCCGGCTCCACGGGTGATCCGAAGGGGGTCATGATCACCCACCGGGCGGCGCTGAACACGATCGACGACATCAACCGTCGCTTCGGGGTGACCGGATCGGACCGGGTGCTGGGCCTCGCCCAGCTCGGCTTCGACCTGTCCGTGTACGACATCTTCGGAACCCTCGCCCTCGGCGGGACGCTCGTCCTTCCGGATCCCGACCGCGGCGCCGACCCCTCCCACTGGGCGGATCTCCTCGTGAAGCACGAGGTGACCCTGTGGAACTCCGTGCCTGCGCAGCTTCAGATGCTGGCGAGCTACCTGCAGACAGAGCCGGTCGCGATCCGCTCGTTGCGCATGGCGCTGCTGTCCGGCGACTGGATCCCCGTCACGCTGCCCGACCAGATCCGCCGGTTCATTCCTGACCTGACGCTCATCGGGCTCGGGGGCGCGACCGAGGCGGCCATCTGGTCGAATTACCATCGCATCGAGCGGGTCGATCCGGCGTGGACGAGCATCCCCTACGGGGTGCCGCTCGCCAACCAGGGCTTCCGCGTCCTCGACGAGTCGCTCCGCGACGCGCCGGTGTGGGTCCCTGGAGAGCTGTACATCACCGGGCACGGCCTTGCGGCGGGGTACCTGGGCGACCCGGAGCTCACGGCAGCGCGCTTCTTCAACCATCCCGTCGATGGACAGCGCCTCTACAGGACCGGAGATCTCGGGCGCTATCTCCCCGGCGGATCCATCGAGTTCCTCGGCCGCGAGGACAGCCAGGTCAAGATTCGCGGGCACCGGATCGAGCTCGGCGAGATCGAGGCCGCGCTGCTCGCGCATCCGGCGGTCGGCGCCGCCGCGGCCGTGGTGGCCGGCAAGGACCCCACGGATCGCACGCTGCTCGGCTTCGTCGAGCTCGCGCGGCGCAGCGCGCCTGCGGACGAGGATCTGGCCACGTCGCAGGCTCGCCTCGTGTCTGCGGCGCGGCAGTTCGCCGACAAGGAGGTCAGCGGCGTGACCGCGGCCCAGGTGACCGAGGCGACCCGAGCGCTGCGCGACGCCTCGTTCGCGTCCATGATGAACGCGTTTTCCGAGCGCGGGCTCTTCGCCGGTCCGCGCGACACGCGCTCGGCCGAGGAGATCCTGCGCGAGGCGCGCGTCCACGACCGCCATCACTGGCTCGTTCGCCGCTGGCTGGGGCTCCTGACCGAGGCGGGATGGCTCACGTACCACGAGGAGAGCCGCCGTTACGCGCAGCGCAGGGCCGCCGACGCGACGGCGGTCCACGACGCCTGGCGGCGGTTCGAGGAGCTGGCGTCGTCGTCCGGGCTGTGTACGCCCGAGTTCGTTGAGTACCACAGAGCGCACGTGGAGCGGCTGCACGCCTTGCTCGAGAACCAGCAGAACCCGTTCGAGCTGCTGTTCCCGCAAGGGAAGCACGACGTGGCGCTCGCGGTGTACCGCGACGACGCGATCGCGCGTTACAACAACCACGCGGTCGCGGCGCTCCTGTACCGGATCGCCGCCGCGCATACGGACGGCGCCCCCCTGCGGGTGCTCGAGATCGGCGCCGGCACGGGGGCCACCACCGGCGTGGTCCTCCCGATGCTCGACGGCCATGACGTCGACTACCTGTTCACGGACCTGACAGCCTTCTTCCTGGCCGACGCGCGCGAGCGGTTCCGGGAGCGTTCCTGGGTCCGATTCGGGCAGCTCGATCTGAACGAGGATTACCGGGCCCAGGGCTTGCTGCCGAACTCCGCGGACGTCGTGCTGTGCGCCGGAATGCTGAACAGCACCCGCAACGTCGAAGCCGCGGTGGCGGCGGCGGTGGAGCTGCTCGGGCCATCGGGATGGCTCGTGTTCACCGAGCCTACCGCCGATCACCCGCACGTCCTGCTCACCCAGGGCTTCATGATGGACCCCGCGGGCGCAGACAGGGAACGCGGCACCACCAAGTTCCTGTCCACCGAGCAGTGGCAAGGCCTGATCGCGAAGAGCGGCGGCGAGCTGGTGCTCCGCCTGCCGGACGACGACCATCCGATGGCGGCCTATGGCATGCACATGTTCGCTGCGCGATTCAAGACCGACCGGGCCCGGGTCGGGACCGACGAGCTCACGAGCTTCCTCGGGCAGCGGCTGCCAGCGCACATGGTGCCTGCTCATCTGCAGGTCGTCGACCGGCTGCCGCTCACGGCGAACGGCAAGGTCAACCGCAAGGCGCTCGCCGCCCTGCGGCCCGCGGCGTTCATCGACGGCGCCGGGAAGGAGGCCGATGCGACGCTGGACGAGCTGGAGATCCGGCTGTGTGCGCTCTGGGCGAGCGCGCTCGGCATCGCGCGGATCGGCAAGGGCGAGAACTTCTACGACCGCGGCGCCGACTCGCTGATCCTCGCCAGGGTGGCAGGGCGACTGCGCGAGGAGGTGCCGGAAGCTGCGCCGTTCGCCTACGACACGCTCCTGCGGCAGATGCTCAATGAGCCGACGGTCGACGCGCTCGCGCGCGCGCTGCGCAGGCAAGACGGCGCAGCGCACGCGCCGAGCGGCGCTGGGCCGGGCGCGGGGGCGTCCTCCAGCGGCGGCAAGACCGCGCAGGTCGCGCAGCGCCGGGAGGGCAGCAATTCGTTGATCCTCTCGTTCGGCGGCGGGGACGGGCCGGCGCGTGTGATGTTCCACGCGGCGCTGGGCACCATGGATTACTTCCAGCACCTGGGGCGGGCGCTCGCCGCCCAGAACCTGGGGCCCGTCCTGGGCTTCGCTGTCGCCGACCCCGAGCTGTACCTCGCGATCCCCCCGAAGGAGCTCGTCGCGCGCGTGTCCGACGATTACGCGCAGCGGCTCATCGATGAAGGCTTCACGCGGTTTCAGCTCATCGGCTACTGCCTCGGCGGGCTGCTCGCCACCGAGGTGGCCCGGCGGCTGCTCGAGCGCGGCATGTCGGTGGACCTGGCGCTCGTCGACAGCATCCCGATGTTCATCGAGACCGACGAAGAGCTCGCGTTCGAGGCGATCTTCGCCCCGAATTTGAACCTGGATCCGGTGAAGGCCGTCTTCGGCGACGACGTCGACAGCGCCGACGTGTACCGGGCCATCGAGAAGCTGATGGTCGACTACGACCGCAAGATTCCGGCCGGCGCAATGGCCAGGCTCGGCGGAGACCCCGGGCTGGAATCGGTCGCCGCCGCGGTGCGCAGGCAGTCCGCGCGCAGTCAGGACGAGCGCCTGGCCAGCTATGCGAAGGCGGCGGCTGCCCAGGCCGGGGTGCCCGTCGGACCCGAGCTCATCCCGGCGCTGTTCCGGACCTGCAGGCATAGCATGCGCGCAGCGCGGTTCGATCCCGAGCCGTACGTCGGCGATATGACGTTCTTGCGGTGCGACGAGGAGCAATCCTTCGGCATCACCGCGGGCGTCGGGCACCTGACGGCGCCGTTCTGGGAAGGCGTCTGCCTCGGCGAGTTCAAGCTGATCGACGTGCCCGGCAACCATTTCAGCGTCATCGAGCCACCGCATGTGAATGTCGTGGCCGAGCACCTCGCGGTATCGTTGCGCCACACATGAGAGAGAATCGAGAGAATCAGCAGAAGGACGCCGCGCTCCGCGAGCTGCGCCGCCCGATAGCAGGGCTGACGCGCCTCGGGATCTTCCTTGGCGGCGTCGGGGCGCTGACGACGCTCGTCCCGTTCATCGGGATCGCCGAGCTCGCGCGGATCCTCGTCGCGTCAGGCCCGATCGACAGCGCGAAGGTGGCCGGGGTCGCGCTGATCATCGTTGTCGGCCTCGGCGTCGGGTGGACATGCACCGGAACGGCGCTGTGGGTGACTCACCTGGCCGACCATCGGCTTCAGGCCCTCCTGCGGCGCGCGCTGGTGCGCAAGCTGGGCGAGGTGCCGCTGGGGTGGTACTCCGACAAGACGTCAGGGGTGGTCCGCAAAGCGGTCCAGGACGACCTCGAGGACTTGCACCACCTCGTCGCGCACCACGATGTCGAGCTCGTCTCGGCCATCGTCCTTCCGCTCGGCGGCCTCCTGTACCTGTTCTGGCTGGACTTTCGGCTGGCGCTGCTCGCGATCGCCACCCTGCCCATCTACATCGTCGCTTACGCATGGATGATGCGGGGCTTCGCCGAGAAGATGATGCAGCTCGACGCGAGCTTCGCCAGGGTGAGCGCCGCGATCGTCGAGTTCGTCCACGGCATCGCGGTCGTGAAGGCGTTCGGCCAGACGGGCCGCGCTCACCAGAGCTACCAGCGCGCGGTCAGCGATTTCAGCGATCGGTACGCCGGCTGGGTGCGGCCGCTGCTCCGGCTCGAGGCGCTGACCTCGATGGCCCTCTCGGTGCCCGTGATCATGCTGGTGAGCCTGACGGTCGGCGCCTGGTTCATCCGAGAGGGCTGGGTGAGCCCCATCGACCTGCTCGCCGAGACCCTGGTCGCCGTGGTCATCCCGCAGACGGTGCTCACGCTGAACCAGGGGCTCACGGCCCAGCGCAAGGCCGTGGCGGCGGCGGAGCGCGTCGCCTCGCTGCTCGACGAGCCGTCATTGCCCATCACGACGACGCCAGAGGCGCCGCGCGGGGCGGGGGTGCAGTTCGATCACGTCTCGTTCAGCTACGATGGCTCGAGGAGCGTGCTCTCCGACGTGAGCTTCGCTTGCACGCCTGGCACGGTGACCGCGCTGGTCGGGACCTCGGGCGCGGGGAAGTCCACGCTGGCAAAGCTGGTGCCCAGGTTTTATGACGTGACCGGCGGCGCTGTCCTGCTCGGCGGCGTCGATATACGCAACATCGCGCCGGACGTGCTGTACCGGAACGTCGGCTTCGTTCTGCAGGACGTCCAGCTGGTCCATGGAACGGTCGCCGACAACCTGCGCCTCGGCCGGCCCGAGGCCAGCGACGAAGACGTCGTCGCGGCCGCGCGCGCCGCGCAGATCCACGACCGGCTCGTCGCGCTTCCCCGGGGATATCGGTCCGTGATCGGCGAGGACGCCATCCTGTCGGGCGGCGAAGCGCAGCGGCTGTCCATCGCGCGCACGCTGCTCGCGGACACCGCGGTGCTGATCCTGGACGAGGCGACGGCGCACGCGGATCCGGAGTCAGAAGCGCAGATCCAGGACGCGCTGTCCGCGGTCGCGCGCGGGCGCACCGTGATCGTCATCGCCCACCGGCTGGCGACGATCACCGGCGTCGATCAGATCGTCGTGCTCGACGAGGGCCGCGTGCGCGAGCGCGGCACGCATTCCGCGCTGCTCGCCGCGGACGGGCTCTACGCCAGGATGTGGCGTGCTTACGCCGAGAGCGACATGGCGGCTGCCACTGCAGCGGTGGGTGAAGCCTCATGATCCGGCAACTGACCAAGATCCTGGGACCGCAGCACGCAAGGGCGCTGCACGTCTATTTCGGCTGGCTCATCGTCTACTCCGTCGTTCAGGGGGTGGCGATGGCGTTCCTCGTCCCGGTCCTCAAGGCGCTGCTCGGCGGGGACCTGGGCGAGGCGCTGCGCTGGCTGCTCCTCCTGGCCGCGGTCGTCGCGGTGACGTGCGTCGCCCGTTACCAGCAGACGATGAAGGGCTTCGCGCTCGCCCTGGTCGTCCTGACCACGCTGCACGACCGGCTCGGCAACCACGTCGCCCGCCTGCCGATCGGCTGGTTCTCCTCGGAGAAGGTCGGCCGTCTCTCACGGAGCGCGACGGGCGGCACCATGATGGTCACCAACGTGTTTGCCCACCTCCTGACCCCGGTGGTGAGCGGCATCCTGACGCCCGCGACGATCGCCGTCGCCATGCTGTTCTTCGACTGGCAGCTCGGGTTGACGGCCATCGCCTGCACGCCGCTGATCTACCTGACGCACCGCTGGTCGTCGGCGTGGATCGGCCGCACCGAGGAGCACGTCGACGCCGCGGGGGCGCTCGCCAGCAACCGGGTCGTCGAGTTCGCGCGCAACCAGCAGGTGCTGCGCGCCTTCGGTCGGGCCACGGGGGGTTATGCGCCGCTGGAGGAGGCGATCGATGGGCAGCGCGCCGCGGGCGGGTCGATGCTGCGTCAGACCTTCCCCAGGTTGCTCGCGGGCGGTCTGTCGGTGCAGCTCGCGTTCGCCGCGCTGATCGCGGTCGGCGTGGTGCGCGCGCTCGATCGGTCGATCGATCCGATCGAGCTCGTCGCGCTGCTGGCGCTGGCCGCCAGGTTCGTGGGGCCGCTGGCCGAGGCCGCGGGGCGTAGCGGGCTCTTGCGGATGGCAGGCAACGATCTGGAGCGGCTGTCCGCCATCTTCGATGAAGCGCCGCTGCCCGAGCCGGAGCGCTCCAGGCCCATCGCGGCGCCGGGGGAGATCGAGTTCTCCGATGCCCTGTTCGGCTATCAGCCGGGCGCTCCCGTGCTCCGTGATGTGTCTTTCCGGATCGCGCCGAGGACGATGACGGCGATCATCGGGGCATCCGGCTCCGGGAAGACCACGATAACACGGCTGATCGCGCGCTTCTTCGATGTCGACGCGGGCTCGGTGCGGGTGGGCGGCGTGGATGTCCGCGAGCTCTCCACGGAAGACCTGATGACGCAGCTGTCGCTCGTCATGCAGGACGTCTATCTGTTCGATGACACGCTGGAGGCGAACATCCGGGTGGGCCGGCTGGACGCCACGGACGCCGAGGTGCGCGAGGCCGCCCGCCTGGCCGGCGTGGAAGAGATCATCGAGCGCCTCCCGCAGGGCCTGAAGACCCGGGTCGGCGAGGGCGGAGCGTCGCTGTCCGGCGGGGAGCGCCAGCGGGTGTCGGTCGCCCGAGCCGTGCTCAAGAACGCTCCTATCGTGCTGCTGGACGAGGCGACGGCGGCGCTCGACCCGGAGAACGAGCGCTACATCCAGAGCGCGATGCGGACACTGATGCACCGGTCGACCCTGCTGGTCATCGCGCACCGGCTGCCGACCATCGTGTCCGCCGATCAGATCCTCGTGCTCGACGGCGGCCGCATCGTCGAGGCGGGAACGCATCAGGAGCTCCTGGCGCGCAACGGGCGGTACACGGCGTTCTGGAACGAGCGTCGCCGCGCCCACGGATGGCGGCTGGTGGAGGCTGCAGGATGACGATCGGCATCTTGGGAGGTTATGGCGACGTCGGCGCGCAAGCGGCCCGGCGGCTCCTGTCGCTCGGCCTCGGGCCGCTGCGGATCGGCGGGCGAAACGTCGACGCGGCCCGCCGCTTCGCGAGTGAGCTGTCCGCGGGAGCGGCCGAGCACCAGGCGGTCGATGTTCGGGACGACGCGTCGTTGCGTCGCTTCGTCGGTGGGTGTCGGATCGTGCTCAACTGCGCCGGGCCATCTCACGCCATCGCGGACCGCGCGGCGAGGGCAGCCGTGGAAGCCGGCGCCGACTACGTGGACGCCGCCGGCGACGATGCGCTGTACGCGCTCCTGGACGACGAGGAGTACCGCACCCGCGGGCGCGTGGCCGTGCTCTCGGCGGGGCTGCAGCCTGGCCTCACGGCGCTCTTGCCGCGATGGGCGGCGCAGCGGGCTTTCAGCCAGGTTCACGGCTTGCGCAGCTATTTCGGCGTGCTGGACCGCTTCACCGAGGTCGCCGCGGACGACTACCTCCAGGCGGCCACGGACGGGGTGAGCGAGCCGCTCGCGGCATGGCGAGAGGGGCGTCGCTCCGGGGTGCTGACCCGGACGCGCAACGTGGAAATCCCGTTCTTCCCCGGTCCGGCGACCCTGATGCCTTACCTCAACACCGAAGGGGAGCGGCTCGCGGCGTCGCTCCGGCTCGCTCGAGGAGACTGGTATACTGTCATTACCGGCCAGCACATCCTCACGGCCTTCGATCGCGCCCGCACCCTCGAACGCCGCGAGGCGGTCGCGGCGTTATGCCGGGCCAGCTTGCTCGACCTCGCTGGACGGGAGCCTCACGTCCTCCTCGTCGCGCAGCTCGACGGCTTGCGGGACGGCGCTCCGGTCACGCGCACGCTGGTTGTGCGCGGGCGGCGCAACGCCGAGCTCACAGGGACCCTGGCCGCGCTCACCACGCTGGCGGTGGACCAGGGCCAGGTGCCCGCTGGGCGCCACTTCGCAGCGGCGGCGCTCGAACCCCTGTCGACGGTCGGTCGCCTTCGCGAGAGCGGCGCGGTGACCGCGCTCGATCTGCTGGATACGTCGATCGACGCGCTCGGCGCTACCGAGGAGGGCTCCCTGTGACCGCCGGGATCCCTCTCGTGCTGTGCGGCGCCGGGTTCGGTCCTCTGCACCTGGCCGCGCTCCAGCAGTTGAACGGGCGCTTTCGCCTCATCGGCCAGCTCGCCGATGACAGCGAGGGCGCCCGGAGGTTCGCCGATCAGGCCAGGATAGCGCTCTGGACCCGGCCGGATCAGGCGCCCCTCGGCGCCGGCGTGAGCTGCTGGGTATCGGCGACCGGGCACGGGGTGCCGGTGACCGAGCGCGCCGTCGACCTCCTGGGGCGCGGCAGCGCCGTGCTGGCGGAGGCGCCGCTCGAGCACGATGAGCTCGCCGCGTGCCTGCGGCAAGCGCGCCTTGGCCGAGCCGCCTTCCGGGTGGCAGCGGTCGCCTCTGCCACGCCGGCATCCCGGCGGTTCCTCGGCGCAGCGCAGGTGTTGCGCGCGCGCACGCCGGTCAGGTACGTCGCGGCGACGTGCACGAGAGCGTCGATCCAGGCGCTGCTCCGCCTCCTGGGAGACGCGCTCGGCGCCCTGCGCCCCTGGCAGATCCGTGAGCCGGCGCCGCTCGGGAGCGGGCTTGTCGTGCTCGGAGGCAGCCTCGCGGGTGTTCCCATCGTCCTGCGCGTGCGCAACGAGGTGTCGTCAGAGGCGCAGAGGGTCGTCGAGCTCGCCCTGGGCAGCGACGCCGGCGAGCTGAAGTTGACCGGGGTTCACGGCGACGTCCTCTGGACCGCACACGCCACGGGGTCTGCCGTGCTGCTCGGCGGGACGGACGCGCCGGCCGAGCGCGAGACCGTGAGCTGGCTGCGCGCGACCCGCGGCGAGCTGACGGCGTTCGCCAACGCCGTTGAGAGCCCAGGCGCAGCCGTCAGCGAGGCTCAGGTTCAGCTCACGTTGTGCCGCCTCCGGCACGACGTCCTCGCCGCGCTCGGCTCGGCGTCGGCGCGCGCCGACGCCGAGGTCGTCCACGCCGCCGATCTGGCCGCGGCGGCCGTGGAGGCCGCCGCCGACGACGCCCATGGTGAGGCGCCCCGCGTGCCGACGGGAGACGAGACACACGAGGCGGGGCTGAGGCTCACTCGGCTGCTGGAACCGGCGCCGGGGAGGGATGCCCTGGCGCACCTGCCGGGGGCGATGCAGCGACTCGAGGCGATCAGCCTGCGGGCCCTGGGGGAGCTGCTCCTCGCGAGCGGCGCCGTGCATCCGGGAGGCGAAGCGCGCACCGCGGAGGAGATCGTCGCCGCGCTGGGCGCGGCGCCGCGGCACGCATGGCTCGTCCGGCGCTGGCTCGCCGCGCTGCGCGACCACGGTGTGCTCGGCGACGTGGGGGATAAGTACGTGTGGCGACGGGCCCTGCGGGACGCCGGCGCGGCCGCCGACCTGCCCGACGCGTATGCCGCGCTCGGCTTCCCGCCCGCGATGGCGGAAGTCCACCAGGCCGCGCTGCTCCGCCTGCACGCGCTCGTGCGCGACGAGCTCTCGATTCAGCAGCTCTTGTTTCGCGAGCGGCAGGACCTCTCCACCATCGCCGCCTACCAGGACAACGTCTTCACCGCTTACCTGAGCGCCGCCGGCGCTCACCTCGTGCGCCGCTGCGCGGAGCTGCGGCACCGGCCGCTGCGCGTGCTCGAGCTCGGCGGAGGCGCCGGGCTCACCACGACAGCCGCGCTGCGGGCCCTCGACGGCGCGCCGGTCGACTACCTGTTCACCGACGTCGCGCGCGCGTTCACGGCCGCGGCGCAGGAGCGGTTCGGCCGCCATCGCGGGATGCGCACTGCCGTGCTCGACATCAACATCGATTTCACGGCGCAGGGGGTGGAGCCGCACGCGGCGGACGTCGTGCTCGCGGGCAATGTCCTCCACAACGCCGCGCACACGGGTCGGACCCTGCGCCGCATCCGCCGCGCGCTCGCCCCCGGCGGGTGGCTCATCTTCACGGACTCCACACGAGAGAACTGCGCGATCCTGACGGCGATGCAGTTCCTGCTGTCTCCTGCGGCCGGCTCGCCGCCGCTCGGCAGCGAGGACCGGCGCGCCGGGACCGATCAGGTGTTCATCGACGCGCCCGGCTGGAATGAGGAGCTCCTGGCCGCAGCCTTCGTGCCGCGGTTCGTCCTTCCTTCGCTCGAATCACCCCTGGCGGTGGCAGGCCAGCACCTGTTCTTCGCCACCGCCTGCTGACGACCACCCGAGGAGGTGCCATGACCGTGAGACAGATCATCGATGGGCTGGAGCGCCTCGGGAATCGAGCGGCGCTGGTGTCGAGCGGGCGCGAGTGGACCGGAGCAGAGGTGCTCGACTCGACGTACCGCGCTGTCACGGCGCTGCGCCAGCGCGGGGCCGTCGCGGGCCGCACGCTGAGCTGGAGCGCCGGAGACAGGCCTCAGGCCCTGTCGGTCCGGCTGGCTGCCATGCTGCTCGGCGCGCGGTTCTCCGCCGAGCCGCCAGCGAGCGGCGGCGGCGATGTCCTGAGGATCACGGACGCTGACCTGTCCGCGCTCGACGGGGCGAGCGCCTGCGAGCCCCGCCTGGTGGACGACGCGCCGTTCTCCGTGGTTCGCGGATCCTTCGTGTGGTCGAGAGCGGTGTTCTGCGAATCGGTGGCTGCCCTGCGCGACGCAATCGGCCCTTCGCCTGCGCGCACGGCGGTGCTCTCGCCGCTGGCCGGGTTCGGCGGGGATGCGGTGTTCGCGAGCTGGAGCGCCGGCGCCGCCGTCCACCATCATGCGGTCGACGCGAGCGCCGCGAGCCCGGCCAAGGCTCTTTCGTTCCTCGAGCGAGCGGCCCCGGACTGCGCGATCGTGTCAGCGACGCTGCTGCGCAGCCTCCTGGCTCACCCGGCGGCCGCGCTCGCCGACCTCGGGGCGCTGCGGCGCATCGTGGTCGACGCCGGCGCAGGCGCCGGTGGAGCGCTGTCCGCCGAGTCGTCCGCGGCCGCGCGGCGCGTCTTCGGCGCAGAGCTCGTGGACAGGATCGCCGGTGAAGCCGGGCTCGTACCCGTGGAGCGCGAGCTGCGCAGAGCCGAGCAAGAAGCGGCGCGCATCGCGGAGCTCGTGATGAGCCATCCGGGCGTGGCGGCGGCGGCGGTGATCCCCTCCGACGGCGACGGCTGGGCCGTCTTTGCCGTCCCCGCGAAGCGCGCCAGCGACGATGCCGACGGGGACGCGAGCGGACAGCGCCTGATCGCCAAGGCGACCGCCGCGCTGGACGCCGAGCTCGCCGGGACCGACCTGAACAGGGCGATCGCGGCCGTGGAGCGGCTGGGACAGACAGCGCTGCTGTCGATGCTCAACGCGCTGGGCCGCAGCGGCCTTTTTACCGACACGGCCGCCGCCCACACCGTGGACGAGGTGCTCGCGCGGGCGCGTGTGGCCGCCGCGCATCGGCCGCTCATCCGTCGCTGGCTCAGGGTGCTCGCGGAGCAGAAGCTGCTGCGCCGGGACGGAGATCTGCTGAGCGCCGTGGGCCCGGTCTGCGACTTCTCGGACGCCGCGCTGGCGCGCGCATGGGACGAGCTGAAGGGAGAATGGCTGGCCACGGTCGGCGCGGCCGGCACGATCGACTACGCGGTCCGCAATTCCGACCGATTGCCCGACCTGATCTCCGGCGCGGTGCGGGCCGTCCACCTGTTGTTCCCGGAGGGGCGCACCGACCTCGCCAGGGCCTTGTATCGCGAGAGCATCGCCGCCCGGTACCAGCACCACGCCGTCGGTCTCCTCGTGAGCAGGATTGCCAGGGAATGGCCCGGGCAGCGGCCGATCCGGCTGCTCGAGGTCGGCGCCGGCACGGGCGCGACCTCCGAGTCGCTCTTACCGGAGCTCTCGGGCGCCGAGGTCGACTACCTCTACACCGACGTCTCCAGGTACTTCCTCGATCAGGCCGCCCCGCGGCTCGCCGGGCACCGGTGCGTGCGCTTCGGCCTCTACGACATCAACGTCGCGCCGAGAGAACAGGGCTTCGTCCCGAACTCGTTCGACGTGATCATCGGAGGCGGCGTGCTCAACGCCGCGCGGAACACGGATGCCTCCCTCCGCTGGCTCAACGAGCTGCTCGGCCCCGGCGGCTGGCTCGTCCTGACCGAGCCCACGGTCGAAGAGTTCTGGGTCATGGCCTCCCAGGCCTTCATGCTGGACGACGCCAGCGACGGCAGGGCCGAGACGGAGTCGACGTTCCTCTCGCTGCCTCAGTGGAACGCGGCGCTGGACGGCGCTGGCCTCCAGCGCGTCCTCGGGCTGCCCCGGGACGGCCACCCGCTGGAGCGGCTCGGCCATCGTGTGTTCGCGGCCCGGACCAAGATGGATCGGGCGCTGCTGACCTCGGAGCGCCTCTCCGAGCATCTCGGCGAGCGCCTGGGAGCCTTCGCCAGCATCGAGATCGTGGATGAGCTGCCGCTCGCCGCTGGCGGCGCCCTCGACCGCGAGCGGCTGCGCGACTGGGCCGCGCGCCGCCGGCGCTTCGATTCCCGCCCGCTTTCCACGGCGGCATCACAAGGACGAACGCAATGACCACCGCGACGAATCCCCCCATCCCGTATCCCTTCAATCTCTTCGACGGCATCGCGCTCGCCTCTGCGTACTCCCGCGCTCAGCAAGCGCCGGGGCTGCTCAAGGTCAAGCTGCCTTACGGCGAGCCGGCGTGGCTCGCGACCCGCTACGAGGACGTCCGCTTCGTGCTGTCCGACCGGCGGTTCAGCCGCGAGGAGGCCACGAAGCGCGCGGACGCCCCGAGGGCGCTCCCGCGCATCGCCGGCGGGATCGTCATGATGGACCCGCCCGAGCTGACCCGCATCCGCAACCTGGTCACCCAGGCGTTCACCAACCGGCGCGTGGAGCAGCTGCGCCCGCACGTCCGCGACCTCGCCAACGAGCTGATCGACAGGATGGTGGCCAAAGGCCCCCCTGCGGATCTCGTGCGGGACTACGCGCTGCCGATCCCGATGTCCGTGATCTGCGAGCTCCTGGGCGTTCCGGTGGCGGATCAGTCCAGGTTCAAGGAGTGGAACGACTCTCTGCTCTCGACCAACACGCAGACCGCGGAGCAGACGCAGCGGAACCTCGGCGAGCTGTCCCAGTACATCATGGGGCTGATCCGCCTGCGCCGGGCCGAGCCGGGCGACGACCTGATGAGCGCGCTCATCGAGGCCCACGACGTGGACGACCGCCTGAACGAGCGCGAGATGGTCCAGCTCTGCATCGCCATCCTGATCGCGGGGTACGAGGCCACCTCCTCGCAGATCCCGAACTTCATCTACACGCTCCTGACCCATCAGGAGCAGCTCGCGCGCCTCAAGTCGGATCCTGGCCTCGTGGCGCAGGCGGTCGAGGAGCTGCTCCGTTTCGTGCCGATCGCGTCCGCCGCGATGTTTCCGCACTACGCCACCGAGGACGTCCAGGTGGGCGACACGCTGGTGCGCGCGGGTGAGCCCGTGTTTGCGTCGGTCGGCGCGGCCAACCACGACCCCCGCAAGTTCTCCGATCCACACCGGCTCGACTTCGATCGGGACGCGCGGGCGCATTTCGCGTTCGGCTGTGGGATGCATTATTGCATCGGCGCGTCGCTGGCCCGGGTCGAGCTCCAGGAAGCGCTGAGAGCGCTCGTGACCCGCTTGCCGGATCTGCGCCTCGACGCCGACGTCCAGTGGAAGACCGCGACGTTCTTCCGCGGCCCGCTCACGATGCGGGTGACCTGGTGAGCGCCGGCGGCGGCAAGAAGAAGCGCGTCGTCGTCGCCGGCACCGCCTTCGGGCGCATCTACCTCGATGCGGTCGCGTCGGCGCAGGGCTCGTTCACGCTGGCCGGCGTGCTCGGGCGCGGCAGCGAGTTCTCCAGGAAGTGCGCCGAGCGCTACGGAGCGCCGCTCTATACAAGGGTGGAGGACATCCCCGGCGACATCGACATCGCCTGCGTGGTGGTGCGCTCGGGGGCGACCGGCGGCCCAGGCTCCGATCTGGCCAGGACGCTGCTCGAGCGCGGGATCCACGTGCTGCAGGAGCATCCCGTGCACGCCGCGGAGATCACCGCGTGCCTGAAGGCCGCGAAGCGGGGGGGCGCCGCGTACGCGGTCAACACGCTGTACCCGAACGTGCGCCCGATCCGGCAGTTCCTTGCCGCGGCCGAGTACATCAGGAAGCGCCAGCGCGTCCAGTTCATCGACGCCGCTTGCAACAGCCAGGTCGCCTATCCGCTGCTCGACGTGATCGGCCGCGCCGCAGGCGACCTGCGCCCGTGGTCGTTCTCCGAATGCGCGCCGCGAGGCGGCCGGCCGTCGCCGGCCGCGGGCCAGCCGTTTCAGAGCCTGAGCGCGACCCTCGGCGGCGTGCCCGTGACGCTCCGCGTGCAGAACCAGGTCCACCCCGAGGATCCCGACAATCACTCCCTGCTCATGCACCGGATCTCGCTCGGATGCGACGCCGGCGTGCTGACCCTGGCCGACACCCACGGACCCGTCCTCTGGAATCCGCGCTTGCACTCGCCGCGCGACTCGACCGGGCGCCTGATCATGAGCGGCCCCGGCACCGACCGCCTCGCCGTGGAGAGCACGTCGATCCTGGGCGACCAGCACACGCGCAGCTATCACGACGTGTTCGCGCGGACGTGGCCCGACGCGGTCGTTGTCGCCTTGCACGACCTGTGCGGCGACATCGCCGACCCGGCCCGCCGTGTCCGCAGCGGCCAGTGGGCCCTGGGCGTGTCGCTCGCGTGGCGTGATCTGACGGAGCGGATCGGGATGCCCGAGCTCATCCGTCCGGAGACCCCGGAGCCGCTCCCTCTCGACGAGCTGCGTGCGGCGGCGCGCGCTGCCACCTTCGATGCGGCCGGGAGCGGCGCGCGTTGATCGAGCGCCTGGCGCTCGGGAGAAATGAACATGGCGACTTCTTGCAGCCACGTCTTGGTATGGGTGCGCGACATTCATCAAGCCGTGCGCGACTACAGAGAGCTCGGGTTCAAGGTGGACTACGCGACACCCGAGCGAAAGGCCCAGCACGCGCACATCTGGTTCACGGAAGGCCCCATCGTCGAGCTGCTCACGACGCCGCGCAGCGCGCGGTGGTTCAAGTGGCCGATCGAGCTGATGGCCGGGCGCGGCTCGGGCCGGCGGATGATCCGCTGGTCCGAGCACGGCGAGGGCTTCTGCGACGTGGCGGTCGTGGTGGACACGCACGCTCTCGACCGTGAGCTCGCCGCGCTGCGGGAGGCAGGGGTCCCCGTCGGCAGAGCCATCGGGTGGCGACGGACGAAGCCCGATGGCCAGGAGATCCGCTTCAAGTTTGCCTATCCGGCGAACGATCGTCTCCCGTTCATCGTGACCCCCTACGATCCGCCTCAACATCCGAGAGAGAACCGCCATCCGAACGGGGCCAAGAGGCTCAGCCGGGTGCGCATGGGGGTCCGCGCCGAGCATCGAGAGGCGGTGCGCCGGATCGTCGGTGACGACCCGACGTTCGCGCTCGAGCCCGCCGAGGTGACGGGGGTCCGCGCCATCGAGATCGCCGGCCTGACCGCCGATCTCGACCCGACCCTCCTGCACGGCGCGGCCGTGCTGCCCGCCCGCCCGAACGCTGACCCGGGCCGCGCGCATCGAAGCGCAGGACAGTGAGCGCCGACGAACGTCGGTGAAAGCGAGGGAGCTTCCATGTTGAGTGGATGTGTCGATTGGCCCGCTGAGTTCGTGGATCGTTATCGCGAAGCGGGGTACTGGCGAGGCGAGCGCCTGGGAGAGATGCTGCGCACGCGGGCCCGAGCGACGCCGGCGCGCGTGGCCGTCGTCGACGGAGCGCGTCGCTGGACGTACCAGGAGCTCGACGAGCGCGCGGATCGCATGGCCGCCGGGCTGCGCCGGCTCGGCATCGCGCAGGAGCAGCGCGTCCTGGTCCAGCTGCCCAACATCGCCGAGTTTCTGCCCCTGTGCTTCGCGCTGTTCCGGATCGGGGCCATCCCGGTGCTGGCGCTGCCGGCGCATCGAGAGACGGAGATCGTGCATCTGGCAGAGCTCTCCCAGTCGGTCGCCTATGTGATCGCCGACATGCATGTCGGCTTCGATTACCGGTCGCTCGCCCGTTCGGTATGCAAGCGGGTGGCGAGCCTCCGGCATGTCCTCGTGGTGGGCGACGCAGAGGAGTTCGTGCCGCTCGCCGAGGTGGACGCGCCGCCGGAGATCATGGCCGGGCCGGACGCGCGCGATGTCGCCCTGCTCTTGCTGTCGGGCGGCACGACCGGCGCTCCCAAGCTGATCCCCCGTACCCACGACGACTATGTTTGCAACGTCCGCCTCAGCGCCGATGTGACGGGCCTGGACGCGAACACCCGGTACCTGGTGAGCCTCCCCATCGCGCACAACTTCGCCCTGGGGTGTCCAGGCGCCCTCGGCGCCCTCTACGCCGGCGGAACCGTGGTGTTCTGCAAGGACCCGAGCCCCGAGGCCGCGTTTCGGCTGATCGAGCAGGAGAAGATCACCGTGACCGCCCTCATCCCGCCGCTCGTCCTGCTGTGGCTCGAGGCGGCGGAGTGGGTGCAGGCCGATCTGAGCAGCTTGCGGTGGATCCAGGCGGGAGGCGCTCGCCTCAAGGCCGAGACGGCGGCGCGCGTCCGACCCGTCCTCGGCTGCGGGCTGCAGCAGGTCTACGGCATGGCGGAAGGGCTGCTCAACTTCACGCGGCTCGACGACCCCGAGTCCGCCGTGATCGACACGCAGGGCCGGCCGATGGCCGAGGACGACGAGGTGAGGATCGTCGACGCCTCGGATGTCGAGGTAGCGGACGGCGAGGTCGGTGAGCTGCAGGTCCGCGGTCCCTACACAATCCGCGGATATTATCGCGCGGAGGAGTACAATCGCCGGGCGTTCACCGCCGACGGCTTCTATCGGAGCGGAGATCTGGTGCGGCGGCTCCCCGGCGGGCACCTGGTGGTGGAAGGCCGGAGCAAGGACGTGATCAACCGGGGAGGGGAGAAGGTCCCGGTCGAGGAGCTCGAGAACTACCTCATGGCTCACCCGGCGATCCGTGACGTCGCCATCGTCGGCGTCCCGGACGCCACCCTGGGGGAGCGCACCTGTGCCTGCATCATCGCGCGCGGTGCGGCGCCCACGCTCGCCGAGGTGAACGCCTATCTCGGCCGCCTGGGGGTGGCTGCGTTCAAGCTGCCCGATCGTTTGATGGTCCTGGAGAGCTTTCCGCAGACGAGCGTGGGCAAGGTCAACAAGCGGGCCTTGGCGAATCAGGTCTGTGGCGCCTCGCCAGCCATGCCCAGGTAGTCGACGGCTTTGCCTCGGTTCAGATGCCGATCGTTCCTCGAGACATCAACACCGACCCGAGAACCCATGAACAGCTCTACCCGAAGTTTGCGCTGCCTCTTGAGCGCTCCTGCCCCGTCCAGCCCGCACCTGATCGTCTGTCCCTTCGGTGGTGGGAGCCACAGCGCCTTCCGCAGCTGGAAGGCGATGTCACATGGGGACGTCTCGGTGTCCCTCGTGACCTACCCGGGGCGTGACCATCGTCTACACGAGTCCGGGATGCGGAGCGTTCAGCACACCGCGTCTGAGCTGGCGCACGAGCTGTGCGCGGAGCCGCCCAGCGGCCAGTGGCTGCTGATTGGCCACAGCGTGGGGGCGCAGATCGCGTTCGAAGCGTGCCGCTTGCTCGAGCAGTGGGGCCGGGCGCCAGCCGGCATCGTCCTGTCCGCTTGCCACGCTCCCCATCTGATCCCACGTCGCATGCTCAGCCCGCTCGATGACGAAGGGTTTGTCGAGGAGCTGATCCGCCTGGGAGGGTGTCCAGCGGAATTCCGCACCGACGCGCAGCTCAGAGAGGTATTCCTGCCGATGCTGCGCGGCGATTTCCTCGCCTCGGAGAGCTACCGCCTTGCGCTGGACCGCTGTACCAAGCGTCTCCGGACGCCGACCCTCCTGCTCCACGGATCCGCCGACGATGAGGCCCGTCAGGACGAAGTGGAGGCGTGGAAGCACTGGCTGGAAGGGCGGGTCGAGCTGCGCGAGATGGCTGGCGATCACTTCTACATCACGCAGGATCCACGGGCGTTCGTCTCGGAGGTGCTGCGCGTGTTCCGGCTCCCTTCCAGGTCGACGGCTCCCCTCGGACTGGCGCAGGTTCCTTGGGGCTATTTCCCCTGAAATTCCTCTGTCCAGTGGGGCCGTTTGACCGGGACGGCCTGCGCGTGGGAGAACGCCCGGCCCGGACGCGATGACGTTTCTCCCGCTGCAGCCGCCCGATCTGCCCCCCATCCGCGCGCGCGGGACGCCGCGCTGCCGCGGCTGCGGTTTGCCGCAGGCGATGTGCCTCTGCGGCGCGCTGCCCCGGCTCCCCGTGCGCACGCGCGTCGTGCTGCTCACCCACCGGATCGAGCGCACGAGGAGCACGAACACGGGCCGGCTCGTCGCGCGCCTGCTCGAGGGCGCGGAGGTGCGCGTGCGCGGCGAGATCGAGCCGCGGCCGCGCCCGCCGCTGCCGGAGGGGCGCCGGCTCGTGCTCTTCCCTTCGCCCGAGGCGCGCACCCTCACGCCCGACGACGCGGGCGGCGAGCCGGTGGTGCTGCTCGTCCCTGACGGCAACTGGAACCAGGCGCGCCGCGTGGTCCACCGGGATGCCGACGCGCGCGGCGCCGAGCCGGTCACGCTGCCCGAGGGCGCGCCGAGCCGCTATGGCCTGCGCCGCGCGCCGCACGAGGGCGCCCTGTCGACGCTGGAGGCCGTCGCGCGCGCGCTCGGGCTGCTCGAGGGCCCGGCCATCGAGCGGCGCATGATCGAGGCGTTCGACGTGTGGGTGCACCGCGCGACGCGCGTGCGGCTCACCGGCAAGCTCGAGGAGGGCGCCGCGGCCCTGGGAGAAGGTGAATCCGCCGAGGCCCGCGCGAGCGCGGCTTCCGATGGATCAGGCGGCCCGTGAGCGTCTCCGCGCCCGTCACCGGAAGTTCTGCACCGCCCAGACGCTGCCGTCCGGGAAGGTGTGGAACCCGCAAGCCACCTTCGTGTAGCGGGTGCTGCTCATGTTGATGTAGTGGCCGTGCTTCTCGAAATCCTCGCCCGGCCCCTCGTCCCACATGAGCTGCAAACACGGGACGATCATCGAGTCCGGCGGGCCTCCCCACCCGGGGCACTCGTTCTGGGCGTTCTCGTCGCAAGCGCCGAACGCGCCGTGAAACTCGCCGGTGTTCCCATCGGACTCGGCCTCTCCATCGGAGCACGACTCCGCCTCGACCCAGCGCGCGAGGGGCGGCAAGCCGAGCGTGGCGCGGTGCTCGTTGATCGTATCGACGCACAGCTGCGCCGCGCCCGTGGCGCCGCCCGAGCCGCCGGCGCCGCTCCCGGAGCCCTCGCCGCTCGAGCCTCCGGTGCCGGCCGTGGTCGAGGCCGTGGCCGAGCCCCCAGCGCCCTGCGCGGAGGAGCCGCCGGCGCCCTCGGCCGACGAGCCGCCGGCGCCCGCCGTGGCCGAGCCACCAGCGCCGCCGGCGCCCTGCGCAGCCGAGCTGCTGGCGCCGCCGGCGCCCTCGGCCGACGAGCCGCCTGCGCCTGCCGTGGCCGAGCCGCCGGTTCCCTGGGCCGACGAGCCGCCGGCGCCCCCGGTCGCCGCGCTGGACGAGCCGCCGGTGCCCGCCGCGGTCGAGCCGCCGCTGCTGGTGCTCGGTCCGCTGCCGGAGTCTCCCGGGTGGATCACGACGCCGGCGCCGCTCGACGGCCCGCCGCCTTCGCCATCGAGCGACCCGTCGCCCACCTCACCGACGCAGCCCGACAGCACAGCACCGATGAACGTCGCGGCGAGCGCGACGGCGCATGAAGGAGTCCGAGGGTTAAGCATCCGTCGAGTCTATGGGGCATTCGACGCATGCTCAACATCGACCGATCCTGCTTCACTTTTGCATGCTTGAGCGGTTCAGGCTCGATTGGCGGGCTTCACGCGTGTCTGTGCGGAGAGAAGCGCGCTTGTCGCACGAATGTGTGTTCGTTTGCTTCGAATTCCACTCGTGCGAGACAGGACAACGCATGCCAGCGAGCTGCGACCGCCCTTCAGATGTCGCCCCCGCGGGCCGGCGGCCCGTGGAAACTTGAACGCTCGCCGGGGCCTGGCCTCGTCTTCCGCCGACGGAGGCGCGCGGCGCCTCCGCTGGAGATAGACGATCGTCGCGCCGGCGAGCGCGTTCGCGGCCATGAGCGAGTTCGTCGCCACGAAGACCCAGCTCTCGAGCATCCAGCTGTAGATGACGAACCCGATCGACGCGGCCAGCTGGCCGACGAAGAGCCACCTCGAGATGCCCTGGCTCGTCTTGCTCCTCCACTGCTTGTAGACCTGATTGCCGATGGTCAGCACGAGGATGCCAGAGCTGACCCAGCCGATCGCGTCTTTCATGTCTCACCGCCGGACCGCCGCTCGACCTCTCTCCTCGAGCGGGCCTCGTCAGGCCCGGGCCACGCCGTTCGCGTGGCTCTCGTGGATCGCGTGGCTCGCCTGGTCCGCGGACGTCTTCTTGTAGCCCGCCGGCAGGAGCGTCTCGTAGCCCTCGGCCAGCCGCTGCTCGAACTCCGCCTTCATCGACCTGCCGAGCTCGCTGAGGCGCTTCTCGTCCACGGCCTTCTCGACCGCCGGGAAGAGCTCCTTTTCCTCCTCCTCGACGTGGTGCTGGATGAGCTCCTTCAGCGTCGTCACGCGCGCCTTGAACGAGAGATCCTCCGGGGAGGTCGAGAGCAGCCGCTTCAGCGCGAGCTCGGCGATGGCGTGCTCCTCGTAGCTCTCGAGGATCACGTCCTCCTTGATCTGCTGCACCGCGGGATAGAACGTCTCCTGCTCGATCGCCATGTGCGCGGCGAGCTCGTTGGCGAGCTCGGCGAGCACGAGCGCCGGATCCGACCTGCCGCTCTCGAGCTGCTTGAAGAGGGACTCCACCTTGCGATGCTGCTTCTCGAGCAATGACGTCGCTTTCATCTTCCTGCCTCCATGGTGCGCCGCGCCTCGGCGCGGCCGGGGTTGTTCGGGTTTCATCGCCGGTCGGGGCGATCTCGCGCCCGAGGCGCTCCGGCCAGCCTTGCTCACGGTTCGAGACGCAGCGAGGGGCGAGCGCACGGGCTCGCCCCTCGCCACGCGAACGGCCCGAGATCGCTCGGGGCCGCTAGTCGGTCTTCTCCTCGATCTTGTCACCCGCCTTCTCGGCCGCGTCGCCCGTCGACTCCGCGGCGTCCTTCGCCTCGTCCTTGACGTCGCGCGCGGCGTCGTCCGCGGCCTCGCCCGCCCTCTCGGCCGGCCCCTCCGGCTGAGGCTTGTTGCCTCCGCAACCGATCACACCGACGCAACCGATGACCATGCTGCCCAGGAGCAGCGATCGAATCCCTGTTTTCACGGTATCCTCTCCTCCGCGCTCGACCATGTCAGCAATGCCCGGGCCAAACCGCGCCGAGCGCCCGCGCGTGCTCCTCGTCACCCCACCCTCGGATCCGGGGATCGCGCCCCTGAGACACATCGCCTCGACCGTGGCGTCCTGCGACGCGCAATGGCCGCCCGCCCAGGATCCGGGAGGCGGGCGCTCTCGGCGCAGGGGCAGGGGAGGCCCCGCACCGCAACGTGGGCGGCTCCGCTTGGCCTCCGCGGCGATCGGAGCAAGACTCCGCCCGGAACCGCGACATGACCCACGACTTCGCCAGCGCGCTCAGCGCCATCTTCACGGGCGAGCGAGCCCGCCTGCTGCACGTGATCGTGCCGGCACACGTCCACGGCCACACGCTGGCGCTGCTGCGAGCGCTCGGTGAAGCAGGCCCGGCGCCCCGTCCCGTCTGGGTCCTGGCAGATCCGGTCTACGGGCCCAGCCGCGGCTGGGCGGCCCGAGAGCGCTCGCTGTCGCGCGAGCTCGGCGCCCCGGCGGCGCTCGCGACGCCCGAGGACGGCCCGCTGCGCGAGCCGCTCGACGCCTTCGCCAGCGCCCTCGCGGCGCACGTCGCCGCCAGCGCCCCGGACGGGACCGCGGTCGTCGTGCTGGCGCCGCAGCACGTCGACGACCCGCGCGCCTATGCCCGCGACCTCTTCTGGCTCGCGCATTGCCCCGACCTCCCGCTCGTGCGCTGGGTCCTCGTCGACCCTGTCCACTCGAGCGTCGGCGATCTGCTCGCGCGCCTCGGCGAGGGCGCGTCCCGCGTCGTGTGGCCGGAGGCCGACGGCGCGGCCATCGCCGATCTCGAGCGCGTGATCACCGATCTCTCGGCGCGCGGGCGGCGCCTGCCCGCCGATCTGGAGCTGCGCATCGCCGCCGAGTCGCCCCTCCGCGCCCCGGAGCTCCTCCCCGCGCGGCGCCTCCTGCACGAGGCGGACACGTGTTTTCACGCGGGGCGGCACGCCGAGGCCGCGCAGCTCCAGCAACGAGCCGAGGAGATGCTGGCGAGCCGGGGGCTGGGCGAGGAGGCCCTCCACATCGCCATGCAGCGCGCGCGCTCGCTGATCGCGGCGGGCGTTGTCGAGGAGGGGCATCGGGTGTTCGTCGCCGCGCTGAAGGAGGCGGAGCGGCGCGGCCTGTTCGCGATCGTCCCCGAGGCCTACGCCTCGCTCGGCAGCCTGCACAGCAAGCAGCGCCGCTTCCTGGACGCGTCGGAGGCGTACGCGCGCGCGGGAGAGCTCGCGAACCGCCGCGGGAGCCACGAGTTCGCGGCGGACATGCACCGCTGCTCCGGCCACGCGGCGCTCAACGCCGACATGCCGGACGCCGCGGCGACGGCGTGGCGGCGGGCGTTCGAGCTGCTCGGCTCCGTGGCCCCGACCGTCGGCGCGCTGGAGAAGCCCCAGCAGATCGTCGTGCTCGGGCTCTCCCTTGCCGACGTCTTCGAGGAGCACGGCAACCTCCCTGCCGCGCGCGGGCTGCGGGGGCACGCCGAGGCCATCGAGACCCGCCACCCGCGGCGCTCCGCGACGTGGAGCTGAGGCGCGACGCCGGCCGGGTCAGGCCGGCGGGCGAGCGGGCGGCGGGGCAGCGCCTGGGCCGGGCCGCTCGGCGACGAGGAGCCGGGTGTTCGTGGCCGGGTTGGACGGCGCGAACGGGGCTCCGAGCTGCCGTGCCCAGTCCGCTGCGCCCGTGTCGCGCAGCGCTCGGAACCCGGCCCGCTCGACCTCCGCGAGCATCACCTCGCGCCGGCGCAGGCCGATGAGCGGCTCGCTCCAGAGCCACGTGAGCAGGCGGAGGATGCGCTGCGCCCGGCGCGGTTCGGGGGGTTCCATGTAGTACACGAGGAGGACGCTGCCCGGCGCCGAGGCGTCGGCGAGCGCCCGCAGCGTCGACCGCAGCGCCTCGTCCGACAGGTACATCACCACCCCTTCCCAGACCCACGCGGTCGGCTCGTCGGAGCGATGGCCGGCCGCCGAGAGGCACGCGGCGAGCGCGTCGCGCTCGAAGTTGACGGGCACGTAGGTCAGCTGCTCCACGAGCGGCGGCAGCCCCGCCGCCTTGCGCCGCTTGAAGGCCTGCGTCGCCGGGTGATCGATCTCGAAGAACCGGGTCGCCGAGAGCGCCTTCATCCGGAAAGCGCGCGTGTCGAGCCCCGCCCCCAGGCTCGCGACCTGGCGGCACCCGAGCGCCACCGCGCGCTCGAGCTCGATGTCGATGGCCATCACGCGCAGCGGGACCGCGGAGAGCCGGGCGAGGGCGCGCGCGCGCTTCGCGGGGTCCAGGCGCCGGAGCCGGCGCGCGAACAGCGCCAGCGCGGCGCTCCACCGGCGCGACAGCAGCCGGTGGACGATCGGATCCTCGAAGCCCGGGACATCGGTCAGGCCCTGGTCCGCGAGCGCCCGGATGAGGGCGACGATGGATGCCGTCTGGCTGGGGCGACGCTCACGCATGCCTCGTGCATAGCCTCCGGCGGCGGGCTTTCAACGCGCGAGGGCCTGGGCAGCGGCCCCGCGGCGCGGTGACGCGAGGAAATTTCGTCGATTCCGGTTCATCGATCCCGACCCGGCAGCTCCGAGCGGCGCCGTCGCCGTCCAGGCCGGACACGGGGCGGAGCGGCTCGGTGGTCATCGCCCCGGCGCGGCCTCAACACCCCACGAGGCGGACCGTCTTTCCCCCGTGCGCCACCTCGCGCACGAACAGCTTCTCTGCCCACGATCGCTCCTTGCGCAGGTCGAACATCACGAGCCATCCCTCGCCGAGCCCCGCGTGCTCCAGGTACCGCGCCACCTGATCGAGCGCCTCGGCCTCGGTCTCGGTGTCGCGGCGGACCTTCACCTCGATGGCGTGGCGCTCCTCGCGCCAGCAGATCATCAGGTCGAGCGCCCCGCGCCCGAGCCCGTACTCGCGCTCCACCCGTCCGCCGCCGTTCACGACCCGCTGCAAGAAGGCCATCAGCATCAGGTGCGGCCCGGCCTCGCGGTACCCGAACCCCTCGGCGGCGAGGTGGCCGTCCTTGCGCCAGAACGCTTGCCAGTCGGTGAAGAGCTTGCCCATGTCGAGCGAGCCGTCCGGGTGGACGTAAGCGGCGGGCTCGGCCGGGATCTGCGCCTGGCGAATGAACGTGAGCGCCCGAGGGACGACCTCGCGATAGATCGGATTCGCGATCTCGAAGCGCCCGCCGTGGAAGCGGATCAGGCCCAGGCCGAGGACGTAGGAGAAATCGTCATCGAGCACATCGCTGTCCGTTTGCGTGCCGGCCAGCATGGGATCGAGCACGCGCCGCACCCGGGGCTCGCGCAGCCGGGCGATGAGCGAGTCGATGTGCGAGCGGCGCTCCAGGAGGAGCGTCTCCTTGGCCGCCTCGACGTGTGTTGTCGTGATCGGGACGGCGCGGTCCTCCACGTCGCGGCGGACGATCTGGTCGGCCATCGCGTTGGTCAGCCACGGGTGGCCCTGTCCCAGCTCCCAGATCCGCCGCACCGCCTCGGGCTCGAAGCGCTGTCCGGTCGCGGCGGTGTGCTGCGCGAGCAGCTCGGCGACCTCGGCCTCGGTGAAGGGGCCGAGCGTCGTCGCCTCGGCGGTGATGTTGAACGGCGACGTCGTGCCCAGCCATGCGACCGCGCGCCGCTCCTCCAGGGCGAGCGCGTAGTCGCGCACCTGGCGCTGGCCGATGAGGGCCAGGCTGGAGGGGAACGGGATCCGGCTCCGGTCGAGGTAGCCCTGCCGGAGCTGGGTCAAGAACGAGACCATCGCCGCCCCCACGAGCCCGTCCGCCTCGTCGAACAGCACGACCAGCGGCCTGTCGCTGCGCGCCGCGAGATCGCGCAGGTAGCGCAGGACGAAGGTGCTCGCCGGATCGACGCGGCGGACGTCGTCCGCGGGGCGGCCCAGGTCGGGCAGGTCGCGGTCGATCGCGGTGTCGAGCGCGTAGAGGACGGCCTTGAAGGCCTTCGCCGGATCGGGCTCTTCGCGGGCGATCTGGACGTCGACCCAGACGGCGCCGAGGTCGCCTTTGTGGTTCAGGTGCTCGACGAGCCAGCGGGCGCTGGTGGTCTTGCCCGTCTGGCGGCCGGCGTGGAGCGTGAAGTACCTGCGTTCCTCGATCGCATCGAGCACCGGCCCGAGCCGGCGCTCGGGCGGCAGCATGTAGTGCTCGCCGGGGATGCAGGGGCCAGCGATGTTGAACGAGAGCTTCACGGGCGAAAGCTACCACGCGAGGGGCGGCCCGGCGGTCAGGCCGCTGGGCCGAGCGCGGGTCGGTTGCGCCGGACGCGCCGCCGCCCTCGCTCGCGCCGTCCGTGGCGGCCGGGACTCCCGTGCTCGGATCAGCCGCCCGTGGTGTCGATGAACCGCATGTCGCGCCCGCTGCGCTCGGTCTCCTCGGGCGGCTCCCACATGTCGCTCGCCAGCTCGAACATGTCCGGTGGAACCACCATGGAGAACGTCTCGCCCTTCTCGCGGTTGCGCTGCTCGACCCGCTCGCGACGCAGCTCGCGGGGCGCGTCGAGCACGTAGACGGTGAGCTCGTACCCCGCAGCGTCGACCCGCCGGTACAGCCGCTCGCGGTCGCGCCGGCGGATCAGGCCGATCTCCAGCACGACGTTCGTGCCCACGTCGATCGAGCCCCTCGTCAGGCTCCAGATCTGCTCGATGCAGCGCGCGGTGCGCTCGTGATACCATTCGATGATCCCCGTCTCGGGCCGATCGGGGCGGAACAGCCGCGCCATCCATTCATCCAGGTTCAACCGGAGGGCGGCGTGGTCCCGGCAGAGCCGCTGTGCGAACGTCGATTTCCCTGCGCCCACGGGCCCGATGATCAGGTGGATTCGCGCCATTCCCCGACGCTATCCTGCGGTGCTGTCGGCGAGCAAGCGGCGCGCACGTTCGCGCGAGACAGGGCCTCTCGTGATGCCAAGAGTGTCAGGAGGGGACGACGCCGCGCGTGGAGCAGCGCCTGGCGAACCATAAAAGGACCATGACGGCCACCGCGACGGCCCCCATTCCGGCCCACGCCGACGGGGGCGCGTCGCGCAGGGCGTCGAAGACCCGTTGACCGAAATAGGCAGTCGCCAGGAGCGGCAGGGCGTACCCGGCCAGCGAGCCCCAGAAATGTGTCCAGAAGCGCACCCCGGAGACGCCGAAGAAGACGTGGAGCATGGGCGGCATCCAGAGGACAAGGCGGAGCACGAACACCGTCAGGAACGCCCGCCGCTTCAGGGCCTCGTCGTAGGCGCGGAAGCGCGCCGGCACACGCGCGGCGACCCAGTCGCGGGCGACGAAGCGCGCGAACGAGAAGCCCACGACGCTCGCCGCCATGGTGCCCGCCATCGAGAGCGCGAACGCCACCGGCCAGGGCCAGATGAGCGGCGCCGCCAGGATGAACACCGTGCCCGGCACGCCGAACGGCTGGAGCGCGGCGTAGGCCAGGACGAACGCGACATACCCCCACGGCCCGAGCGAGAGGAGCGCCTGCTTGATGCGCGCGGGCTCGCCGAAGATCTCGAACAGCCCCATGCGCTGCGCGACGACGAGGAGCGCGGCGGCCGCGGCGACCACGCCGATCTTCACCCCCCGGCGGGCGCGGAAGGGAGAGAGCGCGGGATCGGCCGGGGAGGCGGGCTGGCGCACCCGACGTACCTGACAGCCCACCTGCGCACCGTCAAGGTTCCTGTTGACAATTTGGTCTATTATTGTCAATATTGACCATCGTGAACGAGGGCGGCCCGAGCTCCACCGACAGACCCGCCGAGGATCTGCGCCGCCGCAAGCTGATGGACGCGGCGTTCGCGGTGTTCCTGCGCTTCGGCTTCCGGAAGACGTCGATGGACGAGGTCGCGCGCGCGGCGGGCGTCTCGCGGCAGGGCCTCTACCTCCACTTCGCCACGAAGGAGGAGCTCTTCCGCGCGTCCGTGGGGCACTTCCTCGACACCGCGCTCGCCGCGGCCGCGGCCGCGCTCGCCGACGCGGAGCGCCCCCTGGAGGAGCGGCTCGTGGCCGCGTTCGACGCGTGGATCGGCCGGTTCGTCGGCGCGCTCGGGGCCGACGCGGCGGATCTCTCGACCGCCGCGAACGAGCTCGTCGGCCCCCTCGTCGCCGAGCACGAGGCGCGGTTCGTCGAGGCCGTGGCCGAGGCCTTGCGCGCCTCCGGGCTCGCGGCCGCCTACGAGCCCGCGGGGGTCACCGGGCGCCAGCTCGCGGACACCCTGGTCTCCTCGGCGCGCGGCCTGAAGCACGGCGCCGCGACGCGCGAGGCCTTCCTCGAGGGCATGGCCATCGCCGCGCGCGTCGTGTGCTTGCCGGAGCGGCGCGCCCGGGAGGCGAGGGCGGGGCAATCACCGCAGGCGGCGCCATCACGGCAAGGAGAGCCGTCCGCGCCGGGCCCTCGCCGCGAGGGCAAGGGGCGCGGCAGCACGGCGCGCAAGGCGCGCGGCACGACACGATAGCCGGAGGGCCACCCGAGCTCGGCGCGGCGGCCCCTCGCCTCAGCCGCGGCTGAAGCGCAGCCGCGAGCGCTCGCGCGCCTTGGTCGCCTCGATCTCGCGGTCCCGCGGCGCGGCGGTCGTGGACAGCGACGCCATCAGCACGCGCGCCGCGGCCGCGACGTCCTCCACGGCCTGCGCGAACGCCGCTTCGTTGGCCTGCGACGGCCGGTTGAAGCCGCTCAGCTTCCGCACGAACTGCAGCGACGCCGCCCGGATCTCCTCCTCCGTCGCCGGCGGCTCGAAGTTGAACAGCGTCCTGATGTTCCGGCACATGGCGATCTCCCGAGGCTCGATGTGTACGGGGAACGATCCTAGTCTCGAGCCACGCCGGCGGTCCAGGCGCTCCGCGCGGCGGCGATGAACACCGGGACGCCCGCCAGCAACAAGAATCCAACGGCCCTTCGATCCACGCGAGACGTCCTCCTCGCCACGCGCGCGGCGTGCGCGGCGCCGCTCTCCTTCTCCCTATCGGTCTCTATCGGCCCTGGCGGCGAGCTGCTCTCGCGGCGCGCCAGCGCCTCCGCTGGCGCACACCACAGTCGTTGACGCGGCCACCGTGTAGGCAATTCGCGCATACACGCGGCGAGACACACGACGAGACACGCGGCGAGATCGCGGCGAGATACGTGACAAACGCGACACGGCCGCATCACGACATCACCCTTGTTGGCTGCCCAACAGGGAGCACACCAGCGGCATCAGGAAGTTCTTGATTCCTCAAGGATAACCGTGCACTTCTACACTGAGGAGTCCTATTGCCAAAGCCCCCTGGCAAGGAGGTCGGTATGCGCCCACATCGTGCACTGCGCTCCCAGAATCGCCTGCTCTTCACCGCCGCCACGCTCGTTTGCCTCGCTGTCGGACCAACCGCGGAGGCGGCTCCGTCGTACACCCTCTTCGAGAGCGGTCAGGTCCGACCGCTCGCGCTCTCACCAAGCCGTAACCTGCTCTTCGCGGCCAATACACCCGACGGCCGTCTGGAGATCTTCTACGTCTCGTCGGGTGGTCTGACACACATTTCATCCGTGACCGTCGGCCTGGAGCCCGTCGCCGTCGCCGCGCGCAACGACGGCGAGGTATGGGTCGTCAATCACCTCTCCGATAGCGTCAGCGTCGTCGACGTCTCGTTCCCCTTGCGGCCGCGGGTCGTGCGCACGCTCCTCGTCGGGGACGAGCCGCGGGACATCGTCTTCGGCGGTCCCGCGCGGTCGCGCGCGTTCATCACCGCCGCTCACCGCGGCCAGAACGCGCCGTTCGATCCGCAGCTGACGACGCCCGGGGTCGGCCGCGCCGACGTGTGGGTGTTCAACGCGAGCGCCGTCGCGAGCCAATCATCGCTCGGAGGCACGCCCCTCACGATCCTCTCCTTCTTCACCGACACGCCGAGGGCGCTCGCGGTCAGCCCGGACGGGACCTCGGTGTACGCCGCCGGCTTCCACACCGGCAACCGCACGACCGCCGTGCACCGCGCGATCGTGGAGGACGAGGGCGGGATGCTGCCGCCGTTCACGAATTACCTCGGGGAGCCGCAGCTGACGACGTCGCTCATCGTCCAGCACGACGGGACCCACTGGGTCGACGCCGGGGGCAACCCCTGGGACGACTCGGTCATGTTCTCGCTGCCCGACAAGGACGTCTTCGTCATCGACGCCACGGCCAATCCCCCTGTCCAGCGGCCCGGCAGCGCCGGCTTCTTCACCGGCGTCGGGACCGTCCTCTACAACATGGTCGTCAACCCGGCGAACGGGAAGGTCTACGTCTCCAACACCGAGGCGTTCAACCTCGATCGCTTCGAGGGCCCGGGCACCTTCGCCGGCACGAGCGTCCGGGGACACCTGCACGAGAGCCGGATCTCCGTGCTCGGCAGCGGCGGCTCGGTCCTGCCGCGGCACCTGAACAAACACATCGATTACTCGACGTGCTGCGCTCCGGTGCCCAACGCCGAGAACGCGAAGAGCCTGGCCACGCCGGTCGACATGGCGGTGACGAGCGACGGCTCGAAGCTCTACGTCGCCGCGTTCGGGTCGAGCAAGGTCGGGGTCTTCCAGACGGCCCAGATCGAGAATGACACCTTCACGCCGAGCCTCGCGAGCCAGATCCAGGTCACCGGCGGCGGGCCGAGCGGGCTAGCGCTCGACCAGCCGCGCGGCCGCCTGTACGTGCTCACGCGCTTCGACAACTCCATCTCGGTCGTCAACACGACCACGAACGCCGAGACGGCGCACATCGCCCTGCACAACCCCGAGCCGGAGAGCGTGGTCCGCGGGCGGAAGTTCCTCCATGACGCGAGCTTCTCGTCGGCCCACGGCGACTCGTCGTGCGCGAGCTGCCACGTCTTCGGCGACGTCGATAGCCTGGCATGGGACCTCGGCAACCCCGACGGGGACACCGTGACGAACCCTGGGCCGTTCACGAACATCAACCCGCCGTTCCCCGCCGATACCTCGCTGAAGCCCATGAAAGGGCCGATGACGACCCAGAGCCTGCGCGGCATGGCCAACCACGGCCCGATGCACTGGCGCGGCGACCGCACGGGCGGCAACGACGCGTCCACCGCGCAGCCGGACAGCGGGGCCTTTGACGAGCGCGCGGCGTTCGAGAAATTCCAGGGCGGCTTCACCAACCTGCTCGGCCGGCACGCGCCCATCCCCGACGAGGACATGGAGGCGTTCACGGACTTCATCCTCCAGCTCTCGTATCCGCCGAACCCGATCCGCAACCTGGACAACTCGCTGAACACCGATCAACAGGCCGGGCGCGATCACTTCTTCCGCGAAGGCGGCGCCGGGACCTTCTCGTGCAATTCCTGCCATACCCTGGACCTTGACGGGAATGCCGGTACCAGCGATTTCCCTGGCTTCTTCGGGACGGACGGCGCGAGCATCGGCCAGGAGAACGGCCAGAGCTTCAAGATCCCCCACCTGCGCAACATGTACCAGAAGATCGGCATGTTCGGCATGGCCCCCGTCCCGAGCCTCTTCCACCTGGGAGACAACGACTTCAAGGGTGACCAGATCCGCGGCTTCGGGTTCATGCACGACGGCGTGATGGACACGCTCTTCCGCTTCCACCAGGCGATCGGGTTCGAGCAGAGCGTGTTCTCGCCGAACGGCTTCCCGCCCGGCGCGCCCGGCGAGCTCCTCCGCGAGCAGGCCGTGGAGTTCATGCTCGCGTTCGACACGAACCTCGCCCCCATCGTCGGGCAGCAGGTCACGCTCGGCTCGCACAACGCCACGGCGGCCTGGCCGCGCATCGACCTGCTCCGCCAGCGCGCCGAGGTCGGGGAGTGCGACCTCGTGGCGAAGCTCCCGTTCCTCCTCGAGGAGACGGGCCTCCTCTATATCGGAGGTGGCCAGTTCACCGCGGCGCGGGCCGCGGCCCCGCCCTTGAGCGATCTCGTCCTGCGCTCGCTCGCCGCGCTCACCGGGCACCCGGTGACGTACACCTGCGTGCCGCCGGGCTCGGGCGCGCGCATCGGCATCGACCGCGACGGCGACGGGTTCCTCGACGGCGATGAGTGCGACGCGGGCACGGATCCCGCGGATCCGACGAGCCACTGAGTCGCCGCCGAGTCGGCGGAGTCGAGCCAGCGCCGCGCCGCACCGCCCTCCACGCGGCGCGGCCGGCGCGGCGCCTCGGCCGCGCTCCAGGCGGCGCGGCCGGCGCGGCGCCTCAGCGGCGGCGCGCGCCCATACACCAGCGCAGGGCTTCCTTCAGGCTGCGCAGCGTCTTGACCTGCGAGAGATCGAAGCCGAGGCCGACCATCGTCTGCGCGACCGGCGGGCGGATGCCGGTGACCACGCCCTTGCAGCCGAGCAGCGTCAATCCATTGATGATCTTGATGAGGTGCTGCGCCGTCGTCGTGTCGACCGAATCGAGCCCGGTGAGGTCGAGGATGGCGAAGGCGGATTGCTTCTCCACCACGCTCGCGAGCAGCGACTCCATCACCATCGCCGCGCGATCCGCGTCGACCGAGCCGATCAAGGGGACGATGAGCACGTCCTGCCAGACCTCGATGATGGGGCTCGACAGCCGCGCGATCGACTCCTGCTGATCCTGCGTCAACCGCAGCTGCTCCCTCAGCTGCTTCTCGACGCGGAGCTGCTGCGTGATGTCCTCGCAGATGGCGCCGACGCCGGTGGTCTCCCCGAGGACGTCCTTCTGGGGAACGAACCTCGTCCGCCAGATCCTGTCTCGCCGGACCTGCTCGACCTGCGCGATCTCCCCGGAGAGGGCGTGCTCGAAGGCAGCGCGCACGTCCTCGGTGTCGCCGCACAGCTCGCGCATGTGCTTGCCCAGCTCGCCTCGCTCCGTACAACCGATCTGCGCGAGCGCCCCGCCCTGCGCGATCACGCAGAGGCCGGCCCTGTCGAACGCCAGGATGGCGATGGGCATGCTGTCGATGCACGCGCGGAGCATCTCCCCCTGCACGGCGAGCCTGACGTCGTCGGCCAGGTTGATGCCGAACGTCTGGACGCCCACGATCTCGCCGTCATCGTCCCGGCGGGGCGCGTAGTGCACGATCCAGTGCACGCCCCCGGCCACGGTGTCCGTGCGGACCGGCTCCCCCTCGAGGACGCGGTTGCACAGGCCCATGATCTCCGCGTCCGCGCCGTAGAGATCGAACATGTTCCTTCCGACGAGCTGATGTCGTTTGAGCCCCATGCTCTCGAGCCCTTTGCCGTCGGAGACGTGGAGCGTGCCCGCCCGGTCGCACCACCAGACGATCGCATCCATCGTCTGGAACACGTCGACGAGGATGCGCGCCTGGTCCTCCCACACCCCGCGATCGGGCTTCACGGCAGCCCAGAGCGCCGTGTCGTCGGCTCGCCACAGCGTCCAGTGCAGCGGGACGCTCTCCCCGCGGGCGCCCACGACGCGCGCCGGGGCGGAGACGCTGCCCGCGGCGGCGCGCGCGCCGGTGATCCGGGCTGACAGCTCGGCCCGATCGTCCTCGTGAACGCGCTCGAGGAGCCGCCCGGACGGGCCAACGCAGCGCTCCCAGGCGGCGTTGCAGGCCACCACCTCCCCCGCGCTGGAGAGCAACGCCAGCGGTGTGGGTGTGCCGTCGAGCAGTGTCTTACACGAGAGCGAAGCGAGCCTGTCGTCCATTGAATCCTTGCAAGAGGCCAGAAGCGACGACCCTCGGCGCGCCAGCCCCAGGCCCGTCACGGTGGGTGAACAAACGCGCTGTGAGCGCCGTCCCGACACCGGGTGCGAAGAGGTGGGATGCTGCTCGGATTCTCGGCGCTGGGGTCATCGAGCCTGGCACCATGGCGAACCGTAACGTGGTGATATCATTTGAGGGCGCCGAGACGCCAGCCTCATCGCTAGACGCGCTGCGGCGGATCGAGGCCCGCGCGACCGCGGCCGGATGGCGAGCGCCCGCTGCCCCACCACATCGCCCCTCCGCGCTCGGCATGAAGCGATGGCCGACAGCGGTTCTGGCGGAAGGAGGGTTCTGCTGCCTGTGCGAGGACGCGAGCGGGCGCGGCGCTCGGGGGGGCGCGTGCATCCGCCGAGAGGTCGGCCTGGAGCTCGCCGCGTGGAGAGGGGGAGCGGCCGCCGCTGTACGGCCGCCGACCGCGAGGCGGGCGCGCGGACACTGGCGGTGACGTGCGCTGGGGGACGTCGTTTAACGCGTCGCGCTCGCCTTGTCGTGCGCGCCAGCGCGCGTTAGAGACCCTGCCGAATGGAACCCGAGGGCCACGAGAGATTCGCTGACTCGGACCCGAGTTTCCGACAACTCCATCCTTGCGAGCGCCTCATCAGCGTCGTGCAGGACCTCTCGCTGGCCCGCGATCTCAAGGCGATCATGCAGATTGTCGATCGGGCCGCCCGCGACCTCACGGGCGCCGACGGCGCTTCCTTCGTGCTCCGCGACGGCGACCTCTGTTACTACGCGCAGGAAGACTCGATCGCCCCGCTCTGGCAGGGGAAACGGTTTCCGATGTCGGCGTGCGTCAGCGGTTGGGTGATGTTGAATCGGAAGCCGGCGGTCATCGGCGACATCACGCGCGATCCCCGCGTCCCGATCGACGCCTATCGGCCGACCTACGTGCGGAGCATGGCCATGGTGCCGATCCGCGCGCGCGCTCCTCTCGGGGCGATCGGGACCTACTGGAGCTCCATACGAGAGATCGCGCAGGGCGAGGTGTCGCTGCTCCAGGCGCTCGCCGGCAGCGCCGCCGTCGCCCTGGAGAACGTCGCGCTCCACGACGGCCTGGAGAAGGGCAAGGCGCGGGCGCGCGAGGTCGAGGCGGCGAACCGCGATCTCGCGGAGAGGCAAAAGGCCCTGGAGGAGCTCCACCGGCAGAACGAGGCGCTGAGCGAGTTCCTCGCGCACGATCTCAGGAGCCCCGCCGCCGGCATCATCCTCGCCGCGCAGGCACGCCTGAAAAAGCAGGATCTCCAGGAGCCGGAGCGGCGCCGATGGAATGCCGTCCTCACCTCGGCCGAGGTCATCCAGCGCACGGCGCTGAACCTGCTCGACGTCGCGAGCCGCCAGCACGGGATGTTCGTGCTGCGGCTCGCCGAGCTCGATCCTGCGTCGCTGTTCGAAGGTGTGGCCGAGATCCTGGAGCCGCTCGCCGCGTCGCGCGGGCAGCGCATCGAGCTCTGCCCCGCCATGCCGAGCTGTCTTCTCCGCGCCGATGAGGAGCTCGTGCGGCGCGTCCTGCTGAACCTCGTCGACAATGCGCTCCGTCATACCCCGCCCCACGGCGCAGTGCGCCTCGAGGCGCGGTGGCTCGACCCGGGCTGGGTCGAGCTCAACGTGTGCGATGAGGGCCTGGGGATCCCGGCCCACCTGCGCGACCGCATCTTCGACAAGTACGCGCGGCTCGCCGACGGGGGCGCGATCTCTGCGGCCGGCCGCGGCCTCGGGCTGACGTTCTGCCGGCTGGTCGTCGAGGCGCACGGCGGCAGGATCGACGTGAGGGACAACGAGGGGCGGGGGAGCCGATTCTGCGTTCAGCTGCCGGCAGGCTGACAGAAGAGCATCGAGAGCGCCGAGAGCCGGTGTCGTTCAGATTCCCGCCAAAGATGCCAGCGAGATGAGGGGGGGTGTCGGGGATCGCTCCACGACGACGAAGCGATGATGTCGTCGATGTCGTGTCATGTGATCTATCGATATCCCACCTCTTCCCGGGCGGCCGAGCGAGAGGCGCGCGCGGCCTCGCGTGCGCGCCTCTCGCTCGGCCGCCCGGCGATGCCTCTCGCGTCTTGCGATTCCGGAGGCGATCAGGTAGCGCAGGATCCACGGTGAGCTCTCCCGCGGACCCCGTGCACATCGCGACGCGCCCGCCGCGGGCGCCCTCCCTCGTGCTCGCGCCGCGGCCGCGAGGTGCCTCATGAGGGAGCGGCTCGAGAGCCTGCTCCTCGTCCTGGCCGTCGGCTCGGCGGTCGCGATCGGGGCGAAGCGCGTCGCGATTCCCTACAACGTCGCGCTCGTGCTCGTGGGGCTGCTGCTCGTCGTCGTCGACGTGCTCCCGAAGGCGCCGATGGACCCGGAGGTCATCCTCATCGCGTTCCTCCCGGTGCTCGTGTTCGAGGGCGCCCTGTTCGCCGACGCGGACAGCCTGAGGGGCGCGAGCCGGCCGATCCTCGCGCTCGCCGTTCCGGGCGTGCTCATCTCGCTGCTCGGCACCGCCGCGGTGGCGACGCAGCTGCTCGCGCTCCCGTTCGCCGCGGCGCTCCTCCTCGGCGCGCTGCTCTCGATCACCGACACCGTGAGCGTGCTGCTCGCCTTCCGCAGCGTCCGCGTGCCGCACCGGCTGGCGGCCATCATGGAAGGCGAGAGCCTCTTCAACGACGGCACCGCGCTCGTGCTCGTGGTGCTCGCGTCGCAGGTCCTCGCGAGCGGCTCCTTCGACGGCGCCGAGAGCTTCCGCGCGCTCGCCCTGGCCATGGCCGGCGGCGCGGCCGTCGGGGGCGCGCTCGGCGCCGTCGGCGCGTCCCTCCTCCGCCGCACGCCGGATCACCTGACCGCGATCCTCGCGTCCATCGTGCTCGTCTTCGCCACGGCCCTGCTCGCCGAGCGGCTCCACGCCTCGCCGGTCATCGCCGTCGTGGTCCTCGGGGTGATCGTCGGCAAGGCCGCGCGCCGCATCCTCGAGCCCTCGCGCGTGCTCGCGCTCCAGGGCTTCTGGGAGACGAGCGGCTTCTGCCTCAACGTGCTGCTCTTCGAGCTCGTCGGCATGCAGATCCAGGCGGAGATGCTCGTGCGCGAGGCGGCGTCCATCGGCCTCGCGCTGATCGCCCTGCACGCGGGCAGGGCGGTGGCCGTCTACGGCTGCTTCGGCGTGCTCCGGGCGCTCACGGGCGAGGTCGTGCCCTTCCGGTGGCAGCACGTGATGCTGGTCGGCAACATCAAGGGCGCGCTGTCGATGGCCGCGGTCCTCAGCCTCCCGAGCGGCCTGCCGTACCGCGACCGCCTGATCACGATCGTCTTCGGCGTGACCTTCGTCACGCTGGTCGCGCAGGCGCTGCCGTTCGCTCGGCTGCTCAAGTTCCTGCGGGTCGCGATCCCGACCGCGGACGCCGCGCTCGACGCCGCGAAGGCCACGCTCATCGCGGCGCGGCGCGGCCAGTCCGAGCTCGACGATTTGCTCGCGGCGGGCCTCGTGTCCCGCAAGGAGCACGCCGAGCGCCGCGCCGCGTTCCAGCGGCAGGTCATCCGGGCGGAGGTGGCGCTCCAGACGCCGCAGGGCGAGGTGGTCCGCGACCACCTCACCGATCTCGCCCTCCTCTCGGCGCAGAAGGCGGCGGTGCTCGACGCGGCGAGGCGCGGCCTCATCGCCGCCGACACCGCGCACGCCCACGTGAACCAGATCGACAGGGCCATGGTGGAGCTCCCCGGCGGACACGCGGCGCCCGGCGCGAACCCTCACGAGCACGAAGGAGAGAGCTGACATGCGCGTTCTCATCGCGGGCGCCGGGCGCGCAGGGCTCAGCGTCGCGGTCCACCTCGCGAAGATGGGCCACGACGTGACGACCGTCGATCGCGACGAGGCGATCGCCAACAGCGCCTTCGAGCGGCACGGCCTCGTCTCGCTCGTGGGCGACGCGACCGACGCCGGGCTCCTCCAGGAGGCCGAGGTGGCGCGCGCCGACGTGGTGGTGGCGATGCTCCGCCGCGACGCCGACAACCTCGCCGTGGCGCTCCTCGCGCAGGCCGGGGGGGCCAAGCGCGTCATGGTGCGCATGCGGGACCCCGCCTACCGGGGCGTGTACGTCCGCGCGGGCGTGGACCAGATCCTCTCCGAGATCGACGTCTTCATCGGCGCGATGGCCACCGCCATCGAGCACCCGGGCGTCCGCCACGCGATGGTGCTCGGCGCCGGCGAGTCGGTCGCGTTCGAGCTCGACGTCCCGGTCGACTCGGTGATCGCGGGCCGCACGGTGAGCACCATCGCGGGCAGCGCCAGCTTCCCTTCGTCGTGCGTCTTCGCCGGCGTCTACCGCCCGGATGGCCGCGTCGAGGCGCCGCGCGGCTCGTCCGTCGTCGCGGGGGGCGCCACGGTGCTCCTCGTGGCCGCGCGCGACGAGCTCGCCGAGGTCATCGCGTTCTTCCTCCGGCGCGAGCCCGCGAGCGGCGGGGTCCACGAGCGCCGCTGACACGAGGCAGGTGTTCTATGACGAGGTGCGCGGGGATCACGGGCTCATGGGCATGGCTTGCGGCGGCGCTGGCCGTCCTCTCCGCCTGCGGCGGCGATGACGCCGGGGCCGCGGCGGGCGGCGGCGTCCAGGCCGCCGTCACGTACTACCGGGACGTCAAACCCATCTTCGACGCGCGGTGCGCGGGGTGCCACAGCGACGGCGGCGTCGCGCCGTTCTCGCTCGAGGGCCACGAGACAGCGGCGTCCTGGGCCGCGCCCATCAAGCGGGCCGTCGTCGAGCGCACGATGCCCCCCTGGCCGGCCGACAACACCTGCGCCGAGTACGTGGGTGACCGCTCCCTGTCCGAGCAGCAGATCCAGACCATTGCCGCGTGGGTCGACGGCGGCGCGGCCCTGGGTGATCCGGCGGACGAGGGCCCGCCGATCGACCCGCCGGCGAGCGCCGCGCTCGCTCGTGTGGACCGCACGCTCGAGATGCCGGTCGAGTACACCCCGCAGACGGGGCCCGACGAGTACCGCTGCTTCGTGATCGACTGGCCGGAGGAGGCCGTGCGGTACGTCACCGGCTTCGGGATCAGGCCCGGCGAGCAGCGCGTCGTCCACCACGTGATCGCCTTCATCGCGGCGCCGGACCAGCTCGCCGAGCTCGACGCCCTCGACGCGGCCGACCCGGGCCCGGGTTATCCCTGCTACGGCGGCCCTGGGCTCAAGCCGCGCTGGCTCGGCGGCTGGGTGCCCGGCGGCGGGAGCATGATCTTCCCGCCGGGCGCGGGCACCCGGATCGAGCCTGGCTCCAGGCTGATCATGCAGGTCCACTACAACACGCTGACGGCGGGCAAGCTGCCGGATCGCACAGCGATCGACGTGATGCTGGAGAGCTCGGTCGAGCGGGAGGGCACGATGCAGCCGTGGGCGAACCCGGCCTGGCTCAGCGGCGACTCCATGCTGATCCCTGCCCTGGAGAGCGACGTCGTCCACCGCTGGGGGGCCGATCCCTCCCGGGCGCTCGCGGGCAGCGAGCCGATCGAGATCCACTGGGTGGGCCTCCACATGCACACGCTCGGCACGCGCGCGCGCCTCGAGATCGAGCGCGCCGGCGGCGGCTCGGAGTGTGTGCTCGACATCCCGCGCTGGGACTTCCACTGGCAGGGAAACTACAAGCTCGCCGAGCCCAAGGTGCTCGAGCCGGGCGACAAGCTGTCGATCGAGTGCCACTGGGACAACACGCCCGAGAAGCAGCCGATCATCGACGGACAGCCGCGGGTCCCCGGGGATGTCGTCTGGGGAGAGGGCACGACCGACGAGATGTGCCTCGGCACGTTCTACATGACCGGGCGCTGAGCGCAGGTTTGCCTGAAGCGATCTCCGGGGATCGCGGCGTGCCTGCGTATAGGATGCAAGATCACCCGCCGGATCCTCGTCCGTGAGCATCGCGAACCAGACCCCCTTCGCCGTCCAGCCCGTGCCGCTCCTCGATCGCGAGGGCAACGATGTCCTGGTCGCCATCGTCAAGGGCACGTTCGTCCTCGATCGGAGCGGGGGCTCGCGGCTCGCGGACGACCCTGCGCCGGTCCGTGTCGCCGACGAGCCCTGGGAGCCCGAGAGTCCGCGGAGCAGCCTCCGCTTCCCGTCGGATCTCGGCGTCGCCAAGCTGGGCACGGACGTGGTGGTGACCGGCGACGCGATCGCCCCCGAGAAGGTGAGGGTGCTCGACATCGCGGTGCGGGTCAGGCAGCGGCTCACGCCCCTGCGCGTCCACGGGCAGCGCTTCTTCTTCAAGGGCGTCCTCGGCGTCGGGATCGGGCCTGCTGCGCCGTTCGAGCGGGTGCCGATCGTCTACGAGCGGGCGTATGGCGGCATGTCGGAGGACCTCTCGGTGGTCGATCTCCGGAACCCGGCCGGCGTCGGCGCGGCGAGGAGCGCGGCGGACCTCGTGGACACGAAAGCTCCGCAGATCGAGCACCCGGAGCGGCCCCACGTGTCTGCGTCGGATCGCCATGCGCCGGTGGGCTTCGGCGCGATCATGATGCACTGGTCGCCGCGCCTCGAGCACGCTGGCACGTTCGACGAGCGGTGGAAGGCGGCGCGGATGCCGCTCCCGCCGGAGGATCAGGACATCCGCTTTGGCAACGTCGCGCACCCTTCGCTCCAGTTCGAGGAGCACCTCGCGCCCGGGGATCCGGTGGGCATCGTCGGCATGTCGCTCGAGCCGATCGTCTTCGCGCTACCGGGGTTTCCGGTGGTGGCGAGCGCGCGTTACGACACGGGGGAGCGCGTGGTCGTGCGGCCGCCGATCGACACGGTGCTGATCCAGCCCGAGGCGCGGCGGGTGGAGCTCGTGGCGCGCGCCGTCTTCCCGATCGGCAGGGGCCGGCGGGTGCTGCGCGAGGTCGTGGTGCGCGGCGATGGGTGACGCGGCGGGCGGCGCTGGGGAGCCTGTGGATCCCGAGATCGCGGGCGTGCCGCTCTCGGCCTATGCGGCGGTGCTGGCGTACACGGCCGAGGGCGTCTCGCTCGAGGCGAGCCTGGAGCACGCCGCGATCGCCGCCGGAGCCTGGCCGCCGGCGGAGGAGGCCTGGTCGGAGCGCCTCGCCGGGAGCGCGATGGGGGACGGGGCGTTGCTCGCGGCGTGCGACGAGCACCGCCTCGCGGCGCAGGCGCACGTGGAGCGCAAGGTGCCTCCGCTCGACACGGACCTGCGCGCCTGGCTCGATTTCTTCCGCGCGTTCACGGCGTCGGAGGATCCGCTCGGGTTCCTCGAGGCGCGCGGGCTCGGCGAGGGCGACGTGTTCCGGCTGCTGGGCGCCTGGCAGGAGCGGATCGTGGCGGAGGGGGGCGTGCGCGCCGAGGCGACGGCGATCCTCGCCGCCGCGCCCGGGCCGGTGCCGGAGGTGCGGCCGGAGGCGCCGGTGCTGAGGGCGTCGACGCGGAGAGCTCGTGGCGGCGCGGCGGCGCGCGTGAAGAAGGCGCGGGCGGTGGTGGGGATGCCGCTCGAGACGGCGGAGCTGCCGCGGGATCTATCGAAGCTGATCTTGCCGTTCGTGAAGCAGCCGGGGGGCGCGGAGCGGGTGGAGCCGCCCGCGTCGGCGGCGAGGTCCGGGCCGTTGCCGCCGCTGGCTGCGCCGGAGCTCCCGAAGCCGGTGCTCGCGCCGAAGGAGATTGCCGAGACGGCGCCGGTGTTCTCGGCAACGAGCCGACCGGCGCTGCCGTTTGGGTCGCGCGTGGCGGAGCGGGACGCGCCGCGCTCCGGGTTGCCGGCTGCGGGGCTGCCGCCGTTGCATGAAGGGATGTTGGAGGAGTCGATTGCCGGGACGCCCGGCGTCGGGACGGCGCCTGTGATGTTCGAGGCCGCGAAGCCGGCGCTTCCGTTCGTCCCGTCGCCCGGGGGGCCGTCGTCGGGCGCCCCGCCGTCGTCGGGCGGCAGCGCGCGCTCGCCGGCGGCCGATGATCCCCGGCTATCGCTGGAGGACTACGCTGCGATGCTCGCGGAGATCGCGGCGAGCCCCGCGACGGCGACGGCGGCGATCGCGCGTTACGGGCTCACCCGCGAGGCGAAGAGCGCCGAGGACGCGGCGTGGCAGGCGAGGTTCGCGGCGGAGCCGGGGCTGCGGACGAAGTGGATGCGGGCGCTGGTCGAGGCGGGCGAGCGGATCCGCGGGAAGCGGTGAGGGAGCGAGGGAGGAGGAGTCGAGCACGGTATGTTCAAGGCCATCGCATCATCGCCGCAGCCCATCCGGTTGCACAGGCTGCATGGGGCGATCCTCGCCTCTACCGGGTTTCACGTCGCGCGGGCCCAGGGCGGCCAGCTCCACGAGATGCGGAAGCTGGAGTTGCCGGGTGCTCCGGACGCTCAGCCGCAGCAGCCGCAGCTCAAGCCGTCCGTCCGACCGCAGATTACCAGCATGGTGGGCCGGTGGCCTGACCAGGTCTGGGCTCTTGTCTATGCAGGGCCGGGGATGCGCGCCATCGAGGGGCCGATGCCTGGTGCCACGCTCTGGATCCAAGTCAGCAGGAATGTGGTGGTTCGTTGGGACGACGCCTCTGGTTGCTGGGTGGAACACCCCGAGAACGAGTGGGTTGGTGAGTGGGCTGACGGGGTGATCGTCACGGGATCCGACGGCAGGTTCAGATGGGCGGACGGCGCGGACACGCCGATCGATCCCGTGCTCTCTCAGGGTATTTTTGAATACTGTCCTTATGTGACCAGGGCCGGCGAGGTCATCCTTCGCGTCATACAATCCCCTCGGTATGAGCCTGGCTGGTGGATCTTCCGGCGAGGAGAGCGCCAGCCGGAGCGGTTCGAATGGCCACCCGGAGTGGATGAGCAGAGCGCGGCGATCTTCATCGACTACCGGTCGAACGGGCTCTTCGCGTCAGGTATGCTGACGTCGGCGGAGAAATTTATCGCACATCGTGTTCAGGGGGGATGGAAGTTGCTGCCGCCCTTCCGCGAGAGCCACGAAGTGCAGGGCATCTTGACCACATCCTCGGGGCAAGTCTTTCTGTGCGCACGGGCGCACTCCGTGCCAGTGCGCATTTACCGCCTGGCGGCGGGAGGGGACTGGGAGAGTGTTTCGGTGCCGTTTCATACGAGGTGCAGCGGCGCTTCTCTATTTGAGCTTGATGCTGCGAGGGTCGGTGGCTGTCCTCCGTATCAGCTCATGGCCGGCGAGAAAGATGAGCTGTGGCTCGCCGCCGACTTCGCAACTGACGACGTGCATCGCGCCGTCCTTTACCATGCATCTGTATAGCTCGCGGGCGTTGAGATGGCTCTCGGACATGTCCGCGAACGAGATCCGCGGTACCTGTGATCTGCTCCGCGGATGACGCAGGATTGATGCGGGATATGCTCACAGATTCATTGAATACCCATTAGCCCGACGGAGGGCGTCGAAAGGGCAGTCCACTGCCCGGCCGCGCAACGTCGAGCGGCTGCGTGTTCGAGCCTGGCTTGACGTTGAGCGGCTGCGTGTTTGAGCCCGGTTTGATCTGGTCGGGCAGCGTCGTGTATTGGTCGTGTCGGTTGCCCTGACGGGGTATGCCATTATAGAACGAGTTCCACTGTCCGGGGCGCGTGTAGTCTGGCGGAGGCTCGGGCTTGCCAGGCTTGGGTACATAGGTCGCGCTATTGGCGACTCCGACTGGAGGTCCGATGTAGAGGCCGAGGTTCCAGACTACATCACTCGGACCGTAAACGTACCGGTTCGGAAAGGAGCGGGATATCTGCTGGGCCACGCCGTCTGGCATGCGACCCACGTTGCACGAATTGAGGACGATGTTTCCTGCGCTGTTGTAGTTCCCGACAGCGCCGATCATCTCCAAGAGCTGGCGCGGCGTATGGTGGGTCGTCATCCCGTTCGCGTCTCGCACCGCCACGTGGTGGGCTGTCCCGTGCACCGCGATCACGTACTTGCTCGGGTCCGGCTTGACCTCGGTCATGCACACGGCGATGAACGCGTCATGCGCCGGGTTGCCGATGATGACGCAGGAGAGTCCCAGCGGATCGACATGGGTGGTGGGGCTGCCGTCGAACGCGAACAGGTTGCGGCTTCCAAGCAGCTCGAGCGGATCCGGCGTCAAGAAGCGTGCGGTCTTCGGATCGAAGTAGCGGTAGCGGACATAACAGAGCCCGGTCTCCTCGTCGTGGTATTGGCCGAGCAACCGGAAGGGAGACGCCACGGATGAGTCGCCCTCACATCGCCCGGTCTCGACGATGAGGCCGAAGGCCGCGTGGCGCGCTGACCACGCGACGTCACCCTTCACGCCGATGAGCTCGGTCGGGGTGCCGAGATGGTCGGTGATGACCGCATGGACCGCGGCGCCCTCCTGCTGGAGAAGCGGGCACATCGTCCCCGGTTCATGCACGAAGATGCGCATGCCGCGCTCGGAGTCGAGCTCTGCAGCGAGGCAGAGGCCGTCCCATAGGTACTCGACCACGCGGGCTTTCGGCGCCTCCGCCATCGCCAGCGCGTCCGGTGAGGAGGGCGGGATGATCTCCTTCCTGATCCTGCGGCTGAACGCATCGTAGCTGAAGAGCACACGCGTGCCGTCGCAGAGCTGGGCTTCGCGGAGCTGGCCGCGACAGTCCCAAAGGTACTGCGTCTCGCCGTCCGATCGAGCCTCGCGAATTCGCCGGTTCGCGCTGTCGTAGGCGTAGGTGGCCTCCTCGGTGCGTAACAAGAGTCCGCCCGGCCCCGTCTCCCAGGCCGAGCTCGCGGGCTTCAGCGAGCCTCCCGCGTCGTACACGAAGGACTCGCGCTCCTTCGGAGAGCTCACCTCGAGCAGCATCCCGAGCCGATCGTAGCCGTAGCGTGTGAGCCCCCAGCGCAGATCGTTGCGCTCGACGAGCGCGCCGCAGGGATCGTAAGCGTAGCGGCGATCCACGAGCGTGCGCTCGGCGACGCCGACCCAGTCGCGGATGGGGCGCGCCATCGGGTCGAGCTCGCGCCGCGCCTCCACGCCCGCACCAACGAAGACCTTGCGGACCACCGAACCGGCGAGATCGCGCTGGATCTCCACGCGATAGCCGTCGTGATCGAGCGACGAGACGTTGCCTTCCTCATCGTAGGCATAACGAGTCACGTGCCCCGTAGGGAGGTGGCGAGCGATGCAGCGGTTCTGACTGTCGTACTCGTAGCGGATCGTCCGGCCGTTTTGAGTCTCTCCTACCACGCGGCCGAGCGCGTCGTGCTCGACGGAGAGATGGATCTCGCCGCTCGGATCGTCGACGATGTAGTCGACGACGCGGTCCTCGGGCGTCTCGACCCTGATCGCTCCGTGCGGCGTCTCCTCCGCGACGAGCCTGCCTGCCCCGTCATAGCGGAGCGCGCGGAAGGTGCCGTCAGGGTTCTCCACGCGCGCAAGGCGGCCGTTCTTGCCGTGCTGCGCGCGGGAGACGCGGCCGTCATACGAACGGTGTTCGCGGAGGTTGCCGGCGCGATCGTAGCGGAAATCGAAGGTCTCGCCCTTCGGGTTCTTCACCTGCTGCAGGCGCTCGTTGAGGTCATACGATAAGGACCAGACCGAGCCATCGGGCAGGATCGCCTCGATGGGAGATTTCAGGCCGGCGTAGCGGAACGCTTCGACGCGCCCGAGCGCATCCGTGCGGCGGGTCAGGCGGCCGAGCGCATCGTGCTCGAAGCGCAGCGAGGTCCCGTCCGGTAAGTGCAGCGCGGCCGGCCGACCGAGGGCGTCGAGCTCGCGGCGCGTCACCCTTCCCAAAGGATCGACGTAGGCGACAGGGCGCCCGAGCGCGTCATGGCGCCAGCGGCGGATCCCTCCGCGAGGCGTGCGCTCCTCGATGGCGTTGTGCTGCTCGTCGTAGATGAAGGCGCCGCGAAGCCCGTCCGGTCCGTGCACCTCGGCGAGGCGCCCCTGTTCGTCGTACTTCAGCGCGAGAAAGGCGCCGGACGCGTACTTTATCGAGATAAGTCGATTCCGGTGGTCATAGCCGAAATCGGTGCACACGCCACCCACGCGGCGCCGCACGAGCAGATCCTCCGCATAGTCAAGCTCGACGAGCGGGCCGAGTGGATCAGCCATCCGCGTGATGTTGCCTCGCGCGTCACGGGTGAGCGTCAGCGTGTCACCTGACGCGTTTTTTGCCTTGAGGAGCAGGCCATCGGCATCGAACTCGAGATCGCGCACGGAGAGGCCGTCGGTCGAGGCCTCGCGCACCACCGAGCCGTCTTCGGGCCGCCATTTGAAGACGCGGGGTTCGGGGTTGCCGGTGAAGTGCGTGATCCCCTGGTCGAGATCGTAGGTGAGATCGCCGGCATGGAGATCGCCGTCGCCCCAGGAGCGGACGCAGCGACCTGTCTCGGCATCGTAGAGGTAGTGGAATGAGAGGCCGGTCGGAAGCGTCTTTCGAATGAGGCGGCGCTTCTCGTCGTAGCCGTACGTCTCGGTATGGCCTAACGCATCGGTTACCTGCGCGAGCTCGCCAGCATCGTTGTACGCGAACGAGACGGCGTGGATCGGGGCGCGCCCTTCGCCGCCTGGGGCGAAGACATCGAGACGCACGATGTGGCCGTTGCCATCGTGCTTGAGGGTGATCGTACGGCGCGCGGTGTCGACGACCCGTGCGAGCCGCTCCACGTCGTACTCGAGTATAACCTTGTGTCCGGATTCGTTGGTGATCTCGCGGAGGACTGCGCGCCCGCCGCCGCTCGGGCGAAACGTGCGGGTGAGGCGCGTGTCGAGCGAGAAGACCGTGGCGCCGCCCCGGCTGTCGCGGGTGATCACGAGGCGTTTGCCGCGGTGGAAGGCTGGCTCGCGTGGATTCGTATCGCGCACCGTGATCGTCGCGCCGTCTGCGTCACGAAGGTGTAGCGTATCACCGGCGAGCTCGATCCACTGGTGATACGCATGCGTCCAGCCGCCGCGCCCGAGCGGCGTGTGCTCGCCGACGCGCGCGGAACTGTAGAGGCGCTTCCATTCGATGGGGATGAGCCCCGGGATCGAGATGTCGATGCTCTCGTCGACCATCGCGCCGGATGCGACGGAGATCGGATCGAGCACCACCATCACGTTCACGGTGGCGCCGGAGTGCGTGGTGGCCCGGATGATGTCCGTCGCCAGGAGCACTCCGCTGATCTGAGCTATGCGTGAGGATGCGCCAGCTGCGTTGAGCCACACATGGTCGCCGGTGCAGGCGAGCCCACGATCGCCTGATACTACCGTCGTTGACGAGGTGAAGACATTGCACGCCTTGTTCACGACGTGCGTCACGGCGTCTCCCCCCGTCCCCTGACAAGGGATGTTGCCTGGCGCCTGGACATTCATCGAGCTGCCATCCAGGAGCACCGGCGCGCCGCCAATCTCGATCCGCTCGCCTGTATCCGTCGCGGTCGACGAGAGCGCGACGTACGGGAACGGGGTTGGCACCGGACCGATGGGAGGCACCGGCGGCGCGTGGCCTACCGCTGGCACGAAGCCAGGACAGAAGTGATTGCTCCGCGTCGTCGCGATATATTTGTAATTGATCGTCGCCACGGCGTTCTCTCCCTCTCCCGCTCGCCCCCAGCGCTCAGCCCCGGCTCCGCGCCACCTTCAGGAACGCCACCAGGTTCGCCTCCGCCCTCGCCCAGAACCCGCTCCCGTCGACCGCATCGGGCAGCCGCAGCCGAGCGCGCAGCTCATCGACCCGCGCCTCCACGGCGACGCGCGACAGCCTCCCCGACGCGCACTCCTCCGCCGCCACCGCGGTCGAGAGCGCTCGCCCCCCGCGGTAACGCCCCCTCGGATCGAGCCGCAGCGCCGCGATCGCCTCCCGCCACGCCCCGGCCTCCAGCTCCCGCGCCTCCTCGACGATCGGCCCGAACAGCGTGCGCAGCGCCTCCGCCGCATCGTCCGCGAGCGCCTCGTCGTCGAGCTGCTGGATCATCCACCCGCCGCTCGCCGGGCAGCCGAAGCGCGCCACGGCGGAGAGCGCCGCGCGCGTCGGCCGGTGGCGGCCGAGCAGGCTCTCGAGCCGAGGCCAGTCGCCCGGCTCCCCGGCCAGCGCGAACAGCTCCGTCGCGTACGACCCGAGCCGCGCGCACAGCGCCTCGTCGCGCACCAGCTCCACCTCGCCGCCGATCACGAGCACCCGCGCCGCCGACCAGGCCACGGCGGGGGATGCCCCTCCACACAGCCCCCGCAAGCGCTCGACGAAGCGCGCACGCTGCGCCGGCGGTAGCCGCTCACAGCCCCAGATCCCGGCGCGCATCACCGCGTCGTGTTCGTCGGCGAGCGCGGCGCCGATCCCTTCGATCGGCAGCTCGCCGCGCATCGAGCGCAGGCTCACGCCGATGGCCCGCGCGATCGGGTGCGCCGACGCCGACAGCGCCCGCGCCAGCCCCGCGAGCCCAGGCCGCTCGACCAGCGCGAGCGCCTCGGCCACGGCGATCGCATGGTCCTCGGCGTCCTGCGGGAGCAGGTGCGCCGCCCGGTGGATCGCGGCGAGCGCGTCGTCCCCCGCGAAGGCGGCGAGCGAGATCGCGCCCGCGAACGACTTCCACGGGTCGTCCATCCAGCGCTCCCAGAAGGCCGCGACCTCGATCAGCGCCCGCGGCCCCGCGGCCACGATCGCGTCGATCTGCCGGAGCATCCGCGCCTCCGTCTCCGGCAGCCACGATCGCCGCCCCTCGACGCGATCCCGAGCGAGTGCGGCCACGAGCTCCGCGCAATGATCCACGACCGACGCGTAGAACCCCGCCAGCGTGACCTCGGTCACGCGCCCCGCGCCGAGCCGCACCAGCGGCGCGGGTGCGCTCTCGCGCGGCAGCTCCGGGAGCGCCGGCGCCACGTCGTTCGCCGCCGCGACGGTCGCCGCCGCGATGCTCGCCGCAGCGATCGCCGCCGCCGCGCCCACCTCCCCGGCGCCCTCCTCGAGCCACGCCTCGTCTCCCGGCTCCTCCGCCTCGACCGGCGGCGGGACGAACGCCTTGCGCTCCACCCCCCGCGCGATCACCGCCCCCGAGAGCGGCGTCATCACCGGAAGCGCCCCCTCCGCTCCCGCCGTGACCTTGCCCGCTCCCGTGCGGTGCGCGGCGCCGAGCGCGATCCCGCGGGTGCCATCGCGGGAGATCGCCCAGGCCACGAACGACCTCCCGGCCTCGGCCGGCGCCGCGCCGTGCCGGAGCGTCGCGAACGCGCACGCGAGGCCCATCACGCCCGCCGCGGCGCCGAGCTCGCCGATCTCCGCCTCGAGGCAGCGATCGAAATACGTCGGCGAGAGCCGCTCCGCGCACCGCGCCGTCGTGAACTGCCACTCCCGGCACCGGAGCGCGCCAACACGCCCTTGCCCGAAGACGGCCTGGATCGACCCGGCATCGGCAGGCAAGCTGCGGAGGAGCGCGGTCATCGCCGCCGCGTCGACGGGCTCGTCGTCCTCGTCGGTCGCGCGCCCCGGCGCGTGCCGGCTCGCGACGATCTCTCCCACGGCCGCCACCCCCCACCGAGACGCCTGCTCCGCGGAGGCCACGAGCAGCGCCCCCGCGCCCTCGGACGGCGGCGGCGGCGCGAGCTGCCACGGGCTCTCCGGCCTCCGCCGCCGCTCGGCGAGCGCGTCCACCCCGGCGTGCGAGTCGACGCCGACGAGGAGCGCGGCGCCGCCCGCTCCGCCAGCGAGCAGCTCCGCGATCCGCGCCAGCGCCGCGAACGCGCCCGCCGCCCCGGTGAAGCGCTGCGCCGCGGGGCCGAGCGCGCGGGCCAGCTCCGAGAGCGCCCCCTCGGGCAACCCCGGCCGTGGCGCCGGCGTCACGACGAAGCGCGGGATCCCCGCGGCGTCGCCCCCCGGCAGCGCCGCGAGGGCCTCGGCGACGGCGCCCCGGGCGAGCGCGAGGAGGCGGCCCGCGTCGGCCTGCGAGGGCCTGATCCACGGGCAGTAGCGCGCGTCGATCCGGCGCCCGTCGGGCCCGATGAACGGAGACGGCGGGGGCGGCGGCGCCCCGGCGCGCGGGAAGAAGACGTGATCGCGCGCCGAGGCGCCGGCGGGCGAGGTCAGGCCGAGGCCGAGCACGGTGAGCTTCATCGGTGCGTGAGCGAGCCCGACTGCTTCGAGCTCCCGGTGATGGTGATCGAGGGGGACTTGATCGTGACGCCCGCCGGCGTCGCCGAGATCTCGGACGCGCCGCACCGGAAGGTGATCGGGCTGCCGCCGAGCTTCAGGTTCCCGCTCACCTCGAGCGTCAGCGCGCTCTTCGCGGTGAGCGTGTACGAGCCGCCCGCGCTGATCCTCAGCGCGCCCTTCACGTCCGAGGTCATGGCCCCCGCGACGCTCCGGGTGATCGCCCCCCGGCTGCCGATGTTCAGCGATCCGAGCCACTCGCCGAGGCCGCCGCCCACCTGGAGGCCGGCGCTCGCCGCGCTGCTCGTGTGGCTCCCGTTGATCACGGTCGTCGCGGGGCCGGCGGTCACCCACGAGACGGGGCCCGGCGTGGTCAGCGCGTAGAGGGCGCCCACCGTCTCGGTGTACGAGCCGCTCGCGACGACGCTGCGGTGGCCCGGGCCGGGGCCCGCCGGGCCGCCGCCTGCGCCGCTGGCCCCCGCGGCCCCGCCGCCCGGCGCCGCCTCGCCCTGCGCGGGCCGGCCGTGATCCCACGGCATCGGGCTCGACGACCCCTTCACCGCCGCCAGGATCGCCTCGCCCCCCGGCAGCAGCGACATCGCGCTGCCCGCCGCGCTGTCCTTGATCGCGGCGAGCGCGCCCTCCGCGCCCTTCGCCTGGTAGCCCTCGTAGGCCGCGCGCGACGCGCCCATCGCGGACGCCGCGATCTGCCCGGCGGCGCCCCGCGCGCTCACCTTCGACAGCAGCGCGGACGCGGCGAGGTTGGCCGCGCCCTTCACGGGGTTGCCGGCCTGCTCCACGAGCATCCCCCCCACCACGGCCGTCTCGGCGCCCACCTCGCTCACGAAGTTGCCCCCCGCGCTCTGTCGCTGCGCGGCGCCCACCGTCACGCTGCGGGAGCCGTAGCCGCCGATGTACCCGAGGTGCACCGAGGTCGACTCGTCGCCCCCGACCTCGGCCTGCAGGGCGGCGCCGACCTGGAGATCCTCGTTCTTCAGCGTCTGCGCCTCGTGGTCGCCCCCGACTGTCGTCTCCTTGGCGAAGGGCGCGTGCACGAGGACGTGCTCGCGGCCGGCGGCGTCGTCCATCTGGATCGCCGTCCGCGCCCCTGCGCCGGGCGAGCTGTCGGTCGCGATCGACGTCACCGTCTTGTTCGCGGGCAGCGCGAGGGGCGGCCGCTGCTTCTCGTTGTACGAGCGCCCGAGCACAACGGGGCGATCCGGATCGCCGTCCTCGAACATCACGAAGACCTCCCAGCCCACGCGCGGCAGGAGCATCGGATCCGGCAGGTGCGGCTGCGCCACCCGCACGGGCAGGCTGCTCCGCTGGTCGCCCTCGCCGTGCAGATCCCAGTGGAAGCGGAGGTGGACGCGGCCGAGCGCGTCGGGGTGGATCTCCTGCCCGCGCTCCCCGGTGACCCAGGCCGACTGCACGCCGGCGATGCGCGGCCTCGGCGTGACCTTCGGCAGGCGGAACGGCACGCTGGCCGGGATCGCCCCGACGCTGGCGCGGAGGACCCCGTCGCTCGCGTCCCAGCGCAGCGCGACGTCGGTCACCACGCAGTCGCCCGCCGCCTGGACGACGCCGTGGTGGTCCGGCGCCTCCACGAGGCGGCAGCGCGCGCCGGGCGAGAGCGCGAGCGCGTTGCTGTCGAACGACAGGCGCGCGGCCTCGGCGCGCAGCGACTCGAGCCGGATCCGCGCGCGCGCCGCGCCCTCCGCCGGCGAGGCGAAGCCGCCGGGCGCCTCGTAGACCTCCACGTCCCGCTCCGCCTCGACGCCCCCCGAGGCCTCGGCCTCGAGCGAGAGCCGGGGCTGATCCGGGTTGTGATCGCGGAGGACGACCTTGCCGACCGCGCGCCGGAGCCGCCGCGCCGCGTCCACCGCGACGGGCCCCGGCTCGTCCAGCGTGCTGCGGGTGACCAGCGCGACGCCGCCCGGGTAGGCGTCCTCGGCGGAGGCGGAGTCGTCCTCGAGGATGAACACCTCGCCCTCGCCGTCGTCCTCGAACCGGAAATACAGCCCGTACTCCTCGCAGATCCGCCGGACGAACGCCGCGTCGCTCTCCTGGTACTGCACGACGTAGCGGCGCTTCGGGTAGGACGTCGCGAGCCGCTTGCGCTCGGTCCTGTAGCCGCCCCCTCGCACCACCTGCTCGACGATCTCCGGCGCAGTCATCTCCTGGAACGTGCGCGCCCTCCGGGTGAGCGCGAGCAACGCGAAGCGCGACGCGAGCGTGAGCCGGTAAGCTCGCAGGTGCTCGTGATCGCTCGCGATCACGGCGAACCGGGTGACGACGCCGAGGAACGTCCGGCTCCCCGTGGGGGCGTCGAGGGCGAGCCGTCCCGCCTTGCGGAGCACGCTCCCGGGCGCGACGAGCGCGTCCCTCGGGCCATGGAGATCGATCTCGAACGCCGAGGCCTCTCCGAGCCGCTCCACGCCGCGGACGCGCGAAGGCGAGAGATCCGGATCGCCCTCGATCGTCAGCGCGACGCCGCTCACGGCAGCTCCACCCGCGCCGAGAAGATCCGCACGAGCGCCGCCATGTCGATCACCAGCCGGTCGCCCTCGATCCGCACCGCCCCGCCGGGCTCGATCCGGAGGCTCGATCCCGGCACCTCGAGCTCCAGCGTCTCCCTGGCGCGGAGCCGGAGGTGGCGGGCGTCGAGCGCGAGCGTCCCGTGCGCGTCCGGCGCCGGCGCCGAGGCCGTCTGGAGCGCGCCCAGGATGGCGACGCCCCCGGGCGCGTCCGCGAGCACGACGGTGCGGCCCTCGCGCATGCACTCCTCGATGAACGCGGGTGAGACGCCGGCGGCGAGCGTCGCGAGGAGCCGGCGCCCGTCGCTCGAGCGCACCTGGAACGCGGGGCGCGCGTCGCTCTCCTCGCCGCGCGCGACGATCATCTCCACGACCCCCGGGTGGAGCCCGGGGCCGAGGGGCTTCGCCTCGCCCCGCGCGGGGCGGGCGGTCGATTGCTGAACCGTGCGCGACCTAGCCATAGTGATGAACCCCTTCCTCCACGCTCGACGTCGGGCCCTCGAGCTTGCCCGAGATGGTGATGGAGCCGGGGGTCATGGTGATCGTCACCCCCTGCGCCTTGATCGTCAGCTTCGCGGCCGCCTCGACGGCGATCTCGGCGCCGGCGATGTCGGCGGCGCCCCGCGAGGTGGTCGTGATCTTGCCGAAGCTCTCGGCGACGTCGCCTCCCGCGGTGACGCTGCGCGAGCCGAAGCTCTCTGCGTAGAGCCCCCGCACGGTGAGGCCGTAGGAGCCGGCGTCGATGGTCTGCGCGCCCGAGACCTTCACGATCGCCGCGCCGGCCACGCCCACCGACTCCGACGGGCCCGCGGTGGTGCTCACCGAGCCGCCGACGAGCAGCGTCGAGGCGCCCTTGACGAACACGCTCTGGTGCTCGACGCCGACCTCCTGTTTCACTCCGCCCACCATCCGGACGAAGCTCGGCGTCACGGTGAGGTAGTCGCCGCCGGCGCGGATCACGCGGGCGCCCCCCACGGTGATCGCCTCGGAGGCCGCCTTCAGCCCGTAGTTCGAGTCGACCGCCACCTTGCGCTCGCCGCCCACCTCGAGCGACAGCGCGCCCGCCACCTTCTCGACCCGCCGCTCCTTGACCTCGACCGTCCGGGCGCCGCCGACCACGCGCTCGGATCGCCCGGCGATCTCGGTCCGCTTGTCGTTCTCGGTCCGCTCCCGGTAGTCGCCCGACGTGTCGAGCCCGAGGCGCTCGTTCCCGGCCTCGTCGCTGATCCCGACGCCGCTGCCGCCCGAGCCGCCGGGGGTCGCCCGCGTGCCGAGGCGGGTCTCGACCTTCTTCGCGGGCAGCGCGGCGGGCGGCGCCTGGACGGCGTTGTATAGCCGGCCGAGGATCACGGGGATCTCCCCGCCCCGGTCGCTGAAGCCGACGAGCTCCTCCCAGCCGACCCGCGGGTTCAGCATCGCGCCCGAGAGCTGCGGCTGGGTCACGCGGGCGAAGCCGGAGCTCCGGTGGTCTGACGTGCCGCACGTGCCGCACGTGTCGCGCGTGCCCTGGCGATCCCAGCGGAGCCGGAGGCGGCTGCGGCCGTGCTCGTCGAGGGCGATCTCCTTGCCCGGCGGCCCGGTGACCACCGCGGTCCCTGCGCCGCCGCGAGGCTCGGGGGCCCGGCGCGCCGGGCGGAAGCCGTCGCGCGCCGGGACCGCCTCGAAGCGAGCGCGGTAAGCGAGCTCCTCCGGACCCCCCTCCGCCCTCGCCTCGTGCACGACGGCGAGCACGAGCCAGCGCGCGTCGCCGAGCTCCTCGGGCGGGTCGGTCACCTCGACGATCTCGCCGGCGCGGAGCTCCGGCGCCGTGGCCTCGCCCTCGAGCGAGGTCGCCCCGGCCCGGCGCTCGGCGAGGCGGATCGCCGCGAGCTCGCGGCCCGCGTCCGGATCGTCGAGGCCGCCCGGGACCTCGTACCACTCGAGCGCGCCCTCGCCCGAGGCGCCGCTCAGATCGAGCATCGGCCTGGTGAAATCGTACGCCTTGAGCGCGACCTTCTCGACAGCCACCCGCCTCCGGACCCGGGCTGCGTACAGGGCTCGCCCGGGGACGAGCCCCGCCTCGTCGCGCCACGGGATCGCCGCGCCGGTGTCGAGGAACGTCTCGGGCGCGTCGGCGACGTGGAGGAGCGTGGGATCGCCCTCGTCCGGGAACCAGCTCATGCCCTCCTCGGCGAGGAGGCGGGCGCAGAAGCCGAGGTCGCTCTCGAAGACCTGCGCGCAGTGGGGCCGCTTCGCCGCCGCGCGGCGGGCGCGGAGGTCGAGGCGGACGCCGTGATCGCCGAGGACGCGCGCCGCGATCTCGGTGGCGCTCTCGTCGACGAAGACCCGGTAGTCGCGCGTCTCGTCGAGCCGGGCGACCGGCGAGGCGAGGGTCACGCGCGCGTGGGCGTCGCGCTCCTCGACGGCCTCCACCGCGAGCGCGAAGCGCCGCTCGACGCCGTGGAAGCGCAGCGTGAGCGTCGCGGCGCGGCCGATCAGATCGAGCGCCGCGAGCTCGGCGGGCTCGCCGCCCACGAAGGCGGCGCAGCGCGCGTGGGCCACCGTCGGGGCGCAGGCGCGCTCCTCGACCTGGCACGCGTGGACGCGGAGCTCGGCGTCCACGCCGGGGATCTCGAGCAGGATGGGTCGCTCGCTCACTTGCCCGCCTTTCCGCTGGCGCGCCGGGTCGTGCCGCCGTCCACGTGGGTGACGCCGCCGGTCGTCTTCAGCTTGCCGCCGCCCAAGCTCATCGTGCCCGCCGCGATGCTGCCGCTGGCCTGGATCGTCACCACCGGCGCGCTGATCGACACCTTCCCGCCCGCGCCGATCGACACCTTCCCGGCCGTGATCGTCCCGATCGACGCCTTGACGCCGACGTTCCCCGCGGCCCGCTCGTGCACCGCGCCCGCCTGGCTCCGCTTGCCGCCGTTGATCGACTCGGCGTAGCTGCTGCAGCGGATCGTCCGGGAGCCGCGGCAGGCGTAGGTGCGCGCCCCCGCGACCGACTCCGTGACGCCGAGGCCGCTCGCGATCGACGTCGTCCCGAGCACCACCCGGGCGCAGCCGCCGCTCACGCTGACGTTGGACTGGTTGCAGAGCAGCGCGTAGCCGCCGCCCACGACCTCGACGCACGACCCGCTGGCCAGCACGGCGCGGTTGCCGGTGACGTCGACGAGCTCCGCCCCGCCGACGAGCTCGGAGCTCGCCCCCTCGACCGAGAGGAGCATCTCCTGCCCCACGTCGACGCGCTGGGTCGCCCCGACGCGCGCGGTGTGGCTCCCGAGCACGTTGCTGGTGAGCGACAGGCCGACGACCTGCGCGTCGTCGCCGTCGATCCGCGTCGTCTCCGGGCCGCCGACCTTGACCGACAGATCCCGCGAGGCGTGGACCGAGAGCGCCTCCGCGCCCGCGTCGTCGACCATCGTGATCCCCTGGGTCTCGCCGCTCCTCGGCGTGGTCCACGACTGGAGCGCGGTCGTCGCCGACGCCGCGGGGAGCGGGAACGGCGCGACGGCGGTCGCGTTGTAGGCGCGGCCGAGGACGAAGGGGCGATCCGGCGAGCCGTCGAGGTAGCCGACGTGGACCTCCCAGCCCACGCGGGGCAGGAACATCGAGGCGCCGAGCGGGTGCTGGAGGCAGCGGATCCAGTGCGAGGCGCGGTCGTCCGCGATCCCGGAGCGATCCCAGAGGAAGCGCAGCTTGATCCGGCCGAGATCGTCGACGTGGATCTCCTCGCCGGGCGGCCCCGTGATCACCGCGCTGTCGATGTGCTCCACCGCGGGCGCCGGGCGGAGCGCGGGCCGGAAGGGCGGGTGATCTCCGCCGTCCGCGGCCTTCGTCGGCCTGAGCGCGATCCGGTTTCCGTAGGGCGTGGCCGCGCCGCCGTCGCGGCTCGGCCGCGCGTAGCGGTGGGAGAGCTCGGCGACGAGCATCCGCTGCTCGAAGAGGTCCGCCCCCGCGCCCGTGAGCTCCACGAGGCGCCCTGGCCCGAGGCGGATGCAGTCGCTCTCCCCCGTGACGGTGACCTTGTCGCGCTGCAGCTGCTCCAGCCGCCTCCGGGCCCGCGCCTTCGCGGCCTCGGCCGTGGGGACGCCGGCCGGGACCTCGAGCCACGCGAGCTCGCCCTCGCCGGCGTGGCCGTCGACGTAGACGTCCGGGTGGCGCACGTCGAAGTCCCGCACCGTGACCCGATCGGCCACGGCCCGCTCCTCCCACTCGAGCGACGAGAGGGCGCGCGCGCCGAGCTTCGCCCCGCGGGCCCCGGCGTAGGGGAGCGCCGCGCCGCCCTCGATCCCGTCGTGCGAGCCGTTGCCGTCGCCGAGGACGATGCGGTGCTCGCCCTCGGCCGTGGTGTCGAACCAGTACGAGATCCCCTCGTCGGCCAGCAGGCGCTCGATGAACGCCCACTCCGCCTCGGCGTACTGCACGCACTGGGGCCGCACCGGGTACGCGTCCGCGAGCCGCGGCGTGATCGCTGCCGCGGGGATGCCCGCGCCCGCCAGCACCTCGGTCACGACCTGCTCGGTGGTCTTCTCGAGGAAGACCCGGTAGCCGCCGCGCAGCGTGAGGAGCCATGGGGGATCCGAGAGGCGGAGCGCGTAGATCCGCTCCCGGCCGCGGCCGAGATCGCAGCTCGCCTCGACGACGAGGAGGCGGACGAACCGCTCGGAGCCCTCGGCAGGGTCGACGAGCGCGAGCGTCGCCGGGGCGCGGAGGAGCGCCGCGAGATCCACCTCGTCGGGGACGGCGACGCGCACCTCCCAGGACGAGAGGGCGTCCATGGCCTCGCGCCCCGCGAGCTCCAGCACGACGCACTCACCGAGCGGCTCGCAGGCGAGCCGGACGTCGATGTCGCTCATGGCTCCCAGGTCCGTGAGCCACGGGGGAGGCCGGCGTCGTTCCGCGGGGATCTGCGCATGTTCGCTGCCCCCCTGAGATCGCTCCTGGCCACGCGAGGTCGCCGTGGCCGGTGTAGACAACAGCCGCAGCACCGTAACAGAGCAGATCTGCGCGCCCGTTGGCCAGCCCGTCGCGCGGCGTCGGGCGGCGGACCGCCTGGGGAACGCTCGGATCGGTTCGAGCATGCACGCGGGGCTCGTCCTCGGAGGGCGGCACGACCATGCCCGCCGGCCGTCGTGAGTCTCCGGGTCCCCGGCGCACCCAGGCTCACGCAATTACGCGCGTCCTGCCGGAATGATCTCTCTATTTCTGCCGAGGAGAGTGGTTATTTCAAGTGCGCTTGTGCCCGAGCATCGATATCAGAGCCGTGTGGGAAAGCTGGACCGGTTCGCGAAGCAGACGTTCGCGGAGGAAGCGGTGCGGGTCACGGGCGGCGCCGCCGAATGGCAGGAGGCGCCCGAGGTTCGCCTCGATCGGGTGCAGGCCGACGGCTACCTCCGGGTGCTGCGGCCCGACGGCCTGGCTCCCCTGGCTGCGCCATGGCCGGAGGCTCGGGGACATGACGAAACGCTCGTCGAGCTGAAGATGCCCGGCGATCACGTGGACGTGGTGGAGCTCAAGCGGGCGCTGCTGCGCCGGCAGGCGCGGGAGGTCGAGCGGGTCGAGGAGCGCGTCCCGCCGTGGATGGGGGAGGAGCCGCTGTGGTTCGTCGCTCCCCACGTGCCGTCGTGGCTCCACGGCGTGCGGGCGCTGGAGCGGTTTGCGCCAGGCTGTTACCGCATCGGCCCCTCGCCGTTTCAGTTTCTCTGGATCGCGGCCAACGAGCTGCCGCTGCGGGACGAGCTGGTGCCGTTCCTGGTGGCGCGCTCGGGACGGGCCCTGGACGATTTCGCCCGGTGGGTCGCACCGCGGCGGGAAGTGGAATGGGTGCTCTCCATGCTACAGTACATGCCGATGTCACCGTGGACCCAGGAGGAATTGAAGCGGCGGTTCGCTCGCTCCGATGATCCGGAGATCGAGGCGCGCCGGCAGGGGATCCTGCGCACCTTGCTCGCGGATAGCCCGGAGGTGAAGGAGGAGCTCATCGAGGAAGGCCAGCAGGAAGGCCGGCTGATCGAAGCGCGCGCCGCGCTGCGCACGGTGCTGGCGCGGCGTGGGCTCGCGCTCAGTCCCGCGCTGGAGGCGCAGATCGACGGCTGCGTCGACATGCCCACGTTGCACCGATGGCTTGAGCAGGCCGTGACCGCGGCCGGTGCAGAGGAAGCGCTGACGTAGATCGCGACGCGTCGCAGCAGCCGCCCGCTTGCCGTCACCCCCGCGGCATGGCGTGGCACAGCGTGGGGTCCACGGACTGGGGCCCGTGCCGACGCTCGCACGCTAGACCATGGGGTACTTGCGAGATCGACAACAGGTCTTGCTCGCTGGGATCGCAGATGAGGTTTCCCGCTTCAAAGTCTGTGAACCGGAGGCTCGGCTGGTTCGATTTCACGTGCATGGCGAGTCCCTCCTCGCGGGGCACAACCCGGGAGGGGTGTACCGGTCCATCGACGAGGGACTGACGTGGCATCTCGCTGACGGTCTGACGGATCGCTCACCGACCTGGGTGCTCGGCGGCGCGGGCCCGAATGTCCTCGTGGGAACGTCACCGGAAGGTGTCGCGATCAGCCACGACGGAGGGGCGAGCTGGAAACCGAGTGCCGCCGGGCTCCCGCCGGGGGCGGCGGTCGTCGCGCTCGCGGCCGACAAGAGCTATGTTCTCGCGGGGGTAGTGACTCAAGACGGCAGGTAGACCCGGGGTGAGCGGGGGATAGTTCGGTGGGCAGAGGCACCCATGAAGCGACGGTTTCGAGAGGAATACGATCACAGCCCGAGACCCATCACTCCGGGTTCGGTGACGACCCTCCTCGTCGCTTGTCCGCGCTGCTGCGAACGTGCCGAGCTGGCCCGCCGCCATGAGCCGCCCCAGGAGGTGCTGAGCTGCTCGCGATGCGGACACATCGAGCAGAACCCGAGCGGGTATCGGTACTGGCTCCGGGTCGCGTGCTGCGGCCACACCCTCTATGCGATCAACAGCCACCACCTCGCGCTCCTGGAGATCTACATCGCCTGTCCCCTGCGCGAGCGGCTGCGGATGCATTGGGCCGACCGCGACTACCTGGCCACGCTACCCCGGTGGATGTGTCTCGCCAAGAACCGCAAGAGGGTTCTCCGCGGTATACGGGCCTTGCGGAACAAAATCGTTGATTCATGATCGGGTCGATGGCTACGCGGTTGACGCGGCCTCATGAACCGAATTGAAAGATGCGCCTGTTCGCGCGCCCCGCGATGCGCCCCAAGGCCTTCGGACCCCCAGGCCGCCGCCGTCCGATGCCCGCGATCCTGCCGGCGCCGTCCGCCACGCCCCACCTCGTCGCGGCCTGACTTCACCGTCGACGGCGTCAGGGCGCACGGGTAACACTGCGTGGAGCCGCGGACCTCCATGACCGACGAACACCCCGCCTTCGGGCAAGCCATCCGTGACGTCATGGAACGCCGCGCCCGCGCCCTGGTGAAGCGCGACCTCGCCGAGCTCGCGCTTCTCCTTGCAGACGACTTCTCGTACGTCAATTCCCAGGGGACCCTCTGGGGCAAGGCCGAGTACCTGACGGCGGTCGAGGGGGGCGCGCTGCGCTGGAGCGCGCAGACCGCGGAGGAGGTCAGCGTGCGCAGCTACGGCGAGCTCGCCGTGGTGACCTGCGTGGTGCGCGACGAGGGGACCTGCCACGGCGAGCCGTTCAGCGCGCGGTTCCGCTCCACGCAGGTCTACGCGTGCCGCGAGGGCGTGTGGCGCTACATAGCGGGCCAGTCGACGGGCCTGGATCAGGGTTGAGCGCGGGTGGACTGCGCGGCGTCGGGCGGCGGACCCCACAGGGGACGCTCGGCTCGAGTATAGTCCCCGGGCGCTTGGCGCGAGGCGGGCCCTCGTGAAAGAGAAGATTGCTTCAACCCTCTCGCAGGCCATCCTGCGCCCCGGCGGCGCGGAGACGCAGCCGCGGGCGGGCGACGTCCTGCCGCCGTCGAGCGTAGGCCCGGAGAGCCTCGCCCCGTCGAGCCTCGCCCCGTCGAGCTTCGGTCCGGAGAGCCCCGGCCCGTCGAGCTTCCACCCGCCGACCCGGTTCGAGGAGTACCGGCTCCTCCAGAAGCTCGGCAGCGGCGGCATGGGCGACGTCTACCTCGCGCACGACACGCTGCTCGACCGCATGGTCGCGGTGAAGTTCATCCGCGCGGCGACCGCGGACGCCGAGGTGCGCGCGCGTCTGCTCGCCGAGGCGCGCGCGGCCGCCCGCATCCAGCACCCGAACGTCGTCGCCATCTTCCGCGTGGGCGAGCTCCGGGGACGGCTGTTCGTCGTCTCGGAGTTCGTCCGCGGCCAGAGCCTCGACCGCGTCGACATACCGATGCCCTCGCGCCGCGTGCTCGAGCTCGGCGCGGGCCTCGCGCGGGGCCTCGCGGCCGCCCACCGCCGAGGGGTGCTGCACCTCGACATCAAGCCGGCCAACGCGGTCCTCACCGCGGAGGGCGAGGCGAAGCTCCTCGACTTCGGCCTCGCGAAGCTCCTCGAGCCGGCCGCGCGGCCCGACACGCGCGGGGCGCGATCCGACGTCCCAGGAGGACGATACGACATCCCTTTCGTGCGATCCGACGTCCCAGGAGGGCGATCGGACATGCCCGGAGGGCGATCGGACATGCCCGGAGGGCGATCGGACATGCCCGGGACCCGATCGGACATGCCCGGAGGGCGATCCGACGCGCTCGGCGAGGACGCGCTCTCTGGCGGCGAGGCCCTGCGAGGAGCGCAGGGCGACGCCGACGCGGCGATCGCGCCGGGCGATGAGCCGCTCGAGGGCGAGTTCCGCGAGGCGGCCGAGATGGCGGCGCGCCTGCTCGACGTGACGACGAGCGTCGGCGGCGGCACGCCCCACTACCTGCCGCCCGAGCTGTGGCGCGACGAGCTCGCGACGCGCCGCTCCGACGTGTACTCGCTCGGCGCGCTGCTCTTCGAGCTCTGCGCCGGCGTCCCGCCGCACGACGACGTGCCGATGACCGAGCTCCCGCTCGTCGTCCAGACCGAGGCGCCCCGGCCCCTCGGCGCCCTCGCGCCGGGCGTCGATCCGCGGCTCGCGGCCGTCATCGAGCGGTGCCTCGAGATCGACCCGGCCGACCGCTTCGCCTCGGGCGACGAGCTGCGCGACGCGCTCGAACAGCTGCTCGCCAGGAGCCGCCACGCCTCCGTCGCCCCGGAGGGCAACCCCTACCGCGGGCTCCTCGTCTTCGATCTCGAGCACCGCGCCGTGTTCTACGGGCGCAGCTCCGAGACGGGGACGATCCTCGACCGGCTCCGCTCCGAGCCCATGATCGTCGTGGCCGGCGACTCGGGCTCGGGCAAGTCCTCGCTCTGCCGGGCCGGCGTGCTCTCGCTCGTGCTCGAGGGCGCCCTCGGCGGCGGGCGCGCCTTCCAGGCAGCCATGATGGTGCCCGGCCGGCAGCCGCTCGCCGCGCTGGCCGCCGCGCTCGAGCCGGTCCTCGGCGCGCCCGCCGAGCGCATCGCCCAGGCCGTGCGCGCCGCGCCGGGCTCCCTCGCCCGCGACCTCCGCGCGCGCCTCGGGGAGCGCGGCGGGCTCGTGCTGTTCATCGACCAGATGGAAGAGCTCGCGACGCTGAGCAGCCCGGGCGAGGCGGCGCTCGTCGGCGAGGTGCTCAGCGCCTTCGCGGCGCGCTCGCCCTCCCTGCGCCTGCTCGCCACGGTGCGCGGCGACTTCCTCGCGCGCGTCGCCGGCATCTCCGGCCTGGGCGACGACATCGAGCGCGCGCTCTACCTGCTCCGCCCGATGTCGGCGGACAAGCTCCGCGAGGCGATCACCGGGCCGGCGCTGGCCAAGGGCGTCGCGTTCGAGTCCGACGCGGTCGTCGACGCGCTCGTCGAGTCCACCGCGCGCGCCGAGGGCGGGCTGCCGCTCCTCCAGTTCGCGCTCGCCGAGCTCTGGGACGCCCGCGCCGCGCCCGACGCGCCGCTCAGCAGCGCCGATCTCGCGCAGATCGGCGGGGTCGAGGGCGCGCTCGCCCGCCACGCCGATCGCGTGCTCGGCCGCATGCCGCCCGAGGTCCACGCGGCCGCGCGGCGGCTGCTCGGCGCGCTCATCACCCCGCAGGGCACGCGGGCGCGGCGCGCCGAGGGCGAGCTCGCGGAGAAGGGCGGCGACGGGGCGGCGCGCGCCGCGCTCGACGCGCTCGTGCAGGGTCGCCTCCTGTTCGCGCGCGAAGGCGAGCAGGGGACGGTCTACGAGATCGCCCACGAGGCCCTGATCCACGGCTGGGGGACGCTGCGCCACTGGCTCGAGGAGCAGCGCGAGCAGCGCGCGACGCGCCAGCGCCTCGACGCCTCGGCCGCCGAGTGGGAGCGGCTCGGTCGGCGCCGCGACGCGCTCTTCAGCGCGCGCCAGCTCAAGGAGGCGAGGGACCTCGACCCGGCCGACCTGCCGCCGCGCGAGGCGGCGTTCCTGAGGGCGTCGCGGCGCGCCGTCCTGACGCAGCGCGTGGCCAGGTGGGCCCTCGTCGTGGGCGTCCCGCTCGTCGCCGCGCTGCTCTACGGCGCGCTGGAGCTCAGGGCGGCGCGCCAGCTCGCCGCGCGGGCGGACAGGAAGATCCACGAGGCCGCGCTCACCTCGTCCGCCGCGGCGATCGAGCGCGCCGAGGCCGAGGCCATCCGCGCGGAGGCGCTCTCGGCGTTCGATCGCCGGCGCCGCGACGAGGGGGAGGCGCTCTGGGAGCGCGCGCAGGGGCGCGCCGCCGAGGCCGAGCGGCTGCAGCTGCAGGTGAGCCAGAAGCTGGAGGCGGCGCTCACGCTCGACGGCGCCCGCAACGACGCGCGCGCGCGGCTCGGCGACGTGCTCTACGAGCGCGCGCTCGCCGCGGACACGCGCGGCCACGCCTCGCTGCGCGACGAGCTGCTCCAGCGCATGACCACGTACGATCCCGACGGCGCGCGCCGGCAGCGATGGAACGCGCCCGCGGAGGTCGCCATCGAGACCGATCCCCCCGGCGCGGACATCACGCTGGAGCGGTACGAGAGCGACGCGGAGGGGCGCCGGCAGCTGACCGGCCAGCGCCTGCTCGGGACGACGCCCTTCGCGAGCATCGCGCTCGCGCAGGGCTCCTACCTGCTCACCTGCGAGGCGCGGAATCGCACCATCGTGCGTTATCCGTTCCTGGTCCAACGCGGAGAGTCATTGAAGCTCTCCATCCCGCTGCCGCACGCCGGGGACGTTCCTCCCGGGTACATCTACATCCCGCCGGGCCGGTTCTTCTTCGGCGCCGCCCTCGACGACATGTACCGGTGGGCGTTCCTCTCCACCGTTCCTCTCCACGAGATCCGCACAGGCGCGTACCTGATTGCGCGACACGAGACGACGTTCCAGGAGTGGCTCGACTACATCCAGGAGCTCCCGAAGGAGTCCCGCGGCAGCTCGTCCATCCAGGCGGGCAACGGCGCCATGACAGGCGCCCTGGGGCTGCGTCGCCTGCCAAGCGGTGTGTGGCAGCTCACGATTCAGCCCACGGTCCAGGCGTATACCGCGCGGGCAGGAGAGCCGCTCGTGTATCCATCGCGGGCGGTCCGCGCGCAGCAGGACTGGCTTCGTTTCCCCGTCACGGGCATCTCCTTCGCTCAGGCCACCGAGTATGCCGCGTGGCTCCACAGGACAGGCCGCGTGCGCGGAGCCCGCCTCTGCAGCGACTACGAGTGGGAGCGCGCGGCGCGGGGCGCCGACAGCCGCATCTTCCCGCATGGGGACAGGCTGTCTCCCGGCGACGCCAACTTCGATGAGACCTACGGCAAGGAGAGCTCCACGATGGGGCCGGATGAGGTGGGCTCCCACCCCGCCTCACGTAGTCCGTTCGGGGTCGATGACATGGCGGGGAACGTGCTGGAGTGGGCCATTTCTTCGATCGAGACCGACAAAGTGCTGTTGCGAGGTGGTGCTTATATCTATGATCAAACCTCGGTCCGAAGTGACAACCGGACCGTCGTTGATGGCACTTTCCTCGACCCGGTGATCGGGCTCCGCATCTGTGCCTCGTTCCCTCCACCACCGTGAAGGCGACGAGGCCTGCGGCGCTCGAGCCGCCGCGGGCTTCATCGCTCGCGTGATCGGGGCCCGACCGCCCGAGGGAAGACCGTCGATGCGCAAGGCGTCACGGCTTTAGCGGCAGCGTTCGGAGGCGATCATGTTGAAGCGAGGGTTCCTGGCAGGGGCGATGGTCGGGCTCATATCCCTCGGCGCCGGTTGCGCCGCGGAGATCGACGGCGGCGAGGACGAGGAAGCGCTGGCGGAGAGCTCGTTCGCGATGAGCAGGCTCAACGGCATGAACCTCAACGGGGTCCGCTTCAACGGGGTTCGCTTCAACGGGGTCCGCTTCAACGGGGTCCGCTTCAACGGCGTCTCGCTGGACGCGACGACGCTGGTCGGCATGCGCGAGGGCGACGGCGCGCCGGTCGCCGGGGCCGACTTCATCGGCGCGGACATCGAGGCGGTCCTGGACGATGGATCGTCGGTGTCCGTCCGCATCACGAACGTCGTCGAGCGCGACGGGCTCCAGTACTACACGGTGAAGTACAACGCCGGCCCCGATGTCTGGGTCAACATCTGCGGCGAGGGCCTCGATGCGATCCCGGTGAAGGGGACGTGGAACGCGGTGACGGGGGTCCACTCGGACGACGGGGGCATGTTCACGTTCGCCTGTCAGGGCGCGGCGATCGGGAAGTGCGCGGAGTGGGGCTACAGGGAATGGGTGACCGAGGCGGAGTGCAATGCGAGCGGCTGCGAGGACAGGGATCTCTCGTACTTCCATCAAGCGTGCATCCGCATGGTGCGCGCGGACTACTGCGGCGACGGCGTGCCGCACACCCAGACCGGGACGGCGATCGACGTCTGGGATGCGCTCGGCATCCAGACCGAGACCGTGGACTCTGGCATGAGCCTCGAGGCCGAGTGGACGGCGGACGGCGCCGCCTGCATCAAGCACACCCGGTGGACGGGCCCCGGCGGCAGCAATCCGGATCGCGACTACATCCTGGCGCATTGCCCGGAGCGGTGGGGCGGGGACGATCCGAGCTGCGGCGGGAGCACCTCGACCTTCCACAAGGAGAACGGCTTCACGACGCCGCTCGGCCAGCGGCGCATCCTGCGGAACGCGTCGTTCACGACCAACGTGAGCCCCCTGTAGGCGGCGCCGTCGCGCAGGTCCGGGCGCGGCCACGGTCGCGCCCGGGCGGGGCAGTGCCGGAGTGTGTCAGCGCTGCGGCGTGACGATCGAGGGGGGCCGCTGTGCTCCCCGCGAAAACCGCTGGTCTCGACGCGATCGCGCCCCGCGCGGCGGTGGACCATGTCTTGCGATGGGGGCTGGAGCGTCAGGTACAAGCCGCCCTGTTCCGAGCTCCTCGCCGTGCTCATGAGGCAGCGGGCAGGGGCTGGAGGTGCACGTCATGCTGCTCGACCGATCCTTTCGACGAACGCTCATCGCCCGTCTCTTGCAGAGCGCTGGCCCCTCGGCGGCCGCAGCGCTCCTCGTCGCAGCGCCGGGCTGCGGGGAGGCCGAGGCCGAGGCCGAAAGCGCCCAGGAGTTCCGTTGCTTCGATTGGTTCAACGAGCTCGGGGCTTGCCTGGACCGCGACTCCGCGCTGGAGGAGTTCAGCACCATCTACCAGCCCTGCGACGGCAAGGACGTGGAGCTGGAGAAAGACACGATCGTGTCGGTGGAGAGCGACGCGACCCGCCGTGACGGCGCGTGCTGTTACGAGGTGATCGTCGAGGAGAACACCCTCGACTGCGCCGCGGTGGGACGGCCTTTTTCCCTGGAGGGGCACCACCTCACGGCGGCGCCGCGGCCGGCCGAGGCGGGGTGGCTCGCGCGTGCGACGGCGAGCGGCGCCGGTGGGCAGCAGCCTTCGCTGGCGGAGCTGACGGACGAGGAGCGGGAGACGCTCGCCGGGGAATGGCTCCGGAGCGCGCTCGAGGAGCACGCGTCGGTGGCGTCGTTCGCGCGCTTCGCGCTGGATCTCATGGCGCACGGCGCGCCGTCGTCGCTCGTCGAGGCGGCCCACATCGCCGCGCTCGACGAGGTCGGTCACGCCCGCCTCGGGTTCTCGCTCGCGACCGCGTATGGGGGCGGCCCTGTCGGCCCGGCCGCCTTCCCGATGTCGCCGGCGGTGCCGATCGCCGCGGATCTCGCGGCGCTGGCGCGCGCCGCCGCGGAGGAGGGCTGCGTCGGCGAGACGGTGGCCGCGGTGATCGCGGCGGAGAAGCGCGCCCGCGCCGAGGATCCCGCGGTGCGGGCGGCGCTCGAGGTGATCGCGGAGGACGAGGCGCGGCACGCCGAGCTCGCGTGGCTGACGGTGGCGTGGGCGATCGGGGCCGGCGGCGAGCCGGTGCGCCGCGCCGTGGCCGAGGTGTTCGAGGCCGCCGCGGCGTCGCTCGGGCGTCCGCCCCCGCCCGGGGCCGAGCCGGGCGGCGGCCGCGCCGCGGCCGGCGGCCGCGCCGCGGCGCTCGTGGCGCACGGGCACCTCGCCGTGGCCGAGATGCGCGCGCTGCAGGACGCCGCGCTCGCCCAGGTGGTGCTGCCGAGCGCGCGCGCGCTGGGGCTTTGGAAGGCCTCGGCCGTTCAAGGGTCAGGTCGGCCGGCGGCGAGCGCGTCGTAGGAGCGCGCCGGCCAAGGTCGTGCCGGGCTCTACTAGTTCCGCGGATCAGAAATCCCGCCCGGGAGATCTGCATCGCGAACGGAGAGAGAGTTCAACGCAAAGGGGCCAAGAGCGCAAAGACGCAAAAATGCACGACAATTGTTCATTCGTTTGCGCCTTCGCGCCTTTGCGTTGAACTCTCTCTCCGGATCCCTGGCCGAACTTCTGGCGGGCGGAACTAGGAACCTATCGCGGGCACGCAACCAGGGTCGAGTTCGGACTGGCACCCTGGTGCGGCGGAGCGGACGACGGCAATCATCTCAACAGCTTCACGGGACACGGGCGGCTGGACAGGCCGCCGATCGACTCGTCTCGCTTGATCTCCAGTTCGAACTGCCAGCACACCCGGTACGAGTCGAGCACCTGATCGGTCGCGAGTCGGCTCCTTGCCACTGTCGCTGTGGCGGTCCGATCTGCCCGCGCTCGGTCGCCAGCTCTTCCCAGCCAGGCGGGAAGTGCGCTTTGGGGTCATCTCGTGACCAAGAGATGATGATGCGCGCGGAGGATGTCGCCGGACTGTGACCGGGGACGATTTGACGCTCTGCGTGAGGACGCTGCGTGACGGCGCGTCACGCGTGTGGGGGCGTCAAACGGCCTTCCGCCACCGTGCGTGAGCTCATGGCCGCAGCCGTGCGGCCGTGCTCGGCCGGCGACAGCAAACAACACATGATCGTCGACACGCGTCACGCGTGGACATACCCCGGGACCCTCGAATGGCGGGGACGCATTTGAGCTTTTTAACGAGACGCGCGTGGTAGTTCAAAGCACGTCCAGCAGACGCGTCGGCGGTCGGCCGCTGACGCGCGCCAGGTCGAAGAGGGAATCGACAGCAAACAACTGATGTCTCGCGGAACCGCGAGAGCGTGGTCGCGCTGAGCGATTGGCGCGCGAATCGTCGCGCCGATCGCTCAGCAGCGGCCCTCCTCGTCATCTCCTCCGCTGTCGACCGACGGCGACGAGGCGCACCGACCGCGGCGGCTGAACGCTGCGCCAACTGGTGGTTCTTGACCATGGAATCGAAGGGAGCTCGCATGAACAAGTATAAACTCTCCGGTCGGGTCGTCCGAGCCAAGACCGAAAGAGGTGTCGAGAATGTGCGTGTCGAGGCGTGGGACAGCGCGGAGGTCACCACGGATCTCGTCGCCGTCGCCGTGACCAATCTGAACGGCGATTTCGAGATATCGCTCGACCAGGCCGCCGTGGATCGTCATTTCCAGGGGCGGAAGCCGCTGATCGCGCTCCGCGTGTTCTCGGCCGGGGCAGTGGAGTACGTCACGCGCTACACGCAATGGAAGGTGTCGCCGACGCCTGCGACCGTGCGGATCGAGGTGGACCTCGCGTTGACCTCGACCAAGCGCGCTCCAGCCCAATCGGTCGTGCGCGGCGATGTGCGGACCGAGCAAGGCACGGTAGTCGCGAACGCGATGGTGCGCGCCTACGACGTGAAGCTGACGTCAGAGACCGAGCTCGGTTCGTCGACGACCGACGCGTCGGGTCATTACAAGATCTCGTACTCGAGCATCCTGGCATCCGGCAAGCAACGGCCGGATCTCCGGGTGATCGTCTACAACGGGTCGAACCAGGAACTGGGCCGCTCTGCGCTCGTCGTCCGGGCCTCGTCGACAGCGGTCGTCGACCTGATCACCAGCCAGAACCAGGAAGTCCGTGGCCTCTCGGAGCTGCAGCAGCTCAAGTCCCGCACCGCGGCCCATATGCAGGGGGTGGTCCTCGGAGCCCTCCAGAGCGAGCAGGTCGATTTCGTCGCGAAGGCGACCGAGGTGGAGCGCGGGCAGGTCGAGGCGCTCGTCGCGGCCGACTCCCTCCTGACGTCCGTCGGCGTCGGCGGGGCCGCCGATTCTTTTTACCCCTTCGTCCGCATGGGCTTGCCGACCACCCAGCGCGGGCTCCTTTCGTACCCCAAAGCCACGCTGCGCCGCGTGCTCGACGAGGCGAAGGAGGCGAAGATCGTGGGCCACGAGGTCAGTGACGGCATCGTCGATCTCCTTACCCAGGCCGCCGTCGACCTCGCCATGGAGGCGCCCGCGGGGACGACCTGCAGCCTCGGTCAGCTCCTCGATCTCGAGCTGGGCGGGCTCTTCACGCAGGACTTCATCGCCGAGTACATGGCGTTCGATGGCACGCCGGAGGCCTTCTGGACCCACCTGGCGTCCCTGCCCGACTACCAGGGCGAGGCCTCGCTCCGTATCCCGCGGCTCAAGCTCCTGCTGCAGCTGGGCGCGCTCACGCGCTATCACTTCCCGCTCATCGAAGAGCTGTGGGATCGCTGGCAGAATTCCCAGTTCCAGGGCCTCAAGGACCTCGCGGCCTACAGCGAGGCTGACTGGATCGCGACCCTCGCCGTCCAGCGCAACGGCTCGCCCATCAACTACCCGAGCGACACGCCCGGAGCGACGGTGACCGAGAGGCGCGCGACCTACGCCAAGGTCATCCGGCACGCCCTGGAGGTGGCGTTCCCGTCGAAGGCGGTCGCGTCCGCGATCTCCGTGGTCGGCGGGAGCGAGCTGCCCACGTTCTTCAACAACAACCCTTCGTTCAAGCTCGGCAAGACGCGCGCCGGCCACTACGTCGCGTTGAACCCGGCGGCGTTCGCGGGGCTCTCCAACCCCGCGACCGCGCAGCGCGACCTCAAGGCGGTCGAGCGGCTGTACAAGCTCACACCCAAGTACGAGGAGGCGAAGGTGCTCCTCGACGCCGGGCTCAAGTCGGCGCGGGAGGTCGCCCGCCGCGGCCGGCTCCGGTTCGGCGCCGAGTTCGGCGCTGCCCTCGGAGGTGCCCATATCGCGGACGACATCTACGACAAGGCGGTCGCCATTTCCGAACATGCGTTCGCGCTGTCGCTCAAGTTCGGCGCGGCTTATAACCAGACGTCGGCCTACGTCCTGTCCGATCCCACGCGCCGCGCGAGCCAGGCGGCGTCAGACTTCGCGACGTACGAGGAGCTCTTCGGCTCGACCGACGCGTGCGCGTGTGCGCACTGCGCCTCGGTCTACGGCCCGGCGGCGTACCTCGTCGACCTGCTCCGCTTCCTCGATCGTTACTACTCCACGCTCACGAAGAGCGGCAGCACCAAGTGGACCGCGAAGGAGCTGCTCCTCGGCAGCGCGCCGGGCTCGACGCCGGCGCTCGCCGGGCGGCGCCCGGACATCGGCCGGATCGACCTCACCTGCGAGAACGCCGACACGCCGCTGCCGTACGTCGACCTGGTGAACGAAATCCTCGTCCACGCCTTCGTGGGCGAGACCAAGGCGCAGAACGAGGCCCTGCCCGTCTTCCCGGAGCACATCGCGACCGTCGGCACCGCCGAGGCGCTCGCGGCCATGCCGAACCCGCCGAGCGGCGAGGAGGACTGGCACGAGACGGCTTACGAGCGCCTGGCGGAAACCGACTTCCCCTTCAGCTTGCCGTATCACCACCGGCAGCACGAGGCGCGCGTCTATCTCGAGCACCTCGGCGTGCCCCTGCACACGTTCCTGTCCGAGCTGAGGGCGAGCTGGTCCAGCCCGGACTCCATGTATCCCGAGGACCCGGCCGCCCATCGGCTCGGACTTTCTCCGCGCGAGCGCGATCTGATCCGCGGCACCCCGATCTCGGGTGCGAGCCTCGCGAGCGCCTGGGGCGTCAGCTGGATCCCCGGCGGGCTGCTCGACGTGCGGGAGTTCCTTAAGCGTTCGGGGCTGTCCTACGACGAGCTGCGCGATCTGCTCGAGACCTCCGTGCTCCATCGCTTCGGGTCGCCGACGATCGAGCCCGCGGGGAGCTGCAAGATCGAGGAGCAGAGCCTCGTCCTGAGCGGCGACCTGAGCGAGCTGAGCTTTCTGCACCGCTTCCTGCGGCTCCGGCTGCGCCTCGGCTGGTCGATCCGCGAGCTCGATCAGGTGCTGGCCGCGTGTGCGCCCAGCGGCACCGACCTCCTGAACGGCCGCGCGCTGCGCGTGATCGCGGTGATCCAGGCGCTGCGCGCCGAGCGGGGGATCTCGCTGCCGATCGCGGTGCTCGCGAGCTGGTTCGGGCTGCTCGACACCCAGCGCCGCGACGCCGGAGAGACGCCCTCGTTCTACGAGCAGCTCTTCCAGCACAGGGCCGTGACCAACCCGGTCGACGCGGCGCTCGCGCTGCCGGGGGTCGCCAGCCTCTCGACCGCCACCCTGCTCGACGACCACACGCCCGCGATCCTCGCCGGCCTGCGCATCAGCCGGGAGGAGCTGTCGCTGCTCACCGAGAACTCCGGGCTCGGGCTGGCCCCGCTCGTCCCGGCGGACACCGCCGATCTCGCGCCGGTGACGCTCGCGAAGCTCCACCGCATCGTCACCTTTGCGCGGGCGTTGCGGCTGTCGTTGCCCGATTTCCACGTGCTCTACAACCTGAGCAAGTACAGGCCGTTTGAGGCCGACAGCCCAGAGCATACGCTGCGCTTTTTGGACACGGTCGATCGCGTCAGGCGTTCGGGGCTGTCGCCTGCCGACCTGGATGTCGTTTTCCGGGGCACGTCGTCTCCGCGCGCACGGATCGCCGTGACGGACGAGGCCGTGAGCCCCGTGCTCGACCAGATGTTCGGCTCGCTGCTGGCGCTGCGCGGCAAGAACGGCGCCCCGGACAGCGAGGCCGAGGCGGCCCTCATCGAGGACACGCTCGGCACGGCGCTGAAGCTGAACGCGCGGTCGACGCACCTGCTCGTCGCAGACATCCTCACGACGGGCGAGCCCGGCGTGTCGCTCGGCAGCGCGTTCTCGCTGAGCACCTCGCCGCCGCCGTCGCTCGACACCGTCAGCCGCGCCGCGCAGCTCGCCGCCTACCGGCACCTGGCCAAGGCCGCGGCCGTCGTGCAGCAGCTCGGGTTGAGCGCCGACGAGATCGAGCGGATGTTCGTCTTGGACGAGGTCGACGGCGCCACGGTGGCCCTCGATCTCGACGCCTTGCCGCGCGTCGAGATCGACGTCACCGACACCGGTTCGCCGCTGCTCGAGGCGTGGGAGAAGCTCGTGGATTTCGTCGAGCTCCGTTCCCAGCTCGTCGGACCGAACCCGTCGCTGGTGAGCCTGTTCGTGGGCGGCACCCCCTTTGAGCTGGCCATCGCGGCGCTGGCCGCCGCCACGGGCTGGCCCGCGGCGGACGTCGAGCATCTGCTCCTCGCCCGCGGCTATGCGTCGAGCAACCCGCTCAACCCGAGCAACGCCGCGGAGCAGGTCTCGGTCCTCGGGCTCGTGCGCCGCGCGATCGTGGTGCTGAAGCGGCTCGGCATTTCGGCCGAGCAGGCGGTCGCGTGGGAGAACGCGATACAGTCGGACGGCGCCGGGCCCGCCGAGAGCATCATCCGGGCCGCAAAGGCGAAGTACTCCGATGCCGAGTGGGCGCGGGTGGCGCCGCCGCTGCGCGACGTGCTGCGCGAGCGGCTCCGGTCGACGCTGGTGGCGTACCTCGTGGCGAAGCGGGGATACGAGGACAGCGACGAACTGTTCGCCAAACTGCTTGTGGACGTCGAGACGAGCCCCGCGGTGATCACCTCGCGCCTGAAGCAGGCCATCGGCTCGGTGCAGACGTTCGTGCAGCGCGCGTTCTTGAACCTGGAGAAGGACGACGACCTGACGCTCCCGGAGGAGGCGGCGCGCGAGTGGGCGTGGCGCAAGAGCTACCGTGTCTGGGAGGCGAGCCGCAAGGTCCTGCTCCAGCCGGAAATGTACCTCGACCCGTCGCTGCGCGACGACAAGTCGCCGTTCTTCAAGGATCTGGAGGCCGAGCTCCGCCAGAAGGACATCACCGACGACGCCGCGGAGCACGCGTTCGAGCGGTACCTGGACAGGCTCGATGAGGTCGCGAACCTCGAGATCGCGAGCGCGTTCCACCAGAAGGAGGAGGGCGACGACACGCACCTTCCGATCGACGTGCTCCATGTCGTCGGCCGCACCGCGGCCCAGCCGTACAAGTACTTCTACCGCACGCGGGTGGACGGGCTGTCCTGGACTCCCTGGGAGCCCATCGATCTCGACATCGAGGGGGACAGGGTCCTGCTCGCCGTGGTGGATCGTCGGCCACACCTGTACTGGCCGATCATCGAGGAGCGCGCCGAGCCGGAGCAGCCGATGCCGGACGACACGCGCGAGGTGGGCGAAACGGCGGTGACGAGCCATTACATCCGCCTCGCATGGAGCCAGCGCCGCAACGGCGCGTGGAGTGCGCGCCGTCTGAGCGACGGCTCGGAGGTGACGCTGGAGTCGGAATTGTATCCCGATACCGCTTTTGTCTCGCTGTTCGTGCAGCGCGACGACGAGCAGGCTCCGCCCGGGATCGCGGCGGTTTACAGCAACACCTCCGTCGGCACTCGCCTCGGACACTTCGTGCAGAGCGCTTGCGGTGCGCTCGAGGGCACCAACTTCGGCTACGACATTCGGAACTACACGTATTTCAGTCCGGCAATCCCCTACAGGACCGGCTGGCGGGGGCAGCACGTGGTCTCGAGAGATGCGACCGAGCTGGTCGTTCCGATCAAGATCAACGGCTTCCGGAAGAACATCCCGCTGCTCGGCAGCGTCACCCCGTTCCGCGCGCTCGTTCCGCGCGAGGTCGGCAGTGGGCCCTTCAGAGACACCGCCGCGGCTGGCGTGTCGTTCTTCTTCAAGGACGCGAAATCGACGTTCTTCGCCGAGCTCGTCCTGACCGAGTACACCGAGTGGCATGATGTGCCGCAGCCCGGGATGACGGCGTACGGCGATATCGGCAGGACCATCGGCGCGTTCGCCATGCGCGCGGGGTCGGCGGCGGCCGAGTGGGCTCCGAGGGCGCCCGAGGTGACGAGCATCGCGAACGTCTACGAAGACGCGAAGCGATACCGCTTCATCTCCTTCTACCACCCCTTCGCCTGCCTGTTCCGGAAGGAGCTGCAGCGCTCGGGCGTGGACGGGCTGCTCAAATGGTCGCTCCACCCGACCGAGCCGATCCAGCGCAGCTCCGGCGACGACTTCGAGGAGACGTACGACCCCGATCCTGCCAACGTGCTCACGCCGTATCCGAAGGAGGAGGTCGACTTCTCGTTCCAGGGCGCTTACTCGAGCTACAACTGGGAGCTGTTCTTCCACGCGCCGTTCCTGATCGCCCTCCGGCTGATGCAGAGCGGCCGGCACGCCGAGGCGCAGCGCTGGTTCCACTTCATCTTCGACCCGACAACGGGTGATCCGGCCCCGTCGCCCGAGCGCTTCTGGAACGTACGGCCGTTCCGCGAAAACAAGGATCTCGCCTCGATCGAGGACGAGGTCCGGGATCAGTCGCCCTCGCAGCAGACCCCGATAGCCAGGCTGCTGGCCTCGCTCCTGACGAACCAAGAGGACGAGCGGGAGAAGCTCGATTTCGCGGCGCAGATCGAGGCATGGCGGAAGGACCCGTTCAATCCGCACATCGTCGCGCGGATGCGGCCGATTGCCTATCAGAAGGCAGTGGTGATGAAATACGTCGAGAACCTGATCGCGTGGGGCGATCAGCTGTTCCGGCGCGAGACCATCGAGTCGATCAACGAGGCGACGCAGCTGTACGTCCTCGCCGGCAACCTCCTCGGCCGGCGCCCGGTGCGCATCGAGCGGCAGGACGCGGTGACGCCGCGGAACTACTGGCAGCTCGAGGCGCTCGGGCTGGGCGATCTCTCCGACCCGGTGATCGCGTCGCGGTCACGCGTCGAGGCCGAGAGCCTCGTGGGCGACCCGCTGAGGGAAATGCTGCTCCGCACGTTCTCCGCGCCGGCGATTGACCTCGGAGAGCTCTACTTCTGCGTGCCCCGTGACGAGGCGCTCTCGGGGCTGTGGGACATGGTCGCCGATCGGCTCTTCAAGATCCGACACTCGATGAGCATCGAGGGGGCGGTCCGGACGCTGCCCCTGTTCGAGCCGCCCATCGATCCGATGCTGCTCGTGCAGGCCAGGGCGCTCGGCGTGGATCTCGCGACGGTGCTCAACGAGGCGAGCTCCCCGCAGCTCCCCTACCGCTTCCAGGTGCTGCACGCGAAGGCGATGGAGCTCTCCGGCGCGGTGGCCGGGCTCGGCGCCGCGCTGCTCGCAGCGATGGAGAAGAAGGACGGCGAGGCGATCGCGCGGCTCCGCTCGGGCCACGAGGTCGAGCTGCTCGCGGCGGTGCGCGAGATCAAGGCGCAGCAGGTCAAGGAGGCGCAGGCGACCGTCGCCTCGCTGGAGCGGTCGCACGAGGCGACGCGGCTCCGCCGCGACCACTACGCGAGCCTGCCGCGGATCAGCGCGGCGGAGCAAGGCGCGCTGGCCATGGGCGTCGCGGGCATGGAGCTCGGGCTCGTGGCGCAGGGGATCGCCCTCGTCGCCTCCAGCGTCGAGGCCGTCCCGCCGACGACGTTCGGCGCCGCGGGCAGCTTCGGGAGCCCGGTGGCCATGACCTCGGTCGGTGGGCACGCGTCGGGCGCGCCGATCGAGGCGGCCTCGCAGGCGCTCTCGATGGCCGCCGGGGCGCTGCGCGAGGGCGCGTCGATCGCGTCGACGCTCGCGGGATACGAGCGGCGCGCCGAGGAGTGGGCGCTGCAAGAGCGGCTCGCGGCCAAGGAGATGCAGGGGCTGGAGAAGCAGATCGTCGCCGCGAAGATCCGCGCCGCGGTGGTCGAGGTGGAGCTCAGGAACCACGATCGGCAGACCGAGCAGGCGCGCGAGGTGCTCGAGTTCCTCCAGGGCAGGAAGCGCACGACCGAGGAGCTGTACGACTGGATGGTGGCGGAGCTGTCGACCGTCCACTACCAGACGTACACGCTGGCCTTCGACATGGCCAGGCGCGCGGAGCGGGCGCTCCGGTTCGAGCTCGGCACGGGTGACGGCACGCACGCCATTGTGCGCTTCGGCGCCTGGGACAGCCTGAAGCAGGGCCTGCTCGCCGGAGAGCGGCTCCAGCACGATCTCCGCCGCCTGGAGGTCGCGTTCCTGGAGCAGACGCCGAGAGAGGCGGAGCTCGTCAAGCACGTCTCGCTCGCCGAGGTCGCGCCCGAGCAGCTCATGCAGCTCCGGGAGACCGGTACCTGCGACGTGGAGTTGAAGGAGGAGCTGTTCGATCTCGATTACCCGGGTCACTACTTCCGTCGCATCAAGTCGGTCGCCATCACGATCCCGACCGTGACCGGCCCGTACGCGGGCGTCAGCTGCACGCTCACGCTGAGCAACACGAAGGTGCGCAGTAACGCGCAGGTGAGCGGCTCCTATGCGGACCCGACGAACTTCCGGACGGATCTCGTGCCGGTCACCAAGGTGATCGCGACGAGCGGAGGGGCCAACGACGCAGGCCTGTTCGAGCCGAACCTGCGCGACGAGCGGTATCTCCCGTTCGAGGGCGCGGGCGTGCTCGGCACCTACAAGATCGAGCTCCCTGCGGCGAACAACCGCTTCGACATCGGGGCGTTGAGCGACGTGATCCTGCACATCCGGTACACGGCGCGCTCGAGCAGCACCCTCGCGGGCGTGGCGAGGATCCATTACGGCGCCAGCGCCAACGTGCCGGTGAGGCGCCGGCTCTTCAGCCTGCGGTCCGAGCTGCCGGCCGAGTGGGCCCGCTTCATGGCGCCTTCGGACTCGAGCGCGGAGCAGGAGCTCTCGATCCCGCTCACGCGGGAGATGTTTCCCTACGCGCCGGCGGACCGGAAGATCGCGCTGACGAAGGTCACGTTCTACGCGCGGTGGAACGGCGAGGTGGCCTATACGAGCGCCCTTGCGCTCGACATCGGGGTGGCGCCGCCAGGCGCCGCGGCGACCCTGGTCGGGCTCCCGGGTTATCCCGACAACAGCGCGCGAAACACGGGCAAGAGCGAAAGCATGAGCCCGTCCGGCGACCCGTGGGATCTCGGCACCTGGACGCTCACCGCGAGCAGCAACGAAGTCGACGACATCGCGAGCGCGCTCAGGACGACGACGACCCCGACGCCGCCGACGACGATCCACCGGCTCAACCACACGCTCCAGGATATCTACCTGCTCTGCGAGTACAGCCTGTTGTCGGCACAGCCATCGTAGAGGACGGACTGAACATCGTTCACCAAGGAGTCAGCACTTATGTCGGACAACATTACGCTTCCTGAGGGCGCGGGCACGATCCTCGCCACCGACGAGATCCTCGGCGTGCACGTCCTGCGCGCCAAGCTGCAGACAGGCGCGGACGGCACCGCCGTCGACGTCTCACAGACCGACCCGCTTCCGGTGAGCCTGGTCGGGTCGCTCCCGGCCGGCACCAACACGATCGGCGCGGTGAACGTGAAGCCGGCCACCTCCGGCGGGCTCTCCATCTACCGCAACACCGGACTGAGCACCACGGGGCAGAACGTGAAGGGCTCCGCCGGCCAGGTGTTCGGCTGGCACCTGGCCAACTGGAGCTCGACCGACGCGTTCGTGAAGCTCTATAACACGGCCGGGGCCCCGACGGTCGGCACGACCACGCCTGCCTTGACGCTCATGGTGCCGGCCGGGCAGGTGGTCTCGGCCGAGCACACGAACGGCATCGCGTTCACGACCGGCATCGGTATCGGCGCGACCGCCACCCCGGCAGACAACAACACCTCTCAGCCCGGGCCGAACACGATCGTCGTGAACGTGTTGTACAAGTAGCGCTGCCCGCAGAGGGGACGAGCCCTCGTCCCGGGGGGACCGGGCGACGAGGACAGGGTCGTGGAGAGTTCGAACCGTCCGTGAGCGGCGCTGGCCCGGCGCCGCTCACGGACTCGGCGGCCGACGCCGTCGCGCCGGAGCGAGTCGCTCCGGGCGCGCGGGCCGCCCATTGCCTTGGAAAGAGGGAGACGGATGAACGCTCGTGAGCCCAAGAAGGAAACCACCGCTGCGCAGGCAGCATCACCGGCCGCGCCGGACGGCGGAGCCCGCGGCAAGAGCCGAGATCCAGCGTCCCTCGCCCGAGAGGGGTCTGGTAAAAACACCGAGGCTCCGAAGGGCCTCCCCGGCGCGCCCAAGGCGCCGGAGCTGCCCGCGCCCGCGCTGCCGAAGGGCGGCGGCGCGATCCGCGGGGTGGATGAGAAATTCTCCGCGAACCCGGTGACGGGCACAGGCTCGTTCTCGATCCCGCTGCCGTTGAGCCCCGGCCGCGCGGGGTTCGGGCCAGCACTGGCGGTGACGTACGACTCCGGGGCTGGCAATGGCCCGTTCGGCGCCGGCTGGCAGCTGTCGATCCCGCGCATCACGCGAAAGACCGACAAGGGCCTTCCCCGTTACGACGACGCGCACGAGAGCGATGTGTTCGTCCTGTCCGGCGCGGAGGATCTGGTGCCGGCCAGGTCGCTCGACGGCGCGGAGCTCGACCGGTACGAGACGGAGAGCGAGCGCGTCATCCGCTATCGTCCCCGCGTCGAGGGCGCGTTCGCGCGGATCGAGCGCCGCGAGGTCAAGGCGAGCGGGAACGTGTACTGGACGGCGACGACGCCGGACAACATAACGAGCGTCTACGGGCGGAGCGAGCCCGCGCGGATCGCCGACCCGGCGAGGCCTGCGCGCATCTTCTCATGGCTGCTGGAGGAGACGCGGGACGACAAGGGTAATGTCGTCGTCTACGACTACAAGGCGGAGGACCTGACCGGCGTGGCGCGCGACGAGGCGGCGGAGAGCCACCGCCACGCGGGCCGCGCGGCCGTCGCGAACCGCTATCTCAAGCGCGTCCGTTACGGGAACACCGTGCCGGGCGACGCGGAGAGCAGCTTGTTCGAGGTCGTCTTCGATTACGGCGAGCACGATGCCGCGGAACCCACGCCTGTGGGGAGCGCCCCGTGGCCAGTCCGCCAGGACCCGTTCTCGGCATACCGCGCCGGCTTCGAGATCCGCACGTACCGGCTCTGCCGTCGCGTGCTGATGTTTCACCATATATCCGAGCTCGGCGAGACGCCGTGTCTCGTGCGGTCGCTCGACCTCACGTATGCGGAGAACGCTTACCTGACGCGGCTCGCCACCGCGACGCAGGCGGGATATGTCCGCGATCCGCAGACCCAGGCGTACAGCCGCGAGGCGCTCCCGTCCATCGCGCTGACGTACAACGAGCCGGTGATTCACCGCGAGGTGAAGTCGCTCGACCCCGAGAGTCTGCGCGACCTGCCCGGCGGCACGATGGGGTCTGGGCGGCGGTGGGTCGATCTCGACGGCGAGGGGCTGCCCGGTCTGCTGATCGAGGAGGGCGAGGCGCTGTATTACAAGCAGAACCTCGGCGGCGGCCTCTTGTCCCCGGCGCGGCCGCTGCCGTCGCGGCCGGCGGTCCTGAACGGCGGGCAGCTGCTCGACGTCGACGGGGACGGGCGCAAGGAGATGGTGGTGTTCGAGTGGCCGGCGGCGGGCTACTTCGACCGCACCGACGCGGGCTGGGCGCCGTTCCGCCCGTTCGCGTCGCAGCCGAACGTCGACTGGAGCGACCCGAACCTCCGCCTCATCGACCTCAACGGCGACGGGCACGAGGACATCCTGATCACGGGGCCCGACACGTTCACGTGGTATCCGTCGCTCGCCAAGGGCGGCTTCGACCGGCCGATCACGATCGCGCGTCCGAGCGACGAGGAGCGCGGGCCGTCGCTCGTCTTCGCCGACGCCGCACAGAGCATCTTCCTGGCCGACATGAGCGGCGACGGGCTGGTGGACCTCGTGCGGATCCGGAACGGCAACGTGTGTTACTGGCCCAACCTCGGCCATTGCCGCTTCGGCGCCAAGGTGCAGATGGGCGGCAGCATGCGGTTCGATCACGAGGGCCGCTTCGATCCGAAGCGCATCCGCCTCGCCGATGTGGACGGCTCGGGGACGACCGACATCCTTTACCTGCACCCGGACGGCGTGCGCTTCTATGCGAACAATGCCGGCAACACGCTGGCTGCGCCGGTGATCCTGCCGCCGCTGCCCGACGTGAGCGAGCTCGCGGCGGTCGACGTGATCGATTTGCTCGGCTCCGGGACGGGGTGCCTCGTGTGGGCCTCGTCGCTGCCCGGGGCGCGCCCCGCGGTGCGCTACATCGATCTGCTCGGGAGCAAGAAACCGCATCTGTTGACGTCGGTCGCCAACAACCTCGGCAGAACCACGACGGTGACGTATGCCCCGTCGACGAAGTTCTACCTCGCCGACCGGGCGGCGGGCCGCCCGTGGGTGACGAAGCTCCCGTTCGTGGTGCACGTCATCGAGCACGTGGAGGTGTTCGATGCCGTCTCGCGGCATCGCTTCGTGACGACGTATGCTTACCACCACGGCGACTACGACGGGGTGGAGCGGGAGATGCGCGGCTTCGGCATGGTGGAGCAGCGGGACACCGAGTCGTTCTCGGCGTTCAGCGGCACCGGCTTCGCGCCGCCCGCGGCCAACGCCGATCCCGAGCTGCACCTGCCGCCGGTGCTCACGAAGACGTGGTTCCATACCGGCGCCTGGATCGAGGGGGCGAGGATCTCGGCGCAGTACGAGAGCGAGTATTACGCCGGCGACGCGGGCGCGGTCCGTCTGGCGGATACGGTGCTTTCCGAGGAGCTGCGCGCCGTCGAGATGCGCGAGGCGTGCCGGGCGCTCAAGGGGCGACCCCTCCGCCAGGAGGTCTATGCGCTCGACGGGTCGGCGGAGGAGCCGCGTCCGTACGTCGTCAAGGAGCACAGCTACGCGATGCGGCGTCTCCAGCCCGCGGTGGGCGGTGCGCACGCCGTGTTCTTCGCCCATGCGCGCGAGGCGCTGGAGTACCATTACGAGCGCAGCGAGAGCGATCCGAGGGTCGCGCACGCGCTCACGCTGGAGGTCGACGATTACGGCGCGGTCAAGCGGACGGCGCAGATCGGGTATCGCCGACGGGCGGCGGGGACGGCGTTCCCCGAGCAGGGGCAGGGGAAGGCGACGCTGACGGAGAATGATGTGGAGCACCTGATCCCGGACGAGGAGGGTGCTTATCGGATCGGGGTCCCGACCGCGACCCGGACCTACGAGCTGCACGGCCTGCCGCTCGGCTCGGAGGGGGTGCTCGGGTTCCAAGCGGTCCTCGACGCGGCGGATGGCGCGACGCACCTCGATTACGACGGCACGCCGAGCGGGTCGTTCCAGAAGCGCCTGTTGCAGCACGCGCGCACGAGGTACTGGAGCGACGATGTCACGGCGCCGCTGCCGTTCGGCGAGGTCGGCAGCAGGGCGCTGCCATATGAGACCTTTGCCAAGATCCTCACCCCTTCGCTGATCACGTCCGTGTTCGGCTCTCGCGTCACGAGCGGCATGCTCGAAGAGGGAGGCTATCTCCAGCTCTCGGGTGATGCGGACTACTGGGTGCCCTCGGGGCGGGCGGTGCCTTCGGCGGCTCACTTCTACTTGCCGACGACGTTCGTCGATCCGTTCGGCAATGCGTCGCAGGTCGTTTATGACGCGTATCGCCTGCTCGTGACCCAGGTGACGGATCCGCTGAGCAATGTCGTGGAAGCCGTCCCCGACTACCGCGTCCTCGCCCCGCGGCAGCTCACGGACGCAAACGGCAACGTGAGCGAGGTGCGCTTCGACGCGCTGGGGAGGGTCACGCTGCTGGCGGTGATGGGCAAGCCGGGGGCTGGCCAGGGCGACACGCCCGCCGACCCGACTGCCACGTTCGCGTATGACCTGGAGCGATTCCAGCTCACCGGCAAACCGAACATGGTGCACGCCCGCGCCCGTGAGCAGCACGGACCGGGCAACCCGCGCTGGCTGGACACGTACATCTACTCGGACGGCTCGGGCAACGAGGTGCTGCGCAAGGTGAAGGCGGAGCCGGGGCTCGCGCCCGAGCGCGACGCGAACGGCGCGCTGGTGCATGACGCGCAGGGCGACCTGGTCTTTTCGCACGCGACGCCGCGCTGGGTCGACACCGGGCGAACGGTGCTCGACAACAAGGGAAATCCGGTCAAGCAGTACGAGCCGTTCTTCAGCGCGACGAACGAGTACGAGGACGAAGCGGAGCTCGTGGAGTGGGGGGTCACGCCGATCCTGCGGTACGATCCGCTCGGCCGGCTCATCCGGACCGACCTGCCCAATGGCACGTTCTCCAGGGTGGTGTTCGATGCGTGGAAGCAGACGTCGTACGATCCGAACGACACGGTGCTGGAGAGCTCATGGTACGCGGCGCGGCAGGCGCTGCCGACGGGCGATCCGGAGCGCCGCGCGGCGGATCTGGCCGCGGCGCACGCGGGCACGCCTGCGGTGAGCCAGCTGGACGCGCTGGGGCGGGTGTTCCGCGCGGTGGCGAACAACGGGGCCGAGGGGGAGTACATCACCCAGACGACGCTCGATATCGAGGGGCAGCCGCTCGCGATCACCGACGCGCGCGACAACGAGGCGATGCAGCATCGCTTCGGGCTGGGCGGGCAGCTGCTCTATCAGAAGAGCAACGACAGCGGCGAGCGGTGGATGCTGGCGGGCGCGACAGGACAGCGGCTGCGGGCCTGGAACGGGCGTGGGTTCGTCTACCGCTCGTCGTATGATGGGCTGCGCCGGCCGACGCACGAGCACGTGCAGCTGGGCTCGGGCAGCGAGCGGCTGGCGCGCCGTTACGTCTACGGCGAAGCGCATCCGCAGGCGATTGCGCTAAACCTGCGCGGGCGGGCGTACCAGGTGTATGATGGCGCGGGCGTGGTGACGAGCCAGGCGTACGACTTCAAGGGCAACCTGCTGCAGGCTTCGCGCCGGCTGCGCAGCGATGTGCACGCGGACGCCGACTGGTCGGTGCTGTCGGCGCTGACGGATGTGGCTGCCATCGCGACGGCGGCTGACCCGCTGCTGGAGACCGAGAGCTTCGGCACGCAGACGGCGTACGATGCGCTGAACCGCCCAACCAGCCTGACCGCCCCGGATGGCCTGACCGCCTCGGATGCGAGCGAGGTCAAGCCGACGTACAACGAGGCGGGGCTGCTGGAGCGGGTGGAGGCGCGGATTCGAGGCGCGGTGGCGTGGACGACGTTCGTTGAGAACATCGACTACGACGCGAAGGGCCAGCGAGAGCGGATCGACTACGGCAACGGCACGTTCACGGTGTACACGTACGATCCGCTGACCTTCCGGCTCGCGCGCCTGAAGACGACGCGGAGCTCGGACAGCGCGGTGCTGCAGAACCTCACGTATGTGTACGACCCGGTCGGGAACATCGTGGAGATCGGGGACAGCGCGCAGCAGACGGTGTTCTTCAACAACGCGGTTGTATCGCCGAGCGCGCAGTACGTGTACGACGCGGTCTACCGGCTGATCGAGGCGACGGGGCGGGAGCATGCGGGCGGGCTGTCGGACGCACCGCGCGACCAGAACGACCTTCCGATCCAGTCGCTGCCGCACGCGAACGACGCGCAGGCGCTGAGGAACTATACCGAGCAGTACGTCTACGATGCGGTGGGCAACCTGCGGAGGATGGTGCACCAGGCGGGCACGGGAAGCTGGACGCGGTGGTATGCGTACGAGGAGACGGCGAACAACCGGCTGACGAGCACGACCGGGGACCCGGCGAACGGGCCGTTCCGCAACTATGCGTATGACGCGCACGGCAACATGACGTCGATGCCGCACATCATGGCGCTGACCTGGGACGAGAACGACCAGGTGCGGAGCGCGGACCTCGACGGCGGCGGCGATGTCTATTACGACTACGATGCTGCGGGGCAGCGCGTGCGCAAGGTGTGGGAGCACAACGGGCTCGTGGACGAGCGCATTTACCTCGGCGGCTACGAGGTGTACCGCAGGCGCAACAGCTCCGGGCTGGTGCTGGAGCGGCAGACGCTGCACGTGATGGATGGCGCGCGGCGGGTGGCGATGGTGGAGACCAAGACGGTCGACACCTCGGGGCCGTTCACGGTGACGCCGCGGATGCGCTATCAGCTGGACAACCACCTCGGGTCGGCGTCGCTGGAGGTCGACGGGGCGGGACTCGTGATCGGCTACGAGGAGTATCACCCGTATGGGACGACGGCGTACTGGTCGACCAGCAGCGCGGTGGAGGTGAGCCGGAAGCGGTATCGCTACACGGGCAAGGAGAAGGACGAGGAGACGGGGCTCTATTACCACGGGGCGCGGTACTACGCGCCGTGGCTCGGGAGGTGGACGAGCGCGGATCCGGCGGGGGTGGTGGATGGCCCGAATCTATACGCGTACGTGATAGGGAATCCCGTTCGGTTGCATGATCCCGGTGGCCAGGAGAGCGCGACCGACAGGCAGATCGGTCAGATGACTGACGTACAGTTGCATCGGCATCTTAAAGCTCTCACCGAAGAAGGGCGCGCGGAGTTTCGTGCGTCGGCCACAGGAAAGTTCAATGAACGAGTCGTGGCTTCGTTGTCGCGGGGCAAGCTCGAAGCCATCCGCACTGGCGTCACTACAGTGGAGCATGTGCGGCCCGAACCTAAGGAGGCGACGCCATCGACGTACTCGGCGCCCGGTCGCATACATTCTCCGGACGCGACCTTTGAGGCGCATGGGACGAGTAGCGGCAACGGGGCCGATCGAATGCCCGACCCGGTGACAAAGGCCGTCTACGAGTACCTAACGGAGGAGAATCCGACCGCAGGAGCGGTCGTGGAGGGAATTCAGTCGGTTGGTGGCCTCGCACTGCTCACCATGGACGTTCGCGCACTCCTGAGCGGTAGATCTCCTGGTCAGCGACTCAGCTTAAGAGGTGCTGGAGAAGGCGCAGCGAATGGAGGAGGAACTGCCGCTGGAGCGCTGTCAACGTCAGGTCCTCGCTTGCTACCTCCGCCGCGACCGCTCGCCATGGGGGAAGGTGATGTCATAAGTCACTTCACCGATGCCAAGGGCGTTGAAGGAGTCACGGGTATAGTAGGCAATCGTCTCAGTGTGGGACAGCAGGTAATTGTCAGAGAATTGCGGTTTGGAGTAGGATCGAACGAGTTTCTGGCGGGAGAAAAAGGAAGGATCTTCGTCACCAAGCTCGGGGACGAAGCGACCGTGGGGGAGCTCAACCAGATCGGTGTTTTTGGTGAGAAGCAGTCCTTCGTGGTACAGTTTTCTGGTGAGGCCGCATTCACGCAGGGGGCTCGGGTCACTCCTGAGCTTGCCGCAAGAAACATTTACAGTATTCCCGGTAATTCTACTCTGAAAGAGTATGATTTTATCATCAAGAGGTTGCGATGAACTGCGGTATAGATCTGAATACTCCTCTGAGTAAGGTTGTTAGCGAGCGCATCGATGAGCAGATAGATGCGCTCGGTGCGTTGGCTGTGGGCTTGGATGACGCCGGTAGGCTCATTGTCGAAGGATTCGTGCGCAGTTCCAACCGTTTCTTGATTGCAGAGAGGTTGGTGCGCTTTGGTCATATTGTTGTTGGGCCGCTGCAGGAGGTCGTGGAATCTGCCACGTGCAAGGAGGTGCGCGTGCTGGGATCCGTTGTGCTGCTTAATCTGAAGGTGTACTCGGTGGTGCCGTATTTGCTTGATGTGATTCGTGATGATGATGATTATCTGAGTCTTGTTGCCAGCAATCTTGCTGCCGCCGGCGTCGTGCAGGCTGGTGATCTTATGGTGGAGCGACTTCGGACGCTGACGGAGGCCAGGAAATACGAGATCGTTGGCCTGTTGACGGCACTTGAGAAGCTGGGAGTTCCCTTGCCCGATGACGTTCGTGAGCGTTTTAGCGCACCTGATACGCCTTTTGAAATACGTCTGTCGTTGCCAGCAAAGCGATGAGCTTGCGACCCGTCGATGTTGGTAGCTGGTAAGCAATTTTATGCCCCTTGATGCATGGGCGATCGGTTAAGAATCCGCGGCAATTCCCGCGCGTTTTGCCTTGCGGGAGCGCTCTCGGCGCTGCCGGCGGGACTTGCCCAGTACTTTGGCGAGCAGCAGCATCCGTCGCTCCATCTCGGCCAGATCGACGTTCTGGCCGCGCATGCGCAGTGCGAGGATCATGGGAACGGCGCGGTTGAGCGTCAGGTAATAGCGGTCCTCGCCGCCGTCGGTGGGCGCGATCCCGACGACGCGAAAGGTTCCCTCGACGCGCTTCCCGTCGACGCGCGCGGCGAGGACGACATCCACGTCCAGACGCCCCTTCTCGAAGTCGAGCGCCCCCGTCGCGAGCGCCTCATCGAGTTTCATTCCGCGGCAGAAACGCTTGTCGCCTCGACCGACACGAACACGCGCGATGCGCGGGTCCTGACTGGCCTTGAGCCGCATGAGGATGTGCACGCAACGTGCCTTGAGGCGCAGAAGCCGCTCGTGATCGACGTAGCCGAGGTCCGCCAAGAACAGGGCGCCCGGCGTCAGGACCGACTCGTCCAGGTGCGGATTGTCGTGCTCGCGCTGGGGTGAGATGTGGTGCTCGATCGGAGGTGGTCCTTGAGCGAGATGACCGCATGAATCTTGAACGAAGCCGGGCGCTTGGGGCTTGTCGAAGGCGACCAACACGCCGCGAGCTTGCGGAGCACCTGACAGCTCGAGTCGGCCACCTGGACGTCGGAGAAGTGCTCGAGCAGACGCTTCATCTCCGCCACATCGCGCAACGAGGGGTCGACCGCCCGCACCGCGGCCATCGCGCGGCGAGTCACGTCCGCCATCAGGTTCGCGAACGGCACCGTGAAGCGGTCGAAGGCCGAGGGCGCCAAGTCCTGGCCGGTCAGATGGATGTCGTTGGCGAAGATCGTCGTCTGCGTGCCGGGTAGACCCGACATCGCCAAGACGAATGCCTCCACCAAGGCGCTCACATCGACCTTTCGGTCGCGCGTGACCGCCCCCATCTGCCGCGCCGCCGCCCACAGGGCCTCCGCGTCGAACAGCTCGTGGTACTTCGCGAGAAAGGGGACCGGCACCGCGGGCGGCGCCGATGTGGGCTTATCGGAGGGCTTCGCCATGGCCGCACGATCGCCGACTGTGATCGAAATGTCGATCGTCCTCGGGCCGCTGCGGTCAACCGATCGATTTTATTGGCAGAATCGTCCGCTCTGCTAACCGGACGCCCATGCCTGCGCTGGCTGGACACGTACATCTACTCGGACGGCTCGGGCAACGAGGTGCTGCGCAAGGTGAAGGCGGAGCCGGGGCTCGCGCCCGAGCGCGACGCGAACGGCGCGCTGGTGCATGACGCGCAGGGCGACCTGGTCTTTTCGCACGCGACGCCGCGCTGGGTCGGCACCGGGCGAACGGTGCTCGACAACAAGGGAAATCCGGTCAAGCAGTACGAGCCGTTCTTCAGCGCGACGAACGAGTACGAGGATGAAACGGAGCTCGTGGAGTGGGGGGTCACGCCGATCCTGCGGTACGATCCGCTCGGCCGGCTCATCCGGACCGACCTGCCCAATGGCACGTTCTCCAGGGTGGTGTTCGATGCGTGGAAGCAGACGTCGTACGATCCGAACGACACGGTGCTGGAGAGCTCATGGTACGCGGCGCGGCAGGCGCTGCCCCAGGGCGACCCGGAGCGCCGTGCGGCGGATCTGGCCGCGGCGCACGCGGGTACGCCGGCGGTGAGCCACCTGGACGCGCTGGGGCGGGTGTTCCGCACGGTGGCGGACAACGCGACCGAGGGGGAGTACATCACCCAGACGACGCTCGATATCGAGGGGCAGCCGCTCCAGATCACGGACGCGCGTGACAACCAGGCGATGCAGCATCGCTTCGGGCTGGGCGGGCAGTTGCTGTATCAGAAGAGCAACGACAGCGGCGAGCGGTGGATGCTGGCGGGCGCGACAGGACAGCGGCTGCGGGCCTGGAACGGGCGAGGGTTCGTCTACCGCTCGTCGTACGATGCGCTGCGCCGGCCGACGCACGAGCACGTGCGGCTGGGCTCGGGCAGCGAGCGGCTGGCGCGCCGTTACGTCTACGGCGAAGCTCATCCGCAGGCGACGGCGCTGAACCTGCGCGGCAGGCCGTACCAGGTGTATGATGGCGCGGGCGTGGTGACGAGCCTGGAGTACGACTTCAAGGGAAATTTGCTGCAGGCGTCGCGCCGGCTGCGCAGCGACGTGCACGCGGACGTCGACTGGTCGGTGCTGGCCGCGCTGACGGATGTGGCCGCCATCGCGACGGCGGCCGGGCCGCTGCTGGAGACCGAGAGCTTCGGCACGGAGACGGCGTACGACGCGCTGAACCGGCCGACGAGCGTGACGGCGCCGGATGGTCTGACGGCCTTGGATGCGAGCGAGATCAAGCCCACGTACAACGACGCGGGCCTGCTCGAGCGCATCGAGGCGCGGATTCGAGGCGCGGCGACGTGGACGACGTTCGTCGACAACATCGATTACGACGCGAAGGGGCAGCGCGAGCGGATCGCGTACGGCAACGGCACATTCACGGTGTACACGTATGACCCGCTGACGTTCCGGCTCTCGCGCCTGAAGACGACGCGGAGCTCGGACAGCGCGGTGCTGCAGAACCTCACGTATGTGTACGACCCGGTCGGGAACATCGTGGAGATCGGGGACAGCGCGCAGCAGACGGTGTTCTTCAACAACGCGGTGGTATCGCCGAGCGCGCAGTACGTGTACGACGCGGTCTACCGGCTGATCGAGGCGACGGGGCGGGAGCATGCGGGCGGGATTGCCGACGTGCAGCGGGACCAGAACGACCTTCCGATCCAGTCGCTACCGCACGCGAACGACGCGCAGGCGCTGAGGAACTATACGGAGCAATACGTCTACGATGCGGTGGGCAACCTGGTGAGGATGGTGCACCAGGCGGGCGCGGGAAGCTGGACGCGGTGGTATGCGTACGACGAGGAGACGGCGAACAACCGGCTGACGAGCACGACCGGGGATCCGGCGAACGGGCCGTTCCGCACCTATGCGCATGACGCGCACGGCAACATGACGTCGATGCCGCACATCACGGCGCTGACCTGGGACGAGAACGACCAGGTGCGGAGCACGGATCTCGACGGCGGCGGCGATGTCTATTACGACTACGACGCTGCGGGCCAGCGCGTGCGCAAGGTCTGGGAGCACAACGGGCTCGTGGACGAGCGCATCTACCTCGGCGGTTACGAGGTGTACCGGAGGCGCAACAGCTCGGGGCTGGTGCTGGAGCGGCAGACGCTGCACGTGATGGATGGCGCGCGGCGGGTGGCCATGGTGGAGACGAAGACGGTCGACACGTCGGGGCCGTTCACGGTGACGCCGCGGGTGCGGTATCAGCTCGATAACCACCTCGGGTCGGCGTCGCTGGAGGTCGACGGGGCGGGGCTTGTGATCGGCTACGAGGAGTACCACCCGTATGGGACGACGGCGTACTGGTCGGCGGCATCGGGAATCGAGGTCTCGCAGCGGAGATATAGGTACACGGGCAGGGAGAAGGACGAGGAGACGGGACTGTACTACCACGGGGCGAGGTACTTCGCGCCGTGGTTGGGGAGGTGGACGAGCGCAGATCCGGCGGGGATGGTGGATGGGCCAAACCTCTACGAGTACGTGCGGGGGAACCCGATACAGTTGGTGGACCCCAACGGGACCGATTCGAAGGAGGCCGATGACTTCAAGGCCAGCCTGAGGCTTCAGCTGAAGACCGTATCCGCTGACGATGACACGGTGAAGCCTGTCCAGCATAGGACGAGAAGCATCTTCGGGGACAGGAAGGGCATCAAGCAGATCGGTGAGCTACAGGTTGCGCCGCCTCCCGAGACGAGCACATCGTCTCCGGGAGCGACTCACTCGACCCCGCCCGGACGAGGAGCAGGCCCGGCCGGAGCTACCTATGTGTCGCCTGGCAGGAGCAGCGGTGGCCCGGCGGACAGGATGTCCCCGGAGACCGCCGCCGTCTATCGTTATCTGACGGAGGAGAACCCTCTCCTCGGGGCGGTTGTGGGGACCATCCAGACACTCGGAGCGGTTCTCCTGCTACGCGCCGAAGCGCGGTCTGCCTGGACGGCGGCAAAGATGAGTCTCCCATTGACCCAGGGAGGTGCTGCTCCAGGAAAAGATGTCCCCGCGACCGGCGCTGCCACGGGCAAATTGACCGCGAAAGGCTCGGGAGATGTCCCATTCGACAAAGAGAAGCTTGCGAGAATCGAAGCGAACCTCTCAAAGGAAGGGGTCTACTTTCTCTACAGCGAGGAATTGCTCGCGGACAACAACGCACGTGGGATGTACATTCCCGGGCCTGGCGGGAAGCCCGGGACCGTCGTCTTGCTGCCAAACCCTGCGCGTACGACTGTCATAGAGGAGCTGACGCACCTGGGGCAGCATCGCAAGACCGGATGGTCGCCGGATTTCTTGCCAACTTATGAGTCAATCCGACAAAATGAGATGGAGACGCAGGTTAGATTGCTGAGGATTCGATCGGTTCGATGGACACTTGCCGAGGTGAACCACTACCTGGACGCGTGGAATCATTGGAGGACGCATTAGGTTATGAAGGAGATTAAATGGACCGTGGCGTCTCGAAGCAATGTTAGCAATTTGATAATATTGCTCGTAAATGTCGATGCTGGTTTGCCGAGTCGAGGTGATCTGGTGGTCTGTGTTGAAACAGGACGGCGATACAAAGTTATTAGCCTGGCCGTTGGATTGGGCCACGAGGCCGCAAAGGAAGGAATTCACGGCCTCTCTGTCGAGGCGATTGATGGTCGGCCAGAGGACGACCTGACAACGGGGATGCACTTCGTGCAGGCAAGTGAAGACTGACAGGGGATCTCCAAAGGCCCCGCTGCGGCGCCGATACACGACAGCGCCTGGCGGGACAACATCTCACCAGCGGCCACGGAACTGAAGAAGCTATCACGCCGGCACAGTGACCGGGATCCGCCGGTATGCCTACGAGGCGGCGAGCAACCGACTGACAAGCATCAGCAAGCCGGGGGATCTGCCGGACGGGCCGTTCAGCGCGACGTATGCGCATGATGCGCACGGCAACATGACGGCCATGCGGCACATCGCCGCGCTGACCTGGGACGAGAACGACCAGGTGCGGAGCACCAATCTCGGCGGCCGCGGCGTGGTTTATTACGACTACGACGCGGCCGGTCAGCGCGTGCGCAAGATCTGGGAGCACTGCGGGCTTGTGGACGAGCGCATCTACGCCGGCGGCTGCGAGGTGTACCAGAGGCGCATGATCTCGGGGCTGGTGCTGGAGCGGCAGATGCTGCACGTGATGGATGGCGCGCGGCGGGTGGCGATGGTGGAGACGAAGACGGTGGACACCTCGGGGCCGTTCACGGTGACGCCGCGGGTGCGCTACCAGCTCGACAACCACCTCGGGTCGGCGTCGCTGGAGGTCGACGGGGCTGGGCTCGTGATCGGCTACGAGGAGCATCACCCCTACGGGACGACGGCATACTGGTCGGCCAGCAGCGCGGCGCCGTATACCGAGGTCCTGAAGTAAGCTGCGGAGGTTTGGATGGGTCGATCGGCATCCATTGTTGCTGTTGTTTCGAAGCTCAGATTGAATGTTTATGGTGTCGTGAGCTCGTTGCTTGCTGCTGGGTGGTCCTATGATGATCATGGGCATATAAACTATTTGCCAGTGGGAGATCGTGGTGAGTTTGATTGGCAGTGGGCGGAGCTTGATCGGTGGCCAGAGGTGGTCGCCGTAATCAAGAGCAAGGAGGGTGAGGGGGAGCTGGTTGGCGTTTCCTTGGTGTATGAGGATACGGGGTCCGGTGGGGAATTTCTTTTGAATCCAAGTGATGATAGTTTGTTGGTCAGTCTTACTATCAATACGCGCGATGTGCAGGGGGTTTCTGGTGTCGTTGATTTTACATGGTATCTCGAGCGTCTTATCCCTGCTATTTGCGTGTAGGGCTCTCTATTGAGTATTTGGAGTGCAGTCAGCTCTGATATAGAGGTATACGTGTGCCGCCGGAGGTTCCTACCGAAGGCGGTGCGCGGTCAACTCCTGGGCCGCGCGGCGAGCCCGGCGGCCGCGCACGACCGTCCGGGGGGGGGCTACGAGCCGCGCTTCTTAAGACGCGAGCTGAGGGGTGGGAGAGCAAGGATGAGTGAAAGCTCTACGGCGGCCTGGCTGCTCTTCTCGGTTGCCGACGAACGAGCTCATTGACGGTATTGCGCTCAAGCTCGTTGATGGTCCCGACGGCGATCTTTCTATGCGAGCTCTTGGAGCTCCGGGACTCCGGTCAGGCGGAGCTCCAAAACCGAATCGGACCCATGTTACTGTTCTCCCCCTCCCTGTATTACTGCTCTCTCTCCCTGCCAGAAGGTGAGGGAGCCCGTCGCGGTGGTCGTGCAGCCCGGCGCGCGCGTCGCTGGTCCACGTCGAGTGGATAATCCTCACCATGTCCATGCGCCACATAAAGATGCCGAGGCCGGTGAGGTGGGTGAGCCGATCGTGCCGTTCATGCGCCATCGACACCGCGCAAGCTCCTGTCCGCGCAGGCTGAATCCCTCGCAGAGTTTCACGCGCGTGCGAAGCGATTCTTGACGTCAAGGTAATCAAATGAGAAAGAACCAATCGGGCGCGCAGGACGGGCGGCTAATTTACGATGAGCGCGCAGCTGCAACGGATCGAGCCTCTGCTGTTTCGAGAATTGGCTCAGAGCGTCTGTACCAACACGAAAAGGCCATCGCTATGCTATTGCAGCATGGGGAGCCAGCGCTCCGCGAGAGGGCGGCGGCCGTCCTGGTCGCGCTCTGGGGAAGGCGAAGTTACGTGGATGCTGTGATCCACATGCTGCATCAAGATGCCGATCTATACTGTCGCCTGAAGGCGTCGAGTATTCTCTGGAATTTTGCAACATTCTCCGCGTCGAGTCGCGAAGACCGGGACATTGTGCTACGCGCGTTGGCTCAGTCCGTCGCGCGGGATGAGGATCCGATGGTGCAGGCAGCGAGCTACAAACATTTCCTGGAGCTGGTTTCGCCGGAGCGCGCGGCCGGAGTCCCTGACGAGCTTGAACGCGGTAGCGATGTTGATTGGGAGCTCATGATGCCATATTTGGCACATTGATGTCTGATGATGCTGGGGTGGATGATGGTAACCGCCCAGCCATCGCCATGGGAATGGCCCCTTACGGGTCTCACCTGGGTCGACGATGCTCGACGCGGGCCGGCTTCGGTGCTCGGCCCGTAGCGGGCACGGGCGGGCCTGGGTGACCACGCCGGCGCCACGACCAGGTGAGCGATGCCCCACGTCCTGACCGAAAGCTAAGGTTTCACCCGATGCGCGGTCCACGCTATACATGCGCTGGCCATGCGCTGGACACCTGGGAAACGCAGTGCGAACCTCCGAGACCTCCGCGGCGCATCCGGCGGCGCATCCGGCGGAGCGAAGCTCGGTATCGGCGGGACGGTGATCCTGCTCGTGCTCTCGCTCGTCTTCGGGAAGGATCTCCTGTCGGGGCTCGGTCAGGGGTCCGCGACCCCCGGCGCGCAGAGCGGGCGCTCGAGCTCGCCCGAGGAGGAGCGGCTCGTCGACTTCGTCTCCTTCGTCCTCGATGACACCGAGGCCGTGTGGACGCAGGTGTTCAGCCGGACGGGGCAGCGCTATCCGGCGCCCGTGCTGACGGTCTTCACCGACTCCGTGAGGTCGGGCTGCGGTATCGGCGAGTCGGCGATGGGCCCGTTCTACTGCCCGGCGGACCGGACGGCGTATATCGACCTCGGCTTCTACCGCGAGCTCAAGGCGCGGTTCGGCGCGCCGGGCGACTTCGCCCAGGCGTACGTGCTCGCCCACGAGATCGGCCACCACGTGCAGAACGTGCTCGGGACCGAGCGCCGCCTGCGCCAGCTGCAGGCCGCGCGCCCGGGCGAGAAGAACGCGCTCTCCGTGAAGATGGAGCTCCAGGCGGACTGCTTCGCCGGCGTGTGGGCCCACTCCACGGCGAAGCGCGACCTGCTCGAGGCGGGCGACGTCGAGGAGGCCCTCAAGGCCGCGTCCGCGATCGGCGACGACCGGCTGCAGAAGGCCGCGACCGGCAGGGTCAACCCGGAGACGTGGACACACGGCTCGTCGGCGCAGCGGGTCGCCTGGTTCAAGCGCGGCATGCAGGGCGGCCGCGTCGAGGACTGCGATACGTTCGCCGAGGGCTCGCCCTAGAGCGACGGTCACCCGCTTCGGATACGGGCCCACCTCGGCGTTTTCGGTGCTCAGCGCACCGGAGTGCGCTTGCGCGCCGAAAACGCCGATCTGGGCCCGTCTCCTGTGCGGGAGACCGCCGCTCTGCTCTGCACGTGGCAGAGGTGGGCGGAAAACGCTCTCGTTCCGAACCCCGGCAGGCTGAGCCGTCCGCCCGCGCGCGGGAAGGCGAGGGGCGCGCAGATCGCACGAGCGGCGGCTCACGACAGCTCCGCGCGACGGTGTACGCTGCTCGCCCGCCGATGGTCTCGCCGCACGGTGCCCCTCGCTCCCCGACGCAAGGCCGCCTCCGCCCTCGTGCGCGTCCCCTTCGCCTTCGCGCGCTCGCGGAGGCGCCGTGAGCTCGCGCGAGTCGCCTGACTCCTGGACCGCCGCGCCGCGGTCGATCCTGGAGGTCATCGAGGACAGCCTCCCCCAGATCGAGGTGCGCCTGCGCCCGCGCGCCATCGCCACGGTCGTCGCGCGCGTCACGGCCGATCTGGGCGACGAGGAGCACCCGAGGCCCGCGCTGCTCGCCGCGCTCGCCCGGTGCGCCGACGGCGCGGCCGCCGAGGTCGACCGGCTGCGCAGCGCCGAGTCCGCGCTCGTGCTGGCCTACCAGTCGGCCGCCACCCCCGCCGAGCGGCGCGAGCTCCTCGCCCGGCAGCTCCGCGTCTGGGCGCGAGAGCGCGAGCAACGCGAGAGGGGCGGCGCCGCCTCCCTGCTCGGCTGGGTCGCCGCGCGCGTCGAGCGAGCCGGCGACCTCTCGGCGCTCGGCCGCAACCTCGACCTCGAGGCGGCCCAGGAGCGCTTCGCCACCGCCATCGCCGACCGCCTCGACGAGATCGAGGTCGCCTACCACGCCCTCACCCACCTCGCGAAGCACCTCGACGACCCGTCCGACGCGGTGCACGTCGCCCGCGACGGCGGCGTCCTCCGGCTCGCCATGGCGCACGCCGAGCCGAGCCGCCCCGCGCCCGTCCGCCGGGCCGCGCTGCTCGCCGCCGTCGCCCTCCTGCACCGCCTCCCGGCGCGCGAGCGCCTCGGCCACCTCGGGCTCGACGCGGCCCGCTCCGTGCTGGCGTGGTCGCGCGGGGTCAACGCGTCCCGCTGGGTGCAGATCGCCGCCCTCGAGATCGGCGTCCTCCTGTTCCCCGACGAGGCGTTCTCCCTGCTGGCCGAGCGCCTCCGCGCGCGCGACGCCGCCGACAAGGACGGCCCCATCCTCCGCCGCAACGCCCTGCGCCTCCTCGGCGCGGCGGCGCGCCCGTCCGCCCCGGTGATCCCGCTCGACCGCGCGGCGCGCCTCGCCGGCGCCCCGTGGGATCCGCGCCGCTGGAACGGCGCGCAGGCCAGCCGCGCCAGCCGGTCGAGCATCGCGCCCGAGGCCGCCGCCGCCTCCGGAGGCGCCCGCGAGGGCGAAGGGCCGCCCGACACGCCCGCGCCCGACTCGGCGCCCCGGCTCAGCGCCGATCCCGCCGCCGGCGCGCCGCCCGCCCGCGTGGCGCCCGCGGGCGCGGACCCGCTCGCCATCGCGCTGCTCGCCCGCGACGACCCGAGCGAGCACGTCCGCCAGGAGCTCGTGCGCCAGCTCGTCGAGCTCGGCGGCGCGGAGGCCCTCACGGCGCTCGTCGAGATCGCCGAGGGCGACGGGTCGCCTCGCGTCCGCGGGTACGCGCTGCGGGAGCTCTCGCGGCGCGCGACCGACCACGCGGACGCCGCCCCGTTCGCCGAGCGCGCCGTCCGGTTCGCCCTCGCGAAGCCAGGCCCGCCGCTCGCGTCCCGCGCGGCCCTCGAGGCGGTGCGCACGCTCTGCGCCGGGCCCTACGCCCCGCTGCCTCCGGGGACCTTCGTCGAGCTGCTCGCCGAGTTCGCGAGCCGCCCGGCGATCTCGCCGGACCTGTCGGACGAGGCCGCCGCCGCGCTGCGGCTGCTCGAGGTCGAGAGCCGCCCGGTCGCCGAGCACATCCGCCAGACGCTCCTCGCCGCCGCGTCGGAGCTCCTGGAGGGCGAGAGCGCGCCGGTCGAGCTCCCGGACGACGCCGAGCCCAGGGACGTCGAGCGCGCGCTCGTTGTCGCGTCGCGCGGCGACATGACGTACACGCTGCGGCGCCGCGGCCGGGGACGGTACGTGCTCACGCGCGGCGAGCCGCGCGGCTTCCGCCTCTGGCGGCTCATCCACGAGATGCGCACGCCGATGCCGGACAAGCGCAAGGGGTGGATCCACACGAACGGCCGCCTGTTCGCGGGCGAGCTCGTCGCGCCGCCGGTCGGCATGGCGGAGGTCACGCCGACGCGCGTGCCGGGCGAGCGCCACGTCTACCCGCCCGTCGGCGGCTGGGGGCCGTTCGTCCCCCGCATCGACGACCTGCTCGCCGCCGCCAGCCTGAGCCAGCGCGAGATCCGCCTCATCACGGCGCGCGGCACGGTCACGGTGCGCGGCCCGGCCAAGCTCGCGCACCGGCTGCGCGCCCGCGCCCTGCTCACGCTGCGCTACGACCGCTACGCCCAGGCCCGCATGCGCGCGCTCGTGGCGCAGGAGCCGGCCGAGCAGAAGAAGTTCACGCTGATGACGGGCGAGCTCGGCTTCACGGTCGCGCTCGGCGACACCGAGGGCGAGGTCGAGGGCCGCGCGTACGCGATCGAGCCGCACCTGCCGGGCAAGTACCTCGCGGTCGCGCTGCCGCCTTTGCTCCAGAGCGGCCGCGACTGGCTCGCCGGCCCGTCGGTGCCGGTCTGGATCGACGGCTTCTTCTCGTACCTCGTCTCGCCGGCGGGCAACGTCCCGACGCAGCTCGCGTGGATCGTGTTCCTCGTCCTCGCGTACATGGTGCTGCGGGCCGCGTGGATCGCGGCGCAGATCGAGCGCGCCCGCCGGGGCATCCCGCTCACGATCGGCGGCTGGGGCACGCGCGGCAAGAGCGGCTCGGAGCGGCTCAAGGCCGCGCTGTTCCACGCGCTCCGCTACGACGTCGTCGTGAAGACGACCGGCTGCGAGGCGATGTTCATCCACGCCATGCGCGACCTGCCGGCGCAGGAGATCTTCATCTACCGCCCGTACGACAAGGCGACGATCTGGGAGCAGCGGAACATCCTCACGGCCGGGCGGAACCTCCGCGCCCAGGTGTTCCTGTGGGAGTGCATGGCGCTCCAGCCGCTCTTCGTGGACACGCTCTGCTCCGAGTGGATGCGCGACGAGATCACGACGCTGACGAACGCCTACCCGGATCACGAGGACATCCAGGGCCCCGGGGGCGAGGACGTCGCCCGGGTGATCGCGCGTTTCATGCCCACGGACGGGCTGTCGTTCACGACGGAGGAGCAGATGCTCCCGCTGCTCAAGGATCAGGCGCAGCGGAAGGGGACGAACCTGGTCGCGATCCCGCCGATCGACGCGGACCTCCTGCCGGTCGACCTCCTGGATCGGCTCCCGTACCAGGAGCACCCGCGCAACGTGGCGCTGGTGCTGGCGCTCGCGGACCATTTCGGCGTCGATCGCGAGTTCGCGCTGGTCGAGATCGCGGATCACGTGATCCTCGATCTCGGCGTCCTGAAGACGTACCCGACGGTGCAGTACCGGGGGCGGAAGCTGACGTTCTCGAACGGGATGAGCGCGAACGAGCGCGCCGGGTTCATGTCGAACTGGACGCGGCTCGCGTTCGACAAGCACGACATGGACGCGACGCCCGGCAAGGCGACGGTGATGGTGGTGAACAACCGCGCGGACCGGGTCGCGCGGTCGCGCGTGTTCGCGCAGATCATCGTGGAGGACATCGGGGTCGATCACGTGGTGCTGATCAACTCGAACCTCGGCGGGATGATGCAGTTCATCACGGAGGGGCTCGACGCGCGGCTCCGGGACATGGTGATCACGGGCGACGGGGGCAAGGAGCGCGCGCTCGAGCGCTTCGACGAGCAGATGAAGAAGCTGGGCGTCCCGGCGCGGGCGGGCGCCTTCGAGGAGGATCTCACCCGGATGCTGCGCGCGCTGCCGGCGATCGACGAGGCGGCGGCGGCGGCGATCGTGGGCGGCCCCGGGGTTCTGGGGAAGAAGGGGGAGCCCGAGGCGATCGAGGCGGCGGTGAAGCAGGCGCTGGAGGCGCACGCGCCGCCGGCGGGGGAGGACGACATCCGCCCGGACATCGTCCACCACGCGGCGCGGCTGGCGCGCCGTCTCGCCCGCCGCGACAAGGCGCGCGCGGAGGTGGAGGCGGCGCTGTCGCGGGGCGCGGACGCCGAGGCCAACCAGGCGTTCCGCGCGGCGTTCCGCGAGCTGTGCCTCGAGCGCATCGCGGTCCTGTGGAACGCCGACGCGAAGGGGGACAAGGTGATCGACTTCATCACGCGCGAGATCCCGCCGGGGTTCGACGCGCGGCTGATGGGGTCGCAGAACATCAAGGGGACCGGGCTCGACTTCGTCTACCGGTGGCTCTCGATGGATCGCGTGAGGACCGCGATCGAGCGGATGCAGAGCAACGCGTCGGCGCGGCGCGAGGTGCTGACGTTCTTCCTGTCGTACTCGGATTTCGGCCTGATCGATCTGCGCGAGGCGCTCGCCGCGACGCGCGCGGCGAAGGAGCAGGGCGGCGCCGGGTGGGCGGAGCACGCGAACCTGATCGACGGGGCGATCCGCAGGCTCGAGGCGCTCGACAAGGAGAAGACGGCGGCGCTCGTGGTGACGGGCAAGACGGGGGTCGGGACGAAGGTGCTGCTCCGGGTAGAGCAGTTCGTCGATCACATGGACTCGGTGCGCCGGACGCGGTGGGCGAAGATCGTGATGGACGACCTGTTCGCGATGCGCATCGGCCACGGCCAGGCCGCGCTGCTGCTGCGGGAGATCGTGGGGCGGCAGAAGGGCGGCTGGCTTGCGAAGGATCTCGCCAAGTGGGTGGAGAAGCGCAGGGCGTGGCTGGAGAGCCGCCGGAAGAAGCAGCCGAAGAAGGCCGAACCGGCCGCGCCGCCGGGGGCGGCGGCGGAGCCGGGGTGACGGGATGGAAGCGGGCAGCCGGGGAGGGGAGCGCTGCCGCCGCCGGGGGGCGCAAGCGTGCTATCCTCACAAGCCGTGATGGCTGGCGCCGCCGTTGCTCTGGACAGCTCGGACCGCCTCAGCGATGAGGCCTGGCTGGAGCTCGCCGAGGACGAGCCGGGCGAGCTCGTCGGCGGCGTGCTCGTGGAGGAAGAGGTGCCGGACTGGATCCACGAGACCGCCGTCATGTGGCTCATCCGGGTGCTCGGCGCGTGGGCGGTGGCCCGCGGCGGCTTCGTGGCCGGCTCGGAGCTCAAGTACCTCCTCCGCAAGGGCAGCGGGCGCAAGCCGGACGTCTCCATGGTGCTGCCCGGGCAGAGGCCTCCGCCGCGGCGCGGGCCCATGCGGCGCCCGCCGGACGTGATGATCGAGGTGGTCTCGCCGCGGCCGCGCGACGTCCACCGCGACCGCATCGAGAAGCTGCGCGAGTACGCGGCGTTCGGCGTGCGCTGGTACTGGCTGCTCGATCCGGCGACGAGGATGCTGGAGATCTACGAGCTCGGGCCGGACGGGCGCTACGTGTGGGCGCAGGCAGCCGCGGGCGGGCGCGTCGAGGCGGTGCCAGGGTGTGATGGGCTGGTGGTCGACCTGGACGAGCTCTGGGGCGAGCTCGACCGGCTGGGGGAAGAGGAGCCGGCCGAGTAACAAGCCGGACGAGGCGACCGGCAAGCAATAGCAACGAGGTTGCCGCACGACGGACTCGCCTGCGGACCCCTCGCGTGCCATCAAGCGGCGTCGTGGAAGATGATGCCCACCGTGTGGCGATGCCCCGAGCGCACGCGGCTGACGCCGTGCCGGACGTTGACCCGGTACACTCCCCGCGTGCCCTGCACGGGTCGATGACGGACCGCGAACACCGTTGCATCGCCCTGGCGCAGCGGCACCACCATCGGTCGAGACTGCATGCGCGGGCGCTGCTCCGTCATCACGAGCTCGCCGCCCGCGAAGTCGCGCTCGGGCTCGGAGAGAAGCACCGCGACCTGGAGCGGAAAGACGTGCTCGCCATAGAGGTCCTGGTGCAAGCAGTTGTAGTCACCCTCGCCATACTGCAGCAGGAGCGGTGTCGGCTGGACCTGGCCCGCGGCATGGCAGCGCTCCACGAAGCGCGCGTGCTCTTCCGGATACTGGACATCGAGGCCCATCGCGGCGCTCCAGCGGTTGGCGACGGGCACGAGGCGCGGGTAGATGCTGGTCCGCAACGAGGCGATCAGCGCGGGCAGCGGGTGCGCGAAGTATTTGTACTCCCCGCGCCCGAACCCGTGCCGCTCCATCACCACCCGGCTGCGAAAGAGCTCATCGCAGGCGTACAATGCAGCCAGATCGTCGCACTCGGTCCGGGCGAGCAAGCCCTCGATCACGGCGCAGCCCTGCGCGTCGAGGTCCCGCGACACGCGCGCCCAGTCCGCCGCCGCCACCCGCTCGTCCACGCGGCTCGCGATCGGGACGTCGTCGCGGCGCGCGCTCAAGCGCCCGCCTCCCGGTCGAGCAGCGCGCGCTTGCGCTCGACACCCCAGCGATAGCCCGACAGGCCGCCATCGTTCCGCACCACACGATGGCACGGGATCGCCACGGCCAGCGCGTTGGCCGCGCACGCCTGCGCCACGGCCCTGACCGCCCTCGGAGCGCCGATGGAGCAGGCGATCTGCGCATAACTCGCGGTCGTACCGCCAGGGATGTCCCGCAACGCCTGCCAGACGCGCTGCTGGAACGCCGTGCCGCGGATGTCGAGCGGCAGCTCGACCGAGGCGCGGGGGCGCTCCACGAGGCCCACCACCTTTGCGACGAGCTGCTCGAACCCGGCATCGGCGCCGAGCAGGTGGGCCCGAGGGAACCGGCGCTCGAGATCGTGCGCCAGCTCCGCCGGGTCGTCGCCGAGCAGGATGGCGCAGACGCCTCGCGCCGTGGCGGCGACCAGGATGGAGCCGAGCGAGCACTCCCCGATCGCAAACCGGATCTCCATCTGCGCGCCTCCGGCGCGGTACCTCGTGGGCGTCATGCCCAGCACCTGGTTCGACTGCTCGTAGAAGCGCCCGCCCGAGCTGTACCCGGCTGCGTAGATCGCCTGGGTCACGGTGCCGTTCTTGCCGAGCTCGGCCCTCATCCGCCTGGCGCGGTGCGCTGCTGCATAGGCTTTCGGCGTCACCCCCGTCACGGCCTTGAAGACACGATGCGTGTGGAAGACGCTCAGCCCGGCATGGCACGCCAGCTCCTCGAGGCTCGGCACCTGCTCGCTGCTCTCGATGAACCGGCACAGCTCGGCGACCTGGGCCGCCTGGCGCTCGGCCAGAGGGGGCCGGTCGGGTTTGCAGCGCAGACACGGCCGGAAGCCCGCCCGCTCGGCGGCGGCCGCGGTCGGATGAAAGCCGACGTTCTCGGGCCTCGCGGGCCGGGCGCCGCAGGAAGGACGGCAGTACACGCCTGTCGTCTTGACCGAGTAGAAGAACTTGCCATCGGCGCTCGCGTCGCGGGCGATCACGGCTGCCCAGCGAGGGTCGCTCTTCACCCCGACGGCGAGCGCATGGGCCTTTCTCGACATGTCGTCTGCCTCCTTCCGGCGCTTCTTGCGGGTCACGAGGCGAGCTTAACGCGCGCGAAGATCGCCGCACTCCGGGTCTTGCTCTCGAATCCGTCGGTGCCGGCGAGGGGTCGGAGCTCGGCCGAGCGGACCCGGCGAGCGGTCAGCTGCCGGGCTCGATGCGGGAGAGGATCCCCTCCAGCGCCTCGACAGCGCGCATCGGGAGCCGCACCGAAACGGCGGTGGAGACCGCGGTGAGCGCCGGGTTGATCTCGATGGTCGGTACCCCGGAGTGCGCGGCCTCCAGGACCGGCCTCGTGATGTAGGGGAACAGGCTCGACGTCCCGATCGAGACGACCACGTCGAACCCCCGCGCGAGCTCCCGCCGGAGGATCTCGACCTTCTCCAGGGGGAGCATCTCCCCGAAGAGGACGACATCGGGCCTGAGCACGGCGGCGCACGCCGGGCAGCGCGGGCACGGGGCGAGCTCCGCGTAATCGTCGACGTGCGCCTCGTAAGGGCAGCGCGTGCAGAGGATGCGGTGGAGATCTCCGTGGATGTCGATGACGTTCGTGGAGCCTGCGCCGCGGTGAAACCCGTCGACGTTCTGGGTGAGCACCCAGCAGCGCGCGAGGCGGCGCTCGATCCGGGCGATCGCCGCGTGCGCTGCGTTGAGCCGCGCGCCGCGGCACGCGCGCTCGATCTGGTGGACGTACTTCCACGTGACCTCCGGGCGCCGCTGGAACATCTCGCCCGAGAGCGCCTCCTCGATGGCGAGCCCCTCGTCGGTCGCCTTCTCGCTGTAGAGCCCTCCGATCCCGCGGTAGGTGGGGATGCCAGAGGCCGCGGAGACCCCCGCGCCGGTGATGAAGAGGGCTGAGCGGGCCGAGGCCAGGAGCGCGCTTGCTCGTTCGATCGACATCGGGCGCCAGTCTACCCGTGTCGCCCGGGCTCGCGCCTGCGGATTGGCCAGGGGCGCGAGCGGGAGGTGCGCGAGCGCCGACGCGAGGCTGGCGATGGTCGGCCGCGGCCGCGCCGTCCGGGCCCGTGGCCCGGTGCGCTGGCCGCGGCCGCGTTCGGCGCGGACCCGGCCAGCCCGGGCGCGACTACAGGCTCTTCCCGTCGAATTTCATCGTCTTGAGCGTGTCGATATCGACATCGTCCAGACAGCGGACGTTGATGGCGCACATCTCCTGTCCGTCGGGACCGACTCCCCGCGCGAACGACTCGACGCCGCAGACCGAGCAGAACACATGGTGAATGACCTTCTTGTTGAACTGGTAGTCGGTGAGAACGTCGCCACCCTCCTTGAGCGTGAGCTGGTCCACCGGCGCGAAGGCCAGCATCGCGCCCAGCTTCGAACAGCGCGAGCAGTTGCACATGACCACGGGACTGCTCAGGTCCACCTTGACCTCGTAGCGAACCTTCCCGCAGTGACAGCCACCTGTATAGGTCTTGATCTCCGTCATGCGCGCATGGTGCCACAGGGAGCTGGCCGCGTGACGCAAAAATGCGATGTGTCGTGGCGGGGTACGCGGGGTACGCGGGTTACGCGGCCGCAACAGATGTTCCGCGCCGAGGCATCGCAGCGGCAGGTCGCCGGCGCCGGTCTCGGCCGCGCTGCATTGCATTCTGTCGGAAACTTTTCTCGGCCCAGGCTGTCCAACGACGCCGCTTCTCGGCGAGGGGCCGTGCCCCGCCTACTGCTCCTCGTAGTTCCACGTCAGCCCGCCATCGACGAAGTACGTCGAGCCGGTCACGTAATCGGCGTCCGCCGAGGCGAGGAACACGGCGAGCCCCGCCACGTCCTCTGGCTTTCCCAGGCGGCCCAGCGGGATCTGGTCGAGCAGCGCGCTCAGCTTGTCGCGATCCTTGAGCAGAGCGGCGTTGATCTCCGTCTCGATCGCCCCGGGCGCGATGGCGTTCACGGTGATCCCGGTGCCGCGCAGCTCCACGGCGAGCGTGCGCGTGAGCATGCGGACGCCCCCCTTGCTGGCGCAGTACGACGCGAAGTGGGGAAACGGGAGATCCTCGTGAACCGAGCTGATGTTGATGATCTTGCCGGGCCGCCCCGCCTCGCGCAGGTGACGGACCATTGCCTGGCTCCCGAAGAACACCGCTTTGAGGTTGGTGTTCATCACCTGATCGTAGTCCTCCTCGGTCACCTCCCAGAACGGCGCCCGCTTCTCCAGCCCGGCATTGTTGACCAGCACGTCCAGCCGGCCGAAGCGCGCGACGGCCTCCTGGAAGAGCCCCCGCACGCTCTGGACGGAGGCGACGTCGACGGCGAACAGATGACCTCGCCTTCCTGCGGCCTCGACCTCTGCCAGGGCTCCCTCGGCGCCCTCTTTGCTCTTGTGGTACGTGAGCGCCACGTCGGCGCCTTCCCGGGCGAACCGGACAGCGATGCTGCGGCCGATGCCCCGGCTGCTCCCTGTGACCAGCGCGATCTTGCCTTGCAGTCTCATGGGGACCTCCTGTCTTCACGAGCATTGTGCCCACCACGAGCATCGTGCGCACCGCCCCCCGCGGGGATCGCCAGGAGATAGAATACCGCGCATGCGCATCGCCTCCCTGCTGCCGTCCGCGACCGAGATCGTCTGCGCGCTGGGCGCCCAGAGCGAGCTCGTCGGTGTCTCGCACGAGTGCGACTTCCCCGAGGGGCTGACCGGCCTCCCGGTGCTCACGCGCCCGCGGCTCAGGCCGGCGCGCTCCAGCCGGGAGATCGACGCCGCGGTCCGCGACGTCCTCCGGGACGCGCTCGCGGTCTACGACATCGATCTGGACGCCCTCCGGGAGGCGCGGCCGGACGTGATCGTGACGCAGGACCTCTGCGACGTCTGCGCGGTGTCGTTCGATGACGTCCGCGCGGCCGTCGCCCGCCTTGCGCGGCAGGACGTGCGCATCATCAACCTGCACCCGACGCGGCTCGACGACATCTGGGCCGACATTCGCCGCGTCGCCGAGGGGATCGGCCGCCCGGCAGGCGGCGAGGCGCTCGTCGAGCGGCTGCGCGCGCGCGTCGCCGCCGTCGCCGCGCGCGCGGCCGCGGCGCCGGGCAGGCCGCGCGTGCTCGCGGTCGAGTGGATCGACCCTGTCATGATCGGCGGCACGTGGATGCCGGAGCTCATCACCCTCGCGGGCGGGGAACCCCTCGTGACGCGACCCGGCGAGCACGCGCCCACGCTCTCGCCGGCCGCGCTCGCCGCGCTCGATCCCGACGTGGTGATGATCAAGCCGTGCGGCTTCACCCTCGAGCGCACGCTCGATGAGCTCGATCTCCTCCCCCGTGTGCTGCCCTGGGCGACGTATCGGGCCGTGGCGCAAGGCCGCGTGTACATTGCTGACGGCAACGCCTTCTTCAATCGCCCCGGTCCCCGCATCGTGGAGTCGCTCGAGATCCTCGCGGCCTGCGCTCACCCGGCCCTGTTTGCCGATGCGCGCCGCGCGCATGCCCGGTCGGTGGTGCGGATCGACGCGGAGCTCCGGCGGCACGCCTTCGAAGACGAGTGACGCCGGCGCTCGACGCCTGCGGCTGTTCTATCGTGTTTCTATCGTGTGGCTCGACCGGCCGCTCTGGGCGCCGGTGGGCGCGCCGCCTGCCGCGCCGAGTCGAGCTCCTCGCGGAGCGCCGCGAGCTCACGCTCGAGGGCGGCGATCTGCTTCTGCTGCATCTGGATCGCTGCCACGGCCATGCTCGTGTACCCGTACAGGTCGACGTGGTCGCCGTCGCTCGCGACCGCCGGGCTCGCCGGATTGTCGTCGATGATGAACCCGAGACGCTCGCGGCCGTGCCCGCCCTCGTGGTTATAACGCCAGGTCGCGAGCGGCGTGGCGACGAGCTCGTCGCGCACGCGCGCGAGCTCGGTCTCCTGCAGGTACCGGATATCGTGCTTGTACCGGGCGCGGGATCTGGGGCAACCCTCCGGCCGCTGCCTCGGATCGTCGCTCGTGCAGAGCAGCTGCGCGTTGCAGTCGTTCGCGGGATCGCATGTCGCGTCCGGTGCGGCGCACGGCTCCCCCTCCTTCTCGTCGGTGCATGGCTTCACCCCGTCGCGGGGCCGGTGCCCGCTGCATACCGGATCGCCGCACGTGAGATACCATCTCAGCTCCTCCGCCCCGCCGCCGGTGCCAGCGCCTGCGCCGCCGCCGCCGTCCCCCGTGCCGCCGGCGCCGGCGCCCGCTCCGCCGCTGCCATCCCCCGCGCCGCCGGTGCCGGAGCTCGCTCCGCCGCTGCCAGCGCCCGCGCCGCCGCTGCCCGCGCTCGCTCCGCCGCTTCCGCTATCCCCTCCGCCCGAATTGCAGCCTGCCGCTGCGGCGAACGCGAGCGCGCAGAGGAGCGCCATCGTCCCTGTACCGTGAATGCGCATGAGAGACCTCCTTGGAACGACTGTCCCTGACCCACGAGGGCAGGATGTCGAACAAGGGCAGGAGGCGGCAAGAACCGTGCGCTGTCGGCCGTCTCCGCTTTTGCAACGCGGATGCTCGCTCCTCGGGTATCCTGGGCGGCATGTCTCCACGTCCCGCGCTGGCGTCTTTCGCCCTCGTGACGGGCATCGTGCTGCTCCTGGGCGGCACTGCGCACGCGGCCTGCGTCCTTGCTGGCGTCGCGAAGAAGGGCGTTATTCCGCACGCGGATCGGGCTGCTCATCTCGCCTTCATCAGCCTCGCCCAGTGGACCGCGGGCGCGCTCGATGTGCTCGCCGCCCGCGGGCTGCAGCGAGGCGAGCCGTGGACGCGCGGGCCGCTGACGATCTCGGGGCTCCTCGTGATCGGCTGGGCAGGCGTCGGGCTTCCGCTGCTCCTCGACGCCTCGCTGACATTGCGGGCGATGCTCGCCCTCTACGCGGCCGCGCACCTCGGCATGCTGGTGGCCCTGTGGGGCTGGCGAGGAGCTCGCCTGGAAGTCGGCGCGCCTCCGTGACCGACAGCGGCGCGCGCCCGGCTCACCCGCCGAGGCGCCGCTCGCCGGGCCGGCGCGAGGCCCAGACTCAGTGTTTGCCGAGGCGCCTCACCTCTTGCCCTGCGAGCAGCGCGTGCGCTTCCGCCAGCACCTCGGGGATGCGGTGCCGCTGCGGCGCGCCCGCGAGGGCCTGCGCGAGGTCGAGCTCCCGCACGCGATCGGCGCGGTTCCCCGGGAACCAGTGGTCGCCGCTGCCGAGGAGGTTGTACCGCATCTTGCCGTAGGCCGTCATGTCGAGCGCGCGGGCGAAGTTGTACAGCCGCAGGATCTCGCGGATGTTGACGTGCCCGGGGACGGCTTCCCAGTCGGGGAGGCCGACGTGCCATGTGTCGCACCACGCGCGGCCGAGCACCCGCTCGAGCTCTTCGTCGAGCCTGCGCAGGATCGGCGCCAGCGCGGCCTGCGGGGCGCCCTCGCCGTCGAGCAGCGGCAAGGCCTTCATGTGCTCGTCGAAGTCGGACGGGCGCGCCGCCCCGACGCTGATCGTGTGGACCTCGGGGCGAGCGAGGCAGAAGAGGTCGTTGAACACGATCGGCGAGAGCGGGTCGCAGAGCCGCACGAGCTTGTCGCTCGGCTCGTACAGCTTGCCCCCCTTGTCGGTGGGGCTGATGATGAAGACCCCCATGTCCTGCTCGGCCGCAGCCTGGATGGCCGGCCAGGCGAGCTGATTCACGTAGTACCAGTGCAGGTTGACGTAATCGCAGCGGCCGTCCTGCACCATGGCGGTGATCACGCGCGGCGCCGCGTGCGTCGAGAACCCCACCGCGCGCACGCGGCCTTGCCGCTTCAGCTCGAGCGCAGCGTCCAGGCAGCCACCTTTGCGCAGCGACCACGAGAGGCGCGTCTCGTCGTTGACGCCGTGGAGGGCGAACAGGTCGACGTGATCGAGGCGGAGGAGCTTCATCGACCGCTCGAACGTCGCAAGGAACTTCGCTGGATCCGCCTCGGGGCTGACCTTCGTCTGGACGATGAGCCGCTCGCGCGGCAGCGTCGGCAGGATCTTCCCGAGCTGCTCCTCGCTCGTGCCGTACCCTCGCGCGGTCTCGATATGATAGATGCCAAGCTCGAGCGCCCGCTCGATGCACGCCTCGAGGTTGCGCTGGCTCGCGGGCGAGATGGGGTCCTTGTCGTTCCAGGATTGCTGGTACCGCATCCCTCCGCACGAAAGGACAGGCATCTTGATCTCGGTGCGACCGAAGCGGCGGTAGAGCATGCGTGTTGACCTCAGGCTCGGAAGGAAGGCTTACCGTAGGGTGCCACTCTTCCGCAGCCGCCGCAACGCGAGGAGGGCGAACGGCGAGGCGAGCGTCAGCAGCCGCCACGGAGACCCGCCGCGGGGGTCGCCGGCGTCGATGGCGCAACCGCCGCTGTCCGCTCCTCCCTCGTCCGGCGCGCCGCCGCCCGCGGAGCCCGCGGAGGCAACGCCGCCGCCGGCGCTTCCCGCGCTTCCCGCGCTGCCGGCGCTGCCAGCGCTCACGGCCGTGCCGGCGCCGGTCCCGCTGCTGCACGTGCCGCTCGGGCAGCCCTCGCCGGGCGCGCAGAGGCCTGGGTCCTCGTCGACCTCGCCGTCGCAGTCGTCGTCGAGCGCGTTGCACACCTCGGCGCTCGGTTCGCCGGGCGTGCATGACCCGGGGGCGCACGCGGTCGCTTCCCGCGCGCACATCCCGACGCCGCACACCTCGCGCACGCCCTCGTCGATGCGGCCATCGCAGTCGTCGTCGGCGAGATTGCATGTCTCGGTCGCGTCCGGGTGGACGTCAGGGGACCTGTCGTTGCAGTCGTTGGAGCTCGGCGCGTACCCCTCGGGGGGGCACTTCGCCGTGACCGTCGCGCCGAAGAACGAGCCATAGCCGTCGCCGTCGGCGTCTTCATACTGCGTGGTGACCTCGAGCTCCTCGTCGACCTCTCCATCGCAGTCGTCGTCGATCTCGTTGCAGGCTTCTTCCTGATCGGGATGGATGTTGACGCTGTAGTCGTCGCAATCGCCGCCGCGCTCGGCGTGATCGGCCGGCCGGGTGCAATCGACCCTGGGCACGCTGGAGTCGCCGTAGCCGTCGGCGTCGCGATCGAGGTAATACGTCGTCCCGGTGCATCCGTAGGCAAACGCGGTGTCGGCGGACGAAGCGCCGTCTCCGCGCGGGCCGTTGTCGCCGTTGGCCGCGAGGGCCCACACCTGGACGACGACCCCGCCCGGCGCGCCCGGCGCGATCCACTGCGCGTCGAAGCGGACGGCCCCGCCGCTCGCCCGCTTCGGCGCGTCGTGGACGAGCTGGTGCTCGTCGATGAGCTTGGTGCCTTGGCCGTTGATGGGGGAGAGCCGACCTGTCTCGGTGAGGAGATAGATGCCCCCGGCGTTGATGTTGGCAGACCGGATCTGCACCTGCAGAGTCACCGTCTCGCCGGCCGCCGGGTTCTTGGGGCTATAGTCGATGGTGATATCTGGCTCCGCGCCGCCGGTGTGGCAGCCGTTGCACCCCTCCACCGCAAGCCCGGCGCGGCGGGCGTGGGCCTGCGGCGCAGCCAGGGTGGTCAAAAGGGCCAAGCTCACCGGGAGGACCGGTGAAATAAGCGATGTACTTCGCATGCGCCTCGCCGCGCAGCCCAGGCTCGCGAGCTCCGCGCGCTCCGCTGCGACGCTCAGGGATAGCTGCCCTCGCCGGGTGCGACAAGTGCATTTGCACGGAGTGTAAACTTGCGCCGTGACCATCCAGAGATGCTGTTTTTCGACGTTCCTCGGACGGCGGTTGTCGCGACGTGCATTCGCCGCTCGCTGCGACGCGTTATCCGGATTCGAGCCGAACGTGCTGCGGCCTTGTCACATCGCAGACGACACCGTGGTACTTGAGGAGCCCTTCGTCGAGCGTCACCACGGTGGCATTCGCGCGGCGGGCGGCCCACAGATACACGAGGTCAGTCGCGTTGGCGAAGGGCCTGCGGCCGCGCATGCGCCTCGTCAGCTGGTCGAGGAACTCCGTGATGGCGCCCGCGTCCACGGGCGCGACCAGCTCGATCGCGAGGCCTCCCAGCGGGCTCGTTGCCGCGGGCGCGGCCCGCCGCGACACCGCGAGCCGTTGCTCGGCGACGTACACCTCCAGCCATAGCTCGGGCGGCGCGAGCACGCGCGCCGCGCCCGCGGCCACGGCGGCGCGGGCGCGCTCGAGAAAGGCGAGCGCGTCCGCGTGCCCGGGCTCTCTGGGCTTCATCGAGGCGATGGCGACGGAGCTATCGAGAACGATCCGCATGAGGCCTCCTCGGGACGGACGCACCCTCGCGCCGCTCCAGATCTGCCCGGCGGTCCGGGTGGGTTGGTGACATCGAGACCCGGTATCCAGGGCCGCGGCCGGATGGAAGGTCCACCGGCAGCAGGGGCCGAGGCTGCGTGGAGGGGACAGGGCGATGGCACATGCTGGCACGGCGGTGCTCTCCCGGCGCCCAGAGACACGTGTGTTCGCCCGGTACATGCCTTGCTTGTCGCCGTCCATGCGAAACTTCCTGCTTCGAATCCTGGTCGCATCCCAGTGGGGCGCGAGCCTTGCGCTGGTGTCGGGCTGCGGCACGCACATCGAGTCCGGCTCCAGCTCGAGCTCGCCTGGAGGCGCGACGTCGGGGGTGAGCTCCGGTTCGAGCTCGCCTGAAGGCGCGACATCCAGCTCCAGCTCGAGCTCGACGGCTGGCGCGACATCGGGGGCCGGCGGAGGCGGCGAGGTCGATCCCCCTGACGCCTCGGCGCCGCTCGATCCCTATCCGGATCCGACCTGCGTCGGGCCGTTTCATGACGGTGGCTATTACGGCCAGTGTTGCTACGAGGTGCACTGCACGGCGCCGGTCGGCGGCGCCTGCCCTGCGGCCGCCGAGGCTGCGCCGCACCTCGACGACCTGCCGCCCGGCTCGGGGACGTGTACGTGCAGCGCCGAGGGCGAGGGCGCGGCCGGGTGGATCCAGGGCCCCTACGCGAACCGAACGGCGTCGGATCCGGCGAGCTGCTGCTACCTCGTCGGTTCCATCTCCTGTGAAGGGCGCCCTCTCCTGGTCCGGGGCGAGCCCCGCGTCGCGCCGCTCGCGCACGCCCCGAGCGCGTGGTCGCAGACCGACTTGCGGCGCTTCGAGCGCGCGCTCGCCGACACCGACCTGAGCGCGCTCGCGCCCGCGGCGCGCCGTGAGCTCGCCCGGCGCTGGGCCGAGCGTGGCCAGAACGAGCACGCCTCGGTCGCCTCCTTCGGCCGCTTCGCGCTCGCGCTGATGGCCCAGGGCGCGCCTCCCCAGCTGCTCGAAGCGGCGCACCGCGCGGCGCTCGACGAGGTGCGGCACGCGCGCGTCGCGCTCGCGATCGCCTCGGCGTACGCGGGGGAGCCGGTGGGCGTCGGCCCGCTGCCCCTGCAGGGCGCGCTCGACGACCTCGGCTCGCTCGAGGCCATCACCCTGGCGACCGTCGTGGAGGGCTGCGTCGGAGAGACCCTCTCGGCCATCGAGGCGGAGGTCGCGGCGCAGGCGGCGGAGCCGCCGGCGGTGCGCATGGCGCTCCAGGCGATCGCGCGCGACGAGGCCCGCCACGCGGAGCTCGCCTGGGCGTTCGTCCGATGGGCCGTCACGACGGGCGGCGCGCGCCTTCGAGAGCGCGTCGCCGCGGCCTTCGCGCGCGCGCTCGACCAGGTGGGCACCGGAGCTCCGGGCATGGCAGACGGCGATCTCCCGCCCTCCCACGGGTTCCTCGCTGAAGGCGAGCTCCACCGGCTGCGGCGGCAGGCCGTGGCCGACGTGCTCCGCCCCGCCGCCGCCGCGCTCGTCGACGAGCGTGGTCCATCCGCCGGACGAGAGTTCAGCGGCGCTCGCGGGAATGCCGTGCTGCGCGGCGGCGCGACGTACCTGTCGACGTGACCTGGCGCCGGGCAAGCGCCGTTCTCGTCGGGGCCGCGCCGGGCCCGATCTCGCGGACGCCGGCGCGCTGCCGAGACGGCGCGCCTGCGACGGCCAGGATCCTGGCGCGCAGTCAAGCCCTGGGCACGATCTTGCTTGTGCGTCGCGGCGAGGTGGAACGACATGGCTACACTCTCGACGTCCGCATGGGTGCTGCATGAGCTCGGTCTGGCCGCGGGGTTCGGTGGTCCCCTCTTCGGCCGGCTGGCGTTGCGCCAGGCGGTCAAGGACATCCATTCCGAGGCCGAGCGGGGCAAGGTGCTCTCTGACGCATGGCAGCGGTACAACCTCGTCAGTGCGATCTCGCTCGGCACCGCCGCGGCCACCTGGTTCATCGGGCGGACGGTGATCTCGGGGCGCTCGATCGACCGTGAGACCCGCGATCTGGTGCGCTTGAAGGACATCCTCCTGGGCGCGACGCTCGCCACGAGCGTCGCCAGCATGCTGGGCGGACAGCAGATGCGCGAAGAGGCGCCCGACGGCGGGGTGCCCCTCCTCAAGGAGGGTGAAGCGCCGGCGCCGCGCCCGCCCGCGAAGGCCGCGGCGCTGCACCGGCTCCTCGGCGTCATGGGGCCGCTCAACATCGCCCTCACGGCGGGGGTGATCGGCGTGACCACGGTCCTCGCCATGAAGTCCGGTCGTTCGGCGAAGTGGAGCCTCCTCTCCCGGCTGCTGCCTTGAGCTGCGCCCTCCCGGGAGCGGTCGCCGGAGAGAGCCGGCGCGCCGCCCTGGCTGCTGTTGCCCACTGGCGCCGACCTGGGCCGCGCCAGCGCGCGGCGTCGCGCTCGTGATACGGTGGGCCGATGAAGGTAATGACCATGTTGGTGCTCGCCCTCGTCGCCGTGGGCTGCAGCGACGAGCACGGCGAGGAGGGTTGCCCCGAGCTCTGTGAGCAAGCCGTGGAGTGCCCGGGGGACGCCATGACGGAGCAGAGCTGCCTCGCGATGTGCAGCGCCGATACGGAGGCCGCCGAGGAGGCAGGCTGTCACGACGCCTGGGAGTCGTATCTCGAGTGTCGGAACCACGCCGAGGACCACTGCGATTCTGCGAAGTACGACGAGGAGTGCAGCATCCAGAAGGAATCGCTGAGCAGCTGCCTGGACCGCAGCTGAGCCGGGGCGCCGGCGGGCGCTCGACCGCGTGAGCGCCGCCCGCCCGGCCCGCGGCTACTCGAAGCGATGGACCTCGCGCCCGCTCGGGAGCTCCTCCGGGATGAGCGCCTCGAGCCGCTTCGGCGTCGCGCGCGGGTCGAGCAGCGCCTCTCCCACGAAGGCGCAGAGCCAGCTGATCTCCTCCTCCGTGAGGTCGATCGGCTCCTGCAGCAGCGGGTCGACGGCGGCGAGGACCGGCGCGAGCGGGCCCATCTCACCCCGCAGATCGCGATCGAGGTGCTTGTTCGTGTACTCCGTGGCCGACGTGTAGACGTCGAGGTGGTGGCGGATGGCGCCTTCCAGCGACGTGAACGAGCCGTTGTGGAAGAACGTGGGCTGGAGGGCGACGTTGCGCAGCGGCGAGGTCCTGAACTTGTACCGATCGGCCGGATCCCCCGTGACCTGCTCCAGGCCGAAGTCCTCATCGGCGTTCGGGCCGTCGAAGACCACGTTCGAGTGCGCCGGATCGTCGGTCGGCGCGATCTGCGGCACGCCGATCGCGTGCTGCTGGAAGTCGCTGAACATCTCGTTCGACTCCCCCGACACCGCGTGGCACCTGACGCACCCCGCCTCGCCGAAGAAGAGCAGCGCGCCGCGCTTCTGCTCCAGCGTCATCGCGTGCCGGCGGCCGCGGGCGAACCTGTCGATGGGCGCGTCGGCGAACGTGAGCGACATCTCGAACTCGGCGATGGCGGCCGCGATCATCTGGTAGGTGATGTCGTCCCCTCGCTTCACCGCCCGGAAGCTCTTGGCGAACCGCTTCCGGTACGCCTTCACGTCGTTCACGCGCGCCGTGACCTCCTCGCGCACGACATCGTGCGATTGCGGCGCCTCGTACCCGGTCATCTCGGTGATCTCGGTCGGCGGGATGAACGCCTGGGCGTTGAGCAGGTGCGGCAGGGAAGAGAGCGACATCCCCTCCGGCGCGGTGAACGAGAACCCCTGGCTGTTGTCGAAGGGGTCGCCGGACACGGCGAAGAACCGCGAGTTCCACATCAGCGTGGGGTAGAAGGCCGTGTTGATGATGGTGGGCGAGCGGCGCTGGTTGCGCGGCCCTGTGCGGTGCGGCCCGACGACGCCGTTGTTGTCGATGCCGATGGCGATCGACTGCGTGTCGGCGAAGCCCGCGGTCGGCGCGTGGCAGCCTGAGCACGAGTTGTCGTCGTTCAGGCCGAGGACGCTGTCGAAGAAGAGGTCACGCCCGAGCTTCGCGAGCTTCTTGTCGAGCTTCCGCCCGAGCCGCGACTCCAGCGTCGACTCGATCTCTCCGGTGAACCCGTGTCGGGCGAGCACCTTGGCGAGCCGCTCATCGACGGAAGAGCCCTTGGCGCGCGCCGGCCGCGCCAGGACGAGCGTGAGGACGAGAAAGGCCGTCAGGGCGGCGAGCGCGCGCCCGAGGGATCGCAGGGTCATGGTGCCTCCAGGTCCCCCGGCGGGGGAGGCGCACATCGGGGTGCGCGCTTGAGATCAACCAGTCCTGCCCAGATCCTGACCGAGCGGCGGTGAATGGGATGTTGGGAATCTAAACTCGTGAGCTGTCTATCGGCAAGACAAATTAGACAAATATTCCATGATTCAAAGGGCTTACTGCGTGTCCTTGAGTGTCCATGCGTATCCCTCCGTACTCTTGCGTGTCCCCGCGTATCCCCTCGTGTTCTTGCGTATACGACGGTCTGTTCACCGCGTTATCTGCGGTTGTCGCGCCTACATTTGGCGGGGGCGCCGCGGTGCGGCGGGCGTGGCGTCGTTGTAGGTGCGTGGCCGGCGCTCCGCGTCGGTGCGGCGCCCGCGCGCAGCGCGCCTCCGAGGTCGCGTGACACTCATGCTTTGTGGGGCGCGATGGGCCGTCGTATGCTTGAGGACATGGGCCGGACAGCACCTCTGGCGGATCCGACGGCGCTCGTGGGGGGCGCGCTCACCGGCGGATATCGGATCGTCCGCGTCCTCTCCGCGCAGGGCTTCGGTGTCGTGTTCGAGGCCCGGGGCCCCTCGGGTCGCCGCGTCGCGCTCAAGGTCTTGCGGCCCGAGGTCGTCACCGAGGACACGCTGTCACGGCTCACCCGCGAGGCGAGCGTCACCGCGAAGCTCGACAACGCGCATGTCGTCCCGATCGTCGATGCCGGCCACGACCTCGAGCGCGATCTCGCCTACCTCGTGATGCCGCTGCTCGACGGGACCGACGTCGCCGCGCTGCTCGCCGAGACGGGGCCGCTCGGGCCCGAGGTCGCCGTGCGGATCGCGCTCCAGGCCGCTGCGGGGCTCTCGGCGGTGCACGCCGCGGGCCTCGTCTACCGCGACGTGCGGCCGCCGCGCATCTTCCTGGAGCACCTCCCGAGCGGAGAGATCCTCGTCCGCGTCTTTGGCTTCGGGCTCTCGAAGGGCTGCGACACGGCCACCTCCGCCCCTGGCAAGGCGGCGAGGAGCACCGGTCCTCTGCGCGACGAGTCGGGGCCGCGGGACCGCACCGCGGACGTGCGGGGTGACGTGTTCGGCCTGGCGGCGACGCTCTACGAGATGCTCTGCGGCGTCTCGCCGTGGGCCGAGCTCGACGTCACGGCGGACACGGCCGAGCTCGGCCCCGCGGACACGGCGGCGGAAGCGCCGGCGTCGTCCCTTTCGCGGTTCCCGTCGATCCAGGATCGCGCCCCGTGGATCGAGGCGCGCCTCGCGACCGCGCTCTCGCTCGCGCTGCACAGCGACGTGGACCGGCGCTATCCGTCGATCGAGGCGTTCGCCGAGGCGCTGCGCGCCGCGTCGCACAGCGAGGAGCGCGTCACCATCGACATGCTGAGGCCGCTCGATCCCGAGCTGCGCGAGGCCATCGCCGAGCGCGCCGGCGCCGAGACCGATCCGCTGGTCGGCCGCGAGCTCGGCGGCCGGTACGCGGTGCGCCGGCTGATCGGGCGCGGCGGGATGGGCGCCGTCTACGAGGCGGAGTCGCCCGAAGGGCGGCGGGTGGCGGCCAAGGTCATCTTCAAGAGCGCCGTCGGGCAGGACGACCACGCCGTGCGCCGCTTCATCCGCGAGGCGCGCGCGGTGACCGCGATCCAGAGCCCGCACGTGGTCAAGACGTTCGAGCTAGGCACGGATCTCACGCTCGCGACGCCGTTCATCATCATGGAGCTCCTGCACGGCGTCGACCTCGCCAAGCTCCTCAGGATGCGCGGGCCGCTGGAGCCGGAGCCCGTCGTGCGCGTGTTCATCCAGGCGGCGCGCGGGCTCGCGGCGGCGCACGCCGAGGGGATCGTGCACCGCGACATCAAGCCGGCGAACCTCTTCCTGCACGCGCCGTTCGAGGGCACGGCCCAGAGGCCGTCGACCTCGATGGCGCCGCCGTCCACCCGGCGCGGCCCGCTCGCTTCGGCGCCGCCGTCCACCCGGCGCGGCCCGCTCGCTTCGGCGCCGCCGTCCACCCAGCGCGGCCCGCTCGCTTCGGCGCCGCCGTCCACCCAGCGCGGCTCGCTCGCGGCGGGGCCGCCGTCGGTTCGGCGCTCGTCCGGCTCGGCCCGCCCGCCGCCTTCGGGGCGGCGCCCGTCCGGCTCCATCCGCCCGCCGTCGTCGAGCGATCGCAGGATCGTGGTCAAGGTGTGCGATTTCGGCATCGCCAAGCGCACGGGGGATGGCGTCTCGCACGAGCTCACGCGCGCCGGCGGCGTGCTCGGGTCGCCCATCTACATGTCTCCCGAGCAGGCGAAGATGGCGAAGGACGTCGATCACCGCTCCGACATCTGGAGCCTCTCGGTCTCGCTCTATCAGGCGCTCTGCGGGAGCTGCCCCTGGGATCCCAACGCCTCGCTCGCCGAGCTCCTGCTCGCGATCTGCACCGAGCGCGTGCCGCCGCTCTCCGGGGCCGCGCCGTGGGTCTCCCCGGCGCTCGCGGCCGTCGTGCACCGCGGCCTCCTGCGGGATCCTGCGGAGCGCTGGCAGAGCATGGAGGAGCTCATCGCCGCGCTCGAGCCGCACGCGGAGGGCACCGGCGTCGTCACGCTGGATCAGCTGCGGGGCATCGACCCCGAGCGGCGCGTCGGCGCCACCCCGATCTCCGCGCTGCGCGAGTCCAGGCTCTCGCGATCGGCCGAGGGGGAGGAGCGATCCATCGGCGGCAGCTCCTTCACCGCGGTGAAGGAGCCTTCCGGCGCGGCACGGCGGCGCTTCGTCGGGGCGGCGGTCACGGTGGTCGCCCTGGCCGCGATCGGCGGCGGTCTCGCGCTGCGCGCCTCGACGGGCAACGAGCCGCTCGCGTCGCCCGCCGCGCCGAGCGAGCCCGCGCTGCCCGTCGCGCCCGCGCCTGCACCTGCGCCTGCGTCCTTCACCGCCGTCGTGACGCTCCCGAAGGAGGCGACGGCGCGGGTCAACGGCGCGGCGCGTCCGGTGAGCGACGGCCGGCTCGACCTGACGGGCAAGGCCGGCGACACGTTCGAGATCGAGGTGACCCGCGGCGGCGCGACCACGAAGGAGACGGTGTTCATGCTGAGCGACGGTACGATCCGCCCTGATCGCATCGATCTCCAGCCGCCCGCGCCGGCCTCTGCGTCGGTCGCGGCCTCCGAGCCTGCCCCGCGCCGTGACAGGAAGAGCCGCGCCCCGCGCGGCGCTCTTCCCGTGGCCGAGCCTGCCACGCCCTCCGCCGCGGGGGCGCCTGCGGCTCCGTCGGCTCCGACCGCGGTGGTGCCGGTCGACCGGTGGTGAGACCGATGCCGCGCGCCCGTCGCGCCCTGCGGCGCTGCTTTGCGGCCTGCGCGCTCGCCGTGGCGAGCGCGGCGCCTGCGCCTCCGGCCCGCGCGCAGCCCCCGCCGGCGGCGGCTGTCCCGGGCGTGCCACCCGAGCCGCCTGCCGCGTCGCCCGCGTCGACGGACGAGGCGCTCGCCCGGGCCAAGGCGCTCTTTCAGGAAGGGAACGAGCTGCGCAAGATCGGCGACTTCCAGCGCGCGCTCGAGCTCTACCTGAGGTCGCGTCAGGTCGTCGCGTCGGTGCCCAACACCCTCAACGCCGCGTTCTGCCTCGATCAGCTCGGGCGTTATGACGAGGCGCTCGAGCTCTATGAGGCGCTGCTCACGGAGCTCCGCGCGGAGCTCGGCGAGCCGGAGCGCCGGAGCGTCGCGTCCGCGATCGCCACGCTGCGAGCGCGGATCGGCAGCGTCGTCGTCTCGTCGAACGTCGATGGCCTGGTGCTCATCGACGGGAAACAGCGCGGCCGGCTCCCCCTCGCCGGCCCGATCCGGCTGCTCCCCGGGGATCACACGCTCCGTGTGGTCAAGGACGGCTGGCACACGTTCGAGCGGATCGTGACCGTCGGGGTCGCCGAGACCAGGTCGGTGGACGCGAAGCTCGATCCGCTCGCCAGCACGGGCCGGCTGAAGGTCGAGGACGAGCGGCTCGTCGGCGCCGATCTCACCATCGACGGCGCGCTGATCGGCCAGCTGCCGTGGGAGGGCGCGCTCGCGCCTGGTCCGCATTTCTACTCGGTGCGCAAGGGCAATTTCGGCTCTGCGCCCCGCGAGGCGAACGTCATTGCGGGGCAGCTCGCCGTCGCCACGGTCGAGGCGGGGCCGCTCGGCGAGGAGGTCCGCGTCGTCGCCCAGCCGCTGAGCGCGGATCTGACCATCAACAGCGTCCCGGTCGGCAAGGGGCAGTGGCGCGGGGCGCTGCCGCTCGGGCGCCACACCTTCGAGGCGCACGAGCCGGGCTATTTCTCGCGCACGCTGCGCGCGACCGTCGACAAGACGACGAGGGGCGACATCGTCCTGCCGCTCGCCGTCGACGACGCGCACCCGCGCTGGGGTCGTAGGGTCGGCGTCTTCCGGCTGGAGGCGACCGGCGGCTATGCCTTCGCCTCGTCGCTCGAGAGCGACGCCGAGCGGAGCTGCGGCAGCTACAGCTGCTCGGGCATCTCGCGCCCGTCCGGCGTTCTGGCCGGCGTGCGCGGCAGCTACGAGTTCCCGATCGGCGCCGCCATCGAGCTCACGGCCGGGTACCTGAGCCTCCACACGACGCTCGATCGCTCGCTCGACGCGACGTACGCCGCGCCGCGCGGGGGCGACGAGAGGCTCCCCATCCGCTACAGCTTTCACGACGACATCGGCATGGCCGGCGTGACGGTGATCGTCGGCGGCAGCTATCATTACGGGCTGTCGTCATGGCTCGACGTCGGCGGCGCGCTCGGGCTCGGCGTGGTGCTGGCCGAGATGAGCGACGAGGTGACGGGCACGGCGTCCGACGCGGAGAGGACCGTCAGCGTGGCCGTGCAGAACGCGGGCAGGGCCCTCCGCTCCGCCGCCCCGTTCGCGATGCCCGAGCTGAGGCTCCGGCTGAAGCTCGGGCGCCTCAGCGCCAGCGCGGGCCTCGGCGTCGGCTTCTTCCTCGTCGACGGCCCGCCGCTCGAGACGGGCAACACCTACGTGGTCGGGGCCGAGTGCGACGAGGCGCACCCCACGGTCGACTGCGCGCCGGGCAAGAAGGTCGTGTTCGAGGAGCTCGCCCACGGCACGTTCACGATGTTCTTTCCGAACGTCTCCGCGGGATACCGGTTCTGAGCGCCGCCGCGCGCGGCGCTCACCGGTTCGCCTGGTCCCTCGCGACGCGCGCCTGCTCGCGCACGAGGTCGAAGAGGGCCGCTGCATCGAGCAGCGACGTCGTGAGCCGGCCGAACTGGATCACGTCGCCCACCGAGATCTCCTGCGGCTCGCTCTCGGAGAGCAGCTTGCCGTTCACGCGGGTCCCGTTCTGCGAGCCGTTGTCGATGAGCACGAGCTGCCCCTGCTCATTCCGCCGGAAGTGCGCGTGCAGCTTGGACACCGAGGGGTGGCGCAGCACCACGTCGCAATTGCGCGTGCGGCCCACCGAGATCTGGTCGAGATAGGGATTGCCCTTCGCCTTGACGAGCTGGAACACCTCGCTCGCTGGGCCGGGCGGAGGCGGCGGTTTCCGGTGCGCCGCCGGCGATGCGGCGACCGTCCGGAATGCGATCTGCTGGTTGTCCGGACCAGCCTCGGACACCACGAGGAGCAGGTTCGTCACCTGGCGGACGAAGCGGTCCCGAGGCATCACACGCGCTAGTTCGATGATGTCCCCTGAGTCTTCCACGATGTGTCGAGTATAAGCGATCCGGCGCCGCGAACCGTCCAGGGAGGCACTTTTGCCGTGGCGTCCCGCCCACGCACGGGGTCCCGCGCACGTGGGAACCGCGATGCCGCCCGCACGTCATCGCAGCGCAGCGCAGCGCGAGGCACCCGGGCCCCCCGAGCGCATCTCGGCATGCAGCGCGCGATGCCGCGACGTCACGCGCTGCTCTGTTTACCGTGTTGCTTACCGTGTTGCTTACCGTGTTGCAGTAATTCTCTGGCGTTGATGCGAGCTCAACGGGCAGCTTGTGCTCGAACGTGCCGGGATCTGGCGTACCTTCCGCGCCTATGCACGCACCCGTTCGTGGACGCATCTCGGTCAACCCCCGTGGCTTCGGGTTCCTGAACATCGAGGCCTCTCCGGAGAAGGCGGGGGGGCCGGGCAGGCCGGGCTGGGCTGCCCTCGGCTCGGCGACCGCCTTCATCGCGCCGCCCGATCTGAACCCGTTCCTTGACGGCGACGTCGTCGATGCGGTGGTCGTCGAGGCGGAGCCGGGCCGCTTCAGCGCGTCGCAGCTCGCCCTCGTCCAGCGCGATCGCTCCGAGCTCTTCGGGACGGTCGTATCGCACGCGAAGCGGCCGCACCTCCGGGTCGATCGCCTCGTCTCCAACACGGACTGGCCGTTCAAGCCGGGCAGCGCCGACGACCTCCCCGAGGGCGCCGCGGTGGTCGCCACCATCGAGGGCGCGGCGGTCGTCCCGGCGCGCGTCGTCGCGTCGGGCGCCGACCTCGGCATCGAGCGGTGCCTCGCCCGCAACGGCGTGCGCGCCGTGTTCTCGGGCGAGGTCCTCGAGGCGTCGCGCGCGGCGGTCGCCGCGGTGTCGGTCGAGCGCGAGCTCGCGCGCGGCCGCCGCGACCTGCGCGACGTCATCACCGTCACGATCGACGCGCCCGTCACCACGGACATCGACGACGCCGTCGCCGTGCTGCCCGCCGGGCCCGACGGGGCGCTCCGCGTCCTCGTCTCGATCGCCGACGTGGACGCGTTCGTCCCCGAGGGCTCGCCGCTCGATCTCGAGGCCCGCGCCCGAGGCACGAGCGTCTACCTGGCTGGCCGCGTCATCCCGATGCTCCCCGACGCCATCTCCAGCGAGGCGGCGAGCCTGCTCCCGGGGGTCGATCGGCTCGCGGTCACGGTCGAGCTGCGCATCGACCCCGAGGGGGGCATCACGTCGATCGACCTGCACGAGAGCGTGATCCGCTCGCACGCCCGCCTCTCGTACGACGCCGTCGAGGAGTTCCTGACGACAGGCCGCGCCGCCGGCATCCCCGAGGCGGCCCGGCCGGTCGTGCGCTGGCTCCGCACCGCGGCCGCGCGGCTGTCGACGGTCCGCGCGGCGCGCGGCGGCGTCGAGCTCGATCGCGAGGAGGCGTACGTGACGCTGGACGCCGAGACGCGCGAGCCGACCGCAGTCTCGCCGCGCTCCGACACGGGCGCGCACCGCCTCATCGAGCGGCTGATGGTGGCGGCGAACGAGGCGGTGGCCAGCTGGCTCGTGGCGCGCGGGCTCCCCTGCGTCTTTCGTGTCCATGACGAGCCGACCGAGGAGCGCGTCCGGGCGCTCGAGCAGTTCGCGCACAACTTCGGCGTCGAGGCCGGCTTTGGCGCGCGCCTGAGCCCCCTCGGCCTCGCGGCGTTCGAGGCGCAGTACAGGGGCTCCGAGCTCGCGCCGGCCATCCGCACCGTGCTCGGCAAGGCGCTCGGCCCTGCCCGGTACACGGGCGCCGGAGGCCTGCATTTCGGCCTGGGCGCCCCGCTGTACCTGCACTTCACGTCCCCGATCCGCCGCTACGCCGACCTCGCGGTGCACCGCGTGGTCAAGCGCTATCTCCAGGGCCGCCGCGACCAGCGCGTCGAGTGCGAGGCGCTCGCGTCGCTCGCCCACCACCTGAACGCGCGCGCGCGCAGCGCCGCCAAGGCCGAGACGGAGCGGCACCGCATGCTCGTGGCGCGCCTCTTCGCCTCCCGCGTCGGCGAGGAGATCGAGGGCTACATCGTATCCATCAAGCCGTTCGGCCTCGTCGTCCAGATGGTCGAGTCCGGCGCGACGGGCACGATCGCGCTGGAGGCGCTGCCGGGCGGCCCGTATCGGATCGACGCCGCCGCCCAGGCGCTGGTCGGCGCGAGCCGTCGCTACGGCGTCGGCGAGCCGATCCGCGCCGCCATCGCGGCGACCAACGAGGAGCTCGGCCGCGTCGACCTCGTCCCTGCGGGCGCTCGCGGCGCCCCGTGACCGGGGCCGCGGCTCCGGTCTACGGCGACAGGAGCACGACGAACGCGTCGGTCCCGTTCGCCCCGTGCTCGCCGAGGCCGAAGTCGATCTTCCCCTCGGCGGTGCCGCAGAGCGCGATGACCCCCGTGCTCGGCGCGATGGCCGCCGCGTTCGACTTCTGGTTGCCGGCGGCGCCGAGCACCTTCCCCCAGAGGTGGTTGCCATCGGCGTCGAGCTTCGCCACGAAGGCGTCGAAGCCGCCGCCGCCGGGCAGCGGCCCGCCGCCGAGGTCGATCACGCCCTGGACCGAGCCGGTCACCACCACGCCGTTCTCCGCGTCCGCGACGATCGACGTGCTCTCCTGGGCGCCGTCTCCGGCGAACCACCGCGCCCACACGGGCACGCCGTCGGGGGCGAGCGACGCTACGAACGCCGTCTGCACATCGTTGGCGGGGAGCGTACCGGCCGCTCCGAAGTTGAGCGCGCCCATGTACGTCCCGGTCACGAGCACCGCGCCCGAGGGAGCGACGGCGATCCCGGTGCCCGCCTGCGACGCCGTGTCTCCATAGTCCGAGAGCCAGACGCCGTTCCCGCTGCTGTCGAGCTTCAGGACGAACAGGTTCGGCCCGAGCCCGGTGTTCTTCACCTGCCGGGGGCCGACGGTCAGGGTGCCGTTGTACCGGCCGGTGACGAGCACGCTGCCGTCGTTGCCGACGGCGGCGCCGGTGGCGAACTGGTTCTTGTCGTCTCCGTAGATCCTCGTCCACAGGACGGCGCCGAGCGGATCGTACTTCCGCACGAAGATGTCGGTGCCGCCTGCGCTCTCGGCGCAGGCTGGGACGGGCGACGACGAGCAGAGCAGCTTTCCGCTGAAGTAGCCGGCGATCGCGATGTTTCCGGCGGGGTCCACCGCGATCGAGCGCAGCGTCTGATCGGCCGCGTCGCCGAGCTGGCGTGCCCAGCCTTGCTCGCCCTTCTCTCCGGTCATCGTGACCACGAAGGTGTCGAGCGCGTTGACGCTGCTCAGCGTCGTGCCGCCGAACGTGAACGAGCCGTAGAACGTCCCGCCGAGCACGAGGTTGCCTTCAGGCGTCACCGCGAGCCCGTTGAGCGTCTCGGCGCCGCTGCCGCCGAACCTCACGCTCCAGCGGTGCTGTCCGGAGGGGTCGAAGCTCGCGACGTACACGTCGGAGGTGCCGATGCTGACGAGGGCGCCCGCCTCCTTGCCGGTCAGGTTGATGGTCCCCGAGAAGGTGCCGCCGATATAGATGTTTCCCAGCGCGTCGACGCCGACGCTGGTCGCGCTCTGGGTGTTCTGATCACCGTAGAGGGCGGCCCAGAGCGGCGTGCTGCAGGCGAAGCCGTCGCAGTCCTCGTCGGTGTCGTCCGTGCACGTCTCTCGTTGCGGGGTGACCTGGCCGCCGCACGGCCGCCACGACGTGCCCGAGAGATCGCACATCTGCAGCCCCACCGCGCAGAGCCCCACGCCGCTCGTCCCCTCGGGGCCGCTGTAGCAAGTCTTGATCTGGCCCGGGGTACACACGCACCCCGCGTCGGGCTCGTTCGTTGCGCCGTCGCAGTCGTCGTCCACGGTGGTGCCGCAGTCCTCGGGCCTCGGGACCACGGCGCCTTCGCACTCGCCGAAGCTCTGGCCGTCTGGCTGGCACCTCCGCACGCCCGCCGCGCACACGCCGACACCCTCGGTGTCTGCCGGGCCGGGATAGCAGGGTTGCACGTCGCCGGAGCTGCAGAGCGGCGGCGCGCCTCCGCTGCCGCCTCCACCGTCGCCGCCGGCGTCGGGACGTGGGCCGATCGGCACCGGGTCCGAGCACGCTCCCGAGAGCGTGAGCGCCAGCGCAGACCCGACGAGCATCGATCGAGCGCGCGGGGTTGTCCTCGTCACCATGAGGGGGCGGAGCTCCATGTTCGGCGATCTGGCTTCAGTCCTGGCGTGATTTTCTCGTCCGCTGCTTCTTCTTGGTCAAGTCGATGATGAACGTGCTCGCGGGCGGCGCGCTCGCCGGAGCGTTCGGCGCTTCCGGGCGCATCGTCTCTGGCTCGTTCACGTTGCTCCGCGATCCTGGCTCGTTCACGTTGCTCCGCGATTCGTCGGTGCTCTCCGAGGACGGGGAGAGCTGGGTCGGCCCGGCGCTCGCGCTCTGGGCTGGCAGCAGATCGTGCTGGACCGCGTCGCTCTGGGGTTCGTCGCGGAGCGCCATCCAGACCGCGAGCACGCTCACGATCATGAGCGCCACGCCGCCGAGCGCGAGCGGGATCACGAGCTTCGGCGGCAGCCTCGGCTGAGCGTGGCGCGGCGCCCACGCGGCGGCCGGCTGCTCGCCGTAGGGCGCGCTGGCGCTGTGCTGCGGCGCGGGCGCGCCGTAGGCCGAGCCGGTGGTGTGCAGCGACGAGCCGGTGTTGTGGAGCGAGGCGGGCGCGCCGTGCGGTACGCCGGCGCTGTGCCGCGGGGCAGGCGCGCCGTAGGCCGGGCCGGCGTTGTGCAGGCCGGAGCCTGTGTTGTGGAGCGAGACGGGCGGGCCGTGGGGCGCGCTGGCGCCGTGCGCCGGGACGAGCGCGCCGTAGGCCGGGCCGGCGTTGTGCAGGCCGGAGCCTGTGTTGTGGAGCGAGACGGGGGCGCTGTGGGGCGCGCTGGCGCCGTGCGCCGGGGCAGGCGGGCCGTAGGCCGGACCGGTGTTGTGCAGGCCCGAGCCTGTGTTGTGGAGCGAGACGGGGGCGCTGTGGGGCGCGCTGGCGCCCTGCCAAGATGGGGGCGCGCCGTGCGCTCCGGCGTGGCCGGCGCCGGTGTTGTGCAGGGACGACGGCGGTCCATTCGGAGCGCCGGGGACGGCCTGCGCCATGCCGGGGTGGCCTCCGTGCGCCTGGGCAGCATCCATGGCGCTCCCGCGCGGAGCTCCGGGCGCCGCCATCGTGGCGGCCTCCCACGACGACGCCCCGCTGTTGCCTGGGCCGAGCTCCGACCCGATCGCGGGCGCCGAGCCCATCTCGTTCCACCTCGCGCCCGACGGGGCCGCGGGCCGCGGCGGAGGCTCGGCCTGCGCGTCCGCCGAGGCGGCCGCCGACAGGAGCATCGGGGAGAGCGGCGGCGCGCCCGCCGACGGCACGTCGCCCGCCGCGAGGCGCGCCGACGCGTGCGGCGGCGCCGCTCCATGCAGGAGCGCGCGCACGTCGGCCTGCATCGTGCGGGCGTCCGGGTAGCGCCGGTCGCGATCGAACGCGAGCGCTCTGTCCACGACGAGGCACAGCCCGTGCGGCGTGTCCGGCGCGACGCTCGCGAGCGGCGGCGCCGCCATGGTCGCCATCTTCACGAGCAGCTCGGACTCCGTGCGCGCCTCGTGGATCCGCCGCTTCGCGATCACCCGGAACATGGTCGCGCCGACGGCGAAGAGGTCCGCCCTGTGGTCGACCGAGATGCCGCGCACCTGCTCCGGGGCCATGTACGACACCGTCCCGAGCGTCGCGCCCGTGCGGGTCCGCATCGCCGTCTTCACGCCGTCGCGCATGCGCGCGATGCCGAAGTCGAGCACCTTGAGGCGCCCGGTCTTCTCGACGAAGAGGTTGTCGAGCTTGATGTCGCGGTGGATGATCCCCTGCCCGTGCGCGGCGCCGAGCACGTCGAGCAGCTCGTCCATGAGCCGCAGCATCTCGCCCGGTTCGATGCTGCCGAGCCGCTGGAGCCGGTCGGCGAGCGACTCGCCGTCGAGGAGCTCCATCACGAGGAACGGCGCGCCGTCCTCGGTCACATCGATGTCGCGGATCTCGACCACGCCGGGGTGCTGGAACCGATTGACGGCCTGCGCCTCGCGCTCGAACCGGGCGCGCAGGTCCTTTGAGCGCGCCACCTCGGGGTGGAGGATCTTGATCGCATCGCGCCGCCCGATCTTGTGGGTCACGGCATAGACGGCGGCCATCCCGCCGATCCCGACGAGGCGATCGATCGTCCATTTGCCCCGCAGGGTCGTTCCTACGCGCCTTTCGCAGGCCGCCCTCTCGTCGTCCATGCCCCGATCGAATGTCACAGCGTGCGGGATCGAGGTCAAGGTGAGAGCCGCGGCGGAAGCGACCTCGGCGCGCCTCTCCGCGCCGACGAGCCTACCAGCGATCCGCGCTCAATCGGGGACGGGGTGCACCCCGTCGCGCACCCAGGGATCGATGGTCCGCCGGAACGCCGCCTCGGTCCGGAGCCCCGCCAGCACGGACGCGAGCCCCCACTGCAGGCGATTTACGAACGTGAAGTCCTGCGGCATCTTCGGCACGTGGGGGATGGTGGGCATCTTCTCTCCCTCCTTGAGGGCGAGCCCCCGGATACCGCGGGTCAGGTACGCCACCGTCTCGCGCGCCTTCTCCGGGGAGCACTTCCAGGTCCCGTGCGTGCACAGCGGGACCATGAGCTCCATCGTGTAGCTCCGGTAGAGATCCCAGCTCTCGTCGGCCGGGTCGTAGCCGAGCACCTCCACGCACGCCCGGTCGAACTCCTTCCAGTCCGCGTCCATGGCGGCGCGCATGTAGCGCTTCATGCCCGCCACGAGGTCGGGCGGGAGCTGCTTCACGCAGCCGAAATCGAGGATCGTGACGCGGCCATCCTCGTGGAAGCGGTAGTTGCCCGGGTGCGGGTCGGCGTAGAGCCAGCCGTACCGGAGCATCGAGCGGAAGGTGAAGCGCCAGATGGAGAGGCCCGCGCGGTTCTTCGCCTCCTGGCTGCCGCGCTCGCAGAACTCGGCGTAGCTCATGCCGTCGACGAGCTCGAGCGTGAGGACGCGCCTCGTGGTGAGGCTGTGGTGGATGCGCGGGATAGAGACGTCCTCGTCCCCGGCGTTCATGCGGCGGAACAGGTCCGCCATCTCGGCCTCGCGCGCATAGTCGAGCTCGGACAGGAAGACCTTGCGGAGCTCGTCGACGGTCTGCCGGGCGTTCAGCTTCTTGGCGAGGGGCGCCATCATCGCCTCGAGCATCGAGACGCTCTTCAGGTCGTTCTCGATGGCCCTGTCCATGCCGGGGTACTGCACCTTCACCGCGACCCGCTCCCCCGACCTCGTCGTGGCCCGGTGCACCTGTCCGATGCTCGCCGCCGCGAACGGCTCGCGCTCCCAGGTCGCGAACACGTGCTCGGGCGGGGTGCCGAGCTCCTCGCGGATCATCTGCTCCGCGGCCTCCGGCGACAGGGGCGGCGCCTTGTCGAGCAGCTTCTTCAGCGTGGCCTGGAACTTCTCCTCGTATCCCGGCGGCGCGAGCCCGTCGATGTAGCTCGCCATCTGGCCGAACTTGAGCGGCAGGCCCTTCATCTCGCCGAGCGTCTTCAGCATCGCCTCGGCGGTCTTCTTGACCTCCTGGGCCATCCTCCGCCGCGCTTCGGCCTCTTCCTCCTCGGTCCGGGTCGCGCCGAGGACGCGCCTCGCGCCCTCGATGGCGAACGGGATCGTGCGGGGCGCGAGGCCGGCGAGGCGCGCGAGGCGCCCCAGCTTGGAGGTCGGCGGATTGTCTCGGGGTTTGTCGTCGGCCATGCGGGACTGACTCGCTAGGGTGGAAATGTCGGCGGCGGGGTCATGCGCCCGCGCGGCGCTTCGGGGCCGCGCGGATCTTCGGAACCGGCCACATGGAGACGGTGTTCCTCAGCTGCTGAGCCTGCTCGGGAGAGATATCCCCTTCCACGTGGACCCGAGCGCGCCGGTCCTCGACCACGACCCGCACCGCGCCCCGTCCGACCGGCGCTGCGCGGAGGACGTCCGTGATGTCGTCGAGCAGCCGCTGCGGCATCCGGCCCCGGAGCAGCCGGACGTTGCGCCCCTCGACGCGCACGCAAAATAGCTCATTTGCGCGCAGGAGCGCCACGACGAGCGGTACGACGAGGGCGAGCAGGGCGACGGGGATCAGGAAGGACATGGGTGGCCGCCCACGACGAGAGCTCCTCCCCAGGCCCACCGCGGGCCTCGATCGTGAACCGGTGCCGGCCGTTGTCAACGAGGGAGACGCGGCGGGCTGCGCGGCTGGAGCGCGCTGCGCGGCTGGAGCGCCGGCGAATGCCGCACCGGCTGCGTGGGCGTGGCTGGAGCGCGCCCGAGTTCGCCGCGCGGCTCGGGGGCCCTGGCCAGCGCGCCGCGCGGTGCCTACCTTAGCTAGCCATGACGAGCGCCGCGCCCCAGCCTGCCGCCATCGATCCGCGCCTGGATCTGCACGACGAGATCAGCCGCCTGAAGCGGGAGAGGAACGCCGTCCTCCTGGCCCACTACTACCAGGACGGCGACATCCAGGATCTCGCAGACTTCCTCGGCGACTCGCTGCAGCTCGCCCAGCAGGCGAAGAAGACGACCGCGGACGTCATCCTGTTCGCCGGCGTGCATTTCATGGCCGAGACGGCGAAGATCCTGAACCCCGAGCGCATCGTGGTGGTCCCCGACCTCGCGGCGGGCTGCTCGCTCGCCGACGGCTGCCCCGTCGACCGCTTCCGCGCCTGGCGCGCCCGGTACCCCGGCGCGGCCGCGATCTCGTACATCAACTGCTCCGCCGAGGTGAAGGCCGAGAGCGACTACATCTGCACGTCATCGAACGCGGAGAAGATCGTCCGCGCGATCCCGGAGGGGCAGGAGATCCTCTTCGCGCCCGACAAGAACCTCGGGCGCTGGCTCGTCGAGCGGACGGGCCGCCCGATGCGCCTGTGGCAGGGCAGCTGCGTCGTTCACGAGACCTTCAGCCTGCGCAAGATCGTCGCGCTGCGCGAGCGCCACCCGGACGCGAAGCTCATCGCGCACCCGGAGTGCGAGGAGCCGATCCTGCGGATGTCCGACTACATCGGCTCGACGACCGCGCTGCTCAAGTACACGACCGCGGACGACGCCCTGAAGTACATCGTCGCGACGGAGAGCGGCATCGTGCACCAGATGCGCAAGGCGTCGCCGCACAAGGAGTTCATCGAGGGGCCGCCGGAGGGCAACTGCGCTTGCAACGAGTGCCCCTTCATGCGGCTCAACACGCTCGAGAAGGTCTATCTCGCGCTGCGCGATCTCGCCCCGCGCCTCGAGATGGCTCCCGAGCTGCGCGAGCGCGCGCGCGTCCCGATCGATCGCATGCTGGCCCTCAGCTGAGCTCGCCGCACGACACGGCGATCACAGCACGAGGGAGAGGCCGAGCGTCTGGACGAACGAGCCTCGGGTCTGCGGCAGCGCGCCGACGTTGCGCCGCCGCCCCTGGGCGTCGATGGCCTGGCCTTCCCGGGTGGCGTCGCCGCCCCGGCCGAGCAGGAAGGCGCCCGAGGTCTCCAGCTCGATCGTGAGCCAGCGGCGGATGATGTCGAACGACACCCCGAGCCCCAGCGGGATCTCGACGTACGACGCGCCGCGCTCGCGGACCGTGAACGCACCCCCGGGGTCGGAGACCCGCATGCGGTCGAAGTCGAACCTGTCGTAGCCGACGCCGACCGACAGCCACGAGCGGGCGCGCTCGCCGAGCGGAAGCGTGGGCGCGAGGCGCGCGCCGAGCGCGAGGGTGCGCACCGCGGGCGCGCCGTCCTCGCGTGGCTCTGCCGTGATCGGGCCGGGCTGCGCGAGCGCGCCCGCCTGGAGCGCGAGCTCGTGCTCGGCGTGCACGAAGAAGGCGGAGAAGCGCAGGTAGTCGAAGATCTCCCAGCGCGCGTGGGCCCCGACGCCGACCGCGGGCTTCAGGCGAATCCCCGTCGGCTGGCCCGCGGCGTCGTCCGAGCCGAACCGGTTGACGAGGGCGATGTCCGCGCCGACCTCGATGTGCCTGGCCCACGGCAAGCGGGTCCGGGGGGGCGCGG